>CAWCIK010000009.1:0-217267 GCA_963795645.1 uncultured Chloroflexia bacterium | reverse complement strand
AGCGAGTCGTTGTCGCCGCCGCGGATCGTGTGCCCGTCCTGGTCGGTGACCTGCGTGTAGGAGACGGGGCTGTCGCCCGGTTCGGGGGCGAGCGTGCCGCTGATCCGGTCGCCGTCGTTGGCGAGGGTCGAGTAGGCGTAGGCCCAGCCGAGCGGCGAGACGCCTTCGTGCAGCCCGCCCAGCACCATCGCCGGGTTGGTCGAGACCGGCCCGTTGTAGCCCATCTTGTGAACCGTCGCCGCGATCGAGTGGGTGCGCTCGGAGACGTTCTTGCCCTTGAGGCCTTCGAGCGCGAGCTGGGCGTAGATCGAGTTGTCGGAGTAGGTCGTCGCGCAGACGATGTCGCAGGAGCCGAGGTAGGAGTCCTCGTCGTTGTTGACGACGAACTTTTCCTGGCCGTGCTTGCCGAAGCGAAATTCCTGCGGCGCCGAGGCGTAGGTCGTGTAGGGGGAGATCCCCTCTTCCAGCGCCGTGATCAGCGTGAATGGCTTGATCGACGATCCCGGCTGGCGGCGCCCCTGGGTCGCCAGGTTGAACGGCTTGGTCTGGAAGTCCGGCCCGCCCACCATCGCCTTGACCCCGGCCGTCTTGTTGTCGATCACGACCACGGCGGCGGTTGGCGGCAGGTAGCCGAGGTAGCTGTTGACCGCTTCCTCGGCCGCGCTCTGCAGGCGCAGGTCGAGCGTCGTCTTCACTTTCAGCCCGCCGAAGAAGGTCTTCGAGGCGCCGTAGCGTTCGACCAGCTGCTGGCGCAGCCAGGCGGTGAAGTAGGGCGCCTTGGAGTCGAGCCTGGGCGCGCTGATGTCGGCCGGCGGCGGCAGCGCCTGCTGGCTGCCTTCTTCGAGCTGGGCCTGGGTGATGTAGCCCTGCTCGTACATCTTTTCCAGCACCAGATTGCGCCGCGCGAGCGCGTTTTCGGGGAAGTACTTGGGGTTGTAGGCCGTCGGCGAGTTGATGATCGCCGCCAGCAGCGCCGCCTCCCAGGGCTCGAGCACGGCCGCGCACGGCTCGGAGGCGCCGCCGCAGCCCGGATGGGCCTGGCCGAAGTAGGTGCTCGCCGCCGCCTCGACCCCGTAGGCGCCTTCGCCGAAGTAGACCGTGTTGAGGTACTCGGTGAGGATCTTGTCCTTGCTCCAGTGGCGCTCGAGCCGGTAGGCGAGCGCCGCCTCGCGGAACTTCTGGAAGAGCGTGCGGCTTTCCTGGGCGGCGAGCGCTTCCTTGACGAACTGCTCGGTGATCGTCGAGGCGCCCTGGGCGGCGCTCTGGCTGAGGATGTCCTTGACGAGCGCCCTGCCGATGCCCTGGAAGTCGACCCCGTCGTGTTCGTAGAAGCGCGCATCCTCGATCGAGACCACCGCGTTCTTGACATTGGGGGAGATCTGCCCCGAGGTGAGCAGGATCTTGTTCTGGTCGCTGGTCAGGGTGCCGATCGGCTCGCCGGAGACGTCGAAGACTTCGCTGTTCTTGGACGCCTTGAACTGGGCGAAGTTGTAGATCGCCGGAAGGTCTTTGGAGACAGCGGTCATCATCCCGAAGACCATCGAGACGACAGCGAGGATGCCGAGGCCGAAGAGGACGAAGAGAACGCGCAGTTTCTTCAGGCGCGGCTTGGTGCGTTGGCCCGCCAAGAGGAGGCGGCAGTCTAGCATTGCGCGGAATGCCGGACTTGACGCGTAACGCGGTCGACGTGCTGCCCGAGGGGATGCTCGCCGAGCAGCTCGAGGCGGGTCGTCCGCTGCGGGTCAAGCTCGGGATCGACCCGACCACGGCCGACATCCACCTCGGGCACACGGTCGTGCTGGAGAAGCTGCGCGAGTTCCAGGCGGCCGGCCACACCGTCGTTCTGATCATCGGCGACTTCACCGCCCGCGTCGGCGACCCGAGCGGGCGCTCGGCGCAGCGGCCGCTGCCCGACCCGGATGAGATCGAGGCCAACGCCGCCACCTACCAGGAGCAGGCATTCAAGCTGCTCGATCGCGAACGCACCGAGGTCCGCTTCAACAGCGAGTGGCTGCGGATGGAGCCAGAGCGGCTGCTCGGGCTGCTGGCGACGACCACGGTCGCCCGCCTGCTCGAGCGCGACGACTTCCAGAAGCGGATGGCCGCCGCGCAACCGGTCGCGGCGCTGGAGCTGCTCTACCCGCTGCTGCAGGGCTACGACTCGGTCGCGGTCGAGGCCGACGTCGAGCTCGGGGGGACCGACCAGAAGTTCAACCTGCTCTTCGGCCGCGACGTCCAGGCCTCGCACGGCCAGAAGCCGCAATCGATCCTGACGATGCCGATCCTGGTCGGCACCGACGGCGTCCCAGAAGATGAGCAAGTCGCTCGGCAACTACGTCGGCGTCGCCGAGGCGCCCGAGGAGATCTTCGGCAAGCTGATGCGGATCCCCGACGAGGCGATGCCCGAGTACTTCCGCCTGCTGCTCGGGGCGGAGGTCCCGGCCGGGGCCGCCGAACGAGGCCAAGCGGGAGCTGGGGCGGCGGATCGTCGCCCGCTTCCACGGCGAGGACGCCGGCGCCGCGGCCGAGGCGCACTTCGACCGCATCTTCGTCCGCCACGAGGCGCCGGAGGAGGTCGAGGAGGTCGCGCTCGGCGCCTACCGCGGCGACGGCGGCGATTCGGTCCACCTGCCGAAGCTGATGGCCGGCGCCTTCGCGATCAGCTCCAGCGAGGCACGCCGCCTGCTCGCCCAGGGCGGCGTCAGGCTCGACGGCGAGCCGCTCGCCGCCGAGCCGCTCGACCGCGGCGCGAGCCGAGCTCGACGGGCGCGTGCTGCAGCTCGGCAAGCGGCGCTTCCGACGCCTGCGCGCCGACGCCTGAGCGGGCACTAGGCAAAGCGCCGCCGTAGCGCTATACTCCCGCGTCCTTCTGGGATAGGCCCTGTGCCGTCCCATGCGCAAAAGACGGCGAGTCCCGCCGCAGAGGCGCAGCGGTCTTTGAAAACTGAGCAGCGTGCACCCGCGGACATTCGTGTCCGTGGGATGTTTGAGCCCGATCCACTCGGCGCGCCAGCGCACCGAGTGGTCTGATTTACCCGTCATGCCGGCCACCATGTATGTGTACCCGGTGGCCAGCCAGGCATGACCACTCTCTGTAAGAAGTACTTTCACGGAGAGTTTGATCCTGGCTCAGGACGAACGCTGGCGGCGTGCTTAACACATGCAAGTGGTGCGACGAACCAGGGCTTGCCCTGGGGCCAAGCCGCGAACGGGTGAGTAACACGTGAGTAACCTGCCCCGATGACCGGGACAACCCGAGGAAACTCGGGCTAATACCGGATGTGGCGCACAGGCGTAAGCCTGTTCGCTAAAGGAAGCTTCGGCCTCCGCATTGGGAGGGGCTCGCGGCCCATTAGCTTGTTGGTGGGGTCAAGGCCTACCAAGGCGACGATGGGTAGCTGGTCTGAGAGGACGATCAGCCACACTGGGACTGAGACACGGCCCAGACTCCTACGGGAGGCAGCAGTGGGGAATCTTGCGCAATGCGCGAAAGCGTGACGCAGCAACGCCGCGTGGGGGAAGACGGCCTTCGGGTTGTAAACCCCTTTCAGGAGGGACGAAGGTTCGGCGGTGAATAGCCGTCCGGACTGACGGTACCTCCAGAAGAAGCTCCGGCTAACTACGTGCCAGCAGCCGCGGTAATACGTAGGGGGCAAGCGTTGTCCGGAATCATTGGGCGTAAAGCGCGCGTAGGCGGCTCTGTAAGTCCGTTGTGAAAGTCAAAGGCTCAACCTTTGAAAGCCGATGGATACTGCAGGGCTAGAGTCCGGAAGAGGCGAGTGGAATTCCTGGTGTAGCGGTGGAATGCGCAGATATCAGGAGGAACACCAATAGCGAAGGCAGCTCGCTGGGACGGTACTGACGCTAAGGCGCGAAAGCGTGGGGAGCGAACAGGATTAGATACCCTGGTAGTCCACGCCGTAAACGATGGGCACTAGGTGTGGGAGGTGTCGACTCCTCCCGTGCCGTCGCTAACGCACTAAGTGCCCCGCCTGGGGAGTACGGCCGCAAGGCTAAAACTCAAAGGAATTGACGGGGGCCCGCACAAGCAGCGGAGCATGTGGTTTAATTCGACGCAACGCGAAGAACCTTACCTGGGCTTGACATGTTGGTGACCGCCGTGGAAACACGGTTTTCCTTCGGGACACCATCACAGGTGGTGCATGGCTGTCGTCAGCTCGTGTCGTGAGATGTTGGGTTAAGTCCCGCAACGAGCGCAACCCCCGTTCTATGTTGCCATCATTAAGTTGGGGACTCATAGGAGACTGCCGGTGACAAACCGGAGGAAGGTGGGGATGACGTCAAGTCATCATGCCCCTTATGTCCAGGGCTACACACGTGCTACATTGGCGCATACAAAGGGCAGCAATACCGCGAGGTGGAGCGAATCCCAGAAAGTGCGTCTCGGTTCGGATTGGAGGCTGAAACTCGCCTCCATGAAGCTGGAGTTGCTAGTAATCGCAGATCAGCAATGCTGCGGTGAATACGTTCCCGGGCCTTGTACACACCGCCCGTCACACCACGAAAGCAAGTAACACCCGAAGCCGGTGGCCTAACCTTTTGGAGGGAGCCGTCGAAGGTGGGACCTGTGATTGGGGTGAAGTCGTAACAAGGTAGCCGTAGCGGAAGCTGCGGCTGGATCACCTCCTTTCTAGGGAGATTTCTCTAGAACGTCGACCGGGCTCCCCACTGGCATCACGCCGGTGGGAACGCTGCTCAGTTTTGAGAGACCGCCGGTGGAAGAACTCCGCCGTGCGTGCCTCGGTGGACCTTGAAAACTGTACAAGGCCAATAATTAGAGCCTGCCGCGACGGCAGGCTCTGGGTAATTAATTAACGACCCTTACGCGCAAGTGTGAGGGTCGCTCACCGTCAAGATAGTAAGGGCTTACGGTGGATGCCTTGGCACCAGGAGTCGATGAAGGACGTGGACGGCTGCGATAAGCCGCGGTTAGGCGCTGAACTGCCATTGACCCGCGGATTTCCGAATGGGGAAACCCGGCGCCGGTAATGCGGCGTCATCCAACGGTGAATTCATAGTCGTTGGAAGGCAACCGGGAGAACTGAAACATCTAAGTATCCCGAGGAATAGAAATCAACCGAGACTCCCTTAGTAGTGGCGAGCGAAAGGGGATCAGCCTAAACCTGACAGATGCAAGCGGGCACGCGTTGTCTGTCAGGGGTCGTAGGACATCACGCCCGAGCCGTGCCTGGCTCGGCGGCAGTTACCAAATCAGGTGTTAACCGAAGCGAGTGGAACCTCGCACCACAGAGGGCAATCGTCCCGTAGGTGAAAACGCACTGATCTGCCGACTGATGTTCCTGAGTAGGACCGCACCCGTGAAACGCGGTCCGAATCTGGGGGGACCACCCTCCAAGGCTAAGTACTACCTGGTGACCGATAGTGAACTAGTACCGTGAGGGAAAGGTGAAAAGCACCCCTGAAGGGGAGTGAAATAGTACCTGAAACCGTAAGCCTACAAGTGGTCGGAGCACCTTCGGGTGTGACGGCGTGCTTTTTGCATCACGAGCCGGCGAGTTACTCGTCAGTGGCAAGGTTAAGCGATGAGCGGAGCCGCAGCGAAAGCGAGTCTGAATAGGGCGACATAGTCATTGGCGGTAGACCCGAAACTGGGCGAGCTATCCATGGGCAGGCTGAAGCGGGGGTAAGACCTCGTGGAGGGCCGAACCGACCTAGGTTGAAAACTGGGCGGATGACCTGTGGATTGGAGTGAAAGGCTAATCAAGCCCAGAGATATCTGGTTCTCTCCGAAATATATTTAGGTATAGCCTCGCGTGATTGCGTGGCGGCCGTAGAGCACTGTTTGGACTAGGGGCCCTACCAGGTTACCGACTTCAGGCAAACTCCGAAGACCGTCACGGTTAGCGCGGGAGTCAGTGTGCGGGGGATAAACTTCGTACGCAAAAGGGGAACAACCCAGACCATCAGCTAAGGACCCTAAGTACTAGCTAAGTGGTGAACGATGTCCGAGTGCAGAGACAACCAAGAGGTTGGCTTAGAAGCAGCCACCCTTAAAAGAGTGCGTAACAGCTCACTGGTCAAGTGTTCGGGCGCGGAGAATTCAACGGGGCTCAAGCTAGTCTCCGAAGCTATGGGTGTGCAGGCCTGCGGGCTCTGCACGCGGTAGGAGAGCGTTCCAGTTGCGTGAAGCAGGTGCGTAAGCCCCTGTGGAGTGACTGGAAGTGAGAATGCCGGCATGAGTAACGATAGAGGGGTGAGACTCCCCTCCACCGATTGTCCAAGGTTTCCTGAGTAAAGTTCGTCTGCTCAGGGTTAGTCGGGACCTAAGGCGAGGCCGAAAGGCGTAGCCGATGGCCAACAGGTTGATATTCCTGTACCACGTCGTTTCCGTTATGACCGATGGGGGGACGGGGAAGGGTAAGGGAACCCAGGCGATGGTCGTCCTGGGGCAAGCACGTAGCCAGTCTCTGTAGGGAAATCCGCAGGGGCGTTTTGACGCGAGGTGCGATGCCAGCTGGCTTGACCGCCGGCCAGTCCCCGATCCCATGCCTCCGAGAAAATCCTCTAGGCAGGATTCGCGTGCCCGTACCGATAACCGACACAGGTGGACAAGTAGAACATACTGAGGTGAGCGAGCTAACTCTCGTTAAGGAACTCGGCAAAATCGTCCCGTAACTTCGGGAGAAGGGACGCCCCGTTAGGGTGAACTCCACACGGAGGGAGCCTGAGGGGGCCGCAGTGAATTGGTCCAACCGACTGTTTACCAAAAACACAGGCCTCTGCTAAGTCGTAAGACGACGTATAGGGGCTGACGCCTGCCCGGTGCCGGAAGGTTACGCGGACTTGTTAGCGCTTCGGCGCGAAGCAGTGAAGCTAAGCCCCGGTAAACGGCGGCCGTAACTATAACGGTCCTAAGGTAGCGAAATTCCTTGTCGGGTAAGTTCCGACCTGCACGAATGGCGCAACGAGTTGGACGCTGTCTCAACGAGAGGCTCGGTGAAATTAAAGTCTCGGTGAAGATGCCGAGTACCCGCAGCTAGACGGAAAGACCCCGTGAACCTTTACTGCAACTTGATATTGGAGTCTGATGTATCTCGCTCAGGATAGGTGGGAGACTGTGAACCGGCGGCCTTGGCTGCCGGGGAGTCGTCCTTGAGATACCACCCTTGATGTTTTGGGCTTCTAACACCATGCCGTGATCCGGGTGGTGAACAGTGTCAGGTGGGCAGTTTGACTGGGGCGGTCGCCTCCTAAAGAGTAACGGAGGCGCCCAAAGGTTCCCTCAGCACGGTTGGAAATCGTGCGTAGAGTGTAAAGGCAACAAGGGAGCTTGACTGCGAGACCGACGGGTCGAGCAGGAACGAAAGTTGGGCTTAGTGATCCGGCGGTAGCAAGTGGAAGCGCCGTCGCTCAACGGATAAAAGGTACTCCGGGGATAACAGGCTTATCGGTTCCAAGAGTCCACATCGACGAACCGGTTTGGCACCTCGATGTCGGCTCGTCGCATCCTGGGGCTGGAGTAGGTCCCAAGGGTTGGGCTGTTCGCCCATTAAAGCGGTACGCGAGCTGGGTTCAGAACGTCGTGAGACAGTTCGGTCCCTATCTGCTGTGGGCGTTGGAGAGTTGAGAGGAGTCATCCCTAGTACGAGAGGACCGGGATGAACGTGCCGCTGGTGTATCTGTTGTCCTGCCAAGGGCATCGCAGGTTAGCTACGCACGGAACGGATAACCGCTGAAGGCATCTAAGCGGGAAGCCGTCCTCGAGATGAGCTCTCCCATCCCTTCGAGGGAGTAAGACCCCTGGTAGACCACCAGGTTGATAGGCCGGCGGTGCAAGTGCAGTGATGCGCTCAGCCGACCGGTACTAATGGGTCGAGGGCTTGACGGATATTTTGATTTCTTACCGTTGTTGGTCTTGTGCAGTTTTCAAGCTCCACCGGGGCGGTCTCGCCAAATTCCGGTGGCGCATAGCGAGTGGGAAACACCTCTTCCCATTCCGAACAGAGCAGTTAAGCCACTCTGCGCCGATGGTACTTGGGGGGCAACCCCCTGGGAGAGTAGGTCGCCGCCGGTATTATTTAGGGGTCAGGACGAAAATAATCGCGGGCCGGATAGCGTCGATTACCGGCGCGGATCCGGCCCCTCCCCGACACCCACGTAGCGCTGCTACGCGGGTGTCGTCTCCTGACCGGCCCGCTTGGTCCTCGACGCTCCCGACTCCGCGCTGATTTTCGTCCGGACCCCTGGAGGGGTTATTTAGGACTGCGTGGCAAAGCGGTTAATCGCGGAACTCCAAGAGCCGGTGCTGCGCATTGCGCCTGGACGGCGACGCCCCTCGCAGGGCTTTGCCTGGGGGGCGACAGGCTCAAGGCCATACTCGCCTAGGGTTGCGAAGTCGATTACCAGGTCGGCGGCGTCGGCTGCCCTGCTGCTGAAGTTCTTTTTCGTATCGAACATAGGTTCGACTCTACGGTCGCCTTCGGACGCCATCTGGGTTTTGCATGCCGGCTTGCATCTATCTCTTCTTTTTACCCGGTTTTGCAGGGCTTTTAACTCCGCCGAAGGCGAGGATGAGGGCTGCCGTCTCGGCCGGTTTCTCGACTTCGGGCGAATGGCCTGCGCCCTCGATCAGCTTGGTCTGGGCGCCGGATTCTCGGTATGCGGCCAGGGCCGCCTCCGGATCCTTGGCGATCTGCTCCTCGGCGCCCATGATCGCCAGGGTCGGCTTGCCGGTGTCGGCGGCACGCTCTGGGAGCGCCTCCGCGCCGGTGTACTGGTCGAAGGCTTCGTGCGAGCCGGTGTAGGAGCTGTAGGTCATCTGCTTGACGTCGTCGACGAACGCATCCGGAACCTTGAAGCCGGGGGCGAAGGCGATCTCGAGGCCGTTGCGGATCGTGAAGTCCGGCTTGATCCGCCACATGGTCTGGCCGATCACGGGCTTGAAGGGCAGTTCGCCGATGAAGCCGACGTCGCCGTAGCTGTCGTCGGGGATGCTGTCGATGGTGATGAGCCGGTTGACCAGATCGGGCGACTGCTCCGCGAGGGCGATCGCCACCGGGCCGCCGAGCGAGTGGCCGACGACCTCGGCGTCGTGCACGTCCAGGCGTGCGAGCACGCCTGCGATCAGGCTGGCCTGGTTTTCGATCGAGTAGCCGGACGCGGGCTTCTCCGAGCCGCCGTGGCCGAGCAGATCGATCGCGATCACACGGTGGGCGGCCGCAAGGCGCGGCATCACACCGTCCCACCAGTTGATCGCGCAGGTGAAGCAGTGGATCAGGACGATCGGGCTGCCGCCGCGCGGGCCCTTTTCGACGACCTCCATATCGCCACCGGGAAGGCTGACGAGGCGACCTCCGGGTTCGGTCACCGCGGCGGACTTGGTTTCGCCGTCGACGACCAGGGCGTTGACCCCGATCAGCACGGCGAGCACGGCCACGACCGCGATCAAGATCTTCCAGCCCCGTCCCATTACGCAGGTACCCTAGCCGGACCATGGAGAAGTTCGTAATCGAAGGAGGCGTGCCGCTCTCGGGCGAGTTGACGCCCGCCGGCAACAAGAACGCGGCCCTGCCGATCCTCGCCGCCTGCCTGCTCACCGAGGAGGAGTTGCTGCTCCACCGGGTGCCGCGGATCCGCGATACCGAAGCCCAGGTCGCCCTGCTCGAACAGCTCGGGGTCGAGGTCGCCTGGGTCGCCGACAACAGCCTGCGGCTTTGCGCGCGGCCGGTTTCCGACGTCGCCGTCGACGAGGAGTTGTCGAGCAGGATCCGTGCCTCCTTCCTGCTCGCCGGACCGCTGCTGGCCCGCTTCGGCGAGGCGCGGATGCCGCCGCCGGGCGGCGACTTCATCGGCCGCCGCCGGCTCGACGCCCACCTCGACGCCTTCGCCGACCTCGGGGCGGAGGTCGCCGGCGACCGCGTGATCGAGCTGCGGGCGCCTTCCGGCGGGTTGCGGCCCTGCGCGATCTTCATGGACGAGCCCTCGGTGATGGGCACCGAGAACGCGCTGATGGCCGCGGCGCTGACGCCGGGCCCGACGACGATCTCCAACGCGGCCAGCGAGCCCCACGTCCAGGACCTCGCCCACCTGCTCAGCGCGATGGGCGCTGAGGTGAGCGGGATCGGCTCCAACGTGATGACCGTGCACGGCCGCGACCGCCTCGGCGGCGCCGAGCACACGATCTCGCCCGATCACATCGAGGTCGGCAGCTTCATGGCGCTCGCCGCCGCGACCGGGGGGGAGCTGCGGATCCGCGACGCCGGCCCATCCGACCTGCTGATGGTGCGGCGCCAGTTCCGCCGCCTCGGGCTCGAATCGTCGATCGAGGGCGAGGACGTGATCGTCCCGCCCGGCCAGCGGCTGCGGATCAAGGCCGACGTCGGCGACGCGATCCCGAAGATCGAGGACGGTCCCTGGCCCGCCTTCCCCGCCGACCTGACCTCGATCGCGCTGGCCCTGGCCACGCAGGCTGACGGCGAGATCCTGATCTTCGAGAAGATGTTCGAGAACCGCCTCTTCTTCGTCGACAAGCTGGTTGCGATGGGCGCTCGGATCACGCTCTGCGATCCCCACCGGGCGATCGTCAGCGGTCCGAGCCGGCTTCATGGTGAGCGGGTCGAGAGCCCCGACATCAGAGCCGGGATGGCGATGCTCATCGCCGCCCTGGCGGCTGACGGGCGCTCGGAGATCGGCAACATCCGCCAGATCGACCGCGGCTACGAGTCGATCGACGAACGCCTGCGCGGGCTCGGCGCCCGGATCGAACGCGTCTCTGCAGAGATCCCGGCGTAGGCCGCTTTCAGCGCCCACTCTCGTAAGGTCAGGCGCGTGATTCACCCGATCCCCCCAGGAACGCGCGACATCCTCCCCGATGAGATGCGGGAGCTGCGCCGCCTGCACCGGGCGATGATCGACGTCTTCGAGAGCCGTGGCTACGGTGAGGTGGCGACGCCGGCGATCGAGTACGACGAGGTCCTCGCCCGTGGCGACGGCCGCACGGCCGACTCCGCCTACCGCTTCTTCGACGAGCGCGGCGACCTGCTGGCGCTGCGCTCCGACATGACCGTGCCGATCGCCCGCCTGGTCGCCTCGCGCTATGCCGATGCCGAGCGCCCGCTGCGCTTCTGCTACCTCGCCAACGCCTTCCGCGCGGTGCGGCCGCAGCGCGGCCAGATGCGCGAGTTCGCCCAGGCCGGGGTCGAGCTGATCGGCGCCCCCGCGCCGGCCGGCACGGTCGAGGTGATCGAGGTGCTCGAGGCGACGCTGGAGGCGGCCGGGCTCGACCGCGCCCTGATCGGGCTCGGCGACGCCGACCTCTTCCGCCAGCTGCTCACCGAGGTCGGGCTCGAGGGTGAGGCGCGCGACGCGATCCTCTCGCGGCTCGCGACACACGACCTGGTCGGGCTCGAGGTCGAGCTCTCCCAGGCCGGGATCGGCGAGGAGCAGGTGCGCACCTGCGTCGCCCTCTCGCAGCTGCGCGGCGGGCGCGAGGTGCTCGAGCAGGCGCGCGCGATCGGCGGCGCCGCGGTCGAGCGGGCGACGGCGCGGCTGGGGGAGACCTACGCCGCGCTGGAAGCGCGCGGTGTCGCCGGGCGCGTCCGCCTCGACCTCGGTCTGCTGCGCGACCTCGGCTACTACAGCGGCGCGATCCTCGAGGTCTACGACCCTGCCCTCGGCCACGTGCTCGGCGGCGGCGGGCGCTACGACGGCCTGCTCGAGCGCTTCGGCGTCGACGCGCCGGCCGCGGGCTTCGCGCTCTACCTGGAGCGCGTCCACGTCGCCCAGATGGAGGAGTCGCGGCGGGGGGGCTCGCGATGAGCGTCGAGGTCGCAGGCACGGCCGCGGCGATGCCCGACGGCCCGCTGAAGCTGGCGGTGCCGCGCGGCTCGCTGCTCGACGGCACGCTCGACGTGCTCGACGCGGCCGGGGTCGACACCGCCCCGGTGCGGGCCGAGTCGCGGGCACTGATCTTCCCCGGCGAGCAGATCACCCTGGTGACGATGCGGCCCTCCGACGTGCCGACCTATGTAGAGGCCGGCGCCGCCGATGTCGGCATCACCGGCAAGGACGTCCTGCTCGAGCAGTCCGACCGGATGGTCTATGAGCTGCTCGACCTCGGCTACGGCCGCTGCCGCATGGTCCTCGCCGGCCGCAAGGGCGACGCAAGCCTGGGCGAGTCCCAGCGGCGCCTGGGGATGATGCGGATCGCGACCAAGTACCCGCGGATCGCCGAGCGCCACTTCGAGTCGACCGGGCGTCAGGTCGAGACGATCGAGGTCAAGGGCTCGATCGAGCTGGCGCCGCTGATCGGCCTCGCCGACGGCATCGTCGACCTCGTCGCCACCGGCCGCACGCTGAAGGAGAACGACCTCGAGGTGCGCGAGGAGATCGTCGAGTGCACGGCGCGCTTCGTGGCGAACCGGGTGGCGCACAAGCTCCGGGCGGCGGAGATCGACGATTTGACGGCGCGGTTGCGGGAGGCGACGGCGGGATGAGGATGCGGCGCTTCGATTGGGCCGGCGCCGCCGACACCGCCGCCGCGATCCGCGCCTGGACCACGGCTGAGGCGCAGCCGATCGACATCGGGCCGATCGAACGCGAAGTTCGCGAGCATGGCGACGCCGCGCTCCTGGAGCTGACGGCGCGCTTCGACGCGACCGAGCGGGGCCAACGGCCCTGCGTGTCGAGGACTCCGCGCTCGAGTCGGCACCTGCCGCCCTCGACAGGAGCCTGCGCGATTCAATCGAACTCGCGATCGCGAACGTCCGCGCAGTCGCCACCGCGCAGATCGCCGCTGGGGGGCGCGAGGTGAAGCTTCCAGAGGGCCAATCGGTGACGCTTCGAGAGGTTCCCGTCGGCGCTGCCGGGATCTATGCGCCCGGGGGTCGTGCTTCCTATCCGTCGAGCGTGCTGATGGGCGCCGTCCCGGCTCGCGTCGCCGGAGTCCGGCGCCTGGTCCTCGCGACGCCGCCCGGCCCCGACGGTACGGTCCCGCCGCTCGTGTTGGCAACTGCGGCGATCTGCGAGGTCGACGAGGTCTACGCCGTGGGCGGGGCTCAGGCGATCTTCGCGCTCGCTTACGGCACCGAGTCAATCGACGCAGTGGATGTCGTCGCGGGACCCGGCAACAACTGGGTCCGCGAGGCGAAGCGAGCAGTCGCGGGCGTAGTCGGGATCGACTCTCTCGCCGGGCCGTCGGAGCTGATGGTGGTCGCTGGCCACGACGTCGAGCCCGAGCGGGCGGCGCTCGATCTCTGCGCTCAGGCCGAGCATGGGGCGGAGGGGCCGCTTCTCGTCGCCGCAGTGGAGGACGCTGTGCTGGAATCGATTGAGCAGGCGACCGGACGGGCAGACGCAGCGCGACCCGGGGCCGGCGATGCGCCACTGGCGGTGATTCAGGTGCCCGACCTGAGCGACGCGGTTGATCTTGCCAACGCCTTCGCACCCGAGCACCTGGAGCTGCTCAGCGACGATGCGGCCCCGCTTGCCGAGCGCGTCACGACGGCGGGCTGTGTCTTTGCCGGCCACTACAGCGCGACCGCCTTCGGCGACTACGTCGCCGGCTCCAACCACGTCCTGCCGACCGGTGGCGCGGGGCGCTTCTCCGGCCCGCTTGGCCCAGACGTATTCCGTCGCAAGATCGCAACCGTGGAGGTCCCGCCCGAGGCGGCGGCGAAGCTTGCTCCACACGTGGACACGATCGCCCGCGCCGAGGGCTTCCCCGTTCACGGCGAGTCGGCGATGATCAGGGCTAAGGAGACATCCGGATGAGCAGAACCGCAAGCAAAGAGCGCACCACCGGCGAGACGCAGGATCAAGCTGAGCCTCGACCTCGACGGTGGCGAGTCGAGCGCCGCTACCGGGGTCGGCTTCCTCGACCACATGCTCGACCTGCTTGCCCGCCACGGCAAGCTCGGCCTGGCGGTCGAGGCGAGCGGCGATCTGGAGACCGGCGCCCACCACACGGTCGAGGACGTCGGCATCGTGCTCGGCCAGGCACTCGACGAGGCGCTCGGCGACCGCGCCGGGATCCGCCGCTACGGATCGGCGCTTGTGCCGATGGACGAGTCGCTGGCCGAGTGCGCGATCGACATCTCCGGACGGCCGCTCTGCGTCTTCGATGCGGAGTTGCCGGCGACCTCGATCGCCGGCTTCGACTCCGAGCTCGCCGAGGAGTTCTTCCGTGCCGTCGCCAACGCTTCGAAGATGACCCTGCATGTCTCGGTCCGCTACGGAAGCAACGTCCACCACATGATCGAGGCCTGCTTCAAGGCCTTCGCCCGCGCCCTGCGCGTCGCCGTCTCGGTCGACCCCGAGGAGAGCGGCGTGCCCTCGACCAAGGGGACGCTCTCGGAATGACGACGCGAATCTGCATTCTGGATTACGGGATGGGCAACCTGCGCTCGGTCGAGAAGGCGCTCGAGCACGTCGGCGCGACGGCGACGATCGCCAACGACGCGGCCACCGTGAGCGCCGCCGACGGGCTGATCCTGCCCGGCGTCGGCGCCTTCCCGAAGGCGATGGAACGGGTGCGGGAGCTCGGCCTCGACGAGCTGATCGGGGAGCGCCGCGACAGCGGCGTGCCGATCCTCGGCATCTGCCTCGGCCTGCAGCTGCTCTTCGACTCGACCACCGAGCTGGCCGGGGCCGACGGCATCGGCCTGCTGGCCGGCGGGGTCGACCTGCTCGACGCCGAGGGGCTCAAGGTGCCGCACATCGGCTGGTCGCCGGTGCGCTGGGAGAAGCCCTCGCGCCTCACCGAGGGGATCGAGAGCGAGACGCCGTTCTACTTCGTCCACTCCTTCGCGCCGCGGCCCACGGCCGAGGACCTGCTCGGCAGCGCCGCCTACGGCGCCCGCTTCGCCTGCGCGGCGCAGCGCGACAACGTCTTCGGCGTCCAGTTCCACCCCGAGAAGTCGAGCGGCGCCGGCCTGCGCCTGCTCGCCAACTTCGCCGGGGTCTGCTCCGCCGTGCCGGCGTGATCCTCTATCCCGCCATCGACATCCGCGGCGGCCAGGCCGTGCGGCTGCTGCAGGGCGACTACGAGCGCGAGACCGCCTACGACGCCGACCCGCGTCGACGCGGCAAGGCGCTGGGCGGGAGAAGGCGCCGAGTTCCTCCACGTCGTCGACCTCGACGGAGCCAAGGCCGGCGAACCGCGCAACCTCGAGGCGATCGAGCGGATCGCCGCCGGCGTCGCCTGCCCGATCCAGGTCGGCGGCGGCCTGCGCGACCCGCAGTCCGTACGCGCGATCCTCGAGGCCGGCGCCGAGCGGGCCGTGATCGGCACCGCCGCCCTGCGCGACCCCGAGTTCCTCGACGCGATGCTCGAAGCCCACGGCCACCGCATCGTCGTCTCGGTGGACGCCAGGGCTGGCAAGGTCGCGCTGTCGAGGGCTGGACCGAGACCAGCGACGCCGATGCTGCCGCAACGGTCGCCGAGCTCAGCCGGCGCGGCGTATCCCGCTTCCTCTGCACCGAGATCGACGTCGACGGCACGATGGAGGGCCCTGGCCCTAAACGAGCTCACCAGGATCGCCTCCACCACCAGCTCCCAAATAATCGCCTCCGGCGGCGTGGGAGAGCTCTCTCACCTCGAGTCCCTCTCCAGCTCTACGCCCGCAAACGTCGAGGGCGCCATCGTGGGCCGCGCCCTCTATGAGCAGAAATTCACCGTCGCCGAGGCCATTGAGGCGCTTGCGTAACAGGAGTCGGGTACCCCTCTCCATGAGGCCCCGGACGCAGCTGAACCAGCCTGCGTTGCTACGCAACGGCCTCCTGCTCCGTCGCAGCCCCCTCCTGGAGAGGGGCACCCGACTCCTAGCCCCTACGCTTCCACCATGGTCCTCAACCGAGTAATCCCCTGCCTCGACGTAGACGCCGGCCGCGTAGTCAAGGGCACGAACTTCATCGATTTGCGCGACGCCGGCGACCCCGTCGAGCTGGCCGAACGCTATGACGCCGAGGGCGCCGACGAGCTGGTCTTCCTCGACATCACCGCCTCGCACGAGAAGCGCGAGACGATCGTCGAGCTCGCCCGCCGCACCGCCGACAACGTCTTCATCCCGTTCACGATCGGCGGCGGCATCCGCTCGGTCGAGGACGCCCAGGCGGTGCTGGACGCCGGCGCCGACAAGGTTTCGGTGAACTCCTCGGCGCTGGCGAGGCCCGAGTTGCTGACTGAGCTTGCGGACCACTTCGGGGCTCAGTGCGTCGTCATAGCCATAGACGCCAAACGCGAGGACGACGGCTGGGGCGTCTACGTAAACGGCGGCCGGGTGCGGATCGACGGCCGCGACGCCGTCTCCTGGGCCGCCGAGGGAGTCGAGCGTGGGGCGGGGGAGATCCTGCTGACCAGCATGGACCGCGACGGCACCAACGACGGCTACGAGCTCGAGCTAACCCGAGCTGTCGCCGACGCCGTACCCGTGCCGGTGATCGCCTCGGGCGGCGCCGGCACGCTCGAGCACCTCAGCGAAGCGATCGTCGAGGGCGGCGCCGACGCCGTCCTCTGCGCCTCGATCTTCCACTACGGCACCTACCGCGTCCGCGACGCCAAGCACCACCTGGCGGCGGCCGGCATCCCAGTCCGGCCTTAGGACAGGGAGTCGGGTGCCCCTCTCCAGGAGGCTCCCGGACAAGCGCTTGAAGTAAGCAAGCGATCAGCTGCGCGACGGCCTCGTGGAGAGGGGCACCCGACTCACCCTCCTCAACGCAGATCAGCGACCATCCCGGCAAGGCCACCCGAGCCGAGGATCTCGTAGCGATCCAGTTCATAGGGGTGGTCTCGCGTTGCGTCACCGTGGATCTCGGTAGTCGCACCCACGTAGCCGGCTGCTTCGACAGCCGCGATCACGGTCGAGTCGAACCGCCCGGCCGGGTAGCAGAAGTTCTTCACCGGGACGCCATAGTCGCGGCGCAGGATCGCCCGTGAGCCCGCCACTTCTTCCTTCAGCTGCGCGGCGTCGAGTTCGGTCAGATCCAGGTGGTGGATCGTGTGGGCGGCGACCTCCCAGCCCGCCGCGATCATCGCTTCGACGTTGCTCGAGTAGAGGTCCGAGCCTTCGGCCTTGAGGTTGAGCACCCCGGCCCAGCCGTGGCGGCGCAGCTCCGGCAGCGCGTAGGTGAACTGCGGCCGGTAGCCGTCGTCGAAGGAGATGACGACCGGCTTCGGCGGCAGCGTCGCGCCGTGGTACCAGGCTTCCTCGACCTGTTCGAGCGTCACCGCCTCATACCCGTGTTCGTCCAGCCAGTTCATCTGCTTGTGGAAATCGGGGCGGCTGACGTAGAGGTCGGGGTAGGGCTCGCTGGCCGGCGCCGCGCCGAGCACGTGGTACTCGAGGATCGGCACCGGGCCGGTGTAGGGAGCCCAGTCGGGCTGGGGGGTGGCGTTGCGGACCTCGGCGCTGGCCGAGCCCGGAGACCGCGAGGGCGCGGTCGAGGTTTGACCCGCCGCGTGGCTCGAACCTCGACTGCTGTCCCCGCCGCCGGACGAGGAGGCGACCAGGGCGACGACCGCGGCGACCGCGAGGACGAGCGCGCCAAGCGCGAGCAGGCGCCGCCGGCGGACCTGCCGCCGCTGGCGCTGCCGCCTCGCTTTGCGCTCGTCGACCATCCGGGAACGCGGTCATGGTAGGCATTGGGGGTGACCGTGAAGCCGATCGACGACCTGGGCGAGGCGCTGCACGGCGCCTATCCCGAGCTTGCGGCCGTCCAGGAAGTGGCCGGGGGAAACCGGTCTACCTGGTCGGCGGCGCCGTCCGCGACCTGCTGCTCGGCCGCGGGCGGACCGACATCGACCTCGTCGTCGAGGGCGAGGCGGCGGCGCTGGCCACCCGGCTCGGCGGCGAGGTGGTCGAGCACGAGCGCTTCGCCACCGCCAAGGTCCGCCTCGACGGCCACGAGGTCGACATCGCCACCGCGCGGGCCGAGTCCTATCCCCGCCCCGGGGCGTTGCCCGACGTGGAGCCGACGGCGGGCATCGCCGCCGACCTCGCCCGCCGCGACTTCACGATCAACGCGATGGCGATCCCGCTGCGTCGCGATCCCGAGCTGATCGACCCGCACCGGGGGCGTGAGGACCTCGAAGCCGGGCTGCTGCGCGTCCTGCACGCCCATTCCTTCGACGACGACCCGACCCGGGCGCTGCGCGCCGCCCGCTACGCCGCCCGCTTCGACTTCGGGCTGGAGCCCGACACGGCCGAGCTGCTCGGCCAGACGGACCTGAGCACGGTCTCGGTCGAGCGCCGCGACGCCGAGCTCTTGCGGCTGGCCGGGGAACTCGAAGCGGTGCGCGGCTTCGGCCTGCTCGCCGAGTGGGGCCTCCTGGACCTGCATGAGAACGGCATCGAGCTCGCCGGACGGGTCGCCGGCCTGCTCTCGGAACCCCTCTGGGAGGACGTCGCCCGGCGCGATCGAGCCGTCCTCGCCGCGGTGTTGGGGACCTGGGGGGAGGCCGAGCGGCTCGCCGCGGCGACGCCGAAGCGCCCCTCGGAGGCGGTGCGCCTTGCGCACGGGGCGGATCCGGTCGAGCTGGTCCTTGCGCGAGCGCTCGGGGCTGAGTGGCTCGACCGCTACCAGGCTGAGTGGCGAGGCGTGGCGCTCGAGATCGACGGCGAGGATCTGATCGCCGCCGGCGTCCCGCAGGGACCGCGGATCGGCGAGGGCCTCGCCGAGGCCCTGCGGCGCAAGCTCGACGGCGAGCTCTCCGGGCGCGACGAGGAGCTCGCGGTTGCGCTGGATGCGGCTCGACGGGGGGGCGGCTGATGGAGTGGCAGGAGGTCGGGGGGGTCGAGTGGGTGGAAGCCCGCCTACCCGGCGCCCGGGTCGTCTTCTCGACCCGCTCGGCCGGCTCGCTCAAAGAGAGCCCGTGGCTGCTCGCCGACGCGCTCGGGGTCTCCGAGGAGAGGATCGTCAGCGGCCGGCAGGTGCATGGCGCCGAGCTCGCCTACCACGATGCGCCGACGACGGAGACGCCCACGGTCGACGGCCACGTGATCCGGCGGCCGGGCCCGATCGGGCTCGTCTACACCGCCGACTGCCTGCCGGTCGCGGTCGCCGGGCCAGGCGGCGTCGCGATGCTGCACTGCGGCTGGCGCGGCCTCGCCGCCGGCATCGTCGCCCGCGGCGTCGAGGCGGTTGACGCCACCCACGCCGCGGTCGGCCCCGGAATCGGACCGTGCTGCTACGAGGTCGGCGATGAGGTCCTGGTCGCGTTCGCCGGGCTCGGCGAGGAGGTCGCCGAGGGCCGCATGCTCAACCTGCCCGCGGTCGCCCGCCGCCAGTTGCGCCGGGCCGGCGTCGAGCGGATCGAGTCCGAAGACATCTGCACCCGTCTGCGAGCCCGAACTGTTCTTCTCGCACCGCCGCGACGGCGGTCCCGGTCGCCAAGGGGGCCTTGCCTGGCTCGAGACGGGAGAGAGCTGACGTGCCCGGCCTGATCCACGGGCTCGAGCCGGCCAAGATCGCCGCCAACCTGAAGCGGGTGCGCGAGCACGCCGGCGAGGAGGTGGAGATCCTCGCCGCGGTCAAGTACGTGCCGCTGGAGGAGATGGGCGCGCTCGCCGAGGCCGGGGTCGAGCTGGTCGGCGAGAACCGCCTGCAGGAGCTGGAGGCGAAGCACGAGCGCTGGGGGGACGCCTTCGCCTGGGACTTCATCGGCAACCTGCAGAGCCGCAAGGTGAAGCGCATCCTGCCGCTCTGCCGACTGATCCACTCGGTCGCCACCGACTCGGCGCTGGAGCAGCTCGGCCGCCACGGCGACCCGGAGACCGAGGTCCTGGTCGAGGTCAACGTCGCCGGAGAGGAGGGCAAGGGCGGCGTCGCCCCGCCGAGCTGGGCGCCTTCATCGAGCGCTGCCCCGTACGCGTCTCGGGCCTGATGACGATGCCCCCGTTCAGCACCAACCCAGAGGACTCCCGCCCGCATTTCGCCAAGCTCGCCGAGCTGGCCGCCGAGCACAACCTGAGCCGGCTCTCGATGGGCACCTCCCAGGACTGGCCGGTCGCAGTCGAGGAGGGGGCAACCATCATCCGCCTCGGCACCGCGCTCTACATCTGACCATCCTTCGGGCGGGTGGCACGAGGTAGGGGTGGGTTCGGACGGGCGAGTCCGCTAACCCACCCCTACCTCGTGACAGGACCCGCCCGCCACCGGCCATAATCAGTAAAGGATTCGCGCCATTCGGGCCGAATCAGCGCAGATATGGCACTAAGAGACAACTGGCATAAAGCGCTGGTCTACTTCGGACTGGCGGAAGAGCACGAGCACGGCCTCGAGTACGAGGAAGACTTCCCCGACACCTCCGAAGAGGAAATCGAGGCTCGCCGGGAATCTGGATCCGTGCGGCGACTGCCGACCTCGCGCCGCTCGCGCCGCGACGAGATCGATGACATCTTCGCCGACGACGAGCCGATCTCGGCCTCGCGGACGCGCACCCTGCGCCCGGTCGGCGACGACTCCGACGTCAAAGTCCACCTCGTCATCCCGCGCAACTTCAACGACGCCCAGCAGGTCGCCGACCAGTTCAAGCGCTCGGTGCCGGTGATCCTCAACCTGCAGACGACCGACCACGAGCTCTCCAAGCGGATGATCGACTTCTGCTCCGGCCTCACCTACTCGCTCGACGGCGGCATGCAGCGGATCGCCGAGAAGATCTTCTTGCTTACGCCCCGGAATGTCGAGGTTTCGGCTGAGGAGAAGGCTCGGTTGCTCGACAAAGGGTTCTTCAACCAGTCTTAGTTCGTGGCGTTTGGGGGAGGGTCGGGGTGTCCCTCTTGCTTGCTGGAGTCCTTCGCCTGAGTCGTTCTGCGGCTGTCCGCGAGCGCTCGCGGGGCGACATAGAGGACGCCGCTGCGCAGAGGGACACCCCGACCCTCCCTACTCGGGACGACTAGGCTCCCGCTGATGATCATTGGCTTTTGTGGGGCGGGGAATATGGCTGCTGCTATTGCCCGGGGGTGGGCCGGGGAGTGGGAGGGGATGCTGTTCTTTGATCCTGATTCCGATCGGGCTGGCAAGCTGGCCGGGGAGCTGGGTGGCGAAGCTGTCGAGTCCAACGGGGAGCTGGCGGAGCGGGCCGATGTCGTGCTGCTTGCGGTCAAGCCGGGTGCCCTCGAGCAAGCGGCCGGTGAACTGGCGGGCGCAAAGTCGGTCATCTCGATCTTGGGGGCGACGCCCCTGGAGAAGGTCGAAGCCGCATTTCCCGACGCCGAAGTCGGACGAGTCATGCCCAACCTCGCGGTGGAGGTGAGTGGGGGCGTCCTCTGCGCCGCCGGGGAGTTCGGCCCGGGGGTTCTGGAGAAGCTGGGCGTTCTCGGGTCTGTCGTCGAGTTGCCCGACTCGCAATTCGACGTCGCCACCGCGCTGATGGGTTGCTCCCCGGCGTATTTCGCCTTGGTGGCCGAGGCGCTCGTCGAGGCCGGGATCGACGCCGGCCTTGAGCGGGAGCTGGCCGAGAAGCTGGTTATCGAGGCAGCCGCGGGCACCGGATCGCTGATGCGCGTTCGACGCCCAGCCGACCTCCGGGTCGCGGTCACCTCACCGGGTGGCAGCACGGAAGCGGGTTTGGAAGCGCTTGAGCGAGAAGGGGCGAGGGAGGCATTTGAAGCCGCGGTCAGGGCCTCCCTGGAGAGGATGCGCGGGTGATCCCGCTTGCGCTGACCCGGGCCGACGTCGCCGATTACGTCGGCGCGCTCTTCCTCGTCTACATCATTCTGATCCTGATCAGGGTGCTGATCTCGTGGATACCGCGCATGCCCTACAACCCGGCACTGCGCTCGGTGCTCGACTTCATCACCGAGACCACCGACCCCTACCTCAACATCTTCCGCCGCATCATCCCGCCGATCGGGGGCGGGCTCGACCTGAGCCCGATGATCGGCATCATCCTCCTCTACGTCCTGCGTCGGCTCGTCGTCGCCCTGATCGCCGGGTGAGCGCGGCCGGCGCCCGCGCCTGGCGCCTCGCCGGCGCGCTCTGCCTCCTCGTCGTCGCCGTCGACCAGGTCGCCAAGGCGCTGATCGAGGCGCACATGGTTCCCGGCGAGCACGTCGACGTGCTCGGCCCGCTCGGCTTCACCCTCGCCCACAACGAAGGCGTCGCCTTCGGGCTCGCCAGCGGCGGCGGCGCGGCCCTGGTCGCGCTCACGGTCGTCGCGCTGATCTTCGTCGGCGTCCTCTTCGCCCGCAACCCGACCCGGCCGTGGATGTGGGTGGCCTTCGGCCTGCTCGCCGGCGGCGCGATCGGCAACCTCGCCGACCGGGTGCGCGCCGGCGCCGTCACCGACTACGTCGACGTCTTCAGCTGGCCTCCCTTCAACCTGGCCGATGTCGCGATCACGCTCGGCGTCGTCGTGCTGGCCCTCTGCTACGTCGGCGAGGCCGAAAAGTGACCTCCGAGCTGCGCGTCGTCCACCTCGACGAGCACCTCGCCGTGGTCGACAAGCCCGCCGGCCTCATCGTCCACCCGGCCCCGTCGCACGATGGGCCCACCCTGGTCGACGAGCTGGCGGAGATCCTCGGCGGTGGCGCCGACCCGGAGCGCCCCGGCATCGTCCACCGCCTCGACAAGGAGACCAGCGGCCTGCTCGTCGTCGCCCGCGACGACGCGACCCATGCGGCCCTGCAGGAGCTGGTCAGGCGGCGCGAGGTCGAACGCGTCTACCTGGCGCTGGCCGGGGGGCGGCTCGGCTCGCGCACGGGGACGATCGACGCGCCGATCGGGCGCGCCTCGCGGCAGCGCCACCGCATGGCCGTGTCCGGCGCGGCCTCGCGGCAGGCCCGCACCCACTTCGAGGTGCTGGAGCTGCTCGCCGCCGAGAGCTACCTCGAGGTCAAGCTGGAGACCGGGCGCACGCACCAGATCCGCGCCCACTTCGGCGCGATCGGCCATCCCCTGATCGGCGACGCGACCTACGGCGGCGAGGAGAAGTACGGCCTGAGCCGCCAGTTCCTGCACGCGCACCGGCTCGCCTTCGCCCACCCGGCCGGTGGCGAGGCGATGGAGCTTCCGCTCCGAGCTGCCCGCTGACCTCGCCGCGGCGCTCGCCACCGCCCGCTCCGCCTGACCACGCGCGTCTCACTACAATTCCTCCGTTCTAAACCGACCCCCGTCGTAACCGACCCGGATCCTGACTTCGCCTCGTGAAGGCCGAGTCCCCGGCCAGGGCGCCGGGCCTCACCAAAAACCCAAGGAGATTCTTCAAATGCCAGAGGCAGGCCTCAAAGAGCTGCTGGAGGCCGGAGTCCATTTCGGCCACCAGACGCGGCGCTGGAACCCGAACATGCGCCGCTACATATTCGGCGAGCTGGACGGGATCCACATCATCGACCTGATCCAGACCGAGGCGCTGCTGGAGAACGCGCGCCGCTTCGCCGGCGAGCTCGCCAGCGGCGGTGGCACGGTGCTCTTCGTCGGCACCAAGAAGCAGGCCCGCGGCCCGGTCCAGGAATGGGCCGAACGCTGCAAGATGCCCTACGTCAACCAGCGCTGGCTCGGCGGGCTGCTGACCAACTTCAACACGATCTCGCAGCGGATCTCTCGCCTGCACGAGCTGACGACCTGGCAGGAGGAGGGCAAACTCGACCTGCTGCCGACCAAGGAGCGGATGGGGATGCAGGCCGAGCTGGCCAAGCTCGAGTACAACCTCGGCGGCGTCCGCGACATGGACCGTCTGCCCGACGCCGTCTTCGTCACCGACCTGAAAACCGAGGAGATCGCCGTCCGCGAGGCCGTCCGCCTGCGGATCCCGATCATCGGGCTGGTCGACACCAACTGCGACCCGACCCAGATCGACTACGTGATCCCGGGCAACGACGACGCGATCCGCTCCTGCGGGCTCGTGATCGGCACGATCGGCGGCGCGGCCGAGGAGGGCTCCAGCAGCTGGCGCGTCAAAGAGGAGAAGCGCATCGCGGAGGAAATGGAACGGCGCAAACACGAGGAAGAAGAGAGAAAGAAGCGCGAGGCGGAAGAGAAAGAGCGGGTCGAAAAGCTCGAGGCGGAGAAAAAACTGGCCGAAGAAGCGGCGGCCAAAAAAGCTGCTGAAGCGCCGCCGGTCAAGCCGCGGGTCCTGCGCGGGGCAGGCGTCAGGCTCCCTCGCGAGACCCCAGACGCCACGCCACCGCGGCCGACCACTCAGGAGAAAGCTCCCGTTGCTAAAGAGGGAGAGTCCAAATGAGCGTTACCGCTGCGGATGTGAAGGCTCTGCGGGACCGCACGGGCGCCGCGATGATGGATTGCAAAGCCGCGCTCTCGGAGTCCGAGGGGGATGTCGATCGGGCTATTGAGATCCTGCGGGTGAAGGGTCAGGCGTCTGCCGCCAAGCGGGAGGGGCGGGGGACGAGCGAGGGGGTCGTCTCCTCCTACATCCACGCCAACGACAAGGTCGGGGCGATGGTCGAAGTGCAGTGCGAGACCGACTTCGTCGCCCGCAACGAGGACTTCAAGGCCTTCGCCTACGAGGTCGCCCTGCACGTCGCGGCGACCGCGCCGAAATTCGTCTCCTCCGAGGAGATCCCGGCCGAGGAGCGCGAGGCCGAAAAGCGCGTCTTCGAGGAGAAGGCGCGCGAGGACGGCAAACCGGACAACGTCGTCGAGAAGATAGTCGAGGGCCAGCTCGCCAAGTGGGCGAAGGAAGTGGCCCTGCTCGACCAGTCCCACGTCAACGCCGAGAAGCACGACTCGAAGTCGATCGAGGAGCTGCGCCAGGAGCTCGCCGCGAAGACCGGTGAGAACATCCGCGTGGCGCGCTTCGCCTACTTCCGCGTCGGCGACGATTGAACAAGCCCGAGCCCAAATTCAGCCGCATCCTCCTGAAGCTCTCGGGGGAGGCGCTGATGGGCGAGCGCGAGCACGGCACCGACGCCGCCGAGGTGGAGCGGATCGCCCGCCAGGTGGCGGCCGTGCGCGCCCAGGGGGTCGAGGTGGCGATCGTCGTCGGCGCCGGCAACATCTACCGCGGGCTGCAGGGCGCCGCCGCGGGGATGGACCGCGCCACCGGCGATTACATGGGCATGCTGGCGACGGTGCTGAACGCGCTGACCCTGCAGGACGCGCTGGAGAAGATCGGCGAGCACACGCGGGTGATGTCGGCGATCGCCGTCCAGGAGGTCGCCGAGCCCTACATCCGCCGCCGCGCGATGCGCCACCTCGAGAAGGGCCGCGTGGTGATCTTCGCCGCCGGCACCGGCAACCCGTTCTTCACCACCGACACCGCCGCGGCGCTGCGCGCGCTGGAGATCCACGCGCAGACGATCCTGATGGCGAAGAACGGGGTCGAAGGGGTCTACGACTCCGACCCGGCGATCAACCCGGACGCCGAGTTCATCCCCGAGATCGGCCACCGCGAGGCGATCGAGCGCGGGCTCAAGGTGATGGACTCGACCGCGCTCTCGCTCTGCATGGACAACGACCTGCCGATCTACGTCTTCAACATGGGCGACGAGACCAACATAGATAGGATCGTCGGCGGCGAGAGGGTAGGCACGCTGGTCACCAGCGCCGCCTGAGGACGGAGAGAGGATCCAGTGGAGCTGATCGACGAGTTGCTCAAGGACGCCGAAGGGCGAATGCGGAAGTCGGTCGAATCGAGCCGCGGCGAGTTGGCCACGGTGCGTACCGGCCGCGCCTCGCCGCACCTGCTCGACCGGATCACGGTCGACTACTACGGCTCGCCGACCCCGCTCAAGCAGCTCGCCAACATCGCCACCTCCGACGCGCGGCTGCTCACCGTCACCCCCTTCGACAAGGGATCGATGGGCGAGATCGAGAAAGCGATCCAGGAGTCCGACGTCGGCCTCACGCCGAGCAACGACGGCAACGTGATCCGCCTGCAGATCCCCGAGCTGACCGAGGAGCGCCGCCGCGAGATGGTCAAGGTCGTCCACGGAGTCGCCGAGGAGGGACGGGTCGCGATCCGCAACATCCGCCGCGACACGATGCAGGACCTGCGCGATCTGAAAAAAGAGGGCGAAGCGGGCGAGGACGACGAGCGCCGCGCCGAGGCGGCGCTGCAGAAGCAGACCGACGAGGCGATCTCCGAGATCGATTCCCTGCTAGAGGGCAAGGAAGAGGAGATCCTCGAGGTGTGAGCACCTCCGCGCGGTACGTCGCGATCATCACCGACGGCAACGGGCGCTGGGCCGAGCAGCGCGGCCTCCCCGTCGCCGACGGGCACCGGGCCGGCGCCGACACCGTCAAGGCGCGGCTGCGGGACGCGGTCGAGTTCGGCGTCGAGGAGCTGACCGTCTTCTCCTTCTCGACCGAGAACTGGGCGCGGCCGTCGGCCGAGGTCGAGGGGCTGATGCGGATGTTCGGCGAGCGGATCGACGCCGAAACGCCGGAGCTCGACGAGGAAGGGGTGCGGATGCGGTTCCTCGGACGCCGCGAGGGAGTCGCCGAGGACCTGGTCGAGCGGATGCGCTGGGCCGAGGAGACGACCGCGAAGAACGACCGCATCGTCCTCTTCGTCGCCTTCAACTACGGCGGCCGGGCGGAGATCGTCGATGCGGCGCGAAGCTTCAAGGGGGACTCCGAGGAGGAGTTCCGCCGACACCTCTACGCGCCTGAGATGCACGACCCAGACCTCCTGATCAGAACCAGCGGCGAGCAGCGCATCTCCAACTACCTGCTCTGGCAGTGCGCCTACTCGGAGCTGGTCTTCCGCGACGAGCTCTGGCCGGACTTCGACCGCGAGGCGTTCGAGCAGTCGCTGCGCGAGTACGAGCTGCGGCGGCGGCGTTTCGGCGGGAGGACGACGTAGATGGTCCAGGACCTCTTCGACGACGACATGTTCTCGGAGGAGCCGCCCCCGCCCGAGCGGCCGCCGCGCGAGCCGCGACGGCAGCGCAACGCGGCGCTCAGCGGCGAGACGGCGCGTCGGGTCCTCGTCGCGATCCCCTGGATCGCCTTCGCGATCGCGATCGTCGTGCTCGGCGGGCCGGTGTTCGCCGTGGCGATGGCGGGGATCGGGCTGCTCTGCCTGCGCGAGTACTTCCTGATGACGGCGTCGCTGCGCCCGATTCAGATGGCCGCCTACATCGCCCTCGTGGCGATGGTCGCCGCCGCCTATTTCGGCACGGCGTTCAACGTGCTCCTGATCGCCACCGCGTCGTTTCTCCTCCTCTTCATCTTCGGCGCCCGCCGCCGGCCCCGCGACGGGATCGTCGTCTCGATGGGGGTGACCGTGCTCGGCGCCATCTGGATCGGCCTGCCCCTGGTCCATGCCGTGCTGCTGCGCGACCTGCCCAACCACGGCGCGGCGCTGCTGATCGACGTCCTCGTCGGCACCTTCGCCACCGACACCGCCGCGTACGCGACCGGGCGCATGTTCGGCTCGCACCGGATCGCCCCCGACCTCTCGCCCAACAAGACGATCGAGGGCCTCGTCGGCGGCTTCCTGATCGGCACGATGGCCTTCTGGTTCGCCGGGCTCTACCAGAACTGGCTCTCCGGAGCCGACGCTCTGATCATCGGCGCCGCCGTCGCCGCGATCGCCCCGATCGGCGACCTCTTCGCCTCGATGGTCAAGCGCGACCTCGGCACGAAGGACACCGGCAAGCTCTTCGGCCCGCACGGCGGCCTGCTCGACCGCCTCGACGCCGTCCTCTTCACGATCGTCGTCGGCTACTACCTCTCTGTCCAGCTGGTCTACTGACCCTCCTAGACTCCAGTCAGATGAAGAAGCTGGTCATTCTCGGCAGCAGCGGCTCGATCGGCACCCAGGCGCTGGAGATCGTCGCCGCGTCGGAAGAGCTTCAGGTGGTCGGGCTGGCTGCCGCCGCGAGCTGGGAGAAAGTGCTGGAGCAGGCGCGGCAGCATGGCGTGCCGACCGTGGCACTCGCCGATGCCGCCGCGGCAGAGCGGGCGCGCTCGGCCTGGGACGGCCGCGTGCTTGTGGGCGAGGAGGGGATTCAGGAGCTGATCGCCGGCTCCGGCGCCGACCTCGTCCTCAACGGGATGGTCGGCGCGGCCGGGCTCGGGCCGACCGTCGTCGCGCTCGGCGAGGGGATCGACGTCGCCCTCGCCAACAAGGAGAGCCTGGTGATCGGCGGCGAGCTGACCACGGCGCTGGCCGAGGCAACCGGGGCGAGGCTGCTTCCGGTCGACTCCGAGCACTCGGCGCTGTTCCAGCTGATCGGGTCCGCGCAGCCCGGCACGATCGAGCGCCTGGTCCTGACCGCCTCCGGCGGGCCTTTCCGCGGTCGCACCGATCTCTCCGGGGTCGGCGTCGAGGAGGCGCTCGCGCACCCGACCTGGACGATGGGCGGGCGGATCACGATCGACTCGGCGACGCTGATGAACAAGGGCTTCGAGGCGATCGAGGCCCATCACCTCTTCGGCGTGCCGTATGAGCGCATCGCCGTCGTCGTCCACCCGCAGTCGATCGTCCACTCGCTGATCGACCTCAACGACGGCGCCACGCCTCGCCCACCTCGGCTACCCCGACATGCGGGTGCCGATCTCCTACGCGCTGCACTTCCCCGAACGGGCCGACGTCGACGTGCCGCGGCTCGACCTCGCCTCGGTGGGCGAGCTGAGCTTCGAGCCACCGGACATGGAGACCTTCGCCTGCCTGCGCCTGGCGCTCGCGGCCGGCGAGGCGGGGGGGACCGCGCCCTGCGTGCTCAACGCCGCCGACGAGGTCGCGGTGGCCGCCTTCCTCGACGGGCGGATCGAGTTCACCGCGATCGCTGCCGCGATCGAGCGGGTCCTGGAGGAGATGCCGGCGCGGCCCGTTACCCACTTCGACGACCTCTTCGCCTGCGACGAGGAGGCCCGCCGCCGCACCGAAGAGCAGGTCGGGGGGTTGGCGAGGGTATGAGCTGGCTCATCGTCTTCCTCGGGTTCTCCGCCGCTGATCATCCTGCACGAGGCCGGGCACTTCTTCGCTGCCAAGGCGACCGGGATGCGGGTCGAGAAGTTCTTCCTCTTCTTCGGGCCCGAAGCTGGTGTCCGTCAAGCGGGGTGAGACGGAGTACGGCATCGGCCGACTCCGATCGGCTGGCTACGTGAAAATCAGCGGCATGAATCCCGAGGAGGAGCTTCCTCCGGAGGTGGCAGCACGCGCGCCTACTACCGCAAGCCGGTCTGGAAGCGGATCGTCGTGATCGCCGCCGGCCCCGCGGTGAACATCGTCCTCGCCTTCCTGATCCTCTTCTTCGTCGCCTCTACTACCCTGAACGCGCAGCAGATGAACCAGAAGGTCTGGCGAAGTCGCCTGCCGGCGCACCGCGACCTCAGGCCTGAGAAGGGGACAGGCTCCTGCCGTCGACGGCAACTCATATGCGGCGACTGGACCAGGAGAAACGCGCTTGAACGCTTCGGCGAAGACGTCGCCGCTCACGAATGCGCGCGGTAAGCAGACCGATGGCTGCCGGGCGGCAACCCCGGTCACGCCTGACGGTGCGGAGCGCGACGGACGGGTGCGTACGATCTCCGTGCTGGCCGGAATACAATAGCGCAATACGGCCGCGCCCTGATCGGCATCTCCTACGGGAGCGAACCGGAGCTGAAATCGGGCTCGGGACCGCCGCAAGCCGCCGCTGGACCTCGATCTGGATCGTCACCCACAGGACCGCCTCGGTCTTCTCGCGCATCTTCGAATCCAAACAGCGCAAGGAAATCTCCGGCATCGTCGGCATCAGCGACGTCGCCCACCACACCGTCGAGGAAAGCGTCGAAAAGTCCCTGCTCCTGCTGGCGCTGGTCAGCCTCTCGCTCGGCCTGATCAACCTGCTTGCCGATTCTTCCTCTCGACGGCGGCCACATCTTCTGGAGCCTGATGGAGAAACTCAGGGGCAAGCCGGTCTCGCTGCGGGTCATGGAACGGGCCACGATCGTCGGCATCGTCCTCGTCGTGCTGCTGGTGTTCGTCGGGCTCAGCAACGACATCGGCCGCCTTGGCGGCGAAGGCTTCAACGGCGCTGATGGAGGCCGGGGCCGCGGAGAGCTACGCGAGCGGCGGCCCGGCGCCCGAGCTGCCCGTCGCCAACCTCTACGAGGGCTTCCTCGCCACGGTCGAGCGACGGGGAGGCGAGGTCGCGCTGCGCAGCGGCGAGCAGACGTCGAGCTGGTCGGAGTTGGCCGCCCAGGTGGGACGAATAGCCGGTGGCCTGGCGGCGTTGGGGGTGACGAAGGGCGAGACGGTCGCCCTGATGCTCTCCAACCGGGCCGAGTTCGTCGCCTGCGATATGGCGGCGGTGGCGCTCGGGGCGGTGCCGTTCTCGATCTACCAGACCTCCTCGCCCGAGCAGATCGCCTACGTCGTCGGCGACGCCGATGCCCGCGTGGCGATCGTCGAGGCCGCCTACCTCGAAGCCTTCGAGGTAGCCCGCGCGGAGCTGCCCGGCATCGAGCACCTGATCGTCCTCGACGGCGAGGGTGGGACCGAGACGCTGGCGGAGCTCGAAGCTCGCGACCCCGGATTCGACCCCGCGCCCGGTGCCGACGCGATCGACCCCGACGACCTCTTGACGCTGATCTACACCTCGGGCACGACCGGGCCGCCGAAGGGCGTGCAGCTCACCCACCGCAACCTGCTCACCCTGGTCGCCTCGTTCGACGATCTGGTGCCGCTGCCGGAGGAGGGCGGTCGGGTCATCTCCTGGCTGCCCGCCGCCCACATCGCCGAGCGCGGCGCGAACTACTACCTGCCCGTGATCAAGGGGCTGGAGATCCACATCTGCCCCGACCCGCGCGAGATAGTCCAGTTCCTGTCCCAGGTCCGTCCGACCTGGTTCTTCGCCGTGCCGCGGGTCTTCGAGAAGCTCAAGGCCGGGCTCGAGGCGATGCTGGCCGCGCTGCCCGACGAGCAGCGCGAGCCGGCCGAGCGCGGATTCGAGGCGGCGCTGGAGAGGGTGCGGCTGGAGCAGCGCGGGGAGGAGGTCCCCGACGAGCTGGCCGCGGCGGCCGCGGCGGCCGACGAAGGGATGTTCGCGGCGCTGCGCAACCAGCTCGGCCTCGACGAGGCGGTCGCGGTCAGCGTCGGCGCCGCCCCGACGCCGGTCGAGGTGCTCGAGTTCTTCCACGCGATCGGCATCCCGATAGGCGAGCTCTGGGGGATGTCGGAGACCTGCGGCGTCGCCACCAGCAACCCGCCGGAGCGGATCAAGCTCGGCACGGTGGGGACGCCGCTGCCGGGCGTCGAGCTGAGGCTGGCCGAAGACGGCGAGGTGCTGGTCCGCGGCGACGCCAACATGCCCGGCTACCGCAACATGGCGGCGAAGACCGCCGAGACGATCGACAGCGAGGGCTGGCTGCACACCGGCGACATCGGCGAGCTCGACGAGGACGGCTACCTGCGCATCGTCGACCGCAAGAAGGAGCTGATCATCAACGCGGCGGGCAAGAACATGTCGCCGGCCTCGATCGAGTCGAAGCTGAAGGCGGCCAGCCCGCTGATCGGCCAGGCGGTGGCGATCGGCGACGCGCGCAGCTACAACGTCGCCCTGATCGTCCTCGATCCGGACTACGCGCCGGTCTGGGCGCAGGGCGAGGGAATCGAGGACGCCGCGCCGGAGAGCCTCGCCGAGCACGAGGCGGTCCGGCAGGCGATCGAGGCAGCGGTCGCCTCGGCCAACGAGCGCATGGCCCGCGTCGAGCAGATCAAGAAGTTCAAGATCCTGCCCACCGAGTGGGCGCCCGGGCGGTGACGAGCTGACGCCGACGATGAAGCTCAAGCGCAAACCGATAGACCGCAAGTACGCGGCCGAGATCGAGTCCCTCTACGCCGACTGACCCGGCGGCTCCGCGGAACCGCCTTGGCGGGTGGGTTTCCGCGCAAAGAATTTGCACTTCGGTCGCATTGAGCGCGCCACGCGTGCGCCCCGAGCTGCCACGGTCAGGGCATGCCCCTCGTCCTCGGCACCGCTGAAATCTTCACGCCGATCATCGAGAGCGTCGCCGCAGCCATCGGCGCCGGGGTCGTGACCGGGGGCTTCGTCGGTGCGAGCAATGGGGCCCTGCGGGGCTTGTCGCGTAGCGAAGTTGAAGGGACCGCATTCCGCGACAGTTTCGCGGGCGCGGTCTGTGCGCTGGGATTTTGGGCCATCGACCACTGCATCGTTTACGCTACATAGCCATGGACGAAATCAGCTTTCGAAACGTATGGGTCAGCGTGGCGATCGTGCTGCCGATTGGGGCAATCGGAGCTTTCATCCTTCGAGATCATCCAGAAGCAAGAGGAATGCTGGAGCTCGGACTTCTCTTCTGCGCGATTGCGCTGCGCCACTTCCTCGACCGGCACGAGTTCGACGAGCCTGAAGACGACTGAACCGGCTGATTGGCGCTGGTCAGTAGTGGCTTAGACCCGCTTTCGCGTGACCCTGAAGGGTAAGTTGCCGCAGTACTGTCGGCCGCGCCGCCCGGGGCTTGCACAGATAGATCGAGCCCGCGATGCTGGAGGCGAAACGGAAGGTCGGGGTGCGGTCGCGGATCGAGCGGCCCGGGCCGCGGCGAATCCGGGTCTGGGGTCGTTTTTTGGGCGCCGCCGCCGGGGCTGCTCCCGGGGTACGCGTCGCCACCGCCCGCAGCGGCCTGTGACGAGCAGGCGTGCTCGGACGGACTGACCGAGTTCGGCCGTGGACCGGGGAAGACCGCGGCGAAGTCGGCAGCGCTGTTGTCGCGATCGTCGCCTCGCTCGAGCAGCGTCGCGCAGCCGGGTTCGATCGTACGGCGCAGGGCCATGCTGTCGGGGATGCCGCCCGGCGACGCGGGCGAGCCGGTGGGAGAAGGGGTGGGGCCGGAGAAGCTGCCCCACGAGGCGCAGTCGAGGCTTTCCCAGCAGACGGCGCCACCGGCGGGGTCGAGCAGGCCGGGAGCCATTGAGGCGTCCGCCGCGAGCCCGAACTCCGATTCTGCTTCGGGCGTCGCCGCGAGCAGCGTGCTCTGGTTGACACCACCGGTGACGTCCTGGGAAAAGGCAGCGTTTCCCCCGGGGGAGCCCGACTTGCCGTAGAACGAGATCTGGTGGCCGCCGACGAGGTTCTGCCCGGGGGCCCACATCTGCAGCTCGACGTATTCGGAGTCGGGATGGGCGACCGAGCCGGGGTAGACCTCGCGGATCGTCAAGGGGATCGAGGACACCGCGCCGGAGAGTCTCGCCGAGCACGAGGCGGTCCGGCGGGCGATCGAGGCAGCGGTCGCCTCGGCCAACGAGCGCATGGCCCGCGTCGAGCAGATCAAGAAGTTCAGGATCCTGCCCACCGAGTGGGGCCCGGGCGGGGACGAGCTGACGCCGACGATAAAGCTCAAGCGCAAGCCGATAGACCGCAAGTACGCGACCGAGATCGAGTCCCTCTACGCCGACTGACCGGCGCAAAGCGCCCGCCCAGATAGCCTGTAGGCATGAGTTCTAAGCGGCAAATATTCGTCGGTGGGGTGCCGATCGGTGGGGGGCGCCGGTCGCCGTGCAGACGATGACCAAGACCGAGACCGCCAACCTGGCGGCGACGATGGAGCAGATCCGCAAGGTCGCCGACGCCGGCGCGGACATCGTCCGCTGCGCGGTGCCGCGCGACGAGGACGTCGAGGCGCTGAAGACGATCGTCAAGGAGTCGCCGATCCCGGTGATCGCCGACATCCACTTCAACCACACGCTGGCGCTGAAGGCGATCGACGCCGGCGCCCACTGCATCCGTCTCAATCCCGGCAACATCGGCGGCCGCGAGAAAGTCGCCGAGGTGGCGGTCAAGGCGACCGCGGCCGGCGTGCCGATGCGGATCGGGTACCTCTTCAATGCCAACCCTGCAGTCGGCGCCAGTGGCGCGATCTTTGGGCTGTTCGGGCTCGTCTTCGTCTCGGTCTGGGTCCACAAACCGGCGCTCGCTCGTCAGGCCCGGGCGCTGACCAGCCAGATTGGGATCCTGATCATCATCAACCTGGTCATCGGCTTCGCACCAGGCTCGAACATCGACTACATGGCGCACATCGGTGGCCTGCTCGTGGGCGCCTGGCTGGGCTTTGTCATCCCGCCGCGCGGCGCCGCCACCCTTGCCTCGTTCTGGCAGCGGCCGCCGGCCCAGGATGGGCAGACGTCGAGCCGCGGGCCAGCTCTGCTGGCCGTCGGCGGCGTCCTGCTGCTCGGCATCGTGCTCGTCGTCGCGCTCCAGCTGACGCCGTTCTGGGCAAGCGCGGCGTGAGCCGCGCCTAGCGGTCAACGTTGATGCAGTCGTCGATCCGCAACGTCCTGTTCGGGACGTTCACGCTTCGCTTCAGCACCGGCCTCACCGGCGGCCTGCTGGCCTTCTACCTGGGCAACCTGCCCGATCACGGCGGTCCGGAAGTCACGGCCATCGCTTTCTCCGTGCTGTATGCCGCGTTCTATCTGACCGAGCTCATTGCCAGCCCATTCTTCGGCGTGCTATCCGACCGCCTCGGCCACCACCGGGTGATGCAGTTCGGGCCGGTCTTCGGGGCGATCGCCGTGATCCTGACGGGGTTGACGACCAACCTGCTGCTGCTCGGCGGCACGCGCGTACTGGAGGGCGCCGCGACGGCGGCGAGCGTGCCCAGCATCCTGGGCTTCCTGGCCATGGCCTCGACGAGGGACGAGGACCTGCGCGGCAAGGTGTCGTCCCGCTTCGAGCTCGCAACGCTGGCCGGGATCGGGGCCGGCACGCTCACCGCTGCGATCGCCTACCAGTACCTGGGCGTCAATGCATTCTTTCTGAACGCGGTCATCTACGGCTTCTCATTTCTGATCTATCGCTACGGCGTCACGGCGCCCGATGAGCCGGTCAGCGTCGAGCAGCAGCCCAACCACGGTTTGCGGCGCTATGCCCGGCTGCTCAAGAGCTCGCACATCTGGCTGCTCGCGCCCACCTGGATCGCCGTCAACGCCGCCATCGGCGTGTACTCGGGCCAGGGCCTGTTCAACCTTGTCCGCCAGCCGAACCCCAAGTTCGCCGATCAGCTGCTCGCCGGCGGTTTGGGAACGTGGGAGCTGTTCTTCGGCATGATTGCCGCAGGCGCGGTGTTCGTGCTCGGCCTGCTCTACTGGGGAAGTCGCTTCAAGAACACGCGGCGGACGACGATCCTCTTCTTCGGCATCGTTGGCGGCGCAGTCCTCGTTGCGGGCGCGATCGCCTTCAACCACAGCGGCGGCCTCGACTACATCGCCCGAGTGCCGTTCGCGCTCGTCGCCGGCTTCGGCCTCTTTGTGCTCGCCGGCGCCACGCCCGCGGCGCTCGGGCTGCTGGCCGACATGTCGGAGGCTTACCCCGACGACCGCGGCGCGGTCATGGGCCTGTACAGCGTCTTCCTGGGACTGGGACAGATCATCGGATCGTTCATCGGCGGTTTCGCCGCGGAGCGCGCCGCGATCGACGGTCTCCTGATCGCGACGCTGGTGATGATGGGCATCGCTCTGCTGCCGCTCTACCAGTTGCGCCAATTCGAGCACCACCTTGGCGGAGCGCCGCGCGCGACCGCGTGAAGCCACCTTTCGCCCGACTGGCGTCCGGAGGCGTCCAGTCACGCAGGATGACTGCCCAGTCACGCAGGATGACTGCCGGCGGCTGCTGACGGCGATGAGACAATCGCGCCGATGACGACGGCAGTTGAGGCGCCCACCTTCGGCAACTTCATCGGCGGCGAGTGGCGCGCGGCGCATAGCGGCCGCACCTTCGAGTCGCGCAACCCGGCCGACACACGGGACGTGATCGGCCACTTCGCGCACAGCGATGCCAGCGACGTGGCGGCCGCAATCCGCGCGGCGGAGGAGGCGCTGCCGGCGTGGCGGGGCATGCCCGCGCCAAAGCGCGGCGAGATCATGTTTGCCTTCGCCTCGCTCCTCGCGCAGAACAAGGAACGTCTCGCACGGGAGATGACGCGCGAGATGGGCAAGGTCCTGGCCGAGGCGCGCGGCGACGTCCAGGAAGGCATCGACATTGCCTACCTGATGGCCGGCGAGGGCCGGCGCATGTTCGGTGACACGACGCCCTCCGAGCTGCCCGACAAGTGGGCGATGAGCATCCGCCAGCCGATCGGCATCGCCGCGATCATCACGCCCTGGAACTTCCCCATCGCGATCCCGTGCTGGAAGATGACCGCGGCGCTTATCAGCGGCAACTGCGTCGTCCTCAAGCCGGCCAGCGACACGCCGCACTGCGCAGCACTGCTCGTCCAGGTCATGCACGAGGCAGGTTTCCCGGCCGGTGTCGTGAACATGGTCACCGGCTCTGGCGACGAGGTCGGGATGCCGCTCGTCGACAACCCGGACGTCAACGTCATCAGCTTCACCGGCAACGGCGACACCGGACACGCAATCGCGAGCAGGGCCGCGCGCCGGCTTGCGCGCGTCTCGCTCGAGCTCGGCGGCAAAAACGCCATCGCGGTCATGGCCGACGCCGACCTTGACCTGGCCGTCGAAGGCATCCTGTGGTCCGCGTTCGGGACGACCGGCCAGCGCTGCACCGCGTGCAGCAGGCTGATCGTGGACGAGCAAGTCGCGGACGATCTCGTCGGTCGCCTCGTCGACCGCGCACGCGCCATGCGCCTGGGGAGTGGCCTCGAACCAGCCACCGATGTCGGCCCGCTGATCAACGCCGGCGCGCTGGCCAAGGTGAGTGGCTACGTGGAGATCGGGACCGACGAAGGCGCCCGAGTCGTCGCCGGGGGCGCGCAAGCCACGGACGAAGGCCTGCACCACGGCCATTTCTTCAGCCCGACCATTCTCGACGGGGTACGGCCGATGGACCGCGTTGCCCAGGAAGAGATCTTCGGCCCCGTTCTCTCGGTAATCCGCGTCAGTGGCTACGACGAGATCGCGATGGCCGTCAACTCGACGCGCTACGGCCTCTCATCGAGCATGTACACGCGCGACACGAACACTGCCTTCCGCGCGATGCGCGACTTCGCGACCGGCATCGTGTACGTCAATGCCGGCACGATCGGCGCCGAGACGCACCTGCCCTTCGGTGGCATGAAGCAGACCGGCAACGGTCATCGCGAGGCGGGACACGCCGCGCTCGACACGTTTACCGAATGGAAATCGATCTACATCGACTACTCGGGCCGGCTGCAACGGGCCCAGATCGATAACCAGTAGGGGCATATGACCGACAGCGACATGGACGAGGCCATCGCGCGAATCATCGATTTAGCGACGCGCCTGGGCGTGGAGATCAACGTCGTAGAGGCTCAAACATGGGTCCACGAGATGGTCCGCGAGGCGCAGGGCGGCGACATCGTCGTCGACGTCGACACGGGCATGTTCGGGCACCGAGCGACCATGCTCGACCTCGATCCGGCGGACATGCAGCGCTTCCAGCAGATAGCCAAGATCGTCGGCTTCGAGAACGGCGAGAACGTCCAGACTGCGCTGGCGCTGTCCGGTTCCGCGGCGCAGAGCCGTATCCAGGCATATCCGGCTGACGCTGACTTTTTCGAGCGCATCCACATCAGCGCGCCATCGCGCGAGGAGGCGTGTCGGATCCTGGGCGAGATCATGCGCGACAAGGCCCTGGCGACACTTTCCGGCCCGACGCATCGTCTCTGGGAAGTGAAGCTGGGCACGTGGGATCAGGCGGTCGTCAAGGAGGGCCACGAGCTTCGGGCGGGCAGCCCCATCTCGTGGACTCCGGGCGAGGTCGCCGCGGGCGAGATGGTCGTCACCTCGACCGACGGTCAGACAGTGATCGTCAAATGGGAGGACGCTGCGCAGAAGCCCGGCTGGTGCAAGATGGACTGGGTCGTCGCCGATGCCTCACGCGGCCAGCTGGCCAACGCTAGCAACGTCCTCGATCCCACCTGGGAGGACGCCGACGGGCAGATCGTGCCGCTCGACGGCTTCCTGGACCCGTATTTCCAGGAGGTCTACCTCGACAGGGACTCCAAGCCTCTCTTCGACCGCATCGTGCGTGACATGGCCACCGACGCCGTCGACGATTACGTCCACCAGCTCCAGCACGAGGTCTGGAAGTACAGCGTCGTCGACGAGAACTGGGGCAAGGTGGCGCGCCGCCTGTACAACATCTTTCGCCTGACGGGTCGCTACCCAGAGGCGGCGTACATCCGCGAGCTGTTCGACGAGCCGACAACCGCGCTGTACCAGCTGTCGGCGCTCATCCGGACGCTCAAGGACGCCTCGGCCGACGGGACGCCGTTCGACCCGGAGATCATGGTTGCCCAGACCGACCAGCTGATCATGTCGGCCATCAACGCCCTGGACGGACCCGAGGAGGCCAAGATCGTCAGCCTTCTGTTGCTGCTGCGCGACGAGGTCTCGGGCCTTAAGCCTGTCGACCGTTCGGCCGAGATGGAGACGCTGCGCTCGGAGACGCTCCAGGCCGTGAACCAGTACTTCCACGATCGCCTGATCGCGGTGCCCGAGATAGCCGCCTACCTGGACGAGATAGCGACACGCACGGAGTGAGCCGTATGAGGGGGAGGGCCAGGGCCACGGCCGCTGTCGTGGCACTCGTCATGGTCGCCGTCGCGACCTTCGTGGCGCCGGTGACGCTGGGCGCGTCGCAGCAGGTGCCGTCGGACGTCCGCTTCGTGAGCAGCTGGACCGATCCGCTGACGGGACTGCGCTGGGATCGCTACCAGCAGTACGCAGCGCCGCTGAACGTATTCGTGGACGGCGGTCAGATGGCGGTGGTACATGACGGCGCGAAGGTCGTGCAGGTCACAGGCGAGCACTACGACACTCTTCGCGTCACGACTGCGCCACGGTTGTCAAGCGCCCAGGTCATCGCGTCGGCGTCGGCCGCGAGTCCCGCGAACCTTGACCCCGGCCAGACGCCGAAGGCGCTCAGTCACAGCGCGCAGCTGCGCGTCGATCCAACGACCGGCAACCTGTTCTATCGCGTGGCGTCACACGCGCCGGGCTACCTGCTGTACCAGAACGTCGATGCGAACACCGGCGCGGTCCTCGAGTCGTGGAGCGGCATCGAGTACGACAACGCAACGGGCACGGGCGTCAAGGGCGATACCAAGAACCTGGGTGGCAGCGACCCGCTGGCAGGCACGCCGGCGCTGACCAGCCCGACCGGCTCCGGCACCTGGAAGATGGTCAGCGCCGACGGCCGATTCAAGACGGTCGACGCCAACAACTCCTCGACCTATCCGACAACGTCGATGACCGATGCCGACGACAACTGGTCGGGGTCGCGCCAGAAGGCCGCAGTGGATGCTCAGTACTACGCCGCCCTGACGGAGAGCTTCTACGTCTCCAGGTTCAACTACGACCTGAGTACCGACTGCATCGGTGGTGCGATAACCAGCGTCGTGCATTACAGCCATTCATACGCCAATGCCTTCTGGGACCCCTATGCGCAGGTCATGGCCTATGGCGATGGCGACGGCAGCACCTGGTCCCAGATGTCGGCGGCGCAGGACGTCGTGTCGCACGAGCTATCGCACGCGGTCACCTCGTGCCACTCGAACCTCGACTACAACAAGGAGTCGGGCGCGCTCAACGAGGCCTTCTCGGACATCATGGGCACCGCTGCCGAGTACCTGTCCGAGGAGCCCAACAGCTCGAACTGCAAGAGGGAGGCCGGGCAGGCGACCTGCGCAGACTTCTGGCTGGGCGAGGACCTGATCATCGGCGGTTCGCGGCACGCCATCCGCAACCTCGCTGATCCCGAGTCCCTTGGCCAACCGTCGCACTATGCGGACCGCGTTTACAAGAACAACTGCAACCCCAATGGCTACACCAACGACTACTGCGGCGTGCACACCAACAGCGGCATCGCCAACCACGCCTTTTACCTGTTGGCCCATGGCGGCCGGAACGCGCGCTGCTCGGGACCAAATGACCCTCAGGCAGACTGCGACGTCGTTGTATCGGGCGTGGGCGTCAACCACGCCGCCAACATCTTCTATCGGGCCTGGACTGAGAACCTGACCAACACGGGGAACTTCTGTGACGCACGGACTGCCTCGGTCACGGCGGCCCAGTACCTGATCGCCAACGCGTCCGGCTACACGAACGCCGACCTGACGGCGACCCAGGCGGCGTGGGACGCGGTGGGCGTCCATTGCGGTACCACTTTCGCGTTCCATGTGACTCCCGACTCGGACCACGTCGTGCTCAAGCCCGGCGGCAGCGCAAACCTGAGCCTGTCGATCACGCGCGGCACTTCCACGGACCCGATCTCGTTCAACGTGTCCGATCCGTCCCCGGCGACGGCCTCGTTCACGTCCAACCCGGCGGTCAACGGCGCGTCGTCGACGACGCTGCACCTCGATGTGCCGGGTAACGCCGCGGCCGGCGTGAAGGCACTGACGATCACGGCTACCGACGGCACCGCCATCCAGCTCGTCCCGATCAACATGATCATCGACGCGGACAACCCGACCCCCTCGGTCAGCGGCGTGCAGCCGACCGATGGCGGCACGGTTGCCACTGACGGCCACGTGCCACTGACTGTCGCGTGGACGTCGAGCGATCCGACGAGCGCTGTCGTGAGCGGCGGCCTGAAGGTCGATTCGGCCACCGTCGCCGACGGCGTCAGTGGCTCGGCGACGTACTCGTCGCTCGACGCGACCCACGTCTTCAAGGCATTTGCGACGGACGAGGCCGGCAACTCGGCCAACTCGAACCCGCTGTCCATGACCCTGACTTCGATCCAGGAGAACGGCGCCGTCGTCTACAAAAAGGCATGGTCGACGTACACGGCAGGGTCGTCGTGGGGCACGACCCGTTTCGCCAAGAAGCGCGGCTCGACGGCGAAGGTCAGCTTCAGCGGCAGTGCCATTGCCTGGGTCTCACAACGCGGACCCAAGCGCGGCAAGGTCAATGTCTATATCGACGGCCGGCTCAAGGCCAAGATCGACCTCTATTCGTCGGCCCTGTCGGAGCGCCGTATCGTGTTCGAAAGCAGCGGTCTCGCGGCCGGCCAGCACCTGCTGAAGATCTACGTCAAGGGCACCAGCGGCCGGCCGCGCGTCGACGTCGACGGCTTCGTCGTCCTCAGCTAGCACCTCCAGGATTGATTCTCGCTTAGCTGAGGCGGCTACCGCTCCCAGGCGCTGCTGCTGTCGCCTCGATAAGCCCCGCGACGGCCTGTTTCAGCACCGGTGGGATTGGGCAACCTGCTATGGGGCGCGCACGCGTCGTTGACGATCGCCGTGCCGCGTGGCTAATCCTGCACGTGCTACCGCGTGGCACACCCCGCGGATCACCCTCGGCGCACCCCGCGGATCACCTGCAGCGCACCCTGCGGCACACCCCGCGGTAGTCGTCAGTCGTCAGTCGGCGGGGCGTCAGTCGGCTGTCGTACGCGTGAAGCTCGGCGGGTCACTGGCCGGGAACGAGTCGTCGGAGGCGTCATCGACCTCGATCTCGGCCGTGTTCTCCGGGTCCGCAGGCTCTGGCCGCGATGGCTGCTCGCGGGTGGCCCGCTCGGATGAGGTGGGGTCCTGGTCGGTCGGGTGCAGTTCGGACTGATCGCTCATGGCCTGATGCTATTGCGAACGCCGCAGCTGAGCCGGGATTGTTGTCAGCGATCAACAATTCGAGGCCGAGACACCTTGCTCGCGGGGCCCGGGTACTAGAGCATGACTAGTACTAAAGGACCAGTCACACTCGACCAAGGGGGTCTCGATCCATCCGATGAACGCGAGCTTGAAGCGGCGCGGGCTGCTCGTCCTGGGCCTGGCGCTGCTGACAGTCTCGCTGCCCTACTTCACGACCGCGGCGCACCGCGGCGACGGCAGGCCTGACGTCGTCGTCTTCATGGTCGACGATCTGGGCGCGATCGACGAGCGCATCCTCGATCGCCTGCCCAACATCAAGGACCTCTTCGTCAAGAACGGCCTGCGCTTCGACGCGGCGTACTCGGAGACGCCGCTGTGCTGCCCCGGCCGTGCCTCGTTCCTGACCGGCGAGCACACGCGCACCCATGGCGTGGTCGTAAATCGAGCACGCCTGCTCGACCCGACGCACACGGTTGCGACCGCCCTGCACGACGCCGACTACTACACGATCATGGCCGGCAAGTACCTCAACTACCCCGACCAGATGACTGACAAGACGCCCGACGGCTGGGACAGGAGCGCAATCCTGCGTACCTGGATGGGCAACGCCTGGAGCAGCTGGTGGGTGAACGGCGCCGCGCACGTCGCCGGCTACCACGACCGTTTCACGCTCTCCAAGGGCATGCAGTGGCTGCAGAAGGCGCCCTCGAGCCAGCCGGTATTCATGTGGCTCGCTGCCCGCGCCCCGCACTGGGCTCAGTCAACCAACGACGGCGGCCTGGTGATCGGCCGGCGCAAGCCCTGGCAGCCCGACATCGAGCTCAATTACAAGTCCGATCCGCGTTGTGACAACATCCCCAACTGGCAGCCCGACAACTACGCCTGGGCCAGGAAGCCGGATGGGTTCCCGCTCGAGAAGATCTGCCGATCGATGCTGACCGTCGATGAGATGGTGGGCAAGGTGCGCGCCGAGATGGCGCGCGAGGGCCGCAACCCCGTCTACATGTTCACGTCCGACAACGGCATGGCCTGGGGCGTCGACGGATACCCGTTGAAGAACGTCCCCGAGGCCGGCCGACTGCCGGTCTATTTCGCTGGCAAGGGTGTTGTCGATGGCCACACCAACGCCCTCGTCTCGAATATCGACTTCGGTCCCACGATCACGGATCTGGCCGGCACTTCCATGCCCTGGGCAGACGGGGTCAGCTTCGCCGGCATTCTGAAGGGCAAGGGGAGCGGCCGCGACTGGATGCTCGAAGATCACCCGATCGGTGGTTTCACGGGCGGAGGCCAGGGCGACAGCGGTCCGTGGTGGGGGATACGGACGCCCGACTGGCACTACGTCGAGTGGCACGGGCCGCACCTGTACAACCTGCGCAAGGACCCGCTCGAGATGCATGACGTCAGTGGTGACAACCCGAACAAGATGGCGGAGCTGGTGGGCATCGCCATACGCACGATGCGCGCCGAGAACGGCAAGTGGCTGATACCCGAGTCACCCGAGACGCAGCAGGTGGTCGCTCACAACTAGCCCGTTCTGGCTCGGGCAGCCCCTGCACGGTAAGATTGCGCCTCCCGGGCCGCTAGCTCAACGGTAGAGCAAGGGACTCTTAATCCCTAGGTTCAGAGTTCGAATCTCTGGCGGCTCACCATTCACTTGCGCTCGTTCCGCCGTCCCAGGGCCATGCCGCCGAAGACCAGCGCGGGCACCCAGGCCAGCGCTGCCAACAAGCGCGGAGCGCGCGACAAAAGCAAGGCGCTGCTGGCGCCAGCAGCGAAGGCCGTGCCCAGCCACAGCGATTCGGTCGAGCTCGAGCGGAGCATGACGAGAGCCTCATCGGCGGACCTGCGCGAGGCCGCAGCTACGGCCGGTGCACGCCGCGCTGCGGCCGTAGCGGGAACAGCGGCTCCTTCGCGGACCTGGCCGCCGACATCTCTGACTGCGCTTCCAATCCTGCCAATGCGTGTCGGCGCACCCGTGCCGTTCGTGTCGACCGCGCCAAGCTTGGGGGCCATCAGACGTGATACCGACGGCGTCGGCCGCCGAGCAGGAGGTTCGCGACGAACACGACGACGACCGCGCCGACCGCCGACACGACGATCGTCTCGACATTGATCCCGGTCGGGTCCTTGAGGTTCAGGAACGTGCTCGCCAGCCAGCCGCCGACGAAGGCTCCGACGATGCCGAGGATGACTGTCAGCAAGATGCCGTTGTGGGTGTGCATGACAAAGGCGGCGATGTAGCCGGCGATCGCGCCGACCACGATCCAAGCGATGATCCCCAAGGGAAAATTCCTTTCGAGCGGCACTGGCCCGCTCATGCGTTCTAGTTGACCGGCAAGCCTGTGCCGTAAGGACAGCGTGAACGTCCGTATGCGTCACGTCATGACGGCCCGTCATCTGGACAACGCGACTGGATGACGACGGACGTCAAAAGACCCCCGGACGAGCGTCCGAGGGTCTTTGCTGAAGTAGTGCTTACCCGCAATGGTTCAGGCCGGGACGGCGGCGGCCTCCGAGTCGACGACCAGCTGGGAGGGCGCATCGGTCATAGGCTTCGTGAGATCGATGCCATGGACTGCCTGTGCGTGCTCGAGGAACCACTTCGTGAAGGGATCCGTGGCGCTGACCATCCGGCCAAACGAGGCCATGGGATCATCACCCTCGAGCGTGACGATGACGAGATCACCCATCGGCGTGTGCTGCAGGAAAGTCCGCTCGTGAACGCCGACCCTACGCCGGGATTCCGCGAACTCGTGCTGGCGCGGGCCACTGAGCTCTTCCATCCAGGCGCGCCACTCGGGCGTCTTTCCGGGAAGGATCGGGAATGCGACTGCCATCAAGGCCATATGAACCTCCAGTGTCACGTGCGTGACCGGCGACGGAAGTCGGACTCGCCTGAGGCCATGCGCGACGGTCTTGGCGACCGGTATTGGGGCGTCGCGCCGTTGAGAGCCCGCGGACCCCCGTGCCATCTTCCGCTGGACCCAGTATGCGCCGACCACCTGTGAGAAGACGATGAGTGGATGGCGTCAGCTCTGGGCGGCCGAAACGAGGGAGTAGAAGCTGACCACCGCGACGGACAGCTGCACGCACAGGGCGAGGGCATACAGGGCCACCGAGCCGAACACCAGCGCATTAGCCGCGAAGAGCAACGTTGCCGTCGGCCCGGCTGTGAAGAGCAGCACGCTTGAAGGTGTCCAGGTCGTTCCCGCTCGAATGAGCTGGCGCGCGCGAAACGCAATGATCGCGGCCGCGTAGACCGCGACACCCGCGCTGGCCACGACAAGCGCCGAGTGCTCGTCATCGAGCCACGCGAACAGGATCAGCGGCGCCAGCGCCTCGAAGACGACATTGAAGCTCGTCGAGACGATCGCGCGCTGACGGATGCGCATGACCGGACTCCAGGAGCCACCGGGCGGCACCAACGTTGAGGTCACGGCCGTGAAGCCAGCGATGGCGACGGCGATGGTCGCGATCCCGACTAGTAGCGCTTCGCCCGCCATGCCGCCATGCTAGTGGCAAGCATTCGCGAACACGGCGCGAGAGCGCTGCGCGGAAAGAGGTGGGATGGGACGCACGCACAGACTCCCCGCGGCGCTCGTCTCCGGCGTGTTGTTCGTGGCCCTCATCGCTGCAGCGGCTGTCCCGGCCCATGCCGCTGACGGACGCAGGGCGCTCGCGGGGCACAGGGTTCACCTGCTCACCCGTGAGCAGCGCCCCGCGGGTGGTGGCTTGCCCGCCCCCGCACACCCTCCGGTGCGGACCCGCGACGCGGCGCTTCTCGCTGTTGACAAGAAAGCGGCGTTCGCTCGAACTCAGCGCAACGGCTCCGCAGCCTCGGATGCACCCTCAGCGAACGGTCAGGTCGTCGCGAGCACCACGAACGTTCTGGCCAACGAACCAGGAACGCGCGCAGGCGGGTGGTACCCGTCCGACTCGACCGGCGCGATCGGGCAGTCGAGCTATATCGAGGCGGTCAACTCGGAGCTCCGGATCTACGCCCGTGATCTGACAACGGTCATCGCCACGAGCAGCATGGGTAGCTTCATCGGCTATCCGAGCGAGGCCGTCTTCGACCCCCAGATCCAATGGGACGACCAGGACAATCGGTTCGTCTTCGCTGCGGTGGACTCGGCCGGCACGGGCGACGAATACCTGGCCATCGGCTGGTCCAAGACGGCCACTCCGACCAACTTGTCGTCGCAGTGGTGTGTGGTCTTCTTTCAGACGGACAACCTGGTCTTCGACTATCCAAAGCTGGGCCACTTCGACGACGCCTGGCTGATCGGCGCCAATCGGTTCGACGATACGAATGCGAGCTTTGCGGGCTCGGCCACCCTTGTCATTCCCAAGCCGACGGACGCATCGTGCTCGAATTCCCGCCGACCCGACCCTGTACGAGGACCTGACAACAGCAGCGGGAAATGAAGCAACGACGCCTGTGCCGGCAAACATGATCGGGTCATCGTCCGCGGGTTACGTCGTTGCTGCGGCCGACTACTCGGTCGGGTCGCCGTTCGTGACTGTCTGGGAGGTCACGGGTCCTGCCGACGACCCAACCATGACGGTGCTCGGTGACGTCGCGGTATCTGACTACTACGTGCCCGCACCAGTGGCGCAGCCGGGGACGCCCAAGACGCTCGACACCTCCGATGTGCGCCTCACCCAGGCCGTGGCTGGACCTGATGCCTCGGCATCGGGCGCGACGGCAATCTGGACCCAGCACACGATCGACAACGGCAGCGGCCGCTCGGTCGTTCGCTGGTACGAGATCGTGCCCAGCTCGGGCACTCCGCTGCGCCAGGAGGGAGAGATATCCGTCCCTGGTGCGTGGGCGTTCAACGGTGCGATCTCGCCTGCAGCCAACGGCACAGATGCGGTCATCAACTACACGGTCGGGTCGTCCTCGCTCTACGTTCAAGCCCGTGCCCAGAGCAGGACGGACGCAACAACGCTTGGGACCATGACGGGAGAGGTACTGGTCCGCGCCAGCCCGACTTCTTACGGGGACGGCTCATGCCAGCCCGGGTGTCGATGGGGTGATTACGCGGCGGCGAGCCCGGACCCGGTAGACACGGACGTGGTCTGGGGCTCGACACAGCTTGCCGGGTCGTTCGCCTCCAGCGTCAACTGGGTGACCCGAAACTTCGCGCTCTCGGCCCGGGCCAACGCGCAGCCGGACGGCCGCATCAAGAAGGGCAGCGGCCGAAACGTCGGCAACGACATCTACAACGCCGATGCGGCCGGCCAGACAAAGACGGCGTCGAAGTCTCCTGGGACCTGGACTACGTTCAAGATCTCGATCCAGAATGATGGCGGCGTTACCGACAAGTTCAGCGTGGCTCCAAGCGGATCATCGGTGACCGGCTATGTCATCAGGTACTTCGTCGGCACTGCAGACGTCACGACCGCTGTGACCAGCGGCAGCTTTCAGACCGCGCCGCTCGGCCCCGGCGCCATCTACGTCCTCAAGGCCAAGGTGAAGACCAAGTCGAGCGCCGCCAAAGGCTCGAGCATCAATCGCCTGATCACCATTACCTCGGCCGCCGACAGCGACCGGATAGACGCGGTTCAGTTTGTCGTTTCGCGCAAGTGATGCGCTCCAGGCGCTGTTGACAGTCGACCCGCACTCGTCTTGCATTGACCGGGCTGGTACGGTGCCAGCGAAGCGACAACCCGCGTGACACGAGCGGGTGGTGAGGGAGGGCCTGAGCATGGACCACCGCGTAAGTCGCCGTTTGACGGGCATCGTCTCGCTCTTCCTTCTGCTGCTCTCGTTGAGCGCCGGCAGTGCGGCCGCCGGCGTCCGCGCGCCGTCGGCCCCCACGTTCGTCGCGCCGGCGACCGTCATTGGCACAAATTCGTGCGCGGATCCCGCAGACTGCGCCGGGGCGACCGGCCCTATAGGCGACAACTCCTGCAACGGCCAGTTTGCCTGCATTGACACCGCCGGCAGCATCGCTGACAACTCGTGCAACGGCTACGCCGCCTGCTACGACGTCACCGGCGATGTCGGTGCCAACTCGTGCGATGGCACCGGCGCGTGCGACACCTTGCACGGCGCGATCGGCGCCAACTCGTGCGACGGCACCCAGGCCTGCTTCTTTGCCGCCGGATCGGTCGGCGCCAACTCGTGCAACGGCGCCGGCGCGTGCTATCAGGCATCAAGTGGAGTCGGCGACTGTGCCGACAATCAGGCCGGTTTCGCGCCTGTGGTCTGCGTCCAGCCCGACGCCAAGATCCGGCGCATCGGCCGCGGCCACCCCTACGGCAACGACATCTACAACACCAATGGCGCCAACCAGACGCTCATGCCGCGGCGTACGGCCGGGCGCAAGCTGCGCATGGTCATCACCATCCAGAACGACGGCGCGGAGGCTGACTCGTTTGTCCTCAGCTCCGGCTTAAGCACGGGGCCCACCAGCGTCGGCCCGACGCTCAACTTCTACCACGGCTGGCCGCAGCAGGACATCACTGCCGACGTGGTCGCGGGCACCTTCACCACACCTGTCATCGCCCCCGGTGGGCGCTACCGCCTGCGGGCTTTGGTCACGCCACCTATCGGTAGTACGTTCATCCCCAGCTCAGGAATTGGTTTCTCGTATCTGGTCACGGCCACCTCGGTCGGCAACCCGGCGCAGATCGACGCGGTCGGCTTCGTGGTCGAGGTCGCGCCGACGACCTGACGTGCGTCGCGCTGTAGACCGGGCAAGAACATGGATTGCTCTGAGCCGGCCCGGTCTGGTGTTCTAATTACGTTCTATGTCGCCTAGCATGTCGAAGTGCTCGAGGACGCAGATTTCACCGACGCGCTGGCCACCGTCGTGTTCGCCACCGAGCCTGGCGGCCTCTCGACCGCGGCGGTAACGAGGCACCTGACGCGCGCGATCGTCACGTGGGCCAGTGCGCGCGGCTGGCGAGTGCGTACGGAGGCGCGTGTCAACGTCCCCGACGGTGCCGTGCGGGAGCGCCTGGGTTTCGTAGATGTGGTGATCGGCCGGGGTGTCCCGCACCGCGATGTCGCGATCGAGATCGACAGCACTGACAAGCCGTGGTCGGTCGTCAAGCTCCAGCATGCTGCGGCAGCGGGCATGCACGCGATCTGGGTGCGTTGGGGCGACGAAGCGTGGGCGGGTGTCTACGACGGCGTCGACGTCATCCAACTGCCGATGATTCGTCGCTCGAAGGCGCGCGAGGGGATCGCGCAGCTGACCCTGTGGCGCTGAAAGGTGCCGGACAAGGTCCGACGGACCGTCTCTCTGCTGACAGCCCTGGTCGTCTCCGCCGGCCTCGTGTAATCAAACACTTATCCGGAGCGAGTCGGCGACCGATTGCGTCTATGTTCGGCGGCCCGTCGTTGAGATCAAGATATGCCTTGGCCACGATGCCGCTCAGGTGCCATTGGTCACAATCTGTCAGCGAATCGTGATCGCCCTCACGACGTCGACCGCAGCCGAGGCCGCGACGGAGGAGGCGTGAACGACGACGATCTGCTTGTCGTTGACCACGGCCGACGGGTCTACCTGAACCTTCACCACGATCGGCATGGTCTGGGCCGGCGCGAGCGTCGGAGTCGTGTACGTCCCGTCCAGGAGGGCGCTCGTGACATCGACGCCATCCGCCCAGAACGTTGCCGACATCGACGCAGCGCTCGTGACGTCGGCGCTCAGGGTAAAGGAATCGTCAGCCTTGCTGTCGTTCTGGATGTTCACGAAGTAGTCGTACTCGGCCCCGGCGGCCACCGACAAGCGCTTCTGGGTCTGCTTCTTGAGGGCGACGGAGGAGTACCGGTTGCTTCCCTTGTACGGCCCGATGACGTCCTGGGCAATGCTCAGATCGGGCCGCCGGCGGATGTCAATGAACTTGCAGGTCGCACTCACGCCATCCAGGAGGGTCACGGTTGCCGTGCGTGTTTGGACGTCGACCACACTTGGCACCGGGCAGATGATCGACGCCAGCGACCACTTCGTCGAACTCGCTTGCTCAATTGTGTAAGTCCCCGGTGCCAGGTCGCTGAACGTTCTCGTTCGCGGCAGGGTGGCGTTCTTGTCGTCGTCCAGATTGAAGGAGCCAAGGTCGCCGCTGAACGAGAAGTCCTGCGCGGAGTTCGGCTGCGTGTCCTGGACGATGGTCAACGTCGATGCCTGGGCGGGTCTGCCTTCCGCAAGAAGCTCAAGGAGCCGGTCGTGGAGCGCCGCAATGACGCTGGCGTAGTCCGGGTCATAGGCGAGGTTGTCGAGCTCCCACGGGTCCTGGTCAGGGGCGACGTTGTACAGCTCGCGAAAGCCACTCTGGTACTCGACGTAGTGCCACAGCCCCAGACTGCTCAGATTTGTCGTTCGCACAGCCGCCCATGGGTGGGCGTCCCACTCGGTTTCGATCAAGGCATCACGTCCGAGGTGCGGAACGTCTCCATCGAGGAGCGGCAGGAGACTGACGCCATCCGGCCCCGCTTGCCCGGTCGGGTAGGGGCCAAGCGTGCAGCCGGCAATCTCGCAAATGGTGGGCGCGAGGTCGATGTTGGACGTGTACTCGTCTATCTCGCGCGGATCAGTGCCCCAGCGATCTGGCCAGCTCATGTACAGGGGAAGGAATGTCGAATAGGGGACCTGCTTGAGGGTCAGCCGGTGTTGACCCCACGCCATGCCGTTGTCGGCGGTGAAGATCAGCAGCGTGTTATCCAAGCGCCCGTCGGCCCGTAGCTCGTCGGTAACCTGCTTGACCATCCAATCGACGCCAAGCATCTCCTTGCAGAGCGTCGCCATGGGCCACCCGTCCGGATAGGGCAGGAGCGGCAACTTGCGGACGAACGGCGGCTTGAGCGAGACGTCGGCCTCGTTGTAGTTCGGCGGATCCCAGGGCGGCATGGCATCACAAGCTGCCGAGCGGGGATCGTCTTCGAACCCGGGCATGGGCAGATTGGGGAGGTGCGTGTCGACGATCGACACCTCGGCAAAGATGGGCTTACCCGGGTCCGCGTCGTGGATGTGGCTCACTGTCCGTTCAGTGATGAATTGAGTCGAGTGCTCGTCAGGTTGAAGAACCTGGCCATCCTTGGTCGTCATCGTGTAGTCGTAGAAATAGCCGACATCGCCGTTGTACTTGCTGGTGAAGACGTCGAACACGGACCACGGCGCCGCGTTCTGGGTCCACAGGTCCCCGGTCAGGTATTCGGGCTTGTTCAGATACTTCCCGATGAGCATCGTTTGATAACCGGCGTTGCCGAGTTCCACCGCGAGCAATTCCTGCGGGTGAAAGAGTCGAACGTCGTTGTGGACGACGCCATGGTTGAACGAGTGGAGGCCCGTCAGCAGGGTGGATCGAGCCGGACAGCACAGCGATGTGTCGTCGATTGCATTCGGCATGTGCACGCCGTGTGCGACAAAGATGTCGTACAGAGTCGGGGTGAGAGTCGGATCGCTCCACAGACGGCCGTCGATTGGATTCGTGTCGTCGAGCAGGAACAGCACTACATTCGGCTTCGAGCTGCCATCTGCGTTAGCGACCGATGGACCAGACCACATGGAACAGACGAAAACGGAGGCGACGACGGCCGCGATAACGCCCCCCCGAAACTTCATATAGTGGAAGGATAGAAGGCTGTGAGCGTCACAGGACCCTCTCCGTACCATCCGTTGAGTGTTATGAAATCGGTGCGGCCGTTGCCGTCGTAGTCGATCGCGAGTACCTCATCGGCGCGGCCAGAGCCCGGCTGCGGGATGGCCATCGAAGCGAACGAATCGCCCGTGCCATTGTTCACCAGCATCAGGTGACCACTATTCCCGGTGGTCCTGCGGCTGACGTAGATGTCCGGCCGTCCGTCTCCATTCACATCGCCGATTGCCATGTCGACAGCGGAGCTCATAGCCAGCGAGTAGGACTGCTGGAACGACGTGCCTGTGTTCAGGCGGACGGTAAGCAGCCGCGGCGAGAGCTCGGCCACGTCGAGTCGGCCATCTCCGTTGAAGTCTGCGACCTCGATGTCGACCGCGCTCTGAGCTGCGAGGCCGAGGGCAGCGGTTCGATCGGTGAACTTCGCTCCATCGTTCATATACACATGCGCTCCCGGCGGCTGGCCACCTACAGGCTCGGTTGCGCACAGGAGGAGATCGTCGTAGCCGTTGTGGTCGAGGTCCGCGCTCTTGACGCATGAGCCGCCCATCGAGTGGTCGACGCCCCAGCTGGAACCTGAGAGGAAGGTATCGCCGTTGTCGTTCACATAGAGCCGAATTCGAGCTGGACATTCCGTCCGACCGAGAGGCCTCGTTCACGATGTACAGGTCTGGGTAGGCATCGCCGTTTAGGTTGAGGAACGTAGCGTCACGACCGCGACCATAGCCGTCGAGAACGCCATAGGCACGCGACGACCACGTTCCGCCGGAGTCGATCGGTGACAGCGTGAGCTCCTGTGGTGTATTGCTCGTGCCTTTGTTGACACCGATCGTGCAGAAGAGATCGAGCACACCATCCTGGTTCACATCGGCGGAGTCGCAGCGGTGCCGATCCCTGAGTCCCCAATTGGCGGTCAGCTCTGAGAACAGACCGGTGGCGCTGTTGAGCATCAGCCGCGGATAGTCCTGCCAGTGACGATTGATGAAAACGTCCGGGTAACCGTCCTTGTTGAAGTCCGCGACGACGCCGCCCCACGTGGGAGCGCTCATCGTCAGACCAGATTCGTCGGTCATGTCGATGGCGACCGTGTCGGCCACAGACGATGGCGTCAGGTGAAGAGTGTCGGGTGGGTCAGGGACGAGGGCCATGGGATCCTCGTCGGGATCGACCAGGACGGTCCCGGGGCTGGCCCCCGCGCCGTCGGCGCTCTGAGCGCCAGGAGTCGTGCCCGTCTTGCTGGAATCGACGGTGGGGATCGCGCACGGCACAAGGCCAGCCGGGTTGCCGTCCGAGTAACCCACAACCAGCGTTCCGTTCGCGAGAGGGGCTATATCGGTCAACGCACCCCGGTCCGGCGTGCCGTTGGAGATGCTCGTTACCTGCCAGCCGCTCTTATCCTGGACCGCTACGACGTCGCGGCGGAGCTGATCGATGTCCGCCCCGGCGACGACCAACCGGCCCGATGGGTCGACCTCTACCGCGTTGAGCTCGATCGATCTGCCAGCTGCCCAGGAGACGTCGACGTTGGACCACGTGCTGCCATTCCAATGCTGGATGAGAGGCTCGTATCCACCACCATCGATCTCGATGAAACCAGCGGCCCAACCGTCCGATGCGCTCGTGAAAGCCAGATCCATTATCGAGCCGCGACCAGCGTCAGCAGCAGCCAGAGGCGACGTGTGCCAACCGGAGCTGGTCCAGTACGTAACCCACGGCCGTCCCTGGCCGGATGGGTCGGTGACCCACCCGCCTGCCCACACGCGACCGCCAGGCGCGATCTCGATGGCCGCAAGGCCGCCCTCGGATGCGTGCGGAATCGACGGGTTCTTGAAGCGCCAACCGTTCAACTTGTGCTTCATCACGACGGGCTTAAGCAGTCCATCCTTCAACCGTGCACCGCTCGCCCAGAAACGGGTGGAGTCAATCATCGTCATATCGGTAAGAACGCCCAACTGACCCTTCGGCTTGGGCACGTTGACGGCCGCCCAGGAAGCTCCGCTCCAGTGTCCGCTTATGGGCCAACGGGTATAGCTTCCGGTGGAACCGACGACCCACGCATTCGACGAACTGGTTGCCGACACGGCGTTGAGCACGCCGTAGCCGTTCCAGGGAGCAGACGACCGGTCCCATTGCGTGCCCGTCCAGCGACCGATTAGCGGGACGCGCGTCGACTCGGATTGCGCGGACGACAGGCCGACGATCCAGGCGGGTTGGCCGTTCACAGTCGCTGCTCCCTGCGCGTCCAGGCCGATTAGCTCCTCGGAGAAGACAGTCTGCCCCCAGCCGTCGATACAAGGCGCGGCGGCAAACGTCGCGGGCGCAGCGCCCGCAATCGGAGCTGCGAGCGGCGAGCCGATCGCAGCGACACAGGCCACTAGGGCGCAGGCGCGCGCACGCGCGCTCAACAAATAGTCACGATACGTGACGAGTACCCCTCGTTCCCGCCTTGTCGGGCCTCTTGCCCACCTCTCCGGACATAAGTATGACCAGCCGGTCAATGCCCGCTAAACCTGGAGCGGGAGGCGCTCGAGGACTGCGAGCAGAGGTCGCTTCGCCACGGACGGCAGTGGCGCGATCGGAATTCGGAGCCACGATTCGTCCCGCGCGCCCGGACGGTAGGCAGCCGCGAGCAGGCGCGCGGAGATCTCTGTCACGCCCATCGAGCCGACCGCCTCGGCCAAGGTCAGGCCTTCGCCGCGCAAGCCGCGACTGATGACGCAGCGCTCGCCGTCGACGAGGACACGCGCGAGTCGCGTGCGTCGCTCATCGAACGTGAGCTCGATCTGTGACTGGCCAGACGCGAAGAGCAGGTCCGACGCGACGAGCGCCGCATCGCCGGGTCGTTCCTCGTTCCCGGCGAGCCGATCGCGCAGCAGGTCCTCGTCCGGGCGCCCGTCGTCGTCGAGCACGAGCAGCGCGCCCGCGATGATCAGGCCGTCGTCTCGAAACTGGCCGGCTATCGAGGCCAGCTCGGGGAAGGCCACGAGCGGATCGGCCAGGTGCTCGGACTGGAGTCGGATGCGGCCATCCTCGATGTAGACGAGCGTTGACGCGCCCGGCCACCACGGCTCGAAGAACCAGTCCGGGTCGTCGAACGGCCGCACGCCGTCGACCGGCAGCATGGGCCTCAGCCGCTCGGGCAGAACGGCGCCTTGGGTCGGACCGATATCGAGCGGGAGCTGCGCGCTCCCGGCGCGGGCCCGCTTCAAGCGGTCTTGCGCCTCCGTTCCTGCTTGGGTGCCTCGTCCGCGGCAGCAGCCGCGGCCGTCTTGCGCCGGCTGCGCTTGGCGCCGGCGGAAATGTCGGCAACCTTGGCGCTGTCGGGCGCGGCCTCAGCGTCAGGCTCCGCGCCGCGCTTGGTACGCGCATCGCGCGCCGCCGCAACGCTGGCCTCGAGCACGCTCATCAGGTCGGTGATCTTGGTCGGCGTATCGGCGAGCTGCTGAACCTCGGCCGCCGGCTTGCCCGCGATCTTGGCCTCGATGACGGCCATCAGCGCCGCGCGGTACTCGTCCTTGTACAGCGCCGCATCGAACTCGCCGGTCATGGCCTGGACGAGCTGCATGGCCATCTGCTTCTCCGCCGGCTTGAAGTCGAACTCCTCCTCGGGCAGGTCGAGCTCGGCAGTCGAGCGAATCTCATCCGGCCAGTAGAGAGTCGAGAGCAGCATCGTGTTCGAGTACGGATTGATCGACGCGAGCGCCTCGCGATCCTTGAGCACGATCTTGCAGATCGCCGACAGCCCTTCTTCGGCCAGCACCGACTTGAGCAGGAAGAACGCCTTGCGCCCGATCGCCTCAGGCTCCAGGTAGTAGGCCTGCTTCACGAAGTTCGTGCCGTTGCCCTCGCGGTTGGCGTTGACGAACAGCTCGATCTCGATCGAGCGCACCGTCTTGAGCGGCACGCTCTCGAAGTCGCCCTCGTCGATGACGATGTATTGGCCCTTGCTGTATTCGAAGCCGCGCACCGTCTCGCTGCGCGGGATCTCGCCGTGGACCGGACAGAACGTGCGCATCTGGATGCGCTGCATGTCCTCACGGTGAAGCAGGTTGAACGACAGGCCGGCGCGCGCTTCGGTCGCCAGGTAGAGCTTCACCGGCACGGTCACGAGGCCGAACTGGATCGCGCCGCGCCACATTGCCCGTGGCATCAGATGTCTCCTTTGTGCGGTGCTCGTCCCCGCGCACGGGCATGGGTTCCCGCGCAGGGAAAGCATACCCCGCCCGTTTCGGGACTTGTCGCAATATTCTTGGGGTCATGACAGCACTGCAGAAGAAGCAGCTCGCGACGCCCGACCGCGAGCTGTCGTATGACAGGACGCACGGGAAGATGGTCGATCTCGATGGCATGACCGTGGGTCGTTACACATACGGACCTGGCTGGCGCTGGGTCGATGTTCTGGCACCTGTCGTGGGCACTGAGTGGTGCCATGTCGAGCACTACGGCTACGCCCTGGCCGGCAGCCTTCGAGTGCGCCACCAGGACGGCACGGAGACGCAGGTCTTCGCCGGGGACGTGTACCACATCAGCCCGTTCCACCAGGGCGAGGTCGTGGGCGACGAGCCGTTCGAGACGATCGAGTTCATGCCCGCGTCGGGCGATGTCGCTACGCGAGGAAGTGCGATCGGTTGAGCGGCAGGTCGCGCGCCGGCTCCGCGGCGAGGATGCGGCCGTCCAGCCGGACCGCGCCGTCGACGGGGTCCACTTCAACGGCGGCTGTCGCGCGGTTGAGATGAAGATCGGCGCGCGTCAGTCCGCGCGTTTCCTTGACCGCTAGATAGGCGCGCCCACTCCCGAGACGCGCCGCGAACGCAGTGGCGTCGAGGCTCGCGCTGACGAAGGTCACCGATACGGACGCTGGAGCCAGCCCGTGACCTCCCCAGCCTGCCCGATAGCGCCGCGGCTCCGACCATTCGACGGTGGCATTGCCGTCGCCGAACGAACCCCAGGCGGGAAAGCCGGATTTGAAAACAAGCTCCGGCTTGACGCCCAGCCATGCCGGCTTCCAGAGCACGATGTCGGCGAGTCGGCCCGGCTGGAGTGAGCCGACGTGGTCCGACAGTCCGTGCGTGATTGCCGGCTCGATCGTGCACTTGGCGAGGTAGCGCAGGACCCGTGCGTTGTCGGTGCCTCCGGCGTCGGCGGCCCACGCCTTCATCACGTGCGCCAGCTGCAGCGTGCGACGCAGCGTCTCGCCGATGCGGCCCATGCCCTGCGAATCGCTGTTGGTGATGGCGATTGCGCCGAGCTCGTGGAGCGGCCCCTCTGCGGACATCGTCGTGCCGCGCACGCGCTCGCGGGCCAGCGCAAGGTCGTGCTCGTCGTCGAGCGACAGGCCGTGGCTGACCGCGGTCATGGGCACGTGTTCGGCGAGCGCGTTCACGCCATATGGCATGGTCGGCGTCGTCGACGAGCAGATGATGTTGGCCTCGCGCACGAGCCCGATCACGTCCGGCACATGCCCACCCCCGGCGCCTTCGACGTGATAGGCGTGGATCGTGCGGCCGTCGATCGCGGCCACGGTGTCGTCCAGCTCGGCCGTCTCATTCAGCCCGTCCGTGTGGAGCGCGACGCTGATGTCATGAGCGTCCGCGTAGGAGAGAACGGCGTCGATCAGCTGCGGGTCGGCGCCGTAATCCTCGTGAATCTTGAATCCGACGGCGCCGGCGGCCAACAGCGCGTCGAGCGCGGCGTCGTCAGTGGACCTGGCGTTGCCCTGCAGGCCGATGTTGATGGGCCACGTCTCGAACGAGCGCAGGAATCGCTCCATGGCCCACGGAGGCTCATCGAAGCCTGCGGTGATCAGCGTCGTGACGCCCGCCGATAGGGCGACCGGCAGGATGTCGGGTGTTACGAGATGGACGTGGCTGTCGACCACGCCAGGTGTCGCGACGAGGCCGTAGGCGATGATCGGCTCGGTGTGCGGACCGATCTCGATGTCCCTTCCGACGCCGCCGACCGCGACGATGCGGCCCTCCTTGATTCCGATGTCGGCCTTGACCACGCCGACCACCGGATCGACCACGACTGCGCCGACGATGACCATGTCGAGCTCGCTCGGTCCTGCGGGGCCGTGATTGAAGGTTCGGATCGTTCCGCCGTAGCGCAGCGTGGGCTCGTCGCCAACCGACTGGCGGTTCTCGCTGATCTCCAGCCACAGATCAGAATCGGCGACGCGCAGCCGGTCGCCCGTCAGTGGCCCAAACGGCCGGTCCTCAGCCACCGCGCACCAGAATCACTTCGCGGGTCTCGCCGGGCGCCCAGCGGACGGTCATTCCGGCACGGATATCGAGATGGAAGCCGCTCGCCGAGTGGCGCTCGAACGAGAGGCGCGGGTTCGCTCGGTCAAACGGAAGGCGCGACGAAACGCGGATCGCGCGGGTACCCGTGTTCGTGACTGCCAGCGTTCGACGTTCGCGGTCCGGATGAGCGGCGAGTTCGGCTTGCGCGGCTGAGTCGGAGTCTGTGGTCCTGTCCAGCGGCCGGCGGAGAACGATGAGTCGGGTGCCATCGCCGAGCGTCACCTCCAGGCGCACCTCAGCGACGAGGGCCGGGACGCCGCCCATGACCTCCTCCGGTGCGACGGCTGCGTAGCCGGCCGCCTCAACGTCCGCATACGAGGCACCCGCGCGCGCGGCCTCAAACATCGCGTCGCACATCAGCGCGATCGCTTCCGGGGCGCTGAGCTTCAGCCCGGCCGCTCTATGACGGCGGGCCAGCTCGGCGGCGGTGAAGATCAGCAGCCGGTCCTGCTCACGTTCGGTCAGCCGCATGGCGAAATCCTATGCGCCCGTTATGCAACTCTCCTGAAAGCCCTTCCTGCCGATCGGCACTCGATTCGGCGATGGACGTTAGTCCACGATGGGACCTACCTAACGAGGAGGTCCAAACATGACCGTGACCATGCCCTGGAGGGCACCCGAAGACACGCCCATTAACGGTGCTGCCGAACACCTGGACGAGCTTCGCCGGGCCGTGGCGGACGAGATCGACAAGGCGCCAGAGACGATCGCCGCCATCACCAGCGATTCAGCCGCCGGCCTGAGCCGCTTCCTCGACCAGCTTGTCAGGCTCATCGAGGGGCTGGCGCCCGCCATCGCCGCCGCCGTCACACGAGCTTCGCGTGACGTGGCCGACAACGCTGACGTCATCACTGGCAATCTCCGCCTGCGCGACGACGACGCTGGCTCTGACTCCGTTGGCAAGCTCGTCCTGAACATCGGCGCGTTCGTTGGTGGGATGACCGCCGGCGCGGCGCTGATGTGGTTCTTCGACCCCGATTCCGGGCTCAAACGCCGCCGTGCAGCCCGTCAAGCGATCACCTCACGAACCCGAAAGGCGAGCGAGGAACTCACGCCCGAGCCCTAAGCCCGTGCTAACCTGACGCGGTCCCTTCACACCGGTCCAGAGAGGCCGGCGAAGGCGGCTCCAGAGAGGGCCGGGAAGGAGGACGATCGCTCGTGCAACCAACAGACCATCGCTCCGCCGAGAGTGGTGGTCTTTTTCCTGCGCGCCCGTCTGGGCGCCTGCCTGACCGTCATCGTCTGGCGATACCGATAGACAGCGTGGTTGACCCTCGCATCGGCGCTCACGGACCCGCGCTCGTGGCACTCGAGGACGGTACCGTGCTCGAGGGGATCGCCTTCGGTGCGCCGCTGGCCGGCGGCGGCGACCTCGTCGTCAACACCTCCGCCAGCGGCTACCAGGAGATCTGCACGGACCCGTCGTATGCCGGCCAGGTCGTGCTCATGACGTATCCGCTGATCGGCAACTACGGCCGCATCGCGTGGGACGACCAGAGCGGCCGTCCGTGGCTGCGCGGCCTTGTCGTCGCACACGCCACCGCGGCCGTGCTCGAGCCGGCGCGCCAGCTGGTTGAGCTGCTGCGTCGCTGGGACGTGCCCGCAATCTGTGGCCTCGACACGCGCCGGCTGGCGCGCCGGCTGCGCGAGACCGGGGCGCAACGCGTGTATATCTCGGCACCGGGAGAAGTCGACGAGGCCGCCGCGATAGCCGCGGCCCGAGGCGTGACGCGCTGGGAGGACCAGGACTTCGTCGGCCAGGTGTCGGCCGAGGCACCGCACGAGATCGGGTCGGCGGACGGGCCGCTTGTCGGCGTCATCGACTTCGGCCTCAAGACCAACATCATCCGTCAGCTCCTGGCGCGCGGCGCGCGGGTGCGCGTGCTCCCGCACACCGTCGACGCGCGGGTCGCGCTGGCGGCCGATGTCGTGGGCCTCGTCTTCTCGCCCGGTCCCGGCGATCCGGCTCGACTCGACGGGCCGGTGCGCCTCGCCCAGGCCGCGATCGACGACGGACGGCCGCTGCTCGGCATCTGCCTGGGGCATCAGATCGTGGGTCGCGCCGCGGGTGCCGACACGCGCCGCCTGCGCTTCGGCCACCACGGGGCGAATCACCCTGTGAAGGACCTTGAAACCGGCCGCGTCCAGGTCACGGCGCAGAACCACGAGGTGGAGGTCGTCGGTGAGACGCTGCTGGCCGCCGGCGGCTTCACCGTCAGCCAGCGCAACCTGAACGACGGCTCGGTCGAGGGTCTGCGCCACGCGACAAAGCCCATCGAGACAGTCCAGTACCACCCCGAGGGCTCACCCGGGCCGCTCGACGCGCTCGAGGTCTTCGACCGCTTCATGGCGCGCGTGAACGCCGCGTGACCAAGCCTGCATCCGTGCTGATCATCGGCAGCGGGCCGGTGATCATCGGCCAGGCGGCAGAGTTCGACTATGCCGGCACCCAGGCGTGTCGGGCGCTGCGCGACGAAGGCGTGCGCACGATCCTGCTCAACAGCAACCCGGCGACGATCATGACCGACCCGGGCGTGGCCGACGTCGTCTACCTCGAGCCGCTGACTGTTGCCAGCGTCGAGCGCATCCTCGAGCGCGAAAGGCCCGACGGCATCCTCTCAGGACTGGGAGGCCAGACCGCGCTCAACCTTTGCGTCCAGCTCGCGCGCGAAGGCGTGCTCGAGCGCCACACGACGCGCCTGCTGGGCACGCCGCTCGAGGCGATCGAGATGGCCGAGGACCGCCAGGCGTTTCGGGCGCTTCTCGATCGCATAGGCCAGCCTTATCCGCCGTCTGTCGTGGTCGACGGCGACGCGCCCATTGAGCGTCAGGAGCGCACCCGCGCCGCGCTCGACGAGATCGGGTTGCCGGCGGTCATCCGGCCCGCGTTCACGCTGGGTGGCTCGGGCGGCGGCATCGTGCGCACGGAGGTTGAGTTCTTCGAGCGCGTGCGCTCCGGGCTGCGTGCCAGCCCCATCGGCCAGGTGATCGTCGAGCGCTACCTGACCGGCTGGCAGGAGGTCGAATACGAGGTCATGCGCGATGCGGCGGACACGTGCATCGCGGTCTGTTCGATGGAGAACGTCGACCCGCTCGGCGTGCACACCGGCGACTCGATCGTCGTCGCGCCCGTCCAGACACTGTCCGACCAGACCCACCAGCGCCTGCGCAGCGCCGCGCTCGACATCATTCGCGCGCTCGGAGTGGAGGGCGGCTGCAACGTCCAGTTCGCCCTCTCGCCGGACCACGGCGAGTACGCCGTGATCGAGGTCAACCCGCGCGTCTCACGGTCGTCGGCGCTGGCTTCGAAGGCGACCGGATATCCGATCGCGCGCGTCGCGGCACAGATCGCCATCGGCCGTCGCCTCGACGAGATCCCCAACGCCGTCACAGGCAAGACCGTCGCCGCGTTCGAGCCCGCGCTCGACTACGTGGTCGTCAAGCTGCCGCGCTTCCCGTTCGACAAGTTCCCGGGCGCCGAGCGCGGGCTGGGCTCGCAGATGAAGGCCACAGGCGAGGTGATGGCCATCGAGCGCAATTTCGGCGCCGCCCTCAATAAGGCCCTTCGCGGGCTGGAGCAGGGCGGTGCCGGCTGGCTGTCCGAGCACGTCGACTGGACGACCGACCTCGACGAGCTCGCCCAGGCCTTCGCGCCGGCACTTGCACTCCCGGCGAGTGACGAGGCTGCCGTCGAGCGGCTGCGGGCGTTCCTGGAGCCGTCCGACTCGCGTCTGTGGCGCGTGATCGCGCTCCTGCGCAGGAAAGTGCCCGGCGCGACGGTTCAGCAGGCGACCGGCATCGCGCCCTGGTTCGTGTCCGAGCTCGAGCGGCTGATGGGCCTCGAGAAGCGCATGCGCGCCGCCGGGGGCGCGCTCGACGACGAGCTGTTGATCAGTGCCAAGCGGGCGTGCTTCGCCGACCGGGATATCGCGGCGATATCGGGCGTTTCGGTAGGTGAGATAAGTGCGCGCCGAGATGCGCTTGGCCTCCACCCCGGCTTCGCGATGGTCGATACCTCGGCCGCCGAGTTCGCGGCGGAGACGCCTTACTTTTACTCGACCTATGCCGCGCTGGGATCGCCTCCAGAGGCGCCGCCCGTGGCGAGGCCGGCGTCGGTTGTCATCGGCTCCGGCCCGGTGCGCATCGGCCAGGGCATCGAGTTCGATTACTGCGCGGTCCAGGCTGCCGACTCGCTTCGCCGCCTTGGGCGCAGCGCAATCATGGTCAACTCGAATCCCGAGACCGTGTCGACCGATTTCGACGCGTCGTCGCGCCTGTACTTCGAATCGCTCGACGCGGAAAGCGTGCTCGAGGTCCTGCGCGTTGAGTCGGTCGATGGCGACGCGCCCGATGCTTTCGTCCAGTTCGGGGGCCAGACGCCGCTCGGTCTCGCGCCGGCGCTGGACGCAGCCGGCATCCAGCTGCGCGGGCTGGACCTGGAAGCAATCGATCAGACGGAGGAACGGATGCGCTTCGCCGGCCTCGTCGACCGGCTCGGCATCCCGCAGCCTGATGGCGGGATGGCGTCGAGCGTGGAGGAGGCCTTCGTCGTCGCTGAGCGCGTCGGCTATCCGGTCATCGTCCGGCCGTCTTTCGTGATCGGCGGCCTGGCGGTCGACTTCGCCTACGGTCCCGAGGACCTGGCCTTGATCATCGAGCGCGCCGTCGCCGTGGACGACGAGCGGCCCGTACGCATCGACGCGTATCTCGAGGGCATGGAGCTCGACGTGGACGCCGTGACCGACGGTGTGGACGTGCTCATACCGGGGCTCATCGAGCATGTCGAGCGCGCCGGTGTCCACTCCGGCGACTCGATCGGCGTCTACCCGCCGCAGCGCATCTCGCGCGCGGACCAGGACCTGGTAGTCGATGCCATCTCGCGTATCGCGCGCGCGGTGGGCGTGCGCGGGCTGATCAACGGCCAGTTCATCATCCGCGACGACGGCGTCTACCTGCTCGAGGTCAATCCGCGCGCGTCGCGCACGGTGCCGTTCCTGTCCAAGGTGACCGGCGTGCCCATGGTCGAGCTCGCCACGCGCATCGCCCTGGGCGCGACCCTGCGCGACCTGGGCTGGAGCGGCGGGCTGATGCCACCGCGCACGTTCGTTGCCGTCAAGGCGCCGGTCTTCTCGACGGCCAAGCTGCGCGGCGTCGACCCGATGCTGGGTCCGGCGATGCAGTCGACGGGGGAGGTCATCGGCATCCATGCCGATCCGCGCGTGGCCATGGCCAAGGCGCTCGCGGCGGCCGCGCTGCGCCCGCCGCGAGCGGGCGAGACCGGAGGACTTGCGCTGCTGTCGATCGCAGACCGCGACAAGGTCCTGCTCCTGCCGCTCGCTCGCGCGTTGGGGGCGGCCGGCTACTCGTTCTGCGCGACCCGTGGCACGGCCGTTGGCCTGCGCGTGGCGGGCTACGAGGTGGAGGAGCTGGCCCGCGTCGACGACGTCAGCGACGGGCGCCGGAGCGTCATGGACGCGGTCCTGTCCGGCGATGCCACGCTCGTCATCAACACGCCGTCGCCCGAATCGCGGCCGGTGCGCGATGCAGGCGCGATTCGCCGCGCGGCTCTGTCGGAAGGGATCCTGTGCCTGACCTCGATCGATACCGCGCTTGCGGTCGCGGAGGCACTTGATCCGGCGATTGCCGACGATCTGGCGGACGTGCGCCCCCTCGGTGAGTGGCTCAACCTTCGGATGGCCGCGGCCGCGGCGGCGCCGTGAGCGATTCCGGCAGGTTCCGGGGCCTTGCGCCCGACCCGTAACATCCGCCGGGGGCCGACCGGGCGTGTAGCACACAGGAGATCGCGAATGATTCTGCGGCGGGTCACACTCGCTCTTGTCGCCAGCACCCTGGTGGCGCTGTCCGTGGCGTCCACGGCGCAGGCCGCGCATGCCGTCAGGAACCACGGATCGGGAACGATCATGGGCACCTACTGGGCCGACTTCGACGCCGGGAGCCTGAACCCTTCGGGCTACCTCGGGCTGGACCTCAAGTTCGAAGTTGTCAGCGCGACCAAGCGCTTTCTCAATCCGGGGTCACCGGCACAGATCCTCAAGATGGGCTCGTCAAAACCGAGCCATTCGAAGTGCTCGTCGGCGACGCTGCTCGACAAGAGCTACAACATCAAGGGCGTCAGCCCGGGGACGTGGTTCTGCTTCCGGACAGGTGAGGGTCGCTTCGTGCGCTTCCGACTTGACGCCAAGCACAAGTATCCGGGCGGCATCGACGTGACCTGGGCTACCTGGGAGCTCTGATCCCATGCAGCGCGGGAGACGTGGCGCGGCTTGAAGCTGACCGTCCCGGATCCGGCATTGGTGCTTCTCGTCGGTCCGTCGGGCGCCGGCAAGTCGACCTTCGCGGCAGCCCATTTTCGCCCGACTGAGATCGTATCGTCGGACGCGCTGAGGGCCATGCTGACCGACGATCCGGCCGACCAGGGCGCTTCCGCGGAGGCCTTCCACCTGCTCGCGATCCTGGTCAAGGGACGTCTGAGTCGGAGGCTGACGACGGTGGTGGACGCTACCAACCTCCGCGCCGTCGATCGCAAGCGCTACGGCAAGACTGCGGCGAGCCTCGGCATCCCGACGGTCGCCATTGCCTTCGACCTGCCTTCGGGCGCCTACCACGCACGAAACACCAGGCGCCCCGATCGCGTCGTCGATGAGCACGTGGTGGAAAGCCAGACTGAGCGCATGGAGCAGGTCCTGACCGACCTGCCGGGGGAGGGCTACGCGGAGCTGTATGTCATCGGCGGCGATCAGGGCGGTTTGGCCGTTGAACGCCTGAAACGCGGCTAGTCCTCGCGACGAGTCTCGTTGACGCGGCGCAGCGCGAACGCGGCGATGGCGAGGAACAGGAGAAGCGCCGCGATCGCCGCGCGCGGCGCCGCTCCGTACGTCGTGGAATCGCACATCGGGCGCGCCGGCGGCGGCGCCCCGCGCCGGTGACGACGAACAGCACGACACCGGCGAGCGCCAGCCCGAGTGGGCCGGCCGACGCCGTCGCAACGTTCGAGATGCCCATGTACCTGCCGGCCGCGGCCTTGGGGATGATGTCGGTCATCAGCGCCCAGTCGACGACCAGGAACGCGCCGGTCGAGAAGCCCAGCGGAAGCAAGGCAGCGACGGTCAGCTCGACCGTCGGTGCGAGCGCCACACCGATGATGCCGATGGCGGCGAGCCCAAAGGCGATGTAGATGACCGGCTTGCGACCGACGCGATCGGATAGGCGCGCCGCGGGCACGGTCGCCACGGCCGTGGCAATCGCGACGATCAGGCCATTGATGAGCAGGATCGGGCCGGCGACAGATGGGTCGAGATGAAATGAACGTTCGAGCACGTACACGGCGTACGCGGTGATCACGCCCGGAACGGTCAGGTAGCACAGGCGCGAGATCAGCAGCCACACGTACGAGCGCTCGTGCAGGATGTCCGTGCCCCACGCCGACAGGCCGATGCGCAGCCACGACCGCTGGCCGCGCGGCAACGCCGCGCGGCCCTCGTTGACGGTCAGGACGAGCACGACCATCGTCGCCGCCTCCACGAAGCCGAGCGCGACGGTGGGCCAGAAAAGCGTCGAACGCACGGCCGGCTCGGCCATCCCGGGATCGAGCTGGATGTAGCCGATCGCGGCGATGCCCACGCCGACCATCCCGCCGAGGATGATCATCACGCCCATCAGCCCGCTCGCGAGGCCGACCTGGCGCGCCGGGACGAGGTCGGGCACGTAGCCCTGGAACGGACCCTGGGCGAAGTTGGACGAGAACTGCAGCAGTACGAGCGCGACGACGATGGTCACGAACGTGTCGGCCGAGGCGACGGCCCACAGAAAGGCCACGTCGAGCAGGCTGCCGATGACGATGTACGGCTTGCGCCGGCCCCAGCGTGTGACGGTGTAGTCGGAGATCGCGCCGACGGTCGGCTGGACGATGATGGCCACGACGACGCCGGCCGTGACGATCAGGCCGAGCCCCAGGCCGGCAGAGGCCGGCCCGAACAGCGCCTCCATGCGCTTGGGCAGGATCAGCACGTGCAGGCCGGTCCACATGACGTTGATGCCCAGCCAGTAGACCGACAGCGTCAGCAGCTGGGAAAGCGGCAGATCGTGTGTCGGACGGCCGAGAGCGTGAACGACAGGCTCGCGCACGCCGGCCAGCCCCGGGTCGAGGATGGTTTCGTGGGCCGGGTCGCTCTGGCCCGCAGTCGGTGGTCCGGACATCTGGTCGATCGAACGAGTCTAGGGCCGGCGCTCGCCACGCAGCGGCACTGGCATCGGACCCGTCATTTGCCGCCCTGGGTCAGCCTTAGGGAGGCCAGTCGGCCAGGGACCCGTCAGATGTGTCCATCTGTCGACGGCTGACGGACGGCTGACGAGCGGCCGGCGGAAGAAACGGGCTCTCGGCATCCGGATCAAAGGATTTCATCCGCATACGGTCGAAAGGGCATGACATTTGACGGGAAGATGCCCGGCGAGGCCATCTATTCCAGGCTTGTCCGCGATGGGTCACAATCCGCGAGTGACTGACACACTGCCCAGCGATCTGCCAACCATCAAGTTCTCCGAGCGGACGCTCGACAACGGCCTGCGCGTCATCGTCGCGCCCGACCATCTCGCACCAGTGGTCGCGATCAATATCTGGTACGTCGTCGGATCCCGCCACGAGCAACCAGGCAGGACCGGCTTCGCCCACCTGTTCGAGCACTTCATGTTCCAGGGGTCACGCCACGTGACCAAGGCCGAGCACTTCAGCCTCATCCAGAGCGCAGGCGGTGTGAACAACGCCACGACCTATTTCGACCGCACGAACTATTTCGAGACTCTGCCGTCACACCAGCTCGAGCTCGCGCTGTGGCTGGAGGCGGATCGCATGGCGACGCTGCTCGATGCGCTCGACCAGGAGAACCTCGACAACCAGCGCGAGGTCGTCAAGAACGAGAAGCGCCAGAGCTATGACAACCGGCCGTACGGCTCTTTCTACGAGCGGCTGATGGCGACCGTCTTCCCGCCGGAGCACCCCTACAACCACACGCCCATCGGCTCCATGGAGGACCTCAACTCCGCATCTGTCGATGACGTGATCGCGTTCTTCAAGAAGTGGTACGCGCCGAACAACGCGGTGATCTCCATCGTCGGCGATGTCGACGAGGAGGAGGCGCACGCTGCCGCTGCCCGATACTTCGGCCCGATCCCGGCCAACCCCGGCATCCATCAGCCGGACGAGGACGTCATCGCTCCCGTCCTTGGGCGGGAGATGCGCGAGGTAGTCTCCGACAACGTGCCACTTACGCGCGTCCATTTCGGCTTCCGCTGCCCGCCGTATGGCACCTCGGAGTTCGATGCGCTCGAGGTGTGCTCGCAGATCCTTTCCGGCGGCCGTGGCTCGCGCCTCTACCGACGACTGGTTCGCGAACAGAAGATTGCCCAGGACGTGACCGCGTTCGGCCTGCCAATCGTCGACGGCGCGAGCTTCTTCGGCGGCTGGGTAACCGTCCGTCCCGACAGCGACGCGGAGACCTGCGAACGCGCTTATCTCGACGAGCTCCAGCGCCTCGTCGACGAGCCCGTGACGGACGATGAGCTGGCCCGGGCGCGGGCGCTGATCGAGGCCGCCGAGCTCGGTGCGGTGGGCCGCGTCGAGGAGGTCGCCGACAGGTTGTCGATGTACGCGGCCCTGTTCGGCAAGCCAGAGCTGATCAATGACCAGCTGACCAACTACCTCGCGGTCAGCGCGGCAGACATCCAGGCCGTGGCCCGACAGGTCTTCAGGGCAGACAACCGCGCGGTGCTCACATACGTGCCGCGCACCCATGAGGAGGTCGCGGCGTGACGCTCGAAGATCGCGCAGAGCTGGGCTTCACGACCGACCAGGACACCGACTCGGACGAGACGCAGGCGATCGAGGATTCCACGACCGACGGGCTCACGCCGGACGCGCTCCTGGTCGAAGACGCACCCCATCAGGCGTCAGTCGTTGCGCAGCCGGCAGAGGACTCGGTCATCCTCGTCCACGAACCCGACCTGTCCGTGCTCGACGTGCGGCCCGGCCCGGGACGCCCGCGGGAATACCACTTTCCACGTTTCGAGCGGATCAAGTTGTCCAACGGCCTGACCGTCGTTCATGCCCATGTCCCGGGCCGGGCCCTCCTGGCCGCCCAGCTGCTGCTGCGCGGCGGAGGCTGGACGGAGCCTGGCGACCGGGCCGGCGTCACGGTGCTGACCGGCCGGGCGATGCCCGAGGGGACACGCAAGCGTGACGCCAACGCGTTCATCGAGGCCGCCGAGCGGCTCGGCGCGGAGATCCATGCCGATGCCACGTGGGAGACGCTGAGTGCCAGCGTCGAGGTGCCCAAGTCGCGCTTCGGCCAGGCGCTTGCCCTGCTTGCCGAGATGGTCAGCGAGCCGGCCTTTCCCGGCGAAGAGGTCGAGCGTCTGCGCGACGAGCGTCTCAACGACCTCATGCAGGCATGGTCGGACCCGCGTCGCCGCTCGGAGCGGGTCTTTCCCGAAACGATCTTCACTCCCCAGACGCCGTACAGCCGTCCCCTCGGCGGGGTGCGCGAGTCGGTCAGCCGGCTCGACCGCGACGCCGTGGTCGAGCGTCACGGCCAGATGCTGACGGCGGCCAACGCGACGCTGGTTGTCGCCGGAGACCTGACCGGCATCGACCTGGCCAGGCTTGCCGAGGAGAGCCTCGGCGGATTTGGCGGTGGCTCGGCCCCGTCGACTGCTGCGCCCGGCCCTGCCGTCGGGCGTGACGGCCGGCGCATCGTGCTGGTCGACAAGCCCGACGCGCCGCAGTCCGAGCTGCGCCTTGGACACATCGGAGTCGCGCGCCACACCGCCGACTTCCATTCGCTATCGGTGCTCAACGCGATCCTCGGCGGCACCTTCGGATCGCGTCTCAACCGCGTGATCCGCGAGGAGCTCGGCTACAGCTACGGCATCCACTCGACGTTCGACATGCGCGGCCACGCCGGTCCGTTCGTGATCCGCACTGCAGTGGAGACGGCAGTCACGGTGCCCGCCATTCTCGAGACGATGCGCATCGTGCGCGACTTCTGCGAGGCGGAAGTCGAAAGCGACGAGCTCAATGCCGCCCGTGACTACCTGGTCGGTGTCTTCCCCTTGCGTTTCGAGAGCGCGGGCCAGGTCGCGTCGGCGCTGGGCGGGCTGATCGTCTTCGATCTGCCCGATGACGAGCTGGATCGTTATCGACCCGCGGTGGGCGCAGTCAGCGGCCCAGACATCCTGAACTCGGCCTCGCGCCACATCCGGCCGGACGAGATGTCGATCGTCGTCGTCGGTGACGCGAAGCAGGTCGAGGCGCCTCTGCGCGATGCCGGCCTGGGCGACGTCGAGCTCGTCCCTTACGACGCCGCGGCCGGGTGATCGTCGTCCTGGGCCGGCCCCGGCTCGACGTGCGCGGTGCGCTCACAGGAAGAGCGGGCCGGATCGCAGCCGTAGCGACGGCCGGCGGAGCGGGCGTGGAGCTCGTGGGCAGCGTCACGGACGACGCCGCGGGTGACGCGGCGATCACCGAGCTCGGTCGCGCACGGATCGGCCACGCTGCGGTCTTGCGCATGCCCGGCGCGAACGAGCCTCGCCTCGACGCGAGCGACATCGAGCTCGGCCTGCGCTACATCACCGAGTGTCGCGTGCTCGTGGTGGCCGACGAGCTGGACGGTCCGGCTTTGAGTGCTGCTGTTGATGGCGGGCGTTATCACGCGGCCGCGCTCATCGTCGCCGCGCCCATCGCGAGCGACGTCTCGGACATGCCCGCCGACGCTACCGTGCTCGCTGCCCCGGCCGAAGACGACAGCGCGTTCGCCGGGCTCGTCGGCCGCTACGCAGTGCATCTAGATGCCGGCCGTGGCGCTGCCGACGCGTGGCGCGACGCGCTCTCAGCCACCGGCTGGGAGGAGTCGCACGAGCCTGACGATGGCGATCTGATCGACGGTAGCGGGGCCGAGTGACGGAGCCGCTGGTCGTCTACGGCGACGCGTACCTGGAATACGACTTTGGCCCCGACCACCCCCTGACCCCGCGTCGGTTTCGCCCTTCCGTGGCGCTCATGCGCGCCTGCGGCGCCGACACCTTTGCGGTGCCGCGAGTGGCCACCGACGATGAGCTGCAGCGGCTGCACAGCGCGAGCTACGTCCGAAGCGTCAGAAACTTCTCCATCGACCCGTGGCATCACGTGCCCACGTCCGGCATCGGCCCGGGCGACTGTCCGCCGTTCGAGAACATGCACGAGGCCTCGGCGACGGTCGCGGGCGGCTCGATCGAGGGCGTCGACCGGATCCTCGCCGGAGAGGTCGAGCATGCCTTCAATCCCGGCGGCGGCCTGCACCACGCGATGGCCGGCCGCGCGTCGGGCTTCTGCATCTACAACGACGTGGCGCTTGCCGTCGCTCGCGCCCGCGACGCCGGCCATCGCGTCCTGTATGTCGATCTCGATGTCCACCACGGAGACGGCACTCAGGCACTCTTCTGGGACGACGCGCAGGTGCTGACGCTGTCGATCCACGAGACCGGCCTGACCCTCTTTCCGGGCACGGGATTCGTCGACGAGCACGGCGGTCCCGGCGCGGAAGGAACTGCGGTCAACATCCCGCTCCAGCCGTACAGCGGCGACACGTCGTGGCTCGCCGCGCTCAACGACGCGCTGCCGGCCCTTGCCGAAGCCTTCCAGCCCACGTTTCTCGTGACCCAGCACGGCTGCGATACGCATGCCAACGACCCGCTGGCCCACCTGCGCCTGACCACGAGCGCCTATCGTGCCGCGACCGTCCTGCTCGACGGCGTCGCGCATGATCGCTGCGAGGGCCGGTGGCTTGCCACGGGCGGTGGTGGCTACGACGCGTACCGGGTCGTGCCGCGGTCGTGGACGCTGGTCTGGCTCGCGCAGGCGCATCGCGCAGTCCCACGGGAGACACCGGCCGAGTGGCGCTCGGACTGGGCCGCCGAGGCCGAACGCTTCGACCAACATCCGCTCCCCGGCCAGTTCATGGATCCACACGACCTGGTTGCGCCCGAGCCAAAGGACAACACCAAGCGCAACGCAGCAACGGCGCGCCAAGCGATCGACGAGACAATCGAGCTGCTCAGGAGGCATCAGTGACACGAAGCGAAAAAGGCTACGTCGAGTACCCGGGAACGCGCATCTATTACGAGGTGGACGGTGACGGACCGGCACTTACGCTGGTCCACGCCGGGGTAGCGCACCTGCGCATGTGGGACGCACAGGTAGAGGCGTTCAAGGACCGCTACACGGTCGTGCGCTACGACGAGCGCGGCTTCGGCAGGACCGAGACGGAAGACGTCCCATACGCCAACTTCGATGATCTGCGTCGCCTGCTCGACCACCTCGCGATCGACACAACGCACCTCGTGGGAAACTCTCGCGGCGGCTCAATCTCGCTCGATTTCACGCTCGAGCATCCCGATCGCGTTCGCTCGCTGACGCTCGTCGGCAGCGGAATTGGCGGCTTTGACAACGACGATCCGAGTCTCACGCCGATCTTCGAGGAGATCGAGCGACTGTGGGAGGCCAAGGACTACGAGCAGGTTGTCGAGCTTGAGACGCGGATGTGGACCGATGGCCCGGGACAGGCTACGACCAGGGTGGACCCTGAGCTGCGACGCAGGATGGTCCAGTGGAACCTCGAGAACTACCGAGCCGAGCAGGAGGCCGACCAGGTCCAGCGCCCGGATCCACTGGCAGTCGATCGTTTGGCGCAGGTCGCGGCGCCGACGCTCGTCGTGTGGGGCCTGCTCGATACCTCGGAGGCCAACGCGTCAGGGGAGAAGCTGGTGGCCGAGATACGCGGTGCGCGGTCGCAGGTCTTTCCGGACGTGGCGCACATGGTCTCGCTCGAGAAGCCGGCCGAGTTCAACCAGCTGCTGGAAGAATTCCTGGCGGAGGTCGACTCGGCGAGCTGAGCGTTGGATGCGGTCGCTTCGCGGCGATCCTTAGCGGCGGTCGGTGATCACGTAACCGGACACGACGTAGGCCGAGGTGTTGCCCACGTTGTCGACTGTGCGGATGGACCAGACGTAGCAGCTGTGCGCCTCCAGTCCGCTGGCCCACGAGGCGTTGCTGGCCAGGCGGAACCCCGTGTCTGCCGAGAAGCCATTCCTCGTGCACGTGCCGCTCGATGTCAGCGGCGCACGGTAGCGAGCGACGACCTGCTGCGCGGCGAGTCCCGAGCCTGAGTCTGAGGCCGAGCTCCAGCGCAGCTTGAAGTACGAGCCGCGAATGTGCTTGGTCGTCCCAGTCGGCGCCGAGACCCACGTCGCCGCGGCCGGCGAGCTCGAGTCTGGCATCAGCGTCAGCGTCGCCTGCGGACTGCGCATCCCGGCGCCATTGACGCTGCTCAGGGCCAGCTGCGCCGACGACGCGCCACTGCCGTAGGACAGGCGCAGGGAGCCATCACCCGACACACCGATCCAGGCGGCGCGCCATCCTGCGCCATTTATGTTCACTACGTTGCGCGCGATGCCCGACTCGGGATCAGTGGCCCTGACCTGAATGGGCACGCTTCCGGCCGTGCCGCCGCGGACCCATACGACCCCATCCTTGGTGACATACGTCTGGTCCACGCCAAGGGCGTTGAGGTTGGGTCGCGCCGCGACCTCGCCCGCGGCGGTTACCTTCGGCGCTGCCGGTGCCGTCGTGTCGACGAGGACGGCGCCCGAGTACACCGTGCTGCGATACCCAGATGAATTGGTGACCGTCAGCACCCAGCGGTAGCAGCGACCGGCGCGCACGTGATCGGTCGTCGCGCTTGCGTTGGATCGAGTCTGCTCGGTCGAGTAGCTCACGCCGTCGCATGTGCCGGGAGTCCTGATTGCAGCCGACTGGCGCTCGAGCTTGCGGCCCGTGATCGACGCCCCGCCAGAACGCTCCTTCCAGGCAACCGACACCGTGGACGCCGACTGGATGGTCAGGTTCGAGCGCGGCGAGGTGAACGACGCCTGCGGGGCGCTGCCGCGCACGACGACCGTGAACGTCTGGCTGTGCTGGATGCCGTGAGCGGCCGCGCTGACCGTGACCGTGTATCGGCCCAGGCGCATGCCGTTGGCGACATGAACGTTGAGCGACGCGGTGCTGCCTTTGGTCACGATCGGCGTTGCCGAGATGCCCTTGGGCGGGTTGAGCAGCGACACGGTGAGTGCGTCGTTGAAGCCACCGACGCGGAGGAGGGAGACGTCGACGGGTAACGTCGCCCCAGGCGGGACGACGCCCGACGACAGCGACACATCCATAGAGAAGTCGGGCACGGCTCTGAACGCGCCGATCCAGACGGCCTTCTCGTGGACCTTGTCGGGATCCGTGTTCGTCTTCCAGTCGAGCGTTCCGACTGCTTCGAGTGCCATGCGCACCTGGTTCGGCGAGGCCTTGGGGAACATCGTGCGATAGATCACTGCGGCGCCAGCGACGTGCGGCGTGGCCATGGACGTGCCGCTCATCCACGCGTAGCGACCCCTCAGGTACGTGGACAGGATGCATTTGCCGGGGGCGATCAGGTCGACGTCCGGGCCGTAGTTGCTGAAGCTGGTGAACGCGTCATCCGGCTCCGGACTCCAGTACGGGCACGAGTCGGAGGGCACGCCCTTGCCGCCGCCTCTGCCGTCGTAATCGGCCATGGCCGAGACCGTGATGACCTCGTCGTATGCGGCTGGTCGCACGGTGCGCACGTTCTTCGAGTCGTTGCCCGCGGCAGCGACATAAACCGTGCCCTTGTCGACCGAGCGGCAGATCGCCATGTGGACGGCGTCGTGGTTGACGGTGCCGCATGCCGCGTCGTTGCCGCCGGGCAGCCTGAACGCGAGGCTCATGTTGGCGACCTCGATCAGCGGCCGTGACGAGTTCGAGCGATCGCGCTGTGCGGTTACCCAGTCGATGCCGCAGATCAGCCAGGAGACGAAGCCGTGCCCGTTCTTGTCGAGCACCTTGACCGACCACAGGCGAACGCCGGGAGCGACGCCGGTAACGCCGATGCGGTTGTCGAGAGCTCCAACGATGCCCGCGACGTGTGTGCCGTGGCCCTCGTTGTCGTCCCACTTGTTGCGGTCGCGGCCGGTGCAGTTGTAGCCGCCGACCACGTTCAGATCAGGGTGGTCGCGCTGAATTCCGGTGTCCAGGACGGCCACGTCGGCATTGACCTTGAGCCCGCCGGCGATGAGCGAAGTGACGGTGGAGGTTCGCGCACCGATACGACGGATGCCGGGCTGGACGCGGTCGGGCGGGTTCGATGTTGTCCTGATTGAGCCGCCCAGACCCACGTCATCGACGCCGTCGATGCTGATCTCCTCGTCCGGCACGACCGACGCCACGGAGGGGTCGGCCGCGATCGCCGCGCTCTGGGTCGCCGTGAGTCGAGCCGAGAAACCGCCGACCGCCGAGCTGTAAACGTCCTCGATGGTGTTCACGCGATTGCGCGACGCGACATCGCGGACGTGGCGCACCACGCGGTCTGGATCAACACGTCGGTCGCCTATTCCGTCCGATTCCCCGGCGGCCGCCTCGGCCGCGGGCTGGGGATGGGCGCTCGCGAGTTGCAGGAAGGAGGCTGTCGTGCCTGTCAACGGCCCGTCATAGGGGACCGTCACGGCATCGTCGTTGAAGAGCACCACGTAGCGCTCGGCTGGAACACTGGCCGCGACCCAACCGATCGGAGCGGCCATGGCAAGCAGAAGCAGCGCCAGGAACACGACACGCCGTGTCCGGCGCCGTCTGGGCTGCGCCGGCCCTCTCTTTCCGAACATTGCCGCGAACGTATGGGTCTGTGCGTCCACGCACCAGCACGACGAGGTACCGGTGGGGGGATGACCATGGAATATCCAGGTCCTGTTGACAGCGCGCACCACACCCTCTACTTGCGAGTGCACTGCGAACAACCGTTCTATACTCGCGGCCCGTGCCCGCCGCCAACAATTCGCTCGCTGTATTCAGCGACGCCACTCGCGACTGGTTCCGCTCGTCGTTTGCCGAGCCAACTCCGGCCCAGGCAGAGGGCTGGCCGGCTATCGCTGCCGGCGAGCACTCCCTGATCTGTGCGCCGACCGGGTCGGGCAAGACGCTCGCCGCGTTCCTGTGGTGCATCGACCGGCTGATGAGCGAGCCCGTGCCGGACGACCCGCAGCGTCGCCTGCGCGTGCTGTACGTGTCCCCGCTCAAGGCTCTGGTGCACGACATCAACCGCAACCTCCGCTCGCCTCTTGCCGGGATCGGGCTCGCCGCGCGCAAGCTAGGCTACCCGGCACGCGAAGTCACCGTCGCGATGCGCACCGGCGACACGCCGGCAGAGGAGCGGCGCGCGTTCGGCAAGCACCCGCCGGACATCCTCGTAACCACACCCGAGTCGCTCTACCTGATCCTGACGTCGCAGGCGCGCGAGGCGCTGCGCGGCGTGGAGTGGCTCATCGTCGACGAAATCCACGCCCTCGCCGGCACCAAGCGCGGCGCGCACCTGGCCCTTTCACTTGAGCGCCTTGAGTCGATCACGGAACGGCCGCCGCAGCGGATCGGGCTGTCAGCGACACAGCGACCGTTGAGCGTTGTCGCGGGCTATCTTGGTGGTCGCCAGACGCCGGCGGCTGAGGCCCAGGCGGGCGCGCCGCGCCCGGTCCGGATCGTGGACGCCGGCGTGAGCAAGACGCTTGAGATCCAGGTCGTCGTGCCAGTCGAGGACATGGCCTCTCTGGGCGACGTTCTGCCGCCCGAGCAACAGCCGGGAGGCTCGGCCGCTGGACCGGATGCGCGCTCGTCCATCTGGCCCCAGATTCATCCGCGCATCCTGGAGCTGATCCGCAGCCATCGATCCACGATCGTCTTCGTCAACAGCCGGCGCCTCGCGGAGCGACTCGCGCTGCGCCTCAACGAGCTGGCCGGCGAGGAGCTCGTACGTGCCCATCACGGATCGCTCGCGCGCGAGGAACGGCTGCACATCGAGGAGATGCTGAAGGATGGCCGCCTGCCTGCGCTGGTGGCGACTTCCAGCCTCGAGCTGGGCATCGACATGGGCTCAGTCGACCTTGTCATCCAGGTCGAATTGCCCGGGTCTGTCGCTCGGGGCCTCCAGCGGATCGGTCGGGCGGGTCACCACGTGGGCGAGCCATCGCAGGGCGTCATCTTCCCCAAGTACCGCGGCGACCTGCTCGAGTGCGCGGTCGTCACACGGCGGATGCTCGACGGCGAGATAGAGCCCACCGTCATCCCGCGCAATCCGCTCGACGTCCTCGCCCAGCAGATCGTTGCCACAGCCGCGCAGCGTAAGTGGCCGGCCGACGACCTGTTCGACCTGGTTCGTCGCGCCGAGAATTTTGCCGACCTGGGTCGCGACTCGTTCGAGGCGACGCTGGGCATGCTCGCCGGCCACTACCCGGGCGATGAGTTTGCCGAGCTGCGCCCGCGCGTCGTCTGGGATCGCTCGGCAGGGACCGTCGAGAGCAGACGCGACGCGCGCACTGTGGCCGTGATCAGCGGTGGCACGATCCCCGATCGCGGCCTCTTCGGCGTCTACCTGAGCAATCCTGATGTCGATGAGGCCGCCGGCCCCGGGACGAAAGCTCGGCAGGCACGGGCCGGCGGCCGCCGCGTCGGCGAGCTCGACGAGGAGATGGTTTACGAGGCGCGCGAAGGGGAGGTCATCCTCCTCGGTGCGAGCGCGTGGCGGATCGAGCAGATCACTCACGACCGGGTCCTCGTGTCGCCCGCGCCGGGCCAGCAGGGCAAGGTTCCGTTCTGGAAAGGCGAGGGGCCGGGCCGGCCGATCGAGCTCGGCCGGGCGCTGGGCGAGTTCACACGCGTCTACGGCGAGGAGGCCGCCAGCGGCAGTGTCCGCCGCCGCGATGGGGCGCATAAGAAGTTGCGCGAGGAGCACATGCTCGACGAGCTCGCCGCGCGCAACCTGCTCGACTATCTGGCCGAGGAGCAGTCCGTCACCGGCGCGCTGCCGACAGATCAGACGATCGTCCTCGAGCGCTTCCGCGACGAGCTCGGCGACTGGCGCATCTGCCTGCTGACGCCGTTTGGCGCGCGCGTCCACGCGCCGTGGGCGCTGGCGATCGAGGCTCGCCTGCGTGAGCGGCTGGGCATGGACGTCCAGCCCATCTGGAGTGACGACGGCATCGTGATCCGCCTGCCGATGACCGACGAGCTGGTCGGCGAAGGATTGGCCGCAGGTGTAGCAGACGAGCTCGGCGGCAGTGCCGTGGCCGCGGCCGAGGAAGCAATCCGCGTCGGATCGGAGGACGCGGAGGAGCTGGTCATCGGCGCCCTCGGCTCGTCCGCGCTGTTCTCGAGCCACTTCCGCGAGAACGCCGCTCGCGCGCTGCTGCTGCCCAGGCGGCGTGCAGGCCAGCGCACGCCGTTGTGGCAGATGCGCCAGCGATCGGCTCAGCTGCTCGGCGTGGCCAGCCGTTTCGGCAGCTTCCCGATCATCCTCGAGACGTATCGCGAATGCCTGCGCGACGTATTCGATCTGCCCTCGCTGAAGGGCATCCTGGCCGCGATCGAGCGGCGCGAGATCCGCATCGTCAGCGTCGAGACGCGGCGCGCGTCGCCATTCGCGAGCTCGCTGATGTTTGACTACATCGCTTCGTACATGTACGAAGGCGATGCGCCGCTGGTCGACCGGCGTGCCCAGGCGCTCGCCCTCGACCGAGACCTGCTGCGTGAGCTGCTGGGGGCCGAGGAGCTGCGCGAGCTGCTCGACGGAGAGGCCCTGGCCGAGCTCGAGCTGGAGCTCCAGTTCCTGGCCGGCGATCGGCAACCCGGGTCAGTTGACGCTTTGCACGACCTGCTCCGGCGCCTGGGCGACCTGCGCCCGGACGAGGTCGCGGCGCGCGTGCGCGGCAACGACGAGCGGGCGCGCCGGGCTGCGGCCCACGAGTGGCTTGAGGCCCTGGCCGCGGATCGCCGAGCGGTTCGTGTCCGGATAAACGGGGAGGAGCGCTGGATCGCGACTGAAGACGTGGCGCGCTATCGCGACGCTCTTGGCGTCGTGCCGCCGATCGGCGTGGCCCACGCGCTGCTCGCGCCCGTCGAAGGCGCGCTCGGCGGGCTGCTGACGCGCTGGGCGCGCCACCACGGACCTTTCCTTGCGGCCGAGCCTGCGGCGCGTTGGGGAGTTCGCGTCGATGAGGTCGAGGCGCAGCTCGATCGCCTGGTGGCTGCCGGCACGCTCCTGCGCGGCGAGTTCCGGCCCGACGGCGTCGAGCGCGAGTGGTGCCACCCGGATGTTGTGCGCCTGCTGCGCCGCCGGTCGCTCGCCAAGCTGCGCCGCGAGGTCGAACCTGTCGAGGCGGGCGCGCTGGGTCGTTTCCTGCCCAGGTGGCAGGGTGTCGGTGAGCGGCGCAGCGGCGTCGATCGCCTGGCCGAGGTCATCGCCCAGCTGGAGGGGACACCGCTGCCGGCCAGCGTCCTCGAACGCGACGTCCTGCCGGCACGCGTGGCCGGCTACTCGGCGCGTCTGCTCGACGAGCTCGGCGCGGCCGGTGAGGTGGTCTGGGTCGGGTTGGGGTCGCTCGGCCGCGACGACGGACGCATCGCGCTGTACCGGCCCGACCGACTGGCCCTCCTGCTGCCCGAGCCTGCGCAGGCGCCGGTGACGTCCGAGGACGGAAACGCCTGGCTGTCCGAGGTGATTTGCGAACACCTGCGCATGCGTGGCGCATCGTTCTACCGCGACCTGCTCGCCGCCGCCATGGCGGGCGCGGAAGCGCGCGGCGAGCGAGCGCCACGCGAGCGGGAGCTGCTCGACACGCTGTGGGACCTGGTCTGGGCTACCCAGGTCACGAACGACACGTTCGCCCCGCTGCGCGCGTTGCGCTGGCCGCGCAGCGGCAACGGCCGACGGTCGGGTTCGCCCGCGGCCAAACCGCGCTTCGCGAGCGCATCGCGCATGGGCCCGCCGGAAGCCGCCGGACGCTGGTCGCTCGTCGGTGACGCGCTGGCGACCGCGGTGGCGTTGCGTGGTGGAAAACAGCCTTCGGACACCGAACGGCGCCACGCTCACGCGCTCCGGCTGCTCGACGCGTACGGCGTCGTGACGCGCGACACCGTCGCGGGTGAATCGCTTCCGGGCGGCTTCAGCGCCGTGTACCCGGTGCTGCGCGAGATGGAGGAGCGCGGCCGCGTGCGCCGCGGCTACTTCATTGAAGGCCTGGGCGGCGCGCAGTTCTGCATCCCGGCGGCACTCGACCGACTGCGCGCAGAGCGCGGCGACCCGAGCGGCGACGCGCCGCCTTCTGGTGCGCTGGTGCTGGCAGCAGCAGATCCGGCCAACCCGTATGGCGCGTCTGTGGCGTGGCCGCGTTGGTCGGACGAGGATCGCCGCCCGCTGACCCGTTCGGCGGGGGCCTACGTCGTGCTCGTGGACGGCGAGCCGGTTGTCTACGTGGGCTCCGGCGGCAAGTCGATCGAGACGCTGCCGCCGTTCAGCGACACACAGAAAGCAGCGCTCGCGCTCGATTCCCTGCGCCAGCTGCTGACCGATGGCAGGCTGCGCAGTCTCCAGGTCGAGCGCGTCGACGGCGTGTCGGTAAACGAATCCGAAGCACGCAGCCGCGCTCGCGGCCGCAGGCTTCAAGCGTTCGTATCGGGGCTGGCTGCTCCGCGCCTAGGGCGACAACGACATGCCCGAAGGCGACACGCTCGCACGCATCGCCGACGTTCTCCGTCCCCTGCTGGTCGGACAGACGATTCGCTCGGTGCGCGCGAGACCGGGCGGCGCTCATCTCCAGCGCGTGGTCGGGAGTCGGGTCGAATTCGGTCGGCACGCGCGGCAAGCACCTGCTGATCGGCTTCGACAATGGCCACACGTTGCATACGCACCTGGGCATGAACGGTTCTTGGCACCGCTACCGACGCGGCGCGCCGTGGCGGCGCAGCCCGGAGCGACTCGTGGCCATGCTGCAGACCGGCGACTGGGATGTCGTCTGCTTCGACGCGCCCACCGTTGAGCTGATCCAGACGCGCGCCCTTGCCGTTCACCCGGTGTTGCGTTCGCTTGGGTCCGATTCGGCCGCTCCAGATTTCGATGTGGAGAGTGCGCTGGCTGCGCTGCACTCGGAGCGCCTGGCCCGGACCCCGATTGGCGAGGCGTTGCTTGATCAGGGTGTCGTTGCCGGCTTTGGCAACGTCTACCGCAGCGAGCTGCCATTCCTCGAGCGCATCAGCCCGTTCGTCCCGGTCGCGGATGTGCCGGACACGAAGCTGCGCGCGATGGTCGAGCGCGGCGCGAAGCTGGTCAAGATGAACAGCACTGGCGGAGCACGCGTGACGACCACCGCCGGGTCAGCGGCCCAGACCCATGTGTACGGGCGTACCGGCCGGCCGTGCCTGCGCTGCAGGACGACCATTCGCAGCACCGCGACTCGGCGGACGCCGGACTCGCCGCCACGCCGCGTCTACTGGTGCCCGAATTGTCAGTCAGGGGTATAGCCGCGCATTTGACCGCACACATATGCTCGCTCCGAAAAGTTGCGTCAGATCTTGCTGCCCGGCGCACGAAACAGGGAGGAACCAATGTCGAGTCGTCTGCTGCGCGGCCTCGGGGTGGGGCTCGTGAGCGCTGCGCTGTGGCTCGGGTCGGTAGCCGCTCCGGCTGCCGCTTCGGGAAGCACTCTGTGGGTGGCAGCCAACCCGGGCTCGGGCAAAGGCCCGGCCAAGTGCGCCACCGCTCCTTATTCGTCGATCCAGGACGCCATCGATAACGCCAACAACTGGGACACGGTCATGGTCTGCCCGGGCACCTACACCGAGCAGCTGTACATCAACGTCCGTGGCCTGACCGTCAAGTCGACCGGCAAGCACACCGCCAAGCTCGTTGCCCCGGCGGCGATGGACTCTTTCGACGGCGAGACGTCCCTGGTCGTCATGGACGCTTACGCCACCAAGCTGGTCGGCTTCGACATCGGCATCCCGTCGGGCGACGTCGTCATCACGCCGGTCAGTCAAGCGACGCCGCAGGACGGCGCGTGCACGCGCGTCGATGTCGTCGTCTGGGCGATCCAGGACCACGCTCGGGTCAACCGCAACAACATCCACCCGATCGGCCCGAACAGCCTGTCGGGCGAGTGCGGCTATGACTACGGCATCGTCTTCGACACGACCGTCAACAACGTGGCGGCGGCGTCGGGATCCATCCTGACCGGCTCTGACGTGAGCCGCGCCGGCCACAACAAGATCACCGACTTCCACTATGGCGGCATCCTGGCCTTCGGCATCGGCACGCGCGTCCATGTCGATCACAACCGCCTGCTCTACCTGCACACCAAGGATCCCAACTGCAGCGTGCCATTCCTGACCTCGGGCGTCAGCCCTCAGGCGTGCACCTTCGGCCTCGCCACGAGCAAGATCGACGCACAGAGCGTCTTGCGCAACATGTCCAAGTCCTCGGCCAACGCGATCTCACCGTCGCAGGTCAACTCGGCCTTCTATGAGTCGTTCGGTATCGGAGCCGAAGAGGGCGCAGCTATCGACGCCGACTACAACAACATCCACAGCGGGCTGGTCTTCGAGGGACCTGGCAACTCGGTGCTCGCTGCCGGCATCTGGCTGATCCAGGCCGACGGCAGCAGCCGACTCTTCCACAACAGCGTGACCAACACCGTCATCGGCATCGCGACCGGGGTCGGCGTTGGGCCCGTCGCGCCGACCGTTACGCCTTCGGTCGCTACGGACGGCGTCTACCTGCTCAAGAATCAGGCGCTCAACAACCTCTTTGGTATCGGGATCAGCGACGATGCCAACCACCTCGACAGGAATACGGCGACCGCGAACTTCTTCGGCGGCGCACTCGTCTACGGTCAGGACAACCTGATCGAGAACAACAACTTCGCGTTCAACTACGAATTTTCGGGTTACGACTGCGAAGACGACACCGGCCCTGACCTGGGCTCGATCATGAACACCTGGACGAACAACCTGGGTGTCGACAGCTCCCCTGATGGACTGTGCACGAGCCCGTTCCCGCCCGCTCCATGAGCTGAAGCCATCGGTTCTGGGATCGTGAGTGGGCGGCTGACGCAAGTCAGCCGCCCACTTTCACGTTTTGCGTTCGCGAGTACGCCATCTTGGCTAACCCTCGTTCGTTGACCTGTTTCATATGCTGATTGGGCCGATGCGCCGTGAGACCAGCTGCGGCCCGGCGAATGGAGGGAGAGCGATGTCAAATCGCATCTATCGCGGAATCGGCGTGAGCCTCGCCATCGGAGCGCTGTGGCTCAGCGCAGTCGTGGCGCCCGCGGCCGCGGCCACCGGGACGACGCGCTGGGTGGCAGCCAACCCGGGCTCGGGCAAAGGCCCGGCCAAGTGCGCCACCGCTCCTTATTCGTCGATCCAGGACGCCATCGATAACGCCAACAACTGGGACACGGTCATGGTCTGCCCGGGCACCTACACCGAGCAGCTGTACATCAACGTCCGTGGCCTGACCGTCAAGTCGACCGGCAAGCACACCGCCAAGCTCGTTGCCCCGGCGGCGATGGACTCTTTCGACGGCGAGGTCGCCGTCGTGATCATGGATGCCTACGCCGTCAGGCTGATCGGCTTCGACATAGGCATCCCGTCGGGCGACTACCTCGGCCCCGCCAGCCAGCCGGCTGATGGCGTGTGCACGCACGCCGACGGAGCGGTATGGGCGCGGGATGGTCGCGCCAGGGTCAACCGCAACAACATCCACCCGATCGGCCCGAACAGCCTGTCGGGCGAGTGCGGCTACGACTACGGGATCGTCTTCGCGGCGCCGGCCGAGTCTGTCGCGCCGACCTCCGGGACCATCCTGACCGGATCGGATGTCAGTCGCGCAGCGCACAACAAGATCACCGATTTCCGCTGGGGCGGCATTATGGCCCTCGGTCCTGATGCACGGGTTCATATCGACCACAACCGTCTGGCCTTCCTGCATACCAACGACCCGTCGTGCTCGGTGCCGTTCGGCGCCACTGCCAGTGTCTCCCCCCAGGCCTGCACGTTCACCATCGCGCCCACCAGCATCACGAGCCTGGCCAAGGGACTGTCGAAGTCGACGACGAGCAACATCTCGCCCGCCCAGGTTCCGGCCGAGTCATTCGGCATCCTGGCTGCGGACGGTGCGGCCGCAGACATCGACTACAACAACATCCACAGCGGTTTGGTGTTCGTCGGCACCGGCAACTCCGTGCTCGGGGCGGGCATCTGGATGGAGTACGCCGACGGTAGTAGCCGCGTGTTCCGCAACAGCGTGACCAATGCGGGGTTCGGCTTGATAACGGGCGAGGACTTGCCCGGCGTCTCGTCGTCGGTGACGCCGTCGGTCGCCACTGATGGCGTGTACATCGTCAAGAACCAGTTCCTGAACAACTTGATCGGCGTTTTCATCGAGGACGACGCCAACCATCTCGTGCGCAACGTCGCCACTGCCAACTTCTACGGTGGCATCTACGTGTACGGCCAGGGCAACCTCATCGAGAACAACAACTTCGCTTACAACTTCGAACAGGACTGCTATGACGGCACGTCCGGCGATGCGGCGACAGTCTCGAACACCTGGACCAGCAACCTGGGTGTCACGAGCGCTCCCGTAGGGATCTGCGTCGACCCGAGCGCGCCCTAGCGGGCGGAGCTTTGGTAGCTCGACCATCTGGGCGCCCGGCGCCGGCGCCGGCCGCCCACTTACATGTGTGCCCCCGGCTGCTCCAAGCAACGGTCGCGACGACGCCATCTTTGGTACCCCGCGAACGTTGACTTGCCTCATATATCCTGAGCGAGCGGGCGTGCGGCGAGACGAGTTGCGGCCCTGCGAATACGGAGGGAACGCGATGTCAAATCGCATCTATCGCGGACTCGGCGTCAGCGTCGCGATCGGGGCGCTGTGGCTCAGCGCGGTCGTGGCGCCGGCCGCCGCGGCCGCTGGAAGCACGCGCTGGGTTGCCGCCAACCCGGGCTCGGGCAAGGGACCTGCGGCCTGTGCCAGCGCCCCATACTCGTCCATCCAGGACGCTATTGACGCGTCAGGCAGCTGGGATACGGTCTATGTCTGCCCGGGCACGTACGCCGAGCAGATCGACATCAACGTACGCGGGCTGACCGTTCAATCGAAGCCGCGTCACGGGGCCCACATCGTCGCGCCCGCCTCCATGGATCGATCGACGGAGAGGTGGCCCTTGTCACCCTGGATGCCTGGGCCGCCCGGCTCATCGGCTTTGACATCGGCATCGATGCGGGCCCGATCGTCTTCGCGTCGAACCCGCAGACCACGCCTCAGGACGGTGCATGCACCCATGTCGACATCGCGGTCTGGGCGCTCAACGGCCGGCAGAAGGTCAATCGAAACCTCATCCACCCCATAGGCCCATATACGCTGTCAGGCGATTGCGGCTATGACTACGGCATCGTCTTCGGCGTCAACCAGCCGATGGCGGCAGCCTCCGGGACGATCCTGACCGGTTCTGAAGTCAGCCGTGCGGCGCACAACAAGATCACTGACTTCCGAGCGGGCGGCATCCTCGCTGAGGGTCCGTCAACCAAGGCGCACATCGACCACAACCGCATCCTGTTCCTGCACACCAAGGACCCGAACTGCAGCACTCCGCTCGGCGCCGTAAGCAGCTCGCCTGCCGGATGCAGCACCACTTCGCTGCCGGACAAGATCGACGTCCGCAGCCTTGGCAAGGCAATGGCGAATTCGACGACGGGCAACGTCTCACCGTCGCAGGTGAACTCGGCTTTCCCCGCCGCATTCGGCATTGGGGCTGAGGCCGGCGCTGCGGTCGACATCGACTACAACAATGTCCACAGCGGGCTGAACTTCGGTGCCCCAGGCAACTCGTTCCTGTCTTCAGGCATCTGGCTGATCGATGCCGACGGCAGCAGCCGCGTGTTCCGCAATGTGGTTACCAACACGTGGTCGGGCTCAGTACGGGCTAGGGATATATCACCGCGACCGCGGCGCCCTCGGTGACGACTGCCGGAGTCTTGATCACGAAGAACCAATTCATGAGCAACTTTGCCGGTCTTGTCATCGTCGACGATGCGAACCACATCGTTCAGAACGTTTCGACAGCGAACTTCTTCGACGGCATTGACGTCGAAGGGATCGACAACCTCATTGAGAACAACAACTTCGCATACAACCTACAACTTTTCGGGCTACGACTGCGTAGATACAACCGCGGCGGAGGCCCGAACATCCAGAACACGTGGACGAACAACCTCGGTGTCACGCAGCAGCCCGACCGGGCTGTGCACGGATCCCGCTCCGCCTCTGCCCTGATCGCGGACGAGCTTCAGGCGATAAGCCGACGGGCGGCTGACCGGAACGTCAGCCGCCCGTTTCGCACGTCCGGGTAAGCCAGCTGCGGGTGAGCCGCGGCGGCCAGTCGCGCAGCCACAGCCAGGGCACGATGCCCCACGCCAGGATCATGTAGTCGACGCGCAGCGGCCGCGGATAGTTGAGCACGATGTCCATCTGGCGCAGCGTCAGCGGCCAGGTCGCCAGCGTCAGCACGGCGAGCACGGCGAGCACCACGAGGCCCACACGCCACGACGCGCGCGGCATGAACAGCAGCAACGGCGCAGGGATGAACTTGAGCGCCGTGCCCACAGCCCAGCTGATGCCTCCCCAGCGAGAACTGACGAGCCACGCAAGCCACGGCGTGAGGGCGATCAGCAGGTTGATGTTGCCCGTGTCGAGGTTCGCCGCGAGTGACGGCGCGAGCAGCGCGACCACGAGTGCGGTTCCGAGCGGCCGCCGGTCATACGCCCACGCCACGGACCAGGCGAAGAGCGCCACGTTCAAGGCGCGCCAGACGACCCACGCCACATCCCACGGCAGCATCGCCCAGGGCAGGAACACGTACAACGACCATGGTGAGTATGCGTAGGGCAGGGCGCCTTCCATCGGCGGGATGTAGCGCCCGGGGATCACGAAGTAGATGTCGTGGCCGCCCAGCCAGTTGTGGACGCCTGTCCAATATGCGAGGGCGTCAGAGCCGGCCAGCTGACCGCGCGCGATCAGGAAGGCGAGGACGATTCCGAAGGTCAGGGCGATGACGATGATCGCCACGACGCGGCGCGGGTCACGCAGACGCGCGGGCAGACCACGCGCCAGGCGCAGCTCGGATCGGACTACGTCGCTCACAGTCGCAGACGGTAGCGTCAAAGAAGGGGAGTTATCGGGCGGGGCTCCGTTTGTCCTCCTCGACCAAACGTGTTGGGCGCCCCCGCCCGCACAGATCGTATTCGATGGCCGCAAGCCCCAGCCGTCTAAATCGACACCCCCACGCTGAATTGCGATGCACTGTCACAACACCGACCTTCCCGATCGGATTTCGTGGATATACTCCCGCGGATGACTGAGGGGCACGTCATCGTCATCGGCGGCGCGGAAGACAAGGTGCGTGAAAAGGTCATCCTTTCGCGCTTCGTGAAGCTCGCCGGCGGCCATGATGCACGGATAGCGGTGATCTCGTCCGCATCTTCGCTCGGCCCACTGGCGGGCGAGATGTACAGGCGTGTCTTCGGCGAGCTCGGCGCGGCGGAAGTCCACCCAATTCACACGGTCAACAGGGCCCAATGCTCCGACCCCGTCGCTGTGCGCACAGTCAGCGAGGCGACCGGGATCTTCCTGACCGGTGGCAACCAACTCCGCCTGTCATCGACGATAGGCGGCACGCCACTCGCCCTGGCCGTTGCACAGCGCCACCGCGAAGGCGCCGTAGTAGCCGGCACGAGCGCCGGCGCCTCCGCGATGAGCACGCACATGGTCGCATTCGGTGCAAGCGGCGCGACGCCGAAGCAACGCATGGTCCAGATGGCCGCGGGCCTTGGGATCCTGCCCGGCGTTATCGTCGATCAGCACTTCGAGCAGCGCAATCGGCTTGGCCGCCTGCTGGCCATCATCGCCCAGAACCCGTCGCTGCTGGGCATCGGCGTCGACGAGGACACGGCCGGGGTAGTAGGTCCGGATCGAGTTCTCGAGGTCATCGGCAGGCGCAGCGTGACGATCATCGACGGCACGCAGTCGGAGACCGACGCGTGGGAGGTCAAGGCCTACAAGCCGCTGATGATCAGCAACGTGATCCTGCATTCCCTGCCGTCGGGCTATCGCTTCGATCTGGATCGTCGTGAGCGACTCGCCGCGCCTATTCTTCGGGCGCTGGAGGTCGAGCCGCTCGCCTCGAGCTGATCGGGAAAGTTCGATCGAGCTTCAGCTCGCGGCGCGCCCGCAAGAACCAGGAGCATCGGTGATGGCAACAGCCGCTAAGCCGCGACCCACGCTGCGCATCCTCGAGACGCGCGTACTGCGCGGACCGAATATCTGGTCACGCTCGCCGGCCATCGTCATGCTCGTCGATCTCGGTGTGCTGGAGGACTTCCCGAGCAACAAGATCCCGGGCTTCAACAAGGCGCTGATAGAGCTCGTGCCGAGCCTCAAGGATCACGCCTGCTCGCTGGGCCGGCGCGGTGGGTTCGTCAGCCGCCTCAAGGAGGGGACGTGGCTCGGCCACGTGTCCGAGCATGTTGCGCTCGAGCTGCAGAGCCTCGCCGGGACCGAGTCGCACGTGGGCAAGACGCGCAGCGTGCCCGGCGAGCGTGGCCGCTACAACGTCGTCTACGAGTACCGCGACGAGGACGTCGGCCGCGAAGCTGGCCGGCTCGCCGTGGCGCTGGTCAACCATCTCGTGTCTCCTGTCAAGGCTCCGCTCGATTTCCCGGCGGAGCTGGAGAGCCTGATCCGCCTTGCCGAGCGGCGCGCCTTCGGGCCGTCGACCCAGGCCATCGTCGATGAGGCCGTGTCGCGCGACATCCCCTGGATCCGTCTCGACAAATCGAGCCTCGTGCAGCTCGGCCAGGGCATCCATCAGCAGCGCATCCGGGCCACGATGACCTCGCGCACGAGCGCGATCGCTGTCGACATCGCGTCGGACAAGAGCGTCACCAACTCGCTCCTGAGCTCCGCCGGGCTGCCGGTGCCCCGGTCCCGCGTCGTGCGCACCGAGAACGCTGCAGTCGAGGCGGCGACCGAGATCGGCTATCCGTGCGTCGTCAAGCCTCTCGACGGCAACCACGGCCGTGGCGTCGCGCTCGATCTGCGCAGCGAAGAGGACGTGCGGCGCGCGTTCGGGACGGCCTACGACGAGAGCCGGGGCGGAGACGTCGTGATCGAGACGTTCGTGGCGGGCAATGACTACCGCGTGCTGGTCATTGGAGGGCGCCTGGCCGCGGTCGCGCAGCGCGTGCCGGCGAGCGTCGTCGGCGATGGCAAGCACACCGTCCACGAGCTGGTCGAGATCGAGAACTCCAACCCACGGCGCGGCATCGGCCACGAGAAGGTGCTGACGCGCATCAGCGTCACGTCCGGCGCGCAGGAGCTGGTTCGCAAGCAGGGCTTGGACATGGACGTCGTGCCGCCCAAGGGCCAGCGCGTGATGCTCGCCGCAACCGGCAACATGTCGACGGGCGGAACGTCGGTCGACCGCACCCACGAGGCGCATCCGGACAACATCGAGATCGCCGAGACCGCGGCGCTGGTGGTCGGGCTGGACGTCGCCGGCATCGACTTCATCGCGCCCGACATAACCGTCCCGGTGCGCGAGCAGGGCGGCGCGATCGTCGAGGTCAATGCCGCCCCGGGCTTTCAGGATGCACACGCACCCGACAGAAGGCGAGCCGCAGTACGTGGCCAAGCCGGTCATCGATCTGCTCTTCGCGCCGGGATCGAACGCGCGCATCCCGATCATCAGCGTGACCGGAACCAACGGCAAGACGACGACCGTGCGCATGATCGGCCACATCCTCAAGCTCATGGGCCGGCGCGTGGGCATGACCACGACCGATGGCATCGTCATCGACGGGCGGCTGATCCGAAAGGGCGACATGAGCGGCCCCAAGTCGGCCCAGATGGTCCTCCAGAACCCGTCGGTCGACACGGCCGTGTTCGAGGTCGCGCGCGGCGGCATCCTGCGCGAGGGGCTGGGCTATGACCGCAACGATGTCGCGGTCGTGACCAATGTCACCGGAGACCACCTCGGCCTGCGCGGGGTCGAGACGATCGGTCAGCTCGCGCACGTCAAGTCGGTGCTCGTGGAGGCAGTGCCACGGACGGGGAGTGCGGTGCTCAACGCCGACGACCCCCTCGTCGCGCGCATGTCGCGCCAGAGTCGCGGCAGCGTCGTCTACTTCTCCATGGCCCAGAGCCCGGAAGAGGAAGGCTACGACCGCGTCGATGGTCACTGCGGGAGAGGCGGCGCGGCCATGGTCGTGCGCCAGACGGACGACGGCGAGCTGATCGTGTTGCGCCACGCGGACCGGACGATGCCGCTGCTCTATACGCACCTCATTCCGGCCACGTTCGGCGGCCGCGCGCGGATGAACGTGGCCAACGCCCTGGCCGCGGCCGCGGCCGCGTGGGCCGCCGGCGCGCACCTGCACGACATCCGCCAGGGCCTGCGCACGTTCAGCACATCGTTCTTCCAGGCGCCCGGCCGGCTGAACGAGGTGCCCATCGACGGCTATCGCGTCTTCCTCGACTACTGCCACAACGTCGACGGCATGCGTCGCCTGGCCGAGTTCGTCGAGCTGATGATGGCCGGGCAGGACGGCAAGCAGCGTCATTCGCGGGCGATCGGGGTGATCGGAATGCCGGGCGACCGGCGCGACGAGGACCACAGCGAGTACGGCCGGATTGCCGCGCACGCTTTCGACGAGGTCATCGTCCGCGAGGACCGCAACAGGCGCGGTCGCAAGGCTGGCGAATCGGCGGAGCTCGTCAAGTCGGGCGTGGAGAAGGGGATGTCCGAGCGCGGCGCCAGGTCGTCGGAAGTCAAGATCATGCTCGACGAACAGGACGCCGCCATCGAGGCCATGCACGATGCGCGGCCCGGTGACCTGGTGATGCTGTGCAGCGACGACATCCCCGCGGTCTACCGGCGCGTGATGGCCGATGCGAAGGAGCACGGCGCGCTGGCCATGGCCGACCCGGGCGAGCTGGAGGTCGAGGAGGGCTGATTCCGCCTGGGCGCCCGGCGATTCGCGCCGGTTGTCAGGTGAGAAGCCTATGGTTGATCGGTCAACTGCCCCGGCTCATAAGACCAGACGGCCTCGTCGGGCGGGCGATTGGAGCTGCGTCCCATGAAGGCCATCGTCTATCACGGCCCCGGACAGAAATCGTGGGAAGAGGTTCCCGATCCCAAGATCCTGCACCCCACTGACGCCATCGTGCGTGTCGACACGACAACCATCTGCGGCACGGATCTGCACATCCTCAAGGGTGACGTGGCGGCAGTCACGGAAGGGCGAGTTCTTGGTCACGAGGGTGTCGGCACGATCACTGAGATCGGCTCGGCGGTCACCACCCTTGCCGTTGGCGACAGGGTGATCATCTCGTGCATCAGCGCCTGCGGCTCGTGCTCCTACTGCCACCAGGGGTTGTACGCGCACTGCCTGGCGAGTGAGGGCGCCAGCGGAATCGGCTGGATCCTGGGCCATCTGATCGACGGGACGCAGGCCGAGTACGTTCGCACTCCGTTCGCCGACAACTCGCTCTACAAGCTGCCCGAGTCCGTTTCGGACGAGGCTGCGGTGATGTTGTCCGACATCCTGCCCACCGGCTTCGAGATCGGCGTTCGTTACGGCAGGGTCAAGCCCGGAGACGTCGTCGCCGTCGTTGGCGCGGGGCCGGTCGGCCTCTCCTGCATCATGACGGCGCGCCTGTATGGCGCCGCTCGGATCATCGCCATCGACCTCGACGAAAACCGGCTCGAGATGGCCGGCAGGTTCGGCGCGACCGATGCCGTGAACAGCGCCAAAGCGGGCTTCATCGACACCATTGTGGGCATGACCGACGGCCTGGGCGTGGACGTTGCCATGGAGGCTGTCGGCATCCCAGCCACGTTCGACACTTGCCTCAAGATCGTCCGGCCAGGCGGGACGGTAGCCAACGTCGGCGTCCACGGCAAGCCCGTGGAACTGCCCCTCCAGGACCTGTGGATCCAGGACATCGCCATCACGATGGGCCTGGTGAGCGCCTCGACGACATCGATGCTGCTCAAGCTCGTTGCGCAGCACAAGCTTCCGGCCGAGATGTTCGTGACCCACCGATTCACTTTCGATCAGTTCATGGACGCGTACGACACATTCGGTCGCGCGGCCGAGACGAAGGCGCTCAAGGTCACAATCAGGTAAGCGGCACGACCGTGATCGTCCCGGCATCGGTGTTGGTCACCCACAGCTCTCCCGTGCGCAACAGGATGCGCCGCGGACTCTGCTCGACGGTGATGCCCTCGCCGACGGTGTTGGTCGCCGTGTCAATCGGGGCGACCTGATTCCGCCCGGTGATCGCGAGCCACACCTGATCTCCGTCCGCGGCCAGCCCCTCGTTGAACAACCCGCCGCTGAACGTGGCCACGGCCTTGTTCGTCTCAGGATCGATGCGCGTCACTGTGCCGCCGTCGACGTTCGCCACCCACACCGAGCCGGCCGCGAAACAGATGCCCTCCGAGCCGGCATCGGCCTTGATCGTCTTGATCACCTTGTTCGTCGAGGGATCGACGCGCGTGACCGTGCCCGAGCCGTAGTTCGTGACCCAGACCGAGCCGAATCCCAGGCCAACATGGCGCGGCTCCTCGCCAACGTCGATCGTGGCCGCGATCTCGTTCGCGGTCGGGTCGATGCGCACGAGCTGACCCGCGCCCTCACTCGAGACCCACACCGCGCTGTCGTCCGCTGCGACTCCCTCAGGGTGCTCGGGCACGTCGATCCGCGCGGTGACCTGTTGCGTCACGGGGTCGACGCGCACCACCTGGTTCGTCTCGTGCACCGTGACCCACACTGATCCTGCGCCCGCGGCGACACCGATCGCGCCGAGCCCCACATCGATCGTGTCGAGCACCTCGCGGGTATCGGGGTCGACTTGCGCGAGACCAGAGTCCCAGTACAAGGCGACCCACACGCTCCCCGCGGTCTCGGCCATGCCCAGCGCGCCACGCCCGACCTTCACCGTGGCGGTGGTGCCGGAGCTGGCGCCGGCCCCCAGGCCGAGGATGCCGGCCAGCCAGTCGTCACGTTCCACGGCGGCGGCCTCGTTCAGCCCGTGGCCTGCCTGGTAGGTCCGTTTCTCGGCGCCCGTGCCGGCGGCCGTGCCGATCTCGTCGGCCACGTCGGCGGGCACAAATTGATCTGAATTGGCGAATTGGAGCAGCACGGGCCGGCCATTCGCGGCACCGAGCGCGGTCACCGGGTCTAGGTCGGCCAGGCCCGCCGAGTACGTTTCAGGGTCGCCGGTGATGGGCCAGTAGCGCTCGAACCAGTCCGCCCAGCGGGCCGTGGGAGTCATCATCACCAGGGCCTTCAACGACTGATCCTCGGCGAAGAGAACGGACGAGTACATCGCACCGAAGTCGTGGCCGACCAACGCCAGTCGCTGCGGGTCCACCTGCGGCTGCGCGCTGAGCAAATCGCGCGCGCGGCGGAGCATCGTCAACTCCGCTTCAAGCGCCGCCCGATCATGCTCCAACGACTGGGGTGACTCCTGCCACGGAAAGGTGCCCTGCACGAGCAGCGAGGCGACGCCGCGAGCGGCCAGCGCCCGCGCCTCGTCCAGGAACTCGGTCCGGTTGTTGGTGGGCGCGCTCGGCTCCAGCCAGTGGAACCAGACGATGCCGGCCAGTGAGTCGGGCGCCGCGCCGTCCCGCATGACCAGGTATGCCGCGCTCGGCCGGCCACCGTCGAAAGAGATGTCCATCACCGATACTCCACCCTCGCTCTCGGTTGAGAGGACACTGAAGGCCTGCTCCCCGGACGGCAGGGCGCTTGTCAACGGAGTCGGAGAGGGGCTCGGGCTGCGCGATGCGGCCGGCGACGCGGCCTGGCCCGGCGAGGCCGACGCACCCGGCGTAGAGGTCGCCGCGGGCGATGGCGTCGGGCTCGTCGAAGAGCATGCCAGAACAAGTGTCGTGAGTAGCGCCAGCGAGCCGCTCCGAAGTCGCATAATGGAGTGGACTCTAGTCAACCGATGGGGATTTGTCCATCACTTGTAGACGGGGACCGATCTGGACCACAAGATTCGTGACGCAACGCTGGCCGAGCTTCGCGCTTTGAGCCATCCGCTGCGCTGGCGCATCCTGCGCCTCACGCTCGACACGCCGCTCACGAACAAGGAGATCGCGCAGCGCCTGGGTCGCGATCCGGGCACGGTGCTGTACCACGTACGGGAGCTTGTCCAGACCGGATTTCTGGCGCCCGAGGAAGTCCGCAGTGGAGCGCGCGGCGCACTTGAGCGGCCGTACAGGGCCACCGGCAAGTCGTGGCGCATACGCCTTGCGCTCAACTCGGGCACGACAGTCTCGATTCTCGACGCCGCGCGCGAGGAGATACTGGAGGCGGGGCCCGACGCCGTGCTGGCGACGCTCCGCCTCGGGGTGCGGTTGAGTGAGTCAGACCTGCGCGCGTTGCGAAGCGCGCTGGCCGACCTGGGCGATGAGTTCGCTCGGCGCGACGACCCGACGGGCGAGCCGATCGGCATCGTCGCGGCAGTTCACCGGCGCACGCCCTAGGTTCGGAAGTCGCCCAGAACGCCAGGGTCGACCACCTCGGAGAAGCCGTTCCTGGTCAGGTGCTCACGCACCTCCGGGCGCAGCTCCTGGCACATCTCGACGATGACGTGGGGCCGCCCGTCGAATGCCGCGAGCTCGCCTTTGAGCGCCTCCAGCTCATCGACGTAGACCGAGACGTCCGACGCGGACGCGCCCGCCTCGCTGACGCCAGCCAGCAGCTCGCCGATCAAGGCGGGCCGGGTGCGGCCGCGCAGGAACGTGAGCGACTCCTTGATCGCCACCCGATCGCCGCGCTCGCCGGCAAGACGACCGATGGCGCGCAGCGAATCGTCGGGCCGGTCGCCCGCCGTGCCGATGACCACCGTCATCGTCGCGCGCCGCGCGCCTCGTTTGCCGATCAGGCCCTCGGCCGTATCGAGCAATGCGTCGAGTCCCGCCTCGTTATGGGCGTAGTCGATGATCACCAGCTCGTTGCCCCGGACGTACAGGTTCAGGCGGCCGGGATTCAGCTGCGCGGTGTTGAGAAAGCCCCGCAATCCGGCCGCCACGTCGCGCCTCTTGATGCCCAGCGCACGGGCGCCGGCCGTCGCCGCGAGCGCGTTCGAGACGTTGTGGCGGGCCAGGCCAAGGAGCGTCGCGGGGACATCCGTCAGCGCCACGACCTCGTGCCGGCGGCGACCGATGCGCTCGACGATGACTCCGTCCTCGACAACGAACGCTGTGCCGCCGCGGGCCACGTGCTCGCGCACGCGCCGGTTGCCGGTGCTCGCGGAGTAGTAGAAGACGCGCGCGTGAACCCAGCGCGCGACGCCGGCAACGAGCGGATCGTCGGCATTCAAGGCCACGGCGCCTTCTGGTCGCGTAACACGGCAGACGAGCGACTTGACCTCGACCAGCTCGGGCAGCGTGTGCACGCCCTGGAGATCGAGGTGGTCCGCGCTGACGTTGGTCAGCACGCTGGCGTCGTTCGATTGGTAGCCCAGGCCGCGGAGCAGGATGCCGCCACGCGCGGTCTCAAGCACGCCGATGTCCAGGCGCTCGCTGTGGAAGACCGCGCGAGCACCGGCAGGGCCTGTGTAATCGCCCGGCTCGACCATCTCCTCGTCGATGAGGACGCCGTCCGTGGTCGTCGTTCCGACGTGCATACCGGCCGTGCGCAGGATGTGCGTCAGCATCCGCGCGGTGGTGCTCTTGCCGTTGGTGCCGCTGACGCTGATCACCTTGAGCCGGCGTTCGTCGTCCGTGACCCATTCCGGTGCGCGCCCGCCGGCTTCGCTCGCGCCGGCAATGGCGCGCTTCAACAGGCGCTCGCCCGGATCCTCGGCCAGGCGAAAAGCGGCGCGCGCGATCGTCTCGGCCTCGTTGTAGTGCGTCCACGGATAGGCAACGATCCAGTGGCCCGGATCGCTGCTGCGGTGAATGGTGACCGGGACTGTGCGGCCCAAAGCCTTGTGGTGGAGCGTCCGGACCCAGTCCGCCAGCTGGCCGACGGGAGTGGGCGCGTCCGCCTTGCGCACGTGTCCGCCCAGGCGCACGATCGCGTGACGGCCGGGCTGGCGTTGTCCGTACCAGGTCCGCCTGCGCCCGACCGCGACCTCGATCTTGACTGCCGGCTCGAGCCGGTACAGGTTGGGGCCATCGAGGAGGCGGATTTCGACCAGGCGCACGGTCGCCGGAGTATATGGGCGAACTCGCGCCGCTCCCGTATCGTTGGCCCATGACAAGCGTCACCGATGCCGAGCTCGACCACCTACCACGTTCATGGCCGGAGCGTTGGACGAGCTACCTGGCCGATCTCGAACAGATCGTCAACGTCGATTGCGGCACTTACAACAAGGCCGGCGTCGACGAGATAGGCCGCTGGTTCGCCGACCAGCTCGAAGAGCTCGGCGCGAGAGTGACGATCGATTCGAACGAGTCCTGGGCGACACGGTTGTGGGCGTGCTCGAGGGCGGCGCCGACGGAGGCCATGCGCTGCTGATCGGCCACCTCGACACGGTCTTCGAGGACGGGACGGTCGACGAGCGCCCGTTCTCGACCGACGAGTCTCGCGCCTACGGCCCGGGCGTCAACGACATGAAGGCTGGCCTGCTGACCGGCATCTACGCCCTGCGCGCCCTGCGCGCAATGGCGACGGCAGATGCCGCGCGCGCGGTCGCCGTCGACGAATGGCTCCCGTTCGGGCGGCTGTCGTTCGTCGGCAACCCGGACGAGGAGATCGGTTCGCCCGTCAGCACAGCGGTCATTCGCGACGTCGCCGCCACGGCCGACGTCTGCTACGTGCTCGAGTCGGCGCGCGCCAACGGCGACATCGTCAGCGCACGCAAGGGCATTGCCGACTTCGACGTTCGGATCGAGGGCCGTGCCGCGCACGCCGGCGTCGAGCCCGAGAACGGTCGCAGCGCGGTCCTAGAGGCGGCGCACAAGACGCTCGCCCTGACCGCGCTCAACGGCCGCTGGCCGGGCGTGACGGTCAACGTCGGAGTCGTCAAAGGCGGTACGCGTCCGAACATCATCGCCGAGCAGTGCGAGCTGGAGATCGACATGCGCGCCACGACTCGAGCGGACATGGAAGCCGCCGAGGCCGAGATCACCCGGATCTGCATGAGCTCGACCGTGCCCGACATCATCACGACCGTGGATCGCCGCCACAGCTGGTGGCCGATGGAGAAGAGGGCGGCAACGACCGCCCTGGCGTCGAGCGCCGAGTCACTCGCCTCGCGACTGGGTTTCGCGTTGCAGGACGCCGCTACGGGCGGTGCCTCCGACGCGAACACGACGTCCGGCATGGGCGTGCCCACGCTCGACGGCCTGGGCCCCGTAGGTGGCGCCGATCACGCACCGGGTGAGTACACGGAGATCGGCTCGATCGTGCCCAGGACCGTTCTGCTGGCGGCCCTCCTTCTGACCGCGGCGCGCGAGGGGCCGCGCCGCTCCTGATCGCTACTGCTGCTTGAGAAAGGCGACGATCGCCTGGGCCAGCGGGGCGACACGCGGCGAGCCAAGTCCCGTGGCGTAGTCCCAGCCCGGGCCTGCCTGGTAGAGCAGGTTGCCGCCCTTGATGACATCGTGGAACACGGCACCCGCCGGCTGTTGCGAGGCGACCTGGTAGAGGACCGGACCGAGCGGCCCGAGTTGCGCCAATCCCTGTGACAGCGCAAATTGCTGGGTCAGCAGCATCGATGCGGCCCAGAATGGTGCCGCAGCACTCGTGCCGCCGACCTGACCGTTGACGCGACCCTGGCCGGGGTCGGTGTATAGGACGAAGAAGCCGCTCGTCGGATCAGCCGGCCCGGCCACGTCGGGCACCTGGCGCATGCCGTTGCTCTGCGCGTTGTCGACACCCGCCCCCTGCTGCCAGCCCGGGCGGTCCTGGAACTTGCTCAAACCACCGCCTGTGCCCGCGCCGCCCAGTGGCTCCTCCCAGCCGGCCTCGTCGTAGTAGGTGCCGTCCTCACGCGTGGTCAGGAATGTGCCTCCGACCGCGATCACGTTCGCGCTCGCCGCCGGCCAGTCGACGCCGGGCGTGATGTCGCGCTGGAACGGGTCGGTGTCGGAGATCTGCACGCGGCGACAGTCGTAGGCCGCGTCGTCGCCCGACGCGCTGAAGTAGCTGATGCCGGCGGCGACGGCAGCAGCGAGCTCGCGGTCCTGGGCGGCCATCGCCTGGCGGTTGGTGCGCGTCTCGCACGATCCCCAGCTGTTGCTGATGATCTTGGCCTTGCCGTCGGCCACGATGCGGGCGATTACCTGGCCAAGGCCGGCGGAGGTGTTAGGCCCCTCGTAGTCGGTGATCTGCGCCTTGGGCGCGATGCCGCGGATGACCTCGAGATCGAGAGCAACCTCGCCCGTGCCATCTCCCGGCGTATCGGACGCGCCTTCGAGTGCGACGCGCTTCACGTCGGGAGCACCAGTGATGCCCGCCTGCTGGTCGAAGACGGGCAGGTCGGAGGCGGTGAAGGTGTCGAACGAGACGATCGCGATGTTCATTCCCTCGCCGTGGAAGCCGGCATCCTGGAGCGGGGCGATCTCGTACGCCGTGGCCACGACGGACGGCGTTATGCCCGGATCGGGCACGCCCGCCATGCGGATGTTGCCCATCGCCGGGTGCTGGATCGGCTCGGTGTCGAGTCCCACCACAACGTCAACGGAATTGCCGAGCGACGCCGGCACCTGGGGCTCGCCAAGTGGCACGTGGTAGCGCGCACCACTCGCGTCAAGCCGATCGCTGAGGGTTATCCCGAGCAGGCTGTTGACCTGTCCCGCCGTGCCCTGGACCGCGATCGAGGTCCGTTGCGGCGTGGTGGATGCCTGCAGGCCGCCATCGTTCAGCCAGCTCACGACACGCTCTATGTCGGTGTCCGAGAGGCCGAACCGGGCTCCGAACTGATCGGCGCTCAGGTACCGGCGGTATGAAGCGGAGCCGGGTGTCGTCAGGCCGGCGAGATATTCGTTGAGCTGCGCCTCGCCGGGCAGGCGCAGGCTGACGCTGAAGCGGACGCTCTCATCTGTGGGCGTCGGCCCAAGGTCCACGGGCACATCTGAGGCGTTCGCTTGGGGCTCGGACGAGGTCGCTGATGGGGCCGTTCTCGAGCTGCCGTCCGGCGCTTGTCGATCCTGCGCCGCCTGCGAGCAGCCGAGCAGCGCGACCATCAGCGCGGACAGGGCAACGGCTGCAGTCCGGTTCATTGGACGGTCCAGCTGAACGTCTTGAGGATGTCGTCGGCTGCCGAACGCACGGCGTGCTGCTGCGTCTCGCCGGCGACCCGGACGTCAGGAGTGCCGACGATGACGACGACCGCCACTGTGATCCTTCCGTCCGTCGCCGACACGATCGTCACCCCACCCGGCGCGAGCGGTGTGCCGTCGCGGCTGACGAGCGTGCCCGACCAGACCCCGCCGTCGCCGGGCACGTAGCCGATGCTCGGCCCGAGCACCGCGTCGTATGTGTCGGTGTCGGCCACGCGAGCGATGAGGAAGCGGTCGACATCGGCCAGCTCGCTCTCGATCATCTTCGAGGGCGAGGTGTCGGCCGTCTTGGCGTCGATCCAGACCTGGGTGTCGAAGAACACTCCGCTCAGCACGGCGGAGCCGTCGCTGTGGTTGTCGAGGGTGAAGGTGTCGGGGTTGTATTCGAACCCGTAGCCGAGCGACGAGTCCGTGTACGTCGTTCCGCTCACCGCGACCGGCGAGTTGCTCGTCGGAGACGAGACGGGCAGCGTCGTTGCGGGCGGCCCTGACGGAACAGGCGGCAGCGATGGCACCGGGGCACACGGCTGCCCCGGTGGGCACGGTGCGACCGGCGCAGGCGGCTGGCTCAGGAAGACGATCGCGCCGACCCCCACCGCCAGAACCACGAGGACGCCGACGAAGATGCCGATGATCCGGCCCGAGCCCATGCGCGGCGGGGTGGGGGAGGGCGCCCATGCGGGCCTGCCGTAGCCCGGTGGCGGCCCCTGGTAGCCGCCCTGTGGCAGACCGTAGTAACCGGACGGCCCGGGCGCGGGTGGGCCCGGAACGCCGGGCGGCGGCGGCTGGGGCGGCTGGGGCGTCCCCGGCGGCGGGCCTCCGAACGGGCCGTTCACCTGGCCGCCTCGCCGTCGGCCGCCGTCGTCGGGGCCGACTCCGAACCGGGCGGTCGGCTGTGCGGCAGTGCCCGCAGCGCGATGCCGCAGTGACCGCAGAACGTGTGTTCAGGTGTGCTGTGTCCGCAATTCGGGCAGACGATCGAGCGCGTGACGGCGATCTCACGCGACTCCTGCTGCAGGCCGAGGTGGAGCGTGGTGCGCAGCCACAGCAGCGCCAGGGCCGCTATCAGGGCGAGCACGAACGTAGCCGGAATGAGCGGCAGGAGCGTCTTGGCCAGACCCGCGGCGACCAGCAGCAGCGCGGCCGCCGCAACGGCCAGTGCCGGGACGCCCAGCGGTCCGAGCGCGTTGCGATCGTTGACGGGCGAGCGGTAGCGCAGCCAGAACGCGGCGGCCGTGGCGCCCACGGTGCCCGCGGCAATGACAGGTTGAAGCAGCCCGAGCGAAAGCAGCTGGACTACCCACGGCAGCGGATCGCCGGCGGGTTGCAGCCCGGAGCCGAGGATCGGCAACGACTGGTAGATGACATGCGTGCCGGCGAAGGCGACCGCCGACGCAGCGCCAAAGGTTGCCCCGTCGAGGACATCGTTGAAACGGCGCTGGGGCAGCAGGAAGAGCGGCCCGGCAAGCATCAGGAGCAGCTCGAGCAGTGGCAGCAGGATGGCGTTGAGCGCGATCTCGGACGCATCCGGGCTGCCGAACCCGGCCCCGCTGGGCAGTGCCCGAACGATCAAGCCGTAGACCAGGCCGGCCGCGACGCCCCACAGCATTGTGGCGCCAACGATGGACAGTGGCTCGTCCTCATAGATGTCGACCACGTAGACGTACATGACCATCAGCAGCGGCACCAGCACGGCCGACGTCACTAGCGCGACCGGATAGAAGCCGAGCAGGGCAAGGACGAGGATGATGCCGGAGCCGGCCAGTAGCGCGATGCGGAACATGCGCATCTCGGCGCGCGGAAGCTGCGGGAAGAGCGTGCTGATCAGGGCGACGGTGCGCAGCGGCTCGTGCGGTGCAGCGGCGAAGTGCGCTCGTGCTTCGGTGCGGCCCTCCGCGCTGTACTCGTCGCTCAACGGGTCACCGCAGCGGATGCAGTACTCCAGGCGCGGCACCTCGTTGCCGCACTGGTTGCAGCGAATCGTTCCGGCCGATTGATCCTGCGAAGGTTCGTCAGGCGTCGTCATCTACGGACCCGCTCAGCGCAGGTAGGTCTCGCCGCCTTCGTCGCAGACGACGTACAAGGCGTGACGCTCACGCGCGTAACCACACACGTGAAGGCGGCCGGTGACGTGCTGCGGACAGACGAAAACCCAGTATTGATTGGGACGCCCGGGCTCGTCCGCGCCCGCGTCGGGCATTGGATCGGACTCGTCACGGATCTTCTGGGCGAGGCCGTCGAATTGCGCAGCGGCACGCTCGACCGCAGCCACGCGTTCGGCCTCGGTCTCGGTCGTGTACGGGTAGCTCTGGGCGACGTTCGACGTCAAGCGGATCTCCCGATGGACTGGACTGCGCAACAAGTTGGCCGACCGCGCAGGTCGTTGAGCGCGACGCGACCGGCCGGGGCCGAGTATACCGCCCAAAATCGGCTGTTCGAGTCCTCTGGATGCCTCGATCAGTAGCTCAGGAACGCGTCGATGTCGACCCGATTTCCGCTCGACGAGGAGTTGTGTGTTCCAGTCACGGTCACGGTGATCGTGTGCGCGCCGGGACTCAGCGATGCCGTGGGAGCCCACACGATCTGCGCGGCCTGGAGCGAGCTGGAGAAGAGGTCGATCGCAGCCACTGGCGCGCCGTCGAGTGACACCGAAGCAATGCCCCGGTTCGGTCCCAGAGCGCTCACCCAGGCCGCGCTCGTGCCCGTGAAGCTGAACGTGACGAACCGGCCGGCCGCGCCGCTGCGTTTGACGTACCCGCCAGTGGCGCCGGAGAGCGACACGCGCTTGAACTTGCCGCTGTAGGCGAGGGGCGGTTTCTGGTTCTCCTGGTAGAGAGCGAGCGTCGTCGGGCCACCCGCCTCGTCCATCCAAGCGCTCCAGTTGCCCACGCCGTCTTGTGCCCGCAGGCGTAGATCATGGCTCGAGCCCGGCGCGAGGGCTATATCGACTGCCAGGTCGGTTGGCGAGCCGAGCGTGACGTCATTCCAGGCGCCGCCGTTCACGCTGCGCTGTAGTTGGTACTGGGCCACTCCATCATCGTCGGTGGCGGCCGGCCAGCTGACGTGGAGCGTCACGTTGCCGCTCAGCGACTGTGGGCCGCCGATCGCGACGGTCGGTGGGCTGACCGCCGGTCCGCCGGTCGACACCGTCGCGAGGGCCGCAGTCACCGCGTCGGCAGCATTCACGATTCCCGCCCCGCAGTGCAGCGGATAGTTGTGCGTGCAACCCTTCTTGGAGCTGTCCTGCGCAAACGGGTGCGCGGTCGATTTGAGGATGGCCTGTATCTGATCCGGCGTCAGCGCCGGGTTCACCGATGCCACCAGGGCGGCCGTGAGCGCGACGTGCGGCGTCGCCATCGATGTTCCCTTGTAGTAGGCGTACGCGCACTTGGCTGTGGCCGAGCCCGTCTGGCAGATGGTGTCGTCATAGGTCGTTGCCGGGTTATGGAAGCCGGCGTTCAGCGTGCTGAGGACGTTCTCACCTGGCGCGGCGATGTCGACGAACGGATGGGCGGCCGTGCCGTAGTTGGAGAACGACGCGCGCCGGCCGCTCTCGGTGATCGCCGCCACCGTGAATGCGCCCGGGCAGTTGGCCGGCATGAAGGTACCCACATCGGTCCCGCTGTTGCCGGCGGCGACGACGACCACCTTGCCCTGGCTGCGCGCGTAAGCGATCGCCTGGGCCATGTCACTGCCGGCGGTGCACGTGCCGCCGCCGCCGAGCGACAGGTTCAGGACACGCACTGTTGCCGCCTGGGGGTTGACCGGCAGATATGCCGATGTGCTGCCGGGCACCTGGGGCACCGTTGCATCGCCCGCGGCCCAGCGGATCCCGTCGGCCACGTCAGAGTCGTAGCCGCCGCACCGGCCGAGCACTCTGACTGGCTCGATCTTGACCCCGGGCGCACCGCCAAAGACGCCGGTGTTGTTGTTGGGCCGCGCCGCGATCGTGCCGGCAACGTGTGTCCCGTGCCACGACGACGCACTGTTCGAGTAGCACCAGTCGCCGGGATCGGACGCGTCATCGTCGCGGCCGTTGGTGTCGTTCGCAGTGGTGTACACGCCTGGGCCGTCGGCGCCGATGAGGTCGTAGCCCTTTACCCATTGGTGATCATTCAGCCCGGGCCCGTTCAGGTCGGGATGATCCTTGAGCAAGCCCGTGTCGATGACTGCCACGGTCACGCCGGCGCCGGTCGTCGTCGGCCAGGCGCCGACGGCATTGATGCCGTACGGACTGCCGTTGGCCGGCCCGAGCAGCCCCCACAGGCTGGCGGCGTAGGTGTCGTTCGTCGGCGGCTGGACCTGGGCCGTCAGCCACAGGTCGGGCTCGACGGAGGCCACGCCGGGTGTTGCCCGCAACGCTGCGAGCGTCTGGTCGGCTCCTGTGCCCAGGGGAGCCGCAAGCCTGTAGACATCGCTGCCCGCGGCCGTGCGGCGCACGTAGGCGAGGGGGGAATTGGAAGCCTCGCTCAAGGCAGCGGTGCGACTGCGCTGGGTCGTGAGCGAGAGCGGCCCAACGGTTGCCCAGCGCACGAGCACCTGGTCGGTCATCGTCACGGAATCCGGCGACGACGTGTGCGCCGTGGCGCTCGGAGAGGCGGCACCCACCGACTGCGGCAGCGCAGCCCAGAGCATCGAGAGCGTGAGGGCGCCGACCGCGAGCCCGCGGTTGCGCATCGTGCGCCTGGTGCTGATGTTGCGCCCCCTGCCGTTGTGACCGTGCCGGTTGACAGACCCGCCACCGACAAGTATCCGCCTAAGTCGCTGCCCCGTGCGCAGCTTCGGTCAACGAAGCTCGGCGCCGCCAGTCGAATTGGACTCAGGCTACGATGTGTCGCCCTCGGCCGGGTGATCGGCCATCTCGTAGTCGATGTTTACGCGCGAGCCATCCTGCGTCACCCGTTTCACCCGCATGCCTTCGATGTGTCTTGGCAGGAGCGGCGCTCCAGCACCGAGCGTCACCGGAGCAACACTTACCAGCATGTCATCGAGGAGACCTGCGTCGTAGAACTGACCGACGAGATCGCCCCCGCCGACGATCCAGATGTTGCGGTCCTTGGCAGCGTTGCTCATCTCCACGTGAACTCGGCGGACGTCCCCGCTGACGAACCTCACGTCGGCGTCGGGTATCGCAGGCAGATCTGTGTGACTGAAGACCCAGCACGGTGTGTCTCCGTAGTAGTCGTGCCAGCGTTGGGGGTGCTCGAGCAAGGCGTCGTGGTCCACGGCCCAGCGGTAGGTGCCTGCGCCCATCGCCATTGCCCCTATCTCCGAGAAGAATTCATTCCAACGGCCTTCACCGCCATCTACGTGTTGGGTTCTGAATAGCCAATCAAGCGACCCGTGCTCATCGGCCAGGAACCCGTCCAGACTTGTCGCCGTGAAGTACTGAGTGCGGCCCATCAGCTCAGCACCATATCTCTTGCGTCCGACTCCGGTCGTTCGTCGACGACGTTGAGTGCGAGCCAACGTTCGGCTTCGGCCAGCGACCAGCCCTTGCGTCGAGCGTAATCGGCAAGCTGGTCGCGCCCGATCCGCCCCAGGCCGAAGTAGCGTGCCGCCGGGTGCCAGAAGTACAGGCCGCTGACAGACGACCCGGGGACCATCGCCATCGACTCGGTCAGATGCACGCCGGCGTTTCGCTCCGCATCAAGAAGCCTGAAGATCGTGCGCTTCTCCGTGTGGTCGGGCTGGGCGGGATAGCCGGGCGCCGGGCGGATGCCCTGGTATGACTCTGCGATGAGCGCGTCGTTGTCGAGCGCTTCGAGCGGTGCGTAGCCCCACAGCTCGCGCCTGACGCGTTCGTGGAGCCACTCAGTGCACGCCTCGGCGAGCCGATCGGCAAGCGCTGCGAGCAGGATCGCCGAGTAGTCGTCGCCCGATTCGGCCAGCCGACCCTTCGCCTCGTCGAGTCCCACTCCTGCGGTCACGGCGAAGGCTCCGATGTAATCGCGGACGCTCGATCCAACCGGCGCGACGTAGTCCGACAGAGCATGGTCCGGCCTGCTGTCCGGCTTGGCGATCTGCTGACGAAGGCTGTGCAGGCGGGCGAGCTCGTCTGTTCGGCTCTCGTCGGCAAAGACAATGATGTCGTCGTCGTCCGTGGCGTTCGCCGGCCAGAACCCGACCACGGCGTTGGCCCGCATCCACGACTTCTCAATCGCCCGCCCCAACAGCTGCTGCGCGTCCTCGAACAGCGACCGCGCGGCGGGTCCGGTTCGGTCATGCTCGAGGATTTCCGGATAGTGGCCGGGCAGCTCCCAGGCAGCAAAGAACGGCGTCCAGTCGATGTACCGGACGAGATCGCGCAGCGGGACATCGCGCAGGGCGCGCGTGCCCAGGAAGCTCGGCGTCGGCGGTGCCCCCTGGCCGGTGAAGTCCAGGACGGGCCGGTTGGCGCGCGCTTCGTCGAGGCCGAGGCGGCGCGTTCGATCGTCGCGCTCCGCGAACTGGACGCGCAGCCGCTCATAGCTTTCGCGCGTCTGGCGGACGAAGGCGTCGCGCGCGTCATCGTCGAGCAACTGGCGCACGACGCCCACCGCGCGCGACGCATCCTGGACGTGGATGACGGGTCCCGAATACGCGGGTTCGAGGCGCACCGCGGTATGGGCGCGAGAAGTCGTCGCACCGCCGATCAGGAGCGGCAGCGTCATGTGCTCGCGCTCCATCTCCTGGGCGACCGTGCGCATCTCCTCGAGCGACGGCGTGATCAGGCCGGACAGGCCGATCGCGTCCGCGTTCTCGCGCCGCGCCGTTTCGAGTATCTGCGGCCAGGGCACCATCACGCCCAGGTCCACGATCCGGTATCCGTTGCAGCCCAGGACCACGCCGACGATGTTCTTGCCGATGTCGTGGACGTCGCCTTTGACCGTGGCCATGACCACGGTGCCCGCGGAGCGCGGTTCGCTGCCATTGCCATTGGTCGAGGGGTCGGCGAGCTTCGCGGCCTCGATATACGGGATCAGGTAGCCGACCGCCTGCTTCATCACCCGCGCGCTCTTGACGACCTGGGGCAGGAACATCCGGCCGCTGCCGAACAGATCGCCGACCGCGTCCATGCCCGACATGAGCGGTCCCTCGATGACGTCCAGTGGCCGCGCAGCGGCTGCACGCGCCTCTTCCGTGTCCTCGACGATCCAGTCGCTGATGCCCTCGATCAGCGCGTGACGCAGACGCTCCCCGACGGGCGCTTCGCGCCAGGTCAGGTCGCGCGCGTCGGCGCGCGTCCGAACGCCGCCGCGCACCTCGTCGGCGATCTCGAGCATCCGCTCGGTCGCGTCCGGACGTCGGTTCAGGACGAGGTCCTCGGCGCGCTCCCGGAGCGTGGGATCTATGGCCTCGTAGACCGGGAGCGCGCCGGCGTTGACGATGCCCATGTCCATGCCGGCACCGATTGCGTGATACAGGAAGACGGCGTGGATCGCCTCGCGCACGGCGTCGTTGCCGCGGAATGAAAAGGAGACGTTCGAGACGCCGCCACTGACGAGCGACCCGGGGAGCTCCTTCTTGATCCGCCGCGTCGCCTCCATGTAGGCGATGCCGTAGCCGGCGTGCTCCTCGATGCCCGTGCCGATCGCGAATACATTCGGGTCGAGGATCACGTCGGCCGCGTCGAAGCCGGCCTGGCGCGTGAGCAGGTCGGTAGCTCGGTGCGCGATCGCGACCTTGCGCTCGACCGTGTCCGCCTGGCCCTGCTCGTCGAAGGCCATCACGATCACGGCCGCGCCGTAGCGCCGCGCGAGTCGAGCCTGACGCAGGAACTCCGCCTCGCCCTCCTTGAGCGACAGCGAGTTGACGACGGGCTTGCCCTGGACGTGCTTGAGGCCTTCCTCGATGACGTCCCACCTCGACGAGTCGATCATCACCGGCACCTTGGCGATGGCCGGCTCGGATGCGATCAGGTCGAGCATGCGCGCCATGGCCGCCTGCGAGTCGAGCAGCGCCTCGTCCATGTTGATGTCGATCATCTGGGCGCCGTTGTCGACCTGCTGGCGCGCGATCGCCACCGCCTCTTCGTAGCGGCCTTCCCTGATCAGGCGCGCGAACGCGCGCGAGCCGGTGACGTTGGTCCGTTCGCCCACATTTACGAAGAGCGAACCCGGCCCAATGTCGAGTGGCTCGAGCCCGGCGAGCCGAGTCCTGGTCTCCGCGATCGGCACGACCCGCGGTGGCAGGCCGGCGACCGCCGCGACGATTGCCCGCGTGTGATCGGGCGTGGTCCCGCAACACGAGCCGACCAGGTTGAGCGCTCCCTCGCGGGCCAGGCGGGCTAGCTGGGAGCTCGTCTCCTGCGGCTGCTCGTCGTAGCCGCCGAAGGCATTGGGCAGGCCGGCGTTGGGGAAGGTGATGACGGGCACGTCGGCGATGCGCGCGAGCTCGGCGACGTACGGCCGCAGCATCTCGGCACCGAGCGCGCAGTTGAGGCCGATCGCGAACGGCCGTGCATGGCGCACGCTGTTCCAGAAGGCGCCGACGGTCTGGCCCGACAGGGTCCGCCCGGACTGGTCGGTGATCGTTCCGCTGACTATCACCGGCAGTCGGATGCCGAGCTCCTCGAAGAGCGACTCGACGGCGAAGATCGCGGCTTTGCCGTTGAGCGTGTCGAAGACCGTCTCGATGAGCAGGATGTCGACGCCGCCGGCGACGAGGCCGCGAGCGGCGGTCGCGTACGCGTCAACGAGCTCGTCCCAGGTCACGTTGCGCGCGCCCGGGTCGTTCACGTCCGGAGAGATCGACGCGGTCCTGTTCGTGGGCCCGAGCGAGCCGGCCACGAAACGCGGTCTGGCCGGTGTCTGCGCCGTGGCGGCGTCGGCGGCCGCTCGAGCGATCGTCGCCGCCTCGCGGTTGATCTCCTGGGCGTCCGCGCCGAGCCCGTAGTCGGCGAGCGAGATGGCCGTTGCGTTGAACGTGTTCGTGGTGATGATGTCCGCGCCGGCGTCGAGGTACGCGTCGTGGATCGCGCGGATGATCTGGGGCTGGGTCAGGTTGAGCGCCTCGTTAGAACCCTTCAGGTCGCGCGGATGGTTCGCGAAACGCTCACCGCGGAAGTCCGCCTCACCCAGCTCATGGCTCTGGATGAGCGTCCCCATCGCCCCGTCGAGCACGACGATGCGCTCGCGCACCTGGCTTGCCAGGAGAGCGATCCGAACCCCTGGGTCGGGTGTGGCGCCAGTCCCCATAGTCGAAGTCTACTGACGGGCCATTACTCGGCCGTCGCACCGCAACCGCCCAGGATGAGGGCCGTCCGTCTGGGTGACACCACTCCGCGTTGTGCCATTCGGCAGGCTCCGTTGTGGGCCATTGGCCCATACGCCGAAATGACTAGTCCACTAGTACTTTCAGGCAGCCACCTGGACTCTCGCCGTCCCGCAGGACGAGTGCCCCCGAGTAGTTGAACGATCGGCTGCAGCGGGCGCATTGCGCGCGATGAAGGGGAGGCATCGGCGCGCAGGACGTGTGGCCGAGCCCAGATTTGGCAACGCGAGGCGCGAGAACTCGCGCCATTCATCCGGTCATGCAGCTGTGACCGCACAAACGCGGATCGATGCCGTCCGCATGAGCCGTGCCAACGCGCACCTCCTTGCCCGGTCATTGAGCCACGCAACGGAACAACAGGGAGATTCACACACGATGCTTAAGAGCAGAACTCGTCGCCTGACGGCGCTCTTCGGTTTGATTGCCGTCCTCGCGACAACGGTCGCGCTCACCGTTGGTAGCACCGGCGCGTACTTCACGGACAGCCATCCGGGCTACGTGAACGGCACGTTCGGCAGCGTCGCCATCGACATGAACGGCTCCGGTTCGGGCCCAGGCAACCTCCAGTTCAACTTCGCGGGCATGATGCCGGGCGTCTGGAAGACCGCCACCATTACGGCGACAAACACCGGTTCTGACGTAGAAGATATCTACATGGCGTTCACAAATGCCAATGACGTGTGGAGCGAAGTGAACACGCTCGGCACGTACGGCGAGGCGGACGTCAATGGGACGAACTACAACAACCTCAATAACAATTACCCCCAGAACACCGGCCCCAACGCATATACCAACTCCTGCGGCGACACAGTCAACTACATCCGCTACCTGCCCCACGTCAACTTCCTCGGGACTTTGAACCCGGGCCAGACGGCGAACTACACGTTCTCGTTCCGCTACAGCGCCTGTATCTCCAACAGCGCCTACCAGAACCAGCCTGCCTTTAGCAACCCGCTTGAGTTCAACATTGCGGCATTCCAGGCCGGCGTTGCACCGAGCGATCTGCACAACGGCGCGGGCAAGATCGTCGATCTGACGCTCGCTGCTGGTTTCTTCAACTAAACCGATCCGCAGGCGAGTGAAGCATCGTTTTCACCCGCCACCTGAAACGAGGAGCGCCATGATCCTGCGTCGCACACTCGCGGTCGCCGTGGTCGTGGCGCTCCTCGCATGTTTCGGCTCGGCCGCCTTCGCCTGGTCGCAGGGCGATCGCTTTTTCGCCGTTCAGTCCGATTCGATGGTCCCGACCCTGCATAGCGGAGATCTCGTCGTCGTTGCTCCGGCTACGTCGCCGGCTGTCTTCCTGGTGGGCGACGTGATCACTTTCCATCCGACGGCGGGGTACACCACCACCCATCGGATCGCAGCGATCGACGCAACGGGCATCACCACCAAGGGAGATGCCAACGCAACGGTCGATGCCGGACAGCTACAGCCAGGGCAGATCGTGGGCCGAGTCTCTGCGACCCTGCCTTTTGCCGGGTATGTCGCAGTGTTCCTCCAGCAACCATTTGGCCTCGTGGCTCTGTTGTTGCTCATCGTTGCGTTGGCCGTCGCATGGGAGCTCATTCGCAAGCGCGGCGAGGCGCAGGACAACGCCGACGTTAACTCGACCGAGTCGATCAAGGATGAAGGCGTTTCGACTGAGGGAGCTGCCGCAGATGGCTGAACCTGCACGTCTGGGTCGTCGCACATTATTTGGCCTCTTTGGTCTAGTGGCCGTCTTGGGCCTGGCTAGCTCTCAACTTGCGGGACTCGTGGGCGTGACGGGCGCCTACTTCACGGAAACGCAGCCAGGATCTATCGGCGGTTTGGCCGTTGACCTCCCTGCCCAGCCGCAAACACCAGCCGAATGCGCCGGCATGAAATTCAAGAACACGGTCGTCGGCACCTCAGGCGACGATGTCCTTGGCGCCGGGAATGGTGGGTCGCTCGTCTTTGGCCTTGGCGGGAACGACACGATCAATGGCGGCAACGGCAAGGACTGCCTTGTCGGCGGCGACGGCAACGACACGATCAATGGCGAGAACGGACCGGATGTGCTCCTCGGCGGCGGCGGGGACGACGTCCTAATCGGCAGCAATGGGCCGGAGCTACTCGACGGCGGCGACGGAAACGACATCTGCGTCGCGGGCAATGGACCGGCCACGCTCGTCTCGTGTGAGTCGACGACCACTGACCAACCGGCACCGCCCACCAAGGAGCCGGCTCCCGATTTGCCAGCACCACCCTCAGAGGCGCCAACGCCGGCGACTACCGTGACACCCACCGATACGCCCGTCGACTCGGTTGAGACGCCGTTGCCGATAGCCACGTTCGCCGTGCCGACGGAGACGCCGACCGACCCACCCGAGGCTACGCCGCCAACACCCACTGAGGCCACCACTCCGAGCGCCCCCTGAGATCACCCGCGCGTCATACCCTTGGCGCATGAACTCAACAGGTGAACCGAACGATGCTCTGCACCCGACCGTTGCGTCGCTGACCGATGCCTGGCGGGCACGGGTGGTGGCCGACAAGGAACAGGTCGAGCGCTCGCGCGAAGAGCCCGACCCGGCGGATTTCTACGCACCCACGGCCAACCGTTTCCGGATGGACCCGAGGCGCACCGATGACGAGACGCTCGATGTGCTACTGGCGCTGGCCGAACCGCAGGAGACGTGGCTCGACGTAGGCGCGGGTGGCGGCCGCTACGCATTGCCCCTGGCGCTCCACGTGCGCGACGTAGTGGCGATCGATCCTTCGCCCGCGATGTTGACCGTGCTGCGTGAGGATGCCGACGCTGAGTCCATCGGCAACATCAGCATCATCGAGTCGCGCTGGCCGATGCCTTCCGGCGCCGGAGCGCCGACGGGCGACGCGGCGCTCATGGCGCACGTCGGCTACGACATCGGCGAGATAGGGCCCTTCCTCGACGCAGTCGAAGCGTCGGCGCACCGGCTGTGCGTCGCGGTGATGGGCGAATCCGCCATGGCAACTACGGCGACTCTGTTCTGGAACGACATCCACGGGGAGCCCCGCGTCAGGCTGCCGGCCCTGCCTGAAATGGTCATGCTTCTCCTCGCCCGCGGACGGCTACCCGAGATCACGCTCGTCGACCGCGTCCCACCCACGTTCGCTTCAATTGATGAGGCACTGGCGATGGCGCGCCGGCAGCTCTGGCTGCGTGCCGGCAGTGCCAAGGACCAGAAGCTGGCCGACCTCGCCCGCGAACGCCTTACGGGGCGCGATGGACGCTATGCGTTCGAGTGGGAGCCGACCAAGATCGGCGTCATTGCCTGGGCGGTGCGCTAGCTCGTCGGTAGATCATCGGCGTTGAGCTCCTTCGTTGCTCGTTCGTCCTGCATATCGAACACCGTGCGCAACGGATCGCCGGGGCCGACCATGAACCACGCGACGATGGCGCCGACGATGGCGATGATGCCGCCGAGGACGATGGCCGCCCAGACGCCATCAAGGTAGGCAGCCGCGTACAGCGGCCTATCGCTCACCGAGGTGGTCCCCACTACGGTCCGGAAATCGGGCAGGTTGAGCCGGGCCACCAGTGACTGGAACTCCGCCAGCCGAGCATCGATGTCGGGTCTTCCCTGAAGCGCCCTCGTCAGCGAGTTGGCTGCAACCACGACAACGATCAGAGTGGAGGCAATGATGCCCACCCGTGCGCCCAGGGCCACGGAAGCTTCGTTGTATCCGGCAGCTGTAGCGGGCAGGCCGCGCGGCGTCGCGGCGAATACGATCGCGGTGCGAACGGTGGTCGAGATCACGAACCCTGCGCCGACGGCGGCCAGCGGCAGGATCAGCCAGAGATAGCTGGTCGTAGATCCGAAGACGGCCATCGCGCCACCGAGCGCGATTGCGCCGATACCGAGCATGCCCGTCCCGGTCAGCAGGATGGCTCGTGCGCTGTAGCGCGGCAACAAGATGCCCGCGACCGGACCGGCAGCGAACAGCGCAATTGCGAAGGGCGCGATCGCGATCGTGGACATGATCGGCGGGGAGTACTGGAAGACGTACAGGAACACAGCGGGAAGCAGCACCAGCGGAATGGTCTGGGTAAAGCCGACCACGCCGCCGACGAACACGGCGGCTGCCATCTGGCGCGGCCGGATGGCCATCGCGTTGAACTCGCGTGGCCGAAGTCTGCGCTGGATGGCCAGTCCCGCGAGCAACCCGCCGCCGGCGATGATCAAGGAAAACTGAATCAGCTCATTGCCCGGCCCCCCAAACGCAAGCAGGCCGGTGATCACAGCCAGCAGCGCGATGCCCCACAGGCCGACGACGACTGCCGCCGAACGCGAAGTCGGCAGCGCGCCGGGTAGCTCCGGCCGCCATCGCCGAACGGCATACAGACCGATTGCCGCAACGGCCGCAGCCACGACATAGGCAGGCCAGTACGGCCCGAGCGCGCCAAGCATCAACGTCAGCGCCGGCGCCGTTGCCGTGCCCAGGCCGTACACGCCGTAGACCACGCCCAGCGAAGTTGCCCGAGCGGCTCCGTCGTAGGCGAGCGCCACGGCCCCGACCGCAAAGGCGATCACTACTCCGGCGCCAATCACGACCGCGATCTGCACGACATAGAACAGCGGCCCGGCCGGAAGGATGAGGCTCAGCAGCTCACCGACGAGCATCACCGACAAGCCTGCGATCAGCGCAGACGGCCTGCGCCAGATGTCACCCACGACGCCGCCGGCGACGGAGTTGGCGGAGGCCAGGAAGGCGATGAACACGACCATCGATTGGATCTCCGGCTGCGTCCTGAGCGCCGCCTGGACGCTGGGCATGCCCGGCGACAAGGTCCGCGGCACCAGTCCCGCAGCGAGAATCGCGAGCGAGCACGCCACCAGGACACGCACTTTGGCGCGGTCACCGACAACGTCCAGGACGAACGGCGGCAGCGACCGCTTGTGGGCCGTGGCTTCCGGCGGCGCCGTCACGCCGCTACCAGCTGGGCTACCGAGATCGGGTCCAGGTCAGGCACACTCCCTCCGAGGAGCCCATTCTCGCGCCGGCAGCGTGCCCGCGGAGCCGCTGTTTGCATCAACCCAGCCCAGTGAAAGGGACTGGCTCTGGCGGAGGAGACTCCTCGACCGTAGGCTCGGTGAGGCGCATGCCGTACCAGGCAACGTCGACCCAGCGGCCCAGCTTCCATCCGACTCGCTCGTAGACGCCGATGCGGCGCATGCCGATTGACTCGTGCAGCGCCACGCTCGCCTCGTTGGGCAGGCCGATGCCGGCGTAAGCGTTGACGAAGCGCTGGCGGCGGAGGATCGGCACCAGCTGCCCGTACAGCGCGCGGCCGATCCCACGACGGCGTGACTCCTGGTCGACGTAGACGGCAATGTCAACGGACCATCGGTAGCCGGCTCGTTCGCGGTGGCGCGACGCGTAGGCATAGCCGATCACACGGCCGTTCTCGTCCTCTGCCACCAGCCACGGGGCCCATTCGAGCACGTGCCCCATGCGTGACGCCATGGCAGCAGCCGACGGCGCGATCTCCTCGAACGAGATGATCGTGTCGGTTACATACGGCCTATAGATCTGGGCTACGCGGCTGGCGTCGCGCGCTGGTTCGGCCAGCCGGATCTCCATCAGGGGAGGGGAGTCGCTACGCCGCGTTCAGGCGCGATCAGGTCTAGGTCCGAGCCGTGCATCTCGAAGCGCAGTGTACGGATCGCCGCTATCTGAATTTGAACAGTGCCGTTCGGTCGATTCCATCGCCCAGGTCGAGCTGCAGCCTCTTGCACGAGGCGGCATAGCTTTTCGGCGTCTTCCAGTTGAGCTGGTAGTAGCCGTCGCCGAGGTTCTGCAAGCCGGAACTGCCGGCGACAGTCTCATTGAGCTGATCCTCGGTGGTGCCAGCGTCGCAGGTGATGCCATGGACGGTGACGGAGGCCGAGGCGAGATTGGTGACCGGGACCCCGTTGGCGTCGGTCAAGCGCCACTTCAGCGGCACTGCGGCCCCGGCCTTGATCACATTGAGAATGCGGTCGTTCTGCACCGGCGCGGAGAAGCCCTCGAAGGCGAATGTGACCAGGTACGGGCAGTCGAGCGTCGTCGTGTTCCCGGCCAGGTCCTCGCCGGTCAACTCAACGGTCTTGGCCCCGACGCTGGTGGTGTCGGCGGGAGCCGACGCTGATGCGTTGGCGGGGCCCGACAGTGCGTCGGTGACATCCGCCACAACGGTCTGGTCGGTGGCGCGCAGGATGAACTTGGGCGTGGAGGTCAGGCAACTGACGGTCGGGGGCGTCAAATCGAGCGACAGGTTCAGCGAGCCAGTTCCGCAGTTGCCGGACGGGTCACAGCTCTCTGCACTCGTGTAGGCGACGTCAGCGCCCTCGGTTGCTGCGTTCGTATCCGCAGGATCGCTCGCGGTCCCGCTGTCATCGCTCGACTGCCAGTCGATCGTCACCGGTGCTCGATACCAGCCGTTCGCGTTAGGCGCCCGGTCCGGAACGCCGGTGACGAGCGGAGGCGTCGTGTCGTCCGAGACCGTGACGAGCGCGACTGCGTAGGTGGAGAAGTGACCGGCGACGCCGCTGAAGCGTACGGAGGCTGCGTCGGCAGCTTGTGCGACCGGCTGGCCGTCCCCGCCGAGCAGCGCAACAGTGGCACATCCGTCCGTCTCCGGCGTTTGCCCATCGGTGCATCGGGCGAACGCCTGGTAGGCGGCGTCCGGGCTCATCGCCCTTGACCACGAGTGCCGCGCTGCCATCGTCCACACCGGAGAGAAGGGCCGCCCTGGTAGCGTCATCGAGCTGGGCAAGGTCGATCGTGAAGGCAAGCTGCGCATCGGCGTTCAAGGTCGGGACGGCAAAGCTGAACTGGTAGCCGGCCAGCGGGTCGATCTGGGCTGCGGTTCCATCCGCTGCCGTGCCGTCCTCGATCGGGACGTCGCCCTGGCGCTCGACCGTGAACGCGACCGGCTGGTCGAACGCCCCTTCTGGGAGGACAACCTGCATCGAGGCCGTTCCGCCGAGGACGCTCACGTCCGTCGTTCCACCGCCTGTCTGTGCCGACACGGAGTCCGAGCCGTCCGCTGTCAGCGTCACGTTGCCGCCCGTGGTCACCCCGCCCATGGCGACCGTCGTTCCAGCAGTCTCGATGCCAACATCACCGGTGACGGTGACCTGCGAGGAGAACTTCACGGCCGTGGCGGAGATGTCGATCGAGCCGCTCACGCTGACCAGCGAGCTGATGTCGACGACGTTGGTGGATGCGTTGTCGGCCATGTCGATTGCGCCGCTCACGGTGACCAGCGAGCTCAGGTTGATGACCGTGACGGATGCGTTGTCGGCCATGTTGATGGTGCCATTCACGGTGACCAATGAGCTCAGGTCGATGACCGTCGTAGAGGCGTTGTGAGACATGTCGATTGCGCCGCCCACGGTAGTCAGAGAGCTGAGGTCGATGACGGTGGCGGCCGTTCCGGTGATGTGGATGGCGCCGCTCACGGTTGTAAGCAGGGGAAAGCTGATGGCATCGCAGCCGGGCAGGTCATCGATGATCAGGTCGCCGCTGATCTCAGTCAGCTGGGCGAGCTGCGGGTCGTTGCAGTCGGTGACGACGACGTCGCCGGATGGGCCGGCCGACGACCGCTGCCAGTCTGGCATGAAGTCCGCGGCGCTGTTGTCCGTCAGCCGAGTGATGTCCGTGCCATCCGCGTTCACCACGAGAACGTCGGCGTTGACCAGCGGCACGCAGCACCCGAGCTGCTGGAAGACGACCTTCTGCCCGTCCGGCGACCACGCCGGGGACGAGTAGTCGACCGGAAATTGGTTCGTCGTCAGCCGCGATTCTCCCGTGCCGTCGGCATTGACTGTCCAGATCTGCCCGACGAGAGAGTTGTTCGGGTCATTGTCCTCGCCCGAGAAGGCAATCTGAGACCCGTCTGGCGACCAGGAGGGGTGGCTGGGATCGATGGGGCTGTCCCCGTCGCTGTAGTAGAACGTCAGCTGCGTGATATTCGATCCGTCCGCGTCCATCAGGTAGAGCTGGCCGAAGCCGCCGTCGTCGCCCACCCCGCAGAAGCAGTAGCGTTCGAAGGCGATTTTTGGCCGTCTGGCGACCAGACCGGCCCGCCAAAGCCGGGGTTGCCGCCGGGTCCTGCCAGTCGGGTCTGCCCCGACCCGTCCGCGTTCATCACGTAGATCGCCGTGTCGCCGCCGCGCGTGCTCACGAACGCGATCTTGCTGCCGTCCGGCGACCAGCTCGGATTGGAGTCGGTCGCCGGGTCGTTCGTCAGCGCGGTTTCGGCCGACCCGTCTGCGTTGATGACGAAGATGTCCGTGGTGCTCGGCCCAAGCACTCGGCTGAAGGCGATCTTCGTCCCGTCGGGCGACCACGCCGGTTCGGCGTTGAAGTAGCCGCCGGTCGTCAGCCGTGTCTGGTTCGAGCCGTCGGAGTCCATCAGGTAGATCTCGGCGCCGGCGCCATCGCGCTCGCTGACGAACGCGATCTTGCCGTTCGTCCCGGGGAACGCGGCCCGGGCCGAGCCGCCACCAAGGGCCAAGAGTGCCAGGGCTACGGCGAGGAAGATTGAAGCTACTGGCCGCAAGCGCCATAAAAGCGTGCTTTCGAACCCGAGTCTCTTCATCGGTACGGCTCCCTCCAGTGGTACACGCAGACGATTTGAGTCGACGACGGCCGCCACGCCCGAGCGACCGCGCTTGCGCTGCTACGGCGGACTGAACGAGACGGAAAGGTCATGGGTCAAACGAGCGCGTCATAGTCGCGTGCAATTTTTCGCCCTCTATCCACCACGTCCGGGCACCTGTGCCGCCGCAGTTGGCACCGCTCACGATGAGATCGACACGCCAGCCGCCGGGGTCTATTGCCGCCGAGCCGTCGGGCGCGTAGACCTGCTCGGTGAACCCGTCGCCGTTGGCGTCGGAGTAGCGCTCGGGTATCGACCAGTCGAGCGATAGCTGTGACGCGGCGCGGACCGGCGCGCCGGGCACCAGCGCGCCGGCGAGCAGCAACACGATCGCGGCGAGGACCGGGAATGATCGAATGACTGTCTGCCTGGCGATCACGCTCGGCTCTCCTTCCGTGGCTCAGTCCGATCGGTCAGATCGAACGTGGGCGCAATGCGTGCTGCCTGCAACTGAGCACGCCACGCGGCGGCGGTGACAGCCTCGGCGCTCTGAGCCGCAGCGCCCGCGACGCCCACGGCGACCGTCGTGATTTTTTGCTTCGCCTCATCCGTCTCTCACCTCGTTCGCGTTCGTGGCCCCGACGGCCAGCACCCTGGGCTGCCCGGGTTCCCACAGCGTTCCCACTCCCCCTCCCCCTCGTCATGCTGGTTCTGGTTCGCTACGGTTAGGCGACATCACCCGTTCCGGGTTGGGAGGCCAGGTGCGGCTCGAGGCACGGCTGCTGGGAACGTTCGAAGTCACGCTCGACGGTCGGCGCATTGAACGTGCCATCTTCGAGCGCCCGTCCGGGCTTCGTCTCCTGAAGCTGGTCCTGGCAACGCCCGGTCATCGTCTTCGCCGCGAGGCCGCCGCCGAGGCGCTGTGGCCGGAGCTCGATCCCGAGCGCAGCGAGGCGAACCTGCGCAAGGCGACTCACTTTGCAAGGCGTGCCCTGGGAACCTCGGGCGATGCGCGTGAGCGCGTCCTTGCGACGGACGGACCCTGGCTCCGACTGGACCGAAACCTCGAGGTCGACGTGGACGTCGATCGCCTGCTGGGCGCCATCTCGGTCATCGAGGGCCTGCCAGGCGGCACGGCCGGCGTGCAAGACGACGGCCACGCCGACCAGCTGGGGCCCTCAAGCGCCTTGCCGAGCTCGGCGGCGAGGTCGTCCTGCCGGAGGACCCGTACGAGGAGTGGCTCGTATCGATCCGCGAGCACCTCGAGCCGCGCGTCGTCGACGGGCTCGTGTCCGGCGCTCGGCAGGCCCGCGCGTTGGGGGAAGACACGCTGGCGTTCGCCCTCGTCGAGCGCGCGCTGCGCCTCGAGCCGGCCGACGAGCGAGCGCACAGGATTGCCATCGAGCTTCACCTTGACGCCGGCGAGCTGCATGCGGCGCGGCGCCAGTTGCGAGCCTGCGAAGTGGCGGTCCAGGCAGCGTTCGACACGACCCCCGGCCCGGAGCTGTCGGCGCTGATCGAGGCCGCGCGAAGCACGGCGATCGCGACCGGTGGCGACGCCCGGGAGCGCCCGCGGACCGCAGCCGATCGTGGGCCGGCGCGGCGAGCTGGAGGCGGCCGAGTCGGAGCTCGACCGTGTGGTCGCAGGCGGCCGCGGAACCATCGTCATTCACGGGCCGGCGGGAATCGGCAAGACGAGCCTCGCGATGGAGATCGTGAGCGCTGCGCAGGCGTCCGGCTGGCGGATCATCGAGGTCCGTGGCCTGGAGTCCACGCCGCGGACGCCGCTCAGCGGCCTGGCTCGAGCGATTTCCGCGGCTCGGGGAGGGGGTGCAGACGACCTGCCGGAGCCAGCGCGGAGTGCCGTACTGACGGCTATGCCGGCGTCCGACTCTCGACCGGCCGTGGTGTTTGCCGCGGACACCGCCATCGCTGACGCGCTCGCTGGCGCGATCGCGGATCTTGCCGCATCGGGGCCGACCGTCCTCGCGATCGAAGACGTTCAGTGGCTCGACGCGCGCAGCCAGGGCGCCATCGCGAGGATCGCGTCGGAGGTGCGCGATCTTCCGCTCCTTGTCCTGGTGACCTTCCGGGACGACCCGGTCGCCGAGACGAGGGCGACGACGAAGCTGCGCGACGACCTGCGCCGGATGGGTGCGCTCGATCTCGCGCTCGGCACGATGGGGCCGCGCGAGCTCCGACTGGTCATCGAGCGCGACGTGCCTGGGGAGGACATCGACGATCGCCTGATGGATGCGCTCGCGAAGATCGCGGCGGGATCGCCGCTCTTCGCCCTCGAGGCATTTCGCGGCGCCCGGGCGTCCGGTGACGCCGAGCGGATCGATAAGGCGTGGCGCCTGCGCGAGGGCATCGTGGACCTGCCGCTCACGCCCAACCTGACGCGTCTCGTCGGGGAGCGGATCGCCCGCCTGACTCCGTCCGCCGTCGACGTGCTGGCCGTGGCCGCCGAGCTCGGCGACGCCTTCGGGTTCGAAGAGCTTTCCGAAGCCGTCGCGTCCGATGCCGGCGAGATCCTCGATGCCATTGATGTCGCGCTGCGGGCCGAGATCCTCAAAGAGGAGCCACTCCGCTATCGGTTCGGCCACCCGATCCTGCGGGCGGCGCTGCGAGGCGGCTTGCCCCCGCAAAGGCGGGCCGATCTTCACGCCCGAGTGACGCGGGCGCTGGCCCACGATATCGACCCGCTCGACGAACTCGCCGTGGCGGAGGCAGTCGACGGCGGACTTGATCCGGCGCCGATCGCGGAGCACGCATCGGCTGCAGCCGGCCTGGGACGGAAGGACGTCCTGCCTTACGCTGTCGTCTTCGGGTTCGCTGCCGGTCGCCGGCAGGACTCGCTTCTCGACCACGCCGCCGCCGCAGAGACGCTCCGCAGTGCGCTGTCGCAATGGCTGCGGCTGCCCGAAGCCGAGCGTCAACGCTTCGACGCGTCGACGGCCTATGTCGACTTATCGCTCGCCCGCACGGCGTTGGGTGACGAGGCCGGAGCGCGCGCAACGGTGTGGCGGGCGATCCGCGTTGCGCGGACCGACCTTGAACGTGCGGCCGCGTACACCAGCGCCGCCGCGATTCCGTATCACCATGGCCAGTTCGAGCGAGCTGACGAGATCTACCGCGAGGGACTCACGGTCGTCTCCGACCCAGCGGCCCGGGCGATGCTCGACTCAGGAAGAGGTTGGCTGGCCGGACGAGCAGGGCGCTGGCCCGAGGCCCATTCGCTCCTCGAGCCCGCGGTTGTCATCCTCGAAGCCGGACCGCCGTCAGCATTCCTCGTTCGGTCCCTGGACAGGCTGGCGGTGGCAGTCTGGTCGACCGAGCCTGCTGCGCGCAGCATCCCGATTCTGGAGCGTGCCATCGGCCTGGCCGTTCAGATCGGCGCCGCCGGCGAGATCGCCGCCCTGCGCATGCACCTCGCGGGCGCGTTGCGCATGACCGGCGACTTTGACCGAGCCATGCTCGAGCTCGAGACCGCACGGGCGCTCGCGGCGATGGGCGGGGACGCATACACCGAGGCCGTGACCGAATGGGTCGCCGCGGACATCGAGCATAACCGAGGTCGGCTCGAGGCTTCGATCGGGCACCGTCGCCGCGAACTCGAGCTCCTGCGCACTATGGGCGGCAACCCCAGGCACGAGGCCATGGCCACGGCACACATCGCCCATCTCGCGTTGCTCCTCGACGACCGCGATCTCGCACGCGCAGAATCCGATGCCGCCAGGGCAATCGCGCGACACAGCGGGGCCCCGGGTCTGTCGGCCCAGGTCGAACACGCTCTCGCGATGGAGGATTGGTTTGCTCCAGAGCAAGTGGGGTTCGGGAACATCATGGGAACGCCCGGGCCCCAGGCTCGGAGTGATGGCGCCGCTCTACCGCTCGTTCGTGGTACGGATTAGACAGCGAGCTCCCGGAGATGTATCGGCTGGGATCGATATCGAGGAGCTCACCGGGGGCCGGCGCGGCCGGGCGACCGGCGAGGCCGCGCGCAGGCTGACCGAGGCGCTCGACGCGGCCCTTGGCGTTGGGCCTCAGGCGGACGATGCAGAGGCCGCCGGTTGGCGGTCCCCGGACCGCTAAAGCAGGGGAGTGCTGACGCCGCGCTCCGGCGCGATCACATTTACCTCGACGCCCACGCCGAGCAGCTCGTCGCGCAGTTTGTCCGGCGTCCCAACCAGGATCGGGAATGTGCCGTAATGAATGGGCACCACCGCGCGCACACCTAACAGGGCTGCGGCTCGCGCGGCGCCGGCCGGGCCCATCGTGAAGTGGCCGCCGATGGGCAGGAAGGCCAGGTCCGGCTGGTGCATCTCGCCAAGCAGCTTCATGTCGCCGAAGACGTCCGTGTCGCCGGCGAAATAGATGCGCATGCCATCCTCGAGCTCGATCATGAAACCGACCGGCTCACCCAGGTACATGGGGCCGTCGGTCGATTTACGCCAACCCGTCATGGGTTCGCCGGGAGCCAGCCAATCGCCGGCGGAGTGATCTGCGTGAACCATCGTGACCTTGAGACCGCTGGACACGACGGTGCCGCCCTTGTTCATGCCGATGATCTCGGCGCCAGCACCGTCGAGCTGCGTCTCGAGCCAGAGCGACAGCTCGTGGATACATGGCCACGTTGGTTTCGTTGCCCGCGCGATCGTCAGCGCGTCTGCCTTGAGCACCTCGCGCGGAGCCGATCCCATGTGATCGAAGTGGCCATGCGACACGAGCATCAGATCGCACTGCGTGACGTCCGTTGCCGCGCGCGGCGAGGTCGGGTTCCCGAACCAGGGATCAAAGATCAAGACCTTGCCGCCGGGCGTGCGCAGCTCCACGCAGGAGTGTCCGTACCAGGTGAAGCGGCCGTTCATGTCAGTCATCGCGAGCTCCCGGCTAAGTCTGTTTGGGAGGACGATATAGCCAGATGAAGCTGCTGCAACGCGTGATCGGCCCGATCGCGACGAACCTGTATGTCCTGGGCGACGAGGCAAGTGGCGAGGCGATCGCGATCGACACGGCGACGCCGTGCGTCGAATGGGTCACCGCGACATTGGCGGAGCGCGGTTGGCGATTGAAGCTCATCGTCAGCACGCATCGGCACTGGGATCACATCGGCGACAACGCCCCGCTGTCTGAGGCCACCGGCGCGCATATTGCCGCTCACGCGCTCGACCGCCACGGCCTCGAGCATCCGTCGACATTGATGGCGCCCTTCCCGATCGCACCGTCCGTGCCGGCCATCGACCTGGCCGAGGGCTCGCGCATCAGGTTCGGCGACATCGATCTGGAGGTGCTCCACACGCCCGGTCACACGGAAGGCTCGGTCTGCCTTGTCGCCGCCGGCGAGCGGCTGCTCTTCACTGGCGACACGCTCTTCGCCGGCAGCTGGGGCAGGACTGACCTGCCCGGAGGCTCAGATGAGGAGATGGTCGCTTCACTCGCCCGACTTTCCGCCATGGCGACTAATTTGAAGGTCCTCCCCGGCCACGGGCGTCTGTCCACCCTTGACCAAGAGAAGCCGTGGCTGGATCAGGTCGCGCGCACGCGCGTGCTGCCCTTTTGAGCGACCAATCAACGCTGGCGCCGCGGCTTGCCGAGGTTCGTGAGCAACTCGACCACCCGCCGGGCGTGATGCTCGGCGTTCTCAATCTGCCCCTTCTCGACGGCATCACGGCCGAGATCGAGAGGGTTGGAGTCGTCACTGATCCAGGGCTTCGGGTCGAGTTGGAACGGACCGTCGACCTACTGTCCGATGAGTGGCTGGGCAGCCGGCCGGAGTCGGTGAGTCGCCGGATGCGGCTCGTGGAGGTGTTGCGACGCGCGGCCGGCGGCACGCTGCCGGAGCGCGCATTCGACCGCGGAGACCCCTTCGGCGTGCAGATGCGCACGATGCTCGCGACAGATCCAGCGTTGGCCACGGTGCTTGGCGCGATGTTCCCGCTCGTCATGACCGCCAGAAGCGTTGCCCCGACCTCGCGCTGGGTGGCGCAGGCTGCCGCCCAGCTCGCGGGCGACGAGCAAACAGCAAGAAGGGCGGGATCCGCGCTGCGGCGATCTTTGGCGGCGCTGCTGCGGGCGGAGATCGTGAGCCGGCCCGACCTGCTCCTGGGCGGCGTCCGGCCCACCAATCAGCGAATTGCGCGAGGCATGCTCTGGCTGACGCCCGTCGTGCTCGAGTCGCCTGCGGATCTCGTTGGTGAGGTTGGTCTTCGAATGGGTTCGTCGGGTCGCAACGATGCGGTCGTGCGCGACGCTGCGCTGGCCAACACCTGTGCGGCACTGTTGGGCGCGATGGATGGCGCGGACGGCGGAGCCATGCTCGCGTCGATGCACATCCGAGTAATCAACCGTAACGTCCGCAAACAGGTTGACCGCGCGCTCGAGCAGGTCGCCGAACGGCGCGGGATGTCCGTGGACGACGTCGTCGAGGCATCCCTGCCCAGCTTCGGACTCGACGGTCGCGGTTGGCTGGAGATGCCGATTGCTGGCGCGCGCGGCGTGATTGAGCTGACGCCGAATGGCGCGGTCACGTCCAGCTGGCACCTTCCGGATGGCACGATCACTGCGCTGGCACCGGACGCGCAGGCAACAGCGGATCCAAGCGGCGTTGCAGAATTCGCGGCCCACGCGGCGGAAATCGGCGTCGCGGTTGCGGAGGAACGCCAGCGCACGGAGCTGCGCATGGCCTCGGCGCGTGGCTGGGCGGAGCCCAATTGGCGAGAGCGATTCTTCGACCACCCAATCGGCGGCCTGTTTGGACGCCGACTCATTTGGACAGTGACGCGCGTCGACAGTGGTCGAGCGATTGACGCACTTCCGATGGAAGAAGGCTGGCTGGCCGCCGATGGCACCATGATCCCGGCCAGCGCTGGCGTGATCAGCCTATGGCATCCAGCGGACTCGAGCGAAGCGACCCTCCGAGCCCTGAGAGCCGTCCTCGCCCGGCGCTCAATCGAGCAACCGGTCGAGCAGGTCGAACGCGAGAGGTTTGCTCCTCGTGCCCAGGACATCGGGCTGGCCGCCGACCGGCGCTTCGCAGGGACGGTGGTCGATCATCGCCGATTGCGCGCTTATCTGAGGCAGCGCGGGTGGGCCGCGCCATTCGTGGGGACATGGGATCAGGGCGAAGAGGCAGTGGCGTGGCGCTCGTTCGATGGTGGTCTGCGCGCGGAGCTGCTCTTTCAGGCCGTCGAGCGCCTCAGGACCGGGGCCCGACACGATCGAGTGCGCGTCATCGCCGTCAGGTTCGTCAACGCAGCGGATGTGGCGCCCACAACGCCAGCGTCGAAGTACACGTCCGTGGCCCTGTCCTCAGTGCCGGCGCGGGCCTACTCGGAGGCAATCCGCGACCTCGTGTCGGTGATCGCGTACGCGCCTGCCGGGCATGATCAACGGCTGCCCTGAAGGCGGGGCTAGGCCTCCGGGCCGTACTTGGCATTCATGTGGATGCGCACCGACTTGTGGATCATCTTCCAGCGCCGGCGCTCGCTGGCGCGCAGGCCGGCGTCGGTCGTGCGCGCCTGAGCGGCCGCCTCCCGCCCCAGCTTGCGGAGCTGTCCAGGCGCGAGCGCGGCAGCTGCCCGCCGGCGATCGCCGCAGCCACCGCGCAGCCGGGCTCACCCTCGTGCGAGCAGTCGTTGAAGCGACACTGCGCAGCGAACGCATCGACGTCGGCGAAAGCGCCGGCGAGCCCATCCTCGGAATCCCACATGCCCACCGAGCGCATGCCCGGGCTGTCGATCAGCAGCGCGCCCCACTCGGTCGGCACGAGCTCGCGCACGGTCGTGGTGTGCCTGCCGCGCTGGTCGTCGTCGCGCACAGCGTTGGTCTGTTGGCGCTGCCAGCCGAGCAGCGCGTTCACGAGCGTCGACTTGCCGACGCCCGACGATCCGATCAGCGCCACGGTCATGCCCGGCTCCAGCAAGGGCGTCAGGGACTCGATGCCGCCGCGGTTAAGCGCGCTGAGGACCCGAACTGGGATGCCAGGCGCGACGTTGCTCACGTCGGCGACGCGGCCGGCCACGTCGTCACACACATCGGCCTTGTTCAGGACGATCACCGGCTGCCGCTCCGCTCGACCAGGCAAGGGTGGCGTAGCGTTCGATGCGGCGCAGGTTGAAGTCATGGTCGAGGCCGCTGACGAGGAGCACGAGGTCCACGTTGGCGGCCACGATCTGGCCGTCGCTCGTATCGCCGCGATCGGGCCGCACGAACTGGCTGCGCCGGGGCAGGATGGCGTGCACCACGGCTCGCGGCCTCGTCCGCGTGGTTGAGCGCGACCCAGTCGCCCACGGCGGGAAAGTCGGCCGCGCCCCGGGCGTTGTGCCTGAGGCGACCCGACACGACCGCGTCGCGTTCGCCCGCGTGCGTGGCTACGACATAGCGGCCGCGGTGCTCGACGAGCACTCGCCCCGGCTCCGTGCCGGTAGGCAGTGCTCGTCGAAGTCGCGCGCAACGTGCTCGTCCCAGCCGTAGCGGTCGAGCATCGTCAGCCCTCGAGCGGCTTGCGCCAGGCGGTTGACCGCTCGAGGACAGTGAACCCGTTGCGCTCGTAGAGCCCGAGCGCGCCGGTCGGGTTGTCGGCATCGACGCCCAGGATGCCGTAGTCCATGCCGCGTTCGCGGATCAACTTAAGCGAATGCGCGATGAGCGCATTCGCCAAACCCCGCTTGCGCCACTGGCGGCGCGTGAAGACGCTGTGCAGCCAACCGCGTTGTACGCCAAGGGCGGCGTTTTCCTCGGTGTGGATGGCATTGATGTTGCCGGCGGCAACCTCGTCGCCGTCCCAGGCGATGACCCACAGTGTCGGATCGAAGGTCGGACTTTCGATCCAGCCCTGCAGGCGCTCGTCCGAGCCGTCGAACCCGCCCCAGTGATCCCGGAACGCCTCAACGTCAGCGTGCCAGATCTTGCGGACGTCCTCCATCACGACCGGTCGGATCTCGATCCCGTCGGGCAGCACGACGTCGGGGATCGGCTCCGACAGGTCGCGGATCATCTCAAAGAACCAGCGAATTGGCTCATAGCCGTTCGCGCGCAGCAGCGCACTGGAGCCCTCCTGTCGCTCGCTCGACCACGAGCCAAGGAACTTCTGGCGCTCGGTCTCGTGGATAGCCGCGAGCGAACGTGAGCGTTCCTCGTTGTGCTTCAGCAGCGCGCTGCCGATGCCTTGGCGGCGCCACTGGGGCAGCACCGCTCCGTTGACGCGGTATTCGCGCAGCCCGTCGTTGGTGTCGACCCAGTTGCGATCGGCCATGCCGACGGCTTGTCCGTCAACCTCGGCAAAGCTGATGTCGCGCGGCGGGTCGAAGGCGTCCGTCGCGTGGCGCACCCAGGCGAGGTTGTCCCCTTCGCTCTCGCGGTTGGGAACGGCATCGGCCTCGAACTCGCGATTGAGGATGTCGACCATGACGCGCACGTCCTGTTCGCCGACGTAGGGCCGGATGGTCAGGCCGAGCTCTTCGGCCGGTTGTTGAATCGCAGTCTTTTCCATTTAGCCAACCCTCTTTAGCTTGCCGGTGCGCTTGGCGTATCGCTCGGCGAGCGAGAACGCGTAGGCGCCCGCGGGGATCAGGACGACGGCCATGATCAGCAGCGGCCATACGTCGAAAAGGAGATCGCTGACCGGGACTCCGTTCATCAGCCCGGCACGGATGCCGTCGAGGATGTACGTGCCGGGTACGAACTTGGAAACCGTCTGCATCCACTGCGGCAGGATCGTGATGCTGTAGTAGACGCCCGAGAAAAGCAGCAGCAACGAGTTGAGCACGAAGACCATCTGGTCGCCACGCTCGACGTACAGCAGCGGCAGGATGGCGGCCATCATGCCGATGCCCACGATCGAGGCCGAGCCGATGAGCATGAATACCGCGGCCGTCGCCCAGTTCGCATTCGACAGGTCGATCCCGAAGAACATGATCAACACCGCGAGCACGATCGAGGTATGAATGAACCCGTACACGAGCGCGAACAGGGTCGATCCGAGGAGGTGCGTGATCCTCCTGACCGGAGCCATCATCGTGTACTCCAGCGTGCCCTCCCAGCGCTCCCACGTGATCGTCTCGGCGATGAAGCTGAACACGACCGACAGGTAGTTCCAGAACACGGCGCCGATGACCAGGTACAGGATGAGCTCCTGGCTGCCCTGCTCCTTGCCGATCAGCGTGACCGACAGCGCAGCCGCAATGGCATAGACCAGGAAGCCGAACTCCCAGCCCCAGTAGCGCTTGACCAGGTTGAAGTTGCGTTCGAAGAACGCGTAGCTGCCGCGCAGCTCGCGTGTCAGGACGGCCATGTCAGGTCTCCGACTAAGGTGAGGTTTCGGGCTCGCTCCCTAACGGGAGCGAGCCCTTTCACTGACGGGGTCAGCAGCAAGACGGCTGCCGAAATCGATCATCAGCCGGCCGACAGCCCGGCTGACGCCGCGGCTCGATCCGCGGCGCGCCCGAAGGCGAGCCGGAACGGACGAACCACGGGGGACGCCTCGTCGAGCGATGCTGCGACGGCGGCGTTCCATCTCGAGGTGGTGGTCGTAGCTCAACAATTTGGGTTCCTCTCTTTCGAATTGCTATTCGTCCTGGTCGTCGTCCTCGACGTCGTCGTCGAGCGAGCGACCCGTGTAGCGCATGAACACGTCATGCAGCGTGGCCTCCTGGCCGGGTGTGCTGGTCAGCTCCCGTAGCTCGGCCGGTGTGCCCTCCATGACGATCCTTCCGTCGGCCAGGATCGCCAGGCGGTGGCACAGCCGGTTGGCTTCTTCCATGTCGTGTGTGGTCAGCACGATCGTGGCGTCATGGGTGGCCATGACCTCCTCGATGAACGACTGGACTTCGAGCTTCGAGCGCGGATCCAGACCGGTTGTCGGCTCATCCAGAAGGAGCAGCGTCGGACTCGTCAGCAGCGCTCGCGCGATGGCGACCTTCTGCTGCATTCCCCGGCTCATCTGCTCCACGGGACGGCTGAGACGCGACTTCTTGACGCCGAGTCGGGCCATGATCCGGACCGACTCCTGGGCCGCCCACTTGGCATCCACGCCGTACAGACGAGCGGCGTACGAGAGGTTCTCGGCAGGCGAGAGCTTCTTGAAGAACGCCGCGTCGACGCTGACGCGATTGATCATCCGCTTGACTTTCATCTCATGGCGGGTGATGTCGAGACCGAAGACCTCGACCTTGCCCGTATCGATGGTCAGCAGCGTGCTGACCAGGCGAATGAGCGTCGACTTGCCGCTTCCGTTCGCGCCGAGGACGCCGTATATCTCTCCGCGCTTGATGCGCAACGAGACGTCGTCGATCGCCACGACGGGCTTCTTCTTCCGTCCCACGACGAACCGCTTGGTCACGTGGTCGATGACCAGTGCCGGTATTTCCGCTTCGCTCACCGCGTGCGGCGCAACCGGCTCGGGCGTGATGTGCGAGTTCACGCGGGCTTGTTCATCGGCCGGCGCCGGCGCGGCCGGCCGATCGAGCGTGACGGCCATTTCGGTGCTCCTGCTTCATTGGCTTGGCTCCAATCGACAGGGCCCCCGAGTTCGGGTCGCGGGTGGGAGCTTCGTTGATGACCTCGCCGCGGCGAAGGGCATCAAAAAAGCCGGGGGCCCAATCTGGCCCTCCGGCTCCTTCCGCTGCGGCGTCCGCTTGCGTCAGGTCAAAAAGGGCACAGATCTCCCGCACTCCGGCGCGCCGAGAGGCGCGACGAAACGCAGCCGGGTTGCTGCGGTGCTGGCGAGGTGGTTCATCATCATCTGTGCTGGACTGCTCCTGATGTGTGCTTGGCGCGGTGAGCGCGATGCCGGATGGTACGGCCCTGCCGGCGCTCTGTCAAACGAGGCGTGCGCGGCCGCTGCGGTGGCGCGCAGATCACGCTCCGACAGCGTCGAGCAGGTGGCGCGACGCATGCGCGATCTCCTCGACGGCGGCGTTGAACGCATCCTCGTTCTTCTTCGAAGGGACGCGATAGCCACTGATCTTGCGCACGAACTGGAGAGCGGCTGCGCGCACCTCCTCGTCGGTCGGGGACTGATCGGGACGGCGGAGAGTAATGATGCTGCGGCACATGCTCGGCAGCATATGCCAGCTACCCTGCGTGCCGCTCCGCAGCCGGATCTGCTGCTCCCCTGCCAGAGCTCGCCCGTAGCTGCGCCAATGCCGCCCCGAAACAGCACTATCACGCCTGCCAGCCCTCCGTCGGCGCGCGACCGGCCCGACGTCACGCTCCTGGTCGTCCTGGTCGCCGGCCGTCGAACCCGCTTCACCGTGGCCAGGCCGATGTTTGTGCCGCGCGCTGCGGCATTGGCCCAGAAGGAAAGGCAGCGCAGCGCCCCGCTGGGTCGCCGCAGCCACGACTCGACTGATCGACCATCACCCGGCAGGGCCGCTCTCAGAGTTGTTGCGTGTGAATGCACTCGGCGTCTGTTCATGCTGGAGTCGGCGACGATCAGCCAGACAGCCAACTGTGACCGGGCTCCAGCCGCGCTCCCTTGCGATGACCGGAGCGAGACGCGTCTTCCGGTCGAGCGTGCCCATGAGCTCGTTGATGTCGACGATGTCCGTCTTGAGCTCGATAACCAGCAGTGTTCGGAGGCGTGCCGTGCCAGGCCAGGATGTCGATGACCCCGCGTTCGCCGCGAACGTTGAACGACACCTCAGGTGCGATCTGTCCAGCCTCCAACGATCGGGAGAACGCACGCGCCACCGATTCGTGCAGAGCCGCATGACGCGCGTTCAGGAGTCGATCGAGCTCGCCGCCCTGCCAGCGGACGACGAAATCGATATGGCCGCCGAGCGCAGCAATGACATGGACAACATCGTCGACACGCATTCGGTTGATCCGGCCGGTTTCTATGTCAGAGACCACGCTCCGTGATACCCCGGCGCGCAAGGCAAGGTCCGCTTGGCGCCAGCGTTTCTTGATCCGCAGCGCTCGGCAAATCGCGCCCAGTCGGATCCCGTCCATGACCAGATGATGGTGAAGAGGACTTAGCGATCACTTATCGCGCCGGTACGATCGGCGGGCAGCGGCGCGAATGCGGCTCGGCTATCCTTGGCGCACCACAGGGGTCTCGCGAGCGCTGTAGTCAACCTGCGCTCCAGGCGGCGTCCTCCACGAGGGGACGGACCGGCGAGAAGAGGGTTCGACGGCCGAATGCGCCGAATCGGCCGACTCCGCGGACTCTGCATTTCGGAGCGCGGACCTTGCTCGCGGCAAGCACCATCGACGACTGGCGCAGCTTCGGCGCGCCAAGATTTCGGACATATCACGCGCCTCGCACTGACGCAGGGCGTCGTTGCCGTGCTCGCCGGTTTCGACGTGGTCATCCCCTTCGCGCTCGCGATCGGCTGCCCTCCGTTCATCGCCGTCCTGCTCGGCGTGCTGCCGCTGGCCGGCGGAATGGGCCAGCTGGTCATGCCCCGGCTGCTTGATCGGACGGATGGAAACCTGCGCGGGCTGACCCTTCTCTTTGCTGCCATCTCGGAGCCTCGCGGGCTGTACCTCTCAGGGCTCGCCGCGCTCGTCACACTGGGCGTCGTCGGTGGAGCTGCGGCGGTCGTGCTGCTCGCCTTGATCCTCGCCGTGACCACCTTTGTCACCTCGATCGTCGGCGCCAACCTGTTGTCGTGGCACTCGGCTGTCCTCCCTGAGCAGGACCGTCGGCTGGTCGTACCTCGATTGTTGGCCGTCTCGCTGGCAATGGGCGCACTGCTTTTGCTGCCCATTGCGGCCCTGCTCGACACGCTGTACCGCCATTTCGGACCGCTCGCGTTCGCGCTGCCCTTCATGGTGTCAGGCGTGCTCGGCCTGGTCGAGATCCGGGTCGTCCGGCGGCTGCGCCACCCCGGCCGATTCATCGTCCCGCCGGAGGCCGAGTCGGCCGACGCCCTGCCCACCCCCGAGCTGAAGCGCTTCCTCAAGGTCAGCGCGACAAACGCCTTCGGCATGGGCTTCGCACCATCACTATCAGTATTCGCGATCGCGGTCGTCGGCCTGAGCTCCGGGTCGACGATGATGATCTCGTCGATCGGCACGCTGACGATGGTCTTCGCGGCGGCCGTGGCAGGCGCGCGCCTCGCGAGCGGCTCGTCGATGAGGATGCTGCGCCATTCATTCGGCATCCGCGCGGTGGCGATGACGGCACCACTCCTGGCCCTGCCCGGTGCGGGATTTGCGCCCGTCTTCCTGGTTGCCTCGTCAATGCTCGGAGCAATCGGCTTCGCATCGGGCTCGTTGGCCGCCAATGAGAACCTCTTCCGCCTCATACGCGGCCCGGCGGTAGCCCGCCATCACGCCCGCTACCTGTTCCAGACGTCGGGTGCCATGACGGCTGCCCAATTCATGAGCGCGGGCGTGATTGCCGTCGCAGGACCGTTCGGCTATCCGTGCTTCGCGTTCCTGTACGTGGGTTCGACAGTGCTGCGCGTCGTCGCCTGGCGCGACGCAGGTGAGCCGGCTGCTTCGCCTCAGCCAGAAACGGGGGCAGAACTTGGCGTCCCAGCGGTTGCGTGAGCATCACGTTCCGGCAACAGAAAGCGGCGGAGTCTGGGGCCTCCGCCGCTTGAAGTAGTTCGGCTCTTGCCGGCTCAGCTCATGCCGGAGGGGCAGCCGGAGGTGCAGCCGGCGGAGCGTCGGTCGATTCACCCCTGTGGAACAGGGAGCCGACTCGCCACGGGGTGCCGAGCATGGGGAGCAGGAAACGGTCGAGGCCGTAGTAGCCGGCGACGCGCCAGGCGAGCATCAGTCCGATTGCGAATGTGAAGAGCACCGGGTTCGAAGATGTCGAGCCCGCCAGCAGGTAGGAGACGTTCATCAGCGCCCCGAAGAAGGCAGCGATGCCGGTCAGCACACCGAAGATCAGGGCCAAGCCGACTGCGATCTCGCCGAAGGTGACGAGGGTTGCGAACCAGCCCTGAGCGTTGTTGTTGATGAGCATCTGGATGAAGTCGCGATACCAGTCGTAGGTGATCGCAGCATGGCCGCCCGAGCCTGCCTCAGGAATGGCCACCGCATTGTTCCAGTAGCCAAGCAGTGCTGAACCGCCGTCCACCCAACCGGTGCCGGTCAGCTTGTGCAGGCCGGCTTCCAGCCACGCAAAGCCCAGGAAGACGCGGATCGGCAGCCACACCAAACCCGCGTAGCGGTTGCTGAAGAGGAAACGGGCAAAGGGCGGACCATCGACTTCGACGTCGTCAGAGCCCGGCTCGTTCCGGTAGCGGATATACAGCGCAACGACGAGCACGATGAACGAGATCCAGAAGATCCAGGTGACGGCGGTCCGAACGTCGCCGGTCAGGTCGATCGCGCTCCACACCAGAGCAACGATGCTGACGCACCGCCAGCACGCCCGAGACCCAGATCACCCACCGCAGCCAGTTCACGAGGACTTACCTCCTTGATTTGTACCTCGGCCTCAGCGCCGATCGCAACATCACGAGCCTGACTGATACGGATAAGTGGCTTTGAGGGCCACTCGTCACGTTGGTTGGGCCAAACGGTCCCCACAACGTCCCAATCTGGCGCGACTCTGAGTCCATCGGGCGCCGCTTCGAACACGAAAATGCGCCGGTCCGCGAATGCGGACCGGCGCACCGACGTGTCTTTGGTTGCTGCTCTAGCGGGACGGGCCCCTGACCTCAAGAAGGTGAGCCTTCCAGCCGTCAGCCGCCGAATCCAAGCTGCTTCCCTGCCAGCCGCACGTGCACGTGACGAGCTGTTCGCGATGCTGATAGCGATCGATCAGGTGCTTGAACGGCTCGGGCGGCGCATCCTTTGGAACGGAGCGGCGCCAGACAGAAGAGCTTGACGTTGTCACTCGTTATCGACCTCTCGTGGTACGGACCTCAAGCAGGTCGCCAAGTCTTCGCCCGCAATGCGTAAACTGCCGTGGCCAATGTGAAACCAGGGTCGCGTCGCTCGCTGGGCTGATGACGTGACGACCAAACTCCCTCGGAATGGGTTTGAATATTCTAATGGATTTTCTCGATTCGAGTCACATCCGAAGCCTTGGCGACAGCATCGTCAACAGCTACCTGATCTCCGAAACAGGCGGCGTGACGATCGTGGATGCCGGAGTTCCGGGCTATTGGAAGCTGATCCCGCCTGCGCTAGCGGAGATGGGCAAGACGCTCGACGATGTTCGCGCGATCGTGCTCACACACGGCCACTCGGACCACATTGGCTTTGCTGAGCGAGCCCGGCGCGAGCGACAGTGGCCAGTGTGGATCCATGAGCTGGATGCCGCGCTGGCTCGCGGTGAGGTCCCCAACCCTTCGCGTGGAATGGGGCCGATCCACATCAGGCCTTTGCTTGGATTTTTGGTCTACACCGCACGACGCGGCGGACTGCGCCAGCTGCATCTGGGCGCCGTCTCGACGTTCGGTGACGGCGCCACGCTCGACGTGCCCGGCGCACCGCGCGTCATCCTCGTTCCGGGTCACACGCCGGGCAGTGCAGCGCTCCTTTTCGCCCAGGATCGGACACTTCTCGTGGGCGATGCACTGGCCACTTATGGCGTGACTGATGGCGCAAAAGGGCCGCAGGTCGCGCCATTCACGGCTGACGCCAAGGAGGCCGTCGCGTCACTGTCCAGGCTCGAAAACCTGGACGCCCAGTACGTGCTGCCCGGTCACGGTCCAGCCTGGTCAGATGGCATTGGCGCGGCCGTTCAGGAAGTCCGCCGGGACCAGGAGGCACGCCAGCGCCCCTGACCGCCGCCCGTCAGTGGCCGCAACCCGGCGGCTGGATTCCCAGGGCTAGCGCCTGCTGCTCCCTGCCGGTCGGGATGCACGGCACGGAAACTGAGCCGCCCACGATCTTCGCTCGCCACGCATCTATCTCTGGTTGAAGTCCATCCAGGAACCCGCCGCTCGTCGAGATGTCTACACCATTGGCGGCGAGCCCGAGAGTGCGGCTGGCTGATGTCAGACTGTTGTTCGCGTACTCGGCCAGAAGATCGTGGACTGCGGTGTCCATGCGCTTGAGCACGCTCGTCAGGATGTGTGGCTGCCAGGCTCGCCATTCGACATTGGCAGGGTCGTCACCGACCGTCTCGTATTGATCCGAGTCCACGCCTATGGCCCAAAGCTGCGTCGCGTGTTCGACCGACAGCGTCGTCGCCGCCTTGAAGACGCCGGTGCCGGAATCGCCGGCAGCCGCGAAGATAACGTCGGCTCCGGCTTGGTACTGGGCTGTCGCCTCGACCTGCGCGCCATCGGGATCCACGTACCCGTCATAGTTGCCAAACGGCGACAGATAAGCGGACAGGATCTTGATGTCCGGAGCCACGGCACGTGCCCCGGCCTCGTAGCCCGCCTCGAAGGGCCAGATGACTGGGCCGTCCATGCCGCCGATGAATCCTATGGTGCCCGTCCGGCTCGTTCGTGCTGCGGCCACCCCGGCGAGGAAGGAGCTCTGGTTGTCGGCGAAGATCAGTTGGATGACGTTGGGCTGTGAGGCGGGCAAGTCAAGCACGGCGTAACGCGTACTCGGGAACGCCATTGCCGTCGTATCGACGTCGGCGTCGACCGCGCCGACGACGACGAGCCCCGCGCCATCCTCGGAAACTCTTCTCAGCGCTGCGTTGGCGGCTATGCGGTCGCCGACTGACAGCTTGCGCGGACTCAGACCGAATTCGGTCACCCCGCCGTCGAAACCACGCTCCACCATCCGCGCGGCGCTGAAGACGCCGTTGCCGTTGTAGAGCAGTGCGACCGGGGCGCGCGCCGCATGGGCCAACCCGATGGCGACATAGCCACTGACGAGCATCAAAGCGAGGACGGCGATGCCAAGCGCGACCAAGCGCGACCTCGCCCGCCGTTCGAGACGCTGGTTGACATCCAGCCGCGCCGCTTCCGCTTCCCGGTGTGCCTGCCGGCGGGCGAGACTCGCATCGAGAAATGCGTTCTCGCGACCGGTCAGACGCACGGCTCCCTCGCGGATCGTCGCCTCGAAGTCGTCCAGGCGCGATCCGGCCAGGAGATAGTCGTCCGCACGACCGGCCGCCTCCCACTCGTCCACGGCCGCGCTCAAAGCCTCGTGCCGGCGGAGGGCGGATCTATGGCGGTCGAGCCAGCCGGCCAGACGTTCCCATTCTCGAAGCAGTGCCTCGTGCGCAACCTCGACAATCGCTTCGCCGCTGACGGAGTCGCGGTCGAACGCAAGCAGCCTGTGGCGGCCGAACGTGTCGAGCACGTCCGACAGAGCGACAGGGTCGAGGCCCAGATCAGTCAGCTCCGTGAGCGGCGTCCTGCGACGCGATGCGATGGATCCCGCTCCGAGCCGCGACAGGCGCAGGAACATCTGCCTCGCCACCTCCTGGCCGGAGCCACTGAGACTGGCGTAGAGCGCCTCTGCCCGTTGCGAGAGGATCCCGCGCAGCGAGCCCAGCTGGCGGTAATCGGCGAGCCGCAGAGCCGCACCGTCGCTCCGATCGAACAGCTCGCTGAGCGCGAACTGGAGCAGGGGCAACCCACCCGGCTGGGCCACTGTGGCGGCGACCAGCTCGGCAAGTAGCTCGGGCTCGACGACGACGCCGGCGCGGCGCGCAGGTCCGATGATTGCCGACCGGAGCTCGTCGGTTGTCATCGGCAACACGTTCATGACACCCGGGATGAAGATTTCGGCGAACTCCGCGTCGAGCAGCGGTCGGTCGTAGAAGTCGGCGCGCAGGGTCAGGAGGACGACCAGTTCCTCGCCCGCGTTGCGGATGCCCCTGCAGAGCACATTCAGGAAGCGGGTTCGCGCGCCGTCGTCGAAGGCCGAGAAGAGATCCTCGAATTGATCGATGACCAGCAACGTTCGGCGTCCGGCGTCCCGGTCTGAAGCGCCACGTTGAGAGCCCTTCAGGGCCGACTCAAGTTCGTCGAGACCTGAGGGCGCCGGAACAAGCGAGATCACCCGCCAGGCAGCCTGACCCGGGACGGCAACCGCCCGTAGCCGTGGTATCAACCCGGCGGCTACGACGCTGGACTTGCCCGAGCCGGAAGGGCCTATCAGGGCTATCAGTCGTTTGTTGGACGACAGCTCTTCGAGAAGGCCTGCGACGAGCGCATCCCGCCCGAAGAAGTCGGCCGCGTCCTGCTCCGTGAATGCGCGCAGCCCCTTGTACGGGTTGGCAGCGGGAGTCATCACCACCGACGCGTCGTCAACGGGCAACAGAAGGGACGCGTCGTGCAACAGGATCTGTTCCTGGAGCCGATGCATGCCGGGCGACGGTTCCAGCCCAAGATCATCGGCCACGAGCTCGCGGAAACGTTCGTAGGTGCGCAGCGCCTCCGCAAGGCGCCCCAATCGGTATAGCGCGATCATCAGCGTCTCGCGCGACCGCTCGCGCAGGGGGTCATCCTGTATCGCCGCCTGTGCGATTGCGATCGCTTCGGCGTTCAATCCTGCCGCGAGCTGGGCTGCGCCAAGCTCCTCGAGGGCGTCGAGGTGGCGATCGTTCAGGCCCTGGATGTAGGGCTGGGCGAACTCCTCGTAGGCAAAGTCGGACAGCGCGGGACCACGCCACAGGGCCAGTGCCTCGCGCAGCACGGTGGTGCCGGAGCTGCGCTCGCCATCTCGCAGAAGGCGCAAGCCCTCGGCGACCAGGCGCTCGAACTCGTTCGCGTCGACGGATTCGGATGGCGCCTGCAGTACATAGCCCGGCTGGCGGGTGGCGATCAGCTCGCCCGAGGCGAACGGTGACAGCGCCTTGCGTAGCTCGGAGACATAGATCTGGATCGAATGACCCGCGGTGCGCGGCGGATCGACCGGCCACAGCGCATCTATCAATCGGTCAATCGAGACGATCTCGCCAATGTGCAGCAACAGGACGGCAAGGAGCGCGCGCTGTTTTGGCGGACCCAGCTCCACGCTCGCCCCGTCGGCAGCTGCTTCGAGCGAACCAAGGATCCGAAAGATCATTTGAGTCTTGCGGCAGGACTCACATTACCGATCGTGCGTCCTGCCCGGCAATGGGTCAAGGGGCGTGGAAGCCAGCCCGAACATCTTTCACCCGGTCACGGTGCGGCCTGCCAAACGCCTTCGAAGAGGGACGAGCGGGCTGCGCAAGGGTCGGTCTGCGCCCCGGCAATGGTCAGATCTGAGCCTTCAACAGCCCAGGTCAGCTCAGCGACGCCCTCCGCGATGTCGCAGAACCCCCAATCTGGCTCGTGCACCCAGAACGCAGGTCCGTAGAGGGTCAGCCGGCCATCGGGCGTCGCCTTGAAGCCTTCGTTCGTGCTCCCGCCAGGGTTGGCCACCGAGATGATTCCATTGCCACCGAAGGTGATCTCCGCCAGCCGCTTTGGCGTCGTGCACTGAGACCCGCCTGGGGATGGGCAGGTCCCACCACTCAGCACTCGCGAGAAGGCCTTGCCCGACAGATCGGCCGGAACGGCTTGACTGCTCGTCGTGACGGATGAGTCCGTCTTCGCAGTCTGCCCTGATGCCGCAACCGCCTCGATTCCGAGATCGTGCGTGCCTGACGCAAGCAGCCAGGGAAGGAGCAGGTTGCCATCGTCGTTGAACTGGTACGGCGGATTGTGCTCGGTCCAGAGGACAGACCCGTCGATCAGGAAGTCGACGTGGTCGACGAAATCATTCGACGGGACGCCGGCCACCGTGGCGATCCACTCAACTGGATCGGTCAGCGGTCCGTCGCCGACGGACGATGTCACGCTCAATGAAGGACCCGAAGCACCCGGCGACGGCGCCGCGCTGGCTGGCGCCGCGCTGGCCGGCGCCGCGCTGGCCGGTGGCACCGTGACCGGGGCTGGGGTATGTGCCGCGCTAGGTGGAGCATTGGTCGCCGTTGTCGGCGTCGATGAAGCGCCCGAATCGCCGCCTCCCGTCGCTGCGCACGCACCGACGAGGAGAGCGAAGGGGAGGGCCACTACCAACGCGCGCGCAACTCGTCGAGAATCGAGCATTGTTGAGCCTCCATAAGAACGTCGTAGCCCCGGCACAACGGCCGTCCGCGGTCTTGTGTGCCCGCGGTAGGCGAGAGGTTGTCGGGCTGCGCTCTACGGACGCTCTATGCGAATGTCAGCCGCGGACGATCGTCGCGGCGCTGTTCAAATCGCAGGCCATGTCTACGCCGGCCTTCCATTCGCCCGGCGATTCATCGCGCAGGCGACGTGCTTCGCGAAGCAATATCTGCCGATCGGCCCGACTCCATCCGATTCGCTCGCTGCGATTGGAGCTCGCCAGTCGATCTGACACAAACGACGCGTAGCGTGCGGTGGGCGAGAGCTTTGCGATCTGCATCTCGAGTGTCGAGCGCGGGTCAGAGGCGGCGCGCAGGCGTGCAAGGTAGGCGACGATCTCCTGGGCGCCGAAACCCCACGACTGCGAGTGACCGCCGCGGGCGACGATCGGGGCCTCAGAGCTGAACACGCAGACCTTGACGCCATCGAGTCGGGCAACCTCGAGACGTCCACCGAACGACGCGAACTCGTTGTCCACGTTGAGGCGGTCGACGACTCGAACCTCGCCCCATGAGAAATCGCCGAAATCCGGCTCGCGCGTCGCCCACTCGATCGACGCAGACTGGCCGTGACCGTCCTCGGTCTGCCACAGGTCGATTCGTTCGGGGTCGAAGTGGTCAAGCGTCGGCTTCGCGCGAACAGCGACGAGCAGGTAGGCGTGGCCGCGCGTCACCGGCGGCCCGGGCACGAGCAGGAACCCGATCTCGTCCAGAAGCGAGCGCGCAGCTGTCGCGTCGATAACCGTCATGTGTCGATTGTCGTCGGACGATCCTTTGGACTGCGAGGGCCGACTGTCCCAACGCGTGGTGGATGGATCCTGTGTCACGGCTACCTATCGGTCCGCTGACCCCTGAACCGGGATCGTTGCGCTGACGGGGAGCGCTGCAGTGAAAGGAAGCGCTGCATGATTCGGGATCTCTGGGCTCGAGGCAGACGTCTCGACTGGCGTATCGCTCGCAGCGCCGACCTGAGCTCGCTGGGGAAGACCCAACAGGTAGCCCTGAGCGTATCGGATCTCGAGTCCGCGCAGGGTAGCGAGCTCCTCTTCGGTCTCGACTCCTTCGGCAATCAGCCAGAAGCCCGAGGTGCGCGCGAAGCTGCGCATGGCAGCCACCAGTGCCCGTCGCGCCGGGTCCTTGTCGATACCCGTGATCAGCGTTCGGTCGATCTTCACGAAGGACGGCTGCAACTCGATGATGTGGCGCATGCTCGCGTAGCCCGAGCCGGCATCGTCGATGGCAAGACGGACATCCGCCCCCACGCGGTCGAGTGCAGCTCGCAGTAGCGCGTAGTCGGCGATGGCCTCGTGCTCGGTGACCTCCAGGACCAACGAGCGGGTCTCGTGCCTGAGGAGTGCCCTCAGGCTTGGGGTGTTGATCACGACATCCGAAGACGCATTGATATTCAGCCAGCCGTCGGTCGGCAGATCACGTGCGGCCGCCAGCACGGATTGGATAGCTGCGATCTCGAGCTCGGCCGACATGCCCAGATCGGCCGCTTGTGCGAAGCGGGACTCGGGCGGGACGCCGTCATCGAAACGGGTCAGACCCTCATAGCCCATCACTGCCATGGTCTCGATGTCGACGATCGGCTGGAAGACCGCATGGAACCGCTGGCTGGCGATGATTGCCGTCAGGTTGGCGCGCGCGGCCGAGATCTCAGACAAGGCCGCCACTTTGGGACCGATCATGGTGCCGCTGATCGTGGCGAACTCGATCAGTGCCGGTAGCGCGGCGCTGAGCGACTGTTCGGCGTCGCCGCCGGCACCCACTACCAGGATGCCGATCACCTCCGCGCCGTCGCGGATGGGTGCATAGGCGTGGGCCTTGATCTTCAGATCTCCAAGCAGCTTGGCGTATGGATGGCCGGCGATAGGCTGCCAGTGCTCGATCCAGGGCCCGCGCTTGCCCTGATCCCGGAGGTAGCTGGCTCGCTTGCGCGGGATTCGCCTGAGTGGCGCCTCCCTTCCGTCTGCGATTGTGAATCCTGCCGGCGTTGCCGTGCCGTCGTGCTCGAAGAAGAACATCGCCGCCATTGCCAGGCCGCTCAGTCTCGTCACGTTCATACACAGCGATTGGGCCATCTCATGCGGCGTCGCCCGCGTGTCGATGGTTCGGATCGCCTGCGCGATCAGCGCCCTCTCGCGGGCCAGACGCGCCGCGTACTCCTCGTTGCGCCTTTCGGCCGAGACGTCGCGGCTGACAGCGACGTAGCCTGAGATCAGCCCCGTGATCGTCCCGGATCGGCGAAATGACAGCCGAGGCTTCGTAGAGCGAGCCGTCCTTGCGTCGGTTTACGAAGTCGCCGACCCAGGGCCGGCCGGCAGCCAACGAAGCCCACATGGTCTCGTAATAGGAGGGCTTGCGCTGTCCGCCCTGGAGCAGCCGAGGATTCTCGCCGATCACCTCGGCGTCCGAGTAGCCCGAGATCCGTTCGAAAGCTGGATTGACGTACTCGATCTCAGCGCGGGCGTTGGTGATCACCACGGCCTCGGAGGACTGCTCGATCGCGTTGCGCAGCCTGGTCAGGGTTTCGCGGCTGTGAAAACGTTCAGTCACGTCACTGGCGGTGTCAACAATCGCGATGCTCCGGCCGTCGTCCCCGCGCATCACCGTCGTGCTGACGCGCAAAATGGCCTGCGTGCCGTCGCGGCGTGGGACGGACCATTGGTCGAGGTGCTCTCCGGGACTGATCAGCTGCACGAGATCGCGTTCCTTCAAATGAGCCGCGAGAACCGGCCCCAGGGTGTCGACCGAGCAACCCGTGACCTCGTCGGCGGTGTAGCCGATAACCCTGGCGGCGCCTTGGTTCCAATACCTGATCATTCCTTCGGGATCGGTCACGATGACCGCGTCGGCGACGTTTGCCAGAACGGCTGACTGGAAAGTGAGCCGCTCTTCGGCGTCGTGTTCTGCGGTGACGTCCTGGAAGTTGAAGACGATGCCGCCAATTGACGGATCGCTGACCCGATTGGCCGCGGCCACGCGCAACCATCGGTACGAACCATCGGCGTGCCGTACCCGCACGTCGTGGTTTGCGACCGCGTCCGGGACCGACATCACCTCGGCCAGCCGACCCAGCGTCGCCTCCAGGTCGACTGGGTGAATCATGCCGAGGACCGAGTCCAGGTTCTGCCCGGTGAAGTCCTCATCGCCGCCGCCGAGGATCCTCTGGGCAGCAGGGTTGGAGTAGAGCAGCTGGCCGGTGGGCGTGACCACTGTGAAGGGATCCGCGGCTTCGGCCAGCAGCGCGACCCTGCCTCGCTCGGCGCGCAAGGCCCTGCGCAGGCTCAGGATCAGAAGGAGCAGGATCCCGAGCGCGCCGGCGGTGCCGGCCACTACCAGCAGGTCGACGCGCGCGAGCGCGAGCAAGAAGATAGCCACGCCGGCGTAACCCAGCAAAGCGACGCCGGAGGTCAGGCGTCGTGGTTCGACTAGCGCGCGCAGCAGAGGCGATCCCTCGGCTGGCATGGTGCGGGTGGCTGCAGAGTTCATTGCTCGCTTCTGGCCGACGGTAACGCGGACTGCCGGCACGGCTTACTGGAGTTGAGCCTCGTCCTCATTGAGGTCATGCGCGAGGTATCAAACGTCCGGTATGCGCGCATCATTCGGCAGCGAACGAGGCGACGCAGTGCCGACAAGGAACGATTCAGCCTTGCAGCGCCTGTTCCACGGCGAGGCTTGTCAAGCCCTTTGTCAAGGGGTAAAATCTGGCGTCCGGAAGCCTTGTCAAGTCTTGACAAGGCCATACGTGTGTCCGGGACAAGACGCACTTCGCCGTGCACAGCCGTCTCTTGGAGTCGAGACGCGCAATCGGAGGTCACACCCACGTCAGTCGGCGCTGCCGCAGAAATCAAGCAGAAGATCAACCTCGTCGATCTGATCGGCGAGACCGTGCAGCTGCGCAAGGCAGGCGCGTCGTACAAGGGACTGTGCCCGTTCCACGGCGAGAAGACGCCTTCGTTCACGGTCACGCCGGCGCGCGAGAGCTGGAAGTGCTTTGGCTGCGGTCGAGGCGGCGACCTGTTCAACTTCGTCATGGAGCGTGACTCGATCGACTTCCCGGAGGCGCTGCGCCGGCTCGCGGCAGCGCGCCGGGGTGGAGCTCAGCGAGCGAACGAGCCGCGAGGACGCGCGGCGCAAGCGCCTGCGCGAGGTGCTCGACGGCGCGATCGCTTTCTACCACCGCGTCCTGACCGAAAGCCACCACGGCCAGCCGGCGCTCGACTACCTGCGCGCCGCGGCTTCACCGACGAGACGATCTCGACCCATCTGCTGGGCTACGCGGTCGACGCGTGGGACACGCTCTCACGCGCGCTGGTCGAGAAGCGCGACTTCCACGCTCGATGAACTCGAGGCGGCCGGCCTGGTCACCCAGCGGCAGGGCAGGCGCGGCGCATACGACCGCTTCCGCGGCCGGATCATCTTTCCGATCCGCGACGCATCCGGCAACGCGACGGGCCTGGGCGGACGCATCGTCGGCAGCGAGCAGCGAGGCGAAGACAGCCGCGACCGCGGACCCAAGTACCTCAACTCGCCGGCCACGCTGCTGTTCGACAAGAGCCGCACGCTGTACCTGATCGACCGCGCCAAGGGCGCCATCCGCAAGGCGGCATCGCCGTCCTGGTCGAAGGCAACACGGACGCGCTGATGGCCCATCAGCAGGGCTTCGAGAACGTCGTCGGCACGCTCGGCACGGCGCTGACCGCAGCGCAGATCGAGCTCGTGACGCGTTACGCGCCGCGCATCGCGATGGCCTACGACGTGGATGCGGCAGGCCAGGGCGCGGCGACCTTCGGCGCGACGGAGCTGTCGGCGTTCGTCGGCGAGATCGAGCGCAGCGCGCACAAGGGCCGGCTGACCGATGTCGGCGTCGTGCGCCTGCCCGACAAGCGCGACCCGGACGAGGTCATGCGCGACGATCCGGACAGCCTGGCGTCAGGCTGACGAGCGAGCCCGCAGCCGATCGTCGAATACCTGATCGACACACTTCGCCAAGCGCCACGATCCGCGCACGCTGGCGGGGCGCGAGAAGCTCGTCGCCGCGGTCATGCCGACCATCCGCCGCGTGACCAACCCGACCCAGCGCGATGGCTACCTGCAGCTCCTGGCGCGCCGCAGCGGGGTCGAGGAGCGCGTGCTGCTGGAGGAGCTGCGCCGGCCGGAGCAGTGGCCAAGGTGGTCGGTCGGCCGTCGGAGGCGCATGTCGGCTCGAAGATCAATCTCGAAGCCGTGCTATCGAGCCCGGACGCGCTCGACCCCAGAATCGGTCGGCACGGCTGATCCGCAAGGCCGAGTTCAGCCTGCTTCGGCTGGTGCTCCTGCGGCCCTATCTGCGCACCGGGTTGGAAGGCGCCAACGGCGAAGACGAGTCGAGTTCGTCAGCACACCCGCGCGCGAGATCTGGCTCCGGCTGCGCAGTCAACCCATCGGCGGCTTCGACCGCCAGGCCTTCGTCGACTCGCTCGATCGCAACGCTGGCCGGCGTTGTGCGCACGATGTTCGCCGACCTCGAGCCGCTGCCCGATGACGAGGTGGCTCTGCGCCAGGCGCTCGACCAGAGCCTGCTCACCCTGCGCCGCAATCGGCTCGACGAGGAGATCGGCGCCAAGGAATTCGATATTCGCGAGGCGGAGGCGGCCGGCGACCGGCCAGCGGCGGACAGCCTGCTGCGCGAGGTAATGGATCTCAAGACAGCGCCGCCTCGATCTCGATCGACAAGCGACCTGACACGACAGTTCTAAGCCAGAACGACGACAACGCAGCCGCCGGCCGCGGCCGGCGCAGCGGGAGGTAACGGCCTGACATGGACGTAGGTGACAAGCAGCTCGTGGCCAGCGTGCTCGAGCGCGGCAAGCGCCGCCGCGACGACGACGACCTGCTCGACAACAAGGACGAGCTCGAAGAGGGCAGCCAGCGACGGCATCCAGCGCCGGCCGAGCTGGGCGTCGAGGTCGCGATCGACGACGGCGAGAAGACCGCATGGGAAGAGCCGCCGGCCAAGCTCGACCCGCAGGAGGCCGAGGAGCCGACGGCCGAGGAGCTGGACGCGATCGCGGCCGACATGATCGGCATCGACGACCCGGTCCGGATGTATCTCAAGGAGATCGGCAAGGTGCCGCTGCTCAACGCCGAGGAAGAGGTCGTCCTGGCCAAGGCGATCGAGCTCGGCGAGCAGATCATCGAGGAGCCGCAGAAGGCCGTCCTGTCGCTGTGGGAGTGGACGCGCAACGAGACCGAGACCAAGTCGCGCGACCAAGCATCCCCAGCATCGGCTGCCGTACCGCGAGGAGAGCGACCGCATCGTCATCGGTGCCTTCGGCGGCCGAGAAGCCGACGGCCTGCTCCAGGCCACGCCCGACTTCCATTTCGTCAAGGCGGGCAAGTCGTCGAGGCGAGACCGGCCAAGGAGACGCTCAAGGAAGCCAAGCCACATGGTCACCGCGTACAACGAGGCCCAGAACGCCGAGGTCTTCCTCGATCTGGTCGACTTCGCCTTCCGGTGCGCACATTCGCCGGACGACATGAGGCGCACGACAACACGGCCTTGCGTGCCGTCTACGACTGGAGTCGCGAGGTCGGCCACGAGGCGCTGCGGCGCTGGATCTATCGGCGGCCACGACGCCGAGCTGCTGGCCGAGATGGGCTGGACGCCTGAGCAGGACATGTCACTCAAGCCGCGCGACCGGCGCGGCGTGCTGGTGCGCATCGGGCGAGAAGGCCGCGAGCAGCTGACCAGCGCCAACCTGCGCCTCGTCGTCTCGATCGCCAAGAAGTACATCGGCCGCGGCATGTCCTTCCTGGACCTGATCCAGGAAGGCAACATCGGCCTTATCCGCGCGGTCGAGAAGTTCGACTACGAGAAGGGCTTCAAGTTCTCGACCTACGCCACGTGGTGGATCCGCCAGGCCATCACGCGCGCCATCGCCGACCAGGCGCGCACGATCCGCATCCCGGTCCACATGGTCGAGACGATCAACCGCCTGATCCGCGTCTCGCGCGGCCTGCTCCAGGAGCTGGGCCGTGAGCCGACGGTCGAGGAGATCGCCGAGGCGATGTCGCGCGGCCAGGAGGTCGTCGTCACGCCCGACAAGGTGCGCGAGATCATCAAGGTCAGCCAGGAGCCGGTTTCGCTCGAGACGCCGATCGGCGAGGAAGAGGACTCGCACCTGGGCGACTTCATCGAGGATCGGGCGGCGCTCGCGCCGGCCGAGGCCGCGTCGCACCAGCTGCTCAAGGAGCAGGTCGAGGCGGTGCTCGACTCGCTCAGCGGCCGTGAGCGCCGCGTGCTTCAGCTCCGCTTCGGGCTCGAGGACGGTCGCGCTCGAACGCTCGAGGAAGTGGGCAAGGAGTTCAACGTGACCCGCGAGCGCATCCGCCAGATCGAGGCCAAGGCGCTGCGCAAGCTGCGCCACCCGTCGCGCAGCCGCAAGCTCAAGGACTACCTCGAGTAGTCCCGGGCCGCAACAAAGCAGAAGCCCCGAGGCAAGAGCCTCGGGGCTTCTGGCATCTGTTGCGTCGGCCTCAGACGACCGAGTAGTGAATCGGGCAAGCGCCCGTTGAGCCCGTCTGGCCGGGAACGTTCTGCCACTTGTAGTAGAACTGCTCGTGAGTGACGGTGCCCATCGTCGAGCCGTTGCTCGCATACCAGAACGCATCGTGCGCAACCCTGGCGTAGGCATTCGGCTTGTGCTTGTACCCGCCGTTGATGTTCAGCGTCATCTTGGGCAGCCTGGCTCGATCGGCCTTGTCGTACGGCGGCTGATCTTCGTGCGCGGTCTTGACCTGGGTCGGCGCCATGTACAGCGTGTGCCACGGCCCGTAAGCTCCGGCCTTTGCGATCTGGACCGAGAGCTGCCAGCCGACCTTGCCGTGCTCCCTGTTGTTGTCCGAATTCGTATCCGGCCACCACAGCCAAGGTGCTTTGACGATGATCTGAGTGAGCTTGTACGGACCCGAGCCGGAATAGACGCACGTCGCACCGTACTTCGTCGCGTCGTCCTTGAAGACATAGTGGCCAATCTGGCCAGTCTCCGTATCCGCAAATGCCACGCCTGAGGTCGCAAACAGGGCCGCGCCGGCGACCGCCAGCAAAGCACTCAGTCGGTAGCGTCTTGGCGTACCACGATTCATTCGAAACTCCTCCATTCGATTGATCAATTATCTGACCGACCGTCCGCGAAAACAGCCCGTACGATTGCCGCTATGAAGTTTCGTACCGTGATCAGGCACTCGGGCATCAACGCGACCGGTATCGATATACCTGACGAAATCGTGGCCGCTATTGGTGCGGGCAAGAAGCCGCCCGTCAGCGTGACAGTCAACGGCTACTCGTATCGGAGCACGGTCGCCACCGTCGACGGAAGGTCGATGGTCGGCTTCAGCGCCGCGCACCGGTCCGCGTCGGGTATCTCCGGCGGCGACGAGGTGGACGTGGACATCGTGCTCGACACGGCACCGCGCGTCGTGGAGGTGCCCTCGGACCTGCGCGCCGCGCTGGACGCTGAGCCCCGCGCCCGCGACACGTTCGAGCGACTGTCGAACAGCATGAAGGGCTACCACGTGGCCCAGGTCTTGGGCGCGAAATCACCGGAGACGCGTCAGCGACGCATCGACAAGTCGATCGCAGTCCTGCGCGAAGGAAAGCCCCGCTGAGATGGCAGCCATCAAACGCACGGTGCGTCTTGGCGGGAGGGACGTAACGCGCGTCGGGCTGGGCACCAACCGCCTGACGCCGACCCCGGACAACGTCGCGCATGTGCGTGAGGCGGTAGCAGCCGGTATCGGCATGATCGACACAGCACACCTGTACACGGGCGGATCGAGCGAGCGCGCGATCGGCGAGGCATTTGGCTCAGGGTTTGAGGGCAGTCGCCCTGTCGTGGCGACCAAGGGCGGCTTCGCACGCGGGGAGGGGCGTCCTGAAGTGCTGCGCGGCCAGATCGAGAAGAGCCTGCGCTCCCTGCGCACGGACCAGATCGACCTCTACTACCTGCACCGGGTTGATCCGGACACGGCCATCGAAGACAGCGTCGCCGTGATCGCCGAGTTCCGCGCCCGTGGCCACATACGCGACGTCGGCCTGTCGCAGGTAAGCATCGAACAGATCGAGCGTGCCCGCGAAATCGTCCCGATCGTCGCCGTCCAGAGTCAATACAACCTCTCCGAGCGTGGCTGGGACGACGTCGTTGAATACTGCATGCACGAGTCCATCTGCTTCGTGCCGTACTTTCCACTTCGCGGCGACCACCCCGATCTCGAGCGCGTCGCGAGCGTTCACGGCGCGACGCGCTCCCAGATCGCCATCTCCTGGCTGCTCCACCGCTCACCGCAGATGCTGCCGATTCCCGGCACGCTGTCGTCAGCGCACGTGCTCGAGAACGTCGCGGCGCTTGATATCGAGCTCAGCGACGACGAGTACGAGGACTTGAGCCGGACCGCTGCTCGCCAGGCATGAAAAAGAGCCGGGTCACTGACGACCCGGCTCCCTCATTGCCTATCGAATCTCGGTCAGGCCAGCGCGCGCGCCTTGGCCGCGTCGAACTCCTCCTGGCTGATCGCCCCGGACGCCTTGAGCTGCTCGAGCTTCGCGATCTCGTCAGCAGCCGAATAGCCCGTGGCACGTTGCTGCATCTGCTGAGCCTGCGCCATCTCTTCCTTGTCCTGCTCGGTCGGCTTGCGAGTCAGCAGGTAGATCAGCGCTCCAAGGAACGGGATCAGCACCAGGATCACGATCCACGCGACTTTCCAACCGTTGGAGAGGTCGCGCCGATGGAAGATGTCGGCAAAGATCCGGATGAAGATCCAGATCAGCATGAACAAGAAGTAGATAACGATCAGCGACCAGAAGAAATCCCAGAAGTTCATCCATTTCCCTCTTCGATGCGCGCATCCACGGACGACGCCGCGGCAGCGCTGCTGCTGCATACGCTAGCGGGCGGGTGTCGCTTCCGTGCGCCGGGCGCGCAAGCACTTTCAAGTACCTGTTTGTGCGTCATCCCTTGGCCTCGCCCTCCGGGGTGGCACCGGGCTCGGGTCCGTCGGTCACGGGCATTCCTGATCGGCTCCAGTCGCTGAACGAGCCGACGTACAGGATCGGATCTGGCATGCCCGAGATGCGCATGGCCAGCGCGCTGTGACAGGCAGTGACGCCGCTGCCGCACGAGACGACGGTGGGCCGATCGTCGACCACCAGTCCGCCATAGGTCGCGCGCAGCTCGTCGGCGGAGCGCATCACGCCGCGCACGTCGCCATCGTTGGCGGCCGGTGCATTGACGGCCGTCGGAATGTGGCCCGCCTTCGGATCGATCGGCTCGACTTCACCTCGGTAGCGCTCCGCCGCGCGCACGTCGAGAAGGGTCACCGAACCCAGCCGAAGCGCCAGATCGTCGCGTGCGATCACATTGCGCCACTCACCGGCGAGCTCGAGAACGGCCGGTGGAAACTGGCGTTCGTCTTGGGCGAGCTCGAAGCCGGCCGCCTGCCAGGCTCGCATGCCGCCGTCGAGGACGGCCGCGCCACCGCGATGGCCGAGGTTGTCGAGCATCCACCACAGACGCGCCGCCGTCGTCCCACTGTCGTCGTCGTAGGCGACGACGAAATCATCCGACCCGATGCCGAGGCGCCCGAGCTGGCGCGTGAACTCCCGCGGCGCGGGGAGGGGATGACGCCCGGGGGCGCCATAGCCGCGCTCGTCGGACAGGTCGGTATCCAGATCAAGGAAAAGCGCGCCGGGAATGTGGCCCGCGTCGTATGCGGCTCTCCCGGCGCCGGCCCGATTCATGTACCAACGCACGTCGGCGACGCGCAGGTGCCGGTCACCCAGACGGGCGTGAAGCTCGCCCGGCTCGATCAGTAGTCCCACGAGCGCCTGCGGTCCAACGCCGTCCAGTCATCTCGAAGGATGGCCATCAGGTGCACGTCGTGGAATTTGCCCAGCCTGTAGTTGGCATGGCGCTGCGTGCCCTCGATGACAAAACCCGATTTCTCGTACGAACGGCGCGCGCGGGCGTTGTAGTCGTAGACGTCGAGCCACATTCGCTCCAGGCGCAGCTGCCCGAAGCCGAAATCGAGCAGAGCGTTCATGGCGTCCGTGCCATAGCCCTTGCCCCATAGCTCCTTCTCGCCGATCGAGATGCCCACGCCGGCGCGAGCCGTTGACCTGGTCGAGGTGGAAGAGGCTGATCGTGCCGATGGGCTGGCTGTTGTCGAGCCGGCACATCACGAAGTGGTAGCTCTCCTTGCCCTGCTGCTCGACGGCGCGCGTGAACCACTGCTCCTCCATTGCCTCGCTCATCGGCGCGCGCATTCCGAGCAGGCCGCTCATCTCGGCGTCGGCGAACCAGCGCACGAATGTCTGCACGTCCGACTTCTCGGCCGGACGCAGGAAGACGCGCTCACCGCGAATCAGCGGGAGGTACGCAGGGCTTGAGGGCTCTTTCGAAGTCTGGTCAGTCACGCGGGCCAGTATGCCCGCTCAGGGTCAGAACGGCCACACACCCGGGGCTGGGTCGCGCACGACGTCAAACGGATTGGGCAGCGCCCCGCCGTTGAAGACGAGCGTCAGCAGTGTGGCCGCGACAAGCACCACGATGGCAAGAACGACCATCTCGGTCCAGAAGACCCACGAATGGGAGAGTGCCGGCGAGGGCAGCGTCATAGCGCGCCTCCTGATGGGTCGCCCGCACCAAAGCCGGCCGCGCCGAGCAATCCTGCGCTGCCGGCGACCCCGGGGCCGGCGCCGTGATCCGCTTTGTCGACGAGGCGAACTCGCACATCATCGACGCGCTCTGCCGAGGCGCCAAGTGCCGTTCGTCATCATCGCCGCGAGCTCAGGAGATCGGCGTGGCGACCGGTGCGTCTCCGAGCCGCCACGCCTGCACCGAGTTCCAGGCGACGACTGCGGCCAGGACCACGTCGGCTACGGCAAAGACCGGATGCAGCGCCGCGACGACCGGAGCGCTCGAGCGAAGCCCGGGCAGGATCGGCGTGATGAACACGAACACGGCCAGGCCCAACGCCCACAGCCAGTGCCGGCGCCCGGCGCGGGCGAGAGCCGCGAAGAGCAGGACGAGCAACGGCGACAAGTGGAGCACCCATCCGAACGAGCGGTGCTCCGCCAGGGCGCTTGGATTGCTGAATAGATACAGGCCTATCAGAAAGACCTGGACGAGCAGCCCGAGCAGGAAAGCCCAGGCGAGCAGCACGTAGACAATCCGGGAAGCGCGCAGCATGAAGTCTCCCTCTCCCTCTCCCTCTCCGCCGGCCCAAGTATCCAAGGACCTATAATCCTGCCGCTCCCCTGATCGCTCGGATCAGCGAGGACTCGCGCTCCGGCGTAGCTCAGTGGTAGAGCGGGCGGCTGTTAACCGCTTGGTCGTAGGTTCGAATCCTACCGCCGGAGCCAGCTTCCCCGAGTGCCGCGACCACTTCCGCTTCTCTCTTGGGGCGCGCTTGGTCAGAACCTGGCGATGCCGTGGTCGCACCGCCATAGGTTCCTCGCCAGTGACGCTTAGGTACGGCTAGGCATCGCACCCGCGCAGGCCCATCGTCTTCCAACAAGCCGGTGACCGCCTGCGGCCACTTTCAAATCCACCACGATCGCGCCGCTTTCGCGCAGTGGGGGCTCGTTGAAAGGGTGCCACGTGGTCAAACGCCGGTTACCAGTCACTCTAGTCCTCACGGCCATGCTCGGCTTTGCCTTTGCCGGCAACGTCGCCGCATCCTCAGCGATTGGCCTGGGCACGTCCGGCGCATTCGCTGTTCTCGGTGGCTCGACGGTCACCAACACCGGCCCGAGCGTCATCAATGGCGATCTGGGCGTCAGCCCTGGGAGCGCTGTCACCGGCTTTCCGCCGGGCATCGTTAACGGCACCATCTATGCGGCAAACGCCGCAGCTGCCCTGGCCAAGGCCGATCTCAAGACCGCGTACAACAACGCGGCCGGCCAAGCCTGCGACAGCAACCTCACCGACCAGGACCTTGGCGGCCTGACGCTCACCGCGGGCGTGTACTGCTTCGATAGCTCAGCTGGATTGACCGGAACGCTGACCCTCAATGCGCAGGGTGACCCCGATGCACGGTTCATCTTCCAAGTTGGTAGCGCGCTGACGACGGCCTCGTCCAGCCGCGTGAGCCTGATCAACGGGGCGCAGCCGTGCAACGTCTACTGGCAGATCGGCAGCTCGGCCACCATCGGAACGGCGACCTCGTTCGTCGGCAACATCATGGCGCTTACGTCGATCACGATGACGACGGGAGCGACGCTCAGGGGCCGCGCTCTAGCGCGCAACGGGGCGGTCACGCTCGACACCAACGTCATCACCAAGGCGACTTGCGACACCAACAACCCGGGCGGTGGAGTCGGCGGTCCGTGCAATGACCCGGCCTACTACGGAGTATTCGACAACACCGGCAGCGATGCGACGATCCGTTTCAGGATCAAGTGGACCACGACAACCGGGCCCCATGTCGCGTCCCGGTGGGTTCCGGGTGGCTCGATCTATCGGACCTGGGAGCATTGGGCGAAGCCGGGCACCAAGGTGCTCGTCAGCTACAAGAACCCAGACACCGGTGCATGGGTCAATCTCGGTTCGGCGGTTTCTGTGCACGGGCGGTTCGCGCCGTGCCAATACGTGCACGGGCTCGAAACCCCCTAAAACGTCACAGCCATTACGGCAAAGACGCCCGGGCTCAGGCCCGGGCGTCTTTGCATGAAGTCGACTGCCTCGTGACTCGGCCCTCCAATGAGGGGCAGACGATGCGTGCGTCGAACGCGGGGCTCCACGGTTCGTCATCGACTCGTCAGGTAGTCGTGCGGGCGGGAACAGCGGGCGCACAGACTTCTCTCAGTCTGGACGCTCAAGATCGGCAAATGAGATCCGAGGGGAGGCGTCCGGCCGACGAGCTTCGACACCGCGCGAACCAGCGCGAGCTGGCGTTGGAGCGGCTCGCGCGCCTCACCACCGCAACCGCCATCGTCAGCGCCGCAGCCACAGTCGGCTTTGGAGGCCTCGCCGCGGTTACCTTCTCCGGCAATGCGCCAGTGACCGATGCCGGCCAGGCCGCCGATGTCGGCGAGGCAAGCGTTGGGGACGACAGCGTGGCAGGCCAGCGGCTGACCAGTCCGACGACTGACGAGACAACAGAATCCACGACGAATTCGAATCAGGTCGACGGCTCGCAGACGACACAAGCGGCGCCAACCCCCGGGACAGCGGCCAACAACGGCCCGACGGCCGTCAACCCGCCAACGACCACTCGGCGGCGCAGTCACGTCTCGACCGGCGGCTCCCACTGATGACCACGCGCTCCGCGAGCTGGCAACAGATAGGCACGAACGTGGACGTCGTTCTGAGCGACGGCCCGGTCGATGACGATGCGGTCCTCGATGCGGTGCGCTCGGTGATCGACGCCGCCGACCACTCATTCAGCCGCTTCCGGGACGACTCCGAGCTGAGCCTGGTCAATCGCTCGCCTGGCAGGCGAATCGTGATCAGCGAGCAGTTCGCGGTCGCGGTCGAAACAGCTCTGCGGGCGGCCCGCGAGACTAGCGGGCTGGTCGATCCGAGCGTTGGACGTGCGATTCGCATGATCGGCTACGACCGTGACTTCGCCCGTTTGCGCGCCGTAGACGACAAGCGCCCGGTGCCAATGCGTTTCGAGGCAGTTCCAGGCTGGCAGGCGATCGAGCTCGATCGCTCGCGGCGTACGCTGCGCGTCCCCAGGGGCGTCGAGCTCGATCTCGATTCGACAGGCAAGGCACTGGTCGTCGACCTGGCCGCTGCCGCGGCGGCCGCGCTCCTGCCGTCGAGCTCGGGCGTGCTCGTTTCGATCGGCGGCGACATCAAGGTTGCCGGCCGGCCGCCGCGAGGTGGCTGGCGAATCCAGCTCGGCGAAGACAGCGGCGCAGCTCGCCGGCCAGGCGCTCCGGTGGCCGTCATCCGCGACGGTGCGCTGGCCACCTCAAGCACCACCGTTCGCCGCTGGCGACGCAACGGCGAAATACTCCACCACGTGATCGATCCGCGTACGGGCCGGCCGTGCGATGGCCCGTGGCGCACCGCCACAGTCGTGGCCGCCGATTGCGCAACGGCCAACACAGCCGCCACGGGCGCAATCGTCATGGGTGCGGCGGCGCCGGCGTGGCTCGAGGACATGAAACTTCCGGCGCGACTGGTCGCCAATGACGGGTCGCTTGCCTACGTGGCCGGTTGGCCGCCGGATCTGGCCGGCGCCCAGCGCCACGCAGCATGAGCGATCAGCTCCTGTGGTTTGCCAGTCGCGGCTCAGGCATCGTCTCGCTGCTCCTGCTTACGGCTGTGACCGTGCTCGGTCTGATCAGCGTCATTCGCTGGCAGAGGCCCACTTGGCCGCGCTTCCTGACCGCCGACCTGCACTCGAACCTGGCCCTGCTGTCGGTCGTGTTCGTCGGCGTCCACATCACCGCGGCCATCCTTGACCCGTTCGCAAAGCTCGGCATCAGCGCCGCGCTGATCCCATTCGCGTCGAGCTACCGACCGCTGTGGGTCGGCCTCGGCGTGATCTCGGTCTACCTGATCATCGCGATCATCGTCACCAGCCTGCTTCGTGAACGAATCGGCCAGCGCACGTGGCGCGCCGTCCATTGGGTCGCCTACGCAGGTTGGCCGCTGGCCGTGCTGCACAGCGCCGGGTCGGGCAGTGACGCGTTCTCGACCTGGATGCTGGCCATCGAAGCCGCGTGCGTGGCGGCTGTAGCGGTGGCACTGACGTGGCGTCTGTTCGCGGCGCGCACCAATCGTGAGCAGCTGCCCGCGCTGGTAGCGGCGTCACGGACGTCTCCTGCTCCGTTCGGGGATCTCGATCGATGATGGATCAGCCTCGGGTGCTTGCCGGTCCTCCGGCCGCGGCCGGACAGGAATCTCTTCACAACCACACGCAGCGACTCGGGAGGCTCCCCGAGACGCGACGGGATCTCATCGCCTCAATCACCGCCAGCGGCCTGCTCGGCCGCGGTGGTGGCGGCTTTCCAGTCGGTCGCAAGTGGGCCGCCGTGGCGGAGCGCTCAGGTGGAGACGCGCGCGTCCTGGTCAATGGCGCGGAAGGGGAGCCCCTGAGTGCCAAGGACCGCACATTGATGACGGCTCGCCCGCACCTTGTCCTCGATGGGGCGCTGCTTGCGGCGGCATCGGTCGGCGCGAGCGAGATCGTTGTGTATGTCGGCGCGCCACACCTCGACGCGCGAGTCGCCCTCCAGCGCGCACTGGCCGAGCGGCGCAGGCTGCCCGTCTCGGTGCGCATGGTCGTGGCGCCGGAGGCGTACGTCGCAGGCGAGGAATCCGCGGCAGTTCACTACATCAACGTCGGCGACGCTCGACCCACAGTCATCCCGCCGCGGCCTTACGAGCGCGGCATTGACGATCGGCCGACGCTCGTCCAGAACGTCGAGTCACTCGCGCACGCCGCGCTGATCGCGCGTTTCGGAGACGCCTGGTACCGCGAGGCGGGCCGTGGGGCTACGCGCGGCACCGCTCTGGTCACGGTCAGCGGCGCTCCACGCGGTGGCGTGCGCGAGATCGAGCTGGGCACGCGCGTCGGCGAGCTCGCGGCAATGAGCGGGCTCGGCGCGGACGGGACAGACGCAGTCCTGATTGGCGGATATTTCGGTCGCTGGGCGTCGCGCGAAGATGCCTGGGGCCTGCCGCTCGATCCGGCTACGCTGCGCGAGGCAGGCGTTCCTTTTGGAGCGGGGGTGGTCAGCTTTCTTGCCTCGGACACCTGTGGCGTCGCTGCCACAGCCACGGTCCTCGACTACATGGCCGCCCAGAGCGCGGCACAGTGCGGGCCGTGCGTATTCGGTCTCCGATCGATCGCCGACACAACCCACGCGCTGGCCCTTGGCGCCGCGACGGGCCGCGACGTGGCCCAACTCGAACGATGGGCCGCCCAGATCGATGGCCGTGGCGCTTGCCGCCATCCCGATGGGGCAGTCGGGCTGTTGATGTCGGCGCTGAGCACGTTCAGTGACGAATTCGACTCTCATCTGCGCGGGTCCGGCTGTCGTGTTCGCGTACGAGCACGCGCGGCATGACGGGCGGCATGAGATGAAGATGGTCGCGCCGCAATCCGTCGGGACGCTCGAGGTCGACCCGATCGAATGCGATGGCCACGGCCTGTGTGCCGAGCTGCTGCCGGAGCTCATCGAGCTTGACGATTGGGGCTATCCGATCCTGCGTCGCGCCGACGTTTCGCCGCAGCTGGAGGCCTATGCGCGACGCGCTGTAGCGGCCTGCCCGGTGCTGGCCTTGCGTCTCGTGAGACGTGATTGACCGCAGCACGCTTGTAGCGGAGACACCACATGTAGTGGTGTCACACTACTGTGAGCCAGCGTGGCCCCGTGGCCGAGTCAGGATGCGATAATCGCGGCCGCTTCTGATGGAGGGCGCATTTGACCGCGACAGGCCTTTCGGCTACCCCGCAGCAATACCGTGAAAGGCTCGACGAACAGCCCGATGAGCGCATCGACGGCTGGGCCGCCGAGCTGATGCGTGATACCTCGATTCGCACCGGAGTCCGAAAAGTGATCTCCGAGCTGCGCCATGCTCTCGGGACGGATGACGCCGGCCTGCGCCGCGTCTACACGGCCGGGGGAGGGCCGGCGGCGGCCATTGGCACGACTGAGAGCGGCGAGCTCATGGTCCCTGCCATATCACTCTTCTATTTCGTCCCGGGTGCCCACGCCGTGTTCGCCGATGCGCGCAGCCGGCTGGTCGACTTCCTGGTCGCGAACTTCGAAGAGATCGTCTTCATCTAGCGCGTCGCATTCGCCGGCTAGATGACCAGCCGGCTGCGCGCCCTGCGCGTCGTCCATCCGTTCCCGTCCCTGCTCAACACTGCCCTCGTGCTCGGCCTGGCCGCTGTCGCGGGAGCGTCCACGATGGCCGCGGCGTTGCTGGCCGTCGGCATGCTCGGCATCCAGTTCTGCATCGGCACGGTCAACGACCTGTGCGACGTGGAAGCCGATCAGCGGTCGAAGGCGTGGAAGCCCATCGCATCCGGCCTGCTCCCGCGAGCGGCCGCGCGCTCGATCGCGGTCGTCGCGGCGGCGGTCGCCCTTATCGCAACCCTTCCGCTCGGCATCACGGTGGTGGCCATGGCGGTGGCGATGCTTGCCTGTGGACTCGCGTATGACCTCCGCCTCAAGCGCACCGCATGGGCGTGGGCGTGCTTCTCTGTGGCCTTCGCGATCCTGCCGGTCTATGCCTGGTACGGATCGATCGGCACGCTGCCCCCGCTGTCCGAGCTGTTGCTCCCGCTCGCGATTCTGGCCGGACCCGCGCTGCAGCTATCCAACGGGCTGGTCGATCTCGAGGGTGACGAGGCGAGCGGGATCGCCACCCTGGCCACGCGGCTCGGCCGGCGACGAACAATGGCTGCGATTGGTCTGCTGCTCGCCGTCATCTACGGCCTGGCCTGGCTGACGCTGTCGATCTCCAGCGGTCGGTTCAGCCCGGCCGTCGCCACGGCGTCTGCGGCCGCGTTGATCGGCCTCTTTCTTCTGGCTCGCCAGAGTGCCCGCACTCGTGAGCTGGGCTGGTCGCTCGAGGCTGGCGGGATTGCCCTGCTCGGGCTGGGCTGGCTGTCGGCCGTCGCCTGACGCGGCCCCGCTGTCGCTAGTGCTCGAGCGGTCGTCCGCTGCGAACAACGGTGATGGCGTTCTCGATGCGCAGCTTGACGATGGTCAGGTACTTGGCCAGATTGGCCCGATCGATCTCGCCGATCTCGCCGAGAGTCTCCGTCGACCCGAGGGCGTCGGCCAGGCTGTCGAGAGCGTCTGAAAAGCTCTGCTTCGCGGCGACGAGAGAGTCGTCGGACGGTGCGCTGTCTCTGACTCGGGGCGCCACGGAGGCGTCTTCGTCGACAGTTTGGGACTCCTCGGTCGGAGCTGGGGCGGCGCGCAACGGCGCGACGGGCGCCGCGGGCTTGCCCTCGATCTTCTCGCGCAGCTTGACCAGGCTGAGCTCGCCGCTGGCGACCTGTTCTGCAAGCCGTCGGCGCTTCTTCGGGTCTTCGATTTTGAGCAGCTCGTATGCGTGCGACAGCGTGTCTTTGCGCAAAGACACGAGCTGCTTGATCTCGGTCGGTGCTCCGGCAAGGCGAAGTCGGTTCTCGATGTAGCCCTTGTCCTTGCCCAGCTTCTGGGCGAGCTTGCGCACGCTATAGCCGTGGTCGTGGGTCATCCGGTCGTAGATCATCGCCTCCTCGAGAGGGGAGAGGTCCTCGCGCTGGAGGTTCTCGATGATCCCGATCTCGAGCGCAGTTTCGTCGTCGAGCTCCTCGATGAGTGCCGGTATCTCCGTCAGCCCGGCGGCACGAGCGGCCCGCCAGCGCCGCTCACCGGCCACGAGCTGGAAGCGATGGAGCTCGCCGGTCGGACGGACCAGGACCGGCTGCAGCACGCCGTGCTCGCGAATCGATGCCGACAGCTCGGAGAGGGCGTCCTCATCGAAGGTCATGCGCGGCTGCTCGGGGTTGGGCGTGATGTGGTCGAGCAGAATGTTGCGCACACCAGACGGTCGATCGCTGGAGTCCGGGGTAAGCAGACTCAGGATGGCAGGCGAGAGCTCGCGCTCTTCGGCAAGTCGGCGTGCCGCAGTTCCGCGGAAATCTGGTCTAGCCAAGCTCGATCACCTCCCGTGCCAGCCCGCGGTAAGCACGGGCCGCCTCGGTGTTGCTCGCGTACGAGGTCACTGGTCGTCCGACAAGCGGCGCCTCGCCGAGGCGCACTGTCTGGCGGATCATGTTCTCGAAGATGTGGTGATCGCCCAGGTCATGCATCTCCTGGAGCATGTCGCGGCCGAGGATCGTGCGCCCGTCGTAGAAAGTGGCAAGCAGCCCCAGCACGCGCAGTCGAGGATTGAGCCCTTTCGTTCGGATCTGGGTGATGACGTTCATCAGCGCCGTGAAGCCCTTGAGGGCGTAGTACTGAGTCTGAACGGGAATGATCACACCATCAGATGCGACCAGTGCGTTGAGCGTCAACAGGCCGAGCGTTGGCGGGCAATCGATGAGGATGTAGTCGTAGTGATCCGCGGCCGGGCCGCTGAGCACGTCGCGCAGCGCCTGCTCCCGGCCGATGGAGCTGAACAGGACGTTCTCCGTGGCCGAAAGGTCGATCGTGGACGGGGCGACGTCGATGCCCGATGTCTGCGTCGAAACGATGATGTCGTCGAGAGTGGTGTTCGAGTCGACGAGTGCGTCTGCGATCGTCGCGGTTACGTTGCGCAGATTGATGCCCAGGCCGACAGAAAGGTTGGCCTGCGGATCCATGTCCACGCATAGCACGCGGTAGCCCTGCTCCGCCAACGAGCCGGCGAGGTTGATCGCCGTTGTCGTCTTGCCGACGCCGCCTTTTTGGTTGGCAACGGCGATGATCTTTGGCAACGACCTCCTCCTTGACTCGGGGCCCGACGAACCGTGACCTGCCCGCGCAGCGACCAATCTAGCAAGAACGGACCTCGAACCACAGTCCGGTTATCCACAGAAGAGCGAAGTTGTTCACCGATTCTGTGGACAGCGCGCGTTGCTACGATAGACGCAGCCCACGTGTTTTCAGCATTTTCTTGGAGGGCTCCTGCTCCGTGACCGCGAAGGACGACGACCTCGCCCGTCTTGAGCGCATGCGCGCCGAGAGCCTGCTTGGCGGCGGCGAGAAACGCATCGAACAGCAACACGAGCGCGGCAAGCTGACAGCGCGCGAGCGGCTCGAGCTCCTGCTTGATCCAGACTCTTTCGTGGAGTTCGATGCGTTCGTCACGCATCGCGCGTCCGATTTCGGTCTCGAGCGCGAGCGATACCTGGGCGACGGGGTGGTCACCGGGCACGGCATGATCGACGGCCGCCTGGTCTTCGTCTACAGCCAGGACTTCACGGTTTTCGGCGGGTCGCTGTCAGAGGCTCACGCGGAAAAGATCTGCAAGATCATGGATCTTGCGGTGCGCGTCGGCGCGCCCATCGTCGGCCTCAACGATTCCGGCGGCGCGCGAATCCAGGAGGGCGTGGTCTCGCTGGGCGGCTACGCCGAGATCTTCCTGCGCAACACGCTGACGTCCGGGGTCGTGCCCCAGATCTCACTGATCATGGGTCCGTGCGCGGGCGGTGCCGTCTACTCCCCGGCGATCACCGACTTCACGATCATGGTCCAGGGAACGAGCTACATGTTCGTGACCGGGCCGGAGGTGGTCCGAACGGTGACCCACGAGGATGTCGACCGTGAGCATCTTGGCGGCGCCAGCGTCCACACGGCGATCAGCGGCGTGGCGCACCTCGCCGCGCACGATGAGGCCGACGCGATGACGCTATGCCGCAGAGTCCTCGCCCAACTGCCCCAGAACAACGTCTCGCGTCCGGCGCGGCGAGAGACCACGGACCCTGCTGATCGGCGCGACGAAGCGCTCGATCATGTCGTGCCCGAAGAGCCGACCCAGCCATACGACATGCACGACGTCATCAACCGGGTCGTCGACGACGGGGAGTTCCTGGAGATCCAGCCTGAATGGGCCGCGAACATCATCGTCGGCTTCGCCCACATGGGCGGGACGAGCGTCGGCATCGTCGCTCACCAGCCTGCCGTGCTGGCCGGCGCACTGGACATCAACGCATCAGACAAGGCAGCGCGTTTCGTGCGCACGTGCGACGCGTTCAACGTTCCGCTGCTGACGCTCGTCGATGTGCCCGGCTTCCTGCCCGGTGTGAGCCAGGAGCACGGCGGGATCATCCGTCACGGTGCAAAGCTGCTCTACGCCTATGCCGAGGCAACCGTGCCCAAGGTGACGGTGATCACCCGCAAGGCATACGGCGGGGCGTACGACGTCATGAGCAGCAAGCACATTCGCGGCGATGTGAACCTTGCCTGGCCGTCTGCGCGCATCGCGGTGATGGGCGTCGAGGGTGCGGTGAACATCATCTTCCGTGATGAGCTGGCACAGGCGTCGGATGCCGACCAGGAGCGCGCGCGCCTCGCCCATGAGTACGAAGAGACGTTCGCGAACCCGTACATCGCGGCCAGCAGGGGATACGTGGACGACGTGATCCTTCCTTCGGAGACTCGTGCGCGGGTCATCTCGGCGCTGGAGATGCTGGCCGGAAAGAGGCAGCAGAACCTGCCCCGCAAGCACGGCAACATCCCGCTCTAGTGTCTTTGCACAAAGACAAGTCCCTGTTCGCCCGAATCCTCGTCGCGAACCGCGGCGAGATCGCGGTCAGGGTCATCAGGGCGTGCCGCGAGATGGGCATCGAATCTGTCGCCGTTTTCTCCGACGTGGACGCCGGAGCCCTCCACGCCAGACTGGCTGACCTCGCCGTGAACATCGGGCCGGCACCTGCTACCGAGAGCTATCTGCGCATCGACAAGGTCATTGAAGCCGCCGTGGCAACGGGCGCCGATGCCATCCACCCCGGCTACGGCTTTCTTTCGGAGCAGCCGGAGATCGCCGACGCATGCGCCGCCGCGGGCATCACGTTCATCGGACCGTCGCGGGAGGCGCTCGACCAGCTGGGCGACAAGCTTGCCGCGCGTCGGCGCGCCTCGGCAGCCGGAGTCCCGGTTGTGCCGGGCATCTTCGAACCGATCGAGCTCGCCACCGCCCGCGACGAGGCACCGCTGCTGTCGCAAGCGGAGCGCATCGGATACCCGGTTCTGGTCAAGGCCGCGGCTGGTGGCGGCGGCCGGGGCATGCGCCGTGTGAACTCTGCCGCAGACCTGATCGAGGCAGTCCACGGAGCCAGTCGTGAGGCCGCCGCGGCCTTCGGCGATGGCAGCGTGTACCTCGAGCGCTATGTCGAGCGCGCGCGGCACGTCGAGGTGCAGCTGCTCGGCGACAGCCAGGGAACGATCGTCGCCCTGGGCGAACGTGACTGCTCCATCCAGCGCCGCCACCAGAAGCTCGTCGAGGAAGCGCCGGCGCCGGGACTGAGCACGGAGCAGAGACGTCGTCTGCACGACCTGGGCGTCAGGGTTGCCGCGACAGTGGGCCTGCGCAACGCCGCGACGGCGGAGTTCCTGCTCACGCTGGAGGGCGACTTCTGGTTCCTCGAGGTGAATGCGCGCCTCCAGGTCGAGCACGGCGTGACCGAGCTGGTCACTGATCTCGATCTCGTCCGCGAGCAGATAGCGATCGCGGCCGGACTGCCGCTCTCCGAGCCCGTGCTCGCCGCCGCGTCACGTGCCTCCGAGGTGCAGCGACACGCCATTGAGGTGCGCATCAGCGCCGAGGATCCGGCCTACTCGTTCGCTCCGGCGCCGGGCACCGTCACCTTCTGGCGACCCGCCCACGGACCGGGCGTCCGGGTCGACGCCGGAATCGAGGAGGGGAGCCCGATTCCTGGCGACTACGACTCGATGTTCGCGAAGCTGATGGTCGTCGCGAGCGATCGATCAGCCGCTTTGGAGCGGATGAGGCGCGCCCTGGCCGAGACGAGGATCGGCGGCGTGCAGACGACGCTGCCCTTCGATCGCTGGCTTATGGATCGAGACGAATTCACCGACGAGAGCGGCGCAGGCCTTTCAACCGATTTCGTGGAACGAGAGTGGCAGCCTGCGCCGCTCGTGGCGGCCGCGGCACTGCGCGCCGCCGAGCTCGCTGCACTCGCCTCCGCACGCACCTCCACGCTCGAGCCCACGCCGTCGGGCGCCTCGGCTGGGCCGGCCGTCGACGCCGCGAACCTGTGGTGGATGGCAGGCATCCGTGAAGCGGTCGAGGGGGACCAGTGATCAACGCGAGACGGGAACGGATAAGCGTCGCGTCGGCGCAGCTCGTCCTCCAGCCCGCGCCATCGGAGGTGGATCGCTTCGAGCCCGCTCGCTTCGGTGAGCTGGTCGCGCCCATCAAGGCCACGGTCGAGGACAGGGCCAGCGGCAGGCGTCGCTTCGAGGTCGTGGTGGACGGTTGGCGCTTCGAGGTAACGACCGAGTCGGCCAGCCACGCCGAGCTGCGCGATCGCGCTCTGCGTTCCGCAGCCGAGCACCAGGTCAAGGGCGATGTCAAGCTGCGCGCCCAGATCCCGGGTCGCATCGCGCGCGTCTGGGTCAGCGACGGAGACCAGGTCGAGGAGGGGCAGCGCCTGCTCGCGATCGAGGCGATGAAGATGGAGAACGAGATCCGCGCGCCGCACGCCGGCACGGTGCGAGCCATCAAGGTCGTGCCCGGCGTGCGCGTCGAGCGCGAGGACGAGCTGCTCACAGTTGGCCAGTAGGCGCGGCTAGACTCAATCAGACATGGCCAACGAGAAGACGCAGCGCTTCGCGACGACGAGCGACATAGAGATCGAGCCGCTGTACGACGCGCACGATCTGAGCGGCTGGGATCCCGAAGCGCAGCTCGGCCGGCCCGGCCAGTTTCCGTTCACGCGCGGGGTCCAGCCGACGATGTACCGCGGCCGCCTCTGGACGATGCGTCAGTACGCCGGCTTCGCCAGCGCAGCAGAGACCAATCGGCGCTTCAAGTACCTGCTCGAGCAAGGCCAGACCGGGCTGTCGGTGGCGTTCGACCTGCCGACGCAGATGGGCTACGACTCGGACTCTCCAGCGGCCCTTGGAGAGGTCGGACGAGTCGGCGTGCCGATCGGGTCGGTCGAGGACATGGAGCTGCTGCTCTCGGACCTGCCGCTCGGGAACGTCACGACCTCGATGACGATCAACGCGACGGCCGCGATCCTGCTCGCGTTCTATGTCGCCGTCGCAGATTCGCGCGGCATACCGCGCTCGCAGCTGGGCGGCACCGTTCAGAACGACATCCTCAAGGAATACATCGCGCGCGGGACGTACATCTACCCCACGGCAGCTTCGATGCGCCTTGTGACCGACATCTTCGAGTTCTGTGCGCGCGAGCTGCCGCGCTGGAACACGATCTCGATCAGCGGCTACCACATGCGCGAGGCCGGCGCGACCGCCGCGCAGGAACTAGCGTTCACGCTCGCCGACGGCATCGCCTACGTGGACGCGGCGCGCGAGCGAGGCCTGGACGTTGATGCCTTCGCCGGCCGTCTCAGCTTCTTCTTCGCCGCCTGGAGCGATCTCTTCGAGGAGGTCGCCAAGTTCCGTGCGGCGCGGCGCATGTGGGCGCGCATCATGCGCGATCGATTTGGTGCCCACGAGCCGCGCTCCATGATGTCCCGCTTCCACGTCCAGACGGCTGGATCGAGCCTGACCGCGCAGTCGGTCGACAACAACGTCGTGCGCACGACGATCCAGGCGCTATCGGCAGTCCTCGGCGGCGCGCAGAGCCTGCACACCAATGCGCGAGACGAGGCGCTGGCGTTGCCGACCGAGGGAGCAGCGCGCCTTGCACTCCGAACGCAGCAGATCATCGCCTACGAATCCGGCGTCGCGGCGACACCGGATCCACTGGCCGGCAGCTACTACGTCGAGCGGCTGACCGACCAACTGGAGGATGCTGCCAACGACTACCTCGAACAGATCGACGCGATGGGCGGCGCGCTCAAGGCGATCGACGCCGGCTTTCAGCAGCGCGAGATTCAGGAGGCCGCGTATCGAACGCAGCGCGAGGTCGAGTCGGGGGAGCAGGTGGTCGTCGGCGTCAACAGGTATCGCGACGACGAGCTCCACACTCCCGAGCTGCAGCGCATCGATCCAGCCGGCGAAAGACGACAGGTCGAACGCGTCCAGAGCGTCCGCGCCAAGCGCGACGCAGACGCGTGGCGACAGGCCGTCGACGGAGTCCACGCCAGCGCCGCCTCGGGTGACAATCTGCTGCCGGCGATCATCGACGCGGTCAAGGCTCGAGCCACGCTGGGCGAGATCAGCGACGCGTTGCGCGTGGTCTTCGGCGAGCATCGCGAGCTGATCACGGTCTGAGGACGATATGGAACAGCCGTTCGATTTGATCAAGGCACCGACTCGAGTGCACCACGTGGCGATCGTCGTGCGCGATATGGAAGCTGCCTTGTCGGTATACCGCGATCAGCTCCGGCTGCCGCTTGATGTCCTGTTGCCGATCGAGAGCGACGGCGTGCGGATTGCCTTCCTGCCTGTCGGCGAGTCGAACATCGAGCTCGTCGAGCCGACCGATCCGTCGACCGGCGTGGCGCGCTTCCTCGAGTCGCGCGGGGAGGGTTTCCATCACGTCTGCCTCGAGGTGGATGACGTCGCCGCCGAGCTCGACAGGCTTGCCGCGAACGGTCTCGAGCTGATCGACAAGGCGCCGCGGCGCGGTGCGGAGGGCCCGGTCGCTTTCATTCATCCGCGATCGTGCAACGGCGTCCTGGTCGAGCTCATCGAAGCGCCAGGCGGCCCGGCCTGGAAGGCGCTCGACTACGAGTGGGGAGCCCCACAGACCGCTGAGGCACCGAGCCGTCGGCCTAGATCTTGTCCCACTCGACCATGAGCAGGTCGTGGTTCTCGGCTGCGTAGCGGACCGGGACGGTCATTCCCTGGAAGAGCTTGTGCGTCACGGCCACGGGCACCATGGCGGCTGAGGCGGGCAGCTTCTGCGCCGCCTGGCCCGGGATGTTGAGCGTCATCTCCATCTTGTAGACGCGCTCATCGCCGACGATCTGGCCGGTGTCCTCGAGCTTGTCAACGTGGGCCGAGGCCTGCAGGCCGTTCTGGCGCAGGTAGGCGCGCAGCTGCTCGACGGTGTAGTTGGCCTGGCCCGGATTCGAGAACGGATTGGCGACCTGCATGCCGCCCGATGATCCCGCCAGCGCGGCCTGGACCTGGCCCAGGCTCTCGTCCATCTGCGACCCCGCCGTGGACATCGCGTGGGGTAGGCGCCTGGGCCGCGTAGGCGGCCATCATTGGCGCTGCCTGCGGCGGGGCGAAACCCGTGCCGCTCCAGTCGATAACGATCTTTGAGCGATCCAACTGGTCGACGCGGACCGACAGCGGCGCTCCGCTCGACAGGCGCCCGAGCAGCATCAACGGCACGAACTCCTTGTGGTTCGCCGCGTAGGGCACCTCGCCCGGCAGCTGCACGAGGAGGTTCATCTGGATCTGCGGGTTCTCGTTCAGGTAGACACCGGTCTGGGTCAGGCCGGTGATCGTGGCGCTGCCCGGGATGCCCGTCTGCAGGATCTGGTCGCTCCTGGCCGCGCTGCGGCCGATGAAGAAGCCGGCGACGATCAGGATGATCGCGACGACCACGAAGATGCCGCCGGTCATGACCATCGCGCCACCGGCGAAGGGGAGGCTCCCGAGCCCGATGATCAGCCCCAGGCCGACCACCAGGAAGATGGCGCCGAGCAGGAAGAAGATGAACTTCGAAGAGTTTCCGAAGGTACCGCCAGTGAACTGCGACATGCCTTCTGCTCCTGTCTGTGGGCTTATGGCGGTACGCGCCGTGGGCGGCGCGAGGATAGCGTGGGCTCCGACTCGTGTTTGAGGATTCGTGCGCCGGCCATCCGGCGCGGGTCGAGTCGCGCGCGCTTAGCTCGGCTGGACGCCCGCGGCGATGAGCAGCTGCGGAATCTGGCTGGGCGCTTCGTGCCACGTGGACGCCGGCAGCCTCGAGCGCGCTGACCTTGCTCATGGCCGTGCCTCGGCCGCCGCAGATGATCGCGCCGGCGTGGCCCATTCGTCGGCCGGGCGGGGCCGTTCGACCGGCGATGAACGACGCCATCGGCACGCCGTGCATGTTGTCCGCGATCCAGTCCGCTGCGCGCTCCTCGGCGTCGCCGCCGATCTCGCCGATCAGCACGACTGCGTGCGTATCGGGATCGTCCCGGAAAAGGGTCAGGATGTCGATGAAGTTCGAGCCCGTTGATCGGATCGCCGCCGATGCCGACGCACGTCGACTGGCCGATGCCGGCTTCTGTCAGCGCTTCGACGACCTCGTAGGTCAGCGTGCCGGAGCGACGACACGACGCCGACGTGACCTGCGCGGTGGATGTTGCCCGGGATGATGCCGACCTTGGCCTGGCCCACGGACGTGGCGCCGGGGCAGTTGGGCCGACCAGCCGCGCACCGGCCTGGTCGACGACGTGGACGACACGGAGCATGTCGAGTGCCGGGATGTGCTCGGTGATGCAGAAGATCGGTCTTGATGCCCGCGCCGACGGCCTCGAGGATCGCGTCCGGTGCGCCGCCGGCGGGAACGTAGATCACGCTCGCGTTGGCGCCCGTCTGCGCGACCGCTTCGGCGCACGTGTCGAACACCGGCACCGGTGTCGTGAGCACGGTCTGGCCGCCCTTGCCGGGGGTCATGCCGGCCACCACGTTCGTGCCGTAGTCCTGCATCTGCTGGGCGTGGAACATGCCTTCACGCCCGGTGATGCCCTGGACGAGCAGGCGCGTGTCGCTGTTGATCGAGGATGCTCACGCGGACGCCCCTGCGCCGGCGGCCTGCGTCCGCTTGCGGCCGCGACGGCCTTCTCGACGGCCTCATCGAGCGTGCCGGCCGTCTGTACGTCGGGATCTCCGGCTTCGGCCAGAATCTGAGCGGCCAGATCGGCGTTCGTGCCGACGATGCGGACGACCATGGGCACGTGGCGCTCCTGCATCGAGCGTGCCTCGACCAGACCGCGCGCCACTTCGTCGCCGCGGGCGATGCCGCCAAAGATGTTGACCAGGATCGCGCGGACGTTGTCGTCGGCGAGGATGAGGCGCATCGCCGCGGCGACCTTGTCGGCCTTGGCACCGCCGCCGACGTCGAGGAAGTTGGCCGGCTCACCGCCTGCGCGCTTGATCAGGTCCATCGTCGTCATCGCCAGGCCCGCGCCGTTGACCATGCAGCCGATCGTGCCGTCGAGCTTGATGAACGACAGGCCCTCCTCGCGCGCCGCAACGTCGACCGGATCCTCCTCGTCGAGGTCGCGCATCGCCTCCAGATCGGGATGCCTGCCGAGCGCCGAATCGTCGATCGTGATCTTGGCGTCGAGGCATTGGAGGGTCGCAGAAACTGTTCCGTCGGCCGCAGTCGACCGGACGATCGCAAGCGGGTTGATCTCGACCAGGTCGGCGTCGTTGGCCATCATCGTCGCGTACAGGCCTTTCGCGATCGCGACGAGCTCACGCAGATGACTGCCGAGGCCGAGCTTGAAGCCCATCTCGCGCGCCTGGTAGTCGAGCAGTCCGAGCAGTGGATGCGCGTAGACGTACTCGATCGCCTCGGGCCGGCTCGCCGCGACCTCCTCGATCTCGACGCCGCCCTCGGCCGAGCCCATGAGCAGCACGCGGCGCGAGCTGCGGTCGAGCACGCAGGCGAGGTAGTACTCGCTGACTATGTCGGCAGCCGGTGCAACGAGAACGCGCCGCACGGTCGTGCCCTTGATGTCCATGCCCAGGATCTGCGCCGCCACGGCGGCCGCTTCCTCGGCAGAGGATGCGAGCTTGACACCGCCGGCCTTGCCGCGCCCGCCGACCAGGACCTGCGCCTTGACGACCACCTTGCCGTCGCCGGCATCGAGGTAATCGTCGGCTGCGGTGCGCACATCGGCGGCGTTGTCCATGACCGAGTACTCAGGCACCGGCAGACCCTGGGCCAGCAGGAGCCTCTTGGCGTGGAACTCCTGCAGCTTCATTACTCGCGATTGTAGCCACGATCCTTGGGACGGCAGCCTTCTCGACCGAAGCGCAGCATGCTAAGGTCGAGAACCTGTCGAAAGAGTGTCCGCGACTCTGCGCGGACGGGAACATGGGGGTCGTCCTTGCGCCACCTCATGAGCGCCCGGTTGGCGGGCATGTTCACCATCTGCTTGCTGCTGGCGTCCATCGCCTCGAGCGTTGGCGCCGCGACCGTGTTGGGTGCTCCCGCGGCGCCGTTCGCCCCACCCGCTGCGGCGGTGGCGGCCTTTCCGGCCACGTCGTGCCAGGGAACCGAGGCGTGCACCGGCGTCGTCGGCACTGTCGGCGAGAACTCGTGCAACGGCGCGTACGCGTGCACCAACGCCCAGGGCAACATCGGCGACGGCTCGTGCATCGGCGCCTATGACTGTCAGGGAATGGGCAGCGACGTCGGCGACAACTCGTGCAACAGCGGGGACGTCGCCTGCGCGGGCGGCGTCGGTCGCGTCGGCGACAACTCATGCCATGGTGCGGGGGCATGTAACTCAAGCGAAAAAGGGGTCGGAAACAACTCGTGCCTTGGCGACGGATCGTGCTACGGCATGACCGGTCCAATCGGAAACGCCTCATGCACGGGCAAGGCGAGCGTCTGCTACCAATCCGCGGGCGTCGGCAACAACTCGTGCAACACGACCGGATCGGAGTGTCACGGCACGAGCGTCGGCGATTGCCAGTTCAACGACGTCGCCCCGGTGGCGTGCTTGCCACTCGACGCGCGGATCAGGAAGCTCCACGTGCGCAACTCGTGGATCGGCGGCGGCATTCGCAACACCACGGCCGACGGGCAGGCACGCAGCAGAAGGGTGGCCGCGCCTTCGACCGCCGGCTTCGGCATCAGGATCCAGAACACGGGCCCTGCGCCCGACAGCTTCGCGCTCAATGTCAGTGATCCCGACGCACCTGACTGCGTGCTCGTCTGCGCGGCGGCCGATACCGGCACGCCCGGATACGAGGTGCACTACTGGCATCGCCACAAGGACATAACCGACGCCGTCGTCGCCGGCACGTTCGTGACTCCCGCGCTTGCACCCGGCGAGTGGTACCAACTGCGGGCCAAGGTTCAGGTGCTCGGTGACGCCACGCCGGACAGCGTCATGCGCCGGCTGGCGACGTTCACATCCGTGGGCGACGGCAGCAGCCAGGATGCGATCAAGTTCGTCGTCAGGGCCAGATAGGCAATCCTCGGTTTCGTAATTCATCGGTCGGCCGCGTCTCCCGCCCGGTGATGGCTTGAAGCTTCTCGAACCCCAGCCGATGTGCCTGCTCATCGCGGACATCTCCGGCTACACGGGCTACCTCGCCGACCGTCGAGCTGGACCATGCCCAGGACATCCTGGCCGACCTCATCGGCACCGTGGTCAGCGCGCTCCGGCCGAGCTTCCGGCTCGCCAAGCTCGAGGGCGACGCCGCCTTCATGTACGCCCGCACGAGACGCGTCGACGGGTCGATGCTGCTCGACACCATCGAGCGCTGCTACTTCGGCTTCCGGCGGCGGCGCCGCGACGTGCGCCAGGCCACGTCCTGCGAGTGCAACGCCTGCGTCGCGCATCCCGGACCTGGACCTCAAGTTCGTCGTCCACCACGGCCAGGCGATCGTCCAGAAGGTCGCCGGCCGGCAGGAGCTGCTGGGTCGGACGTCATCGTCGTCCACCGGCTGCTCAAGAACGACGTCGTCGAGGGGCTGGGCATGACGCCTATGCGCTGATGACGCAGGCCTGCATCGCCGCCGCCGGTCTCGGACCCGCCGCGCTCGGCATGACGCGCGCACACGCGAGACATACGAACGGATCGGGCGATGTGCCGGGCTGGGTCCACGACCTGGAGCGGCGCTGGCAGGAGGAGGAAGCCCGCGCGCGCGTCCGCGTCACCGCCCGAGGACGCGTCCTCGAGCTGCACGTGCCGATGCGCGTGCCGCCCCAGGTCGCGTGGGAGTTCCTGACCACGCCCGGCCAGCGCATGTCGTGGCAGCCGTGGGTCACGGAGGTGACGGTCAAGGACGCGACCGGCGGCCGGCGCGGGCCGGGCTCCGCCAACCACTGCATGCACGGCAAGGACGCGGTCGTCGAGGAGATCCTTGACTGGCGGCCGTACGACTACGTCACCGACCGGACCGTCGTGGACACGCCCGCCGGGCCCCTCAAGTTGCTGCACACGATCGAGCTCGAGCCGACGCGATCGGGCACGAACGTCCACATGCGCTTCGCCATGCCTGCATCGCGCCGCAACCGGAAGCTGGCCGAGCACGTCGCAGAGGAATACGGCGCTGCTTTGCAGTCGAGCGTCCCCGGCCTGTGCCTTCAGCTGGACGCCGAACATGAGACGCGCAAGCAGGGCAGGGGCCGAGAGCCGGAGGTCGCCGTTCCGCGGGCGAACGGGCCGCTCGCCGCCCTGACGCCGCTTGAGTTCATCGACTGACATCATTGGCCGCGCGCGGCATACACTGAAAGTCCCGAATCGCAGGCACTGTGACCTGCTGGGCGACGAGGTTCGAGTCTGTGCCCTACACCGTCACTCTGATACCCGGCGATGGCATCGGCCCCGAGCTTGCACGGGCAACCGTGTCTGTGCTCGAAGCGACCGGGCTGTCCTTTGAATGGCGACCGGTGGATGCCGGCGAATCCCAGATCGCGATCCATGGCACGCCGCTGCCCGAGAACGTCCTCGATTCGATCCGCGAGACCAAGGTCGCCCTGAAGGGACCGATCACGACGCCTGTCGGCGTAGGGTTCCGGTCGGTCAACGTCAGCCTGCGCCAGGCTCTCGATCTTTACGCCAACCTGCGGCCGGCGCGGTCGATGAAGGGCGTTGAGACACGCTACGAGAATGTCGATCTGATCATCGTCCGCGAGAACACGGAAGACCTCTACGCGGGCATCGAGCACCGCGTAGGTCCGGATGCGGCGGAGAGCATCAAGATCATCACCCGGGCCGCCTCGGAGCGTATTGCTCGGTTCGCCTTTGACTATGCCGTCACCAACGGCCGGCGCAAGGTCACGGCGGTCCACAAGGCGAACATCATGAAGCTGTCCGACGGCCTGTTCCTCGAGTCGTGCCGCACCGTCGCGGAGGAATACGCGGGCAAGATCGAGTTCGAAGACAGGATCGTCGACAACATGTGCATGCAGCTCGTCCAGAAGCCGGAGCTGTACGACGTGCTCGTGCTACCCAACCTGTACGGCGACATCGTCAGCGATCTTGCGGCCGGCCTGGTCGGCGGCCTCGGCGTCGCCCCGGGCGCCAACATCGGCACCAAGGCGGCCGTCTTCGAGCCTGTGCACGGCTCAGCGCCCAAGTACGCCGGCAAGGACGTCGCCAACCCCACAGCGCTGATCCTGTCGGGCGCGCTCATGCTCCGCCACCTGGGCGAGACGGCCGCGGCCGACACGGTCGAGACGGCCGTGCGCGAGGTCATCGCCGAGGGCCGGACCGTGCCACGCGACCTGGGTGGCGAGGCCGGCACCCAGGCGTTTGCAGGCGCCGTCGCTGAGCGCGTGGAGCAGCTGGGAGCTCGCGGCCGGTAATGATGCGCGTGCCTCTGGAGCTGCGCTACCGCCCGCGCGCCGGGATGGTCGCCTGGGCCTTCCACCGCATCAGCGGAGTCGGCATCTTCCTTTTCTTCCTGCTCCACGTGGTAGATATCTATCTGGTCGGCAGCAACCCGGGGCTGTACGACGAAGTTCTCGCCTTCTATGCCAGCGTGGCCGGCCGCATCCTCGAAACTGTCCTGGGTGCGGCGCTGCTCTACCACGCACTGAATGGCCTGCGCATCGTGATCATCGACCTGTGGCCGGCCATGACCATCTACCACCGCCAGCTGTGGTGGGGAACGTGGATCATCTTCATCGGCCTCGGCGTGCCCGGTGCGCTCATCATCCTGCGTCCAGCGTGGCTGCCGTTGCTTCAGCAGCTGGGTCTCGCGTGACGACCGACTCCAGCTCCAGTCCGAGCACGCCACCGCGCCTGCCGCCGACGACGAGGTGTCGTCCGGGACGGTCGCTGTCTCACGTGTCAGCCGAGCACGTGTCCGCCCGCGCGGCTCACGCAAGGAGCTCATCGTCTGGTACGTGATGCGCGTCACGGCCGTCGCGCTTTTCGTGCTCGCGCTGGCGCACTTCAGCATCCTCCACTTCATCTGGGATCCGGCCTCACAGACGGCGCAGTTCATCGCCGACGAACGCTGGAACTCCATCTTCTGGCGCGGGTTCGACTGGCTGCTGCTGACCACGGTCCTGCTCCATGCTTTCCTGGGCGTGCGCACGGTCGTCCTCGATTACGTGCACAGTCCGGCGTGGCGGACCGGGACGCTGTGGCTGCTCTACGTCATCGGACTGCTTCTCTTCGTCCTCGGCACGCAGGTCATCCTGACGCTGCCGACCAACGCCCTGACGGGTCCGGTATGACAGCGATCAAGCCAAGTGCGGACGTGCCCGTGCACGAGTACCAGGCAGTCATCGTCGGTGCGGGCGGCGCCGGCCTGTGGGCAGCGCTCGAGCTCGCCCGCAACGGCGTCAAGAGCGCGGTGCTGACCAAGCTGTATCCGACACGCTCCCACACCGGTGCCGCCCAGGGTGGGATCTGCGCCGCGCTCGGGAACCAGGAAGAAGACCACCCCGAGTGGCACATGTACGACACGGTCAAGGGCGGCGACTACCTGGTCGACCAGGACGCGGCCGAGATCATGGCCAACGAGGCGATCGAGACGGTCATCGAGCTCGAGCATATGGGGCTGCCGTTCAACCGGACCGAAGACGGCAAGATCGATCAGCGCCGCTTCGGTGGTCACACGCGCAATTTCGGCGAGGCGCCCGTCCGACGCGCGTGCTACGCGGCCGACCGGACCGGGCACATGATCCTGCAGACGCTGTACCAGCAGTGCATCAAGCACGGCGTCGAGTTCTTCGACGAGTACCACGTCGTCGACGTGCTCATCGAGGACGGCGTGACGCGCGGCGTGATCGGCTATCGCATCGCCGACGGTGAGCTGCACGTCTTCCGCGCGGGGGCGGTGATGTTCGCCACGGGCGGCTTCGGACGCATGTTCCGGATCACCTCCAATGCCTTCTCACTGACCGGCGATGGCGTCGCGCTTGCCTATCGCCGGGGAGTGCCGCTCGAGGACATGGAGTTCTTCCAGTTCCACCCGACGGGCATCGTCGGTATCGGCATCCTGCTGTCCGAGGCGGCGCGCGGCGAAGGTGGCATCCTGCGCAACGACCTGGGAGAGCGATTCATGGAGCGTTACGCCCCGACGATGCTCGATCTCGCGCCGCGCGACATGGTCAGCCGCGCGATCTACATGGAATTGCGCGAGGGGCGCGGCATCGGCGGCAAGGACTACGTGCATCTCGACCTGACGCACCTGGGCAAGGCGGTGATCGACAGCAAGCTGCCCGACATCACCGAGTTCGCCCGGGTCTACCAGGGCATCGAGCCGATCACCCAGCCAGTGCCCATCCAGCCCACGGCCCACTACGCCATGGGCGGCATTCCGACCGATGTCGAGGCGCGCGTGGTGATCGACGACAAGAACACGGTCATGCCCGGGCTGTACGCGGCGGGGGAGTGCGCCTGCGTCAGCGTGCACGGCGCCAACCGCCTGGGCACCAACTCCCTGCTCGACATCCTCGTCTTCGGGCGCCGCGCCGGCCGTTCGATGACTGCCGATGTGCGTGCCGCAAGCGGTCAGCTGCCGGCGCTGCCGGCCGGCGCCCACGAACAGGTTCAGGCCGAGATCGAGGGCATGCGCGGGCGCAAACGCGGCGAGAACGCGCAGCACATCCGGCTCGAACTGGCCGACGCGATGATGGACCTGTGCGGGGTCTTCCGGACGCGCGCCGGGCTTGAGCAACTGACCCACGAGCTGCGTGGCCTGCGCACGCGCTACGCCAACGTCGCGGTCCATGACACCGGGCGCGTCTACAACACCGAGCTGCTCGAGGCACGCGAGGTTGGCTATCTGCTCGACTGCGCCGAAGCGTCGGTTGCCGGCGCGCTGGCGCGCGAGGAGAGCCGGGGCGCGCACTTCCGCGAGGACTTCCCCGAGCGCGACGACACCAACTGGCTGCGCCACACCCTGGCCTACCGTGCCGAGGGCGGGCCGGACATGCGCTCGAAGCCGGTCACGATCACCAAGTTCCAGCCCAAACCAAGGGTTTACTGATGCGAGATGACCTGAGCTGATGCAGATCGACCTGCGCATCCTGCGCTTCAACCCGGAACGCGACACCAAGCCGCACTGGGAGAGCTACAAGGTCCAGTCCGAGCCGATGGACCGCGTGCTCGACCTGCTCCACCGCGTCAAATGGGAGACCGACGGGTCGCTCACCTTCCGGCGGTCGTGCGCCCATGGGGTGTGCGGCTCGGACGCGGTGATGATCAACGGCCGCAACCGCCTGGCATGCAAGACGCGCGTCGACCAGGTGGGCAGGCACATCACTGTCGCCCCGCTGCCGGGCCTGCCCGTGATCAAGGACCTCGTCGTCGACATGGACGATTTCTTCGCCAAGTACCGCAGCGTCATGCCGTACCTGGTGGCCGACGACGAACCGCCGGCGGACGCGGAGAGGCTCCAGACGCAGGCCGAGCGAGAACGCTACGACGACACCACCAAGTGCATCCTGTGCGCCGCGTGCACCAGCTCGTGTCCGTCGTTCTGGGCACAGAAGTCGTACGTGGGACCGGCCGCGATCGTCAACGCTCACCGCTTCATCTTCGACTCGCGCGACAATGCCGGTGAGGAACGGCTCGAGATCCTGGCCGACAAGGACGGCGTGTGGCGCTGCCGGACCGTGTTCAACTGCGTCGACGCCTGCCCGCGCGGGATCAACATAACCAGGGCGATCCTCGAGGTCTCCAGCGCGGCCGTGGAGAGCTGAGCCTGATCCAGCCCGGCACATCCATCTATGAGCACATCGTGATCCGCGCCGACGGCGCGGCCCGCGGAAATCCTGGACCGGCGGCGTCAGGTGCCGTGATCATCGATGGCTCGCGGCCGGATGCGCTCAGTCCCGACTGCCCGCCAATCGCGGTGGTCGCCCGCCCGCTGGGCATCCAGACCAACAACTATGCCGAGTACATGGGTGTGATCCTCGGACTCGAAAAGGCCGCTGCGGTGGGCGCGCGCGAGGTCGACCTGGTGCTCGACTCGATGCTCATCGTCGAGCAGCTGTCGGGCCGCTGGAAGGTCAAGCATCCCGCCATCAAGCCGCTCGCCGCGCGCGCCCGGGCGCTGCTGGTCGGCTTCGATCGCTGGTCGATTCGACACGAGCGACGCGAGTTCAATCGTCAGGCCGACGCGCTCGCCAACCTCGCCCTCGACGATCCCGCCGCTGCCGCCGCGGCCGAGCGGGGAGGGGCCGTTTGAGCGACGACTATGGCGCCATCGGGACGGCCAACATCGGCTCCTCGGCCGCGATCTTCGATGAGCGCGGTCGCGTCCTGCTCGTCAAGCACACGTACGGCAACTTCGACTGGAGCGTGCCCGGCGGCATCGCTCTGCCGGCCGAGGAGCCGGCCGCGGCCGCGACGCGCGAGCTGCTCGAGGAGACCGGGCTGGCGCTCGAACCGGGCGAGACATCAGGTGTCTACTACGAGCTGAGCCATGATCTCGGGCCCGATGATCCACTTCGTCTTTCGCTTCGCGTACGACCCGGCCCAGACGCCGCTCGCGATGCCGCCGGAGATCGGCGAGGTGCGCTGGTGCGAACTCGACGACCTGCCGCGCCCGATCAGCGACTTCACCGAGAACCGCGTTCGCGACGCGGCGGGCGACGGATTCACGTATCGCGTCGTCACTGAGCGTGTCTGGCGCGAGTGAGCTGCGCGGGTTTTCGAGTGTGATGCAACGAACGCGACACAACGGGCCTGTGCCGTGACAACATTGACCTCGATGTACCTGGGGCGCGACCGGTGACCTTCACCAATGTCATGGAAGCGATCGTCCACGGCTTCGAGGTGGCTGGCGTGGCGGTGCTCGCGGTCGGCTCGTTGTGGGCCTTGGTCCAGGCCGTCGTGCACTACTGGCACGGCGATCACCTGATCGTTTATCAGCAGGCGCGTCAGCAAATCGGGCGATCGATTCTGCTGGGACTGGAGATCCTCATCATCGCGGACATCGTTCAGACGATCACGGTCTCGCCGACGATCGAGAGCGCGCTCACGTTGGGCATAATCGTGCTCGTCAGGACTTTCCTGAGCTTTTCCCTCGAGATCGAGCTCGACGGGGTACTGCCGTGGCGGCGGAGCAAGACGAACTGATGCCGGCGTTGCCCCATGGCGCGCGATCTTCCGGGCTGCGCTGAGCCTTCTTCGACCTGCATCAGGGGAGTCGGGAGCACCCGAAGGTAGAATTGGTCGGCCAGCGAGATGGTCGGACGGTCGCGTATCCCGTCGGGGAAACCCGTTAGTCGATACGAGGAAAGTCCGAGCTCCGCGACGCAGGGTAGCGGGTAACTCCCGTCCGCCGTGAGGCGAGGACCAGCGCCACAGAGACGAGCCGGCAGCTTCGGGAAACCGTGGCGGGCCGGGTGAAACGGGCAAGCTCTACCCGGAGCAAGGCCAAATAGGAGAGCAGTCCGGGCGCAAGTTCGGGCAGGAGCGGCGTCGCTTCGCTCTCGGGTAGGCCGCTAGAGGCGGCGGGCAACCGCAGCCGTAGATGGATGACCGTCCCCGATCTCCCAAGGTCGGGACAGAACTCGGCTTACAGACCGTCTCGCTGGCTCATCGATTCAGGTGTTCGAGCGCCGTGGCTCAGTCCGAGTCGGCGCGGAAGATGCCCTGGTACGTGCAGGCGGCGCAGGTCGGCCGGGCATGATCGACGTCGCCCAGCGGGATCGGGCGCTGGCGGTCGGGAAACATGCACGCGACTTCGTAGCCCGCCGGCCTGCTGGTCGTCGCATGCACGGCAGTCACGCGCCGGAAGGTGCACCGGCGCAGCGGATCACTGCTGACGACGGGTAGCTGACTTGCAGACGCGCCAAACGGACGCGGGACGAGCGCCATGCCGGCCACGCTACCGATGATGTGGCAGGCAAACTATTCGCCAGCAGTACTAGTCGCATAGCGCCTCTTGCGCTCGATAAGATCGGCCCGTGGACCTGGACCTGGGTGAGCGTCGTCGTTGGAACCTGCTCGATGTAGCGCTGTATCTGGTCGGTGTTGCCGGGATGAGTGCCGCCATATTCGTGGTCTGGCTGAGCATGCGAGCAGTCCTCGACGTCGGTGGCTATTGCGCCGAGGGCGGCGCCTACGTCATCGCCCAGCACTGTCCCGACGGCGTCGCGTTGCTCCTCCCGCTGGCCATCTTCGCCGGATTCGGCTGCGCCGGACTGATGATCTGGAAGGGCTCGCAGCTGCGCGGGCCGTACGGCGCACTCGTACTGCTTGCCTGGCCGGCGCTGTTCATCAGCCTTGGCTGGAACTTTCTCGAGTTCGCGCTCTTCCCCCCGCCGCCCGACACCGGGATCGAGCTCGGTTGGCTGATACCCGGCATCCTGTTCGTGATCATGGGTGCCGTACCGCTCGCCGGGTTGCTGCCGAGAGGCACGAGAAGGCGCCGGCCCACGTCCACCTCGTCGATTGATGACTTCAACGCGGAGGGCGAGGCGCGCTACCGGCACGTCCTCTCTACCCAACGCGCGCATCTTCTGAGTGACCTTGTCGACGAGGCCGAGCATCGCGGCCAAGCTCATGTGCCGGCGCCGGACGCGGCTGTCACTGCTTTCGACGGCGATCTGGTCTCGCGGCTGGAGCGGCTCTCGGCGCTCTACCGTGCCGGCTCGCTCACGTACGACGAGTTCCAGCGCGCAAAGAATGCGGCGATTTCCGAGGCAGGAGGATGATCGGCCGGACCGCACCCCCCGACGCTCGGCTGATGACCGTGCTGATCGTGGTGGCGATCGCTGTCGGCATCATCGTCGGGTACTGGATCTACTCATCGCTCTGAGCTGACTACTAGCCGACAGCGCTTCCGGCGTGCGACCGGCGCTGTTCGCCGGGCGACAGGCACTGTCCGGCGTGCGACAGGCGCTGTCCGGTCCGGTGTCCACCCGCGTGCGACAGGCGCCGCCTACGCACTCCCTGCGTGTTAGGCAGGCGCTAACGCTCATGTACGCGCGAGGCGCGTAAGGCGAACGGTTTGTCCGCCGACCACGCACCACACGCGTAAGCGGGTGACGCTTCGCACCTAAGACGCGCTACGTGCGTAGGTGGCGCGCCGGGCAGCGAGCGTGGTGCGCCCGGCAGCGAGCGTGGTGCGACCGGCCCCGGCGTGCGACCGGCCCCATCGTGCGACCGGCGTGCGACCGGCCCCGGCGTGCGACCGGCGTGCGAACGGCGCCGCGTACGCACCAGCTGCGTATTAGGCACGGCGCCAACCCTCATGTACGCGCGAGGCGCGTAAGGCGAGCTGTTTGTCCGCCAGCCACGCACCACATGCGTAAGCGGGTGACGCTTCGCACCTAAGACGCGCTACGTGCGTAGGTGCGCTTGGCTGCGAGCGTGGTGCGCTTGGCTGCGAGCGTGGTGCGCTTGGCTGCGAGCGTTGCGCGCGTAGGTGGCGCGCTCGGCTGCACGTGCAGGGCGCGCTCGGCTTCGTGCGATGCGCGGGCAGCCGTTCCTGTGTCGCAAACGGCCCCGAGACGTCGGCAGTGGCGCGAACGCGGCAAAAAGGGCTTGACGTGGCGCCCATGTGACGTAAGATGCCTTGAAGTGGTCCAAAGTGGGGCCAAGTGGGGAGAGCGGGTGGATGAGGGCCGCATCGGGGAAGCGAAAGCACTCCCGAGTGGTGACCAGGTCCACGACGGGCCAGCGATTTCAGAGGTAGCGGTGTGTTCACCGGCGAGTTCAGGCACTCGATCGACGCCAAGGGTCGCGTCGCGGTGCCTGCGCGCTTTCGGGCCGAGCTTGCCACCGGGGCACACGTATCGCGCTGGATGGACAGCTGCCTGGCGATCTTCCCAAACCAGGCGTGGCAGCGGCTGGCCGAACGGGTCGGCGAGCAGCGCTACGCCGACGCTGGAGCCCGAGCCTTCTCGCGCTTCCTTTTCTCCGGCGCGTTCGAGGTCGAGCTCGACGGACAGGGCCGCATCGTCCTGCCGTCTGGCTTGCGCACCTTCGCCGGTCTGAAGGGAGATGCGGTTGTCGTCGGAGCGCTCGATCACATCGAGCTCTGGGAGCCCGGTCGATGGACGACCGCGAGCGAAGACATGAGCTCCGATGACTTTGCCGAGCGCATCGCCGGTCTCGGGATCTAGCGCACCAAATGAGCCTCCAGGGTCCGTCGGGACCGCAGTCAACGGCAGTGGAAATGGAGGATGGGCACCTGCCCGTAATGGTTGACGAGGTAATCGAATCCCTCGCACCGGTTCCGGGCAGCCTCCACATAGATGCAACCGTTGGCGGCGGAGGGCACTCCCGACGAATCCTGGAGGCCAATTCTCCTGATGGCCGCCTGCTCGGATTAGACGCCGATCAGGCGGCCATCGCCAGAGCGCGCGAGCGCCTTGCCGGATTCGGCGAGCGCGTGACGCTGCGCCAGGCGAACTTCGAGGAACTTGCCTCGGTAGCCGGCGAAGCCGGCTTCGCGCCGGCGGACGGCATTCTCTTCGACCTCGGCTTGAGCTCCTACCAGCTCGCCGATCCCCAGCGTGCGTTCAGCTTTCGCGCTGAAGGGTCGCTGGACATGCGCTTCGACACCTCCCGCGGCGTTCCGGCGAGCACGCTCATCGCCGAGCTCGACGAGAAGGAGCTGGGTGACCTTTTCCGTCGTTTCGGCGAAGAACCGCATGCTCGCCGGATCGCCCGCGCCATCGTCGAGCAGCGCCGTAGCGAGCCGATCACGACCGGCGCCCAGTTAGCCGAAATAGTCGCGCGCGCGGCGCCCGTACCTCCTCGCGGGCGCCGCCGCGTCCATCCCGCCACGCGCGTCTTCCAGGCACTCAGAATCGCAGTCAATCGCGAGCTTGAGACGCTGCCGGTGGCTTTGGCTGGTGCGGTCGAGACGCTCGGCGGCGGCGGTCGGCTGGCGGTCATCTCGTATCACTCGCTCGAGGACCGCATCGTCAAGCGCTTCATCGCAGCCGAGCGCCGCGGCTGCATCTGCCCGCCGGAAGCACCGGTGTGTATCTGTGGCCGCTCGCCGCGGCTGGCGCCCATCGGCCCGCAGCCGCGGCGCCCGAGCGCCGACGAGATAGCCCGTAATCCACGTGCCAGAAGCGCGCTGCTGCGCAGCGCGCGTCGACTGGCCGCGTGATCAACCACAGCTCGAGAACGGAGGGCCGCGCATGAGCCGACGCAATCAATCCCGACGCCGCCGTTCGTATGGCCGCCGCGAGCACGAGGTTCGTGAGCGGCGTCCCGAGCTGCGCGACCTCGCCGGCTGGAACGATGGCGCGGACAACGACGACGACACCGGCTGGCAGGCGGCCGACGGGGTCGACGAGCGCGCCTCGTACGGCGAGACCTTCGGCGGGTTCGGACAGTGACTGTATTCGGCAGCGCTCGACCTATGGTTGGCGCGCGTCCTTCTCGAAAGGCAGGCGGCGCATCAAGGGCCGCGGCAGTGCCACGCGCCGCGGCGCTGCCGCGTGCGACGACGCTGCCCCGGATAGGGGCGCGTCCAACAGCCGCCACGCCACGCCGCTCCCAGTCGCGCACTTCGCGCATCTCTGCACGCTCGCACCCGGCGCGGGCGTTGATCGGCGGCGTTCTGGTCGCGTTTCTGATCGGCCTCATCTACCTGGTCCAGACCATCCAGCTGGGCGCGACCGGATACGAGATCGACAACGTCGCGGCCCAGCGCGACGACCTCTATCGACAGGTCCAGACGGTCGAGACGAGCGTCCTGGTGTGGGGCACCGAGCCCACCGTGCTCGAGCGTGCCCAGCAGCTCGGGCTCGACCAGATCGCGTCCGGGGTTCGCCTGACGGCGCGCTGAGCAATGCTCGGCCGGACTGACAGCCGCCTGCGGCTCATCGCGCTGCTCTGCGTCTTCGCCATCCTGGCGACGGTTCTCGGCGTGCGCCTTGCCTACTGGCAGCTAGGTCAGGGGCCGGGCCTGCAGCGTGTGGCTGCATCACAGGAACAGCAGCCGACGCAGGACGAGATTCGGCGCGGCGACATCACCGATCGGCGCGGAGACATTCTGGCCACCACCGCGTATCTCGACCTGCTCGCTGCCTACCCGGACGTGATGACCAGGACTCAGCGCGACGCGACAGCGTCAGGCCTGGCGACGATCCTCGGCCTGAACGACCAGCAGGAGAAGGATCTGCGCGCGTCATTCGGAACTGACGAGTCGCCCGCGCGCTACGTGGTCGTGAGCAAGGAGCTGACCGAGGCGCAGAGTGACGCCGTGCGAGCCGGCCTGACGGATGGCAGCCTCGCGAAACTCGGCCTCGAGCCGCACGCAGTGCGTTTCTACCCGAGCGCCGGCGGATCGCCCGGGACGACACTGGCCAGCCAGCTGCTCGGCTTCGTGACCCAGGACGGCCAGGGCCGCTACGGCGTCGAGCAGGCCAGCCAGAGCGTCCTCGCCGGCGCCGGCAGCGCCACGGCCGACGCGGGCGACAGCGCGCCGCTGCCGCAGACCGGTGGCAACGTCCAGCTGACGATTGACGCCAGCCTTCAGCTGCGACTCGAAAAGGAGCTTTACACGGCCTGGGTCGCCGATCGCGCGCCACGCGTCACCGGACTGGTGATGGACCCGTACACGGGCGCGATCCTGGCCTGGGGCTCTGTGCCCGGCTACGACGAGAACAACTACGGCTCCGTTGCCCAGGATGATCCATCCCTGTTCACGGACCCGATCGTCAGCCAGGTCTACGAGCCGGGCTCGGTGATGAAGATGTTCACCGCTGCCGCGGCTCTCGAGAAGGGCGTGGTCACGCTGACGACGCCGGTGCAGGACCAGAAATCGCTGGTTTTCGGCGACGCCATCGTCCAGAACTTCGACAAGAAGAGCATGGGCATCCTGCCCTTTGAGGATGCGATCGCCAACTCTCGCAACGTGGCCACGGGCAAGGTCGCTCAGAAGCTCGGCGATACGACCGACGAGGCATCGACCGTCCTGTACAGCATTTGGTCGCGACTGGGCATCGGCCAGACGACCGGCATCGAGCTGAACAACGAGTCGTCGGGCCTGGTCGACGATCCGGCCGTAACGCCGTGGCACCCGATCGATCTCGTCAACCGCGCCTTCGGCCAGGCCGTTGCTGTCACGCCACTCCAGCTCGTGCGCGCGTTTGCCGCGATGGCCAATGGCGGGAAGCTCGTCCAGCCGCACATCTACGCGGCCGATGACGCGAGCGCAGAGGCGAACGTGCAGCAGGTCATCTCGCCCGAGCTGTCGGCGACCCTGCGCGAGCTCATGGTCCACGTCGTCGATGCCGGGCCGAGCTATTCGGAGGAGACGTCGATCACCGGCTACCAGGTGGGCGGCAAGACCGGCACGGCCCAGATCTGGGATGCGACGGCTGGTGGCTGGCTGCCCGACACGTACAACCACACGTTTGTCGGCTTCGTCGGCAACGGCATGCCCGAAGCCGTCATCCTTGTGCGCATCCATGACACGATCCCGACGGTGCCCAAGAAATGGGGCATGACCCTGCAGATGACCTCGAACGAGCTTTGGCGGCGCGTGGCGCTCGACGCGATCTCCGTACTCGACCTGTCGCCACTGCCGGGCTACGACGGTTCGCAGATCCCGAGCGGTGATGGGTCACCGACCCTGCCGCCCGACCCGTCGCCGCCAACGGGGCAGCCGCCCGACACGCCAGGGCCAGCCCCATTCGCCGAGCAGCCGGCCGGCGCGGCGTCGGGCACCAGGTAGCTGGTCTGATGCGAGAATGGCCGGCCGTGGCTGCCCAAGCGATTTCGGCCGAACCGTCGTTCGACCCCGAGTCGCTCGCAGCGGCCGTCGGGGGGTCGCTGCTGCGTCCCGGAGAGCGCCCGATTCGGGGTGGTGCCGTCGACTCTCGGCAGGTCCGAGCGGGCAATGCCTTCTTCGCCCTGTCCGGTGAGCGCACCGACGGCCACCTTTTCCTGGGCGACGCGGCGCGACGCGGCGCGGCGGCGTACGTGGTTGCGCACGCGCCATCCGAATTGGACATGGTCGCGATCGACGCTGCGGGAGGCGGCGCCGTCCTGGTCGTTGACGACGTGCTGCTGGCGCTGCGCCGCGCCGCCGCCGCGTGGCGCAACCGCTTCGACCCGCTCGTCGTAGGAGTGACGGGATCACTGGCCAAGACATCGACCAAGGAGCAGACCGCGGAAGTCCTCGCCGAGCGCTGGACGGTGCTGCGCAACCGTGCCAACGAGAACAACGAGATCGGCCTGCCGCTGACCCTGTTGCGCCTGTCTCGGGAGGATGACGTCGCCGTGCTCGAGATGGGCATGTACGAGCCGGGCGACATCGCGGTCCTGGCCGAGGTGGCGCGGCCGAAGATCGGCGTAGTGACGGCCGTTCGAGGCACGCACCTCGAACGAGCCGGTTCCATCGATGCCATCGAGCGCGGCAAACGCGAGCTGGTCGAGGCCCTGCCGCCGACCGGTACGGCCGTGCTGAACGCGGACGACGAGCGAGTGACGCGCATGGCCGAGCATGCTCCCACCGGCGTCGCAGTGGTCCGCTACGGCTTCCATGAAGCGGCCGATGTGCGCGCCGAGGACGTCGAGTCGCTGGGTGCGGAAGGAATGCGCTTCAGGCTCGTCACCGACCGATTCGCCACCGACATGGCGATACCAGCTCTCGGACGGCACAGCGTGCACAACGCGCTTGCCGCGGCAGCGGTCGGTATGTCGGCGGGTCTCACCCTCGACGAGATCGTTGCGGGCCTGGGCCGCCCGCTCCAGGCACCGCACCGGACGACGCTGATCGACGCGGGTCGCTGGATGATCCTCGACGACTCTTACAACGCCGCGCCCGACTCGATGGTCGCGGCGCTCGATCTGCTGGCCACGCTGCCCGGGCGCCGCGTGGCCGTACTGGGCGAGATGCTCGAGCTCGGTCCGGAGAGCGAAGCGAGTCATCGCATCGTGGGTAGCCACGCGGCGCGCATCGCGGACGTGCTTGTGGCGGTTGGTCGGCCCGGCCGGATCTACGCCGACGCGGCCGAGGCAGCCGGAATGGAGCCGGACGCGGTCCACGTCGCACGCGACCGCGACGTGGCTCTCTCTGCTCTGACGCGCATCCTGCGCGACGGGGACGTGGTGCTGCTCAAGGCCTCCAACGGCGAGCGCTTCTTCGACCTTGTCGATGCCCTGCGCGAGCTGAGCCAGACGGAGACCATCGCGTGACGATTGCCGCAGGGATCGTCCAGGGCATCCTGCTCACGTTCGCCCTGATGGTCATCCTGATGGCGCCGTTCATTGTCCTGTTGCGGCGCGTCGGCTTTGGCAAGCGCATCCGCGTCGAGGGGCCCGACAGCCACTACGTCAAGGAAGGCACGCCGACGATGGGTGGGGTGCTGATGATCGCTGTCGTTGGTGCCGCGGCACTGCTCTTTCAGGTCGTCGGCAACGGCACGTTCTGGGGTCCGCAGACAATAGCGCCGATCCTGACCCTGATCCTGGTCGGCGTCCTGGGCACGGTCGACGACATCCTCAACGCCCGGACGGGCGAGGGCATTCGAATTCGCCAGAAGATGCTGTGGCAGTCGGTCGTGGCGATCACCATCGCGTACCAGATCCAGTCGACCTACGCCGTGCACTCCCTGGCCGTGCCCTTCATCGGCGACGTCGGCATCGAGCCGTGGGCGTACATCATCTTTGCTGCGTTCACGATCGTGGCCACGACGAACGGCGTGAACTTCACCGACGGGCTCGACGGCCTCGCCGGCGGGACGCTGATCTTCGCGTTCGTTGCGTACATGATCATCGCCCTGCTGGGCGGGCAGACCAGTCTGGCCATCCTGTGCGCGCTGATCATCGGCGCCCTGCTCGGCTTCCTGTGGTTCAACGTCCACCCGGCGCAGATCTTCATGGGCGATTCGGGGGCACTGGCCATGGGCGCGACCTTGGCCGTGGTGTCGCTGATTACAGGCCAGATCCTGCTGCTGCCGCTGATCGGCCTCATCTTTGTGCTCGAGGTGGGCTCAGACATCCTGCAGATCGGGTACTACAAGATGACCCATAAGCGCATCTTCAAGATGGCCCCGCTGCATCATCACTTCGAGCTCTCGGGCTGGGACGAAGAGAAGATCACGATGCGCTTCTGGATCGTTGGCGTGCTGGCCGCGATGCTCGGGGTCACCTTCTACTTCTCCACGCTGGTCGCGCCGGCATGAGCGCGGTGGGACATGCGCCGACCCCAATCGATCTGGAGCACCTGACGCTCGAGTCGTTCCGCGGCCGCCCGGTCGCGGTCCTCGGCCTGGCGCGCAGCGGTGTCGCGCTGAGCCGATTCTTTGCCGAGCGCGGCGCGACCGTAACCGTCTATGACGGCCGTCCCAGCTCGGATCTGGCGCGCGAGATCGAACACATCGATCGAACCGGAGCGCGGCTGTTGCTCGGACCCGATGTCGATCCGCGCGCCGCGCTTGACGGCCAGGCGCTGATAGCGACCTCGCCATCCATAAGCAGTCGCTATCCGACCACCGAGCCGCGCCTGCGCGCCGCGCTGGCGGACATCGAACAGGCCGCGCTGGTCCCGATCGTCAGCGAGGTCGATCTCTTCCTGCGCCTGTGTCCAGCAACGACGGTGGGCGTGACCGGCACGAAGGGCAAGACGACGACATCGTCGCTGACCGCAGCCGTGCTCGGGGCCGGGAGCGCTCCGGTAATGCTCGGCGGCAACATCGGCATCCCGCTCGTCGAGCGACTGCCCGAGCTGACGCTCGCTCATCGCGTCGTGCTCGAGCTTTCCGAGCTGCAGCTGCCGACCCTTTCGCGCGGCACTGACGTGGCGCTGTACACGCATGTCACCAGCGACCACCTGGATCGCCACGGCACAGTGGAGGCCTATCGCGCCGCGAAGCGCCGTCTGGCTGAGCTGCTGCCCCCCGACGGTCGCCTCGTGCTCAATGCCGAGGACCCTGTTTCGGCCGAGTTCGAGCACGCGACCAGCGCGCCGGCGCTGTTCTACCGGCGCGGCGCTCCGCTGCCGGGCGGCGTGGGCGTGCGCGACAGATGGATCGTGGCCGACGCCGTGCGCCAGCTCGGATCGGGCGCGCAGGCGATGACAGGGCCGGACGGCAGGATCATGCCCGTCGATGAGGTTCCGCTGCCCGGCGACCACAACGTGAGCAACGTCCTGGCGGCCGTGGCCACCGGGCTCCTCTTCGGCGTGGCACCGGACGCGATCCGCAGAGCGGTGGGCGACTTCACCGGCGTCGAGCATCGCCTCGAACCGGTTGCCAACGTGGACGGCGTGCTGTTCGTCAACGACTCGCAGGGCACGCAGCCGGACGCTGTCATTGCCGGGTTGCGCAGCTTTGCGCCGCCAATCGTGCTCATCTGCGGCGGCCGCTCGAAGAACGTGGCGATAGACGACCTGGCGACTGAGGTCGCGCGGCGCGCGGCCGCGGTGATCGTCATCGGCGAGACGGCGGACGAGTTCGCGGCCGCGTTTCGCGCGGCGGGCGCGCAGCGCGTCGATCACGCGCGCGACCTGGAGAGCGCAGTCCGCGATGCAGACACAGCAGCGCGCGCCCTGAGCGGTGGCACGGTTCTGCTCAGCCCCGCGGCGGCCAGCTTCGACATGTTCGTCGACTACGCTGCCCGTGGCGCGGCGTTCAAGGAGATCGTCGCCCGTATCGCCGCAGAACACGTGGGGGAGGGCCGAGGATGATCGGCCGACGACGCGCCGCTCGATCGCAGCCGCGCGCCGATGCCGCGCGTGCACTGCAGCGCGGTCCCGGCGCCGCGCCCGTGCTGAGAGGTCCCCAGCGCGAGCGTCACGAACCAGACTTGTTGCTGCTGTTCGGCGTTGTCGCGCTAGCAGCGCTGGGCATCCTGATGGTCTACTCGAGCACCGGAGTGTACGGTCTGCTCAAGAACAATCCGTTCGTCGTCGTGGGTCCGCAGGCACTTTGGGGCGTTGCTGGAGCGGCACTGATGCTCCTTGTCATGCGCGTCGACTATCGCTACCTGCGTCTCGTATCGGTGGGCTTCTTCCTCGTCGCACTCGCGCTGCTGGCTGTCGTGCTCACGGACGGCATCGGCCCCTTCCAACCAGTCATCGCCGGTGGGTCCTCGCGCTGGCTGCAGATCGGTCCACTGCCGTCGATGCATCCGGCCGAGTTCGCCAAGCTTGCGTTGGTCATCTACCTCGCTCACTGGCTGGCCAAGCGCGGCACGAAGACGTCCAGCCTGACCAACGGCCTGCTGCCTTTCCTGCTCATCCTTGGCCTGGTCGTCGGGCTCGTCTTCCTCGAGCCCGACCTTGGCACGGCCGGAGTGCTGGCCCTGACCGGTCTGACGATGTTCTTCGTGGCGGGCGGCCGCCTCCTTTACTTCGCATTTCTCGTGCCGGTCGGCATCGTGGCCGTTTCGGTCGCGGTGATGAGCAGCGGCTACCAGATGCAGCGCGTTCAGGCATTCCTCAATCCGTGGGCTGACGCTCAGGGCATCGGCCACCAGACGATCCAGGGTCTTCTCGCGCTGGGCGCGGGCGGCGCCACGGGCATTGGCCTTGGCCAGGGCGGCCAGCCGGGGGCCCTGTCGCTGCCCCAGGCGCAGAACGACTTCGTCTTCGCTCTCGTAGGCCAGGAGCTCGGCTTCATCGGCGCGCTCTCGGTCATCGCCCTGTACCTGCTGCTCGCCTACCGTGGCCTGCGCATCGCAATCGGCGCACCGGACACGTTTGGAGCCCTGCTGGCCACCGGCATCACTGCCTGGCTGGTCATCCAGGCGTTCATCAACATCGGCGTTGTCGTCGTCCTGGTGCCCATCACGGGCATCACGCTGCCGTTCGTTTCGGCCGGCGGGTCGTCGCTGCTGGTCAGCTTCGCCGCTGTCGGTATCCTCCTTTCAATCTCCCGCGAGACTCTTCCCCGAGGAACCTGGAACGATGCGAATTCTGATCGCGGCCGGTGGCACCGGCGGCCACGTCTATCCGGCGCTGGCCGTCGCGCAGTGCCTTCGCGAGCGGGTGCCTGAAGTCGAGTTCCGCTGGCTCGGCGGCCACCGCGGGCTCGAGTCGAGCATCGTTCCTCCCGAGGGCTACCAGCTCGACCTGCTGCCGCTGCGCTCGCTCCGGACAGTCGACATAAACAAGCATGTGGTGCTTGATCCGGTCCGACTCGGAGCGTCGTATCCAGCCGCCCTGGCCAGGCTCACGCGCTGGCGACCCGACGCGGTGTTCACGACGGGCGGTTACACCGCAATCCCGGTCGTTACCGCCGCCAGCTCGCTGCGCGTGCCGAGCCTCATGTGGGAGGGCAACCTGATCGCCGGGCGCAGCGTTCGCGCCACGGCGCGCTTCGCGAACGTGCTCGCGGTCAGCTTTTCCGAGACGGCCAAGACACTGCCCGGACGCTGCTACGTGACCGGCACGCCGATCAGGTCCTTTGCGGGCCACGACACGGCGAGCGCGCGCATCGCGCTGGGCCTCGAGCCCGACACGCCGGTGGTCTTCATCTTCGGCGGCTCCCAGGCCGTTCGGCGGCTCAATCGCGCGGTCTGGAATGCGCTGCTCGAGATTGTGCCCCGGACGACGGTCATCCACATGACCGGCCAGCCCGCGTACAGCGACGCACTCAAGGTGCGCGAATCGCTGCCGACAGGTTGGCGCGGGCGATACAAGCCGTTTCCCTTCCTGCGCGCGGAGATGACCGACGCCTTGGTTGCAAGCGACCTGCTCATCGGTCGGGCAGGGTCTTCGACGCTCGCCGAAGCCAGCGCGCTCGGCTTGCCCATGGTCGTCATCCCTTACCCGCATGCGTCGGCGCACCAGGCGGCCAACGCACACGCGCTGGCAGATGCGGGAGCGGCGCGCATCATCGCTGACGAGGACTTCGACGCCGACTCCCTGACGGCCGCGGTCGAGATGCTTCACGACACGGATCAGATGGCAACGATGCGCGCCGCGGCCCTCTCTTTCGGCCGCCCGGGCGCCGCGGCCGCCGTTGCCGAGCTGGTCCTCGCGCTCGCAGAGCGCTCCAAGCTGCCTGCTGCCGCAACGATCGAGCGCATGTCCCGGGCGGCCGCGTGACGGCCGTTCCGACGAAGCAGGCGTTGACCGAGGACGATCTCGTCCGTCTGGGCACGGACATCCAGCGCCGGATCGGAGTCAAGACCTCGCGCCACGAGCCCCTGGCACGCTTCAGCACGATGCGCGTTGGCGGCCCGGCCGATCTCTACGCCGAGGTCCACAACCTCTTCGAGCTGCGCGGTCTGGTCCGCTTTGCGCGCGCGCGCGAGCTGCCCGTCTTCATCCTGGGCCGCGGCTCCGATCTCGTCATCAGCGACCTCGGCATGCGCGGCCTGGTGATCAACAACCGTGCCCAACAGCACAGCTTCAGCGGCGATCGGCTGACAGCCGACTCCGGTTTGCCGATGGCCCGCGCGGCGACACTCGGCAAGCAGGAGGGGCTATCCGGGCTCGAGTTCGGCCTGGCCATTCCGGGCACCGTTGGCGGTGCCGTGTGGGCCAACGCCGGCGCTCATGAATCGGATGTTAGAAGGGTGATCGTGGAGGCTGGCGTGATGCGGCTCGACGGCACGGAGCAGACCCTCGACCGCGACGGACTGCAGCTCACCTACCGGGAGAGCGTGCTCAAGCACGCGCCCCTGGGATCGCCCGAGGTCGTCACGTGGGCGACGTTCGAGCTCGAGCGCGCGGATCCCGAGGTCATCGGCCAGCGTCTCGACGAGATCCGTCGCTGGCGCCAGCAGCATCAGCCCCTCGGCCAGCCGTCAGCGGGCAGCTTCTTTCGCAATCCTCCGGGCGACTCGGCAGGCGGGATCATTGATCGGCTGGGCATGAAGGGCCTGCGCGTCGGGGGCGCGACGGTGAGCGAGAAGCACGCCAACTTCATCGTCAACGACGGTGGCGGGACGGCGAGCGACGTTCGCCACCTAGGCGAGCAGGTGCGCGACCGAGTGCGCAGCGAAACGGGCGTCGAGCTCGTCTTCGAAGTCGTATTCGCCGGTGATTGGTCGAACTGGGAGAGCGTGTGAATTGGACGTCAATCGCGGTAATCCTGGGCGGGCCTTCGGCCGAGCATGATGTCTCGCTGGTTTCCGGCCGAGCGATCGCAGAGGCCCTCGCACAGCGAGGTCACCAGATCAGCGGTTGGCTCGTTGCGCTCGACGGTGGCTGGTGGAAGCTGCCGCAGGCGGCTCTCGATCGCTCGCTGGCGGCAAGTGCGTACGACGACCCCAGAGCGCTGGGCGCGGAAGGACCGTTCAAGTCCGGGCACGCCCTCGATCAGATACGCGCCCAGGAGCCGACGCCCGTCGTGTTCATCGCCCTGCATGGACCGTTTGGCGAGGACGGAACCGTTCAGGCACTGTGCGAATCGGCGGACCTGGCGTACACCGGCGCCGGGGTTGCCGCATCTGCCGTGGGCATGGACAAGGCACTCTTCAAACGCCTCGTGCAGGGACTGGGCATGCCCGTCCTGCCGTGGATCGAAATTGGTGCAGACGAATGGAGGGCCGACCCTCGGGCCGCCCAGCGCCGGGTGGCCGAGTTCAGCGCCGGCCTGACAGAGCACCGCGTCATCGTCAAACCGGACCGCCTCGGCTCGTCGGTCGGGATTGCTATCGTCCACCAGCCCGACGACCCCGAGTACGCGGGCGGCGCAGTCGCCCAGGCTCTGGAGTACGACGACATGGCAATCGTCGAGGCATACCTGGATCACCCGCGTGAGCTCGAGATGAGCGTCTTCGGCAACTCGGCGGCGGATCTCGAGTCGTACGGGCCGGGCGAGATCTTCCCGGGCCGCGAGTTCTACGACTACGTGGCCAAGTACGAAGACGGCGTTTCGCGCACGTCCGACTCTCCCGACTTGGCGCCGGCGCTCCGGCAGCGCGTGCACAAGATCGCCCGCGATGCGTATCTGGCAATCGGCGCACAGGGCTTCGCTCGCGTCGATTTCCTGGTCGACCGCCCCACCGGTGAGCTCTATCTGAACGAGATCAACACAATCCCCGGCTTCACGCCCATCAGCCTCTTTCCGGTGCTGTGCCGCGCCGGCGGCTACGACTTCGGGGCAATCAGCGAGCGCATCGTGGAGCTCGCCATGGAGCGCGCCGCGGCCCGACCACGCCGCGTGCTCAAGCGGGCCGACCTGCCCTGAGCGCCAGACCTGCCTCGTCGGCCCGCGCCTACGGCCGCCCACAGGGGCGACGTCGCGGCATCCTCCGGCTCGTCACCCGCGCCCGGGTTCTTGGGCTCGTGTTGATGATCGCGTGCGCGGGCGCGGCGTACTGGATGCTGACCGACGACCGGTTTAGCATCGCCGCGCCGCAGGTCACAGGCGGCGTGAGCTACACCGACCTGAGCGCCCTGCTGACGGCCGCCGGCGTCGGCGATGGCCAGCACCCGAACGTCGTGCGCCTGCGCACGAGCGACATGGCGAGCGCGATGATGAGCTTCCCGGCCCTCGCCGACGCCCAGGTGACCACCGCACTCCCGAACACCGTCACGATCGACCTTTCCGAGCGCGTGCCCGTCTTCGCGCTGCAACGTGACGGGTCGCTGTATCTGGTCGACGCCGGCGGCCTGGTGCTGGCCGTGGCTGATCCGGCACAGGCGTCCGCGCTGGGTCTTCCACTGGTCGACGACACGCGCACGCAGGCCGTTTCGGCAGTCGATGTCGGCGGCCAGATCGACCCGATCGATCTCGCCGCCATCCTCCAGCTCGGCGCGCTAACGCCGGCCGACCTCGACTCGGCCGCCGCCTCGCTCGCGCTCGCGGTGGGCGACGACGAAGGCTTCGTGCTGGTGGCTCAGCCGAGTGGCTGGCGGGCCATATTCGGCATGTACACCCCGAACCTGCGGCCGACCGACCTCATCCCGCGCCAGGTCCAGTGCCTGCGCTCGCTGCTGGGTGCTGGTGAGCGTGATGTGAGCACGATCTACCTTGCGCCGCTCGACGAACGTTGCGGAACTTATGTCCCCGTCGAGACAGCGCGCAACACGCCAGCCCCGGCAACGCCGCATTAGGCCAGAATGTAGACGTGGAACGGGAGGCAATCCTCGTCGCCCTCGACGTGGGCACGAACAAGGTCGTGGCATTGATCGGCGAGGTCACGCGCGACGGCGCGGTGACCGTCATCGGCAAGGGCTCTCAGGCGTCGTCCGGGCTCAAGAAGGCGGTCGTGATCAACATCGACCAGACCGTCAACTCGATCCGCCAGGCGCGTGAGGCAGCCGAGCGACTGTCGGGCTACCGCATCGAGTCGGCGATCGTGGCCGTCGGTGGCGCCCACGTCGAATCGCAGAACTCGCGCGGCGCGGTCGCGGTGAGTGGCGCTCGGCGGGAGGTCACGCGCGAGGACATCGAGCGAGCGACCGAGGTCGCGCGGGCGGTCAACATCCCTTCCAATCGAGAAGTTCTCCACGTCCTGCCGCGCGGCTTCGTCGTCGACGGCCAGGAGGGGGTCAAGGATCCGCTGGGCATGAGCGCCGTCCGCCTCGAGGTCGAGACACACATCGTCCACGCCTCGGCGACTGCGGTTCAGAACCTGTCCAAGTGCGTTCAGCGCGCGGACATCCGCATCGACGAGCTTGTCGCAGCCTCGCTGGCGTCCGCCGATGCCGTGCTGACCGAGACGGAAAAGGAGCTCGGCGTCGCGATGGCCGACTTCGGCGCCGGCACGATTGATCTGGCGCTGTTCATGGAAGGCTCGCCCTTCTACACCGGCGTCCTGCCAATCGGCGGCAACAACGTCACCAACGATGTCGCTATAGGGCTGAAGACGAGCCTCGTCGCGGCCGAGGATCTCAAGATCAAGCACGGCACCGCCAGTCCGGACGACGTGACCGAGGACGAACAGGTGGACGTCCAGGGCATCGGCGAGGGCGATGCCCTGACCGCTTCGACCAAGGAGCTGGCCGAGATCATCGAAGCGCGCATGCGCGAGGTCTTCGAGAAGATCGGCGAGGAGATCGAGCGTGCCGGCTACAGGGGACTGCTGCCGGCGGGCCTGGTGCTGACCGGTGGCGCATCCCAGCTGGCCGGCTCCGCTCGGCTCGGCCGCGAGGTGCTGCAGATGCCGGTCCGCGTCGCCGGGCCAACCGGCGTCAGCGGCCTGACCGACAACCTCCTCACGCCCGCTCACTCGACCTCGCTCGGCCTGCTCATGTGGGGCGCCCAGGCCGTCCACGGTTACGAGCCGGTCCGCTACGACACGGCCCCCGCGCCGGGAGTCGTCAACAGGATGCGCGATTGGGCGCGGGGGCTGCTGCCCTAGCGCGAGCGCGTCGTGCGCGCGAGCATGGCATGCGTGGCAAGGCCGGCGACCGTAACGACCTGACGTGCGTGACGTGCGTGGGCAATTCTGCTTATGCCGCTCCTGGCGACACTAACGCTCTTCGTTGACCCGAGAATCCTGCTCACCAGAGACCCTTCAAGCGTGAGATCAGGGCGCCCCGGCCTTCAATGGCCGTCTGAACGTGCTTAGTGCCGGGGTGGGCGGCATTAGTCCAGAAAGGAGGGCGCGACGGTGAAACGCGCAACGATCACGGTCCAAACCGGCCGCGGCCGCGGCCTGTTCGACATCACCCGCGAATGCGCCACGTTCGTCGCGGGCGAAGGTGATGGGCTGCTCAACATTTTTGTGGCCCATGCCACGGCCGGCGTCGTGATCATGGAGCTCGGCGCGGGCTCCGACGCCGACCTGATGGACAGCCTCGACCGGCTGCTGCCGCGCGACGATCGCTGGCGCCACAGCCACGGATCGCGCGGCCACGGCGCGGACCACGTCGTGCCACTGCTGGCCCCGCCGTCGATTACGGTCCCTGTCGTCAACGGCGAGCTGCAGCTCGGAACATGGCAGTCGATCGCCGTGCTCGACCCCAACCAGGACAACTCGACCCGGCGCGTCGATCTGTCGTTCGTCCGCGGCTGACGGCCGTCCGCGGCTGACGGCCTCGACTATCCACAGTTCGTCCACAGTCGGCCGATATCAATCCGAAATTGACCCGCCCTGATCGGCAAGTCGGGCGGTCGGGAGCGGGGCTCGCAGATATACTCGGCCGAACTCGAAGGGTTCTGCGGCAACCACCCGCGCAGGACCCGAAATGGGGATCAATAGCCCGACACTGACGTCCTTTTGAGAGGGGTTTGGAAATGCCGCTGAGGTCTGACTCGGAGAACTTCGCACTGATCCGGGTCATCGGTGTCGGCGGCGGCGGCAGCAACGCTGTCAATCGAATGATCCGCGCCGAGTTGATGGGCGTCGAGTTCATCGCCGTCAACACCGACGCCCAGGCACTCCTCCAGTCGGACGCTCCGCACAAGATCCGGATCGGCGACAAGATCACCCGTGGCCTGGGCGCCGGGGGCGACCCCGGCATCGGCCAGCACGCGGCCGAGGAGGACGCCGAGAAGATCTACGAGGCGCTCAAGGACTCGGACATGGTCTTCATCACCGCCGGCATGGGCGGTGGCACAGGCTCTGGCGCGGCACCGGTAATCGCCGAGATCGCGCGCGAGGTCGGCGCCCTGACGATCGGTGTCGTTACCAAGCCGTTCTCGTTCGAGGGTGCCCGCCGCCGCCTCAACGCCGAGAAGGCGAGCGAGGCGCTGCGCGAGAAGGTCGACACCCTGATCACGATCCCCAACGACCGGCTCAAGGATGTGGTCAACAAGGAAACCTCCATCCTCGACGCATTCCGCGTAGTCGACGACGTCCTGCGCCAGGGCGTCCAGGGCATCAGCGACCTGATCACGGTGCCCGGCCTGATCAACCTCGACTTTGCCGACGTGCGCACCGTGATGAAGGACGCGGGCTCGGCCCTGATGGGCATCGGTCGCGCCTCGGGCGAGGGTCGCGCAGCGGCCGCTGCCAAGGAGGCCACCGCCAGCCCGTTGCTCGAGGTCAATATCTCGGGCGCCCAGGGCGTGCTGTTCAACGTGACCGGCGGCCCGACGTTGAGCCTGTTCGAGGTCGACGAGGCCGCGGAGATCATCAAGCAGACCGCCGACCCGGAGGCGAACATCATCTTCGGCACGGTCATCGACGAGCGGATGGGCGACGAGGTCGCGATCACCGTCATCGCCACTGGCTTCGACAATACGCGCAAGCGCGATATCGGTCGAGCGCAGACGACCGGATCGGTCGAGGTCGCCAGCGCCCTGCGCATGGCACGCGACCGCGACGAGCTGGCCACCGAGCGCGTGCCAACGGCGATTCCCGTGAACCCGATGCCGTCGCCGACGGCGCAGAACGGTGCGGCCGCAGAAGCGGAGGTTGAGCTTCAGCCTGCAGCAGTCGTCCAGCCGCGCAACGGCCAGGAGCTCCGGCGTGGGCCGCAGCAGGAGGTCGAGGACCTCGATATCCCGGCCTTCCTGCGCCGCCACCGCTGACCCATGCGGGGCCGGCCTCGAGGGCCGGCCAGTCTCGACTCGATGGAAACGAGCTCGTCGGAATGAGCGGGCCGGTGGATGTCCAAGCGGTGCCCAGCCGCGGGTCCTGGGCAGATCTGCCCATCGGTGCTCGGGCATTCCGGGTCGCCCACGCCGCCTTCGGCTTCGCCAACATGGCTGGTCTCGGGTACGTCTGGTTGTCCGCACTCAGGCGGACTCGTGACCGTTGGCTTGCGGCGTCGGTGGGCCTGCTGGCCGCCGAGGGTATTGCCCTGGTCATCGGCCGCGGCAGCTGCCCCTTCGGCCCCGTCCAGCGCAGCCTGGGCGATCCGGTGCCGATGTTCGAGCTCGTCCTGCCGCCCAGGGCCGCGAAGGCTGCAATCCCGATTCTGACCGTCGTCACGCTGGCCGGGTTTGCCGCGGTGCTGCTCCGTCCGCCCAAGAGCTGACTGTGTGCAGTGGACGCTCAAATCGATAGCAACGAGGCCGACCGTCTGAGCATGTCGCACGCGGATATTCGGTCGCGCATCGAGCTTGCCTGCGCCCGCACCGGACGCGATCCCTCTGGCGTAAGAATCCTTCCGATCTCGAAGACCGTCTCCGTCGAGAGGCTCCGTGCGGCGGTCTCGGTGGGCCTTTCCGAGTTCGGCGAAAACCGTGTCCAGGAGGCCGAGGAGAAGGCTCCAGCCTTGCCCAACGCCAGCTGGGCGCTCGTTGGCACGCTTCAATCGAACAAGGCGCGGCGGGCGGTGGAGCTGTTCGAGTCGATCCACTCCGTCGACTCGCTCGCGATCGCCGAGCGCATCGGTCGAGTCGCCGTTGCTGCCGATCGCGCGCCCTACCCGGTCTATCTCCAGGTCAACGTCGATGCCGATCCGGCCAAGGCCGGATTCGGCGCGGGCGAGATGCCGGCGCTGGCGCCTCGTCTGGCCGCGGTGGAGGGCATCAGGATCATGGGGCTGATGACCGTCGGTCGCCTCGTGCCGAACCCGGGGGCCGCGCGGCCGACGTTCCGCGCGCTGCGCGAGCTTTCGCAGCGGATCACGTCCGACCACCCGAGCATCGGCGCCGGCCTGTCGATGGGCATGAGCGATGACTTCGAGGTCGCAGTGGAGGAGGGGGCCACGGTCGTTCGCCTGGGCCGCGTCTTGTTCGGCACCCGGCCCAAGGTCTGACCGAAACCTATACTCGGGCGACCTTGTCGGGATTCGTGTTCGTCGTAATCCAGCTGCTTGTCACCGCGCTGTGGCTGCTCATAGTCGGCCGCGTCCTGTTGAGCTGGATCAACCCCACCTTCAGCGGGCCGGTGGCGCGCTTCCTCTTCGACACGACCGAGCCGCTGCTGGCGCCGATCAGGCGCTTCATGCCGTCGACCGGCATGCTCGACCTCTCACCGCTGGTCCTGCTGCTGGCGCTCGGCTTCCTGATGCAGCTCGTCCTCTTCCGCTGACGCGCATCTCCTTCGCCGTTCGCGTCACGCCACGCGGCGGCAGCGATGCGGTCGATGGCGTGACCGACGGCGGCGTCCTGCACGTCCGAGTCCGTGCCGCGCCCGCAGACGGAGCGGCCAACAAGGCCGCTCTGCGCACCATCGCGAAGATGCTGGATATCGCGCCCTCGCGCATCGAGCTCGTCTCCGGCGCGTCGAGTCGGATCAAGCGCGTCGCGCTCGAGGTCGATCAGTCGACAATCTCCACGCTCTGGCCGACGCTCCTGACAAGGGAGTTGTGAGCGCCGATAATGACGGCCGCGTCACAGCGGGCGCGCCTGGGGGCGATTGGCTCAGTGGTTAGAGCACTCGGTTCACATCCGAGGGGTCACTGGTTCGAATCCAGTATCGCCCACCAAACTGACCTCACATGAGAGCGGAGATCGTCAGGGGCTCCGCTCTCAACTCTTACTCTCAGGGCACCCAACGCAGAGGAGCGCCCCGTGGGCAAAGTGGTCATGTACGCCTCGGTGTCGGTCGACGGTTTCATCGCGGACGAGAGCGACCAGCCTGGGCCGCTCTTCGACTGGTTGCTGAGCGGTGACGTTCCGTTGGACGAAAGCGGCGAGCTGAAGGTGTCGCAGGCGTCCTACGACTACACCCGGCCGTACTGGGACGAGATCGGGGCGACGATCGTCGGGCGCCACGTCTTCGACATGACGGATGGCTGGGATGGGAAGCCTCCGGGCGGGGTCGACCACGTTGTCGTCGTGACTCACCGGGGCAGGCCCGAGGGCTGGCATCCCGAGGCGCCGTTCCACTTCGTCGACGGCGTCAAGGCAGCCGTGGCCAAGGCGCAGGAGCTCGCGGGTGACCGCATCGTCGAAGTCGCCGCTGGCGACGTCGGTGGCCAGGTGCTGGCCGCGGGCCTGATTGACGAGGTGCGCATGGACGTCGTGCCGGTCGTATTCGGGGCCGGCAAGCGCTATTTCGGGTCGGTCCATGCGCAGCACCTGTTGGAGGATCGCGAGATGGCGATTCAGGGCAACCGGGTGCTTCACCTTCGCTATCGGGTGCGCCGTTGACCGATTTCCGCGGGTAGGCGAAGAAGCGCGGCTCGCCGCTATGCCGTGACGAAGCCCACGATCGCATCAACGAGGCCGTCGGCGAGCGCGTGGTTGACGTCGGCGTAGCCGGCGACGATCTCCTCCTGGCTGATAGTCGAAGGCGCCCGCGGCTCCAACTTGTAGACGTGGTTGGCGTTGGCGATCGTGACCCGCGTCTTGTCTTTCACGTCCGTTCCCAGCGCCGCGAAGATCCGGTCGCCGTCGGAACCTGGCACCTGGGCGTCGTTGGCAGCCGAGACGACCAGCGCGCGACCGCGATACTCGTGCAGCCTGGCGAGTGGGTCCACGAGAATCAGCTCGCGCGCGACCCGCTGCTGGGCGGGCGCGTGGGTCGCCTGCCACAAGGCGGTCGCCTCTGGGAGCTCGGAAAGATCGGGCGCCGGCGAATCTTCTTCCAGCATGGCCTCCCGAAACCTCTCGAGCGCCTGGCCAACGGCTGCTGGGTTGTCCCCCGCCTTGATCTTCATGGCACGGATCTGTTCGATGGCCGTGTCGAGCAGCGAGCGAGACGGGCCGGACAGGCTGGTGAAGCCACCAAAGCGTGGGTCCGCCTGCTTGGCGATGGCCGCCGACGACGCGTGGATCGATCCTTCGCTGTGGCCTAGAAGGAAGATCTGGCCGCACCGGTCCTGCGCGGCGACCTCGTCAAAGGCGGCGATTGCCTCGTCGACATAGTGGGCCAGCGACAACACGTCGAACATCTTCAGATCCGCTGGCGCCATGCCCTTGGGCATGTTGACGCCCGAGCCGACCTTGTCGAAGCGAATCGATCCCACCCCGCGCCCCTGCAACGCGAGTGCGAGCTGCGCGCCGCTGCCGTTCGTGCCGGGGAGCAGCGGCGAAGTCCAGTTGCGGTCAGTCGGTCCGCTCCCCGCAAAGAACACGACGCACGGCGCGGCGTCGTCCCGAGCCGGCCAAGAAATCGTTGCCGGCAACGAGTAGCCGGGCCGGCGGACCACGACCTCCTCATTCAGTGCCGATTGCGAAACCATCGAACGTAAGTCTAGGCGCGCCTCGCAGCGTCGACCTTGTACTTAGATGGCTGTTGCCTCGAGGGCCAGAGCGCCGCGGTCGGCGCCCACCCCCAGGTGGCGAAGCGAGGCGCTCGTAACCGCGTTGAACCCTTTGCCGGCGCCGTCGCCGCATCCGCGCACAAGGGCTTGCAGCATGTCCGTTAAGCCTCTACACTTAACCATCATGTTAAATGTAGTGCCGGAACGGAAGGGCGAGGACCTCGATCTGCTCTTTGGTGCGCTCGCCGATGCCACACGCCGGGGCATCGTCGACCGTCTCGCCGCGGGTGAAGCAACCGTCACCGAGCTCGCGGCGCCGTTCTCGATAAGCCTCCCGGCGATCTCGCGACACCTGAAGGTGCTCGAACGCGCGTCACTCATCACCAGAAGCCACGAAGGCAAATGGCGCCGAGCGCGCCTCTCGCCGACATCGCTCGCCAGCGCGGCGACCTGGCTGGCCCGCTACGAGCGGCTGTGGGACGAGAGGCTCGACAGGCTCGACCGACACCTCGCACGGCTCATGTCGGAGCAGCCAACGACGCTGGCCAAAACGAAACCGGATCCCACGACCGAAAGGAAGAGAGGAAAGCCATGACCACGACAACGGCACCACAGCTCACCCTGACACGCATCGTCAACGCGCCGCGAGCGCTGGTCTACAGGGCATTCACGGACCCGGACCAGTTCGCGGCCTGGTGGGGCCCGATAGGCAACTCGGTGCCGCGCGACGAGATCGAGTTCGACGTGCGCCCCGGCGGCTTTCAGCGCTGGCACGAAGTCTTCCCCGATTTGCCCGGCACATGGACCGACGGCCGCATCGACCTCACGGATGTGATCGATGGCGAGCTGCTCGACGGCGTCATGCGCATCACCGGACAGCTGCCGGGAGGCTTCAAACCGTTCGAGACGAGAATGCGGATCGAGTTCTACGACGAGGGCGATGGACGGACGCGGCTCGAGGTACGTCAGTGGCTGCCCGAGCATCTCGTGTCCCCGACCCAGAACGGCTGGTCAGAGGCGTTCAGCAAGCTGGACGCCACGCTCGCCGCCTGAGCCACCCGCGAGACCTTGGGATAAGCCCGCGAGCCACTGAGGCGAGCGGGCTTATCGAACCTGCCCGATGATCCACGGGTGATCCTTACCCGCGTCCTGGCGGTGGCGGCCGTCTTGCTCATGAACGCGAGCATCGTGGCGCCCATCCGAGCCGATTCGGCACCGGAGGTCAACTCGCTCGGGCTCGATGCGTCGTACGACGTGCGCGCGAATTTCGACTGGCACGGCCGGAGTGCGACCGTGAAGACAACGGCCACGGTTCGAGGAAGCAGGCCCTGGTCGACCAGCACGCTCGCATTCAACCTGCAGATATTGCGCATCGGCCATGCCCAGCTGACCGCGGCGACGGTCGACGGCACACCCGCCGATGCGACCCTGGACGATCAGACGGTCTATGTGTCGCTCGATCCACCGCTCGAACCGGGCGGCAGCGTGACGGTCGAGCTCGACTACACCGCGCGGATGACCGCATCGCCCGATCCGAACGGAGATAACTGGGGCTTCGCGGCAACCGGCGACTACCTGACCGGCTATCGCTGGATCCCATGGCTGAGCAAGACAACGAAGTTCGACCGGCCCAGCATCGGCGACCCATACGTCACGGCCAGCGCGAGCGACGTGCACGTCGAGATCACCACCGACCCATCGCTCATCTTCTCGTCGACAGGCGTCGAGGTCTCGAGCAGCGGCGGAACGCACGTCTACGTGGCGCACAACGTGCGCGACTTCAACTTTGCCGCGAGCCCCACGTACAGGACCGCGACACGCACGGTGCGCGGCATCAAGGTCACCCTGCGCTACGACCACCTGGACCCGGGCACGATCCTCGACTGGGCCGCGCGCGCGATCAATGACTACAGCGGCAAGGTTGGTCCATACCAGTGGCCGGTGCTCAATATCGCCGAGACAGGACCGTGGGCTTCGATCGAATCCCCGGAGCATTTCTGGCTCGCCGACAACGTCCCTCAGCGGCTGCTCGCCTGGGACACGGCCCACGAGACCGGGCACGAGTGGTTCTATGCCGCCGTCGGCAACGATCAGGCGCTGGAACCGTTCGCCGACGAGGCGCTGGTCGATTTCATGGCACGCAACCTGGTCAACCGCTTCGTACCCTCACCGTGCCCCACCGACTTCCTGGACAAGACCATCTACAACATCGGCGATTGCTACCCATGGGTCGTCTACGTCCAGGGCAACCTGTGGCTGCGCGACCTGCGCGACAAGCTGGGCTCGGCGACTTTCTGGCGCGCTATCTCGAGCTACTACCACGAGTACCTGTCCGGGATCGGCGGGACGCGCCAGCTGCTCGACGCGTTGGACGCGGCAGCCGGCAAGCCCCAGATCCACGATCGCTTTGCGCGCATGTACGCCGTGCCCGTGGTGTGCCTGCCGCTCGGCGCCTTGCCCGCGATCTAGGCGCCGGCGCGCGCGCAGGTTCAGTCGGTAGATCCAGCGAGTCGTCTCAGCACCGCGGGCAGGATGCCTCCCTGGCGGTAGTAGTCGAGCTCGACCGGGCCGTCGAGCCGACTGATGACCTCGATCTGCCGCTCGCCCTTGTTGTCACGGACGCGCAGTGTCACCGTCTGGCGCTGGGCGAGACCGTGCGCAAGACCGAGCACGTCGAACTCCTCGCGGCCGGTCAGGCCTAGCGATTCGGCGTTCTGGCCAGGCTGGAACTGGAGCGGCAGCACGCCCATGCCGACCAGGTTCGAACGATGGATGCGCTCGTAGCTCTCGGCCAGCACGGCCCGCACGCCGAGCAGGGCCGTACCCTTCGCGGCCCAGTCACGCGACGAGCCGCTACCGTATTCCCGTCCGGCGATCACGAGCAGCGGAACGTTCTCGCGCTGGTAGCGCATGGCGGCGTCGTAGATGAACATCCCCTCGCCGCTGGGCTGGTGGGTCGTGTACGGCCCTTCCTTCTCCGTCAACGCGTTGCGCAGCCGGATGTTGCCGAAGGTGCCGCGCATCATCACCTCGTGATGACCACGCCGCGCGCCGTAGCTGTTGAAGTCGAGTGGCGCCACGCCCTGCTCCTGCAGCCACTGCCCAGCAGGGCTCCAGGCCGGGATGGAACCTGCCGGTGAGATGTGGTCGGTCGTAACAGAGTCACCCAGCAGTGCCAGAACGCGCGCGCCCTCGATGTCGGCGATGGGCGCGGGCTGGCGGGTGATGCCGTCGAGAAACGGCGGCCTCGCGACGTAGGTAGACGCCGGATCCCAGTCGTAGCGGTTGCTGCCGACCGGCACTGGCAGCGCGCGCCACAGCTCGTCGCCTTCGAACACCGACGAGTAGATGCGTCGGAAGATGTCGGGTGAAACGGACTTTGCGATCGTGTCGCGCACCTCTTCCGGGCTCGGCCAGATGTCGGCGAGGAAGACCGGCTTGCCGTCGCTGCCGGTACCCAGCGGCTGGCTCAGGAGATCTGTCTCGACAGTGCCGGCGAGCGCGAACGCTACGACGAGCGGCGGCGAAGCCAGATATGACGCGCGCGCGAGGGGGTGGATGCGGCCCTCGAAGTTGCGATTGCCCGACAGGACGGCCGCGACGACGAGCTCGTTGCCCTCGATCGCTGCGGCTATCTCGGGATCGAGCGGGCCGCTGTTGCCGATGCACGTCGTGCATCCGTAGCCGACGACTCGGAAGCCGAGCTGCTCGAGCGGCTCGAGCAGACCTGCCTTCTCGTAGTACTCAGTCACCGCCCGCGAGCCGGGCGCCAGTGAGGTCTTGACGGTCGGATTCACCTTCAGGCCGCGCGCAATGGCATTTCGGGCGAGCAGCCCAGCGCCGATCATCACCGTCGGGTTGCTCGTGTTGGTGCACGACGTGATGGCCGCGATCGCCACCGAGCCGTGGTCGATCGAGACCTGCGCAGGGGTGCCGGCGTTGATCATCGCCGGCTTGCGCTCGGCAGTGTGCGGGTACGCGGAGCGGAAGTTGCCGGGCAGCTCGGGCAGGCGGACCTTGTCCTGCGGGCGCCTTGGTCCGGCGACCGTCGGCTCGATCGTGCCCAGGTCGAGCTCCAGCGCCTCGTCGAAGTCGGGGCTGCGCCCAGGCTCGCGCCAGAAGCCATTCGTCTTCGCGTAGGCCTCGACGAGATCGACCGTCTCGCCCGGTCGGCCGGTCTGGCGCAGGTAGGTCAGCGTCTCGCCATCGATCGGGAAGAGCGCCGCTGTCGCGCCGTATTCGGGAGACATGTTCGAGATCGTGGCCCGGTCGGCGAGGGCGAGAGACGCCAGTCCATCGCCGGCGAACTCGACGAAGGAGCCGACGACTCCGTGCGTCCGGAGCATGTTCGAGATGACCAGCACCAGGTCCGTCGCAGTCGAACCGCGTGGCAGATCGCCAAAGAGGCGCACCCCGATGACGCGCGGCATGGGCTGGTAGAGCGGCTGTCCAAGGAGCACTGCCTCGGCCTCAATGCCGCCGACGCCATAGCCCAGCACGCCCAGGCCGTTGACCATCGTCGTGTGCGAGTCGGTGCCTACGAGCGTGTCCGGGAAAGCGATCGTCTCGCCGCTGCCGTCATCGCGCGCCACGACCACCTGCGCGAGGAACTCGAGATTGACCTGGTGGACGATGCCCGTGCCGGGCGGTACGACGCGCAAACCGGCAAAGGCGCTCTGCGCCCAGCGCAGGAGCTGATATCGCTCGCCGTTGCGCTGGTATTCGCGCTCCACGTTGAACGCGAAGGCGCCGGCGCCACGGAACTGATCAACCTGCACGGAATGATCGATGACAAGGTCGGCTGGGACGAGCGGCTCGACCTTCGCGGGGTCGCCGCCGATGTCGGCCATCGCGTCGCGCAGCGCGGCCAGATCGACGACCGCCGGCACGCCGGTGAAATCCTGCATCAGCACCCGTGCGGGCATGAACGGGACCTCAGCCTCGATCGCAGCATTCGGGCGCCACGCCGCGAGCGCTGTGCACTCATCCTCGTGCACGACGCCACGCCCGGCGTTGCGCAGAGTGTTCTCGAGCAGGACCTTGACGGTCATTGGCATACGCGCCAGCTCGGACGCGCCGCTGCGCTCCAGTGAGTAATAGGTGTAGTCACGCTCTCCCACGCGCAGCTTGGTGCGCGCCGAAAACGGATCAGGGGTGATGACTTGAGAAGTCATGGGTGCCAGGCCTCCTGCTCCCCGCAAGCGTTTGGCGGGGCTGGGCGGCGCCTGGCGGGAGTGCCCGCCGCGGGTCGCGGTATGTCGACCCACCGAGTATACGCCCGGGCCGCTGACCGACAATGGCCCCGATGCCCCACGACCACGACCACGACCCCGACCCCGGCCACGTGCCCGACGACGGCCGGCCACGCATCGCCTTCATCGGCGCCGGGCGGGTGGGCACGGCTCTTGGCGCGGCTTTTTCGCGCGCCGGCTGGCAGGTGACCGCGGTTGCCAGCAGGTCAGAGGAGCGCCGCCGACGGTTCCAGGAGATGGTGGCCGGCGCGCGCGCATTCGCCGATCCGCTGGCCGTCGTCGATGAGGCCGACCTGATCTTCCTGACCGTGCCGGATGACGCCGTCGCCTCCGTCGCCGAGAACGTTCTCCTGTACAGCGGCCAGGCGCTTGTCCACACTTCGGGCGCGCTTCCCGCTTCCGTCCTCGCGCCGGCGATGGCGGCCGGCACGTCGATGGCCAGCTTCCACCCACTCGTTACGTTCACCGACCTGACCCAGGCCATCGCCGATCTGCGCGGAGCGACGATCGCGCTGGAGGGTGACGAATTGCTACTGCCTGTTCTGGCGGAGCTGGCCGAGTCGATCGGTTCGCGGCCGGTCCGACTTCCGGAAGGCGGCAAGGCTGCCTATCACGCGGCCGCGATGATGGCCGCGGGCGGACTAGTCGGGCTGCTCGACGCGATCGCCCAGGTCGCTGTTCTGGCCGGGCTCGACGAGAGGACGGCAATGGCCGTCTACGCTCCGCTGGCGCGCCAGGCATTGGCCAACGCTGAGCGGCTCGGGGTCGACGGCGCGCTCTCGGGGCCATTCGTGCGCGGCGACGTCGGCACGGTCAGCTCACATCTGGCCGTGCTGCGCGAGCTCGCGCCGAGTGCCCTGCCGCTCTACGTCGAGGTTGCCCGGCGCGAGCTCGCCATCGCGCAGCGCAGCGGAGAGCTGTCCAGAGAGACGGCCGATGCGCTGCGCGAGCTGCTTGACGAGGATGCTCGGTGAGCGCCCGCGCGAGGGATTGATGCCAAGCCGCGAGCCGCTACCATTGACCGAGATGCGCATCACCCAGGCGGGCATTCGGAGCAGCTTTCCCATCACCCGATTCGCCGCGCGCAGCAGCAGCAGGCGTGAGAGCTTCCTTGGACTTCGCCGACGTCTGGCTCCCGAGATCTCATCGACCCGCGCCGGCTACGCGCGGGTGCCTCTCGTAGACGCGCTGCGATCGTCGGCGCGCGGCTTGAACGCGACCGGGCCGATGCGGCCCGATGAGTCCGCCCCGCGCCCCCGCCCGTCGGCGGTCCTGCGGCGCAGCGATTCCATCACCTGGTCGCGACCAGCCAACGGCCATGCTCAGCGTCCGCGCACGCGCAGCGCCGCGCCGTGGCGCGGCTGACCGGCACAGACAAACCCGACGCTAGCCGCCGGGGACGCACCTCGCGTGCCACATCGTACGGTGGGGTCGTCTTCCGCAAGAGCGGTGAACAGGCTGAGCTGTGCCTGGGCATGCGACGCCGCGACCGGAATGGCAATTGCTGGACGCTGCCAAAAGGAACGCCGGACGGCGGTGAGACCGTCGAGCAGACCGCGCTGCGCGAAGTGACCGAGGAAACCGGCCTCGAGGTGCGCATCCTGGCTCCAGTTGGGGCCATCGATTACTTCTTCACGATGGGCGGTGAGCGCATTCACAAGACGGTCCATTTCTTCCTCATGGAGGCGACGGGCGGCAACCTGTCCAACCACGACCACGAGTTCGATGACGTGCGATTCTTCTCCGTCCAGGAGGCCCTCTCGGTGATGACATTCCCCACCGAGCGTCAGCTCGTCGAGCAGGCGCTCTCGGTCGCAGGCATCTAGGTCGCGGGCAGAGCTACGTTGCTGCAGACAGCGCTCGTCGAGCGCCACCGGTCTCTGGGCGCGCGACTGATCGACTTCGCCGGCTGGGAGATGCCGGTCCAGTACTCGGGCATTCTCGACGAGCACCGCGCTGTACGTGAACGGGTCGGCCTGTTTGACCTCTCGCATATGGGCGAGGTGTGGATCAGTGGCCCGGACGCCGCCGAAGGCCTGGCCGCGGCCGTCGTCACCGACCCGCCGCGGCTGGCCGTGGGCCGCGCGCACTACAGCATGATCTGTACGCCCAGCGGCGGGATCGTCGACGACCTGATCGTGTATCGGGTCGCACCGGACCGCTTCATGGTCGTGCCGAACGCATCGAACCGGGAAGTGGTGGTCGAGGAGCTGCGCTCCCGCCTTTCGGGCCACGACGCGGCCGTGGATGACGCTTCATTGCGCACGTCGCTCGTTGCAATCCAGGGCCCGCGTGCGGCGCAGGTCCTTCAGCCGCTGACGGACATAGACGTGGGCGGCCTGCGCTACTACTCCATCGCGGAGGGGCACGCCTGCGGTCGGCCCGCATTCATCGCGCGCACCGGCTATACCGGTGAGGACGGCTTCGAGCTGTTTCTCGATTGGGAAGCCGCGATCCCGGCATGGGACATGCTGCTGGAGGCCGGACGGCCGTTCGAGATCGTGCCCTGTGGCCTTGGGGCGCGCGACACCTTGCGCCTGGAAGCTGGCATGCCGCTGTACGGAAATGAGCTCGACCGCGACACAAACCCGTACGAGGCCGGACTTGGCCGGGTCGTCAAGCTCGACAAGGCGGGCGACTTCGTCGGGCGCGCCGCGCTGGAGCTTGTCGCGGCGCGAGGCCCCGCTAAACAGCTCGTGGGCATGTCCCTCGACGGCCGCTCCGTCGCCCGCCACGGACATCAGATCTTCGCCGCCGGTACGAACGTGCAGATGGGCGTCGTCACCAGCGGCGCCCCGTCGCCAACGCTCGGCATGCCCATCGCGATGGGCTACGTGCCACCCGCGGATTCGGCGCTCGATAACATGGTCGAGGTTGCAATTCGCACGACCCGAGCGGAGGCCCGTATCGTCCCGCTACCGTTCTACATGCGCCCGTCCTGACAGCCAACCATCAACGACAACAGGGGAGCACAACGTGCAGGTACCGGATGACCTCCGCTACACGTCTGACCACGAATGGCTGCGCGTCGAAGGCGACGAAGCGACCATCGGCATCACGGCTTATGCAGCAGACCAGCTGGGCGACGTGGTGTTTGTCGAGCTGCCCACCGTCGGCACTGTGCTCGCAACGGCGCAATCATTCGGCGTCATCGAATTGGTCAAGACAGCCTCGGACCTCTATGCGCCTGCGGCCGGCGAGGTCGTAGCCACTAACGAAACGCTGAGCGAGAAACCCGAGCAGGTCAACGACGATCCATACGGCGGCGGCTGGATGGTCAGGATTCGTCTGGCCGATCCTGCGGCAGCCGCAATCGACAGCGAACGGCTCATGGGCGCCGCTGCATACAGCCAGCTGATCGACGCCGGCTGACGAGCTCGGCCAGGTCTCGATTCCCAGCCAAGGTTTCATCGGCATGACGTACGGACCACACACTGCCACCGATCGCGAGCGGATGCTTGCCGCACTCGGCCTCGGCTCGACCGACGCCCTGTTCGACGACATCCCACCTGCGGTCCGCGCGCGCGGGCTGGACCTGCCGGCGGGTCTCGACGAGCTCTCACTGGCCCGCCGGCTCGAGCATCTTGCTCAACGCAACCGCGTGGACGTCGTGAGCTTCCTTGGAGCAGGAGCGTATCGCCACCACATACCCGCGACGGTCGACCAGGTCCTGAGTCGGGGCGAGTTCTACACCGCCTATACCCCGTACCAGCCGGAGATCAGCCAAGGCACGCTGCAGACGATCTACGAGTATCAGTCGCTCATAGCCGACCTGACCGGGCTCGATGTCGTCTCGGCTTCACACTACGACGGCTCGTCGGCCACGGCCGAGGCGGCGCTGATGACTGTTCGCGCGACGCGCCGTGAGCGCGTCCTCGTGAGCCGCGCCGTGCATCGCCATTTCGTCGACACGACCCGAACGTACTTCGAGGGCGGCCGCCTAACGCTCGACGAGCTGCCGACAATGGCCGACGGCACGACCGATCTCGACGCCCTTGAGCGCGAGCTCGCCGACGAGGAGCGTCCGGTAGCCGGCGTGATCCTCGGCCAGCCCAACGCGTTCGGGATCCTGGAGCCGATGGCGCAGGCCTCGCGGCTGGCCCATGCCGCGGGCGCGCTGTTCGTTGCCGTCGTCGAGCCGGTCTCGCTCGCCGTGCTGGCGCCACCCGGTGAATACGGCGCGGACATCGCCGTCGGTGAGGGCCAGCCGCTTGGCATCGCGCTGCAATACGGAGGTCCGTACCTGGGTCTTCTCGCGGCGCGAGCGGACCTCGTTCGCCAGGTGCCGGGAAGGCTTGTCGGGCGTACGGCAGACGTCGACGGACGGCGCGCGTACGTGATGACGCTTCGCGCCCGTGAGCAGGACATCAGGCGGGACAAGGCCGCCAGCAACATCTGCACCAACCAGGCACTCTGCGCTCTCGCAGCCACGGTCTACGTCGCCACGCTCGGCCCCCACGGCTTACGCGACGTCGCCGCACTCGGCGCCGCGAAGGCAAAGCAGCTCGAGGACGCGCTCGCCGCCGCCGGCTTTCCTCGCGTCCACTCGGGTCCCTATCTCAATGAGTTTGCCGTCCGCGTCCCCGGGGCGGTTCGAGTCCACGAGGCGCTTGCGGCACACGGCTTCATCGCTGGCTTGGCGCTGGCCGGCTGGTATCCGGACGATGCCAGTCTCTCTGACGCGCTGCTGCTGTGCGCGACTGAGGTGACCACCTCGGACGACATCGAGCGCTTCGTGATCGCCCTGTCGGAGGCCGCACGGTGACGGCACTGCTGGAGCCTCGGTCGTCGCAGTCGGCAGGGGCCGATCTCGGGCCGCGGCGGACAGTTGGCGCCGGGTTGCAGCCGACCTTGAACGAGCTCTCGCACCCGGGCCGGTCGACGACCACGGTCCCTCATCCGCCTGCGGATGCGCTCGACCGCCTGCCTCCCGACCAGCGCCGCGCCGAGCCACTTGCGCTGCCGGAGCTGAACGAGCCCGAGGTAATCCGCCACTTCGTCAATCTCTCGCAGCTCAACTACTCGGTCGACACCGGCTTCTATCCGCTCGGGTCGTGCACGATGAAGTACAACCCGAAGATCAACGAGTGGGCTGCTCGGCTGCCCGGGTTCGCAGCGCTTCACCCGCTTGCGCCGGACGGACTGGCGCAGGGCACTCTCGAGTTGCTCTGGGAGCTCGAGCAATGGCTGATCGAGATCAGCGGCATGCGGGCGGTCACGCTCCAGCCGGCGGCGGGTGCCCAAGGTGAGCTGACTGGGATCCTGATGATCCGTGCCTATCACCTGTCACGCGGCGACCATGAGCGAGTCGAGGTAATCGTGCCCGATTCGTCCCACGGCACGAACCCGGCGACAGCGTCCATGGCCGGCTTCAGGACGGTCACCGTGCGTTCTGATGCGAGCGGCCAGATCGACCTCGATGCCCTGCGCGCGGCGCTCGGCCCGCGCACCGCCGCAGTAATGCTCACCAACCCATCGACGCTCGGCCTGTTCGAGGAGCGGATCGGAGAGGTGCTCGAGGCGGTCCACCGCGCCGGTGCCCTGGCATACATGGACGGCGCGAACATGAACGCCATCCTGGGCAAGTTCAAGCCGGGCCAGGCCGGCTTTGACGTCATGCACTTCAATACGCACAAGACGTTTTCGACGCCGCACGGCGGGGGAGGGCCGGGTGCCGGACCCGTCGCCGTCGGGGACAAGCTCGTGCCATTCCTGCCCTGGCCGAGGGTGATTCGCGACGCAGACGCATTCAGGCTCGAGCGGGCCGCCGAGCGCCCCTCTTCCATCGGTCGCGTTCGCTCATACGTCGGCAGCATCGGCGTCCTCGTGCGCGCGTATGCATATCTATTGGCGCACGGCGGCCCCGGCCTGGTCGAGGTGAGTGAAGACGCAGTGCTCAACGCCAACTACCTGCGCCACCGCCTGGCGGACTCGTTCGAGATGCCTTTCGCGCAGGTCAGCAAGCACGAATTCGTGGCCAGCGCCGGCGCGATCAAGAAGCGGACGGGCGTGCGCATGCTCGACATCGCCAAGCGTCTGATCGACTACGGCTTCCATCCTCCTACGATCTACTTCCCGCTGACAGTCGACGAATGCATGCTCGTCGAGCCAACGGAGACCGAATTGGTGGAGACGCTCGACGCCTTTGCCGACGCGCTGATCGAGATCGTGGCCGAGGCGGATCGCGACCCGCAGCTGCTCCACGATGCGCCGCACGGTTCGCCCGTCAGGCGTCTGGATGAGGCGACCGCCGCGCGCCAGCCTGACCTGCGCTGGCGTCCGATGACCGGTGCCGAGCCGGTCTGTCCGCATTAAGGGGTCGTAACAAAGGGCTGGCGGCAAGCGACGATCGTGCTAACCTCCGCGGATGGTCGCGATCAGACGGGCCCACGCCGACGAGGCGGGCGACGAGCAGCAGCTCGGACCACCACAGGAGACTGCGGGACGTAGCCTCCGTCAGATCGTCTGGGCGCGACTGCGCCGAGACAAGATTGCGATCGGGTCACTCGCCCTTCTCCTATTCATGTATGGCGTGGCGCTGGTCGGCCCGTTCCTCCTGCCCATGTTGGGCTTCAGCCCATATGCCCTGGACCGCTCTGCGATCAGCAATCTGGGTGGCCAGCCTGTTCTGGACTGGGGCGGCATCAGCATCCAGCACCCACTCGGCGTGGAATGGGGCACCGGCCGTGACATCATGGCCCAGCTTGTCTTTGGCCTGCGCATCTCGCTCGTGGTGGCCACCACCGCAACCATCTTGACCGTCAGCATCGGCACCGTCGTCGGCATCATTGCCGGCTATACGGGCGGTTGGCCGGACATGATCATCGGTCGCTTCATGGACCTCGTTCTCGCCTTCCCATTCCTGCTTATCGTGCTGGCTCTGTCCGGCGTGATGACCCAGCGCCTGACGGACCTCGGGGTTCCCCAGGGCAATCCGTCGCGTGTTGCTTACCTCATCCTCGTCATCAGCATCTTCGGCTGGCCCTACCTCGCGCGCATCGTGCGTGGACAGGTGATCAGTCTGCGCGAGCGAGAGTTTGTCGAGTCGGCCGTAGCGATGGGTGCCAACAAGCGACGGATCCTGTTCACCGAGATCTTGCCCAACCTGTGGGCGCCCATCATCGTCTACGCCACGCTCACCCTGCCGGCGTACATCGGCCTCGAGGCCGCCCTGTCGTACCTCGGCGTGGGCATTCTGCCGCCTGATGTCACCTTCGGCGCGATGCTGGCCAACTCCGTGCGCTACTTCCAGGTTGCGCCGACGTACCTGTTCATTCCGGGCGTGACCCTGGTGATCATTGTCGTGTCGTTCAACCTGCTTGGCGATGCGCTCCGCGACGCGCTCGACCCGCGGGGCACGCACTGAGTCAACGCCCAGATTGCGGCTTACTTTTGGTAGACCTTTCTTAGTCCTTTACCGCGCTGTTCGGTGGATGTGTATGATCAAGAAGCATTTTGGGCCGGGGACTTCCCGTGTCCAAGTTGTTGGAGGAGGAACCACATGGTGAAAGCCCAGGCACGATGGTCGCGTGCCATGGCGTTCGGCGCGACAGCCGTATTAGCGATCGCTGCCTGCTCGTCAGGCACGACTACGCCGGCTCCCGCGACGCAAGCCCCTGCGACTGAGGCGCCGTCGACGACGGCTCCCGAGACCACGGCGCCCACGACTGAGGCGCCGTCGACGACGGCTCCCGAGACCACGACGCCCGCGACTGAGGCGCCGACGACGGCTCCCAGCGTGGAGCCAACCGCCAGCGCCGCGCAGCCGACGGCGGGTGGCACGCTTTATCTGCTGATGTCGACCACCGCTGCCAACGGTGGCGTCAGCTTCCAGGATATGGATCCGCAGCGCATCTACACGGGCGAGGATCTGGCCTTCTTTTCGGCCACGATGTTCCTGTCGCTGACCTCGTACCAGTACTCGACGGATCCCGTCACCGCCAACTCCCTGCAGCCGGACGCAGCGACCGATATCGGTACGCCTAACGCTGATGGCACGGAGTGGAGCTTCACCCTGCGCGACGGTATGACGTGGCAGGACGGCTCCGCCGTTAATTGCGAGGACTTCAAGTACGGCGCTTCGCGCACGTTCGCGACGTCTGTCATCACGAACGGCCCGACCTACGCCATCCAGTACCTGGATATCCCGACCGTGGACGGGTATGCGGCAGATGCCGACGGCAAGCCTGTCGCAACGACCACGTCGGCCTACGGCGGCCCTTACGACGACAACCTGTCGATCTTCTCGGACAAGGCGATGACTCAGCCAGTCCCGAATGACAAGGCTGCCTACGATGCTGCCGTGTCATGCGATGGCAATACCATCACCTACAAGCTCAACCACGCTGTCCCGGACTTCAACTACACCGTGACGCTGGGCTTCGACGCTGTGCCGAACCCGACCGATCACCCGGGTGCCGATACGGGCGAGAATTACACCAACGCTCCGTGGTCGGACGGCCCGTACATGATCGACAGCTTCTCGCCAGGCGTTGGTGGAAGCCTCGTGCTCGTTCGCAACCCGAACTGGGTTGATGACGGCTACCGCCCGGCCCTGCCGGACAAGTGGGAAGTCGATTTCGCGATTGATCCCAAGGTTCTCGACCAGCGGCTGATGCAGCCCAACGGCAACGATGTTTACGCGCTGCAGTACGGTGCAATCCAGCCAGAGAACCTGAACACCATTTTCGTTGATCCGCACACCGCACAGCCCGACTTCACGGGTCGCGCATTCAGCGACTATGACCCGTACAGCCGGTACTACTGGATCCGGACCGACAAGGTCACCAACGTGAAGATCCGCCAGGCGATGGCTGTTGCCCTCGACCGTGACGCGATCCGCGCGGCTGGCGGCGGCGAGTACGTCGGCGATTTCGCTGATGGCGTCGTCAAGCCGAACATCGGCCAGGACTACGCTCCGACCCATCTGTGGGACGCGCAAGGTCCGTTTGGAGAGGATGTTCCGGATACCGGTGATCCAGCCCTTGCTACTCAGCTGATTGCTGACTCCGGCGAGGCCGCGCCAACTGTGACCTGGGACTACGTTCCTGGCCCTGTCGCGGACCAGATTGCCGCGATTGTCCAGAGCAATCTCCAGGACGTTGGCTTCACCGTCAACCTCAACCCGATCTCCGAGCACTACTACTCGGTGGTCCAGAACCCCGACACCCAGGACGACTTCGGTGGTGCCGGCTGGGGCCCTGACTGGCCGAACGCGTCGACCGTCATCCCGCCGCTCTTCACCGACAATGGTGGCTTCAACCTGTCACGTATAACCGCTGATGCCTTCCCGGATTTCTACAACGGAATCCAGACTGCGGCGACGACGCTCGATCGCAGCGCTCAGGCGACCCAGTGGCAGCAACTGAACACCACAGCTGCCGACAACATGTTCGTCATTCCGACCTTCTTTGGTCTGACTCAGACGATCGCCGGCACGCAAGTTGGCAGCCTGTACAAGTGGGCTCCATACGGCTCCTGGCCGTACGCCCAACTGTACGTGGAGCAGTAAAGGTCTCCTTTCCGGGAACCTGACACTTTCCACTGGGGGAACGGCGAGCAGCCGTTCCCCCAGTGGGTTAACTGCCAGAGCAACGACCGCAGGAAGGTAGGTCCAGATGTTCGGCTACATCATCAGACGCCTGCTCGGCATGGTGTTGCTGCTTTTTCTGCTGTCTATCGCTGTCTTTGTTCTTTTCAGCCTGCTGCCGTTCGATCCCGCGTCGTTGACATGCGGCAAGGCCTGCACGCCGGCGATCATCGCGGCGAACAGGCATCGACTTGGCTTCGACCTTCCACTGATCACTCAGTACCTGAACTTCGTCGGCGGCATCTTCGTCGGCAGGACGTTTCTCCCGAACACACCCCAGCCGATCGTTTGCGCCGCGCCGTGCCTGGGCTATTCGTTCTTCCGGCATGAACAGGTTCTGTCGATGATCGGTCGCGCGTTGCCGGTCACGTTCTGGCTGGCCATCGGTGGTTTCATCGTGTGGATCATCACGGGCGTGTTTGGCGGCATCTACGCTGCCCTCAAGCGCGGCCGCTGGCAGGATCGGACGATCATGGGTTTGGCGCTGGTCGGCTACTCACTGCCTTCGTTCTTCATCGGTCTCGTCTTGTTCTTCTTCGTGATCCTGGAGTGGCAGCTACTGCCACCTCCAAGGTACGTTCCGCCGGACAAGGACCCCGTCGCCTTCTTCCAGACAATGCTCTTGCCATGGATCGTCATTGCCGTGCTCAACGCTGCTTTCTACGTCCGGCTGACGCGCAACCAGGTGCTGGAGACGTTGGGTGAGGACTACGTGCGCACTGCGCGGGCCAAGGGATTGCGCGAGCGGGTGGTTGTTGTGAAACATGCGTTGCGCGCGGGCTTGACACCGATTGTTACGGCTGCCGGCCTTGACCTGGCCTATCTGCTGGGAGGAGCGATCATCACCGAGTCGATCTTCAGCTTGCCCGGCATCGGTTCTCTGGCGCTGGGCTCGGTCACGCAGTCGGATCTGCCGGTCATCACGGCGATCACGTTGCTGGTGGCCACCTTCATCATTGTTGCCAATCTGATCGTCGACCTTCTTTACGCAGTGGTGGATCCGCGCGTGAGAGTCGGATGATCGGTCGGCTGACCCGAACGGTAGATCGGATCTCGACGACCGCAACAGAAGAACGGGCGTTCCTAACCGTCAAAGGCCTCAAGGTCACCTTCCCGACCGAGGACGGCAGGGTCCAGGCTGTGGACGACGTATCGTTCGCGCTCGAGAAGGGCAGGACCATGGCGATCGTGGGCGAGTCCGGCTCCGGAAAGAGCGTGACCGCCCAGGCGATCATGGGTCTGCACGATCGCAGGACGTCCATAGTCGAAGGAGAGATCTGGCTCGACAACACCGAGCTGCTCGGTCTCACGTCGTCAGAGATGCAGGCGATGCGCGGCGACAAGCTCGCGATGATCTTCCAGGACCCGATGTCGAGCCTGCATCCGTTCTATAACGTGGGCGACCAGATCATCGAGGCGATGCGCGCGCATCGCAAGGTAAATCCGAAGGAGGCCAAGCGCGAGGTCGTCGACATGTTCAAGCGCGTGGGTATTCCGGCCGCGGAACGTCGTGTCGACGCATATCCCCATCAATTGTCTGGCGGCATGCGCCAGCGCGTGATGATCGCGATGGCTCTGATCAACTCGCCCGACCTGCTCATCGCAGACGAACCGACCACCGCTTTGGACGTCACCGTCCAGGCTCAGATTCTTGAGCTGATCCAGGATCTCCAAAATGAGTTTGGAACGACGGTCATCGTCATCACCCACGACCTCGGCATCGTCGCCGACATGGCCGACGAGGTAGGAGTCATGTATGGAGCGCGGATCGTAGAGTCGGGATCAACGAAAACCATCTTCGAACAACCGGAGATGCCCTATACGCTTGGCCTCCTGGCGTCGATTCCGCGCATGGACGTGGAGGTCGGCGGTCGCCTCCTGCCGATCCCGGGCAATCCGCCGTCACCCATCCACCTGCCCACCGGTTGTGTCTTTGAGCCGCGCTGCCGATATTCCGCGATGACCAACGGCCTCTCTGAGACTGTCCGCCCCGATCTCCTTCCTTCTGGCGACGAGGATCATCTCGTGCGTTGTCACCTACCGCCTGAGACCAGGCAGCGCATCGCCAGCGAGGTCCTCTCCGCGCTTGAGTCGGGAGCCAATCAGTGACCATCTCCAACGACACCGTCGTCCAGCCGTTGACAGCGCCGGCGGCGCAGTCAGGTGGCGAGATCGTCAAGGTCACAGGTCTCAAGACGTACTTTCCGGTCAGGTCACGCGGCCTGCTGCCGCGCACCATCGGCTACGTCAAGGCCGTCGACGGCATCGACCTCTCGATCAATCCCGGTGAGACGCTTGGCCTGGTTGGCGAGTCGGGCTCCGGCAAGACGACTGCGGCACGCTCGATCCTGATGCTGGTTCATCCGACAGCAGGGCAGGTCGAGCTAGATGGCGATGACGTCACCAAGCTCTCGACGAAGCAGCTGGTGCCTATCCGTCGCAAGGCGCAGATGATCTTCCAGGACCCGTATAACGCGCTCAACCCACGTCACACCGTGGGCACGATCATCTCTGCCCCGTTCAGCGTCCAGAAGATTACGCCGGAAGGCGGCGTCAAGAAGTCGGTCCAGGAGCTGATGGAGCGCGTGGGGCTGAATCCCGAGCACTACAACCGCTATCCGAACGAGTTCTCGGGTGGCCAGAGGCAGCGCATTGGCATAGCGCGTGCGATCGCGCTTCGACCCAAGCTGGTCGTGTGCGACGAGCCCGTGAGCGCGCTCGACGTGTCGATCCAGGCCCAGATCCTTAACCTTCTGCGCGACCTGCAGCAGGATTACAACATCGCCTATCTATTCGTGGCCCACGACCTCGCGGTCGTCCGCCAGATCTCGCACCGCGTGTCGGTCATGTACCTGGGCAAGATCATGGAGTCGGCGCCGCGCAGGACGATCTACCAGATGCCTCTCCATCCGTACACTCACTCACTCCTGTCGGCAGTGCCCGTTCCGAACCCGGAGGAGCAGAAGCGCCGCACTCGCATCGTCTTGCGCGGCGACATTCCCAGCCCGATCGACCCGCCGAGCGGGTGCGTCTTCAGGACCCGCTGCTTCCAGGCGCGAGACAAGTGCGCCGAAGAGGTGCCGCCGCTCGTCCAGGTAGCTCCGGATCATCTCGTCGCCTGTCATTTCCCGGTCACCGTCGACGACCTGCCGAACGCGCTCAAGGAATTGAGCGCCAGGGCCGCCGAAGACTCGCAGCTGGGGGATGACGAGCCGACTGTATCGGCACGCACTGGGAACCGCGGTCCGATGGGGATCGATACGCCGCGCGCCTGAGCACAGGTGAGGACGCCATACCTGATTTGCCGGAGTGGTGGAATAGTGTTAGCCCCGGACCTCTTCCACACTCGTTTCGCTGACTTCATTCGAGCGCTCTGCATAGTGGCAGGCAACGCGTTGGTCGCTGGCGCGCGTGGCCTGGCGGAGCTGCGGATCAACAGTCCTGCAATCCTCGGGCCTGTCTAGCTGCTCGTACAGCCAGCACCTTTGGTGGAATCTACAGCCATCGGGGATCGCGGCGGGACTTGGAACATCACCGCGAAGGATGATCCGCTGCCGGCGGGCGCGCGGATCGGGAAGCGGAATTGCCGACATCAGCGCCTTGGTGTATGGATGGCGCGGATCCTCGTACACCGTCCGCTGATCGGCCTGTTCCACGACTCTGCCCAGGTACATCACCGCGACACGATCGCTGATGTGCTCGACGACGGCCATGTTGTGAGCAATGAAGAGCAGCGTCAGCCCCAGCTCGCGCTGGAGCTCCTTGAGCAGGTTCAGAACCTGGGCCTGGATCGACACGTCGAGCGCGCTGACTGGCTCATCGCAGACCACGAGATCTGGTTCGAGAACCAGGGCGCGCGCGATCCCCACGCGCTGGCGCTGGCCGCCCGAGAACTCGTGCGGAAAGCGTTTTGCCTGGTACGGGGCCAGTCCGACCAGGTCCATGATCCTCTTGATCCGCCGCTCACGGTCGGCCTGGTCGCCGACGTTATGGATGCGCAGGCCGTCGCCGATGCTGTCGCCGATCGGCGCGCGTGGGTCGAGCGACGCAAACGGATCCTGAAAGATGATCTGCATCCGACGCCGGAAGGGCTTGAGGTCGCGACCCTTGAGCTTGCTGATGTCACTGCCATCGAACGTGATGGTGCCGGTCGTGGGATCGATGAGGCGCAGCAGCAGCCGCCCTATGGTGGTCTTGCCACAGCCTGACTCACCCACCAGCCCGAGCGTCTCGCCGCGCCACAGGTCGAGGTCAACCCCGTCAACTGCGCGCACTTCGGCCACGGTTCGGCGCATCATGCCGCCCTTGACCGGAAACGACTTGGACACGCCGTGCATCGCGACCAGTGGCTGGTTGTCGTCCACCCTTGGTGTCATGCTGGTCACAGTTGTACGCATCGTCGCGAGGCTCACTGGGCTCTGACCTCCTCCTTGGCCAGGGGAGGAGTCCAGGCCGGCGTCTCGCTCGAGGAGTGGTACAGCCAGCAGCGCACGCTGTGGCCAACGCCCGCCATCTGCAGCTGGGGATGAACCTCAGTTGCCGGTTTGACGTCGTACTCGGTTCGCGCCGCGCAGCGCGGCGCGAACCGGCAGCCCTCGGGCAGATCGATCAAGTTCGGCACGATGCCCGGAATTACCGAAAGCGCATCAACCGGCTGCCCGAGAACCGGGACGGAGCCGATCAGGCCCTTGGTGTACGGGTGGAGCGGATCGTCAAAGAGTCGCGTGGTATCGCTTTCCTCGATGATCTCTCCGGCGTACATGACCGCGACTCGGTCGCACATCTCGGCGACCACTCCCAGGTCGTGGGTGATGAGCACGATCGCCGTTCCCGTCTCGCGCTGGAGTCGGCGCATGAGGTCGAGGATCTGGGCCTGAATCGTGACATCGAGGGCAGTTGTGGGTTCGTCGGCGATCAGCAGCTCCGGCTCGCAGGCCAGGGCCATCGCGATCATCACTCGCTGGGCCATGCCACCGGACATCTCGAAGGCGTAGGAATCGAGCCGACGCTTGGGGTCGGGTATGCCGACCATGGTCATCAGCTCCATGGCTCTGTCGCGCGCCGCCTTGCGCTTCATGTTCTTGTGCGCCTCGAGCACTTCGCCGATCTGGAAGCCGACGCGCAGGACGGGGTTGAGCGACGAGGTGGGCTGCTGAAAGATCATCGAGATCCGGTCGCCCCTGATGTCGCGCATCTGCTTGTCGGTCAGCGTCAGCAGATCCTGGCCATCAAAGATGACCTGCCCACCTTCGACGACGCCGGGCGCTGAGACCAGGCCCATGATCGAGAGCGAGGTGACGCTCTTGCCACAGCCGGATTCGCCGACGAGGCCCAGGATCTCGCCGCGCCTGACGTTGAAGCTGACGCCCGTGACGGCCTTGACGCTGCCTTCGCG
>CAWCIK010000008.1:0-64214 GCA_963795645.1 uncultured Chloroflexia bacterium | reverse complement strand
CCGAGGATCATGAGCTTCCGCCAGGTCCTGCGGTTCGTGTAGCCGGTGGACGCGCCACACCGGGCCCGGGATCCGGCCGACATCGGCGAGACCGCGCCGGACGAGCGGAAAGGCAGTGACGTAACCGGAAGCCGCGATCACTGCCAGCAGACCAAGGATCACCATCCGCCGAGCCGTCCCCCCAGAGTTCGGCGTGCTCACCATCCGTTGCCCCTAGGGCCACGGGGAATTGTCAAGCGTTGCGTAAAGTGATCGGTAAGGCAGGCGGGTCGATGAGCGAGCCGCACAACCTGGGCCCCGTAGCCTGCGAGCGTGGGGAACGAAGGCGCAGCGCCCGATATGTGGTTCAACGAGATCGCGGAGTACCTCGGTCCCGCGTATCTCCGGAATTCGTTCACGAAGGGCACGAGCCAGGAGATCGACTTCCTCGTCGAGCCGCTCGGGCTGACCCCGGGATGCGGGTGCTCGACGTCGGGTGCGGGCCGGGTCGGCACTCGCTCGAGCTCGCCCGGCGGGCATCGCGACCCACGGCGTCGATCTCTCGCCGGACTTCATCGCGCTCGCCGCGCGACGGCCGCGAGACCGAGGACCTGCCGGCGACGTTCGAGGAGCTGGACGTCCGCGAGCTCGACGTCGAAGGGGAGTACGACGCCGCGATCTGCCTCTGCCAGGGCGGGTTCGGGCTGCTCGGCGGCGACGATGACGACGGGATCATCGAGCGCATCGCGCGGGCGGTCCGCCCCGGCGGCGCGATCGCAGATCAGTGCCTTCTCCGCCGCGTTTCGCGATCCGCTGGCTCGAGGACGGCGAGGACTTCGATCCCCGCACCGGGGTGCTCCACGAGCACGCCACCGTCCGGAACGAGGCCGGCGAGGAGCGGGTCTTCGAGCTGTGGACCACGTGCTTCACCGCCCGCGAGCTCGCCCTGATGGCCCGCGGCGCCGGGCTCGAGGTCGAGGCGATCCACGGGGTCAAGCCCGGCGGGTACGCGATCGGGCCCCCGACGCTCGATCATCCCGAGCTCCTCCTGTTCGCACGGCGGCCCGAAGCCCGGTAGCCTCATTTGGCCCTCATTTCCGGGCCCTCACCATCCACGCGGCCGCAGTCCTTCGATCGCGCGGCGCCCGACTGTCCCAATCCCTAGGAGAACCTTCCCCTTGTCCGAGCACGAGCAGGCCGAGATCCCGGCCGACGCCCCCGAGACCGGTGCCGTCGCAACCGAGACCGCACCCACCCGCAGCACCCGAGACCACGCACGAGTACGGCGCACGGCGTGACCGAGATCACGCCGGCACCGACGAGGCGATGGAAGACCTCGCCGAAGACGGTGGCACGAACGACGTCGTCTTCGACGACCTCGGCAGCATGTCGCTGTCCGACGCGATCGACGCGACGCTCGTCGAGTTCGAAGAAGGCGGGCTGGTCACCGGCACCGTCGTGAAGATCGACTCCGACGAGGTGCTGCTCGACATCGGGTTCAAGTCCGAGGGCGTCATCCCGTCCAAGGAGCTGTCGATCCGCAACGACGTTGACCCGCACGAGGTCGTGCAGCTCAACGAGGTGCTCGAGGCTCTGGTCCTCCAGAAGGAGGACAAGGACGGTCGGCTCATCCTCTCCAAGAAGCGCGCGCAGTACGAGCGCGCGTGGGGGACGATCGAGAAGATCAAGGAAGAAGAAGGCGTCGTCTCCGGCCCGGTCATCGAGGTCGTCAAGGGTGGGCTCATCCTGGACATCGGCCTGCGTGGCTTCCTGCCCGCGTCGCTCGTGGACCTGCGCCGGGTGCGCGACCTGCAGCCGTACGTCGGTCGCACGATCGAGTGCAAGATCATCGAGCTCGACAAGAACCGCAACAACGTCGTGCTCTCACGCCGTGCGTACCTCGAGGAGACCCAGCGCGAGCAGCGCGACGAGTTCCTCGCCAACCTCAAGCCCGGCGAGGTGCGTCAGGGCGTCGTGTCGCTCGGTCGTGAACTTCGGTGCGTTCGTGGACCTCGGCGGCATGGACGGACTCGTCCACGTGTCCGAGCTGTCCTGGAAGCACGTCGACCACCCGAGCTCGGTCGTCACCGTCGGCGACGAGGTGACGGTGCAGGTGCTCGACGTCGACCTCTCCCGTGAGCGGATCTCGCTGTCGCTCAAGGCGACGCAGCAGGACCCGTGGCAGGAGTTCGCCACGACCCACCAGGTCGGCGAGCTCGTCTACGGCCGGGTCACCAAGCTCGTGCCGTTCGGTGCGTTCGTGCAGGTCGGCGACGGCATCGAAGGCCTGGTGCACATCTCCGAGATGGCGGTGCACCACGTCGAGGCGCCCGAGCAGGTCGTCACGCCGGGCGAAGAGCTCTGGGTCAAGATCATCGACATCGACCTGGACCGCCGCCGCATCTCGCTGTCGATCAAGCAGGCCGCCGAGGGCGGCATCGTCGCCGCCGAGTACCAGGACCAGTTCGGCGAGCACGCCTACGACGAAGAGGGCAACTACATCGGCCCCGACTACACCGAGGAAGAAGCGGCGGAGGGCGCCGAGGGGCTGCCGTCGAAGGCGCCGAGGCGTCCGCAGCGCGCAGAGGCGGTCGGCAGCCGAGGTCGCCGAGGCCGAGGTCGCGCCGGAGGCTCCGCGCCGCCGCGGCGCCGGCGCCGAAGCACCGGCGGCCGAGAGCGCGCGCCGAAGCGCCGGTCTAGCTCAGGCAGCACCCGAGAGCGACAGCTCCGTCGTAGCTCGATCCGGCTTCATTGGCCCGTACTCCTGCTCTGGACCGGGGTACGGGCCAATGAGCCCACGGGTCCGGGACGGCGCCTGGTTCAGGCCGCGAGCAGCAACGCGACGTCGCACAGCAAGCCGCTTCGGATGCGCGTAGCTGCGCGGGCGTGACTTCGATGACGGTCCACCCGAGCGACCGGAGCCGGTTGCGCCGAGCCGCGTCGCGATGACGGCGAGCAGTTCCGTCATGCCACTGGTCGCTGTCGTACTCGATGACCAGATGCACGTCCGGGTAGGCGAGGTCCGCGCGTGCGACGAGCACCCCGTTCGCGTGGATCGGGTGTTGACGGACCGGCGTGCCGAACCCTGCCGCCTCGAGGAGCTGCGCGGTGCGAATCTCCCACCCGCTGTCGGTCGCTCCGAGCTGGTGACGGTCGAGCAGTGACCGCAACGTGGTCGAGCCGGGTCGGCCCGTTCCCATGAGTGCGTCGGCGCGCCACCGAAGCTGCCCGACCGAGAACAGCCTACGGCGCAACGCGGACTCGATCGCGATCTCCAGCGTGTCGACGTCGAGGACCGCGGCGAGGTCGATCACGGTTCGCAACGGCGAGGTGATCGGGATCGGCCCGAGGCGCCCGATGTCCGCCGGCAGAAGATCGACCACCCGATGAACGACCACACGGGCCGAGCGGAGATGTCGCGAACGCAGGCACCGTGACGTGCACCTCCGTGGTGGCGACGCCTTCCAAGCCCGCAGAGCTGACCAGCCGATCGCGATTCGACACGAGACCGTCCGGCGCCGACCAGAGTGCAGCCACCATTGCGTCCTGGCGGAACGACCACGGAACCGCGGCGACGCGATGGACGCGCGGCAAGGCCGTCGGCCATGCAGCCAGCTCGCGACCTGGTGCTCGATCGTGTGACGCGTCGCTGCCGAGGGAGAAGGCCTGGTCGCGACTGAACGCGCCGAACTGCCGAGCGGCCAAGGCTTCAATGGCCCGTACTACTGCTGAGGACCGGTGCATGGGCCAATGAGAGCCCACGGGTGGGACAGCTACTGGAGCTGGACGATGCCGAGGCGCATGCCGCTCAGCACGGCCTGGGTCCGGTCGCGGGAGTCGAGCTTGGCGTAGATCGACGCGAGGTGGTTCTTCACCGTCTTCGCGCTGATGAACAGGTTGCGGGCGATCTCGGTGGTCGAGTGCCCGTCGGCGACGAGCTGCAGGATCTCGCGCTCGCGCTTCGTGAGCGGCGAGTGATCGCCTCGAGCTCGACCCCGTCGCGTGACCGTTCCGCGTTCCCGTTCGTCGCCGTCTCACCGTTCACGCGGGAACTCGGCCATCATCGCCGCGGCGATCTCGGGTGAGAACACGGTGTCGCCATCCGCGACGCGACGTACCGTCTCGACGACCTCTTGCATCGCACAGTCCTTCGTCAGGAATCCGACCGCTCCGGCGCGCAGGGCCTTGACCCGCAGCGCGTCTTCGTCGTGCATCGTCAGGACGAGCACCTTGGCGTCGCCGGTCGCGGCGTGGATGCGACGGGTCGCCTCGATGCCGTCGAGCACGGGCATCGTCACGTCCATCACCACGACGTCGGGCCGGAGCAGCGCGACGAGGCGGACTGCCTCTTCGCCGTCACCGGCTTCGGCGACGACGTCGAAGCCCGAGTCCTCGAGCGCGCGCCGCAGTGCCTGGCGCAGCAGCTGATGGTCGTCGGCGACCAGGACGCTGGTCATTGCGGTACCTCCAGCTCTACGAGCACGGTCGTGCCGTTTTCCGGTTCGCTGACCAGCGTCACCTGCGCGCCGACGGCATCCGCACGCTCGCGGATGCCGACGAGCCCGTAGCGCTCCCGGGACACGGCATCGGTGTTCATGCCGCGTCCGTCGTCTCGAACTTCGAGCTGCGCCCGACCATCACCAATCCTCCAGCTGATCCATGCGTGGGAGGCATCGGCATGTCGTTCGACGTTCGTGAGTGATTCCTGGAGGATGCGCCAGAGCTCCTGCTCGACCTGGACCGGGACCCGCCGACCGCCCGGTACGGGGCGAGAACTCGGCTCTCCACGCCGGTTCGGCTTCGACCAGCGGGTGATGTAGTCCCTCGGCGACGTCCGACGATGTCCTGGTTCTCGCTGACGGTCGCTCGGAGCTGATAGAGCGTTTCGCGCAGTTCGGCCACCACGCCGCGGACGACGCCCTGCAGATCCTTCAGCTCGCGGTCGTCGCCGTGGACCGCGGCGAGCCGGTCGAGCTCGAAGCCGACGTAGGCGAGCGACTGGGCGACGTTGTCGTGGAGGTCCCGGGCGATGCGGGCCGCGCTCCGCCTCGGCGCCGAGCGTCCGGAGCCGGGAGAACCAGCGGGCGTTGTCGACCGCGAGCGCGAGCGACGACGCGAGGCCGGCGATGAGGCTCGCGTCCTCCTCGGTGTACGCGTCCGCGTCGCGAGTGCTCGATCGAGACGAGGCCGACGACGCGGTCGTGGGCGCGCAGCGCCGTGGCGAGCACGCTCCGGGTCTCGGCGCCGCACGCCGCGCCGGAGCCGGGCGTGAGGTCGTTGGCCCGGACGACGCCGCTGGTCGCGAGCGCCTGGTCGAAGCGTGAGCGGGCAGCTCGTCGGGGAGCAGGGTCGCGGGCATGCGCGAACGCCTTCGGCGAGCTCGACGTGCCAGAGGTCGGAGGTGTCGTCGGGAACGATGACCACGGCGACGGTCGAGTCGACCAGCTCGCGGAACGTCTCCTGCGCGGACGCGACGACGTCGCTGAGGTCGAGCGACGACGGGCAGCGTCTGCACGACGTCGTGCAGCGCGTGCAGCAGGTCGTTCGCGATCGACATCCGCGTGACCTGGTCGAGCGTCTCCTGCTGCCGCCGTTCGGCCTCGAGCCAGAGCTGGCGGGTGAACCCACCGACGAGCGCGGCGAGCAGCACGACGACCGACGCGAGGATCCCGGTGCGCAGCGCGTCCTCGGAGACGCCGGAGAGCGCGTCGGCCAACGCGATCGTCGCACCGGTGAGCGCGGCGGCGGCGAGACCTTCGCGGTAGCCCCACGCGTAGGCGGCGAGGATGACGGTCGGCAGCGGGGTGAGGATGAGCGGGCTCGCCCAGTTGCCGGTGATGCGTGATCATCAGGACCGCGAGCGCGAGGTCGAGGAGCAGCATCGCCTCGGCCCGCCAGGTCGCGGGCTGGAGCCGGAGCGGACGGATCGTGCGGAAGATCGTGTTCGCGAGCAGGACCGCGACCGCGACGATCAGGGTCGGGTTGGTCGGCGTCGCCGGTGGTGGGGATCAGGGCGACGCCGACGGCGAGGCTGGCCCAGCGCAGGAACGTGACGAGCGGCCCGAGGTGGCCGAGGGCGGTGACCGACCGGGCGATCGAGGCGCGGGCCCGAGTCGCGGGCGTCCGAGGCGGGCCCGCGCCCGGCTCGGGTCGTCGTGGCGACGGCCGCGGTTCACCGGGGCGCGGCGTGGGCCAGCGCGTGGTGTCCCGGAGGTGCGTGGGAGTCTGGGTCAACTGTCCCTTTCCTCGAACCGACAGAAGCCTATAGAAGGTGCATAACGGATGTTCGGGACAGGATGCGGCCGGGCGTGGTGCCGGACCGGCGGCGCTGTCCCGTAGAGTCCTCGACCGTGCTGCTGGTGGGCTTGACGGGCGGAATCGGGGCGGGGAAGTCGACGGTGGCCGAGCTCCTCACGGAGCGTGGCGCGATCATCATCGACGGCGACCTGATCGCGCGGCAGGGTGGTCGAGCCGGGTCAGCCGGCGCTGGCGGCGATCGTCGAGCGGTTCGGTCCGGAGGTCCTCGCGGCGGACGGCACGCTCGACCGGCCGGCGCTCGCGGCCCGGGCGTTCGCCACCGACGAGGACCGCAAGGCGCTCGAGGCGATCACCCATCCGGCGATCGGCGCCGAGTTCCTCCGGGAGATGAGCGAGGCCCCGCCGGACGCGATCGTCGTGAACGACGTCCCGCTGCTCGTGGAGTCCCAGAAGGCCGCCGAACGGGGCTACGAGGTGGTGATCGTCGTCGAGTCGCCCCGGGAGCTGCGCCTGGACCGGCTCGAGCAGCGGGGCCTGGAGCGGGCCGATGCCGAGGCCCGGATGGCGGCGCAGGCGACCGACGAGGAGCGCCGGGCCGTCGCGACCCACCTGCTCGACAACGGCGGGACCCGCGAGCACCTCGCCGCCCAGGTCGACGCCCTCTGGGCCGACCTCGAGCAGCTCACGCCGACGCCAAAGCGCGAGCGAGCAGGAGCGCAGGCCGGAGTGCGCCAGGAAGTAACTGTCCCACCCTGCCGTTAGGGTCAGGACAGTGCCTGAATTCGAGCTCGTCTCCGATTTCGCCCCGGCCGGGGACCAGCCGCGCGCAATCGCGGAGCTGGCCGCCGGCGTGGAGCGGGGGGACCAGTACCAGACCCTCCTCGGCATCACCGGCTCCGGGAAGTCCTTCACGATCGCCGGGCTCATCGCCGAGGTGCAGCGGCCGACGCTGATCCTGGCCCCGAACAAGAGCCTGGCCGCGCAGCTGGCCTCGGAGTTCCGGGAGTTCTTCCCGAAGAACCGGGTCGAGTACTTCGTCTCGTACTACGACTACTACCAGCCCGAGGCGTACCTGCCGTCGACGGACACGTTCATCGAGAAGGACTCGTCGATCAACGACGAGATCGACCGGCTGCGGCACTCGGCCACGAGCGCGCTGCTGAGCCGGCGGGACGTCGTGATCGTCGCGAGCGTCTCGGCGATCTACGGGCTCGGCTCGCCGGAGATGTACTCCCAGCAGCTGCTGACCCTCGAGGTCGGCGAGGAGCGGGACCAGCGCGACATCCTGCGCCGGCTCGTCGAGCTCCAGTACGAGCGCAACGACATGTCGTTCGTCCGCAACAAGTTCCGGGTGCGCGGCGACACGATCGAGATCTTCCCCGCGTACGAGGAGCGGGGCATCCGGGTCCAGCTGTTCGGCGACGAGGTCGAGCGGATCGCGTCGGTCGATCCGCTCACGGGCGAGATCTTCGAGGAGCAGGACAAGCTCGTGCTCTTCCCGGCGTCGCACTACGTCACCCAGGAGGAGCAGATGCGGATCGCGGTCGAGGGCATCGAGGCCGAGCTCGCGCGAGCGGCTCAAGTGGCTCGAGGACCGCAACAAGCTGCTCGAGGCGCAGCGGCTGCGGATGCGCACGCACCTACGACCTCGAGATGATGCGCGAGGTCGGGTTCTGCTCCGGGATCGAGAACTACTCGCGCTTCCTGGACGGCCGCGCCGCGGGCCAGGCGCCGTACACGCTGCTCGACTACTTCCCGGACGACTTCCTCTGCGTGCTCGACGAGAGCCACGTCACGATCCCGCAGCTGCACGGCCAGTTCGAGGGCGACCGGTCCGCGCAAGGACACGCTGGTCGAGCACGGGTTCCGGCTGCCGTCGGCGATGGACAACCGGCCGCTGCGCTTCGAGGAGTTCGGCGAGAAGATCAACCAGGTCGTCTTCATGTCGGCGACGCCGAGCGCCTACGAGCTGAAGGTGTCGAAGCAGGTGGTCGAGCAGATCGTCCGCCCGACCGGGCTGATGGACCCCGAGGTCGTGGTGCGCCCGACCAAGGGCCAGATCGACGATCTCGTCGCCGAGATCAACCTGCGGGCCGAGAACGACCAGCGGGTGCTGGTCACCACGCTCACGAAGAAGATGTCCGAGGACCTGACCGACTACCTGCTCGAGCTCGGGATCCGGGTCCGGTACCTGCACAGCGAGGTGGACACGCTCGAGCGGGTGGAGCTGCTCCGGTCGCTGCGGCTCGGCGAGTACGACGTGCTCGTCGGCATCAACCTGCTCCGGGAGGGCCTCGACCTGCCCGAGGTCTCGCTCGTGTCGATCCTCGACGCGGACAAGGAAGGGTTCCTCCGGTCCGCGACGAGCCTCATCCAGATGATCGGGCGCGCCGGCGCGGAACGTCGACGGTCAGGTCGTGATGTACGCGGACCAGATGACCGACTCGATGAAGCACGCGATCAGCGAGACGAACCGGCGGCGCAAGCGCCAGCTCGACTACAACGCGGAGCACGGCATCGATCCGCAGACGATCCGCAAGAAGGTCACGGACATCCTCGAGATGGTGCGGCTCCGCGGACTCGGACGACTCCGAAGCCGTCGCGCGGGCGCGGGTCGGGGGCGGAGCCGGCAGCAGAGCGCGGTGTTCGACGATCTGCGCGGCGTGCCGCCCGAGGAGCTGGGTCGCCTGATCGAGGCGCTCCAGGAGGAGATGCACGAAGCCGCGAAGGACATGCGCTTCGAGGAGGCCGCCCGGCTGCGCGACGAGATCAACGAGGTCAAGCGCGAGCTCAAGGCCGTGAGCTGACGCCGCGTCCGGTACCCCAAACACCTGTTCGACGGAAGTAGACTGCCGAGGCGATGGCGGAGCGGCGGAGCACGACGAAGCGAGACGACGACGCAGCGAAGCGCGCCGACGGCGCGACGCGCGCGAAGGCGGCGTCGAAGTCGGTGCCAAGAAGGCGGCGCCCAAGGGCGCGGCGAAGGCCGCGACGAAGCAGTCGGCGGCGAAGGCAGTCGCGAAGACGGCCGGCGAAGCCGGCCGCGAAGGCCGTCGCCGAAGGCGGTGCGGAAGGCGCCGCCCGCGGTGCCCGGTCGGCGAGCCGAACGTGATCGCGGTCCGCGGCGCGCGCGAGCACAACCTCCGCGACGTGGACATCGACCTGCCGCGCGACCGGCTCGTCGTGCTCACCGGCCTGTCCGGGCTCGGGGAAGTCGTCGCTCGCGTTCGACACGATCTACGCGGAGGGCCAGCGCCGGTACGTCGAGTCGCTGTCGTCGTACGCGCGCCAGTTCCTCGGTCAGATGGACAAGCCCGACGTGGACTTCATCGAGGGCCTGTCGCCGGCGATCTCGATCGACCAGAAGTCCGCGAGCCGCAACCCGCGCTCGACGGTCGGCACGATCACCGAGATCTACGACTACCTGCGCCTGCTCTACGCCGCGCATCGGGATCCCGCACTGCCCGAAGTGCGGCCGGGTGATCACCCGTCAGACGCCCCAGCAGATCGTGGACCGCGTGCTCCAGCTCCCCGAGGGCACGCGCTTCCAGGTGCTCGCGCCGGTCGTGCGGGGCCGCAAGGGCGAGTACGAGGGCATGCTCACCGAGCTGTCCAAGCAGGGCTTCACCCGGGCCCGCATCGACGGCGAGGTGGTCGAGCTCTCGGACCGGGCCAAGGACCGGCTCGCCCGCTACGAGAACCACACCATCGAGATCGTCGTGGACCGGCTGGTGCGGCGGACCGGGGATCGAGCGCCGGCTCACGGACTCGCTCGAGACCGCGCTGCGGCTCGCCGAAGGGGTCGCCGAGGTCGAGATCGTCCCGAAGGACGGCGAGCGAGGGTGCGGAGCCCGAGACCCTCACGTTCTCCGAGCACCTCGCGTGCACCTACGACGGGCTGTCGTTCGACGAGCTCGCGCCGCGGAACTTCTCGTTCAACTCGCCGTACGGCGCGTGCGAGCGCTGCGACGGGCTCGGCACGCGCTTCGAGGTCGATCCCGAGCTGATCGTGGCCGACGACGACCTCTCGATCCGCGACGGTGCGCTCACGCCGTGGAGCGGGTACCGCGGCGAGTACTTCAACCGGGTGCTCGACGCGGTCGGCGACGAGTTCGGCTTCTCGGTCGAGACGCCGTGGAAGCGGCTGACCAAGGCGCAGCAGAAGGTCGTGCTGTACGGCGCGGGCAAGACCCAGGTGCTCGTCCGGTACAAGAACCGGTACGGGCGCAAGCGCGAGTACCGCACCCGCTACGAAGGCGTCATCCCGTGGCTCGAGCGGCGGTACACCGAGGCGGACAGCGACCGCAGCCGGGAGCAGATCGAGGGCTACATGCGGGAGGTGCCGTGCACCGCGTGCGACGGCGCGCGGCTGCGGCCCGCGTCGCTCGGCGTCACGATCGCGGGCAAGAACATCTCCGAGGTCGGCAACCTGTCGATCCGCAAGACCGCCGAGTTCTTCGCCGACATCGAGCTGACCGAGCGCGAGCGGCTGATCGCGGAGCGGGTGCTCAAGGAGGTCAACGAGCGGCTGCGCTTCCTGCTCGACGTCGGCCTGGACTACCTGAGCCTCAACCGGAACTCGGGCACGCTCGCCGGCGGTGAGGCGCAGCGCATCCGGCTCGCGAGCCAGATCGGCAGCGGGCTCGTCGGCGTCCTCTACGTGCTCGACGAGCCGTCGATCGGGCTGCACCAGCGGGACAACCAGCGGCTCATCGACACGATGATGCGGCTGCGGGACCTCGGCAACACGGTCCTCGTCGTCGAGCACGACGAGGAGACGATCCGGGTCGCGGACCACATCGTGGACATCGGCCCGGGCGCGGGGGAGCACGGCGGCGAGATCGTCGTCGCCGGTTCGCTCGAGGACGTGCTGGCCGAGCCGCGCTCGATCACCGGGCAGTACCTCTCGGGCGAGCGGTCGATCGCGGTGCCCGGAGCGCCGGCGCGAGCCGGGCGACGCGTGGATCAAGGTCCGCGGCGCGCGCGGAGCACAACCTGGACAACATCGACGTGAGCCTTCCGCTCGGCTGCTTCGTCGCGGTCACCGGCGTGAGCGGCAGCGGGAAGAGCACGCTCGTCAACGACATCCTCTACCGGTCGTTGATGCAGAAGGTCTACCGGTCGCCGCACGGTGCCGGGGAAGCACAAGTCGATCGAGGGCGTCGACGCGCTCGACAAGGTCATCAACATCGACCAGTCGCCGATCGGTCGCACGCCGCGCTCGAACCCGGCGACGTACACCGGCGTCTTCGACAAGGTCCGCACGCTGTTCGCGGCCACGCCGGAGGCGAAGGTGCGCGGGTACCAGCCCGGTCGGTTCTCCTTCAACGTGAAGGGCGGCCGCTGCGAGGCGTGCGCGGGTGACGGCACGATCAAGATCGAGATGCACTTCCTCCCGGACGTGTACGTGCCGTGCGAGGTGTGCAAGGGCGCGCGGTACAACCGCGACACGCTCGACATCACGTTCAAGGGCAAGAACATCGCCGAGATCCTGGACCTCTCGTGCGAGGAGGGCGTCCACTTCTTCGAGAACCAGCCGACGATCGCGCGGTGGCTGCAGACGCTGGTGGACGTCGGGCTCGGCTACGTGCGGCTCGGCCAGCCCGCGCCGACGCTCTCGGGTGGTGAGGCGCAGCGGGTGAAGCTCGCGACCGAGCTCGGGCAAGCGCTCGACCGGCCGGACGATCTACATCCTCGACGAGCCGACGACCGGGCTCCACTTCGAGGACGTGAGCCGGCTGCTCGGGCGTGCTGCAGCGGCTGGTGGACACCGGCAACACGATCCTGGTGATCGAGCACAACCTGGACGTCATCAAGTCGGCCGACTGGCTGGTGGACCTCGGTCCCGAAGGTGGCGACGGCGGCGGCAGGATCGTGGCCGAAGGCACGCCCGAGCAGGTCGCGAAGACCGCCGGCTCCGTGGACCGGCCAGTACCTCGCGCCGGTGCTCGGCGTTTGACCGACGAAGCGTGGGAGACCCACGCCGGCTGGTGGCAGGACGAGTTCACCGACGGCGCGGACCCCGAGTACGAGGAGCAGATGCTCCCGCTCATCGCCGAGCACCTGCAGGGCGCGACGCGGGTGCTCGACATCGGGTGCGGTGAGGGTCAGGTCGCGCGCCACATCGCGCGCACCGTCGGCGCGCGTCGGTCGTCGGCGTCGATCCGTCGGTCGCGCAGCTCGTGGTCGCGGAGGAGCGTGGGGGAGGCCCGCGCTACCTGCGGGGCGCGGCCGACGCGCTCCCGGTGCCGGACGGCGAGCTTCGACGCCGCGGTCGCGTGCCTGGTGTTCGAGCACATCACCGAACGTCGACGGCGCGCTGGCCGAGGTCGCCCGGGTGCTGGCGCCGGGCGGGACGTTCCTCTTCCTGCTGAACCATCCGCTGCTGCAGGTGCCGGGGAGCGGCTGGATCGACGACCAGATCCTCGGCGAGCAGTACTGGCGGATCGGGCCGTACCTGACCGAGGACGTGTCGATGGAGGAGCTCGCGCCCGGGGTCGTGCTGCCCGTTCGTGCACCGGCCGTTGTCACGCTACGTGAACCGCATGGCGGAGCTCGGCCTGCTGCTCGAGCACATGGACGAGCCGGCGCCGCCGCCCGGGTTCATCGCCCGGGCCCCGGAGTACGAAGCGTCGGCGACGATCCCGCGGTCTGCTGGTGCTACGGACAGTGAAGTCCGCTCCGTAGGCTTCTGGCGAGGCCGGTCCTCTGCCGATACAGCGCGCATGCGGCGACTGGCGCGCGCGCGTTCGTGCTTCTGGGCATCGTGGGGACGGTCTTCGGGCTGAGCAAGCTCCACGCGGTCCGACACGAGTACGACTTCACCGGCTCGTTCCGATTCGGCTGGGCGATCCTGTACATCGTCCTGCTCTGGGTCGCGGCCTACGCGCTCGGATTCCCGGACCTCGGCCGGCGGCGCAGCCTGTGGCTGAGCGCGTCGCCGCCAGCGGCGAGCGGCGCGCTCGACGATCTCCCTCGCGCAGCTCGTCGTCGGGACGCGCGCTGCTGCCCCGGGTCGTCGTCTTCGGCAGCGCGGTGATCCTGGTGCCCTGGTACGTGGTGTGCACGATCATCGCGACCGGCGGCGAGATCCGGGCGGAGCTGCGCGACCGCGTCGTCGTCGTCGGCGGGCACGACGACCGGGAGACGATCCGGCTCGAGCTGGCCGACGGCGCCGAGCGCCCGGCGATCGTCGTGGCGGCGCTCGCGGTCGCGCGAAGCGACGCGGTCGGAGCGCGGCGCCGAGCCGCTCTTCGACCGCGCGATCGCCGACGACGCGACGGTCGTGGTGCTTCGCGCGCGCGGCGCAGGACGACACCGCACATCGTCGAGCAGGTCGCCGCGCTGCACGAAGCCGGGCTGCGCATCCGGACCCTCGCCGACTTCTACGAGGAGTGGCTCGGCAAGCTCCCGGTCGCGGAGCTCGAGCGGGTGTCGCTGATGTTCGACATCCGGGAGCTGCACCAGGAGCGGTACGCGCGGGTGAAGCGGCTGCTCGACATCGCGCTCGGCGCCGCCGGCGCGGTCGTGTTCGCGGTCAGCCTGCCGTTCGTGCTGCTCGGCAACCTGTGCGCGAACCGCGGCCAGCTCTTCTACCGCCAGCCGCGGGTCGGTCGCGACGGTCAGCGGTTCTCGATCATCAAGTTCCGGACCATGCGCGCCGACGGCTGACGGCGCGCCGAACGAGTGGACGACCGAGAACGATCCGCGGATCACCCCGTTCGGTCGGATCCTGCGGCGCGCTGCACCTCGACGAGCTCCCGCAGGTGGTCAACATCCTGCGGGGCGATCTCTCGGTGGTCGGGCCGCGGCCGGAGCAGCCGCACTACGTCGAGGAGCTCACCGACAAGATCCCGTTCTACGACCTGCGCCACCTCGTCCGCCCCGGCCTCACCGGCTGGGCCCAGGTGAAGTTCGGCTACGCCGGCGACGAGCAGCGACGCGCTCGAGAAGCTCCAGTACGACTTCTTCTACCTGCGCCACCAGAGCCTGGCCTCGACGCCCGCATCTGCGCCCGCACGCTTGCGCGAGCTGTTCGTCGGCGGCGGCGGGCGGTGACGGCGACGTCGGCTCAGCGCGACTTGCGGCTCCGGCGCCACGCGGCGAGTCGCGGCTTCGAGCCGTCGGCGGCTCGATCTCCTGCGCCGTCGCGGCCTTGGCCCAGAGCGTGAACCGGTACGCGCCCAGGTAGACGGAGTGAATGAATCCTGCCGTCCGTCGCGCCAGCCACCGCGGACGAAGTACCAGCGACCGAACGCGGCGACGCCCTTCGGCACGCAGCACGTGCGTGCAGCAGCGCCGCCGGACCGCCGCGGGACAGGTCGCCGCCGAGCTCGCCGTCCGTGTAGCGGTTGAGCTTGGTGACGAAGCCGCTGACGTCGAGATGCGAGGGGTGCGTCGAGCGGGCCCGGTGAGCTCGACGATCGTGGGGTTCTCGACGTCGAACGCGAACCGCTGGTGGATCTCGTTCTCGAAGCGGCCGGAGCCCCGTCGGAACAGGCGGAGGTGTCGTTGTGGGTAGTGGACCAGCCAACGGCCGGCGAAGTAGTCGATGCTGGGCACCCACGCCGCCGTCGAAACTCCGGCGCGCACCGCGGTCTCGATCTCGGCGGCGAGCTCGGGAGACATGATCTCGTCGGCGTCGACCACGAGGACGTAGTCGCTCGTCGACTCGGTCGATCGCCCCAGTTGAGCTGGGCGGACATGTTGTCGAACGGACGGTGCAGGACTGGCGCGCCCAGGCCCTCGGCTATCGCGACGGTTCGCGTCGGTCGAGCCACCGTCGACGACCACGACGGGGAAGCCGTGCTCGACGCAGGCTCGGCAGCGGCATCGCCGATCCGCAGTCTCCTCGTTCTGCGCCAGCATCACGACGGTGCAGCGTGCGCGCGACGATGGCCGGCGCGGGAGTTCGCTCGGCTCGGGCATCGAAGCGTCGAGGCTACCGGCCGGACTCGGCCCGCGACGCGGAGCGGCTCGCATGGTTGATCCGCACCGCGAGGAGAGCGACGGACGTCTGATGGCGCGAGGCAGCGCAGCGCTCGCTGTTGGTCAGACCGCGGCACGCGCAGTCGCCTTCGGATTCATCATCGTCGCGACCCACGAGCTGTCGCCGAACGAGTTCGGTCGGTACTCGATCGTCGCGGCGCTGATGCTGCTGGTCGCGATCGTTGCCGACGCGGGCACCACCGTCGCGATCACGAAGCACGTCAGCACGCATCCAGAGGACAGCGACAGCCTGCTCTCCGGGCACCGCGCTCATGAGTGTCGGGCTTGGGGTCGCCGGGCTACGCGTCGCGCTCGGGTTCGTCGTCGTCGCCGGGTATCCCGCACGTCACGTTCGTCGACATGGCGATCGCCGGACTCGGCCTCCCGTTCGACGCAGTGCTGACCTCGGTGATCGGTGCGCTCGACGGCCGGGGCCGGATCGTCGAGCGCGCGTGGATCTCTGCGGGTCGAGTCAGCCTCGTCGCGATCGGCGGCGCGGTCGCGCTCGCTGCTGCGGCACCGGCGTGCGGGGTCCGATGGTGGCGAGCGCAGTGGCGCCGCCGATCTGCTGCTGGTCACGATCCCTCTGGCGCGACGCTGGCACGTGTGGCGGAGCCGACCGCGCGTCGATGCGTCCCGCAGCCGGCGCCTGCTCATCGAGGCAATCCCGTTCGCGATCGTCGGCGTGATCAACGTCTTGATCCTTCGCTTCGACGTCATCCTCGTCTCGCTGCTGACCACCCGAAGCGAAACCGCGATCTATGACCTCGCGACGCGATCGATCGAAGGCGTGGCCTACGTCGGGGCCGTCATCGGCGTTCCGCTGATGGTGGTGTTGAGCCGGCGCCTGGCGGCCGGCGATCAGGACGGGAAGCCAGAAGGCGTTCTCCGACGCGTGCCGCGTCGCCTGGCTCCTCGGTCTCGGCATCGCTGCGGTGATCATCGGCGGCTCGGGAGCCGATCGTGCACACGCTGTTCGGCGCCGCCTACGACGGCGCGATCGTGCCGCTCGCCCTCTTGGCGTCCAGCTTCCGCTGCTCTTCATCACCGGTCTTGCAAGGCACGGTGCTCGCCGCCGGGTCCGACGAGCGAGGCCTGGTCTGGGTGAGCGCGATCGTCGGTGTCGCGACCGTCGCGTTGGACCTTGCGCTCGTCCCGGTCTTCGAAGCGAATGGCGCGGCGGCGGTGATGGTCGCCATCCGGGTCCTGGCCTTCGTCGCGTTCGCGGTGCGCACCCGACGAACGACGCAAATCCACGCGCCGGGCCCGGCAGTCGGCGCCTCGTCGCTGCGCTGCTGGCCGCCGGGGTTGGTGAGCTCAGCAGCGATCTTGGGATCGTGGTGTCCGTGGGTGGTGCCGTTTTGACGTCCCTGGTCCTGGTCATGGTGCTGCGAGCGATTCGACCATCCGAGATCGCAACCATCCGCCGGAGTGTCACCGGCGCGGGCCTGAATCAGTCGGTCCGTGCGGCGGCCCAGTCGCTCCAGTGATCGACGCTGTAGGCACCGAGGACGTGGCGACGGGTCGTGTCGGCTTCACGAGTCGCCTGGCTCCGGTCATCGAGCACACGGACGATCTCGGCCACGAACTTCGGGTCGTCGTCGAAGGACGGAAGCGGGAAGTCAGGGTCGAGGCCGGCGAGGGCCGGCGAGCGCACAACCTGGGGAAGGTGGAGCATCGCGGCGTCGAGGATCTTGATCTGGATGCCCGCGGTGCGGCTGAGCGGCGCAACGGCGACACGCGCGCCCGGGCTGCGACTTCCGGCAGCGAGTCGAAGTTTACGAGACTCCCAGTCGTGGCGCCGGCACAGCTCGACGACTCGGGGCACGGGCGCAGCGCCCGCGACCAGTGCGGTTGTCCGGGGCGGCGTCCGCTGGACATCCGGCCGAGGGCAGGCCAACCGCTCGAGTGCGTTGACGTTCGGCGGGTAGCGAAGGGTGCCGAAGAACAGGACGTCTCGGTCGGGAACACGGTCGGCGAGTGGCTCGAGGTCGGGGTCCGCGACGATGGGTACCCACTCCACGCCGAGTCGGTGGGCGTCACCCCACCCGGCGGCGACGGGGTCCGGACAGCGGGTCACTGGTCAGGCGACGTTTGAGCCGTCCGTCGCGGCGGCCAGGCTGCGGTAGGCGGCGCGCGAACGGCCGGTACTGGAGACAAGGTCGGCCCGGTCGCGGTAGCTGCGGCTCAAGCTGTCCACGAGGTCAAGGATGACGGTCCACGGTCGGTCGACGATTGCGGGGTCGAAAAGGCCGCGCCCGGAGACCACGATCACCACCGACGGAGCGATCTCGTCGAGCTGCGCCAGCAGCGACTTCCCGACCAGGCGAGGCGTTGGCAGGCGGCGCGACCGGTGAGCGCCGGGACCAGACCGTCCCCATGGGGACGCCGTCCCGCCTGCAACGAGACGTGCGACGCACGTCGGCGCCGGCGGCCTCGAACATGAGGCGCCACGAGGCAACCCTGCGGACCTCGCCTTTCGCTCCGTCACGACCGAGGGACACGGACGCGACGGTCGCCGGGATCACGTTGCCGATTCCCGGTTCACGCGGCTTGATCGCCCGGGCCACGAGGCTCCAGCTGGACCCGTGCTGTGCCTTCGCGTACTTCGTCGCCCAGCGCGGCGGCGTGCCCGCTCGGCCGCGCCGTGAGTGTCCTCCATCGGCGGAACCACCGACCGTGTGCACGCCCGCTTCAACGTCGGCTACCCGTGCCACCATCCCGGGGAACACGCCGGCGAGGCGTCGGCTCAGATCAACATCCTCGTAGTACAGGAAGAACTCCTCGTCGAAGCCGCCGACGGTTCGGAGCCGCGCCGTGTCGACGGAGATCACCGCACCCGACACCCACCGTTCGTCCAGCGGCCACGGTCCCGGGGCTCGTCGAACAATTGGTGATGGGCGCGTCCCCAGCTCCCGAGTCCCTTGGCGGCGAGGTCGCGTGCCGCCCCACCAGCGTCAAGATAGGACGAATGAGGGTCCAGGCTTTCCAGCATGCCGTTGATCGCGCCGCGGAACAGCTTTTCATCGTCCACCTGATCGACGTAATTTTCCTTGACCAGCTGGTAGATCGCCAGGAGCTTTCCGAACTGCGCGCTCGATCGTCCGTCGACGGCGGCAAGCCCCGCGGTGCTGGCCGGGAGCAGGGCCACGGCACTGACCAGCAGAGTGGCGCGGAAAAGTGGAGCGAATTTCATCGGCTTCGGGCCCTCGTCGGTTTGGTGACATATATCGCCCATCGGCGGTTAACACCAGATGGCTGACGTGGGCACTTGTCCCGCAACCTTCAAAGGGTGCGGATATAGAGCAGCGGATTGACCGGTCGCCCTCGCGCCGAAGTTCGAGCCCGACCACCGGGTTGACCGGCCCGGCCATGCCGAGGGGCGATCCCGGCCACGAGCGTGTCGCCCACGCGCCATCGAGCCAGGGCCAGCCGGTGACCAGGTGTCCAGCCGCCCTCGTGCTCGATGATCACGATTTGCCATAGCCCCGGTAGGACCCGGCGAAAGCCACCCGCCCCGCGCCGGCGCAACCGCCTGGGCCCGCCGCGCGCACAGCCAGGCGAGCCCGCGCGACGCGGCCTTGCCGGCGCTGCCTCGCCGAAGCCGGTGACCAGCCGCCCGTGGCCGGAGTCAGATGCGGGAGCGGCGGGCCGGCTGCCGGTCGCGCGCTGGACGGCGGCACGACCGCGAATAACCTGTCACCGCCGGGGAGGTCGGGCCGAAGCACCGGCCCGGGCAGCGCCGCCAGGCGCTCGCGCAGCGCAGCCTTGCTCCCCGACCGTGTCGACCAGGTCGCCAAGGTCGCGCGCCTGTCGGCCAGCGCCAGCGCCCGTTCGGCTCGCGGTCGGCATGCCGCTCGCCTGCGGGCTGGCCAGGCGCTGCCGCAGTCTCGAGCGCCGGCCAGCAGTCCGCGCCGGGCGGTAAGCTGGCTCTCGCTGTGCCCGCAAGGTCGCGCGCGAGGCAAGCGCCCGGCGTCTGCAGCGCCCGGCCGCGCGCCATCTCCGCGCGCAGCGCGGCGGTGCGCCGGCTGCACTTCCGGGAACATGGTCTCGACATGCGCGCGCATGTGCATCGTGTCGCGTCACCGAGCCGGGACGCAGCAGCGCCAGCGCCGGCGGCCGCCGGGCAGCCGCTGCAGCGCCGCGGTCAGCCGGACCAGCGGCCGCTGACGTTCGGCGAGTCGGTCGCGCCGCAGCTGGTCGCTGTCTGCCGCCACCAGCCGGGCGCGCCCGTTCGGCGGCGGCGATAGTCGGCCTCGGTCCTGCTGGATGCGCGCGGCGACCGCGGCGGCCTCGCGCGCGGTCCGCTCGACCGCCTGGGTGGCGCGGCGGCGCTCGGCCTCGAGCCGCTTCGGCACGCTGGACCGGGCAGCTGTTCGCCTGCTCCGCGCCTCGGCCATCCGCGCGCGGACGCCGGTGCCGTCGCCGGGAGCCGGCGTCGTCGTAGGCGGCGACTTGCGCCCAGCCCGACGCCGCGCCCAGCAATAGCCAGCTGATGGCGAGGGCAAGGCAGGCGCGGGTGACGAATGCATGGCGCGCTTCTAGCGACCGCGCACCGTCATGAAACGGCATGTTGCTTCAGCTCCCGGAGCGGTGATAGGGATGCCCCGCCAGAATGCCGGTCGCGCGCCACAGTTGTTCGGCCAGCATCGCGCGGGCCAGCAGGTGCGGCCAGGTCATCGCGCCGAAGCCGAGCAGCAGGTCCGCCTGCCGCGCGCGCCTCATCGCCATGGCCGTCGGCGGCGCCGATCAGGAAGCGGCTTCGCGCACGCCTTCGTCGCGCCAGCGGCCGAGCAGGGCGGCGAATTCCTCCGATGTCAGCGCTTGCCGCGCTCGTCGAGCAGCACTTCGCGGCAGGCGTCTGCAGGGCGCGGGCACTTTGCCGCCGATGTCGGGCAATTCGGTGTGCCTGAACGGCCAGGTGATGCGCTTGGCATAGCGATCGACCAGCTCGGCTTCGGGCGAGCGGGCGATCTTGCCTCGGGCGATGATATGGAGCAGCATGATCTCAGCGCGCGAGCACCTTGGCGCAGTCTGCGCGATCCTCTCGCCTGCCCGGCTGCTTGTAGCCGGGCTATCAGCGACGCTCAGGCCGCGCCGGACGGTCCGTCAAAGCCCCACATCCGCTCGAGGTTGTAGAAGCTGCGCACTTCCGGGCGGAAGAGGTGGACGATCACGCCGCCGGCATCGACCAGTACCCAGTCGGCCGCGGGCAGGCCTCGATCGCGGGCTGCCGAAGCCGCCCTGCTTGAGGCGCTCGCCCAGTTTCTGCGCCATGGCCGCAACCTGACGGGTCGAACGGCCCGAGGCGATGACCATGTGGTCGGCAATGCTGGTTTGCCCTCAAGGGATGGTCACGACTTCCTGGGCCTGATCGTCGTCGAGCGACTGCAGGACCAGGGCCAGTAGCGGGTCGTCGCTCTGACCATGGCCGGGGGCGGTTGCCGGCCTGGACCGGCTGTACTGTGCCTGTGGCATCTAGTTGGGGTCTGCTCCTTTCAGGGATCGTACGACGATGGGGCCATCGCGCCGCGTTCAATCGTGTGCTGTGGTGCCGGGCGCGCAGGGCAGGGCCGCAGGGCCGTTCACGCTGCGCCGGGGATGAGGCGGTGCGTCACGGCGTCGCGCGAAAGCCGACCGGGCTCGATTGCCGGGCCCAGTCCGGATCGGCCTGGCGGATCGCCGTGGCCGACCGCGCATCGGGATCGAATCGCAATATCACCAGCGCGGGTGCGCTCCACTTGTCCGGTTGCGTGAGACTGGCGGCGGGCCTGCCGGAATCGCCTCAGCCAGGCCATCGCGGGGCTCGCGAAAGCAGCGTGCATCATAGCCCGGACGCGCGATTACCGCAATCGGCATAAGTCTGGCGATGTCGCGCCAGTCCTTCCACTGGTGGAACTGCGCCAGATTGTCGGCGCCCATCAGCCAGATGAAGCGCCGCTTCGGGATAGCGCCGCAGCAACGCGCGCAGCGTATCGACGGTATAGCGCGTGCCCAGTTCGCGCTCGATCGCGGTCACCCGGATCGGCGCGCGCCGGGCCTGCCGCCGGGCCGAAGCAACGCGCGCGGCCAAGCGGCGCCATGCCCGCGCCGGGCTTGAGCGGATTGCCCGGCGAAACCAGCCACCACACCTCGTCCAGCGCCAGCGCGCTCCATCGCGAACAGCGTGATCGCCGATGGCCGCCATGCGCGGGGTTGAAACTGCCGCCGAGCAGCCCGGTGCGGGACCGCCGCGCCGTCGCCGGCATGTGTCAGGGCCGCGTCTGGCCGGTGCCGCGCACCTGCCACTTGTAGGTCGTCAGCCCTTCCAGCGCGACCGGCCCGCGCGCATGGAGCCGGCCGGTGGCGATGCCGATCTCCGCGCCGAGCCCGAACTCGCCGCCGTCGGCGAACTGGCTGGAGGCGTTGACCATGACGATGGCGCTGTCGACTTCGGCCAGGAAGCGCTCGGCCGCGGCATCGTCGGCGGTGACGATCGCATCGGTATGGTGCGAGGAATGCGCGGCGATATGCGCCGAGCGCCGCGTCCAGCCCATCGACCACCGCGACCGACAGGATCGGCGTCGAGATATTCGGTGTCCCAGTCCTCGGCGCTCGGCCGGCAGCACGCGCGGGTCGAGCGCGCGGCGCGCGCGCATCGCCGCGCAGTTCGCAGCCGGCATCGAGCAGCGCGGCCACCACGCGCGCGCGATGCGGGAAAGCTGCGTGTCGAGCAGCAGCGTCTCCATCGCCCCGCAGATGCCGGTGCGGCGCATCTTGGCGTTGAGCGCGATCGCGCGCGCCATTTCCGGATCGGCGGCGGCATGGATGTAGGTGTGGCAGATGCCGTCGAGGTGGGCGAGCACCGGCACCCGCGCATCGGCCTGCACGCGCGCGACCAGGCTCTTGCCGCCGCGCGGCACGATCATGTCGATCAGGCCCGGCGGCCGTCAGCATCGCGCCGACCACCGCGCGGTCCTGCGTCGGGACCAGCTGGACGGCGTCGGCGGGAACGCCCGCGCTCTCAAGCCCGCGGACAAGCGCCGCATGGATCGCCCGGTTGGAATGGACCGCCTCGCTGCCGCCGCGCAGCAGCACGGCATTGCCCGAGCGCAGGCACAGCGCGGCGGCATCGGCGGTGACGTTGGGGCGGCTTTCGTAGATGATGCCGATGAGCCCGATCGGCACGCGCACGCGGCTGAGCTTCAGGCCGTTGGGCCGCTCGGCCGCGTCGATCACCTGGCCGACCGGATCGGGCAGCGCGGCCACCTGCTCCACCGCATCGGCAATGCCGGCAAGGCGCGCCGGAATCGAGCCTGCAGCCGGTCGAGCATGGCGCCGGTCAGCCCTCGCTCGGTGCCCGCCTCGACGTCCCCGGCATTGGCCGCAAGGATTTCTCCCTCCGCATCGCGCAGCGAGCCGCGGCCGCGCGCAGCGCCCCCGCCTTCCCCGCTTCGTCCATGCGCAAGCACGCGCTGAGCCAGACGTCCGGCATGGCACAACCGGCCCACCATCAGGTCAGGCGTTTCAGCAGGATCGGCGATGGTCTGGGTAAGTGTCATGTGCCGGCGAGAACCCGTCTTCAACCGGAGATGCCCTATACGCTTGGCCTCCTGGCGTCAATTCCGCGCATGGACGTGGAGGTCGGCGGTCGCCTCCTGCCGATCCCGGGCAATCCGCCGTCACCCATCCACCTGCCCACCGGTTGTGTCTTTGAGCCGCGCTGCCGATATTCCGCGATGACCAACGGCCTCTCTGAGACTGTCCGCCCCGATCTCCTTCCTTCTGGCGACGAGGATCATCTCGTGCGTTGTCACCTACCGCCTGAGACCAGGCAGCGCATCGCCAGCGAGGTCCTCTCCGCGCTTGAGTCGGGAGCCAATCAGTGACCATCTCCAACGACACCGTCGTCCAGCCGTTGACAGCGCCGGCGGCGCAGTCAGGTGGCGAGATCGTCAAGGTCACAGGTCTCAAGACGTACTTTCCGGTCAGGTCACGCGGCCTGCTGCCGCGCACCATCGGCTACGTCAAGGCCGTCGACGGCATCGACCTCTCGATCAATCCCGGTGAGACGCTTGGCCTGGTTGGCGAGTCGGGCTCCGGCAAGACGACTGCGGCACGCTCGATCCTGATGCTGGTTCATCCGACAGCAGGGCAGGTCGAGCTAGATGGCGATGACGTCACCAAGCTCTCGACGAAGCAGCTGGTGCCTATCCGTCGCAAGGCGCAGATGATCTTCCAGGACCCGTATAACGCGCTCAACCCACGTCACACCGTGGGCACGATCATCTCTGCCCCGTTCAGCGTCCAGAAGATTACGCCGGAAGGCGGCGTCAAGAAGTCGGTCCAGGAGCTGATGGAGCGCGTGGGGCTGAATCCCGAGCACTACAACCGCTATCCGAACGAGTTCTCGGGTGGCCAGAGGCAGCGCATTGGCATAGCGCGTGCGATCGCGCTTCGACCCAAGCTGGTCGTGTGCGACGAGCCCGTGAGCGCGCTCGACGTGTCGATCCAGGCCCAGATCCTTAACCTTCTGCGCGACCTGCAGCAGGATTACAACATCGCCTATCTATTCGTGGCCCACGACCTCGCGGTCGTCCGCCAGATCTCGCACCGCGTGTCGGTCATGTACCTGGGCAAGATCATGGAGTCGGCGCCGCGCAGGACGATCTACCAGATGCCTCTCCATCCGTACACTCACTCACTCCTGTCGGCAGTGCCCGTTCCGAACCCGGAGGAGCAGAAGCGCCGCACTCGCATCGTCTTGCGCGGCGACATTCCCAGCCCGATCGACCCGCCGAGCGGGTGCGTCTTCAGGACCCGCTGCTTCCAGGCGCGAGACAAGTGCGCCGAAGAGGTGCCGCCGCTCGTCCAGGTAGCTCCGGATCATCTCGTCGCCTGTCATTTCCCGGTCACCGTCGACGACCTGCCGAACGCGCTCAAGGAATCGAGCGCCAGGGCCGCCGAAGACTCGCAGCTGGGGGATGACGAGCCGACTGTATCGGCACGCACTGGGAACCGCGGTCCGATGGGGATCGATACGCCGCGCGCCTGAGCACAGGTGAGGACGCCATACCTGATTCGCCGGAGTGGTGGAATAGTGTTAGCCCCGGACCTCTTCCACACTCGTTTCGCTGACTTCATTCGAGCGCTCTGCATAGTGGCAGGCAACGCGTTGGTCGCTGGCGCGCGTGGCCTGGCGGAGCTGCGGATCAACAGTCCTGCAATCCTCGGGCCTGTCTAGCTGCTCGTACAGCCAGCACCTTTGGTGGAATCTACAGCCATCGGGGATCGCGGCGGGACTTGGAACATCACCGCGAAGGATGATCCGCTGCCGGCGGGCGCGCGGATCGGGAAGCGGAATTGCCGACATCAGCGCCTTGGTGTATGGATGGCGCGGATCCTCGTACACCGTCCGCTGATCGGCCTGTTCCACGACTCTGCCCAGGTACATCACCGCGACACGATCGCTGATGTGCTCGACGACGGCCATGTTGTGAGCAATGAAGAGCAGCGTCAGCCCCAGCTCGCGCTGGAGCTCCTTGAGCAGGTTCAGAACCTGGGCCTGGATCGACACGTCGAGCGCGCTGACTGGCTCATCGCAGACCACGAGATCTGGTTCGAGAACCAGGGCGCGCGCGATCCCCACGCGCTGGCGCTGGCCGCCCGAGAACTCGTGCGGAAAGCGTTTTGCCTGGTACGGGGCCAGTCCGACCAGGTCCATGATCCTCTTGATCCGCCGCTCACGGTCGGCCTGGTCGCCGACGTTATGGATGCGCAGGCCGTCGCCGATGCTGTCGCCGATCGGCGCGCGTGGGTCGAGCGACGCAAACGGATCCTGAAAGATGATCTGCATCCGACGCCGGAAGGGCTTGAGGTCGCGACCCTTGAGCTTGCTGATGTCACTGCCATCGAACGTGATGGTGCCGGTCGTGGGATCGATGAGGCGCAGCAGCAGCCGCCCTATGGTGGTCTTGCCACAGCCTGACTCACCCACCAGCCCGAGCGTCTCGCCGCGCCACAGGTCGAGGTCAACCCCGTCAACTGCGCGCACTTCGGCCACGGTTCGGCGCATCATGCCGCCCTTGACCGGAAACGACTTGGACACGCCGTGCATCGCGACCAGTGGCTGGTTGTCGTCCACCCTTGGTGTCATGCTGGTCACAGTTGTACGCATCGTCGCGAGGCTCACTGGGCTCTGACCTCCTCCTTGGCCAGGGGAGGAGTCCAGGCCGGCGTCTCGCTCGAGGAGTGGTACAGCCAGCAGCGCACGCTGTGGCCAACGCCCGCCATCTGCAGCTGGGGATGAACCTCAGTTGCCGGTTTGACGTCGTACTCGGTTCGCGCCGCGCAGCGCGGCGCGAACCGGCAGCCCTCGGGCAGATCGATCAAGTTCGGCACGATGCCCGGAATTACCGAAAGCGCATCAACCGGCTGCCCGAGAACCGGGACGGAGCCGATCAGGCCCTTGGTGTACGGGTGGAGCGGATCGTCAAAGAGTCGCGTGGTATCGCTTTCCTCGATGATCTCTCCGGCGTACATGACCGCGACTCGGTCGCACATCTCGGCGACCACTCCCAGGTCGTGGGTGATGAGCACGATCGCCGTTCCCGTCTCGCGCTGGAGTCGGCGCATGAGGTCGAGGATCTGGGCCTGAATCGTGACATCGAGGGCAGTTGTGGGTTCGTCGGCGATCAGCAGCTCCGGCTCGCAGGCCAGGGCCATCGCGATCATCACTCGCTGGGCCATGCCACCGGACATCTCGAAGGCGTAGGAATCGAGCCGACGCTTGGGGTCGGGTATGCCGACCATGGTCATCAGCTCCATGGCTCTGTCGCGCGCCGCCTTGCGCTTCATGTTCTTGTGCGCCTCGAGCACTTCGCCGATCTGGAAGCCGACGCGCAGGACGGGGTTGAGCGACGAGGTGGGCTGCTGAAAGATCATCGAGATCCGGTCGCCCCTGATGTCGCGCATCTGCTTGTCGGTCAGCGTCAGCAGATCCTGGCCATCAAAGATGACCTGCCCACCTTCGACGACGCCGGGCGCTGAGACCAGGCCCATGATCGAGAGCGAGGTGACGCTCTTGCCACAGCCGGATTCGCCGACGAGGCCCAGGATCTCGCCGCGCCTGACGTTGAAGCTGACGCCCGTGACGGCCTTGACGCTGCCTTCGCGCAATCGGAACGACGTGCGCAGGTCGCGCACGTCGAGCAGCATCTCAGATTGTTTGCTGTCCGTGACCGTGTCCCGTGCGACGGCGGCCGTGGCCACGCTTTCTTCCTCGACCATTTGACCGCTCATCGTGAAAGTCGCGGGTCAAGCGCGTCGCGCAGGCCGTCGCCAAGCAGGTTGAAGCCGAGCACGGTGATCACCAGGGCAAGGCCGGGGATGAAAATCAGGTGCGGGGCGGAGAAGAGCTGATTGCGCTCGAGACCGATCATCGATCCCCATTCGGCCTGCGGCGCCTGGGCCGCGAGGCCGATGAAGGACAGCGCCGCGATCTCCAGCACTGCTGCGCCGACGCCGAGTGTGCCCTGGACGATGAGTGGGGTGATCGCGTTGGGCACGATGCGCCGGCGCAGGATGCTGATGCTCGAGTCGCCCAGCGCCCGAGCCGCCGTGACATAGTCCTGCTCGCGCACCGAGAGAACCGACGACCGCATGATCCGCGCGTAGACGGGTATCGCAACGATGCCCACAGCGAGCATGGCGTTGTTGGTGCCGCGGCCAAGGATGGTCACGACGACGATGGCGAGGAGCAGTGCGGGGAACGCCAGGAGCATGTCCATGCCCCGCATCAGGACGTTGTCAGTGGATCCACCAAAGAAGCCCGACACGGCGCCGATGGTCGATCCCGCCAGGATCGACCAGGCAACGGTGATGATGCCCGCCGCGAGCGATACGCGGGCGCCGAAGAGCATCCGGCTGTAGACATCACGGACGTTGCCGTCGAGACCGAAGATGTGCTCGGGCAGGGAGGCCGGGCAGCCCAGGATATGGATACACGGGGCGGCCCGCGCCTTGGCGCCGACCTCGCCAACGTCGAGCATCGATAGGTTCGGATCGAAGGTCTTGAGAACGTCGGCGAAGATGGCGACGGTGAACAGGAAGCCGAGCAGGATGAGTCCCACGATCGCGGAACGCTGCCGTAGGAGGCGACCCAGCGTGGCCCGCGGGAAGCGGCTCTTGTGAGTAACTTCGTCGTCCGCCGGAGCCGCCACGTCCGCCATCTCGGTCTGCTTCGGGAGCGCGGCCCCGACCTCCTGCGGGTTGTGCAGGTCCGGGCTCATGAGTAGCGCACTCGCGGGTCGAGGAAGCCGTAGCTGATGTCGACAATCAGGTTGACCAGGACGTAGATGATCGCGACGACGAGGGCCATGCCCTGGATAACGATGTAGTCGCGTCCGGTGATCGATTCGAAGATGGTCTTGCCTATGCCGGTCAGGCCGAAGACGGTCTCCGTCAGCACCGCGCCGGACAGCAGCGCGCCGACAGACAGTCCGATAACCGTGACGATGGGCAGCAGCGCGTTGCGGAAGGCGTGGCGGAACATGACGATGCGCGGGCGCATGCCCTTGGCCCGGGCTGTGCGCACGTAGTCGGTGCCCAGGACCTCGAGCAGCGAGGAGCGCGTCATACGCGCGATGATTGCCATCGGGATGGTGCCCAGGGCGATAGCAGGCAGGATCATGTGCCTGAACGCGTCGCCGAGCAGGGCCCACTGACCCGTGACAAGACCGTTGACCGTGTACATGTTCGAGAAGAAGTCAAGGATCGTGCGCGGCGGCCCCGCGAGGTCGCTCATCCCCCACGCTTCGGGAATCGATTGGAAGTCGAAGCCGGCCGTCAGCCGGCCTGATGGCGGCAGAGAGAACGGCGAGTCCTTGAGGATGATCGCGAAGACGTAGGCGAGCAGCAGTCCGAGAACGAAGACCGGGATGGACACACCCAGATTGGCCACGGCCATGGTGCCCACGTCCGCAGCCGAGTTGCGTCTGTAAGCGGAGGCGATTCCGAGCGGCACGCCGACGAAGATAGCGAAGAGCAGCGCGTAGAAAGTGAGCTCGATCGTGGTCGGCATGCGCTCGACCAGGATCTGGGTGACAGGTTCGCCGGTCTTGATCGAATCGCCCAGGTTGCCGGTGGCCAGGTCGCCGACGTAGATCACGAACTGAACCGGCAGCGGCTCGTTGAGCCCGAAGCGCTGGCGGAAGTCGAAGCACGTGGTCGGGTTGGCCTTCTCGCCGAGCGCGGCCACACATGGGTCGCCCGGGATGACGCGAGTCAGGACAAAGACGACCGCGACCACGCCGAGCAGCACCGGAATGCTGAGCAGGAGGCGGCGAATGATGAAGCGAATCATCGTCCGATCACTGGTTGCTCGAATCTAACCCCACTGGGATAGCCCGAGGGGCGCCGGCCTGTTGGCCGGCGCCCCTCGAGGAAGATGCCTGAAGGGGCGAGCCTACTCGCAGGCTGGCTGGCCCTCAATGCCGCACGGAGCGGGCGGGTTGAGGAAGCCACCCCACAGGCCCGGCCAGTAGGAGAACGAACCTGTCGCGCCCTTATGGAGCGCCGACAGTGCATCCCACTGGGCTGCCAGGGAGACGATGACGTCCTGTGCCTCGAACGTCGAACCGTCCTGGAAAGTGACGCCGTCACGCAGCGCGCACGTCCACACGGTCAGCTGGTCGTTCGAAGTGCAGCCGGTGGCGAGCAGCGGTACCGGATCGGTGCCGTTCTCGGCAAAGCCATAAAGACCTTCCATCGTCTGCTCGCAAGCGCGCAGCGCCTCGCCGTCCGACTCGTCGGCGCAGTACAGGCTGCCCGGCTCGCCGGTCTGCATGAACACGAGGGTGTCGCTCCCGTTGCCGGGGGTCATCTTGAACAGCAGCTCGTTGCTGAGCGGCGAGATCTGCTGGTCGGTGACCGATGCCTGGTAGGCATTGGCGAAGCCCGCGTGAGAGATCGGGACCATCGGAACATTGGCGATGATCGCGTTGTTGGCTTCGGCGTAAGCGGCCTGGCGGGCTGCGTCATCGGCCGTCTGGCCGCCTGTCGTCAGCGGATCCGCGATGGCCGGATAGCACGCACCGAATGCCAGGGTGCAGCCGGCGCCAAAGTGATAGTCGAGGAAGTTCGTGACATCCGGGTAGTCCGCACCCCAACCCAGCAGGAACAGGCCGGCCAGCTTGCCGGTGTTCGCGTTGGCGATGAAGGTCGAGGACTCCTGCTCGTCAAGAGTGACGTGGATGTCGATCTTCTCGAGCTGAGCCTGAAGGTCCGTCGCGGTCTCGACGGGCGACGGGAGGTAGCCGCGCGAGACGTTGCGATAGGAGAGGGTGGTGGTGATACCAGCGCCGTTCGTGGCGTCATCGATCATCTGCTTCGCAGCATCGACGTTTGTCGCCGGCCAATCGTCGCCTGCGCAGGCAAACGGGATGGCGCAAGGCGTGAAGTGGGTTGCCACTTCCGAGCCGGGCGGCATGAAGTTGTCGACGATGCGCTGCCGGTCGATGCCGATGGCAAGCGCCTGTCGAACCTGGTCGTTGCTCCACGGATCGAGATCGTGGTTCACGCCCAGGTAGAGCGTGTTCAGGCCGGCCGCCGGCTGTAGCTTCAGATTCGAGTCATTGTTGACCGTGTCGAAGTCGGTCGGGCCAACCAGGGTCATGCCGTCGATTGTGCCGGCCTGAAGCTCCTGAAGACGCGCGGCGGACTCGCCCTGCCACTTGAGGACGGCCTTCGGCGTCGCCGCCTTGGTGCCCCAGTAGCCGTCAAACGCGGTGTAGTCGATCTCGGTACCACGCTGCCACTGATCGAGCGCGTACGGACCGGTGCCGTTCATCAGGCTGATCTGGTCGCCTGCGGCGGTGTGCGCGATGAGCCACCCGCTGTCGTTGATCGAGAACACGGAGAACGCGATCTTGGACAGGAATGCCACGTCCGGGTTGCAGAAGGTGAACACGACGGTGTGATCGTCGGGTGCCGACAGGGACTGCAGGTTGCCCGTATACGGCAGGCCGTTCCACGATCCTGCGGCGCAATCAATGGGATCGCCGTAGTTCGGGTACGAATCAGTGATCGCAGAAGGATCACCTGGTTGAGCCAGCGCCGCTGGATAAGGGGTTCCCTGCGCTGGAGTGGTGGGAGCCTCGCTTGGCGCCGCGCTCGCGGCCTCGCTTGGAGCTGCGCTCGCGGCCTCGCTCGGCGCCGCGCTGGCGGCCTCGCTTGGTGCGGTGCTCGGTGCCGCGCTTGCGGCCTCACTTGGTGCCGCTGACGGCTGAGCGGGTGTCGTCGGCTGCGTCGTCGCATTGCCGCCGCCGCTACAGGCCGAGATGACGAGCACAGTGGCAAACGCCGCGCTCGACAGACTCAGCCATCTTGGTCGATGAGCCATATGTTCCTTCCTCCTCTTCAATTGGGCCTGCCATCGCGCGGCCATCCCCACAGGTCACTGTTCGGACCTGCGCCGCAGTTTCGGACGCCAGGCCTGCAGCACAAGCGACCGATCATCTCCGACAGGTCGCGGAAGGCTACCACCTGCGGTCGGTCGCAGGCCTTTTGGTTTACGGCTTTTAATCGTGCTCCAAGGAGCACGCTGCTAGTCGGTTGCGGGCTATTAACATCGAACCATGACCAGGGTGCGCGTAGGACTCGGACAGCTTGCGCCGCGACTGGGTGCCCTCGAAGCCAATCTGGCCGCTCATCGCGACAAGATTGCCGCTGCCCGTGACGACGGCGTGGACCTGCTCGTCTTCCCTGAGCTTGGGCTGACCGGCTATCTGCTCCAGGACCTGAATGCCGAGGTCGCGATGCGCCGAGATGACGAGCGCCTTGCGGGCCTGGCCCGGGAATCCGACGGAATGTCCGTCGTCGTCGGCTTCGTGGAGCGCTCGGACGATGAGCAGCTGTTCATCGTCGCCGGCCCTGCTCGAACAGGGCGAAGTCAGGTACGTCTATCGGAAGTCCTTCCTGCCCAACTACGGCCTCTTTGACGAGCGCCGCTTCTTTGGCTCGGGATCCCAGCTTCGCGCGGTCGACTCCCGCCTCGGTGTCCGCCTCGGCCTGTGCATCTGCGAGGACTTCTGGCACCTTCCCGTTCCTTATCTCCTGGCGCTAGACGGCGCCCAGATCCTGATCAACATCTCTTCATCGCCCGGCCGTGATGTGGCCGCGACCGACGAGAGCGGCCTAGGATCGGCGACGTCGTGGCGCACGCTGATGCGCGCTTACGCGCAGCTGACGACGTGCTTCGTCGTCTTCGTCAATCGCGTCGGCGTCGACGAGAGCGTGACTTTCTGGGGCGGATCGCAGGTCATCGACCCCGCTGGCGACGTCGTCTTCGGGGCGCCACTCCTCGACGAGGGGCTGCACGTCGTGGAGATAGACCTCGACGAGGTTCGACGGGAGCGCACGGCCCTGCCGCTGCTGCGCGACGAGCGTCCGGAGTTCGTGGCCCGCCAGCTCGAACGGATCCAGCGCGAGCAGGCGGGCATGACCGACGAGGGGCAATGAGCGAGGAGCGCAGCCCGGAGCGGCCGTATACGCTGCCCGCGGAGCTGCTCATCGACACGGATGTGGCGCGCCGCATCATCCGCGAGTTCATCCGCGGCCAGCTCCAACAGACCGGCTTCAGCAAGCTGGTCCTGGCACTGTCCGGCGGCATCGACTCGGCGCTGGTCGCGTATCTCGCGGTCGAGGCGATAGCCGCCGACAACCTGCTGTGCCTGATGCTGCCGTATCGCAGCTCGTCGCCCGAGTCGCAAGCGGACGCCGAGACGATCATCGGCAAGCTCGGATGTCACAGTCGACTGATCGACATCACACCGATCGTCGACGGCTACCTCGATGGATCGATCGCCGGCGAGGATGTCGGCAACCTGCGCCGCGGGAATCTGGCCGCACGGGCTCGGATGATGGTCCTCTACGACCAGTCGGTGCCGTGGAACGGGTTGGTAATCGGCACGGGCAACAAGACCGAGGCTCTGCTCGGCTACTACGACCCACTTCGGCGACAACGCCTCCGCTTTCAACCCCATAGGCGACCTGTACAAGAGCCAGGTGCGCCAGCTTTCGGAGGAGATGGGCGTGCCCGGCGCCTATTTTGAACAAGCCGCCCACCGCCGACCTGTGGCCCGGACAGACCGATGAGCAGGAGATCGGCCTGCGCTACGAGGATTTGGATCGGCTGCTGTACTGGATGGTCGACCGACGATTTACGACTGACCAGCTGCTCGGCCAAAGGCTTCGAACGCGCTCAGATCGAGCGCATCCAGCGGCTGATCGCACGATCCGAGTTCAAGCGCCAGGTGCCGCCGGTGGCCAAGCTGACGACGCGGACGCCGGGCGTCGACTATCTCTATCCGCGGCGCCGGCCGCTGCCCGCGACGGTGACTGACGCGGATCTCGGCGGGGAGGTCGGCGCCCGGCGCGACGCTGTACGTCGTCGCCACGCCGATCGGCAACCTGGGCGACATGACCGCGCGCGCGATCGAGGTTCTGCGCGCCGTGCCGCTCGTGGCCGCCGAGGACACGCGCATGACGCGCCGGCTGTGGGCGCGCTTCGACATCGCCGACGCGCCTTGTCCCGTACCACGCCCAGAGCGGGCCGGCGCGCGAGCGGGAGCTGCTCGATCATCTCGCGACCGGCAGCGACCTTGCCATCGTCACCGACGCGGGCACGCCTCTCGTGAGCGATCCCGGAGAGGGGATCGTCGCGGCCTGGGCGGCGCGCGGCGGCAGGGTAGTGCCAATCCCCGGCCCTCCGCGGTGCTCGCCGCGCTCGTCGCTTCGGCGCTTCCCGCCGCGCGCTTCACCTTCGAGGGATTCCTGCCGCGGCGCGGCCGGGACCGGCGCGAGCTGATCGAGCGCATCTGCGGCGACGAGCGCACGTCGATCCTGTTCGAGGCGCCCGGCCGCGCCGCTGCGACGCTCGCCGAGCTTGCCGCCGCATGCGGCCACGACCGAAGCGCGGCGCTGTGCCGCGAGCTGACCAAGATGCACGAGGAGACGTGGCGCGGCTCGCTGGGCGAGCTCGCCGCGCGAGCGATCCAGCGAGCCGCCGCGGGGCGAGGTCACGATCGTCGTCGCCGGCGCGCAGGCGTCGCGTGGCGACGAGCCGAGCATGGGTCTGGTCGAAGGTCGGTGCGGAGGTCGACGCCTGGTGGGCGAGGGCCTGAGCCGCTCGTCGGCTGCGCGCGAGGTCGCCCAGCGCACCGGCCTGCCGCGGCGCGACCTGTTCCGCCAGCTGACGCGACGCTGGGCGGGCGGTCAAGCTAGACTCTGGCTACGTGATGGAGACCCCTCGAGAATGACACGACACGCCGCCGCACTGCAGGGCACGCCGGCTGATCCGAGCCTGCCAGCCGATCGTCGACGCGCCTGTCTCCGAAGAGACCCTGCGGTGCCCGAAGAGGGCCTCGAGCCACGGCCGCAGACGGCCAAGCGCGTGGTGATCATCGGCGGCGGCATCGCCGGCCTCGTCGCGGCGTTCGAGCTGCGCCGCCAGGGTCACGAGCCGCTCGTGCTCGAGGCGCAGCACCGCGTCGGCGGCCGGGTCAAGACGATCCGCGACTTCGCGCCCGGTCTGTACGCAGAGGCGGGCGCGATGCGCATTCCGCGCGTGCACGATCTGACGCTGGCCGTACTGCGAGCTGTTCGGCCTGCCGATGCGGCCGTTCGTGATGGGCAATCCCAGGACGCTCGTGCTCATCGACGGCCAGCGCATGACCGTCGCCGAAGCCGACCGCGAACCCGGAGCAGCTGCCCTTCGATCTTGCCGACCACGAGCAGGGGCAAGACCTGGACCCAGCTGTGGAACGAGGCCACAGCCGAGTTCCGGGACCAGTACGAGCAGGGCGGCCAGGCTCGCTCGACGAGCTGCTCAGCCGAATACGACCAGTACTCGATCCGCGAGTTCCTGGCGATGCGCCGGCTTCTCCGAAGGCGCGCATGGAGCTGTACGGCGTCATGAGCTTCCGCGAGTCGAACATGAACGCGGCGGTCGTCGAGCAGCTGCGCGAGATCGTCGGGCGCTCCTTCGAGGACATGCAGGAGATCGCGGGCGGCATGGATCAGCTGCCCAACGCGTTCTACGAGCAGCTCAAGCCGTTCGTCCGCTTCGGGCGCCGAAGTCACGCGATGGCGCAGGATCGCGGAATTCGGTGACGGTCCACTACCGAGACGGCGGTCGGGCCGCTTCAGCGTCACGCGGCGACTACGCGATCTGCGCGATCCCGTTCAGCGTCCTGCGCGAGATCGAGGTCCTGGACACGCCGTTCTCGCGCGACAAGCAGAAGGCCATCCGCGAGCTGAACTACAACGCGTCGACCAAGATCCTGCTGCAGACGCGCCACCGCTTCTGGGAGCAGCGAGGACGGCATCGTCGGCGGCACGACCGTCACCGACCTGGGGATCCGGCGCATCTGCTACCCCTCGTACTCGGATCCGAACGAGGAGCGCGGCACGCTGCTTGCCTCGTACACGTGGGGCCAGGACGCGCTGCGCTGGGGCGGCCTCGGACGCGCGAGCGATGATCGAGCAGGCGCTCGAGGACGTCGCCCAGATCCACCCCTCGATCACGACCGAGTTCGAGGTGGGCGCGACCCAGGACTGGTACGGCGATCCGTGGGCGCGTGGCGCGTTCGCGCTCTTCGAGCCCGGCAGCAGACCCGGCTCCAGCCCGACATCGTCGCAGCCGGAGGGCCGAATCCATTTCGCGGGCGAGCACACGTCGCTGTACCACGCGTGGATCCAGGGGGCGCTCGAGTCGGCATTCGGGCCGCCAAGGAGATCCACGAGGCGCCGGAGGTCTTCGCCTCCGAAACGGAGCCCGCCTCAGCCAGCGGCTGAGCATCCGCGCCAATGGCCGTCTGGCGACGACTAACGGCCGGACAGCTCCGCGATCAGCTCGGCCAAGCTGCGAGGATCGGAGATCCAACCGTCCGAGCCGATGCGACGGGCTGTTGCCTCGTCTTGAATGGCATAGCCGCCGGCCACGATCGGCACCCCGGGCGACGTCCGGCGCGCGGCAGCGATCAACCGCTCGGCACCGGCCAGGTGCGCGGTGCTCACCACGCTGATCACGACGGCCCGGACGTCATCGCGCCCGGCCAGTGCTGTCTGGAGAGACGCCGGTGGTGTGTCGGTTCCAAGGTTGAGCACGTCGTAGCCAGCCAGCGAGAGGATGTCCGCCAGCATCGAGGCCCCCAGCCCGTGGCGCTCGCCCACGGGCATGGCCATCCAGAACGGTTCCCAGATGTCGCCCACGGCGACGGAAGCGCGGACCCATGCGGCCGACGATGGATGTCGCAACACCGCTGGCCCAGGTGCTCATCGGCGATGCCTATCCGACCGCTCTCCCACGCAGACGCCGATCAGCGTGCGGCGCCGGTCCGAGAACGTCTACATAGACGTCCTCCGGCTCCAGACCCGAGGCCATGGCCGCCGCAGCCACCTGCCACGAACCGGTGCCGTCTCCCGTCACCCATGCGCTGCTGGAGGCGCTCGGCCACGGAGGCGTCGTCGCCTAGCCCAAGTTTTTGTGATAGGGGCCCATCTTTCGTGATTGTCGATTGGCGGACGGGCATCCGCGCCGTCGTCGAGCTGTGCCCGTGAGATCGGCGGGGTCGATGCGCCAAGAGCCGCCCACCTTGTGAGCCGGCAACATGCCCCAGCCGGACCCGGCGGTAGATGGTCATGTAGTGCACCCCGAGACGGTCTGCCGCCTCGTGGAGGGTAAGCAGGCCGTCGCCCCGTGGTGTTTGATCGCTCGGCCATCAGCTGCGCACCAGTGTTGCATCGTGCCACGGCCCGCCGCCCATTTTCAGCCGGCCAACGTGCCCGCGAAGACCTGCCACGCCAGAGCCGACTTGGCAACCAGGCTGAGGATGAAGTAGGTCGACTCGCCGAAGGTATATAGAACGCCAGCGTCCGATCTCGGCGGTACTGGACCACATGTTGATGGCGAAGACGTTGAAGAAGAGGAAGAGCGAGATGAAGATCGCATAGACGAATGCCGGCGGCTCGGCGGCGCTTCCCGGTGAAACCAGGTAGATGCCCCACAGCCAGCCAGGGCATGATGCCAATGAGGCTGCCCATCCAGAACGGCAAGAGTGAGCCACCGGGCTTCTCGTAGCGCTCCTGGACGGCCCCGAAGAGGATCATCGCCGCGTTGGCCGCAAAGATGCCGATCAGTGCGGCGATGTCACTGATGCCGGTGAGCATCGCAATGAGCACGATCATGATCGACGAGGACAGGGAGTATTCGGCCCATCGGTAGTAGTTGTGCTGCGCGCCCAGTCCGGAGATATAGCGACCGAAGATGCCCGGCGACGACACGAGCCAGTGGAAGCCGGCTGAGAGCAACAGGAAGAGCGCGACACCCCACGCGACGGAGACGTCGAATAGCGTCGTGGGTGTTCCTGCGGGCGTACCCGGAGGGCCGGCCAGGAAGCTCGCCGTGACGGGTAGAGTGAAGGCGGTGGCCAGGGCTATGACCGCGACGGCCTGGACTGCGTGCACGGAGCCCAGGGCGATGTTCCACCTTCGCAAAGACGATGCCTTGGCTGTTGAGATCGCACCGCCCTCAACGGGAAGTGCCGAGTTGTCCTGCGTCATCGGAAGGGGCCTTTCATGAATGAGGGATGGGCCGGCGAAGCCGGGCCCATCCCTACAGCTCGTGGACTATGGGGTTAGATCAGTTGGTTGCCGGCGGCAGGAGGACCTGATCGATGACGTGGATGACGCCATTTGAGGCCAGGATGTCTGTCGCGGTGACCTGGGTGCTGTCGTTGAGATAGACCTTGCCGTCCTTGACCGTGATCGCGATGGGCGATCCTTCGACCGTGTCGGCGGACGTCTCGTTGACCACGTCGACCGCCATCACGTCGCCTGAGACGACATGGTAGAGAAGGACCTTCTTGAGCGCCGCGGGATCAGCCAGCAGGCTGTCGAGAGTGCCCTCGGGCAGAGCCGCGAAGGCGTCATCTGTCGGCGCGAAGACCGTGTATGGGCCTGGGCCCCGGAGGGTATCGACGAGCCCGGCCACCTGAGCGGCTTGGAGCAGCGTGTTGAACGTGCCGGCACCCTGTGCGACGGCGACGATATCCCCTAGCTCAGGGCTTGCCGTGGCAGCCGGCGTGGCCGGTGCGGCCGTGGCAGCCGGCGTGGCCGGTGCGGCCGTGGCAGCCGTGGGGGCGGGTGTCGCCGGGCTCGGAGTCGGTGACGCGGCCGTGCACGCGGTGATTACGAGAGCGATTGGGATGGCGAGGATCGCAGTTAGTTTCATTCCGCCTTTTCCTTTTCGGCCGGACCTTTGGGTGGCCCGGCTCTATCGAGGTTGATGCCCGGAGTATTTAGTACTAAATGGCCGTTGTCAAGCCTCCGCCTTCTTGATCGGCATGCCGTCTCCTGCGCTACGCTGCGCAGCTAGTCTTTGTGCGCTGTTTCCCAGATAGGAAGGAGCGAGTCGTGGCCGACGAGAAGCACTGGACATCGACGGACAAGATCGAATCTCTCGCCGCCGAGCAGTCCAAGGCCGACCCGAGCGGTCAACCCGCGCCGGACGAGGCGCCGCCCGTTGGCCGCGACGTCCTGTCGATCGCCCGCGAAGGCCTGAGCCCGCGATCCGGCAAACGCAAGAAGGTGCTCGTTATCGGCGCCGGAATGGCCGGCCTGGTCGCCGCCTATGAGCTCAAGCGGCAGGGCCACGAGCCACTGGTGCTCGAGGCGCAGAGCCGGGTCGGCGGCCGGATCTACACGCTGCGCGCGCCGTTCGCGCCCGGCCTGTACGCCGAGGCCGGCGGGATGCGCATCCCGCGGGCCCACGACCTCACGCTCGCGTACTGCGAGCTGTTCGGGCTGCCGATGCGGCCGTTCGTGATGGGCAACCCGCGACGGCCTCGTGCACCTCGGCGGCCAGCGGATGACCACGGCGGAGGCGGACGCGCATCCCGAGCGGCTGCCGTTCGACCTCGCCGACCACGAGCGCGGCCGCACCGCCGACGCGCTGTGGGAGGCGGCCATCGCGCGACCTGCGGACGATGGTCGAGCGCGAGGGACCGCGGCCTGGGACCAGATCGTCGCGCGAGTACGACGAGTACTCGCTCCACGAGTTCCTGCGCCACAAGGGCTGGTCGCGCGGGCGCCATCGAGTACTTCACCGTCGTCAACTTCCTCGAGGCCGACATGCACAACTCGCTCGTCGAGATCCTGCGCGAGGACCTCGGCGGCGCGTACGAGGACATGCAGGAGATCGCCGGCGGCATGGACGGCCTGCCCAACGCGTTCTACGCGGCGCCTGCAGGACGACGATCCGGTTCGGGGCCGAGGTGTTCGCGATCGACCAGGACGCCGACGGGGTGAGGTCCACTGTCAAGACCGAGGCCGGACCGCGTCACCGGTCCGCGGCGACTACGCGATCGTGCACGGTCCCGTTCCCGGTGCTGCGCACGATCGAGACGCTGACCCCGTTCTCGCACGAGCAAGCAGCGGGCCATCCGCCAGCTCAACTACCACGCGTCCACCAAGATCCTGTTCCAGGTCCGGGAGCGGATCTGGGAGACCGAGGACGGGATCTTCGGCGGCGCCACGGTCACGGAGCTGCCGATCCGGCGCATGAACTACCCGACCGCCCGACCCGACGACCAGCGCGCGGCGTCCTGCTCGCGTCCTACACGTGGGGCCAGGACGCGCTCCAGTGGGGGGCGATGGACGAGGAGACGCGCCTCGAGGAGGCGCTCGACGACGTCGAGCAGATCCATCCGCGGATCCGGCGACGTGTACGAGGTCGGCGCCTCGCACGCCTGGTACAGCGACCGCTGGGCGCGCGGGCGCGTTCGCCATGTTCGCGCCCGGCCAGCAGACCGAGCTCCAGGCCGACATCGTCAAGCCCGAGGGCCGGATCCACTTCGCGGGCGAGCACTGCTCGCTCTACCACGCGTGGATCCAGGGAGCGCTCGAGAGCGGCATCCGCGCCGCGCGCCAGATCCACGAGCTGCCCGTCGAATGAGCGCGCCGGTGAACGCCGTATCGCGCTTCCGCGGCCACCTGTTCGCCGACCTTCGTGGGTCGACGGCGTTCACCGAGCGTGCCGGCAACGCGGCCGGGGCCGAGCTCGTTCAGCGCTTCCGCCAGGTGGTCCGCGAGGTGGTCGGCGCGCACGATGGCGCCGCGGTCAAGTCCGAAGGCGACGCGATATATGTCGTGTTCCCGTCGGCATCCACGGCCGTCACGTGTGGCCTCGCCATCGTCGAACGAGCCGCACAAGCCTCCGCGGCACAGCCCGATCTGCCGATGCAGGTCGGCGTCGGCGTACATGCGGGCGAGGCAATCGAGGTGGCCGAGGGCGGCTTCATCGGCACTGCCGTCAACCTGGCAGCGCGCGTGTGCGCCGTGGCCGAGGCGGGGGAGGTGCTCGTCACGGGAACTGTCCGGGGCATCGTCCAGGCCAGCATCCCGGTCACGTTCGTATCGCGTGGCAAGCGGCGCCTGAAGGGCATAACGGAGCCGGTCGAGCTGTATCGCGCCGTGCCGCGCGGAACGGCGATCGCATCGGAACGGCGCCCCGGTCGGCGATTGATTGCAGCCATCGGCGCTGGTCTCGTGCTGCTCGCGGTGGCGGGATTCGGGCTCGCGTTCCTGATGTCGCCCGGAGTACCGCCCGTAGAGCACACGCCAAGCCCCGCGCCCCCGGTGGCCCAGCAGCCTAGAATTGGCCCGCTCGAGATCGGCCAATACGTGCTCGGCAAGTTCCAGCCGCGCATCAACTTCGCGATTGTCGACCCGGGTTGGTCGTTCACCAACGAGACGTCGAGCAAGGCGTCATTGCTGTACCAGCCTGACCCCGCCGGCACGATCGATGTCGGCCGCATCGACCGTCGATACGGACCCGTGCGTAGCGGGCGGCGACTCGCTGGCCGTGGTCAACACGGCGCAGGATCTCCTGGACGCTCTTCGAGCTCAAAGCTTCTTGCATGTGGGCGACCCGGCGCCGATCTTCGTTGGAGACGTTAAGGGCCTGATCATCGACGTGTCTGTCGACCCGTCCGTGCTCGCGGCCTGCGACGGTGTGGGCGGAGTCGCCGTCTTCCCGATCGGAGGCACCGACTTCAAAGTTCAACCCGAGCAACGCTTCCGGATCCACGCGCTCGAGGTTGGCGACAGCAATGTCGCGTTCGTCGCCACGAGCAACACCGGGCCGAACGTTGCAGTCACCGTTGTCGATGACTTTTTCGGTGTGGTGCGTCGGCTGGTAGACACGATCCAATTCGGGGCGTGAGACGAGCCCTGTTCAGCGGCAGGTCGAGAGAAGAGCAGCGGCGACGTACCGCTAGGGAGTCGCGTCCGCGTTGGGTCCGTAGAGGGCCTCCAGGCCGAAGCATGTCGCCGAGCCCGAGCGTTGACGAGCTGTCGTCGCACCAGCCGTTGGATTGCGTGCTCATCGTCAGGTCCGGATGCTGGCGCTCGCTGACGTGCCCGAGACCGAAAACGTGGCCCACCTCGTGGGTGATCGTCGGCTCGAGGAGCTCCTGGAAGTGGCATTTGTCGAGTGACAGCGCCCAATCCACGTCCTCGTTGATGACGATGTCCGCCTCGTAGCCGATATCGACGTCCGGACCGGCGTAGAACGGGCACGTGTAAGCGATCGTGTCGGGTGACAGGTCCGTCGGCAGCTTGCCCCAGCTGATCGTGTTGGCGCCATCTGGTCGATTGGTGCACGACCGTTCGTTCAGGTCGCCCTGATACTGGGTGAAGATCTTGATCGTGTCTGGCCGTCCGCAGTCGTTGCGCTCGTTGATCACGTTGTCGAACGACTGCTTGATGATCGCCAGCACCGCGTCGGCGTCGTACCCGGCTGGCGTGGATTCCGCGTTGTAATGCCAGCTATAGGCCGTGTTCCAGTGAAAGCCTTCAAGGGTGTAGGCGTCGTCTGAGCACGCGGGATCGTCCGGGTTCGCCGTCGTCTGCGGAGCGCTCGGAGTGGGTTTGGGCTTCTTGGTCGGTTTGGGCGTCCGGGCCGGCGTGTCCGCGGGGCTCGCACTTTTCGATGGGGGAGTCGCGTCCGCGGTCGGTGGCGGAGTCGGCATCGGCGGATCGGACGTGGCGCTGTCGACAGTGCTCGTCGGCGGTGGGGTGAGAACGGAGCCGACTCGCGTCGCGGGCGTGATCGTCACGCACGCGCCAGCCGCGAGCGCGACGATGAGAGCGAGGGGCGCTGATCGCAAGACTTTGGCGCTCCGTGAGGGCGGGGAGTCACATTGTCCAAGATGAGCGGCTATTGAGTGTGTGATAAGCCGCTGGAAAGTACCCGCCTCTACATTCGATTGCGTTGAGTCCCCGCCGTCCGCCGATTACGCAGGCCGAGCCCCGAGGATGAGGCCGGCCAGGAGGTGTCACGGCATGAACCAGGTCCTGCTAACGGGTCGCCTGACGCGCGACCCTGAGGTGCGCAAGCTCGCGTCGGGGAAGACCGTCACCCAGTTCGGCATCGCCACGAACGACTACCGCGGCGGTGCCGGCATTCCGAGTACCACACCGTCGTCACCTGGGACCGGCTGGCAGAGATCTGCGGCCAGTACCTGGGCAAGGGCCAGCTGGTCTCGATCAGCGGCCGCCTCCAGACGCGCCAGTGGGAGGATGACGAGAAGAAACGCCACTGGAAGACTGAGATCGTGGCCAACACGGTCGAGATGCTGTCGGGCAAGAAGAAGAAGGACTACGCCGCCGAATCTGCGGCAGAGGCACTCGCCGCGCAGGCCGCGGCGATGGGCATGAGCCCAGAAGAAGGCTCCTTCACGACAACGGCCGCAGCATTCGAGTCGGACGCTGACGCGGACGACGATGACGACTCGGACGTCACCACCGAAGAAGAGCTCGTCGCCGCCTGAACCCCGATCACTTCCAACCCGCCGCTAACACCTGGCGCCCCAGCGCGCACACCCGCCGAGCGATGGACGCGGCGAGCGGTCTCCCTCCTCAACCGCTCGCCGCGTCTCTCTTCGACGTCTGGTCTTCGCCTCGAGGGCAGACCACCGTTTCCCCGCGCGATGCGCCGTGTGACTATCCACGACGGGTCCTTCGGACACGGAGGCGAATCCGTGCCGTAACTCCCACCTTGGCGCAGCTTCTCCACGCGGGGGTCTTCTCTTCTTGGACTGAGGAAGCCGGGCGGATTCGGCACGGCAGGCGAGTCCATCAGATACCGCCGCCGGTCACGAGCCCAGAGCGCCGGGTCCTCGAAGACATGGAGGCCGCTTCCGACTCCGGCGGTGGGGACCAACCCGCCAGACCTCACCCACCAGAGAGACGTTCCGGATTTGCGCACGATCTCACGTGTGAAGACCGGAGCCCAGTGGTCGATCAGGGATGCCTGCGTCGGGCGGAGACGCGCCACGGCCGCGGCTTGTCGGTAACCAACCGAGCATTGCCAATCCCGACGCCCGGGTGCGAGTCATTAGTGGCCCCGCGCCCCTAGCCAAGACGGTCCTACGACTTACGTGCCGTATCGGCAGCGCCCGCGGCGGGACAACCTGTACGAGTGATTGCGCGCCTCAACGACTCGCCATGGACGTTCCTGCTCATCGGGGCGGCGATTGGGATCCTGCTTATCGTCCTTATCGTCATCATTGGTTGGTGGGGAAGTCAGCAAACCGCCTACTGCCTGGGCTTGTGCGGCTGCGACGCGTGCCCCGCTGACTTTTACTTCCCCACACCCGTGTCGCGGTGATGTCAATAACGGAGAGAGACTCTGGCCCATCTCCGACAGCGTCGCTATCGCCCTCTAGCGTGCCATCCGCAGATCCCTCGCCGCAACCCGTCGCGCCAACCCTCGGCGCCACGATGTCGCATCCGCTTCGCCGGCGGTTAGTCCGGCAGACGTCGTTGTTTATTGGCAGCCGAAAGTCATTGAATCGGCACGGTGAGCAACATTGCGATGGAGATCATCGGATGCTGACAGATGATTGCGGGCGCATCGTTCAACCGTTGACTTTCGTCCTCATCTCATCCACTTTGTCCGCCGCGAAACGGTGATCCGTCGATTGGCGCGTGCGTTCGCCCGCGTTGCGCTGTTGGCGGTGATCCTTGTCATCGCGGTCGCGGTGTCAGGCGCCACCATCGCCGCACACAACGAGCAGACGCAGCGTGCCGAGTATCCGGCCGCCGGTCAGCTCGTCGACATCGGCAGCGGTCAGGTGATCCACCTGCGGACATGGGGCACGCGGACACCCGGCGAGGCGGCGGTCATCCTTGACTCGAGCGCGGGTATGCCGTCGTCGGAGTGGGCATGGGTCGCGGCGCAGCTCGCGGAGCACCACTTCGTTGTTGCTTACGACCGACCTGGTATTGCCTGGAGCACCGGCCCCGCTGCTCCGCGCGACGCCGTGGCGTCGGCCAACGCGCTCGAAATGGCACTGACCGGGGCTGGCATAGCGCCGCCCTTCGTGGTTGTCGCTCACTCCTTCGGCGGGCTGTCAGCGCGTGCGTTTGTCGGCGCTCGTCCCGATCAGGTGAGCGGTCTCGTCCTGCTCGACACCACTGACGCCGACGCCGGTGGTATCAACGGCTTCACGGCTGGCTATCAGCTCTCGGCATGGCGCGCTGACTTCGGCCTCTATGCGTTGACCGGCGTGCCCGACGACTTCTGGCAACTACCCGTCGAAGAGCAGGCGGCTGCGAATGCCGCGAGCAAGTGGCCGTCGACGCTCGAGACCACGGTCGCCGAGCTGCAGTCGGCTGATGTGAGCGCCGCCGAGGTTCGGCTATTTGACCTCAGCCGCGTGCCGTTGCTCGTCGTGTGCGTGCCGGAGTCGGCCGAGCACATCGCGCTGCAGCGTCACATCGCGTCGCTGTCGAACGACTCGACATTCGTCGAACAGCCGGGCTACCACATGGGCATCCTGCTGGACCGCGATCAGGCAGCGCAGACCGCCAGAGAGATCGAGACCTTCCTCTCACTCCCGCAGTTCCAGTCCACCGTCCCGGACGAGGCGAACTAGCGCTCCGCGCTTGGGTTCTCACGCGCTACGTCTGGACGATGCTCGATCGCTCGTCCGATCGGTCTGGCTAGCGCCCCGGATGGACGTTCAATGCCCGCGTTAGACGCAATGCCCAGGACGCGCTCCACAGAACGGCCTTCGGCTGGGTCCAGAGGATTGCGCCGCCGATCCGTGGCGCCGGCCTGACCGCATTTGACTGATCGCGATTGGTCACAGATGCGCGCGTCCAACGCGGCCAGAAGGTCCTCGGCATGGTGCCGCGAGGCATGACAGAGTTACTTGACCTCGGCCACGGGCACGCGCGCTACCTCCGCCACGCCCTTCGGGTCACAGTCAAAGAGGTATCCGTAGTTCTCTCCGAGAGACACGATCGTCGCACCCGACGCGTAGATGATCCTCGCCAAGTGGGTGTCAAGACCGGCATCCGGGAGGCCGTCGAGATTCTCGAGCGCCCGCCGTATGGATGGCCACTGGTTACTGTTGGTTAGAACTCCTTCACGGAAGGCTATGGGAGGCCGGTGAGGTCGACGATCGGACACCCCAGGCAGACGTTGATCTGTGGACCGTGCAACAAAGGCAAGACGACGAAGACCCCAAGCAGAACCAGAACCCCAAGGCGGGCGGTGACCAGCGTTGTAGGAAACGGGCGCATCGCCGGTGGTATATCACCCGAGTAGGCGGCCGCACGGGGCCTCCGAGGCCGCACTTGGGTGTCGAGAAGGCACTTCCTTGTCAACTTCCAGTGAATCCAAATCGGCATCGCCCGCAAATGAATATGCCTGCGAGCCTCCTGCGTCCGCTGTCGGTGAGTGCTTACTGAGGGCTCTTGATGGCCTCGAGACTCATGCAATTGGGTTCGGCTCGCGGTAATAGCAAGGCATGACGAGGGCGTTGTACTGCGCTCCATCGAAGAACTCCCGCATGTTCGGTATGAGATAGCGGATCTTCGAGTGGAGCAACGACTGCTCGGGATACCACCAAAGCATCCGCACCTCGACGCGATATGCCGTGCTGAGCTGGCGGCGCGAGATCGGCGCCGCGATGCGTACCGACATCTGCGTGAAGTTAGCCGCTTGCGACTCTGACGCAGTACCGCGCTGGAGCGGACTGTAGTAGTAAGCCTTCCAGGGGCGGCCGTCCCAATACCGGTAGCTCCGGTACACGACGAAGCGCCAGCCGACTGGCTGGGAAGCATTCGACCAGACGCCGTACAGCGTCGGGGGCGCCACGACGATGCGCCGCAGCAGGGACCAATTTGTCCCGTGACTATCCGTACTGACTGTCTGATAACGGCATTCGGCGGAGCTGCCGTGATCGACCTGGTCCGCGCTGACGACACCCGGCAACGCGCCAACCAGTATCGCGGCAACCAGAGTTGCAGTTGTCGTCGCGGCCCGAAGTCGCGTTGACTCCTTGAAATGCGAGACGATCATCCGACGCCTCCCTTCAAACCTGCTTCGCGCGCCCCGTCAATCTGACCGCCCGCGGTACGGAAACGGTGCTAGTCATTTCCCGGGGCATCGACAAGTGCCGAAGGGCATGATCAAGAGCTGCCCAATGAAGCGGTCGCCAGAATGGCTCGGTCTGCGGGGCCCAACCACTACCGTCGCAGCCTGGACCCCGTCAGTTGCGGGGGCTGAAACCCGCTAGCGCGTCAGCTTCACGTGCAAGACCGACGTCAGCTTGAGGTTGATCCAGTTGACCTTGTGACGCGTGACGCCCCAGGGGTTGATCAAGGCGCTGATGGCGTAGCCGCCGCCGACATAGATGCCCGTGTGCTTGTTCTTGCCCCACACGAGTACGTCGCCAGGCTGGGCATCCGCGAGCGAGTGGGACACCGTGCCGTGGTTGGTGAACCACTTGTGGTACCCGGCGACCGTGCGCCGCTTGCCGCCGATCCTGTCCAGCAGGCCGGCCTGCTTGTACACGAAGTAGACAAAGCCGGAGCAGTCGAAGGTATTCGGGCCTGTCGCCGCGAACGAGTACCGGTCACCGAGCTGAGCGCTGGCGACCGAGATGATCTGGTCGGCCTCTGTCTGTGGGGCAGACGAAGCGGCGACCGGTGCGGGCAGGCCGATGGCCGCCACGATCAGCAGCGCCACGAACGGCAGGAGGCGCCGCGCTCTGCGCAGGTTCATGGAACTTCCGTGAGGCGTAGCCACGCCGGTGCCTAGCTGCTCAGGCGGGTGTGCAGGTAATACTTGAATGGCGTGTTCAGCCAGCCCTGGACCGGGTGGATCTTGACGCCCCATGGATTGACCAGGGCGCTGATCGCCTTGCCCCCGCCGACATAGATGCCGACGTGCTGGAACTTGCCCCAGATGACCAGGTCACCGGGCTGAGGATTGGTCTTGGAGACCAGTCCGCGATCGCGGAACCAGTTGTAGTAGGCCTTGACGCCACGATAGCCGCCGATGTGCGACTGAAGGTCGTACTGGTGGAAGACATACCAGACGTAGCCAACGCAATCGAACTTGTTCGGCCCCTTGGCGTAATGGACCCACGGATCACCGAGCTTGGTCTTTGCGAGATCGAAGATCTCGCCGAATTGACTCTTGGGCTGGGTGCTTGCTGCTGCAGGTGCGACGTTCGCCAGCAACAGGCCGACGACTACCGCCATCGGCAGCATGAGGCGCGCAAAGGCTCGCGCAAAAACCACGGCTTTCCCTCCAAATATGGTTCGCGCTGGGGCGCGATGCCGCGCTATCCACGGCCATTTGCTTGACTCGATGCTCGCTCTGCGCTGGGGCGCTCGGCAGGCAGTCAAGTAGCCGGGCCGGTGCTGGGGCACCGATCCCGAACGGTTCAGTCCGGCGTCAGGTTAGCGTGTCACGCGTTTTCCATGCAACCCGGACCATCGTCTAGGCGTTTTCAACGGGGCGTTCGGCCGCGGGCCGGAAGCGGAAGTATGCCCAGAAGCCGACCGAAAAGAGGCCGAACGCGACGAAGAGGATCACTGCTGGGATGAGCGGTGAGTTGCGTGTCGAGCCCAGGTAGCCCGCCCTTGGCTGAACCATGATCCAGACGAACAGGAAGGCGGTGACGAGGAACAGGACGGCCCAGATGCTGCGGCGCCATGCGAACACGCGTTCGCCGCGCAGGAAGCGCAGGGGAAGGAGCTCGAACAGAAGGCCCTCGAGTCCTGCAACCACTATCGTCGCGAGAGCGCTGGAGAACAGCACGTCGAGCAGCGTCTGACCGCTGAAGGTCTGGTCGACGAGCGGCATCGCCAGCCAGGCCGCGAGCGAGAGGACGAGCATCCAGACACCCGTCCACACGTGCGCGCGCGCCTCATTCGGCAGGTCCAGCTCGCGGGAGAAGACGTAGCCAGCGACCAGGCCGTACAGATAGCCCGGTTGGAATTCGGTCAGCCGGGAAGCAACGACGCACAGCAGGCCAATGACGATCGTCATCGGTATCACGCGCACCTTGCCGGGGTCTCTGAACAGTCGGCGCTGGGCGCGATTGATCGGGAGCTCGAAGGCCAGGATGACCAGGTACAGCCCTCCGATGATGCCCATCAGCGAAGCGACCGAGTTCGCGTCAAGGCCGAACGATGGGCTCAGGAAGCCGTACAGAATGGCACTGAGGATGACGAAGGTGAAGATGCCGATGCGCTGGTTCCAGAAGCGTGACAACAGGGAGCTGACGCCTGCAAGGGCCGCTCCGCCACGTGTGAGCCAGCCGTGGATCTCCTCTTCGTTCTCCTCATAGGTCTTGTTGAAGAGCTGCCCCGGGAAGGCCGCCAGGAGCAGGAACAGGAGAGCCAGCAAGGCGCTCTGGCCGACCGCGATGCCGTCGAAGCTCACGTCGGCCACGGTCGGGACGCCCGTCGGGAATGAGCCCGGCGGCAGGCCGCCCCCGAGGAGTGGTGGGACTTGAGGCGGGACACCCGGACTTGGTGCGGACGTTGGGTTGGCCGATGGCTGTGCGCTGGGCAGCGAACCGGCGGTAGGCAACGGAGTTGGGACAGGCGTCGGATTTGCCGTCGGCGTCGCCGTGAAGGACGGGGTGACGACAGGGGTAGTCGTCGGCGCTTCCGTCGGACTCAATGTAGGTGAAGGCGTCGGCGCGGACTTGGCTGTCGGACGGGCCGCGAGTGACTCAGTTGGCGATGACGTAGGCGACTTGGTGGGCGAAGGCGTTGGAGTCGGTGTCGGGCCCCCCTTTGAAGAAGGTGCCGGCGTTGGGGTCGGAGCCGGGGTCGGAGTCGGGCTGGGACTGGGAGTCGGTGTCTTGGTGGGGGTAGCCGTCGGCGTTGGGGTCGGAGTCGGTGTAGGCGTTGGGGTCGGCGGTGGTGGGACGATGTAGCAGACCGCGACCCAATCGATTCGGTACTTGCCGCCCGACTGTCCGGAACGTTGCGTCGGATCGCTCTTCTTCGCCGGCGTGAGCGTGTACAAGGCGGGGGTTCCGCTGCCTGTGTACGTATCGTGCACGGCAAGCTGCTTGACTTTGTACGTAGCGCTGCTGAACGTCACATAGCTCGCCGACGCTGTGTCGAGCTCCTGGACCGAGATCGTGATTGTGAAACCGGAGCCGTTCTTGGTGTCGGTCCGCGTGTACGAGTTCGAGTTGTTGATATCCAGATCTTTGAGCATGAACGGCGTACAGGTGGCGGCATCGACCCTCGTCACGCCGAGTCCTCCTGCGAGAACGCCGGCGCCGAAGATGGTGCCGGCGAACACGGCGACGACGGTCAAGCGCGCGACAACGCGCATGAGTCGCTCAGAACGAGAGTTCCCTGGCAGCGCCCTCAATGCCTTGACCTCTCGCAGCGTGGGATTGCGCGGACTTTAGCGCGCCGCGAGATGACGCGCGAGTAGCCGGATCGGTTGCGTGGAGAGGCCCGAAATCGGCAGTCCCGGCGCTGCTACACTTCCGCCTTCGACGCGTCAGGAGCCGTTATCGGGACGCGTCTGTTCTTTGGAGGAGTTGTTGCCCGAGGAGGCAGCGGGCGGTCCAGTGAGGCCGGCACGCAGCCAGCAAGGGCTCTCGGACGCCGAGAGCGGCTCGGGCCGGACTCTATCCAACGCGCAGGGTGGTCGCTGACGTGCCGGCCACAGTCATCTGCGGGCTTCAGTGGGGCGATGAAGGCAAGGGCAAGGTCACAGACCTGCTCGCCGCCGATGTCTCGCTCGTCGTGCGCTACCAGGGCGGTGACAACGCGGGCCACACCGTGGTCATCGGCGACGAAACCTTCAAGCTCCATCTCGTGCCGAGCGGCGCATTGCACGCCAACATCCAGCCGATAATCGGGCCTGGAGTTGTCGTCAACCCGCGCACCCTGATCGACGAGATAGCGGCCCTCGAGCAGCGTGGCGTGGCGATGGACAAGCTGCGCGTCAGCTCCGCGGCGCATGTGATCATGCCCTACCACGTGGCCCTCGACGGCGCGCGCGAGGCCGCTGCGGGCGACGACATGATCGGCACGACCAAGCGCGGCATCGGTCCCGCATACGGCGATCGTGCCTGGCGGACGGGTCTCAGGATGGGCGACCTGCTCGATCCGGACCTCCTGCGCGAGCGCCTGACTATCGCGCTGGCCGAAAAGAATGCGCTGCTCGAGCGTGCCTACGGCCTGCCGGCGTTCGAGCTCGACTCGCTTTTGAGCGACGCGCTCTCGTGGGGACAGCGCCTCGCGCCGCTGATCACCGACACCACAAAGATCGTCCAGGACGCACTGGAGCGAGGAGAGCTGGTCCTGCTGGAGGGCGCACAGGGCACGCTCCTGGACCTCGACCATGGCACCTATCCGTATGTCACGTCGAGCAGCCCCGTCGCCGGCGGTGCCTGCACCGGCGGGGGAGTAGGCCCGCTTCAGATAACCCAGGTCGTGGGCGTGCTCAAGGCTTACGCGACGCGTGTCGGCGCCGGCCCGCTCCCGACGGAGCTGTTCGACGAGGTCGGCGCGCATCTCGTGGAGAGCGGCCGCGAATTCGGAACGACGACGGGCCGCCGGCGGCGGTGCGGCTGGCTCGATTTTGTCCCGCTGCGCTACTCGGTCCAGGTCAACAGCGTCAGCAGCATCGTCCTCAACAAGCTCGACATCCTCTCCGGATTGGACGAGGTCAAGGCCTGCGTCGGATACCGCATCGTCGATCGGCTGACCGACGATTGGCCGCTGCCGGCAAATCTGCTGGAGCGCGCCGCGCCGGTGTACGAGACATTCGAGGGCTGGAGCGAGGACATTCGAGAGTGCCGGACCATGGCTGAGCTGCCGATGGCGGCGCGACGCTACATCTCGGCCATCGAGGAGCGCGCTGGAGCGCACATCTCGCACGTCAGCGTCGGCCCGGAACGGACGCAGACGATCGCGGTCGCGGACGGGCCACGGACAATGTCGGTCGGCAGGGCCCGTTGAGCGGGCAGCGCGTTCTTGTCGTGGGTGCGGGAGCGCGACAACACGCGCTGGCCTGGAAGCTGGCCGCTGAGCCAGGGGTAGCTCAGGTTCTCGCCGCGTCCGGAAACCCGCTCATGGCCGATGTTGCGGAGCTGCATCCGGAGGTGTCCGGCGAGGATGTAGGCGCCATCGTCGAGCTGGCCGAACGCTCGCACATCGACCTGGTGGTCGTCGGGCCGGAGGATCCGCTCGTCGCCGGCCTGGCCGATAGGCTCGGCGAGGCCGGCATCCCGTGCTTCGGACCCACTGCCGCGGCCGCGCGACTCGAAGCGAGCAAATCGTTCGCGCGCGAGGTGTGTGACGCGGCCGGTGTCGCGATGGCCCGCGGCCGGGCCTTCGCGGAGGTCGGCCCAGCGCTTGAGTATGCGGCGACGCTGCCGGGTCGCGCGGTGGTCAAGGCAGACGGCCTCGCCGCGGGCAAGGGCGTCATGATGTGCGAGGACCGCGCCGCGATTGAGCGCGCTGTTCGCGAGACGCTCGTCGAGGGACGATTTGGCGAAGCCGGCCGCACCGTGGTCATCGAGGAGTGGCTGGACGGGGCCGAGGCAAGCGTGTTCGCACTGTGCGATGGCGAGCATTACGCGCTTCTGCCGGCGGCACGCGACCACAAGCGTGCCGGAGAGGGCGACACTGGTCCGAACACGGGCGGCATGGGCGCCTACTCGCCGATTCACGACCTCGATGAGGCGGCCTTGACGGAGCTCGGGCGCACGATCGTTGCCCCGGTCCTCGCGGAGATGGCGACGCGCGGCACTGCTTTCCGAGGAGCGCTGTTCTGCGGCCTGATGCTGACGCCGAACGGGCCGCGCGTGCTCGAGTTCAACGTCCGCCTGGGCGACCCTGAGACCCAGGCGATCATGCCGCGCGTTGACGTGCCGCTGACCGAGCTGATGCTCGAGTGTGCGGGCGGCCGACTGTCAGCCACCGGAGTGTTGCCCGCTTCGGGCGACGCCACGGTGTCGGTCTGCCTTGTCGCGCAAGGCTATCCGGAGACATCGCGCAAGGGCGATCGGATCAGCGGCGTCGATTCGGCGCGCCACGGGGCGCTGGTGTTCGGTGCCGGAGTGGCGGTCGGAGCCGGCGGCGAGTTGATTACCGCGGGCGGTCGAGTGCTAACCGTGGTTGGCCGCGGCGTGACAGTGGCTGCCGCCGCCGACGTGGCCTACGAGGCAGCGCGGCGGATTGAATACGAAGGCAAGTGGTATCGGCGCGACATCGGCCGACCGCTGGTCGAGGCAGTGGCGTGATCCCGCGCTACACGCTGCCGGACATGGGCGCGCTGTGGACCGACGAGGCTCACTTCGGGTCCATGCTGCGCGTGGAGATCGCGGCGCTGCGGGCAGTGGAATCGCGCGGGCTCGTCCCCGGCGGGACCACGGACGAGGTCGCGTCCAGGGCCAGGATCGACGTCGCGCGCATCGCCGAGCTCGAAGCCACGACTGATCACGACGTCATCGCCTTCGTCAGCCAGGTCGCCGAGACCGTCGGGCCTTCGGGACGCTTCATCCATTTCGGGCTGACCTCGAGCGACGTGGTCGACACGGCGCTGGCGCTCCAGTGCCGCGCGGCAGCGGACGCCCTGCTCGCCGAGATGTCAGCGCTGCTGGCCGCGCTCGTGGACAAGGCACGCGAGCATGCCGAGACGGTGATGATGGGCCGGACGCACTCGGTTCACGCGGAGCCGATCACGCTCGGGCTCAAGCTGGCCTCGTGGGCGTTCGAGCTGCGCCGCGATCAGGACCGCCTGCGGCAGGCCGCTTCTGACCTGTCGGTCGGGAAGCTGTCCGGAGCGGTCGGGACCTACAGCCAGCTGCCGCCGGACATCGAGGCCGAGGTGATGGCCGAGCTCGGCCTGGGCGTCGACCCGATCAGCACCCAGATCGTCCAGCGCGACCGACACGCAGCATTCCTGGCCGCCATAGCCGTCACCGGCGGCTCATTGGAACGCTTCGCGACCGAGATCCGCAACCTGCAGCACACCGAGATCGGCGAGCTGCAGGAGCCGTTCCGCGCCGGCCAGAAGGGTTCGAGCGCGATGCCCCACAAGCGCAACCCGATCACGTCGGAGCGCATCGCGGGCCTTGCGCGGCTGCTGCGCGGCTTTGCCGTGGCCGGGATGGAGGATCAGGCGCTGTGGCATGAGCGCGACATTTCGCACTCGTCCGTGGAGCGCGTGGCGCTGCCCGGAGCGACGACGCTGCTGCACTACATGCTCGTGCGCTTCCGGCGCATCGTCGACGGCTTGGTCGTGCGGCCCGAACGCATGCGCGAGAACGTCGAGCGTGGCCTGGGCCTGTTTGGCTCCAGCCGACTGCTGACGATGCTGGTCGAAGAGGGCGGCCTGACTCGCGAGGACGCCTACGCGATCGTCCAGCGCGACGCGCTGCGCGCTGCGGACGAGCGACGCCAGCTGCGCGAGCTGGTCGAAGCCGATGATTCCGTCACGTCCGTGCTCAGCGCCGACCAGATCGCCTATTGCTTCGACGAGACGCGTCTGCTCGCCCACGTCAAGACTTTGATCGACCGCTTGGACCAACTGGAGGAACACGCCCATGCCGCTCACTGAACTGGTGCCCGGTTTCGTTCGTTCGGGCAAGGTGCGCGACATCTTCGCGCTCGACGACGATCGGCTGCTGCTCGTCGCGAGCGACAGGATCAGCGCCTTCGATGTAGTGCTACCGACGCCCATCCCGGACAAGGGCCGCGTGCTGACGGGCATATCGCGGCACTGGTTCGCCGAGACGGCCGCGGCCGGGATCATGCCCAATCACCTGCTCTCGACAGACGTTGACGCGCTGCCGGGCGAGTACGGCGCCGCGGCAGCTGAGCTGCGCGGCCGGTCGATGATCTGCCGCCGCGCCGAGGTGTTGCCGGTCGAGCTAATCGTGCGCGGCTATCTCGCCGGCAGTGGCTGGAAGGATTACGGCCGCACCGGCGCTGTATGCGGCATCTCGCTGCCGGCGGGGCTGCGCGAGAGCGACAGACTGCCGGAGCCCATCTTCACGCCCTCGACCAAGGCCGACGTGGGCCATGACCAGAACATCTCGTTCGACGAGATGGTCGGGCTCGTGGGCGCCCGGCGCGCCGAGGAGGCCCGGACCAAGGCGCTCGATCTGTACAAGTTCGCCGCGTCGCGCGCGGAGCCGGCGGGCATCATCCTGGCCGACACGAAGTTCGAGTTCGGTATCGTGCCGTCGGGCGAGATGATCCTCATCGACGAGGTGCTGACGCCCGATTCATCGCGTTTCTGGGACGCCTCGACCTACGAGCCGGGCCGCGCGCAGGACTCGTTCGACAAGCAATACGTGCGCGACTACCTCGAGACGCTCGACTGGGGCAAGACATATCCGGGGCCGGACCTGCCGGATGAGGTAGTCAGCGGCACGCGCAGTCGCTACGTTGAGGCCTTCGAGCGCATCTCCGGCAGCTCGTTCGCGCGATATCTCGAGGAGGACGTCATCGCCTGATGGCCGCGTTTCGGTTCAGCGTCTCGATCATGCCGCGCGAGGGGATACTCGATCCTGCCGGCAAGGCGGTCGAGGCCGCGTTGCCCCAGCTGCACGCCGACAACGTCCACGAGGTACGTGTGGGACGGCGCGTCGAGCTGACCGTCGAGGCCGATTCGGAGGCCAGCGCGCAGGCCACGGTTGACGCGCTGGCGGCCGACTTCCTGGCCAACCCACTCATCGAGCGCTGGGAGATCAGCGCGCTGTGAGGGTCGGCGTCGTCGTTTTCCCCGGCTCAAATTGCGATCGTGACGCACTCCATGCCGCGCGACTCGCTGGTGCCGAGGCTGAGCTGCTATGGCACGAGACGCCCGATCTGCGCGGCGCAGATGCGGTCATCCTGCCCGGCGGCTTCGCCCACGGCGACTACCTGCGCGCCGGCGCCATCGCTCGCTTCAGCCCGATCATGGCCGCGGTTCGCGACCACGCCGCGCGCGGCGGTCTAGTGCTCGGCATCTGCAATGGCTTCCAGGTGTTGACCGAGGCTGGTCTGCTGCCCGGCGTGCTGCGCCGTAACGGCACGCTTCGCTTCGAGCATCGCTGGGTGAGGCTGGCCGTGGACAATCGCGCAACGCCGTTCACGTGGCGCGTACCGGACGGTGCGCTGTTGCGCATGCCCATCGCCCACGGCGAGGGCAACTACTGGCTGCCCGACGAAGACCTCGATGCCCTGGAGGCGGCGGGCCGCGTCGTGTTTCGCTACGCAGGGCCCGAGGGCAACCCCAATGGGTCGGCACGCGACATCGCAGGAGTGATCGACGCGGCCGGCCGGGTGTGCGGCCTGATGCCTCACCCTGAGCGCGCCAGCGAGCGGCTGCTGGGCTCGGATGACGGCATGTGGCTGATGCGCTCGCTGGTCGAGAGCATGGCGCGCGTCGAGGCCGCGGCGTGACGGTGGCCGAACAGCCCCAGGCGCCCGAGCGCAACGTCGGCGTGCCTCTGCACCGGCGGCTGGGCGTGACCGACTCAGAGCTCGCGGCGATCGTGGAGCTGCTTGATCGGCAGCCAAACGATCTCGAGCTGGCGATGTTCAGCGTCATGTGGAGCGAGCACTGCTCGTACAAGAGCTCGAAGCGGCTGCTGCGCACGCTGCCCACCGCCGGCAGCGACGTGCTCGCCGGCCCCGGCGACAACGCTGGCGTGGTCGCCATCGGCGACGGTCTCGCCGTGGCGTTCAAGATCGAATCACACAACCACCCGAGTGCCGTCGAGCCTTACCAGGGTGCTGCGACCGGCGTCGGCGGCATCCTGCGCGACATCGTCGCCATGGGCGCCCGGCCGGTGGCCCTGCTCGACGCGCTCAAGTTCGGCTGGCCCGACGACCGTGCGACGCGGCGGCTGGTCGAGGGCGTCGTCCATGGCGTGGGCGGCTACGGAAACTGCGTCGGAGTGCCGACCGTCGGGGGCGAGCTGACCTTCGACCCGACGTACACGGGTAACCCGCTCGTAAACGTCATGTGCGTGGGCGTACTGGCCGCGGACAACATCGCCCGGGCCATCGCACCAACTCCCGGCTCGCTCGCGGTGCTGTACGGATCGCATACCGGCCGAGACGGGATCGGTGGGGCGTCGGTGCTTGCCAGCGCGAACTTCGACGAGGGCTCGGCCGCGATGCGCCCGAGCGTCCAGATCGGCGACCCGTTCGCCGGCAAGCTGCTGATCGAGGCAACGCTCGAGCTGATCCAGGGTGGCCTCGTCGAAGGCATGCAGGACCTTGGCGCAGGCGGCCTGACATGCGCCACGTCGGAGGTGGCGGCCCGCGGTGGCACCGGCATCCGCGTGGATCTGCGCGCCGTGCCGCTGCGCGAACAGGACATGCAGCCGTTCGAGGTCATGATCAGCGAATCCCAGGAGCGCATGCTCGCGATCGTCCGTCCCGATCGGCTGACCGACGTCGTCGAGGTCGTGAAGCGCTGGGGCCTGAGCGCCGCCGTCGTTGGCGAGATCACCGACGATGGCGACGTCGTCGTCGTCGACGGCCTGGCCGAGATCGCGCGCATGCCCGCGGCGGCGCTGGCCGCGGACGTTCCCGAACAGGCTCACATCGCGGCCCCGCCGACCCGGCGCCGGCTCGCGCCGGCGCCGGGCCAAACTGCCTTTGCCCACGACGGGCTGCCGGAACGGGGCATGGATCCGGGCGCGGTCCTCGAGGCGCTGATCGGCCATCCCAACCTGGGCAGCCGCGCCTGGGTCACGACGCAGTACGACCAGACCGTGGGCGCCGACACGATCGAAGGCTGCGAGCACGTTGCGGCGGTGCTGCGTATCAAGGGCTCGCGCCGGGCGCTCGTGATTGCGACCGATTCGCAGCCATCAGTCGCCCATTACGACCCGGCTCTCGGCGCCGCCCTCGCTCTCGCCGAATGCTCGCGCAACGTGAGCATCGCCGGCGCCCGCCCGCTGGGGCTGACCAACTGCCTGAATTTCGGCGACCCGAACAACTCTGAGGCCTACTGGCAGCTGTCCGAGTCGGTCCGCGGCCTGGCCGAGGCCGCCCTCGCCCTGGGCATTCCCGTAACCGGAGGCAACGTCAGCCTGTACAACGAATCTCCGCTCGGGCGGATCGCACCTACCGCACAGATCGGTGTCGTTGGCTTGCTCGACGACATAGACGATCTCGTTCGCCCACAGTTCGGACAGGAGGGCGACGTAATCGTCCTGCTCGGTGAGACAGGCCCGGGGATGGCCGGCTCCGCATACGAGCGGCTCGCCGGTGCGGCGCCGGACGACCGTCCGCCGTCGCTCGATTTCGCGCGTGAAGCCGCGCTCCAGGAGCTGCTCCGCGTCGCATCCGCGGATCACGTGCTCAAGTCGGCCCAGGACATCAGCTCGGGCGGTCTGGCCGTCGCCGTCGCTGAGTGCGCAATATGGTCCGGGCTCGGCGCCGAGCTCCAGCTCCAGGTCCCTCTCGCGCCGGCCGTTTCGCTCTTTGGCGAGAGCCCGAGCCGCGCGGTCGTGACGATCGAAGAGACGAGCTGGAACACGCTCGCGCGGCTGGCCGCGAGCCGGCGCATCGCGGCCAGGCGTCTCGGCGTCGTGGGCGGAAAGCGCCTGCTCATCAGGCTGGTGGGTGTCGGTGCGACCGGCGCCGCTGAGGAGCGCGGCGCCGGCGTTGCGGACGAGCTCGATGTATCGCTCGATCAGCTGCGCCGTGCCTGGAATGGCGCACTGCCACAGGTGATGGGGACGGTGGCTTAGCGATGTGCGGCGTAGTCGGCATCCACGCCCCGGGCCAGGACGCGGCTGGATTGGCGGCACTTGCCCTCTTCGCGCTCCAGCATCGCGGTCAGGAGTCGGCCGGCCTGGGCGTCAGCGATGGGCGTGGCGTGATGGTCTACAAGGAGCTTGGCCTGGTCGATCAGGTGCTCGACGAGCGCCGTCTTCAGTCACTGCGCGGCGATCTTGCCATCGCCCACTGCCGCTACTCGACGACCGGCTCGACGATCTGGGAGAACAGCCAGCCAACGCTGCGAATGGGCTCACAGCGGACGGTCGCCGTCGGCCACAACGGCAACCTCGTCAACACCGCGGAGCTGCTCGAGCAGCTGCCCGGCGGCAAGGCGCGGCTTGTCGGAACGACGGACACGGACCTGCTCACGGCCCTGCTGGCGATGGAGGTGGCGGACGACACGGTAACGGCCCTGCAACGGCTCCTGCCGCGCGTGTCCGGCGCGTACTCGCTGGTGGTCATGGACGAGTCGCATGTGATCGGCGTGCGCGACCCATATGGCTTTCGACCGCTGGTCCTGGGCACGCTGCCCACGCCCGATGGAGCGGCCTGGTGCCTCGCGTCGGAGACGGCGGCGCTCGACGTGCTCGGCGCGGAGTTCGTCCGTGACGTGGAGCCCGGCGAGATGGTCGTGCTGGGCGACGGCGATCAGCCGCGTTCGGTCCGCTTCGCGGAAGGACGCGAGCAGCTGTGCGTGTTCGAGCTGATCTACTTCGCCAGGCCAGACTCGTACATGCTTGGTCGCAATCTCTACGAGGCGCGTCGACGGATGGGCGAGCAGCTCGCCCTGGAAGCTCCCGTAGAGGCTGACCTGGTAATGCCGGTGCCCGACACTGGCGCACCCGCGGCTGCCGGCTACGCCGAGGCCATTGGCATCCCGTATCGCGAAGGAATGGTCCGCAACAGATACGCCGGCCGCACCTTCATCCAGCCGTCGAACGGGCTTCGCCAGCGCGGCGTGACGGTCAAGCTGAGCGCCCTGCGCGAACAGGTGCGCGGGCGCCGCCTAATCGTGGTCGACGACTCGATCGTGCGCGGAACCACGACGCGCCAGATCGTCGGCCTGCTGCGCCGAGCGGGTGCACGCGAGGTGCACCTTCGCATCAGCGCGCCACCGATCTTCAATCCTTGCTTCTACGGCATAGACACGCAGATCGAGACCGAGCTGATCGCGGCGTCCAAGTCGCTCGACGAGATCCGCGACTTCGTCGACGCAGACTCGCTGGCCTATCTGTCGATCGGGGGCGTCCTGCAGGCGCTCGACCTGCCGCGCGAGCGCTTCTGCTTTGCCTGCTTCGACGGCAACTACCCGGTGCCAGTGCCCTACGACGTTGAGAACCACAAGTTCCTGCTCGAACGGGAACCGCTCGTGACGACCAGCTGATGGCAGAGACGGCCTATGCGGATGCCGGCGTCGATGTCACGGCCGGAGAACGCGCCGTGGAGCTGTTCCGCGACCACCTTGCCCGCACCGGACTGGCCGGTGAGTTCGGCGCCATGTTCGAGGTTCCCGCGGGCATGCGCCGGCCGGTGTTGGTCAGCTCGACCGACGGCGTGGGCACCAAGACCGAGATCGCGCGCCTCCTGGGACGCTTTGACACGATCGGGCAGGACCTGGTCGCGATGTGTGCCGACGACGTCGTCTGCCACGGCGCGTCGCCCGCCTTCTTCCTCGACTATGTCGCGGTCGGCCGCCTGCATCCCGAGCGCATCGCCCAGATCGTCGGCAGCATCGGCGATGCGTGCGCCACGATTGGCTGTGCGCTCATTGGCGGGGAGACCGCGGAGCACCCCGGCGTCATGGCCGATGACGAGTTCGACATGGCCGGCTTTTGCGTCGGCTTCGCCGAGCGTGACGAGCTGATCGACGCGCGTCTGTCTCGGCCGGGCGACGTGATCATCGGCCTGGCCAGCTCGGGCCTCCACTCGAACGGATACTCACTCGTGCGCAAGCTGATCGGAAGTGGACAGCTGACCTTGAACGACGAGTTGCTGACGCCGACGCGCCTATATGCGCCGGCCGTGCTCGCGCTCGTCGGCGAGCTGCGTGACCGGCGCCAGCGCATCGGCGGTCTCGCCCACATCACCGGTGGCGGCCTGGCGCGCAACCTGCCACGCGCGATCGGCGCCGACATGGCGGCCGTGGTCGACACCGCCAGCTGGCCAGCGCCGACCATCTTCGAGTCCATCTCGAAGGGAGCAGGCGTTTCAGGTGCCGAGATGCGCGCGATCTTCAATTGCGGCATCGGCTTTGCCGCGGTCGTCGAGCCGGCCGCGGCCGAGGCTGCCGTCGCGGCGTTGGCGCGCCACGGTATCGAGGCATGGCAGATCGGCCGCGTCGAGCAGGCCACGCTTCATGACGGCAAGCGATACGTAGAGGCGTGAGCGGTCGAATCGCGGTCTGCGTCTCGGGCGTCGGGACGAACCTGCGCGCGTTGCGCAGGGACGAGCGACGCGGCCTGCTCGGCGCAGAGATCGCGCTGGTCCTGGGCGATAGACCGTGCGATGCGATGGGACTGGCGGCAGACGAGCGGCTCGCCACCACTGTGCTTGATCCAGCCGCCTTCGCCGACCGCGGTGCGTGGGACGATGCGGTAGCCGATGCGCTTGAGGAGGCAAAAGCCGACTGGGTCGTCCTGGCCGGGTTCATGCGCGTGCTCGGCCCGCACACTCTCGAACGGTTTCGCGGCCACATCCTGAACGTACATCCCAGCCTGTTGCCGGCTTTCCCGGGCGCGCATCCCGTTCGCGACGCTCTCGCTGCCGGCTCTCGCGTCACCGGCGTCACCGTCCATCTCGTCGACGAGAAGCTGGACGGCGGGCCGATCGTGGCCCAGGAGGCAATCCCGATCGGCGCGAGCGACACGGAGCAGACGCTCCTCGAGCGGTTGCATGCGGTCGAGCACAGGCTTCTGCCGCGGATGGTCGCCCTCGCCGCGGCCGGCGCGATCTCCGTGCGCGGGACGAATGTCGAAATCGATTGGCAGCGCGCGGACGAAGCTCCCCGGCCACGCCGGGCGCTCATCTCGGTCTCCGACAAGGTCGCGCTCGCTTCGTTTGCCACCCGCCTCGCGGGCATCGGCTTCGAGATCGTCTCAACCGGCGGAACGGCAAAGGCGTTGCGCAAGGCGGGCATCGACGTGACCGAAGTCGCAGACGTGACCGGCTTCCCGGAGATGCTCGACGGCCGCGTCAAGACGCTTCATCCGCGTATCGCCGCTGGTGTGCTGGCCGACATGCGCCTGCCCGACCATCGCGAGCAGCTCGCCGCGCAACTGATCGAGCCATTCGAGCTGGTCGTGGTCAACCTGTATCCATTCGCCGAGGCGGCCGCGCGCCCCGACACGACTGAGGACGAGCTGATCGAGCAGATCGACATCGGCGGACCGACACTCGTACGCGCGGCAGCCAAGAACCATGCCAGTGTGGGCATCGTCACCGATCCGGCCCAGTACGACGCCGTGTTGCTCGAACTCGGTCACGGCAAGGGTCTGACCACCGGGATGCGCCGCGAGCTGGCCGGTGCCGCGTTCCGGCTGACGGCCGGCTACGACGCGCATATCGCTCAGGAACTCGGCCGGCGCTGGTGGTCGCGGCGTCCGGTGGTCAGTGAGGAGGCTGCGGAGTCAGGTACGGCCGGGGAGCTGCCGGCTACCTTCACGCTCGAGCTGGAACGCGTGCAGTCGCTGCGCTACGGCGAGAACCCGCACCAGGCGGCGGCCCTGTACCGCGTCTCGGGCGCGGACGTTGCGCCGGGCACATTCAGCAACGGCGCACTCGTCGTCCAGGGCAAGCCGCTTTCCTACAACAACATCCTCGACGCCGCCGCGGCGGCCGGTCTCGCACGTGACCTGCGCGGCGTCGCCTGTGCGGTGATCAAGCACGCCAATCCGTGCGGCGCCGCGGAGGCGGCCGATCCGATCACGGCGTGGGAGCTGGCCCTCGCGGGCGATCCGGTCAGCGCCTTCGGCGGCGTCGTGGCCGTTACCCGGCCCATCGACGCGGCCCTGGCCGACCGCCTCGTACGCATCTTCCTCGAGGTCGTCGTGGCACCGGCCGTTGAGCAGGAAGCGCTCGAGATCCTCGCTCGCCGGCCGAACATGCGCGTCGTCCTTGACCCAGGGCTCGGCGCACCGCCAGTGCCCGGCCTCGAGTTCCGCAGCGCCGGTGGCGCGCTCCTGGCAACCGACGCTGATGTTGCCGGCGACGACCCGGCCCGCTGGCGCGTCGCCAGTCAGCGACAGCCCACGGACCAAGAGCGCGAGGGACTCGAGTTCGCCTGGCGAGTGTGCCGCCACGTCAAGTCGAACGCAATCGTCCTCGCCAGTGGCCACTCTCTCGTCGGCGTCGGGGCCGGCCAGGCGAGCCGCGTGGACAGCGCCAGGCTGGCCGTAGCCAAGGCCGGGGCTGAGCGGGCCAGGGGAGCGGTTTGTGCATCGGACGCCTTCTACCCGTTCCCTGACGCGGTCGAGGTATGCCTCGTCGCGGGCGTTACCGCGTTCGCACAGCCGGGTGGCTCGCAACGGGACGTCGAGGCGATCGCAGCGGTTGACAATGCGGGCGGCACGATGGTCCTCACGGGTACGCGCCACTTCCGCCACTGATCGTCACCATGCGGCTTTGCCGTCATCTTGGCTCGCTACATAGAATTCACCGATGGACGAGCACAACACTGACTTCAATCAACCAAACGAGTCCGGACAGCCGAATGGCCCCGAAACAGACGAAAACGCGAGTTCTTCGGCAGCGCCGGAGCCGGACGAGCATCCAAAGGCGCCCGCTGGCCGCGAGATGCTGACTCAGCTTCAGCAGATGATCGACAACGTCAGCTATCAGGCCGGGCCGGTGATGCGCGAGGTCGCAGCCAAGGCCGCCGAGCTCGCGGCAGTCGCCGGTGCCAAGGCCGGTCCGCTGGCGCGCAAGGCCGCCGATGCCACCGACCAGTTCGGTCAGCGCGTCGCTACACGGTCCAAGACGATCGCCGACGACCTGCGGCGCAAGAACGATTTCGCCGACTCCTCAGCGGACGAATCAGAGGACGGCGGCTCCGAGGAGAACTCCTAGTCGCCTGCGGCCAGACAAGGAAAGACCGGCGCCCATCCCCGATGGACGCCGGTCTCTTAACAGGCGCGCCGACTAGCGGCGGTTCTTCTTCTTGTCCTCCGCTTCCTTCGCGCGCTGGCGCTCGCGAACGTCGCGGTCGATATCGTTGCGGCGGTCGATGTTCCGCTGCACGTAGTAGTCCTGGGTTGCGAAGATGTTGTGACCTTCGACATCCTTGTCCTGGTCCTGCTCTTCGCCACCCTGGGGCTTGGTGTCTTCCTCGGCCATTGTTCCGCTCCTTCTCCGTGTGACCCTACGTTAATAGCGATCCGGCTTGTTCGACCGCGATTCCTTCGCTCGGCCTCGCAGCCGCAGCTCGCTGCGCTGCTCTGCCATGTGCGCGGGCTTGCGCCCGCTCGGGCGGTCGAGCACGACCAGGCGGTGACCTTCGGTGTCGAGACCGTCGGTCTTGCCCGGCTGACTCGGGGAATTGCGGTTCATAACGCGCAGCATCGCGTTTTCCCCGTAGAACGGCAATGCGCGGCCTGACACGACGACTGTAAAGTGGCCGACACCGTGACCGATGCCCACGCGCGAAATGGTGGCCGCCGATGGGAGTGATCGATTCCTACCGCCGCGTGCTCCGCAACGGGCCGCTATCGCGTCTCCTATTGGGCGAATTCGTCTCATCGATCGGGGACTGGCTCTACCTGGTCGCGCTGCTCGTCCTCATCTGGGACCTGTCGAACGATCCACTCGTTCTGGGCATAGTCGGCGCCGCCCGGATCCTGCCCTACATCATCCTGTCCATTCCTGCCGGCATCGTCGCCGACCGCTTCGATCGCCGGCTGGTGCTGCTGACCACGGACATCATCCGCGGCCTGCTCATGATCGTCATCGCTGCGGTCGTGTTCGCCGGCCTGCCGGTGGCAATCGTCATCATCCTGGCCGTCATCGCGACCTGTTTCTCGGCCTTCTTTTCACCGGCAATCGGCGCATATCTGCCCACCTTGGTGCGCGATGAATTGGAGCTCGGTCCGGCGAACAGCGCCTGGTCGAGCCTGGACAACCTCGCATTCTTCATCGGCCCGGCTTTCGGGGCACTGCTGCTCGGGATCGGTTCGCTCGGCGTCGCGTTCCTGCTCAACGCGCTGACCTTTGGCTTCGTCGCTCTCGTCCTGGTCCGACTGCCGCCGGGGCACGCGACCCCCAGCTCGGATCCGGATGCGGACGCGACGGGAGGATCCGCGAAGACGGGCTTGCGCGCGGTCTACCGGGCGATAGCCCGCCCATTGGCAGGGCTGGCCCTGATCAACATTGCCACCGGCTTTGTGTTCGGCGGCCTGGGCGTTATCACCGTCGTCCTGGCAGTCGACGTGTACGACGTCGGCGAAGCTGGCACGGGGCTGCTGAACTCCGCGATCGGTGTGGGTGGATTAGTCGGTGCACTCGTCGCGGGCGCCCTTGTGCTCCGGCGCCGGCTTGGGCCGCCCCTACTCGCTGGAGCGGCTTTGGTCGCCGTCGGCTTGGTCGTTCTGGCGCAGGTCGAGATATTCACCGTCGCGTTGCTCGGTATGGCGATGGCGGCTGGTGGAGCACTGCTGCTGGAAATCGTGTCCACCACGCTGCTCCAGCGCATCGTGTCCGACGAGATCCGCGGCCGGACGATCGGGATCCTAGAGTCAACGTCGGTCACCGCCTATGCGGCCGGTTCCTTCGTCATCCCGGTACTGGGCGCGTCGCAACCAACGCTCGTGCTCATGGTGTGCGCTGTCATTGTCGTCCTTGGCGGCATCGGCACCGTCCTGCTGCTCGGCCATTTTGCGGTC
>CAWCIK010000007.1:0-57721 GCA_963795645.1 uncultured Chloroflexia bacterium | reverse complement strand
AAACGCAGCCTGAAGAAGGTCGTCGGCGCGATCCGCGACGCCGGCGGCAACCTGCTCTACGTGTTGCACGTGGGCAGCGCGTCCGGAGCTGCAAGCATCTCGACGAGCTGCGGAGCTGCCTCCTCCGAAATCACGCACCTCGACATGGCGGAGTTGCTGTCGGGGATCGTCGACCCACCGAACTCGGCCGCTCGCTCACGCGCGCCCGCGTGCAGCAGTACCAGTGCTATTTCGCCGACGCAGACCGCGCACCGATTCTGCTGCACAACGAACCCGATCCCGATGCCCTGGCGGCCGGCCTGGCGCTGCGCAACGTGCTGCGCCGCACGCGGACGACGGCCATCATTGCGGCGTCATGCAGGGGGTCACCCGGCCGGAGAACATCCGCATGGCCGACCTGCTCGACATCCAGGTCGAAACGATCACGCCGGAAGAGTTCGCCGGCTTCGACCGCGTCGCGACGGTGGACGTGCAGCCCCACTACTTCCATGGCCTGCTCCCGCGTGTCGACCTGGTCGTCGACCATCACCCGGAGCAGCCCGGCTACACCGCCGTCTTCAAGGACATCCGGTCCGACTACGGATTGACCTGTACGATTCTGACGGAACACCTCCGCGCCGTCGATGTGAACATCCAGGAACGCACGGCGACCGCGATGCTCTACGCGATCAGTTGTACGTCCTCTTCTACGACTACCGTCCGACCAGCCGCAACGTCAGCATCAGCCTCACGCTCCATGGCCTGCCAGCGATCCGTCCAGAACCACGCCTGGTCCGCCGGGATCGCCACCACGGGCACGAGTTCAATTCGCCCGTCCTCGCGCTCGATCAACCGGATCTGTGCGTTCTCCGCGTCGAGGTGAAGGCGGCGTCGAAGGTCTGCCGGGAGCGCGACGGTGCCGCGCGACTGCACGGTGAGAAGGTGACTGCGCATGCATTGCAGTATAACTGCTTTGCTGCGCGCTTCCTCAGGGCACGTACGCCCAGAGCTCTGTGCCGCTGCCGGCCTTGGTGACGAAGAAGACCTTGTTCCCGACGGCAGTCACGCCGGTCAGGATTCCGCTCGCATACTCGGGGCTGACGGCGTACGTTCCAGCGCCTGTACCGTCGGTGCGCCAGAGGGCGACGTCCGAGAACGCACCGGTCCCGTCGTAGGTCTGCGCCGGGTAGTAGAGCACCTGGTTGAGCGTCGCCCTGGGCGTCGGCTCGAAGAAATCGCTCGTGTAGTCGGTCGGCAGGCTGTACACGCCCAGCGCGTGGGTGCCCGCGTTCGTGCCGTCGGTGATCGACATGCCTCCCGTGTGTGGCGTCGAGTCGCCGTTCCAGGAATCGGAGCCCCAGAAGACAAGATCGCTCCCGAACGGGGTCAGGAAGCCCGGGCTGATCGAGCTGCCATCCGAATACGTGACCGGCTGGGTCCCGGCGGGCGTTCCGTCGCTGCGCCACAGGAAGCTGGCCGGAGCCTGTGTGCCCTCCTGCCAGACGAAATACGCCGTGTCACCAGCGCCGATGACGTTCCTGGTGCCGATATCGACCAGCTTCTTCGTCGACGCCGGTGTGCCGCCGCTGACCCACAGCTCCTTGTAGTTGCGACCGATGAACAGGTGATCCCCGATGGCCCGTAGGACGCCGTAGTTGAAGGTGCCCTTGATCTTGTTGCCCTTGGAATCGCGCATGGCCTTCGTACCGGCAGCCGTCCCGTCAGTCCTGAACAACGTGCCCTTGTCGCTGTTCCTGGCGTCGTGGCGCACGAAATAGAGCTTGTTCTTGAAGGCGACCATGTACTCCGGGAACGAGCTGCCGCTGCCCGGTGTCAGGTCGGCGACCTGGTAGGTTCCGGCGTCCGTCCCGTCCGTGCGCCACAGCTCCTCGCCGTAGAGCCTCGTCTTGGCATTGAAATAGACGATGCCGTTGAGCTCGGTGTACCCGACTGGATCTGATCCGAAGACGCCGGCGGCTGGCTCGATGTCCTTGATCATGTGCGTTCCGGCCTCGGTTCCGTCGCTGATCCACGGCTCGTAACCGTGGACGCCGTCCGTCGCGCTGAAGTACAGGAGGCCGTTGATCGCGGTCAGGCCGCCCGGCCAGTACGGCGCGTAGTCGGCCGGGGTCGTCAGGATGTCTTTGACCATGTGCGTCCCCGCGGCCGTCCCGTCGCTCACCCACAGCTCACGGTCGTGGACGCCGTCATTGGCCGTGAAGAAGAGCATGTCGCCGACAGCGGTCAGCGACTGCGGGTCCGAGCCGCCCGACTTGTTGATGTTCTTGACCAGGTACGGATTGGGACTCGTCGCGAGCGCCGGCGCAGGGACGAATGCAGCGAGGGCCAACGCGCCCAACACCAGGCTCAGCGGCACGCGACTCATGCGCACGGGGAGTCTTCTCGGAATCATGGCTTGGTGTCCCTTCTCACGGCAGCGTCTGCTGGCTCACTTCGAGTAGAGGGCAACGGGTCGTCCTCCACAACAGGGGCACCACCTAACCGGCTACGTATCTTCGGCAGGGTACAGGCGCTAGCGTGACAAACAAGTGCCATGGCCGGATAGGCGGACTTCATGGCGATGACCTAGCCTCGTGACTCGTGCCTGACGAATTCGCCCTCATCACCCATGACCTGCGCAAGAGCTACGGCTCTCGACCTGCCCTTGCCGGGCTTGAGCTGTCGGTGCCGTGCGGCGTGGTGTATGGCTTCCTGGGACCGAACGGGGCCGGCAAGACGACCACGATGCGCCTGCTGACCGGGCTCATCCACCCCGATGCGGGCGAGATCGAGATGCTGGGCAAGCCCTTTGGCCGGCACGATCGCCATCGACTTTTCGACGTTGGCGCGCTGATCGAATCGCCCGCCTTCTACCCGTTCCTTTCGGGCCGCCAGAACCTGCGCGAGCTCGCGGCGAGCGGCGCCCCCGTCGCCCCCGGCCGGATCGAGGAGCTCCTGGAGCTGGTCGGCTTGCGCGATCGGGCGAGCGACAAGGTGTCCAACTATTCGCTGGGCATGAAGCAGCGCCTGGGCATCGCCGGCGCGTTGCTCAATGATCCGCAGCTGCTCCTTCTCGACGAGCCGGCGAACGGACTGGACCCGGCTGGCATCGTTGCAATGCGCGAGACGCTCCGCCACCAGGCATCGCTGGGCAAGACCGTGTTCATCTCCAGCCATCTCCTGGCTGAGGTCCAGGTCCTGGTGGATGTCGTCGGCATCATCTCCGCCGGGCGCCTGGTTCGCGAAGGCCCGATCGATGAGCTACTGAACAGCGAAGGTTTCATCCGCGTTCGCGTGCCGGCACCGGATCTGGACCGCGCGGTCGCCGTCGTCGGTGGCCTGTGCGGCCAGGAGAACGTCACCACTGCCGCAGACGAGCCGGGCTGGCTGTCAGTCCGGGCGAGCTCCGACCGAATGGGCGAGCTCAACCGCACCCTGGCCGCCGCGGACATCTGGGCAACCGGCCTTGAATCCGGCAACGGCCTCGAGTCGCTGTTCCTGGAGCTGACAAGTGGCGACCCGGCCGGGGGCAGCGAGGGCACGTTCGGTGTCGCCGGGCGACCGGCGGTCGACGCATGAGGCTCTTCTTCTCCGGCCTGCGCAAGCTCACCCGTCGGCTGGCGACCTGGGTGACGTTCGGGCTGCTGAGTGGCCTGTTGGTCCTGATCCTCGTCGTGGTTGGCGCGACCGCCAATCAAGCCGGTGCCCAGAGCGGGAGGGAGGCCGCAGCGCTGGCGCTGGTGACGTTCCCCGGTGCGTACGACGCCATCCTGTCCTTCATCCTTGGGCTCGGCGGACTGTTCGCGGTGATCTACGGGGCGGCCATCGCGGGGTCGGAATGGAGCTGGGGCACGCTCAAGAACGCCGTCGCGCGCGGCGAGAGCCGTAGCCGCTACACGCTGTCGTCGTTCGCGGCGATCGCCGTGGTAATGGCGATCGGCCTTGTGCTGGCCTTCGTGATCGGTGTCGTCGCGGGGCTCATCGCTGCGAACCTGGCCGGAGTCTCGACGAGCGGCCTGAACGACCCGGCCACGATCCAACGCCTGCCCGAGCAGTTCGTGCGCGGCTGGCTGGCGATCATCGAGCTGGGCGCACTGGGCTACGCCATCGCGACCCTCGCGCGCAGCCAGCTGGCCGGGATCGGCGCTGGAATCGCGTTCTACTTTGGCGGCGTATTCGCCGCCATCTTCCTGCCCGACATCGTCAAGTACCTGCCCTTCGGCGTCGCCAACGCGGCGGTGGCCACGGGCTCCTCGTCCAGTGGAGGGTTTGGCGGTGGCGACACGACGGCCGCGCTCGACCCGAACACGGCGCTGATCCTGGTCATCGTGTGGATGGTCGCGTCGCTGGCCGTCGCCGCGGTCTTCACCGAGCGTGCCGAGGTCAGCGGCTAGCTCCCTGACCCCGTCGCGCGTCGGAATAATCGCGAGTGCATCTGTCGATAAGCACCTGCGAAGAGCTCGCGGCCAGGATCTACCCGTGCCGAAGGTACGTGACGCTCTCAAGTTGCTTGCTGAGAACGGGTGGACGATCTCTCGCGTACGCGGCAGTCACCGGCAGCTTCGCCATCCAAGCCGGCGGGGGATAGTTACGGTCGCCGGCAAGCCGAGCGGCGATCTGCCACCAGGCACCTGGCGAAGTATCCTCAGGCAAGCGGGTCTGAATGACGGGAGCGCTGAGTGAAGTACGCCGTTGTGTATGAGCGGGCACCTCGAAGTTGGGGAGCGTATGTCCCGGATCTTCCAGGATGTGTCGCCGTCGCGAATACGCGGGCAGAGGTGAAGCGTCTGATCCGCGAGGCGATTCAGATCCACATCGAGGCCATGCACGAGGCTGGTGAGCCCGTTCCGGAGCCGCGATCTACCGCCGAACTCGTCGAGATTTAGTCGCGGCCCGACGCTGCGGCCGAAGGCTAGTTCCAGTGTCTGGACCGGAACTGTGACGGACAGTTGGCACGCCGGACCGCGACACTTCGCGGATAGTGCTTGACGATCTGAACGAGGCCCAACGCGCGGCGGTCGAGGCCGCCCAAGGGCCGCTTGTGATCCTCGCCGGCGCGGGCACGGGCAAGACGCGGGTCATCAGCCGGCGTGCGGCGCACGCCATCGAGACGGGCGTGGTCGCGGCTAACAAGGTCCTGCTCGTGACGTTCACGGACAAGGCGGCCGGTGAGATGGTCGAGCGGATGTCCGCCCTGGGCCATCCCAGCGTCATGGCGCGCACCTTCCACTCCCACGCGGTGCGTCAGCTGAGGCACTTCTGGCCCAGCCGCCACGGCGGCCAGGACCCGCCCCAGGTGCTCAACTCGAAGTTGCCGCTGATCGGACCTCTGGCCAGAAACCTCCCCGGTCACTACCGCTTCACCCCGACCAAGGACATCGCCGACGCGATCGAGTGGGCCAAGGTTCGCCGCATCCCACCGGACAGCTGGGAGCACGACCCGCAGACGACGGACAAGGCCCCAATTCCACCGGACCTATTCGCCCGCATCTACGCCGGCTACGAGCGCGCCAAGGAGCGCGCGAAACGGGTCGACTTCGAGGACATGCTCGCGCTGACCGTCGAGCTGCTCGAACGGGACGAGGAGGCGCGTCACCTCGTCCAGACCCAGAAGACATGGATCAGCGTCGACGAGTATCAGGACACCAACCCGCTCCAGGAGCGCCTGCTCGAGCTGTGGCTGGGTGACTCCCTCGACCTCGCGGTCGTCGGCGATCCGGACCAGACGATCTACACCTTTACCGGTGCCACGCCTCACTACCTGCTCTGCTTTACCGACAAGCACCCAGGCGCAAAAACGATCGCCCTGACCCAGAACTACCGATCCACCCCGCAGGTGCTCGCCCTTGCCAACCGACTCACCGCGGGCGGACCGCGTGGCGCACTCACCACCGACTCACCACCCGGCCCCGAGCCGACGATCGACCGCTTCGCCGGCCCGGAGGTCGAGCTCGCGGCGGTCGTCGCGGGCATCCGGCGGTTGATCGGTGCCGGAATCAAGGAGTCGGAGATCGCGGTCCTCGTGCGCATCAACGCGCAGCTGCCGCCGATCGAGGACGAGCTGACTCGGGCGGGCGTCCACTACACCGTCCGCGGCCAGCGCTTCTACCAACGCAACGAGGTGCGCGACGCGCGCGTGCTTCTGCGCCGCGCGGAAACGTCCGCGACCGGGGCCGCACTGGTCAGAGCGGTCCGCGACCTGTTCGTCAAGCGGCTCGGTTATGAGCCGGACGCGGACACGGTCGGCGACGAAGCTCGCGAACGTGCCGCGTCGCTCGAGCTGCTGCTGACGATCGCGGCGGACCTGGTCGAGGCGAAGCCCGACGCCACGCGTGGCGGACCTGACGGCAGAGCTGGATCGCCGGGACGCGGCTGAGGCAGCCGCCCAGGGCCAGGGCGTCAACCTGCTCACCTACCACCGGGCGAAAGGGCTCGAGTGGGACGCGGTCTTCCTGCCCGCAGGTAGAGGAGGGGACGCTGCCCATCCGCCAGGCCAAGACAGACGAACAGGTGGCCGAGGAGCGCCGTCTGCTCTACGTGGGCATTACGCGCGCGCGCACGCATCTCGCGCTGTCGTGGTCGCGCAAGCCGTCGCGTTTCCTGGCCGAGATCCGCCCGCACACCGTGCGCATCATCCCGTCGGCCGGTGGCCCGGAGCCTCGCCCGACATCAACCAACGCGGCCCTGTTGGAAGCGCTTCAGCTGTGGCGTCGCGAGCGTGCGAAACAGGACGCCGTGCCCGCGTACGTGATCGCCCACGACTCGACCCTCCACGAGATCGCCGACGCCAAGCCGACGAACATCGCCGCCCTCCGCCGCGTCAAGGGCATGGGTCCGGTCAAGCTCGACCAATACGGCGCCGAGATCCTCGAGATCGTCGCGAAGGATTGACGGCGCAGCGGACGGGCACGACTCGGTCGCACCTGATTCGAGAGGCGATCGAAGCACGCTACGGGAACGGGCGAACCGATCGTGAGCGGGTCCGGCGTGCGCTCGAAGCGACAGCGGGACTCTGGACCGACCGCGCCGAAACGGGCGTCGAATACGTGGGGCGCATGCGCAGTGGGCGTCGGATGCAGTGCCGTCGTCCCCGAATGACCGTCCTCGTCGACACCACCATCCTGATCGACCATCTCCGTGGCGATCCTCGCGCACTACGGGTGCTCACCGAGCTGTTCGACACGGAAGATCGAGGTCTGGGCTGCGACCCCAACCCGTACCGAGGTCATTGCCGGCGTCCGGAAAGGCGAGGAAGCGGCAATGGCCGAACTGCTCGCCATCCTGTCCTGGGTGGACATCGATGTTGGGGTGGCTGACACAGCAGGCGAGTTGGCGCGCCAGTACTCGCGCTCCCACACGGGCATCGATACGACCGACTATCTCGTCGCCGCCGCAGCGATCTCGATTGATGCTCGCCTCGTGACGCTCAACGTGAGGGACTTTCCGATGATCGAGGGCCTGGCTCGGCCCCACTGATCGCGACCCAGCAGGTGCGGACAAGTCCCGCGGCGGGCCGCGCAGGACCCAAAAGCGGCCTACCCGACCGATCGGCGGAGCGGACGATGGTGTTGTGCCAGCCGGCCCATTGAGCTTTGCCCATCCGACCCTAGCGCTCCCCGCGGCCCGTCAGTAACGCTTGGGCGAAGCGAACCTGCATCGGAAGGGGGTACCCGATGGCCACCATCACAGTCCCACGAAATATCCGGGCGCCACGGACGGTCAGCGGATGGCGCGATGCACTCTGGCGGCTGCCCTGGCTCGCGACTGCCTTGTCGATGGGCATGAGCATGGCGCTGGCCGACGTCAGCCACGATTTCATGCCCCGCGGACCCGTCACCGCGGCGCAGGCGCTGCTCGTCATCGTCACCTCGATCGTGCTTGGTCTCGTCGCCGGCTACATCACCCGCACACGCTGGGTGTACGTGATCGTTCCGATCGCCTACATAGCGGTCTATGAGGTCGCGCGCATCGGCATCGCCGGAGCGAGCCTGGGCGCGATACGTATCGACTCCGTCTACGGCGTCGCCGCCTTCATCGCCGGCCGTGGCGTGCATCTGCTGCTGGCGATCCTGCCGATGGTCGCCGGCCTCGCGGTCGGCCGATGGCTGGCCCGCCCGCGCCCCGGCCGGGGTGCCATTCCGCCGGTTGGGCTAAGCCTGCTGGTCGGTGTTCTGCTCGTAGTCGTGGCCATGCCGGGGAATGTGCCGCCCGTACTCGGGGCCGACGGTCGGCCGGTGGCCGGTAGCATCGCCGAGATCACCACCGTTGAGCTGGGCGGTTTGGGCCAGACGATCTCCATCCGCGCGGCCAGTCCGGAGAATCCGGTACTGCTGTATCTCTCGGGCGGGCCCGGCCAGAGCGACATCGCTTTCTCGCGCGTCCTGCTCGAGCCGCTCGTGGCCGACTACGTGGTGGTCGTCTGGGATCAGCGCGGCAGCGGCACCTCCTACGCCGCCATCGACCCCACCGCCGACTACACCCTCAACCGGCTCGTCGCCGACACGAACGAGCTGGCCGACTATCTCCGCGTGCGCTTCGACGAGCAGAAGATCTACCTGCTCGGAGAGTCGTGGGGCTCGACGCTTGGCGTGCTGGCCGCACAGCAGCGGCCGGATCTTTACTACGCGTATGTCGGATCCGGGCAGATGGTCAGCCAGCGCGTCACCGACCAGCGCATCTGGCGCGACCTGCTGGCCTATGCGGACCAGGTGGGTGACGGCGCGCTCTACGACCAGATCCTGACGCTGGGCGAGCCGCCATATCGCGACATGCCGTGGGCCAACAGCTTGGTGATGGGCTACTACGAGCTGATCGAGCCGGCCTACAACCCGCCGGCGGAATATGTCGCGCGTGGCGCGGCATCGGGCGTCGGCATGTTCGGGCTGGGCGGCGCCGAGTACGGCTTTGTCGATAACGCCAACCTCATCCGCGGCCTGGTTGACATGTTCTCGCTCATGTACCCGCAGCTGCAGGGCATCGACTTCCGTACCGACGTCCCGGCGCTCGACGTGCCTGTCTACCTGCTCGACGGCGAGGGCGAGCTGGCGGCGCGGCGCGACCTGGCACGCGAGTGGTTTGACGGGCTGCAGGCTCCGACCAAGGAGATCTACACCTTCGAGAATGCGGGCCACGCCGTCGCCTTCGAGCAGGCCGACGAGCTGCACCGACTGCTCAACGAGGTGATCGCGCCCGCGACATACCGCTGAGCGTCGAACCGCAGGGGTGCAGAATTCGGCTGATGCAACGCCTGCTCGCCATCGGGACCATCCTGATCGTCGCCGCATGCTCGGCAAACTCGCCGACCGCCGAACCGACCTTTGCGCCGACTCCCACGCCAACGCCCACGCAGGCAACCACGCCAACGCCCACGCTCACTCCAGCGCCGACCGCGGTTTCCCCTGATTCCAGCCCTGTGCCGACGCCGGCCGACCTGTCGGCCCGGCCGCTGATCTGGTACGCGCCGTTGCCGCCGATGCCCGGCCGGACCGGTTCGGTCGACTTCAATGATCAGTTCACGCCCGACGCCCCGTGGGCGACCGCCGCCGGTCACGTTGGGGTGTACAAGCTGTATGCCGAGTGGGTCGACAACAATGCTTCCGACGCGCAGCTCGCGGCGGCGGTGCAGGATATCGCCCGGCGCGGCCTCGTGCTGGCGGTCGAGGATGGGCCGTTGATCGCGCCGCAAGACTGCGGTCAGGACGTGGAGAGCTTTGCCGGCGAGGACCTGGGCCGGCTGACCGCGGAGCGCGTGATTGCCGCCGGTGGCCGCATCGCCGTCGTCGCGCTCGACGAGCCGTATTACTACGGTCACGTCTACGACGGCTCCAACGCGTGCCATCTCGATCTCGACGTTATCGCCCAGGAAGTGGCCGACTACGTCGCGTCGTTGCGCACGTACTTTCCCGAGCTGATCGTCGGCGACATCGAGCCCAACCCGGCGCCGGTCACTGCCGCCGGGATCGGGGAGTGGCTCGCGACGTACGAGCGCGTGGCCGGCGAGCCGTTCGCGTTCCTCCACCTCGACGCAGACTGGGGGGCGCCCGGCTGGCAGGACCTGGCGCACGAGATCCAGGCCGAATTGGTTGCCCGGGGAGTGCCCTTCGGGATGATCTACAACGGTGGCTCGGCGCCGGTGCGCGACCAGTGGATCCAGCTCGCGGGTGATCGGGTCAAGACATTCGATGGCAGCGGCGATCCGGCCGACCACGCCGTCTTCCAGTCGTGGATGGTCCAGCCCGACCACGCCATGCCCGACACCGATCCGACGACCTTCAGCGGGCTGGTGCTGACCTATGCGACCGACTACGAGGCTCTCGGCACGTCGAGCGGCGGTCCGGGCTCCAACCTCGCGCTTCACGCACCGGCGCGTGCTTCGGCGACATTGCCCGAGGCGCCGCCCGAGGCGGCGGTCGACGGCGACTTCGACACGAGTTGGAGCTCAGGCAGCGGTCCCCTTCAGTGGATCGAGGTAAAGCTCGATGGAGTGCAGTCGGTGGCCGGCGTGCGGTTGACCGTGGGCCAGTTTCCGGCGGGCTACACGGTCCACCGGGTGCTCGGTCGGGTGCCCGGCCTGGGCCTGCAGCTGCTGCACGAGTTCGCCGGCCCAACCGCGGACGGAGATGTGCTCGAGTTCACTCCGCCCGAGCCGTGGAGCGGCCTGAAGGCGATCCGGATTGAGACTCACGAGAGCCCGTCGTGGGTAGCCTGGCGCGAGATCGAGGTGTTGGCACCATGAAGAGAGCCCGCCTTCGTCCAGCAGCATCGTGAGATGGCTCTTACGCCGGGCAGCGAACACAGCCTCGAGGTTGCGGCGGGTATTCCGGACGACTCGGCCGCCAGGCGTACGTCGCGGTGATCTGGGTCGGCGCAACCGAAGTCGACCGCGAGCGGCTCTTCCTGGCGCCGCAGCCGATCGAGCTGGACGGCGCGACTACCGATGCCTCCGGCAGCGCGGCCAAACTGTGCGGCAGGCGCTGGTAGGGTGGCTGAAGCGGAATGATCGACGAGATCGAGGGGCGGCCAGGGCCATTGGACGAGCGCGAGCTGATCGGCTTGGCAGGGACGTTCCTGGACGTGATCGGCGCCGAGGCGCGGACGGCGTTGCTCGCTCGCGCGACGCTGGCGGATATACCGCGTCGAGAGGTCGTCATCGATTTACGACGGTCGCCGGAGATGGCGTTCCTGCTCGAGGGCACCATGCGCGTCTACATGGTCGGTCCCATCGGTCGGGACCTGACGCTGCGCTACGCGCGCTGGGGGACGCTCGTCGGAACACTCCCGGGTGCGGCTGCGGGTAGTCGGATGCCAGTGGCCGTCGAGACGGTCAGCCCATGCACCATGATCCAGTTTGACCAAGCATTCGTGCGCGACCTGGCCGACTCGGATTTGCGCGTGAGTCGGGCGCTGCTCGTCGAGTTCGAGGACCGCCTCGCTGATGTCTACAGGGTCCTCTCGATGAACGTGTTCACGACCATCCGCGAGCGCCTGGTGACGCATCTGCTCGAGACCGCAGAGACGGCGCCGGACGGCATGCTCGTGTCCCTTGGCACGCAAAAGGAGATTGCCCGGGAGCTGGGCACTGCTCGGGAGGTCGTTGCCCGGGCGGTCGCCAAGCTGGAATCCGAGGAGCTGGTTGCGAGGGTGGATGGAGGCATAGCGCTGCTCGACGTAAGCGGCCTGGCCCGCGCGACACGGGGATGGTCGACCATCCTGGGCTCAGTCGTCACCGGCCGATCGGATCCCGAGTTCGCTTCCTTCGACCAATCAGTGCATCCGGTCGTCGCAGTCGACGCCAACGGCGTCATCCTGCACGCCAACGGGCGCGTCGAGGCGACCTTCGGCTGGGAGCCGCGCGAGATCCTCGGTCAGCCGCTGTCCGTGCTCCTCCCTTCGGCCGAAAAAAACATGGGTGGCGATCACATCAGCGCGCGCTTGGGCACGGTTGGTCCCGTTCCGATCGGTCTGGGCGCCAGCATTGACGGGCTGCGTCGTGACGGGTCGGTCTTCCCGGCCGAGATCACCTTCCTGCCTGTGCGCGGCGCCGAGGGCCCCGCGATGCTGGCCACGATCATTGATGTCGGCTATCGACAAGTGTTGCGTGAACTGCTCAGGCAGCCTCGGCGCGAGATGGATCAGGTAGCGGTTCCAGCCGCCGAACGGGATAGAGGTGGGCCACCAGGACCATGACAACCAGCGCCGTCGCAAGCGCGGCCAGGACAGCCGGGGTCATCAGAACTGCCATCAGGCCGCCGGCGCCTGGAGCGGACGCGACGACCCGCCCGACGACGAGGCTGGGCGTGGGCTCCCAGGGGTCGTTCATCGAGTTGTTGTCCCCACGCATGGCGTAGGCGCCGGACGGCTCGACCACCAGGATGCGGTGGACGACCAGCTGGCCGGCACCGACATCGCCTGCGGGTACGTGATATCCGACCACGTCCCCGACCTTGTAGTCGGACTGCGCCTGGATGAAGAGCAGGTCGCCGTTCGCGTACGTGGGAACCATCGAGCTGCCCCGCACGATGACGTAGGTGGCCGGGCCACCCATCCACTGCGGCCTGAGAAACGCGAACCAGCCCACGGCCAGCAGCGCCGCCAGGCCGTAGATCGCCAGTCGCAACGCACTCCTGGGCAGCCGCGAACCGAAGGCGACGCCGGGCGCCGCGCTCATGGCGCGCTCACGTAGGTGACCACCAGCTGCGGCGCCTGGGCGAGTGTGCCGAGCTCCTTGGCCGAGAAAGTCGACGTGCGCGTCGGGCCGGATCCTCGCTGTCGTCGCGCAGCATCCAACCGCGGTTGGACGCCGTGCCGGCGACGAAGGAGGAAACGTCGTCGGTCACGATGGCCCCGCTGACGTAGCCGGACGTCCGGTTCTCGCAGCCGCCTTTGGTTCCCACATCGAACGAGCCGGTCTTCGAGCTGCTCGATGGGTTGTTGCTCGCCGTCCCGAAGGGCTGGTTGTTCCAGGTGATGCCGGACTCGGTCCAGGACGCGCCGACGCGAAAGATGTCGAGGGTGCGACATTGTGGCGGCCGGCTGGAGAGGTACAGGCGCAGGCGTGGCCAGGCGGACGTTCGCAGACGCAGGTATCGCCGGCTGGCATGCGCCCAGGTCGAACCTGATGTACAGGCGAACGTTGCCGCCGCTGTTGGACGTGATGTCGCTCGTCGTGGAAGTGCCGAAGTTGCTCGTCGGCGAGCCCTCTGGACGCTCGCGTCGGCAACCGCAGTTGTCGACGCGGGCGTGGCGGTGATGGTGCAGGTGCGATAGATGGTGAGCGCCTGCGAGCTTGCGTTGAGGCTCGCGGCGAAGCCACCGCTGAAGGAGAAGGTGAGGCCCGTTGCGCCAGCGATCGCCAGCACGATGGCTGTCGCGCGCTTCGTCATGGCCCGGTGAGGACGATATCTGTCTGGACTGCGGCCGTGGCCGCCACGGCCGTGGCGAGGGTGACCGTCACGCTTCCGCCGCCGCCGGGCACGGTGCCCGAGCCGCTCGAATTGGTGCTGCCGTTGTTGACGGTGGCCTGGATTGTGGCGCCGGCGCAGCTGGCCGGAATGGCGCCGATCGTGACGCTGGCAATGTCGGCGCCGGAGAGATTGCCCAGCACGGTCAGTCCCGCGTTAGTGCATCGCGGAATGCTCACGTCGGCTGCGCCAAGGCTGCCCGCGGCGAACGCCAGCGAGGCAGCCATTCCGATGACGGTCCCGGCCAGGCTCAGCAACGCAACGCCGGCCAGGCTACGCAACGCGTTCATCGGTCCAGGTCGCAAGTCGCGGGCCGGCGACGACCACCGTCGTCGCCGGCCTTGGCCCTGCTTTGTTACCCGCTTATGACGACGGCGATGCCGGTCACGCTCGCAGCGCCGACAGCTGGGCTGAAGGTCGCATTGAAGCTCGTCCCGCTCGACGGCGTCGTGCCTGTCGCCTCGCCGAGCGACGCGTCGCTGGTGCCCGACAGCGTGATCTTGTAAGCCTTGCTGTAGCAGCCGGAGCGCGAGCCCCGTGACGGTGACCGTGCCGACGCGGTAGCCGGGCTCGGCTGCCGAGTAGCTGACGGAGTACGTCGCGGTGAGGGCGCCGCTCTGGCACGCCGCGACGGACGTCTGAGCGCCACCCAGGGAATCGGTGGTCAGGTTCAGGCTCGCCGCGAAGCCGTAAACGGTGCCGAAGGTGAGGGCACCTATGGCGAGGACCAGTGCAAGACGCTTCATGTAGGACTGTTGCCTCCGACGGATGACGCTTATTGGTGATGATTGCTAACACCGCCATTTCGACGGACCGTCGGCCGCGCGCCTATCCGTCGCTTGCCGGAAAGGACCCGCAATTCGTATGTGACTCAAGTCACACGCGTCAACCCACGCGCACCAGAACGCACCTCGGCGTGGCCCCTCTGACAGGCGTTGGGCCTCTGTTGTAACTTCGGTGTGAGTAGACAAATCGAACAATCAAAGAGGGGGAAGCTGCCCGATGCTGTGGTCCGATGTGAGTAACGCGTTGCCAACGCGGCGAGCGCTAGTGGTTGTTCTGACGTGCGCGTTCCTCGTCGGCGCGTGTGGTTCCAGCGCACCGACATGGACGCGACGCTGATCTACACCCACACGCCACGGCCGCTCGACGCGGAGACGTTGCGCGGCGCAGTGGGCGGCACTGACGTGGTCCTGGTCGAGCCCTACCTTGCGGGAACTTCAGCCGCCGCGGTCGCGGCCGCCCTGTCCGACCGTCCGATCAGGCTGCTAAAGATCGGTGTCCCGAACGCCGAGCTGCGCCGCTATGGAACGCCCGCCGAGCACGACCACCATCTCGGCCTCGACGCTCCCGGCATTCGCGCCCGCCTCGACGCGTGGCTTGGCTGAGCAGCTCGTTTGTGGTGGCGTCGTGGCACCACGGAGTCGCCGTGTCCCAGATCTGAGTCGCTTTCAAGAGATTTCTGATGACTTGAAACCGACTCACGGACGGCGCACGCCACCTCCGGTCAGCCGAGGCGAAGTCTCCTAGCCAAGGATCTCCCGCGCGCGTGCCAGAAGCTCGTCAGGGTCGAAGGGCTTGGTCATGTACAGGTTCGCGCCAACCTCTTCGCCGTGCTGCCGGTCGTACTCCTGGCCCTTTGCCGTCAGCAGGATGACGAACACGTCGTCCATGCCCAGCTCATGCTTGACCGAGTGGCAGACGTCGAAGCCGTTCATGCGCGGCATCATCGCGTCGAGGATCACGAGCGCCGGCCGACGCTCCCCGATGGTCTCCAGCGCACTCTGACCGTCGCCCACGGTCAGCAGCTCCACCCCTTCGTCGGTCAGGTCCTCGAGCGACTGCTGGATCAGCAGCCGAATAAATGGCTCGTCGTCCGCGACCAGGATCACCCTCTCTGCCAAAGCCTCAACCTCCCTCGCGCTGGACGACGACCATCGTCAGGTCGTCAGCCTGATCCGCGCCCGCGGTGAACGAGCTCACGGCTTCGAGCACGGAGCCGAGCACCGATTCTGCCGATCCGCCGGCCGCGACCGCCTGCGCCGCGGCCCGCTGAAGTCGCTCATCGCCAAACAGGTGTCGCTCGGCATCGCGCGCCTCAGTGACTCCATCGGTGAACATGATCACCGTGTCGCCCGGTCCCAGCGTCGCGGTCCGTGACTCGAGCCCGGTGTCGTGAAATGCGCCAAGGACCACGCCCGGTGCGTCGAGCTCGCGCAGCGCGCCGCTGCGTCGCACCAGCAGTGGTGAGTCGTGGCCGGCGCTTGCGTAGGTCAGCGTCCCGGACGCGAGCTCGATTTGCGCGACGAACGCAGATAGGAATAGTGGCGACTGACGTTCCTGGAGGAACAGCCTGTTGGAGTTGTTGAGCACGTCGACAGGCGCTGCGCCGGACATGGACTGGGCGCGCAGCACGGCGCGCGAGTAGGCCATCATGAGTGCAGCGGGCACGCCCTTGCCGGTCACGTCGGCGATGACTATGCCCAGGCGACCGTCGGCCAGTGAATGGTCCATGAAGTCGTAGAAGTCACCGCCCACCTCGCGCGCGGCCTGGTACGTGGCGGCGAAGTCCCAGCCCGGTACGACGGGCGGTGCCGATGGCAGCAGGGTGAGCTGGATGCGCCGCGCGACGGCAAGCTCCTGCTCCAGCTGCAGGCGGCGCCCCTCGCTCTCGTGCAGCCGCGCCCGCTCCAGCGCGACGCCGGCCTGGCCAGAAAGCCCCAGGAGCAGCTTCGCGTCGCTTGCCGTGAACGATTTGGCCTCGGTCGATCGGGCGAGCACGACCACTCCATGCACCTTCTCGCCGGCGTGGACGGGGACGCACAGCGCGGTGTCCGTGTAGTCCGGGCGGCCGTTCGCCTTGACGCTCTCTATCAGGTCCACGGCCGACGCCCATTCATCTCGCGGCGCGACGTCGCCGAGCAGGACGACGGCGCTGTCGGACGGGATGACTCGCTGCGCCTCTGCGATCAACAGCCGCGGCACCTCGTCGGCGTCGAGCGTGGCACCGATCGACTCCGTCGCGCGGTACAGGACGTTGAGCTCGCGGTAACGCTCGAGCGTCTCGCGTGCGAGCTCGCGGATGAGCTGCTGGGTTTCGTCCGTCAAAACGCCGCGAGCGCTTCCGAACGGTCCGTGTACGTCTGGAAGTAGCGCTTAAGCCCGCTGCGCTCCAGCACCCGGTCGACCTGTGCCTGTGGGCCAAGGATCTTCAGATGGTCGCCCGCCGCCGACTTGTCACGGTCGGTCTCGTGGATCGCGCCCCAGCCAGCCTCGGGATCCGGCGGCTCCTCGCCCATGAGCAGCATGGCAATGCTGTGGATAGCGAACAGGCCGGAGCTGCCCATGTAGCTCAGGTCCTCGAGGTCGAGCAGGATGTAGCCGGTCCCGTCGGCGACCAGCTGGCGCCCGCCGGCGAGCATGTCGAGATAGCTGGCCGCGTCGAGCTCGCCGTCGAGCTTCATGACGGCGACCGGGACACGGGCCGATTCCTGGTTCACGCCGATCGTCAACAAGTGGGACCTCCTCTCTCCTGGCTGTAATGCTTGGACAGTGTCAGCTCGTTGCCGTTGGCTGTTCGTCGGTAGCTGACGGAGTCGGTCAGCTCGCGCGTGAGATGGATACCCAGGCCGCCGGGAGCGCGACGTTCGAGCGGCAACGTCATGTCCGGCACCGGCGCTGCCGTGGGATCGAAAGCCGGCGCATCGTCACGCAGCTGGACGACCAGCGCGGATCCGTCAGCGTCGATCGCGACCTCGACCGTGCCCGCGCGGCCGCGATAGCCGTGGACGATGATATTTGTCAGCGACTCGTCGACGGCCGTGACGAGGTCGTCGATCGCCTCCTCGTCCGCGCCCGCGCCCGCGGCATGGTCGCGGATGAAGGCGCGCACCACGGCCAGCTGACTCACCTCGGCAGGCACGCGCAGGACGCTCGCGACCTGACTCATGCGTTCGCCTCCGCAGGGGTCAGCGGCAGCACGAAGGCGAAAGTACTGCCCTTGCCGGGCTCGCTCTCGACCCAGATCCGGCCGCCCTGTGCCTCCACGATCTCGCGGCAGATCGGCAGGCCGAGGCCGGTCCCGTGGGGCTTGTCGGTCAGCGTGTCGCCCACCTGGGTGAACTTCTCGAAGACTCGTGCCTGGTCTGCGACAGAGATGCCGATGCCCGTGTCGATCACGCTGACGACTATGCCCTCGTCGGTCAACCGAGCGCGGCAGGTGACCGAGCCGCGCTCGGTGAACTTGAGCGCGTTCGAGAGCAGGTTGATGACTACCTGGAGCGTGCCGTCGTGCTCCGCCACGATGATCGGCAGGTCGGGCGCAATCTCGCGCCGCAGCTCGATCCCCTTGGCATCGAACAGGGCCGAGGTGCTCGCGGCAGCGCGATCCACTATCTCCGCGATCTGGATGGGCTCCGTCTTCCACTCGATGGCCCCGGCCTCGATCTTGGCCAGGTCGAGCACGTTGTTGACCAGCGTCGTCAGCCGCTCGCCCTCGGTGATGATCACGCCCACGTTGTCGCGCACTTGGTCGATCGCGCGTTGGGTCCTGGGGTCGGTCGAATCCACGTGCGGGACGATGCGCTCGTCCAGCTGGCGCCGGATTACCTTGGCAAAGCCGAGCACCGACGTCAGCGGCGTGCGCAGCTCGTGGCTGACACTGGCCAGGAAGTCGCTCTTGACCGAGTTGGCCGCCTCGGCAGCCTCCTTGGCCTGCTCCATCTCGGTGAAAAGGCGTGCCCTCTGGATGGCCGTGCCCACGTTGGCTGCGAGCGTCGACAAGAGCTTCTCGTCGGTCTCGTCGAACCTCCTCTCGTCCGTGCTGCTCTGGATGCTGATCACGCCGATCGCCTGGTCGCCGACGAGGATGGGCACGCCCAGGTACGAGCGTGCCTCCTTGCCGACTCCGCGCGTGCCGATCTCGTCGAACTGGCTCGACCGGTTGAGCAGCACGGGCTCGCGTGTGGCCAGGACGCGCGAGGCGAGCCCTTCGCCGATCGGGATGTCCGCTTGTTGCCGGGCCCGGCCGTCCTCGGCGTAGTACGGGAACTCGATCCGGCCGGTGGCCGCGTCCGACAACGCGACGTAGACCACGTCCGCGGTCGCGAAACGCCTGCCGATCTGCTCACCGACAAAGTCGATGAGTGGCTCCAGCTCGAGCTGTGCGGCTACGGCTTGGACGACCTCGTTGACCGTGGCCAGCTCCTCTGCCCGATGGCGGGTCTCCTCGACGAGACGGGCATTCTCGAGCGCCACGCCCATGGTCGAAGCGAGCGTCCCCAGGATCCGTTCCTGGACCTCCGTGTACGCGTGACGCTCGCGCGTGCCGATGGCGAATACTCCGATCGCCCCTCCGCCCGAGGGGATGGGCACGCCAACGTACGACTCGGTGCCGTCGACCTTGAAGGGTGTGCCGCGCGCGGCGGCTTCTTCGGCCGAGCCGATGCGCACGGCGCGGTTCGTGCGCAGGACCTCTGCCGAGAGCGGATCGCCGAGCACAATGCGCTCCAGGGTGTTCTTGCGAACACCTTGGTCGATCCAGTAGTAGAAGGTCAGCTCGTCGGTGTCCGGATCGACGATCGAGATCGACAGGCCGCCGGCGAACGCGTCAACATCCCGAGGCTCGCCCAGCGCCGCGGCGGTTCGGTCGCCGACGGCCTCGACGATGGTGCCGAAATCGAGCTGGCTGGCCAGTGCGCGGCCGACCGCGTTGACGATCTCGAGCTCGGCCACGCGCTGCTTGCTCTCCTCGAGCAGGCGCCGCGTCTCCGCGTACAGCTCCGCGTTCTGGATTGCCACGCCCACGCCGGCGGCGATGGTCGAGAGCAGGTTCTGGTCCGCGTCGTCGAACGCGTTCTCGTCGCGCGTGCTCTCCACGGCCAGCACGCCGATTGGGACCTCGGCCACCCTGATGGGCACGCCCAGGTACGACTTGGGCGGTGTGCCCGGGACCTGTGCCGCGTAGGAGTCGCGTTCCTGTTCAGTGCTGATCAGCAGCGGCGCATCCGTGGCCAGGATCTGCGCCGTCCAGCCCTCGCCGGAGTCGACCGCCGCGACCGGGTCTCGACGGCCGTTCTCGTTGTAGTAGGCGAAGCCGATAGAGCTGCCGGACTTATCGACCAGGGCGACATACGCGATGTCGGCATCAAATGTCTCGCGTACGCGGTCGCCGACGAGCTCGATTATGGCGTCCGGCCCAAGCTGAGCGCCGACGGCCTGGTTGACCTCGTTGACGATCGCCAGCTCGGCCACGCGCTGACGCGTCCTGGCCGCCAGGCGCGCGTTGTCGAGCGCCACGCCCATGGCCGAGGCCATGGTGCTCACCAGTCGTTCGTCTGCGTCCGAGTACGCGTTCTGCTCGCGTGTTCCCAGGGCGAAGACGCCGATGGCGTGATCGCCGGCGGGGATGGGCACGCCCAGGTACGACTCGGTGCCACCGATCTTGAACGGTGTGCCACGTTCAGCGGCCTCCGCCGCCGAGCCGATGCGGACGGGCTTGTTGGTGCTCAGGATCTCCTTCGAGAGCGAATTGCCGAGGCGAACGCCTTCCATGGCGTAGTTGCGCACGCCCTCGTCGATCCAGAAATGGAAGGTCAGTTCGTCGGTGGCTGAATCGACGGTCGAGATGGACATGCCGCGCACGGCCAGGGCCGCTGCAGCTCGTTCACCCACTGCCTCCACGATCTGGCCGAAGTCGCGCTGGCGCGCGAGCGAGTGAATGATCTCGTTGACGATCGCCAGCTCGGCCTGGTGCTGTCCGTGGTCGGCCTCGAGGCGCTCGACCTCGGCGTTCAGCCGCTCGATCTCCGTGGTCGGATCGTCGAGCGCCGTGGCATCGGGGTCGGCCGACGTCGCCTTGGCCATCTCCGCGATGGTATCCGGTGCCGCACCCGTGTCACCCGCGTCTGGCGACCTAAGGCTCCGGGAGTACGGCCGTTGGCGGTGCGTCGAAATGGAATATTGCGCTGTAGCGAGTGCCGTCGTTGAGTCGAACGATGAGGCGGCGGCATGTCCCGGCCCAGGCGGCGTTGGTCCGCCACGTGAAGCGGTACAAGCCCAGCTTCACGTCCCAGACTGGCAGCGAGACGCGCCCGTAGACCGCCCGTGACAATGGCTTGTCGGTATCGCAGTTCACGCGCCGGTGGCGCGGCAGGTTGTGGATAGCCCCCAGGCCCTGGGGGCCGCCGAGCGAGAACGTGACGATCAAGTTGTCGCCTGCGGTGGCGTTGTTCACGCCGGGCTTGGCCACTATGCCGCCCGCCCACTCGAACGGATATCCAACGTGGTAGGTCGCCGTGGCGCTGCCCGTCTTGGCGGAGCTGTCGGTTGCGTCGACCGTGAACGTGTGCGTGCCGGCGGTCGAAGTGTCGATCGGATCGCCGTTGGCCACTGGGCCGATGCAGGTGGCGACCGCGACATCGTCGTCACAGGTGTAGTCGGCGTTCACGACCTGGCCAAGTGTGTAGTTAGCGCCGTCCACGGGCGAGTTGATCGTGGCCGTGGGACTGGCGTTGTCTGTCGCGGGGCTGATCGCCGCGGCCACCGGACCGCCACTGGCCGAGCCGCCGTCATCGTCAGTGATGGTCGCGCCGATCTGGTAGCCGCCCGCGTCCTGGTAGGCGTGGAAGACGCGCCAGAAGTAGATGCCGTCTCCAGGCAGGAAGTATGGGATCGTCGAATCGAGGCTGAACGGACAATCGGTTGCGTCCGCGCATGGATAGTGGAACTGTTCCTGCTGGCCGTCGCCCCAGTCGACGTCGAGCGTCCAGCTGTCCATCCCGGGGTCTACGAACTGGCCGCTCAACGGAATTCTGGTCGCCCACCTCGCCGTAGCGCTTCTCGCAGCCGAAGAGGTTCGGATCGAACGGGCCGGGCGCCGATGTCAACCCGCAGTGGAGATAGATCGTCGGATCCACGTTGGCGACCGTCGCCGAGCGCGTCGCAGTGCTCGAGCCGCCGCCGTCATCGCTGACGGTGACCGTGACCGGCCACGGATCGCCACCCGCGTTGTTATCGGTGTAGTCGTGACTGAACGAGAAGGGCGATGGATGGGCGGCACCCTTCACGCGCAGCTGACCGTCGAGATTGTTGCCCAGACAGACGTTTGGATCGCCCACGCCAGCCGTCCAGTCGCACGGGAAGAAGTGCTCATCGGTCGTCCCGTCACCCCAGTCGACGGTCACCTTAAGCGGATCATCGCCGGCATCGGTCACCGACCCATCCAGGGTTACGCCGGTGCCCTCGTCGAGGGTGGACGGCGTGACCTGTCCGAGCGAATCGAACGTGGGGTCGGCGTTGGCAACGTTGACCACGAAGATCTGCGAGGCGCTGCCGCCGTTCGCGTCTCGGGCGATCACGTGGACGTGCCAAAGGCCGCTCTCCGTATACGTGAACTGGGTCTCCTGCCCGGAGAAGCGGTCCCACGGACAGCTGAAGAACATGACCTCGCTCGGGTCAAGCGATTCGTTGAGCGGGTCGGTGTAGCAGCGATCCAGAGCGGTCTTGCCGTCGCTGTCAACGAACAGCGCCAGCTGGCCGTGCGGGTCCTCGATCAGCCAGCTGACAGTGACCGCGCCGTCCGGATCTGTCGCGTGGGCGTTGTAGGTCAGTGTCTGGCCCTCGACGAAGGTGCCGCTCACCGTCGGCGCGAGCGTCGGCGGAGTGTTGGCGTGCAGGGTGGCCTTCATCAGGTTGCCCGCGAAGTCCTTGTACTGCAGGATCGGGCTCACGAACGAGGCAGTCGGGTCGCTCGGATCCTCCTGGATGAACGTGTTGCCGGAAACCCCGGCGACCATGTTCTTGCCCGTCCAGTCGACATACTCGATGCGCAGCGCGAAGCCAGGGCTGCCGCCACCTGGCTGGTCCGAGAACCAGCCGTCCGACATGTAGACGCTGTGATAGTTGCCGCTCCAGTCGCGCGGCTCGATCGTGTTCGAGTTGGCCAGAGGCGAGATCACCTGGGTCGAGGGATTCTTCTGGGCCATCTCGAACCATGGGTCGACCGACGTGTGGGCGGCGGGGCTGCCGCTGCGTAGCTCTGGATAGTCAGGCATCGTCGCCCGCACGAACAGCGACGAGATGATCGCCACGCCTTCGTCGGTCTGCGCCATCGCACCCAGGTCCGGCTGGTTGTTCGTGGCATCGTCGATCGCCTGCTGAAGGTAATCGGGGATCTGGGCCTGGGTGACCACCTGCCATATGGCGATCGCTGTCAGGACGATGCACACGACGACGATCAGCACGGCCGAGGCGACGCCCAGGGCAGCGGTGAAGGCGCCTACGCCGGCAGCCGCGCCGCCCGCAGCAGACGCGGCCGTTCCGTAAGCCGCGAACGGGAAGATGACCATCGCGCCGCCGGTCACGAACAGGCTCGAGACGGCGGGCATCGAGGCGACGATGACGCCGGCGATGGTGGCCGATACGGCCGCCGCGCCCAATCCCCCGAAGAAGCCGCCGGCGGCGATGGCGTTGTCGACCACGCTCTGGACCGGCGCCTGGGCGAGGTCCTTGAACTCCATCGCCGAGCCGACCGCCGTGAACTCTTCCTTGGTCGGCGGCACGGGCGAGGTGTACAGGCCGATGTTCGGGTCGACGCACGGGCCGTAGACGCCCTCGCGGAAATAGTACGAATCAGCGCCCGTCAGCGGATCCGGCCAGCCGTAGGTGCACGGGCTGGCGTGCCAGCGGTTGTACTCGTCGAGCGCATTCTGGGCGGCGCGTACCTTGGATTTGTGGACCAGCGTCTGGAGCGTGTCGTATGCCGTCTGCTCCTGGGCTGTCCGCTGCGCGGCAGGCTTCTTTGAGATGTCGAGCAGGCGGGCCAGGATGTAGGCGCGGATCTCGTCGCGCCCCCAGTCGCTGACGCGGCTGTCGTTGTCTACCTGGTGGACGGCCGCGACAAACGCCCTCGCCTCAGTCTCGAGGAAGCCCCACGCGTTGACTGGTGCGACAAAGCTGGGGTCCTGGGGATCGCCGAGCTGCTGGACGACCCGATCCTCCGGACCGCTGACAGTGATCGGGCCGGGCGGCACGGTGCCGCCATCACCATTGCAGACAAAGCCGAAGCCGCAATCAACGTAGCCGGACGGGTCTGCCGCGGCGACCTGCTGGGGTGCGGCATAGCCGGCCTGCCACAGGACGATAAGAGAAATCAGAGCGGCGGGCACCACTCGCAAGCTGGCGCGCGTGAACAAGAGTTGCCACCCGTCTGAGAACGTCCGATGAAGCCCCGGCGAATGCCGGGACGCGCGAACAATAGGCCAAGCACTCGTGGCTTGCAATGGCCTGCTGCTAGGCCACGCCCTCCGCGAACGCGATCAGGCCGTTGGCCATGTGGAGCTGGTCTGGCGTCCTGGGGATCACGTCGAGCAGTGCGGGGGAGGCGACGACGATTGCCAGCGCGCGAGCGCGCGAGGTGGCCACGTTCAGCCGATTGAGCGAGTACAGGAAGTCAAGGCCACGCGGCGCGTCTTCGGGGCGCGACGTCGCCATCGTGTAGATCGACACGGGCGCCTGCTGACCCTGGAACTTGTCGACTGTGCCGACGCGCGCGGCGGGCAGCAGAGCCTGAATGAGCAGCCGATGGGCGTTGAACGGCGACACGATGACGATGTCGTCGGCGGCAATCGTCCGCCGCGCGCCTTCCATGTCGATCCACTCACGCCCGATCAGTGCATTCCAGATCCCGCAGACGCGGTCGGCCTCTTCAGGGGAAGCGTTGGTCCGTCCGTCGTGCTTGACCGGGATCCAGCGCAGTCCCGACCCTGCCAGCCATGCGAACTCCTCCGGCAATGCAGCGGCCTGGATGGCCTGCCGCTCCAGTCCCGGCACCGACTCGAGCTTGTCCTCGTAGAACAGTTCGGATGTGAACTCCGTGATATTCGGATGCATCCGCCAGGTCTCACCGAGAAAGATCCCGCGATCGGCCGGTATCGTTTCGGCCCTGCCCAGGTAGTGACCGAGCGACGACTTTTCGGCTCCCGGTGGGTGACAGCCTTGTAGAACCTGATCGAGCTGTTGCGGGTCGCCCAGCAGGACGATGTTGCTAGCTGCTGTGCCGGCGGCAACGACGTTGGCGAGGGCCACCTGGCCGGCTTCGTCGACGAAGAGCGTGTCGACGGTGCCAGCCAGTTCCTCGCGTGCCCAAAGCCAGACCGTGCCGCCGATGACCCTGAAGTCGTGCTCATCCGACTTCCGCAGCCTGTCGAACGGGCCGTTGTCCTTCGCGGTCGTCCACGGCCGCGGTTCCTTGTCCTCGCCGTCTATCCGCTCGAGGATCTCGAGCCCCATGTCGTTGCCGGCCGCGTGCCAGACCTCGTCGAGCAAGTTGGCCACGACCTTGTGACTGCTGCCTGTGACGCCGACTCGCCGGCCGTCACGGACCAGCTCGAGAATCATCCGCGCGCCGCTGTAGGTCTTGCCCGAACCGGGAGGCCCCTGGATGGCCAACGTCGTTCCATCCATCGAACAGGCCAGGTCCTGGGCTGCGGCACTGCCAGTCATGCCGGCAGCCACCAGCGGCCGCTGATCGCCACTCTCGCGACCGGTCATCCGCGGAGGATTCCCGAGCAGCAGGTCGCGGATTGCCCGGTAGCGCTCCGACGCGCTGCCCAGGCCATTTTCGACCACCCATTCTGCAAAGCGGGCCAGTGCTTCCTGCAGGCCTTCGATCGGGATGCGGTCCTTGGGCACCACGGACGTCAAGCCGCGGCCATCCCATTCGGGCGGCCGAGCGATGTCGAGCGTCAGGTTGTCCTTGTCGATCGTGCCTTTGCCCAGGTCGCCCTCCTCGAAGGGCGGCAGTCGCGGATCGTGGAGCTCGCTTCGGTTGCCGACGCGGTGCTCCTGGGCCGGAAAGGTGTACCTGTGGATCTTCTTGCCCGTTCTGGTCTCGCCGACTACCCCTTCCCAGTGCAGGTGGGCTATCGGCTCCGGCTCGCGGAACAGCTCGTCATCGGAGAGCGTGATCAGTGCGAAGAAGCGCCACCACGACGCCTTGTCTTCGCGCCTGTTCCAGTCGAGTAGATCCGACAGCAGCCGTGTTCCTTTGGCGATCGGATCGGGGTCTCCCACCTCTGGTGCCAGCCTTGCTGTGAGGCGGAGCTGCAGGTCGGCCAGCCGAACCGCCCAGTCGGACTGAGGCCTGGGTTCCGCGGCAGCCTCGTCGCGCGGGCGCGGCAGCTCAACTTTGAATTGCTGCTCGGCATCGGCGCGTCGGCTCTCCAGCCAATCGCGCAGCTTCTCCGTGGAGATGCAGTCGTCGCGGTTGTAGAGGCGGATCTTCTCGGTCGTCTCGCCACTCGGATCGCCATCCTCGAGCACGCTCTCGAACTCGACGATGCTCGAGTTAGCGTCGCGCAGGTCGATGTCCCGGTGGTAGCCGTAGAGCGGCTCGAGGTTCTTGATCGAGTACCTGGGCGCCCCGACGCCTCACGCCCTGCCTGACGACGCGGTACAGGTCCACGAACACCCGATTGCGCAGCAGCAGGTCCAGCTCCTCCTCGCGCGATGCGTGGCGACCGGCGAGGCTCTTCAGACGGCTCGGCTCGTACACGCCGTAGTGATAGATGTGCATCCCCGGGTCACGCTGCCAGCGTTCCGTGAACAGGTCCATTACCTGTTCGAACGCCTTCTTCTCTGCCTCCCTGGAATACCGATTTTCCGCTTCGTCGTATGCCCAGAACGCCTGGTAGCCGTCGTCCCACAATCCGTCGCCCTGTGGCTGCTCCCACACGCCGAAGAGGTACTCGATGCCCTCCCAGAAGGCGAACGGATCGCCCTCGATGTCGAAGAAGAGGTCTGTCTGCGCCGGGGGAGGGAGGGCCGACAGCCCGCGGTCGGCAACCAGGGCGAGATGCGCGTCTCGCTCCGGCTCGAGCAGCTCGTACTTGACCGTGTCCTCGCGCTCGCTCTCCAGCTGGAGTCGGGCCTGCTCGTGAACGCGCCACATCGAATCGTCCTGGCTGGGTTTCAGGTCCAGGTCGAAGGGCTCATCGAGCTGGACAAGAGCGGCACGCGTCTTGACGTCGTGAGTTGTCAGCGTCTGGCGCTGGGCACGGCTGATCCCGGCGGTGAGCGACAGCGCGTCGTCGCGATGCCACTGGCCGGTGCAGACCTTGATCCAACGGCACACGTCGCAGTGCCCGACCGGGTCCGGATACGTCGAGGTCGGATCGACATCCTGCGCCAGCGCTTCCTCGAAACGCCGCTTGGCGTGGCGGTAGTAGGCCATCATCTCGGCCGTCCGGAAGGGGTGCTCGTCCGCGGTCGCCCCGCCCGTGACGACGTAGACGTGCTCCGGCCTGACACCCTGGATGCGCTCGATCTGCTCGACGTAGCTCGCGATCTGGATCAGCGCGCTCGCCTTCGCGACGTGCGCCAGCTTCGTGTCGGCCACCTCGTAGTGCCAGTCGTGGCCGAGACCTGCCGCCGCCGCGCCTCCCGCGGCCGCACCTCCCGCGGCCCGTGAGTCGCTTTCAAGAGATTCTGATGAACCAAAGCGACTCACCTTGGGCGGGCGCCCCTCCTTGGGCGGGCGCCCCTCCTTGCGCAGGAGGAAATCCGGAAAGCCCAGCCAGCGCCCGTCGAAGACAGTCGCCTGGTAGATGACATCGGCACCCGTGCGCATCAGCTCTTCGGTCGCGGTGGCGCGATCCTGGTATGAGTGGTTCCAATCGGCGTCGCCGCCGACAACCGTCCGGCCGCGCGACTCGAGCAGGTCGATGTAGCGCTGCTCGTGCTTGAGGCCGCGGCGCTGCAGGAGCTCGACCTCCGGATCCTCGCGATCAGTCGGCTTGTGGATCAGCCCCGCGACAGCCTGCATCTCGAGGTTGGTCAGATGGCGGCACTCGAGAAAACCGACCAGATCCGTGGCCGCAAGGATCAGCTCCCCCTCTCGCCGATGCACCCTCGGACTGTAATGGCTGCGGACACCGTAATCGCGGCTAGTCTTCGTCGGCGATGGCTATGGACCTGCTCGAGGTGGCCCGGCTTCGGCTGCGAAATCAGCGCGTGACCGGCCAGAGACTGAGGACTGCTGCGGAAGTCGTCCAATGGCTCGGTTGCGTCCAGTCGCAGGAGATATCGCTCGCGAAGTGGTCGCTCGGCATGCGCGTGCCTGAGGGCAGCCTGCACGACGCGGACGTGGATGCGGCACTCGCGCGCGGCGAGATCCTGCGCACGCACCTACTGCGGCCCACCTGGCACTACGTCGCACCCGCGGACATCCGCACCTTCATGCGCCTGACAGCGCCGCGGGTGCTTTCCGGATCGGCGCACCGGATCCGAAACCTTGGATTGGACGACGATCAAATCCGCCGGTCCATCGACGTCATACGCCGAGCGCTCGAAGGCGGCGAGCAGCTGACGAGGCTCGAGCTGCTGGCGGAGCTTGAACGCGCAGGCCTGCACCCGGATGGCCAGCGCATCGCCTACATCGTGATGGCCGCTGAGATGAGCCTGGTCATCGCCAGCGGGGCGCCACGGCCGAACAACCGGCACACGTACGCGCTCCTCGACGACTTCGCCCCGCCGACCGCCCCGGACCAACAGCCGTTCGACCGCGACCGTGCGCTGGCCGAGCTCACGCTGCGCTACTTCACCAGCCACGGCCCGGCCACGATCGCCGACTTCACGTGGTGGTCGGGCATCAGCCAGGCGGAAACGAAGCGAGGCTTGGCGATCAACGGTAGCGCGGTGGAAGCGATCGACGTGGTGGGCGAGACGTTCTGGTGGGCGGGCGACGTGGGTGGATCGGCCGATCCACCGCCGTCACCGACGGTCCACCTGATGCAGGCCTACGACGAATACGTGGTTGCCTACAAATCGCCGCGCACGCCGATCAACGTCGCCGGTCTCGCTTCGCCGGCCGTCCTCCAGGGTCTGCCCTTCTCGCACGCCATCTTTGTCGACACGCAGGTTGCGGGTTTCTGGCGCAGGCTCAAGGACGGTGACGGCTATCGAATCGAGACGACGATGTTGCGGCCGCTCGACGACGCCGAGCGGCGAGCGCTACGGACCGAAGTCGACCGCTACGCTGAATTCGCCCAGCGTCCTACGACGGCTCATGCGGAACCAGGGCGTTGAGCTCGTCCTGCGCGCTTTCGAGCTCGATCGTCATGACCTCCATCAGGGCACCGATTTCGGGCGAGGAAAGATCCTCCGACCTGGTTGATGCGAGCAACGTCATGGCCTCAAGCTCGCGCGCCATCGCCGACAGGCCGAGTGCCCCGACCGTGGCCGAGTTCGACTTGAGCGTGTGCGCCGCGCGATTCGTGCTCTCGACATCGCCGCTGGCGATCCCTTCGCGAATTACGGCGATCAGGCGCGGCGCCTCCTCGAGCCAGGCTTCGACCACTTCGCGCAGGAAGGCATGGTCGTCGCCAATGGCGTGCTCGAGATCGTCGAGAGTGCCCTGGTCGATCGCTGCAGGATCGCGTTCCACTCGGGCTAGGCCTTGGCCTTGGCCTTGGGAGCCGCCTCATCCGGCGCAGCCTTTGGCACGCGGCCCTTGGCAGGAACACGTTCCAGGGCCGCGGCCAGCTCCTCGGGCCTGATGGGCTTGGACACGTAGTCGTCCATGCCCGCCGCAAAGCACGCCTCGCGGTCGCCGGCCATGGCGTTCGCGGTCATGGCCACAATCCACGGTCGTTTGGCAGGTGGCACTCGGGAGACGATCCGGCGGGTTGCCGTCAGACCGTCCATCTCGGGCATCTGCACGTCCATCAGCACCACGTCGTAGCGGCGCCTGCCGACCGCGGAAACCGCTGCCTTCCCATCACCGACTACATCCGCCTGCAGACCCATGCGCTCGAGCAACCGCAGCGCAAGCTTCTGGTTGACGGCGTTGTCCTCCGCCAGCAGGACTCGCAATGCGCGCGCCGGCGCCGGGGATGGCTTGCCGCCATTGAGTCGCTTTGGTAGATCGTGATGACTTGAAAGCGACTCGCCGCCAGCTGTGGCGTCGCCAGTAGGTGAGCCGGCCACGCCGGTCGGTTCAAGCATCTCCACCAGCGCGTCGTGCAGGCCTGAGGGCTTGATCGGCTTGGTCAGCTGAACGTCGACGTCATCAGAGCCGTCGCCGTCGGCCGCGTCGCGCCGGGACAGAGACGACACGAGCAGCAGCGGGAAGCCTGGGCCGCGGGCAGCTCGTATGCGTCGGGCCAACGCCAGTCCGTCCATCTCGGGCATGAGCCGGTCCAGGACTGCGAGGTCGAATGGGTCACCACGCTCGATCCACGACAGCGCCTCGACCGGCGACGCGGTGGCGCGCGGTCGCATTCCCCAGCGCGTCAGGAGGGTCAGCAGGATGCGCCGTGACGACTCGGAATCGTCGACCACCAGCACGCGCCTCCCCTCGAGCGCACCCGTGTCGAGTGCGGCGCGTGCGTGCTGTTCGTAGCCCGGTGCGGTGGGCGCGAGCATCGTGAAGTGGAACGTGGAGCCCTTGCCCGAGATGCCCTTCAATTCGGCCCATACCGCGCCGCCCATCAGCTCCGCCAGACGACGTGAGATCGCCAGCCCCAGGCCCGTCCCACCGAAGCGGCGAGTGACCGACGCATCGGCCTGCGAGAACGAGCGGAACAGCCTGTCCATCGCCTCCTTCGGGATGCCCACGCCGGTGTCGCGGACGGCGAAATGGAGCTTCCACGTGTCGACGCCGGTGGTCGGCTCGCCGGCCACGGTCAGTTGCACGTCGCCTTTGTCCGTGAACTTGAGCGCGTTGTTGAGCAGGTTGAGCAGCACCTGGCGGACGCGCCCCACGTCGCCGACGAGCGCCACCGGGAGCCCTTCGGCGATCTCGAACGTCAGGTCCAGCCGCTTGCGCGAGGCCAGTGGCGCGAGGACATCCATGGTCGACTCGACGGCCGAGGTGAGATCGAAGGGCGCCTCCTCGAGATCCATCTTGCCGGCCTCGATCTTGGAGAAGTCGAGGATGTCGTTGATGATCGTCAGGAGCGCCTCGCCGCTCGACTTGATCGTGTCGACATAGTCGCGCTGCTCGACGTCGAGCGCGGTATCTGCAAGCAGGCCGCTCATGCCGATGATCGCGTTCATGGGCGTACGGATCTCGTGGCTCATCGTCGCGAGGAAGAGCGACTTTGCCTCGTTGGCCTGCTCGGCAGAGGCTCGTGCCTCTTCGGCGAGCGCGAATAGTCGGGCGTTGGCGATCGCTACCGCGGCCTGTTGCGAGAGTCCGCCGAGAAAGTCGAGGTTCTCGTTCGACCACGGCTCCGATCCGGTGTCGCGCCACACGACCATGAACCCGGTGACCGCGTCGGCAGAGCGGAGCGGCGCGATCAGGATGCGCTCGCTCGTGTCCGGCCCGGTGCCTTCGATGTGGATCGCGCGCGGATCGGCCTGCGAGTCGTTGATTGCCTCCGCGACGCCGGCGGCCACGACCGAGCCCATAATCCCGATGCCGCGCTCTACGGAATGGGCACGGATCTCGTCCGCGAACTCGCCGACGGCGACGGTGGCCTTGTAGCGCTTGCCGTCGGGCTCGGCGAGATAGACCGCGCTCGTAGCACCGGCGAGCAGGTCGAGCGCCCGTTCGGCGATCTCGCGCAGCACGACGTTGACGTCAAGGCTGGCCGAGACGGCCCTGCCAACGTCTGCTAACGCGGCCATCTCGGAGGCGCGGCGTCTGGTTTCCGCATACAGCCTCGCGTTCTGGATCGCCGCGCCGACTCCGGCCGCAATGGTGGCCAGCAGCCCGACGTCGGCCTCGTCGAAACGGCTCTCTTCGCTGATCTTCTCGATCGCGATGACGCCGATGGCTCGGTCACCGGTGGGAATCGGCACGCCCACGTACGACTGCGTCGGGGTGCCGATCCCGTTGAGCTCCATCGCCTCCTGCTCCTGCTCGCTGTTCAGCAGGAGTGGCTCTCGTGAGATCAGCACGCGCGACGTCAGGCCTTCGCCGTAGCGAATCGACGACGGAGGCTCGTGAGCGCCGTTCTCGTAGTAGTAGGGGAAGTCGATGACGTCGCGCGCCATGTCGTGCATCGCGACGTAGGCGATGTCCGCGTTGAACGTCTCACGCACGCGCTCGCCGACGAGCTCGATCAGCGCATCCAGGTCGAGCTGCTCGGCGACGGCTCGGCCGACGCTGTTGATCGTGCCCAGCTCCACCACGCGCTGGCGCATCTCCTCGACGAGGCGGACGTTCTCGAGCGCCACGGACAGGCTGCTTGCGAGAGTCATGAGCAGCGACACGTCCGCATCACTGAACGCGAACTCGCGGTCCAGGTTCTGGAGGCTGATCACGCCGAACGTCTTGCCGCCAACGATGAGCGGCGCGAAGACCGCCGATCTGGCCGCCTCGCCGCTGAGCGCTCCAGGCTGGCCGTAGCGCTCGGCCTCCTGGCCCGCGTTTTCGTTGACGATGATCGGTTCGCCATGTTCGGCGATGTGACGGCGGAAGCCGATCAAGGGCAGCGTCCCGTCTTCGAAGCGGACGCCGCGCTCGATGGAATAGGTAAACGTCATCGTGTTGCTGGCGAGATCGACCATGGAGATGTCGACGACCTGGGCATCGAAGATCTCCTGGATCTTGGCGCCGACGAGGTCGTACATCTGCTGGCTGCCTAGCTGCCTTGCCAAGCCAGACTGGATGCTGTTGACCACGGCCAGCTCGGCGGCGCGGCGACGCGTCTCGTCCCACAGCCGGGCGTTTTCGAGAGCCACGGACAGGCTCGACGCGATCGTCGTCAGCAGCCTGACGTCAGCGTCGCCGAAAGCGTTGGTGTGGTCGATGTTCTGGAGCGATATCCGGCCGAAGACGGCGTCGCCCACGATCAGGGGCACGAACAGGACGGCACGGGCAGGTTCTCCCTGATTGATCGCGGCCAGTTCGCCGGTCTCAGCCTGCCAGGCTTCCACATCGTTGACCAGTAGTGGCTGACGCGTCTCGAGCACTCGCTTGGTGAAGCCCCCCACGGGGGCTGGCTCGTCCGGAAAGCGCACCCCTTTTTCTACCGCGTACGGAAAGTGAACTCTGTCGACGGTGCTGTCGAAGAGGCCTATGTCGACCACCTGCGCATCGAATATCTCGTGGATCTTCTCGCCCACCAGCTCGTACATCTGCTGCATGTCAAGCTGGCTCGCCAGGCCCTCCTGGACGCTGTTGATGATGGCCAGCTCGGCCGCGCGCTGGTTGGTTTCCTCGAGCAGGCGCTTCGTCTCGGCGATTGCCCGGGCGCGGCTCAGGGCCGAGGCGATGTGCTGTGCGACGAAGTTGAGCAGCTCTATGTCCTGGCTCGAGAAACCACGACCCTCTTCGTATGTCTGCAGGACCATCACGCCGATCGGCTGACCGTCGATCTTCAGCGGCATGCCCACCCAGTCGGCGCCCACGCTGCCCAACGGGACGATCTCGCCCGAGTCAATGAGCTTGTGCATGCGCTTGCGGATGATGTGCTGGGTCCTGCCGGTGCGCAATACGAAGGCAGTCGCGCCGCGCGCGTCGCCCGTCCCGATCGGCTGCCAGGCGCCGGGATCCGGAAGATTTACGTCGACTTCGTCCGCGTAGTACGGGAAGTTGAGGGTGTTGTTGGCCGCGTCAAAGAGGGCGATGAAGAAGTTGTTCGCATGCATGAGCTCGCCGACGATGGCGTGGATCGCGGCATAAAACTCGCGCATGTCACTAGCCGCGCTGGCCAGCTCAGCGATCCGGTACAGCGCGTCCTGGATCTTGACGCTGCCGCCCTTCCTGGTCTTGTCCGCCCGACTTACCGCCACGGCCGGATGGTATCGCCCATGTAGCTCGGCAAATCAGCCAGTTGGTGCCGGGGCCACGGCCTTTGCACGCTTGATCTTGAACGTGCCACTGCCGACCTCTTCGCCGTCGACCAGGTAGTGGAGCACGTAAGTGCCGGCGGCCACGGTCAGCAGCGACTTGCCGTAGTAGACGTTCCAGCCCGTCCGGGCCACGAACTCATCGACTTGTGTCTCCGAACCGTCCTGCGTGGTCATGGTGACGCGGACGCTCTCGCCGCCGGTGGCGGCAGGCAGGGTGACGCGCCACGCGATTGGATCACCGGCAGGAAACGCAGTTTGCTCGTTGACGACTTTGACGTTGCGGTTGCCGACCGTGTAGTCGGTGCCGAAGACGACCGTGCCGACTGGCGCGGTCGTACCGCGCTGTGGCTTGTTCACCGCCAGCGCGCTCGTGGTCATGGGCGAGGCCGGGACCTCGCTGATGGTCGGTGCCGCCGTCGCAGGCGCCGACGGCGTGGGCGTCACAGCCGCAGGGTAGGGGGCCAGGGTGGGCAGCACCGCCGGCGCGGTGTGCAGCGGCGTCGACGAGCACGCCGCCGCTGTCATGACAGCGATCGCCACGGTGGCCGCAGCCGTCAGCCTCGCAGCGCGCGCCCAACAGACCGTTCGCTCCACAGCCGCGCGGTAGCGGATCCCCTCCATTCCGTCCCTCCCTCGCTACGGCAGCCGCGCGCCTGCGTGGCAACGATGTTCGGCGCCAAGACTCGCATCCAGAGACCCAGCGACGGCGACGCCAGATGACGTTCCGGTACGGCCGAGGTCCATGAAGTCAGGTCGCAGATTAGGACGTTTTACCCCTGTTGCGTGTCCGCACCGGGGCGCAGGATCACTCGCGGGGGTATGAAAACATGATGATCGGATCGAACCTGATGCCCCAGCACCGGGCGGACGGAGCTCGCGGGGTAGTGCGCGCTCGTTTTATTGTCCTAGTCGCCGCGGTCTCGCTCGCGATCGTGTGTGTCCAGCCGATCTACGCGTCGGGCGGCAGTCGGCAGCCCAACTTTTCGCTGCCGTGGAGCCAGGGCACGGTCTGGCGGCTGACCGGCGGACCGCACTCCAACACCGGCCGGGGACGGCCGTGGAGCTCGCTCGACTTTGCCGGCCCCATTGCCGGACACTCGTATCCCGTTCGCGCTGCGGCCGCCGGGACGGTCGTTCGGCCATGCGCCAACTGGGTCCAGATCAAGCACGGCAACGGCTGGGAAACCTCGTACTACCACCTTGCCAGCATCAGGGTCCGGGCCGGTCAATACGTGAAGCGCGGCGCCTTGCTCGGCTACACCTCGACACATGCCGGCTGTGGCGGGTCGGCCACGGGGCCGCACGTCCACTTCTCGGTCATGCACAACGGCCGCTACATCGACCTCCAGGGCTTCGTTCTGGGCGGATGGACCGTGCGCGAAGCGGGGTCACAGTACCTCGGCTGCATGGTCCGTGGTTCCGCCCGGCGCTGCGCGCCGGGCGGTCGCCTCTACAACTTCGGCGCTTAGCGCCCTATCCGATCCGGACGGCAAGACCGACCATCGCGTCTTCGGGCGGACCTCCGGCGGCGATCTCGTGCAGCTGACCCGGTTTGTCGGCTCGACCGCCGACAGCAGGGTGCTCTCGGACGTGCCGGCTCAGCCGTGGCATGACATCGTCGCGATCCGCATCGAGACTCGTGCCAGTCCGTCATGGGTTGGCTGGCGCGAGATCCAGGTCCTCGCTCCGCAGCGGCTCTATCCGAGCCGGGACGGGAACAAGCGCGCGCCGTCGGCGCTGACCCAGAGCAGCGCGGATCCATTGGGCATAGCGGCCCCCGCTTGCGTGAGCGCCGCAAGCCACGCGCGGCCGGAACCGGGAAAGTGGGTCCTGAACAGGTTCGCGTGATCGGCGACGAGGCCGCGGTTCCGCCTCGTCGCGCGGACCAGCCAGCAGCCGCTGGAGAGTGGCACTGCATCGTCTCCCGACATTCGCGCGATTGCATAGCGCTCGACAGCGTCGAGTCGGCGCTGCCAGGCGCGCAGAGGTGCTCCGACGTCATCGAACCAATCGATCACCTCCATGAGCGCGTGTTCGTCCGGCGTCGCGGGCCGGCGGCGATGCAGGAGCACGTCTCCCCAGCGTGACCGCCCGACATCGCGATCGATCGGCTCTTCGGCCAGGGCCTTCCAGCCGCCGACCTTGGCCGTCCTGATGATGAGCTCCTGGTTCTTCAGGTGGACCGCGTCACGCGGCAGATCCGCCGCGCTCGCGTTGGGCAGATATGCGCTCAGGCTCGTCCCGACCGCGAAGGCCGCACGGTCCCAAGTCGCCAGCGTGTACCGCGGGTCGCGCTCGTTCTCCAGGGCCGACCACGTTGCCTGCGAGATGCCCGCGCGGCCCGCCGCGACGGATTGCGTCAGGTGCACACCTCGACGCGCATCACGCAAAGCTGCGCCCAGGCGATGCGCCACTTCTGCGGCGTGCCGATCCGCCTTTGCCGCAGCTGCCGCGCGCCGACTGGTGCGTCCCATATCGGCACTATCTTTGCCCGGCGCTCTTATCTGCCGATTAACTGGCAAGTCGGCGTCACGTTGAGCGCGTCACCGTCGCTTCCACGCTTGGATGCGGTCGCGAGACCTCCTCCTGCCGGCTCGCTATCGGGTTGCGGTCGGATTTCGCGCACTCTTACTGATAGTGCCTATACGGCGGCTAGTGCCTAATCGGTGCGGCGGCGGCGCGCGCTCAGCGGCCCTTGGTCGCCTTGCCGTCGGGCATGCGCGACCGGGCCGCGGCATAGGAGGCAAAGAACATCTCCTTGCGCGACGCCTCGGGCATGGGCGCGGCGACTTCCGCGACGCGCAACTGGAGCTCGTCGACGAGCTCCCGCATCTCGGGATCGCGCGCGCCGTAGGTCAGGATGCGCTGCGCGACACTGGCCAGGGCCGCGCGCGCGCCGCCGTAGTCACCGCGACGGTTGAGCGCCATTGCCTCCTGCCGTGCTCGGGCGGCGAAGACGCGCGCCACGGCCCGGTCGACCTCGACGTCGCGCGACTGAAGGTCGTTTGTCTTCGAGTCGGCGTATTCCCATGAGATCGCAACCGAACCCGGATCGGGGTCCTCGGCATCGCGCGCGGCAACGGCCAGCACGACGCCCGTCTCGCGGCCGATCTCACCGTACGGAAAGTTGAGCCGCAGCACGAGATCGACGACCTGCTCGGCCACGAGCGAGCCGAGCGAGACTATCGTGCGGCCGCCGCCAGGCGTGAACGGAAACGGCGACAGCGCCTCGACGGTCACGCCGTCCGGAGCGGTCACGGTCAGCGTGGCATCGCGGGCGACCACGTCGAGCGCCTCGCCGACCTCGGATGTGATGTGATCGACGATCTGACCTTCGGTGGCGATGTAGTAGAAGTTTCCGCCGCCGGCGGTGGCCATGGTCTGCAGGAGCAGCTCGTCAAAGTCGGTGCCCACGCCGAAGGTTGATGTCGTCACGCCGCGCTGCCTCAGCGCACCCGCGTGGCCGGCCAGCTCATCGTGGTCGGTCATGCCCACGTTGGCCAGGCCGTCGGTCAGCAGCAGGCAGCGGTTGACGCCGTCGGCGTCCAGGTGGCGCGCGACCTGCTCGCAGCCACGCAGCCAGCCCTCGCCCAGGTTGGTCATGTTGCGCGCTTCGACGGCGCCGAGCCGGCGCAGGGCCTCCTGCCGCTTGTCAGCCGTCGCGGGCGCGGAGTCGGAAACAACCTCGATCTGGTCGTCGTAGACCACTATCGAAAAACGGTCGTCCGGCCCAAGGCGAACTATCGACTGCTCCACGGCGGTCTTGGCCAGGCGGAGCTTGTCGCCGGCCATGGAGCCCGAGCGGTCGAGCACGAACGCCAGGTTGACCGGCGGCCGGCGACGCCCCTCCTGAGCGTGGGAGTGCGGCGCCTTGACCTGCGCGAGCACGAAGCGATTCGAGCGGTACGTCGAGCGGATGTAGCGGCGGTCGGTACGCGCCTTCAGACTCAGGTTGCGGCAGGGCATGTCATTCCTCCTTCAGGAGCTCGCGGGCGATCGCGATCAGGCGCTCGACCTGTTTGCTGTGCTGGCGCGTGAGCGGGCGTCGAACGTGAAGCTCGATATCGGGGTCGAGCGAGATCCGCTCCCACTGGGCCCGGTCGGGCTCGGCTGGCGCTCTGTCCGGCGCTTGGTTCGCCGGTGCGGGTGCGGAGAGCGGCATGGCGAGAGCTGCCGGCCGTGGATTGAGCAACGACTCGATGTAGGTAAGTGCGGAGCCCGCAGGCTCGTGGGCAGGCGCACTCTCCGCGAGCGTCGCGACCTGATCATCCGGCAGCGACTCGAGCCTGTTGCGGATCTCCGCAAGCGGCAGATGTGCTGCCTGGAGGCGCTTGATCAGCCGCAGCCGATCGAGATGAGCCTCCGAGTAGCGGGCGTTGGGCCCCGCCTGCGTCGGCGATGGCAGCAAGCCCTGCGCGATGTAGTAGCGCACGGTTCGCGGGCTGACGCCGGCGATCTTGACCAGGTCGGAGAGGGTGTACTCGTTGGGCATGACAGCGAATATGACAGTGTCACGTTGCACTGTCAAGACTGGCGACGGAGTCGCCGCGCGCGTGCGGCCGGGTCGTCATCCGCACGGCTTCCTTTGTCGGCGACGCCTATTCATCCATCGTGACTGGCCAGTCGCGCCGGGTGACTGAGCGAGAAGTGGAATTGGGAAGGAGTACTGTGCAAGCAGCGCAGGTCGCCCCAGCGATCGGCGCGAGGGAGAGGGGTAGAACATGAGACGCTCTTTACGCGCGGCTCTGGCGGTGCTGGCAGTGGCAATGCTCAGCGGTGCGCTGCCGTCGGTGTCGGCGGCAGTGGACCAGCAGGCAGAGATCGTGCAGATCGCCTACGCGCACATCGGCGACAAGTTCCGACTCGGCGCGAGCGGGCCGACAAAGTTCGACTGCTCGGGGTTCGTATGGTTCGCCTTCAAGACCGCCGGCCTCGAGTCGTACATCGGCGGCAAGCCGTTGCGCGCGAGGCAGTTCCAGAAGTACTTCCGCGTCCGCGGGCTGCTGTTCAAGGACCCCAAGCTGGCACGTGTCGGTGACCTGGTGCTGTACGGCAACCCGGCCAAGCACTCGGGGATCGTGACGCGCATCGACAACAAGGGCCGCCCGCGGGTCACCAGCGCGTTGACCACTGGCGTCCGCGAGACGAAGTACAACACGCTCGACGTTCCGTTCGATTCGTTTGCCCACGTGGGCCTGGGCCTGACGCCCGACCCGACGCCGACTCCCACGCCCACGCCAACCCCGACGCCGACTCCCACGCCTACCGAAGAGCCGACTGCCCCGCCAACGACGCAGCCGACTGCCGCCCCAACTGAGGCACCGACTCCGGAGTCGTGACACACGAGGTGTCACAGCCTCAACATAAGGTGCGAAGGTCTCGCGATACCGTCACAGTAGGAGAAGGTTTGTGTTGAGAGTTTCGGCGCGCAGCGCCACCGTGGCGCCCATCTTCGCGGCGCTAATGGTGCTTGTTCTCGTGTGGCCCGCGCTTGCCGGCACGGTCACGTTTGGTGCCGGCACCAGGAGGGTGGGTTCGGACATCCACGCTGGGACCTATCGAACGCGCTCCGCCCCATCGGATTGCTACTGGGAACGTCTACGCGGCTTCTCGGGACAGTTGAAGGACATCATTGCCAACGACTTCAGTTCCGGCTACCAGGTGGTAACGATCAAGTCCACTGACAAGGCCTTCAATTCGCACCGTTGCGGGACGTGGTCGAGCAATCTGTCCCGTGTGACCTCGAGCCCGACCAGCTTCGGTCAGGGCACCTTCATCGTTGGCACAGACATGTCCCCAGGCATCTACAAAAGCAGCAAGGGCGCGAACTGCTATTGGGCGCGCCTGCGCAACTTCACAGGCACGCTATCGAGCATCATCGCGAACAACTTCGGTGGGAAGGCTGTTGTCGCAATCCGATCTTCCGACAAGGGCTTCCAGTCCAGCAATTGTGGAACCTGGAAAAAGGTCTAGGCGCTAATCCAGCAGGCGGTCGGCGGCGACGGCCAGACGAACGATCGTCTCCGGTCCCAGGACCGGTTCACCCTGGCCGCGGATCTGCTTGGGGAGTCCGCGCGTGCCGCCCACGATGACCTTGCCGATCGTGCTCTCGAATTGCTTGTTCGACGCGTTCTCGAAAAGCATTGCCGCCTTCACGCCGATGCCGAGCGGCTTGAGCTCATAGTCGAGAGTCTTCTCGAGCGCGCTGGCCGCGTTCAGCACTTCGTCGGTCGCACCGACGCGCTCGCGGCCGTCAACGAAGACCGAGTTGCTCGTCGTCATGATCTGGCCCGGCCACGACTTGCGCTCAATGACGAACACGCCGCTGGGTCCGATGACCAGGTTGTCTACGCGCGCCCGTGCCGTCCTCAGCGCCCGGTTCTCGAGCACGACGAAGCCGAACTCGACGAGCCAGTCGAAGTGTCCGACGGATCCGTTGTCCATACTCCACTCGACCTCCTCGTATGACTCGGGCCGGGAGATGCGGCCGAACAGGCGACGCAGGCCAGTCTGTGCCGGCGGAGGGGCGAGCGCGACTGGCCGGTGGGCCATCTGCCCCTCGCGCGAGCTCTCCCAGTCGAAGATGGCCTGGGCGCTCGCGTCGTACGCGATCGGGCGCACGCTGTCCGGCGCCTTGATGCGGCGCGTGCCTTCGCAACCGGGCGCGCGGCGGCAGCCCCAGTACAGACCTGTTACCCGTCCATCGTTCCACTGAGCGCGAACAACCATGGGGCTGGTGCAATCCGGGCAGGCCGGCATGACCTCCTGAGAGGTCGCTGAAGCGGCACGGGTGGAGGCAGCATCCATCGGATAGCAAAGCCTAATCCGAGTCGAAAAACCCGTCCATAGCGCGACTGGGTTATTGGAGTAGTCGGTTTTCAGGTCTCCTCGTCGGTCGAAGTCTCGACCGCGAGCGGCACCGCACGTCTCACAGCGTCGGTCACCGGGCAGTGCTCGACGGCCCAATCGACGATCGAAGCCCAGACGCTGTCGTCCTCGTCGTCGACGCGCACCTCGGAGACACGCACTCGCACCCGCGCCCGCAGTGGTCCGGCCGGGATGTCTTCGACGATGCCGAGGATGCCGCGGTCGTCCGACTCAGAGTCGACCGTCACCTCCAGGCCCTTGAAGGCCACGCCCTCGTGCGCCGCGCGCATGGCAATCAACGTCGCCACGCAGCTGGCCTCTGCGGCGCGCAGGTACCAGCCGGGCGACGGGCTCGTGTTCGAGCCACCGACCGAGGCCGGCATGTCGGTCGTCATCTGTGCACCGTCGGGGCCGCTGACCTCGACCCTGAGGCCGTCACCGTCGTCCAGCCGCGCCGTGGCCGGCGAATCGGTGTAACGCGCCTCCGCCGGATTTGCCGCCAGGTAGTCGCTGGCCGCGTTGAGCTTGTCCCTGATTTCAGCCTGGCCCACGAGACCCTCCGTTGTGATTAGGGCAGCGCCCTGATCATGCCGCCGTCGACAGGCACGATCGCGCCGGTCACGTACGACGCGGCCGGCGAGAGCAAGAAGGCCGCGACACGGCCGACCTCCGCAGGATCGCCGTAGCGGCCCAGAGGTATGCGCGCGATGGCCTGCTGCTGAACCTGCTCGATGGTCGTGCCGGCAGAGCGGGCGCGTCCTGCGTCGAGGGTCGCGACACGGTCTGTGGCGACGCGCCCGGGCGCGATGCCGTTGATCCTGACCGGGGCGATCTCCGCGACGAGCGACTTGATCAGTCCAACGAGGCCCGGCCGGAGCAGGTTCGACGTCGTCAGGGCCGGGATCGGCTCGCGCACCGAGCTCGAGAGGATCACACAGATCGAGCCCGCGGCGGCGCCGCCCAGGCGCGACTCGCTCAGGTGCGGCAGTGCCGTCCGGAGCAGCCGGATCGTGGACCACATGGTCATGTCGATCGCCTGCTGCCACTGTTCGTCGGTGACGTCCGCGAACGTGCCCGCAGGCGGCCCGCCCATGCCGATCAGCAATGCGTCCAGCCCGCCCAGCTGCCCGACGGCTCGCTCGACGGCCTGAACCGGTCCGTCCCGCGTCGAAAGGTCGACTCCGATCGCGATGCCGTCGATCTCGGCAGCGACCTCATCTAGGCGCGAAGAGGCGCGCGCGGCGACGGCAACCCTGGCGCCGTCGGCCGCCATCGCGCGCGCCACCGCTGCCCCAAGTCCTGCAGATCCACCAGTGACGAGCGCGCGCGCGCCACTCAAGCCAATGTCCACCCGGTAACGTTAGGGCAGATGAGACGCGTTCTGCTGTGGATGGCGAGCAACTCGTGGATGCGAGCCCACATTCCGCGCCTCTGGGTCGCGCGCCGAGCGGTGCGCCGCTTCATGCCCGGCGAGAAGGTCGAAGACGCACTGAAGGCGGCCGACAAGTTCAAGTCCGACGGCTTCCCGGTTCTGTTCACGCGCCTGGGCGAGAACGTCACCCGTGCCGAGCAGCACGAGGAGGCGGCCAAGCACTACGAGTGGTTGATCGAGGAGGCCGCGCGGCGAGGGATCGACGGCGAGGTCAGCGTCAAGCTCACCCACCTGGGCATGGACATGGACGGCGCGGCGATGCAGGCGCACATGGATCGACTGGCCCAGATAGCGAACAGCAATGGCATGCGCACCGTCTGGATCGATATGGAAGGCTCGGACTACACCGAGCCGACTATCGCCGAGTACGAGCGCCTCAAGGCGAACCATCCAAATGTCGGCATCTGTTTGCAGGCGTACCTCAAGCGGACGTACACGGACATCGAACGGTTGTTGCCGCTCGAGCCGCGCATCCGGCTGGTCAAGGGCGCCTACGCCGAAGCGCAGCAGATCGCCTACACGAAGGGCCGCGAGGTGGACCAGAACTACCTGGCGCTGTGTGTCTCGATGCTCGGCCAGCTCAAGGCTGGGCATTCCCTTTTCCTTGGCATGGGAACGCACGACGTCCGACTGATCCAGCAGGTGGCCGACCACGCACAGTCCATTGGGCTGAACAAGGATGCCTTCGACGTGGAGATGCTGTACGGCATCAGGGCCGACCAGCAGCGCCGCCTGAAGAAGGACGGCTACGGCGTCCGGGTGCTGATCGCATACGGCGAATACTGGTACCCGTGGTACATGCGCAGGCTCGCCGAACGACCGGCGAACGTCGTCTTTGCCGTGCGCCAGCTGCTGCCCTGGTAGGGCCTGTGACAGACGAGCTGGCGCGGCGCGTTGATCAACTGTCTGGCGTATGGAACATCGTCCCGACGCCCTTCCTCCCTGACGAGGGGCTTGACCTCGATTTGCTGGGCACGCTGACAGACTTCGTTGTCGCCTCGGGCGTCGACGGGATGACCATCCTCGGCGTCCTGGGCGAGGGGGCCAAAGTCACCGATGCGGAGCGGTCGGCAATCATCGACGCGGTGATCAAGCGCGCCCAAGGTCGCGTTCCGGTGTGCGTCACGGTCAGTGCCGCATCCGGCTTTCGCGCGGTCGAGTTTGCGCGCGAGGCGCGTGCAAAGGGGGCGCATGCGGTGATGCTCTCCGCACCGCCGCTGGCACGGCCCAACGACGATGCGGTTCGGCGCCATTACCTGCGCGTCGCCGAGGCCGTGCCGGAGCTTCCTGTCGTGATCCAGGATCTGCCCGCGCTGGGCGTCTGGATGAGTGCCGAGCTGATCGGCCGAGTGGCTTCGGAGGCGCCCAATCTGCGCGTGGTCAAGCTGGAGGAGGAACCGACCGCGCCCAAGGTCGGCCGGCTTCTGGCGACGAATCCGGATCTGCGCGTGCTCGGCGGACTTGGCGCCGAGATGCTCGTCGAGGAGCTGCGCCGCGGCGCGGTGGGGACGATGACCGGCTTCGGCTATCCGGAGGTGCTGGTTGCGATCATGCGCGACTGGCGCGCAGGCGATACCGAGGCCGCCGCCCAGCGCTTCCACCGCTGGATGCCGCTGATCCGCTTCGAGAATCAACAGTTGCTGAACCTGCCCATCCGCAAGCGGATCTACATGAAGCGTGGCGCGATCGCGTCCGACAAGGTGCGCGCGCCTGGTCCGGTGCTCGACGAACGGACGATTGCGGACCTGGACGATCTGATCGTGCGCCTGGAGCCGGATCTGTCAGAGACCTGAACACGGATCGGACGCAGTAACGAAAGAGGAGGCCGGCGTCGCCGCCGGCCTCCTCTCCTTTTCAGCTGAACCGCGTCGCTCGCGCGAGCGCGGCGCTGGCTCTACTGGGTCAATGGATGACCTTGACCTTGACCAGGGACTTGGCTTTGCCCTGGGTCACGTCGCTGGTCATCGACGCTGTCACGTTGAAGCGGCCAACCTTCTTGCCGAGCACGTCGTAGTGCAAGGTCGCGCTGCCGCCCGGACTCGACTCGCCGACGATGACGACGTAGCCGCCACTGTCGGGCATCGTGTTCAGGCCCAGTGCCGCTGCGCTGGTTCCGAGCCGGTTCTCGGCACCAACGTTGAACGGCGTGCTGCCGCCGGGAACCTCGATCGCGCCGTAATCCAGGGCGATCGAGCTGGCCTGCGCACCGAAGTACGCCGCGCAGTCAGCCGACAGCATCCATATCTCGAACGTCTCCGTTCCATTTGCTCCGTTATGACTGCTGGACCACACCGGGTAGTCCTTCCACTCGAACGCGGAATAGCAGGCGGGGGGAGCGTTCGGATCCGTATCGCCGAAGGACGCGTAGTAGAACTTGCCGCCGTCGTCGGGGTTCAGGTCCGTCCAGAACGGGGCGAGGACGTTGTTCGGTGGCGATGCATCGGGCATGTCCTGGGGCACGTACTGGACATCCGCGGTCGTGGCGCCGCCCAGAACCAGGTACCCGTTGGAGACGACGCCGACCGTGTCGTAGACCTCGTCACCGAACCCGACAGGCGCGTTCGGGGCGAAGTTGAAGTACGACTCGTCGGTGAAGCCTGGGATCGAGTAGTCGTCTCCGAATACGGAGATGTCGAAGAAGCCACCGAAGACCACGTCCGGGTTGTAAAGCGTCTGCACGTCCGGTGGCAGGGCGGGCGACAGCGTGCCGTTCCAGACGAACCCATTGCCGGACTTGCTGGCCGGCGAGTAGTTCAGGATCGGCAGCTTGTTCGGTGCCCCAACCCTGACCGAGACGTGTGCCGTATTGGCTGACAGGTTGGTGACCGTGACGCGACATGGCTTGGTGTCACCCTTGTGCACCGTTGCCAAGTCGTTGACCACGCCTGTGCCGCCGCACGTGTTGTCGAGCGCCACATCGCCAGGCTTGTGGAAGAACGCCACTGGCATGTAGATGTCGGTTGCCCCTGACTGCGGGTGGAGCGTGATCGAGCCGAAGTACTGGCCGTCGGTCAGCTTCGTGCCATTGATCTTGATCTGGAACGTGGCCGTGCCGTTATTGGGCAGGTGGATCGTGCTTGGCGTGACCTCGATCGACGCGCTGTTCGGCGCCGTCGTGCTCACGACAAGCGTTTGTGCGGAGCCGCTGACGTTCTTGATTGTGCGCTGCGTCTTGATCACGCCGGGCATGTTCGGAGCGTCGATGCTGGGCAGGTTGAGGTCGATGCGCGACTGCGGGTCGCTCGACGACGCGTAATAGTCGGGTGGGCTGACGTCGAACGTGCCCGTCGGATTGACCGCGCGGTTGGCGCGAATGGAGCCGGCGCCGCGATCGAACGGATCGGCGGGTGTTGAGCCGTTCTCCTTGACCACGGCCTGGATGGACGAGGTCATGAGCGCGGACTTGATCTGGCCCGGCGTCCACGATGGGTGGGCCGCCTTGAGCAGCAGCGAAGCGCCGGCCGCGTGCGGACTGGACATGGACGTACCGGCGATCGCCTGGTACAGCTGGCCTGAAGGGCCGTTGTCGGTGCTGGCCGGTTGCGGCGTCATTGCCGGCCAGGATCTGGATACCGGGCGCAGTGACGTCCGGCTTGATGAAGTCACCGTCAGGTCCACGGGACGAGAACGACGCCATGACGTCGCCCTGCGCGGCCGTCGCTGTCCCGCCCTGCCATGTGGCCATCACGTGAGTGTGGTTCTTGACGAACTTCTTGACCGCATTGTTGGTGTACTGGACCTGGATCGCGGGCAGCCAGTGGTTGTCCGACTCGAGGTCCGTGACGCCAGCGGACTGGTTGTACAGGATGAAGCCGGCGGCTCCACCCAGGTACGCGTTGTGACCCTTGTCGACGCGCGCGTTGTTGCCGCGCTCGCAGACGACGATCTTGCCAGTGAACAGGTGGTTGTTAGTGGGCGGGGTCTCGCACAAGGCGTCGCTGTACGGCGACGCGCTGGCGAGGATTACCGGCGTCGGGCTGGTGATGCCGGCGGTGACGGTCACGCCCTGGATATCGAGCGAGGCGCCGCCATCAGCGGTCATGTGAAGGGTCGACTCGAAGGAGCGATCGAGGGTCGAGGCGCCGACCGTGGTGACCCATGGACCGCCGTGCTCGGCAGTCCCTGCTCCAGGACCGGAGTTGCCGGCTGATGCGTTGACGGCAATGCCGGATGCATAGGCATCGAGGAACGCCAGCTCGACGGGATCGCTGTACGGGTTTCCGCCGCCACCGATCGAGAAGTTGATGACGTCGACGTTGTCGGTGATGGCCTGCTCGACCGCCTGGACCGAGTCTGACTGGTAGCACGAGTCGGCTATGCAGACGCGGTACATGATCACGGAGGCACCAGGGGCGATGCCGCTGACGGGGCCGCGATCGACTCCGAGGAGCACAGCCGAGTTGACGACATCGCCGGCGGCGGTCGTCGATGTATGCGTACCGTGGCCTTCAGCGTCGCGAGCCGAGCACTTGGTGCCGGCCGTGTTGCAGAAATAACCGGCCGGCGCGCCGCCGTTGACAAGCAGGTTCGTGTCTACGAACGCATACGCGCCGAGCATCTTGTCGTTGCAGGTGAACTTGGGGCCGAGGGCGGCAGTGTTGTTGCCGAGGTTGCAATCGTATGGCCCACCACCCGGGTTCGGGATGCCCTTGTCGGCGAGCATCGGATGCTCCGGCCAGATGCCCGTGTCGAGCACGCCAATGATGGTGCCCTGTCCGGCGTGGACGTCGCCGCCCAGGCTCGGCCAGACCTGCGACGCGCCGATGAAATTGGCCGAGTCAAGCGCCGTGGGGTGCTCGACGCTGTCGTACATGACCGCCGCAACGCCGGGCACGTCGAGCAGGTTCTTGGCCTGGTTGGCCGGCACCTGCGCGGAGAAGCCGCCGAATGCGATTGGGAAGTCTCGACCGATCCTCAGCCCGGGAACCTTGTTCACGGCGCTGCGGTGGATGGTCGCGCTCTTGGCGAGCAGGTAGCCGTTGTAGGCGCTGACGGACGAGCCGTTGGCGCTAAGCGTCTTGCCCGTTATCGCGGGGCTCGTTGCCTGCAGATCCATGACGCCGCCCTGATAGCTGGCGATCGGATCGGCGTCGATCTTGACCATGATGTTGACGAGCGCGGAGTCGGTCCGGGCAATCAGGTCCGGGTCGCTCTGGGCGAGCTTGCCGCTCGCGGATTTGGGTACGCTGACGACCTTGCCCGAAGGCGTGAGCCGCGTCGGCGTATTGGATCTGCCCGTCAACGGCTGTATCGCCGCGACCGGTTGGGCGGCGGCGAGCAGAACTGCCAGCACGCCGACAACTCCCAGTAAACGTCGCATCCGGACGTCTCTCCTCCTCATTCCCGGCCGGTCTGGGTGGCCGGGACATCCCCCCCTTTGTCTGTGCCGCACCAAAAGGGACGCGAGGCCCGAGCTGCGGGAAGACCAAGTGTCGCGATGCTATGCGTCCAGTTCGGGCTGGGTCAAGAAGCGCGATGGTGTCAGAAAGTCCAGGTCGAAGTCCGACTTGCCCAAAAGCGCCAGCTCAGCACAGATTCGGCCGACTACGTTCGAGAACTTGAAGCCGTGGCCGGAGCACGGGGAGGCGATGACCACACGATCGTCGCGCGGGTCAGGGCCAAGAACGAAGTTCTGGTCACGCGTGTTGGTGTACATGCACACACGTGCATCGAGACGCCTGCCGTCCGCGAGAGGCATGTAGCGACGCATGAAGCCACGCACCGCTGCCTCGTCTCCGGCGCTTGCGTCACGATCGATCGTGTCGGGATCGACGCCGCCGCCGCCGTGGTGCCGGGCGACCTTTGCGCCCTGTGCTGGGGTTGCCACGACTCCCTCCGCGGCCGGAACTTCGGGCAGCGTCGGGAAGCCGTAGTACGCGTGGTCTTCGTCCAGCTCCATGATCCAGACGGGCAACCGGCCGCGGCCGAATATCTGTGGCTGAGCCCGCGGCTCGAACCAGAAGGCCACGTTGCGTTCGACCTCAAGCTCGATACCGAGATCTGCGGCAAGGTCGGGCATGAGCTTGGGCAGCCACGCCCCGGCCGTGACGACGAGCTTCGCCGCCGCGTACGTGGCACGCGTAGTGGTCACCGTCACTCCCCCGTCGGGTTCGAGCCGCCAGCCCGTAACGCGTTCCTCGAAGTGCAGCTCTGCGCCTCGCCGGACGGCGAGGCGCAGATGCGCGGCCACGCAGCGCTGTGCGTAAAGCAGACCCGCGAGCGGCTCGTGGAGCGTGTGCATGTCGTCGTCGATCTGGAGCGCCGGGTAACGAGCACGCGACTCTGCCGCGCTGAGCATCTCGTGCTCCAGGCCGTGGCGCCGGGCGCTGAGCAGGGCTCCGCCGAGCACATCGCTTCCGGTACGGCCGATGTACAGGCCGCCCGTCACCTCGAGCAATCGATCGTTTGCCTCGCGCTCTATCTCGGGCCACATGTCCCACGCCGCGCGCAGGAGCGGCACGTACGAAGGGTGCTCGAAATATGCCAGGCGGATGATCCGCGTCAGGCCGCCGGACGAGCCCAGCTCGTGTGCGGGAGTGAATGCCTCCAGCCCGAGCACGTGTGCGCCGCGTTTGGCGAGCTGGTACGCCGTGGCGCTGCCCATCGCCCCGAGCCCGACCACGATCACGTCGTACGTCGGCACCGTGCGCGTCGCGCTGCGCCCTCCAGCTTCCGTCACAGGTCGTGGTCCGACCACATCAGCTCGTCATCCATCTGCTGGGCCTGGTAGCAATCGCCGCACATTGGCCCTGTCGGCCAGAACGGCTGGTCGTCGGTCGAATAGCCCAGCGGCCGTCCACACAGGGAGCAGACGGTCGGGCTTTCGTCGAGGAGGTGCTCGGAAAGACCTCCGATCACCGCCGGGTCGAGCATTTCGTCGGGCAGGTCGCTGTCCATTCCCGTTCAGTATGAGTTGTGCGCTTCGGGCACAATCGCTCCATGCCGCAGCGAGACGTAGGTTTGATCCTCATGCGCCAGCTGGCCGACGGGCTGGCCGTTCCAGTGTGGCTGGCCGACGAGCGCGGCGATCTGCTCTTCTTCAACGAGGCCGCCGAACGACTCCTGGGCCAGCGCTTTGACGATGTGGGCAACGTCTCGCTCGACGATGCTCGGCGCATCCTGTCGTTCCGCGACGCCGATGGAAACTCGCTGCCCGCGGAGCAGACGCCGCTCCTCGTGGCACTTCGTGAACGCCGCGCGGTCCACCGGCGCGTATGGATCAGCGGAATCGATGGAGCCGAACACGAGATCGAGGTAACGGCATTTCCGCTGTTGGGCGGTGGCGGCCATCTGATCGGTGGCGTGGCCATGTTCTGGGCGCGCAAGCAGCAGCAGCAGGTCTGAATCGTGCGCGTCTGCCTGTGGGGAACGCGCGGTTCCATCGCCAGTGCCGGACCGGAGACAGTCGAATACGGCGGCAACACGGCTTGCGCCGAGATCGAAGGTCGCGACGGCACGATTGTCATCCTCGACGCCGGAACAGGTGTTCGCCGTGTGGGCGACACGTATCGCGAGCCGCGTCGATTGGACATTCTTCTGACGCATCTGCACATGGATCACATTCAGGGCCTGGGCTTCTTTGCGCCGTTCTTTCAGAAGGACTTCGAGATTCACGTCTGGGGTCCCCAGTCGGCGACGCTCGACCTGCGCACGCGACTGACGCGCTACCTGTCGCCGCCGTTGTTCCCGGTCAGGCTGCGGGACGTTGCGGCGCGGCTCGAGCTTCACGACGCGCCGATTGATGAGTTCGAGATCGGCGGCATGCGCGTGTCCAGCCAGATGGTCATCCACCCCGGCCCGACCGTCGGGTATCGCATCACCGATGGTGTTTCGACGATTGCCTACATACCCGACCACGAGCCCGCGCTGTCGACCGACGGCCACCGGCCGACGCCGGAATGGACCTCCGGATACGCGCTGGCGGTCGACGCGGATCTTCTGGTGCACGACGCGCAGTACACGGCCGAGGAATACGAGGATCGGATGGGCTGGGGCCACTCGCGCATCAGTGACGCGGTTGAGCTGGCCCGAATGGCCACGGCCAAGCGGCTCGTCACGTTCCATCATGATCCGGCTCACGATGACGCGGAGCTGGACGCGATGCTTGCCGATGCGCGGCTGCAGGCAGGTGAGGATCTGGAGGTCCTGCCCGGCCGCGAAGGCGGTACGTTCAACATCTGAAATGTGAAGAGCCGCGACGGCTTGCGCCGTCGCGGCTCTTGCTGGAAGCCGGAAAGTCAGGACTAGGTCAGCTCTTTAACCCAGCGCGAGTAGACCCAGCCCTCCTTGCCCGACTTGGTTTGGATCTTGTACCAGACGTAGCCGGCCGGGCTCGAGCCCTGGTCGACAATCGTGAAGGTTCCGCCACGTCCTACCCAGCCGATGATCCTGGCGCTCGGGTCGGCGGAGGCGCGCAGGTTCATGGTCCCCAGCGCAAGTGCGTTGGCATTGGCGTTGTTGGCACCCTGGCCTGTATCGGTGTTGCCGTTATTGCCGTTATTGCCCGTGTTGCCCGTGTTGCCCGTGTCGGTCGGGTTGCCGCTGCCTGTGTTCGCGTCACCCGGTCCGGCCAGCGCCGGGCCGTCGATCGAGTTCTTGTTGTTGCCGTTGCCACTCGGGTTGTTGCTGCCGCCAGGCCCAGGATTGCCGGAGTCGCCGCCGCCCCAGTTGACGTGCAGGAAGTAGGTGAACGGCTCGTGGATGGTGTTCAGATGGTGGATCGACACGCCCCACGGGTTGATCAGCGCGCTGATCACCTTGCCATTGCCCAGATATATCCCGATGTGGGTGCCGTGGTTATAGATCACCAGGTCGCCGCGAACCCCAGCATTCTGGTTCTTCGTGAAGCGGCCGCGGGAAATGAAGTACTGCATGTAGCCGGCCGCCTTCAGGCGCATGCCGCCGATGCGTGGCAGCTCGCCCGCGTCGGCGAAGGCGCGGTAGACGAGTCCGGAGCAGTCGAACAGCTTGGGTCCTTCCGCGCCGAGCTGGAACCTGTCACCCAGGTACTGCTCCGCGGCCGCGATCACGGCCTCTGCCGGATTGGCCGCGGCAAAGGTCGGCTGGGCGGAGAACGACGGCGCCACCAGCGCGACAGATAGCGCGATGACGGCCGCGGCACGTACAGGGGTCGGTGTCTTGCGATAGGCCGTCTCGGCGTACACGGAGCCAATGACGGTTGCGCCGAGAAAGGTGGCCACCGCTGGCCGGAACGCGGCCCATAGCCGAGCTCCGAACGTCGTCGCGTAGACAACAGCGAAGACGGGTAGCGCAAGCGCGATGATCAACAGCTTGCTGCGCGAACGTCCTTTGTCCGACATCTCGAGGCGGCCTCCCTCTGGCTCGAGACCGACGGGGCACGGCGGCGGTCGTAGATGGCGGCTGCCCCGGGCGACAAGGGCACGTCAGCCGCTGGGGCGGCGTGACACCGCTTATGTTCAGTTGTGGTTCCGGCTGGCGACCTGTTTGGCGGTCGTTCGGGTCAGTATGCGCCTCACGAATCTGACGTGCAGGCCGTTTTCGCACGCTCGAACGACTTTCGTGGGTCCCGATTCGGCGTCGCCACTCCCGCCTCGCGAGCCGTACACTCAGATCTGATCAGAGGAGGCTGACATGGCTGTCGAGTCCGTGACCGGGCTTTCGTCGCAAGAGATAACCGACCTTTCGCGCCAGTACACCCTGTACGAGTGGTCGGCCCAATCAGCAGCGGATCCGATCCCCGTCGATCGCGCGGAAGGGGTCTACTTCTATACGCCGGACGGTCGGCGCTTTCTTGACTTCAACTCGCAGCTGATGAGCGTCAACATCGGGCACGGCGACAAGCGCGTCATCGACGCCATCAAGGCTCAGGCCGACAGGCTGGCATACGTGAACCCGTTCATGGCCCACGAGCCGCGTGCGCGGCTGGGCAAGAAGCTGGCCGAGATAGCGCCCGGTGACATCGATGTCTTCTTCTTCACCAACGGCGGCGCAGAGGCCAACGAGAACGCCATCAAGCTCGCCCGCCAGGCGACCGGGCGCTGGAAGATCCTTGCTCGCTATCGCTCGTACCACGGCGCGACCGGTCAGGTGATCACCGCCACCGGTGACCCGCGACGATGGGCGGCCGAAAACGGCGTGTGGGGTGTCGTGCGTGTCCCGGACACGCAGCCGTGGGGCGAAGCCGAGCCGCGGCCGGTCGACGAGCTGCTGCGCGAGACCGAGAAGATCATCCTGTACGAGGGACCTCAGACGATCGCGGCTTTCATCCTCGAGCCCGTGGTCGGGACCAACGGCATCCTTATCCCACCCGACGGCTACCTGCAGGGCATCCGCGAGATCTGCGACCGCTACGGCATCTGGCTGATCGCGGACGAGGTCATGAGCGGCTTCGGCCGCACGGGCGAGTGGTGGGCGGTCAACAACTGGGGCGTCGTGCCCGACCTGCTGACGATGGCCAAGGGCTTGACTGCGTCATATCTGCCGCTTGGAGCGGTCGGGATGCGCCGTTCCGTCGCCGAGCAATTCCGCGACAAGGTGTTCTACGGCGGGCTGACTTACAACTCGCATCCGATGGGCTGTGCGGCGGCGCTCGCGACGATCGCTGTCTACGAGGAAGACGAGCTGATTGAACGCGCGCGGCGCATGGGCGAGGTGATGCGCGGACACCATCAGCGGCTGATGGCCAAGCATCCGTCCGTGGGATCGGTGCGCAACATCGGCCTGTTCGGGATGATCGACGTGGTCCGATCGCGCTCGCCGTATGAGCCGATTGCGCCCTACAACGGCACGTCTGACGAGATGAAGGCGATTGCCAAGCATTTCCGAGACAACGGGCTGTTCACGATGATGCGCTGGAACGGCATCCACACGAATCCACCACTGACGATCAGCGAAGACGAGATGGCCGAGGGCTTCGACATCATTGACACGGCGCTCGACATCTCCGACCAGGCAGTCCGCTAGCCGACCGCGTCCGCCGACCCAACGCGGCTGACGGCACCCGCCGACCCAACGCGCGGATGGCACCCGCCGACCACGTTGCATACCCAAGACACCGCGGTTCCGCTCACACCGACATTTCCCGGCTAGCGACGGCTTAAGCCTCGCCGGCCCTCGCTCGCCGCGGCCGCTCAAGCGTGGAAATCGCCCGATAACCACGCCTTAAGCCCTCGATGACCCGGTTTTGCCACTCTGGGCGGAATGAGGCGGATGAAGCGGCCGGACGCAGCAATCAGCGGGACGAATATCGCCCACGCTGCAGCGGTCAAAGCAGGCGCCCAGGTTCGACTGGCGCGCAAGCGCCGGCGCCTGACGCAGGCCGCGCTGGCGCTGCGAATTGGGATTAGTCGGGCGCGCCTGGCTGAGATCGAGGTTGGCGAAGGCGGCGGTGCGCCGCTCGAGGTGTGGTTTGCCATCGCGCAAGCGCTCGGTCGCTATCTGAAGTTCGAGTTTGCGCGCGACGCGCAGGCGGACGTGGCCGACGCCGGCCACCTGGCGATGCAGGAGCTCGTAATCCGTGTCGCGAAGGCGGCCGGCTGGGACGTCAGCGTCGAAGCCGCCAGCGGCGGATGGCAGTCAAACCGGAGCATCGATGTCCGCCTCGCGGATCGGCGAACGCGACAGATCGTCATCGTCGAATGCTGGAACACGTTCGGCGACCTTGGCGCAGCGGCACGCAGCGGCAACTCAAAGGTGCGTGACGAAGAGCAGCGCGCAGTGGCGACAGGCGGCGACGGCGCGGCTTTCACGGTGGGTCTTGTGTGGGTCGTGTGTGACACGAGCGCGAACCGCCGACTCGTCAGTCGCTATCCGGAACTATTCGCAGCAAGGCTCCCCGGATCTTCGGCCGGCTGGATGGGCGTGATCAATGGACGCGGACCAATGCCATCCGCGCCGGGCCTGATCTGGTGCGCCGTCAATTCAAGTCGCCTCTTCGCGCGCCGACGTACTCGACGCCGCTAGACTCGCGGCGCGTTACACGGGGAAGCGCGAAGCAGGGGGAGCTCGAAGCACGCGGAAGGGACGGGAAATGATGCGATTGCGCGGCGCGGCGCTGGCGTTGTGTCTCGGCGCGACGTTGGCGGTATTGCTTGGATCGACCGCTTCGGCATTTGCGGTCCTCCAGACGAGTGGCAACCACGGCGAATGGGGAACGGCGTCGTCGACTGCGGACGATGAGCTCAGCCCGGGCGCCCGCTGTGGCTATTCCGCTCCCGATGGCAGCGGGGTGGCACATCTGGCCTGGATCAAGGTCTACTCGTTCAAGGCCCTCGCCTTCGACCGCACGAACGCGACCGACCACCAGCCGGTGACCTTCACGGCCACCGTTCAGCGCTCTGGCAACAATGGGGTGACGTGGAAGAACGTCGGCTCCGTCTCGCAGACGCGCACTGCGTACGACAACAAGTCGGCGAAGTTCGACGCACTCAAGGTCATGACGAGCGGCAAGGCGGGCAAGATCTACCGCGCGGTAGTGAGCCTGAAGTGGCAGCGCAACGGTCATACGGACGGTCTCGCGAAGGCGCGCATGGAGTACTACGGGGTCAAGTGGACGGTTGGCGCTTCCGATTTCGTATACAAGGACGCCTGCGATGGCGCCGCAGACTGACGACCGACGCACCAACGCACGTGGAAAGGGATCCTCGATGATCGCGTTCAAGGCACTGAGTGCATCAATCGTCACCGGCGCGCTCCTCGCGCTCGTCATCGGGTCGCCGGCAGCGGCGTTCGAGCTGATCCAGCAGAGCGGCCAGACGGGCGACTACGGCACACGCCCTGACAGCGTCGGGCCTGAGGCCAAATGCGGCTACACGAGTCCGAGCAACCCGGCGGGCACGCAACTGCGCTGGATCAAGGTCTTTCCGATCGCCGCCGGCCCGGCGACGGGCAGCTCACAAAAAGTCTCGTGGACCGTGGCCATCCAGAAGAGCACGGACGACGGCACGACCTGGAAGACGATCACGAAGTCGGCGCCACATACCGGAACCGCGACCGACTCTGGTGCGCCGACCTACAAGACTGTCAAGCTGAGCTTCGTGGGCAAGGGCACCGCGATCTACCGCGCCATATCCACGCTCAAGTGGCTGCACGGCGGATCGACCACGGGCATGCTCAAGATGCGCATGACGACCTACGGCGTGAAGCTCGGCAAGGCCAATGGCGACACGATCTTCAGCGACTGGTGCAGCGGCATCCTCCACAACTGATGCGCCTGGCGGACGCTAGTCTGGGGGCGTGGAGAGGGAGTCCCGGCGCCGACGTGCGTTAGCGCGTCGCGCGGTCGCGATAGTCGTCTTCGTCTTCGTCCTCGGGCTCGTATGGGAGGGCGCGAAGTGGCTGTTCGGCGACCCGTGGCACCTGACCGCGATCGGCTATGAGCACAAGCCGCCTTTCCCGATCCCGCAGCTGAGCGACCTGCAGCTGCCCCACCTGTGGACGATCGCGGCCAGCTTCACAGAGCCCTTCCAGCGCAACGCCGACTATGCCCTTGGCAACTACCTGATCGACCAGGCCCTCTATACGTGGGCTGAGGCTCTCGTGGGCTTCACGCTGGGTGCCGTGATAGGCATCGTGCTGGCAACAATCTTCGTTCACTTCGGGCTCTTCGAGCGCGCCTTCGTGCCGTATGTCGTGGCCAGCCAGACGGTCCCGATCGTGGCGCTTGCGCCGCTCATCGTGGTCAGCTTTGGGCGCGGCCTGACGAGCATTGTGATCATCGCCACCTATCTGACCTTCTTCCCGGTGACGATCGCCATGGTCCGCGGCCTGCGGTCGCCGGACCCACGGGCGATCGAGCTGATGCGCTCGTATGCGGCCAGCCGGTGGGCCATCTACTGGAAGCTGCGCCTGCCGGCGAGCATGCCGTATCTCTTCACTGCGCTCAAGATCGCGGCCGCAGCGAGCATTGTCGGAACGATCATCGGCGAGGGCCCGGGCGGCGTTCAGCAGGGACTGGGGCGGGCCATCCTGACCTTCAACCAGCAGTACATCACGGGTCCGGAGAAGCTCTGGGCCACGATCATCGTCGCGTCGCTGATCGGCATCGTCTTCTTCCTGATCGTCCGCGTCATCGAGATTGCCGCGCTCTCCCGGCGCGGCGGCATCGCGACCGCCTCATGACCGATCAGGGCGCTGCACCGAACCGACCGCCTGCCGTGCACCTGGCCGGTGTCGAGCAGGTGTTCGATGCCCAGGACGGCCCGATGACCGCGCTCCACGACATCGACCTGACGATCCAGCCCACGGAGTTCGTGTCGCTCATCGGGCCGTCTGGGTGTGGCAAGAGCACGCTGCTGCGCATCGTCGGCGACCTGATCCGTCCAACCGCCGGCACGGTCGAGATCAACGGCAAGACCGCCCACGATGCCCGACTCGGGCGCGAGTACGGGATGGTCTTTCAGGCACCGGTGCTCTTCGACTGGCGGACCGTTGAGGCCAATGTCCGGCTGCCACTCGAGCTCATGGGCATGGACAAGCCAACCCGTGAGGCGCGTGTCGGCGAGATGCTCGACATGGTCGAACTGGGCGGCTTCCTGCGCCACTACCCAAACCAGCTGTCGGGCGGCATGCAGCAGCGCGTGGCGATCGCGCGTGCGCTCGCGCTCGAACCGTCGTTGTTGCTCATGGACGAACCGTTCGGCGCGCTGGACGAGATGACGCGCGAGCGCCTAAACGCTGAGGTGTTGCGCATCTGGCAGGCGACCGGCACGACCGTCATCTTCGTCACCCACTCGATCCCCGAGGCTGTCTTCCTCTCGACACGCGTGGTGGTCATGAGTCCTCGCCCCGGCCGCATCACGCACGAGATTGAGATAGACCTCGCTCAGCCGCGTAACGAACAGACCAGAGAAACGGATCGCTACTTCGAGCTGGTAACGGAGGTTCGCGAAAGCCTGCGCGGCAGGCGGGGTGTCCCCCAATGGGCGAGGGCGAAGACTCGGTGCAAGAGGTGGCGTCGGAAGAGCGCATGCGCGCAGAAGGCGGGATCGGTTGAGCGGCGCTCGCGCGCAGCACGTTACGAGCGTCTACCTGCCGCCCGTCGTCGTTCTGGTGGCCGTGCTCCTCCTGTGGCAGCCGCCAGCGGCAGCGGAGGCCAGGTCATTCCGCCACCCTCGGCGATCCTCGATGCGGGCGTGAAGAACTTCGACTACCTGCAACGGTCCGCGTTGCAGACCATCTACGAGGCACTCGGCGGGCTCGTGCTGGGCACGATCGGCGGCGTGCTGGTCGCGTTTGCGACCGCGCGCTGGGTCACCGCGCGCGATGTGCTGCTGCCGGTCGCGATCGCCAGCAGCGCCGTCCCGATCATTGCCGTCGCGCCGATCCTGAACAACTGGTTCGGTGTCCTGAACCCGCTTTCCAAGATGATGATGGCCGCGCTGCTTGTCTTCTTTCCGGTGATGATCAACGTGACGCGCGGCCTGGTCGAGGTTCAGCCTGCGAGCGTGGAGCTGATGCGCTCGTACGCGGCCAGCGAGTTCGCGGTGCTGCGCAAGCTACGCGTACCGAACATGCTGCCCTTCCTGTTCACCGCGCTCAAGGTTGGCGCCACGCTTGCGTTCATCGGCGCGATCGTGGGCGAGTACTTCGGCGGCACTTCCGATGTGCTGGGGCGCGTGGTGCTGACCGCAATGAGCAGCGGCAGCTATGACCTGGCCTGGGCCGGGATCCTGATCGGTGCGGTCGGCGCGATCATCGCGTACCTGGTCATCTCGGGCGTCGAGCGCTTCGCGATCCCGTGGCACTCCTCGCTGCGACTGAATAGCCGCAGCGCCGCGCTCAATAGTCACTTCGCGCGCCAAATCGGTCCTCCGTGACGCGCCCGTTCCGCTATCTTGCCCGACAGGCTGCGACGGTCCGCGGGTTGATGGGAGACGCCGCGGCAGATGCCCACGACGAGGAGCGCGCTTGCGGCGGGAGTGGGAGGTAAGAGCATGAAAAGTGCGACTCTGTTCGTCGCGCTATTTGCGACAAGGGCGATGTTCGTCGCCGCGCGTGGCGGCTCGTCGCCAACGGCAGCGCCGCAGGGGACCGTATCTGCAGCTGCAGTGGGCGCGGCAGGCCGAGTTTGCGGGCTACTTCGCGGCCGACCGCGTGGGCTACTCACCGACCAGGGGTTTAACGTCAACTTCCTGCCCGGTGGCCCGGACGTCGTGCCGCAGACGGTCGGATCCGACCCGAACGGCCCCGAGTTCACCATCTC
>CAWCIK010000006.1:0-1507431 GCA_963795645.1 uncultured Chloroflexia bacterium | reverse complement strand
CACTACAACATCGGTGGCGATATCAAGCGTCAGCGCTTGCTGGAGGTTCTGAGCTGGTCGCCTTCTCCAGTCGCGTCCCGCCAGACCTACTGCAGGTGCTAGATGGCGGTGTCGGATCGGGCGGACCCGGCTTCCACCTATACAAGTGGGCGAGTCTCGTTTTCCTGGTGACATTCGGCAAGCAGTGGAAGCTGCCACGCCGGAAACACGAACTCTTGCTTTGTCCGACCCTTGGCGCTTCCGCGACTTCGTCGCGCAAATTCCCGACCGAAGGAGGCGGGATCTATGGTCGTGAGGCCCTCCTTCATCTGGTCTTTCCAGATACGTTCGAGCGCATCTTCTCAGGCACCGACAAATGGCGCGTCGACCAACGAACTGAAGTCACTTGTCGATGATCCGAACTGCCAATGCGGACAGGAAGATCTGGCAAATCCGTCAGAAGCTCAGCCATCGATTTGGCGCCGACTTCGACTTCTACGAAACCGATGGCGTGCGGGCCCTATGGAAGCGCTATGACTATCCGCTCGACGAATTCATCTACTGGTCTTCACGCTTTTACGAGCTGGACACTTTCGAGGCCGGCGAGCGGACATACAAACTCGAGATCGTCAAGCGGCTGACGATCGCGAAGGACGCGCTACTGAGTGGCGGCGACTGGTTGCCGCTGCTCAAGCGCGCCTTCTCGAGCCCAAACAATCTGACGCCATGGCAGGTGCATGACTCGTTCCTCAAGTGGTGCCAGGAGGACACCGAGAGGGCGGCCAAGCTGCTACGCAGGATCTGGGACAGTGAGGACGATCCGCTTGAGAGGCTGGCCGACTTCTTCAGCCACTTCCCTCGCGACGCCGTGTCTGGTCTAGGCAGTCGCACGACCCTCGGCTCATTCCTGATGCTGGCCGTCGATCCATACGCGTATCCGCCATACCGGGTTGCCGCTATGCACGCCACGTATCGGCTGGCGAAGTTCGAGGCGGGCGACGAGCACGACGAGATGTCCATGTACCGGGCTGCGCTCGCATTCTTCGATCGGCTCCGAGAGCGTGGCGGCGAACGCGGGCTTCAACTGCGTGACCGCCTGGACGCCCAATCAGTCGTCTGGTGCGTCGCCAATTGGGAAACGCCGCCAGAGTGGCCCGCGGAGGATCGGGCCGCGTTCGACAGGTACCGAGAAGCTGGGCCGGGGGGCGAGGACGGGGTTGGTGATGAGGATGTGGAGGACCCCGAGCCTGAGCCCCAGCCTCTCGCCGACCCACTAACGGCCTTGGCCGAGGAGCTGCTGCTCGACCGAGCCAAGCTAGCCGAGATGGCAGACCTGCTGCACACCAAGCGCCAGATCATCTTCTACGGCCCGCCTGGGACCGGCAAGACCTACGTCGCCCGCGAAGCTCGCTGGTGCCTTGGCCGGCGATCCAACGACGGGTTCGGCTCGTCCAGTTCCACCCGTCGTATGCCTACGAGGACTTCGTCGAGGGCTTCCGACCGCGTCGCCTGGAGGACGGGCAACCCGGGCTTCGAGCTCGTGCCGGCCCGCTCAAGGCGCTCGCCGCAGCGCGCCACGGCGGACCCGGGCGCACGACTACTTCCTGATCATCGACGAGATCAACCGCGGCAACGTCGCCAAGGTCTTCGGCGAGCTCTACTTCCTGCTCGAGTACCGCGACGAGGAGATCGCAGCTGCAGTACTCGCCCGACAAGCCGTTCCGAGCTGCCGCGCGAACCTGCGCATCATCGGGACGATGAACACCGCCGACCGCTCGATCGCGCTCCTTGACGCCGCGCTCCGCCGGCGCTTCGCCTTCGTCGCCGTTCTTCCCGGACAAGCCGCCGATCGAGGGCTGTTGGTGCGCTGGCTGCGCCGAACCGACCCGACATGGCTTGGGTGGCGGATGTCGTCGACCGCGCCAATTCGAAACTCGCCGACCGGAACGCGGCGATCGGGCCGAGCTTCTTCCTGCGGCCGATCTCGACGAGAAGCGACTCGGAACGGTCTGGGAGCACGAGATCCTGCCGCTCCTCGAGGACCACTTCTTCGAGGACCCGGAGCGGGTTCGTGCCTTCCAGCTGGCCGGTCTGCGCAAGGAACTGATGTCCGCCGCGACTCAAGCCGGACCGTCACAAAGCGATGCGCTGCTGGCGGTAGCTGAGGAACCCGCGGACTACGACGCCGACGGTGATTCGGACTCCGAGCCGCCTGACGCTGCGTGAGTACGAGCCCCGCCTGGGGGTTCGACTCACGGTCGCTCAGCGTGACCAGCTTCGCTCGCTCACGAGTTCAGTCAGCGTGTCGCCGACCTCGGGCGAGAACGATCGATACGACCTGACCCCTGGGTCGAACGTCGGCGCCATACATTTGGATGGTATCGATATCGTCATCGAGCCCAAGGTCGAGTTGGAACGTCTCCTCTTTCTGCTTTCCTATTCGCTGGGCCACGTCCAAGACCTCGAGGCCGCCGTTCGGATGGACCACGCACAGGACCTTCCCGAAGCGATCGTGCTCGGGTTCGTACGCACGTTCCGACGAGCCCTCGGCAGGGGCGTCCAGCAGGGCTACCGAACTATCGACGACACAGCCTTCACCTTAAGAGGGCGCCTCCGCGTAGGCGACCAAATCCGCCGCCGGTTCGGCCCTCTTCCGCCCGCCGAGATCACGTACGACGACTTCACAGTGGACACCGACATGAACCGGATCTTGCTCGCTGCGATCGATCGGATGGCGCGCATCCCGATGAGATCCTCGAAGTCGCGCACCGGGCTCAGAGGTATCCAGGCCCGCCTCGACGGCGTGACCTTGACCTCGTACGACCCACGCCGGCTGCCGGTGATCACGTTTTCCAGGTTGAACGAGCGGTACCGAGACGCCGTCACCCTCGCGCGACTGGTGCTCAAGAGCGCCTCGTTTGATCTCGGCCACGGCGCGGTGCCCGCTGCGGCCTTCCTCGTCGACATGAACAAGGCGTTCGAGGACTTCGTCGTCGAGGCGTTGCGGGACGCCCTCAGCCCTGACGACGGCGTCTTGATCCAGGGCGCGCACGGCAGAAGCCTTCACCTCGACGAGGCGGATCGAGTCCGGTTGCTCCCAGACATCAGCCTGTGGCGTGGCAACACGTGCGTCTTCGTTGGTGATGTCAAATACAAGCGGATCGTTCCGGCGGGCTACCACAACGCCGATATCTACCAAGCGACGGCCTATGCGATCGCTACCGGGCTTCCTGGGGCCCTCCTCATCTACGCCGCGGGTGAACGCGAGCCAGCAAGCCACCAGATCGTCAACATCGGCAAGCGGATCGACGTCGTGACGTTGGATCTTTCCGTGCCACCAGCGGAGCTCATCGCTCAGATCCAAGGGTTGGCGACCTTGGTGAGGCGGATCAGTCCTCGCGCTCCGGTGGTGTCCTCCGCCGCATAGGCGCCGGCAGTTTGCTCGTGGTGTATCCAAATCGATCAGGCGACCAGCTCATTCGGCCATTCGAGTACCGCGAGAGGCATTCCCGAGGACGCCAACTCATCGAGGCGTGGCTGAGTGATACGGTCGTCCGACTCAAAGAACCGGCCGTCGACCCTGGCGGCGGGAGCAAGACCCAACTTAACGCTGAGCCGATTGCTTCCGGACTCAACGATGCAGCCTGAGGTCTGCCGGTACGAGAGAGCGCGCCTTACGAGCTCAACGACTCTGGGATCGCTTAGGAGCCCGATCCCTGGACCGATGTCGATCGTCGCACCGTAGTCGTCGGCGAAAGGTCGGTCGGTAAGGACTACCGGCAAGCCAGTATCGTCGGAAGCCAACTCGCTCCAGCGCGAGTCATTGATGAAGGTGGTCGCCCATGTCATACGTTCGACAACTGCTTCAGGCGCAACCTTAGACCCAGTAATCGACTCGATTAGATCAGAGGCGGCCTCGTCTGCCCTAAAGACGCGCCAATCGAGCCCATCCCTAAGGGCCGGCTGCCAATCGAATAGATAGTCCATCAAGTCGGCGCGCGCATGGCGGAGCGAGCCATAGGCAAGTGCCGCCGCAAGAGACGGCGCGTCCGACGCGGACAAGAGAGAGCTGGCTATGTTCCGTTCGTCATCCTCGAGCCTTGCGAGGAAACCGTCTCGCCGAGCCTCACGGATGAAGGACGTCAACAGTGTCCCAACTAGGGATACCACTCTCTGCTCCGGCAGGTAGCCCTCACGCCAGCATTCGACCAGCGCGCTGCAAAGCGCTGCGAAGTTAGCGACAGGGGCGTATGTGCCGAGCCATTGAAGGCGGGGATCCGATAGGGCGCGCGACCAGCGCTCGAAGAGGTTGAACAATCGAACCTGCAGCTTGCGATCCGACGACCACGCCTTACCTCTTGTTCCCTCAGCGCTGTCGGAAGGCTCGCCCACAAGCCGCAGATCAGGAAGCATGGCCGGGACCATCTCTCGCATGCGAGCGATATCGATGAAGATGCCCTCGAGAACAGGAGCCGATCCTGAAAGCGTCGCGTATCGAGCGATCCTGGGATCCTGGTGCAACTCTTCCCTCGCAAGCCGTTCCCAAAATTCCGGATCCTCAGTCTCCTGTTCCGCCGCGCGAGCGGCGCGTCTCGCGGCCGGCGTTTCGTCGAAGTCGAAGATGCAACGGTCGTGCAACCGCGCGAGCATCTGGCCGACTGGAGTCTCCATGTCGGCAGCCTCCATCCCTTCCGGGCGGTCGGCTTGCTGCTCGCGAACCGCAAGCACGGCGGCAAGCTGCGTAGGTTCATCGACGGCGACGCGGTTAGATAACTGGCGACCATCGGTGTTCGTCAACCAGACAAATCGGCTCTGGAGCGTGGAGGCCATAGGCGCCTGGGTCACCTTCGTCGCCACGACAGCATGTTGGATCCCATCTGATAACAACAGACTCTGCTCCGGCTCCGGTCTGACGTCGACCTGGAGCAGTCCATCCTGTCGTCGTGTCGCCGACCGAAGGTGAAACTGGTACGAGTCGGTCGTCGACGGATCAAAGAACTCGAGCTGGGCAAGATCGCTGATGTCTAGGTCAACTAGATGAGCTCCGAGGGCGGCGGTGGCGGCACGAAGAGTTGGCGGAGGTCTTGCGCCGCGACGTCTGCAAGCACGCCACATTCCACATTGGCGGCGGCACTCGTGGAGCTCGCGGCGAGGAGCGCGGCCCAGGATAGGTTGGCCGAACCGCTCAGGATCCTCCCGCGATCTCCACTGACGATTCCGATCAGTTTGCCGTGGACGTACACGTCGGGACGGAGGCCGTGCACGAAAGTGTCCGACTCGCTGGCCGCCAGTACGCCCTGCAAGGAATTCTCCGTCGACACTCGCGTTCAGGCCGAGGAGAACATGGAGGCGCGATGGATGGGTACGCGCGATTCTGCGCCAACGCCGTTGCCGTGCGGTCGTAGAACGGCGCCGTCACCCAAAGTTCATCGACATGCTCCGGCACACCGTCCAACAGCGTGTCTATGAGCGGTCGCTCTGCATTCGTAACGAAACGAGGTGCGACGGGCTCGCCTGCGATCCACGGAGCCCGAAGCTTGGCGTCCCTCCAGCGGGATCCGAGAACCTCATCCTCGGTCGATGCGACGATGCCATCCATCCACCGCCGCCACGCGCGAATCGAGTCAAGGTCGTCGGCATGAGCAGCATCAAATTGGACAAACAGTTCCTTGCCAGTCTCTAGGCCGCTCATAGACAAATTCCCAGAACCGACGTGAAGCACTCCTGTCTTCTCATCGGCGAAGAAGTACGTCTTGGGGTGAAAGACGCCATTCGTTGGCGCTATTCCTCTGAGCATGTAGTCGCGATTGGCCCTTGCGCCACGCCAGGGTGTTTCAGGGCCAATGGCCTGAAGTGCCTCGGCCTGCCCGTCGCGGTCGACGAGCAATGTCGCGTTAAGAGGTGGATCGCCGAGTCGCGGTAGGAGATAAGCCTCGAAGAACGCTATCTCGAAGGTGTAGCTCGTCCCCCAGAAGACCGACCAGCGGCGCTCAAATGAGCTCACAACGCGAAGCGTCACGAAAAGACCTCGTCGATGAACTGTCGCCCAATCGCTGATGGAACAGCTCCAGAAGTCGTGTGATCGAGCAAACCTATGTCGCTGGCGATCCGACTCAGAGAATCTCGTCGGATATCAGTGAGAGCAAACCGCTCGGGCCTCAAGTCGTAGAAACGCAGCCTTCCGGACTCCCAACGAAATCTGAACGTGGAGTCTGGAAGTTTCGAATATGCGATAGCCTCGTGAGGCCAGATCACGAACGTGCGGACCAGCCAGGCGATCGTCTCTCGCACGTTGGGATCCAGCTTCATGTGTTCCCGAATTCGTATCCGCATGCCGGCGAGCCCAGGCTGTCGCTCCCCGTTTGAACCGCAATTTCATGCCAGGCGGCAGCCTGGTCTCCCATCGCTTCGATGCGAGCGTCAACTGCCAGAATGAGCGCCAAACCAGCGAGAGCGCTGTTGCGGCGTACCGCCCAGTCTCGGAGCGACTCAAGCGATCGGCCCTGGCTCACATCAGCCATGCGCTGCCGAAACTGAGCAGTTGGCGTCGAAGGCCCAAGCGTCATGGAAACCCCGAACGGGTCGAGGTCAGAGGTCTGGACGAGAGGGTCTATCAGCCGTTCGTCTAGTTCATTATTCGGAATGCCTTCGTGCCCTGCTCCCAGACCTGTCCGACATACGGCGGCCCACAGGTTGCTGAAACCTTCTTGCATGAACTCCTTTGCGATGAGGGCGGCCCAGCGGCTGTTGGTATCTGCGACCACTGCGCTCCGATCTCTGTCACGCCCTTCGTGGTTCTGCCATATTTGGTCCCGAAAGGCCGCATCCGCGCCAGCAATCCGCTCGTCGCGAGATGCCAACCAAAGAATGAATGCGAACGCTTCGCGGCGTCGCTCCACGTCCTTTGGCATCTCGTATGGCGTCGACTGCAGGAGCGCCTCCGGAGCGTCGCCTGCTCTTCGGGAGACTCATCAAGGCGGCAGAGGCAAGCGGCAGACGCATACTCGCCAAGAACCTCGCGTGGGACATCACGGTCACTCGCGAAATACTTCGAGAAGTACTCCGTCTCGGCGACCCTGTCACGGAAGGCTGCCGCCAGACGCAGCCCACGATCATTCGACGGATTTAGAACGTCCAGCGGTGTGGGAGTGCCCAATTCGCCAAGTCCTGTGCCGCGAGGCGCTACAAGGCCGAGATCAACCATTGGTGTCCGGTAATAGAGCCCGTATCCGCCAAGGTCGCTCTCGACAGACTCTCGGCGCGGGAACGCCTCGAGCTTACTAGCGGCGGCGGGGCCCGCGCGCTGTCGCCCGTTCGAGGCGGTTACCTCGTTCCGGTGGTCGCGGGAACAGAGTTCCACGGCCAGTGCCAGCTCGTACTCGCGCGTCTTAATGAATGGGGACAGGCCGTTGTTGGAAGGCGCGAGCCGCCGCTTCTGGTACTCGTCGAGCAGGAAGGCAAAGAAAGAGAAATAGCGAGCACGCCTCGAAAGCGCGAGTATCCCGGGAACGAGACGGGGGACAATTCGGTCGACGGTGATCGTCTAGCCGAGCGGATCGCGACCTGGAGTGATGTTTAGGGTGCTTTCAAGCCACTGAGGAACGCCGGTCGTGAGTTGTTCCGCCCTGATTGGGTCAGCCATTTCATCACCCACGAGTCCAGCGTGTCCCCCGCTCAAACCCGACTCTATGCGACCGCGCAACCAAAGATCTCCCAAGCCGCACGACCGGCGCCAGAGCACAGTTCATATGCCTCAACATCGAGAACATACCGCTTTGCGCCTGGGCTGAGGTCAGTAACCGACGGGTGGCTGCCAATCGCCCGAGCTCGGAGCCCGGCGTGTCACTCGCTGGCAGCGCAGTTTGACACCAGCGTAAGTTCGGCAATCAGATGCTCGGGAACGGCTCGTACGACGACGAGGGCCATTCGCTCGGTTGGCGGCCGACGCCTCGCCCGAGCGGCCGACCGACATCACCCTGTGCGACTCGGTCCGCCGCTTCAAATGCCTTGATCGCGAGGTCGTCGTTTTCGTCGAACTCGACGCCGCAGACCGCCTATATGCTCAGCAGATGTACGTCCGCGCCATGCGGGCGCGTCAGCCCCTGGTGGTGGTCTGCAGATGAGCCGTCGGACCGTGCCGGATAGAAGCGAGCCGGCATCTGGCTCGGAGGCGGCCGCCCTCGAGATCTACGACGCGCTGTTGTCCTCGATCGTCGCGCGGCGCGACGAGATTGGGGTTCGCCCCTCGCATCACATTGGCCGCACGTAGGAACGGCTGCGCGGGCCTGGTCATCGTTGGCCAAGCTTTCAGGGCTGGGATCGTGCCGTCACCGGCGCGCGCTGGAAGGCGACAGCATCGAGTCGAGCGAAGGCCGCCGTCGCGTCATCGAGCTGACGCGCACCTCGCACCGTGACTATGCCGAGCCGACTCACCGATAGTCGAGCTTGGCAATCGCGGCAGCTCTCCCTTCTGGCGGCTGTGCGCGGATCTGGTGAACGCTCTCGAGCCGCCCGGTCCGGGCCCTTGGTACTCCTGTTTCGCGCGGGCGAACGTGTACCCGGTGGGGCCCGATTACTCACCGACCGAAGGAGCGGGCAGCCCCTGGGGACCTTTGAAGGCGGCGCAGGACCGGCAGGTTGGCGCGCTGCTTCGGGCAACGATGGAGATGCTCGCCGCGCGACGAGTGATCATTGTCTGCGGACCACATTATTGGCGGGCGCCTTCGCGGGACGAGTTCAGCACTCTCTCACGCGAGGCGCCACCACTGGTGGCCACCGGGAAGCTCGACGACCGCGCATGGGTTGTCGGATATCACCCGGGCTACGCCAGACGGATGGGTTTCGGCGCAGCCAACTACGCGGAACTGCTGATCAACGCGCTTCACGCAACAGAGAATGGGAGCGGGCCATGACATCACCGGCTGGGGCCGCTGTCCGCACGCTTCGCGGGGGCCGCTATTCGATCGCCGAGGCTGAGGTGAAGGTTCCCCGAGCGCCCGGACTGTATGCCGTCTACGGAGGCCCCGAAACGTGGCATGATCTGGGACTCGGGAATCCGCCAGACGGCCGGCCGCTGTACGTCGGCAAGTCCGAGTCGAGTCTGCTGGGCCGAGACATCGGCCAACATTTCGGCGACGGCCGCACCGGATCATCGACCGTCCGACGATCCTTCGCCGCGTTGCTTCGGGGAAAGCTGGACTTACACGCGATCCCGCGCAACCCAGCCCGTCCGGAACGGTTCGCGAACTATGGGCTATCGCCCGACAACGACCGGCAGCTGACGGCGTGGATGAAGACCCGCCTCGAGCTCGCCGTGTGGCCATCGCCGGCTGACGCGATCCTGCGTGTCGTCGAGCTGGAGGTGCTCAGCGAGCTGCTTCCCCCACTCAACCTGAGCGGCGTTACGACCCAGTGGTCCTCGATGGTCAGTTCCGCGCGTGCCCTAATGGCGGCGGAGGCGAGGGCATGGGCACGTAAGCGGGGGTTCGGCATTTGAGTAGGGCGGCCATCGGCCGGCTCGCGACTCGGCAGACCCAGCTCTCGTACGAGTCGACGGCTAATGGACTCGAACTGTTGAGAGATTGTCCAGCACCGAGGAAAGACGCGGGTGGGTGCCCTCCCAGACGCTGCGACGTGGGTCTTGGCCACTCGCAGCAACACCCGGCATCTCGCTCGAAGGCACGAAGGCCCCAAACGTTTCGGCGAGTGCATGCGCCCGAATTCGGGCGCTGGGCCAAGTCCAAGATTGCGAGCGCGGTGTGGCCCCACCCGTCCGGCGCTTCGGCGTCACACAACTTCGCCAGGGCGGATCGCACCAAGTCAAGATCATCGGCCCGTAAGCCGCCGACAACGACGGATTGGAGGATCTCTGGCTCGCCATTAACCCGGACCAATCTGCGAAAGATACCTTTCGCCTCGTCGTGATGGCCACCTTCGACGAACGCGATGGCGAGGAGCAGTTGGTCGTCGGCTGGCCATCTATCGTCAGGTTCGTTCCGATTGAGCTCTGCTCGTACCGAGTCCTGATCACCGCGAAGTGCATGCGACAGGGCCTTCGTTCTGCTTGTTATTTCCGATGCACCAGCGGCGGTGACGATACGTTCTGCGATTTCGTCCGCACGCTCTCGATCGTCGCCTGGGACACTGCCAAGAATTGCCGCGACCACGCTATCTATCGCCCGTTGGGCTTCCCTGTGTCTGCTTCCTGCAGGATCGTCGGAAGCAGGGCCACCGCTTCGTCGGGCCGCTTAAGTCGAGCCAACGCAAGAGCCCGAGTGCGTATCGCATCGAGGCCCGAGATGGGTCGCTCACCAAGGATTGTGATGATCCGTTCGAAGCAACGGCTATCGTCGAACTGGTCTCCAATGTAGCCAAGAAGCGCACAATGCAGGAGCGCCCCATCAGGGTCGTCCGAGTTCGACAGCCGGTACTCGACGATGTGCTCCAGGGCGTCCCACACCTTGTCTGCATGCCATTCCATTCGCGCGGCAACATACTTGAGTTCTGCCTGTTCAGGTGCCTCCCGTATCGCACGACTGGCGTGTTCGACGGCTTGCCCTGCATCGTCCATGGCTAAGTACACATCCGCCATGGCCGCACTTACCAAGGCATCCAGAGGGCCGACCCCGTATGCAGCGGTAAGAGAGGCCAGCGCGTCCTCTCGGAGGTCGCGCAGGAGCAGGGAACGCCCTCTGACTAGGAGAGCTGTCTGCCTGGACTGAGAAGGGAGCTCACCCGTGAGGGCCAGCTCCGCCCACTCAGTAGCCGCACTTGGATCACCATCGTTGAACGCGGACAGGGCAAGCGCCAACTGGCGTCTGGCTGATTCTGGCTGGCGTGCGATCGCTCGCGCGATGTCCTTTGCGCGCGCGAAGTCCCCAGCCGTGTTCGCGTCGTTGAACGAATCGAGAAGGGGATCTGTTGCCTGGCTCCGAGACCCACGGGGTCGCCCTACGCGACGAGGTTCCCACCTCTCTAGGTCCCGCCTGTGTATCAGGAAGCCCCGAGCAAGTGTGCGCGCGGGCAGCGCCTTCGCACGTATTGCTGCTCGCACGGTGTGAGGGTGGACGCCCTTGATCGCTGCTGCCTCGGGCACGGTCAGCAATATGCTTGACGTCTCACCGAGAACAAGCTGCTCGATGTGCCACCACCAGTGCGAAACCGGTTCGTCGTCTTTGAACAGTGAGATGTCGGTCCGATCAAGAAGGACAGGGGCAGCAGATTTGAAGATCCGATCAGCCGCGTCCAATTCGACAAGATCGCTCGGAGCAAGGACCAAGCCCTGATCCATCTCTGTCTGCGTCAGAGACCGATCGATCAGAGCGGCGACGACGTCCTCAGTGCCGAGAACGTCGACCAGATCGGAGTTGAGGGCATCGGCGAACCGTAGCCACCGATCGAGGGATGTCTGTCGAGTAGCGGTTGTCATCGTCCTAACGTTCTGTATCGCTGAGCCGCCAATAACTCCCGATGGCGACCTTGTCGGCCACCCAACGCTGGGCACCGTTTGGCGGAGTGAGGCAATCCATGTTCAAGAGACGGTCGACATCGACCTGAACTACCGCGTCCTGTTCAAGATCGACGAAGGCGATGCCCCGATTGCCGTGCACCGGATGGACATATGCGTAGACGTGAACGCCCGGGCCGTTCTTGATGTCGTATGCCCATTGGCTGTATGGGGCAGATTGCCGCCCCACGCCCCACTTGCGGGCATGAGCAGCGAGGAAGCCCACGTCCGGCCAGTCCTCGACGCGGCGGGCAATGTCGACGAAGTCAAGGCGGCCGTTCGCCCCCAGACCCACGAGTTCGTCTCGGTAGGCATGGATAGCGTGTCGAAGTTCATTGGTCAGCGGCATTGTCGCCAGTGGGCTCCGGCGGTGTCAAGAGAATTGTTGATGCCAATAATAGCACTGGCGTAACGGATTATGCAACTCGCTGACGGATCGCCATCGTTGTCAGGTCAACGGCGATCCTGCGGCAGGCTGGCGGCGCACTCGGCAGCTAGGCGATGGTTCGGCGTGCCCGCGAGCACCTGGTTGTCGCGTTCAGCGAAACGGTGGCCTGGGAGTAAAATTCGTCAGCCGCCTCCTCTGATGGCGGCGCCTATCCAGAGCGGCCCGAGAGTCCTGGCTCGTTGACGGCCCGGCAACCAGCGACGTCCTTCGCGTCGCAACGGTGCCACTGCCAGGTGCGATAGGAGAAGAGGGATGCCACACCTTCCCGAGCCGATCACGCGTGCCTACGACCTGGCCACGGTCGCCGCGGCGATCAGCCGCGCGACGCCGACCAGAGGGCCGATCTACGTCGAGCGCCGCGCCGACAGGTACCGCTGGAGCCCGACCCACCGCGGCGGCGGCTACCCGCTCCTGCGCGAGACGGCCAAGCTCCTCGGCGTCGACCACCGCTTTGCTGCCGCTTTCGCGCCCGGCCTGGCCTTGGCAGAAGTTCTGCACGAGGAGGGTCGGGGGGGTGGAGAAGGTCGGCGCCGAGTCCTCCGGCGGGGTGGTGGAAGCCGTGCGCAAGGTGCTGCACCGGCTGGTCGTCGAGGAGCACCTGGCGCCCTGGCAGATCGCGGTACTGACCGGCGTGCCGCTGTCGCGCAGCGAGGTCTGGAAGCATCGGCAGTTCGGCAACCAGGTGCTCTGGAACGGCTCGTACGACGACGAGGGCCATTCCCTCGGTCTGGCGGCCGACGCCGCGCCCGAGCAGCCGACCGACACCATCCTGTGCGACTCGATCCGCCGCTTCAAAGGCCTCGAGCGCGAGGTCGTCGTCCTCGTCGAGCTCGACGAATCAGACCGCCGCTTCACTCAACAGATGTACGTCGGCGCCACCCGCGCGCGCCAGCACCTGGTCGTGATCGGCTAGGCGATGCGCTCCGAAACCCATTGGCGGAAGTCAGACTCGCTGATCTGGTTGCTCGCGACCGCCCTGATGACACGGTCGGTCTCGTCCGGATCACCGGGGGCCGGCAGTAGGTAGTCGGCCAGCCCCAGGTAGGCCGTGGTTCACCGCAATCATCCGACTGTCGCTACTCCCGTTGAATCCGGCAGCCCGATTACTCGCAGACCGCCGGCGCCGGCAACGCGGGCCAGGACTCGATCCGCGGTAGCGAGGGCAGCGTCCGCGGCCAGAGCGGTCGCGAGACACGCGCAGTCGGCCAGCGAGAGCGGTGACTGGGTGCGGTGGTAGTAGCGTGCTCGGAGCGCAGCCGCCTTTCGAGCGTCGGGCAGCCAGAAAGGTTGCACTTCGAGGCCGCCGACGATCAGGAGGTCGACTGCGTCGGTCACCTCCTCGACATCGAGTCCCCTTCCGCGGACAAGCTTGTCGATGACTTCGGCCAGGTTGACCGACGAGATGAGCGGCGGCGGGGTGTGCCGAAGCAGCGCTTCGACCTCAGACCGAGCCGGCTCATCCAACAGCAGCGCAATGACCGCGGATGCGTCCAGGACGGTTCGCTGGGCTGGCGAGGCTGTCACTTGCGTGCTTCGGCTTCTGTCTCTTCCTCGCGCCACGTCCGCGTCAGCTCGTTCGCGGTAGCACCAGGGCCGGCGAGCGAACCTGCCGCAGCACTGATCGGGTCGTCAGGAACGGGCCGGATCCGCAGGTAAGTGCCCGCGTCGTCTATCAGCACGGCGCGTGTGCCCCAGCGGCGTCGGACCTCTGCCGGAATCTGAACCTGCCCGCCTTGTGAGATCTTGGTCACTCTCATGAGTTCACTCTACTTCTCATGCGAGTCGGTGGCAAATCATGCAGAGACCCTCACATCGCGGCCGACCGACTCCCCGGTTGGACTGAGCACCCAGGCCCGTTAACTGGGTAGACGGCGCTTCAGATCGAGCGCACCCAGACGACCCTCCCAGACGCGGTAGCCCTGCGAGCGCAGCTCGTTGGCCCAGTCGGCTTCGACCTGCTCCGCCTCCGTCCTCGTGTGCGTGACCGGGGCATGCTTATAAAGGCTCTTCCTCAGGTAGCGGCCATGCTGGTGAACATCGGTTGACGTGCCGAGGCCCCCCTTCTTGTGCTGCGCGAAGCGTCGCTTCGGCGAAAGCCCGCTGTGGCCCACGTAGAGGCATGGCTTGGTCAGGTCGGGGGCAGGGTTGCGGCGCTTCATCTTGGTCTTGGCCCAGACAGCCTCATCGAGCTCGATCACGTAGACGCGGTAGCTGTCCGCGACGGTCGCCCGCGAGCTGCTTGACAAGAGGCTTGAAGACGCTCTTGTTGCGCAGCCCACGGCGCCAATCAGCCGGGATCGCATCGATACCCCAGTAGATGCCGGCCAAGCCCCCGGCAATCGCAGCGGTGGTGTCGGTGTCACTCCCGTACGCGACTGCACACCTGACGGCCTCCGCGTAGGAGTCGGCCGTGGCGAACGCATCCCAGGCCGACCAGAAGCTGTCGAGGACGTAGCCGCTTCCCGTCCGGTCGGGCCACGCCTCGAGCTCGCCCAAGGCCGCCTGGTACTCCGGCCCGAATGTTTTCAGCCGAGTACCGGCGACGAAGCCGCGCTATCTCTTCCGACAGTACGGCCGACCGATCCTCAGCCCCGCTCAACAGGCGCCAGCAGATGAGCACGTAGAGAGCACATGCAACCCGCGCCCGGACGTGGCCGTGGGTGACCATCGATGCTCTGTGGGCGTCATCGATAAGGCGCGGCGTCTGTAGTTCACGCTCGACAAGTGCCAACGGCAGGATCCGCATCAGCGAACCGTTGCTGGACGACATCTCGTCGCTAGGCCCGCTCTCCTCGGCGGGTGAACCTGACTCGAAGGCCTCGAGCGCTCGACTGGTTGTCGCGCCGACATCGAACACGACTCCGCCCGGCGCGTACTTGCCTTCGCGGTACCAACGAAGAGCGCGTTGGGCTTGGTCCGTCGTATCGAAACCGCGCGTCAGGAGCGAGTCGAGCAGCGCCAGCATCAGGGCACCGTCGTCGCTCCAGGTACCTGCAGGCTGACTATGCGATCCGGCAACACCGAACTGAACGCTATCCGGCGGTACGGGCGGGCCGAACTCATATGGCACACCAACTGCATCGCCGACGAGGTGGCCCCACACCCCACCGGCCAGCCGATCCCGGAGGGTGACCTTGCTCCTGGGGCCGGCCTTGCCATCGCTCATAGCGTCTGCTGGCAGTTGGGGCAGGCCCACTCGGGGTCGTCGCCCGTGACGACGCAGCCGCCCAGGAACACCTCGCCTCGCTCGTACGCCTCGCCGAGCTCCGAGCCGGGCAGGCCGTAGACGATTTCCACGCGCTCGATTGTCTGGTGGCAGTGCGGGCAGGTCTCGAAGGGCATCGGCGCCACGGCCGATGAGACGGCTGCGGCCGCCTCGACGGTCGACCGATGCAGCCCGGTCAGCCTCTTCTGGCCGTCCTCCCCGTGGGCATAGCCGCCGGCCAGCACGAACGCGACGGGCGCCTTCAGCTGCCAGCGGCACAAGTCGAAGACGTAGCGATCGCGCCGGCGAAGGATCGCCTGGCTGATCCCCTCGAGGCCACCTACTGCCGACTGCTCGAACGGATCCATGCCCGCGTTGTAGAGGACCAGGTCGAAGCTCTCTGCCGACTCGAGCACCTCCGCCAGGCGACGCTGGATGGTGGGCATGTAGTCCGCCGGCTCGCTGATCAGGTCGAGAGTCCACCCATCAGGCGTGTCGTAGTAGTCGAACGGGTCGACCGCCACGTCCACCTGGCGGACACGCTCATCGGGACCGAGCAGCTCCGCGGTCCCTCCCCCGCAGTGCGCGTCGAGATCGATGACCAGGATCCGACGAGCGCCCGCCTCTTGCGCCGCCCGAGCGGCCAGGGCAAGGCCGTTGAACGTGCAGAAGCCGGCGCCGTGGTCGCGCTTGGCGTGGTGCAGGCCGCTCGACAGCGACCCGGCCACGCCACCGGATTTGAGTGCGGCCACGGCCGCGGCGACGGCGCCGCCGTTCGAGGCACACACCATCCGCCACAACCCTGGATCCCAACTGAAGCCCTGCGACTCCGCCAGGGAGCGCGGCTCGCCGGTCCTGACGGCGCGGACATACGCCGGGTCGTGGACGGCGACGAGCTGTGCCTCGGTCAGCGGCTGTGGCTCGACCAACCGCACGCCCGCGATCGGCTCGTCACGCAGAGATTGGGCGACCAGCGCCGACTTGCGCGTCGTGTCGAAGGCGAACCCGGCGAGCGTGTAGTCGGCGCTGTAGTAGATCGGCAGTTCCATTGGTGAGTTCGTGCCCATTGTGTCCGTCCTTCAGTGCCCGCGCCTGCGGACGGGATCATCCGCAGGATCAGGCACCGGATTTTGGTCTCGCTCTTGGACCGGTCCACGCCCGCGCATCTGGTCACGCCACTCCGCGAGCCGCTGGTGCGCCTCTTCCGACTCGCCCGCCGAGCGGCGGTATTGCGTGGGCTCCGGCTCGCGGCGAGGCGGCGGCTCGTGCCTGGGCGGGCGGGGTGGCTCGTCGCGGAAGAGCGCGACGTGCACGACGCGGACCGGTCGGTTGCCATGGGTCAGCGCCGAGCCGTGCAGCTTCCTGGTCTGCAGGCGCACGTCGAGCCCCTCCCCGGGCGAGCTTGTCACCTGCGCGGTACGCACGGCCTGCCGGGCACGGTCGAGCATGCGGCTCAGGGCACCGTCGTCGGGCTTGGAGTGCTCGGGCTCCGGGTCCAGTCCACGGGCCACGCGACGGCGGAAATCGAGCCGAGCTAGCGCCGCGGACGCGACCAGGCGCGGCCACTGGCGGCGCGAGTGTCTCGGTCGAGTCGAACAGGTCCAGGGCGACGAGCTTGCCGCCGATGCACACCGCCAGCCCACACGCCTCTGCGGGCATGGGCAGCGCGCCGACCACCGCGTCGACGTCCGCCGCGTCGCTTGCGTACAGGTCGTGGACGGCGCCGGTGCCGGAGTGGCGGCCGGCGACCCGCTCGCGCTCGGCGATGCGCGCCCAGACGTCGCCCTGGTCGCTGTTGAAGCGGCGGTCGCCCATGCGCCGGCCGACGTTGCGCGACAGCTTCTCGCGCAGCTCCAGGTCCATGGCCGGGCCGGGCGCGAAGCGAAAGCCTGCAGTTCCAGCGACCGTGCTCGAGGCAGCTGACCGGGATGGCCGTGGTCCGCTTCTGGGGCAGCCACATCGAGACGTTGATGGCGCGGTTCTGCTTGCCACCGACGATGGTCTCGCCGGCGATGACGACCAGCGGCAGCAGGCCGACCTTGACCTGCACGGTGGGCACGCTGCCACCGGCATCAAGCTCGGTGAACTCGAACGGAGCCGGCGTATCCGTGCGCGGCGTGTCCTTGTCGGCCAGGGTCACGTAGCCGGAGTGCTCGCGGGCTACCCGCGAGCGGAGCGGGACGATGAGCAGGTCCTCGTGCGCGATGGCAGGCATCGGCTCGATGGCGTCCAGGGTGGCCAGCAGGGCGTGCATGGCCCGGTATGTCGAGCTGGGGGTTGGGTCGGTGTCGGTCATCTGAGGCTACCTCCGTGTGTCGTCCTATGTAGTTCGTTGGGCAGGCTGCGCCAGGCTGTCAACGGGGTTATTCGGCTTCGCCGAATAGGGCGCCGGCGCGCCGGCGCGCGGTCGCGTGACCTTCGTGATCAGGAGTGCGCCGAACCCGACATCCCGCGTGGCAGGGCGACAAAGCTCCTGAGCTCGCCCAGGTTCGCGGCGACATCCTTGGCAGCGGCATACGGACCGACCATCAGGAATGTGGGTACACCTTCGTAGTCGGCGCACCGACCGGGGCGCACGTCGCGGCCCAGGAGCTGCTCCGCCGGCGCCCGAAATGCGAACAACAGCAGGCCGGGCTTCCAGGCGCGGATCTTGTCCGCGAGCGCCGCGCGACCCGCGTAGAGCTCGGCGGGCGACAAGTCGAGGAGAGAGCTGGTCGGTCGCTTGACGAGGTCCGTCAGGCCGTTGCCGGCTGCCGCGAAGCAGTCGTCCTCCCATGCCGCTGGGCAGCTGGGAAGCAGCGCCACGTGGCGCAGCCGGTCCCACATTCGTTGGCCGTTCTGGCCACGGTAATAGTGACCTGCGGCGACCGATACGGGGCTGGGGTTGATGCCGACGAGCAGCACAGCTCCCGGCGCGCAAGGCCGGTCGGGCAGGGTGTCCTGAGTTGCCCTCGTCGCCTGACTTGGCGTCATGAAGCGGCTCGCTAAGTCGTCCTCTGTGGCGGGCATGTTCAACTTCCTATCCGGGGCCACCTGAGTCGGGCACTCGACTACTTGGCGGCGGCTCCGACCCGAACTTCAACACGTCGCCGTGACAGCTCGTCTGTCACTGGCACAGGAACAGGTACATTCGCAACACGTGATTAGGCCGCGCATCGGACTGACCCTCTCGACGCCAAAGGCGCTCAACGCGGCGTCGCACGAGCGCTATCGCGCGGCGCTCGAACGTGCCGGCGCTGACGTCGTACCGCTCTATCCGGGAGACGCGATCCCGGCCGACCTCGACGGGCTGATGCTCTCCGGCGGCGGCGACATCGCCCCCGACCGATACGGTGCCGACGACGAAGGCTGCCAGGGCGTTGATCCCGCGCGCGACGAGCTCGAGATCAGCGCAGCGCGCCGGGCCATCGAGCACGACATTCCACTGCTTGGCGTGTGCCGCGGCTTCCAGTTGATCAACGTGGTCCGCGGCGGCCGGCTGCTCCAGGACGTCCCGGACCACAACCCAGCCGAGCGAGAGGGGCTCGTCGAGCACGAAGTGCGCCCGAAGCCGGGCTCGATCCTCGCCGCCACGGCCAACGGCCAGCCGCTGACGGTCAACTCGCGCCACCACCAGGCGGTCACGCGCGAGGTGCTCGGCTACGGCCTGACGGTCACCGCTGAAGTCGATGGCCTCGTCGAGGCCTTCGAGGCGACCGACCGCCGCTGGCTGGTCGGCGTCCAATGGCATCCCGAGCGGACGTCGGAGGTCTCTCCCGAAGCCACGCGCATCTTCGACGTCTTCGTCGCTCAGGCAGGTGCCGCCCGCGACGGCTAGGGCTGCCGGCGTTTACTTCCGAAGGTAGCCGGCGTAGGCTGGACGCAGGCTAGGAATCCGCCGTCGAGTCGGGAGGGATGCGATGTTCGGTCGAGGTTTGCGGAGTTTGGTGGTCGTCGCGACTCTCGCGGTGGCAGCCATCGTCACCACCCAACCGGTCTATGCCGACACTGTGCTCGGCCACAAGGGCAAGATCGGCGCCTGGTCGCTCACGGATACGTCGAGCGATCCGGGCGCGATCGGCAAGTACAGGTACTACAACTCCGACGGGTTCGGCTGGCTGAAGCGGTTCTACGTCAACCCGCCCAACATGCGCGCGGTCGCGGGCAAGTCGAGCCAGACCGTCGGCTGGCTGTTCATCGTTGAGCGCAAGGTCTGCGGCTTTGGAGGCTGCGAGCACTGGAACGTCCGCTATACCAGCCCCGAGATGACCGCCGTCACGGACGACGCGCACGATGCGTTGTTCGGCCAGGCAACAGTGCGTGTCCGCGTGCCATGCGGCCACCTCTGCGCCGACGCCGGCGCGATATACCGGATCAAGGTCAAGATGATCTGGCATCGTGCGGACGGCAGTGTTCAGGGCAACGTACGTGACCGGATCTACTGGTATGGCGCGCAGATGACGAACGGCGACTCGGGCGTCCAGGAGAAGGTCGCAGGCGACGCCTGGTCACCCGACTGGTAGTCCGCTCCGCCTGACACCACGATCGGCCGCCGCCACGTAAGCGGCCGATAAGCCGCCGCCGAGACAATGCGGCTGTTCGGTTCGCTCACGCGACGTATGGCACTATGTATGGCATGGACAAGACAACGGTCTACCTGCCGCGGCCGCTCAAGCGAGCTCTCGCTGCTACGGCTCGCCGAAGAGGGGTCAGTGAAGCCGAACTGATTCGCGAGGGCGTCGCCATGGTTACGGCAGCAGAGGAGCCGCCCCGGCCGCGCTTGCCGCTCTTCGACAGCGGCGAGCCGGGTCTGGCTGAGCACTTCGACGAGCTTCTGGAGGGCTTCGGAGAGTCGTGATCCTGATCGACTCGAGCGGGCTGCTTGCCGCGCTCGACTCGAGCCAGCACGATCACGCAGATGCCGCGCGTGCGCTCAGGGCCGCGGAGCCACCGTTCCTGCTTTCGCCATTCGTGCTCGCCGAGCTCGACTATTTCCTGGCTACTCGAATTGGGTCAGACGCGGAAGTCGCCCTGCTCGCAGAGGTGGCCGCGGGCGCATACCAGCTCGAGCCGTTCGATCGCGATGATGTGGCCGCGGCCATCGCTGTCGTTCAGAAATACGTCGATCACGCCATCGGTTTGGCAGATGCCTCGATCGTCGTTCTTGCCGACCGCTACGACTTGTCAGACGTCCTCACCCTCGACATGCGCCACTTCCGCACCATCCGCCGCGCCGACGGGCGACCCTTCAGGCTCCTGCCGGCAGACGCGGCCTGAAAAGGGCCAGAGGATCGGCGGCCATCTGGGTGTCTGGATGGTAGGATGGCTCGCGAATGAAGGTGACGGTCTCGTTCAGCAACGATGAGCTCTACCGCGCGATTCGCATTCGGGCCGCGCAGTCCGGGCGTCAGATCCGCGACATCGTCGAGGAGGCGCTCGAGATGTGGCTCACGGCGCAGGAGGATGCGGAGGACATCGTCGCGGCAAACGACGCGCTGGCCGAACCAGGCCCCGACATTGACGCACGCGAGTTCTTCCAGAAGATGGTCGCCGAGGGACGCGCGCACTACGGCGACGGTCCGTCGGACTGACGGGTTTGCGATACACGATCGTGGTGCGGCCAGCCGCGCAACGACAGCTGGCAGGGCTGCGCGGCCCGCTCTCGGTCGCGCTCCATGGAGCGATCATCACCCTGGCTGACAACCCTCGGCCGCCAGGAGCCGTCAAGCTGGTGGGCGGCTCGAACCTTTGGCGCATCCGAATACGGATCGATGGCCTGCCCTGGCGGGTCGTGTACCAGATCGATGACCACGAGACGATGATCCGTGTAGTCCGCGTCGCTTCGCGCGACGAGGGGACTTATCGCGGGCTGAAGTAGGGAGCCAGCGCCGACTCAGTCGGTCGGAGGATCTCCCAGCACCGGCGCGAAAACCGCCCAGAAGCGCGTGAAGTCGGAGGGCTTCACGTAGGGCCGCATGAGCACGACGCCGAGCGCGTCGCACGCAGCGTCGATGAAGCCGCGCTCGTGGGCCGGACCAAGGACCTCCAGCTTCGACGATTCGCGCTGGCCGTCCCAGGCGTTGACCGCCGCGACGTGTTCGATGGTGCGCACACCCTCGTCCGTCTGCTCCGCGTAGGCCGCTGCCGCCGAGCGCGCTACCAGGGTCGCCTCGGCGCGCAGCTCGAACCACGCTTCGCGCAGATCCTCCCGATTCAGCACCTCTGCCAGCGCGTCCTCCGCCGCATCGAGCAGCTCCCAGCCCGTGTGGGCGGTCTCCAGCCGCTTCCAATCGGCCGGGGCCAAATCACGCAACTGTTCCATCAGATCCGAGACCTGGGCCGTTGCCTTGCCGTACTCCATCCGTTGAGGTTAGCCGTCGGCGCTCCCGCAGGAGGACTTTCGACCGGTAGGCGGCCGTTCGTGTCAACGAGAGCCTAGGACGCGATCGGAGGCGAGCTCTCGGTGGATCTCTGGGCGTGCACTCAATGCAGGTCCTTGAACACGCGCTCACGGGCCAACTGCTATCACTGCGGCACGCCTCGAGGCCCGGATGCGTCCGCCGTCTCGTACGGACGCCTCAGGCCCGTGCACGTATTCATGGGCGTGGCTGTTGCCGCGATCGTTGCCCTCACGGGCGTCGGCGCGATGACGCTGGTCGGCCTCCCATCCGCCACGCCAACGGCCACCGCGCCCGCCATCGCCGCGCTCCCAAATTCCACGGTCTCGGCCACGCCTTCCGCCACGCCATTCCCTTCGCCATCCGTGCCCGTCGCCCCGGCTGCCTCGCCCACCGGGACGCCCTCAGCCGCATCGAGCCCTCCGCAAACTCAGCGACCTACTCGAAGCGCGAGCCCAGAAGCGACAATCAAGCCCTCCAGGGTGGTCAAGTCCTCGAACTGGGCCGGCTATGGCTTGATCAAGAAGCAATACGTCAGCGTCTCGGGCGAATGGACGCAGCCGGAGGTCGACTGCTCGGCGGGCCGCGAGACCAACGCGAGCCTGTGGGTCGGCCTCGACGGCGTCAAGTCACATACCGTCCAGCAGACCGGCACGTCCGCGGACTGTCATGCCAACGGTGGCACGTCGGCCGACTACTACGCCTGGTACGAGATGTTTCCGTTGCCCGCGCACCGCGTTCCGGTCGAGGTCCATCCGGGCGACCATTTCAGCGCGAGCGTCCATGCACTGAGCGCAGAGCAGTTCGAATTGACACTGAACAACCTGACTACCGGACAGTCGTTCACGACTTCCGCCGAGCGGCGCGGCGACTGGCCCACATCCGCGGAGTGGGTCCTGGAGCCGGCAGCGCTGTGCAAGCGGACGTGCGCCACGTCCGAGCTGGCTCAATTCGCCGACGTCATCTTCACGAACCTCGCTGCGGAGACGACCGATGGCCCAGTCGCGCTCCCGACGGCAGCGGGCCAGCTGGTGCAGTTCGACCTTCGATCGAAGAAGGGTGCGCGGTTCGCGCGGGTCTCCACGCTGACCGGCGACGGCCCGAGCTTCGATGTCAGATGGGTCGACGTGCCGCGTCCGTCCGCGTCAACGGCGACCGATCGTTGACGAATTCAGCGGAACGGGCCCCATACACCCCCGTTGCGTACTAGACTTCCTGACTTCGTACGCTTGCCCACGAGGAGCGCCACAGTGGACAGTCTCGGAATCACCACGGCCGACGGATTCTTCGGCAACCCGCTCGCCCGGTCAGTCACCCCGCATGTGCCCACCGCCGACCCCGATGCTGTGGCGGAGCGGAAGCGGATGCAGCCCGCCAGCCCGCGCACGCCGATGGCCAGCCCACCCGCGCCGGCGCTCCTCACCCGGATCCTGCGCATGCTCTTGAAGAACACGCGTGGCGTCATCCTCGACGTGCTCTATGGCACAGGCGGCGGCATCGACGACACGGCCATGCCGAGCGGCTACATGGCGCCCCACAAGAAGGGCAGCAGGGGCGTACGCAATCTGTGGCACCAGCCCTTCTGACGAGCTAACCCGCGCCCTAGCGAAAGACGTCCCGGCGGCGCCCGATTCTGACCACGGTCACGCTACCTCTTCCCCAACGGCTCGGGCCGAGCTAGGGCACGAAGTTCACGCCCGAGTAGGTCGCACTGTCGAGCTCGCGGAAGCCGACGTCGTAATACGGAGACGTCCCGTCGCTGCGCTGGACTCCGATGCACGTGCACTTGTCGAACACGGAGTTTGAAACTTCGGCGACATATGGCCCGGCCCAGAACGCGCCATCGACGGCCTCGGCGTAGTAATAGAACCAGCGATTGGTAGTGGGATTCGAGCGGTATTCGGTTTCCCCGGGATCCAGTCCGATCCAGCCCAGGACGTCCCACGGCTCACCGCAGTCTTCGGCGCACGCCCAGTCTCGGCGCATGTATGCCACGTAGATCTTCTTGCCATACGAGTTGCGAAAGCTGATCGAAGATCGGCCGCTGCCCATTACCTGGCCTCCTCTCGCGTCCGGGCGATCCGGGCGGCCAATGACTCGCGCGGGACGTCCTTCTGCTTGGTCCTGCGCGGGAAACGGATCTGGCCTTCCGCGTCCTTCTCGCGGTCGCCGCGATCGTGGAATCCGGGCCGGTGATCGTCCATCGGCGGGAATCCCGGCTCGAAGGGGGTGTTGCGCCCGTCTTCGGCCGTGGACCTGTCAACGTTCATGGAGCGCTCCTTTCTAGCTGCCGGTACGCGCGTAGGCGTCTTCCGAGGGCGTCGTGTAGAGGACGACGATGTTGCCGGCCTTGGTCAGGTGCGGACCGAAGCCGGTGCTCTCGACCAGCTCGGGGCTCGACCAGCGCATCCCATTGCTCGACTGCTGGTAGTAGACGCCGTAGCCACTGCTTGTTCGGCGCTCATAGACGGCCCGAACGACGCCGCCCTGCAGGCTGACCTCCGGCGTCTCGGTCTTCCACTTCCCGGGGGCGAGCTTGAAAGGCACCGACCAGCTGGCCCCGCTGTCCTTGCTCAGTCGGTAGTCGACGGCGCCCCAGGCGGAGTGATGGGTGTTCCTGCCTGTGAAGGCCAGGTAGGCGTGGGTTCCCGAGGCGGTCAGCGAGACGTTGTCGTACACCCCGTAGGCCTGCGTCGTTATGAGCTTCGCCGAGCTCCAATTTGTTCCGCCGTTGGTGGACCGCCTGACCACGATCCGGTCGGGGTTTGTCTTGTAGGCAAGGTAGACGACACCATCGCCGGCAGCGACCGTGGTGCCCATGTCCTGGATGTGGCTGGAGAACGTGGTCACAGGCCCGAAGCTGACGCCGCCGTTGGTGCTCACCCGGGTCTTGATCGCGTCTGTTGTGCCGTTCTGCCAGGCCACGATCACGAGTCCGCCGGGTTCCCTGGCCACGCTCAGGTCCAGAGGAAAACCTCTGCCGGTCAGCGCCACGGACGGATCGAAACTCACGCCGCCGTCATCGCTGCGCGCATACCGGATCCGGCCATGCTCGGTCCAGATCACGTCCACGTACGGATCGGAGGCGGAAATGGCCGCGTCGTAGCCGTTGGTCGACAGCATCACGGGAGCGTCCCACGACGCGCCGGATGTCGTGCTGCGCCGGACGGTGACGTCGTACCGGCTGCCGTTCCACTCGACGTAGACGCCGACTGCCGTCGTCGAGTTGAGGCCCGCCACCCCGAACGCAAAGCCGCCACCCGAGGACGTGAGCGGGATGCGCCCGCTCCATGAGTGCGCTGCGAGCACCTGGCCGGCGACAACGAGGGACAGGAGAAGCGCGCCCAGCGTGATCACGGCAGGGCGGCGAGTCCGGCGGAACATCGTGTTTTCCCCCTTCACGAGTCCCTGGCGGCGGCGGGTGTCGCCGCTTCAGCGGGACCCAGCCATCGTAGTCACGCCGTCGGCGTCAACTGCGTAGTCATTTCTGCTAGTCCGACCACCCTTTGGGGCGCCGGCATTCCTCAGGGGACGCTCGCGGTCTGTGCTACGACAGTTGTCGTGCCTGCGTCCGGCCAGTCACGCACGAGCCAGAGCTTGGCGATCTTTCCGTTGGCGATCAGCAGTGGGTCGTTGTCGAAGTAGCCCAGATCCTGGTGGCCGTTCGCCGTGGTCAAGGTCGTGCCGGAGAGGATGGCGGCGGGTGCCGAGCCGTCTGACGCATAGCGCATCAGCACGTCCGGGTTGGTCCCGCCGGGAACGTCGACATAGACCGACTGCTCGTCGGCCTTGGAGAGGATGCCGTCGATTGAGATCACCTTGTCGGGCGTCGTCGAGGCGCTCACGAAGTCAGCCTCGGAGAGCGCACCGGTGTTGAAGCCCTCCGGCTGGAACCAGACGCCCTCGCCGGCCGCATAGAACTTGACCGTCTGGGCCGGCAAGGGAAGGGATACGAACGAGGTTGCTCCCGGCAGGAGTCGATACCAGCCCGCGTCCGCGCTGGGGTCGCCGAAGAAGACTGTGCTCGTGCTGCTGCTCAGGTAGCCGTTTGCGAACGGCAGCTCGACGCTCCTGTCAACCGCGTTCGTGGCCGGGTCGATGTGGCGGATCATGGCGCCCTTGCCATCCGCGTCGGACGTTGAACGGTCGAGCCACCACACCCCGTCGGCGACGGGCACGGCCTGCACTCCGCCGATATCGCAAACGACCGGGATCGTCGCCTGCTGCTCGAGCGTTGCCGGGTCAAGGCGCACCAGCGAGCACTTGCCATAGCCGGTCGGATCATCCTCGGCCTGCCACAGCGATCCGGCCAGGGTGAAGTCGCTGCCCGATCCGGGCGTGTCGATAGTCGGTCCCGGCGCGCCAGTGGTCGTGTCCACGGACACGAGCGCGGCCGAATAATCCGGCTTCAGGATCGACGCGTAGAGCATCCCGTCCGGGCCGATGGTCGCGCCCTTGATGAGCGCAACGTCCGAGCCGACCTGAACGAAACCGGCCGGCAGCCCGGTGGAAGGAGTCGGCGGCGGCGGGGGCGTGATCTCGACGACGGGCGTATCGAGCACCTCGGGACCGTTCGCCAGGAACTGCTGGACGATGGCGTAGAACTGGGCGTAGGCCGGGTCCTTGGTGGCCATGATGTCGAAGACGCAATGCAGGAACGCCTGCTGGTCGTCGGCAACGCCGGCGCACTGCTCGGACGCGTTCTGGAACTCCGCGACGCCCTGCTGCTGTTCCAGCTCGTCGACGGTGAAGGCAACGTCCTGGGTCGGGAAGTCCGCGACGTCGATCGTGGCCGTCGTCTCGCCCGCCTGGTAATCGAACAGGCTGGACTGGTCCGTGACATGCCATGCCTGGGCAAGCTGCTGGTAGCGCTGCGCAAAGCGCGTGGCGCGATCCTGGGAAAGTGGCAGGGTCGAACCGTCGGGCAGTGCCGGCAGCTCCGAGCCCGCGGCGATGGGTGCCAGCAGACCGGCGGCCTCTGCCCGGAACGCGTCCGATGGTGCGATCTGGACGTCAAGGGCATCCTGGAAGCCGTTTCCGTGGAAGAACGCGGTCGCGATCGTGCCGTCGCCGTAAGCAACCTCGACGCCATCTGCCAGTGCGGTCAGGGCCGCACCATCGCCCAGGTCGGTCGTCCCGATGGACTCCGGATCGACGACAGTCCCGTCGAGCGATAGCGAGTACGTGTCCGAGCCCTCGTTGGCATACATCCCGACCCTGTGCCCGGCCACCTTCCAGGCCAGCGCTGTGCTGATGGAAACGTTGGCCATGTCGGGATAGGGCACCTGGCGACTCTGAATCTCCATCGCGCCATCTGGAGATCGGAGGAGCGTGTACTCGCCGGCCGCCTGGAAGTCGTACTCCTGCTGATCGATGGTGTGGAAATGTGGGTCGCCGACGCTCGCCCCGCAGCCCTTTGCGCACGGATCCGGCCCGCCACGCGGATTGGTTGGCTTGGTTGACGGCCTGGGCTCGCAGAACTCCTTCAGGTCGTGTCCACTAACGGTGCCCTGAGCACCGGACAGCGATCCTGTTACGCCCAGCCAGATGACTCCGTCACTGGTTCCCAGGGGTGGTCCGTTGTATCCGAACCCTTCAGGGCACTCGCATGCGTTGGCACCGTGCTGGGTGCACAGGTAGACAGAGCCCGTGAGCTCGGGCACCTCCTGGTCGGCCGTGTGCATGCGAACGTGGCCCTCGAAGGTCAGCTCCGTGACGTCCGCCTTGGAGTTGATCGAGCCAGTCCTGGTTCGTTACCGGCGCGGCCTTGATCTGGACGGAATCTCCGTTCATGAGCGGGTTCACGTCGCTGCTCGGCCCGCTGCCAGTGACGTTCCAGCGCTCGTGCGCATACCACGCAGCGGGCAGACCGTCGACTCGAAACAGGCCCGACGCCCAGGTGTCGAGAAAGTTGTCGTCGACCGCGCCGGCCGCCTTGAACGCCGTGATGCTGTCGGTCGGAGTGGCCAGCATCGCGTCGAAGATCGTCCACGGGCTGGTGCCCGTCTCAGCAAGGTGCTCGTAGAACCCGACGGCGTCGTAGGAGCGCTGGAAGAGCGCGACGGTCGGTGTGGCCAGATATTTCTTCCACCAAGCTGCCCCGTCGCCGCTCGGCCCGCCGACGTCCTCGCCGGCCCACTCGGCCTGGCCTTCCACGATCCAGTCCAGGCCCTTGGATCGACCGTGACCGGGCATGACCTCGAACTGGAAGCAGTGGAACACCTCGTGGGCCATGACCACGTTGATGCGCGTCTGGCTGGCACCGGTCATGGCCGACGTGGCGCGCACGCCGCACACCAGGTTCGGTCCGGCAAGGCCGTAGGTGTAGGCGAAAGCGAGCGTGTCGCCGACGTTCGGGTTCGTGTTGGGCGGCGCCTCGCCAAAGTCAAACCAGATGTGCTGGCTGAGGTCGCGATGAAGCCGGCTGGCAATGATCGATTCCGCCGACGCAATGGCATCGTCGTAAGGCTTGGCCGGATCGTCGGCGATCAGCGGTCCGAGCCCGCCCGACACGTCCGCTACGGGCCGTGCCGCAGCGACTTCGTGGGCCGAGCTCGACGGCTGCAACGCTGCATCCACGACTGCGCGCTGGTCAGGCGTCAACTGGTCGATGTACTGCATGATCCAGTTGATGGCGAAGGTGCCGTCGGCTCGCTCGAAGTCGCTCGGTGGGCCTCCCGGCGCGGTCGGCACATCCGGAAGCGGCGCGATCGCCGTCGAAAACGCAAGGAGCGCAACATCCTTGCTGACCGACCCATCAGGCTGGACCTGGCTGAAGAGCCTGCCGTAGGACGTGTCTGATGGCGGCGTCGATGCGGATGCCGACGACGACGGCGCCGGCGTCACCGAGGTGCAGCCGGCCACAACGACAAGAACGACTAGCGCGACCACGGCGCGCACTGCAGCCATCGCCAGAGTGTGTGGCATATTGACGCCACAATGCAAGAGGGCGTTCCGCGACAGGTGATCACCGGTCGCGGTAACTGATCAGGTCTTCGCCTTGGATCTCTTTGGCGAGCTGCTCGCAGCGAAAGTGGTGACGGCCTTTCCGACAACCCCGGCGCTCGTGCGCACGAAGGCCTCCGCAACCGACCGACGGCGCCGCAGCTTTCGCCGGCTGACGGCGCCAGAGACCGGCCGTTCCGTAACCGGACGAGTGGACGCGGTCCTCGCTACCGAATCACGCAAGTCTGCCTGCGGCCACGGAGCTTCTGCGCGGCTGAGCGCCGACGGCACCGGAGCGAGAACGAGGACTGGCAGCGGCACAGGTCGGGCCTGTACCGACGGCTGCTCGGAGACTGCCGCGTGACACCTGGGACATTGCGGGTTGAGCTCCGTCGGCATCGCCAGCTGGACCCCCTGCCCGGTGAACCAGCGGTTCGTCCGGTGACCGCACAGGGCGAGATCGTCGTAGCCGGCGACGTAGGCATGCTGGACGCGACCCCTGTGCGCGCGCGGATCATCTATCGCACCGAAGCCGTTCCGGCGCTTGACTCCCCACAGGATCTCGACGGGGTCGCCGGTCCAGCGGTCAGTAGGTCGATTCCGCTTCGGCATCCCTGGACGACTCCCTTGAAAACAGGCCCTATCGATCGATGCGCCACTACGTCGCTTGGCGGCGTAGTACTGACGTAGTACTCAAGTACTAGTACCCGCGCCGAATGACTGCAACCGTTCACAACCCCACCAAACCTGACCCAACCACCCAACCGATGCGTGCGATCACCACTGAACCAGCGGACCGTGGCACTGCTCGTCGCGCATGCCTCAGGTCAGTCGGCCGCGCGAAAGGCACCGCTCGTGATCAAAGCCCATACTGTGAGTTGTCGGTGCGCGCATGGGTCGTGCCCACGCAGCCAGGAGAGGTATGACCAAACATTCCAAGTCGGAACGTGCCAAGCGCACGGCTGAGAACGAAGCGGTAGCCCGGATCGAGGCTGCCTGGGTGGCCAGCGTGCCGGCAGCGCGCGCCAAGGAGTTCAACGCAGCGGTCGCCGAGGCGCGCGCGCGTGGTCCCATCCCGCCACAGCCTGACATGGCGCCGGGCACCCTTCCCAATCCGCCGCGACCGGGCCACGAGCCCAAGCAGAAGAAGGAACCGGTCCGCTCGCGCAGGTTCGGCCGATGACCAAGCGCAAGAAGCAGTACTACCCGCCCAAGGTCAACAAGCGCGCACCATCGACTGCCGGCTCAGAAGACGTTTACGAGCGGCCCAACCTGGCCACGATCAACCTCCAGGCAGGTACCGGCAAGTCCGGCTTCGCGGTCGGTGACCGCGTCCAGATCGCCGGCGGCGGCACGTACTCGGGCGAGATCGCCACGATCGAGAAGCTGAACGCGGGCGCCATCCCGAGCGCGGTCGTGCGCGTCGCCAGCGGCGCCACGCGCCACGTGCGCACCATCGATCTCGCGCACGCGAAGGTCGAGACCGCCGCCGTCGCGGAACAGACCACCGCGGACTGAGCCCTCCAGGAGGGAGCCAGACCCCAAGTCCGAGCCGAGGCGTGAGCGGCGGCCGCGCACGTTGTCAGCGGCCGGCGGCCATCTCGTCCAATAGCGCTCGCGCGTCAGCCGCGGTGTATGTGCCGTCGCCCATCGCCTGCTGGAGCAACTGCGTCGCCTGGTCCGATGCCAGAAAGTCACCGATCGCATCGGGGCTCTGACCGGGGCTGGGCGTCGCGGACGGCGTTGGAGTTGGCGTCGCGTTCGGATCGGGCGTCGGTGGCGGCGTCGGGCCAGGGTCGCCGCTCGTTGAGTCCAGGTCCACGTGTGCGAATGCGAAGAAAGGAACGTCGAGCGCGTTGTAGCGCATCTCCGAAACGCCCCACGGGTTGATGAGAGCGCTGGTGACCTTCGGCTTTCCCTTCTTGTTGAAGCTGGTCACGATCCCCATGTGGTGGACCCGCTGGCCGGGCTCCTTGTAAAAGACGAGGTCGCCTGGGTGGGCTTGGCTCCAGTCCGTGAACGTCTCGCCCAGGTTGTCGAAATATCGGTAGAAGCCATTGGCGGTGAGGCCGGTGCCGCCGATGCGATCGCTCAGACCTGCCGTTGAGTAGACCCACCAGGCGAATCCCGAGCAGTCGAACTTGTCAGGTCCGGATGCGCCGAGCTGGAAGGTAGAACCCAGCTTGGAGTAAGCCGTGTCTATGATCATCTGGCGCTCGTCGGAGTAGGCGCGAGCGGGTGTCGTCAAGCCGAGAGCAAGCGTGACTCCGACTACGGCGACGAGGGCGAGAAGGCGACGCGTCATCGTTTCCCCTTTCGGCAACACGCGGGCGGTGTGCGGATTCGTGAGCGCCCTGGGTGATCGTTCTGCGTCCCACCGAGTGCACTCAAGCGGTGGGGGCCGGGCGTCCGCGTAGCGGGCACCCTCAGGCGCCGACTTGCAGTCGGTCCAGGGATGTCCACCACGGCTGAATAACGGACGCCGTGGAGGTGCTCGTGTCCCCTTTCAGGGAATCCAGGGGGCCGCTGGGGCGACCACACCGGACCCAACCATCCTACGCCTGCCTGTCGAGAGGCAGGTGTAGGGAACCGCCGCGACAATCAACAAGAACGCGAGCGCTCGTTCGTTCTGGGGAGGACTCGACGTGTCACTAATGTGTGAAATGAATGGTGCCGTGTAACTTGTAGCGTGAGTAATCACTAAGCGACGCCGCAGGACCGCGGTCCCTACCTGCGTCAATTCCGATCACGACTTTCGCCGTGAGAGCCGTCGAGCCTTCCCCGGAGCGCGCGAGCGCAACGACCTAGAGCATACGCGCCTCACCTACCGTTGGAACAGTCACGGCCGACTCACCACTGGCCGAGCCCACGCCCACTGAGGCCTGCAGCATCCAGTTGCGCAGCAATCGCCGCCAGGTCTTGCGCTCACGCTCGTCGGCTGTCCGTTCGACGGCGAACACGGCACGCAGGACGCCGTCCACCGACAGCGACGTCACCTCCCACTCCGCGAGAAGGCGGCCGGTCTTGAGCTCGCTCGCGAAGGTGATCGCCTCTCTATAGATATCGCCGCGCACGTCGGCGGGCAGACGCTTCAATGCGGCCGGCGGCTGGGCGACCATGTCGTAGGCGATGCCGTCGGGGAAGCGTCCCGCGAAGTCCGTGATGACGGCGGCGGCGCTCATGCCAACGCCGGCGCCGCCCGTGGCGATGTTCGCCATGGCATGCGCCGCCTCGATCCCCGACGGATAACCGGAGCTCACGGGTGGACGGTCGACCAGGCCGCCGGCAAGCGCCACGGCCGACTGGTGCCACGCCTTGCCTGCTTCGGCGTCGACCGCGGCCGCCTTCGCGCCGGTCGCGAAGAGCCACAGCTCGGTCGGCGCAAACCAGGTCGCTGCGCCGTGCTCGCGCCCGACACGACGAGCGATGCGCTCCGCCACAGCGTCTCGCCGCGCCTGTTCGGCGCGGCGGGCCTCGACCGTCACACCGCGCACATCAACACGCGCATCGAAGCCCAGTCGAGTGACGGACACAGGACCGCTGGCATTGCTCAGCTGGCGCAGCCAGTCAGGCATTGACAGCAGCGAGTCGTTGCCGTTGTCGTCCGTGGCGCTCACGAGCAGCACCACGAAGGAGATTGCAAGCACGGCACCCACCGCGAAGAGCTGCAGCTCGGCCCCCGCGATATACGTGAACGCGGCGACAAGGCCTATGACGCCGGCCACGCCGACGAGCGTCAGGCGCGTGAACGAATCGCGCGAGAACGCCTGGATCTGGGCGGACGCGAGGAGCGACCGGGCCACGAAGAGCACCAGCAGCGCCAGCAGCAGCATCCATGACAGGCCGCCGACGATCAGCACGCCGACGGCCGCGAAGGCCCATGTCACGCCGCCCATGACCAGCGCCACGCGACGCGAGGCAGCATCGAAACGCTGGCTCAGCCCGCGCAACAGCGGGACGTCGATGCGCTTCAGGTCGAAGTACAGGAGCCGCGCCCATTCGAAGCCGGCGCGGCTGACCGGCGCGAGCACGGCCAGCAGGATCACCAGGCTCGTTGCCGCGCCGGTCGAGATGCTCGCCGTGCCGGCGATGACGACGAGTGCCTCCAGGCCAACGAACGCGTACGACACGCCCGGCGCGAGCGCTTTTCGCAGCGTCCGGGTGGACGGGATGGGCCGGCGCTCGCGCAGCAGCGGCATGATCGTCGGCAGTGCCAGCGTCCTGTAAGTGCGCGTCGTGTAGTGCAGCGTCACGGCCGTCACGCTCAGAACCGAGATCAGCTCGGAAAGCGGAAATGCCCAGATCCCGACGAAGGGCCACGCTACGAGCAGCACGCCGACGCTGACGACATCAAGCACGAACAGCGATGGCAGCGGCCGATAGACGCGCCGCAGCGCGTAGGCGCCGGAGTGGTAGGCGCGCGTAACGAACTGGAGCGCGGCGCCTATGAGCAGTGCGGCGATCAGACTCTGTGATGGGCCCAGCGTGCTCGCGGCGACATTCACCAGTGCATAGCCGATCGCCGCGCCGAGCAGGACGCCACACAGCAACACAGAAAGCGTCAACCAGCTGGCGATCTCGCGCGGCACCACGTATGTCGCGGCGTGCTTCTGGAGCTCGCGAAATCCGCGTCCGCAGCTGCTCGAGGGCGCCCCACCAGAAGTCGGCCGTCATGGCCAGTGCTGCCTGCAGGATGATGATTACCAGGAACTGGTCGCGCGGGAATGCGCCCAGAAGGAGCAGGATCCTGGCCGCGTGGATCAACGTGGAAATGGCCGTGCGGGCGACGAAAAAGCGCAGCCGATACACGAAGTAGCGCGCCAGGTGCCCGCCCAGGAGAGCCTCCTCGAGTCGGACCACCGATTGCTGCCGACGCTGCTGCTTGTCCAGCCAGCGCTCGATGTCGGTCACGCCGCGCGCCCTTTCCCGCGTCGTCGACGCGCGGCGCCGTTGTCCCGCGCGCGGCGCAGCGACGGCAGCCGCCACTCATCTCGAATCGTGCGGTACGGAGCGTCCCGGAACGCGCGCGGTCCGGCGCGACCCGTCGCTGCCGAGGCAACGATCAGCGCCAGCTCGTGGTCGAGCGCGTCAAGCTGCTGCCGATCGGTGACCACCTTTGCCGCCAACGGCGCCGCCGCGCCGCTCAGCTCCGTCTCGTTCGGATCGAGCAGCGTGCTCATCGACCGAGCAATCGCGCGGCCGCGCGTCACGACGTCAGCCTCCTCGTGCGCGCGGGCCGTGTTTGACGCGCGTCTGCGCGCGTCTCGCAGAAGCCCGCGCGCCTTCCGCTCGCCGAGTGCCACGGTGCCGTCCATCGTCACGCGCATGCCCAGGAAGGTGACGCTCACCGCGCCGCGTGCCTCGGGCCACGCCGCAGACGCTCGGCCGGCACCGGTCATGTACGTGTCGTGCCGCTTCTCTTCGTTGAAGGCCACGCCAAGCTCGGCGAGCCCGCGGTCGAGAATGTCACTCGCCCAGCGTGCGACATCTGGATCGGGATGGACGAAGACGAGGTCGTCCGAGTAGCGCGCGTAGAAGGCACCGTCAATGTCGTCGAGCTGGCGGTCGACGTCGCGCAGGAACAGGTTGAAGCACAGCGTGGCGATCGGCTGTCCGGTGGCGACTCCACGCAGGCGCGACGCTGGCGCGACGGGTTCGCCCATGAGCACGGTCGGGCGGACGACGTTCGTTATCAGCGCCCTGTCGGCATCGGTTGGATATGGAGGTCCCAGAGTGGCGATCGTCTCGTCGATCAGGCTCCAGATGGCCGAAGAGGATCCGAGCGGGATGGTGTCGGTATACGAGCTGACGTCCCGGCGCAGGACGTACACGCCGCGCGTGCGCGGATCCGGCCTCTGGCTGCTGTGTCTCCGAACGTACGCGGCAAGCGCGCTGACCCCGTCGATCCACGAGCGGCCGGCGCGGTACGAATAAAGGTGGCGAGACAACGTCGGTTCGACAGCTTGCGAGAGGACGTCGGCGACCACGCCGTGGACGATCAGATCGAGCAACGGATAGCCGAGCACCTCGCGCCGTTTGCCGTCGGCAACGATCGTGCGTGGCGTCGCCGCGCGCAGCTCGTACTCGCCGCGCTCCACGGTGCGCGCGAGCAGCCGCGCGACGTGCGCGCGATGCATCACGACCGACGCGAGGTTGACCTCACCCTCGGTCAGTCGATGGAGACCACCGTCGAACAGGTGCCGCTCATGGAGCCGATCAATCTGCCGCTCGTACCGACGCGGGTCGGCGAGCGCCGCGTGAACGCCGCCCGCGCTCCTGCGCCGTAAGAGCCTGCGCCCGAGCGTGAGATCCCCTACTGAACGACTGTGATCGTGTCTTTCGAAAGGTCCTGGATCTGCGCGTAGTGGTTGAGGTACTGCTGGATCATGCCCGTGACGCAGATCTCCTTGCCCAGATACACGACTTCCGGCTTGCCGCTCAGCGGCCACGCGCGGCGCTGCTCACCCCAGATGACCGCGTTGAACTTCACGCTCGGGTAGGCCGAATCCATGTTCAGCCACGTGGGATGGCCGGGCTCCGCGAATACCCAGTTGGTTGCCTGGACGGTGCCACATACGGTCGCGTTCTCGCCTATATGGTCTTTCGCCTGCTTGGTCGTCAGGGCGCCGGACGGCCAGCTCGGATGCGCGGACGTGGGCGTCGGGGCGGCCGTCGTCGTGGGCGTGTCGGTGGGTTGATTGACCGTTGTCGGCGTCGCCGTCGTCGGCATCACCGTTGGTGGCTGGACACTGCCGCTGTCCGTCGGCGCTGCCGTGGGCAGGGCATCCGGCGCCAGCGTCACGGTCGCGTCAGACGATGACGGCATGGACGCGCTGGGCGCGCTTGTATCAAGGCCGGCGGAGCTGCTGGGCGACTCCGTGACGCCAGTACTGACACAGCCAGTGAGAAGAACCGCGGCGAGCGACAACAGGAGTCCTAGGCGGCGGATGGGCAGGTGTTGCATCGAGATCCCTTCGCTCGGCGTGCGATGGTAAGCGCGCATCCTAGCCGCCGACCTCCACCGCGGCAATGCCCAGTTTCTGCGGGCGGTATGCCGGGTCACGACGACGAGCCGGTCTGATCCGCATCGCTAGACTGGATCGATGATCTCGAAGAAACTCGGTCGGCTGCTCATCGAGCAAGTCGGCCATGAGCTCCGTGCCCATCAGTCCTACGCGGCCATCTCGATCTGGTTCGATCGGCAGAGCCTGAAGCGCTGGGCCAAGCTGTGGCACGACCAGAGCGTCGAGGAAGCCGGCCATGCGTCCAAGATCATGGAGTTCCTGATCGACAATGACGTGGACTTCGACCTACCCGCACTCAAGGCATCGTCGACGCGCTTCGCGTCTGCGGCCGCGGCCGTCGAGCAGGCAATCGCCAACGAGCGTGCCGTGACCAAGCAGTTCGACGAGATGGCTGCAGCCGCCACGGCGGAGGGCGACCACCGCGCGTTCCAGTTCCTGCAGTGGTTCATCGAGGAGCAGGTCGAGGAAGAGCGCAAGGCGCAGGGCCTGCTGGACCTCGTCAACAGCGGCATCAACCTGTACCAGGCAGAGCCGCTCCTCGACCAGTTCGAGTAAACCGCCCGCCGCCGCTCTTCCTTTGGCGGCGTAGTCATGCAACATGACTGGCCAGTCAGCCAGCGTGACTGGACCCAGCCCCGGCAGTCGGGCGTCGCGCCTGTGCGCTAGTCGGCGTGCGAGCCCAGGCTGCCTTGAGTGACCCTCCCGCCTCGCACGATGGCAAGGGTCCGTGGCCGTGAGGTCGCGACCCGAGGATCGGCATCCAGGACCGCCAGGTCAGCGTCGCCGCCCACCTCGAGCGTCCGAGCTGGCGGCCAGGTCGCGTCGTCGGTGTAGCCAATCGGGACGACAAAGGCCCCGTGCACATCGATGAAGTGCGAGTCGCCCCTGGAAATCGAGCGAACCTCGACCTCATCGCCGACTATGAGGATCGTGTCGAACGCCCAGGCGATGGCCTCCGCTTCCGCCACATCGGCGCTGCTGAGGACCGTGCCGCCGGTCAGGATCGTGTATTCGTGCGTCACCGGACCAACCTGAAGCTGCAACCGACTGTTATGAGCCGACCGCTACGCCTGACGCAGTCGCTGAGGTCCTCGCCCGTATCGGGGCCGGAGGATTGGCGACGGCAGCGTCCAAGCGCTCCAGAGCATGGGCCGGGACGCCCGGTATGCGTACTCGGGCAGCTGCGACGCGTCAGGCGCGCCCCAGACGGCCATGACGGCGTCGCCGATGAACTTCTCGACCGTGCCGCCGTAGCGCTCGATGACCTCGCGCGCGAGGTCGAAGTAGCGCGTCAGGGTGTCGCGCACGTCCTCCGCGTCACGCTCCTCGGCGAAGGGCGTGAAGCCGACCAGGTCGGCGAACAGGACCGTCACCAGCTTGCGCTCAGACTGCGCGCCGGCCGGCGGCGCCGCCGGCCGCTGGACTGCCGCCGCCGCCGGAGCCGTCGACGTCAGTGGCGTCGCGCACTCCGAGCAGAACTTCGAGTTGGGCAGGTTGACGAAGCCGCAGCTGACGGGCAGCCCGCCTCGAGCGTCGCGCCGCATTCCATGCAGAACTTCGCGCCGGCAAGATTCTCCGTACCGCACGTCGTGCAGATCAAGCCTTCACCCCGCTTCGAACGTCCCCTCTTTGGCGAAGAATAGCCGTCACAAGCCCTCCTGCAGATGCTCTCGCTAGTCGCTTGTTCCGGGTGGCGCTCGTCGCGTGGCGTCCGCCGCTGCGGAGAACATCCGAGTCGGCGTTTGAACCTGAGCTACCCTGAGCCCCGAGCGCCTACGGAGTGGACCCATGTCGACCGGGAACCCGTCGCACCTGCTCGGGCGACATGCTGAATTGGCCATTCTGGATCGGCTGATCGCCGCTGCTCATAACGGACAGAGCCAAGTGCTCGTCCTGCGTGGCGAAGCGGGCATGGGCAAGTCGGCGCTATTGGACCATCTTGGTGATACGTCGACCGGGTGTCGCCTCGCCCGGGTGGCCGGTGTCGAATCCGAGGTGGAGCTCGCCTATGGCGACCTTCACCAACTCTGCTCTCCCTTCCTCGACCGGCTCGACCGCCTGCCGACACCACAGCGGGACGCCCTGAGCGTGGCCTTCGGCCTCAGCGCCGGCGAGGCTCCGGACCGCTTCATGGTTGGCCTGGCGGTCCTTCACCTGATCGCCGACGTGGCCGAGGACCAGACATTGGTGTGCCTGGTGGACGATGCCCAGTGGCTGGATCGTGTTTCGGCGCAGACGATCGCCTTCGTCGGCCGGCGGCTCCTCGCCGAGCGGATCGCGCTCGTGGTCGCGCTGCGTGAGCCGAGTCACGACCTGGGGGCGACTTCGCCAAGCTGATCTGGCACATCGCGTCTCCCGAATGGGATTTCGATGCTGCCACCTTCGAGCAGACCGCCGGGTCCTTCGAGAACCCGGACCACGTAGATATCGTCATCCACAACTACCGCTGGCGGCTTGGCCTGGCCGATGGCGAGCGCGAGTACGACGACCTTGAGGCTCGCCTCGCGGCAGTGCCATCGATCAGCACGCCCACGATCACCCTCGAGGGCGACGCGAACGGGGCACCGCATCCGGACGCTGCTGTCTATCGTGCCAAGTTCAACGGTCCGTATGCGCACCGGATCACCACCGGCGGCGTCGGGCACGACCTGCCCCAGGAGGCACCGCAGGCATTCGTCGATGCGATCCTCGACGTAGACGGCTTCTGAAGTGATCTCGAGGTCGCGCTCGGCACGCACGACGAGATCTGCTGACGCGTCTCATGAGTCCTGGAGCCCCCCCCCCCCCAATTTGTGTGACGTGGCTCAGCTAACTATCGGGCAGGCGTCAGCCTGGTCACACCCAGTGCGCCTGCCCGTGCTGCCGGCTTCTATATCGGCACTATCCGTATCCGGACGCCAACTCCTCTGGCCAACCGCACTCAGCGGCCCCGAACGCGCCCTGGGACACCGCTCGCCGCGCTCAATAGCGGACCCAACGCGAGCACCGCGCAGCTGAATTCGGTCACCGGAGTGGCAATATGTGGCCGGCCAACGATAGTGCCGATATCCCGGCCATCGTCCCGCGGGATCCTGGCGCCCGTACAACCGATACCAGGACGGCCGATACCCAGCACGGCGACGCCGCCCATCATCAAATTGCCTCGCCAGCAGCCATCACGGGCGCAGAATGTACGGACGTGCGTTCATTCTTGCCAAGCATGAGGGGGGACCATCGGTGCTCAGGATCAGTCGGGCTTTTGGCGTTCTGTCGGTCGCCCTGGTGGCGGTCGGATGTACCGGCATCACTCCCTCCGCGACCGATTCGCCCGCCGCATCGACGCCCTCTCCGCTGGCCACTCAAGCGCCTGCGTCACCGAGCGCTCCTGTCGCTCCGACCTCGACGCCATTCGTCCCGACCGCGGCGCCCGCGGCGACCGACACCGCCGCTCCGCCAACGGCCGTCCCGGACACTGCACCACCGGTGACGGAGCCGCCAACCCCGACCGCTCCGCCGGCGGCTGGACCGCTGACCATCGACTGGCAGAAGGTCAGCAGGCCGGGCATCGGCCCGGCCGCCAACATAACCGCGTCAGCCGCTGCGGGCGGGCGCTTCGTGATCGTCGGCGAGGACGCCGATGTCAACCCGGCACTCTGGACTTCGGGCAACGGCCGCGACTGGACATCAGTGACCGTACCGGCGTCCGAGGGATTCCTGACGTTCGAGGATGTCATTTCCGACGGTACCGACTTCATCGCCGTTGGCACCGACTACAACGTGGGATCTCCGCAGGGTCTCGCCTTCGGGTCGATCGACGGCGGGCGGACGTGGCAACCGCTGGCCTCCTCGGGCGAGGGCTGGAGCTATGACCTCGTCGCCGCAATCGGCTACACGATCGTCATCGCAGCAACCGACGAGAACTCCTCCGAGCACCGCTTCGACATCTCCCACGATGGCGGCGCGACCTGGAGCACCGTGGACGCCGGCGCGGCACCGACGAGTGGGCTGTTCGCGCTTACGACGACGGCTGACGGCTTCTGGGCGTTCACCGGCAATAGCGACTCGGCGCGTGGCGAGATCGAGATCTGGCGCAGCCCTGACGGCGAAAGCTGGACGATGGTAGGCACGCTGCCCGGCTCGGGCAAGGTGGCCTCGCTGGCCGTCGCTCAGGGACCGCTCGGCTGGGTCGCGGCGGGCGACGCCTACCAGCGCAGCAAGGAGTTGCCGCTGGCGTGGTGGTCCACGGACGGCGTCAGCTGGCAGGCATCCGACTCACCGCCTTTCTCCGTCTCCGACATCTTTGCCGACGACGCCGGCTTCATCGCCGTCGGCCACTACTACCCCAACGGCACCGGCTGCGTGATCGACGAAGCGGAAGCGGTCGGGCTGACCTGGACGAGCCCTGACGGCTTGCTCTGGCGACGCATGCCCGAAGACGGCTGGCAGGGCCGCTACGTCGTGCAGTTGCGGCGCTACAACCGGACGCTCGTCGGGATCGGCCTTGACTGGCGCTCTTCCGTCGATGGCGAGGGGGCCGTGTGGACCAGCGAGCTACCCGATGCGAGCTCCGACTCCGGGCCAGTGCCGTCCAACCCGCCGCTGACCAACGCCGGCTGCGGCTGACGCCACCTCCACAACCGACCCAGCGCGGAGGGGGACTGCGCTAGCCGCAGCGACGGGTCGTCCACTCTGAGCCGCAGTCGGGCTGAAGAGCCGCAGCGCCGTCTCATTCCTGCTTGGCCTCCATGAATTGGCCGGTCGGGACATCCTTGAAGCCGTACTGCGCGTAGAGCTCGTGCGCGTCGCGCGTGGCCAGCATCCAGCGCCGTAGACCCTGCAGGTCGGGATGCGCGCGAACACATTCGATCAGCCACTTGCCGAGCCCGTGGCCGCGATGCTCTTCGAGCACGTACACGTCGCATAACCAGGCAAACGTCGCCCGATCGCTGACCACCCGGGCGAGGCCGACCTGCTCGCGCCCGTGATGGACGCCGAAGACGATCGAGTTCTCAAGTGAACGCCGCACCAGGTCGAGCGGCCGACCGGTAGCCCAGTACGAACGCCCGCTCAGGAACTCGTGCACCGCGGCCAGGTCGATGCGCGCGGGGTCGGTCGAGACCTCGTACTCGCCGCGCTGCCATTCATGGATCTCGTGGCCATGCAGGCCGGGCAGGGACCCCTCCACCACCTGCCCTCCGCGCACGACGGCGACGGTGGTTGTCAGCGCCGACTGGGGAGGGCCGCTCAGCACCGCCATGTCGGCCGGCCCGCCGATCTCGAGCTTCTCGCCCAGCGGCACGACGACCATGCCCGCCAGGCCGACGAAGTGTGAGTCACCCCGCGAGATCGCCCGCACCTCGTCGTCGGTGCCCAGCGCGAGCACGATCTGCTCTGCCCAGGCGATCGCCGACACGTCGGGTTGGCCGCCGCCGGGCATCACTGTGCCGCCAAGGAGCAGCGTGTACTGGTGCGTCACCCATGAACGCTAATGCTTATCCCGTTGTTTCAGCAGACCACTGGATGTAGTTCGGCGGCGCATCGGACATGCCTCAGTTCGCGAACCTTCCCTGATTCTCGATCCCCGACGCGCATGGTTCGCTGGGCATGTTCGCCTGGCCCACCTCCGAGATCGTGCCGTCACCGCTGATCACGACGTAGTGCCACAACTCGTCGGTCGGGCCTGGCTGAAAAGCGAGACTCCATGAGTTATCACCAAGGGTCACGGTGACCTCTTGCTCACCGGTGCCGAACGATCGCATGTAGACCGAACATCCAGCAATGGGATCGGTGCCGGTGGACGGAAGAAGCATGTTGCCGAGTAGACCCGCCGATCGCCAGCTGAAGGACGCTTGCTCAGGTCGCTCATTGGCGACCTGGACAAAGCCGTTATGCGGTGCTCCGCCCGTCGTGCAGCCAATCAACCAGGCGGCGGTAATCAACATCAGTGGCAGTTTCCGCACGATCGCGAGCATGATCCGGGGGACGCCAAGGTCAAGAGCCGACCGACCCTAGATCTCGGCGAGACCGGGCGGCGTGGATCGGGACCATCGCACTTGGCAAATGGGTACCCATGCCGCGATGGTCGGAGCGTAATCTCGGCTCCCCGGTGGGCGGGATGTTCGAGGAGGCTCCGATGGCGAGTCGGCGGCGGTTTCGGTCTCTCATACCGGCAGGCGCTGCCCTCCTTGCAATCGGATTGCTCGCTGCACCAGCCGTGGCCGCCAACCGGGGCGGAATGATCAAGGTCATCGTCAACTTCCGCGGACCACGAGTCCTGCTCCCGGCGCAGGCGAAGCAGAACACGCAAACAATCAGGGAGAGCGGCGGCAACGTCACACGCACGTTCCGCCTGATCAACTCGCAGGCCGCCACGATCCCGGCCGGCGAGCTCAACGCGCTCAAGGCACAGCCCAACGTCAAGAGCGTGGAACCGGACGCCACTATCCACGCGTTCAGCGACCCCGAGCTGGACGCGGCGTGGGGCGTCAAGCACATTGGTGCGGGCGATGTCCACGATGCGGGCGACACGGGCCAGGGCGTCAAGGTCGGCATCATCGACACGGGCATCGATTACACGCATCCGGAGCTGGCCGCGGCTTATGCGGGCGGCTACGACTTCTTCAACAACGACGCCGACCCGCTCGATGACAACGGCCACGGCACACACGTCGCCGGCATCCTGGCCGCGCAGATGAACGGCCAGGGTGTCGTCGGCGTTGCCCCGGGCGTGAGCATCTACTCGTACAAGGTCCTCGGCGCGGACGGCAGTGGCGATTACAGCGGCATGATTGCCGCGCTCGAGCAGGCCAGCCTCGTCGATCACGTCCAGGTGATCAACATGAGCCTGGGCGGCACGACCCCCTCGCAGGCGTTGGCCGATGAGGTCGCAGCGGTCTACGCGCGCGGCGTGACCATGGTCGCGGCCTCGGGCAACGTCGATCCCTCGAACCTCTATCAGCTCCTGTTCGGCTGCCCGGTCGCCTTCCCCGCGGCATATGCGCAGGTCTTCGCCACGACGTTCACCGACCCGAACGATGCACTCACCGGCTTCTCGTGCACGGGTCCGGAGGTCGATTTCGCGTCCCCCGGCGACTCGATCTACTCCAGCGTGCCGGCCGGCTCGTGCATGTTCTGCAGCCCCACCGGCTACAACACGTTGAGCGGAACGTCGATGGCATCACCGCATCTCGCTGGAGTCGTGGCCCTCGTCCTGTCACACGGGATCCAGAACCAGGGCGACCCCTCGACGCTCGCCGACGACGTCAAGGCGCAGCTGTGTGCGACGGCGACCGTAGGCTTCGGCGTGCTCTCGACACCCATACCCACGACCGATCCGCGCTACGCGCAGTACTTCGGCTGCGGCGTAGTGAGTGCGTCCAACGCCGTGCTCGGTGGCGGCTCGACCAACCATCCGCCGGTGGCTGTCGACGACTCGGCCACGACGGCCCAGGACACGCCAGTGACGATCGACGTCCTGGGCAATGACACGGACGCCGACGGCGACACTCTTTCAATCAGCGGCGTGACGTCGCCGGCGCACGGCACGGCCGTGGTCAGCGGTGGCGAGGTGCTGTACACGCCGGCGTCCGGATACTCGGGCAGCGACATCTTTGACTACACGGTCTCGGACGGCAACGGCGGCACGGACATGGGCACGGTCGGCGTTACGGTCACCGCGGCCAGCGGGCCGACGATGCACGTCGGCGACCTGGCCGACCTGTCGACGCTCCAGAGCAAGAGGTGGACGGCCAAGGTCCGGATCACTGCGCACAACGGCAGTCACAAGGTACTGGCTGGAGTGCGGGTCACGGGCGTCTTCGGCAACGGCAAGACGAAGTCGTGCACGACCGGGTCCAAGGGCAAGTGCTCGGTCAGCGTTTCCAGGCTCGCTCAGACGCGGCCGAGCATGACCTTTAGCGTGACTTCGCTGAGCCTCTCCGGCTTCACCTACGACGGGACCGCAAACCACGACACCAATGGCGACAGCGACGGCGTGTCGATCACGCTCATCCAGCCCTAGCCCGGGCGGCTGATCGCGCGCGAGTCGATCTAGACGGCGCTGGCGGCAGTAGCGATCCGCTCGGCATGTCCACGGACCTTGTCGGCGATCGCGGTCAGCTCCATGACCAGGCCCGGCGGGCATTCGTTGCGGCAGCTGGTGGCGAAGGCGGCCAGCTCGTTGAGGCGCTCCCCGATCAACTGCCACGCGGCCTCGCGATGGGGCAGCAGCCAATCCGCGTCGTAGAAGAGCTCGAACGCCGGCCCGCACGTCATGCCCGGGTACTCACTGCCGACGGGCAGGCGCGTGATGAGCTCGCCAAGCGGTGCGATCACTTGCTCCATCAGGCCGACCGCCACGTCGGCCAGCGCGTCCAGCTGGGCATCCGACTCATCGGTGTGGTTGAAGTAGCGCGCCAGCACCTGCAGCGTGACCTCGTACACGGCGTTGAGCAGGTCCGTGGCGCGGACGGTGAAATGGGCGCTGATGAGTGGGATCGGGACGCCGCTCTCAACCGGACGCACATGAGCGCGCAGCACCGGGCGCGTGAACTCGACCTCCGGATTCGCCACGCGCGCGGCGAGATAGGCGTCAAGCACGGTGAGGAGGCGGCCGAAGTGCGACTTCTTCCACTCGCCGCGCGCTCCCTCGCCCTGCTCGACGATCGTCTCGATAGCTGCCCTCGCTGACGCAAGGTCAGTTACTGCCACCAGCTCCGGAAAGCGGAAGTGCTCACCCGTGGCCTGTGCGCCAGGCGGCCCGATGAACAGCCGCTCTTCGCCCATGCGATCGGACAGCGTGGCAAGACCGTCCTCTATCGAGCGATAGAGGTGGCTGATCGTGTCGAAGTCGGACGCGATCGGCCCGATCTCATCCTCGTCGACGTCGGGCAGCGGCTGGGCCTGCGCGATCGCGGCGAACGCTTCCGCATCGTCGACCGGCTCACCCTCGGGCCGTTCCAGAAAACAGAAATGGCGCAGCGCCTCCTCGCCGAACGGCAGCAGCACGACCTGTATCCGTGCCGGAAACGCGCGCGGGGGCACCGGAAAGTTGGGCCGTGCCAGGTGCGGACCCGCGCCGACGGCTGTCAGCAGGTTCTGGACGAGGGCCAGGTGGAGCATCTCCTGGATGGCGATGCCCATCAGCGTCCGAGACCAGCCGCGCACGGTGGGCACGAGCTCTTCGGGCAGTCCTTCGCTCGCGTCGCGCTTGAGCGAGAACGACGCATACAGGTACTGGCACACGATCAGGTGCTCGAGCTCGGCTGCCTTGGCCAGGGTGTAAAGCAGGGCCTGCCTGTGCTCGATGCGCAGTTCGGGCTCTGCATGAGCACGCACACCCCCATGGCGGCTCGCCAGAGTGTGGCCGAGCCTCCCGCGGGTCAAAGCCGGGTTTCGCATCATCGTCTTCTTGTTACGACCCGTAACTACTGGATCAGGACGTTCTCCACCGTCAGGATCAGCTGGTCCGTATCGGCCAGATCACCGGTCACGTAGAGCGATGCGGTCTTCGTCTGGCCGGCCGACATGTCGCTGACGAAACCCGACCCCACTCCGACCAGCACGCCGTCGCGCATCACTCCTGCGCTTACCGAAAGTGAAACGGTCGACTGCGAGCCATTGGTGACCTCGACGTCGATGGACGGGAAATCACCCGCGTTGATCGTCGGCGGTCCGAACGTGACCTGCTGGGCGACATCGCCTCCGGGCGTGCTGGGATCCTCGGTCAGCATCGAGTCGATCGCCACGGTGAGCGTGTCGGACGCACCGGGAGTGCCGTCGATGTACAGCGCTGGAGTCCGGATCGTGCCCGGCAGATGGTCACTGACGAAGCCGACGGCCGTGGCCGTGATCGTGTCGCCGTTCTTGAATGTGCCCTTGAGCGAGTAGGACTTGACCAGATCGCTGACGTTCTGGGTCAGCAGCGCGACCTGTTGGAACGCCGAGTCGCCGATGACCACCGGGTCGCCGATGACGATCTGCTGATCCTCGACCCCTGGAATGGTGGACCCGCTCGGTGTCGGCGCCGCCTCGGTGGGCGGAGCCTCAGTCGGCAGCACGTCAGTGGCGGGTGCCTCGGTCTGCGGCACGACGGTAGCCGGCGCCTCGGTCGCAGGCAGGTCGGTCGCCGGCACTTCCGTGGCGGGCTCTTCGCTGGGCGGCTGCTCCGTCGCGGGCTCCGCCGTCGCCTCCTTGGTCGGCTTCGGAGTCCTGGTCGCCTCGGCGGAAGGACCGAGAGTCGGGATGAGCACGGGCAGCGAGGGCTGCGGCCGCGTCGCGGCGTACACGCTGCCCAACAGCAGTATCACGAACAGCGCCACGACCACGCCGATCACCACGTTGCGCGATGTGTGGTTCTCGGGCGGTGGTGGCGGCGGCTGGTACGCATAGCCCTGCGGCGGATAGCCGCCTGGTGGCGGCGGACCCTGGTACGTGGGCTGAGGCGGGTAGCCACCGGGGGTCTGGGGCGGATAGCCACCTGGTGGCGGCGGTGGATAGCCGCCCGGTGGCGGAACTGGCGGCCCCTGGTATGAAGGCGACTGTGGGCCGCCGGCAGGCGGCTGCCAGTTCGGCTGGGTCGGTGAATTGGGCTGCTGCGGCCATCCCCCGGGCGGCGGCGGTTGCTGGCTCATGGCTGAATTGTCACTGGTCCGTCGAGTCGCCGGGGGGCGAGTCGGACACGTTCACGGGCTGGGCGCCGTCGGCGACATCCGGCGATTGGGCCCGGACCAAAGTCGCATTTCGGATCGGGCAGCCGCACCGGGACAATCCGGCCCATGATTTGTCGTGCGGCTCTGGCTGCGGTGGTTCTCCTGACGCTATCGACGGCGAGCGTGATGGCGGCGACCAAGACAGTGTCGATCTACAGCACGCACTACTCGTCGGCGTCGGTCAAGGTCGCCATGGGTGGCAAGGTCAGATGGAAGAACACGACCGGCAAGAAGCACAACGTTACGTCTGATGCCTTCTTCCTGGGGTCGTGGTTCTGGCCCAGCACGACGATCAAGCCGCACACCACATCGTCTGCCTTGACCTTTCCCGAAGCTGGGACCTTCACATATCACGATGCTCTCAGCGGGGCGTTGCGCGGCACCGTCGTCGTGCCGATGAAGGTGGACGTGGCGGTCGTCTCGGTGGGCGGCAACGTCACGCTGACCCTGGGCACGGTTCCGGCTTCAAACGGCGGACCGATCTGGCACGAGGTCCAGGCCCGCTTGAACGGCGGGGCGTGGACGACGTTTGCGACGACGGGAGCCAACACGACCGGCTACGCGCCGAAGGCGACCGGGACGTGGGACTTCCAGACTCGTCTGCATCACGCATTGAGTGGTGCCAACACCGGCTGGAGCCCGATCGTCAGCGTCACCGTCATCTAGACGTCAAGTTCGCCTCGGTGATGGCCGACTCGAAGGCCATCAAGGCGTCCATGTCGCGGACGACGAACACGACACGTTCGACCGACGACCCATCCGAAACGGCCAGCACCGCACCGACCATCAGGTGTGCCGTCGCAGCGATGGGAAAGCGGCCCACGCCGGCGCCCAAGGCAGGAAAGGCGATCGAGCTGGCGCCGATCTGCTCGGCGGCCGCGAGCGCGCTGGCCGTGGCCAGGCGGATGGAATCCGCGGAGGTCTGGAGATCGGCGCCCATGGTCGCCGCGTGGACGACCCACCGTATTGGCGCCTTGAGTGCACCGGCCGAGGTGACAACCGATTCACCGGGCTCGATGGGACCCTGTGCCACGGCTTCGGTCTCGACCCCATCACCTGCCGCGCGCTTTATCGCACCGGCCACGCCGCCGCCCATCCACAGGGTGCTGTTGGCAGCATTGACGATCGCCTCTGCGTCCGACGCGACGATATCGCCGATCACGACCTCAATCTTCAATGCGTGCCTCCTCCAGCGTGACCCAGTCGCCACGCAGATAGTGCTCCACAACCGGCGTGATCGCCCGGGCCAGCTCGTCGGCCGGGGCTGAGGCCAGCGGCTCGAGTCGGACGACGTAGCGCGCGATCCCGAGGCCCAGGACCTGGCTCGCAACCATGCTCGCGCGCAACTCGGGCCGAGCACCTCCGACGCGGCTCGCGATCGGCGTCAGCATTCGTTCGGCAAGCAGGGTACCGATCATGTCGGCCACCTCGGGCTCGCTGACCGCGGCGCGAAGTATGCCGATGAACGCGTCACGCCGCGCCGCATCCTCGAGCGTTGACAGGATCAGGGCCACGGCCCGTCGCGGCACCTCGTCGAGGCCCGCGGCAAATACGCCGTTGACGACCTGGTCGGGGTCGATCGGCAGTTCGACCGAGTCCAGAAACAGCTCGCGCTTGCTGCCGAAGTAGTGCAGAACCAGACGAGGATCCACGCCCGCCGCGTCGGCCACGCTGCGCAAAGTCGTGCCCCGGTATCCGCGCGCGCCGAATTGCCTCCTGGCCTCTTCCCTGATCAGCACCTTCGCGTCGTGCGTGCCACTCGCGGCGCGCGTCGGCCGGCCGCGGCCGCGCTTGGCGGAAGCGGCCTCGCTGACTTCGGCAGTGGTCTTTGCGGCGGCGCCGGTCCTTGCCTGCTTCCAGGCGAAAACCGGGTCTTGCTTATTCATCAGCGGGAGAATATCATTTCGCCCGCCGAGGAATTACGGCTAGCTGCGAAGGAGACCCACGAATGACCCCGCCGACGCTTTCCGGACACAGAACACGAGCGGTGCTGGCAGTAGTCGGCCTATCGCTGATGGCCGTCGTTTCGGCCGTTAGCGGACTGAACATTGCATTGCCCAGTCTGGCGCGCGAAACCGGCGCAAGCCAGACCGAACTGACCTGGATCGTCGATGCCTACACGGTCGTCTTTGCCGGCCTGCTCCTCTTTGCCGGCGCGCTCGGCGACCGCTACGGCCGCAAGATGCTGCTGGCGGTTGGTCTGGTCATCTTCGGCACGAGCGCGGGGCTGGCAATGCTCGTCAACGATCCGACACAGCTGATCGTGCTGCGCATGCTCATGGGCGTCGGCGCGGCCGCGATCATGCCCACGACGCTGTCGGTCATCACCACCTCGTTTCCCGAGGACGAGCGGCCGCGTGCGATCGGGGTGTGGGTCGGCATCGCCGGCGGCGGCGCCGTGCTCGGCCTGTTCGCCAGCGGCGCGCTGCTCGAGTTCTTCTCGTGGCAGTCGTTCTTCGCACTCAACGTCGTCCTCGCAGCGATCGCGTTCGTCGGCGTCCTTGCCGTCGTGCCCGACTCGACCGAGTCGGAGCGACCGAACCTCGACTGGATCGGCGCGTTGCTGTCACTGATCGCGATCAGCTCGACCGTCTTCGCGGTGATCGAGGGTCCGGAGCGCGGCTGGACCGACGGCGCGACGCTCGCCGCCCTCGTGATCGGCGTCGTTGCCGCGATCACCTTCGTCGCCTGGGAGCTCCGCTCTCGAGCGCCGATGCTCGATCCACGGCTATTCCGCGAGCGGAGCCTGTCGGCCGGTTCGTTCACCATCGCGGTCCAGTTCTTCTCGGCGTTCGGCTTCTTCTTCATCGTCCTGCAGTACCTGCAGTTCATCACAGGCAAGTCGCCGTTCATTGCCGCGGTCGCGCTCCTGCCGCTGCCGGTCGTGCTCATTCCAATCGCGCGTGCCGCGCCGATGGCGGCGCAGCGGGTCGGCTTCAGGCGCGTCGCGCCGCTCGGCCTGGTGCTGATGGGCGTCGGCTTCGCACTGTTCAGCCAGCTCCAGATCGACACGCCGTACTGGTTCTTTCTGATCGGCCTCGTCCTGTTCGCCGCCGGCATGGGCCTCGCCGGCACGCCGTCCACAACGGCCATCACTGCCGCGTTGCCCGTATCCAAGCAAGGCGTCGCCTCAGCGCTCAACGACGTGTCGCGCGAGCTCGGCAGCGCCTTCGGCATCGCGATCCTGGGCAGTGTCCTGAACCAGGCCTATCGCGACGGAATGGTCGGTGCGGTAGCCGGACTGCCGCCTCAGATCGCCGACCGGATCCTGGCCTCGGTTGCTTTCGTCAGCGTCCCGGAGGTCCACCAGCTGCCAAACGCGGATGCGCTCATCGCGACCGCCGAGCAGTCGTTCCTTAACGGCGTCACCGGCGCGGTCTTTGTCGGCTCCCTGATCCTGTTCGTGGCCGCGATCGTCGTCTTCATCCTGGCGCCGAGCCGGGAGGTTGCCGCCGATCAACCCGTCGAGGTGCCCGCCACGGCCTGATCCACGGGAGCCGGCTTCGATACCGATGGCGAGCCGAGACCAGACCTTCGCCTGATGCGCCGGTTTGGCGCGCTGGCGCACAATGCTCCCTCGGACTTGCCGTAGGGGATGTGGAGGACTGCCCGTTGTCATCGAACGCGAACTACTTCCTGAACAACCGACCCGCGTGGATCGATCTGGCGTCGGCCGACCCGGAGGCGTCGCGGAACTTCTACTCGCACCTTTTCGGCTGGGACATCCAGGTTGACCAGGATCCGCAGTACGGCGGCTACGCGATGGCAACGGACGCAGGCGTGGGGCTTGCCGGCATCGGACCCAAGATGGACCCGAACGCGCCGACGGCATGGTCGCTGTACGTGGGCACCGATGATGCCGACGCGCTGGCCAAGCGCGTCTCGGACAACGGCGGCAAGGTTGTCATGGCTCCGTTCGATGTCGGCGATCAGGGTCGGATGGCGGTCTTTCAGGATCCGTCGGGTGCCTTCTTCTCGTGCTGGCAGGCATCGGGATCGCGCGGGTTCGTCTCGCACCAGCCCGGCGCGTTCGACTGGGCCGAGCTCAATGGGCGCAACGTAGCCGCCGTGCTGCCCTTCTACCAGAACGTTTTCGGCTGGCAGGTCCGCGCGCAGCAGAGCGACCCGAGCCGTCCGCCCTACAACGAGTTCCAGCTCGAAGGCGAGAGCATCCTGGGCGCCTGGGAGATGAGCCCCACGGTTCCGGCCGAGGTCCCCTCGTACTGGCAGGTCTACTTCAGCGTGGGCGATGTCGACACCGCGTTTGCGTGGGCGCTCCAGCTTGGCGCGCGCGCGATGGTCGCGCCCCGGGCAATGACCGGCGGGCGCTTCGCAATCGTGGTCGATCCGCAGGGCGCGTCGTTCGGTCTGCTCCATTTCGAGGCGCCGGAGGGCTAGGGCCGGCACCTTTGGGGTGGCTCATGGCAGCCCGAAAGAGGCTGCAAGGGTCTGGCCGATACACCTGGGTGTGAGTCGCTTTCAAGTCATCTGGGGCCGCAAGTCATCAGGGGCCGCAAGTCAGCGGGCGTAACTCAGCGGGCGTTCGTCAGCGAGCGTAACTCAGCGGCCGTTCGTCAGCGGCCGTTGAGCATGTCCCAGAACGATCTCGGGACCGTCGGATCACGAGGCCAGGGGCAGCCGTCGTCGTGAGGGCAGCAGCCGAACGGGAATTGCGGGCCGAGCGCCATGGCCAGCCTGACTATGCGTTCGGCGGAGGTCCGCGCTACCAGGCCACGTTCGAAGCGCGAGACCACGCTCTGACTGATTCCCGCGATGGCGGCTACGTGGCGCTGGCTCATGCCTGCCTGCTGCCGCCCATTTCTGAAGCGCGCCCCGACCGTCACATAGATCGGCAGCGGCCACTCGATATACCTCGCGTGCTCGGTCCTGAACTGGTCGAATTCGTTACGATCCGTCACGCCGTAATCAAAGCGAGCGGGTCTTAGTCGGGACTTAGCCCGAGATTGGCTGCGACTTACCCATCTTCGCCGGTGGACCACCGGTGATGACTTGAAAGCGACTCAAACGAGGCTCTCGCTCCGGCGCTGGTGCGAGCCAAGGCTCTTCAAGGTCAGGTAGCGGCGCCCTCGACTGTGGTCTGGCGATCCTGTCCAATGTTGGCGCCCGCAGCAACGATGCCCAGGATCATGAACAGCACGGCTATTGCCCACCAGTACGCGGTGATGAACCAGACGTCGAAGAACGCGGCGGCAAGTCCGATCACCGACGCGATGACGAACATCCACGCGACACCGGACGGCAGCGCTCGTGGGCCGCGCGCGGCGAGCGCGTAGAAGGCCAGCCCGACCCATGTCACGCCTTCGGCGAACAGGCCTATCGGCGCAACCTGTGACGGCACGAGCATGAGCGCTCCGGTCGGTGTCTGATAGTAGCTCTGCCAGATCGACACCAGCTGTGGCACAGCAAGGATGAAACCGAGCTCGAGCACCAGCAGCCCCGCCCACGACCAGCCGTCCATGCGATCCCTGAAGTAGCCGGCCAGCGCGACGAACGCAACGATCGTCAGTACGTGCCCGATCAGGAAGACGGTCCAGCCGAGCAGCAGCATGTTGAACGAGGTCAGCACAAAGCCTGCGAGCAGCACCGAAGCGTCAAGCAGGAGGATCGGACGAGCGTTGCGCGCCAGCCAACCAAGCACGGACCGAGTATAGGAGCGGGACTAGACGACGCGAACCTTCTCGCGCTCCTGTTCGACAACGTGAGTGGGCGCAGGCACTGCCTGAGGCGGCGCGGGCATTGCCTGGGGCGTGGCCACCGGCGTCGCCTCCGCATTGGCGTCGAGGGAGCTCTCGCCGAACCGGTCGGCAATAAACCGGCCGTGCGTCACCAGCCGCTGCGATGAGCGTTCGATGACCGAATTGGCTACCTCGTGGACCTTCGTCTCCATCAGCCGCAGCTGGTCGAGCAGCACGTCGTGCGATGTCTTGCCGTTCTCGATGACCTGCCGCTCGGCGTACGCGCGCGGGAGCGACATGTACTTCGACAGCGCCTCGGGCAGGTAGGTCATCGCCGTCTGGCGCACCGCGTAGATGTCGGGATCGGTCTGCATGTCGCCGGAGTGGTCGAGGGTGAAGACGATGGCGTCACGGATGCTGACAACGGTCGCGTAGATGTCCGCAGCCACGCGCTTGCGGATTGTGGCCAGCATCTGGTCGAGGCCGGCTTCGATCTTGTCCGAGTCCTTCGCCGGCAGCGCTCCGATGTTCTCGGTGATCGCCGGGCGGGAGGCGAGGAAGTAGCCGGTCGCGTACAGGCCGACGATCACGCCCGCTGCGAGCAGGCCGCTGATCAAGCCGGCGTTGAGCATGATGATGCCGCCGATCGCGAAGAGCGCTCCCACGACGTGACCGGGCGACCCGAGGAAGCGCCGGATGCGCCAGCCAATCCCTGGGTCGACCCGCAGAAGCCGCGTGCGCTGCGGCGTCTGAGGCTTTGTATTTGCCATCCTCACGATGCTACGCCTACCCTGCATGAACAATGCCTGACGGCCCGATTGCGACCAACCCTGTGTCGGACTCTGCGCCCGACTGGCCAACTCTGACCGACGGCGTGCCCGCGGTCTGGGCGCGCTACACCGACCTGATCGTCGAGCGTGGCGAAGGCTCGTGGCTGATCACCGTGGATGGCCAGCGCTACCTCGACTACACGTCCGGCATCGGCGTGGTCAACACCGGCCACGCGCATCCGCGCGTGGCCGCAGCGATCGCCGACCAAGCCACCCGGCTGATTCACGGCCAGCAGAACATCGTGTACCACCAGCCAGGACTCCAGCTGCACGATCGACTGCCGCGCTACTTCCCGGGCGACCTGCCCGAGCCGGCCGGTTTGTTCCTCGCAAACTCGGGCGCCGAGGCAGTGGAGGCTTCCGTCAAGCTAGCCAAGATCGCCACGCGACGACCGCTGATCATCGCCTTCGAAGGCGGTTTTCACGGCCGGACGCACGCTGCCATGGCCCTGACATCGTCGAGCGTCAAGTACCGCGGCCACTACGAACCGCTCGTGGGCGGCGTGCATCACGTCCCGTTCCCGGATCCGCTCAGAGTCGGCGGAGGCAGCGGCGAACGTGCGCTCGAGGTCACGATGGCCGCCATCGAACGGCTCTTCGCGACGATGGCCTATCCGGACGACGTGGCCGCGTTCATCGTCGAGCCGATCCTGGGCGAAGGCGGCTACGTCATCCCACCCGATACGTTCCTGCCCGCGTTGCGCGAGCTGGCCGACAAGCACGGCATCCTGCTCATCGCCGACGAGATCCAGACCGGCTTCGGCCGCACCGGCCGCTTCTTCGCCACCGAGTGGACGGGCGCCACACCCGACATCGTGGTCATGGCCAAGGGCATCGCGTCGGGCCTGCCGCTGTCGGGCATCATGGCCCGCCGCTCGTTGATCGATCGATTTCCGCCGTCCGCGCACGGCGGGACGTACGGCGGCAACGTCATCGCCAGTGCCGCGGCCCTGGCGACCCTGGATGTGATCGAGGACGAGGGCCTTGTCGCTAACGCACAGCGCCAGGGCGAACGGCTGCTTGCCGGTCTACGCGCCGCCGCGACTGGCGTCGCCGGCGTCGCTGAGGTCCGTGGCCGCGGCTTGATGCTGGCCATCGAATTTGCCGACGGCCCGGAGCTCAAGCCGCGACCGGATCTGGCCAAGAAGGTGCTGGCCACAGCGCACAAACGGCACCTGATGCTGCTGAGCTGCGGCACGTATGGCCAGGTGGTGCGCATCATTCCGCCTCTGGTCACCACTGACGCAGAGGTCGACCAGGCGATCGACATCGTCAGGGAGTCGCTCCACGCTCTGTAGCCGCGGTCGACTCAACAACGCCGCTACGATTAGGCACATCCGGCAGATGCGCCCCGCTCGTCACAGCAGAGGTCGTGGGAGATGACGCTTATCGCTACGCCCCGCCGCCGCATGTTCATCAACGGCGACATGGTCGATGCCATCGATTCGGAAACGATGGCGGTTACCAACCCGGCCACCGAGGAGGTCATTGCCGATGTGCCCAAGGGCGCCGAGGCTGACGTTGACAGGGCCGTCGACGCCGCACGCAGCGCGTTCGAGGAGTGGTCGCAGACGACCCCCGGCGAGCGCAGCATGATGCTCTGGCGCTTCGCGCAGAAGATCGAGGACAGCGCCGCCGAGCTGTCGAAGCTCGAGTCACAGAACGTCGGCAAGCCGAAGGGCGTGGCCGACTTCGACCTCGAGTTCAGCATCGACAATCTGCGCTTCTTTGCGGGTGCCGCGCGCGTGCTCGAGGGCAAGGCCGCGGCCGAGTACACCAAGGGCTGGACGAGCATGGTCCGGCGCGAGCCCGTCGGCGTCATCGGTCAGGTGGCGCCGTGGAACTACCCGTTGATGATGGCCATCTGGAAGTTTGGCCCGGCCCTGGCGGCGGGCAACACGGTCGTGCTGAAGCCGGCATCAGCAACGCCGCTGACGGCGCTGGCACTTGCCGAGCTGGCGGCCGACATCTTCCCCAAAGGCGTGTTCAACGTCATTACCGGACCCGGCCGGACGGCGGGCATGCGTCTCGTGACTCACCCCGGTGTGGACATGATCTCGCTCACCGGCGACACGGCCACTGGCAAGGAGATCGCGGCGGCCGCGGCGCAGACCGTGAAGCGCGTGCACCTGGAACTGGGCGGCAAGGCGCCGGTCGTGGTCTTCGACGACGCCGACCTGGCCGCGGTGGCCGAGGCAGTCAAGCTGGCCGGTTTCTTCAACAGCGGCCAGGACTGCACGGCGGCGACGCGGATCATCGCCAGCGGCAAGATCTACGACAACCTTCTCTCAGAGCTCAAGCCGGCGGTCGAATCGCTCAAGGTCGGCAACCCGGCCGATGACGAGGAGTTGGACATGGGCCCGCTCGTCAGCAGCGCCCAACGCGAACGCGTTTCGGGCTACGTCGATCGGGCACGTGGCTACGGCGCGACGGTCGTCCTGGGCGGCGCATCGAACGACCGCGGCGGCGGCCGCGGCTTCTTCTACGATCCCACCCTGGTGACCGACATCGGCCAGGACTCCGAGATCATCCAGCAGGAGGTCTTCGGGCCGGTCGTCACCGTGCAACGCTTCGCGGATGATGATGAGGCCATCCGCTGGGCGAATGGCGTGCCCTACGGGCTCGCTTCGTCGGTCTGGACGCGCGACGTGAAACGGGCGCTCAACGCGGCACGCCGGATGCGCTATGGAACGGTGTGGATCAACGACCACCTGACGATCGCGTCGGAGATGCCCCATGGTGGGTTCGGCCAGTCCGGCTACGGCAAGGACATGAGCACGTACTCGATCGAGGACTACACGATCGTCAAGCACGTGATGGCCAAGATCAGCTGATGCGCGTCCTTCTCGTTGGCGCCGGCACCGTCGGCGAAGCGATCGCCAAGGTCGCAGCCGATCGCGGCTGGCTCGAGCACATGCTCGTCACCGATTACGACCTGGATCGAGCCCGGTTCGTCGTGGACTCCACCAACCATGGCGGCAGGTACGAGGCCCATCAGATCGATGCCTCGTCCGCGGAGCGCGTTGCCCATGTGGCCAGTGACCACGGCATCGACCTGATCATGAACGCAGTCGATCCCCAGTTCGTGATGCCTATCTTCGACGGTGCGCTGACGGCCGGCGTGAACTACATGGACATGGCCGCTTCGCTCTCGAAACCGCATCCCGAAGCGCCCTTTGACAAGCCCGGGCTGAAGCTGGGCGACGGGCAGTTCGCCAGGGCGGCCGAATGGGAGCGAGCAGGCAAGCTGGCGCTGGTCGGCATGGGCATGGATCCCGGCCTGACGGACGTTTTCGCCGCCTACGCGGCCAAGAACCTCTTCGACACAGGGGGTGTTGAGCAGGTTCACATCCGGGACGGTGGCGACCTGGCCATCGAAGGCTTCGCCTTTGCGCCCGTGTTCAGCATCTGGACGACGATCGAGGAGTGCCTCAACCCGCCCATCCTGTGGGCTGATGGCGACTGGCACACGACACAGCCGTTCTCGGCGCCGGAGATGTTCCCGTTCCCCGAAGGCATCGGCGAGGTCGAATGTGTCAACGTCGAGCACGAGGAGGTCCTGCTCGTGCCGCGTTTCCTGAGCGGCGGCGCGCCCGCGCGAGTCAGCTTCAAGTACGCCCTTGGCTCGGACTTCATCGACAAGCTCAAGACCATCCACGCGCTGGGCATGGACCGCACCGACAAGGTCCGCGTCAAGGGCGTCGATGTCGCGCCGCGCGACGTGCTGGCGGCGATCACGCCGGATCCGGCGCAGGTCGGCGACCGGATGATCGGCCGCGCGATCGTGGGCACCTGGGTCATCGGCCGCCACGGTGGCGCGCCACGCGAGGTCTACCTGTACCAGATGACAGACGCGCAGCAACGCTGGCGCGACACGGGACTGGGGGCAGTGGCGTGGCAGACGGGCTTCAACCCGGTGATCGCGATGGAGCTGCTGGCCAACGGCACGTGGCACGGCAGCGGAGTCCGGGGCCCCGAGTCATTCGATCCCGATCCGTACCTGGCCCTGCTCGATGAGTACGGCATCCACCACGCCATGATTGACATGGAGCCCGGGAGGCACCGACCGACATGACCAGCCCAGCGATCAGTCAGTCAAAGGGCGGCGCAGTACCGCGTGAGCGGATCGCGCAGATCGGAGCGCGGGAAGAGGCGGAGTATCGGCGCCGGACACCACGATCGGCCGAGCTTCATGCGCGCGCGAGGCAGTCAATGCCGCTCGGCGTGGCCAGCTCGTTCCAGTCATACGAGCCTTACCCGCTGTTCATGACCGACGCCGGAGGGTCGCGCATCAACGACGCCGACGGCAACGAGTACGTCGACTTCGACATGGCCTTCGGCGTGCTCGCGGCAGGCCACTCGCACCCGATCCTGGCCGCGGTGCTGGCCGAGCGCGTCGCGAACGGGACGTGCTACACGTTCCCTGTCGAGGACAGCATCATCCTGGCCGAGGAGATCAAGCGCCGATTCGGGTGCGACCTGGTCCGCTTCTCGAACTCGGGCACAGAGGCGACGATGGATGCCATTCGCGTCGCACGAGGCTTCACCGGGCGCGAGAAGATCATCAAGTTCGAAGGTGGCTACCACGGCCACCACGACGACGTGCTGATGTCCATTCAGCCGCCGCGCGAGTACATCGGCCCGATCGATGCGCCTGCCACGGTGCCGGCATCGGCCGGTGTGCCGCGATCTCGCATTGACGAGACGGTCATCGCGCCGTTCAACAACCCCGACGCGCTGGAACAGATCCTCGATCGGCACCGCGGCGAGATCGCGGCCATCATCGTCGAGCCCGTGCAGTTCAACATCGGCGTCGTGCCGCCACTGCCCGGTTTCCTGGAGCGCGTCCGCGAGCTGGCCACGGCCCACGACGTGATGCTCATCTTCGACGAGGTCAAGACCGGCGTCGTCCTCGCCTACGGCGGCGCGACCGAGTGGTTCGGCGTCAAGCCCGACCTGTTCTGCCTGGCCAAGTCCATCGGCGGCGGAGTGCCGGTCGGCGCATTCGGCGGGCGGGGCGACGTAATGTCGGTCATCGAGCGGCTGCCCGAGTCGCGCCTCGCCGGGGCCGGAGGCACCGCGCTCGCGCACACGACGATCCCCGGCGGTGCGACGCGCGTCGCCCACCTGGGCACGTACAACGGCAACCCGTTGGCCATGGCCGCAGGCGTGACCGTGCTGACCCGCATCCTGACCAGGGACGCCTACCCCAGGCTCCAGGCGCTGGGCGACCGCCTCAGCACGGCCTGCCAGTCCGTCGTCGACGAGTTCGGCCTGCCGGGCTACTCGGTCAACGTCGGGCCGAAGGGTTGCGTCATGTTCACCCCGGAGCGGGTGACCAACTACCGCGACTTCACCGGTCTCGATTCGGAGCTCTGGGCGGCATCGTTCTTCTACCTCGTCAATCGCGGCGTGCTGCTGCCACCAGGCCCGGACGACCAATGGACGCTTTCCGTGCAGCACACCGACGAGGAGATCGACCGCTACATCTCGACCTTCCGCGAGTTCGCGGCCGAAGTAGCGGGTTAGCCGCCGGCGGCGATCGCCCTGTCGCGCGCGGCCCGGCGCCGCGCCAACAGGATCTGGGACACGATCGCGATGAATGCGACCACGAATATGAGCGTGCCCAGCACGTTCACCTCGGGCGGCATGCCCAGGCGCGAAGCACCGTATACCCACAGCGGGAACGTCAGTGTCTGGCCGGACACGAACGAAGTGATGACGTAGTCATCGATCGACAGCGCGAAGCACAGCATCGCAGCGGCCAGGATGCCGGGCAGGATCAGAGGCAGTGTCACCTTGCGGAAAGTCGTCATCTCGTCCGCGCCGAGGTCCATGGCCGCCTCCTCGAGCGAGCGGTTGAAGCCCGAGATGCGCGCACGGATCGTCACGACCACGAAGCTGATGCAGAACATGACGTGGGCGATCAGGATCGTGGGCATCCCGCGGGCCACGCCGACCGACACCCACAGGGCCAGAAGCGATGCGCCCATGATCACCTCGGGCGTGGCCATGGGAACGTAGATGAGCAGGTTGACCGGGCCCCGGCCGCGGAACTCGTAGCGCGTCAGGGCCAGGCCGATGAGCGTGCCCATGATCGTCGCGATGATCGTCGACACCAGCGCGATCATCAGGCTGTTGACCATTGGCCCGGTGATGTCGGGCCGGCTCCAGACATCGAAGTAGTTCTGGATCGTGAAGCCCTGCCAGGTGATGTTCTGGCGGCCCTGCGGATCGTTGAACGAGAACAGGATCATGACCACGATCGGCAGGAACATGTACGCCACGGCCAGGGCGGTGTAGACCGGCAGCGACCAGTGGGCGATGCGCTTGCCGAGCGGTGTCCGGTGTTGCGGTGGCTCGTGCTGCGCGGTAGATGCCCGGCCGGCGGGCTGGGCGCGAACGGCAGATGCGGTCATCGACGCTCAGCCCGCCGTCAGCTCGTCGGCGCCGACGACCCTGGCGTAGAACGCGACCAGCAGCAGCACCGCGGCCATGAGCACGAACCCGAGTGCCGAGGCCTCCGGATACGCGTTCGTCTGCAGGAACAGGCGCTGGATGACGTTGCCGATCATGGTCGTGTCGCGGCTGCCCAGGATGTCCGCGTTGATAAAGTCGCCCACCGCCGGGATGAACACGAGCAGCGAGCCGGCGAACACACCGGGCATCGACAGCGGCAGCGTTACGCGCAGAAAGGCCTGCGTCCGACTGGCATACAGGTCCGTGGCCGCCTCGACCAGGTGCGGATCAATCTTCTCGAGCGACACGTACAGCGGCAGGACCATGAACGGCAGGAAGTTGTACGTCAGCCCCGATATGACCGCCAGCGGGCTGGCCAGCACGTGCGCCCCGGGGTCGAGCAGGCCCAGGTCCTTGAGCGTGCCGAGGATCATGCCGTTGTCGGCCAGGATCTGCTTCCAGGCCAGGGTGCGAATGATGAACGACGTGAAGAAGGGCAGGATCACCAACAGCAGCAGAATGTTCTTGAAGCGTCCTCCGCGATTGGCGATCGTCCAGGAGATCGGATAGCCCAGCACGAGCGTAGCGACGGTCACGATGATCGCGTAGAAGAGCGACCGGACGAACTGCGGCAGATAGGTGTTGACCACCTCCGGGTAGATGCCGAAGTTCCAGGTCATCCGGTAGCCAGCGCCCAGGCTGCCCTCCTGGAGGCTGACCGAGGCCATCACGACCATGGGGATGACGAAGAACACGGCCAGCCACAGCAGGCCCGGGACCAGGAACAGGTAAGGCGTCAGCCAGCGCAGATGGCGCGGCAAGTGACTTGTCCGCTACTCGCTCGGCCCGGGCGGGCCGAGCGCATCCGACAACCGGTTCCCCTCAGCCATTGACGACCTGGTTGAAGAGGTCGTTCCACTGGCGCTCTTCGTCCTCGGACAGCTGCTTGTAGTTATAGACATTGGTCAGCTGCTCGGGCGTCGGGAACGAGTCGTTGGCGACCTGGGTCAGACGCTGGGACCTGATCGGCTTGCCGTTGTCAGACGCCGCCTGCGCGTCGGCGAGGACCGCTTCCTGGACTCCCTTGACCGGGCTGAAGTAGCCGATGTACTCGGTCAGCGGCACGGCCGCCTGGAGCGTGTACCAGTAGTCCATCAACTGGTACGCGTCGGCCGGATGTTCGGCGAGGTTGGGCATGACCATGTTGTCGACGAAGAGCATGCCGCCGGTGTCGGGAATGACGAACTTGACGTCCGGGTTGTCGTACAGCTGCATCTGGCTGATGTCGCCCGACCAGGCCATCGAGATGGCCAGGTCGCCGGCGGCCAGCGCGTCGTAGTAATCGTTGCCGTAGAACGCACGGAACTGGCCCGCCTGTGCGGCTGTTAGCAGCTTCTGCTGCGCGGCGACGACGTCGTCCATCGTCGCGTCCACTGGCTTCACGCCGTCGCTCAACAGGGTCATGCTCATCGTGTCGATCATCTCGCTGAACATGCCCACGCGACCGGCGAAGGCCGGATCGAGCAGGTCGTCGAAGCTGGTGATGTCGCGGCCCGTCAGCTTGGGGTTGTAGGCGATGCCCACGATGCCCGCCTGCCACGGGATCGAGTAGGTGTTGCCTGGGTCGTACCAGGGGTTCTTGAACACGTCCTGCGCGTTGGCCGTCCAGTTGGGCAGGAGCGACTTGTCGAGCGGCTGGAGATAGCCGTAGCGGATCAGCTTGGCGACCATCCAGTCCGATGGCGTGATGACGTCATAGCCCGTCGGCCGGCCGGCCTGGAGGTCGGGCTGGATCTTGCCGAAGAACTCGCTGTTGTCGTTGATGTCCTCGTGGTACTGGACCTGGATGCCGGTCTCGGAGGTGAACTGGTCAATGGTCGGGTAGGTGCCGCCCTCCGTGTCGATGTAGACCGGCCAGTTGGCCCATGAGACCGTGCCGGCGATCGTGGGCTGGGGCGTCACAGGGCCGGCTGAAATTTCCGGGATGAGCGACGGGTTGGCCGTGGTCAGGGCGCCGCCACCGCTCGCGGCAGGCGTGCTGGCAGGACCTGATGACGCCGCCGGCCCGCTCGTGCTGGCCGCGGCCGTGGCGGGCGGGCTGGTCGCGCCCGGCGCCTCGGTTGCCTGGGGCGCGGGCGACTCGGCCGCGATGCCGCAGCCGACCACCGAGATGGCGACGACCACCGCCACTGAGACGATGAGATGGCCACGGATCCGACTCATCCGGTCACGCATTCGGTTGCTCTCCTTCTCCCGGCTCTTCATGGGAGCCGACCCCGATCACGAAGGTGTGCTTGGGTGACCAGCTCAGGCGCACCGCCTGGCCGGCCGCATGCTGTTCGGAGACGCCGCTCGTCTCAAGGTTCTGCAGATACACCGTCACGTCGCTGCCATCTTCGAGGCGTACCACGTACTGCGTGCTGACCCCGACGTAGCTCGCGTCCATGACGCGGCCGTCGAGCACGTTCGTGTCGGTTTCGCCGGCATTGTCAGTGCTGGCCGCGTGTGCGTCGCCGTCGATCTTCGATAGCTTCAGCTTCTCGGGCCGGACGCCGGCGCGCACGTCGTCACCGACACCGCGGCCGGTTTCCACCGCAGAGGCACGAATGCGCCGCCCGCCGGCCAGCTCCACCTCAAGCCCTTCGCCGGCGGCCGAGACGACGCGTCCCCGGAGCAGGTTCGACACGCCCAGGAAGCCGGCCACGAATGCCGTCGCCGGCCGCTCGTAAAGCTCCTCCGCGGTGCCGAGCTGCTCGATTCGACCTGCGCGCATGACCGCGATCCGATCGGACATCGTCATCGCCTCTTCCTGATCGTGGGTCACGTACACGAACGTGATGCCGACCTCGGTCTGAATCCGCTTCAGCTCCAGCTGCATCTGCTTGCGCAGCTTGAGATCGAGCGCGCCGAGTGGCTCGTCGAGGAGCAGCACGCGCGGGTGGTTGATGAGCGCCCGGGCCAGCGCCACGCGCTGCTGCTGTCCGCCCGAGAGCTGGCTCGCCTTGCGCCGCTCATATCCGGGCAGCTCGACCAGGGCAAGGAACTCGCCCACCTTGCGCTTGATCTCGGCATCCGCGACCTTGCGTCGGCGCAGGCCGAATGCGACGTTCTCGTAAACGTTCAGGTGCGGGAACAGGGCGTAGTTCTGGAAGACCGTGTTCACGTCGCGTCGATAGGGCGGCGTGTTCGTCACGTCCTGTTCGCCGAGCCTGATCGTTCCCGACGTCACCTCCTCGAAGCCGGCGATCATGCGCAGCGTCGTCGTCTTGCCGCAACCGGACGGACCGAGCATCGAGAAGAACTCACCGCGCTCGATGTCGAGGGACAGGTCGTCGACCGCTTTGACCTCGTGGAAACGTTTGCTGACCCGCTCGATGCGGATGTCGGGCGCAGCAATCGCGGCCGTAGTCTCCCCCCTCATATTGCGTCCAAGTTTGTCACGTCACGGGACGCGCCATTGGTCATTTTCGACCGAAAGCTCACGTGTGTGCGTGATGACGACTGGCGGCGAACTCGCGGAAGGTTAGCCGATCAGCTGTGGCCAGTCACGGCCCTTCGCTCCCCGACGCAAGCAGCGTCGGCTTGCCGGCCCGGATCGTGGCGGTCACCGGACCCGACCCGTCGGGAAGGGCCGCGGCAAGCGCCGGCGTGACGGCCGTGTCGATGAAGTCGGTGACGGTCCTGGACTGGCCGGCGCTGTCGGCGGGCAGCTGCTCCAGCAGCCAGTCGGTGAACGACTGATCGAAGGTGATCGGATGGCCCTGGCGCTCGAAGCGCGCGGCGAGCGGGTCGAGAACCTCGCGTTTGAGCCACGCGACGCGGTCATCGACACGGACGGTGCCCACAGCGCCGGTCACGACGGTCGCCACTGACACGAGCTGCTGGCCGATGAGCGGCGCGACCAGGTCGCCGCTGTCGATCGTGGGCGCGCTGAGCAGCACGACCGTGGCGCCCAGCGGCAGGATGCGGCCCATCGAGTCGGTGAACGAGCCACGGACGAGCGCCTCGGCGATCGTGTCGCGGATCGGGACGGCGCAGCGGTCCATCGAGCGGAACAGGACCACCTGCCATGGCGAGCGGCGCAGCGCGTGGAGCGGCAACGTCCGATCGCTGCCGACCAGCCCTGGCGCGGACCCGAGCAGGCTCGACACGGACTGCTCCTCGGTCATGCCCGAGAGGTCGATGTCGATCACCTGGCCGGCACGGCCGTAGAGGTTGCGCGAGAGTGCGTCAGCGAGGGCGTCGACGCCACGCGCCGCAGGGCCCCACAGCAGGCCGACCGCGTCCGGTCGCTCGTAGTGCGTGTCAAGGCCGCGCAGCGCGACTCCCAGTCTTGCCAGCAGCGCGTCGCGATCGGCCGGGGCGAGCAGCGCGCGCTCGCTCAGCTCAGATGTCAATGACGCCAGCCGCGTGGTCGGATCGAGCGGCATGCCGACGAGCGACTGAACCGCGTCGCGCATCGTCTGCCGATCGACGGATGTGGCACCCGTCGCACGCGCGTGAGCGATCGACTGCTCGATGATGTCGACTCCCTTGTCGGGGAACGAGCGGTTGGGCAGGAACTGCTCCGCAAGTGCTATGGCCTCGTCGAGCACGTCGTCGGCCATGGTCACGCCGCGGGCCTTGCCCAGGCTGTCGCGCACCGCTGCGAGGACGTCGCGCACGGCAGATGCATCCATCGGCTCGATCGAGATCGGCGTGAAGCGCCGCGCGAGCGCCGCGTCGGGCTCGATGTTGGCCTGGTACTCCTCCCCCGTCGTGGCGCCGATGCAAGCGATCTCGCCACGCGCGAGCGCAGGCTTGATCGCCTGGGCGAGATCCTTCACGGCGGGCTGGGCAAGCTGATGGATCTCGTCGAAGAAGACGATGACCGACGGATGGCGCGCCTCGCCCAGGAAGTCGCGCAGCAACGTGCTGTCGGTGGCGATCGCCTGTGCGAGAGGCAACAGCGCGACATCGAACAGGCGCACGTCGTGCATCTCTGATGGCAGGTTGCCTGAGGCGATCCGTATGCCGAGTCCTTCCACGATCGCGGTCTTGCCGCTGCCGGCCGGGCCGAGCAGCATCGGATCGCGCTTCGTCTTGCGCAGCAGGATCTCGACGATCGCCTCGATCTCGCGGTCGCGGCCCACGATTGGCCCCAGCTCGTTGGCGCGAGCGAGCGCGGTCAGGTCGCGGCCGAAGCGCTCGAGCGTGGGCGTGGACGACGCGCGCTGTGCCCATTGACCTGTCGCGTTGCGCGCGTCGTCGGCGTCGACCGTCTTGCGGTCGGCCACGAGAGCAGCGGCAACGGCCTGTTCGAGCAGGTCGATGGCCTTGTCCGGCAGACGCCTGTTGATGATCGATTTGACCGAGAAGTCGAGCAGGACCTGGAGCGCGTCATCGCTGACGGTCACGCCACGGGTCGAGGCGATGCGATCTCTCAGCGACTGGAGGATGGGCAGCGTGGCGGCTGAGTCGAACTCGGCCACCTCGAGCGTCGACAGCCTCCGCGCCAGCGAGTCGTCACGCGCGATCGTCGTCCGGTACTCGTCCCCGGTCGTCGCCCCGATAACCGCGATGTCGCCGCGCGCCAGCGCCGGCTTGAGAACCGCCGCCGCGCCCAGGCCGCCCTCCGATTGGCCGGCCGACTCGAGCAGGTGGATCTCGTCGAGGACGATCACGATGCCCGGCTGCGATGCCTCGCGGACCAGCTGCTCCAGACGCTCCTCGAGCTGGCCGCGGTACTGCGTGCCGGCAACCACGGCCGCCAGCGGGATCTCGATCAGTCGCGTGCCTTTCAGGCCGTCCGGGATCTTGCCCGCGGCGATGCGCTGGGCCAGGCCCTCGACTATTGCGGTCTTGCCGACGCCGGGCGCTCCGAGCAGAACCGGGTTGCGCTTGGTCGAACGAAGCAGCGTCTCGATCACCCACGCCGTCTCCGGGTCGCGATCGAAGACCGGCGCCAGTAGACCCTGCCCAGCAAGCTTGGTCAGGTCGCGGCCGAGCCGGTCGAGCAGCGGCGTCGTCGACTCCGGCTCGGCGGGCTGTGCTGGAGGCGGGCTGTCGGTCGGCCGCTCGATCGCCTGGGTGGCTGTCTGCGCGGGCGGCTTGGTCGGCTGGATCTGCGCCGTCGGAGCGCTCGTACCGGGCTGCTTGTTGACCGCCTGGACGCGGCGCGTCACGTCGGACAGCTCGTCGATGCTCTTCTGCAGCCAGCCGATGGCCAGATCGAGGCCGTCTGCCTTGGGATCGCGATCGGCCATCAGACGATCCTCGTTTGGTCGGAGCTGTCGGCCGCGCCAGCCTTGTTGGCGCTCACCTGGAGCGCCGAGTCGGCGAAGCGATCCTGCAGGAAGCGCACGTTGGCCATCAGCCGGTCGGTGTCGTTCTTGGCTATCGCGTCGGCCACCTCGTGCATCTTGGCATCCATGACGTTGAGCTGGTTCATCAGCACGTCGTGCGCTGTCTTGCCATCTGCCACGGGGCGGCGCTCGGCATACAGGCGCGGGATGGCCAGGTACGCGTTGAGCGCCTCGGGCAGATACGACAGCGCCGTCTGGCGGACCAGGTTGACGTTCGGATCGGCCCGATCGACGCCCCCGCCGTCGGCCGGCAGAGTCACCACGATCGAGTGGGCGATGCTGCCGACCTTCTGGAACACGTCGTCTGCAACTCGGAAGCGGATGCTCGACAGCAGCCGTTCGAGGCCGCTGCGGATGTCACGCGTGTCCTCGGTGTTGAACAACGACAGTCTCAAGCCACGCTCCGGCGGCGTGACCAGATAGCCGATGGCGTAGAGGCCGGCGACAACGACCAGACCGATGGCGCCGCTCGTGATGCCGAACAAGAGCATGCCCAGACCAGCCAACCCGAGCGCCGAGCCGACGATGTTGCGGCGCGACGTGAGGAAGAGCTCGAATTCGATGGCGCGACACGGGATCGATCGACTCTCGTCAGGAGCCGCTGGCGCTGGTTCCCGATCGATTGCCCTGGCCGTCATCCTGCGCTTCGCTGGCCGCGAGCGCGCGCGACCGATTTACATACGAGCGCGACTTGTCGAGCTCCGTCTCGAGCGAGTTGATCGTCGTTTCCAGGTTGTCGAGTGCCTTGATCTTGAACGAGTCGATCTCGTCCATGGTCATGTAGATGTTCTGGAACGCCTTCTGCAGCTTGGCCAGGTCGATCGTCGCCGATGCGGCCTGCTCGCTGATCTTGCCCGACTGCTGGTGGAGCATCTCTGACGTCGACTCGATCAGCTCGCCGGTCGTCTGGTTGAGGGCGGTGATCTGGTCGAGGACGAGCTTCTGATCCGCGAGTGCCTGGGCGACGATGACCGCCGTGCGCAACGCGCTGATCGTGGTCGTGGTGGCCCGGTCGACGCCCTTGACCAACTCCACGTTGTTGCGCCTGATGAGGTCGAGCGCGAGATAGCCCTGGACGCTGACGGCGAGCTGCGTGAGCAGGTCCTGGCGCTTCTGGCGCACCGGGAAGAGCAGGTCGTCCTTGAGGATCTTGGCCCGGTCGGGATCGGTCGCGTCGATCTGGGCGATGCGCGCCGTGAGACCGGAGTCGAGCTGCTCGGCCAGGTAGGCGTACTGGCGCAGACGACCCATGATCGTCCACAGGTTGCTCTTTTCCTGCTCGATGTCGGCGTTGTCGCGGCGCAGCTCGTCCTGGCCGTCATACAGGCTGACGATGATCGCGTTGATGTGGCTCTGGCTGGACTGGTACTTGCGGAAGTAGTCGACGAGCCGGTCACCCATCGGTATCACGCCAAGTAGCCGGCGCCGCGACAGGAGGCTGCCGCCCTGGCGCTGCGGATCGAGCTCCTCGACCTGCTTGCGCAGCGCGAGGAGCGACTTGCTGACGTTGCCCGCCTGGCTGAAGCCGCTCTCGTTCATGGCGCTCATCGGCTTGTCGAGCAACCGGTTCGACACATTGGCGCTGGCGCGGATGTCGTCGTCGCCGAGCTTGACGATGTCGTTGACGCGGCTCGTGAACTTGGGGTCGTGCGTGTCCATCGACGTGACCGCGTCGAGATACGACGTGACCATGTTGTCGAGCTTGGTCGCCTGGGCCGGGTCGAGCTTGACGGCTTCCTCGGCCTTGGCCTCGGGCACGGCCGTTACCGGCGCCGGCGGCTCGAGGGTCAGTGTTCCGGTCTGCGTCTCAGTCGCTGACCTTGGTGTTGGCTCGGTCGCCGCCGGCGCCGGCGCCTCGACCGGTGCAGTGGCGCTCAGGTCCAGGGATGGTTCAGTCATCGAAATAGTCTCCTCTCCTCGGTCACGGTACAGGCGAATCGTTGGTGAGGCAGGCGGAGTGGTGGCAACTGTCGGCAGTATCGCGCAGCGTCCCGCGGTCGAGACACCGGGCGTGAGTCGCTTTCAAGTCATCAATGAGGCGAGCGCATCTCATCGGTGAATTGAGCGGCTCGCCAGGCGTCGGGCGGGCCGTGATGATCTGAACGCGACTCACGCAACGGTGTGCGTGGCTGGTCTACTTGGCGCTTATCTCGAAGGTGACCGACAAAGCGACGGTGATGTCCTGAGTGCCCGACTCCACGGGAGTGGGGGCGGAGTCGGCCTTCATCGCCATCCGCGCCGCCGGAAAGGGCATCGGCGGGCTCATCGGCTGGCCTTCGACGACGTAGACCACTTGTCCGACCTTCGCCCCGGCCGCGCGAGCGATCGTCGTCGCCCGCGCCCGAGCGTCGGTCATGGCCGCAGTCCGCGCCTCCTCGGCCGCCTGCGTCGGGTCGTCGAGTCGGAAGTCCAGCGAATCGAGGGTCGACGCACCGGCGCCCAGCGCAGCGTCGATCAGCTCGCCCGTCTTGGCCAGGTTGCGCACCGTGACCGCAACGCTGTTCTGGACCTGGTAGCCGGTGATGCGCGGCTTATTGCCCGTGCCGTAGTCCATCATCGGGTTGAGTGACACGAGCGTTGTCCGCACGTCGCGGCGCGCGACACCCTGGCGCTCCACCGCATCCAGAACGGCCTTCATCGTTTTTGCGGCATCCTCGCGCGCCGCGCCGGCTGTGTCGGCGAGCACGTTCACGCCAAGTCGGACGCTCGCGACATCGGGTTCGACGACTATCGTGCCCTGTCCGGGAACGGTGATGGTTCGCTTCATCGGTCAATCCTAGAATCATTGCGACGGCGGCTACCAGGAGGCTTCGATGCAGCAGCACCAGATCGCCATGCTCGGGACCGGGCTGATCGGCGACTTCTACTCGATGGCGCTTCACGCGCAGCGCTCGCGCGACCAGGTGCGCGTCGTCTACTCGCGCAGCGACGAGCGCGGCAGAGCGTTCAGGGAACGCTGGGACATCGCCGAATTCGACGACCGACATGAATGCCGCGATCGAGCATCCCGACGTCGACGTAGTCGTCATCGGAGTCCCGAACTTCCTGCACGAGGAGGCCCTCGAGCTCGCCGCACGGGCCGGCAAGGCGGTGCTGTGCACGAAGCCGCTGGGTCGCAACGCGGAAGAGGCGCGGCGGATGCTCGAGACAGTCGAGCGGGCCGGCATCTTCGCCGGCTACCTCGAGGACCTGTGCTACACGCCCAAGACGAGCAAGGCGATCCGCGCGGTGCAGGCGGGGACGATCGGCGAGGTCACGTGGGTTCGCTCGCGTGAGGCTCACCCCGGCCCGCATTCGGCCTGGTTCTGGGACGGCCGACTGACAGGCGGCGGAGCCATCGTCGACCTGGGCTGCCACTGCATCGAGATCATTCGCAGCTACGTCGGCAAGGGCAATCGCCCGCTCGAGGTGCTGTGCCACGCCGACACCCTCGTTCATCCCATCGGCGATGAGGACAACGCTGTCGCCCTGATCCGCTTCGAGAGCGGCGCACTCGGCCAGTTCGAGGTGTCGTGGACGTTCCGCGGCGGCATGGACCTGCGCGACGAGGTGGCCGGCACCGACGGAACGATCTGGGTCAACAACTTCATGCGCACCGGCTTCGAGATGTTCAGCGCCGGTGGATCGGGCGGCTACGTTTCCGAGAAGAGCGAGGCCGACCGCGGCTGGATGTTCCCCGTCGGCGATGAGGTCGTCGAGCTGGGTTACACGGACATGTTCACGGACATGTTCCGGGCCATCGAGACGGGCACGGCGCCGCGTGAGACGTTCTACGACGGGTACGTCGTCAACGCGGTCATGGACGCTGCGTTCCGCTCCGCGAAGTCACGCTCCTGGGAGTCCGTCCAGCTCGCCGAGTGGCGCGGCGGGGCGACCCCGCGCATTGGAGCGGGACGCGAGCCGGAGATGCACGACGGCATGGTCGTGATCAAGCGCGAGACCCTGCCCGACGGCCGCCACAAGCTCATCCTCAAGGACCCCGTGAGCGGCGATTACGTCGATCGCGTCGTCGCCGGCCCGGAAGGCTGACCGGCAGCGCGACGGTTGTCCCCGTTCTTGAGTCGCTTTCAAGAGATTCTGGCTTGCCGGCGAGATTCTGGCTTGCCGGCGGCCGACAAATTGGCCGCGGTCCGCGACGTGGGATGCGGACGGGCCCCAGCGGGCGATCACTTGAAAGCGACTCACCGGCAGCGAGAGAAGGGCCGCGCTCGAAGCCAGTCCGGGCTCTCCTCCTGGAAAGTAATCGATTATCGAGAGAATCGATAGAAACCGCTTTCTGTCGGGGCGTTTGGGAAGTAACATCAGCGCGGGAGTCACGCCGAACGACAGGAGGAGGCCGTTGCCTGACCGAGCCGTGAGCAGCATTGGTGCCGCAGTGATCGGCAGCGGCTTCATCGGGACGGTCCATATCGAGGCACTTCGACGCATCGGCGTCCAGGTGCTCGGCCTGCTCGGGTCATCACCGGACCGTGCCGCGCAAGGCGCCGCGAGGATCGGCGTGCCGCGCGGCTACGCGAGCCTCGACGAGCTTCTTGCCGACGACCGCGTCGAGGTCGTCCACGTCACCTCACCGAACAACATGCATTTCCCACAGGTCAGGCAGATCCTGGCCGCCGGCCGTCACGTCGTGTGCGAGAAGCCGCTGGCGATGGACTCGGCCGAATCGCGCGAGCTGGTCAGGCTGGCGCGTGAATCGGGCAAGGTCGCGGCGGTCAACTTCAACATCCGCTTCTACCCGCTCAATCAGCACCTGCGCGCTTCGGTCGCGGACGGCTCGCTGGGCGAAGTCCGGCTCATCACCGGCCGCTACTTCCAGGATTGGCTGATGTTCGACACCGACTGGAACTGGCGCCTCGAGCCTGAGGTCGGCGGGAAGCTGCGCGCCATCGGCGACATCGGATCGCACTGGCTGGACCTGACGTCGTTCGTTGCCGGTCGCCGCGTGACTTCGGTGATGGCCGACATGGCCACCTTCATCAAGTTCCGGCACATGCCGGAGGGGCCGGTCGAAAGCTTCTCACTGGAGCGCGTCGGAGAACACGGTCGAGCGCGAGATCAGGACCGAGGATGTGGCCACGGTCCTGCTCCGCTACGACAACGGCGCGCGTGGGCAGATGGCCGTCAGCCAGATCAGCGCCGGCCACAAGAACTCGCTCCAGTACGAGATCGACGGCAGTGCCGGGGCCGCGGCTTGGGACTCGCGAGCAGCCCGACACGCTGTGGTTGGGCCATCGCGGCCGGCCAAATGAGACGCTCGCCCGCGACGCTGCGCTGATGACACGATGCCGGCCGAGCGGCCGCGGCACTGCCGGCCGGCCACGTCGAAGGTTTCGCCGACACGTTCGCGGCGCTTTTCCGCGCCGTGTATGCCGACGTGGCCGCGGGCCGGATGCGTGCCGATCCGCCATACGCGACGTTCGGCGACGGCCATGAGGAGATGCTCGTCGGCGACGCCATCGCGCAGAGCGCCGCCGAGCAACGTTGGGTTGAAGTGCAGCGCGAGCCGGCGCCGACCGCCAAGCCCGTGCTGGAGGTAGTGAAGTGAGACTCGGCTTTCTGACCGCGCCATTCCCCGAGACGCCGCTGATGGAGGTCGCCGACTGGGCGGCAGCGAATGACTTCGACTCGCTCGAGATCGCGTGCTGGCCGCAGACCGGCGGCACCAAGCGCCGCTATGCGGGAACGAGCCACATCGACGTTGCCAACCTGGGCGACAGCCAGGCCAAGGAGATCAGGGCCGAGATCGAAGGCAAGGGACTGGCCATCTCCGGCCTCGGCTTCTACCCCAACCCGCTCCACCCCGATCCGGCGCTGCGCGAACCGGCGATCGCTCACATCAAGCTCGTCATCGAGGCATGCCGAAAGATGGGCGTGCCGTTCATGAACACGTTCATGGGCGGCGACTCGAAGAAGAATCTGGACGAGAACTGGGCGGACGCGCTTTCGATCTGGCCCGAGATCGTCAAACACGCCCAGGACAACGGCGTCAAGGTGACGATCGAGAACTGCCCGATGATCTTCAGCTTCGACGAGTGGCCGGGCGGCAACAACATCGCCTGGTCGCCCTACATCTGGCGCCGGATCATCGAGCAGTGGGGCGGCACGGTGGGCCTCAACTACGACCCGTCGCACCTGGTCTGGCTGATGATCGACCAGGGCCGCTTCATCCGTGAGTTCGGGCCGCACATCCTCCACTTCCAGGCCAAGGACGTGCAGATCGATCGGGATGGCTTGTACGAGCGCGGCTCGCTGTCGTCAGGGATCGGATGGCAGATCCCACGCCTACCCGGATTGGGGGACGCGGACTGGGCAGAGATCTTTTCAAATCTGTATCGAGTGGGTTACGACGGCGACTGCATCATCGAGCATGAAGATCGGCGCTTCGAGGGCACCGACCAGCTGGTCAAGCGTGGCTTCCTGCTGGCCCGCAACATCCTGCGCCCGTACATCCCGAAGGAGACGGCAGACCTTTGATCTCATCACCGATTCCGAGCTGGACGGCTCGCTTCGCGCCGCTCACGCACGAGCCGACCGACGAAGACGTGCGTCGGCTTTTCGATCTACTGACCTACGAGGACATCTCCAAGACGATCGACCACTCGCTGCTCAGGCCTGAGCTGGACGATGCGTTCGTCGCCGACAGCCTGAAGGTCGCCGCGGAGTACGACGTGGCGTCGGCCACGATGCGCCCCGCGGACGTCGTGAGCGCTACGGCCGCATTGCGTGGCACGAACGTGCTTGTGGGCACGGTCATCGGCTTCCCGCACGGCAATCACCTGACCGAGACGAAGGTATTCGAGACCGGGCGCGCGCTCGAGCAGGGAGCGCGAGAGATCGACATGGTCATCCAGATCGCGGCGCTGAAAAGCGGCCGTGACGGGGACGTAGAGGCGGACATTCGCGCCGTGGTGGACGCTTCCCACTCCAGGGGAGCGATCGTCAAGGTCATCTTCGAGAACGCGTACCTGACCGACGACGAGAAGGTCCGTGCCTGTCGCCTGAGCGAGTCCGCAGGCGCCGACTTCGTCAAGACCTCGACCGGCTTCGCGCCCAGTGGCGCCACGCACGAAGACCTGATGCTGATGCGCGCCAACACATCGCCGCACATCCAGGTCAAGGCTGCTGGCGGGGTGCGCACGCTCGATGCGTTGCTGGCCGTGATGTGCCTGGGCGTGACGCGCATCGGCGCGACGGCGACCAAGACGATTCTCGACGACTTCAGGGCGCGTAAGGAACAGGGCACCTACTAGATGGCCGCTGGGACCGCGACGATGAGCTACATCGACCAGGCCCAGGCGCTTCTGGAGCGCATCTCAACGACCCAGTCGGACGCGATCGAGCAGGCGTCGCAATGGTGCGCGGAGGCCATCGCCGCAGATGGCCTGGTCCACCTTTTCGGCACCGGCCATTCGCGCATCCCGGTCGAGGAGATGTTCCCGCGCTACGGCTCCTTCCCCGGCTTCAACCCGATCGTCGAGCTTTCGATGACGTTCCATACCCAGGTCGTGGGCGCCAACGGCCAGCGCCAGGCGATGTACATCGAACGGCAGCCCGGCCTGGCGGAAGTGATCCTGTCCAACTTCCGCTTCGGCGCGCGCGACGTGATGATGGTCTTCAGCGCCAGCGGCCTGACGGCCGTGCCCGTCGAGATGGCCCGTGGCGCCCGCCGCCGGGGGCTGAGAGTCATATGTGTGACGAGCGTCGCGCAGTCGATGTCGGCGCAACCCGACCCGGCGGCGGGCGCCCGCCTGCTGGACGAGGCGGACCTCGTCATAGACCTGTGCACGCCTGAGGCGGATGCGCTCGTCTTTGTCAATGGATTGGACACGCCAGTTGGCCCAGGCTCTACCATCGCGGCCGTAGCGATCGTGAATGCGATCAAGGTCCGCGTGGCAGAGCTGCTTGTTGAGGAAGGGCAGATGCCGCCGGTCCTGACGCGCGCCTCGATCGTGGGCGACGAAAGGTCTCGCGCATTGTTCGACCGGGCGTACCAGGAACATGCGCGGCGCATCGCCCGCGCCATCGACACAGGAGGAGGTGGCTGACGACAAGGCTAGTTAGTTCTCGGCAGTCAACGTCAATCGACAAGGAGGAGCGCATCTGATGTCACTGTTCCGCAAGGCGGGTGCGACGCTAGCCGTCGCTCTCCTCGCCATTGCCTGTAGCACCGGCAGCTCATCGCCGGCGCCGACCCAGGCATCGACCGGTCCGTTCACGATCGGTTACTCGAACGGCGGCGGCGTGGGCAACGGCTTCCGCGAGGAGCAGGTCTGCACGGCCAAGGCCGAGGCCGCTGCCTTGGGCGCCGACAAGATCACGAGCCCGATCTCGGTGATCCACCGCAACACGGACGCAGCCGGGCAGCTGTCCGACCTGCGCACGCTGATCTCGCAGAACGTCAACGCCATCGTGTTCAACCCGAATGATCCCGACGCGCTCAACCCGGCTCTCCAGGAAGCGCACGACGCCGGCATCCCGACGGTATCGGTCGACGCGTACGTCACCGACCCGAACACGTGGAACCTGTACAACAACCAGGTCAAGTACGCCTACCTTGGCGCCAAGTGGCTGTTCAACCAGATGGGCAACACGGGCACCGTCTGGTACACGCGCGGCCTGGCCGGCCACCCGGCCGACCGCGACCGCGACACCGGCTTCCAGCAGGCGCTCAAGGAAGTCAACGACGCCGGCGGCAGCATCGTCGTCCAGAACCCGGGCGGCACGTTCACCGGCTGGGATCCGGCAACGGCCACCTCGATCACCAACGACGAGATCGCCAGCGGTGGTTACGACCAGATCCAGGGCATCTGGGCCTCGGGCATGGGCGCGCAGATCGTCGACGCGATCAAGGCGGCTAACAAGCCGTTCGTTCCGATCGCCGACGCCGACATCGGCGCCTTCGTCAACCAGCTTCTCGATTCGACCAACTACCCGGGCCTCGTGGGCGCGGCGGTGACCAACACCGCTTCCGTCGGCGGCGCGGGTGTCGCCCTTGCCTACAAGCTGCTGTCAGGGCAGACCGTCGAGCAGACCGCAGGTGCGGGCCGCCCGAACACGATCCTGCTCGATCCGCAGCTCCTGGACAACACGACTGACCAGGGCAAGCAAGACCTCCAGGCATGGATCTCCGTGCCCGGAATGGATCCGCTCTGGCCGCTCAGCCTGTCCATCCCCGGCTGGACCGACTACGACCCGATGACGGTCCCGTCGTCCTGCTCGGGCGCATAGCCAACCCGTAAGTGCTAAGGCGGTGGACGCCGGTTCGTCCGGCTCCACCGCCTTCTTCAACCTAGGAGCGGGGACCGGATGACCCTGACCGCTGCCGACCTGCTACTCGAAGCGACGGATGTCTCTAAGACGTACGGCGCCGTCGTCGCCCTGGACAACGCCTCGTTGGCGGTACGCCCGGGCGAGGTTCACGCGCTCATGGGCGCCAACGGCGCCGGCAAGAGCACGTTCGTGAAGATCCTGACCGGTGCCGTCACGCCCGACAGCGGGCGAATCGTCGTGCGCGGCCGGGAGCGGACATCGCACTCGCCGGCCGAGGCGCGTCGCAATGGCCTCGTCTCCGTCTACCAGGAGCCGGCGGTCATTCCGGATCTCGATATCCGCGACAACCTGCGCCTGACGAAGACACCACCCGAGCCGTTTCGCCACTGGCTGAACGAGCTTGGGCTTGAAGACCTGAACATGGCGACCGTCGCGCGGCGGCTGCCGCTGGCGTCCCTGCGCATCGTCGACCTGGCTCGCGCCCTGGCGCTTGAGCCCGATGTATTGTTGCTCGACGAGATCACTGCGGCGCTGCCCAGCAACCTGACCGAGCGCGTGCTGGAGGTCGTTCAGAAGCTGGGCACCGATCGCTCGGTGATCTTCATCTCCCATCGCATGATCGAGATTGCGTCAATCTGCGACCGGGCGACTGTCCTGCGCAACGGTGAAACGGTCGGCGTGGTCGACGTCACCGCCGGCTCGGAAGACGAGATCGTCGAGCTGATGCTGGGCGAGAGCGCGGAGGCGTTTGTGCGCCAGGCACGCACCGGACCGGCCATCGACCGCAGCAAGCAGACGCCCCGTCTGAGCGTGCGCAACATCGGCGCCACTCGCCGGTTGCACAACGCATCCTTCGACCTCTACCCGGGCGAGGTGCTGGGAGTCGTCGCGCTCGATGGCCAGGGCCAGGACGAGCTGTTTGACGTGCTCGCCGGTTCAGCTCGGCCGAACGGCGGCTCTTTCCTTGTCGATGGCAAGCAGGTCTCGTTCCGCCATCCCGCGGATGCCATCAAAATCGGCACCGTCTACATCGCGGCCGACCGGGCCGAGGCCCTGCTCATGCAGCGCTCCGTGCGCGAGAACATCTCCCTGCCCACCTCGGCGCGCATCAGGCACTGGGGCTGGATCAACCTCGGCGGCGAGAGTCGCCACGTCGACGAGGCGGTCGAGACGCTCCAGATCGATGCCCGTGCCGGAAGCGAGGTGAGCCGCCTGTCCGGCGGCAACCAGCAAAAGGTAACCATCGCGCGTTGGGTCGCATCCGGCGTGAAGACGATGCTCTGTTTTGACCCGACACGCGGCATCGACATCCGCACCAAGAGCCAGATCTACGTGCTCTTGCGTGATCTAGCCGCTGCTGGGGCGGCGATCCTGCTGTACACGTCCGAGCTGAAGGAGATCGGAATCACGTGCGACCGGGTCATCGTCATCTTCGGCGGTGAAGTGGTCGCCGAGATGCCCGGGGCGGGGGCCGACGAGGCGGCGCTGCTCCGCGCGGCACACAACCTCAAGCCCGGCTCAGCCCTGCCGGAGCAGACTGCGGCCGCAACCGACGCGGAGCGCGCCGCGGTTGAAGCGGCGATAGAGCCATGAGCGCGACGACGGCCAACGTCGGGCAGCCAGGCTCAGGCTTCTCCAACTCGGTCAGCGTTGTCGCACGCAAGAACGCGTGGACCCTGAGCCTGCTCGGCTTCCTGGCCGTCCTGCTCGTTTTCATCAAGTTCGTCAACCCGAACTATGGTCTGAACAGCTTCCAGGGCACGGCCACCTCGATCCTGCCGCTCGCCCTCGCCGCGGTTGCCCAGGCCGTGGTCGTCATCTCGGGTGGCATCGACCTTTCAATCAGCTCCCAGATGGCGCTCACGAGCTGCGTGGCCGCAACGCTGATGAAGGACTACCCCGGCGACATCACCGCGGTCGGCATCGTCGTCCTTGTGCTGCTGCTCGGGATGCTTCTGGGCGCGGTCAACGGTGGCCTGATCGTGCTGACCAAGGTGCCGGACATCGTCGTGACGCTGGCGACGTACTTCATCTGGGCAGGGTTCGCCCTCCTGGTCCGGCCGGCGCCAGGTGGCGCGGCCGCGGACTGGCTCAAGGGCCTCGTGGTCGGCGCGCTGGGAGTCGATTTCCTGCCCAAGGCCGGGATCCTGCTCATCATCATCGTGGCCGTGATCTGGATCCCGCTCTCGCGTTCGCGGCAGGGGCTGTCGCTCTACTCGATCGGCAGCAACAAGCTGGCCGCCTTCCGCAGTGGCGTGCCGGTCAACCGCACCAAGTTCCTGTCGTATGTCATCACCGGATTTATCGCCGCCATCGCCGGGCTTTCGCTGACCGCCAGCACGGGCATCGGCACGCCGGTGCCCGAGGCGACTTACGTGCTGGTCAGCATTGCTGCGGTCGTACTGGGTGGCGTCAGCCTGGCGGGCGGCACCGGAGGCGTGTTCGGACCGATCGTGGCGGTCATCATCCTGCAGCTGATTCGCGATGCGATGACGTTCATGAGGGTTGACTCGAACTACGGCCTCGTCGCCCAGGGCCTGATCCTGATCGGCGTGCTGATGGTCGGTAGCTACCTCCAGATGAGAAGGAGTCGAGCGTGACGGCGGCGACGGGCACTGCCGGGGACAGGACATGGCTGCGTGCTTCCGCGTGGCGCAACCTCCTGCGTGACTACCCGCTCGTACCGCTGAGCATCCTGCTCGTCGTGCTGGTGGTCGTCGCCGAGCTGGCTCGACCGGGCACGGTCAACTCCGGATGGGTGGCGTTCACGATTCGGCAGGCGGCCGTGCTGGCGATTCTCGCCGGCTGCCAGACGCTGACCATGCTCACCGGCGGCATCGACCTGTCGGTCGGCTACATCGCGTCGATGTCCGGCTTCGTCGTCGCGACATTCGTTCATCAGCCTGGTGGCTGGGTGATGGGCCTCGTCGTCGCGCTCGCTGCATCGGCGCTGGCCGGCCTGGTCAGCGGCATCGGCATCGGCATCTTCCGCGTCCACCCGCTGATCATGACCCTGGGCATGGGCCTGATCGTGTTCGGGTTCGCCAACGTCTGGCAGCTGCAGAATGTGCAGACAGGCTCCGGCGTGCCGGCGGAGATCCGCTGGGTGGGCACCGGCCTGAGCTTCGACGTGATTCCGAACGACCTGATCGTGTTTGTGCCGATAGCGGTGCTGCTCATCCTAGGATTGAGACGCACCGGCTACGGTCGCATGCTCTATGCGATCGGCGACAACCCGGTTGCCGCGCGCCTGTCCGGGGTCCGGTCGTGGCAGGTGCTGGTCGTCGTCTACGTCATCTCGGCGTTGCTGGCGGCGATTGCGGGGCTGCTCCAGTCGGGCCTTTCGAATACTGCGAGCGTCACGCTCGCGACGCCGTACCTGCTGCCTGCGGTCGCTGCCGCGGTGATCGGCGGAACGTCGATCCTGGGCGGCCGGGGCGGCTATTCGGGCTCGATAGTGGGGGCCCTCATCCTGACCGTGCTGGGCGGCGTACTGAGCATCGCTCTGCCGGAGCCGTGGCGCCAGATCGTGTTCGGCTCGATCGTCGTTCTCGTCGCTGCCGCCTACACGCGCGTCACCGCCGAGCGCTGACGCGGGACCGGCCGTGGACGATGAGCCACGCATGAAGACGCGTCACCTTGGCCTCGACCTCGGCGGTACGAACATCAAGTGGGTCGTCGTCGACCACGACCGCGACGCTGACGACGACGCGTGGCGCGTCGTCGATCGCGACGAGGTGCCGACACTCGCAGAACGAGGCCCCGACTCGGTCATCGAGCGCCTGGCCGGCGTCGGTGCCGAGGCAATCGTGCGTAACCCGGGAGCAGCGTCCGTGGGCATCGGCGTGCCGGGGCTGTACAACCCGGCCGACGGCACGACGCGGCTGCTGATCAACTGTCCGGGCGACTGGATGGGCAAGCCCATGGCCCGCGTCGTCGGCGAGGCCCTGCGGCTGCCGACTCATCTGATCAACGATGCCCGCGCCTTCGGCCTGGCCGAGCTCCGCCTTGGCGCGGGCCGTGGCGCCACGTGCATGGTCGGCCTCACGCTGGGCACGGGCGTTGGCGGCGTGATGGCTGTCGGCGGCCAGGTCCACCAGGGTCACGACGGCACGGCCGGCGAGTTCGGCCACCAGACGATCGATCCTGACGGGCCGTGGTGCGCATGCGGCAATCGCGGCTGCGTGGAGGCGTTCGCGCGTGCGGACCAGATCGCGGCCACGTGTGGCGCCACGACCGCTGAGGAGGCATTCGAGCGCGCGCGCGCCGGCGACGAACGCGCCGTCCGGGGCATCAACGACGTCGGCCGCTACCTGGGCATCGGCATATCGAACATGATCGTCACGATCACGCCCGACCGAGTGGTTATCGGCGGTGGTGTCTCGGCCGCATTCGACCTGCTCGAGGCGCCGATATGGACCGAGTTGCGCCGTCGCGTCCACGTCACGTCGCTCGATTCGGTCACGGTCGTCCCGGCCCAGCTCAGCGTCTGGGCGGGCGGCATCGGCGCGGCCGTCCACGGCGCGCAGGCTGCAGGACTCGCGTGACCAGAACCGTCAGTGGCAGGCTCGTGCTGGACAGCCAGGTCGTGCCCGGCACTGTCGTCGTCGACGGCGATTCGATCATCGAGGTCGAGCTCGATGCGCTGATCTCGGCGACGCGCGAAATGCCTTACATCGCACCTGGCTATGTCGACATTCACGTTCACGGCTGGGGCGGGCACGACGCGATGGGCGACCGCGCCGCGCTCGACGGCATGGCTCGCGCGCTCCTGCGCCACGGTGTCACCTCCTTCCTGCCAACCGCGGTGTCCGCGCCGATCGAGCGCCTGGGCGAGTTCGCCGACCAGGTCCGGGTGTGGGCGCCGACCGCCCCCGAGGACGGCGCGCGGCCGCTCGGCTTCAACCTCGAGGGACCATTCCTGTCGCAGCTCCGGCGCGGCGCGCACGATCCGTCGGTCCTGCGCGTCCCGGCGGAGGTGCCTCGGGAGGCACTCTCAGCGCTGGTTGAGGACCTCCGCGTGATCACGATCGCGCCCGAGTTGACAGGTGCGCTTGACCTGATCAGCTGGCTCGATGAACGGGGCGTGGTCATATCTATCGGACATTCCGCCGCGACCGTCGACGAGGCGCGCGCGGGCTACGACGCCGGCGCGCTGACCACCACCCACCTGTTCAATGCCATGACCGGGGTTGACCACCGTGCGCCGGGAGTCGCGCTCGCGGCGTTGCTCGACGACAGGGCGTACGTGGAGCTGATTGCTGATGGCGTGCACGTGGATCGCGCGTTGTGGCCGCTGGTCGCCCGGCTCAAGGCCGTCGACCGGCTGATTCTCGTCAGCGACGCGATCTCGCTCGCCGGCACAGGCGATGGCCGCGGTCGGGTAGGCACGCTCGATGTCGAGGTCGCGAATGGACGAGTGACGCTGTCGGGAACCTCGACGCTCGCGGGCTCGGTGCTGTCGCTGGATGTTGCGGTGCGCAACCTGGTCAACGAAGGCACGTCGCTGCCCGCCGCAGTCGCCGCCGCCAGCCGCAATCCGCTCGCGCTGTTGGGCGTTAGCGATCGCGGCCGGCTTGCAGCCGGTCAACGCGCGGATCTCGTCGAGCTTGCGCCCGACTTGAGTGTCACGCGAGTGATGCGTGCCGGGCAGTGGTTCAGCTAGCGGGAACTTCGACTGGCCAGTCACGCACCGTGACTGACGCCCGAATTGGGGGACATCCCCGCCACGCTGCGCGGCTCTCCTAGGTTTCCTCGGCAAGTCTCAACATCCGCTCGACGAACAGCGTCGAGTCGTTGACGAGGTGCTGCGGAGGGCGATATGGCTGCCACGGACAATCGTGGTCGTGCGGACAGCAGCCAACGGGAAACAGCCGATCGAGTGGCGCCGTCAGGCGCAGCAGCCGCTCGAGGGGCATCGCCTGCGCAGTCCCGCGTTCAGCGCGCGAGACCATGCTCTGCGAGACGCCGGCCCTGTCGGCCAGCTGTTGCTGGGTGAGATGTGTCATCTGACGGCTGCGCCGCAGGTACCGGCCCACGAGCTCATAGTTCGGCCGAGCAGCAGCCGCCTCTTGCGCGGCTTCGTGCTGGCGAAGACGCAGCTCGACGCTTCTCGCCGCTCGAAGTGCCCCGAGGCGCGCACCATCCAACACGGCCGCAATTCAAGCGATCGGGACTTATCCGCCCGTTATTGCGGCATTGGCTGCGGCTTTCATGTCGCGCTCCAGTCACGCTGCATGACTGGCCAGTCACGCTGGGTGACTTGACCCAAAGATGCGAGTGGTCGGCTGTGCCGGGCTAGCGGTCGGGCATTGCCGCCTGGGTTCGCTCGATGTCGTCCAGGAGCCGAACCGTCCCGGCGGTGACGGCCTCGAAGTACGCTTCGCCGAACTCCGCGCTCGACTCACGCGGGTCGCCCCACGTGCCCGAGTGCGTGGCGCGATAAACAGACCCCGGGGAAGCGAAGAAGAAAGCGGTGTGCACGGCGCCCATGCTGCTCACCTCGGGAAACGGTGGCAGCTCGGCGGTGGCCCGCTCGAGGTCGACCAGCGCTGGGTTGAGAGCCATGACCGCCGACGTTTCGCCCTTGTTGGCGTGCAGACCGTTCTCGATTCCGAAGTACTCGCCCGCCTGTTCGGGCGTCAGCCCATCCCAGTAGTTGATCGGGAACGCGCGCACTCCGACGGGCAGCCTGTCACCGGCCGCGGCGCACGCGTAGGCGATGGCATAGGTGTTGTCGTAGTGGCCATTGACGAAGACGATGCGCTTGAAGCCCATCGTGGCGAACTGCAGGACAAGGTCCTCGACCAGTGCGGCGAAGGTCGACATGCGCAGGTAGACGACGCCGGTGAAGCCCTTGTGCGGATAGGAGAGGCCGTAGTTGACGGTTGGCGCGACCAGCGCGCCGACCTGCGGCGCTACCCGCCGGCAGACCTCGGTCGGGATGATCGCGTCGGTCAGCAACGGGCCGTGAGGACCATGCTGCTCTGTCGAGCCGATCGGGATGAGCACCATCGACTGCTGCGCGGCGGCGAAGTACTCCTCGATTTCAGGGTTGGTCATCTCGCCCAGGAAAACGGTCGGCGGCTTCATGCGCTAGCTCCTTGTGTGCCTACTCCACAGGGTTGGTCAGCTCTCCGATGCCCTCTATCCAGCACTTCATCATGTCTCCCGCCTGGAGGTGTCGTTCCCTGTCGGGTCCGATCCGGATGGGGGCGCCGGTGGCAATGAGATCACCCGGCGAGAGCGAGATATGCGCACTCAGATAGTCCAGGATCTGCGCGATCGTGAAGCGCATCTGGCTCGTCCGTCCGTCCTGGACGGTCACGCCGTTGACGGTGAAGCGCAGGGCAAGGTCCGTGACGTCCAGATCCTCTGCCGGAACGATCAGCGGCCCGACCGGGCAGAAGCCGGGGAATGACTTGCCCAGCAGCCACTGGTCGCCGTCGAGCCATGGGTCCTGCGACGTGACGTCGTTGACGATCGTGTACCCAAGCACCGAGCCGCCTTCGCCGACGACCACCCCGAGCTCGCACTCGCCGTTCACATTGGCGGTCAGCGCCCGATTCCACGAGATCACCGACCCGTCGCCCGTGACGGCCGACGAGGCCTTGGCGTACACCAGTGGTCGCTCCGGACGCGCCGCGGACGGATCGGCCGGATCGTCGTAGTTGAGCCCGATCGTGTAGACGGCGCCGATCTGGACGGGTGGCCGATTGCCACCTCGAAAGCTGAGCTCCACGATCAGGCCTGCGCCGCGGGGTCGGCCAGCAGCGGCGCGACGGCCGCGCGCATGACGTCGGTCATCCCGCCGATGCCGGTCCAGCGCTCGAAGGCGATCGCGGCCTGGGCGATGAGCATCTCCGAGCCGTTAGCGGCACTCAGGCCACGCGCCCTTGCCGCGGCCAGCAGAGGCGTCTCGGCGGGCACGTAGACACAGTCGAAGACCGTTGCGGTCGGCGGCAGCTCGTCGACGGGGATCGACATGCCGGCAGCGACCATGCCCAAGGTCGTGGCGTTGACGGCCAGGTCCGCCTCGCGGACTGCGGCCATGAACTCGGCCGAACCCAGGCTCACGACGTCGACGCCGCCGAGCGCGCGGGGCGTGGTCCGATTGCCGACCGTGAGCGACGCCACGCCGGCGTGATGACAGGCGTACACGATTGCCCGCGCTACGCCGCCCGCGCCGGCGACGACGACTTTCGCGCCGGTCAGCGGAAACGACATCGCCGCTTCGGCGGCAGCGCGAAAGCCGGGCGCGTCGGTGTTGAAGCCGATCAATCGGCCGTCGGCCGTACGCACGACGTTGTTGACCGCGCCAATCTCGTGCGCGTCGGGCTCGACCTCGTCGACAAGTGAGGCGACGAGCGGCTTGTAGGGCGCCGTCACGCCGAGGCCAAGGAAGGCCGCGCCGCGCGCCTCATCGACGAAACCGGGCACGTCCGCCTCGTCGATCTCCATCAGCTCATAGCGCCCGTCGATGCCGGCGGCGGCAAAGGCCGCGTTGTGCATTACGACCGAATGGCGCCTGCGGAGCGGCTTGCCGAGCAGTGCGACACGCCTGGTCACGCGGCGATCGACGCGGTCCTGCGCACCGGACCGGCCGTGGGTGGGAACTTGATGTTGGCGATGATCTCGTCAATCCACGCCCGCAGCTGTGCCGGATCGGGCGTCATGGTGTGGAGCATGAAGTACTCGACGCCGGCGTCGACGCGTTGCTGGAGCGAGGCGGTGATCTCGTCGGGCGTGCCGAACAGGTAAACCGTCTCGAGGTACTCCGGCCCGCGCTCGTTGCTCATCACGCGCAGGAACGCCTCGTGCTGCTCTCGGCGCGCCTTGGCGGGATCGTTGGTCAGCACGATGTGCATGAAGTTCTCGTGAGCCACGACGCAATCCTGCGGATCGCGGCCGTGCTCGCGGTAGTAGTCCTGCAGCTGACGCCAGTCGTTGGCGATCTCGTCGACCGGGCATGTGGGACGCGGAATCCAGCCATCTGTCTGCAGCACGCGTGCCTTGACCGACTCGACGAAGCGCGGCAGGTCGGGCGACTTCGGGTCGGCGAGCTGCGACCCGCCTCCGATCCAGATCTCAGGCCGCTGTGATGAACGCGGCTCGATCGACAGCTCGTCGACCGAGTAGAACTTGCCGTCGTAGGTGACCGTCTCGCCCTCGAGAAGCGGGATCATGATGTCGAGCATCTCATCGGTGCGCTTGCCGCGCTCGGATTTCTTGACGCCGAGAGCGGCATACTCGAACTCGTTCCAGCCCACGCCGGCACCCAGGATCACGCGGTTCTCGGACAGGAACTGGAGCGTGGCCAGCTCCTTGGCCAGCATCACCGGGTGGCGCAGCGGCATGATCAGGATCGACGTGCCCAGCCGGACGCGCGACGTTGCGCCGGCCGCGACGGCGAGCGCCGTCAGCGGCTCCAGGAAGGAGACCGAGTAGAAGCGTTTGGCGGCGATCAGGTGGTCCGTGACGAAGAGCGAGTCGAAGCCCATGTCCTCTACAGCGCGGGCGAACTCCTTGATGCCGCGCGCACGCTCCGGGCCGTCGCCCTCCCAGATATACGAAGGCAGGAACACCCCGAAACGATCGACCTCTGCCATCACTCTCCCCTGTATTGCGGCGCGCGCTTGGCGAAGAAGGCACGCGCGCCCTCGAGCATGTCGTCTGAGTTGAAGAGTCTTTCCGAGGCGTCGATCTCGGCCGCGATGCCGGCGTTGATGTCGACATCGACCGCCAGCTCGATCAGCCGCTTGACCTCGCGCACCGCGAGCGGACCGCGCTGTGCGATCTCGGCCGCGATCTCGTCGGCTGCGGCACGCGCCTGCCCCGCCGGCACGACCCGGCTGACGAGGCCGATCCGCTCGGCCTCGGCGGCATCGATGACGCGGCCGGTCAGTGTCAGCTCCTTGGCCCGGCCGATGCCCACCACGCGCGCCAGGCGCTGCGTGCCGCCGGCGCCCGGCGTGACCGCCAGGCGCACCTCGGGCAGGCCGAGGCTGGCGCGCTCCGAGCAGACGCGGATGTCACAGGCCAGCGCGATCTCGAGCCCGCCGCCCAATGCGTTGTGCGCGATCGCCGCGATCGTCGGCATTGGCAGTTGCGCCAGCCGGGTCATCGCGGCTTCCTCGCGCTCGAAATGTGGCCGGCCGGCAGCGCCGCGGTGGCCCTCGAAGCCCTTCACGTCGGAGCCGGCCGAGAAGGCGCGCTCACCGGCACCGGTCACGACGACTGCGCGCACGTCGCCGGGCGCGGCGGCCTCGAGCGTGGCTAACGCCTCGTCCAGCGCATCGAGCAGGGCGTCGGTGACCAGGTTGAGCGGCGGGTTGTCGAGCTCGAGATGGGCGACGTGGCCGAGTTCGAGCCTGACCAGCTCAGCCACCGCCGGCCTCGCGGGCGAAGTCGGCGGCGAGGCCCATCGGGCCGGCGGCGTAGACGCGCAGGTCAATGGTGCGGCAGTTCTCCGCGATGCGCGGCCGAAAGCCCATGCGCGCCATCACATCGCGTTCGATGTCGATGCCCGGTGCGACCTCGATCAGCACCAGGCCGTCGTCAGCTAGCTCGAACACGGCCCTGTCGGTGATGTAGCGCACGTGCTGGCCGCGCTCGCGGGCGAGCCTGCCGTTGAACGAGATCTCGCGGACGCTGGGCACGAACTTGGGCAGCGAGCCTTCGTCGATGACGCGCACGCCCGATTCGTCGATATGGAGCTTGAGCCCCTGCGCAGTCAGCGTTCCGACGAAGTTGATCTTGGGCGTCTTGGCGCTGATGTTCGGGAAGCCGCCCGGGCCGCGGATGCGGCCCTCGAAGGAGTGCACATTGACGTTGCCCGCGGCATCAACCTCGGCGAAGGAGAGGCTCGCGACATCAAGGCCGCCGCCGTCATAGAAACGGAACATGTTGGGCTGGTCGATCATGGCCTGGTAGTTGAAGCCGGCACCGCCCTCGTTGCCCGCCACGGGGGCGCCGCCGAAGATGCCCTGCTCGACGGTCAGGACGAGCTGATCGGTTATGCCCTCCTCCCACGCCACGCGGCCGATGAGCTGGGAGATGCCGAAGCCCAGGTTGCAGATGTTGCCCGGCGCGAACTCCAGCAACGAGCGGCGGGCGATGATCTTGCGCACGTCGAGCGCCAGTGGCGGCTCGGGCACGACAGGCTTGCGCAGCTTGCCCGCGTAGTACGGCGAATCCTGGGTGATGTATGTCTGCCACTGGTCGGGCACGACGTAGACGTAGTCAACGAGAGCGCCGGGCACCTTGACGTCGCGTTGCGGCAGGGAACCGCGGCGCGCCAGCTGACGAACTTGCGCGATCACGATGCCCCCGCTGTTGCGCGCGGCCATGGCCATGTCAAGCATCTCGGCCTGGATCGCCTCCGATTCCATGGTTATCGAACCGTCCTCGTCCGCGGTCGAGCCGCGGATCACAGCCACGTCGATCGGGAAGGCGTGGAACATGAGCCACTCTTTGCCACGCAGGGTTACGACCTCCACTAGATCGTCGGTCGTGCGGCTGTTCTGCTTGCCGCCGGTCTGACGCGGGTCGACGTACGTGCCCAGGCCGACATGCGTCACGAGACCGGGGCGTCCCGCGGCAATCTCGCCCATCAGCTGGGAGAGCACGCCCTGGGGGAACGAGTACGCCTCCAGCTCGTTGCGCTCGACCATTGTGCCAAGGCGCGGCTCGTTGCCGATGTTCGAGCCGATCGTGCGCCGATGCATGCCCGGCAGCGCGAGCTGGCTGAAGCCGCGATCGGCGAAGTCGCCCGTGCCAACGACGCGCACTGACGTGAGGTCGCGCGGGTGGCCGGTCTCCTTGAAGACCGTCTCGAGCTCGTCGATGAAGCGCTGCGGCAGGGCGTGCCCCGCGCCCGACCCGCCGACCACGAACGTCTGGGCGTCCTTGACCAGCTCGACTGCCTCGCGCACCGAGATGACCTTGCTCACCGAGCCATCACCTGGCGCCCGTCACGAGAGCGTTAGTCACGCACGGTGACTGGGCAGTCACGCACGGTGATTGGACCTTCGGGAACGGAAACCGCGTGGAACTGGGCGCTCGAGCATTCATGGCATATACGCCCCCGCGTTGGGGTTGAGCGTCTGACCGGTGTACAGCGAGGCCGCATCCGACAGCAGAAAGATGACCGTGTCGGCCACCTCGTCGGCGCGACCGAAGCGACCCAGCGCCGCGTCGCGCAGCCTGCGCTCGCCTTCGGCGCTGTCGACCAGGTCGGTGGTCATGTCCGTCACGGTCACGAACGGCGCCACGGCATTGACGCGGATGCCGCGCGTGCCGAACTCCTTGGCCAGCGCACGCGTCAGGCCCACGAGCCCGGCCTTGGCTGCGCTGTAGGCGGCCGTCTCCGTGACACCCATCTGGGCCAGTCGGGACGCGATGTTGACGATCGATCCGCCGCCCTGCGCGAGCATGTGCGGAACCGCCGCCCGGCAGGTGTGGAACGACGCCGACAGATCCGTGGCGATGACCTCGTCCCACGTCTCGGGCGCGATCTCGAGGAATGGCCCGACCTGGGTGTTGCCGGCGTTGTTGACCAGGGCGTCGATACGCCCGAAGTGCTCGACCACCCGCTCGACCAGGCTCTCCGCCTGGGCACCGACCGACACGTCGGCGCTGAACAACTCAGCCTGCCCACCAGCGTCGCGTATGCGTCCCGCGGTCCGCTCGGCGCCCTCCGAAAGGTGGTTGTAGTGCACCGCGACCGTCGCGCCCGCCGCACCGGCCTTCGCCGCGATCTCGGCACCGATGCCGCGGCTGCTGCCGGTGACCAGCACGATGCGATCGGCGAGCGCGTCGGCCATCAACACAGGCCGGCGGCGACCAGGGCGTCGCGGATGAGTTTCGCCTGATCGTCGCCCACGGGCATAAGCGGCGGGCGCATGTCCGTGTTGTGGATCACCCCGAGCTCCTTGAGCGCGACCTTGGTCCGTGCGCGGTAGTCGCGCACAGGCGAGGCATAGACGGCCTCCTCGAGCGGCAGGATCCGCTCCCAGATGGCACGTGCCTCAGCCCAGCGATCCTGGCTGGTCAGCTCGACCATCTCGACCTGCTCGGCCGTGGCCAGCGTGCCGAAGCCGATGAGGGCGCCCTCCGCGCCCATCACGAACGACTCGTAGATGAAGTTGTCATCGCCCGTGAGCAGGTCGATCGGCCGGTCGAGATGCTCGATCATGCGCCGCGTCAGCAGGTACAGGCGCGCGTCGAAGCTGGCCTCCTTGAGCGCGACGACGTTGTCAATCGCGGCAATGCGGCGCAGCGTGTCCTCGGCAAAGATCACGCCGCCCAGGGCGGGCTGGAGCTGGAAAGCGATCATCGGCAAACCGACGCTCTGGGCTATGGCCTCGTGGTACGCGACCGGCACCGCCGGGTCGAGCGGCACGCCCTGGTAGGCCGGGATAGGGAAGACGAGCAGGCCGCGCGCGCCCGCATCGCGGGCGCGCTTGCCCTCGACGATGGCCTGCTCGGTGAACATCGCGGACAGGCCGGCAATGACGGGAATGTCGCCCGCCTCATCGACGGCAGCACGCAGGACGCGCTCGCGCTCTTCTGGCCAGAGATGCGGCCCTTCGCCGGTGTCGGCGTTGATCGCCAGTGCGACCGGCCCCTGCGGCAGCAGCCACTGCAGATAGTGGCGGTACTGCGCCTCGTCGAACTTGCCGTCCGCGTCGAACGTGACGACGCAGGCCGGGATGATGCCGCGCAGGTTGAGCTGGTTCATTGAGGTCCCCTGTTGCTTGGCGCTGCGGTCGAGTCGCGCATCACGACGTGTGTCGGCAGGATGTGAGGCGCGACGATCTCCCCGTTGAGCAGGCGAATCGCCGCGTCGAAGCCGCGCCTGCCCATCTCGCGCAGCGGCAGGCGCACGGTCGACAGCGACGGCGCCGTCATTGCTGCGACCGGGATATCGTCGAAGCCCGCTACCGAGACATCGCGCGGCACGATGATGCCGTGCTCGTGGAGACGCTGCAGAGCGCCCAACGCGAGGAGGTCGTTGGCGCACAGGATCGCGGTGAAGTCCGAGCCCGCCCGGGTGTGCGTCGCGAGGAGGTCGTCGACGGCGCGGGCGCCCGCCTCGGCGGAGAAGCCGCTTTCGATGATCAGTCGCTCGTCGACGGGGATGCTCGCGTCGGTGAGACCGCGACGGTAGCCGGCAAGGCGCTCGCGCGCGACGTACAGCGAGTGTGGCCCGGCGATGAACGCGATGCGTCGATGGCCGAGCTCCACCAGCGCCGCGACCATCGACGCGATCCCGGCCTGGTTGTCGACGCTCACCTCCGGCGCGCCAAGTGCGTGAGGCGAGAGGTGGACGACCGCCGCGCCGGAGGCGCGCAGCGCGGCCACGTGGCGCGGCAGCTCCTCCAGGTACGTCGGATCGTCCATCCCTGAGCCCGCGAAGATCAGCGCCGCGGCGCGCATGGAGCGCAACAGCCGCACGTACGACGCCTCGCGTGCGCCATCGCGCTCGCTCGAGCAGGTGATGACGAGGTAGCCGCCCAATTCGGCGGCATCCTCAGCGCCGCGGACGATCTCAGCGAAGTACGGGTCGGTGATGTCGTGCACGATCACGCCCACGACCGGGATCTGGCTCTTGAGCAGGCCGCGCGCCAGCGCGTTGGGCACGTAGTCCAGCTCGCGCGCCGCCTCCAGCACGCGCTCGCGTGTCGGGGCGCTGACCGGATAGTCAGCCTCGGAAACGACGCGTGAGGCAGTCGCGATCGAGACGCCCGCGAGACGGGCGACCTCGGTGATCGAGGTCAATAGACCGGCCCGAACGACTTGGCGTCGTCGCGGATGGTGATCCACTGCCACTGCGTGAACGCTTCCAGGTTGGCCTCGGCGCCAAAGCGGCCACCGTTGCCGCTGATGCCCATGCCCCCGAACGGGATCGTCGCCTCGTCGTTGATCGATTGGTCGTTGACATGGACCATGCCCGCGCGAATCCGGTTGGCAATTGCCAGGCCGCGCGAGACCGAGCGCGAGTAGACGCCCGCGGCGAGGCCGTATTCGGACGAGTTGGCCAGCTCGACCGCCTCGTCGTCGGTGGCAAACGTCACGACCGGAGCGACAGGCCCGAAGATCTCGTCCGTCCAGGCGGGCGCGTCTAGCTTGACGTCGGCGAGAACCGTGGGCCGGTAGAAGAGGCCCTCGAACGTGCCGCCCTCCACGAGCCGGGCGCCACCCGAGTCAACCGAGCGGCGCACGATCGAGTCGACGCGCTTGATCTGCTGCTCGTTGACGATCGGACCGAGCTCCACGTCCTCGCGATACGGATCGCCGGTGCGCAGCCGGCGCGCCTTCTGGGCGAGCAGGTCAACGTATTCATCGGCGACATCGCGATGGACGATGTGGCGGCCGGTGGCAAAGCACACCTGGCCCTGGAACTGGAAGCTGGAGTACGCGCCTGCGCTCGCCGCAGCTGCCAGATCGGCGTCGTCGAGGACGATCAACGGGTTGTTGCCGCCCAGCTCCAGGCTGACCTTCTTGAGCAGCCTGCCGGCTTCTGCGCCGACGATGCGGCCGACCTCGGTCGAGCCGGTGAACGAGACCATGTTGACGTTCCGGTCCGTGACCAGCGCCTGCCCGGTCTCCGAGTCGCCGATGACGATCTGGAGCAGCCCATCGGGCAGGCCGGCCTCCTTGAAGATCGACGCGAAGACGGCACCGCCACACACCGGCGTCTGCGGATCCGGCTTGAGCACCACGGCATTGCCCAGGGCAAGCGCGGGCGCGACCACGCGCATGCCGAGCACGCTGGGTGAGTTCCACGGAGTGATCGCGCCGACCACGCCCACCGGAACGCGGCGAACCATGGACAGGCGCTCCTGTTGCACGGTGGGCATGAGCGAGCCGTATGGCTGCCACGGCATCGCCGCGGCCGCCTCGGCCTCGTTGAGCGTGAAGTTCTGCTCGTGATGCATCTTGTTGCGGTGCGCGCCGGTCTCGCGCTGCGTCCATGTCCCGAACTCGGCGCGATGAGCCTCGTAGATCTCCGCCGCGCGACGCAGGACCGCGGCTCGTTCCTGGTATGACGCCGCGGCCCACGCCGGCTGCGCCGCCGCGGCCGCGGCGGCCGCCATGGCAACGTCGTCCGGAGTGGACTCCCGGATCGTCAGCAGATGGCGGCCCGTGGCCGGCTCGCGCACTTCGCGCTCCTTGCCTGTCCCTGTCTGCCAGGTGGCGAGGAAGGCATCGAGCCAGCCCTGTTCGGCGCTCTCCGACTTCTGCTCGGGCGCTATCACGGCCATTGTTGCCTCCTTCAGCCTTTGTCGGCTCTCTCGGTGAAGCGCTCAGCGTAGGTGCGCGGGACGTTCGCTTCATTCGCGCGCCGGCCAGTGCTCGGGTCGCGCCACACCGGGCCACGGGCCAGGACTGCGTCGATGTGGCCCTCTTCCAGATACTCGGGCACGAGCCACGATTTGACATCTATTGCCATCTGGCCCGGATAGCCGATCAGCTCGCGCACGCGCTTGTCGGTGTAATAGCCCGCGACGATCGTCAGCTGCAGCGCGCCGATGTTGACGGGCTCGTCGGCCAGCGCATCTAGACGACCCTGGACGTCGTCTCCGAGCGCGGCGCGGAGGGACGCGCGCAACGGATCGGCGAGATCCGGCCGCGCACGCAGGACGAACGCGATCCGGTCGTCGTTCACGACTTCACCGGCTGATGGCATTCCGTGCGCGGCCGGAATTAGATGGTCCGCGACCGCAGCGAATGCCTGGCGTTCGGCGATGGTCAGCGCCGTGATCTCCTCCACCGTCACGACGGCACCTGCTGCTCAGCTCGAGTCTCGATGATGTGGTCTGTCGCTCGCAGCGCGATGGCGACGATCGTAGAAGTCGGGTTGACGCCGCTCGAGGTCACGAAGCACGAGCCGTCGACGACGTACAGGTTGGGCACGTCGTGGGCGCGGTTCCAGCGGTCGACGACCGATGTCTCCGGATCGTCGCCCATGCGCGCCGTGCCGAGCAGATGCCAGCCGCTGTAGCGCATGAGTCGATCGACCTCGATCTTGTATGCACCTGCCGCGTCCATCGACTCCCTGGCACGCTCGATGTGGAAGTCGAGCATGCGCCGTGCGTTGTCGGCCATCGTGTAGTGGACTTCCGGCGCGGGGATGCCATCGCCGTCAGTGACCGTCGACGAGAGCGTGATGTGGTTGGCCTCGTCGGGCAGGTCCTCGGCGAAAAGACCCCAGTTCGCACCGTGGCCCAGGACCTCCTTCAGGTGCAGGTGGTGGTCCGGGCCCCAGATCTGTTCACCGGCCCGCGCGGGCAGCGCGGCATTGACGGGCCCGCCGGTGGGCGCGAGGCCCCATCGTGCGCCGCGGACGAAGCCGCGCTTTTCGTCGGTCTCGTAGAACTCGAGCGACTCGATGAGGTCGCCGAACTGGCCCTGCCAGCTCGTGAGCGGCTCCTCGAAAAGGCCCGCGACGTTGGCGAACGGATGCATCATCAGCCGCTTGCCGACCAGGCCCGAAGAGTTGGCCAGCCCGTTCGGGTGCGCCCGGCTGGCCGACAGGAGCAGAAGCCTGGGCGTGCCGATCGCGTTCGCGGCCATGACCACGACGCGCGCCGGCTCGAAATGCTCGTTGCCGTCGCGGTCGATCCAGGTCGCGCCCGTGGCCAGGCCGTCCGCGTTGGTCTCGATGCGCCGTACCCGGGCACCGGTGATGAGTCGGGCGCCGTTGGCAATGGCCTTGGGCCAGTGGGTCAGGTCCGTGGAAGCCTTGGCGCCCTCGTTGCAGCCGCTCTGGCAGGTGCTGCGCTGGACGCACGGTCGGCGGCCGTCGTAAGGGGTCGAGTTGATCGAGTTGAACTCCGGCCACCAGTGCCAGCCGAGCTTCGTGTGGGCGCGCGCGATCTTCAGCCCCGACGAGCCGATCGGCAGCGGCGGCATCGGCGCGTCCTCGGTGTCCTGGGGATAGCCGGGATTGCCCGGCAGCGCCGAGACGCCGAAATCGCGGTCCGTGCGATAGAAGTACGGCAGCAGCTCGAAATAGTCGATCGGCCAATCGTCGGCGATGCCGTCGAGGCTCCTTACCCGGAAGTCGCTGGGCAGCGCACGGGGCCAGGCGCCGGCGAAGATCAGCGTCGAGCCACCGACCGCGTTGTACATGAGCGGCGAGACGGGCGTGTCGTCCTCGACGATCGGGTAATCCTGCGCAAGGCCGCGGATGTTCGGGCTCGTCGCCCAGCTCTTGCGCTGATGGAGCTCCCAGTCGAGCTTGTTGCCCGGGTAGTCGTCGCGGTTGTGCCAGTCGCCCTGCTCCAGGCAGACGACATTGAAACCGGCCTCGGCGAGGCGTTTGCCAACGACCCCGCCCGAAGCACCTGCACCGATGATCAGAACATCTGCGGGCTCGGCGGCCACGACGTCCCTCCTGCGAGCGTCAGTACGGCATGGGGACGGCCGTTGTACCCCTGAACAGCGAAGGCCTGCCCCGTCTAGAACAGTAAACGCTTACTACCGCGCAGGCAACGGCCAAATCGATCCCGTCCCTGACTGTCCGCGGGCGATTTCCGCTGACACCGGCATATCGGGGCTAACGATGCCTCAAGCCGGCCGTCGTGTCGCAGTTCCACGCTCGCGCGGGCGGCGCCACGCTCGCGCGGGACGGCCGACTCGCGGCTTGGTCTCGCCCAGCGCTCGTTTTGTCGCTCACAGCGGAATCGGCCAGCGCACGACTCATGGCGGCCACGACATCGCCGTCGACAGCGCCGTCGCCATCGCCGAGATCGGGAAGCGCTCCAGGCGGAGAGAACCCTAGACGGCGCGAGGCACTGCCTCGATGGCAGTCTTGAGGCGGACCAGCTCATCCACCTCGCCACGTCCGATCTGGCCTCCGGCGAACAGCTGCCACAGGCGCCACAGGCCCTTGAACTTCATCTGCCCGCTTTGGCTGACCGTGGTCGAGCCCTTGCCATCGTCGACCAGGTTGTACTCACCGCTCCAGCTGAACGGGCCCGAGTAGGACTCGAACCCGAGCTTCTGCCCAAATTCGAAAGCCGAGATCTGCAAGCCGACGACCGCCGTGAGCCGACCGCCGGCGAATGAAACCTCGACCCTCGAGCCGCTGCGGAGGTCGCCCGCCATGCCCTGCGAGGTCGACTCGAGCAGGTAGGGAAAGACCTGTGTGGCGGACCGACCTATCGTCACCGCGGAGTTGTAGGAAACCATGGGATGCTCCTATCTCCTCCCCGGGAAATTGAGAGTAGTCCCGATTTGGCCGAATCGAACATGCATTCGACTCTTCCGGCTCTGCTCGATCATCGATTATTCTGGCGTTGATGATCCAGACAAGCGCCGATGAGCTCGCCCGCTTCCGTGTCGACGGCAGGGTCGCTGTCGTTTCCGGCGGCAGCGGCGCAATCGGAAGCCGTCTGTCGCTCGCGCTCGCGCGCGATGGAGCGAAGATCGCCGTCCTCGGCCGCAGCGCGGCGCAGGCAACCGGACTCCGGGACCAGATCCGGGAAGTCGGGTCGGAGGCGCTTCTGCTCGCGGCGGACGTCACCAGGCAGGATGAGGTCAATGCGGCGGTGGACCGCGCCGCCGACCATTTCGGCCGGGTCGACATCGTCATCAACGCCGTCGGCGGCGGTGCCGGCACCGCGCTCTACCCCGCCGAGGAATATCCGGAAGGCGAGTGGGACCGGATCATGGACCTCAACCTGCGCAGCGACCTGCTCGTCACGCAGGCCGCGGTGCGGCACATGATCAGGGGCGGCAACGGCGGGCGCGTCCTGCACATCAGCAGCGTTCGCGGACAGCTCGGGATCAACGCCGGCTACATCGCCTACGTGGCCGCGAAGGGCGCGATCAACGCGATCACCCGCCAGCAGGCGACCGAATGGGCCAAGCACGAAATCACCGTCAACGCCATCGCGCCGACGTTCGTCAGGACGCCGCAGGTCGAGAGCATGCTGGCCGACGAGACCTTCTACAACAACCTCGTCGGGCGCATTCCCCTGCGCCGCATCGCCGACACGGACGATCTCGTGGGCGCGGTCCTTTTCTTCTGCTCCGACGCTTCGTCGTTCTGCACGGGCCAGATCCTGACCCTGGACGGCGGCCTGACCGCAACGCAGTAACCCCCGCCGGGAGGCACGACCAGATGGCTTTCGAGAACGTCACGCCCAACGTATTCACGGACATCACCATCCGCGGCTGCAACCCGAGCTACGTGCTGACCAGCGCGGGCCCGGTCGTGGTCGACACGCCGCAGCTGCCGACCAAGGCCGTGGCGATGCGCGAGCAGGCCGAGATGCACGGCCCCATCCAGTACGTGATCAACACCGAGCATCACGTCGACCACATCTTCGGCAACTACTACTTCAAGGGCATCCCGGGCAAGGTCATCCATCACCAGGGCGTGTACGACAACTTCATGACCCCGACGCCTTTGCTCGATCCCTTCGACTACGCCGCCGAGGCCATCCCCATGGCCGACCCGGAGGGCGCCGGCATCTTCCCCCAGCGCGAGGTCTACTTCCGCGATCCGAACAAGGCCCAGATCATCTTCACGGGCAACGTCACGCTCGACCTGGGCGACCACACGTTCCACCTGATCCACACGCCCGGCCACACGCCCGGCCAGATTGCGGTCCACGTGCCCGAGGAGCGCGTTGTCTTCACGGGCGACACGGTCTTTTCAGAGGTCCAGACGTGGGTCATGGCATCAGATGTCGACCAGTGGGTCGAAGCGCTCAACACGATCTCGCGGCTGGACGTCGATTACGTCGTGCCCGGCCACGGTCCGATCACGGACCTCAAGTACCTGCACACTCAGAAGGCCGTGCTGCTCGAGTGGAAGAGCATGGTCGCCACGGCCGTGGCCAAGGGCTGGTCGCGCGAGGAGACGATCGAACGCTGCCACATGCGCGACCGCTATCCGGTCGACATCGGGCAGGAATACATGATGGATTACATCCAAAGCCACAACGCCGGCATCCTCTGGGACAAGCTCTCGGCCAACGTCGACTAGCGGGTTACGGGTGCCACAATCCTGAATACGCCGGAATGCTGTATGGCCGAGGTCGCCGACCGGGGCGTAACCTCGCACCAGGGCACACGGTGCGCGCGCGAAGCGCGTGGCCGGACGACGGGAACGTTCGGCACGATAAGGAAGATCACGATGCCACCAATGTCCTTACGACTGGCGCGGATCGCCATTCTGACGATCAGCGCGATCACAGCCCTCGCCGCAGCGCAACCAGCGCTCGCATACACGGAGCTCGGGACGACGGGCACCGTCGGACAGCACTCGCTTCTGGACACGCACGGGACGCCCGGAGGGGCCTGCAAGTACAAGTTCAGCAGCTTTCAGGGCGCCTGGAAGCTGAAGAAGATCTATGTCGAACCGCCCCTGGTTCGGGCCGTACCTGGCCAGGGAACAGAGAGGGTCGGCTGGAAATTCAAGGTCCAGCGCCAGATCTACAGCATCTTCCTGCCGCATCCGTTGCCGTGGAAGACGCGCTACACCAGCCCGATCTTCACGGCCTATACAAACTCCAGCACCGATGCCGCATTCAGCGAAGCCAGTGTCAAGGTCAAGGTGCCGTTCGGGTATGGCGAGGACGCTTTCGCCGCGTATCGCGTCATCGTCAAGATCTATTGGTACAAGCCCAACGGGCACATCCTCGGCACCGCCACGGAACGCGTGGGTTGGTACGAGAACTTTGCGGTCAATGGGGGCGACACCTTCATCGTGGAGCATCCCAGCTGCCCTGACTATTCGTAGTCAGCCTGGCAGGTAAGCGGAGCGCGGTTGTCCGACACGCGCAGGCCGTGCGTGAACGACGACCGCCGCTCCGCGCCTGGACAAGCTCTCGTCGGCGAAACTTGACCCGGATGTCCGACTACCACCTCCATCTTCATCCCCACCGCGACATGCCCGGCGCACCACCGGCGGGCGTCTATCCGCCCGGCTACATCGACCGCTACGTGGAAACAGCCTTATCTCGCGGCGTGACGGAGCTCGGATTCACGGAGCACCTGTACCGCTGCGTCGAATCGATACCCGTGTTCGGCAGCTGGTGGGAGTCGGATGAGTCCGTGCCGGCCCATGTGCGTGAGGAGATGGCCGGCGTGATGGACGCCGAACGCAACCTGTCCCTCGAGCGCTACGTGGAGGTCGTGCTCGATGCCAAGCGTCGAGGGCTGCCGGTCAAGCTCGGCCTGGAGGTCGACTTCCAGCCAGGGACGGAGCAGGCCGTGCTGGATCTTCTCGTGCCCTATCCGTGGGATTTCCTGATCGGGTCGACGCACTGGATCGGGGGTTGGGAGTTCACCCGTGGCGGCGCGACGGCCGAGTTCGAGCGGCGCGGCGTGGAACGTGCCTGGGGCGACTACTTCGCGCTCGAAACGCAGCTGGCGGCGGCGCGGATGGTTGACGTGCTGGCGCACGCGGACGTGATCAAGAAATGGGGCATTGCGCCCGCGGCCGGGTTGTTCGAGGAGCTCTATGCACCGTTCGTCGCCGACGCGGCTGCGTCAGGGGTGGCGGTCGAGGTCTCGTCGTCGACGCTCCGCCATCCGGTTGGCGAGATCACGCCCGCGCCGGCGCTGCTGGCGATGCTGTACAGCGCGGGCGTCCCGATCACCCTCGCCTCCGACGCGCACGTGCCCGACCTGGCGGCAGACGCCCACGATCAGGTCGTGTCCGCCGCCCGCGCCGCGGGATACCAGACGTATCTCCGGTTCGACTCGCGCCAGCGAGTCGCGATGCCACTGCCGAGCGACTAGCCCTCTGGCGGCGGTTCGTCGCGATAGGCGCTGGTGCCGACGTCGATCTCGTTGCCGTAGGCATCGGCGAGGGTCCACCACGATGGCGCGTAGTCATCGCGCACGAGGTGGCCGCCGGCCGCCAGCGCAGCGTCGACGCGCTTGCGTGCCTCCTCGGGCGGCACCCACATGCCCAGGTGGATGGCGCCAAGACCGCCGGGCCGAGTCTCCTCCATCGTCTCGAACCAGAAGGCATTGCCGCGGTCGAGCGGGTCGATGAGGTCCTCATCCGGCGAGTCTGGCCGCGGCACGTAGCCGAGCACCGCCTGCCAGAAAGGCGTGACCTCCTTGATGTCCGGTGCACCGGGGATGATCAGCATGCTCTGGATCTTTGACGGATCGGACGCCAGCCCGTGTTCGCGGGCCACCTCTGAGATGTGCTGCGCAAGCTCCAGGTCGCGCTCGGTCATGCCCATGAAGTCGTCGCGCAGCGTGACCACCCGGACGGTGATTCCCGCCTGGCGCAGGTCGATCCCGTACTGGTGGTCGCCCAGGTTCGGGATCCTGGCCAGCGCGTCGACGAAGCCCGCGGATTGCGCGAGCGAGCCAGTCGTGAAGAAGGCGCATGCGCCATCGCTGACCACGCGCCAATCCGGCGCACCGTCGAGAAATGCTGCGATCTTGATCGGCTCTGTCATGCGGTGATCCTACCCGGCCAACAATCGATGTTCCCATGACGCGCCCGAAGGCGTAACTTGTAACCACCGCTTGGTGGTCAGTCGTGGACCACAGCAGCGCAGTGGATGGAGACGAAAATGCCACGTACTGTCTTTCTCTCTGTCATTCTCGCGGGCGTCGTCATCGCAGCGATCGCCCAACCTGCCATGGCGTTCACCGAGCTCAGGGTCACTGGCGCGGTTGGCGCGCATTCTGTGAAGGACACTGAGGCAATACCCGCGGCGATCTGTCTCTTCAAGTACTCCTCGCACAACAACGCATACAAGCTCAAGCACATCGCCGTCTTTCCGCCGCTCATGAAGGCCGTGAAGGGCATGGGTACCGAGGACGTTGCCTGGCAGTTCACGGTCGAGCGCCGCATCGTCGGGTTGGGCGGGGCAGGTCCATGGCAGAGTCGTTACACGAGCGCCAGGTTCAGGAGCTCGACCAACTCCCGACACAATGCGGATTTCGGCAGCCATACGGGCGTCAAGGTCGTCGTTCCATTCGAAGCTGGCGCCGATGCGTCGGCCGCCTATCGCGTCGTCATCAAGATGTTCTGGTTCAAGCCAGACGGGACGACTGTTCTTGGAACGGTGACCGGCAAGGTCGACTGGTATTACCCGGACCAGGGCAAGGGAGTCCCGATATTTCACGGCTTTTGCCCGGACTACGACTAGCCCCGATGGGGCCAAGTGAGGTCAGTGCGGGCCGGCGATGAGCCTCTCGCGGTCGAAGAGCGCTGCGATCAGGCGCCATGCGGCCGTATCGGCGATCAGCAGCACGACGCCAAGGATCACGGCCAGCTCCAGGCTGGGCTCTATGACGCTGAACGCGAACGCCATCGTCAGCACCAGCAGCGGCAGGCTGCTCACGACGCTCAGCTGCTGAGCCACGCGCACGTCGCTCGTCCGCGTCGAGAGGGCGATGCCGACCCAGATGGACCACGCTGCCAGAAGTGGCGTGAAGACCACCTGGGCGACGATGTCGCCCGTGTCGATCACCGCCGATGCGACGGTGGGCTCGGCAAACAGCTGGATAACGATGATGTACAGGGCGAATACGACATAGGCGATGGCAACGGCGGGAATGAAGACCGCTATCGCCTTACCCAGCAGGAACTCCTCGCGGCTGATCGGCGACTCGAGCATGGGTTCGAGCGTCTCCTGCTGACGCTCGCCTGCCACCGCGAACGCTGCCAGGGTGGCGGGAACGAGGATCGGAATTCCGAGCATGAACAGCAGCTCGTGCCGTCCACTCAAGGCCGCCGCCGCCGCACCATGCACGGCGAAAACGGCGATGAGCGGCTGGATGGTGAAGACGAGCGGGTAGACGAACATTGCGACGATGAGGTTTCGGTTGCGGCGGTACTCGCGAAATTCCTTCGTGACGATGGCCTGCACACGGCGGCGGCTGAGCATCACTGGACCGGTTTCTGTTCGTTGACCAGCTCGAGATAGACGTCCTCGAGCGAGCGCTGCTGCTCGGCAATCGCGATCACGGCAGCACCGGCAGCAACCAACGCGTGGGTGACGGCGGGCGCAGCCAGCGCCGGGTCAGTGACGGTCAGGATGTACGTTGAAGGTCCGTCCGACGCCCACTTCGTTACCGACGGAAGCGCGTCGAACAGGCTCGCCGGATCCGGTAACGGGGCGGCGATCTTGACCTCGAGCGTCTTGGCAAACAGCTGATCGCGGAGCTCCTGCGGCCGACCAATGCTGCGCAGCTTCGTGTTCAGGATGGCGACCCGGTCGCACAGACGCTGCGCTTCCTCGAGCCGATGGGTCGTCAGGAAGATCGTCTTGCCTTGCTTGCGCAGTCCGTCGATCAGCTCATGCACATCCCGGGCAGCGGCCGGATCCAGGCCGGATGTCGGCTCGTCGAGAAAGAGGATCTGCGGCTCGCTCAATAGGGTCCGCGCGAGAGCAACGCGCTGGCGTAGGCCCTTGGACAGCTCGCCGCAGCGATCGTTCGCCCGATCCAGCAGGTCCACCGCGCCAAGAGCGCTCTGGATACGCCCTTTGGGGTCGGCCACCTCGTACAGCTCGGCAAAGCAGGCAAGGTTCTCGGCCACGCTCAGGCGCAGGTAAAGACCTGGCGATTCGGGCATGATCGCGATGCGGCGGCGGATCTCTGCGCCGTTGCCGGCTGTCAGCGGCAGGCCCGCGACGGTCGCGCTGCCGGACGTGGGCGTGAGCAATGTCCCGAGGGTCCTGACCGTCGTCGTCTTGCCCGCGCCGTTGGGGCCGAGGAAGCCGAAGACCTCGCCGTAGCCGATCTGGAAGGACACGTCCTCGAAAGCGACGCGCTCGCCGAACCTCTTGGTCAGATGTTCGACGCTGATTGCTGGCGTCGCCGGGTCGGCCGCCTGGGCCAAAGGAGATATCGCAGCGTTCACCGTCGTGAATTGTGCTCCCCGGATAGCCAAGGCGCAGCGCACCACCCATTCTTCGTTTACACAAACCACCGTCCGGCGTACGCTGGCGGCGTTCGCGGCCACCGACGCCGTGTCATTCGTCGAGCCGCCGCGTCAGAAAGAAGAGGCGACCGATGTCCACGCGTTTGGCTCGTTACGTCTTGCTGGCTGGAGCGCTAGTCGCGGCTCTCGCAGTGGCGCAGCCGACACTTGCTTACACCGAGCTGAAGGTCACAGGCACCACTGGCGCGCACTCGCTGGTCGATGGCGCAGGCAATCCAGGGGTCATCTGTACGACCAAGTACAGCGCGACGTACGACGCGTTCAAGCTCAAGCACATGTATGTCAACCCGCCCAAGATGAAGGCGGTCCCCAGTCAGGGCCATGAAAAGGTCGGCTGGCAATTCACGATTTAGCGCCAGGACATCGGGCTGGGCGGCAAGACGAGGTGGATGAATCGGTACACGAGCGCGGTCTTTACCGCGTACACCGACGCCCATCACAACGCCAGCTTCAGCCAGCAAGGCGTCAAGGTCGTCGTTCCCTACACCCCTGGATCGGATGCCGGCTCGCAGTACCGCGCGATCGTGAAGTTGATCTGGTACAAGGCCAACGGCAAAGTCCTGGGCACTGCCAAGGAGCGGGTCGACTGGTACGCCTCGTATCAGAGCATCGACACGATCATCAACCACCACGTCTGCTACGACTGGGACTGACGCTCGGCACGCGCAGTCACCGCTCGGAAAGCGCCCGCCACACTCGTTCCGGAGATAGCGGCAGCTCGCGGATCGCGGCGCCGGTTGCGTCGCGAACCGCAGCGGCCACCGCTGGCGCGACGGCCAGCAGCGCGCCCTCGCTCATCCCCTTGGCGCCGTACGGCCCGGGGCCATCGGCGTTCTCGACCGTGTCGCTGACCATCGCGTGAGGCAGGTCCATGGATGTCGGGATGCGGTAGTCGATCGCGCCCAGGTTCCTGATGCGGCCCTCGTCGTCGAAGATGTAGTGCTCCATCAACGTGTGGCCCAGACCCATGATCGCCGCGCCTTCGTCCTGCATCTGGACCTGCAGGCGGTTGATCGAACGCCCCACGTCGCTGACCGTCGCGTGGCGATGGATGGTGATGTCGCCGGTTTCCTCGTCAACGCTCAATTCCACGGCCGTGGCGTTGAACTCGTAGAACGCGGCCGAGCCGCCCAGGGGATGGTCTGCGGACGCCTCTTTGCGCGCGTCGCCGACACCCACGATCTCGCCACCCAGCCGGCCCAGAGCGGCCGCGACCTGCTCACGCGCGCTCTTCGATTCGTCATATCCGTCGCCGAGCCGCGTGCGCAGCTTGGCCTTGATATCGGCACACGCGGCGAGGATCGCGTTGCCCATCAGGACGGTCGATCGCGACGCGGACGTCTGCTGGTCGTAGGGGACGACGCCCGTGTCGCCCATCACCGTGCTTACCTCGTCCATCGACGCGCCGAGCTCGGCGGCCGCCATCTGGGCGAAGATCGTGCGCGCGCCCTGGCCTATGTCCTGTGTGCCGGCATAGACGATTACCGAGCCGTCGGCGAGCAGGCGCACGAGCGAGTTGGAAAGTCCCGTTGTTGGCCCAGACTTGATGCCGAGCGCGATGCCGCGACCGCGACCTGCCTGCTTGGGACTGTCCCAGCCAATCAGCTCGGCGACCCTGTGCACGCTTTGCGCCCAGCGACCATCACAGGCCGTGTCGAAGGGCACGAACTTGTCGCCGTATGCGGCCAGGTTCTTGAGCCTGATCTCGAGCGGGTCGATGCCCAGCTCGAGCGCTGCCTGCGTGATGTTCGACTCGACCGCCCAGTTGATCTGAGGGTTGCCGAAGCCGCGGAAGGCGGTCGAGGGCACGGTATGGGACAGCACGCTGCGCGCGTTGATGCGCGCCGACGGCCAGTTGTACGGACCGTTGCCGATATACGAGCCCTTGCCGACGACTCGGTCGGCGATGTCTGCATATGCGCCGATGAGGTACCACGCGTCCGTGTCCTGGAATGCGAACGTGCCATCGCGGTTGACGCCGGTGCGGACGGTGATCTCGGTCTCGGTCCGACGCACGGCCTGGAACGTCTCCTCGAGCGACAGCACCAGGCGCACCGGCCGGCCCAGCTGGAGCGCCATCAAGGCGAGCATCGGCTCGTACTTGGCGTGCTGCTTGCCACCGAAGGCTCCGCCCGGATCGGGCGCGTGGATGCGCACCTTGGCCAGCGGCAGCCGCAGTACGCCTGCCATCAGGCGCTGCAGCCAATATGGATGCTGGATCGAGGACCAGATGGCGATGCCGTCGCCGTCGGGCGCCGCGATGAACGCATGTGGCTCGATTGCGAACTGGGTGACCATCGGGAAGCGGTACGTGTTCTCGACGACAAGATCCGCGCGCGCGGCGGCGGTGTCGCCCCATTCGATGAGGTGCTCACGCAGGATGTTCGATCCGGCGCGCGGATCATCGGGCCGGAGCGAAGGAGCCTGGACGAGCGGCGCGCCCGCAGCCGTGGCGGCAGCAACCGTGACGAGGGCCGGGAGCTCCTCGTACTCGACCTTGACCAGTAGCGCGGCTTTCTCGGCAAGGTCGCGCGTCTCTGCGGCGACGACCGCGACCGGATCGCCGTGGTACTTGCTTTCGCCCGTCGCGATGACCGGACGATCGTTGAACTGCGGCCCGAAGCGCGGCGTGTCGGCCGGCACATCGGCGGCGCTGAACACCATTCGAACTCCCGGCAAGGCCAACGCCGCCGACGCATCGATCGAGACGATGCGGCCGTGGGCGACGGGCAGCCTGACGAGCCTGGCGTGCAGCTCGTCAGGCAGATGGATGTCCGCGACGTAGCGCTGGTCGCCGTTGACGCGGCCCTCGCCACCGACCCTGGCGACCGGTTCCCCGATCAAGCCCCCAGCTGCCGCGCTCACTGGTCCACCGGCGGATGGGGCAGGTCGGGCTGTTCGTGGGTCAGCGTGGGAGCGGCTTCCGTCTCGCCGCCGGCCACGGCCGCGACCGCGTCCACGATCTGGTAGTAGCAACCGCAGCGGCACAGGTTGCCGGCGATGCCCTCCTCTATCTCGGCCGTGCTCGGATGAGCAACGCGGCGCAGTAGATCGTCGGCGGCCATCAGCTGGCCGGGTATGCAGAAGCCGCACTGCACCGCGCCGTGCTCCAGGAACGCGGCCTGAAGCGCCGACATGCGGCCGGGCTTGTCGGCCAGGCCCTCGACGGTCACGACCTCGCCACCGTCGGCCTCGACCGCGAGGACCAGGCACGAGTCGACGACTCTGCCGTTGAGCCGGACGCTGCACGCGCCGCACTCGCCGACGAGGCAACACTCCTTCGCGCCGGTCAGGCCCAGGTCGTCGCGCAGCGCGTCGAGCAGCGTGTGATGGTCCTCGACGGTGACGGTCCGCGGCCGGCCGTTGAGCGTCAGCGAGATCTGCATCAGCGCATCGCCATCAAGCGCTGCCGGGCCACTTCGAGCGAGCGCGCCGCGAGCACGCGCAGCATCGCCAGGCGGTACTCGGGCGAGGCACGCATTGATGTCGGCGAAGGCGTCGCCCTGCTCAGCCACTCCTCGAGCGGGGCCTCGCCGCTGGCAGCCGAGAACACCACCGGCCGTGGCCCGACGCTGCCGTAGGACAGCCGCGTGGCGCCGCTCTCGTCGACCGCCACGGCCATCGTGATCGAGGCAAGGTCGTGGCCGCGACGGCGGGTCCGTCGGGCGAATGCGCTGCCGGCGCGCACGCTTGGGATTGGTATCTCGATCGCCGTCGCCATCTCGCCCGGCTCGAGCGTGGTCACGCCGGAGCGGATGAAGAAGTCGTCGAGGGCGATGCGTCGTTCGCCGCGCTGCCCGATCACGATCACCGAAGCGCCATACACCAGCAGCGTAGGTGCAGTGTCCGCGGCGGGCGACGCGTTGCACTGATTGCCCACGAGCGTGGCTCGGTTGCGGATCTGGACCGAGCCGATGATCGCCGCGGCGTCGGCCAGCGCCGGGAAGGTCGTGCGTACGAAGGGATCTTCGAAGACGTCGGTCATCGTCGTGCCCGCCGAGATGCGCAGCACCTCGTCGACGTGCCGGATGGACGGCGCGAGCTCGGGTATGCGCTTGACGTCGACGACCACCGACGGCTGGATCGTCCGATCCCGCAGGCGAATGATCAGGTCGGTACCACCGGCCAGGACGCGCGCGTCGGAGCCATATTCGTCGAGCAGCGCGACGGCTTCGTCGAGCGTCTCAGGTCGGGCGTAGGCGAACGCGCGCACCCGTCCTCCTCAGATGACCTTCTCGACCTCGTCCATCAGGACCTGCGGGGTGGCAGCCCGGATGAAGAAGTACGGACGATTGCTGAAGCGCTCGACGAACTCGGCCCGGGCGTGGCGGAGCTGCTCGCTGTCGACCAGCGGCATGGGCCAGCCCGGTGCCAGGAGCTCATTGAGCAGGAAGTAGTTCTGGAGCGAGTGGAGCGTCTGGAACTGGCGTTCGAAGGGGATCATCTCGTTCATGCTCGGGTCGAAGTTGCCGTCGATCGCGGGCACGATCACGACATCCACCGGCGCGGGCTCAGTGACCAGCTGCCACGTCGGCATCTCGCCGAAGAACTTGGCTACGCCAACGTTGGGCGCCGCCTTGTCGGCCCGCTCCGTGCCCTTGGCGCGCTTCTTGAGATAGACGTCCTTGCTGCCCATGCGCGCGACGCCATCGTCGTCGATGACCGTCGTCTCGGTCGACACGAGCAGCGCCCCGCGACGGTTCGCCTCCAGCTGACCCATCGACTTGCCGTGGTTCGATTCGCCGCCCAGGAAAAGGACCGTCTTGCCCCGGTAGAACACGGCGCTGGCGTGGAACGGATGCCAGCCCCTGGCCTCCAGGCGCAAGGCGAGCATGGCCACGATCACCTTCTGGATTGGGCCTTCGTCCCACGGACCGGTGAAGGTGACGACCGACTCTTCATCGTCGTAGACAACTGACTTGTCGCCGTCGACGCGGTACACGATGTCGGCCCGCGCCAGGCTGACCTGCGCGGCGATCTCGACGTCGGCGAGTCGGTAGTTCATGAAGTTCATGTCTTCGAGGACGTGTTCGCGAGGCTCGCCGCCGAAGACGTCGATCCGGATGCGCGCCGGGCCGCAGACGAGCTCCTCAGACAGCCGCAGGTTGTCGCTCAACTTCTCCTCCCGACCTCGTTCCGATCTGCAGCTCCGCCTCGCGCGCGTGGACGCGCATCGCCTGTGCCGCACGTTCCTCGTCGCCCGACTCGAGCGCGTCAACGATCGCAACGTGGCGCTCCGCCAGCCAGTGCAGGTCCGCGCCCGGCGCGGTCGCGGTCAGGTAGGTGCGCGCGAACGGTTCGAGTATCTCCCACAGGCGCTGAACGGTCAGGTTGCCCGACGTGGTGATGACCAGCGTGTGGAACTCGGAATTGGCGAGCGCCTGTCCGTGGGCGTCGCCCTCGTCGGCGCAGGCGCGCATTCGTTCGATCAGCGCGCGCATCGTGCTCAGCGTGTCGGCGTCCACGGCGCGCGCAGCGGCGCGCGCCGCGATGGCCTCCAGCTCGCCGCGGACCTCCATCGCCTCGACCAGCTCTGCCGCGGCCGGCTGGCGGACGCGCGCACCGCGGTACGCATGCATCTCGACCAGGCCGAGGGTGGCCAGGTCGCGCAGCGCCTCCCGCACCGGCGCCTGGCTCGTGCCGAGCTGGCGTGCCACGCGCGTCTCGATGATGCGCGAGCCAGGTGGCAGCTCGCCTTCGAGGATCCAGCGCAGCAGGCGATCCTTGACCTGCGCGGACAGGACGCTGCGCGCCAGCGGGATGAGCTGCTCGTCGGGCTGTGCCACTGTCAGCCGAGCGACTCGTAGAACTTCGCGAAGCGCTCCTCGAGCCGATTGACCGCGTCGCCCGTGACATGCACCTTGAAGTGATCGGACTCGCGGTGGGCCTGGAAGGCCGCCTCGTCGTCGTACACCTCGTACAGCACGAACGTTCGCGGATCGTCCTTCTGGGCCAGGGCCACGTACTCGCGGCAACCCGGCTCGGCGCGTGTCAACGGCGTCATGAGCTTCAGGATGTCGCGGCAGGCGTCCTCTTCGCCCGGCTTCGCGATCCACGTCGCGACCACTGTGTAAGTCATCGGCCGTTCACCTCTTGATATCGGGATTGGGCAGCTGCGCGTCGGTCACAGCCGCGAGCAGGTCGTGGTACGAGGCGATAAACGCCCGGAGCGTCCGAACGCTCGGCGGGAACATGTCGAAATCGTCGAGGGTCATGCCGTCGGGCTCGTATGCCTTGACGAAATCCGGAAACGCCGCGGAGAGCTGGCGGACGTGCTCGGGATCGACCGGGTCGTCCATCCGCTCGCGAACCGGGACGGCCGACGCGTTGAACTTCCTCTGCCAGCCACTGGGCAGCGTTATCACCACGTCGCCGCCGATGAACTCCGACCAGTGCAGGTGGTGCCGAATGGCGGCGGCCAGCAGGCGGGCGCGGAAGCCTCTCTCCTGGAACATCGAGTAAGCGCGCTTGAATACGGCCACGCCGCTGTACGCCAGCGCCGCGGGATGGACGACGATGCCGTCGCGCTCGACGAGCAGCTTCAGCCAGTCCTCGACGCGGCCGACCATGATCGTGATCACCGGGCCCATGGCGTCGGTCGGCAGGCCTTCTGCCTCACGCCTCTTGAGGCCACGCTCGACGGCCTCCGCGGCCGCCACGGCCTGGGCGACGCTGAACGAGACCGTGCAGTTGACCGATACGCCGCGGTAGGTAGCTTCCTCCATCACCGCGATGCCGACCTTCGTGGCCGGGAACTTGACGATGATGTTCGGCGCCACGTCCATGAAGTGGACGCCCTGGCCGAGCATCGGCTCGAAGCTGCGCCAGAACGTTGGGTTGGTCTGCATCGACAGGCGGCCCTGGCGCCCGCCGTATCTCTCGAACGCGGGCATCAGCAGCGCTGCGCCCTCGGCCGACATCTCTTCGACGATCGCCCAGGCCAGGTGCGTCTCGGTCGCGCCGGGCATCTGCTCGGCGAGCTCGCGCACCCTGCGTCCCCATCGGTCGGGATCCTTCTTCCAGACGTCGTGGACGATGGTCGGATTGGCAGTGGCACCCACGGCGCCGTGCTCGATCGCGTACTCCAGCTCGTCGACGGCGCACGAGTCGTTCCAGATGTCGGTTGCGGTCGCCGCCGTCTGCTGCAGCGGGCTGAGCGTGAGTGTTTCGGTTGCCGTCATGAGCAAGTGCCTTCTTCCTGTGCGTCAGGCCTTCATCAGGTCTTCGCGGAACTGGGCCGCCCGTTCGAGGATGTCGACAGTGCCGGTTGTGCCGTCGACTCGGACACGATCGCCGTTGTTGATGCGCTTGGTCGCGTCCTGAGTGCCGACGACGGCCGGGATGCCGAACTCTCGGCTCAGCACGGCGGGATGGGCCGTGATGCCGCCGGCGTTGGTCACGAGCCCGGCGATCTTGGTGAAGAGCACGACCCAGGCCGGGTTGGTCATGTGGCACACGAGGATGTCCCCGGCACGAACCTCGTCGAACTGGTCCTCGTGGAGCACGACGCGCGCAGTTCCTTCGACGACGCCGGGCGAGCCGGCAATGCCCTTGAACTGGTCCGCGACGTCGCCCTCCTTGCGCGTGAACTTCTCGGGGAAGCCCCAGTTGACGAGGTACGGGAAGTCGAGCTGGCTCTGGGTGGCCGTGCCGATCCACGCCCGCGGGTGGAAGTCATACGCCTTCTCGCGCTCGGCCTTGCGCTCGGCGACGAGTGCCCGTGCGTCGAACGCGGACTGGTCGCCGACGAACGCGCGCAGCTCGTTGTAGCGCAGGAACATGACGTCCTCGGCATCACCGATCGCACCAAGCGCCGCGAGCTTCGTGCCGATCGCGACGAGGACCAGGCGCAGATGCGCGTTGGCGCCCTGGTCGATATAGAAGTGGTGGTCCGGCGTCAGCGGCGCCATGCGCAGGTTGACCTCGTTCGCGGCGCGCATCTCCTCGAGCGCATCGCCTTCGAGGCCGTCCAGGATCTCGCGTGCCGCGGCGTCGATGTCGTCGCGCAGCGCGCCCATAGTCGAGGGGTAGTCGTAGTCGGTCTCGATGTAGCCGCGGATCAGCTCGACGACAGGCTCGATCTGCTCGAACACGGTCGGGAAGATGAACTCGTGGCTCCACACCGCATGCCAGCCGAACTCGCGCTGGTACGGCGTGATGCGGTCGTTGATGAACGCGCGCCCGCGCTCCGAGCCATGCAGGGCAGCCACGATCTCGCCCGCCGTCTCGTGGCTGAGTGCAGCGGACAGCTCGGCGTCGGCCATGGCCTCCTGCTTCATCTCCCAGAGTGCCCTGATCGAGTCCCAGTTGCGATCGTTGGCGCTGTTCTGCAGCCTGCCAAGGAGAGCGTCGTCCACGCGACCGTGCGTTTTCTCCATCACGGCGCGCAGGTTGAGCGTCGCGCTCAGCTGGGCGAAGTTGAGCATCCAGTGGATCTTCCAGTGGCGGTCGTGGATGTCGATCGCGTCCTCGAGCAGGACCGCGACCTCCCCCAGCGACATCTCGTCCTGCCGGTCGAGCTCACCCTCGAGGAACTCGAAGTTGTGCTTCATCTCCGGCACGAGGCGCTCCGTCCACCAGTCCGCGAAGTGCTCGCCGTAGACCGGCAGGGTCACGTCGAGCCACTTGCCGATGCGCTGGCTGTAGGCCGGGTCGAGCGGCACGCGCGCGCCGTAACGGGCGCCATATTCCATGGCGTCCACGGTCCAGCTCCCGTCCGCGGGCACGGCCGTCGTGTACAGGTAGCCGTTGACGTTCTTGATGATCCAGTCCGCGGCGAAGGGCGTGCCGAAGCGGCGGAACATGTGGTCGCAGGTCAGCCACCAGCCGCCGATCTCCTCGAACATGGGGCTCAGCGGATGGGGACAGTGGAGATCGTCGAAGACCCAGAAAAGCTCCTTCTCGAGCTCGCTGCGCCACTCGATGGGAAACTCGTCGTCACCCAGGAACTGCTCGAGGATCGGCTCGCCGGTATGGATCGTGCGAGCGCCCGCCGTCATCTGGTGCTGAGTCTCGACCGCCATCGACGTCTCCTGCGCGCTGACCTGACCGTCCGTTTGGCTCATGGGTCGACCTATCGATCATCGATGATAATGCAGTGGCCGATGATTCCCGACCTGCCGAACGGCCGATAAATCCCGCCCAACCGACCCGCTGGGTCTACGCCTTCGAGTCTCCGCCGGAGGGTTCCGCGGACGACCTGCTCCGACTCCTGGGCGGCAAGGGCGCGAACCTGGTGGTAATGGCCAACGAGCTTGGTCTGCCTGTGCCGCCGGGCTTTATCGTGACGACCGAGGCATGCCGCGCCTTCCTGGCTGGCTCGTGGCCGGAAGGGCTCGATGACGAGCTGCGCAGCGCGATGACAGGTCTCGGGCAGCGGCTCGGCCGGCGGTTCGGGGACGAGGCCGATCCCCTGCTCGTGTCGGTGCGCTCCGGCGCGCCGGTCTCTATGCCGGGGATGATGGACACGATCCTCGACCTGGGACTCACCGAATCCTCGGTCAGCGGGCTCGCCGCGCGGACCGGCTCGACCGACTTCGCGCAGGACTGCCTGCGCCGATTGCGCGAGGGTTGGCGATCTGTCACCGGCACGGACGAGGTGCCCAGCAACCCGTGGACGCAGCTGCGCGTTGCGGTCGAGGCCGTGTTCCGTTCGTGGAACAGCGAACGCGCGCGTGCCTACCGCTCGCGCGAAGGCATCGCCGAAGATCTGGGCACCGCCGTCACGGTCCAGGCGATGGTCTTCGGCAACCGCGGCGCATCCTCCGGCACAGGTGTGCTCTTCACGCGCAATCCATCGACGGGCGAGAACGTGTTGTTCGGCGACGTCCTGTTCAACGCCCAGGGCGAGGACGTCGTTGCGGGCACGCACACGCCGTCGCCCATCGACGTGCTCGACACGCAGCTGCCGGAGGTCGGCACACAGCTGCGGGCAAGTGCGGCGCTCCTCGAACGGCACCTGGCAGACGTGGCCGACATCGAGTTCACGATCGAGGACGGCCGGCTGTGGATGCTCCAGGTCCGGACGGGCAAGAAATCGCCGCGGGCGGCTTTGCGCATGGCCGCCGAGATGGCCGCCGACGAGTCGTTCCCGCTCACGCGCGAGCAGGCCGTGCTGCGCGTGCTGCCGCTGCTCGCCGACCCGCCGCGCGTCTTCATCCGGGCTGCAAACGCGGGGGCACCGATTGCCAGCGGCCTGCCCGCCTCGCCCGGAGTCGCAGTCGGCGCAGTCGTGACGAGCTCGGACGAGGCGGTCGAGTCGGGTGATCGCGGAGAGTCGGTCATCCTCGTGCGCGACGAGACGTCGCCAGAAGATGTGCGCGGCATGGCCAAGGCGGCGGGCGTGCTGACCGCTCGTGGAGGCCTCGCGTCGCACGCCGCGGTGGTCGCGCGTGGCTGGGGCATCCCGGCCGTGGTCGGGGCCGGCAGCGGCGTCCTTCAGCTTGCGCCCGGCGAACGCATCTCGATCGACGGCTCTACCGGCGAGGTCTTCAGAGGCGCGCTGGCCGGGGAGTGGCAGCTGGCGCCGGAGGCCGCGCAGCTGCTCGAGTGGGCCGCGGAGCTTGGCGTCGAGATCAGTTCGACGAGGGTGACCGAGCAGGACGCACCGGTCGCCGCGACGAGCGACTCGGGACCTGTCGACGGTGATGACGTCGTTCGTGCGCTGGCCGTCCGTGGCTCGGTCAGCCCCGAGCAGCTGTCCGAGTCAACTTTGGCCGATGTGCCACTGCTCGAACCGATCGTCGCTCAGCTCGTCGCGAGCGGCATCGCGGAGCGAGCGGCTGGATCAGTGCGTCTGACGGCCAACGGCAAGCTCGCGGCGGCAGACCTGTTCGACGCGGAACGCGCGGCCGTCGGTGACGAGCGCGCGGCCGGATTGCTCGATGAGTTCCACGCCTTTGACGGCCGGATGAAGACGCTCGTCACCGCGTGGCAGATGCGCGAGATCGCCGGTGAGCAGACGTTCAACGACCACTCCGATGGCGCGTACGACGCTCAGGTCCTGGCGGATCTGGCAGCGCTCCACCACGACACCGCCGCATGGCTCGAGCCGCTTGCCGCCTCGCTGCGCCGATTTGACGTCTATCGCACCCGACTCGGGCGTGCGCTCGAGCTTGCGCGCGCCGGCGACCAGCGTTTCGTCGCGTCGCCGCGCGTCGACTCGTACCACTCGGTCTGGTTCGAGCTGCACGAAGACCTGATCCGACTGTCGGGCAGGAAGCGCGCCGAGGCGACCACCGGCTGACGCTCGGATTCCTATCAAGTTCCGCGTCGCGTGAACTCCATCACTCGCACGTGATCGGCGATGCCGACATGGGATGAGGCGCGTCGGGCCGCGGTCCACCCGCCCACAGGGCAATTTCGCCGCACGAGAGAAACGCGACGTCTCCGACGCTGCTTTGATCCGAGAGGGCGGCACGCGGGCCGACCGTGATCGACAGCAGCACGCGACCCGTTGGCGTGCGCGCCTCGACTGTCCAGGGCCGCTCAGGGAGCCCGCCCGAGCCTAAGCGGGCAACGCCTCCGGCCGGCTCAGTCGCGAGCTCCGTGCCATTGACGGTGACCGTGATGGGTATGGTCGTGCCGTTGTCGAGACTGATCGGGACAGGGACCGGTGTAGGCGTCGCCGTGGCGCAAGCCGCAAGACCAACCGCAAGCAGGGCGACAGCCAAAATCGCACCGAGCCCGTGCCCTGGCATGTTGAGACCTCCGATCGCCATCCTGATGCGACCTGGGACGAACATCAATGGGTGTGCAACTGTCACCCGCCAACGCATTCGTCCATTTGACTCAAACTTCGCCCACACTGACGTTACGCGACTGCTGAAGCCGGTCCTGTGGCCGCAGCCAGGCTTTCCGAGCGTGGCGATGGCTGATGAGGACGCCGATTCGCGGCACCGTCGGCGCTAACGCCGGCCCAGCCGAAATTGGACGAAGTTGCTTGACGAGGCCAGCGTAGGCGGAAACAATAGCGGAAACTAGAGAGGAAACCGTGGTCCAGGCCAGATCCGCATCAATCGACAACCCGTTTCGCGATCTGCGCCGCGCTGTAGCCGCGGATGAGGTCGTCCGCGCCCTTGGGAGTGTCGGATTCACCCAGAAGCAGATCGCGAGTGCGGCCGGCGCCACGGATCGCAGCGTGCGCAACTGGGCAACGACAGGCGCTATCCGGCCGGCTTTCGACGAACGCATCCGCGAGCTGTCGGAGATTTCGCTCGTGCTGTCCGAGACGATGACGGCGCGTGGCGTGACCCAATGGCTGAGCGCGCGCAACCGGCTTCTCGACAGCCAGCGGCCGGTGGACCTGATCGCGCTCGGCGAGAGCGATCGCGTCCGTGCGGCGGCGCAGTCGCTCGTCGCCGGCGACTACGTCTGAGGTGCCGCCGGCCCAGCGCAGCAAGTGGGCCGGAATCGTAGCCTCCGAGCGACAACGATCCGAACGTAGACAGATCGCAGTCTGGCATCACGGATCGCCCGGCCGGGACGTTCTCGACACGCCGCACCCGCCCTTCCGGGACGGCCGCTACCACCGCGCCGCCGGCCGGCCAACCTGGTACGGATCCTCGACCGAGGCGGGCGTGTGGGGCGAGTTCGGCCGTTCGCTGCCCGATGGCGTGGATCCGGCCCAGTTCCGACGTCGGCTCGGACGCGTCGACTTCGACCTCGTTTTGCTCGACCTGACTTCGCCCGACCTTCTGGGATCGCTCGGCATCGAGACGGCCGACCTGACAAAGGACGACCTGGCGCTGTGCCAGACGCTCGCCGAGCTTGCCGCCGCTGCCGGCTTCGACGCGGTCCTTGGGCCGTCAGCCGCTCACGAGGGAGAGACGACGCTGGCCGTGTTCGGCGACGCAATTCGACGCACGTCGAGTGCCGTCCGGGATCTTGGCGTCAGGACGCCGCCTGACCCTGGCTCAGACCCCAGCCTCCGTCGACGTCGATGACCTGGCCCGTCACCGCGCGCGACTCGTTGCCCAACAGGTAGAGCGCGGTCCCGGTCAGGTCCTCGGGCGTGAGCGGGCCGCCGACGAGTGGCTGCTTGCGCGCGACGAAGGCCATGATCTGTTCGTCGGTCTGGGCCCGCGCGCTCATCGGCGTTGCGACCAGCCCCGGTGCGATCACATTGACTCGGATGCCGAGGGGCGCGTAGTACGCCGCAGCGGCAAGCGACAGCGACTCGATCGCGCCCTTCGAGGCGGCATACGCGTGGGTCGAGAAGAACTCCGGTGAGGGGTGGCGCGAGAGAACGCTCGACATGTTCAGGATGACGCCGCGCTGGCCGTTGCCGTCCGGATCCTGGCCGAGCATCTGCCGAACGGCTGCCCGGCATACGAGCATCTGCGAGGTAACGTTGTTTTCGAGCACGGTGTTCCAGCCATCGAGCGTCATCTCAGACAGCGGACCGTCGCCGAACCGGCGGCCGCTGATGCCGGCCACGTTGTAGACAGCGTCGAGGCGGCCGAACTTCGCCACGCACGCATCCACGACGGACTGGACCGCGGCCTCCTGCGTGACGTCTGCCACGGCGCCATCGGCACGTACCTTGAGCGACTCGACGAGGTTGTCGACGTGATCCGCGGTGCGCGAGGTGACAAAGACGCTGGCGCCCTCTTCGATCAGGGCTCTGGCCGTTGCGGCAGCGATCCCCGTGGAGCCGGTGACGAGGACCACCCGACCCCCGAAGCGCGTCACGTCAGCGATGCGATCAGTGCACGCCGCTCATCGGACGTGGCGCGCACGATCGCCCCAGACAGTCCGACCGCAACAGCGCCTGCGTCCAGGAATGCCCGGGCATTCGTGCCGTCGACGCCGCCACTCGGAATGATCTGGATGTCCGGCAGCGGGCCGTGCAGCTCGCGTATGAACTGCGGCCCCACGGCGCTCGCCGGGAACAGCTTCACGAACGTGGCGCCCGCGTTCCACGCCGAATTCATCTCTGTCGAGGTCGTTCCCGTCGGCGTGAACGGCACTCCCGCCGCGAGCGAGACCCTGAGCAGGTCGAGCTCGAGCACGGGCGAGACGCAGAACTGGGCGCCGGCATCGATTGCCCCATCGAGCTGCTCGCGACGGAGCAAGGTCCCGGCGCCGAGAAAGAACGGGCCATCGCCTCGGGCATCGAGTCGCGTGCGCAGTGCGCGCAGATCGTCCGCCGCCGAAGGCGAATCGAAGGTGATCTCGACGATGCGAACGCCTGCGTCGGCGATCTCGTCGACGAGGGCGAACAGCGCTTCAGGTGGCTCGACCCTGCGCAACACGGCCACCAGCCGATGGCGACGGATGGCATCGGCGACAGGTCCGTTGCGAAGCTCGGTCATATCTCGAGGATTGCTCCCGTGTGCAGCAGTCGTGCCCGCAATGTATCGGCTGGGACATCGCGCGGCACGCAGTTGCCGCTGACTGCCAGCGCCGCGGCGATGCCCGCCGCCTGGCCCATCGCCATGCACGTGGCCATCGACCGTGCGGATGCGTGAGCGTCGTGCGTCGATGAGAAGCAGCGTCCGGCGACGAGCAGGCCGTCGATGCCGTGCGGCAGCAACGAGCGATAAGGGATGCCGTACGCGGCGCCGCCGGCCACGTACTGCCACTCAGTGCCGCCGCCCGTTCCGTGGTCCTCGATCGGCGCGCCGCACAGCGCGATCTCGTCGTCGAAGCGGCGCGCCGTCAGCACGTCGTCGCGCGTCAGCTGGTAGTCGCCGATCACGCGGCGCGACTCGCGCACACCGATCGAAGGGCTCGTCCCGACCACGACCGAGCTCTCGAAGCCGGGGACCCGGTCGCGCAGGAAGCGGTGGTATTCCCGGACCTGGCGCCGACCCTCGATCTCTGCCGCGGTCAGCGCGACCGGGTCCGTGGCGTCGACGTTGGGGATGCGCGTCATGTGCACCATCACCACTCCGGCGAACGGGGTCCTGTGCCACGAGCCCTCCAGTCTCGGCAGCCGGTACGAGCCGTCGGCCGCGGCCTCGCGCATGAGCGCCCACATGTCGGCCTTCTTCGTCTCCGCGGCCACCTCGACATCCACGTTGGCGAGGCGGAACAGCGTTGAGAGCGACTGCACCTTGCCCGTCGAGCTGAGGTCCTCGTAGCCGACGCCGGCAAAGGCACACAGGTCGGCGTCGCCCGACGCGTCGACAACTGCGCCCGCGGAGATCCAGCGCTCGCCGCCCTTGTTCCAGATCCGGATCGCGTCGATTCGATCACCATCAAGTCGGACGCCCGTGGCCCACGTGTGGAGAAGGAGGTCCAGTCCGGCCTCGGAGGCCATCGACTCCCAGGTGACCTTGAGTGTTTCCTGGTCGTACGTCACGCCCGTTCCGGCGCCGTAGGTGTTGGGCCGCTCGAAGGCGACGCCCTCGGCGGTCAGCCGCTCGACGACCTCCCAGCCGATGCCGCCAACCACGCGCCGCGGCAGCTCGCCGGGCGTGTAGAAGGCATAGAACGTGTCGAGCACCGCGGTCGAGGTGCCGCCCATGAACGCGAGGCGGTCCGCAAGGAGAGTCCGCGCGCCGGCACGTGCGGCACTGATCGCGGCCGACGATCCGGCCGAGCCCGAGCCGACGACGATGACGTCGTACCGATCCGCGATCACGACGGCGGTGCGAGGGCGAATGCCAGCGCTGGGTTGTCGACCATGATCCGCCGAACGGCTTCGGCCCCGATGCGACGCTCGAGCCGAGGGACGAAGGTGCCCAGCAGGTAGCGCATCCCCGGCCCACCGTCGTAGGCACGCAAGTAGTCGCGCCGACCGAGATCGAGCCCGAGCAGGATCCGATTCCCGTAGCCTGCGCCCACGACCTCGGAGATCAGCCTGAGCAGGTCGCTGTCGGGCCGGTACTTGATCCGGCCGGCCGTGTCGTACTCGAGATACACGCCCCGGGCGCACAGCTCGACGTGCAGCTCCGGATCCGGGTTGCGATCGGGGTGGGCCAGGATCAGGCGGCTGGGCGGCAGACCGGCGGCCGTGCAGATGTCGATGATCTCCTCGCCGGCCGTGCCCACCTCGGTGTGGCACAGGATCGCGACGCCGGTCAGCCGCGCGGCCTGGCAGGCGGCCTCCAGGCGCCGGCGTTCCTGCCCTGACACTCGCTGATACGAGGCGCCCATCTTGATCACGCCGGCGCGTGCTGCATCAAGCGGCAGCAGCGGATCGAGCCAATCGGCAGGATGCATGCCGCGCTCAATGTCCGTGACCATCCGATCACGGAGCAGCTCGTCGCTCGCGTCGTACACCCAATGGCCCGCGGGATAGTGCGCATCGCGGTGATAACCGGTCGCGGCTATGACGTTGACTCCTGTCGCGTCGACGACCCGGCGCATGAGCTCGGGATTGCGTCCCAGGCCTATCGGCGTCACCTCGACGATCGACGCCAGGCCCGTCGATTTCGCGTCTAGGACCTCCTCGATCGCCTTGTCGACATCCTCGAACTCCTGGCCCGCGAGGGCCGGCGAACGCAGGGCAAGGTGATCGTGAGCATCGGTAATGCCGAGCTCTTGCGCCGGCAACGGCCCGAGGACTGTGAGCACGTTCGCCGCCGATGGTTGTGCGCTCACTTGCCCATCAATCGAGCATGTGCATGGGCGGGAGATCCTTGAGGAAGCCGTTGCGCGCCTTCGGCTCCGGCAGTGCCGGCTCGTCGGCCGTGCTCGGCAGCGCCTCGACCTCGTCGGCCACCTCGTGCACGAGGATGTCCATGGCCAGGCCGAGCTGCTCCGACATGTACGGTCCGAACTGCTCGATGATCGCCAGGTCCTTGGCGCTGCGCGGTCGGGCCACGCGGGCGTGGATGATCGTGCCCGTGGGCGTCGGCTCGAGCTCGTAGGTCATCAACATCTTGAAGCCGCCCATCGCCGGCGGTTGCGTGTTGCGCAGCGTCAGATAGTCGAACGGACGCCAGTCGAGGATCTCCTCGACAGTTGCACCCGCCCCGTGAACGCAGTGGTTGACCGATCCACTTCCACGGCGGCCGCCGGGCTTGGTCACCTCGTCAACGGACGTCACGCCGCTCGGGCCCTGCCACTGCAGTCGCCGGCCCGGCGTGGTCATGAACTCCCACGCAATCTGCGGCGGCGCACTGGTCTCGAAGCTGGCGTCGTAGACCGCGTCGGCCGGTCCGACGAAGACGCGCTTGGTTGACTCTTCCTGCTGCCAGCGGCGCTCGAGGTCGTGGACCCACATATCGACTTCCCCGATGTGCTCGTATGTCTCGGCCAGACGTTGCATCTCGAGCGCAGCCGGGTCGACCTCCATGGCCCGGACCAGACTGTCGGTGAACGCGGCGTAGGCGCTGATCCCGAGCTTGTCGACGATGTCGTTCTTGAGCATCCGGTGGACGATGATCACGTCCGAGCCCAGGAGCTCTTCGTGGCCGGCCATCTTCTGGCGCAGCATCACACCGTGGTGCGCCACGAACTTCAGGTTCAGGTCGGGGATGCGAACACACGCGTTGCACTCGCAACTCGTCGCCTGGCGCACGTCGCGCCGGCGCCGACGGAAGGTGAAGTAGCAGCGCTCGATAGTGTCGAGCAGCATGGACCCATCGACCTTGTCCGCCGGCACGAAGCAGAACGCCGCGTCGCCCTCCAGCTTGGCCAGCCGGAAGCCGGGGCGGAGGCTCGTCACGATCGTGCCGATCAGGTCCGCGAGGATGTCCTGGGCGTGGTCGATCTCGACCGTGGAGAGGTACTCCGTGTAACCGGAGATGTCGGCGATCAGAAGGCAGACGGGCTCGGGCTTGATCACGTCACGGAATGATGCTGAAGTTGTCCACCGATTGGCTGGGCAGGTACTGGCCCAGAATTTGGAGGTACGTGCCGTCGCTGATCATCTCACCTAGCGCCGCCCTGAGTCCGGCATTCAGCGCGGGATGATCGAGGGCCACGCCGATGCCCTGGCTGAGGCCGGGCAGCTCGGCGCTGGAAGTCTCGATCTCATTGGGATAGTCGACGACGACATTGGAGTTGCCCAGATAGGCCACGACCGTACCGTCGAGCAGAGCCTGGACGGCATCCTGTTCGGACGGGTACGTGCGCAGATGGATCTGATCCTTGTCGGCGGCTGCGCAGCCCGCATTGAGGCCGGAATCGACGAAGTCGCCCGTGCCCTGGACCTGGTCCACGTTCGTGGTGCCCGTCGCGGCCGAGACTTCGAGCCCGCACAGGCCCAACAGGTTCTTGATCTTCTGAGGGTTGCGGACCTGGACCACGACCGGGAAGCCCTGCTTCGCCTGCGTATACGGGATGAGGCTTATCTGGGAGCTCCGGTCCGCGGTGATGTTCTGGGACGCGACGCTCGCATCGCAGTCATGGGCTTGGACCATCGCGAGCAGCTCGTTGAAATCGGATTGCACAATGGCCGGTTCAAGCCCGATTCGCGCGGCCAGCTCGTTGGCAAAAGCGATGTTGTAGCCCACGAGCACTCCATTCGCGTCGACGCTCGTGGCCGGAGCACCGATGAGTGAGGTGCACACCGTGAGCGTTCCAGGCAGCGCAACTTCAGCCGCAGCTCCGGTTGGCTGCGGACCGACGGATGTGGCCGGAGATGCAGTTGCCGCGGTCGACGGAAGTGAGGCGATCGGGCTCGCGGGGCTCGCGACGTCCGCCGTCGCGACTGACGTAGATGCAGGCGTGGCCGCACCGGCACTGGGCGGCGGTGGAGTTGAGGCGCAGCCGATCACGAAGGCGGAGCAGGCGCTTGCGCACGCGACTGCCACGAGAACGCGAGTGCGAAAAGTGGGAGCTCCGGCGGGCACAGATGCAAGTGTGCCACCTTGGTCGGCTCAGTCCTGAGATCATCGCGTGACGATGACAGTGCTCTCGATATTGAAGCGCGACGCCAGGCTGATCTTCGCCACGCGGGCGACGCGCATGTTCAGCTACGGGCTGATCTCTGTCGTGCTCGTGCTCTATCTCGTGGCGGTCGGCGTGCCGGCCGGGCAGATCGGCCTGCTGCTGGCGCTCACCCTTGCCGGCGACGCCGTCGTCTCTCTATGGCTGACCACCCACGCGGATCGCATCGGCCGTCGACGTGTGCTGCTCATAGGCGCGCTGCTGATGCTGCTCGCCGCTGTTGTGTTCGCGGTCAACGACCTGTTCATCGTCCTCGCCATCGCCGCGACGATCGGCGTGATCAGCCCATCGGGCAACGAGGTCGGTCCGTTCCTGGCCGTGGAGCAGGCGTCGCTGTCACAGACCATCTCCGACCGGCAGCGGACGCACGTCTTCGGCTGGTTCAATCTCGTCGGATCGTTCGCGACCGCGACCGGCGCGCTCGTCGGCGGGGCAATTGCACAGATGCTGATCAACGGTGGCCTCGAGCCGGCTGCGGCCTATCGCGGCGTGATCATCGGCTACGGCTTGCTGGGCATCGTGCTCGCCGGGCTCTTCTGGCAGGTGTCACCTGCGATCGAGGTCCCCACGGCGCCGGACGTCTCGATCCGACGCCGTCTCGGCCTGTACAAGTCGCAGCGGACGGTCGCCAAGCTATCTGCCCTATTCGCGCTGGACGCCTTTGGCGGCGGCTTTGTCATCCAGAGCCTGATCGCCTTCTGGTTCAGCGTGCGCTACGGATCCGACCCGGCCTTCATCGGTGGCGTGCTCTTCTTCGCGAACATCCTGGCCGGCTTGTCGGCCCTGGCTGCGGCCCGCATCGCGGCACGCATAGGCCTCATCCGGACGATGGTCTTCACGCACCTGCCATCGAACATCCTGCTGATCATGATTCCGTTCATGCCCACGGTCGAGCTGGCCGTCCTTGTCCTGCTCGTCCGCTTCTCGATCAGCCAGATGGACGTGCCCACGCGCCAGTCGTACACGCTCGCCGTGGTCGAGCCCGACGAGCGTTCTGCCGCGGCCGGAGTCACGGGCATTGCCCGGAGCGTGGGCGCGGCCAGTGCCCAGTTCGTCGCGGCGCCGCTCTACGCGAGCGCCATGGCCGCCCTCCCCTTCGTGATCGGCGGCGGCCTGAAGATCGTCTACGACCTGTTGCTGTACCGCGAGTTCCGCGCCGTCGCGCCGCCCGAAGAGCGAAGCTAGCCCGCGCGCTCCGCTCCATAGCGGCTGGGACAGATCAACCTGTACTCGCATCGCCCGCAGCGCCACATGTCCGGCGTTGCGCTGAAGTCGCCCGACCTGATGCGGAGCGCCTTCTCGATCACCTGCTGGCGAAACTCGGCGAGCTGCTCGGGAGTGCGCGTCGTGCTCAAGGCGAGATCGCCTTCGGTGAAGTACAGGGTCAGCTTCGACGCAGGCGGCAGCGGCTCGTTCGTATCTGGGTCGACCACAGCGCCCGAAGCCATGGCCAGGGCGTATGCCGAGAGCTGCTCGTCCCTGTCGACGTCCTCCTGGCTCTTTGAGCGACCGGTCTTGTAATCGGTGATCTCGATCGTCCCGTCCGGATGTCGATCGATCCGGTCGATGACGCCGTACATCACCACCGGCTGTTCGTCCGGCCCGGCTGGGATGCGCAGCGTGAAGCCCACCTCGAAGCCGACCGACTCGGCGAGATTGGCCACCTCCCGATCGTAGAAGCGCTTCAAGGCTGGCTCCGCGCGCTCGGCGTAGTGCCGGGCGGCATGCTCGTCGGCGAAGTTGCGCGGGTGCCACGCCTCGTCGAACGCCTCGCGCAGCGTCTCGTAGCCGGGCACGGGCAGGCCCGCCGCAACCGCCTCGTGGCGCCTGCGGGCATAGACCTCGAAAGCGTGGTGAATGACATGGCCGAACTCGAAGTAGCCCGGCGTCTCCGCGACCGGTATGCGATAGACGCGCTGGAAGGCGTACTGGAGCGGGCACTCGCTGTACGTGCGCAGCTGGGAGTGCGAGAAGCTCGGCGGCAGCGAGGCGAGCTCGAGCAGCGCCTCGCCAGCCGGCGCGTGATGCGACACGACATCGAGGGTGAGCGGGTCGAGGCCGCGCATGCGCGCGTCGTCCGCGGCGCCGGATGCGGCCTCCGCCACCTCGACGAGCTCGCGCGTCAGCTCCGACCGGCCCGCGTGGTCGTCACGGAAAGGCCTTCGAGCATGCCCATGATCTCCACTGCCCGGCGGCGCAGCGCATAGCGCGCTCGTGGGCCAGCGGCACGGGCATGAGCTTGATCAGCTGGACGGTCGTGTCCGGTGCGTTCTCGGCGGCCGAAACACCGGCCTCCTCGACATCCGCCTGAGGTCCGGCAGCGCGGTACTGGATCGACACGTCCGTGGGCACGACGCGAACGTACTCGTCCGACGAGACCGGCTCGTCGCCACCGCCTCGCTCCAGCTCGCCCACAAACCGGCTGGGCTGGATCTTGTAGCCGGCCGGCTGGAGCGCCGTCAGCAGCAGCCTGCTCCGGGCGCGCGTCATGGCCACGAACAGCAGTCGGCGCTCCTCGTCGATCGCGAAGTCCTGGGGCGGCTTCTGCTTGAGCAGCTCAATCGGCAGCAGCCGCTGCTCGTCGCGCGTGTCAGGAAACTGCCCGTCGACCAGGCGCGGCACCACGACTGCCTCGAACTCCAGACCTTTCGCCTGGTACACCGTCATCAATCTGCACTCCGTCCACGACCACGCGTCCCTGCTGGTCGGTATCGAGATCGCCGCCGACCTGCTGGTAGACATTGAGATAGGCAATGAAATCGGCGAGAGTCTCGCGCGGATGTGCGGCTTGCCAGTCGGCGACGAAGCGCATGAAACGAGCCACCGCCAGCACCGATCGCTGCGCCTCCACGGTCTCGACCGCGATCAGGTCGTGGAGCATGTTCGTGCGGACCAGGTAGTCCTCCAGGACCGCGAACGGTCCGTCGCGCTGCGCGCGCGGGACGAGCTCGTTGACCAGCGCGTCGACGCGCTCGAGCTTGACCCTCAGGCGCGCGTCCAGCGCTTCGCGCCGCTGCTGAGAGCGCTGCTCGCGGCCGCGCCGCTCGCGCACCGTCTGAGCCTCGTCCTCGTCGAACTCCGCGTCACCCCAGAGCGTGGGCGGTCGCGGCTGGTCAGTGCGCTGGGTGGCCGCGGTCTCCGGGCCGGCACTGACGTCGATGTGACGATCACGCAGGATGTCCGAAGCGGCCTGGTGAATGGGCCGGCCGTCCCACGCTGCCGTATTTGTCACGCGCAGGATCTCGGCCGCGTCGAGGCGCCACGGTCCGCTCGAGAGCAGGCGAACGAAAGAGTTCGAGTCGTCCGGGTTGGCCGCGACGCGCAGCGCCGCCTCGGCATCGCGGACATCCGGCACATCGAACAGGCCCGTGCCGCCGATCACGACGTACGGGATGTCCTGCTTGCGCAGGCGATCGACGATCAGCTCGCGATGGCGATGCCTCCGATATAGGACCGCGATGTCGCTCCAATGACGGGGCGAGGGCAGCGACTCGAATGTCTCCTTGATCCAGCCGACGACGACGTCCGCCTCGTCATGCTCGTCTGCCGCATGAACGATCTCCACGGGAAGCCCTTGCCCCTTTGTCGGCTGGAGTGGTCCGCGCTTGAGCCTCCTGTTGCGCTGGATCAGTCGGCTGGCCGCGGATAGGACGTCTCCCGTGGAGCGCCGGTTCTTCAGCAGCGGCATGCGCGCCACCTTGCCGACCGGCCGCTCCGGCTCCCACACCGGAACCGCCTCGAAGCGCTTGGTGAACTCTTCGAATGCGGCGTAGCTCGCGCCACGGAAGCGGTAGATGGACTGGTCGTCATCACCCACGACGACCACGTTGTCCGGCTTGGCCGGACCGCGGCCAATCAGCTCGAGAAGCAGGATCTGGGCCATGTTGGCGTCCTGGAACTCGTCGACGAGGACGTGTCTGAACTGCTCCTGGTAGCCACGCAGAATGTTCGGCCTGCTCGTGAGCAGCTCGATGGTCAGGAGCTGCTGCTCGCCGTAGTCGAGCAGCCCGCGCTCACGGAGCGCTTCCTGGTATGCCTCGTACGCGCGCGCCTCCTCCATCAGGCGCTGCACGTCCAGCGCCTCCGCATCACGGATATAGGTGGGCATCAGGCCCTTCGCCATGCGTTCCTGCTCGCTGCTCAGCTGGTTCCACCAGAGTGCCTCGCCGGTACCCGCTACGTCGCGCCGCGCCTCGCGGCTGGCGATCTTGTCAGCGGCCTCCGGCCCGGACTTGACCAGCTCGCGGCGCACGACCTGGACCTGCCACAGCCGTCCGAGCGCGTCGCGCTCGCGCAGCTCCGGAGATGACCTGGTCGAAGCCTGCCTCGTGGGTCATGTCGAACGCTTCGCGCCGGCCCTGGGCGAAGGCCGCGAACTCCGCCGGGGTGACGAGCTCGTCCTTGGCTCTGCCGATGACGTCGGCGAAACGACCGGCGGCGTTGGGATCGCGCGCCATGGGGTGGTACAGGAAATCCATGAACGCCGGCCGGAGCTCACGCAGCAGGAGGCGCTGGCCGACAGGGTCCAGGACGTCCGCGTTCTCTGTCAGGCCGAGGTCGGCGCGATGGTCCGAGAGGACACGGTGACCGAAGGAGTGGAAGTTGTGAACCCACAGCCGGCTGGCGATCTCCAGGCCCAGGGCATCCTCAAGGCGGCTCATAAGCTCCGCGGCGGCCTTGACGTTGTACGTCAGGACCAGGATGTTCTCCGGCTCCAGCGTCCGATCCGCGGCCAGCAGGTGACGCACACGTTCGACCACGACGGTCGTCTTGCCCGTGCCCGCCCCGGCAAGGACCATCAGCGGGCCGTCGCCCCACTCGACGGCTGCCTTCTGTTCAGGTGTCAGTTCAAACGAGCGTTCGGCGACTGCACGCTCTCCAAGAGCTATTGCCATCCATGCCCAAGGCTACGCGGGGCCGTGCCACCTTGCGTGTCACATCGTGCGCCCCTCTGCGGCCGGCGGGTGAAACAGCTCGGTCCGGATGTCGTGCTCGCTGAAGCCAGCCCGCGCCAGGGTCTGGGTGCACGCCGCGACCATGTCGGGGTTTCCGCACAGGTAGGCGACGGAGCCGCCGGCCTTCAGCCAGCGCCACTCGTCGAGCAGCCGGCCCAGCTCGGCGTCGGCCCGGCCGGTCCGGCCCGACCAGCCCAGGTTCCGGTCATCGTTTGGTCGCGACACCGTCGGCCGGAAGTCGAGCTTCAGGCCGCCCGAGATCCACATCGCCACGCGCTCCCTGTAGGCCAGCTCGTAGTGATACGAGGTGCCGTAGATGAGCACGTTCGGCACTCGGTCGCCGCGCTCAGCCGCAGCGTCGAGCATGGCCAGCAGCGGCGCTACTCCGGTGCCGGTTCCGACCAGGATCCGCGGTCTCGTGTCCTCCGTGTCGAGCATGAACAGGCCTTTGAGCGGCCCAACGTGGAGGCGAGTACCCGGTGCGGTTGCCCAGAGCAGGTTGGAGAAGCGCCCGTCGGGAAGCCGCCGGACGAAGAATTCGAGGCGCTTGCCACCGTTGGCAAGCGACACGATCGAATAGGGTCGCTGGACGAGCTCGAGACCCACGGCCACGCCGAGCGAGACGTACTGGCCGGGCTTGAAGTCGACCAGGGGATTGTCGAGGACGACTACGAAGACGCCCAGCGTCGCTGTCACCTCCTCGAACGCCGCGAGCGTCGCGTTCGGCGACGCGAGCGGCTTCGAGCGCCGTAACGGCGGGCAGCGATCGCAACATTGGCTGACGTTCTGGCAAGGGCCGTCCGACGACTGTCATACCGCTGCCTCCTCGGTCAGTACCTGGTCCAGGACGTCGCGTGCGGCGTCCGCGTCGCGGAACCACGCCGCATCGATCCACGCGTAGTCAGCCCACTTGGCAGGCAGGTCGCCGGCCGGGAAGATCGCGCTGTTGGGGCACGCGCTCAGGCACGAGCCACACTCGATGCAGCCGTCGGGGTCGATGTGAAACTTCCGATCCAGACCGGGCTCCGAGCTGATGCAGTCGACCGGACAGACAGTCACGCATGACTGATCCATGTTGTCGACGCAAGGTTCGGCAATGACGTAAGCCATCAGGCGAGCTCCTTTCTCTCGGCGCGCGGCGAACCGATGACGCCGAGGGTGATGCGATAGCCGAGCAGGAAGACGACGGCGACTGTCGCCGCGGCATACATCCCGACTGCCCATGAGGCGGACGAATCGGTGCCGCTCATCAAGCCGTGGACGGTTGCCCCCACGAAGGCAAGGAAGGTCGTGTAATGCAGCATCCGCCACGTTCGCTGGCCGATCCGACGGCGGACGAAGAACGAGCCGTAGACGATGACCATCAGGTAGAACGCGATCTGGCCGACTCCGACCCACTGCGGTCTATACGGCCCGGCGAACGGGACCACGAGGTCGCGAACGGTCTGGGGCACATACGTGTCCAGAGCGAGCAGGGCGCCATGGAATGCGGTCAGGCCGATCGCGATCGCGCTCAGGTCCTGATGGAGCGTGAGCGAAACGGCGCGGTGTGCGATGCGATCGAGGATGTTGGTCGAAAGCAGCAGTCCGTACAGCACGGATACGGCAAGCGCGCCGTAAGCGAGGAAGCCGAGGATGCGGCTCGAATACCAGGCCAGGCTGTCGCTGTGCGTAGCAAGCCAGTCGGCGGCGGCTCGGACGGCATCCGGGCCGGTCGCCACGAGCACGCCACCGACGGCCAGCAGGTACAGGCTCCAGCGCAGAGGGCGAGTGCGTGGCGACAAGCCCTCGTATTTCACGCCAGCCACTTCTCGGTCCCCGGAGTGGCGACGATGTCATCGCAATCGAGCAGCAGGATTGCCGCCAGGGACGACGACCGCGTCAGGAATTCATAGGCCTCGCGGGCGCCCAGGATGACGGCCGACTTGGCGATCATCTCGGCCTCGCGCGCGGTCGGTGCGATGACCGTCGCCTGGATGACGTCGGTGTCCGCAGAGCGACCCGTGCGCCGATCGATCAGGTGATGGGTCGTTCGACCGTCGGTCAGCTCCCAGCGATGGACGCTGGTGCCGGAGGTGGCAACGCCATAGCCTCGGCTCCAGCCGTCACCGCCGCCGACACGCAGGGTGGCCAATGGCGGCTCCTCCTGATCAAGTCGGCGCGGGTCGTTGACCTCGATGAACCATTCGACCCCTGAATCGGCAAGCAGGGCAATGTCGCCATCGGCGTCGACAGCCACGCCCGGCCAGCCGTGAAGCAGGTCCGCAGCACGATCGGCGATCCAGCCTTTGGCCACACCGTCGAGATCGAAACGGAACGCCGAGCTGCGCTCGACGACCGCCGTCCTGCCACGGACGTCGATCCGCCAGGGTCGATCGGGATCCGCCGAGGTGGCGTCTGCGCCCGATTCCGCGGCAAGCCGCTGGTCGAGCATCGTCGCGTCGACGATCCCCTCGCTCCTGCGCTGGGCGTCATGCGCCCAGCGCAGGGTTGCTGCGAGAGTTGGACGAACAGCCACCTCGCGGTCGTTGCTCGCGTTGAGCGCGGAGAGGTCCGAATCCGGGCTGAAGCGCGTGAGGCGCGAGGCCCAGACCTGGATCCGCTGGGCGGCGCGGCGAGCTGCCGCGGCCGCCTCTTCGCGCCGCTCGGGCTCGACCGTGATGGCCACCTCGAGGAGGCCGCCCATGGCCGGCTCGGAGTGAGTGACGGTCTCGTAGTCGATCGGCTGCATGGTCATCTACGGGTGTCCTGACTGACGCGTCTTGACTGTCGGCTTTGGAGCCGGAGGCGGAGGCGGCTTGACCGCCGGCGGGTTCTTGACCGCCGGAGGCGGCTTGGCGGCCGGCGGGTTCGGATTGCGAGCGACCGGCTTGTTCGGGGCCGGAGCCGGGTTGTTGGCGACCACGATGCGTGGCGTCGGCTGTCCGGGCGTGATCACCGTTGCCCCAGGGGGCGCGGTCTGGCCCGGCTTGAGATGGATGTACTTGACGACGTGCTTGACCTGGACGTTGGCCTGGGTCGTATCGGTGGTCGTTTTCTTGTTTCGGGCCTGGCCGTTGGAGTTGGCGGTGCCCGCGTTGAGCTGGTCCGCGCCAGCGTTCGGGTCAGCGGCGTTGGCGTCGCTGGCTGCCTGTTGGTCGGCGGTGGCGGTGAAGTCCGGCTGCACTAGTCCGACAGCCATGACGCTTGCCACCGCCACCGCCCCCGCGCCATACACGACCCGCATCGGTCGCGGATCAGGCTTGTTGGGTTTGGTCATCGCCGGCCGCGATTCCGCCGCCGGAGCTTTTCGGCTGGGAAGTGGGCGTGGTTGTTCATTCCTGCGCGGTGGCAGGGGCGGCAGGTCGGCCATTTCAGTCGTCACCCCGCTCGTGTCCGTGATTGCCGCTGCGCTCGGACTGGCGGCCTTCGTGACCGTCGTCATAGCTGGCGTCGTAGTTCGTCGCGGGCGCTGCCGCCGGTGCCTTGGGTTGCGTCGTCTTGGCCTGGGCCGGGGCCGGGGTGGACTTGGGCGCGACCTTGATGGTCTTGGGCGCCGGTGTGGGCGCGATGTAGACCTTGTCGACGACCTTCTTGGTCTTGGTCGTGGTCTGGGTGCCCTGCTTCGTATTCGAGCCGTCGGAGCGGGCGTTGTTCGCCGCGGCGACCGCCGGAACGTTGGGCAACGCCGCCTGGGCGTCGGCGACATTGGCGTCGCTCGAGCCAACCGAGGCGAAGCTGTTGAGCGCTATTGCTAGGGCGATGACGCCCGCTGCGCCGAGACCACCGATAAGAATTGCAAGCCGCTGAACCATGTCGAGAACTCCTCCGCTGCAGGTGATGCGGTTGAGCCTCGCGGCCGACGATTACAGGTTCATTTGGCTTGCATTTGATGGGCCACAGAGAGAGCCGGCGGGGATGAGCGTTTTCAAAGAAAGGACCTTGGTCGGTAGCCGACACGCTCAATTACGTGTACATCAGGGGCGTGACGAAGATCCTGCTGGTCGAGGACGAGCCGCGCATGGCCGATGCGATCCGTCGCGTGCTGGTCGCGGAGCGCTACACCGTGGATGTGGGACGTGACGGCGGCGAAGCCCTGGCCCTGCTCGGCCAGACGACGTACGAGGTCGTGGTCCTGGACCGTCTGCTGCCCGACATGACCGGCATCGACGTCCTGCGCCAGATGCGAGCGCGCAGGGTCAAGACGCCTGTGCTGATGCTCACGGCACTTTCAGCACTTGAGCATCGCATCGAGGGGCTCGACGCGGGGGCCGACGACTACCTGCCCAAGCCTTTCGCGTTTTCGGAGCTTCTGGCGCGCCTGCGCGCACTCTCGCGGCGCTCGCCCGAGATCGCCTCGCAGCGCCTCAGCGCGGGCAGCATCGAGCTCGACCCGGTTCGCCACGAGGTGTCCGTGAACGGTCGCAGCGAGCTGCTCTCAGCGCGCGAGTACGCGCTGCTGGGCTACCTGATCACGCATGCCGGCCAGGTCGTGACGCGCCAGCAGATCCTCGATTCGGTGTGGGGCGCTGAACCCGACGTGTACTCGAACGTTGTCGATCTGTACATCCACTACCTGCGCCGCAAGCTCGAGGCGCTCGGTGAGCGGCACGCCCTTCAGACAGTTCGCGGAGTCGGTTATGCGCTTCGGCCGCAGGCCTGATCGGCGCGGCGCGGCCGGCGAGCTGCCGCCGACGCCGGGCGAACGACTTGTGCGGCGCACCGGCTTTGGCCTGGCGCTCTTCACTCTTGCCCTGATCGCCATCCTGCTCGCCGGAATCGGCCTTGTCACCGCGGCCGCGGCAGTACAGATCACGGACCTGTCGGTCGACTCGAACCTGCACACGGCTGCCGAGAACATGCTCACGGCGCTGGCTCCGACTCCGTCGCCGACACCCACCCCCGCGACCCAGCCACCCGCGACGCCCGAGCAAACGGAGGATGCCGGCGCATCGCCCGACGCGAGCAGTGGTGAGGACACCGGTGGTGGCGGCGGCGGTGACGGTGAATCCGAGGGCACAAACGCCGGTCGCGCGACTGCCGCTCCGTCGCCCACACCCATACCGACTGCGACGCCGGTGGTGACACCATCCCCGACTCCCACGCCGTCGCCCACCCCGACGCCGACTCCCACGCCCACGCCAAGTGCGACGCCCGTCGGCGGGACGGGAGTCGACGACCGATCTCCGGAATCGGCCGACACGTTCTTCCTCATCCTGACCACGAGCGGGAGCGTCTTGGACAACCCGCAGCACGTCTCGCTGACCGGGCTGCCCAACTACGAAGCAGTCGCGGTTGCGGCGTCCGGCGCCGAGGACTGGCGCACCGTGAACGCCGACGGAGTGCGCATTCGACTGTTGAGCGAGCCGATGCACGCCCTCGACGGGTCGGTCGACGGTGTCCTGCAGTCGGGCTTCGTGCTCACGGCGCACGACGAGCAGCAGGCGCTCATCGTGCGCACGATCATCCTCGCGTCGCTGATCGGGCTGCTTGGGGCGGCTCTCGTCACGCTCTTTGTCACGCGGCGAGCCATGGCACCAATCCGGGCCGCGTTCGACGCTGAGCGCCGTTTCATAGCGTCCGCTTCGCACGAGCTCAAGACGCCGGTCTCGCTGGTGCGCGCCTCAGCCGAGATCCTGCAGCGCGAGGAGCTGGTCAAACCCGAGGGTCGCTACCTGGTCGCCGACGTTGTGACCGAATTGGATCGACTCGGCCGCCTGGTCGGCGACCTGCTCGCGTTGGCCTCGGCAGAGGCGGGCCAGATCTCGATCAGCACGTCAGTCTTCGACGCTCGCGCGCTCGTGACCGAGGTCGTCGAGCGAGTCGAGGGCATGGCTCGTCAGCGTGGAGTGCGGATCATCGCCGAGCAGTCGGGCGAGTCCGAGATCGACACTGACCAGTTGCTCATGGCCGCGGATCGCGAACGAATGATCCAGCTGCTGACGATCTTCATCGACAACGCTGTCGATCACTCGCCGGCGGACGGAGTCGTCCGTGTCGTGGCGCGGCCGGAGGACGACGGCAGTCGCTCCGGACGACGGGTGGCGATAGACGTCATGGACCAGGGCCCGGGCATACCTGTCGCCGACCGGGAGCGGATATTCGAGCCGTTCGCCAAGGTCGACGGCAGGCGGCGCACGACCGGCACGACCGGCCTGGGCCTGGCGATCGCGCGCATCCTTGCCGCTCGTCAGAACGCGACGCTTGCCGTCCGCGACGCGCCCGGCGGCGGGGCTTGGTTCAGCGTCTCGCTTCCGCGGCGCTGACCGGTCGAGTCTTCGCCGGGCTCCTGACCGTCCCGCTCGGCTTCAATGGGGCGCCGGACTCCAGCCGATCGACAAGCCCGTCTGCGCCCATCGCGGCGAAGATCTGCGCGGCCTCCTCGCGCCCGGCAGCGGCCGCAGCGTCAATGTCGCCCAACAGACGCGCGCGCTCGAGCAGGGTCAGTGCCAGGTCCATGCGCAGGTCTTCGGTCCGCCACTCCTCGATGACTCGGCGGTACGCCGCCAGCGCCTCGTCAACGTTGCCGTCGAGTGCGTCCATTCCGGCGCGCAGCGTGCGTCGCGATCGCACCAGCCAGCGTGCCGCGACTGGGTGCTCGTCGAACCAGGCAAGATCCTTTCTAAGCTGTTGCGCATCGCCCATCAGGGAGGCAGCGTGCGCGGCGAGAACGGCCGACGATTGAGCGCCGGTTCCCGAATATGCGCCGCGTGCCTCGAGCGCGAGGCGCCGCCCTTCGGCGAGATCCCCTCCGACCAGCGCCAACCAGCCTTCGAGGTAGCGCAGCTCGCCCAGATCCTGCGCGGATGTCGAGCCACCTACCTGCTCCTGGAAGAGGGCCATCGTCGCGGCCGATCCTTCGGCATCGCCGCGCATCGCCGCGACAACGGCGGAGTAGCCGTGGATGGCAGCCATGAGCACCGACCTGATCTCTGGGGCGTCAGCCTTGAGACGCAGCACCTCGTCAAGATCGCCAATCATGAACGCGTCGCTGGCGGCATTGCTGGACATCGCGGCATAGGCGATTCCAAATTGCTTGTCGATGGCGATGCCTTCGAGTGCGACTTCCAACCCGCGGTGCGGGCTGTCGATGACCGAGTACGAGCTCAGGTTGAAGCGCGCCCGCACGCGAACCCACAATTGGTCCTCCTGGTCAGCCAGCTCCATGGCCCCGATCAGTAGGGCAAGGGCCTCGCGGAATCGCCCAAGGTTGGAGAGCGCCCACGATCTGGTGATGATCAGTTGGAGAGATTGTTCGGAGGCGTCGAGCTGCTCGGCAACGTGGAGAGCGCGCTCCGTCGCAGCGAGCGCCTGTTCGCCCTCGTTGCGGAAGAGGTGTCCGCGAGCGAGCTGGCCGGTCAGCTGCACGACCGAGATCGGCGGCAGGCCTGGTTCGCTCAGCGCACCCTGGAGCAGCTCCATCGCCTCGTCGATTTGTGACGTCTCGAGCAGCATGGCGCCGAGCTCGGCCGCCGACCGCGCGACCAGCACTGGGTCATCATTGACACGCGCCCAGTCGAATGCGGCGCGCTGGTAGCGCTCGGCATCATCAAAGGCCCCTGACGCCCATGCGGCTGCGGCGGCGTGCGTTCGAAGGTCGTTCAGGTCGGCCTCGTTGAACGTGACCGCCATGGCCTGCTCGAAGTAAATGCGCGCTTGATCGTGCGAATGGAGACGTTTGGCCCGATCTGCCGCAGCCCGCAGTGCAACCCGCGCCTGGGCGGCCAACGCGGCCCCCTCCTCGCCCTCGGGCGCGGCCCGGAAAGCCTCCAGGTAGTGCGTCGCGCGCACCCCGGCCAGCTCGTCGTCGTCGAGCGTCTCGTAGTAGCGCGCCGCAGCGAGGTGGCGAGCGCGCCGTTCGCGCTTGGAAAGCGTGCCGTATGAGGTCTCGCGGATCAGGCTCTGCCGGAACCGAAACTGTCCTCGTTCAGGCGATCGCGGATCTGCTTCGAGGGTGACCAGCTCCTTGTGCGACAGGTTGCGGAGCCTGGTCTCGATCTCTTCGGGCGGGCGCTCCGAGAGCGCAGCCAGCGCGGGGACGGAGAACGACAGGCCGAGCACCGCGGCATCCTGGAGGAGCACTCGGTCGTCGCCGCCCAGCGCGTCAAGGCGCGAGGCGATCAAACCCCGCAGCGTGGGCGGGATGTCGAGAGGCGGCAGCGGCCCGACCAGCGCGTACGCGTCACCCTGGCGCACGAGGTGGCCGCCATCGGCCAGTGCCCGGATGGTCTCGACGGCGAAGAGCGGCACACCCTCGGCGCGCTCGACGATGCGCGTCAGATCGGCTTCTTCGAGGCCCGGCGCGAGGCCGCGCAGCAGGCTCGTCATCGCCTCGCTGCCGAGCGGCTCGAGGTGCAGCGCGCTGAGTGCCCGATGGCCCATGACGAAGTTGGGACGGCGTTCGAGCAGCTCGGGACGGGCAAGTGTCACGACCAGGATCGGCCGCTCGCGCGACCACTCCAGCAGATGCTCGATGAAGTCGAGCAGCCCGTTGTCGGCCCATTGCAGGTCCTCGAACACGAGCAGCGTCGGGCCGCGGTCAGCAATTCGTTCAAAGAAGGTCCGCCAGGCGCTGAAGAGCTGCTCACGCGCCGCCCAGTTGGCCTCGTCGATGCCCAGCAGCGCTCCAAGTGCAGGCTCGAGCCAGCGTCGTTCCTGCGCGTCGGGCACGAACTCGTCGAGCGTTGCGCGCAGCTTGGACCGCGTGGAGGCCTCGTCTTCACCCTCGACGATCATCGCCCGCCGCCGGACCATCTCGCCCAGCGCCCAGAATGCGATGCCTTCGCCATAGGCCGGCGTCCGACCCTGGTGCCAGTAGAAGAGACCCGGTCCGGCTAGCCCGTCGAGGTACTTCTCGAGCTCCCAGATGAGCCGCGTCTTGCCGATCCCCGCCTGGCCGGAGATGGCGACCACACGCAGCTTGCCTTCACGCTCGGTGGCATGGACCTGTTCCTTGAGCAGGCGCAGCTCCTCGTCGCGGCCCACGAACGGTGGCTCGAGCCCATCCTCACGGCCGCCGCCGCCGACCCGCGCCACGATGCGCAGCGCACGCCACGCGGCGACCGGTGCGTGCTTGCCCTTCAGCACCTGGTCGCCGGCCGGCTCATATGCCACAGCGGCACTGGTTGCCTGGTAAGTGGATTCTCCGACGAGAACCACGCCCGCCGGGGCCACGGATTGGAGACGCGAGGCGGTGTTGACGAGGTCGCCCGCGACCATTCCCTGGCTTGTCGCGCCGAGTGTCACCGCTGCTTCACCAGAGAGAACTCCTGCGCGCAGGGCGAGGTCGTGGCCGGCGATGCTGATGCCGCGGACCCGATCAACCAGCTCGAGCGCGGCGCGCACTGCACGCTCCGCGTCGTCCTCACGGGCGATAGGCGCGCCCCAGACGGCCATCACCGCGTCGCCTATGAACTTCTCGACGGTCCCGCCGTAGCCCTCGATCACTTGACGAGCGGCATCGAAATAACGGGACAGGAGGTCGCGCACCTCTTCGGGGTCTTCGTCCTCCGAGATCGACGTGAAGCCAACGAGGTCCGCGAAGAGGACCGAGACGTAGCGCCGCTCCGCCAGCACGGCTCCGGACCGGATCGTCTCAGTCGAGGTGGCCGCCGGCGGCGCCAGTCCGGCCAGGCTGAACCCGCATTCGGCACAGAACTTGGGCGAGCCCTGGTACGGAGCTCCGCAACTGGGGCAAGAGACGGACAGCGCCAGACCGCATTCGGCGCAGAACTTCTGCCCGGGGTGGGTCTCCGCGCCGCATCGTGAACAAGTCACGCTGCGAGCCTAACCCATGCTGTCACGCGCCCAGCTGGCTACCTTCACCGGTGCACCGAGCTTCGGGCTGCCCGTCTGTGCCGCGGTCTTAATCCAACTGAAATGCTTCTTTCAGCCTCTATCGGTACTTTCGGTGCATAATCCACCCCGGACCAAGTGCGCGAAAGCGTGCGACGCGTCCTCGCAGGAGACCCACAAACCCGTGCCGCCGCCCCAGCGGCAGCAGAGAGTCGGTCAGTCCCCGTGCCAGTACCCAGCCGGCACGGCCTTTGGACTCCGGAGAGCAACTCCTCCAGCGGTGCCATGTGACGCCCCAGCGTCTTGTCCACCGTTCCATTCCCGACGCGCTGCCCGGGCGGCCCATTCCGGATCCGCATCTCGATTCCGTGTTGCATCCGGCGAACCGAGGAGGCAGCAGTGCCAACTGCCAATTCGGCTGGCCAAAATCAGCCGACCACTACGACATCTCACCGTTTCTACCTTCGCCCGCTCGCCAGGGCTGCCCTGGGCGTGTTCATCGGTCTCGCCGTGATCTTGCCGGCACAGACGATCGCTGCCCCGGCGGCCGCCGCGAGCACCAAGCCGGGCACCTGCCCGGGCTGGAACAGCACCACCCAGCCGCCCGACTACATCCGCGTCCTGCGTCGCCACACCGGCAACGTCGACCGCGTCCCATTCAAGAAATACGTGCTCACCGTGCTGGGCAAGGAATGGCCCGGCTATCTGCCCCAGGCCGTCATCAACGCGGGCGCCGTCGCCGTCAAGCAGTACGCGTGGTTCCATGCCCTGGGCAACGGCCGCGTGTCACGCAAGGGTCAGTGCTTCGATGTCACCGACGGGACCGGCGACCAGCTCTACAAGCCCAACAAGTCGCGCATCCGCCAGGACCACTACACCGCGCTTGCCGCGACATGGGGCGTGCGCCTGGTCAAGAAGGGCTCCCTGTTCATGACCGGCTACCGATCCGGCAACAAGGGTGCCTGTGGCCATGACGCGACCGGCTGGAAGCTCTTCGCGCGCAGCGCGACGCGATGTGCCAACCGCGGCGACAGCTTCCTGTCCATCCTGCGCATCTATTACGGCCCGGTATCGGTCGTCAGCAAGACCGGAGGCGCCGCTGACGGCTTCAGCTCGCTAACCGTCGAGACGAGCCCGACTGCGACGAGCCCGGACGCGACGAGTCCGGACGCGACGAGTCCGGACGCGACGAGTCCGGACGCCAGCGCCGCGGGCGCGACGCTCACTGCCGCGGGCGATGTGAACGGCGGGGTGACGGTCGAGGAATCCTTCCCCGCGGCCCCGCCTGCCCAGGCACCGGTCGACCAGATCGCGTTCACCGCGGCCTAGCACTTGCGACCTGCCGCGCCCCTTTCGGGCGCGTGTAGGCTTCCGTCGTCAGTGTCGAATACCGAGGTGGAGTGATCATGTCCCGCATCGTCCGTGGCGCGCTGCTCCAGGCCGAATGGACCGGCGACAAGGAATCGATGATCCAGAAGCATGAGAAGTACGCCCACGAGGCCAAAGAACAGGGCGCCCAGTTCATGCTCTTCCAGGAGCTCTTCTACGGGCCTTACTTCTGCCAGGTCCAGGATGCCAAGTACTACTCGTACACCGAGCTGATTCCCGACGGCCCCACGACCAAACGGATGCAGTCGCTCGCGCGCGAGCTGGGCATGGTCCTCGTCGTGCCCATGTACGAGGAAGACAGCCAGACGTCGGGCATCTACTACAACACGGCCGCGGTCATCGACTCTGACGGCAGCTACCTGGGCAAGTATCGCAAGACGCACATCCCCCACGTCCAGGGCTTCTGGGAGAAGTTCTACTTCCGTCCCGGCAACCTGGGCTACCCGGTGTTCGAGACGGCCGTGGGCAAGATCGGCGTCTACATCTGCTACGACCGGCATTTTCCCGAGGGAGCACGCGCGCTCGGCCTCAACGGCGCCGAGATCGTGCTCATTCCGTCGGCCACATCACGCGGACTGTCCGAGTACCTGTGGCGCGTCGAGCAGGTTTCGCACTCACTCGCCAATGGCTATTTCGTGGGCACGATCAACAGGGTCGGCATCGAGAAGGACATCGGCGACGACGACTTCTACGGCCAGTCCTACTTCTGCGACCCGCGCGGCCAGTTCATCGGCGAGATCGGCTCGCCGCAGGACGAGGAGCTGATCGTCCGCAACCTGGACCTCGAGATGATCGAAAAGGTCCGCCAGACGTGGCAGTTCTACCGCGACCGCCGGCCCGACATGTACGACGATCTCGTCCGCCCGTAGCCACGCAGCACCCCAGCGTCCACGCAGCACCCCAGCGGCCGCCCAGCACCCCAGCGGCCGCCCAGCACGCCATCGTCCGCCCGCAGCCGCGTCCGCCCAGCCACGCAGCACCCCAGCGGCCGCCCAGCACGCCGTCGTCCGCCCGTAGCCACGCAGCACCCCGGCGTCCGGCCCGCGCGGCCCGCGCCGGCCGCCCAGCAACCCGGCGGCCGGGATTTCGAAACCTATTCGGCGGCTACCTCCGTATCCGTTGGCCACGGACGCCGGCGGCCCCGGCTGCACCGCGCCAAAGGCGTCCAGACACCGCGATTTCGAATGGGTTTCAACTTTCGGCCCCATAGCCCGTCCGCGACATCGAGTAAGTGGCCGATAAGCGCACCGGCGTTGAATGGCATTCGAATGTCGCCGCGCCGAGTCGCCGCACAGCCCGCGCCGCGAGTCGCAGCAGACGTCCGTCGGCTCGCGATCTCGTTCGGCATGCAAGTCCGCGACGCACGTCGCGGGCGAGGCTGGGCCGTGTCGGACCTGGCCAGCCGGGCAGGGCTGTCGCCTGACATGGTCTATCGCGTCGAGTCGGGCCGACCGTGCTCACTGGACGCGTGCGCCCGCCTGGCTGCCGCGCTCGGCCGCACCACGCAGCTCGAGCTCGTGGATCGGCGCCGCTCCGGTCAGCGGCCGTCGCTCAGCGTCGACCACGTCCACTCGGCGATGGGCGAGTTCGAGGCAGCGCACCTGCGGCGCTCGGGCATGAAGGTGGGTCTGGACGAGCTCTATCAGCACTTTCAATTCGCGGGCCGCGCGGATCTGATCGCATGGGACGTCGACGCGCGGGCGTTGCTGCACATCGAAAACCGGACGCGCTTCCCCGACTTCCAGGACATGGCCGGCTCGTACAACGCGAAGAGGGCATATCTCGCGCGGGCCGTGGGTGAGCGGCTCGGAATCGGGCGGTGGGCATCCGAGACTCATGTCATGTGCGCATTGTGGTCGGCTGAAGTGCTCCACGTCCTGCGGCTGCGCCGCGCGTCGTTCGAATCCCTCTGTCCGGCACCGGCGGACGCGTTCGACGCGTGGTGGTCGGGCGAACCACCCCACCGCGGCACTGGCTCGACGCTGGTCGTGCTCGACCCGCTGGCGGCAGGCCGCCAGCGGGTCTACATCGGCCTGAAGGAGGCACTCACCGCTCGACCGCGCTACCGCGGCTACGCCGAAGCCGCCGCCCGATCGGCCGCGGCCGATTAGCCCGTCGCCGCGCGAAGGGGCGCCGCGCTTTCCGCTTGAGGCGTGGCTTCGGACTGCCGAAGGCCTGCAGGCCGACACATCGGCGCCCTGCTGTTCAGGTCGCTTGAAATCCCGCCCTGGGCGCGGCCGGCGGCCACGAATGAGCGGGTGCGGCCGGCTACGCCGTCGCGAATCTCCAGTCGACGAAAGTGCTCCTGAGGTACGGCAGATGGTCGTTCCAGGCGGGCGGTCCGGTCAGCTCGAGCGGGAGAACGGTTGGCGCCTCGGTTGGGTCGTCTGTCTCGACGTAGCCCCAGCGCACTCCCGCCAGCCGCTCGATGGGCTCGTTGCGCGACCGCAGCGGCACGCTGACCAGGAAGGTGTCGGCCGTCCAGTGGAGGCGCGCGCTGTCATTCAGGTTGCGGCAGGGGGCATCGCAGAACTGGGGCAGGCTGCCGAAGCCGGCAAAGGGCATGGCCAGCGACTCGAAGGCGGGGAAGGCATCGATCGATGACGACAACTCGTCGCGCGCTGCCGCCGGATCGCGACCGTAGCTGTCGCGCCGGGTGATCACCTGGATCCAGCCGCAGATCGATTCGTACCCACCACGAGCGAACTCCTCGATGCGGGCAATAAGCAGCGGATAACCGCGGCACAGCTGGGGATCAAAGCCAAGATCGTCGATCGCGCCGAAACCGGCTCCAACCGGATCGTGGCTCACGCCGTAGTGGACCGCAATTCGCCCCGGCAGCCCGTGCAGCGTGAACGGGATGCTCATCGGCGGGTCCGCGAACAGCGACTCGAATGACATTCTGTCCAACCTCCAAATGAACCGATCCCTGGCCCGAGCATGCCCATTCTCACGCCGGCATCGGCGGCTTCCCGGAGTTCTTCTCTGGCCCGTCGAGTGGTCCGAGACCCAACGCCTGACCGTTCTCCAGCTCGGCGAGATTGCCCTCGGCGAGTGCTCGAAGCGCCGCCAGCGTACGGCGAGCGAGTCGGGGTGCCATCAGGACGTCCAGCTCGGCGTGATCAACGAATCGGAACGACGCTAGCTCGTCGGACGGCAGCCGGATCGCATCTGTATCACGAAGCATCCCGCCGTCATAGACCAGCATCATCGACTCGGAACGATCCGGTTCGGGGCCTTGCCACTCGATGCACAACAGCCGGCCGACCGGCACGCTCAGACCGAGCTCTTCCTCAATTTCCCGCGCGCATGCCGCCCGGGGCGACTCGTCGGCCTCGACCGAGCCACCCGGCAGCTCCCATGTGTCCTTGTACGTGGGCTCGACCACGAGCACGCGCCCGTCCTCACCGCGAATCAGCGCTCCGGCGCCCATGCGCTTGCGCGGCCGACTATTACGCCACGTGACGGGATCGACGACCACGGACCGAGGGTAGAACGACCGAACGATACGGTCAGGGACAGGTAATCGTGCCGGCGACGTGCTCCGGGCCGGGCGGAGTCGTGCCGGCCGCCGCAAAAGGCGATAGATCGCTATCGATCGTCACCGTGTGCTTGTCGGCCGAGAGGATCAGGTCCGAGTCGCTGCCGCCCTGGGCCGGGCCGGGCCGGGCATAACCGGACGAGGCATCGACGACCCATTTGATGTCGACGTAACCCGGTGACAGCTCGGCCAGCGAGAAGCTTTGGCCGAGCCCGGGATAGTCGGACTCGCTCACCTCGAAGCCGAAGGACTGCACGCTGCCATCAGCAGCCTTGATGAGCACGCATCTACCGGCGGTCCCGATGGCGCTGAACTCGCTCGTGCCGGTGAAGACCAGGTTGACCTCCGAGCCGGCCGCTGTCGTGGGCGTCGCGGGCGCAACCGATGACGCCGATGGTTCGGTGCTTGGCGTGGCAGCCACCGCGGACGGCTGACTGCTTGCCGCGGCCGGAGTCGAAGCGTTGGACGGAGCCGGGAGGGGAGGCAGAGTGGTGGCGTACGACGGTCCCGCCACGGCCGTGGTCACTGGGGTGGACCCGCAGCCTGTGATTGCCACGACCGCCAGCGTTGCTGCCAGCACTGCCAAGGTCTTCATTGCCCCTCCCAGCGGCGACGGACGGCTGATCAAGTTGCGCGGCCAGGCCGCAGGATCGCGGAAGCATAAGCCCGAGCCAGGGCGCTCAGAGGGTCAGGAACTCACCAACGGCCGTGGCAAGAAGGTCGGGGCGATCGGACGGGATGGTGTGCGTTGCGTCGACGACAACGTGCTGCAGGCTGTCGCCCAGCTGCTCTCTCAGTCGCTCGGCCAGGGCCGCAGAGACGTAGCGTCCGTGCTCCCTGCCCGCTTCGATCAACAGCACGCGGCCGCCGTAGGACGTCTCGCGCAGTGGCCGCGACATCTGCTCCCAGCCGGCGCGCACGGCCTCGGCCGCGATCAACGGCCGCAGCGTGCCGCTTTCGTCGCGCCGCAGCGCCACGCCGACATCGAGCGCGGCCGACCAGAGTCCGGAGGCAGGACGCCCGGGCGCCAGCTCGGCAAACGCCGCCGTCTCGTCGGGCCACTCGTGGTCGACGATCGAGTGCTCGTAATCCTGGCTCGTCGCACCAAGCTCGGGATCGATGGCGATCGCGGGATCGACGAGGATGAGAGCGGCCACCGACGCCGGTCGGGCGCGAGCCAGCTCCCACGCCAGCAGCCCGCCGTACGAGTGACCCAGGAGCACCGCGCCCGGACCGAGCGAATCGAGGGTCGGGGCGAGGTCCGCCATGTGCTGCTCCACCGTCCATGGTCCGTGCATCGGAGATCGGCCGTGGCCGCGCAGGTCGGGCGCAACCACGCGCACGCCGTGCAAACGCGAAGCGAGGCCGATGAAGCGCAGTCCGTGCGACTCGATGCCGTGCAGGCAGAGCATCGGAACGCCGCTGCCAAGGGTCGAGATAAAGAGCTCGGAAGAGTGCGCCATGTTGCATGGAATGGTGACCGATCCGGCTCGGCGACGACCAAACGGCGGACGTCGCCGCCGTTGCCACTAACATCCGCGCATGGCCAATACCCAGCAGCTCCGTCAGAGCGTCGCCCCGTTCCTGCGCTTCTTCACGGGCGCGTACGCCGACCTGGAGAAGGACCCCGAAACCGCCAATTTCGCGGTGGGCAACCCGCACGATATCGCGATGCCCGCGTACGTCGACGCGATCCGCGCCAACCTCGAGCCGCAGGACAAGGACTGGTTCGCCTACAAGATGAGCGAGCCCGAGGCGACCAGCGTCGTCGCTCGGGCGATGAGCGAGATCACCGGCCTCGACTGGGACGCGAACGACGTCAACATGACGACCGGAGGCTTCGGCGCCCTGGCGGTTGCTTTCCGCCTCGTGCTCGAGCCGGGCGACGAGGCGATCTTCCTGACGCCGCCGTGGTTCTTCTACGAGCAGCTGATCGTCGCCGCTGATGGCACGCCCGTGCGCGTCCCCCTGGACATGCCCGACTGCCCCATCGACGTCGAACGTATCGAGCAGGCGATCACCCGTCAGACGCGCGTCGTCGTCCTCAACTCGCCGCACAATCCGTCCGGGCGGGTGGTCGGGCCCGAGGAGCTCCAGCCGCTCGCCGACCTGCTGACCAGGAAGTCACGAGAGAACGGCCGCACCATCTACCTCGTCAGCGATGAGCCCTACCGGCGCATCGTCTTCGACGGCCGCGAATTCCACTCGCCGGCCGAGTTCTACGCACCGACCCTGGTGAGCTACTCGTACGGCAAGCAGCTGCTGGCACCCGGCATGCGCATCGGCTACCTGACCTGGCCGCCGACGCTGCCCGCCGAGGAGCGCGAAAAGCTGCGCGACGACGCGTTCATCATCCAGCAGACGCTCGGCTGGGCCTTTCCCAACGCCGACCTACAGCACGCGCTGGCCGACCTCGAGCCACTCTGCGTCGACCTTGGCGCGCTCGAGCGCCGCCGGGCGCGACTCGTCGGAGCGCTGCGCGGGCAAGGCTATGAGGCGACCTGGCCACAGGGCACGTTCTATGTCATGGCGCGCTCGCCGCTCGCGGATGACGAGGCGTTCGCAGAAATCCTCAGCCAGCACAAGGTGCTCGTCCTGCCCGGCACGGTCCTCGAGGTGCCGGGCTGGTTCCGCATCAGCCTGACCGCGTCGGACGACATGGTCGACCGTGGCATCGAGGGCTTCCGCCAGGCGCTGGCCGAGGCCCGCCAAGAGGCTGTCTCGGTGGGATGAAGACCTGGATCGGGCTCAACGTCGAATCGGCCGCAGCAGTCCGGCAGGCCACCGCTGAGCTGTCCGCGGCTGGATATCGACTCCTGCGCGAGGCGCGCGATGAGCCGTGGGGCCAAACAACCGCTCGACTTCAGAGTCCCGAGGGGCTGCTGGTCGGCATAAGTCATACGCCATGGATGCACAAGAGCCCGGCCGCGACTTCCGCGGCGGCCGAATAGTCGGCAGCGAGCGCGGCGACAAGCTCGACGTCGTGCCCTGGGACCCGGCGTGGCCGGACATGTATGAGGCGATGCGCGTGCGCCTGGCCGCCGCGCTGGGTCCGTTGGCGCTGCGCATCGAGCATGTCGGCTCAACGGCGATATCCGGCATCCCGGCCAAGCCCGTAATCGACATCCAGGTCAGCGTGGCCGACGTCGACGACACGGACGCCTACCGCGAGAAGGTCGAGTCGTGCGGCTTCGGCCTGCGCTACATCACGAATGGCTGGCGCTACTTCCGGCCGCCGCCGGGCATCCCGCGTGACTACCAGGTCCACGTCGTCCAGATCGGCTCCGACCGCGAGCGCACCCGCCTCCTGTTCCGCGACTTCATGCGCTCGCATCCCGGAGAGGCCACCGAATACGGCCGCCTCAAGCTGCGCATCGCGATGCAGGGCGTCCAGGATCGCATCCAGTACAACGACGAGAAGGAACCCTTCATCGTCGCCGTCCTCGAGGCGGCCGAGGAGTGGGCCGCCGCCACGGGCTGGGAGCCCTAGCCGTCGGCCGCCACAGCTGGCAGTGCCGCTCCCGCGGTGCCCCGCGCGCACCCACGCTGTGTCCCGCCGTACCCCACCGCCCGCTCGCGCGCATCCCACCGTGCGCCGCCGTACCACCTGCATTCGTACGTCGAGCACAAGCGGCTCGATAGCGCCTCGCTCACGAGCCGTAATGGCTCCCGACACCACCCGCACTACTGCCAAGCGCCGATTCGGCCGCCAGGCGCGGCTCAGGCGCGCCCCGAGCGCGCCCGCGCATGCCCCCGCGACAGGCTTGGCGGGGCCCCCTTCCGCGTGGCGCAAGAATGCGGGTGGTGCGCCGGTATGGCCCGCTGGCGGCCGCGGGTGGCCGCGGATGGCCGCGGGTTAGCTCCGGAACCAGTCCTCGGGAATGGGCTCTGGCGGAGGGACGATCGAGCGCGCCAGGTACCACGGACGCGCCTCGGCCTCAACGATCTCGCGCAGCTTCTCCAGGCGCGCCACCGCGGTCGTGCGCAGGAAGACATCGCGCTCAGCCGGGCCGAGGCGGGTCGCCTCGGCCCATACGGCGCGTCCGGCGGCGACGCCGGACGCGCCCGCCCCGCACGCCACACTGACCTGGCTTTCGAACGTTTCGGGATCGGCGCCGCCCGAGAGCAGGATCCAGGGCACCTCGACAGCGTCGCTCAGCTCCAGGCAGGCATCACGCCAGAGGGACCGATCGTCGACCGAGCCGTCGTACGGGAACTCGACCTTGAGCACATCGACACCCAACCGGCTCAGACGGTGCGCGGTCTCGATCACGGCCCGCCGCCGCTCTTCCCCGACGAGCTTCGCGTCTGCGAGCGGAGAGAACGTGAGTGGCTCGAGGAAGATCGGCAGGTCCAGCTCGTGGCACGCGATCGCAGCCTCGGCGACCAGGCGCTCCTGATCGGCAGCGGCTGGAGCGTCGGGGTGGTAATAGACGAGCAGCTTGGCCGCTGCGGCGCCGAGGCCTCTGACGCGCGCCGCGCTCCAACCCTCGATCAATACCGTGCGTCGATCGGTGGGCGGGCCGGCATAACCAGTGCGTTCAAGAGCAACTATCAACCCGACCGTTCCGGGCAGAGAGCGATCGGCGATCGTCTGAGCCGCTCCGAACTCGGGGTCGAGCAGGATGCCGGTTGCCGAGGCCGACACCGCGCGCGTGACCTGGCGCTTGAACTCGACCAGGTCGCTGGCCGGGACGGAGCCCGGATCGTCCGGCCTTAGATCGCGCCGCAGATTCTGGCGATGGTCCAGGGCAAGGATGGCGAAGACCCCGCCGGGCGTCGCGCAATCGGCCAGGCCGCGGAGCACGCCGAGCGATGTTTGAAATTCCATCTGCGCCTCTCTGATGGTTGCCGGCAACCGGCCGTACCCCCTTGCCTCGGGTTGCCTGATTCTGCTATACCTCGGCGGTGGCCGTCAAAAGTGCACGCACAAATGTGCAGGCGGAGCAGGGTGAAGCGCTGTTGGTTGAGATTGCCCAGGCGTACTACGAGCGGAACCTGACCCAGCAGGAGATCGCGGTGCTGTTCGGCATCTCGCGTTCCCAGATCTCGCGCTACCTGCAGGAAGCCCGGGACCGGGACATCGTCCAGACCCGCGTCGTCAAACCGGGCGCGCGCGTGGTCCCGCTCGAAGCCGAGCTGAGCCACCGCTTTCCTTGGCTACGCGACGTTATCGTGGCCAGCGTCTTCAGCGACGACATAGCCCGTCGCCGACGCGCCGTGGCACGCGAGGTCGCCAAGCTGCTCGAGCGTGTCGTGCGACCGAACACGACTCTGTGCTTCGGCGCCGGCAGGACCCTCGCCGACACCGTCGGCATGCTTCGGCCGCGGCGGATGTCGGGGGTCACGGTCGTCCAGGCGCTGGGCAACGCGGGCCATGAGGGGCTGCTGATCGACTACAACTCAGTTGCCAGCACCGCGGCTGCATCGTTCGGCGGCCGCGCCGTCCAGATCAACGCCCCGGCCATCCTTGGCCGTGGCATGCGCGCCGCAGACCTCGAGGCAATCAACCCGCAGATACGCGATGCCATCGCCATAGCCCGCTCGGCCGACGTGTTCGTCGTCGGGCTCGGGTCGATGAGCAGCGATGAGATCTACGTCCAGACCGGCCTCGTGTCACTTGACGAGCTGGCCGCCGCCAAGCGCCATGGCGCTGTGGGCGACATCTGCGGCAACTTCTACGACATCACCGGTCGACCGCGACCCGGTCCATTCGTCGAGCGAGTGGTCGGCATCCGCCTCGAGGACCTTGGGCGGGCACAGACGGCAATCGCGTGCGCCAGCGGCGACGACAAGGTTGCCTCGATTGTCGGTGCTCTCAACGGACGCTACGTCAACGTTCTGGCCACGGACGAATCCACGGCCGCGAGCGTGATCCAGTTCCTCGACGAGCAGTCGTCGCCGACATCCGACCCGGCCGCGTCGGAACGAGAGGGGGTCGACATCGCGCCGCTGCGCTGAATACCCGCATTAGGGAACGGGACGGCCGGCAGCAACACAACGGGGGATGGAGCCCACGGTTCAGGGCCAAACAGACAGAGGAGGCCTCATGAAGCGAACCTGGTTGACGGCCGCGGCGGCCGTACTGATGGTCGCGGCGTGCTCGGGCACGCCGACGGCGTCGCCCACAGCGGCGCCTGCGAGCGCTGCGCCGGAGCCAACGGCAACGGCGGCACCTGTGACAGCGGCGCCCGTGACAGCGGCGCCTGAGACAGCGGCGCCCGTGACAGCGGCGCCCGAGACAGCGGCGCCGAGCACACCCGCTTCGGGTAACGGCAGCGTCCTCGTCGGTCAGAAGGGGACGGCCGACGATCTGACACTCACCCCCGAGGAGCAGACCGCAGCATCGGCCGCGCTGGCCGGCAAGACGGTCGGCATCGTCGCCACGACGATGGAGACCGAGTACCACACGCTGCTCAACAACACGGCCAAGAACGCACTCGAAGCCATGGGCGCCACGGTCAACATCTGCAATTCGCAGACTGACGCCGACAAGGCGCTGCAGTGCTTCGAGGGCTTCGTCCAGGACGGCGTCGCGGCGATCATCACGACCAGCTCGTCGGCGACCGTAGGCGATGCGGCCACGACCGCGATCAACGATGGCATCATCGTGGTCCAGGTCACCGGACTCGATCTGGGTGACACGGGCGCCGTCGGCATCAGCGTCGACAACCTGACTATCGGCCTCCAGGAAGGCCGCTCGGCGGGCACCTTCGCGGCCCAGACGTGGCCCGGCGAGGAAGTCCAGACGATGATCCTCGACTACCCCGACATCCCCGACCTGGTCGCTCGCGCCGACGCGATCCAGCAGGGCCTCACCGAAACCAACCCGAACGTCAACGTCGTCGGCCGCTACCTCGGCGGTCTGGCCGAAAACGCGGTCGCCTCGACCGAGACGGCCTTCACCGCGTTCCCCGCCATCAGGCTCGTCACCGGCATCAACGACGGCGGCGACCTGGGCGCCTACCAGTACCTCGACCAGGCCGGCAAGACGGCCGATGACGTAGCCATCTTCGGCATCGACTGTGATCCCGCGGCGGTCACCCTGATCGACCAGGGCACGATGTACCGCGGCTGCGTCGACACCAACCCCGCCGGCACAGGCACGCTGGCGGCCAACGCCATCGCCAAGCTGATGGCCGGAGCGGACGTTCCGGGCAGTGTCGAGGTTCCGGTCTCGACCTACCAGGGCAAGGTCTCGGTTGGCAACGGCGCCGTGGCACTCGGCCAGAAGGGCCAGGGCTCGGACTTCGAGCTCACCCCCGAGGAGCAGACCGCAGCATCGGCCGCGCTGGCCGGCAAGACGGTCGGCATCGTCGCCACGACGATGGAGACCGAGTACCACACGCTGCTCAACAACACGGCCAAGAACGCACTCGAAGCCATGGGCGCCACGGTCAACATCTGCAATTCGCAGACTGACGCCGACAAGGCGCTGCAGTGCTTCGAGGGCTTCGTCCAGGACGGCGTCGCGGCGATCATCACGACCAGCTCGTCGGCGACCGTAGGCGATGCGGCCACGACCGCGATCAACGATGGCATCATCGTGGTCCAGGTCACCGGACTCGATCTGGGTGACACGGGCGCCGTCGGCATCAGCGTCGACAACCTGACTATCGGCCTCCAGGAAGGCCGCTCGGCGGGCACCTTCGCGGCCCAGACGTGGCCCGGCGAGGAAGTCCAGACGATGATCCTCGACTACCCCGACATCCCCGACCTGGTCGCTCGCGCCGACGCGATCCAGCAGGGCCTCACCGAAACCAACCCGAACGTCAACGTCGTCGGCCGCTACCTCGGCGGTCTGGCCGAAAACGCGGTCGCCTCGACCGAGACGGCCTTCACCGCGTTCCCCGCCATCAGGCTCGTCACCGGCATCAACGACGGCGGCGACCTGGGCGCCTACCAGTACCTCGACCAGGCCGGCAAGACGGCCGATGACGTAGCCATCTTCGGCATCGACTGTGATCCCGCGGCGGTCACCCTGATCGACCAGGGCACGATGTACCGCGGCTGCGTCGACACCAACCCCGCCGGCACAGGCACGCTGGCGGCCAACGCCATCGCCAAGCTGATGGCCGGAGCGCTGGTGCCGAACTCGCTCGAAGTGCCGGTCTCCACGTACATGGGTCAGGGTCAGTAGGCCCGATAGCGAGGGAGACGCCGAGTGGACCGCTGGATCGAGGTGGACATCGACTGGTTTGGCGAACGGCCCTGGGCCGACCGCCAGGTCGAGTTTGCCGAGCGCACCCTGCCCCTGTTGGCGGGTGAGCGTGATCTGCGCGGCGTCTGCTTCAACATCGGCTGGCTGGCCGATCTCGTAACCGAATGGAGCGGCAGCGGCGACCAGCCGCTGCCGCTCCGCTCCCGCCGCTACGCGCGCTGGGCCGGCCTCAGCTATGCCGACCTGCGCGAGTTCATCTCCTCGCTCCGTGCGGCGTATGCCGCGCACGGCCTGACCGACATCAAGATGGGCGTGCTCATCGCCGGTCTCGGCCAGGTCGTGGCCCCGCCTGATACGGGCAGCATGTACGACCTCTATTCGTTCTGGTACGACCGCCATCCCGAGCTCTATCCGCTCGACATCTCGCCCCTGCCCGGACCCGACCTCGATCCTCGAGTGCGGCTTCATGCCGACTCGTACCGCTACGCGACTCGGCCCGACGGCATCGCCGAGGGCGAGCCCTTTCCAGAGTTCTTCGGCGCCCAGTGGGGCTCGGTCGCCCGTTATCTCGGGCTCGACCTGATCCACCTGCGCGACGGCATGTTCGGCCCGCTGCTCTACACCCGCGTAGGCCCGTATGGCAGCGTCGCCTCGAGCGACCCGGACGAGAACCGCTCGTGGACCGACGCTGTCCGGCGCCTCTTCCGGGCGTGCAAGGAAGCCCATCCCGAAGGCCTGGTGATGACCTATTCGAGCGGCATCAGCGGCACGTCGGAGTGGCTCGCCGGCTGCGTCGACCTGGAGGCGATAGTCGCCGACGGCGCACTCGACATCTTCATCGACCAGACCTGGGGCGGTGCCTGGCAAGACTGGTGGGATGACACTTGGAAGGGCTGGACCTTCCAGCTCGCCTACCTGCTCGGCCACGGCGCCCAGATCCGCGGCGGCAACGAGACGCGCGCCGCGACAGGGGCAAGCCCGTGCCGCCAATACAACTTGATCGAGACCTGGGACGGCTGGGAGCCGTGGGACACGCTGCACGACACGCCGGGAAAGCTCGAATGGGCGATGTGGGCCTTCGGCCACGCCGCTGTGCTCGATCGCGACGGCCGGCCGGTGGTTCCCGAGGGGACCTACATCAGCTGGATGAACGACTGGAACAAGCGCCTGATCAGCACGCAGGACGTCGACTTCCTTGCCACGCGGCTGGCCGCGGCAGAGTCGAGCGCCGCTGGCATCGAGGCCGTCTTCGGGCCGCTGCTCGTCCATGACCGGGCCGGCCTCGAGGCCAAGTACGAGCACGACCCGGCCAGCAACGGCAGCGAGTGGGCCGAGGACTATGCCGGAATGGCGCTCAAATGGGGGGCGGCCTTCCTGGCCGCCAGCCGCCCAGAGTGGCTGCCCGGGCAGTGGCCCGACGGCCTGCTCTGGCAGATGCCGTCGGCAGCGGCAGCGGGAAAGCTCGATGGCCGCTGGGGTGCACTCGTCGGCAGCGGCCGGGCGGACCTGGTCGAGCCGGCGCTCCTGACCGCGGCGGGCGTCGCCCTGACCGGCGAACGCCAGCCCGATGGCTACCGTCTCGGAGCGCCGTCGAGCCACGACCTGGCGCCCGAGGAACGTGTTCACCTGCCCGAGCGCAGCGCGCTGAGCGCCGACGAAGGCACCTGGATCGGCTACGCGTCCGATGGTCTGCCTCTTCTCGCCGGTCGCGACGGCGTCTACCACTGGCAACCGCCCGACCTGGCCGACCCGGGTAACCCGCTCGTCCCTCATTCGCAGATCGGCAGCGTCAACCCGTACGTGGAGGTCGCCCGTCTGCTCAACGATCGCGCCGCCCAAAGCGGTGGGTTGAGCGTCGACCAGGTGGCCGCCCACGAGCCGGTCACGGTCAGCTGCTGGCGTAGCAATGGGCGCATCCACCTGCTGCTGGGCAACCTCGAGTCGGGCTGGATGGGCGACTCGCGCTTTGCGCGCCAGGTCACGGTCAACCTGCCGCGCACGAGAGTCGGCCTTGAGGCCGGCGTCGCCTACAACGCGGTCAGCGTCAACGCGTCGGCTCCGCCGATCGCGGCGAACAACGCGACCGGCGACGAAGATGTCGTGTCGTTCACGTTCGAGGTGCCGCCGCAGGGTTGTGCCGTGCTGCGCCTGGAGCCGGCCTCGTGAGCGTCGCGGCCGACGTCCCCATGCTGCACCGCACGCCCATCCGGGTCCGCGTCATCGACTTCCTGGCCGACTACGGCTTCATCGTCTTCTTCATCGGCTGGATCATCTTCCTGTCGTTCACCACGGACACGTTCCTGACCGAGCGGAATATCCCGCTCCTCCTGCGCCAGGCCTCGATCTATGCCATCCCGGCCATCGGCGCGACGTTCGTCATCCTGGTCGGCGAGCTCGACCTCTCGTTCGGCAGCGTCATCGGCGTCGCCGGCGTGACCGCCGCGGAGCTGCTCGTCTCGGGCTACGACCCGATCATCGCGATCGGCGCCGCGGTTCTCATCGGCACGCTTGTCGGCGTGGTGAACGGCACACTCGTGACCTTCTTCCGCATCCCGTCGGTCGTAGCCACTCTGGGCATGCTCAGCGTCGTGCTCGGCATTGGCCTGGTCTATACGCAGGGCCACGCGATCACCGGTCCCGCGCTCGATCCGATCGACTGGCTGGCGGGCGGCTACATCGGCATCGTGCCCATCCCGGTCCTGCTCATGTTCATCGGCTACACGATCGCCTGGTTCATCCTCAACCGGACTCCGTTCGGCGCCCATGTCTACCTCGTCGGCGACAACCGCGAGGCGGCGTTCCGTGCGGGCATCCGCGTCAATCGGATTCGGATGGCCGTCTTCATCGCAGCTGGGGCGTTGGCCGGCCTGGGTGGAGTGGTCTGGGTATCGCGCGTATCGCAGGCGACGGCGTCGCTCGGCGATGCGGCGCTGTTTCCGGTCCTGACCGCGGTCATCCTCGGCGGTGCCGGACTGCAGGGCGGTCGAGGCCGGATCGAGAACACGCTTATAGCGTCGATCTTCCTGGCCAGCCTGCTCAACGGCCTGATCCTGCTCCACGTCGATTCCGAGTACCAGCGTGTCCTGCTCGGCGCGATCCTGATCGTGGCCATCTCGCTCGACCGGTTCAGGGACTGACCGCGGCCGTGACGAGCCCGCTGTTGACCTTCCCCAACCAGCTCATCGACGGCCGCTGGGTCGCGCCTGCCAGCGGCCGGCTGACCACCGTCCACAACCCGGCCACGGGCGAGCCGCTGGCCGAGGTCCCGGCCGGTGACCTGCGCGACCTCAATGCCGCCGTTGCCGCGGCGCGGCGCGCGTTCGACGAGGGGCCGTGGCCGCGCATGTCGGCCAGCGAGCGCGGACGCTACCTGCTCCGCGTCGCCGCTCTGATGGAGCGTGACAACCAGGCCATCGCCGAGCTCGAGACGCGCAACAACGGCAAACCGATCCGTGAGAGCAGCCAGATCGACGTGCCGCTCTCGGCCGACTGCTTCGAGTACTGGGCCGGATTCGCGACCAAGATCACCGGCGAGACGCTGCCGGTTCCGGGCGACGTGCTGAGCTACACGCTGCGCGAGCCGCTCGGCGTGGTCGGCGCGATCACGCCCTTCAATTTCCCGCTCCTGCTTGCTTCCTGGAAGCTCGGACCAGCGCTGGCAGCGGGCAACACGGTCGTCATCAAGCCGGCGTCCGACACGCCGCTGACGACACTGCGCCTGGGCGAGATCTGCCAGGAAGCGGGCCTGCCGCCCGGCGTGATCAACGTCGTCATCGGAGATTCGAAGGTCGGCCAGGCGCTGGTCGAGCACCCCGACGTCGACAAGATCACGTTCACCGGCTCGACCGACGTTGGCAAGCAGATCGCCGCCGGGGCGGCAGGCAACCTCAAGCGTGTGTCGCTCGAGCTGGGCGGAAAGGCGCCCAACATCGTCTTCGCGGACGCGCCCCTCGAGGATGCCGTCGCAGGCGCGCTCTTCGGCGTCTTCTGGACGCAGGGTCAGATCTGCACGGCCGGCTCGCGGCTGCTCGTCCAGCGGCCCATCTTCGACGCCTTTGTCGCCCGCTTCACCGAGCGCGCCGGTGCATTGCGCATGGGCGATCCGCTTGATCCACGGACGGACGTCGGGCCACTGATCTCGCCGACCCACTGCTCGCGCGTCATGGACCACATCCGCTCAGGTCGGGAGGAAGGTGCGCGACTGCTGATCGGAGGCGTCAAGCCGTCCGCGCCGGAGCTCGCGCGGGGCAACTACATAGCGCCGACAGTCTTTGTCGACATTCATCCCGAGATGCGCATTGCGCGCGAGGAGATCTTCGGCCCGGTCGTGGCGATCATGCCCTTCGACACGCCCGAGGACGCGATCCGGATCGCCAACGACACGATCTTCGGCCTGACCGCGGGCGTCTGGACGCGCGACGTGAAGCTCGCGCACCGCGTGGCGCGCGCGATCAGGGCGGGCACGATCTGGGTCAACATGTACAACGTCGTCACCAGCGAGGCACCATTCGGCGGCTTCCGTCAGAGCGGTTGGGGACGCGAGAACGGGCCGCACGCGATCGAGTCGTTCACCGAGGTCAAGAACGTCTACGTCAACCTCGCCGAGCACTCGACCGACTGGTTCGCCGAGAGCGACCGATGACCGCGAGCATGCCGTCCGTCGCCGAGATCCACCTTCCGCCGCGCATCAATTTCGGCCGCGGCGCGCTGTCGACGCTCGGCCCCGCCGCACGAGGCTATGGGCGCACAGCTCTGGTCATCACCGATCGCGGTTTGGCCGCGAGCTCCATCCTGCGCTCCGTCGACCGCACTCTGGGCGACGCCGGCGTGGAGGTGATCGTGTTCGATCGAGTCGAACCAAATCCGACCGTCGGCCAGGTCGAGGAGGCGCTCGACGCCGGCGCCGGGCGCGACGTCGCGGTCGTCGTCTCTGTCGGCGGCGGCAGCGCGCACGACTGCGCCAAGACCGTCGCCCTCGTCGCGGCCAACGGCGGCGAAATACGCGACCTGGAGGGCGTCGATCGCTCGGCGCATCGCTCGGTGCCCCTGATCTGCGTCAACACGACCTCCGGCAGCGGCGCGGACGTGAGCCGCTACGCGGTCATCACCGATCCTGCGCGCGAGCTGAAGATGATCATCGCCGACCGGCACCTGATGCCCCGCCTGGCGATCAACGATCCGCTGCTGACGGTCGGACTGCCGCGCAACGTGACCGTTGCCTCCGGCCTCGACGCGCTGACGCACGCCATCGAGGCATACGTGTCGACGCTCGCGTCGGACATGACCGACCTCTATGCCCTGCGCGCGGTCGAGCTGATCGCGGGCTCACTGGAGCGGGCCGTCGAGGACGGCGACGACCTGGAGGCGCGCGATTCGATGATGCTCGGCGCGCTGCTCGCCGGGCTGGCGATCAACTCGGCCCTCGTCGGCGCGGTGCACGCCATGGCCCACGCGCTGGGCGGCGTCTACGACCTGCCCCACGGCATCTGCAACGCGATCGTGCTGCCCCATGTCGTCGAGTACAACGAGCCGGCGGCTCGTGAGCGCTACGCGCGCGTCGCGCGCATCCTCGCCCCGGGCGCGTCCGCGCGTCGCCTGCCTGCGCTGCTGCGCCGGCTCGGAGACCGCATCGGGCTGCCCAAGGGCCTGGGCACACTTGGGGTGGAGCGCGAGCGCATCCCGGATCTGGCCGCGCGCGCGATGGCTGATCTGACCATGACCACCAACCCGCGGCCCATGAGCGAGCAGGACGTGGTGCGCCTGTTCGAGCGCGCCCTGTGAGCGGCGGAGGCAGTGCTGTGGGACTTGTCGAGGTGCGTGGATTGACCGGGGCGATCGGAGCTGCCGACGTGATGGCCAAGTCCGCCCCGGTCAGGCTCGCCGGCCCCGTGCTTATCGGCGACGGGCTGGTGACGATCGTATGTCGCGGCGACATCGCCGCGGTCAACGAGGCCGTCGCCGCGGGAAGCGCGGTGGCCTCCCGGCTGGGAACGCTCATCGGCGGGCGCACTTTCGGGCGCCTGTTCGAAGAGGTCGATCGAGCCTTCCGCTTCGAAGGGAGGGAGCCCTAGGCCCAGCAGCCACCCCGTCAATCAAAGGCAATCTCAGGCAAGGACAAGGAGGAAACCGAAATGGCAGAGTCAGCCCGCGGAGCGGGAACGGCAATCGGCATGATCGAGACACGTGGCCTGGTGGCCGCGGTCGAGGCCGCCGACGCAATGGTCAAGGCGGCCCAGGTCACGCTCATGTCGCGCCAGCTCGTCGGCGACGGCCTGGTCACGGTCATCGTCAAGGGCGAGGTCGGCGCGGTGAAGACCGCGGTCGAGGCCGGCGGCATGGCTGCCCAGAAGGTCGGCGAGCTCGTCAGCCAGCACGTCATCGCCCGGCCCGACGACGCGGTCGAGTCGATCATGGTCGCCGAAGGGTGACGATCGCCGCCTCGAGCGGCACCAGCCTGCGGGTGATGGCCCATGTCGACCGCATGGGTCCGCAGTACGCGGCCTATTGGGGGCTGATGGCACAGGGCTCGATGCCCCGTGCCGGGTACTCGCAGCTGCTGGTCGAGGTCTCGCCGAGCAATGCCGTTTTCCCGTTGACGGATCGGGCCATGAAGGCCAGCGACGTTCGGTCGGCGGGAACGCTGATCGAGCGTGACTTCGGATTGCTCGAGCTCCACGCGCCTGCGCCGGACGTGGTGCTCGAGGCATCCGAGGCGATCCTCGACGAGCTCGGCATGCGCATGTCCGACCGGCTGGAGCCGAGAGTGGTCTCGACCCAGCTGCTGCCGAACATCGCTCCGGACCACAGCCAGCTGTTCAACAAGGTGCGGCGCGGCGCTTGGACGCTGCCCGGCGACGCGCTCTTCGTGATGGAGGTCACGCCCGCCGCGTACGTCTATGTGCTGGCCAACGAGCTCGAGAAGGCGGTCGACATCAAGCTGGTGCGCGTCGCCGGCACGGGTCTGTTCGGACGCTTGCTCGTCGCCGGGACCGAAGCGGACGCCGCAGCTGCGGAGCAGACGGCACTCGCCGTCGTGGACGCGTTGCGCAGCGAATCGAGCGTCGCGCCGGTTGGCGCGGGAGGAGGTTGAGATGCAGCTCGCACGAGTTGTCGGCAGCGCCGTAGCCTCGGTCAAGGAGCCGCGGCTGACAGGAATGAAGCTGCTCCTCGTTGAGGAGGCAGCGGCCGATGGTTCCGGCACCGGCCAGGCCTACGTGGCGGCTGACTCGGTCGGCGCCGGCGAAGGGGAGCTGGTCATCGTCGTGCGCGGCACGCCGGCCGCACGTTCCCTCGGCATCGATGGCGTGCCCGTCGACGCCGCGATCGTGGCCATCGTCGAATCCGTCCGCCAGGGCGGCAAGATCAAGTACACCAAGGTCTGAGTGATGCCCGGAGCCGGTCGAGAGCTGCGTGCCTACGGCATCGTCTCGCGCATGCAGCCGCGCTATGCGGCTTACGAGGCGACCGTTGCAGATGGCGACATCCCGCTCGTCGGCATGGCCCAGCTGTTCATCGAGGTCGCCCCGGGCAACGAGATATACCTGCTCGCCGACGCGGCGCTCAAGGCGACCAACGTGCGTCCGAGCTCGCAGGTCGTCGAGCGCGAGTTCGGCATGCTCTCACTCCACGCGACCGACCCGCAGGAAGTCGCCGAGGCGGGCCGCGTCATTCTCGAGCGGATCGGCCTGAGCGAGGGCGACCGCCTTCGACCGCAGGTCGTGTCGCAGAACCTGATCACCAACGTGACGCCCTTCCAGGCCCAGCTGGTGAACCGTTTCCGCAAGGGCTCGCTGCTGGTGCCCCAGGAGACGCTGCTCGTGCTCGAGGTCACGCCGGCGGCGTACATCCTGCTCGCCGCCAACGAGGCCGAGCGCGCGGCAGATATCGACATCATCGATGTCAGGCCCATCGGGCGATTCGGGCGGCTGTACGTGAGCGGCGAGGAGTCGAGCGTGCGCATCGCCCAGGAGCGCGCACTCGATGCGCTCGCATCGCTCAGCGGCCGTGACGGCGGCGCGCGCAGGAGCGCGGCATGAGCACGCCCGCCCTGTGGGTCGAGGTCGAGGATCGCGCCGGGCTCGATGCCGCGCGCGCGTCGGGCATCGCCGCGATCATCGTCGTCAACGGGAGCAGCCCGCTCTACGGCCGGCCCGGCGACACGTTGTGCATGCGCATCGACGAGCGCGACGGCAAGATCGCGCCCGCCCAGCTCGCGGCCCGGCTGCCGGTCCGTGCCGGCATCCTGTATCGCCCGGCAGAGACAACAGACCAGCTCGTGACCGAGCTCGTCCGCCGCGGTCGCGCGCCGATCGCGGCCCAGGTCGCCAACGCGGCCGAGGCGCGGCGCGCGGTGGAGAGCGGCGCGACCGCCCTCGTCGTGCGCGATCCCGCACTGGTCGACGCTCTGCGCGACACGCCGGGTGTGACGGTCATCGGCACCGCCTCCGGCGTCGCTGAGGTCGACCAGATGCTGCGCAGCGGTGCGGCCGGCCTGCTGGTCAGGGCGACCGAGCTCGGCGCATTGCTGGCCACGCCCGCCTTTGCCGCCGTCGCAGCGCCGCCGGCGGGCTTCGCGCGCAGGGCCGCGACCGGCAGCAACGGCCACCAACCCCAGCTGCGCAGCGCGACCATCGGAGCGCTGCTCGATCGGGCAGCACGCAGCAACGGCCAGCGTCAGGCTCTCGTCCATGCCTCGAGCGGCAGGCGCCTCGACTATGCCGAGCTCCACGCCGAGGCCAAGCAGGTGGGCCGCGCCCTGCTCGCGCTCGGCGTCACGCCGGGTGAGCGGGTCGTCATGTGGGCACGCAACGCGCCCGAGTGGCCACTCGTGCAGCTCGGCGCGGCGTACGCGGGCGTGATCGTGGCCACGGCCAACGCCGGCCTGGGCGACGAGGAGATCGAGCAGATCCTGGCCAACTCCGGGGCCGCCATGCTCATCGCCGGCACTCACCGCAAGCCGCGCACCGCGCTCCTCGATCGCCTGGCTCGCGGCGAGGGGCCGCGCTCGCTGCGCCGCGTCGTTGCCCTGCCCGAGGTCGCCGACGTTCCCGGCGCGGCCATGCGCTGGGCCGATTTCACGGCCGCGGCCGAAGGCACGAGCGAAGCCGAGCTGGCGCGCGCCGCGAGCCGGACTCAGCCCGACGATGTGAGCATGATCCTGTACACGTCGGGCACGACCGGTTTCCCCAAGGGCGTCCAGTTGACGCACCGGGCGATGCTCCAGAACGCGGCTGCCGTCGGCGCCAACATCCGCCTCTCGAACGGCGACAGAGTATGTCTGCCGGTCCCCTTCCACCACTGCTTCGGGGCGGTCATGGGCACGCTCGCGGCGGTTACCTACGGGGCGGCCATCGTGCTGCCGTCCGAGGTCTTCGACGCGGACGCTGTGCTGCGCTCGGTCGCCGCCGAGCACTGCACGGTGCTCTATGGCGTGCCGACGATGTTCGTCGCCCTGCTCGAGAGCCCCGAGCGGACGCGAACGGACCTGTCCTCGCTGCGCACGGGCATCATCGCCGGCGCCCCGGTGCCGGTCGACCTGGGTCGGCGCGTGGCGCACGAGCTGCACATCCCGCAGCTGGTCGTTGCCTACGGCCTGACCGAGGCGGCGCCGGTCGTGACCCAGACCTCGATCGACGATCCCGAGGACGTGCGCCTGGGCAGTGTCGGGCGGCCGATCCTGGGGGCAGAGGTGCGCGCGATCGACCCGGCCACCGGCAAGCCGGTCGCAGCCGGCACGCCCGGCGAGCTGGTCACGCGCGGCTCGATGGTCATGCGCGGCTACTTCGACATGCCCGCTGAAACGGCCCAGGCTATCGACCGCCAGGGCTGGCTGCACACCGGCGACCTGGCCACGGTCGACGCGAGCGGCGTCTGGCGCATCGTCGGACGGATCAAGGACATGATCATCCGCGGCGGCGAGAACATCGACCCGGCTGCGGTCGAGTCGGCCGGCCGGCGCCACCCCAAGGTCGCCGAGATGCACGTCGTGGGCGTGCCCTCTGAGTACTACGGCGAGGAGATCTTCGCCTTCGTGCGGCCGGCGGCAGGCGCGCAGCTGACAGAGGACGAGCTGCTGCGCCACCTGGCCGAGCACCTCGGCCGGTTCGAGGTGCCGCGCTACGTGCGTTTCGTCGAGTCCTTCCCGATGACCGAATCGGGCAAGGTCCAGCGCAACCGGTTGCGCGATGAGGCCGTCCGCGCGGTCGCCGGCATGAACGGCCGGCCGGCAGTGCCCTCCGCCACGACGGATGGCGCGACGCACGCCGCACCGGGCGGACGTCCGGCACTGCCGCTCATGCCGCCAAGGAACGAGCGCAGCGCGGGCTCCGCCGCGGCTTCCGGATCCCGATCGAGCACATCAGACAGCGGACCTGTGCCTGGTCCGCGGTCGGCCTCCCAGCCGCCCCGCGGCGGCTGGAGCCGGCCGGACCACCCGGGTTGGCGCTGGCATCCACGCAAGGAGTTGAACGACATGCCACAGGATCACGACCGAGGCACGGCCCCGAGCGCCGCTGGATCGGCCGACGGCGCACCCGTCGACCTTGACGAGGTCCGGCAACGCGGCCAGCGCATCAAGACCTGGGGCATCGTCGGCGACATCCGCGAGCAGATCGAAGCGACCGGCGAAGAGCCGATCATGTACAAGGCGCTCGGCACTCCGGCCCAGACCCATCACCCGTTCAACCTGTACGGCGATATCAAGAGCCAGCCCTCGGCGCTGCGCGGGACCTTCGAGCACGCCGACGAGATCGCGCAGGTCGCGCGCACGCTGGCCGAGCGCGACTTCATGGGCATCGTGGGTCTCGGCTCGGGCACCTCGCAGTTCGTGGCCCAGGTCGCCAACGCGGCCTTTGCCCGCTTCGCGGGCGTGCCCGGCTGGGACTACGACTCGCAGGCGTTCCTGCGCTATCCGCCGCCGTACGACTACAGCAAGCTGCTCGCCGTCGCCTACTCGGGCAGCGGCAGCACCGTCGACACCGTCGCCGCGGCGCGCGAGTGCCGCGAGCGCGGCGCGTACACCCTCTCGCTCACCAGCGTCGAGGGCAGCCCGGTAGTGCAGGCCAGCGACGCGCGCATCCTGACCGCCGGCGGCTTCGACACCGGCGGCTCGGACACCTTCCACTACACCACTCGAATCGCCGCGGCGATCTACCTGGCCCTCGAGCTGGGCAAGCTGCGCAACCCGGGCAAGTTCGACTTCGACAAGCTCCAGGCGCAGCTGCTCGACACGCCGCGCCTGATGGGCGAGATGTTCGATGCTGTCGACAAGCGCTGCCGGACGATCGCCGACATGTTCCTCGGCGTGCGCAGCGTGCTCGTCGTGGGTGCCGGCGCGAACTTCGGCACGGCCGAGGAGATCGCGCTCAAGTTCGACGAGATGAGCCATATCCCGGCCAAGTCGATGAACCCCGGGCGCCACATCCACGGCGCGCTGGGCCTGACCGAGGAATCGATCCTGACCGTGCTCGTCGCGCCACCGGGCGACTCGTATGGCGACCTGCACGACATCGCCCGCGTGACCGAGCAGCTCAAGAGCCCGGCCGTGGCGATCGTCAGCCAGAACGACGACAAGATCGCCGACATCGTCGACTACGTCGTCCGCCTGCCGATCGAGGACGAGGTGCTGTTCACCGTCCTGGCCGTCCTGCCCGGCCAGCTCATCCCCTACTACTGCGGCGTCGGCCTGGGTCTCAACCCCGATACGCAGCGCTCGAACGTGCCCAAGCACGCCCGCGTCTGGAACATGCTCTTCCCGCCCGGGACGCACTGAGCAATCACGAACCTATGAGCGACGCACGGCCGCGTGTGGCCGTCATCGGGCCGCTGAACATGGACCTCTTCATGCGCGGCACGGCACCCCTTGAGCGGGAGCCGCTTAACGCGTGGGTCGGCCCGTCCGATGTCGACCTGCTCGTTGCCGGGTCGATCGGCTACACCGTGCAGGTCTTCGCCCGGCTTGGCTGGCACGTCGACGTCTGCTCGACGGTCGGCTCGGACGCCTTCGGTGCCGCCATACGGCAGGAGCTCGAGCAGCGCGGCCTGGACTGTCGGCACCTGGCCGACGCTGACGGCGTGACCGCGATCGCGATCTACGTGATGCTCTTCGGCGGCATAAAGCGCCCGATGACCTACCGCATGCCCAGCTTCGAGCCGTGGCCGGATCCCCCGCCCGGCCTGTGGGCTGACGAGCCCGGCGCGCGCCCGCTCGGGCTGCTCCACTCGGGCGGCTTGCTGCACTTCCCGGAGATGTGGCATCGCGGCCAGGCGGCGCTCTTCCGGCAGGCCCGCGCGAAGGGTGTGCTGACCTCGATCGATCCGCAGTTTCCACTGATCGATACGCCCGCGCCATGGCTGCCGCATGTCGCCGATGTAGTCCGCGAGTCGGACGTCCTGCTGTGCGACGAGCACGAGGCAAGAATGCTCTTCGAGGCCGACACGCTGCCCGCCCTCGTCGCGGCCGCCCACGCGGCAGGGCCGCGTCTGGTGGCGATCAAGCTCGGCGGCGCCGGCGCCGTCGTCAGCGACGGGACACGGCTCTATCGCCAGCCCGCGGTGCGCATCGACGAGGCACTGGTCCGCGAGGCAGTCGGCGCCGGTGACGCGTTCGACGCCGGCTTTCTCGATGCGCTCTCGCGCGGCGACGATATCGCGACCGCGGCCCGCTTCGCGACCGCGTCCGCCGCGGCCAGCCTCAGCGGCCGCGGCGGGGCCGAGTCGATTGCCGGCCGCGGCCAGATAGACCAGGCACTCGAGCGCGTGCCGCAGGCAGAGCTGCTCGACGGCCCGGTCGCAGCCGGCTGATGATCGTCGGAGTCACCCTCGCGCCGGCCGTCGATCGCACCGCGCTGGTCGATCGGCTCGCGTTCGACACGATCCTGCGCCCCAGCGACGTCCGCGTCCTGCCCGGCGGCAAGGGCGTCAACGCCTGCCGCGCGGCGCGGCTGCTCGGAGCGCAGGTAGCCACGACCGGTATCTGCGGCGGTCATGCCGGCGCCTGGCTCGTCGAGGCGCTGGCGGCGGAGGGCCTCGAACCCCATTTCCTGACCGCCGGACCGGAGACGCGCTCGACCTACGTGGCGACCGATGCGGCAGGCCGCTCCATGCTCATATACGAGCCCGGCCCGGTGCTGGCCGAGAGCGACCTCGAGCGGTTGATCGCCCAGCTGCGCGCCGAGCTGCTGCCCCGAACGGCGTGGCTCGTCTGCTCGGGCTCGCTGCCCGCAGGCCTGCCGATCGACTCGTACGCGCAGCTCGTGCACGCCGCTCACGAGGCCGGGGCCAGGTGCCTCGTCGACGCCGGTGGCGAAGCGCTGGGGCTGGCGCTCGACGCGGCGCCTGACGTGGTCAAGGTCACTCTCGCCGAGGCGCGCGAGGCCGGTGCCGCGGAAGGTTCGTCCTTTGCCGGTGCTGGTGCGATGGCCGCGCGCCTCGCGGCGCGCGGCGCGCAGCTGGCCGTGGTGACCGACGGCGCCAACGGTGCGGCCGCGTCGGACGGCACGCAGGCCTGGACGGTGCGCGTGCCGCGTCTCAAGGCGGTCAACGCCGTCGGCGCGGGCGATGTCTTCAACGCCGGCCTCGTCGTGGCGCTCGAGGCGGGTCGCTCAGTCGTGGAGGCGCTCGCCGCCGCCGGCGCGGCGGCGAGCGCCAGCGTGCTCGAGCTCGGCGCGGGCCAGGTCGATCCGTCGCGGATCGAGGCGCTCCGGGGCAGGGTCGTCGTGCGGGAGGTGAGCAGTGCAACCAGGTGACGACATGGCCGGACTGAGCGACACGGACATAGAACGGCTGATCGCGGACCTCGAGGCGCGCCGGCCGGGCGCCATTGTCAGCTCGGGCGTTCGCCCCCGCCGACGGCCGTGGACATATCGCGAGATCTGGCGCCTCGATGCGCTGCGCGCTGAGCGTGCGCGTCGAGCCGGCTGATCAGCTCGTCCGGCTCAAGGCCGGTGAAATCCGCGATGACCAGGTCGGCCGAGGCAACCATCTCGGGCATGCCCAGCGAGGCAACACCCACGCACAGTGCGCCCGCAGCATGGGCAGACTCGATGCCCGGCGCCGTGTCCTCGAAGACGACGCACTCGCCGGCCGTGAAGCCGAGCGCCGCCGCACCGGCCAGGTAGGGGTCGGGCGCCGGCTTGCCGTGCTCGACGTGGTCGTGAGCGATGACGACGTCGATGACGCCCGCGAGGCCGATGTGCTCGAACGCGAGCTGGATGTTGCCGCCCGATGCCGAGCTGACCACGGCGCACGGGATGCCGGCCCTGATCGTGGCACGCACGAACTCAGGTGCTCCGGGCACCGCAGCCAGCAGCACGCCGGTGGCCTCCACCTGGGCTCGCTTGTCGTCCATGCTGTGCGTCGCGAGCTCGGCCGCGTCGGCAGGGTCCATGCCGAACATCTCGATCAGGATGTCGACGGTTCGGCGCCCGAACATGCGCTCCACGATCTCCTGGTCGCTGAGCGTTCGGCCGCGCTCGGCGGCGAAGGCGTGCCAGCCATCGATCACGATCTGGTGCGTGTCGACCAGCACGCCGTCCAGGTCGAACAGGAACGCGACCGAGCGGCGCGCAGGTAGCGTCGTCGTCAGGTGCTCGAGGGTGACGGGCCCAGCCCGGCGATCAGTCGGACGATCTCCTCGTGATCGGTCTTGGCGGTCTCGCGTACGCCGACGAGGCGGCCGAGACGCATGACCGCGATCCGCGTGGAGAGGGTGAAGACATGCTCCAGGTTGTGGCTCACGACGATCTGGGTCAGGCCGCGCTCGGCGAGCGTGTTGATCAACCCCTGGACGCGGCCCGCCTCCTGGAGGCCGAGCGCGGCCATCGGCTCGTCCATGATCAGGATGCGCGAGCCCCAGTGGACGGCGCGGCCGATGGCGATGCCCTGGCGCTGGCCGCCTGACAGACGCCGGACCTGCTGCTTGATGGACGGTATCTTGACGTTCAGGCTCTCGAGCGCGGCACTCGTATCGCGCCGCATGCGGCCCTTGTCCAGGTAGCGGAACGGCCCCCAGCCGCGTGTCGCCTCGCGGCCCATGAACAGGTTTTCGACGACGTCGCGGTGATCGGCCAACGCGAGGTCCTGGTAGACGGTCTCGACCCCCGCCGCGCGCGCCGAAGCCGGACTGGTGAAGCGCACCGGCTTGCCGTCGACCTCCAGGTGGCCGGCATCGGGGGCCATGGCGCCGGCCAGCATCTTGATCAGCGAGGTCTTGCCGGCTCCGTTGTCGCCGACGAGCGCGGTGACCGTGCCGGCGGGGAAATCGATGGTGACATTCTCGACGGCGTGCACGCCGCCGTACGCCTTGTAGATACCGCGCGCGGCGAGCAGCGGCGGCGGCGACACAGGGGGAGTGCCGGTAGGCTCCGGCGTGGTCTGCTCCACGCAGGCAGACTACCGGCCACCAATCGCTCGGTCAACAACTGTGCGTGCACATCTGTGCATCGAGCCCGAGTAGCGCAAAAAAAGGGCGTTGGCGACTTTCGGCGCGGGTTATCCTCGCCTCACGATGGATTTCGGATTCACGCTCAAGCTCGACCATCCGTACCAGCGCACCATCGCCCTCAGCCAGCAGGCAGAGCAGGCCGGCTTCGGCTACGGCTGGCTGTTCGACTCGCACATCCTGTGGCGCGATCCGTACCCGCTGCTGACGGTCATGGCGCTCAACACGGAGAAGATGCGCCTCGGCACGTGCGTCACCAACCCGGCGACGCGCGAGCCGTCCGTGACGGCGAGCGCCCTCGCGACGCTGAACGAGATCAGTGGCGGGCGCATGGACCTGGGCATCGGCCGTGGCGACTCGGCGCGGCGCGTCATGGGCAAGCCGCCCACGACGCTCGCCCGGCTGGAACAGGCGACGAACCTCATCCGCACCCTGGTCGAGGGCGGCGACGGGGACGATGACGGCACGCAGATCCACTTCTCGTGGACGCGCGGCGACAAGCTGCCGGTCTGGATCGCCGGCTACGGCCCGAAGGCGCTCGATCTAACGGCACGCATCGCCGACGGCGTCATCCTCCAGCTCGCCGATCCCGACCTGATCCGCTGGTTCGTGGGCCAGCTGCACGACGCGGCTCGAGCCGCCGGGCGCGACCCGAGCGAGCTCAAGGTCATGGCGGCCGCACCCGCGCACGTGGGCGACCTGGCAGATTGCCGCGAGCGCGTGCGCTGGTTCCCGGCGCTCGTCGGCAATCACGTCGCGGACCTGGTCAACCGTTACGACCCCAAGGACCTGCCTCCGGCCCTGACCGGCTACGTGCGCGATCGAAAGGGCTACGACTACCTGCACCACGCCGAGGTCGGCTCGTCGAACTCGTCCTTCGTCGACGACGACACCGTCGACCGCTTCACCGTCATCGGCCCGGTCGAGGCACACGTCGCCAAGCTGCGCGAGCTGGCCGACGCGGGCGTGGACCAGTTCAACATCTACCTGATGAACGGCGACGAGGAGAAGACGCTCGAGACGTACGGGCGCGAGATCATCCCGCAGCTGGCGGCGTCGAGCGCGGGCTGAACCTCGATCAAACGGGCCGAGCGCCGTATCGGACGCCGGCCAACGTTCGTCATACGTGAATGGGAGACATTTGCCAGGGGCCGAAAGCCGGCTCGCCTGGTGGTCGAGCCTATACTCAGGGACTAACCCAGTTTCTAATCTGGCGCTTGGGGACATACGTTGATCTGCCCTAACTGCGGGCGGCGCAACCCAGCTGGCGCCACCTTCTGCAGTCGATGTCGACAACGACTCCCGCTTGCCGCGAAATACGGCGGCACGGGATACCGGCGGGCGGCAATTGCCGAGCCCGCCGGCGGCGGCGGCGGAGGTGTGCTGGTCCTGGGAGTTGCGCTTCTCGCGCTATTCCTGTTCATCGGCGGCGGCGCCGCGATCTACCTGTCCACGCCGCCTCAGCCAACCGATCCGGCTCAGGCCTGTTCGCGGGCGATGCGTCGGCCGGCCCGTCGCTGCCCGTCTTCGTCCAGGAGACGCCCACGCCCGAGCCGACGCCCGAGCCCACGCCCACGCCGTTCTTCTTCTCGTTCGCCCCCGATTCACCCACGCCCGACCTCTTCACGCCCACGCCCAGCTTCGACTTCCCCACGCCCACGCCCACTCCCACGCAGCCGACGGGTCCCACGCCCACCCCCACGCCGACACAGCGGACCGGCCCGACACCCACACCCACCGCCAAGCCGACCCCGAAGCCGACGCCCAAGCCGACGCCGACCGCCACGCCCACGCCGAGCGGACCCAAGGCCAATTCTCAGTCAGCGTCAGCGGCGACACGGCCACGCTCACCAACAAGAGCACGGGCGACATCGTCTCGGTGTTGTGGGACTTCGGCGATGGCAACGACCTCGGCCAAGACCAATCCCAAGACGCACACGTACACGAACGCCAGGCGACTACACGATCACGCTGACCGTGACCGACTAGCAACGGCCTGACCAGCTCGCGCAGCAAGACAGTGACCATCGCCGCAGCGACTCCGCCACCGCCGAACGCCGACTGGTAACGCCGACCGCCGACCGCCGCCACGCCGACGTCCGCACCGCCGACTCCGGCGGCGTCGACGTCGGAGAGCTCTAGTCGAAACCACGGTGCGCTGGCGTTCGGATCATGTGTGCGCGCACGCGCTCGCGGCGGGTGGTCGGATACCTATACTCGGCTCGTTGACGGCTTCGCGACGGGGACCTGACTCTTGATCTGCCCCAATTGCGGCGCCAGCAACTCGACTCGGGCGACCTTCTGCCGACGCTGCCACCAGCGCCTGCCGGTCGCCGGGCTAGCGGCCGGCGTCACATATCCCAGGCGACGGGCGGCGTCGACGGGCGGTGGTCGGCTGCCGATCATTGCCGCGCTCGCCCTCGCCCTGACCGGCCTGATCGTGGGCGCGATGCTCGTCGCCTTCGCGCGCCCCGGCGGCGGCCAGAACGTGGCCACGGCCACCGGCACCCCCGAGTCATCGCTGCCGGTCTTCGTCCAGACGACGCCGACGCCCGATCTGACGCCGACGCCGACTGCCGCGCCACCCGAGTCGTTCCCACCGCTGCCCACGCCCTTCCCGTCGGACACGCCGTTCCTGACCCCGATTCCGACCGATTCGCTGCTGCCAGGCTCGCCCACACCCACACCATCGACAACGCCGACCGCCACTCCGACCCACAAGCCGACCCCCACGCCGACCAAGAAGCCGACGCCCAACACCGACCCCGACGCCAACACCGACCCCGACCCCCACGCCAACCCCCGGTCCGTGCGCAACAGCAACCGGTCACGCAACGGGCTCCGCCGAGATCGGATACCTGCAGACGCAGACCACCAGTGACGGCTGGTGCCTCGACAAGGCCACGTTCCAGATCTTCCCTGACTCGACGTGGGGCAAGGTGTTCCTCGAGCTGGACGGCAAGAAGATCGCCTCGATGACCTGCACGTACCCGACCATTTGCGGCGATCCGGTGACGGTCAAGTTCAACCCGATCAAGTACGCCAAGTCCGGCTCGGTCCTGTCGTTCGCCATCAGTTGCGCCGGCGACCCAACCCAGCCGGATGCCTGCCAACAACCGGACCCGATCAAGGCCAAGATCACGATCGCCTACGAGATCGCAACGCCGTAGTAGAGCCTCTTTCCCCGGCGCGTTACATTCGCAGCATGCGAACACTCATTGCGAACGGCACCGTCGTCAACGCCGACGGATCGACGCAGGCTGACGTCCTGGTCGATGGCGAGCAGATCGTGGCTGTCGGGCGTGGGCTCTCCGGAACCGACCTGGGCGCCGGTCTCGACGAGACCATCGATGCGTCGGGCAAGTACGTGATCCCGGGCGCGATCGACGTCCACACGCACATGGAGCTGCCCTTCGGCGGCACCTTCGCCAAGGACACGTTCGAGACCGGCACTCGCGCGGCCGCGTTCGGCGGCACGACGACGATCCTCGACTTTGCCGTCCAGTCGAAGGGCAAGTCGCTGCGCGAGGGGCTCGACACGTGGATGGCCAAGGCGGAAGGCAACGCGACCGTCGACTACGGCTTCCACATGATCATGTCGGACGTCACGCCCGGCTCGCTGGCCGAGATGGACGAGCTGGTCAACGAGGGCATCACCGACTTCAAGCTCTTCACCGCCTACCCGGGCGTCTTCCTGAGCGACGACGGGGCCATCTTCCGGGCCATGCAGCAGACCGACAAGAACGGCGGCCTGATCATGATGCACGCCGAGAACGGCATGGCCATCGACGTCGTCGCGGCCGAGCTGGTCGACGAGGGCAAGACCGATCCGTACTGGCACGGCGTCGCGCGCTACCCGGTCTTCGAGGGCGAGGCCACGAACCGCGTCATCCGCCTCGCAGAGGCGGCGCACGTGCCGGTCTACATCGTCCACCTGTCGCGCGCGCGACGCCCTCGATGCCGTTCGCGGCGCCCGCGACCGCGGCTCGATGGCCTTTGCCGAGACGTGCCCGCAGTACCTGTTCCTGTCGCTCGACGACATGGGCAACGGCTTCGAGGGGGCCAAGTTCATCTGCTCGCCGCCGCTGCGGCCGAAGGACCACTGGGAGCCGCTCTGGCAGGGCCTCCTGAAGGACGACCTGCAGATCGTCTCGACCGACCACTGCCCGTTCGACTTCCACGGCCAGAAGGACCTGGGCGTGGGCGATTTCCGCAAGGTCCCCAACGGCCTCCCGGGCGTCGAGGACCGCGTCGACCTGATGCACGACGGTGGCGTCGTTAGCGGCCAGATGACGCCCGAGCGGTGGGTGGAGGTCATCTCCGCCGCGCCGGCTCGGATGTTCGGGCTCGCCGGCCGCAAGGGCGTGGTCGCCCCTGGCGCAGATGCCGACATCGTGGTCTACGATCCGGCGCGACGCCACACGATCTCGGCTTCGACGCACCACATGGACGTCGACTATTCGTGCTACGAGGGTCGCTCTGTGGTGGGTGGCTCGGACGTGGTCATGTCTCGCGGCCGTGTGATCGTCCGCGACGGAGAGTGGAAGGGCGAGAAGGGCTGGGGTCAGTTCCTGCGCCGCAAGACGGCTCGCGAGTACCTCGTCTGAGGCGCGTCCCGAGCATTCACATTCGTTCCATCAGGAACGGGAGGAAGAGGTAAACCATGGCAAGTTGGCAGTACGCCTGGATGACAGACCAGCCGTACACGACGATCGGCTTCAGCCACCCGCAGACCGGCCTCGCGGCCGAGCTCGCCGGTGTGCTCGGAGCTGGCGTGTTCATGCCGCAATCGACCGAGTGGTCGATCTCGCTCGATCGTTCGCGAGTGAACCTGGGCTACGTCTCGGGCCTGCTCGGCGATCGCGGGTGGGAGATGTTCGCGGTCGAGACACGCCTCCAGCCGCAGGCGATCACGCCCTCGCAGCTGCAGACGAACTGGTACTTCAAGCGCCAGGGACCGGATCGGCCCGCCGGCGCGGCGATGAGCACCTCTGCCGCGGCACAGCCGGGTCCGGCAGCGTCGGATGCGCCGACCGCGGCGATGGCACCCGCGATGCCCGCGGCGCCAGCGGCGCCAGCGGCGCCCGCTTGGCCCGCAGCGCCAGCGGCGCCCGCAGCGCCGGCGGCGCCGGAGGCGCCAGTCATGCCGGAGGCGCCTGCAATGCCGGAGGCGCCAGTCATGCCGGAGGCGCCTGCCATGCCGGAGGCGCCTGCCATGCCCGCCATGCCGGAGGCGCCTGCCATGCCGGAGGCGCCAGCCATGCCCGCAGCGCCCGCCGGGCCGGATCAGGCTCAGATGGGCAGCGCCCAGACTCCCCCGCCAGGCCCGCAGGGCTAACCCGCAGGGCTAACCCGCCGGGCTAACCCGCCGGGCCACGGGGTGGGCGCCACTCGTACACACGAGTGGCGCCCACGTCACACCAGACCAGGCCATCGGCCGTGGGCGGCCTCTCACCGTCCGACAGGGCCGCGACCCATGCCCGCGATGAGCCGCTGAAGCGCGTGGCAAAGATCTCCGGATAGCGCGCGAGGAGGGCGCGATTTCGACGCGTGGCGCGCACGACCCACACGACGTGGACGGCGAACGGCTCGCCATTGCCGATGGCGATCGCCATGGCCTCGGCTTCGGCCTTCTTGCGATCCGTCGAGCGCACAGACGCGTTGACGTTGCCGAACGTGTTCCAGCACTCGACCTGGATCAGCCATCGCCGCGTGTCGTGGCGTAGGCCGACGTCGGTCGAATGTGTCGGGTCGGCGGGCTTGGTCGGGAGCTCGAATCTTCGGCTGTATCCGGCGTGTCGGGCGGTCCTGAGCACGAGCTCCTGGATGGCCAGGTGGCCGGCATCGGTTGGCTCGTCGAGTGCGTCTCGGCCCAGGATGAGGTCGAGAGGCAGGGCGAGGGCGAGCGCCACCTGCTGCCAGCTCTCGAGTGCCAGCGTGCCACCGTCTCCGCGTTCGAGCTTGCTGACCGTTGTCTGCGCAAGACCCGATCGCCGACCGAGCTCCTCCTGCGACCAGCGCCGCCTGCGCCGCGCCTGCCGGACCTTGCGGCCCTCACGCACGAGCAGGCCCGACAGCTGGCGCGACGCTGCCAGCTCCACGGCCGACCGTCTGGTGCGAAATCCCATAGCACGTGCAGGATTACCGCGAGCGCTTGGCGTCGACTTACCGCTCGATCGACTGCCCCTTACTTAGGCGTGGGCGCCCGATAAGCCCCTTTGGCGGCCCGTTTAGTCCCCCGGATGCTGCGTGCGGCCTTAGCCGATGCCAGGCGAGCAAAGCAAACCCGTTAGCCCACTGCGTACCCAGGAACTAATCCTGGAGGTGCTAGCGCCAGGCTCTTGTCCGCTGCCGAGCGCTGGGCTTGGCGCGGAGCGCGGCGCCCGGCTCGGCGCGGGGCGCCGCGCTCTTCGGCACTGCCGGATGCTGGAGCCGGCATGGAGCGCCCGGCTGGCGCCGGGCGCGAAAGGGGGAGCGCCCGGCTGGCGCCGGGCGCGAAAGAAAAGGCCCCGTCGTCGCTTAGCGACGACGGGGCTCCAATTTGCAATACGGCCGTGGGCCGGCAAGACGGCCGTGGGCCGGTGCGACGGCCGCGGTGCGACGGCCGCTACGGAAGGACCGTGGCCGTGTAGTACACCGCCAGGATCTTATCGGCGCTCCAGCCCTGCTTGGCGCACTTGCGCGCCGATCGCACGTACAGGTGGTACCCGGCGTTCGCAGCGCAGGCAACATCAGCCCCTCGGCGGTAGCCGGTCATGGGGAACTTGACGCCGCGCTTGAGTGTCCACGACCAGGTCGCGTTGACGGCCTTTTTGACCCGACTTGGGATGGACGCGATGAGCTTCTCGGCGTACAGCTGATCCGCGGTCGTGTCCTTCACGTCATAGCACTGGCCGTTGAACGTGCCGCCGCGGTAGTGCAGCACGTGGTACCAAGCGTATTGCTTGACGGCCACGGCGCCCGCTTTGCGCAGGGCGCCTTGCTTGACGTTCCACTCGCGTGAGACAACGCGAACGACGTAGTCCTTGAAGTCGACTGTGTCGACCTTGCCCTCGGAGACGCGGTAGACCTCGATGGTCGGCGGCGGCTGCGTGGTCGATGTCCACTGGGTGCACTGCTTCGGTTGGGCCGAAGCTAGGGCTGTGGCTGGCATGGCTATTGGCAACGCGATAAGGCTGGCAAAGACGGCCAACATCGCTGGGGCGACGCGGCCGGCCAGCATCGCTGGGGCGATGCGCACGGCGGCTCCTCCTTGTCGGTCGCAACTATAACCGCCCCGGGCAATAAGCAAGCGCACCGCACCGCCCACCCGCGCAAAATGGTTTTGCAGGCACGCCTGTTGCAGGCACGCTTCGTGCTCAGGCCGGAGAATGCCGACGTGCCAGCCCAGCAGGGAACGAGGGAGAGCCCGGGAACGAGGGAGAGCCCGTGATCAAGGCCGATGTGACATTCCTCGGTCACTCGACCGTGCTGATCGAGATGGGCGACGCCCGCATCCTGACCGACCCGGTGCTGCTCGATCGCATCTCGATCCTGCGCCGCGCGGCGCCCACGCTCCCGAGCGACCTTTACCGCGACATCGACGCGGTGGTCATCAGCCACCTGCACCTCGACCATCTCGATGTTCGCTCGCTGCGCGCCCTGGGCACCGACCTGCCGCTGGTCGTCCCACGAGGCGCCGGGATGCTCATGCAGCGCCTGGGTTTCACGCGCGTCGAGGAGCTCGGCAAGGGCAGATCGATGGTTGTGGACGGCGTCACGGTGCGCGCCACGCACGCCGACCACTCGGGCTTCAGGCCGCCGTTCGGGCCGACCGCTGACGCCGTCGGCTACGTCTTCGAGCTGGACAACGAGAGCGTCTACTTCGCCGGCGACACGGACATCTTCCCCGAGATGGCCGACCTGGCCGGCGTGGACCTGGCGCTGCTGCCGGTGTGGGGCTGGGGGCCAAGGTTGGGGCCGGGGCACATGGACCCGGGCCGCGCGGCCGACGCGCTGCAGCTGATCCAGCCGCGCCTCGCGGTGCCGATCCATTGGGGCACGCTGTGGCCGTTGGGCATGGGCCGCGTCACGCCCCACAGGCTGGAGCGCCCGCCACTCGAGTTTGCAGAGGCCGCCGCGACCAGGGCGCCGGATGTGCCGATCCTGCTCACGCCGCCCGGCGAGACAGTGGCCGTCCCGCGCTAGGAAGGCCGCTGATCGAGGCGGTACGGGACCAGGACGGTCCATTCCTGGGTCAGGACGGGCTCGCCGTCCTGGCGCATGGTCGTGACGCGCAACACCAGGTAGCCGCGGTCGGGATGCGACCGTGAGGGACGTATCTCGAGCACCTCGGCCCGGGCACGGAGACGATCGCCGGCTCGGACCGGCTTGAGATAGCGCAGGTTGTCGACGCCGACGCCCACGACCGGTGCCCCGTCGAAGATGTTCGAGCGGACCATCAGCCGCATCGTCGCCGACAGGCTGTGCCAGCCGCTGGCGATGACGCCGCCGAACATCTCGCGCGCCGCTCCGGCCGGATCAAGGTGGATGGGCTGTGGGTCGAACTCCTCGGCGTAGGCGTGGATGTTCTCTGCGGTCATCGCGTACTCCTCGGCCGAGGCGATCACCTCGCCCACCGCGAAATCGTCCAGGTAGCGTCCGCTCATGCGGCCATTCTGACCTAGGGGTTGCCCAGTTGTGTACCCTCGGGCCGAGGGCTTCGCGTCCTGCTGCGGCTGCTCGAGTTGGAGGGCTTTCTTCGATGATCGTCGTGCGTCGTCACACGGCCGTATCTGCTGTCGTTTCGCTCGTCGCCCTGATGTTGGCGGCCCTCAGCCTGCCGACGGCCACGCTGGCGGCCGACCCGTCCGGTGGTTGCGTGACCGCAGCCAGCGTGACGACATGCACTTTCGACTACACCGGGGCCATAGAGCACTGGACCGTGCCCGCGGGCGTGACGGAGGTCACCGTCGACGCTTACGGCGCCGCCGGCGGCACTGGTCTCGCCGACAACCCGGGCGGCCAAGGAGCGCAAGTACACGTGGTTGTGCCGGTCGCGGGCGGCGATGTTCTCGACGTCACGGTAGGCGGCCAGGGATCGGTGTACCCCGCTGGTCCAACCAACGCCTTCGGCGGCGGCGGGAGCTCGCTCTTCGGCGGTGGCGGTGGGGGCGGCTCATTCGTCTATGACGGAGCCACGGCGCTGGTGATCGCCGCCGGCGGCGGCGGCGGCGGCGAGGACTTCAGCGGTGGCACGGGCGGCATCGGCGGGGACTCCGGCTCGGGGGGTGGCGCTGCAGCCAGCCACGACTCCGTCGTCGGTAGCACCGGGGGTGGTGCCGGTACATCTTCGGCTGGAGGCGGCGGCGGGCAACAAAACGATTGCGGCACTGTCTACGCGGGCGGCGCCGGCGGTGATGGATCCGAAGGCCAGGGCGGTAGCGGCGGCGACGGAGGCCAAGGTGGTGGTGGTGGTGGTGGCTACTACGGCGGTGGTGGCGGAGCCGGTATTGGCCTATGCGTTACCGACTGGTCCGGCAGCGGCGGTGGCGGCGGCGGCTCGAGTTACACGGATCCGTCGGCCACCGACGTGTCGGTCGTCGACGGCGCTCAGTCCGGCGACGGCATGGTGACCATCGAATACACATCGCCGGACGACGTGACTGCGCCAACCGTCAATGGCGTGGCCGCGGTGCTCGACCGCTTCGGCAGGGTGGGCAGCGCTTCGATCGCGCTCTTCTGGGATGGCAACGACGATGTGACCGCGCCCGAGGACCTGGTGTTCCAGACCCAGGTGCGGCGCATGGTCGGCGGCAGCTGGTCGGCGTGGCACGGCAAGCGGACATACCACGGCGTGGGCCACTCGAGCCCCGAGATCGCGCTCTGGCGCACCTTCCAGTACCGAGCCCGGGCCAGGGATGAGGCGGGCAACTGGAGCGACTGGGTCGAGAGCAACACCGTCAGTGCCTTTCGGCGGCGCGAGACCCAGCTCCACCTGACGGGCAGTTGGAGCATCGTCGCGCAGGCCGGAGCGACGCGTCACAAGGTTGCCCGCAGCTCGACCCCGGGTGACAGCGCCTGGCTAGGCTTCAACGGCGACGGCGCGACCTTCGTCATGCCGGTCAACTCCGGCCAGGGCTCGGCCGAGATCTGTATCGATCCGGGCACGCTCGACGAGGACTGCTTCACGGTCGACATCGGCGCACTGACGCCGACCGGCAATAAGCGCTTCGTGGACGTCCAGGTCGGGCTGACGCCCGGCGATCACGTGCTGAAGCTGACGGTTGTCTCGGGCACGGTCGATCTGGACGGCGCCGTCTTCACACGCGGCTCATCCTCGGGCTAGCCTAGGGCGCCTCAGCTGCGCCTGGCCAGCGCAATCTGAAGCACGCCACCGCCCAGAACGGCGAGCAGGCCGAGCACGATCAGCGCAAGGTTGCCCCCGGCGAACAGGCCGAGGACGACGAGAACAATGCCCAGCGGCGTCGACCCGTGTGCGAAACGTAGTCGAGTGCGACGCGGCTCTCAGCTCAGGTAGGTCGAGATCACCTTGGTCAGGAAGAAGATCAGGATCGGCAGCAGCAGCGCGGTGATGAAGCCTCTGAAAAGGTTCGGCGGCCAGGGCCAGGTCGGCAGATGCCCCACCCGCTCACGCAGGTTGCCGAGAGTGGTCAACAAGGCGCTGTACTTGGTGGCCGCCTCAAACGAGCCCGCGTCGATGTCCGCGTAGAGCTCCGTGGCGATCCGGTTGATGCGGCGCTCGACGTCGCGGATCAGCGCATCTCGTTCGCGTGCAATGCGCACGTGTATGCCCCACAAGGGAATGACAAAGGCGCCCAGCCCGCCGGCCACGCTCGCGGCCATCAAGGCCAGCGAAGGAACGTTGCCAACCTGGTAGGCGGCGTTCAGCGTGAAGGTGTAGTAGGCCGCGATCACCGCGACCATACCGATGACCACTGTCAGCCGCGAGAAGGCGTAGACGGGGGCTCGATCGAACGGGTCAATGGCCCTGGCCTCGCGGTGGATGCGCATCACCAGCAATAGCCACCTGGTCGCGATGAACACGGCCACGATTGTCAGCGTGTAGCCGACGACGAAGATCGGGGCGATGGCCAGGTAGTAGTCCACGGTGACTGTCGACGCGGAGACGACGACCGTCGTCGGCGCGGCGATCAGGGCGGCCAGCGCGACAACGAAGCCGAGTGCCAGCGCGACCAGCTCGATCCATGCGGGGGTGTTCATGAACTGATATGCCCACGCTGGCCGGTCGGTCTGCGGCCAGCCTGTCGCCGGCCAGAACGTGTCGAGGGCGCGCAAGGCGACGTAGCGGGCAAGCAGCATCGCCGCCAGCACGTACGGGCCATACGCGACCAGGACGGCAACTCCGCTGTCGAATGTGCCGACGGGCAGTTGGCCCGTGGCCCATAGGAAGCCGTTGCCCCACGCGAGCAGCACCACCGCCAGCAGGATGACCATCCACAGGCCGCGTCCGGGTGTCCCGTCGAGCCAGGTGATCAACCTGCTCATCGGCCCAGGCCGGTAGCTCATGGATAGAGCGGTGCCGGGGCTATGAGTCAGCCCGGACGCAGTCTCCACCGCGCTGGAACGCCGGACGGTCAGCGAGTGCGCGGAAAGCCGAGGTCGACCTTGGACGTGCCGGGGTCGGGCCAGCGCGCGGTGACGACCTTCGAGCGCGTGTAGAACTGGATGCCCTCCGGGCCGTACATGTTCACGTCGCCGAAGAGCGAGTCCTTCCAGCCACCGAAGCTGTAGTACGCGACCGGCACGGGTATGGGCACGTTGATGCCGACCATGCCCGCCTGCGACCTCGAACTGGAACTGGCGCGCGGCGCCGCCGTCGCGGGTGAAGATCGCCGTGCCGTTGCCGTACGGGTTGTCGTTGACCAGCTTCACGGCATCGTCGTACGTCGCGACGCGCATGACCTCCAGCACCGGGCCGAAGATCTCGTTGCGGTACGACTCGTGGTCGGGCTGCACGTTGTCGATCAGCGACACGCCCAGGAAGAAGCCGTCCTCGCCGTAGATCGGTGCCTCGCGGCCGTCGGTGACGACAGTTGCGCCCGCGTCGGCGGCCTTGTCGAGATATGAGGCGACCTTGTCGCGGTGCTCGCGCGTCACGAGCGGCCCCATCTCCGATGCCGCGTCCGAGCCCGGTCCGACCTTGATCCTGGGCAGGCGCTCCTTGATCGCGGCCACGAGCGGATCGCCGACATCGCCCACCGCGACGACGACCGACACCGCCATGCAGCGCTCGCCGGACGAGCCGTACGCGGCGCGACACCGCTGCGTCAGCGGCCATGTCGATGTCCGCGTCGGGCAGCACGATCATGTGGTTCTTGGCACCGCCCAGGGCCTGGACGCGCTTGCCGTTGCGCGTGCCCGTCTCGTAGATGTACTTGGCGATGGGCGTGGAGCCCACGAACGAGACGGCCTTGATGTCCGGGTGCTCGAGGATCCGATCAACCGCCACCTTGTCGCCCTGGACGACGCTGAAGACGCCGTCGGGCACGCCCGCCTCGGCGAGCAGCTGGGCCATGTAGATCGAAGCCGATGGATCCTTCTCGGATGGCTTGAGGATGAAGCAGTTGCCGCACGCGATGGCGTTGGCGAACATCCACATGGGCACCATCGCCGGGAAGTTGAAGGGCGTGATGCCGGCCACGACGCCGAGCGGCTGGCGGATCTGGTAGACGTCGATGCCGCCACTGACCTGCTCGCTGTAGCCGCCCTTCAGCAGGTTCGGGATGCCGGTCGCGAACTCCAGGTTCTCGAGGCCGCGGGCGACCTCGCCCGAGCGCGTCGGAGGGGACCTTGCCGTGCTCGGCGGTGAGGAAGCACGCGATCTCCGTGCGCGATGCTGATCGACCAGGTTGCGGACGCGGAACATGATCTCCGTGCGCTTCGAGAGCGAGGTCGCGCGCCACGCCGGAAATGCCGCGGCCGCGGCCGCAACGGCGGCATCTACCTCCTCGACCGAGGCGAAATCGACGGTCTTCTCCTGGCGGCCGGTGGCCGGGTTGTAGACCGGGCCGTGGCGGCCCGAAGTGCCCTCGACGGTGCCGCCGCCGATCCAGTGCGAAACGCGCCCCATCTCCTGCCCTGCTGCGGTCATGTCGATCTGTCGTTCCGCTATCTCGGTCATCGTGATGGCTCCCTGTTTCTGGTCGGCTGCGTCAACGATAGCCCTCCACCGCCCGAACACGCCACGCTACGTGGTCCGCGTCAGTGGATGTGGGCGTCGCGTTTGTTGAGCGCGGCGAGCGGGCGGATGTCGGGGCGATTGGGCATGCGCGCGAAACCGATGACGGCCGCCAATGCCGCGATCGCGCCACCGACACCGAGCGCCAGGGCCGCGCCACCGATGCCGGCGACCACGCCGGCGAAGATGCCGCCGATAGGCGTCGAACCCGCGAACGCCGTCGTGTACACGCTCATGACGCGTCCACGCAGGTTGTCCGGGACGGTGATCTGGATCAGGGTGTTGCACGTCGCGGCCATCGAGATCGTGCCCCAGCCGACGATGAACATGAGCACGAGATCGACCGGCACTGAGCGCGAGAATGCGACGGCCACCAGGCCGAGGCCCGTGGTCGCGGCGCCGACGATCAGCCGCAGCAGGGTCGGCCGTGCGCCGAAGGCGATGGCCAGCGCGCCGGTGAGCGAACCGGCGCCGCTCGCGGCCATCAGGAACCCGTACGTGTCGGCATCGCCGTGGAGGACGTCGCGCGCGAGGAGCGGGATGAGCACCGTGAAGTTCATGGCGAATGTCGCGACGACGGTCAGGACCGAGATGGCCAGGAAGATCTGCTCGTCGCGCCGCACGTAGCGCAGGCCCTCGGCGAGCCGATCGACGATCGAGCGCACGCTCCGTTCGACCACGACATGAGCGACAGAATGGAGGTCCTGCTCGCGCATCAGCGCCAGGCTGATGATCACCGCCACGTAGCTGATGGCGTTGACGATGAAGAGCGGCGCCAGGCCGATGATGGCAATGGCCAGCCCGCCGATCGCCGGACCCACGATGCGCGACATGTTGAACACGGCGCTGTTGAGCGCGACGGCGTTGGCCACGTCGTCACGGCCGACCATCTCGACCACGAACGCCTGCCGAATGGGCATGTCGAACGCGTTGACGACGCCCAGCAGCAGGGCGAGGACGAAGACCTGCCAGACCTGCACCTCGCCGGTGGCGACGAGGATGCCCAGGATCAGCGCGAGCACCGCCGCGGACGCCTGGGTCACGTACAACGCCTTCCGTTTCGAGACCGCGTCGGCAACGATGCCGCCGAACAGGCCCAGGAAGAGCACCGGCGTGAACTGGGCCGCGGCGACGATGCCCAGCGCCAGCGGATCGTTGGTCATCTGCAGCACGAGCCATGCCTGGCCGACGGTCTGCATCCACGTGCCGATGAGCGACACGAGCATGCCGCTCCAGAACAGGCGGAAGTTGCGGTGCCGGAACGCGCTCAGGCCGCGCGGCAGCCGCGAAGGAGGTGGGCCGCCCGGGATCTCAGCAGGCGCTGTGTCGCGGGTCACGGCTCGTGGGGCTTGGCCGGCTCGAGGCTCCGGGCGGCAAGCTCGATCAGGCTGACCGAGCGGTCCACACCGAGCGTCCCGGTGTTGAGAACGAGGTCGTACGAGCGCGAGTCGAGCCAGTCCACCCCGAACAGGCGCTTGAGGTACTCGCCGCGCGCCGCGTCGACGGACTGGCACACCTCGCGCAGTGACTTCTCCTCGGGGCGCACGTCTTCGGGCGCCTCTTCGACACGGGACAGCAGGTAGCGCACCCGGGCATCGAGCGAGGCGTGCAGCTGCACGTGGAGCACGTTCGGCCTGCCGGCCAGGATCCATCCTCCGCCACGGCCGATGATCACGCAGTTGCCGCGCTCTGCCGCCTCCTCAATGACCACCCGCGTGATGGCCACGAGGCGCTCCTGCATGGAGGTCGCCGGCAGCTGATCGGCGTACGGCACGGGCGCCATCTGCGGCTCCGGCGAACCGGACGCAAGTGCCGCCGTGACGCGTTGCCAGAAGGACGGCAGGCGCTCGTCGTACGACTCGAGCTCGTTCTCCGGGATGCCCGACCGGACCGCTACCTGGGCCACGATCGCCCGATCGAGCAGCTCAGCCCCGAAGCGCTCGGCCAGCTTCGTTCCGATGGGAACGCCCGCTGCGCCGAACTGGCGCGAAATGGTGATGACGGGCATCAGTCGCTGCCCACCCGGTTAACCGTCGCCGTCAGGAGGCCTGCGCGCCGAGACGCGCCATCGTCTCGACCAGATCGCGCACCGATGCGGCCGAGTTGTCGAAAGCTGCCTGCTCTGCGGCCGTTAGCTCGATCTCGATGATGTCGGTGATACCGCCGCGGCCGAGCTTGACCGGCACGCCGACGTACAGGCCGTCCACGCCGTACTCGCCGTTGAGGTAGGCCGCGCAGGGCAGGATCTCCTCGCGATCGTTGAGGATCGAGTCGACCATCTGAGCGACGCTCGCGGCCGGCGCGTAATAGGCGCTGCCGGACTTCAACAGGGCGACGATCTCGGCACCGCCGTTGCGCGTCCGATCGACGAGCGCCTCGATGCGCTCCGCCTCGAGCAGCTCGGTGATAGGCACTCCGCCGGCAGTCGAGTAGCGCGGCAGCGGGACCATGGTGTCGCCGTGGCCACCGAGCACGAAGGCGTGCGTGCTGCTGACGCTGACGTCGAGCTCCTGGGCGATAAAGGTCCGGAAGCGCGCCGAATCGAGCACGCCGGCCATGCCGATGACGCGCTCGGGCGAGAAGGCGCTTGCCTCGAGCGCGATGTGGCACATCGCGTCGAGCGGGTTGGTGACGATGATCAGGATCGCCCCGGGCGAATGCTCGGCACTCTGCTGGACGACGGCGCGCACGATGCCCGCGTTCTTGGCCAGCAGATCGTCGCGGCTCATGCCCGGCTGCCGGGCAAGGCCGGAGGTGACGACGATGATGTCGGAACCGGCCGTGTCGGCATAGTCGTTCGTGCCGGTGACTTTCATGTCGTGGCCGACGATGGGTGCCGCCTCCGCGAGGTCGAGCGCCTTGCCCTGGGGCAGTCCCTCGACTATGTCGATCAGGACGACATCTGCCAGACGCCCTTCCGCGACGCGCTGCGCGACTGAAGCGCCGACATTTCCGGCGCCAATGACGGTTACCTTGGGACGCGCCATGGGATGGCCTCTCTCCTGTTCAGGTGTGGTGGCTCTGAGCCTTGTCCCGATTGTACGAGTCGGCCCGTACTGGGCGCCTTGTACCGGCTGCCGCCGGCGCGCCTATCCTCCGTGGCATGGCAGCCGCTCGATCAGGGCACAACACTGCGGCCACGCAGGAGTACCTGGCCGCGCTGCGCAACCTGGTCGCAAGCAACCAGAAGGCGACGATCGCGACCATCGCGCGGCGGTTGAACGTCAGCCCCCAGGCCGCGTCGGAGATGATGAGCCGTCTGCGCAGCGAGGGGCTCGTCACGGACGCCGACAACCGCGAGCTCAACCTGACCGATAGCGGACGCACCATCGCCGACGCGATCTTCCGTCGCCACGCGTTGGTCGAGTGGCTGCTGACCGATGTCGTGGGCATGGGCTGGGCCGAATTGGACCTCGAGGCCCATCGCCTGCAGGCCGCCATCTCGGAGAACGTAGAGGCTCGGCTCGACGAGTTCCTGGGCCATCCTGAGACGTGCCCGCACGGCAATCCGATCGATGTCGCGGCGACCCGCCGCCGGCCGCCGGGCGTTGCTCTGAGCTCGCTCAGCTCGGGCGAGCGGGCCACGATCTATCGCATCACAGAGGAGGCCGAGGAGGACGCCGGCCTGCTGTCGTACCTGGAGGCGCGCGGACTACGGCCGGGAGCGGAGATCGTCGTTCTCGCCAGCAGCGCGTCGCTCGACGCGGTCACGGTCGAGGGGCCGCGCGGATCGGCGACGTTCGGGCTGCACCCGGCGCGGCTGATCCTGGTCCTGCCCGGCAAGGCCGATCCGAGCCTGTTTCACCGGACTCCGGCGCGGGCCTGAGCCCGCGCCGGTGGCAACCGGCCGGAAGCCTGATTGTTAACGCTCCTGCTGCTAATGCACAGGCTGACCTACCGTGCGTTAGCAGGCTTGCTTGACGATCGTCGGCGGGCGAGGGTAATCTGCCATCCCGATCCTGTGCATCGGAATTGAGCTGAGGCGAGATTGCTCCCTACGTTCGTGATCGGCCTGCGCGAGGGGCTGGAAGCAGCCTTGATCGTGGGTATCGTCGCCGCTTTCCTTGCCCAGCGCGGCAGGTCGGATGCGCTGCGCCTGGTATGGCTCGGCATCGCCATCGCCGTCAGCGCGTGCCTCATCTTCGCGGTGGCCCTGCAGCTCTTCTCGTCTTCCCTGCCGGAGCAACAGCAGGAGGAGCTCGAGACGATCATCTCGGCCGTGGCCGTGGTGATGGTCACGTACATGATCGTGTGGATGCGGCGCAACTCGCGCCACCTGAAGCAGGACCTGGAGGTTGCCGCCGGCTCCGCGCTGGCGACCGGCACGGCATGGGCGCTGATCGGAATGGCCGTGCTCGCCGTCCTGCGTGAAGGCTTCGAGACGTCCGTGTTCCTGCTTGCCGCCTTCAACGCGAGCGGCAGTCCCGTGGCCGGAGGCCTGGGAGCCGTGATCGGGCTCGGCGCGGCGGCGGCCATCGGCTGGGGCATCTTCCACGGCGGCGTACGCATCAACCTCGGCCGCTTCTTCCGGATCACCGGGATAGTGCTCGTGTTCGTCGCGGCGGGACTCGTGGCCTCAGGCATCAACACGGCCCACGAGGCCGGCTGGATCAACTTCGGACAGATGCAGCTCGCGGACCTCAACTGGCTGATTCCGCCGGGCTCGATCCTGTCGGTGCTCGTGACGGGCGTGCTCGGCATCCAGCCCGAGCCGACGGCCGTCGAGCTGGTCGGCTGGCTGCTCTACCTGGTCCCGATGCTGGTCCTCGTCATGTGGCCGGTGCCCGCTCGGCGACGCGAGGCGACCCCGCACCTGGCGAAGACGGCACCGATCACTGCCGCCAGCACGACAAGCGACGACTGAGGATCAGGCCGCCAGCCGGTCGCCCGCCGGCAGTTGCGGTCCAGCAGGTGCGGTCATGGGCGTGGCGAACCCCGCTGCACGTCGTCGAGTTGCGCTAACTCCGCTCACACCGACGCTCGCGAGCACGCGGCCTAGCTGAGAGCCACCGGACCGCCCGGCTTCACGCCGAATCCGCCTCCAATTACCGGTGGGACCGGCATTAGGCCGACTCGCGCACCTGACGGGGCCGAACGCGAGCCCGGCCTCTCCGGTAACTCCGCTGACACCGACGTTAGAAGGGGTCGCCCAGCGAATCAGTGACAGCGCGCCTCGATGACGAGCGCGGCGGCCGAGCGCGACGCGCGACGCTCGAGCGCGACGCACGACACGGTGCCGCAGCGCTGCGTCGAAGCAGACGCGCGCCGCCCCTTGACGCGCCATCTTATGATCAGACCGACGGTCGGTTTGTTAATCGATCCACGACCCCGAAATGAGAGGAAAGACACGGCCCCAAGAGCAGTCAACCCACGCAAGCACGCCGCCCGGCGCGAGGAGTTCATCGAGGCGGGACAGAGGCTCATTCAGGTGCGCGGCTACGAGCAGTTCAGCATCGAGGATCTGCTCGGCGAGGTCGGCGCATCGAAGGGCGCCTTCTACCACTACTTCGAGTCCAAGCAGGCACTCCTGTCGGCGATCGTCGATCGCTTCGTGGACAGCGCCCTCGTTCTCGTCGCGACCGTCGTCGACGACGAGAGGCTGAGCGCAATCGAGAAGTTCCGCGGCTACTTCGCCACGATTGCGACGTACAAATCGGAACAGCGCGAGTTCTTGTTCGAGCTGATGAAGGTGTGGTTTTCGGACGACAACGCGGTCGTGCGCGAGAGGCTGCGCCACGAGCAGATCCACCGGGTCACGCCGCACATCGCCGCGATCATCCGCCAGGGCGTCCGCGAAGGCTCGTTTGCGCTCGCCGACCCCGAGCAGATGGCACGCGTCGTGCTCGCCCTGATGCTCGTCACCGGAGACGACGCCGGCGAGATGTACGTCGCGCGTCAGGCCGGCGAGATCGACTTCCAGACGGTGCGGCGTCGGTTCGACACCTATCAAATGGCTCTGGAGCGCGTGCTGGGCACGTCGCCCGGCGAGCTGGCGCTCATCGACGACGAGTTGCTTCAACTTTGGTTCGGCGACCCGGACCTGTCCCCCAACCCACGTGAGGAGAACTGATGGCCGCTGTCATCAAGACCGAGAAGCTGACCAAGTACTACGGCAAGTACCGGGGCATCATCGACGTCGATCTCGAGGTCCAGGAAGGCGAGTCCTTCGGATTCCTGGGGCCCAACGGCGCGGGCAAGACGACCATGATCCGGACGCTGCTCGACCACATCCGACCCACCAGCGGCAGGGCCACGGTCTTCGATATCGAAACGACCCAGGATCCGGTCGCGATACATCGCCGCCTCGGTTACCTGCCCGGCGAGTTTGCGCTGTACGACAAGCTCAGCGGCGGCCAGACGCTCGACTACTTCGCCAACCTGCGCGGCGGCATCGATCGCACTTATCAGAAGCGACTGATCGAGCGCCTCGAAGTGGACACGACGCGCAAGTTCCGCGAGTACTCGAAGGGCAACAAGCAGAAGATCGGCCTGATCATCGCCCTCCAGCACAGGCCCGACCTGCTCCTTCTCGATGAGCCCACCTCGGGTCTGGACCCGCTCATCCAGCAGGAGTTCTATGCCGTCATCCGCGAGGCCAAGGAGGAGGGTCGGACTGTATTCCTGAGCTCGCACATCCTGTCCGAGGTCGAGAAGACGTGCGATCGCGTGGCGATCATCCGTGGCGGAGAGCTGGCCCGCGTAGACCGGACCGAGGCCTTGCGCGACCTTGCTCATCACCATGTGGAGCTGGTCTTCAGCGGGCCCGTGCCGGCGGCCGAGTTCGAGTCACTGCCGGGCGTCAGCGAAGTGACGTCGGAGGATCACGTCCTGCGCATGCGCGTGTCGGGCAACATCACCGACGTCGTGCGCACCGCGGCCCGGTACGACCTGGCCGACTTCGTGAGCCGCGAGCCCTCGCTCGAGGAGACGTTCCTGGCAGAGTACGGCAAGACGGCGGTCGAACCGATCGAGGCTGCCGCGAAATGACCGCCGCAGCCAGCGCCGCGCAAATCACGCGGCCGTCGCTGAGCGCCCGCATGTGGGGCCTGGGCAGCGTCTACGGCAAGACGATGCGCGATTCGCGTCGCGCGGTGATCCTCGCCGCGGCCCTGATCGGCCTCGTCTTCATCGGCGTGACAGGCGCCGTCGCGCAGCAGTTCAGCACGCCCGAGTCACGCCTCGAGCTCGAGGCCCTGATCAATTCCGTGCCGCCCATCCTGCAGGGCATTGCCGGCCCGATCGTCAACGCGACCACGTTGGGCGGCTACCTGCAATACAAGTACGGGCTCTTCTTCCCGTTGCTGCTCAGCCTGTGGTCGGTCCTGGCCCTGTCCGGGACGCTCGCCGCCGAGGCGAGCCGGGGCAGCCTGGAGTTCATAGGAGCGACGGGCATGTCGCGCCGACGGATCGCTCTCGAGAAGCTGTCCGGACACCTGACCGGACTCATGATCGTCGGCATCGTCACAGTCATCTCGATCGCGATTGCCGGATCCGCGTTTGCGGTCCTGCCGGGCGACGAGATCAGCCTCACCCAGGCCGTCGGCTACGGCCTGTGGATGGTGCTCATGGCCCTCGCGGCCGGGGCGGTCGCCTTCGCCCTGGGCCCGTTCGTTGGTCGTGGCGCCGCCGCGGGCATTGCCGGCTTCGTCACGCTTGCCGGGTTCATCGTCAGCGGCTACTCAGCGCCCGTGCCCGAGCTGGCTCCTCTTGCCAAGCTGACCTGGTTCGGCTGGACGTACAACCACGTACCGCTGGCGGGTCAATTCGATTGGCCGTCCGTGGCGTTCCTGGCCGTCTTCGACGTCGTCGTGCTGGCCATCGGCATCGTCGCCTTCACGCGTCGAGACATCGGCGTCACCAGCGCTGTGCCAACGCCCACGAGCCCGCGAGTGCTGGTCGGACTGCGCGGGCCGTTTACGCGCGCGGTCGGCCACAACCTCAATGCCTCTATTGCGTGGGGTGTCGGCATCGGCCTCTTCGGCCTGTTGTTCGCCAGCGCCTCGGGCAGTTTTGTCGATCAGCTGCGCAACTCGGCCGACTTCATGAACCTGCTCAGCACCGTCTTTCCAAGCGTCAACTTCGCCACCGTCGGCGGCTTCCTCCAGCTGCTGTTCCTCGAGCTGGGCATCGTCTTCGTCGGACTCGCGGCAGCGACGCTCGTCGCAGGTTGGGCGTCCGACGAGAGCTCAGGCCGGCTCGAGCTGCTCCTCGCGGCGCCCCTGTCGCGCGTCCGCTGGGCCGCCAGCGGCGGCCTCGGCATCCTGGTCGATATGGCCGTCGTGGTGCTGATCACCGCCATCGGCATCGGCATCGGCGGCGGCCTTGCGCAGGCTGGTGACGTGCTCACGCCTCTCGTCGGCACGCTCGTGTTGTTCGTCTACGGCGCGGCGCTGATCGGCATCGGCATGGCCGTCGGCGGCCTGATCGCGGGCCGGCTTGCGGCGCCGGTCACGGTCGTCGTAGTCCTGGCGACGTGGATCCTGCAGCTCCTGGGACCGGTGCTGAAGCTGCCTGATTTCCTCCAGCAGCTGGCGCTCACGAACCACATCGGCCAGCCCATGGTCGGCGTCTGGGACTGGGGCGGAATGGCGGCATGCGCCGTCGTTGCCGTCGTCGGTTTCGCGCTCGGGACGTGGGGCTTCAAGCGACGCGATGTGAGGACGTGACTTAGCGAAAGGCGGCTCGCAAGTCGGCGCATGGCTATCCTCTGACGGCGATGCCCGACCTTCCGAGCGGTACCGTCACGTTCGTCTTCAGCGATCTCGAGGGGAGCACGCGCCTGCTCAAGACGCTCGGCGATGCCGGCTATGCCGAGATGCTGGCGCTCCATCGTCAGATCGTGCGCGAGACGTTCGCCATGCACGGCGGCAGCGAGATCGACACTCAGGGCGACGCGTTCTTCTACTCGTTCAGCCGCGCGCGGGCGGCCGTCGCCGCGTGCGTCGAGGTGCAGCGCCGCCACGAGACCCAGGAATGGCCGCGGGGCTTGAAGGTGCGCGTCCGGCTCGGCCTGCACACTGGCGAGCCGGTCGTCGGTGAAGAGGGCTACACGGGCCTCGACGTGGTCCGCGCCGCACGAATTGCCGCGGACGGCGAGGGTGGCCAGATCCTGCTTTCCGAGGCGACGCGCGCGATCGTCGGCGATGACCTGCCCGAGGGCGTCGGCGTGCGCGAGCTGGGCGAGCGCACACTCAAGGACATCGATCGGCCCGAACCGCTGTACGAGCTGGTGTACAGCGAAGTGACGCCCGACCAACAGCCCAATACCGCACTCGCGCCCGGCCCACAGCCACCAGACAACATCAAGGCGGTGGTCGCCGATCCAATGAACATCAAGTCGTGGCTGGGTATCGCGCGCCAGGCGATCCGCGAGGGCGACGACTTCGACCCGGGGCCGCTGATCGAGCAGCGCGTGCTACGCGAGATCGAGGAGAACATGGAGCGCAACGCGCTCCGCCTCGAGAAAGGCGCCAAGGACAAGCCCGGCCGCAAGGAGCAAACTCCGCCGCCGCCGCCGCCCTTGCCGAGCCAGCCGGTGCCGTCCGTGCGCTCTGTGGCCGATCGGATCGAGCAGCTGCGCCAGATGCACGATCAGGGCGCGCTGACCGACGAGCAGTACTCCAGGGCGGTCGACCGGGTCCTCACCGAGGGCTGAACTCGCCTCCGTGGCGCCCCAGGCCACTCGCGGAACGAAGGCCATGCGCGAAAGGTATGACCTGTCCGCCCTTCACCGGCAGACCCGTCGAATTGGGCCGTCCCTCCTTCTTTCAAACCGCACGGCGTGTTGGTAGTCGGCGGAGCGCGCCTGAACTCGCCTGCGCCAGGGCCCCGGCGGACCAGTTATGCGTCATGCGTGTGGAGCGCGGGTATCCTGCGCTCCACATGAGCGATAAGTCCGACCCGAGCTGGCGACCAGCCACGCTGGCGGTGCACGCCGGCGCCGAACCCGATGAGGCAACCGGCGCCGTTTCGCCGCCCATCTACCAGACGGCAACGTTCGCGCAGGACGGCGTGGGCAGCCCACGCGGCGGCTACGAGTACGCCCGGACCGGCAATCCCACGCGAGCGCGGCTCGAGGCGGCGATCGCTGAGCTCGAGGGCGGCGCGCACGGGCTGGCCTTCGCGTCCGGATCGGCGACGACGCAGGCGATCGCCGCGCTGGCCCTGCCCGGCGAGAAGATCGTGTGCGTCAACGACGTCTACGGCGGCACGTTCCGATTGTTCGAGCGCGTCCTCCATGACATGGGCGTGACGACGAGCTACGTCGCGCTGGCCGGCAACGAGTCCGCGGCGCTCGACGAGGTGCTCGACCCAGCCACGCGCATCGTCTGGCTTGAGACGCCAACCAATCCGCACCTGCGCGTGATTGACATCGCGGCCGTCGCTGGCCGGCTCGCAACCTTCACCGGAGCGCGCGGTGAGAAGCCGATCCTCGTCGTCGACAACACGTTCGCCTCACCGCTCGGCCAGCAGCCGCTGTCGTTCGGGGCCGACGTCGTCTACCACTCCGCGACCAAGTACCTCGCCGGCCACTCCGACACCGTAAGTGGCGTGCTGGCCACCTCCCGCGCCGATCTCTACGAACGACTCAAGTTTCTGCAGAACGCCATCGGCGCGGTCCCCGGCCCGTTCGACTGCTTCCTGGTCCTGCGCGGCATCCGCACCCTCGCCCTGCGCATGGAGCGCCACTCGGCCAACGCGCTCGCCGTGGCCCGGGCGCTCGCGGCTCGTGACGACGTCCACGTGGTGAATTACCCCGGCCTGCGCAGCGGCCGGCACGCTCATCCACAAGCCGACCTCGCCGCTCGCCAGATGAGCTTCACATCAGGGATGGTGTCCTTCATCCCGGCCGCGCGTGCCGGCCGCTCGGCGGAGGAGCGCGCCACGCGCTTCGCCGAGTGCACGAACATCTTTGCCCTCGCTGAGTCACTTGGCGGGGTCGAGTCACTGGTCGAGATCCCCGCCGTGATGACCCATGGATCCGTGGCCAACTCGCCGCTCGAGGTGTCGTCTGCGCTGGTCAGGCTGTCGGTCGGCATCGAGGATCCGGCCGATCTCGTCGCCGACATCACCCACGCCCTCGACCAGGCTTAGACGTCGCCGAGCACAGCCTCGGTATCGGTAAGCTCCATTCCCGGACCGCTGATCACCTCGCGCGCAGCGTCCTCCTCGCCGCGCACCGTGAAGACCGTCACCCGGTCGCCCTGCTCGAGTCGCGTCGTGCCGCTGGGCACGATGAGCTGATTTCCGCGCTCGACGGCCACGATCACCAGGCCGGTCGGCAGCTGGGCCTCACGCAGCTCGTGTCCGGCCAGCGGCGAGTGCTCGGCGAGCTGGCCCTCGACCAGTGCGCCGCCGGCCGACAGGCCGCGCACCTTGCGCACGTTGTCATTGAGCGCGCGCCGATAGGCCGCGATCGCGTCGCGCGCCGAGATGATGCCGACGAGCTCAGCGTCCTCTACGACCGGGGCCCATGAGACGTGCGCGTCGGCCAGCGTCGCCAGCGCGTCATCCAGCCCGTCCCCACCGGCAATGACCGGATGCTTGCTGCCCACGATCTCGCCCAGCAGCTTGTCGCTCCCTTCGAGGTCCGCTGCATCAACGGCTCCGCGCACTGCACCGTTGCCGTCGACAACCGGCGCGCCGGGAACGTCCGCGCGGCGCATCTGATCGAGGGCTTCGTGGGCGCCCGTGTCGCTTCGCAACACGAGCCTGGGTCTTCGCGCCGCATCGCGCGCGGCGAGGCTGGACATGAGCGGCATCGCGTAGCGGAAGCGGTGCGCCGGCGAATTGGTGCGTGTCTTGAGCTGGCTGCGGTAGATGGACGAATTGCCGACAACGACCGTGGCTATTCCGATCGCGATCATCGCCGGAGCAAGCATGGACAGGTTGCCGGTCATCTCGGCGACCATCAGCATCACCGCCAGCGGCGCGTGAGCGACGCTGCCGAAGAGGGCCATCATGGCCACGATCACGAACGGCGAAGGATCGAGCGGGACCGCCGGCGCAAACGGCTCGAGCAGGCGCCAGACGCCCGCGCCGAGCAGGCCGCCGACGACCATGCCCGGGCCGAAGATGCCGCCCGAGCCGCCCGAGCCAATCGACAGCGACGTGGCGACGATCTTGGCGAAGGGCAGGATCAGGACCATCCACAGCGGCAGCGCCAGCAGCGAGCCGCGGTCGAGCGCGGGCTGGACCCAGCCGTAGCCGGTGCCCAGAGCACCCGGAATGACGATGCCTATCAGCCCGACCACGAAGCCGGCGATCGCCGGCTTTACCTCGCGCGGGATCTTCCAGCCCTGGAAGAACCGCGTTGCACCGTAGAAGCCTGAGACGTACATGCGCCCGACCAGGCCGCAGATGAGTCCGATGAGCGCGTAGTAGACGAGCTGCCTGGGATCCTGGAACGTGGCGACTATCTGGCCGAAGATCGGCGCAAAGCCGATGATCACGCCGAAGACGGAGAAGGCGACCACCGACGCGACGAAGCTGGGCACCAGCGCGTCCGACTCGACATCCTCGCGATACGGGATCTCCGCGCCCAGGATCGCGCCGCCGAGCGGGGCGCGGAATATCGCGCCGATGCCGGCGGCCATGCCCGACGCAACGGCGATGCGCGCGTCGCGCGCGTCCAGATCGAGCGCCCGTGCCAGGAACGAGCCGAAGCCGGCGCCGATCTGAGCGGTCGGGCCTTCGCGCCCGCCGGATCCGCCCGATCCGATGGTTATCGAGGAAGCGACGAGCTTGACGATCGGGATGCGCCCCCGGATCCGGCGGGCGCCGTGATGGAACGCGGCGATCGCGGCGTCAGTGCCGTGGCCTTCGGCCTCCGGTGCGAGGCGGAACACGATGATGCCCGAGATGAGCCCGCCCAGCGCGACGACAAACGGCACGGCCAGCGGCAGCAGGGGCATCGTCAGCGGGTTGTTTCCCTCGCCGACTGGGGTCGGCGGGTAGTAGCCGGCGAGCGTGCCCAGGAAGAAATTGGTCGCCCATTGAAGGGCGATGAAAAAGACAGCGGCCCCCACGCCGGCAATGAGACCGATCAGGGCGCCGAGCACGACCCACTTGCGCAGATAGGCGGCGCCGCGAATGCGGTGCCGAAGGTCGCGCATGACATCCGTGTTGGGCAGGAAGCGGGCGGAGAGGCTCACCGGTAGTCGGCCATCGCGCTTGCCACGAGATCGACCTGAACGAGGGCGTCGGAGCTCAGCTCCAGGCTTTGCACGGCTCGCGCGATCTCAGCACGACGAAGCTCGAAGATCTTTGTCCTCACTCTCTTGCCGTTCCTGGTAAGCCGCGCCCGCGTCGCGCGCCGGTCGTTCGTATCCGGCTCTACGCGCACCAGCGAGCGTCGCTCCAGCCGACGCAGCTGACGGCTGGTGGCGGGCAACGTCACGCCAATGCTGCCGGCTACCTCGCTGACCGTGGCGCCGTCGCCATGCTCGCCCAGGACAACAAGCACGCGCCACTGGGGAAAGGTGAGATCGATGCCGCCGATGCCTGCCAGCGCTCTGGCAGTGATGGCCACGCCTGCTTGCACCAGCTGCTCGATGACCTTGACCTTGTCCGGCTCCACTCGCCCAAGCGTACCAGATTTTAGTTGCCACCTGGCTAGTAACGACCGGGGCGAAGCGGACGGTGCTGTGCGAGGCGCCGCCGGCCCTCAGGGGCCGGCAGCGCCTCCATCATTCAGGTCCGTGTTCCTTTCGGCCGGGGCGCAGCTTTAGTGGCCCCAGGTCGACTTGTACATCGCGCGCGTAGCGTCTACCGCGAACCTCGTCGTGGCGGCCGAACACGGGCCGGGCGATGCGCACCTCGACCGAGTACGACCCCTCCTCGGGTATATGGCCGTTGATCCCGTAGTGGAAGACGAATGGGTGCCAGATGAAAGGAACGGGGGTGTCGACGACGATGTCGGATCCATTACGCAGGAGCATGCGCACATCGAGGCCAGGCACAAAGCGGCCATCGTGCCGATCGCGAACAATGACCTCAAGATGTTGGTTCTCATGTGGCTCTGGAACCTTCCACATGAGCCTGCCGTCGCTGGCCACGATATACATGCCCTCGGCGGGTTCGAACGCGGCCGTCACGAGGTAGTCGTCGATCTCCACTCCATCGTGGCGATCCTCCGACATCAGCTCGTCATACGACGAGCGATATGCGTCTCCCTGCTTGCGGACGAGATGCTCTTGTTCCTGCTCCTCGGCCGAGGTTACGGATTGAGTCACAGCAGTCTCCTCATGACATCCAGGTGCCGGATGACATACACGTGCCGCCTAGACCATCTCGCGGATCTTGTTGCCGGCGGCGGTCGTGGCGATCTCGATCCGGTCGGGCTGGCCGCGCAGCAGCGACTCGGCGAAGTGGATCGCCTGCTGGGCCTGATCGTGCCCGGCATCGGCGCCTCGTTGGCGTCGATCACGGCCTCGATCAACACCGGCCCTCGGTCGCGAAGGCGTCGCGCAGCTGCTCGTCGGCCTGCTCGGGGTCGTCGATCCGAATGCCGCGCACGCCGCATGCCTCGGCGACCTTGACGAAGTCGATCGGGTAGAGCTCGACGCCGAACTCGGGGTTGCCCAGGAAGACCATCTGCTCCCACTTGATCTGGCCGAGCACGTCGTTCTTGTAGACCATGACGCGCACCGGCAGCTTGTACTTGGCCGCATGTCGCCAGCTCGGCCATCAGCATCGACAGCGCCGCCGTCGCCGACGATGGCGACGACCTGCCGATCCGGATGCGCCATCTGGGCACCGACCGCGTAGGGCAGCCCGCAGGCCATCGTCGCCAGCGTGCCCGAGAGCGAGACATCATCTGGCCCGCGACGCGCCCGGATATGGCGCGCGATACCAGGTCGTGATGGTGCCCGAGTCGCAGACGATGATCGCGTCGTCACGCAGCTGCCGATCGAGCGCCGCGGTGATGGTCTGCGGCTTCATGGGCATGTCCATGCGCGCGGCGCGCTCGTCCATCAGCTTCCACCAGTCGGCCATGCCGGACTGCGCCTTTTCCAGGAACCGCGGTCCTCCTTGCGCTGCAGCGTCGGCAGCAGCGCGGCGAGGGTCGCCCTCGCGTCGCCGACGAGGCCGACCTCGACCGGATAGCGCAGCGCGATGCGCGCGGGGTCGATGTCGATCTGGACAGCACGCGCCTGGTCCCGGCTTGGGATAGAACTCGATGTACGGAAAGGAGCTGCCGACGATCAGCAGCGTGTCGCACTCGGCCAGCGCAGTCTCGGAGGGCGCCGTTCCGAGCAGGCCGATGCCGCCCGTCGTGTAGCGGGCTGTCGTCGGGCACGACGCTCTTGCCGAGCAGAGCCTTGACGATCGGCGCCCCGAGCGCCTCGGCCACGGCATTCGAGCTCGTCAGCCGGCGCCGAGCGCGCCCTGGCCGGCGAGAATGGCGACCTTCTGCCGGCGTTCAGCACTTCCGCGCGCGGCCCAGGTCCGCGTCGGACGGCAGGCCGGCCCGCGCGCCGAGCGTGTCGGCGTGTGGCCGCGCTTGTCGCGCGGCGCGCGCGGCCCGGCATCCGCCGGCTGCTCCTGCAGGTCGGTCGGGAAGCAGATGTGCTGCCACTCCCTTCCAGGCCAGCGCCGTGCGACACGCCAGATTGGCCACGTTCGGCACGTGGGCGGAGTTCATGACCCGCGTGTTGTAGACCGCGACGATCCTCGAACACGCGCGTCAGGTCGACGTCCTGCTGTGCATGAGTGTCGATCAGGTCGCTGAAGTGGTGGCCGGTGATCGCCAGCACAGACGCCCCGTCGAGCTTGGCGTCATACAGGCCGTTGGTCAGGTGCAGCCCGCCCGGGCCTGACGTTGCCAGGCAGACGCCCAGCCGACCCGCTGAACTTGGATACCGGCCGCGGCGCAAAGGCGGCGGCCTCCTCGTGGCGCACCTGGACGAAGCGGACCTCGTCCTGGTGGGTCCGGAGCGACTCCATGATCCCGTTGATGCCGTCGCCCGGGCAGCCCGAAGACGTGTCGACGCCCCAGTCGATCAGTGTCTCGATCAGCACGTCAGCTGCGGTCTTGGCCATGGTCACCTTCCTTTCGATTGACAGCGGGTTGGTAGTCGGAGGTGCGCCGCATGCAGCCCGGCAGCGAGCAGGTCGGCCGGATGCATCGCGCGGCGATCGGTCAGCTGGGCGATCTGCTCGCGGCACTGAGAAACCGGTGGCAACGACATACGTCTCGGCAGTCCGCCCGGCGTACCGCGGGCAGCAGGACGCGCTCACCGGCCGCGACCGAGACGCGCGTACTTCTCGCCGCTTCTCGAAGCCGAAGTTGCCGGCCATGCCGCAGCAGCCCGACTCGAGCACGTCGACATCCAGGCCGGTCGCGCGCAAGGCGTCGATCTCGGCGTCCATGTCGAGCACCGCCTTCTGCTGGCAGTGGCCGTGGACGACCGCCTTGCCGGCTTCGAGGCGCGGCGGCTGGTAGTCCGGTCGCACCTTGGCCAGGAACTCGCTCAGCAGGTATGTCTGCTTCGTGCAGCCGGCGTGGCGTCCGGCAGTTCGGGATTGAGCTCGAACCAGCTCGTCGCGGAACGCAGCGACGCAGATCGGCTCGAGGCCGACGATCGGCATGCCGTCGCGCAGTGCCGGGCGCAGCACGTCCGCATCGACTTCTTGACGCAAGTGGCCGCGCGCCTGGCCGATGAAACCGAAGTCATACAGCGGGCGGCCGCAGCAAACCCAGCCATCGGGATCTCCACCTGCCACCGGCGGCCTCGAGCACCTCGACCGCGGAGCGCGCCGAGTCGGGGTGAAAATGGTCGGTGAAGGTGTCGGGCCACAGGATCACGCGCGCCGGCCTTCAGGTGCGTCCGCCGAAGGCGCGTTTCTGCGACGTTCGGCGAACCAGTCGCTGAATGTCTGGCTGGCCAGGCGCGGGATGCGCCGCTCGGGCGCGACGCCGGCGAAATGCCTTGGCCATCGTGCGCAGTCCGGGTAACTGCGTCGCGAGGTTGGCCAGACGCGGCATGCGCTCGCCCAGATTCGCAGCCACCACGGCGATGAGTCCCAAGACGTAGGCCTGGCGCGGCCGTAGTCGGCCGGCCCAGTAGTGGCTCATGAATTCGGCCTTGTACGTCGCCATGTCAACGTTGACCGGGCACTCGATCTTACACGCCCTTGCATGCCAGGCATAGGTCGAGCGCCTCGCTTAACCTCGTCCGAGCGCCAGCCATCGGTCATTACGTCGCCCTCGCATCATTTCGAACAGCATCCGAGCGCGGCCGCGCGTCGAGTGCTTCTCCTCGCGCGTAACCATGTACGAGGGCACATCGTGCCGCCGTCGTGGCGGCGGCAGTCGCCGACGCCCACGCAGCGGAACGCCGCGTGAGCAAACGAGTCGTGGTCCTCGGCGAAGGCGAAGTGGGTCGCCACGCTCGGCGGGTTGTAGTCCGCGCCCAGGCTCAGGTCGGACAGGATCGGGTTGGGATCGACTACCTTGCCCGGGTTCATCCGCCACTCGGGATCCCAGATCGCACTTGAACTCGGCGAACGCATCGACGAGCTCGTCGCCGTACATGATCGGCAGCAGGTCGGCGCGAGCCTGGCCGTCGCCGTGCTCTCCGGACAGTGAGCCGCCCATGTCAACCACGAGATCGGCGGCTTCGTCCAGATAGCTGCGGAACTTGTGCAGTCCGGGTTCTGTCAGCAGGCCGAAGTCGATCCGGCAGTGCAGGACGCCCTGGCCGAAATGGCCGTACATGTCCGCGTCGTACCGAATAGTCGGTTCAACAGCTTGCGCAACTCGCGCAGGTAGTCGCCGAGCCGCTCGGGCGGCACGGCAGAGTCTTCCCAGCCTGGCAACGTGAGCGGCTTGCCCGGCACCATCGAGGTCGCGCCCAGGCCGGATTCGCGAATCGACCAGAGTGCTCTTCTTCGTCTCCGCGATCGAAGACTTCGCGGTATGTGCCGTCCGAACGGCGGCTCTTGATCTTGTCGACGAACTCGTGCGCCTTGGCGTCTGCTTCCTTTCGGTCGCTGCCTCCGAACTCGACGAGCAGAAAGCCATCGCCGGCTGGGCAACATCGGCCCAGCGCGTCGGGATGGATCCCACGCCCGCGCACGTCCGGACAAGTTTGTGGTCCATGCCCTCGCACGCTATGCAGTCCGACTCCATGACGTTGGGCACGTCGTCGGCCGCCGCATAGACATCGTCGAAGCCGAGCGCGACCAGCGTCCGGCCGGGAGGGCTGTCGACGAGCCTCACCTTTGCCTCAAGGACGGTCATGAGCGTCGACTCGCGACCAACGAGGGCCCGGGCCACGTTGAAGCCCCGTTCTCGGGCAGCAGCCAGGTCAGGTTGTACCCCGACACGCAACGCGGGATGGGTGGGTAGCCGGCGTCGAATCTCGTTCGCGTGGCCGTCGCGAAGCTCACGCATCGGCGGTAGATCTCGCCCTTGATGCCGCCTGCGGTGATGATCCGCTCGAGTTCGTCGTCACTTGTCGGGCCGACCGTCATGCGCAGGCCGCCGTAGGTGAGGATGTCCAGCTCGAGAACGTTGTCGTCGGTCTTGCCGGCCATGACCGAGTGCACGCCGCACGAGTTGTTGCCGATCATCCCACCCAGCGTGCAGTGGTTGTGGGTGGCCGGGTCCGGGCCAAGGTCAGATGGTGTTCTTCGGCCGCATCGCGCAGCGTATCGAGAACGATGCCCGGTCTGACGCGCGCATAGCGTTCGGAGGCGTTCAGCTCGACGAGCGCATTGTTGTACTTGGAGTGATCCATTACCACCGCGACGTTGCACGTCTGGCCAGCGAGGCTCGTGCCGCCGCCGCGGGACAGGATCGGCGCGCCAAAGCGGCGGCACGTCTCGACCGTGGCAATGACGTCGTCCGTGTCACGCGGGAGCACCACGCCGATCGGCACCTGGCGGTAGTTCGATGAGTCGGTCGAGTAAAGAGCCCGTGTTCCGCGATCGAAGCGGACCTCGCCACGGACGTTGTTGAGTAGCTCGACGGCGAGTCCGGCGGCGTCGGAGAGCGGTTCCCGCTTCGTGGCGCCCGGCAGTGCGCTACCAACGGCCGTGCCGCGCACCAGCCAATCGGGCGCCTGATCCAGACGTTGGCGCACGACATCGCGCGTCCCGGAATGGAGGCTCACAACGTCATCTCCCCATACCAGACGAGGTATGGCTCAAGGTCGGTACGGCGCAGCTCGATGCCTATCCCTGGTCGTCCACGGTCCGGACGTACGACACCGTCTTTCGCGTCGCAGAAGCCATCGAAGAACCGACGCTCGATGCGTACGTGGTCGTGGAACCACTCAATGTGACGCACCGGCTCTGCCACGCATGCCAGCTTCGAGTGAATGGTGGGGGCGCAGTGCGTCGACATGGGCAACGCCCTGGCCGCGCAGATGGCCACGGCATCGAGGAAGCCGCTGATCCCCAGGCATCGGGTCGCATCGGCCTGGAGCACGTCGACGGCAGCCCCATCGACGAGGCGAACGAAGTCGATCGGCGTCCAGCCGTATTCGCCGGCAGCCACTGGCATGGAACGGGGCACGCGCTCGCGCACGAAACGCAGGCCACCAATGTCGTCAGACGTAACGGGTTCCTCGAACCACGTCACCGAGCTCTCGTCCAGCCAGCGTGATGCCGCCAATGCTCCGCGCTCGTCGAACGCTCCGTTGGCGTCGACGAACAGCTGGACGCTGTCGCCAATCGCGGAACGGGCTTCGCGGATGCGGTCGGGGTCGACCTCTGGGTTGCGGCCGATCTTCATCTTGACCATGTCAAAACCTTCGGCGGCCCACCCGCCCAGCTGCTCGGACAGGTGGCTGTTCGAGTACGACGTGAAGCCGCCACTACCGTAGGCCGCGGCTTCGTCACGCACGGACCCGAGCAGGTCGACCAATGAGAGACCCAGCATGCGGCTCTTCAGGTCCCAAAGCGCCTGGTCGAGCGCCGATACAGCGGTAGCACCAATACCTGGCCGGCCGATGTTGCGCAGACGTCTGCTCAGCGCGGCCGTCAGTCGCGCGTGGTCGAAAGGATCTCCACCGAGCAGGTCCTGGGCCAGCACCTCGACGATGAGCGCAGCCGCGACGTGGCTGGCGTACGTGTATCCAATGGCGCGCGTTGACGCGGCCTCGAGCTCGGTGATGACCATCGTCGTCCGGTCCCAGGCAAGGGTGCCATCGGATTCAGGCTGGTCCGTCGGGATCGTGTAGGCGGTTGCGGTGACACGATTGATGACGGCGCCGCTGCGCGCCATCGGTAGCGCGTTGGTCGCCGTCTGTGACAGCAGCATCGCGTTTGATCTTCGTTCACCAGCCGTTGCGCGATTACTGCAGCGAGCCGACAACCATTGCGTTCGTATTGCGGATCGCCGCGGTGCCGATTTTGAGAGCGCCGTCCAGTTCGATATGGCGCGCCAGCGCTCTGCGAGTTAGGCTCTTGGGCATCCCCGGGCGCCGTGCCTCGGGGGCAAGCGAAGAGGCGCGCCAGCCATCCCGCTGGTCGCCGGGAGGAAGGGAGCAGATGGCTCGTATCGCCAGATTTCGACATGCCCCGCGCTCGTTCGTGACCGGTCTCGCAATAGGACTGGTCTTTGCCACCGCTGGTGTCGTCGCCGCGGGCGGCCTCTCCGGACCGAAGATCACCACCCCCAAGTCTGCGGACCAGGTCACGAACATCGACGTCCTGCGCAGTGAGATCAAGAACTACTACGGCACTCCGGGGGCTTCGACCGGAAGCAGCTCGACCGCCGGCTGGACGCTCGCGCTGAACATGAGCGGCAACTACGCCAAGGAAGCGTCCAAGGTGGCCAAGGAAGGCCGCCAGTGGATCGATGCGCGGGCCGGCAAGCACCCCATGCAGGCCATCGTGCTCGACGTCGATGACACGACGCTGACCACCTGGAACTACGAGCTGTACAGCAATTGGGACTACAACCCGACCACCAACGCGGTATTCGTCGGTCTGACCGGATCCACGTTCACCGGCAACATGTTCCCGGCTGCGCCGGGCATGGTCGACATGGTCACCCGCGCGGCGGCCAAAGGCTATGCCGTCTTCTTCATCACTGGCCGAGGCGACTCTCAGCATCAGGCGACGATCGCCAACCTGGTCAATGACGTGGCGGCCGGTTATGGATCCGACTACACCACGACGGGCTTCGGCAACCTCGTGCCCGAGATCGACGCCGGCTATCCGATGCCGACCGCGATCGACACCGGCCACGGCGGCTTCACCGATGGCCTGTTCACCAAGCCGGTGGTCGGTGACTATCCGTCGTACCTGGACCAGCCCCAGTTCTGTGGCCCTTCGATCACGGCCGGCAAGTCGTGCCCGACGGTCCAGTACAAGGCCGGCACCCGGGCGTACATCGAGTCGCTCGGCTACGACATCGTGGCCAACTTCGGCGACCAGTACAGCGACTTGCAGGGCGGCTACGCGGACAAGCCCTTCAAGATGCCCAATCCGAACTATTACCTGCCGTAGCGCAGAAAGTCGTTCGGTCAGAGGCCCGGCCGCGCAAGCGGCCGGGCCTCTTCTTACTGCGACGCGCTAGAGTCAGAATCGTGGAACGCTGGCAGACGATCATCGAACCGTTCCGCATCCACTCGGTTGAGCCGATTCGGATCACGACCGGGGCGGAGAGAGAGGCGGCGCTCGCAGCCGCGGGCTACAACCTCTTCAACGTCCACGCCGACGACGTGATCATCGACTTTCTGACCGACTCGGGCACTGGCGCCATGAGCCGCGACCAGTGGGCGGCCGTCCAGCATGGCGACGAGAGCTATGCCGGCTCGCCGTCCTGGTACCGCTTCCTCGAGGCGGTGCAGCGGCTCTTCCCGTTCAAGCACGTCATCCCCACCCACCAGGGAAGGGCCGCCGAGAAGATCCTTTTCTCCGTCATCGGCGGCCCGGACAAGATCGTGCCCAACAACGCCCACTTCGATACGACGCGCGCCAACGTCGAGTTCACCGGCGCACAGGCGGTTGATCTCACGCCCGCTCGCGATCCTCGCGAGCGGGCGCCCTTCAAGGGCGACATGGATGTAGCCGCCCTTGAGCGGCTGATCGCGGAACACGGTCCCGAGCGCATCCCGGTCGTGTTCATGACCATCACCAACAACTCGATGGGCGGACAACCCGTCTCGCTCGCCAACCTGCGCGCCGTACGCGAGGTTTGTGACCGCTATCGGCTGCCGCTCTTCCTGGATGCGTGCCGCTTCGCTGAGAACGCATGGTTCATCAAGCAGCGCGAGGACGGCTACGCCGACAAGTCGATCCCGGAGATCGTGGGCGAGATCGCCTCGCTTGCTGACGGAATGACGATGAGCGCCAAGAAGGACGGCCTCGCGAACATCGGCGGGTGGCTGGCGATGAACGACGATTCGCTTGCCGAACGATGCCGCAACGTGCTCATCCTGACCGAGGGCTTCGTGACCTATGGCGGCCTTGCCGGGCGCGACCTCGAGGCGATCGCCCAGGGCCTGACCGAGGTCGTCGACGAGGACTACCTGCGCTACCGGATCCGGTCGACCGAGTATCTCGGGGAGGCGCTATCGGAGAGTGGCGTCCCGGTCATCCTGCCCATCGGCGGGCATGCCGTGTACATCGATGCGCGAGCGATGCTGCCGCACATCCCGCCGCTCGAGTACCCCGGCCAGTCGCTGGCGGTGGAGCTCTACCGCGAGGGTGGCATTCGCGGCTGCGAGATCGGCACGGTCATGTTCGGGATGCATCCCGACGGCACCGAGCGAGCGGCCGCCTTCGACCTGGTTCGGCTGGCCATCCCGCGCCGGACGTACACCCAATCGCACGTCGATTACGTGATCGAGGTCGTCAGACGCGTGGCCGCGCGCTCCACCGATCTGCGCGGCTATCGCATCGTCGATCAGCCGTCTCAGCTGCGCCACTTCACAGCGGTGTTCGAGCCGCTGTCCTAGTCGCTAGCTTCCGCGGACGCAACGGCGTCAGGTTTGAGATTGCGCGTGCGTGCCTGCCGCGACCTCGAAACCCAGCGCGACGGCGGCTTCGTCGCTGAGAGCCGCGCCCTCGCCGGCGAGTCGCTCGTAATCACCGCTCGAAAGCACGCGTCGCGCGATCAAGAGCGGCGCCTCCGCGCCGATCATCTCCATCGACGGCGCACCGCCTATCTGCCGTCGCATCCGTTCGGACGCCGCCGCAAGAAGCGCGCCGCTGCGAGCGTCCCCGCGCTGGAAGGAAAGCGTCGCCATTCCGTCGAGGGCGATCGAGATGTTCATCACTGACCCGGCCGCTACGGAGCGCCGCAGGGTTTCGGCGAAGTCCTCCGCTGCGGCTTCCAGATTCCCAAGCCGCCCTTCGACCGCGCCGAGCGTCATGTAGTTGATCGCGTTGGTGTATGGGTCGCTGGCACGGTCGCCGATCTCGATCGCCTCCAGCGCCGCTTGCCTTGCTGCCTCCAGATCCCCCAGGCCGAGGTAGGCAAGGGACAAGCCCTGCAGGCCACCCATCAGCCACGCATCGTCGTCGGTGGCACGCGTAACCTCGATCGACTTTGCGAATGCATCGCGCGCCCGGGCGGGATCTGCGACAAGGCTCGACCAGCCGATGTTCGTCCAGGCCTTGCCAGCGCCGACGGTGTCGCCGAGCGCAGTGCGCATGGCGATGTGCTGCTCGCCTAGATCCAGCGCGATCTCGTAGTCGCCGTGCCAGTTGGCGAGCTCGGAAACGGCGCTGAGAAAGTCGGCACGCTCCGCTGATGCCTCGGCGGCGCCGGATCGCTCGAGCAGCAACAGCATGACCTGCAGGCCCTCGGCCAGGTGGCCGCGCAGCCGCCAGAAGTCCTTGAGCCCCACGCACATCCGGCAGCCGCGGTCGAAATCGGCGCGTCCGATCGTCCAATCCAGGGCAGCGCGCAGGTTGGGCATCTCGCGGTCGAGCTGGTCGAGACGCGAGTCGCGGGCGGCACTCGAAAGCACGTTGCGCGCCTCGCCCGCAACCTGCGCGAAGTGCTCGGCGTGGCGCTCGCAGATGGTCGTTCGCTCGTCCGCCTCGTCGAGCTTCTCGGCCGCGTATTCGCGGATCGTCTCGAGCATCTCGAAACGTGCTTCGTCGGCTTCCTGATCGGATCGCACGAGGCTGCGATCGACGAGCAGCGCAAGCGTGTCGAGGGGATCCGCGCCAACGTCGCCATCTTCTTCGACGACGGCGAGCACGGACTCGAGCGCCGCGCCGCCGGCGAAGACGGACAGCCGGCGGAAGATGACGCGCTCGGGCTGCGCCAGCATCTCGTGGCTCCAGTCGATCGCACCGCGCAGTGTGCGCTGGCGCTCCGGCACGTCGCGCCGGCTGCTGGCGGCGAGACTCAGCCGACGGTCGAGACGCTGCCGGATCTGCGCCGGCGCCAGCACGTTGATGCGTGCCGCGGCCAGCTCGATCGCCAGGGGCAGGCCGTCGACGCGGCGGCAGATGGCGGCGATGTCGGCTGCGTTCTCATCGGTCAACGCGAAACCGGGCCGGACGGCGCGCGCGCGATCGACGAACAGCTGGACCGACTCGGAACCGGCAAGGTCCGCCGCCGTAGGCTCGCCTGGCTCGCTCGGCAGCGCCAGCGTCGGCACCGGATAGACGCGTTCGGCGCCGATGCCCAGCGGCTCGCGGCTAGTCACAAGGGCTGCCACGCTCGCACTGCGGGCCAGCACACCGCCCAGCGTCGGCGCGGCGTCGACGACCTGTTCGAAGTTGTCGAGCACGAGCAGCACGCGCTTGCCGACCAGGCGTTCGGCGAGCAGCTGCTCAATCGAGCGCCCCGGCTGCTCGAGCACGCCCACGGAGTGGGCAATGGTCGGTACGACGAGACCGGGGTCGCGGACGCTGTCGAGGGCGACGAACCAGACGCCGTCGGGATAGCTTTCCGGCATCCGCCGCGCTGTCTCGATCGCGAGACGCGTCTTGCCCGTGCCACCCGGCCCGGTCAACGTCAGCAGCCGCGCGTCGGCCAAAAGCTGACGGACCGCGAGCAGCTCGCGCGCGCGACCAACGAAGCCTGTCATTGGCGTGGGCAAGTTCGTGGGCGTCGCGCCGACCGCCGTGCGCGGTGGCGGGAAGTCGAGTGTCAGGCCGGGCGCGCGGAGCTGGTAAAGCCGCTCCGGATCCGCGATGTCGCGCAGGCTGTACGCACCGAGATCGAGCAGCGTGGCGTCGCCCGGCGCATCACCCACGAGCGACTCGACGGCTTGCGAGACGAGCACCTGACCGCCCCACGCGGCGGATGTGATGCGCGCCGTGCGATGGACATCGAGCCCGGTGTAGTCGCGGCCGCCCATGACGGCTTCGCCGACGTGAATGCCCATCCGCACCTTGAGCGGCATGCCTGCGGGCCAGTCATGCTCGGCCAGCGCGCGCTGCGAGTCGGCGGCCGCGGCTATTGCTCGGCGGGCCGTCTGAAAGACAGCAAAGACAGCGTCTCCCTCGGTCGAGACGAGAGTGCCTTCATTCGCCTCGATTGCCCTGCGCAGGATGTCGAAGTGGGCATCGAGAAGGGCGGGAAACAAATCGCCGGAGGCACCGATCAGCCGCGTCGAGCCCTCGATATCGGACATCAGGAACGCGACCGTTCCTGTCGGCAGGCTTGTCACCTGTCCAAGATTAGGTCTCCCTCGCCAATGAGGCGCGGCTCAGCCGACGGCACCCGCCGTCGCGGCGCGCGAGCCAGGGCCTGCCACGGGCGTCCACGTTGTCGTGGTCCGGACGCGCCGAGCGTCCGGCTGGTGGTCCGCTTTGGCTTCGAGGCGACGCAGCGCCGCAGCGTGCATGGTCGGCTCGTAGACCGCGTAGCTGCCGGGTTCCTTCGACTTGGCCGTGTACATCGCCAGATCGGCGTCGCGCAACAGCTCCTCGACAGTGTCGGCCCCGCCGGCGCGATCGACTGCGATGCCGATCGACACGGATACGCTGACATCGAACTCGGCGATGCGCTCCGGCATGGCAAGGCTTGCGAGTAGCCGCGCGGCGACTCGCTCGGCCTCCGGCGCGTCGGTGTTCTCGAGCAGGACCGCGAACTCGTCGCCCCCGAGACGCGCGGCGGTGTCCGCCGGCCGGACCGTCGCCTTGAGCCTGCCGGCCAGTGCAACCAGCAGCCGGTCACCGGAGCTGTGGCCCAGGCTGTCGTTGACCGTCTTGAAGTCATCGACATCGATGAACAGAACCGATACGGCCATCTGGCCTTCGTTGCGCCGGCGGCGAGCCAGGACCTGTGAGACGCGGTCGATGAACAGCGGCCGGTTCGAGAGCCCGGTCAGGCCGTCGGTGAAGGCCTGCTGGACGAGACGCTCCTCGAGCTGCTTGCGCTCGGTGATATCGCGGTAATTGAGGACGATGCCGTCGATGAGCGGGTCGTCTGTGCGATTCGTCGCGGTCACGCTGAGCCAGCGCCATTCGCCGTCTGCACGACGCGCCTGCAGCTCGAACTCGGACTGCGCTCCGGGGCGCGCCATGACGCGCCGCAACCGGGTCGCAGCTCGCGAACGCGCCCTCGGATGGATCAGGTCGAGCGCCCCACGGCGTATCGTCTCGTCGCTGCCGTAGCCCAGGACACGCTCTGAAGCGGGACTGACATAGGTGAAGCTGCCGTCCCGGCGCATGATCGCGAACGCCTCCGAAGCATTCGCCAGAAGTGATGCGTAACGCCGCTCTGAGCGACCCAGCACGGCACCCAGCTCGTGCATCCGCAGCATGATCGCGGTCATCACGACCACGCCGCACACGCCGATCAGGGCAAGGTCCATCTGGTCCTCGAAAAAGCGCTGATAGAGCGCGAAGGCAGGCAGCGCGCTGATCGCCACGCCGATCAGCAGCAACCGACGGTTGCTGTCGGGCGCCGTGAGGGCCTCGCCGGGCTCGACTAGCTGACGCATCGACGGGTCCAGCGCAGCCAGTCCGAACAAGACGTAGCTGACCATCCAGAACGCGTCTGCGGCCGCTCCCATGGAGGCTCCCGTATCGACCGTTGCCTGGAGCAGATCGCCGACGAGCAGCGCCGCCAGCGACCCGAGCAGCAGGTACAGCGAGCGGCGTCCCTGCCTGCCGGTCAGGAGCAGGTAGGCGGCGGCCGCGAGCACGGCGGCGTCGCCGATGGGATAGGCAACGGTGATCAATCGCTCGACGACGGGAATTGTCTCGTCGCGTATCACGTTGTCGATGACGAGCAGCCAGAGCGCGAGCACCGCCGCGACGCCGATCAGGATCGCGTCGATTGCCGCGGTCAGCCGGTAGTGCCGCTGGCGGGCGCGGATGAACATGATCAGACCTATGGCCAGCAGCGGATAGCCGGCCAGGTACAAGACATCCGACGCTCCAGGCTGGTCGACCGCAAGGGGGTTGGTCAGCGCGTTGTGATACCAAAGGATGTCCGCAACAAGAAAGGCGGCCTGTGCCGCCGCAATCACCAGCCACGGCCGTGTGAGCCTCGGTCGATGCATGCGCACGCCGACGGCTACTGCCGCCAGCGCGAGCGCCGACATTCCCACATAACAGGCCGCGGCGAGCACGTCGCCGAGGGTGAAGTAGCCGACAAGGGCGGCCAGAGACAGCGCCAGATAAGCCGTTGTCATGCGCGCCTGAGACATGTCTCCGAGAACTTACCAGCGCTTAACTGTCCGCCGGATCAATCGGTCGTTTGGCGTGGTTAGCCCAGATGGCCCACGAGGGCGTTGAGGATCGCGCGATCAGAGCGGCTCGGCCGTGCCCACGTGTCGGGAGACGAAGTCGAGCATCGCTTCCTGCTGGCGAATGCGCTCCTCCGTTCGATGCGAGCCGTGGCCGGCGTCGAAGCGGAGCACCTCGTACGGTCGTCGGAGCTCTTCGAGCCGCGCGATGTAGTTGTCTATCTGGCGAATCGGGCAGCGTGGATCGTTCTCGCCAGCCAGGATGAGCACCCTCGCGCTGACGTTGTGGGCGAACGTCAGCGGCGAGCGATCGATATAGCGCTGTGGATCCTGTTCCGGCGTGGCCCCGAAAAGCGCGCGGTCGTAGGCCTTGAGCGGATCCATCTCGTCCTCGTACGCGGCGATGTAGTCCGCCACCGGTACGCCGGCCACACCTAGCGCCCACAGCCTGGGTTGAAGCCCGAGACCGAGCAGCGTCAGGTAGCCGCCCCACGAATGGCCATGCAGGACGATCTGCTCAGGGTCGGCGATGCCGTCGTCGACGACGCGCTGCCACACGGCGGCGATGTCTTCCAGCTCGGTCAGGCCCGGGTTGCCGGTCAGCGCATCGCGCCACGCGCGGCCATAGCCGGTCGAGCCACGGTAGTTGACTTGGATCACGGCCAGGCCGTGGTCGACCCACGCCTGTACCGGCGGCGAGAACGTGTCGCGATCGTGCGACTCGGGTCCTCCGTGGATGTAGAAGATCGTCGGGTGCGGGCGACGGCCGGTGGGCGGCTCGGCCACGAACGCATGAACGTCGCCGACCCACAGGTCCGTGTAGCGCACGCCGCCGGGCGATGCGACGCCCACCGGCCGCAGCAGCACGCCGCCGTCGCGGCCGCTCGCATCGATGTAGCGAACCTCGGGCGTTGTGGCGGCGTCGCTCCACTGGTACCAGACCTCACCGTCTGGCCGGGCCGCGGCGGCGGCGATCGTGCCCGGCGCGGTCGGGATCTCGATCAGCCTCTCGGGATCAAGCTCGAGCCGGAAGAGCTGCGAACGGCCCGCATGTTCGTGGACGAGCAGGATGGCCTGGCCGTCGGGGTACCACGAAGCTTCAACGTCGCCCGGCAGGTCGATGGTCGGCTCGCGAGTCTGGCCTGTGCTCGGCCACCAGATGAGGGGTCGCTTGACGTCGTTGCGTTCGTGCAGGACGAGAACGCGCTCGTCGCCCGCGACTCTCGGGAAGCCGCGCGCCTCAAGCCCCAATCCAGGACCGTCCGCCAGATCGGCGATGGCCCTGCCTTCCAGGTCCACCACTCTGAGCGCGGGGTGACGTGAATCGCCGTGTTCGGAATGGTGCAGGCAGATCATCGTCGCGTCGGCCGACAGGCCGCCCAGCCATGCCTGCTCGGTGCTGCTATAGACGTCCGCGGATTCGCCATTGCCGCGCAGGACATGGATGACGGTGCGCTCATCTGTCGTGCGGCCGATCACGGCCACGTCCGCGGCCAGCTCGAGGCCGGAATCGTAGGCGCGCTCAAGCGCCACTGGCTGGGCGTCGCCACCATCGAAAGGCTGCATCACCCAACGCCCGAACTCGTCGCCGTCGGTGTCGTCGAACCACCAGATGTGCGCGCCGCGCGGATCAATCGCCCCGTTGGTCGTGCCTTCCTTGCGCTCGGTCAGCTGGCGCTTCGTGTCGGTCGACCTATCCCACGCGTAGAGCTCCCAGGTACCGGACTCGTTTGACCCGTATAGCAGTCGATCGGGCGCTTCATCGGCCCACACGGGCAGGCTGGTCCGGGTCGCCCGAAAGCGCTTGCGCCAATCGGCTTCGGTCCTTGAACGTCTGGTAGAGGCTTCAGCAGTCATCGCACCAATCATCGGCGAATCGTCGAATTGCGACAAACGGCACGTATCGAGCGGTCCGGTGTGCGCGATGCTCGCCACGGGCACGCAACGCGAGATCGCTATGGAGGCACGCCATGTTCCAGTTCATCGTCCTTGGCAAGTTCACGGCCCAGGGTGTCGCGGATTACAAACAGACGCTCAATCGAGCGGACGCCTCGGCCAAGGCAGCCGAGTCCATGGGCGGCAGAATGGTCGACATCTTCTGGACTCTCGGCAAGTACGACTTCGTGGCGATCTTCGACATGCCGGATCCTGAGTCGATGGCCGCTCTGTTGATGCGCGTCGGCGCGCAGGGCAACATCCAGACGGCGACGATGCGCGCGTTCACGCGCGAGGAGATGCCCACGATCCTCGCCAAGGCCGCCGGCTGAGACCAGCCCTGCTCTCTAGCGACGCGGCCCGGCGTCACGGACCGCGTCGCCGACACGATCATCGAACTGCTTGAAGTTGTCGACGAACATGTCAGCGAGCTTGCGCGCGCGAGCGTCGTAGGCGTCCTTGTCGGCCCACGTGTCGCGCGGCCAGAGCACCTCCGCAGGGACGTCGGGGCAGTGGATCGGCACGTCGAAGCCAAAGATCGGATCCGTCCGCATCTCAACGTCGTCGAGCGCACCGCTCAGCGCGGCACGGACCATCTGTCGCGTCCACGTGATGTTCATGCGCTCGCCTACGCCGTACGGCCCGCCCGTCCAGCCGGTGTTGACCAGCCAGACCGGCACGTTGTGGCGATCCATGCGCTCGCCGAGCATCTCGGCGTACACGCCTGGGTGGCGCGGCATGAAGGGAGCGCCGAAGCAGGTCGAGAACGTGGCCGTCGGCTCCTTGACGCCCACCTCGGTGCCGGCCAGCTTGGCCGTGTAACCGCTGATGAAGTGATACATGGCCTGGTCACGCGTCAGCCGCGCGACGGGTGGCAGGACGCCGAACGCGTCGGCGGTCAGGAAGATGATCGTCGACGGATGGCCGGCCATCCCGTGCTCTGAGCTGTTGCTTATGAAGTTGAGCGGGAAAGCGCCACGCGTGTTCTCGGTCAGCTCCTCCGAGTCGAGATCCAACTCGCGAGTCACCGGATCAATGGCGACGTTCTCGAGGATCGTGCCGAAGCGGCGCGTCGTCGAGTAGATGTCTGGCTCGTAGATGTGGCTCAGGCGAATCGTCTTCGCGTAGCAGCCGCCCTCGAAGTTGAACACGCCTTCCTCGCTCCAGCCGTGCTCGTCGTCACCGATCAGGATCCGCTCCGGGTCCGCGCTGAGCGTCGTCTTGCCTGTGCCGCTGAGGCCGAAGAAGATCGCCACGTCGCCGTCGCGGCCGACGTTGACGCTGCTGTGCATGGGCAGCACGTCCTCCGCAGGCAGTCGGTAGTTCATGATCCCGAAGGCGCCCTTCTTGATCTCGCCCGCGTACTCGGTGCCTCCGATCAGGATCTCCTGCTTGTCGAGGTTGACCAGGATCACTGTCTCGGTGCGCGTCCCATCGCGCTCCGGGTCGGCTTTGAAGCTGGGCGCGTCGATGATGGTGAAGTTGGGCGCGAACGACTTCAGCTCTTCTGCGCTCGGTCTGATGAACAGGTTGTCGACGAAGATGCTCGCCCACGCCGTCTCCGTGTAGGCACGGACGGAGCGCCGGTAACGCGGATCGGCGCCCACGAAGGCGTCCTGGACGTACACGTCGCGCGCGTTCATGTGATCGATGAAGCGCTGGCGCAACGCGTCGTAGCGCTCCTGCGAGATGGGCTTGTTGAAGCCGCCCCACCAGACGCCGTCGTGCGCGTCCGGCTCGTCGACTATGAACTTGTCCTTTGGTGAGCGCCCGGTGTGCTCGCCAGTGCGTACGACGAGCGGGCCGGCTGCGGCAAGGATGCCCTCGTCGTGGCTCAGGGCGTGCTCGTAAAGGGCTGCCGGCGGCAGATTGGCGTGGCGCTCCTTGCCGAGAGCGGGCATGTCACTGGCGCGACGAGCGAAGACCTTCGTCGTCGCATTGGTATTGGCGGGGTTGTCGAGAGTGGTCGCCACGGCCGGTTCTCCTTGCTCAGTGGTCGGGTGCGCTCCGTGGCGCACACGCACTTCCATCTGGCGGACCGGCCGCGCGTTCCCGGCAGTTCTCACTCCGGGAGTCGGCTTACGCAGTTCGTCGAATTCGAATTGTACGACGCCCTGCACGCGTCCTGCCTAACAACCGTTAGTACGGGGTTGCCGCTGCCCCTTATCGGCCCCGCTTCAAGGCACTATCGAAAGTTGAAGTAGGCGGAGGCCACAGATCCGTCGCTGAACTTGAGCTGGAGCATGCGGCAGCCGTCCCACGATTTCGTCGTCTTCCAGACCAGCGCGTACGTGTCCGACCCTGCGTCGTAGCTCAGTGAGCCGTTCGTGGCGATCGGCTCCGTGGCGGTCGCCGGCGGTGTTGTCGCACACACATACGAGACGGTTGCGGGGAAGCCGGCCGCAAGGATATTCATGCCCCGGTAGCCGCCCAGGCTGAACCTGAGCGGCACCGCGGAACCCGCCTTGACGACGTTTACGGCATCGCCGCCGCCAAGTGGCCGATCGAATCCGCCGAACTGATACGCGTCGACGCTTTGGCGCACGACGATCGTCACGCTGACAGGGGTTGCCTGCGCGTTGCCGGCACGGTCTGTTGCGCCGCTGCACGTGAGCGTCAGCGGGCCGGTCGGGCCGCCGCTCGTGGTCAGGCGCGCGGTCCCGGCGATTCCCGACAGGGCGTCGCTGCTCGAGCACGACGCGCTGTAGGTGCCCAGCTCATACGTGGCTCCGTCGACCACGCCGACAACGCTGACGACGGGTGCAGTCAGGTCGATCGATACGGCCGCTGAGGTGGAGGCGGAATTGCCGGCGAGATCGAAGGCCGTCCCCGAAACAGTCTGGTTCGCACCCTCCGAGGCGACCGCCACGTCGGCCGGACACGACGCTATGCCTGACACCGCGTCCGAGCAGTCGAACGAGACGACCACTGACGAGTTGTTCCAGCCTGCCGAGTTGGCCGCCGGGGACTGCGATGTCGCTATGTCTGGCGCCGATTTGTCGACGTTCACGGTCAGCGTGTGATGGCTCTCCTCGTTGCCGGCCACGTCCACCGACCAGTACTCGAGCGTGTGCACGCCGTCAGTCGCGAATGGCAGTGCATCTCCCTGCGCATATGTCTGGTCGCTTGCGCCGTCCAGTCTGTAGTGCGTCGACGCCACGCCCGACAGGGCGTCATTCGCGGTCAGCGTGACCGACACAGCGCTTGACGACCACGTCGCGCCAGATGATGGAGTGGCCGTTGTAAGTGGCGCGGTCAGATCCACGTCCACAGCCGGCGACGATGTCGCCGGGTTCGACACGTTGCCCGCGAGGTCACTGACTGACCTCGTCGCGGTCAAGCCGGTTCCCTCGGCGCTGATGGCTGAGTCGGCGCACTCATCGGGCGAGAAGCCCGAGCCGCCCTGGTCGGCACACGCCCACACGATGGTGACCGGAGCGTCGAACCAGCCGGCGCCGTTGGGCGAACCGGCTGGAGAGCCGCTAATCGTCGGCGGGTCCTTGTCGACGTTGACGATCACCGTCGCCGATGACGTGTTGTCCGCGAAGTCCACGGCAGATCCGACGACGGGCTGGCCCACGACATTCGAGCTGAAGCTGGTGGAGCTCGAACAAGTTTTGATCCCGGAACGACCATCGGAGCACGAAAAGCTCACCGTTACGTCGCTGTTGTTCCAGCCATTCGCGTTGGCGGCCGGGTTGCGGAGTCCCGTGATAGTCGGCGCCGTCTTGTCCAGCTTCACGGTCAGCGACGAGGCACCCACGTTGCCCACCCAGTCCGAGGCGGTCGCGCTCTTGAGCACCCCGCCGGTTTCGACGGTCTGAGTGGCAGTGGCCGGTGTCGGACCGCTTGCCACGCCCGATCCGGCGTCGGTTGCGGACCACGTCACCGTGACGTCGGAGGTGTCCCAGCCGCCAACGTTGGGCTGTGGCGAGATCGAGCCTGAAACAGCAGGCGGCGTGTTGTCGACCGAGTAGCTGCGTGCGGCCGTGGCGTCGGTGCTGACGCAGCCCAGGTCGCTGCTGGCCGTGACGGTCGTGTCGCGGACGCCGTCCGCGCCGCTTGGCGCGGCAAGTGAGAAGGCCCACGTGCGCGACGTCGCGTCGGCCGTGACCGGCGTCGTGGTGGTCGCCGAATGCGCGCCGCTCAAGGCGACGCAGTCAATAGAGGTATCGGTCACCACGGTCATCGTGAGCGCCGTTCCGCTCTTCGCGTAGAACGTGCCGTTGACCAGGGCAGTCCCGGCGCCGCCGCTGAATGTGGCACTGACAATGGCCGACCCGGCGGCGCCAGCGGCGCCGGCCAGCGCCTGGCCAAGGAGCAGGATCGTCACGACCGCGGTTGCGGCCCGGACGTAGCGTGGGGCGCCTTTGGTCTTGGGCCTGTTGCTGCTCGACGGCGATGGCATGATTTGCCTCCACGACTTCATTGGGGCATGCGTACGCCGTCGCCAGCATGTGCGCGAACAGGACGGAAGTACATTCGCATTAGCCCACTGGATAACGGCGCGACCAGTTGCGACCAGTTGCGTGCAGTTGAGTGCATCACCAGCCTGACAGCCAGTGTGCCAGCACGCACCCGCGTTTTTGCAACCGATGCGAGACTCCGCGGGTTCGGATGACGATGGCAAGGTCGAACTGGCTGGTATTCATTGCCCTGGGCTTCTTCTGGGGCAGCAGCTACCTGTTCATAAAGCTCGGCGTCGAAGCGGGGCTGACGCCGTTCACGCTCGTCATGCTTCGACTGCTGATCGGCAGCGCTCTTCTCGGCGTGGTCCTCTTCTTCTCGCGCGAGCGGCTGCCACGCGATCCGCGCGTCTACGCGCGGATCGCCATCCTGGCCTTCTTCGCCATTGCCATGCCCTTCACCCTCATCACGATCGCGGAACAGCACGTTGTCTCCGCCCTGGCCGCGACGCTGACCGCGCCGGTGCCGCTGTTCACGATCCCGTTCGCCGCGGTCATGCTCCGCGAGCGCATCACCGTGGCCAAGGTCGCAGGCGTTGTCGTCGGCCTGATCGGCGTGGGCGTGTTGATGGGCTTCGATCCCGCGCAGATCGGTCAGACGGACCTCACTCCGCAGCTGCTGCTCATCGGCGCCGCGATCTCGTATGCCTTCAGCGGCGTTTTCGCGCGCAAGTACGTCACCGGCTTTCGGCCCATGGTGCCCGCATTCATAGAGGTCACCTTTGCCATGCTCATGGTTGCGGCCGGCGCCGTGGTGTTCGAGAACCCGGTCGGCCTGATCGGCGCTCTCCCGATGCAGGGCATCGTGGCCGTGGTCTGGCTCGGTCTGTTCGGTTCCGGCCTCGCTTACATCGCCTTCTTCCGCCTGATCGGAGCATGGGGCCCGACGCGAACTTCGCTGGTCGCATACATGCTGCCCATCTGGGGCATCGCGCTTGGATTCCTCGTCCTCAACGAGCCCATCCAGCAGGGTCTGATCCTGGGCACCGCGCTCGTCATCGCAGGCATCGCCTTCGTCAACCTGAGCCGCGGATCGGTCGGTTCGGCGGGCTCGCGACTGCGCGCCAGGATGGGCAGACAGCCCGTGGAGATCGCTCGCTGAGACAAACTTGGTATCTGGACATACCGACTTTCAGGTGCTAGCCTTCTGCCCATGTCGACCGCCACCCCCGCCCATGAAACTCCGGCTCAAACGCTCACCCTTCGGACCCGGCTCGCCGCCTGGTCCGAAATAATGCAGACCGCCAACGCGCCGCTGGAGCTACCGCTCGACACGGTCGGCAAATGGCTGGTCATGACCCGCGCTGCCGTCATCCCGATGACGCTCTGGTCGGGGATGATCGGCCTGCTGCTTGCAGTCGAGGCGTCGCGCACCGTTGCCGGCCTGGCAATCAACTACCCGGCGGTCGTGCTGGCCGTAATCGGCCTCGTCCTGGCCCACGCCGCGAACAACCTGATCAACGATTACTTCGACATGACCGGCGGCGTCGACACCGAGGGCTACGTGCGAGCGCTGTACGCGCCGCATCCTGTCCTCAGCGGCTGGGTAACCAAGCAGACCCTGCGCATGGCAATCCTGTTCCTGACCGCGGTCGACGGCGTGATCATGCTCGTCCTGGCGGCGACCAACGCTCAGCCACTGCTGGTGATCGCGTTCGCCCTGGCCGGACTCTTCCTGAGCGTCTTCTACGTCGCGCCGCCGTTCAACCTCAAGCGCCACGGCCTGGGCGAGCTTGACGTGTTCCTGACCTGGGGCCCGCTGATGATCGGTGGCACGTACCTCGTCGCGACCGGGACCGTGCCGGCCTGGGTGCTCGTCTTCTCGATCCCCTATTCGCTGCTCGTGACGAGCGTCCTGTTCGGCAAGCACATCGACAAGATCGTCCCCGACACCGCGCTCGGCATCCGGACGGTGCCCGTCATCCTGGGCGAGCACCGAGCGCGGCGAGTCAACCAGCTGCTCATGATTTCCTTCTACCCGCTGATCCTGCTTACGGTGCTCGCCGGCTGGGTCGGGCCGTGGATCATACTCGCGGTTCTTGCCATCCCCACGTTGTGGAGCGTGCTCAAGGTCTACAACCAGCCCAAGCCTGCAGAACCGCCTGACTGGTATCCGAAGCGCGGCTGGCCGCTGTGGTTCGTGGCATTCGCCTTCCGCCACGTCCGCCTCGCCGGCGGCCTGCTGACCCTTGGCCTGTTCCTGAACGTCGTCTTCCCGGTGACCCTGCCCCTGCCCTGGCTGTAGACCGCGCGGGGCTAGCCCCACAAGCTCGTCCGTCGATTCCCCAGTACGCAGGTCGACCCCGCGGTCTGCGCGTCGAGTTCTCAACCTGGGCGTCAATTCTGCAATCTGATTGAACGGGCGAGACCCGCCACGTCAGTCTCGGCGCCCGAGGAGGCATCTCGTCGGCGCCGTCCGCACGCCGCGCGGCGCTATCTGCAATCTGATTGAAGAAGTGCCGCGCCGCGGCCGTGTCGAGTGCCGGATGAGCACCGTGTAAGCAGCGGATGAGCGGCGGCGCGTTCAATCAGTTTGTAGTGTCGCCACGCAAGCAGCTCCGAGGATCTCCGCCGTCGATTGGCGTCGCCGTCGTGCGGCTGTGGACCACGTTCGGCAGACAGGTTCGAGACGCGCGACTGGCAAGGGGCTGGTCCGCAGCGGAGCTGGCCCGGCGCGCCGGCATCTCACCACCGTTCGTGCACCTTATCGAGACCGGCCAGTCGGGCTCGGCTGAGGCCGCCGCTCGGATCGCCCAGGCGCTGAGCAGACAGGCCGAGCTCAACCTGATCGATCCACGCCGCCTTCGGAGCGGCCGGGCGTCGCTCGAAGTTGACGTCGTGCACTCGGCGATGGGCGAGCTCGAGGCCGCGCATCTGCGGCGCCTCGGCTACCGAGTCGGCCTGGACGAGCCCTACCAGCACTATCAGTTCGCGGGTCGCGCCGACGTCGTCGCCTGGGACGTGGAGGCGCGGGCGCTGCTGCACATCGAGAACCGCTCGCGTTTTCCGGATTTCCAGTCGATGGCCGGCTCGTTCAACGCCAAGCGCGCCTATCTGGGGCGGTCGCTGGGCGAGCGCGCGGGCGTCGCAGCATGGGCGTCCGAGACGCACGTCATCGCTGCGCTCTGGTCGTCGGAGGTTCTGCACGCCATCCGCCTGCGCACCGAATCCTTTCGCTCGATCTGCCCCAACTCAACAGATTCCTTCGCCAGCTGGTGGGCAGGCCTCGCACCAAGCGCGGGCACAGCGGCGACGCTCGTCGTCCTGGACCCCCTGGCCGCCGGCCGTCAGCGGCTGTTCATCAGCCTCGAGGATGCGCTCATCGCTCGCCCGCGCTATCGCGGTTACTCGGACGCTGCCTCAGCCCTCGAGCGCGGGCAGTCAGGGTGACGGCTGAGCTTCAGCCCAGGAGCACGCGGCGGACGTGAAGGTAGCCGTGTAGGCGAGGTTCGCATTCGGATCCACGGTCAGGGGCTGATCGCATTTCGGCTGCTCGATCGGGTTGTTCGCAGCGTCGACCAGGAAGCCGTGGAGCGTGTAGCCCGCGCCGGGGTCGAGAACGAGCGGTGCGGAGTCTGATCCGAAGTCGGCCACGACGGAACCGGCCGTGCCGATCGTGAAGTGTGGATATGCCTGGTCGGTTTGACCCTCCGCGTCGACAATCAGCCGGCCCGGCGAGTAGCCCGCATCAACCGCGAGCGGGAGCGACGTGAGGTCCAGCCCGGTCACGTCGTCAACCAGCGTCACCACGCCCGCCGCGGTCGCGTCAGCGTCAGGGGCGCCGGCGAGGACGCGCACGTACCGAACCAGGCCCTGGGCCACGCCCGCGAAGCGCGGATCGACGTCCATCAGCTGAGTGCCGTCAATTTGGTAGGACAGGATCGTCCCACCAGGCCCCTCAGCAGGCTGCGTCGCCTCGCCGTTGGTCCAGGCGACGGCGTCGATGACCAACCGGCGCCGACAGCCAGGGCGCTGGTCGGGCGCGCATTGCCAGACGCGGCTGTCGCTGGCGTGAACGACCAGCACCAGGGCGGCCGGCGTGTCGGGAGCCTGTGCCGACCAGAGCAGATCGCCATTCATCGCTTCGGGTCCGGCAATCGGCGCAAAAGAGTGTCCCTGGCGAGCGGCATTGAGGGCGGCGCCCGGCGTGTCGGCAAAGCCAGCGGAAATGCAGTAGCCGGTGAGCAGCGCCACATGCGGCGTGTATGGACACAACTCCTCCAAAGCCATCCAGTAGCCGCCGACCGCGACGAAGCGGCCGTTGAGCTTGCCCGATGTCGAAAGGGCAGCCATCTCGTCAACGCTGAGAACGGGCAGTCCCAGGGCCGTGGCAGGAAATTCGCCGGTTGAGCTCTCGGCGCCAGGGGTCGGCACGGACGGCGGCACGGACGCTGGCAGGGTGGGTGTAACCGAAGGCGCTGTCGTAGGCAGAGACAACTGCGTTGGGCTGATGCTGGAGCTGGGAGTCGGTGGCGTGCTCGCGCAAGCCGCGACAAGGGTCGCGACGCACACAGCCAACAACAGCCCACGAAGCTCGGACACCGGCCCGTCCTCCTTGGTCTCTATTGTGCGCCGAGCCGAGCGTCACCCATGGGCCAGTGCGCTTCGAAGACGAGCTCCAGACCGTCGATATCGTCCATCTGCTCTCCGAGCAGGACGTAGCCGAACTCCTCGATGAGGTTGAGCGACGCGATGTTGTCGGGCGACACCGAGGCGACGAAGGTCGAGATCCCGTGCTTGTCGTGCGCCCACCGATACATCGCGCTCGCCGACTCGCGTGCAAAGCCACGCTGGCGGTAGCGAGGATCCACCCGATAGCCGATCTCGAGCCTGTTGTCCTCGTCGGGCGGACCGTGAAAGCCGATCGACCCGACGACGTGGCGCGAGCCGTCCGCCTCGGCGAACACCATCGAGCGGCCGAGCCAGCCTCGCACCGATGGATCCTCGCGCACCTGCGCGAGGCGGTACTCCAGGAAGTCCTGCATGTCATCGGCCAGCCACGCCGGCACATCGGCGCCCAGCTCGGCCGACGCTGCCTCCAGGTCCCGTCGTTGGAGCGCCTCCATGAGTGTCAGCGTCATGAGCACGAGCTCGAGCCGCTCGGTCCGAACGACCAGGTCGACCTGGCTGCCTTCGTTCAATCGGCGCGGCTGCGGTGGGCCAGGAATTCGAGCAGGTCGAGCTTGGTCACCACGGCGGCGGCGCGCCCCCGCTCAACGACGACGAGTGCCGGCGCGCCGCCGGACAGCAGCGTGAAAGCGGAATCGAGTGATTCGGGCGCATCGACCGTCGGCAGTGGCTTGTCCATGACCTCGCCAACCGTGCGCTGGACGACGGACGGGTCGCGATATGTCCTGTCGAGCAGGCCTTTTTCCGTGACGCTGCCGACGACCGCGTCGATGTCGTCGCCATCCGGTGCCTCGGACACGGGCATCTGGCTGATGCCGTGCAGCTGCAACAGATCGATGGCCGCACCCACGCGATCGGTCGTGCGCACGATGACAACTGACGGGAGATCGCGTCCGCGATGGCCGTTGCGTAGAACATCGCTGACCCGGCTCGCGCCGGTCGCCGATCCGAGCAGGCCGTTCACGCGCATCCACTCGTCGTTGTACAGCTTCGAAATGTAGTTGCGGCCGGTGTCGGGCAAGAGCACCACGATCAGCTTGCCGTTGCCCTCGCCGGCGTCGACGAGCTCCCGGGCAACGGTGAGCGTCGCGACCAGCGCCGTGCCGCACGACTCGCCGGCGAGGATGCCCTCCTCCCTGGTGATGCGCCGCGCGGCGGCGAACGAGTCGCGGTCCGAGACTCGCACCCAGCGATCGACCACGCTCGGGTCGTAGGTGCCGGGAAAGAAGTCCTCCCCGATGCCCTCCGTCAGATACGGCCGCGCCGTGTCACCACTGAGCACGCTTCCCTCCGGGTCGGCTCCGACCATCACGATGCCCGGGTTCTGCTCTTTCAGGTAGCGACCCGTGCCCGTGATCGTGCCGCCGGTACCTGACGCGATGACTACGTGCGTGACCTTGCGGTCAGTCTGGCGCCAGATCTCGGGACCAGTTGTCCGGTAGTGCGCGTCGGGATTGGCCTGGTTCCAGTACTGGTCGGGCTGAAACGCGCCGGGGATGTCCCTGGCGAGTCGTCGAGCGACCGAGTAGTAGGACTCTGGCGACTCCGGCTCGACGTTGGTCGGGCACAGGACGACTTCCGCGCCGTATGCACGGAGCAGCGCCTGCTTCTCGGCCGATTGCTTGTCGGCCATGACGAAGATGCAGCGGTAGCCCTTCAGGGCAGCGGCGATCGCCAGGCCGTGGCCGGTATTGCCGGACGTGGGCTCGATGATCGTTCCGCCGGGCTTGAGCAGGCCGTCGCGCTCCGCGGCCTCGATCATGGGCAACCCGATGCGGTCCTTGATCGAGCCGCCCGGGTTGAGCATCTCGAGCTTGGCCACGACGAGCGGCCGGCCTTGCGCCGGACCGAGATCGCCGATAACGCGCGACAGGCGGACCAGCGGCGTGTTGCCGATCAGCTCGATGATCGACCCGGCGTACTCCATTCGCGGGCGAGTATAGGTCGCCGGTTTCGCTATCCTCGGCCGACAGATGGCCAGCACAGCTCGCAAGTCGAAGAAGGCCGCCGTGGTGAGCAAGCAGAAGGCCGCCTCCGGCGGGCCGGCGACGGAGCTGGAGGCGCGCCTGGCGATCCTCGAGGAAGTCAGCCAGGCCCTCGCCCAACAGCTCGATTTCGACGAGGTCGCGGAGCTTGTGGGAGAGCGACTTCATTCGATCTTTTCAGAGGTTGACCTGTTCGTCGCGCTGTACGACGCCGCAACGAACATGATCAGCTTTCCCTACGAGTTCGCCCACGGGCGGCGCGAGCACACGGATCCGATACCGGCTGACCATGGCCTGACGGCGTACGTCATCAAAAAGCGAATGCCATTGATGATGCTCAACGCCGAGGATTTGAAGGCGGTGGGCGCCATTCAGGTGGGCGATATTCCGTCGCTTTCGTGGCTCGGGGTGCCCATCCTCGATGCGCAGGGCGTCATCGGCGTGCTCGCCATGGAGTCCGAGAAGGAAGGGGAATTCGACGAGCGCGATATGCGTCTGTTGATGACCCTCGCCGCAACCACGGGCGTGGCACTGAGCAACGCGCGCCTGTTCGCGGAGACAACGCAGCGCAACGCCGAGTTGGCGATCATCAACGAGATCGGCTCGGCGCTCTCTGAGCAGCTCGATTTCCAGGCCATCAGCGAGGCTGTCGGCGAGCGCGTCCGTCGGATTTTCGATGTCAGGACGGCGACGATCGGAATCTACGACCCGGATACCGGGTTGCTCAGCACCCCCTACGCGGTCGACCTTGGTGAGCGCATCGAGGTGCCCGATGTCGTGCTCAATGGCCTGACCGCGCCAACGATCAAAGAGCGCCGCGCTGTGCGTCTGGGTTCAACGCAGGAGTCCGTGGCAATGGGCGCCCAGTTCTACGGCACGGACATCGCGCAGTCGTACCTGGGCGTGCCGATCCTCGCCGGCGACCGCGTCCTGGGCATCATGTCCATCGAGCGCGTCCCCAACGACGCCTTCACCGCCTCGGATGAACGGCTGCTCTCGACGATCGCTTCGAGCATGGGCGTGGCCCTCGAGAACGCGCGCCTCTTCGATGAGACCAAGCACCTGCTGACTGAAACCGAGCAGCGCAACGCCGAGCTCGCCGTCATTAACGAGATCGGCGAAGCGCTCTCTCGCCAGCTCGACTTTCAGGGCATCATCGACGCCGTCGGAGAGCGGATCCGGACCATCTTCGGGGTCACGACCGGGATCATCAACCTCTACCACCCGGAAACGGACATGCTGACGACGCCCTACTCAATCGACCAGGGTGAGCGCTTGCTTCCTCCGTCGCGACCGATCGGAGGGCTGAGCGGCACCGTCATCCAAACAAAGCAACCCCTTCGCATCGGCTCGGCGGAGGAATCGACTGCGCTCGACGCTTACGTCTACGGGAGCGACGAAGCCGAGTCTTGGCTCGGCGTTCCCATCCTGGCCGGTGATCGCGCTCTGGGCAACATTGCGCTCGAGCGGATCCCAAGGGACGCCTTCAGCGACTCCGACGAGCGACTCCTGGCGACGATCGCCTCGAACCTGGGTGTGGCGCTCGAGAACGCGCGACTTTTCGACGAGACCAAGCGACTGCTGTCCGAGACAGCGGCGCGCGCCGGTGAGCTGGCGATCATCAATGAGATCGGCTCTGCCTTGGCCGAACAGCTCGACTTTCAGGCCATCATCGAACTCGTCGGCGAGCGAGTGGGCGCGATCCTGGGGAATTCCGATGTCTCGATCGCGCTGTATGACCCCGCGACCAATTTGGTGTCCGTGCCCTACTCGGTCGAAGACGGCCGCCGTGACGTGACGCTCGACACCTTCGAGCTCGGCGTCGGATTGACGTCGCGCATCATCCAGTCCAGGCAACCGCTTCGGGTCGGCGACATGGAGCAGGCCGCTGCTCTTGGTGCGCGCCTCGTTGGCGATCCCAACACGCCGTACAAGCAGTCGTTCCTGGGCGTTCCGATCCCGGCCGGCGACCGGGTGCTGGGCGTGCTGGCTGTTGTGGCGGAGCCTCAGAACGCGTTCACGGACGCGCAAGAGCGACTCCTCTCGACCCTCGCCTCGTCGATGGGCGTGGCCCTCGAGAACGCGCGGCTGTTCGACGAGACCCAGCGCCTGCTGACCGAGACCAATGAGCGCGCCGCCGAGCTGGCCATCATCAACAGCGTCCAGCAGGGACTGGCCGAGAGGCTGGACATGCAGTCCATGTACGACCTCGTCGGCGACAAGATCCAGGAGATCTTCGACGCCCAGGTCGTTGACATCGGGCTCTACGAACTCGAGACGGAGATGGTCCATTACCCGTATGCCATCGAACGCGGGGTCCGATATCCGGATATGCCGACAGTCATGCGGGTGAACTCACGCGCCCTGGTGGCCGATCCACGCCCGATTGTTATCAATGACGTCGAGGAGTGGGCGGCCGCTACTGGGACGCAGCTGGGGGTCGCCCAAGGCGAGCTCGCGCTCTCGCTCGTGCTCGCGCCACTGGTCACAAGCGGAAAGACTTTCGGCCATATCTCTCTCCAGAACCTCGACCGAACGCAAGCCTTCAGCGATGCCGACGTCCGGCTCCTGACCACCCTCGCTTCGAGCCTCAGTGTCGCGCTCGAGAACGCCCGGCTATTCGACGAGACCCAGCGGCTGCTGACCGAGACCAACGAGCGCGCGGCCGAGCTGGCGATCATCAACAGCGTCCAGCAGGGTCTCGCGGCGAAGCTCGACATGCAGTCGATGTACGACCTGGTAGGCGACAAGATCCAGGAGATCTTCGACGCCCAGGTCGTAGACATCGCGGCGTATGACCGGAAGAACGAGACGCTCCACTATCAGTACGGCATAGAGCGCGGCGTTCGCCTTCTTGATCCGGGCACCAAGGGCTGGGGGCCCATGGTCAGGCAAATGATCGATCTGCAGGCGGCGTTGCGGATCGACGATGTCGACGAGTGGAGCCAGGCGACCGGCGTGACGCCTCTCGTCCCGGCCGGCGAACCGACAAGATCAGTTCTCTTCGCGCCGCTGATGGTCGCAGGCGCCGTCGATGGTCACATCTCTCTCCAGAACATCGACCGTACGAACGCCTTCAGCGACGCCGACCTGAGGCTGCTGACAACGCTCGCTTCCAGTTTGAGCGTGGCGCTCGAGAACGCGCGTCTGTTCGACGAGACCCAGCGGCTGCTGACCGAGACCAACGAGCGCGCGGCCGAGCTGGCGATCATCAACAGCGTCCAGCAGGGCCTCGCGGCGCAGCTCGACATGCAGGCGATGTACGACCTCGTCGGCGACAAGATCCAGGAGATCTTCGACGCTCAGGCGGTGGACATCAGCATCTACGACTACGAAAACGAGGTCACCCACTACCCCTATGGCAAAGAGCTCGGTGAGCGGTTGCCTGACGAACCCGTGCCCTTCAGCAATCTCACTCGCCACTTCATGTCACAACCGGGACCTGTCGTGATCGATGACGTCGATGCGTTCGAGCAGGAAACGGGCCTGAGATTCGCACAGGTCGGCGGAGAGGCCAAGTCGATGGTCAGCGTGCCTCTGCTCAGCGGTGGCCAGACTTTCGGCCGCATATCGCTGCAGAACCTCGACCGGACCGGAGCGTTCTCCGAGGCAGATACCCGCCTGCTCACGACGTTGGCCGCGAGCCTCAGCGTCGCGCTCGAGAACGCGCGCCTGGTTGGCGAGACCAGGCAACGCGCCGCGGAGCTGGCGATCGTCAACGACGTGGGCCAGGCTGCTGGCTCACAGCTCGACCTGGACCGCCTTATGGGCCTCGTCGGCGACAAGATGGCCGAGACCTTCCGGGCGGACATCGTCTACATCGCTCTTGGAGATCAGAAGACCGGGATCATTGAGTTCCCGTACTACAGCGAGAACGGAAACCGTCAGGAGACTGAGCCGATCAAGTTCGGCGAGGGGCTCACGTCGCACATCCTCGAGAGCCGCGAGGCGCTGATCCTCAACCAGGAAGAGCAGTTCGAGAAGGTCGCCCGGCCGCTGGTCGGCCGTCACGCGCGCTCGTACCTCGGGGTGCCCATGCTCCTCGGAGACGAGGCAATCGGCGTTATAAGCGTCCAGAGCACGACAGAGGACGGACGCTTCGGCGAGGCCGACGTGCGCCTGCTTTCGACTCTCGCCGCGAACATCACGTCCGCAATCAGCAATGCGCGGCTGTTCAGCGAGACCAACCAGCGAGCGACGGAGATGGCGGCACTTGCTGACGTAGGCCGCGAGATGGCGGCGACGCTCGATCTCAACAAGCTGCTCGATCGCATGGCCGAGAACGCGCAGGGACTCCTGGGCGGCACGTCGGCAGCGATCTACCTGCCCGAGGCTGACGGCGAGTCGTTCCGAGCCACTGCCGCAGTTGGCGACGTCGCCGAGCAGGTCAAGGCAGATGCGATCCATCGCGGACGCGGCATCCTCGGCTCGATCGCCGGGGCCGGCCAACCGGAGATCGTCAACGACGTCAGCGCCGACCAGCGTGGCGTGCATATTCCGGGGACGCCCGAGCTCGAGGAAGACGAGCGGCTCCTGGCCGCGCCGCTCATCGGCCGCAGCGGCGTAAACGGCGTAATGGTCGTCTGGCGCAGCGGCGCCGGCAGCCGGCCGTACACCGCCACCGACCTCGATTTCCTGGTCGGCCTCTCGCAGCAGGCAGCGATCGCGATCGACAATGCCCGTCTGTTTGCGGACCTGCGCGAAGCGCGCGAGGTTGCCGATTCAGCCAACCAGGCCAAGAGCTCGTTCCTGGCCGCGATGAGCCACGAGATCAGAACGCCGATGAACGCGATCATCGGCATGAGCGGTCTGCTGGCCGAGACCGAGCTGACGGCCGAGCAACACGACTACGCCGACACCATCCGCTCGTCGGGCGACGCCCTGCTGACGATCATCAACGATATCCTCGACTTCTCGAAGATAGAGGCCGGCAAGGTCGACCTCGTCGCCGAGCCCTTCAGCCCGGCCGAGTGCATCGAAGGCGCTCTCGATGTGATCGCGCCGACGGCCGCCGCGAAAGACATCGAGCTCGCCTACGAAGTGGTCGGCGATCTGCCACCTGCGGTCACGGGCGACTTCGGCCGACTGCGCCAGATCCTGCTCAACCTGCTCTCCAACGCGGTGAAGTTCACCGAGCACGGCGAGGTTGTGGTAACCGCAAGCGCGCAGACAAAGGGGGCCGTGTCGGAGCTCCATGTCGATGTGCGGGACACCGGTATTGGCATCCCCGCCGAGCAGATGAGCCGGCTCTTCCTGTCGTTCAGCCAGGCCGACTCGTCGATCGCTCGGCGCTACGGCGGTACCGGACTGGGACTCGCAATTAGCCGTCGCCTGGCCGAGGCAATGGATGGCGCACTGACCGCCGAGAGCACGGGCGAAACGGGCAAGGGCTCGACGTTCCACGTGGTGGCCAAGCTCAAGACCGCACCCGCTTCCGCTTTGCCGCGGCGGCCCGAGCAAGCGACCGTCGAGCTGGCCGGAAAGCGGGCGTTGATCGTGGACGACAACGCGACAAATCGACGAATTCTGGCTGCGCAGCTGGCACGCTGGGAGATCGAGACGAAAGAGACCGGCTCGCCGCGCGAGGCTCTGGAGTGGGTCGAATCGGGCGAGAAGTTCGACCTTGGCCTGCTCGACCTGTTCATGCCCGACATCGACGGGATCGCGCTCGCCGAGCAATTGCGCAAGCTGCAGGCGGCCGCAGGCATGCGCCTGGTGCTGGTCTCATCGGCGGCAATGCGCGAGCACCGCCAGGGCGTCTTCGATGCGCTGCTGGCCAAGCCGGTCAAGCCGTCCGCGCTGTACGACGCACTGGTCGACGTGCTTGCTGGGCCGGCCGAGCGCGCAACCCCCGATCGCCAGGCTGAGCGCCCCTCGGTCGACCCCGAGCTCGGCAGGCGCCACCCGCTGTCCATCCTGCTGGCCGAAGACAACGCGGTGAACCAGAAGCTGGCGTTGCGCCTGCTGGCCAACATGGGCTACAGCGCCGATGTTGCCGGCGACGGAGTCAAGGCGATCGACGCGCTGAAGGGCGCCGCCTACGACGTGGTGCTGATGGACGTCCAGATGCCCGAGCTCGACGGCCTGGAGGCGACGCGCCGCATTCGTGCCGACTGGCCCGATCGGGCCGTGCACATCGTGGCCATGACCGCCAACGCCATGGCGGGCGACCGTGACGCGTGCCTCGCGGCCGGCATGAACGACTACATCAGCAAGCCGATTCGGCCCGCGGAGCTCGCCGCGGCCCTTTCGCGGGCACCGTCACGGGAAGCGAAGGTGGCACCACATGGTTGATGACTCCCCAGTACTCGATCTGGCGGTCCTCGCCGAGCTACGCGAATTGGTCGGCGATGACCAGGAGTTCATGACGGACCTGGTCAACACGTACGTCGCCGAGAGTGGCGAGCACCTCGCCGCCATGCACGCGGCTGCCGCGGCCCTTGATGCCGGAGCGATCGTCCGGCCGGCCCACACGCTCAAGTCGAGTAGTGCTGCGCTCGGCGCGATGCGCCTCGCGCAGATCGCTCGTGAGATCGAGATGGCCGGCCGCGCGGGCGACACGACCGATCTCGAGGCACGCGTCGAGGATGCCCGCGCGACGTGGCGGCGGACCCACAACGAAATGAAGACGGCGGGCTTGATCAGGTGACCGATGTTGCGCTGATCGTCGACGACAGCGCCGTCAACAGGCAGCTTCTGCGCCGCCACCTGGCGTCGATCGGCATCGACGTCCGTGAAGCGGACGACGGCCGGAGCGCGCTCGACGCGCTGCGCGAGTCGAGCGCCGAGGTGGGCGTCGTGCTGCTCGACGTGGTCATGCCCGAGATGGACGGCTACGAGACGCTGGCCGCGATCAAGGCCGACGATGCGCTGCGCCACATTCCGGTGATCATGATCTCGGGCGTCGACGAGCTCGACAGCGTCGTGCGCTGCATCCAGCTTGGCGCGACCGACTACCTGTCCAAGCCCTTCAACCCGACGATCCTGGCCGCGCGCGTGCGTGCGTCGATGGCCGACAAGCGCATGCACGACCTCGAGGCTGAGCACGCCGAACGCCAGGCGGAGCTGCTCGAGACGATCGAGCGCCAGAAGGACGAGCTGAGCCGCTTCCTGTCGCCGCAGGTCGCGGCGCTGGTCTCGACGCAGGAGGGGGAGGCGTTGCTCGCCGGCCACAGGCGCGAGGCCACGGCCGTCTTCTGCGACCTGCGCGGTTTCACTGCCTTCAGCGACCAGGCCGAGCCGGAGGAGGTGCTCGGCCTGCTGCGGGAGTACCACGCTGCGATGGGCGCGCTGATCGTAGAGCACGGCGGCACGCTCGAGCATTTCGCGGGCGACGGCATGATGGTCTTCTTCAACGATCCGGTGCTCCAGGCGGACCATGTCGAACGCGCCGTGCGCATGGCGGTTGCGATGCGCGAGATGTTCGCCGGGCTGTCCGCCAAGTGGGCCCGACTCGGCTTCGAGCTCGGCCTGGGCATAGGCATCGCGACGGGCTACGCCACGCTCGGCCGGATCGGTTTCGAGGGCCGCTACGACTACGGGATGGTCGGTGCGGCGGTCATCGTCGCCTCACGTCTCTCGTCGGCGGCAGAGGCGAACCAGATCCTGCTCAACCCGCGCGCGCATGCGGCCGTCGACGAGCTGGTCGACGTGGAGGAGGTCGGCGACCTGACGCTGAAAGGCTTCGCACGCCCACTACCGACCGTGAACGTGCTCGCCCTGCGCACGGCCTCGCCCGCTGGGGCCACCGCCTGATCTTGACCGCGCCGATGTCGCCCACGCCGACAAAACGGGCCGAAATCGACCACTAACGACGATAGGTGGATCGAGCGCAGGTCAAACGGCGCTCGGCAAGCGTCGAACTGACCGCGTGTAACCCCGCTGAGCCCCGGCTGAGCCGGTTATGTCGGCCTCACCGACATCGGCGGCAGCTTCGGCCTGCGGCTAGAAGTCTTCGCTCGTCTCGTTGTGCGAGTCGTCGAAAGCGTCGATGTCGGCGTCCGTGTCTTCGAATTCGTAGTCGTCGGAATCGGCGTCCTCGTCAGGATCGGCGGCATCTGTCGCCATTGCCTCGCCGCCGGCCGGGGCCAGCGCGAGCTGCGCGTCCTGCTCGCTCTCCGGAGTCCATGGCGGTAAGTACGGGTACGGCTCTTTGCCCCGCGGGTGGTTGTAGATCAGCCAGACAAGGCCGATGAGGACGATCGCGATGCCGATGATCTGGGCGGTCGGCAATCCGCCCAGAGTCCAGTTCCAGCCGGCGCGGAACGTCTCGAGAACGCCCCTTGTTGAGCCGTACCAAATCAGCCAGAACGCGGCCAGGTCGCCGGGTTGAATCCGTTTCAGGTAGCGGCGCGAGACATACAGGACGATCAGGCCGCCAAGGATGTCGAGGATCGATTCGTACAGGAAGAGCGGAACGAAGCCGGTGGTCGCTTCGGGATACGTCGCGCACGGCCACTCGGCGACGCGATGCGCGCAGTCGATGGCGATGCCCCACGGCAGGTTTGTGGGTGGCCCGTACAGCTCCTGGTTGAAGAAGTTGCCCCAGCGCGCGATGCCCTGTGCGAAGAGCGCACCGGCGACGACCACGTCGAGGCCGATTGGAAGCGGGATCTTCTTCCAGCGCGTGTAGATGAGCAGGCCGAGCACGGCCCCGGCAACACCGCCGTACAGGCCAAGGCCAGAGTAGGGCGGCAGGATGGCGCGCAGCGGGTCCTGGCTGTAGATCGCCCCCCACTGGTCGATCACGTGGTACAGGCGGCCGCCGATGAGCGCCAGGGCGCCGACGAGCAGCAACGCGTTCCAGACGTGATTGGGGTTGTACCCGCGCCGCGCGACCTCCATCTGGGTGACGAAGAGCATCACGGCGAGGCCGACGACGTAGCCCACGCCGTACCAACCGATGCTGATAGGGCCGATCTGCACCAGGATCGGGTCTGGCGTGATCTGGATCGCCGCCAGCACATGACTCAAAGGGATCACGCGGGCAGGATACCTATACTCGCTGCCGATGACGGAGCAGTACATCGGCTGGGCCCTGGTGCTCGGCCTCGTCGCGGGTGGCACGCTGGTCTGGTTCGCCGTGGGGCGCCTGCCGCGGAGCGGTGAGGAGCTGAGCGAGGATGAACGCTCATCGGAGGCAGCCTGGATCAGCGAGACGATCTCTCAGCGTGGCGGCAAGGCGCCGACCGATCTCGTTGAAGAGGTGCTCGACCTCCATGTGCATTACATGGAGCGGGCCGAGCAGGAGCGTGCCTGAAGCTCCCCGCTACCAGCCTGCGTCGTAATGACGCGGGTCGGACGGCAGCGAGCCGGCCGGCAGATGCGCCTCGAGGCATCTGACTCCGCGGTCACCCACTGTGGCCGCGTGCGACGTGTTGGCCGGCAACTCCAGCCGTTCGCCGGCGCTGAGCTCCACATCGCGGCCAAGATCCACGAGATGAAAAGTGATCGAGCCGGACGTCGCCACGAGCACCTTGTCATAGCCGTGGCTGTGCGCGGCGTAGGTGTCGCCGGGTGCGTTGCCCCACGCGCCTGGGTCCAGGCCGTCGGACCTCAGCCGGGCGACGAGATCGTCATCCAGCGTCACCCCACGTTGGCTCCGATGGCCTTGCCGACCAGATAGGTGACAGCCGCGGCAGCCGCCCCGATGACCACCTGACGCAAGCCGCTGAAGAGCATGCTCCGGCCGGTAACCAGGCTCACTGCAGCGCCGACGGCGAAGAGCGACACGAGGGCAAGGGCCAACGAGGCAACGAACGCGGTCTGACCGCTCGTGATCAGGAACGGCACGAGCGGGATTGCCGCGCCCACGGAGAACGTCGTGAACGAATAGATCGCCGCGCCCCACGACGAGCCGAGCTCGGTCGGGTCCAGGCCGAGCTCCTCGCGCACCTTGGTGTCGAGCGCCTTGCGCGGGTCGGCCATCAGGCTCTCGGCGATCCTGCTCGAGTCCTCGCGCGAAAGACCCTTGGAAACATAGATCTCGACCAGCTCCTCCTGTTCCACGTCGGGCATGACGCGCATCTCCTCGCGCTCGATCGAGATCTGGTTCTCGAACATCTCGCGCTGGCTCTGCATGCTGATGTATTCGCCCGCGGCCATTGAAAAGGCGCCCGCCAGCAGGCCGGCGATGCCGCCCAGCACGATGACGTTGTTGTCGGCCTGGGCGCCGGCGATGCCCATGATCAGCGAGAGGTTGCTGACCAGCCCGTCGTTGGCGCCGAAGACGGCAGCGCGCAGAGTGCCGGAGCGACCACCCCTGTGCAGCGCCTCCTCGCTCAGGCCGCGGCGCACCTTGCTCTTGCCGGCGCGTCGGCTGTCGGTGATCTGATCCCAGTAAGCCGCGTGCTGGCGTTCGTCGGCGGCAATGGACTCGGTCTCGGGCGTCTGCTGGCCGACATAGTTGTCTTCCTCGTCGCCCTCGAGTGAGCGGACCATGTCGGCCACCCGCTCCGTGCCCAGCAGGCGCGCCAGCGTGACGACGAAGCGGATCCGCGCTCGTGGAGTCGATGGCGGCGGCACTGTCGCCCCGAGATCGGTGAGCCGAGTCGCCCAGATGTCGGCGTGGCGGCGCTCGTTGCTCGCGATCCGCTTCAGCGAGGCGGCTCGGTCAGGATCCTCCTCGATCATGGACAGCTGGTCGTACAGGTAGATCGCGTCGCGTTCGAGCTTCAGGTTGGCGAGGCTGCGCTGGACCTCGGCGGCGCTCATGTGCAGCGCAGGCTTGCTCATGAATTCAGGTTAGCGGCGACCATCGGTTCGGGCTCCGACACGTGGTCCGTTCGTTCCGTGCCGGAGGACTTAACCTTTGGGCGATGGGCGCTCCACCGCTCCGCTACCTGTCCTTTGCCGATGTCCTTGCGGCGATGCCGCCAGTCGACGAACGCATCGAACTTGCCCGGCGCACGATGCTCGCACTGGTGGACCGCGCCGAGCTGCCGCCCAAGCTTGGCGTCCACCCGCGCCAGCCTGACTCACACACGGGCGCGATGCCGGCGCTCCTGCGCGGCCGGTCTGCATCAGGTGCCGACGACCTGCTGGGCATCAAGTGGGTGACGGCATTTCCGGGCAACCGAGCCGCCGGCATGCCCGCCGTTCACGCCACAGTCGTTCTCAACGACGCGACCACGGGAGTGCCACTGGCCATCCTTGACGGAGGGCCGATCACCGCGCTGCGAACTGCGGCGGTCAGTGGTGTCGCGCTGCACGAGTGGTGGCCGAGGCTGAATTACCCGGTCGCCGTGGCCCTTATTGGCGCAGGCATCCAGGGCGCGAGCCACGTCGAGGTCCTGGCCCACGTAGCGAAAGACACGGACCTGACGATCGTCGATCGGCATCGCGAGCGCGCCGCCGCGCTGGCCGCGGTGGCGCGCGCAACGGACGCGTTTCGGACCGTGGCCGCGGCAACGGCTGCCGACGAGGGCGTGGCCACCGCCGACGTGGTGCTGACGATGGTCTCCTTTGGACCTGAGCGTCAGGCCGTGCCTGCAGCCGCGTTCGCCCGAGCGCGGCTCATCGTTGCGGTCGATTACGACATGTGCGTCCCGGCTGCCGTCGTCAGCGAGTCGAGCACATTCCTGACCGACGACATTGCCCAGTTCGACGCAACGCGCACAGATGTCGTCTTTGCCGGCTATCCGCACCCGGACGCGTCCATCGGCCAGGCGCTCGTGGAGGCCGGGCCCGCGCTCCGCGCCCGCGGTCCGATCGTCGTCAACCATCTTGGCGTTGGACTCGCCGATGTCGTGTTCGCCGACGCGATCGTGCGCCGCGCGACGGAGCTCGGCCTCGGCGTGGAGCTGCAACCGTGAGTGGCCCACAGACGAGCCGGGTCTCCCAGGGCATGTCGCCGCGCCTTGCGATCCTGCTCGCCGCAGGAGTGCTGGCGGCGGCCGTGGCCGTGGGCGTCTCTGGTCGGCAGCCACCTCTGCCGACGTCCCAACCGACCGCGCAGCCGTCCCAGGCGGTTGCGGTCGTGCGCGCCACACCTGCCCCGCCCGCGGAGGCCGTCGGCACGTCAGAGTCCGGACTGCCTCAGCCGCGCGTGCCGCCACTCTTCGTCCACTGGCAACAGCCCCAGGAGCTCTACCAGGTGACCGTTCGAACCGGGCGGCAGATCGTCAGGACGTTCGTGCTGCCCGGCGACTACCCGACTCTTGAAGGCGCACTTTCGCTGCGCGGCATCCATCACCGTTCGGTCGACATCACGCTGAGCGAGGTGAATTTCTCGGCGCCAACGAGCCGGCAGCGCATCGGCCGCTGGACCCTGTCGCTTCCGCGACGCTCGCAGGGCCAGGCGCCCGGGGCGGTCCTCACCACGTCGGCCGACCCGCATCTGAAGAGCGCAGACGCGCCATACCTGGTTCGCTCCGGCTACACATTCGTAGTCAGCGGCCGGCGCCTGCCGGGCTTTACTACGCTGTACCTCTTCGTCGCGGTGACCTACCCACAGGAGTCGTAGGTGAGCGGAACGTTTGATCGTGACCCCGCCCCGCCACCGTTCGTGGGCCGCACCGGCGGTGGTCGCACCGCGTGGCTGGTCGCCGTTGGTCTGCTGGCCGTCCTCGCGGCGGTCGTGTATGTCGGACTCTCCGGGCCATCTCGGGCGCCGGGCGCGTCGTCCGCTCCGGCGTTGGCCGCCCGAACCGCGAAACCCTCAAGCGTGCCCCGGCCAAGCGCCGGTCTGCAGTCGGTGCCGCCCTACCAATACCTGGGCGCCGGCCTGCTGTTCAACGGACAGGAATACGTGGCTGCCCTGAACAAGTCGGGCAGCCTGTACTACTCGACAACTTACGACGTCCCTCTGCCCACGGCTTCGCACGAGGCGAGCCTCGCCGTGAGCAACGTCACCACTACGTATTCGCATGACCTGTTCGACCCGCTGGGCAGGTGGAGCTTCTCTCTTGCGGGCCAGAAGGGCGTGAGCGGGTCTTCGTCGGTGGTCCTTGATGTCGGGCGCAATCCTGATCTCGCGGCACCCACGGACACGGCGTTCGAGACGATCGTCCACAACGGCTACCAGCTCAAGGTCACGGTCAGCCGTAGCGGGGGCCGGGGAACACTGAAGGTCGAGCTGCGCGTCAATCCGGACCCGGACAGTGCCTACTCGTTGATGGGGACCTGATCCTCGGGCAGCTCGAGCGAGACCACGCCGTCCTCGACGATGACCGGATAGACCTGGAGCGGCAGCTCGGCCGGCGGATCGAGCGCCTCGCCTGTTTCCAGGTCGAAGCGCGACAGGTGCAGGGCGCACGTCAAGGTATCGCCCGTCAGGAAACCGCGATCCAGCTCGAAATACTCGTGCGAGCAGATGCCCTGAGTGGCGCGGAGAGCGCCGTCGACGTTGACGAGCAGGATGTCCGTGCCGTCGACCTGGACCATGAGCATGGTCCCAGCCGGTATCTCGTCGAGCCGCGCAACGGTGACGCGGCGCACGTCGCTGTTCAGGCGGCCTGCTCGACGGGCGCCACGGTCTGCGGCCACTTCCGCTCGAGCAGCCGACGCAGCCGATCCTGGGCAGCGGCCAGCGGGATGCGTGCGACGACCGGCTCCAGGAAGCCCATGACGATGAACTTGCGCGCAATCTCGCGTGGCAGGCCACGGCTCATCAGGTAGAAGATCTCGTCCTCGTCGATAGGGCCGACGGAGCTCGAGTGCATCGCCCGGCGCACGTCAGGCTGGTCGATCTCCAGGCTGGGGATGGTCACGCTGCGTGCCTGCTTGGTGAGCAGCATGGCGAACTCGCCCAGGAAGCTGTCGGTGCCGTTGGCGCTGCGCTCGATGTCGATCATGCCCTTGAAGTAGCCCCGCGCGCGATCGAGGAAGACGCCCTTGGACAGCAGGTCGCCGGTCGTGTCGCGGCCGATGTGGCGCGTGTAGCTGGTCAGGTCGAAGAGCTGCGCGTCGCCGCCGAAGCCGATCTCGACCTGGTTAACGCTGCAGCCGCGGCCGACGAGCTGGTTGTCGATGCGCGACTTGTGCAGCCTGGCGCCGACTGAGGCAAGCGCCCAGTGCAGCTGGGCGTCCTGGTCGAGCGTCGCGTGGCGATTCACGATCGCGATCGTGTTCGGTCCGAAGTCCTGCTGACCGGAGAAGGACAGCTGGGCGCCGCGCGCGAGATGCACCTCGCTGGTGCCCCACCACAGGCTCTGCGCCTCGCCAGTTATCGAATGGGCCTCCGACTCCACCTGCTCCTCGAGGATCTTCGCCTGCGCGTTCTCGGCCAGGCTGATCAGGGCGCGCGAGACAAGGCCCTTGCCGGGCTCGCCCGCGCCCCAGCGGACGACGATCGGCTTCTCGAGGGCGACGTTCTGTGGAACATGGATGAGCAGCCCCATCGGCGCCAGCGCGCGGGCGAGCTGCGCAAACTTGTCATCTGTCGGGAGCGAAGCGCTGTCCTCGCTCATCGATCGCACGAGCGGCATCAGGTCGGGCCGCTGGGCAAGCGCGCGAGTCAGTGTGTCGACGACAACCCCAGCGGCCGCGGCCTCAGGGCTCAGGGCGCGGGCAACTACGCGGCCCTCGGCGATCTCGATCAGCGCCGCAGCACCTTCCGGCACAACATCGGACACCTCCGCCGCCTCGCCGGTCTCGATGTATGGATCGATCTCGGTGAGCTTCGCCGCGCGCAGGTCGACATAGAGCGTGAACAGCGGGTTCACCTCGACGGGCAGATCGAGGTAGCGCTTCAGGGCGTCGTGGCGCTCGGCGCGCATCCACTCGGGCTCGCTGTAAAGAGCGGCTATGCGGTTGACCGTGGCCTCATCGGCGTACGGCAGCTTCAGTGCGTCGGGCATGTGCTAGCCGAGCGCGCCTTCCATCTCCAGCTTCACCAGGCGGTTGAACTCGATGGCGTATTCCATCGGCAGCTCCTTGGTGAAGACCTCCAGGAAGCCCTGGACGACAAGGTTCTGAGCCTCGTTCTCGCTCAGTCCGCGACTCATCAGGTAGAAGATCTGGTCCTGGCTGATCTTGCCCACGGTGGCCTCGTGGGTCATCGTCGTGTCGTCTTCCTGGATATCGATGTACGGGTACGTGTCGCTGCGGCTCTCGTCGTCGAGCATCAGCGCGTCACAGCGCACGCTGGCGACCACGCCTGTCGCGCCGGGTGCGACCTTGAGGTGGCCTCGATAGGTCGCGCGACCGCCGTCCTTGCTGACCGACTTCGAGACGATCCGGCTCTTGGTGTCCGGGGCGAGATGGATGGCCTTGGCACCGGTGTCCTGGTGCTGGCCCTTGCCGGCAACGGCGACGCTGATGATGTCCGCCGTGGCGCCGCGCCCACGCAGGTAGATGCTCGGGTACTTGACCGTCTTGCGCGACCCGGTGTTGGCATCGATCCACTCGACGCGCGAGTTCTCGTATGCGTGGGCGCGCTTGGTGACGAGGTTGTAGACGTCGTTCGACCAGTTCTGGATGGTCGTATAGCGGACGTTGGAGTTGGCCAGCGCGACGACCTCGACGACCGCGACGTGGAGCGAGTCGGTCGCATAGATGGGCGCGGTGCAGCCTTCGATGTAGTGCACCTTGGCACCCTCGTCGACGACGATCAGGGTGCGCTCGAACTGGCCCGTGTTCTCGCCGTTGATGCGGAAGTACGCCTGCAGCGGCAACGGCACCTCGACGCCCTTGGGCACGTATACGAATGAGCCGCCCGACCAGACCGCGCTGTTGAGCGCGGAGAACTTGTTGTCCTCCGGAGGCACGATCGTGGCGAAGTACTTCTTGAAGATGTCTGGATATTCCTTGAGCGCCTGATCGGTGCCCATGAACACGACGCCGAGCTTGGACAGCTCCTCCTTCACGGAGTGGTAGACGACCTCGCTGTCGTACTGCGCACCGACTCCGGCGAGGAACTTGCGCTCAGCCTCGGGGATGCCGAGGCGCTCGAAGGTGTCCTTGATCTGGTCCGGGACGTCGTCCCACGACTTCTCCTCGCGCTCCGACGGCTTGCGGTAGTACATGATCTTGTCGAAGTCGATCCGATCGAGACCATCCGTCCAGACCGGCATGGGCCGCTTGAGGAAGTGCTCGTATGCGCGCAGCCGGAACTTCAGCATCCACTCCGGCTCTTCCTTGATCGCGCTGATCTCCTCGACCGTCTCACGCGTCAGGCCGCGCTTGGTCTGGGTCAGGTAGACGATCTCGTCCTTGAAGTCGAAGCGTGAGCGGTCGTTGTCGACCATCTGTCGCTGAGTGAGGGTCATCAGATCTCCGATCCGGACGACCGCCGGCTCCTCGCCAACGATCTAATCCTGACTTAGATTATCGGAATTCTCGTCGGAACCGTCAACGCCGCCATTGGCCCGGCCTGCCGCCCTCACTGATTGATAGGGAGAGACAGTCGAGCGGTCGGCGCGAGTGTGACGAGCGTCACATCGAATCAGTCGCTAGGAACCTCGTCAGTGCAGATCCAGCGGGCTGCAATTCCGGTGGGGGAACTGGTTGCCATTCGCCTGGAGGTCTCCATGCTCGCCATCCACGTCACCAGACGCGGTCCCATTGAGCGGCCGTGGTATGCCTTGTTGGCAATCCCGCTTCAGCTGGTCACGGCCCTGGGCGCACTGCCCGTGGGCTGGTCCTTGGTGACCGATCCCAGCGGAGCGGGCATGGCCATGCCCAGCGACTGGATCTCAGGGTCGATATTTGGGACCTACTTCGTGCCCGGGATCTACCTGCTCCTGATGAACGGTCTGGGCATGCTCGTGGCGGCTGGTCTGATCCTGTGGCGCCACTGGTTTGCGCCGTGGTGGACCGGGATTCTTGGTGCGGGCCTCGTGATCTGGATTCTCGTCCAGCTTGTGCTGCTGCCGGAGACGAGCTGGCTGCAGTGGTTCTTCTTGTTCTCGGGCGTTGCCCTGGGATTTGTCGCCCTCTTCTGGCTCCGACGCACCGGCCAGCTCAAGCTCTGGTAGGCGCCTAAGCCATTTGGGTGATACCGCTGTCCAATGTGAGGCACACACTTACGGCGTGACCTCCTCGGACCGGTCCACCCGACGCGCTTTCCTCGGCTCGTGGTTCGCAGCAACACTCTTTTGCGCGGTGGTCTCCGCGTGCGGCTTGGCGCCTGGAGTGGGCCGCAGCCCTGCTCCCTTGACGGCGACGCCGACTCCCGAGGCAAGTTTCTTGCCGACGAGTCAGCCGAACATCACGCCTACTCCGCTGGTGGTAGATACCAAGCCAGCCTCGCCCAACCACACTGGGATCAACGCCACGTTCGACGCTACGCATCTCGTCGTCGCGGGTGTCGAATCGGCCCCCGACGGCACGATCTCGTTGACGCTTAACGACTACGGAATGTTTGACGTCCAGGGTTTCCAGTGCCACTACTCCGACGGCGGCTACTCGATCCAGGCCGGACTCTTCATCGCATCGATCGCGGAAGCGCATCTTGTGGGCTGCGGCGATGTCCAGGACGACACAGGCTGGTGGTTCAACAGGTTCCTGACGAGCTCCCCCGTCTTGACGCTGGCGGGCGACAGCCTCGAGCTGGCAACGGCCGATACGACGGTCGACTTCAAGCGCCACGCCGAGCCCGCGGCCTGGATGCTCGACCGCGCGTATCCCGTCAATCCGTCCGATACACAGCTGCACGTCTTGGTGCTCGAAGGCGCGTGCGCGAACGGCCAAAGTCCCGCGGGACGCATTCTGCCTGCGGAAGTGACCTACACCGAGTCGGAGATCACGATCACGATCATGATCAAAACACTCGGCGGGGCGAGCTGCCAAGGGAACGCCCAATACCCTTGGACGGTCGCGCTCGCGCAGCCACTGGGCGAGAGGAAGCTATCCGGCGACAGCCCGGCCGCGTTTCGCTAACGGACGGCTTCTAGCCAAGCTGCTGCCTCTGCTCGAGCGCGGCAATATCGATGCTGGGGCCGAGCAGGGCCAGATCGGCGAGGAGGGCACGTTTCCTCGCCGGCCCGACCGGTTCGAGCGCCGCCGTGAGCACTTGCAGGGCACCGCTGCCGACGGCGACGCTCCCCCCAACGCGAGCGAACCAGCGTTCGCCGACCAGGGCCAGCCGAACGGGAAGCCCGCCCAGCGTGAAGTCCGTCGACCAGCGCGTGTTGCTCACGTCCCGAACCTTGAGAGCTGCTTGTGACAGCTTCTGTGTCACACCCCGGTGGAGCGCGTCAGATTTTCTGTGCGCGCAGGTCGAGGAAGTTCGGAACCCGCTGCCAGCGCCCTCCGGGCACGTCGGTCGCATCGGGTACCTCTATCAGTCGGTCGGTCCTGAGGCCGGCTCCTGCCAGAGCGTCGAAGTAGGTCTGAAGCGGCCGATGCTGGCTGTGGAATCTCATTGACATGCCGCCGCGCTCATAGGGCTTGCCGCCGATCCGGCGTGGCTCGAGATAAGAGCCGCTGATCATGAAAGGCGCGTCAGGCTCGCGACCCTGGAACTCGCCTGCGCTGGCAAGCGGATGGACGATCGCCAGACACAGGAAGCCACCAGCTGCCAGCACGCGTCCCATCTCGGCGATGGCACTCTCGTAGCGGTCGATGTCCTGGAGCGACATGAACGCGGTCACCAGCGCAAAAGTGGCGTCTGGATAAGGCAGCTCGGCCGCGTCGGCCACGAGATATTCCCCGGCCGGATCGGCCTCCTGCGCGTACCTGATCAGGGTCGCCGACGCGTCGACACCGGCCACGTCATAGCCCCACGACTTCAGGTCGCGCGGCAGGCGGCCCTCGCCACAGCCGACGTCCAGGGCGCGGCCCGCGGGCGCCGGCAGCAGCGACCGAAAGACGTCGCGGTGGAAGTTCCAGTAGCTGTCGTGGCCGGGCTTGCGCGCCCACGCGACCCAGCTCTCGGCCTGCTCCTCCCACGCATCCGCTAGGGAAGCCTCCAGATAGGCTCCAGGCTCCTCGTTCACGCTGCGGCCGCCTTTATCGGCACTATCTCTGCTCGACGCCGATCGGCGGTGCCCAGGTACGTTCCGTCGAAGGTCGAGTGCCACGGAATCTCCATAGGTGGCTCTTTCACGAGAGACAGTTTCGACGCACGACGCCACCAGCGAGCCATCTCGCGCCACGGGACGTCGCAGCGGCGGCGGATACAGATAGTGCCTGTATTTCGCCACAGACGGCCGCCGCCGCGGCGCCCAAGACTCGGCCAGAGAGAGGTCGCCTCTCCGTCATAGCCCGAACATGTCACGGCACGCGGCCAAGCCGCTGACCTCGATCGGCGGCCTCTCGCGCGCGTTCCACATGTCTCGCGTCATCAGGAAGCGCTGCTGCTGGCGCGCGACACCGCGCGGAGCCATCCATTGAAGACCGTTGTCCGCGTAGCCCAGGGATCGGGACACGCCGATCGATGACGCGTTGTCCATGAACGCCTCGCTCGTCGCCCGCTCGGCACCCAGGTGCTCGAAGGCGAAGGCGAGCACTGCGGAGCGCATCTCCTTCCCGATCCCCTTGCCCTGGAACTGCCTGCCGATCCACGAGCCCGTGCCGACCGCCTTGAAGAGGGAGAACTTCTCGCCGCGCATTCCCTGCGATCCGACCAGCCGCCCATCCGCCCACACCCCGAAGTCCAGCACCCACTCGTCGGCGGACCACGTCGCACGAGTCCGCCAGTGGTACTGCATGAATCCGCGCTCCATTTGCGGACTCTTCAGGTCGGTCCACGCAAACCCGAAGGGCATCTCGTCGGGGCTGTGAACGCCCTGCGTGGCGACGCCGAGCAAATCGACCAGCTCCGTCTCGGTAGGCAGGCGAAGTGATAGTCGATCGGTCCGGATCTCGAGCCCGTACATGGGCCACGCGGTCGCCAGCTCCGTGCGCGCTCCATCCATGGGCACGAGTTTAGGGAACGGCCGAACTCGGGCGGCTCGCTTACAGTCGGCAGCGTGAAGATCGGCCAGCGATTGACCGGCGCGCGCATCCTTCAGCCCCTTCGCCACCGCGATTTCGCGCTGCTCGTCAGCGGCCGCACGATCTCGTTGATCGGCGACGGATTCTTCTTCGTGGCGCTGGCCTGGCAGGTGTACTCGATCAGCAACGATCCTGCCGCGCTGTCGCTGGTCTTCCTCGCGACATCAATCCCGCTTGTTCTGTTCGTGCTCGTCGGCGGCACGCTGTCGGATCGCTATGACAGGCGTCTGCTGATGATCAACGCCGACATCGTGCGCGGTCTCGCGATCGGCGCCCTTGGCCTGCTCTCGATCAGCGGCCAGATCCAGCTCTGGCAGATCGCCGTCGTCGGGGCGATCGGCGGCATGGCGAGCGCATTCTTCAACCCGGCGTCGACGGCGATCGTGCCGGACGTCCTGCCGGCTGAGGACCTACCCCAGGCGAACGCCTTGCTGGGCGTGTTGCGCCGGATGACGGTCTCACTCATCGGACCGGCCATCGGGGGCGTTGTGGTCGGCGTGTTCGGGCCCGGCCCGGCATTCCTGGTCGACGCATTCAGCTTCTTCGCTTCCGCGCTGGCCGTGCTCGCCATCAGCGCCCGGCCGCATCCGGCCCAGCAGCCGGCGACCGGCATCAAAGACACCGTCAGCCAGATGCGCGAGGGCTTGGGCTACGTCCGCAAGCGGCCGTGGATCTGGGCGACGCTCATCTCGGCCATGGTCAGCCTGCTGTTCTTCATCGGCCCGGTCCAGGTGTTGCTGCCCTACCTGGTCAAGAACGGCCTCGAGCTGGGGCCGGAGGCGTTGGGCACGATCCTCGCCTTCGGCGCGGTGGGCGCCATCGCCATGGCGCTCGTGATCGGCCACTTCGGGCTGCCGCGCAGGCGAGTCACGGTGATGTACCTGGGCTTCAGCCTGGGCGTCGCTGGCATGGCCGGCTACGGGGTCATGACCGCGCTGTGGCAGGCGCTGATCATCGCCGCCGTCACCAACGCGCTGTTCGAGCTGGGCGATGTCATCTGGACGACGATGCTCCAGCAGCTCGTGCCGCGCGGCTTTCTGGGTCGTGTCTCGAGTCTTGACTGGATGCTCTCGACCGGCCTCGTGCCCGTCTCGTACGCGCTCGTGGGGCCCGTGTCGGCGGTGCTGGGCGTGGGTCCCACGATGGTCGCCGGTGCACTGATCGGTGCGCTGGCGATGGTCTCGCTGCTTGTCGTGCCGGGTGTCCGCGACCCCGAGCGCGTCGGACTCGGCGGATCCATGTCCTCAGGGGAGGGCGGCGAAGACCTTGTTGGCCTGTGAAGTCGTGACTCCGGATACGACGAACAGAGTGTCATCCGTCGGATACAGGTAGGACGTCGATCCGTCGCTCGCGTTGGTCCAGGTCAGTACGTCCTTGCCGCCGGCGATCGTCTCGGTCAACTGGCCGTCGAAGCGTGCCTCGCCGGTCATCGCCAACGACAACGACGCGATGGCGGGGATGAGCTCCCGGCCGTTGTGCCCGGGCAGTCGAAAGGCGCTGATCGTGACGGTCGGCCCATCGACCGACACGCCCGCTGACGCGACGCTCATGTTCGTCAGATCCATCCCGGGCGGCAAGCCTGCACCGGCGGCATTGACCGAGGCCTCGCCGCCGAGCATGCACAGCGTTTCGATCCAGCGCGCCGAAGCGAGATCGTTGACCGGCTGCCCATCGATCAGCCTCGGGAACATCGCCTCCAGCGCGGGATCGGGCGTGAGCACGAGATTGTCGGGCGGGTTGTCTCGCGGTATCTCGGGAATGCCTGCGCACGGACCCGACGAGGGTATGACCAGTGAGGGCGCCGGCTGGTCAAAGGCATCGCAGCCCGTGACGATGCACAGCAGCGAGGCGAGGACGGCGACGACGAGGACACGCATCGACGCGAGTCTAGGTATAAAGGCGCTGTGGGCGAGGGAACGGTTCGTCAAAGGCTTGGGAGGCGCTTCGACAACGCGGAGCTGCGCGCGATCAAGCGACTCTGGATCGAGCACTCGGTTGCCGAGGACAAACGCGACATCCCGGGCCTCCTCGCGACGCTTGCCGAAGACTGTGCCTACGAGATGGTGCCGACCGGCCAGCGCTGGCACGGGCAAGAAGGTGTACGCACCTTCTACACCGAGCTCTTCGCGGCGTTTCCGGACAACCGCTTTGCCCTGACCGACATTGTCGTCGGACCGCAGGGCGTGTTCGAGGCCGCGCGTCTGACGGGCACGAACCTGGGTCCGTGGGCGGGCGCCGCGCCATCTGGCATGCCCGTGGACCTGCAGGTTCAGATCCTCTTTCCGTGGGACCCGGCCAGCCAGCGCTTCCTGGGCGAGCGGATCTGGTTCGACCGCGGTCAGATCCTGGCCGAGAGTGCCGCCGCCAGCCGGTCGTAGTCGGCCGGCTCGTTGTAGATCTGAGCGCTGACGCGGAGCAGTCGGCGCCTTGGCTGGCTGTCCGCCGGCGTGTGCGGCCACGGATAGACGGGCACCTCGATGCGATCCTCGTCGAACAGGGCCGTCCTGAGCGGATCAAGCGGATAGGTCACACCCTCGTCTACGTCCGCGATCGGTTCTTCGGGGCTTGGCGTCGCGTTTGCCGGCAGGTCAACCGCCGCGAGGGCACCGATCATCGCCTCGGGCGCGAGCACCGAATCGGTGCCCAGGGCAGCCATGAGCTTTCGCCGAGCCTCCAGGGCAAGGGCCCGATTGGCAGCCAGGAGCTCCGACCACCCGCCTGACAGCAGTCCAGCCATGAAATCGATCGCAGCGGGGATGCACAGGTACGGGGTGGGATCCCCCGTGCCGCCCCAGTCGAACTCGAGCCGGAAGCGCGAGCGATCGACGCGCGGCGAATTGGTGCCGTGCGAGATCACCGCGGGGCGCATTCGTGACTGGCGATCGCGTCGAACATGGAGGAACGCGCTGCCCTTCGGCGTGCACAGCCACTTGTGCGCATTGCCCGTGTAATAGGCAGCCTCGAGCTCGTCCAGGTCGAGTGCCACCATGCCCGGCGCGTGGGCGCCATCGACGAGCGTGTCGATCCCGCGCTCCTGCAGCCTGCGCACGATGTCGCGTATCGGGAAGACGATGCCCGTCGGACTCGTGATGTGGCTGATCACGGCCAGTCGCGTCCGATCGCTCGCCCCGGCCAGGATCGCCTCTACGACGTCGTCCGGATCGCGGACCGGGAGCGCGACCTGGGCCACGACCACGCGGGCTCCGGCACGCTCCGCCACGACGCTGATCGCGTTCCGGCACGCGTTGTACTCGTGGTCGGTGGTCAGGATCTCGTCGCCCGGGGCGAACGCGAGAGCGTGAAGCACGGTGTTGACCCCGGTTGTCGCGTTGGGGACGAAGGCGATGTTGTCGGGGTCGGCATGGATCAGGGCGCCGAGGGAGGCGCGCGCGCGGTCCAGATGCCCTTCGAGCTCCACGTCAAGGAATTGGACCGGGTGGCGCTCCATGCGCGCGCGCCACTCGGACTGCTGCTCGAGCACCGGCCACGGGCACGAGCCGAAGGCGCCGTGGTTGAGGTACGTCACTGCTGGGTCGAGCGGCCAGAAGCGCAGGAAACCGCCGTTCATACGCTTGCGCCGCGGCTCATCGTTCGTCGCTCGATGCGCGCCCCCGCGCGTGGTGCCACGGCGCGCGGTTCGTGCCAGGGCGGCGTTCGTGCCAGGGCGCGCGGTTCGTGCCAGGCTCGGGTGTTCGCAGCCGGTCCGTGGCCGGGCCGGCCATAGGCACTATCTGTATCCGTTCACTCACGGGGCTGCAACTCCCTCGCAAGGGGTAGATCCCGAGCCATTGCCTGAACGTGGGCACCAGATACGCCGCCCGCCACGCTCAGCTGCCCGGGCTCGGCGGAAGCGCACCCGGACTGGGCGGGAAAGCGGCGCGGGCCCAACTTCCTGGAAACCGACTTTGGCCGGTTGTTAAAGATAGTGCCTGTAGCGCACGCCTGAAGCCTGCCCGAGGCGTGCCTGAAGAGCGCGCCTCAGTCGGAAGGCCGGCGACGTGCGAGCATGACCGTGATGTGCGGGCGGATGACGATGCGGACGAACCCGTCCGAGCTGGCCGAGATATTCGACGCCGAGCTGCGCGAACAGGATGCTGAGACGCTCTATGAGCTCGGCCCGCGCTATAACGTCGCGCCGACGCAGCCGATTCCCGTCATCGTCCAGCGCGACGACGGTCGCACCTTCGAGATGCATCGCTGGGGCCTTGTGCCGTCGTGGTCGAAGTCGGTGACGTCGGCCGGAGCACGCTACATCAACGCGCGCAGCGAGACCGTCGCGACGAGCCCCGTCTTCCGCAGCTCGTTCCTGCGCAGGCGCTGCATCATCCCGGCCGACGGCTTCTACGAGTGGCGCCGCGACGGCCGGCGCAAGTCGCCCTTCCTGATCCACACGCCGGCTGACGCGCCGCTCGCGTTCGCCGGCCTCTGGGCACCGTGGAAGAACCCCGCTCGACGGCCAGTGGCTGTTGTCTGCCACGGTCGTCACCTCGTCGGCGAACGCGACCGTCGCCGAGCTTCACAACAGGATGCCGGTCATCCTCGACGAAGAGGCCTGGCGGCTGTGGCTCGACCCGGATCTAGGCGACGAAGGCCTGCTCGCGTCGCTGCTCGCACCGGCACCCGATGGGCTCCTTGAGCTGCGCCCGGCTTCGCCGCTGGTCAACAACGCGAACAACGAAGGCGAGGCGCTGCTGACCGTGACCGAGTCCACGTCGACGTCGGCGCCGGAACAGGAAGACGCGCTGACGCTCTTCGGCTAGCGCGCCGCCTGTCCAGCGATCACACGTTCGGATCCAGCTCCTGCTGCCACGGCACCCATTCGGTCCCGTCCCACCAGCGATGCCACAGCCGGGCGTCGCGCCCCGGCGCAAACACGTCGAGCCTGTCCGCCGACCACGACGATGCCGCCGGCTGACCGGTCAGCTCGCCACCGAGCGACTCCCAGTCGTGCCACCCCGCGCCATCCCAATAGCGGTCCCACAGCTGCCCGTCGGGGAAGATGGCGAAGACCTCCATCCGGTTTTCGGACCAGGCCGTGACTGCCGGCGTAGAGACGAGTGTTCCGCCGAGCGACTCATCGGCCGACCAGGCGCGTCCGTTCCAGCAACGATGCATCAAGGTCCGGTCCGGTCCGACCCAGAAGAGATCGATCCGGCCGGGACCCCACGAGACACTGATCAACCCTTCGAGCGTTGCCATCTCAGTGCAGCGGACGCAATCCGAGGGCATGACGAAGGAAGAGCACCGCAAACGAGACAGTGAGCCATGAAAGCTCGGCCAGGGCGGGCGAGACGAACGCGAGCGGAATGGAGACCAGGAAGACGATCGCCACGGCCACGGCGCGCGTGGAGACGTAACGTCCGAAATCGGGCGTGACCGCAGAAGACACCAGACGGTGACGGATCGAGTACAGCCACAGGGCTGCCGACGAGAAGCCCATCAACGCCAAGCCTATGGCGTACACGGCCGTTGCCGCCGACAGGTTGCCGTACGAGCCCTGGATCGAAGCAAGCAGGGGCAGCTGGACCACGAAGAAGAGGAAGAGAAGGTTGAGCCCGAGCAGACCACCGTCCCAACGGACGATGAATCGAAACATGCGGTGGTGGGCGATCCAGTAGATCGAGATGACCCCGAAGCTGATGACAAAGGAGAAGTAGCGCGGCGCCAGCTCGGCGAGCATTTGAAGGAACGCCTGGTCGCTCGTCCCGGAGACATCGGGCACGCGCAGGTCGATCGCGAGCAGGGTGATGGCGATGGCCATCACGGCATCACTGAAGAACACGATCCGTTCGAGCGCGAGGGTCTCGTTGCCGACGAGCGGCTCGTCGCGGCTCGCGGTGTCTGCGCTCGGCTCTGCCAGGTCGTCGGCCATCAACGCTGATCTTAGGAGCGCATCGGGCGGCTCAGATGGTCAAGTTGGCGATCTCGATCTCGCGCTTCGTCCATGTTTGCAGCGCGGCGAGACGGCGCGCATCGAGCGTGTCGCACGCCCAGTCCCAGTGAATTGACACGACGTCGCCTGGGGCGACCTCGTCGATGAAGCCTGAGCCGTCCTGCCAGCCGCGAATGCGCTCTACGCGCGCCTCGGTGAGTTGCAGCTTGCCGTCGACCATCGCCAAAGGGACAGCCGAAACGGCCAGGTAGTCGCCGTCCCTTTCGAGGACGCGGCCCCACCGTATGCGACATGAGTCCATGACCTTGAGCGCGTTGTCCGTGGCTCCGGTGCGCATCAGGCCCAGGCGCGGGAACACGTCGAGGACATGAAAGGCATGCATCGGCAGCGCGCCGTCATTCGGCTTTGCCGCCAGCCAGCGCCAGCCGTCGTGGCGCAGCCGACGCCGGAAACGAGCGTCCAGCGAATCGCCCAGCTGCGCTGGCGTGACCTTGTCCAGCAGACTGTTGCCCAGCCAGTAGGCCTCGACCACGCGCGCGTCGAGCGGATCAGCAAGCCCGTTGGCGTGAGCTATGAGGCGAAGGTAGGGATAGGCGCCCTCGAACTGCTCGGCCTGCTGCCGCAGCGCGCTCAGATTGCCGCCGCCAGTTGCCTCGCCGAAGAGCTGCGCGGCATCGTCGGGCCCACAGTAGCCGAGGCGATTTGGCCCAAAGGCGTAGCGCGCGAACAGGACCGGGCCGGCGACCATTGCCGTGCCTAGCCGGCTACGAGACGCGAGGCGCTGTTGCGTGTCGGTCGATATGAGGCGACGACGAGCAGCACGGCGCCGATGGTGACCAGGCCATAGCCCGCCAGCGGCAAGGTGCCGGGCACGCGGCCGTTGACGGCCACATCGAGCAGCCCGGTGATTGGCGCGGCGAGAACGAGCACGCTCGTCACGACCGTGGCCGGAGCCAGGCGCAGAGCGGAGAACCACGTTCCGACGTAGCCCGCGAGGAGCACCCCGGCCAGCAGGACCCACGACCACTGCGTTGCCGTCATGGCACCGATTGCGCCGAGGCTGCCGCTCAAGGCGAGATAGCCGAAGAGCACGACAAGCCCGATCCCGAGCCGGCCAACACCAACGACCAGCGGATCGACGCGACCGACCAGGCGCTTGGCGAGAATGACCTCGACCGACCACAGCAGCGTGGCGGCAGCGATCATCGTCTCGCCCAGGCCCCAGCTGACGCCGTTCGGGGGAACGATCAGCAGCTGGCTGGCGAGCAGGACGCCCAGCGCACCAATCTGGAGCCAGCCCAGGCGTTCGCCGAGGAACGGCACTGCCAGCAGCGCCACCCAGATGAAGAGTGTCTTGTGGATGAACGCCGCGCTCGGCGCGCTGGCCAGCGACAGGCCGGTGAAGAAGAGCAGAAAGGGCACACTGCCGCCGACGATGGCGATCAGCGTCAGCCAGCGCGCGTCTCTCGCAGAGAGGCGGAAGGTGCGGCCGCGCTGGCGGACCAGCGGAAGGGCGATCGCGAACAGGACCAGCGCGGCAACGCTGTTCTTGAGCGTCGTGAAGACCGCCGCGTCGGGCACTTGCTTGACCGCATAGCTGTTGAGGAAGATTGACACGCCGCTGATCAGCGCCGTCCCAGCGGCGAGCACAATTCCGGTTCTCATTCGCGTCATCACATCGCTCCTTGAGCGCTTCGCAGCAGCTCGTTTGTTTCGGCAGCCTGGGCCGGGTCGAGGCGTTCGATGACCGTGCCGGCCGCGACGTAGACCCAATCGCCGACAGCTACGTCCGGCACGAGCAGGGTCGATGCATGCCGCCGCCTGCCCTCCGATTCGACAATCACCGCATCGCCATCGCGGCTGACAACAAGCGCAGCGAAATCAATGCACATCGCTTCACTCGCCCGCGATCGTCAGCGACGACGATGACGCGAGGCGCATCAACGCCTTCTCGATGGCGACGACGAAATCGCCCATTGACTCGCGGACTGGCCGCGAGAGCTTCTCCCCGAAGCCGAGGTCGCTTGCGCCGATCCCGACGAACAGCCCGTCGACGGAAGCGTCGGCAACCTGGCGTGCCACACCGATGACCTGATCTATCGGCAGCGCATGACTGCTGTGCGGCGCAATCTGGCGCGGATGGACGAGCAGCTGGTCGAAGTCGAGCGTGACCACCCGGCCCGGGGCAACGCCCACGGCCGTGTCAAGGATCAGCATCGGAGCTCCGGCACCGGCGACGAGATCGTCGACATCGAGCTGGCCGCAACGTACGACGGTCACTCCGGGCAGATCGTCCGGGGCGCGACCGGGCAGCAGGTGGCTGAGGGCCCAGATGGCAGCCCCGTCGTCGCGGCGATCAACATTGCCGCACACGAGGACGCGGATCTGCCGTGGAGGGGCTGAGCTCACGACCGGCCCTCCTCCACGCGCAGGTCCAGGAAGTGGGTCGCGCACGAGATGCATGGGTCGTAGCTCCTGATCAGCTGCTCGAGGCGGATGGTGGCCTCGGCCTGCGATAGCCCCAGGACGGAAGGCGCGAAAGCGCTCAGATCTGCCTCGATCGAGGCTTGGTTCTGGGATGTGGGCGGAACGATCTGGGCGGCGGCGATGAGGCCATCCTCGTCGACGTCGTAGTGATGGAATAGCAGTCCGCGCGGTGCTTCGGTCGCCCATCCGGTTGAGCCGGCGCGGGACGTCCAGGGCGAGGCCGCACGGTCGGGACGGGTGTAGCCATCGACGATGTCGATCGCCTCGGCAACTGCGTGGACAAGCTCCACGGCGCGCGCGGCGATGCTCCAGAACGGGTTGATACGGATCTGCTCTTGCAGCCCGAGCGAGGCGAGAGCCTCGGTAGCAAGCGGATGCAGGCGATCAGCATTGAGCGTGACCCGCGCTGATGGTCCGAGCAGGTAGACCTCGCCGGCCCGGGTGCGAGCCTGGAGCGCGTTCGACCACGCGACCTGGTCTTCGGCAAAGGCTTCACGCCACGCATTGATCGCGATGTCGAGACCGTCGTTCGAGACGATCCGGCCTTCGTTCATGGGGTACTCGCCGGGATGGCGGAGCGAGACGAGACGCGGCTCGCGCTCGAACACCGGCGCGCTGAGCGAGGCAACGAAGTCGACTGTCGCCTGTGCCGTCTCAAGCGCCTCGTCGAGCGCCGGGCGGATCGCTGTCAGCTCGTCACGCGACGGAACACGCGAGAAGCCGCCTACACGGACGGTGAGCGGATGGATCGCACGCGCTCCGAGCATCGCCACCAGCCGGTTGCCGGTGCGCTTCATGGTCAACGCGCGCTCAACGACGGCGCGATGGTCGCGGGCCAGCTCGATGGCGCTGGGATAGCCCAGGAAGTCGGGAGCGTGAAGCATGTACACGTGCAGTGAGTGGCTCTCGATCCACTCGCCGCAATAGAAGAGGCGACGCAGCTGGCGGATGGCCGGATCGATGTCGACCTCGAAGAGCGCCTCAAATGCGTGTACCGCGCTCATCTGGTAAGCGACGGGACAGATGCCGCAGATGCGCGCGACGATATCGATCACCTCGTCCGGCGTGCGGCCGACGACGATGCGCTCGAAGTAGCGCGGGGCCTCGAAGATCCCGAGGCGCGCCTCGATGACCTCGCCGTCGGCGACGCGCAGTGTCAGTGAGCCCTCACCTTCGACGCGAGTGAGCATGCTCACCGAAAATTCGCGTTCGCCGGCCTTGGCCGGATGCGCCACCCCGTGTGTCATTCCTTCTTCTCCACCATCTGCCTGAACGCGGGCGCGTTGACGGTGAAACCGGCGAACAAGCGGCTTACTTCGGTCGGGCTGCGGCCATCGTCCGCGAAGAGCTTGCCCAGGGCCTCCGGATTAGCTGCCTCGCGCGGGCCGAAGCATCCGTAGCAGCCGCGCGCGAACGATGGGCACAGCGCACCACAACCGGTGCGCGTCACGGGACCAAGACAGGCCACGCCCTGCGCCACGAGGATGCACGGGTTGCCGAGGCGCTTGCATTCGGCGCAGACCGCCTCGTCGGGCAGCTGCGGCCGCCGGCCGATGGCAAGCGCCGTGAGCAGCTCGAGCAGCTGGTGTCCAGAGATCGGGCAGCCGAACAGCTCCCCATCGACAGCCACGTAATCGGACACGGGTCGCGACGTGGGCAGCGCCTCGATCCAATCCGGTCGTGGATAGACGGCGTTGCGGAACGCGTCGTCGTCGCCGAGGTTGCGCAGCGCCTGAATGCCTCCGCTCGTGGCACAGGCGCCGATCGTGACCAGCGTCGTCGCCTGGCGGCGCAGCTGGACGATCTCATCGGCCTGGTCGGGTGTCGAAATGGACCCCTCGACGAGCAGCACGTCGAACGGGCCGTGCGATCGGTTCGACGTTGCCTCCGCGAATTCGACGATCTCGAAGCGCTCGGTGATTGCGAGCAGCTCGTCCTCGAGATCGAGCAGCGTCAGCTGGCAACCGTCGCACGAAGCGAACTTGACAATGCCGACGCGCGGCCGGTGTGGTGCCGCCCAACGCGAGCTGGGCAGCTGCCGCGGCGTTGGCGCGATCCCGGTAACAGGCATCACAGGCCCTCGATTCCGAATGCCGGGCCGAGCTCGGCGAGCGAGAAGACCGGTCCGTCCTTGCACACGAACTTGCCGTCCATCTGGCAGTGGCCGCACAGGCCGACGCCGCAATCCATGTGTCGCTCGAGCGTGACCCAGATGCGTTCGTCGGGCACGCCCCGCTCGTGAAGGACGTCGACCGTCGCCTGCATCATCCGTTCGGGACCGCAGATGAACGCCACCGTGCGGTCACACGAGCACATGATCCGGTCGATGACTTGCGTCACGACGCCTACACGCCCGAGCCACTCGGGCCCGGCGCGATCGACCGTCTGGGCCACCTCTATGACGCCGCCACTGGTGAGCGCGTCGAGCTCGGGCACGTACAGGCGATCGTGTGGCGTCCTGGCGCCATACGAAAGCTGGATGCGCGCGACGTGCTCGCGGTTAGCGATCAGCCAGTCGAGCAGCGGCCGCAGAGGCGCCAGTCCGATGCCGCCGGTGATCACCAGCACGTCGCGACCCAGCGCTTCCTCGACCGGCCAGCCACGGCCCATGGGACCGCGCACGCTCAGGGTCTCGCCGCGCTCGAGCTCGCAGATGCGTGCCGTCGCCGCGCCCGCGGCACGGATCGAGAGGTCGAAGCCATCGTCGTGAAAGCGGGAGATCGAGATTGGCGGCGCGGCGACCGCGGGCAGCGACGCCATGACGAACTGGCCCGGTCGGCCGGCGAGCAGCGGTGCATAGTCCGTGCGCAAACGAAGAGTCACGACATCGAGCGTCTCACGATGCTTGTCGACGACCGTGGTGGCGATCCACGGCATGGGCCGGGGCTCTTCGCGATGCCTGGTCTGGACAGCGACGCTCGGCGCGGGCGCCGGCGTGGGCGCGAACGCAGCAGCAGGCGCGAGCGCGATGGCGGGCGCGGCGGCTGCTGCGTGGGAGTCCGAGGGCGCGATCACGGCGCCAGAGGTCTGGTCCGGCGGGGCAATTGCCATCAGCTCGTCGCGAACATCGATTGCGACCGGGCACCAGGTGATGCAGCGGCCGCAGCCAACACAGCCGGACGAGCCGAATTGCGTCGTCCAGGTCGCGAACTTGTGCGTCAGCCACTGCCGATAGCGGTCTGCCGGCCTGGTCCGGAAGTTGCCACCGGCGACGCGTGCGAAGTCGAGCGTGAAGCACGAGTCCCAGCTGCGTTCCGTGGAAGCCGTCTGACCGTCGAGGTCGCTGCGTTGCGACACGCTCGTGCAGAAGCAGGTCGGGCAGACCAGCGTGCAGTTGGTGCAGGCCAGGCAGCGCTCGGCGATCTGTTCCCAGCGCGGGCTTTCGGCGGCTGCGATCAATCGGTCGGGCAGCCCGTCGGTCGCGACCGTCGCCGGCATTCCGTCGCGTACGCGCGCGACCGACTCACTGGCCGCCTCCAGCTGGACGTCCGTGGCAGGCGCAAGGGGAAGATCCGCAACCGCTGACAGGCCGGCGGCGGAGCCGACCCGAACGACGAAGCCGTCATCCAGCTCCGAGAGCGCGAGATCGTATCCGTCATTCACCTCGGGTCCCGTGCCCATCGAGGTGCAGAAGCACGTGGCGCCCGCGACCGCGCACTCGACCGCCACGATCAGGTTGTCACGCCGGCGCGTGGCATAGTCGCGATCGATCACCGGACCTTCGAGCAGCACCCGGTCCTGAATGCGCAGCGCGGCAATCTCGCACGCCCTCACGCCAAGGAAGGCCATGGGCTGGAGCTGCCGCGGCGGGCTCTCGGGGTGCCTGCCGGCCGTGGAGCCGTCAGGATCGGGCCAAACGGCCTGCGTGACATGCGGCGGAAATGTCCAGCGCTTCCACGACGACGGCCCCGGCGGAGCGTCGAACAGGCGCTGGTCGTCGCGCTCGACGATGGTTGCCCGACCGGGCTCGTTGCGCACCCCGACACCGGCGGGCAGGTCCGCGCCAGAGCGAATCTCGCCGAGCATCAGCGCGCCGTCGCGCAGCTGTGGCCCGATCACCTCGCGCTCGTCGGTGCGCAGCGCCTGGATCAACAGGTCAAAGCTGTCACGGGGCAGGAAGTAAGCGCCGGCCTCGCTCACCACGGTTCGACGTACCGCTGAGAGAACAGATCGAGAAGCTGCAGGCGCGTGCCTTCGAGCCGGCGCGCGACGGCGCGCAGCAGAACCGGATAGAACTCGGCGGCCAGGCTTTCGTCGTCATCAAGCGCCGCCCTGAGGCGAGGGCCATCGAAGCGGGCCAGATCCGTGTCGACCAGCGCAATTCCGGTCGAGGTCGCGCGGTAGGGCGGCACAACTGCCGACCATCCGACCACGTCGCCGGGCTCCACGGTCAGGATGGTCACGGGTCCGCGTTCGGGAACCCGCACGCGAAGCCCCAGCCTTCCCTCGAGGACGACGGCCAAAAAGTCGGACGGCTCACCCTCGCGCATGAGCACCTCGCCGGCCGGGATCGTGCGCGATTCGGCGAGGGTCGCAAGGACCGCCCGCGTGTGCGGCCGAACGCCGTGCGTGAGCCATGCCGCAGCCAGCATTTCGTCGAGTGATTCCGATTGGGAACGCTGGATTGTCACCACGATCTCCTTTGTCAAGATCGTGCCGACCGCGCCCTCCTCGGGATTGTGCCGTTTGTCCCGATCGGTCTGCCACTCGTCACACGAATTACGTCGAATCACGTTGACTCGGCTGCGCAACCGTGAGAACCTCGGCAGACGCCGATTGGTCCCAGCCAGATCGGAGCCGGAGGATTGATGTTCGCGGTCAAGACGACCGCTGGTCGAGGGAAACTTCGGCGGCGGCCGTGTATCACGCTTTTCGCCATCTTCAGCGTCGCCGCGCTCGTGCTTGGCCCGGGGGCCCTGGCCGCCTTGGGCGCGGATCCGCAGCAACAGCCTTCAGCCGCTCCCACGCAGCCCGCCACGGGCAACCCTGGGGCGAAATCGGATCCCAAGCTGTCGCCCGAGCAGCAGCGGATCGAAAACGTCGTAGCGGCCGCCAAGCAATACGAGGGTGTCCCGTACCGCGTCGGCAGTGAAGGCCCGTCCCTGTTCGACTGTTCCGGACTCGTTTTCCGTGCGTTCAGCGACGCCGGGCTGGTGGACCGCATCGGCGGAGCGCGGCTGCGCGCCGCGGGGTACATGCGCTACTTCGCGAGCCGCGGACTGATGACGACCGACGAATCGCAGGCCCAGCGCGGTGACCTCGTGATCTATAACAACGGCTCGCACATCGGCATCTACCTGGGTGACGGACGTGCGATCAGCGCCCTGACCACCGGCGTCACCGTGCACTCGCTGCGCGGCCTGTCGCTGCCGGTAACCGGCTTCCTCCGCCCTGACTGGTCGGGCAAAGGCGATGTCACGCCCTTCGTGCCGGTAGATCTGCCCGACGTTCCCGAGCAGCCCGCGTCGCTCGTTCCCGCCGTGGACTGGATGCCGACCCTCGACCCGGCGCTGGCCGCGCCCACTGCCCGCGGAGGCAAGGAGGTCATAGCGCTCAGGACCCCCACATCGCGCACCTTCGCCAACCGCGACGGAACCTTTACCACCGAGTTCCACGCCCAACCGATCTTCTACCAGCCGGCCGGGACGAAATCGCCCGCGGACCTGCGCCCCGTCGACCTGACCTTCGTCGCCGGGAAGAAGTCGGGCTCTCCGTCGGTGACGTCATCGCCGGTCGCGATCACGACTCGCTCCGCGAGCGATGCGGCGGGCTTTGTCACCGCCACCGCCGGCGCCTACTCGATCAGCCTCGGCCTGCCCTCGGGCCAGGGCTCGAAGGCGACGCCGCAGATCGTGGACGACGGCCGAGCTGTGGACTTCTTCAACTTCCAGTCGCACAACGTCGGCCTGCGTGTCATCGCCCAGACAGACGGCTTCAAGACATTCCTCGTCCTGGGCAAGGCGCCTGATCGGGCCAGGTTCTCGTTCGTCCTCGATGCCCCGGGCCTGGTGCCCGTGGGGGCCGACGACGGCAGCATCATCCTGACTGACGCAAGCGGCATGAGCGTCGCCCGGATCCCGAGCCCGCTACTGCTCGACTCGTCGGACGTTGACGGCGCCGGGGGTGGCGTTTTCACCGCCGCGACAACGCTCAGCGTCGACAACTCCGGCCCGGCGCCGGTGATAACCGTGGCCGTCAGCAGCGCATTTCTTGACGAGGCCGTCATGCCTGCGTACGTCGATCTGTCGCTGACCGAGTTTCCGACTGCCAGCCCAGGCGCCGAGATCACCTTCGCTTCGAGCTCTCACCCGAACGCCAGCCTGCATGGCCTGCAGCGACCCGAGTCACCGGGCTTCAACGAGCTGTGGCTCGGCCATCAGCCCGGCTCGCACAACGACAACGCCGTCTATGTCCAATTCCCCGATCTCGCCAAGGAGCTCGGGACGGTCGATGTCGCCTCTGCGCAGCTCGAGCTGCTGCCCTACTTCCAGCGAGCCAATGACGGCGTGACGGTCGTCCGCCGCGTCACGGGCGACTGGAGCGCTGATGCGCTCACCTGGGCCGCGCAGCCGACCTCAGACGCCACGCACGCGCTGCCCGCAACCAGCGAGGCGGGATCCTGGTCGTCACTCGACGTGAGCTCGTACGTGACCGACATCCTGAGCCACGGCCAGTCCGACTACGGCCTGGTGCTGTCGGGCGACACGTCATCGGCAGGCACGTGGAAGCGACTCGCCGGCTCCGACGCCGGCGTCAGCGCCGAGTACGGGCCACGCCTCGTGGTCACATGGTCGGGCCTCCGCCCGGTGGGCCAGGCGACCGCTCCAGCATCCGATTCGACCTCGACGACTCTCACCTGGCAGAACCCGCTTCTGGGCGCGGCTCAGTCGAAGATTCCAGGTAGAGGTATCGCGCGATGGCTTCGCCACCGTCGACGCGGCCTCAGGCACGGTCAAGGGCAAGGCCGGCAAGCTCAACCAGTGGGCCGTGCCAACGAGCGCGCTCCGCTCGTCCGGGACCTACTCGTGGCGAGTCCGCGTCAGGTACGGCACCACCGGAGCGTGGAGCCCGTGGTCGACTGAGGAGACCTTCGAGCTGTCGCTGCCAGCAAACCTGGTTGTGCCGCGCGGAGCGATCTGAGGGCCATCGCGCAGAGACAACAACGGACAACAAAAGACCCGGTCGGGCGAATGCCCGACCGGGTCTTCTCTGTTCCGGACTAAAGCCCGGAGATCAGCTGCAGTACTGGCTGTGTGACTTTCCCTTGGCAACGAGGTAGCTGCCGTTCCAGATCTTGCCGATGGCAAGGATGCGATGCGAACCGTTGTGGCCGGGCTTGAAATAGAAGCTGTCCTGGAAGTACTTGCCCTTGTTCGTGTTGATGTTGACGTACCACGTGCCGATGTTCAGCTCAGTGTGCCAGCGGCCGCCGTAATAGCCCTGGCCCTTGACCGTGATCGACAGTCGCGTAGCGTGAAAGCCGCTGTACTTGGTCAACCTGAACGTTGCGTGAACCGTGTTGTTGCCTGTGCACCACGTGTTGGTGTTGGCGATCTTGCCGTAACTCGCCGCCGCAGTTGTGGCCGGCAGCATCAGCGCAAGGCCGAGCACGACAAGCATCCACACCAGTGCGAAGCGTTTCCGCATCCCATCCCTCCTGCTTGCGCCGCGACCCATGCCGCCCAGAAGCGCAAGCGCGCATGGTCGCAGCCGACCGGCAGTTTGGCAACCGTTTTCGACCCGGACTCCCGGCGTCACGGTCGGTGATACCGTCGCCATCGTGGTACTAACTCAACCAGTCGCGATCAGGCTACCCGACGGCCTGGATACGCCCACGTTGGTCATCGACCTCGATGTCGTGGAGCGCAACGCCAGCCGCATGGCACAGGCCATGGCGGCCCAGGGGATCGCCCTGCGGCCGCACGTGAAGACCCACAAGAGCGTAGCCCTCGCACGCCTTCAGCTCGACCACGGCGCAGCGGGCATAACCGTGGGCACGCTGGGCGAGGCCGAGGTCATGGCCAACGGTAGCCTCAATGACATCTTCCTTGCCTACCCGATCTGGGCGGCGGGACCCAAGGCCGAGCGCCTGCGCGCACTGGCCGAGCGGCCGGGCCTGACTTTCTCCGTCGGCGTCGACTCCGTGGCCGGCGCCCGGCAGCTTGCGCGCGCCATGTCAAAGTCGCGTACGCCACTCCGCGTCGTGATCGAGGTCAACCCTCAATACGGACGGACCGGAATCAACTCGCGGGATGCCGGCGCCCTTGGCCGCGCGGCGCGCGACGCAGGTCTCGAGGTAATCGGTGCGTTCACTCACGGCGGCCACGCCTATGCGGATCTGGACGCCGCAGAAACCGCCTCCGCCGACGAGGTCGAGGCGCTTGCCACGGCCGCTGAGTCGCTGCGCGCGGCTGGGATCGAGGCGGTCGTTCTGAGCGCTGGCTCGTCTCCAACAGCACTGCGCTCGGCGCGGCCTCCGGTGACGGAAATGCGTGCCGGCACGTACCTCATCGGCGATCGGATACAGGTCGGCCTGGGCGTCAGCCCGCCTGACGGCGCGGCGATGGCCGTGGCGGCCACAGTCGTGAGCGATGCCGTGCCCGACCAGGTCGTGATCGATGCGGGCGCCAAGTCGCTGACCAAGGACCTGCCGCCATACCTGACCGGATTTGGCGTCATGCCGGCCTATCCGGACGGCGTCGTCGAACGAGTGTCCGACTATCACGGCCAGGTTCGTTTCCCTGCCGGCGCGCACAAGCCGTCGGTCGGCGAGGTCGTCGCCGTGGTCCCCAATCACGCGTGCCCGGTGATTGACCTGTTCGACTCGTTTGTCGCGACACGCTCTGGCGCAGTCCTCGGCCGCTGGCCGGTGGATGCACGGGGTCGCTCAGGGTAGGCATGCGCAACCGGCGCGACCAAGAGGTGACCTGATGGCAGAGATCATTCCGCGCTGGGAATGGCGCACGTTCGGAAGCAGCTTCGGCGGTGCCGAGGAGCGCTTCGCAGCGATGGAGCCCAGCGGCGTCCAGGAAAGTGATGAGCTCTACCTGGTCTCGGACAGCAACGCCAATGTCAAGGTTCGCTTCGATCTGATGGACGTGAAGATCCTCGTCGAGACGAACGCGGACGGCCTGGAGCAGTGGCGGCCGGTCATGAAGGCGCAGTTCCCCGTGCCGCGCTCCGAGGTCGAGAAGATCTTTCGGGCGCTCGGCCTCAGCACTCCGCCTCTGGCACACGACTCCTACTCGCTCGACCAGTTCAGCGCCGAGCTCGCGCCGGCGGCCGGGCTGCGGCCGGTCAACGTCCACAAGCGACGGATGCGCTACAAGGTCGGCGGCTGCACGGCGGAGGTGACCGACGTTGTCGCCGACGGCAGGCCTACAAGAACGATCGCCGTGGAGTCGGAAGATGCCGCGGCCGTCGTCGCGGCCGTCAAGTCGGTCGGCCTCTGGGACTACGTCAACACGAGTTACGGAAAAGGGCTGACTGCCGTGATCGAGGGACGTCTTCCGCGCTATGCGGTGATCGATGTGGGCACAAACTCGGTCAAGTTCCACGTCGCCGAGCGGCAGCCCGACGGCAGCTGGCGGCGAGTGGTGGACCGCGCCGTGATGACGCGTCTGGGCGAAGGCGCCGACGAGCACGGCTCGATTCAGCCCGAGCCACTCGAGCGGACGGCGAACGCGGTCAGGGACATGGTCGACGAGGCCAGGCGTGAAGGCGCGCTCGCGATAGCTGCGGTGGGCACGGCCCAATTCCGGATCGCTCCCAACGGACGAGATGCGGTCGATCAAATCAAGGCCGTGGCTCGTGTCGAGGTCGGGGTCATTTCGGGCGAGGAGGAGAGCCGGCTTGCGTACATGGCTGCCAAGTCCGCCGCGCCGGACGGTGCAGCGGAAGTCGTCGTCTTTGACACCGGCGGCGGCAGCTCGCAGTTCACCTATGGCCGTAGCGACACGGTCGTCGACCGCTTCAGCGTCAATGTCGGCGCCGTCGGCTATACGGAGCGCTATGGCCTGAACCAGGCGGTCTCTCCCGAGGTGCTCGGCGAAGCGCTGGCAGCGATAAAGTCGGGACTGAGCGATCTCGACGGCCACCCCACGCCGAACGCCGTCGTGGGCATGGGCGGCGCGGTCACCAACATGACCGCGGTAAGCAAGCAGATGGCGCATTACGACCCGGATGCGATCCAGGGCAGCGTGCTCGACGCGTCGGAGATCGAGCGTCAAATCGAGCTCTACCGCACGATGTCCGCAAGCGAACGGCGTTTACTGCCGGGTCTTCAACCCAAGCGCGCTGAGGTCATCCTAGCCGGCGCGTGCATCGTCAAAACAATCCTTGACGACTTGGGCGCCCGCTCGTTCACTGTGAGCGATCGAGGGCTGCGCCACGGCGTCCTGCTCGAACGCTTCTCATAGGAGGTCACCCTGATGAACGCGGCAGCCGACACGAACGCTGGAGGCAGCGTGCGCCTTACCGACGCGCAGCTCAGCGAGATGATGCGCCTCATGAAAGGTGCGCATAGCGTTGAGCTGAAGCTGACCGTGCCGACGGCGGCGCATCGCGCGACGATCCAAGGCTTGCCGATGGATCCAGTCGAGGCCCAGCCGCGCCAGATCTACTTCTTCGACACACCGGATCTGCAGCTTCATCGCGCCGGGGTCGTCGTGCGCGCTCGACGAATCGCAGGTGGTCGAGGCGACACCGTCGTCAAGCTGCGACCGGTAGAGCCGGACAAGATCCCAGCCGACCTGAAGAACGATCCATCGTTCAACATCGAGGTCGACGCTCTTCCAGGTGGATTCGTGTGTTCGGCGTCGTTCAAGGGAAGATCGACAGGCGACGCGATCAGCGACGTGATCAGCGGCAAGAAGAGACTGTCGAAGCTGTTCTCGAAGCCCCAGCGAGCTTTCTTCACGCTCCATGCGCCGTTGGGCCTGGAGCTCGACAGCCTTGAGTCACTCGGGCCAACTTATGTGCTCAAAGACCGATTCAATGCGCGCATGGGCCTCGATGGCGAGAGCTTGCGCTCCATGGTCGCCGAGGTGTGGCTCTATCCAGACGGCTCGCGAATCCTGGAGCTGTCGACGAAGTGCCTGCCCAAGGAGGCCCTCACGGTCGCCGCGGAGGCGCGTGCCTACCTGCTCGACAAGGGCGTGCCGATCAACGCCACCCAGACTACGAAGACGCGAATAGCGCTCGAGTTCTACTCGCGCGCGCTGTCCGCGGAGAAGGCCGCGGAGAAGCCCAGTGAGAAGGCCGCCCCACGGCCGGCCGCGCGCCGCCCGTCGACCAACACCAGCGCCGCCGCGGCCAAAGCCACAAGCAATGCCGCACCCAAGCCGGCAGCCAAGCCGGCCGTCAAGCCGGCGCCACGTTCGGTCGCGCGGCGAGCGCCGGCCCGAAGCACGACTCGCCGCACTCCGCCGAAGCAGGGGTAGTCCCGCTCCCTCCGACGTGACGTTCGGCCGAGGAATTGAGGCCGCTCGGCCCGCGGGCCGAATCCCCTACTGCGTGTAACCTGAAGGCAGAAAACAAACTCTCGTCAGGCTGCACCTGGGAGAGCGAGCGGGCGGCGTGCCTCACGGCGCGCCGCCCGCGTTCGTTTGGCGGCTATTCGCTCGGCTTGCGCGATGGTCCGTGGAATGGCAGCTCTATGCCCGTCTCGTCGCGATAGGCCTTGGCCGCGGCAGTAACTGTCGGATAGAAGCGGCTGTCGTCCGTGAGCAGCGGCGTGCCATAGCTGCGCGTCTTCTGCCTGACGGCGTCCTTGAGCTCGGCGAAGCACAGCCGGACACCGAGCGACTCCAGCTCGCCGTCGAGTGTCGAGAGCATGTCCGCCGCGGTTGTGTCGATGTCCGTAATCGGCTCGGCCGCGATCACTATCCAGACAGGGCGAGGCTCGGCTTGAGCCAGCGCGGCGACCTCCTCGCGAAACGTAGGGGCGTTGGCGAATATCAGCGGCGCGTCAAAGCGATAGATGACCAGGCCGGGCACCTGGACCGCCTCGGGGTACATGTGCACATCGTGGAAGCCGCGCACGCCATCCACATCTCCCAGAACCGTTCGATACGGGTTCCAGACGCGTGTGAAGACCGCGAGGATGGACAGGACGACGGCCACGCCGATGCCGACCAGGACGCCCAGCAGCGCGACACCAAGGAACGCAGCCAGAGACAGGGCGAATTCGCTTCTGCGCTGGCGCCACAGACGGATCGTGCCGGGCACGTCAGCGAGACCCACGGCGGCGACCATCACCAGCGCGGCGAGCGTGGGTTGAGGCAGGTACTGGAAAAGGCCTGGCGTGAGGACCAGGACGAAGGCGATGACGCCCGCGCCAACGAGGCCGGTCAGCTGGGACTTGGATCCCGCGTCGAACGCCACTGCCGTGCGCGACGCACTAGTGCTGATCGGGAAGCCGCTGAGCAGACCCGCGGCGACATCGGCCGTGCCGATTCCGATCATCTCGCGGTCGGCGTGCGCCTCCTGGCCGGTGCGCGCGGCGAACCCCGAAGATACCGAGATCGTGTCGGCGAGCGACACAACGGCAATGCCCAGCGCGCCGACGGCGAGCAGCGGCAGGTCGTCGAGCTCCGGAATTGGCACGCTGAACGGCGGCAGTCCGCTCGGCAGCACGCCGACCAGGCTGACTCCATGGGCGGCCAGGTCGAGCGCGAAGGCCACGACCATGGCGGCGATGACGGCAACGAGAATCCCCGGGATACCTGGAACGAGCCTTCTGAGCCCGACGATGATCGCAAGGCTGAGCAGGCCGATCCCTAGCGCGGCAGGAACGGTCGCGCCGTCGGCGACTCCCTGGGCGAATAGAACACCATCACTGATGAGACCGCTGCCGTCGACGGAGAAGCCGAACAGCTTGGGCAGCTGGCTCACGAAGATTGCAAGCGCCAGGCCGTTCATGTAGCCGATCTGCATCGGCTTCGACAGCAGGTCGGCGATGAAGCCAAGGCCTGCCCGTGCGCCGACGACCAGCAGCACACCGACCATCAGGGCCACTACTGACGCGTACACAACGGCCTTGTTGGGATCTCCGGAGGCGGCCGTGAGTGGGATGACAGTCGCAGCGATCATCGACCCGAGGGCCGAATCCGGGCCGAGCACGAGGACGCGTGACGGGCCGACGAGCGCGTACGCCACCAGGCACACGAGCGATGTGTACAGTCCGGTAATGGGCGGCAACCCGGCGAGCTCGGCGTAGGCCATGCCCTGCGGCACGAGCAGGCTGGCCAGCACCAGCCCGGCGATCAGGTCCGAGCGGACCCACTCACGCCGAAAACGCGCCGCATAGAAACGCCGAACATCGTCCGCGACAGCCTGAGCCACTGGCGAGTCATCCCAGCACCTTTGGAGAGCTGGCCCATCATCCCATGTCCATGTCTACGAAAAGTCCTCGGGAGCGAATGATGCTGAGCGAATACCAGGTCTTTCCGATCCTTCTCTCGACCGATCTTGATGCGAGTCGGACCTTCTTCCACGAGGTGCTCGGCCTGCCCATCCTGCGCGAGGATCCGGACGACCGCATCGTCTTCGGCAGCGGCAGCACGCAGGTGGCAGTCACCAGGAGCACCGTCGGCACATCCGACACGCAGACGCAGATGGCGTGGCGCGTCCCTGACATCCGCGAGGCCGTCGCCGAGCTGCGCTCGCGCGGCGTGCGCGTCGAGGAGTACGAAGCGCCGGATCCGGTGACCTTCGACGGCGTGGCCGACATGGGCCATTCGTGGGCCGCGTGGTTCATCGATCCGAGCAACAACGTGCTCGCGGTCGTTCAGCCCAAGGGCTGACGCCGCTCGGTCTCTTCCACGTCGACTCGAGTCAGGCCGTCCGCCGACGATCCGAGCTTCTTCTCAAAATCCGCCAGCGGGAGCGACTTGAGATCGTCCCTGTCGAGGCACCCTCCGGCGGAGTGCTTGGTGCCCATCGAAGGAACCTTTAGTTGTTGCCGGTGCTGTCGATCCAGCGGATCGTTCCACGCGCCGCCTCAGACCTCAGATGGGCGCTTCCATTGACGCGACTCGCACCAACTTGACCGAGACCTCCATCCGGCGTCGCAGCCGGGCCTGGCCGCCAGGCTCGGCGTACTCGACGTGCGGCGGGTACTCCGCGGCCGAGGGATGCGCGGGCGACAGGAACTCGTCGGCGAGCGACCAGCCGTCGGAGTGCTCGACGTGCGGGAAGCCCATCCGGAAGCCGGGCCGGACAGTGCCCGTCCCGTCCTCGACGCGCCCGTCGGGCAGCGGCAACTCGAACGGCCTGTGGCCTCGCGCGTAAGCCTCACGGAGGCGCGCGGTCAGGGTCGCGCGGTCGGCGGCGGTCATGGGCTCGCCAGCCCGGTCGCCCGTCCATCGGAGCGAGCCGATATCGGGCGACTCGACCGCCCGCCCGTTGCGTTCGAGCATGCGCCCGCCGTGCATTGCCGACCAGGCCTCGAACAGCGCCTCCCCTTCGGGCGCCACCAGCCGATAGGTCTCGCGCCCCCCGGCCGGCTCGATGCGGACCTCGTCGGTCACGGCGCAGATCCGGATTGCATGCGCCCCTTATGATGCCGCGCCTTCAGGTGGGCAGCGGGGCCACACGGCCTCCTCCGACTCGTCGACCCAGACGAGTCGGTCCTGCTCCTCGTCCCGGCATACGCGCCGGCCCGAAACCGCAGGTTGACGGCGCGGAGCCACGACGCGAGCGACGGGCAGATCGGCCGAGTCAGCGCCTCCCATTCCTCGACGTCCCACGACAGCCGCCACGCCCGCTGGGCCTGATCGGGACGCGTGTCGAAGGCGAGGAAGTCGTCGCCGCGCACGATCAGTGGCAACCACTCTGGTCGCCATCGAGGCTCGAAGCGAGAGCTGGATGCCACCTCCAGCGCGTTGTCACGGGCCCCGAGGGCGCCGCCGATCGAGGACGTCTTGTCGGCCGGCAGCAGGCTCAGCAATCCTGCACGCCCTCCGCGGGATCGATCATGTGCGACCTGGTCGGCACCGTCGTGTACCCCGAACCATTGGACGACCTCCGGTTGAATCGCCAGACCCGCCGATGCCAGCATCACCTCCACGTCGACCTGGGGGTGACCGGAGCGAAGGTAGTCATCCCGCCGCCGTCGCGCAGCCACCTAGCCTGATCGATGCCATCCTGCCAACCGAAGAACTCGATCGTCTCGTCGGCCGGCATCAGCTCGGGCAGGCTCGCGCGAACCGCGACGTCGCCAACGCCCGGCCGGCGCAGGTAGCGTCGCAGGGGCGACCTGACGCGATCGTGCTCGGCGAGCAGGGCTTCGAGCACGTCCGAGAGCGCGGTCATGGGCAAATCGCGCGTGTCGGAACCACGCCGTCGAAGACGGAGGCGGCGACCACGGCGCAGCTCGTGTGGATCCTGGCCCCTCGGCTGCTGGAGCCGGAGGGCGTGGCCGGAACGGACGAGTAGCGCGCTGCCCGACGCTGCCCCGTCGGGTCGTCGGTCACCCGGACAGCCGGCGGCGCAGCGCCCGGGCCTCGGCCAGCGCAGCGAGGTAGGCACCGTGGACGTCTGGAGGGTTGAGGGGCGCGGGCTGGTCCGGCGGCGGGTCGTCAAGGTGGATGAGCGCGTCAGGCATCGCGCCTTCGGTCCAGCACAGATCGAGGACGACCGCGCGCCGCGCGCCGCCGACCCCGAACAGCCCCTCCGCGTCGAGCGCCCGCAGCACGCGGCGGGGCGCTTCGCTCAGCGCCGCCACCCCGCCTCCCGCCGGCAGAGCGCTGGCGGGGTGCGGCGGACGTTCCCCGCCTCGCAACGCCCCGAGCCCGGCCAGCAGGCGGTTGGCCAACGCCAATGTCGGGATCGCGGCCGGCCGAGCGCAGAGGTCGTCGCCGGGGGTGTCGTAGCGCAGGGCTAGGCGCACCTCGCTCGGCGTCACTTCCCGGCCACGCCTGAGCAGCGCGGCGCGGAGGCGATCGGCCTCGACGTCCAGGGCCTCCTCGGTCTTGACGCACGGCTCGACCGTGCTGTCCGTGGTCGATGCACGCAGCCCGTAGAAGTAGATGCGCCCGGCCGCAAAGCGCTCCTGCAACTGGAGAAACCCCGTCCGCGTGCCGGCGAGCAGCGCGGCGGCGTAGGCCGTGGTGTCGACCTCGGGTGATCCAGGCATGCAAGCGGCTCCCTGCGTCCGCACAAGATACCGGGCGCCTCCGCGCCAAAGGGCGCACCAGACCGCGGACTAGGTCGGACGCTCGCGTCAGACGTCTATCGTGATCACACCTTGCCCGCCACGCGACCATCGTCGCGCTGGGCGACGCCGATCCGCCCGTCGCCGTTGAAGGCATGGCCCACGCATCGGCCATCACCAATCCGATGCTGCGCTGAACAGTGCGGTGTGTGATCGAGATTACGATTCGTCATGACGCCGGTCGGCCGGCCGCCTACCGTGACCGTGGAGTGGCTTGCCCGTCATGACAGCGCCGCCCGTCTGGCCGGCCATCCTCGAGCAGGTTCTCCGGAAGTCGATGAACACGAATCCCGCGAAGCGCTACGAGGACGAGAGAACCGCGGCCGCAAGCGCGGACGACGCGACTCAGCGAGTCGAGGTGCGCCGACTTCTCAACCTCCTGATCGTCACGGCCGCGATCACCATGCTGATCGATGGCATAGCGTCCATCGCCATCAGCAGTCCCCGGTGGTTCGCGCCAGTGATCGTAGGCGGGTTGTTCGGCACATGGCTTGCGGTGGGACCCCGCCGTGCGGTCGATCACGGGAACATTGAGGCGATCGTGAACCGGGTGGCGATCGCGGTCATCGCCTGGATCCTCGTGGTGACGTTGTTCCAGCCGTTCCTCGGACTTGCCATGGCGCCGGCCTACCTGGTGCCCATCGCAGCCGCGACGCCTTATCTCGAAGGTCGGAGGCTTCGCCTGGTCATGGGCCTCGCCTGGGCAGCGGCCGTTGCCTCCATGCTCATCCATCTCCTGCCCGACGACTCATCAGCCCCAGCGGCGGTCCAGACAGTCGTGGAGCTGGTTGCGCTTACCGTGGTGATCGGGGTCGTCTTCGTCGTCATCTACAGGTCGGCCGAAAACCTCAAGGCCTCGGGTCGCGAGTTCCACCGGCTGTTCGAGCTGTCCTCCGATCTCGCCGATGCGACCGATCCCACGCTGCTCGGTGAGCTCGTCTCTCGGCACCTCGTCAAGGCGACCGGGTTCGATGAATGCATCATCTACGCGCTCGCGCCAGGTACAAGCCGACCTTGCCCCCTTCGGATCGCACCCCGTCGAGCTTGCGCTGGAAACTGATTCCGACTCGCTCGCGATGCGGCCCGCCCTCGCACGCGTCGCCCGTGATGGAGCGCGGATCTTGATCGACGTTGCCGACGACAACGCTGACACGCTCGAACGTGACCGCCTTCGGTCCATCGGTCGAACGACCATGCTGCTCATGCCCCTCGTCGCCCACGAGAGGTCGGTCGGCATCGCTGAGTTGACCAGCGCCCGGCACCGGTCGATCGATGTCCGCCTGCTCGCCCTCGCGCGGACCCTGGCGTTCGAGGCAGCCATGGCAATCGAGAACGGGCGGCTCTACAAGGAGCTGCGTGATCGATCGCTCCACGATCCGCTGACCGGCCTCGCGAACCGAAGCCTTCTCTACGATCGCGCCGAGCACGCCCTCGCCCGGCTGGTGCGCACGGAGGGCGCGGGCATAGCCCTGCTGTTCATGGATGTCGACAATTTCAAGACCATCAACGACACGCTCGGTCATGCCCGGGGCGACCGGCTGCTGACCATCCTTGGGCAGCGCCTCAGGTCGGTCGCCCGGCAAGGCGACACCGTGGCCCGGATGGGCGGTGACGAGTTCGCGCTGCTCCTCGACGACATTACTTCCGCCGATGCGGCGCTAACCGTCGCGGCCAGGGTGATCGATGCCATGGCCGAGTCGTTCGACCTTGCCGGCCAGCCCACCAGGACATCGGTCTCGATCGGCGTCGCGTTCCGACCCGCTCAGAGCGCGAGCTTCGACGACCTGCTCAAGGATGCAGACACCGCGATGTATGAGGCAAAGGCAGGCGGCAAGGGGCGGACGGTGCTGTTCACCGGCAACCGCGTCGCTCAGGATCTGGGTCGCGCGCGCGTCGCTCCGAAGCCTACCGAGCGTCGGCCGGCGCTCGCATCCACGATCCTCGATGCCGGCAAGCCATGACCAGGGCGCAGCCCGACCCGATAGTCAACGCGCCGGATGGAGCCACCCCTGAGCGCGACGCGGCCATCGCCGATTCAGTTGGCAAGCTCGAGCAGACTGTCATCGACAATCTCTATGACGGCGTCTATTTCGTTGACCGTGGCCGCCGGATCCGCTACTGGAACCAAGGCGCCGAAAAACTGTCCGGCTTCGCCTCACATGAGGTCGTCGGTCACAAGTGCTTCGACAACCTGCTCAACCATGTCGACGCAGCCGGGACGAGCCTGTGCCGCACGCAGTGTCCGCTCGCGGCGACCATGCGCGACGGCGAGCCGCGTGAGGCGGAGATTTTCCTCCGTCACCGCGACGGACACAGGGTACCGGTCCAGATTCGGTCGGCCGCCGTCCGGGACCGAGTCGGCGACATCATCGGCGCGGTCGAGATCTTCCACGACAGCTCGAACCTGTCGACGATGCGCCAGGAGGTCTCGGAACTCCGCGATCAGGCGATGCACGACGCGCTCACCGGGCTCCCGAACCGCCGCCATTTCGACATGGCGATGTCGTCGCGGATCGCCGAGCTCGCCGGCTACGGCCGGCGCTTCGGCCTCATGATCGCGGACATCGACAAGTTCAAGCTGGTCAACGATGTCTACGGGCATGCGACCGGCGACGTCGCCCTCCAGTCCGTGGCGCGGACGCTGCTGGCGGCCTCGAGGCAAGGAGACGACATCGCGCGCTTCGGCGGCGAGGAGTTCGCCCTCACGGTCACGGACGTTGACACGCCGACGATCCGGGCGATCGGCGAACGATTCCGCGCGCTGATCGAGACCACGCTGGTGCGCGCAGACGATGGCGACATCAAGGTAACTGTGTCGATCGGCGGAACGCTCGGCAAGGTCGGCGACACTGCCGAGACCATCTTTGCCCGCGCCGACGCTGCCCTCTATGCGGCCAAGGCTGGGGGCCGCAACCAAGTGCGCCTTTCCGAAGACGCGCCGGCGGATACTGGAGTCGATCAGGGTTAGTGGAGCGGGAGACGGGATTCGAACCCGCGACATTCTGCTTGGGAAGCAGACACTCTGCCAGCTGAGTTACTCCCGCTTGGCGCTCATTCTAAGCGCCGGCATGGGCCGCGGCCTCTCCTGAAGCGAACCACCCGCGCAGGCTCCCGCGCCACAGAGCCCGCTCGTGGAATTTGCCGGTCGGGTTGATGCCGTCAAGGCCGCCGGCCGTGACAAGGGTCTCGAGCAGGGGCGCCAGCTGGGACCCATATACGTGCATGCACGGCTCGGGCCGGACGCCCGGCCACGAGTAGCAGGAAACGACAGTGCGCCGCTCGCCGGTCGGAATGCCGGTCGGCAGCTTGTCCCAGGAGGGATCGTCGGGAGCGAACTCCCACTGGTCGAGGTTGCCCTGTGGGATGCCCTCGACGCCACGGACGATCGGCGGTTCTGTGTCGAGCAGATAGGGGTCGACGGCGAGATCGCAGATCACCGCGTGCCTGGGCAACAGCGCAAGGTAGGCATTGGGGACGATGGGCCGGGACGGGTCCCGCCGCGCCGTGGCGTCGACGAGCAGGTCCGTCACCAGCAGGCGGGACTTCAGGTAATCCGGGTCTCCGGTCAGGTTGCGGCCCGCGGTCACCACCTCGACACCCGGCAGCCCGGCGCGCGTGTAGGCCTCGTTGCGGGCGTCGTCCCCGTACTTAGTCGCGAACTCGACGGCATGTCGCCCCACCCGGCCGGCGCCCATGATGAGCACCTTGACGGTCGAATGACGCGGTCCGCCCAGCTCCGGCCACGTCCGCTCTAGGGCGGCAAAGGACGCCGAGATCCCGTTCCACGCGACGCTGCGCAGGTTCTCGACCAGCCGACGGTTGTCCTCGTCGCGGATCAGGTCCAGGCTGATCGCTTCGATGCCCATGTCGGCGAGCATCCGGACCCGCGCCGGGCGGGTCGAGAAATGGAGCATCGAGACGAGAATGGCGCCCTTGCGCAGTCGGTCGTACTTGCCCTCGGGAGCCCGCAGGACGACGACGATGTCCTGTCGGTAGCAGTCGTCCTCGTCCGAGACCACAAGGTTCGGTGACAGGGTGCTGTAGTCCAGATCCGTGTACTCCATGGCCGAGCCGATCCCGCTCTCCACGTGCACCTCGGCACCGTTGGCCGTCAGGAGGCCGATCAGGGGCGGCAGGAAGTCGCGCTTCTCGTTCGGCTCGCGATGCATGCGCGGAAAGCCGACCGTTACCCGGGTCTTGCTGGCCATCTTCACCTCCCTGGCCTTTCAGCCTAGGCAGGCGGTCGCGCGGCGCGTCAGGGCCGAATTACCCCAAGGCGGCGCAGGCCGCTCGAAGTTACCGCTCGGTCGTTCGGCCTATGCTTGTGGCAATAGACACTGAACGGTTGTTCCGTTGGCATCCTTGGAGAACACGATGAAGATCCCGCTTGTCACCGAAGATGGGCAGACTCTCAGCGCATACTTCGGGCGAACCCGGGCCGAGCGACTCCCCTGACCGGCCTCGCGTAAAGCACGGCAATGTCGAACGAGAGCCGGCTCACGATCGGCTTTCCGCGGATGTACAACGAGCCGGGCGAGCGCCGGGCGTTTCTCCCGCCACTCATCGGGCAGCTCGCGGACATGGATGTAGACGTCTACGTCGAGGCTGGCAGCGGCGCCGGCATGGGCTATTCCGACGACGCCTACCGTGCGGCCTCGCCCCGCGTGCACATCGTCGACGAGGGAACGGCCTATGCCCAGTCCGTGGTCGTGGTGCTCCGCGCGCCCGAAGGGCGATACGAGCTGCTGCGGAGCGACGCGATCCTGCTCTCGATGCTCCACTTCACTACCCGGCCGGAACGCGTCGAGCTGCTGCGCAGCCTGGGCATCGAGGCCGTCGCGCTGGACATGGTCACCGGCGACAACGGCCAGCGCCTGGTCCAGAACCTGCGCGACGTGGCGCGCAACGGACTGGCTACCGCGTTCGAGGCCCTCGAGCGGCGCTGGCCGCCGCTCCTCACGGCCGATCGGCCGCCGGTCGGTGTCACGATCCTCGGTGCGGGCGGGGTTGGTAAGCAGGCTGTCGAGTGGGCGGTCAAGGCCGGCGACGAAGCCCGCAACGAGCGGATCATTCGCGATCGCCTGCCCGGCGTCGAGGTCGTGGTGATCGACCAGAACCTGTCCGGTGACGAGACCTACTTCCGGCGCCGCCTGGGCCAGACCGACATCCTGGTCGATGCCACGGCGCGACGCGACACGTCGCGGCCGCTGCTGCCCAACACGTGGCTCGGTTGGCTGCCCGAACACGCGATCGTGTGCGACCTGGCGGTCGATCCCTATCTGCTGGACGACGATCCGCCGGTCGTGCGTGGCATCGAAGGCATCCCCCAGGGCAACCTGGATCAATGGGAGTTCGGGCCTGACGATCCTGCGTGGGATCGCCTGCCGTCGGTTATCCCGACCGCCAACCGGCGCACGGTCGTCTCCTGCTACTCGTGGCCGGGTGTCCGACCCGAGCCGTGCATGGAGCTGTACGGCTCGCAGGTGACGCCCCTGCTCAAGACCCTGATCTGGTACGGCGGGCGGGCAGCGATCAGTCCGGATGTCTCGTTCCATGGGCGGGCACTCTGGCGGGCTAGCCTGAGCCGCTTTATGGGCGAAGAACCGCCGACCCGCTGAGTTAGCCCGGCGTCGAAAACGACCGCCACCTGGTCGTCGAACGGTCATGAACGCCAGAGCAGTACGAATCCTGGCTGGCAAACATGCTTGCCGCTGTGCTGCGTGAGCCGAACTGGAGCTGACGCGCGTCGATAGCCACACCAACGACTGTCGCAGATCTGCCCGGCTCAGCCTCAGGTCGCGGTCGGCAGAGTGATGGTCATTGTCGTGCCGCTTCCGGGCTCGCTCCTCGCGCTGATCGTGCCACCGTGGGCCTCGACCAAGTCGCGCGCGATAGCCAGGCCGAGGCCGCTGCCGGTTGAATCCGGCTCCTTCACGAACCGATCGAAGATCGTCGGCAGCAGCTCCGGCGCGATGCCCAAGCCCGTATCGGCAACCTCGACGGCGATCGAGCGCCGAGGCTGCTCGGCAAGGCCAAGGCTGACCGTCACCAAGCCACCGGACGGTGTGTGGCGGATGGCGTTCGACAACAGGTTGGACAGGACCTGCCTGATCCGGGCCGAATCGGCCGCGACTCGCGGCAGGCCCGCGGTGCTGCGCACGCCGAGCTCGACACCGACGGTCTGGGCCTGCGCCTGGAATGCGGCGACCAATTCCTCGGCCAAGGCGACGAGGTCGGTTGGCTGCCGGTCGAGCGTCAGCCCGCCGGCTTCGGCCAGGGCAACCGTGCGCATGTCGTCGATCAGCTTCTCGAGCGCCCGGATCTGGTCGTGGATCGGGGCCAGGTGCTCGGAATCGGCTGGATAGATGCCCTCCTCGATTGCCTCCAGTTGCCCGGAGATGATCGAAAGCGGAGTTCGCAGCTCGTGCGCCGCATCGGCCAGAAAAGCCCGTCGCCCTTCGTCGACCGCGGCCAGGCGAGCGCTCATGTCATTGAAGGCGGTCGCGAGCGATCGCATGCGAGCCGGGCCGGAGACGGGAACGCGGACGGAGTAGTCGCCCCGTTCGATGCGTTCTGCCGCATCCGAGAGATCATCGAGCGGCGCGCTAAGGCGCTGAACGCCGCGCAAGGCGATGCTCGCTGCGACGAACGCCACGACGAGCAGCGCGATGAGGATGGCGAGGCCCGACGGGGGCGCCGCGACACTGCCGAAGAGCGCTGCCACGAGCCAGATGAGCACGTTGACGGCGAGACCTGCCAGCAGCGCGAAGACGATCAGGGCGCAGCCGATACGCATCACCAGCGGCGGCCCCGCGCGGCGCCGCCACCGCCCGCGGCTGTGGCCGGACCACTCTGCCGGCGGCCATTGCTCGTCCTCGGGCCACCACGGCGGCCGGCGCTTGAAGCCGCGCTCCGGCCGGCTCATGGCTCGACGAAGCGGTAGCCGACGCCGAAAACCGTCTGGATGTAGCGCGGGGCCCGAGGGTCGGGCTCGATCTTGCGGCGGATGTTCTTGACGTGCGCGTCGATCGCCCGCTCATACGCATCGAAGGCGTCACCGTTGATCGCGTCGAGCAGTTGGCTGCGTGTGAATACGCGCCCGGGCTGGCGGGCGAGAGCGAGCACGAGCTGAAACTCGGTCGTGGTCAGATCGACGACGCGCCCGGCGACCGTCACGCGCATGCGTGGCACGTCGATCTGGAGATCGCCGATGCGCAGCTCCTCGCCCTTGGCGCTTGCCTGCGAGCGACGCAGGACCGCGCGCACTCGGGCGACGAGCTCCTTGCCGCTGAAGGGCTTGGTCAGGTAGTCGTCTGCGCCCAGCTCCAGGCCGACGATCTTGTCGGATTCGTCGGTGCGCGCGGTGAGCATCACGATCGGGATATCTGAGTCGCGGCGCAGCTCTCGGGTCACGTCGAGCCCGTCGCGGCCGGGCAGGCCAAGATCCAGCACGACCAGGTCGGGTCGCTCCTGGCGCGCGACGCGGATTGCGTCGTCACCGTCGCGAGCGACCACTACGGCGAAGCCGGCGTGCTCCAGGAAGTCGCGCGTCAGACGCACGATGTCAGGTGCGTCGTCGACAACGAGAACCTTCGGCACGCCGGCCATCGTACCGGCGCCTATGTCAGGCAGGCTGGTCGGGCGCGGTCGGCTCGGGCTCACCGTGCGCTCGGCGATGCCAGCGCGCAAGCATGTCGTCGGCCATCGGCGGCACTTCCCCGCCGTTCCAACGGCCAGGGCCGCCGTAGTAGCCGTGGCCGTTCCAGCCTGGCCCACCACGCCGGCCCCAGGCGAGCCGCCGGATGATCCCGAAGATCAGGAAAATGAACAGCAGGAAAAAGAAGAACCCGAAGAATGGGAAGCCGAATCCCCAGCCGTAGACGACGGGGGTTGCAGCCACCGGCGCGGCAACCGTTGCCACGTTGGCACCAACTCCGAGCCAGTAGCCGATCCCACCGGCGATAAGGACGACCAGCAGGCCACCGATCACCCACGGAAATGAACGCACCTTGATGTGCTCCTTTGCTGTGGTGCCGCGACCTTCGCGGCACGTCCAGGACAAAGGCTGGCGCGGACCTGTGCGCAACATGTGAACGCGCGATGCGAAAGATGTTGCCGGAGTTGCCTTTCCGGGCGCGGCTATCCGGTCTGGAACAGTCGGAACAGGACGACGACCATTGCCAACGCCACCACGAACACGAGCGCGCCCGCGGCACGTGGCCTCATGCGCCGGGTGAACATCGACGTCAGTGGCAGGGCGAGGATCGCGATGGCGCCGTAGACATAGTGCAGCCAGTCGGCCGGGGCGCCACCTCCGATCAGGATGCCCAGTCCGCCCGCGCCAGCGATCGCGGCGGCGAGCACGGCGACGTTGTTGAGGCGGTCAGCCCAGGCGCCGGGAGGTAGGTCGCGCAGCGCGCGCCAGCCCGCCTCCAGTGCGACGAGCACGACGAACGCGACCGTTACCCATGCCAGCCATAGGTGGAGCTGAGCAACTATTTCGGTAGCCCTCGGATATGCGGCAGGTTCAGCCCGCTGCTGTCACCGCATTCTCGAACACTCCGACGATGAGAATCACCCAGAAGATGATCATCGCCGCGAAGGCGAACCCGCGCTTGCGCCAATCGAACGCCTCGGCCCGTGTCGCGGGCGCGTGCATGCCTCGGTCCAGGAACGGGATCAGCAGCAGCACGCCGAGCATCACGGTCATGGCAATGACCGTGCCCCAGATGTCAGGGTCGATACCGAGCGTGGCGGCAACGATGTTCATGCCGCGCGTCCAGCTGATCGGGAAGTTCGGCTGGAAACCGAGCCCACCCGGATCTTCGTCAGTGCCGAACAGCGGCGACGATGGGATCAGCTGTGGCGCCGTGCCGGCCGAACGCGGCCAGATGATCGAGATCACCAGGACTGCGCCGATCAGGATGGTGCCGTAGATCAGCCAGCTGCCGATGTGGCGTGTGAACGAGTCCTTGCGGCCGCTGATGCTCATCCAGAACGGCGTCGAGATGCCCTTCAACCTGATGAGCAGGTAGTGCCAGATGATGAAACCGCCCAGGATCATGGGCACGATCGCGATGTGCAGGGTGTAGATCTGGGCCAGCTTCTCGGTTGCGGTTGCGATGTTGGTCAGGCCGTCGGTGGCGTAGTTGAAGACGCCGGCGAGCCCGATCGCATCGAGGAACTCGCCGATGTTCCACGGCACGCCGAAGCCAACTTCGTCCCAATGCAGCGCTTCGCCGGTCAGGGACAGGGCGAACGTCAGTCCGGCCAGCCCGACGCCGACCAGCCACAGGCCGGTCTTCGAGCCACGGTAGCCGCCGCTGATGAATACCCGGACCATGTGAACCATGACCAGCGCGAAGATGAGGAACGCGTTGTAGAAGTGGAAGCTGAGGATGATCGACCAACCCGGCGAAGCCAGGAAGTTCTCCGTGATGCCGAATGCCTGTCCGGCGTCCGGGACATACAGCAGCGCGAGCAGGAAGCCCGTCACTATCTCGAGCACCAGCGTTATCGCGAGGACACCGCCGAGCACGTACCAGACGCTGTTCGTCTCGACCGGGATCAGGTACTCGCTGACGACATCGCGAAAACCGAACTGGTCAAGGGTTCGCGACCACCAACCCTTCGGCGCATCGGTCGCCGTCGTCTGCGCCTCGTCGGTAGCGACGGTCGCAGTCGGCTCGATCGTGGGCTGGCCAGCTTCGCTGGACATTGAGCCGCCCTCCGCATCCATATGGTCCGCCCGTTCGGGCGGCGCAACTCTCGTGAGTGTCTAGCTAACGTTTGTTAGGACACAGGGCCAAACGGCCCCAGTTGGGCCGTAAGTCGCGATCAGGCTGGTATCGTCCGAGCGTGGCCGAGCAGCCCTCACTCGAGATCAAATGGCTCGGGCGGATCGTATACCGCGACGCCTGGGAGATGCAGCACGACCTGGTCGCGAAACGCCGCAGCGGCGAGATCGGCGATCAGCTGCTGCTGCTCGAACATCCGGCCGTCCTGACGCTCGGCCGCCACGCGGAAACGTCTCACGTTCTTGCCACGGACGACGAGCTGGCGCGACGCGGGATCGAGGTCATCCGCGTCGAGCGCGGCGGCGAGGTCACCTACCACGGCCCCGGACAGCTGGTCGCCTACCCGATCATCCGGCTCAGCGAGCGCGGCATCCTGTTGCGGCCGTTCGTGCGCATGCTCGAACAGGCGATGATCGACACGGCAGCCGGCTTCGGGGTGAACGCTGAACGACGCGAGGGCTACCCGGGCGTGTGGTGCGACCCGGAGTCAATCGCACCGCGCAAGCTCGGCGCCCTTGGCCTGCGGGTGGAGGGCGGCGTGACCTACCACGGCATCGCGCTCAATATCACGACTCGCCTCGACGACTTCGCGCTGATCGACCCATGCGGGATCGCTGACGCTGACGTCACCTCGATCGCCGCAGAGGCTGGCTGGCCACCTGAAGAGGCAATCGCGAGCACGGCATCCGTGGCTCGCGCCGCAGATCGGTTCGCGATCGACTTCACGGAGCGACTCGCGCAGGCCGGCGATGCGCAGAAGTCGACCGCAGTCGGCGTTTCCGGCTAGAGACGGGACATGGCGGGCGGACTCTTCGAGCTGCGCAAGGACAGCGTGACCGGCTGGTGGGTGGCGGTCGTGGTCGACCGTGAGTACCAGAAGGAGCGTTTCCATCGCCCGGCGCAGCACTCGGGCGAGACTGTCGACGATTGCGCCAACTGCGCCTACGCCGCGGCCGACGAGGTGCGCCTGCGCATGCTCAAGCCGGAGGCTTTTATCGTCGCCGGCACGGAGCGCGAAAAAGGCGCAGGTGAAGACGACGGCCGCGAACCCGCCCTGGGACTGCTCGGCGACGCGGGCTCATGGCAGACGATCGTGGCGCCGCGCGGCCACCACGAGTCACTGGCCGAGACCACGCCACAGATAGCGTTCGAGCTCCTCGCGCACGCGCGCGACGTCCTGACAATTGCGCGCGAGCAGGACAAGACGGAGTACCTGCAGGTCGTGCAGAACTTCGGCCGCCAGTCCGGGGCGCTCACCGACCATCTGTGCCTCGACTTCTATGACCTGCCCCAGATCCCGCATCGCGTCGGCGAGGAGCTCGGCGGCGCGGCGCGCTACGTCATTCGTGAGGGCAGCTGCCCGTTCTGCCGGCTCGTACGCGATGAGGTGGCCAATCCCGAGCGGCTCGTGTACGAGGACGCCGCCAGTGTCTGCTTCGCACCCTACGCGTCACGATCACCGTTCGAGCTGTGGGTCGTACCGCGCCACCACAATGCCGACTTTGGCACGGCCACCGACGCGCAGCTGGTCAGCGCAGCGGCAACCCTCCAATCGGTCCTTCGGCTCTTGTCGACCCTGGGTGGCCCGGCGTACAACCTGATCCTTCACACGGCGCCGCTTCGACAGCGAGTTGATGAGACGTATCACTGGCATTGGGAGATCCACCCCAGGCTGCGCGAGATCGCGGGCCTGGAGCTCGGGACTGGTCTGCCGGTCAACCCGGTACCTCCCGAGGAAGCAGCGCGCGAGCTGCTGGCTACGGCCAGAAGCGAGTCGATCGATACGGGTGTCGCGGTGGGCCCCCGATCGTGGGAGACGTTCACTGATCACTGACTCACGGCCGTCACAGGAGTCTTGCGCCGCACGTCCATGTGCGGTGCATAAGCCGTGCCCGGGGCTGGTGCCGTGACGAGGGATCCAGCCACCGCGCGCTCCTTTGTTGAGCGTATCTATGCGTCACACCACGCGGAGATCTATGCATATCTGGCCCGAATGCTGCGCGATGATGAGCTGGCGGCCGACTTGACCCAGGAGACCTTCGTCAAGGCATTCCGCGCTTTCGACACGCTCGAAGACCACAATCGAGCGCGCGCCTGGCTGTACCAGATCGCCGGGCGCACGGCGCTCGACGAGCTGCGCAGACGCAAGATCGTCCGCTTCGTGCCGTGGACCGGCGAGAGCCGAGGGACGGCGTCGAGCGCCGAGGACCAGGTCCTGCGAATGCGCCTCTCGGCGGACCTGGAGCGCGCGCTGTTGCGCATCCCGCCGCGCCAGCGACAGGCGCTGCTGCTGTCTGAGCTGCACGACCTATCGGGCCTGGAGCTTGCCGACGCGCTGGGCGTGTCGCACGTGGCCGCGCGCGCGCTCCTGACCCGCGGACGCGAGTCGCTGCGCCAGGCGCTGGCCGCCGAGCGCGCCAAGGCGGCACTCGAGGACGACGCTCATTCCGAGAAGGCGACGGCGCGGCTCCCGGAGCGAAGGGACCGGCGGCGATGAGAGGGCGCATCGACGCGCACGCCCGCTATCGCGAGTTGATCGCCGCCCGGCTCGACCGGCCGTTGACGCGCGTCGAGCTGCGCGCGCTGGCTCCGCACCTCAAGACGTGCGCTGCATGCCAGCAAGTCGACGCCGACTATCGAGCACAACGCAACGCCGTGCGCGCCCTGACCCCGCCGCCTCCGCCGCGCGACCTGTGGGCGCGCACCTCGGCCGGGCTCGACCGTGAGGTAGCCCGTTCGTACCGCGCCCAGAAGTGGCGGCGGCGGGTGACTCGCGGCCGCCGCTCGGCGCAGCCGTCGACAGCCCTCATGACAGCCGTTGCAGCCATCGGGGTGACAGCCGCGATCGCCGTCCTGCAGCTAGCGCCCGCGATCGGTCCTGCCCCGAGTGTGGCCGGGCGCCCCACGCCACGCGCCATCCCCCCACAGCAGTTCGCGTTCCTGGGTCTAGGCCCGTCGGATGTGGCGATCTATCGCGCTGATGTCAGCCAGGTCTGCCCGGAATCGGGACCGCTCGATTGCGTCGAGAACGAGAAATACGTGCGCACACCGGTTGGCTTGCCACCCGCCATGCGCGCAGGCAACCTCGCCCTCAGCCCGTCCGGCAACCAGCTCGCGCTGGTCGGTCACTACGTTGGCGAGGACGTCATAGCCGTTGTGACGATGCCGTCAAACAACTCTGTCGACGACCCGCAGCCGGCCGACCAGGGCAACGGCCAGAACGTCGACCCCAGCCAGAACGTCGACCCCGGCCAGGGCGCCAAGGGCAGCGCCGATCCCGGTTTCCAGGCAGCCCAGTCGACACAGCCGCCGAGCAGTACCAACGCCGGCAGCTCGAACGCACCCAACAATCCGGACCAGACCCAGGAGCCCGATGCACAGGCAACACCGGCGCTCGGGGTCGATTCTGGTCAGCCCTCGACGCCGCCAACCAGCGCCATTCCCGGCCTGGCCGTGCTGGCCATCCTCGACAACGTGCAGAGCGCGGGCGCCGCTCCGGACTGGTCCCCGAACGGCGATTGGCTCGCCTTCTCGGCAATGCCTGACGATGGTTCGCGCGGGCCGGACGTCTACGTCTGGTCGCCCGGGGAAGAAAGGGCCAGGGCGATCACGAACGACCACTCGTCCTACTTCGCCTCGTGGTCCGGCAATCGGATCGTCTTCAGCCGGCTGTCGTCCGGCTCATCGCGGCCGCACAACTTCGTGATCGACCCGAGCACGCTCGAACAGCGCGCAGTCGGCGGACCTCAGATGTGGCTGCCGACGGTCAACGTGCAGCGCACGCAGGCCATCGGCTGGTTTGGGCAGCTCAACACGAACGACACCCTGCCCGTGCCCCGCTCTGGTGCCCTGTACCTGATGGACTGGGCCGTCGTCGATCCTTTCGGTGCCGCCGCGCCCGAGCCGACCGCGACGGCAAGCCCCACCGCTCAACCTCAAGCCACGGTTCCACCCGTGACGGCGCCGCCCAACACGGCGCCAAGCGCAGTGCCGCCCGGCAAGGGACCGAGCCCGGCAGCAGTCGGGACGCTGGCTCCCGACAAGTCCGGTCAGCCGGCCAAGGCAAGCGCCTCGCCGAGCAACTCGGCCGCCGCGACTCCCGTACCGACGCCAACGTCGAAGCCGACGTCGTCGACGACGCCAACGCCAGCACCAACGTCGACGGCAGCACCAACGTCGACGCCCACGGCGGCTTCGGATATGTCGAGCCCCGGGCCACTGGATAACAACGTCGACAGTGCGACTGCCCTGCCTGATGCGCTTGTTGCCCTGGAGCCCGATCGCGATCCGCGCGACGCACCCGTCGTCGACTGGCAGGCGCGCTGGTCGTCCGATGGCAACGTCCTCGCAGTGTGGATCGCAGAATTCGGCGGATTCGACCTGGGGCCGCCTGGCGGTGTTGGCCGTCGATCCGACCACCAAGCTCGTCTCGACCGACGACGCGCTCCTCTCCATGACGCTCGCGCGACGCGGGTTCTCGCTCGGCACAAATCGGGTCGCCTGGGTGGGTCCGTCCGATGCGAACGTCGATGGCGAGCTGCGCATCCGGACCTGGGGGAGCGACGGCCTGGGTGGCCTGCGACTCAAGTCTCCGGTCGACGAAGAGGTGGTCCCGGCTTCCTGAACAGGCCACCACAGGCGCTGCGACGCGTTTGCGCCCGGCGCGCGGCCGGGCACCGGACTACCCTTTAGCCCAGTGACCGTGCGCCAGATCATGACCGCCGACGATGTCCGCCGGGCGCTGATTCGCATCAGCCACGAGATCGTCGAGAAGCACGGCGGAGTCGACGGGCTCGCCCTGGTCGGGATCCAGACACGTGGGGTGCCGCTCGCTGAGCGGCTGGCGAACGCCATCGAAGCCAACGAAGGTGTCCGCCCGCCCGTAGGCAGCCTTGACATCAGCTTTCACCGCGACGACGTCGAGCCAGGCGCTCGCCAGCCGCACGTGAAGGGCACGGATCTGCCGTTCCCGCTCCAGTCGAGCACGCTGGTCATCGTCGACGACGTGCTGTACACCGGTCGCACCGTCCGTGCCGCCCTCGACGCGCTGGTCGAGATCGGGCGGCCCAAGGCCGTTCGACTGGCCGTGCTGGTCGACCGTGGTCATCGTGAGCTGCCCATTCGCGCCGACCACGTGGGCAAGAACGTGCCGACCTCGCGCGAGGAGACGATCCGCGTTCACCTGGCCGAGATCGACGAAAGCGATGACGAGGTCGTCATCGACCGGCCGAACGGGAGCAGCGTCCCGGCCGATCAGCCCGAGGCGTATTCATGAGCTGGACCAGGCCCGACCTGCTCGATGTCGAGGATGCGTCGGCGTCCGAGATCGAGACGATCCTCGCGACGGCACACGACTATCGCGCCGTTCTCGACAGCAACGAGAACATCTCCGGCGACGGGCCGCTGCGCGGCGAGCACGTTGCGCTCGTGTTTGCCGAGCCTTCGACGCGGACGAGGCTGTCGTTCGAGATCGCTGCCCATCGCCTGGGGGCAGATACGTACCTGCTCGATCCGCCGTCCTCGTCGATGGTCAAGGGCGAGACGCTGACCGACACGGTGCGCAACCTGGACGCGATCGGCTTCACGACGCTCGTGCTGCGCCACCACCGATCGGGTGCCCCGTGGGTCGCTGCGCGCTACTTCAGCGGCCACGTCGTCAATGCCGGCGACGGATGGCACGCACACCCGACGCAGGCCCTTCTCGACCTGTTCACGCTGCGACGCGCGTGGGGTGGCGGTGCGGACGCGCTGCGCGGCCGCAAGATTGCCATCGTCGGCGACATCCTTCACTCGCGCGTGGCACGGTCGAACATCTGGACGCTGACCCAGGCGGGAGCGCGGGTTTGGTTGTGCGGGCCGGCGGCCTGGGCGCGGAGCTTCGAAGGGCTCGCCGAGACACTGCCGGCAGACCGTTCCCTGTCGGTCACCGATTCGCTCGAGTCGGCGCTCGACGATGCCGATGCAGCGATGGGCCTGCGCGTCCAGAAGGAGCGTATGAGGTCGGGACTGTCAACTGCCGAGTACGTCGATCGCTACCAGATCAATTCGGCATCGCTCGCGCGGGCCAAGCCCGGCGCCCTGTACCTCCACCCGGGGCCGATCAACGAGGGCGTCGAGGTAACCCGCGAGGTGTGCCTCGGCCCGCGCTCACTCGTCCTCGAGCAGGCACGCAACGGCGTGCCCATACGAATGGCGGTTCTGTCGCTGGTGGCTCAGGCGAACGAGACGACGCGCGATTTGTCGAGCGTGATGCGGTAGCGAACCTCTTCCAGGTCGCGGCCGGCGATGGACCGCTGCAGCGTCCCGCCGTCCAGCTCCCATCCGGCCTGCTCGTAGAACGCGCGGGCCCGGTCGTTCTCGATGAAGCACCACAGGATGGCGTCGTGATAGCCGTTGTCGAGCAGGTCTCTCTCGGCGTGTGCGAGCAGGTTGCGGCCAACGCCGCGCGCCCAACAGTCGGCCAACACATAGATGGCGTACACCTCGCCCTCCGCCGGGCGGTGATCCTCATCGCGTGAGACGCCGGCCGATACGAAGCCGATGATCTGACCGCCGGCCTCCGCGACCCACGGACGCCGCTCCGGTGCCACTACCTGGATCTCGCCGCGCCACATGCTTTCACGGCTGTCGACGCTCAGAGCGGCGAGAAACGAGCTCGGCAGCTGGTCGCGGTATGCATCGCGCCACGTCCTCACGTGGACCTCGGCTATGCCGCGCGCATCCTCCTCCCGCGCTCTGCGAATGTGGAAGACCTCGTCGCACGGAGACATACGCTGATTATCCGCCCGCCCGTCGTTAGCCGTCTTGTGTGTGCCGCCTGTGCGTGTCACCTTCTGCCGCGCGCCGATCGCTCGCGGCTCTGGCGGTCGCCACGCGTCCGCGCCACCGGCTGCGGCTCGGCGTCGGCGGGCGCGGGCGACCACGTCTAACATCGCCTGCGGTGACTGAGACGACGAGTGACAAAACGCCCAAATCGGGGACGATTCGTCCCCGTCGAAGCTGTCCGCGGCCGAATTGCCGACTCCGAACACGTCCGCTCACGAAGAGCCAGCGCCGCCGCCGACGTCTTCCGCCGGGCCGGCCATGCCCGATTACAAGGGAGCGCCGCTGGACCCCGACCGCGGCCCCGGCCTGGGCTGTTTCTGGTTCCAGGTCTTCCTGCTCGTTGCACTACTGGTGGTAACGCCGCTGAGCGTGTACATGTCCGCGCCGTCGTGGCTCAGCGCGGCTCTGCTGATCATCCTGCTCGTTCTGCTCTTCTTCGTCGGCCAGACGATGATCTTCCTGCTCCGACTCGTAGCCGCCGACCGCCGCACTCGGCGCGTGCCACTCTCCGCAACGGCGCGCCGCACGGTCGGCCAGATGGAGGACGCTGCCCCGCCAGCCTCAGACAAGGACGACGCCGCTGCCGACGAGCCGCCCACCTGAGCGCAGCGATCTGAAGAGGCTGCGCGGCGAGATCGCATAGGCGGGGCCGAGGCTCGCCCGCACATCCGAGACAACCCGCCTGTTGGTTTGCCTGCCGCTCGACTTGGACTGGCCAGATGGTGAGAGCGCGGGGCGTGCGACAATGCCCGCGCCGTATGAAAGGTGGAGCCTGACACGTGCCGGTACTGGCAACGTTCTTTTCGGTGCGCCGAGGCCGCGATCCGTTCTTCAAGTTCTTTATGCGCAAGGTCTTCCCGCGCCAGGTGAAGCGCTATGAAGAGGATTTCGGGATGCGCTTCCTGGGCTGGTACAACGTTGCCTATGGCTGGGACTTCGACAACGTCATCCTGCTCGAGCTGCCCGACTACGGGACAATCGACAAGCTCGAGTCGGATGAGCGCTCGCGGGCGATCGGACATCGCGCGGGCGAGTGGATGTTCGAGCGCCACCACTCGATGTTCCTGCGCGAACGCATGGGCACCAACCTTGAATATCACCCGTAGGCGAGCATGAGCTTCAGACGCAACCTAGACAACGAATCCGACGCCCAAGGGCAAGGAGGACGAACACGCATGGCCAACATGTCCAGCGCCCTGGGCGAGATCGCGTCCGACGCGAGTCTCGAGCGGACGAGCTTCCTGTCCCAGTCGGGCGACCAGCTGAAGCGCTTCCTTGATGCCAACAAGGGACGGATCAAGGAAGTCGGCGGCATGGTGCTCATCGACGACGACCCCGACTACCTGTCGGTCGCTCCGGACGGCAGCTTCCGCAGCCGCACGCGCTACCAGGACGACGTGACCGGGGAGTGGCGCAGCGAGACGGAGGTCATCGAGAGCGCGGCTGAGCTCGTCGAGCTGTACAACCCGGCGGAGATCTTCGCCGCGTTCGCCGAGGCGGCGCGCGAGCAGGCCGGCCTGCCGTCCGAGCCCACTGCGGCCGAGGACCTGATGGAGACCGCGGGCATCTCGCCTGAGGAAACGGTCGGAGTCGGAGTCGGCGAAGACAGCCTTGCCGACGATGGTTATGCCGGCGCAGCCGACGAATGGGCGCGCGCGCAGGTCGCCGAGGGGGAGCCGGCCGACGCCGAGGATGCCGCGCGGCGCATCTACGAGCTGGCGCTCACATTCCAGGAGCGCAGCCAGCACACCGAGGCTCGGTTGCTCGAGCAGTTCGAGTCGGTCGCCCAGGATCTGTCGCCGTTCATGGGTGACGTGATGGTGCTCGACGATGACGACGAGCGCCTTTGGCTGAAGCGAAACGGCCACTTCGAGGCGGAGGTCGTGCCTGAGCGCGACGCCGACGAAGCCTCGGCCGACGGCAGCTGGAAGCGCCTTTCGTCGCCTGATGATCTGGTCGAGTTCTACGACCCCACAGACGTGTTCGGCGACCTCGCCGAGGCCCTTGCAGAGACTCACCCCTCGATCGTCGAGGACGACGAGGAAGACGACTCCGACGAAGACGAGCCGCACGCCTCCAAGCAGTCCTGAGGCGGCGACTCAGAGCCCCGAGCGCCTACCGGCCGCGCAGCGAGTCATGAAGCTGCTCAGCGCAGAGCTTCTCGAGACAAGAGAATTTCTGCCCGGGCAGTGGCTCCAGCGTTTCAAGGCACCGTGGCTGGCCACGGTCGCGCAAGCCGGCCAGTTCGTCCACGTGCGCACACCCGACTATTCGGGCCTCGTCCTGCGCCGGCCGTTCAGCATCAACACGTACGACCGCGCGAACGGCGAGATCACGATCCACTTCCGGGTCACCGGTGCCGGAACCGAGTGGGTCGCTCGGACGCAGCCCGGTGAGCTGGTCGAGATGCTCGGGCCGCTGGGCCGCCCGTTCGAGCGCGACTCACGAACCCGTCACGTCCTGCTCGTGGCGGGCGGCCTGGGCATGGCCGGCGTCCGGTCGCTGGCCGATGAGGCGCTCGCCGCGGGCTGCAATGTGACGTTGCTGTTCGGCGCGGCGAGCGCGGCGCAGGTCTACCCGAGCTCGCTGCTACCGGACGAGATCGAGTACGTCGTCGCCACTGACGACGGCAGCTTCGGCCATCACGGCCTCGTGACCGAGCTCATCCCCCAGTTCGAGGCATGGGCCGACCAGTGTTTCGCGTGCGGGCCACAGCCCATGCTCGCGGCACTCGCGCGCCTGGCCAGCGGCCGCCAGGCGCGCCTCGGCGTGGCCCGCCTCGGCGCGCGCCGTGGCAAAAGCGCCAGGAGCGCGCCGATGGGGTCGCCCCAGGCGCGCCGGCGCGCGTGGCTGCAGGTCAGCATGGAGCAGAACATGGGCTGTGCCGTTGGCGCCTGCCTGGGCTGCGTCGTGATGGGCGTCGATGGCCCGCAGCGCGTGTGCCGCGAGGGGCCGGTATTCGCCGCGGAAGAGATTAACTGGGACGGCTGGCGTTGAGCGTCATCGAGCGCTGGGCGCCATATGTCGGCGTCCTCGCATCGGTCCTGATGACGGTCACCTCGGTCGCTGCCGCGGTGGCGTACACGGGAACCATGGGCGAGCGATATTCGCCGCTCAACCACTGGGTGTCGGAGCTCGGCCAGGTGGGCGTGTCGAATCTGGCGGTGGTGTTCAACGCCGGGCTGATCGTCGGTGGCATCTGCTTCGCGCTCTTCATGGTCGGCCTGGGCCTCGCGCGACGGACGGGCCTCGCGATCCTGTACGTACCGATCGGCATCGCGGCAGGTGTCGCGGGCGCTTTCGTGGGCATCTATCCCATGAACAATCTCGACCTGCACGGCCTGGCAGCGCTGGCGTTCTTCAACCTTGGATGGATCAGCGTCGGCCTCGCTTCGCTCGACTTCCTGCGCCGGCGTGAACCTCGTTTCCCGTGGTGGCTGGCGGTCATCGGCGGCCTGACCGTGCTCTCGTTCATCGCCTTCCTCATCGTCCTGACACCGCTCCTGGGAGGCGAAGGCCTAGCCGCGCCCGAGGTCCGGCCCGACGTATGGCTGGTACCGATCCTCGAGTGGGCCGTCGTAATCGGCATACTTGGCTGGACGTTGGCGACGTCACTCACCTGGTGGAGGTACGAGCGTGGTCATCGCAGCTAGCGCGGTCGCGACAGGCGTGGATGTGTCGGTCGACCTGGGTCGCGGCCTGAAGCTCGCCAACCCGGTCATGGTCGCCTCGGGCACGTTCGGCTACGGCATCGAGTACGGCGACGTCGTCGACGTGGACCGCCTGGGCGCGATCTGCTCGAAGGGAACAACCCTGCGGCCGCGCATCGGCAACCCGCCGCCGCGCGTGACAGAGACGCCGGCCGGGATGCTCAACTCGATCGGGCTGCAGAACCCGGGTGTCGACGCGGTGCTCGACAAGTACGGAACGACCTGGTCGCGCTGGAGCGTGCCGGTCATCGTCAACGTCGCGGGCGAGTCGATCGAGGACTACGTGGAGGTCTGCCGCCGGCTCGACGGCGAGCCCGGCGTCGCGGGCATCGAGCTCAACATCTCGTGTCCCAACGTGGGCGCCGGCGGCCTGCAATTCGCCCTGGATCCGGGCGCGGCCGGCGAGCTCACCGCTGCCGTTCGGGAGGCCACCGACCTGCCCCTGATGGTCAAGCTGTCCCCCGCCGCCACGGACGTCCGAACGATCGCCAAGCGCGTCGCGGAGGGCGGCGCCGACGCGATCAGCGCATGCAACACGATGCCTGGCATGGCCATCGACCGCGTGCGCCGCAAGCCGCTGCTGGGCAACGTGTACGGCGGGCTCTCGGGGCCTGCCCTGAAGCCGGTCGCGCTGCGCGTCGTGTACGAGGTGGCGCAGACGGTCAAAATCCCGATCGTCGCGATCGGCGGCATCGGTTCGCTCGACGACGTGCTCGACTACCTGTTCGCCGGGGCGGTGGCCGTCCAGGTCGGCACGGCCGTTTTCGCAGACCCACTGCTGCCGCTGCGGCTCATCGACGAGCTGGCCGAGTGGTGTGTCGCGAACGGGTACTCATCGCATCTCGATTTCGTCGGCTGTGCCCTGCCGCAGCGGCGCGACAAGCCGAGCGTCAAGGTCTCGGAGTACCGGCCGTGAGCGACGTTGCCGCGCGAGTCGAGCAGCTCTTCGCCGAGTCGGGCGCATACAGGCAGGGCCATTTCAAGCTCAAGAGCGGCCGCCACGGCGACCGCTACCTGGAGAAGTTCCAGGTCCTGCAGTGGCCCGAGCGCGTCGCCGAGATCTGTGGCTTCATGGCCGGTGCGTGCTCCGCGGCGGCCGGCGCACGGCCCATCGACGTCGTGGTCGGACCCACGACGGGCGGCGTGATCCTGGCATATGAGGTCGCGCATCGGCTCGGCACGCGCGGCTTCTTCGCCGAGGCAGTGAAGGAGACAGACGGCACAACCCACCGCGAGCTGCGCCGTGGCTTCCGCATCGAACCAGGCGAACGTGTCGTGCTCGTCGACGATGTCGTCACTACCGGCGCCTCGCTGCTCGAGATGATTCCGCTGATCGAGTCGACCGGCGGCGAGATCGCTGCGACGGTCGTCATCGTCGATCGCTCAGGCGAGCTCGCCAACCTCGTATCGCCATCGACCGGCAGGAGCTATTCGGCGCACGCGCTCTGGTCGCTCAACCTGCCTACGTATGAGCCGGGACCGGCAACGTGTCCCGGATGCGCCGCCGGCCTGCCGCTCGAAGCTCCCGGCAGCAGCGGCATCGCGGCCGGCGCCTAGGCCTCCGGCGACCCGGCGTCTGCGGCAACCCTGCTGAGGATCTCGGCGAGGTCCTTGGGGCGCGAGAACATGGGCCAGTGGCTGGTCGGAAGGTCGACCCATTCGATGTTGCGCAGCTCGTTGTAGCCGGCCAGGAAGGGCATGCCCTGCTTGGCGTACTCGCGGTACTCGGCCGCGGGGAACGCGGTGCAGATCGCCGTCGTCGGGATGTCCAGGCGCGCGTCGTTGGTCAGCTCCGCCGATCCGGTCATCGCACCGGCGGGCTCAGGCACGGCACGCCGCTCAAACTCGGCGAGCTGCTCTTCGCTGATGCCGTCGAGGTTCTCGTTCTGGGCAAGCTCCTGAAGCGGCGGGAAGGGCCTCTCGACGCCCTCGAACTCCTCGTCGAGCGCGCCCTTGGCCGGGCCTGTGTCGACGTAGACCATTGCCGCGATGCTCTCCGGGCAGCGATCGCTGGCGGCGTAGCCGGGCGCGCCAGCGCCGCTGTGGACGGCCAGCACGACCGGACGGCCCGCCGCCTCGACCGCGGCGCAGATGGCGGAAACGTGGTCGTCAAAGGTGACCTGCGAGCGATCGGCAGCCACTGACTCGAGACCGGGCAGGGTCAGCGCGACGACCTCGTTGCCGCCGGCGCGCAGGTCCGCTGCGACCTCGTCCCAGGCCCACGCCCCCAGCCACCAGCCGGGCACGAGCACTATTGGCGCGTTGGGCATTTGCTCCTCCGTCTTCTGGTCAGGTCAGTTGAGATCCGCGTCGAAGGCGGCGCGCAGCTCCTCGTCGGAGGCGATGCCCTCGAACTTGGCCGTGACCTTGCCACTGCTGTCGACGACGAAGATGTAGGGCTCGGTGTTGAGGCCCCAGATGTTCGTGGCGTCAACCGTAATGGGCAGGTTGGTCTCCGACAGCACCGGCTGGAGCTGTCCGTTCGTATAAGTCAGCTGGTAAGGCTCGACGTGGATGAACGTCAGCTTGTCCTTGTAATCGGCGGCGACGGACTTGACCAGGTCGAGCGTCGGCCCGCAAGTTGCCGACTGGCAGAAGGCGGGCGTGGCGAAGATGATCACGAACGGATCGTGCGCGGCGAGCGCGTCGGGCTCGGAGACCTTGTAGAAATCCGGATCGGGCGCGGTGTCGCTCGAGATTCTGGCAATCTCGTCCGGCGTCGTGGCCGTCGGCGTGTCGGACGTGGGAGCCTGGGCCCCGATCGGCGGCGTGCTGCCGTGATCGAGGACGTTGAAGATCATCCGGCCCGAGCGGTGACTCCCGTCAGCCTCGGTCGTGATCGTCTCGAGGCCCCAGTCGCCGGCAGTGTCGAAGTTGACGCTTGCGCGGTACAGACCCGGCCGGCCCTGGATCGTCGGCAGATAGATCGCCTGCGCGTCGATTGCCGCTGTGGACGGGTCCTTGGCCAGGTCGTAAAGATTGATCTCGACCGGTCGAGTCGGCGAGGCGAGCGGGTTGTTCTGCTGGTCGATGAGGTTGACCAGCAGACGGTTAGGCCCGACGACGAGCTCCGCCGTGACCGGGACCGGGATCAGATCCGAGGTCACGTTGGGCGGCCAGCCGGGGTAGCCGACCACGCCGGCCGACGTCGGCGGCGCGACGGTAGGCGCGCCGCCGGCAGCGCCGCACGCAGCAACGACAAGAGCGACGAGAAGAGGAGCGCCACGGAACGCATCTGTTTTCACGATAGCGCCGATTGCTGAGGTTGGCTGAGAGCGCACTTTTCGGCTCCACACAGCCCATGTCGCGCGTACCGCCTGTTGGGCCTCCGCGCGTACAATCCGACCGTCCCGATGACCGAACCGCAGCGTTCCACGACCTTCGAACGCCTCGCCTTCTTCACGGCGGGGATGACCTACCTGCTCGTCGTTATCGGCGCCATCGTGCGCTCGACCGGCTCAGGCATGGGTTGCCCCGACTGGCCGACCTGTCACGGCTCGTGGATACCGCCCCTGGGCGATAGCGCGGCGTGGATCGAATGGGTCCATCGCGGCGTTGCCGTGGTCATCGGCTTTCTGGTCCTCGGCCTGGTCATCCTGGCTCTCAGGAACTACCGGCATCAGATGTCGATCCTGCTCTCGACCGTCGCCGCCCTGATTCTGACCGGCTTCCAGGCCTACCTGGGCAAGGTCACAGTCGACACGAGCAACGCCGGCGAGACGGTCACCGCACATCTGGCCAGCGCGCTCGCGCTGCTCGGGCTGCTGACGTTCATCGCCATTCGCGCCCGATACCAGGCTGATCTCCCTCGGCGCGGCGCGTCACAGCGGCTGACGCTCATGCTCGCGTTCCTGGCGGCGTCGATCTACGCCCTGCTTCTCTTCGGCTCGCACGTCACGGCCACGAGCGCCTCGCTCGTCTTCCCCGACTGGCCGCTGTTCAACGGCCAGCTGCTGCCGACGTTCTCCAACGACCCGAACCTGGCCAGCCTGCAGATGGCCCAATTCCTGCATCGCATCGTTGCGGCACTTGTCGGGCTGTTCGTGATCGCAGCCGCGATCCACGTCTGGCGTGCAGTGCGCCTGGCGCGCCGCGGCGATCCTCCCGTTCCCGGCGGAGACGTGATCCTGGCCCTCGTCGCGACAACGGCAGCGCTGTACGCGGTGCAGGTCGTCGTCGGCGCGCTGCAGATCACGACGGCTCTCGCGCCGTGGGCGGTCGCGCTTCACCTGGCCCTGGGCGCTGCGATCTGGGCACTGGCTGTCAGCGCCGCATTCATCAGCTACTTCGAGGCACGCACCTTCGGCAGCGGAGTGCCAGTCAGCGAGCCTCCTGCGCCCGGGGCCTACGAGCAGGAGCCACCGGCCGCGGCTGGTCTGCGCGACCGGATCAGTGCCTACATCGCGCTGACCAAGCCGCGCATCATCGAGCTGCTGCTGGTCACGACCGTGCCAGCGATGTTCCTCGCCGCGCGCGGAGTCCCGCCGCTCGACCTCGTCTTCTGGACGCTGCTCGGTGGGACGCTGGCCGCCGGCGCCGCTAACGCGATCAACTGCTACCTCGACCGCGACATCGACATCCTCATGAACAGGACGCGGCGCCGGCCGCTGCCGGCGCACGAGGTCAATCCGGAGGACGCGCTCGTCTTCGGCCTGGCCCTGGGCGTCATCGCCTTCGCGGTCATGGCCTTCACGACCAACCTCGTTGCGGCCTTCCTGACACTGCTCGCGATGGCCTTCTACGTGGTCATCTACACGATGCTCCTGAAGCGCTCCACGCCCCAGAACATCGTCCTGGGCGGGGCCGCCGGCGCGCTGCCGCCGGTCATCGGCTGGGCGGCGGTGACGGGCGACATCACGCTGCCCGCGCTGATGCTGTTCGCGATCGTCTTCTACTGGACCCCGCCGCACTTCTGGGCGCTGTCGCTACGCATCCGCCGCGACTATGCCGCGGCCAACGTGCCGATGCTGCCGGTCACCCACGGCGTGCCCGAGACGACTCGACAGATCGCCATCTACAGCGTTCTGATGGTGTGCCTGACGCTCGCATTCTTTGCCGTCGCGCGGATGGGTCTCGTGTTCCTCGCCGGCTCGGCCGTGCTCGGCGCGTTGTTCCTGTTCCAGGCGTTCGAGATGTGGCGCGACGGCACGGACGCCCGCGCGGTGCGGCTGTACAAGTTCTCGATCACGTACCTGACCGCGCTCTTCGCGCTGATGATCCTCGACGTCTTCGTCTTTCTGCCGCTCTAGGACCTGCGCGCCATAGACCCGATCAGCCGTGCCATCGGCCACCAGACGAGGATCGACTCGCTGTGGGACTTTGACGACCCGGCCGAGAGCGAGCGCCGAATTCAGGTCGGCAGCTGACTCCGAGCGCGGACTGGATGGCGAGATTCTGGTTACCCAGGTCGCGCGCGCGGTAGGCCTGCAGGGACGTTTCGACGACGCGCAGGCGCTGCTCGACGAGCTGCCCGACGACGAGAGCGAGGAGCTCCGGGTGAGGATCCTGCTCGAGCGTGGACGCGTGCTGAACTCGGCCGGAGATCCGGGCCGCGCAGCGCCCGAGTTCGAGGCAGCTTTGGAGGCCGCCACTGCGTCCGGATTCGAGCACCTGGCGGTGGACGCGCTGCATATGCTCGCGATCGTCGCGGCGCCCGGCGATCAGGACGCGCTGAACCGGCGCGCGCTCGAGCTTGCCGAGACCGCGGCCGACCCACGCGCGCGCCAGTGGCGCGCGAGCCTGCTCAACAACATGGGCTGGAGCGCGTTCGACCGTGGCGACCTGGGGGCCGCGCTCGCCCTTTTCCGAGACGCGCTCTCGGCACGCCAGGCGCAGGGCCCGAAGGCCGAGATCCTCATCGCCCGCTGGTGCGAGGCACGCACGCTGCGCGAGATGGGCCGGGTGGATGAGGCGCTCGCGATTCAGCTCGAGCTCGCCGACGCGCACCGCGCGGCAGGCACCTCGGACCAGTACGTGGACGACGAGATTGCCGCCTGCCGCGCCGCCCTTGCCGAGGCCCAGGTCAGCTAGCCGAGCCGCCCGCCTCCGATTGCCCTGCCGACCGCGAACAGCCCCAATCCAAGCACCGCCGCCCCGGCAACCGCGGCCGCAACGCGGTGCATCGATAGCTGCAGTGCGGGGCTGAAATCAGACGAGATGTCATCAAAACGGCCGTGCGCACCGTGATCAACTCCTTGGTCGAGCGGCTCCATCAGGTTGTCCGGCCGGCCGGCGCGAGCCGGCCTGTCGGTCTGCTGACCGCCATATGCACTCGAGGCGAGATAACGGTCCAAGAGGCCAGGAATGAGCTTCTGACCCCACACCGCCATGTACGTCGATCGGCCGACGAGCAACTCGCGGCGCGGATGCTGCGCCACGAAGACGATCGCGCGCGCGGCAACCTCGGGCTGGAAGATAGGAGGCACTGGCTGCCCGCGGTCGGGTAGTCGGTTGCGCACCCAATCGAACTGGGGTGTATTGACGGCCGGCAGATGAACCACGCTGAGCGAGATGCCGCTCCGATCATGGATCAGCTCGGAGCGCAGCAAATCCGTGAACCCGACGATGGCGTGTTTGGCGGCGCAATATGCCGACTGGAGCGGAATCGAACGGTAGGCAAGGGCCGAGCCAACCTGGACGATCGCTCCGCCGTCCCGGGCGCGCATCACGCGCAGCGCCGCGAGCGTGCCATGGACCACGCCCAGGTAGCTAACTTCAGTCACGCGTCTGTACTCCTCGGCACGCATCTCGTTGACCGGCGAGAAGACCGAGACCATGGCGTTGTTGACCCAGGCATGGATTGGACCAATCTCGGCCTCGATGCGGTCTGCGGCCTGGTCGACGCCGGCAGCGTCGGCAACATCGAGCTCAATGCCCAGGCAGCGCCTGCCGTACGACTCGATCTCGCGGACCGTCGCCTCAACGCCGGCCTTGCCACGTGCGATTACGGCCACATCCCATCCCTGGCGCGCAAACTCGACAGCCGTCGCCCGACCCACGCCGGCGGACGCGCCGGTTACAACTGCTACCCGATCCATAAGTTCGCCTCCTTCCTGACGCGCTGCAGGCGCGCCATGCGGACACGCGATCGACCAGGACCCTAGTTCGCGCTCCGCGTTCCGGGGTCAGCTCTGGTCGCGTGCGACCGCGTCGTACTCGGCCATCACGTCCCGCAGCCAGCCACGCAGACCAGCCAGCAGAGGCACGATCGCCGCCAATGCCATCCAGATTCCGAAAACGAGCGAGAGCGACAGCAGGGCAATCCCGACAGCTCCCGACAAGGGCGCCAGGGTCGGCCGTGGAAGCCGGCCGCTCTCGTCGGTCGTATGGCTCTCCAGGTCCGCTGGTGGCAGCAGCGCCCAGCGCCAGAACGGCCCTTGCAAGCGATGCCCAGCACGTCGCCACTCATAGAGCAGCGCGCCGAACATGACCGTCGCCGACAGACCCACGAAGAGCAACAGGACGGTTCCGGCCACCTCACGCGTGAGAAGCCAGTAGGCGATGCCCACGAAGGTTGAGTAGAACGCGCTACGGAGCATGAAACGAAGCTCTTCGGGCATCAGGCGTCACCCGCCTGGGTTGCAACCGTCTCGGGCTGTCGCTCCGCGATCGCGCTCACGCGCGCATCGAAGACCGGCCGCTCCGAGCGGACACGCGGGATCGAGTGGAAGTTGTGCTTGGGCGGCGGCGACGATGTCGCCCACTCAAGCGAGTTCGCTTCCCACGGGTCGTCGGCCGCGTCGGGAGCGTGGCGCAGGGTCAGGATCGCGTTCGCGAGGAAGATCAGGATGCTGATGCCCATGATCCACGAGCCGAACGTGGAGATCATGTTCAGATCGCCCCAACCGGGATTCGGCGGATAGTCAGCGTAGCGGCGCGGCATGCCGTCCGCGCCGAGCTGGTACTGGGGCAGAAAGGTGATCGTGACGCCAATCAGGAAGGTCCAGAAGTGGACCTTGCCCAGCCGCTCGGACAGGCGCCGACCGGTCCACTTGGGGAACCAGAAGTAGATCGCTGCGAAGAGCGCCAGAACCGTGCCGCCGACAAGCACGTTGTGGAGATGGGCCACGACGAAGTACGTGTCCTGGAACTGGAAGTCAAGCGGCGGCGAGGCGACCATGACGCCGGTGATCCCGCCGATCAGGAAGAAATACATCATCCCCACCGCCCAGAGCATGGGCGTCGGGAAGCTGAGCTGGCCGCGGAACATAGTCGCTGTCCAGTTGAAGAACTTGATGCCTGTGGGGACCGCGATCAGAAACGAGACGAACGAGAAGAAGGGCAGGTCGACGGCGCCGGTCGTGAACATGTGGTGCGCCCAAACGGTGAATGAGTAAAGGGCGATCAGGACGAGCGACAGGATCATCGCCCGGTATCCGAACAGCGGCTTTCTCGAGAAGACTGGGATGATTTCGCTGATCACGCCAAAGAAGGGCAGGATCAGGATGTACACCTCGGGATGGCCGAAGAACCAGAACAGGTGCTGGAAGAGGAGCGGCTGACCCCCAGCAGCCGTCTCGAAGAACGATCCACCCAGATGGCGGTCGATGTACAGCATCGCCAGGGCGACGGTCAGCACCGGGAACGAGAACAGGATCAGGACCGCGGTCACCAGCACGCTCCACGAGAAGATCGGAACGCGGAGCATGGTCATGCCCGGAGCCCGACGCGTGAACAGCGTGGCCACGAAGTTGACCGAGCCCAGGATTGACGAGATGCCCGTCAGCCCGATGCCCACTATCCATAGGTCCATCGAAGGCCCGGGCGAGTAGTCCGGCCCTGACAGCGGGGCATAGATGGTCCAGCCAGCGTCGGCTGCGCCAGCAACGGTGAAAGAACCGGAGACGACGATCAAGCCGCCGAAAAGGAACATCCAATACGACAGCGCGTTGAGGCGCGGGAACGCCATGTCGGAGGCGCCTATCTGGAGCGGCAGGAGGTAGTTGGCCAGGCCCAGCGCGATGGGTGTCCCGAACAGGAACATCATGATCGTGCCGTGCATCGTGAACAGCTGGTTATAGGTCTCGGGACTGACGAGCTGCATGCCGGGTTGGGCGAGCTCGAGGCGCAGCGCCAGGGCGGCCAGACCGCCAATCAGGAAGAAGACGAAGCTCGTGGCGATGTAGAGCAGGCCGATCTGCTTGTGATCGGTCGTCATCAGCCAGTCCGCGATACCGTGCCCGACGGCAGGCCTCGCGCCGAGGCGCGGCACGTCGGCCGGAATCGCAGCCCGCCCGGCCGGCACCGCGGTCACGATGAGGCTCCCGGGCTTGATGCCGCATCCGTGCTGCCAGCCGCGCGCTGTGCGGCGAGCCAAGCCTCGTACTCGGGCTCGGACACGGCCACGATCGTGAACGGCATCTGCGAGTGATAGATGCCGCAGAACTCGGCGCATTGGCCGGAGTAGCTGCCAGGATCCTTGATTGTGACCGTGAACGTATTCGGGTGGCCCGGGATCGCGTCCTTCTTGTACAGGAACTGGGGCACGAAGAAGGAATGGATGACGTCGTCCGAGGTCAGGTAGATCTCGACCGGCCGACCTACGGGTAGTTCGACCACCGGGCCGGGCACGCGCACGCCCTCGACAGACACGCCGTCGTCCGGGAAGGTCATCCGCCAGCCCCAGCGGAAGGCGTTGACGTTCATGTGTACCGGGTCGGAGCCCTGCTGCGGCGCCGCGTTGACAACGTTGAGCGTCATCAGCGTCAGCGTGAACAGCACCAGGATCGCAAGCAGCGGGCCGACCGTCCAGATCGTCTCCAGGACCAGCGAGCCCTGCGTCTGGGGCGGCAGATCGCTGACTGACCTGGGCCGGCGCCGATAGCGAATGATGGCGAAGGTCATCAAGCCCCACACGATGACCGCGACGACGACCGACATCGCCACCGCGACCGTGTACAGACTGTTGACCGACGCGCCCTCCGTGGTTGCTGCCTGCGGAAGGCAGCCGGAAACGGAGGCTGCGCCCGCGACCGCAAGGGCCGCGACCAGCCAGCGTCTCATTCGTCGTCGTCCGGGAAGCCGCCGCGCGCGTTGCGTTGGTTGGGCAGCCCCTCTGGCGGTGCAACGCGCGCGGCGCGGCGCTTCTGGCTTTGCAGGCACAGGCGGTGCGTGATGAGCCACATCACTATGGGCAGGACCACGAGCGCCACGCGCAGCGAATTGGTCAGGTCGGCGATGTTGATATCGAAGACGTCAGCAAGCACATCGTTGGCCCCGGCGACCGTGAGCACGAGGAAGAAGGTCAGGATGGCCACGCCGGTCGAGGTGCGCAGCGGTGCGTCGCTCGGCGAGTCGAGCAGGTTGTGTGGACCCCTGTCTCCGGTCAGCTTTCGCTCGATCCAGGGCCACACGGCAATGCTCCCGAAGGCGATACCGGGAATGAGAATCGCGGGGATGAAAGCGGACGGGATGGTGATCCCGAAGAAGGTGGGCTCGAAAGGAAGGCCGAGCCGGAGTGCTCCTTCCAGCCAGCCGAGGTACCAGTCGGGTTGAGCCGGAATGGTGGCGACCTGCGGCTGGTACGGGCCGTAGGTCCAAACCGGGTTGATCTCGAACAGTCCGGCGATCAATGCCAGCACGGCCGCGGTCAGAAAGAAGAGGCCAGCCGAACGGAAGACCTGCACTGGCCAGAAGCGTGGTCCGACGACGGTTGACTCGCTGGCTCCGGACGAGCGATAGGCCGTGTGCTTCTGGAGGAAGACCAGGCCGATGTGGACCGTGATGGCACCGATAAAGATCAGCGGCATGATCAGCGCGTGGAGGGCGAACAGGCGGCTGATCAGCAGCGGCGTCGGGAATTCGCCGCCGAACACCAGGAAGGCGAGGTAGGGCCCCACGAACGGAATCGACATTGCCGCTCCGTATGCGATGCGCATGCCCGTCCCCGAGAGCATGTCGTCGGGTAGCGAATACCCGGTCAGGCCTTCCGCGAGGGCGAGCACGAGGAGACCGATGCCGATCAGCCAGTTGAGCTCGCGCGGCCTGCGAAATGCGCCGGTGAAGAAGATGCGCATCATGTGCGCTGCGATCGCACCGACGAAGATAAGCGCCGCCCAGTGGTGCACCTGACGCATGAGCAGGCCGGCCTTGACCTCGAAGCTGAGGTTCAGGACCGAGTTGAACGCGGCCGACACCTCCTGGCCGCGCAGCGCTTCATACGGTCCCGTATAGACCACCGGCGAGGTGTCGGGGACGAAGAAGAAGGTCAGGAAGATCCCGGTGAGGACCAGGATCACGAAGTTGAACAAGGCCAGCTCGCCGAGCAGGAAAGTCCAGTGGTCGGGAAAGACCTTGCGCAGCACCGTTCGGGTCAAGCGCGCGAGGCCAGTCCGCTCGTCGAGCCAGTCGACCGCGTTCTCGGCCGCCGCACCCACCTTGCCGGAGACGTTGATGGTCACGCGGTCACATCCCAAAAGCTCGGCCCGACAGGACCGGTGAAGTCGGCCAGTGCGGCGAAGGTGCCGTCCGGCTGGAGCTGTATGGGCAGCTGTGGCAGCGCCCTGCCGGCCGGTCCGGCGATTGGAGTCGCGCCGCGCAGGACGTCGAACTCCGACTGGTGGCAGGGGCACAGCAGCGTGTGTTCGTTCTCGGCGTACAGGCCAACGGGGCAGCCCGCGTGGGTGCACAGCTTCGAGTAGGCAACGAAGCCGTCGGGCGCCCAGGCGGCGCGCTCTGGATCCAGTTGCAGCAGGCCGGGTCCGACGTTGATCAGGACGGTCTGCGAATCCGAGACGCCGACCGCACCCTCTGGAAAGACAGTCTCGATGCCACCGATCGGGATGGACGAGGCGGTGATCGGCACGCCGTTGATGCCCACAAGGCGATCACCGGCCTTCCACGATGTCTCGAACAGCTGTTTGCCCGGGAAAGGTCCGAGTGAGAAGACTGGGATGGCCAGCGCCGCACCGAGCGCCGCAAGTGCCCCGAACATCATCCGCACGAGCAACTTGCGACGGGTGATGTCGCCCTCCTCCGCGAGAGTCTCGCGCAGCATCTCGCCGGCGTTCGGGTCACTCGCGATCATGCCGCGCTCCTCGACCACGACCTTCGCGTCGAGCAGGTCGTGCGACCAGATGACGATGCCGGCGCCCAACCCGCCCAGGGCGATGGCCAGCAGCGGGCCTTCGATGCGCGTATCGCTCCCGACGACGTAGAAGACAAGCAGTCCCAGGCCGGCGACCATCGTCGCGCCGAAGCAAATCGCGACCAGAATTTCGGCGCGACGCTCAGTGCCGGATTTCACGAGCCAGCACTCCCCGGATTGAGTGGCTCAGCGTCTTCGCCGTGCGCGTCCTGGCGTTCGGCCGGCTCGTCGGGCAGGGTGTCGCGCCGTGCGACCCAGCGCGAGATAACGATCAGCGCCGCGACCCCGAGCAGCGCCGCGAGCGCGCCCTCGACCACCGGACCGCCACCGGCGAGCGGAAAGGCTCCTGTTGCCGGCGGCGTGTTCAGCGACACGACGTACGAGACGATGGCATCCGAGTCGCCTTGCGAGAACGCGAACGGTGGCATCGCGCCCGGGCCGACGATCATGGCCTCGGCGATGGTCGTCGGGTCCTTGCCGCGCAGGCTGGGGGCAAACACGCCCGGCCCGACCGATCCTCCCTGAGCCGACGCTCCGTGGCACGCCGAACAGTTGTTGAGATACAGCTCCCAGCCGTGCGACAGGTCAACGCCTGTGGTCACCGTTGGTATCTGAGGGCCGTCGCTGAACGAAGACGCGTAGTCGATGATCGCCGCGATCTGGGTCGGGCTGAGAACCGGCAGCTTGGTGTTGTCGGGCGAACCTGGGTACGCCGCCGGCATGCGCCCAGTGCGCATATAGAAGTCGAGCCCCGCCGAACCGGCTCCGGCCAGCGAAGGCGCGACCGTCGTCCCCTCGCCTGCATTGCCGTGACACGAAGCGCAACTCTGGACATACAGCAGCCGGCCGTCTTCGATTGCGTTGGTGTTCACCTGCGCCTCGGCTGCCGGCGCCCTTGGGCCCGGCGCCAGAACGAGGGCAAGCGCCGCAACGGACAGGATTACGAAAACGAGAAACCCGGCAGCGACCCGCACGTGGCTTACAAGGATAAAGGTCCGTTGGTGCTGCGCGAATAACGGTTGCCGACACAAACGTTGCACGCGCGTAGCAGCGGCTGCGAATGGCGGCGCAGGTGGGCCTCGCGACCCGACCGGGGTTCCAGGATCAGTCGGACGGCGGTTGAGGAACCGGGGCAGGCGACGGCGGGCCTGCCTCGGTGCGCGCTGAGGGACCGCGGGCCTGCTGCTCAGCCTCTCGGTCGAGCTGCGCATCGATGCGCACGCCCTCGCGCTCCTCGGCACGCAGCCAGACCCATAGCGCGAGGACCATCGCGATCAGGAACATCATGTCGCCCCCGGCCCACATGATCCCGCCCGCGAGCGCCTGATCGTCGAGCGGCGTGGGTCCCCACGGCCGAACGAGCGTCTCGTAGTGCCGGTACAGCACGGCCGGCGCGGCAAAGATGGCGAGACCCAGAAACGACGCCTGGGGCATGCCCAGGAAAAGGTAGGCGATCCGTGCCGGGTGAGGCAGCCTCCAGGGCGAAGGATCGGCCCCGACGACAGGCCACCAGAAGAGGAGTCCTGCGCCCAGATACAGAGCGTGCTCGAAGACGTGGACCGCCTCGTTGTCGAGCGACGCGTCGAAGAGCGGCGAGAAGTGGCTGCCCCACATCACGGCGGCAAAGATGGTCCACGTCACCACGGGATGCGAGATCACCTTCACCGGCCACGAATGAAGGATCGGCAGGATCACGTCCCGCCTCGTCTGCGGCGAAGAGACCCGCAGGAGCAGCGTTATCGGGGCGCCCAGGACGAGCAACGGCGCGGCGACCATGGTCAGCAGCAGGTGCTGGACCATGTGGACCGAGAAGAGCGTCGTGTCGTACGTGCCGATCGGGGATGCCAGCGCGATGAGCAGCACGAGCAAGCCGGCCATCCACGACCAGTACCTGAAGCGCGGCACCCGATTGTTCGGATGCGCGGCGTTCACCTTGCCCACGGCCAGGTGGTAGACGAGCGCCGCCCCCACGAGGGGCAGGATGACGTGGGCCTCGATCTGCCAGGCGAGCAGGACCGAGATCAGCGATCCGGGGGGCGGCGCGTAGCCGTGGGCCGAGACCGGCGCGGGCACAGCCAGCCCGAGGATGGCCAGGGCCGGAAGCATGGCCCATGAACGCAAACTTGGTCGCCACCCGATCGCGGTCTTGAACACAACGCGGCTGATCACGCCCTATTATGGTGACCGCCCGATCTCGAACGAACTTTCCGACCTATCGACAGGGAGTCTGCGTACCTTTGGTCGGCTGGCATGGCCTCGTCCGAAAGCCCGCTATCAAAAGCAACCGCCTGAGCCGTTCGTTGGCGCGACGGCCGCGAAACTCCGGCGCTGCTCTCAACGCCCGACTGCCGCGCGTCCGCGCGACCGTCCTTTTCGCGCTGGTCGCAGTGACAACGCTGCTGGCGGCGTGCGCCACGAACCTGCCAACGGGCAGCGAGCCGGGCAGCGAGCCCGCACCCGGGCTGACGCCGGTCGCGCCGGTCACGCAAGCCGGGCAGGCCACCCTGGACCTGTACCTGATCACGTTCACCATCGCCGTCATCGTCTTCGTCATCGTCGAGGGCCTGCTGCTTCTGATCACGCTCAGGTTCCGACACAAGCAGGGCGATGACACGCTGCCCAAGCAGACCCACGGCAACGGCATGCTCGAGATCCTGTGGACGGTCATCCCCGCAATCGTCGTCACGGGCCTCTTCATTGCCACATTTGTCACGCTCAACAACGAAGAGGCGCAGGCCGCGAATCCGGCCCTGACCATCGACGTCACCGGCTTCCAGTGGCAGTGGACCTTCGACTACCAGGACCAGGGCATCAAGCTCACGGGAGCCGGCCGCGACGGTCCGGTGATGGGCCTGCCGGTCAACGAGACAGTTCACATCCGGCTGCACTCCTCCGATGTGATCCACTCCTTCTACGTGCCCCAGTTCCTGTACAAGAAGGACGTTGTCCCGGGTCGCACCAACGAGTTCGACCTGGTCGTGCAGCAGCCGGGCACATACGCCGGTCAATGCGCGGAGTTCTGCGGCATCGGCCATGCCGACATGCACTTCACCGTCCAGGCGATGACCCGGGCCGATTTCGACAGCTGGGTCGTGCAGCAGCAGCAGGCGGCTACTCCGCCCGCCCAGGAGTCAGCGGTGCCCGGGGCGCAGACGGTCCAGGTTTCCTCCGTCAGCATCACCGCAGGGTTCGATCCGAACACGATCAGCGTCTCCGCGAACCAGCCCTGGACTGTTCAATTCACGAACGCCGACCCGACAGTGCCGCACAACTTCTCGATCCACAAGGCCAACCCGGACGGGAGCGACTGGCTCGCGCCGGTCAACGCCGACGGCGGAGGCTCGGCCGTGTACAACCCACCGCAGCTCGCGCCCGGTGACTACCAGTTCTTCTGCAGCATCCACCCCAACATGGTTGGCACCATCCATGTCCAGTAGGGAAATCTGATGGCGACCACAACGCTTGCGCCGGGCACCGCCGTCTATGGCCGCCGCGCATGGATCTACGAGTGGCTGACCACCACCGATCACAAGAAGATCGGCGCCATGTACGTCACAACGGCGTTCGGCTTCTTCCTGCTCGGTGGCATCTTCGCGCTGCTGATCCGCAGCGAGCTCGCTGTCCCGGGCGTCCAGTTCGTGGACCCTGAGACCTACGACCAGCTCTTCACGATCCACGGGACGACGATGATCTTCCTGTTCGTGATGCCGATGATGACCGGCCTCGCGAACTACATCGTCCCGCTCCAGATCGGCGCCGCCGACATGGCTTTCCCGCGCATCAACGCACTGTCGTTCTGGATGGTGCCCCTCGGTGGCCTGCTGCTCTTCTCCGGCTATGCCGTCGGCGGCGCTGCCGACGCCGGCTGGACCGGCTACGCACCGCTGTCCGAGCAGAGCGGCACGGGCGTTGACCTGTGGATCGCCGCGCTGACGCTGCTCGGCTTCAGCTCGATCCTCGGGTCGATCAACTTCCTGGCCACGATCTTCAAGATGCGCGCCCCCGGCATGACCCTGCTGCGCATGCCGATCTTCGTCTGGAACTCGCTCGTGACCAGCGTCCTGTTGCTCTTCTCCATCCCAGTGCTTACGTCCGGGCTGATGATGCTGTTCATCGACCGCAACTACGGCGGCGGCTTCTTCGACCCGGCTCAGGGCGGCAATCCGATCCTGTGGCAGCACGTCTTCTGGTTCTTCGGCCACCCAGAGGTGTACGTGCTGATCCTGCCGGCGTTCGGCATCGTGACCGAGATCCTGCCGGTCTTCAGCCGCAAGCCGCTCTTCGGCTACAAGGCCTTCATCTTCGCGACCTCGGCAATCGGCGCCCTGGGCTTCACGGTGTGGGCACACCACATGTTCACGACAGGCGCCGTCTACCTGCCCTTCTTCAGCTTCTTCACGTTCCTGATCTCGGTCCCGACAGGAATCAAGTTCTTCAACTGGCTGGGCACGATGTGGGGCGGCAAGCTCAAGTTCGACACGCCGATGCTGTATTCGATGGGCTTCATCGCCCTGTTCCTGATCGGCGGTCTCGACGGCGCGTTCCTGGCCGTAGTCCCCTTCGACTTCCACGTACAGGACACGTACTGGGTCGTGTCGCACCTGCATTACGTCCTCGTGGCGGGCTCGGTCTTCGCCATCTTTGCCGGGCTCTTCTACTGGTTCCCCAAGATCACCGGCCGGGCTCTGAACGAGCGCCTTGGCAAGCTGCAGTTCTGGCTGCTGTTCATCGGCACCAACCTGACCTTCTTCCCGATGCATCTGCTCGGGCTCGACGGCATGGTTCGGCGCATCGTCGACTACGCGCCGAACCCGGGCTGGACGGAGCTCAACTTTGCCTCGACCATCGGCGCCTTCACGATCGCGCTCTCGGTCCTGCCCTTCCTGTGGAACGTCTTCACGACGCTGCGCTCACCGCGCACCGCCTCCGACGATCCGTGGGATGGCTACACGCTCGAATGGGCGACCACGAGCCCGCCCCCGCCGTACAACTTCGACGTTCTTCCGCCGATCCGCTCGGAGCGGCCGCTGTTCGACCTGAAGTACGCCGCCGCCCTGAGCCACGACGTCCCACAGCTGCCGGCGGAGACCGGCGCCGACCCTGATGCGGATGCCACGGCGCCGAGCGAGGCGACTGATGGCGCGCCAGCCGAAACGACCCTACCCGCGTCTGAGGAGAAGAAGTGACCGCGGACAGCCAGGCCCTCGCGGTGGCCCAGGTCGAGGACGACCCAGGAGGGCACATCTCGCACGGCGCGAACACGGCGCTGCTCGGGATGCTGCTCTTCATCGCCAGCGAGCTGATGTTCTTCGCCGGCCTGTTCGGCGCCTACTTCAATACCCGTGCCGCAGCGATCGGCCTGGGCCAGCCGTGGCCGCCAAGTGGCCTCGAGGATGTCATCGAGCCGGGCATCGTGCCCATCACGGCCACGATCATCCTCGTCCTGAGCTCGTTCGTGATGCAGTGGGGCGTGTGGCGCATTCGCAAGGGCGATCGGAAGGGCATGAACCGGGCCCTCTTGCTGACGCTGATCATGGGCATCATCTTCCTGAGCCTGCAGGTGTACGACTACCTGACGCTCGTCACCCAGGATGGTTTCGGCATCAACAGCGGCATCTACGGGTCGCTCTTCTACACGATGACCGGCTTCCACGGGGCCCACGTCTTCGGCGGCGTCGTGGGCATCACGGTCATCCTCCTGCGCGGGCTCTCCGGCCAGTTCTCGGCCAAGCATCACATCGCGGTCGAGGCCGTGAGTGCCTACTGGCACTTCGTCGACATCGTCTGGATCGGCCTGTTCCTCACGCTGTATTTCCTGAAGTAGAGGCACCGCGATGTTCGGCTGGCGCAACGCGCTCATCCTCGGGCTCATCTTCGTCGTCGTAGGGAGCATCTACTGGTATGTCCAGGGGGACACGACGACATCGATCGGGCAGGCGCCACGTTCCTGATCCTGCTGGGCGTCTCGATGGCCTTCGGCTTCGTGATCCTGCTGCGCGGATCGCGTGAGCTCTAGCGCTCGGGACGGGCGCACCACGGACTGACGCCATGGGCGATCTGATCAGCCAGTTCTTCCAGTTCCTGCAGCAGCTGATCCTGCCTAATTGGCCGGACCTGATCGCGCTGCTGCCGTGGGTGCTGATCGCGATCATGATCCTCGGCCTGTTGGAATTGCCTACGCGTGGGCGCGGACCGCAGGTCGCAACCGCTCGCGCGTGCCCCGTCCGATCTCGGGCAGCCCCCCGGGGCGTCCATCTGCCCGGCCCTTCGCGTTGGCCGTTCGTCGCGCCGATCGGCGCCGCATTGCTCCTTTTCGCTTTCGCGCTGCCGCCGAAGGATGCTTCGGGCAATGCGACCAGTCCATTCAACCTGCAGCTGTTCACCGTGGGCATGATCGTCATCCTCGATCGCGATCGGCGGCTGGCTGTGGGACGCGATGCGCGAGTGGCGCAGCGCCGATTCGCCCGCAGGCCACGGCGCCACGGCACTGCCCGCCGGCGCCAGCGCGGCCGTCGCGCTCGTACCGGCCACGTCCGCCGCGGCCAGGAGACCCGGTGCGTTCGGGGCGGCGGCTCGAGAGCCCGTCGAGGAGCCCACGTACCCGGAGCCGCCGCCCGGCGTCCACATGCCCGGGCCTAGCCCATGGCCGTTCTTCGCTCCGATCGGCGCGACGGTCATGCTCTACGGCTTCATCTTCAGCTCCGTCCTGATCGTCGGTGGCCTGATCCTGTCGATCATCGCTGTCGTCGGCTGGTATCTCGACGCCGGCCGCGAATATCGCAGCACGGAGGCGGTCGGCCACGCGGTACCGGCCACGCGCGATCCAGTGCGCGTGTGGCCGAAGCGACTCGTGCCCATCTACGGCGGCGTCATCGTCGTCTCGTTCGTCATCGCCCTGCTGCCGATTGGGCTGAACTACCTCAATTCGCTGACTCCGCCTAAGGCGACGCCGACCGCGCTGGCCGTGCCGGCGCAGCCCGAGATAACGGCCCAGAACATCGCCTTCAACACGAAGACCCTGGTCGTTCCCGCCGGGCGGCCGTTCGAGCTCAAGTTCGACAACCAGGATGCGGGCGTGCCGCACAACGTCCAGATCGATGACTACGCCGCAGCGAACACAGACCCTCTTCGATGGGGCCGTCGTCCTGGTGTCACCACGGTCATCTACCAGGTGCCGGCGCTGCGCCCGGTACGTACTACTTCCTGTGCAAGGTCCATCCCAACATGAACGGAACGCTCATCGTGGCGCCGGAATCGGGTCGCGGGGCGCAGCCGGGCGAATCAGCCCTCGCCCCAGGCATCGCAGGCGCCCTGACGAAACCCGCCGTGCTTGGTGCGGTGACGGTCGTCGTCGCTCTGGCGGTCATCCTCGTCGCCGTGGCTCTCTCGGGCGCTCTGAACCAGCCAGCGCCTGACGCCAGCGCCATCGTCGTCGGCCGCAACCCGCTGATCGACCAACCTGCTCCGGATTTCGCGCTCCAGACCATTGACGGCCAGACCGTTTCCCTGTCCTCGCTGCGTGGCCAGCCGGTCATAGTCAACTTCTGGGCGAGCTGGTGCGTGCCATGTCGATCGGAATTCCCGCTGCTCGTCTCGGCCTACCAGCAGTACGCGCCGCAGGGCCTCGAGATCGTCGGCGTGATCCACGATGACGGCGCCCAAACAGCCGGCGACTTCGCCCACCAATTTGGCGCGACCTGGCCGTTGGCGCTCGATCCGGGCGACGCCACGTGGCACTCATACAACGGCGCATTCGTGCCGGTCAGCTACTACATCGATCGCGCGGGCGTGATCCGCGCGATCAGCTACGGTCCACCGCCTTCCGGCTTCCTCGACAACCAGATCGAACAGATCCTGTAAGGCACGGGGTCGGCTCGCCCGGGCAAGGCACAGCCACCTCACAGCCTGGACGCATTTGCACCGGCAAGTTGCGCGGGCGACGGGGTCGTCGCGCAGGGGTCTGGGCCTAGGGTGCCGCCTCACTCGTGGTATGCGCCGACGGGACGTAGTGAATGTCGACCTGCACGGTCGTCCCGAATGAAGCGGCGAGTGAGGCCGCGAGCTGGCTGACGTCGCCGGGTTGATCCGGACCGGTCAGCGTCAGCTTCACGGTGCTCCCGTCGACCGCCCAGTCGGTGACCTGTAGATCGCGCGTGCCTATCCAGGCGCGCACGACCGGCGCACCCTGGTCGGCGCGGATCGCCTCCAGGCCGCGCTGGGCGCCGGTGATCGCGAGCGGGATGGTGATGATGATCAGCGCCACCACCGCGACGATGATCCCGTTCCGGACTCGGTGGCGCTCGCGCAGGAGCTCGCGGCTGGGCGTGGCCCCGGCCAGCGTGAAGACCACGCACGCCGCTACGACGATCGCGGCGAAGTTGGTGACGAAGAGAAGCAGCGCGCCGGCCGCATCGCTCGTCCGTCCGAGCTCCATGCAGATGCCCACGGTCGCCAGCGGCGGAACGAGCGACACGGCGATCGCAACTCCGGGCAGTGCGTCGCTGCCGGTGCGCCTGACGGCGACATAGGCTCCTGCGGCACCGGCGGCGAGGGCGACGCCGAGGTCAAGGAGACCTGGTGAGGTGCGCGCCTGCAGCGAAGGCGTCAGGACCAGAAGCTGGGGCATGACGAACGACACCAGGACGGCGATGCCAACGACGAGCAGCGCGCCGAGGGTTACCTGCACAAACGTGATCAGCATCCACCGATCTCGAGCGGTGACCAGGGCTCCGGCGAATGCCAGAATCGCCCTGCCCAGCGGCGCGACGACCATCGCGCCGATGATCGACGCGACCGAGTCCTGGTACAGGCCAAAGGCGGCGATGAACGAGGCCAGCGCGAGCAGCACTGTGAACGTGCGCAGCGACCTGCGAAACACGAGGCCCTCGGGGAACAGATCGTCGAGCTGCGCCGGGCCGAGCGACTGGCGCGCGTCGGCCATCACGGCAACCTCTGACGAACTGAGCTGCTTGTCCACGGTCGATCCTTCCATGTCGGCGTCTGCCTCGAGCGGAACACGTGTCGGCGGGACGATAGCGGAAGCGGGGCGGACAAGGAATCAAGAAACCCGCCCCTCGGAAGGGCGGGTTTCAGAAACCTGTGCTTTGGTTGCGGGGGACGGATTCGAACCGCCGACCTTCGGGTTATGAGCCCGACGAGCTGCCGCTGCTCCACCCCGCGACTGCTAATTCTAGCGACGCATGTCGAATTACGCCACAGACGAGCCAGGTAGGTCCGCGAACCAGCGTCGCCATCGGCCCGGAGCGGGAGCGCCAAGGACCCGCAAGCGGGCGCCCCGGAGTCGCAAAGCCCAGCGATAGCACCACCAGTATTAGCCAGCGCATGGCGGCCTTGTTGCGGCCGTCCAGACTCACTGCTAAGCGACCTCGTAGCACTGGAGGCGCTGGATAGAGCGTGCGCAGGCCTTACCGAGCCGGCGCATGGCCGCCCGGAGCGTGAGCCAAACACGCTGAGGCCGCGGCCGCGCTCACGCTAATACTTGAGGTGCTACGACGCGCGCCATGTCGCAGCGTCCCCGCTTAGCTAGTCAGGAACTCGACCTTGACCGGCTCGAAGTCATCGGCCAGCTCGAAGCCGAACACCTGGGCGTAGAAGGACAGCTCTGCCTCCAGCGCGCGGCGCATGTTGTGAGCCTGTCGGAAGCCGTGGCCTTCGCCCTCGAAGGGCAGGTACGCATACGGGAATCCGTTGCCGGCGCAGGGCATCGACCATCTGTTCGGCCTGGGCGATGGGCACGACCATGTCGTCGAGCCCCTGGAGCACGATGAGCGGCTTGCTCAGCTGGTCGACGTGGTAGATGGGCGATCGCTCGTGATACAGGTCGCGCGCTTCCGGATAGGGTCCCACGAGACGATCGAGGTAGCGGCTCTCGAACTTGTGCGTAAAGCGCGCGAGGGCCTCCAGATCGCCCACTCCGTAGTGCGATGCGCCTGCCGAGAAGACGTCGTGGAAGGTCAGCGCGGCGAGTGTCGTATAGCCGCCGGCACTGCCTCCGGTGATGGCCATTCTTTGCGGGTCGACATCACCGCGTCCAACCAGGTAGTTGGCCGCGGCGATGCAGTCGTCCACGTCGTAGATGCCCCACATGCCGTCGAGCTGGCGCATGAACGCTCGTCCGTGGCCCGTGCTGCCGCGGTAGTCGACATCGACCACTGCGAAGCCGCGGCTTGTGAAGCTGTTGATCTCGAGCTGCAGGGCAGAGCTTGCCGCGGACGTCGGGCCGCCGTGGCTCATGACCACGAGCGGCGGCCGTTCGTCGGTCGGACCGACCACATCAGGGTTGGTCGGCGGGTAGTACAGAGCGAAGGCGGTCTCACCCTCCGTGGTCGGAAACTCGATCTTCTCCGGTTTGGCGAGATACGCCTCGTCAACCGACAGTTCGAACTGGTGGCGCAGGATCTCGCGCAACCCGGTGCGCGGGTCAAAGACGACGATCGAGCGCGGCTCGCACCAGGAGCCACCGATATACACGAGCCTGCCTTCGTCGCCCGCCTGCACAGATCGACCAGCTCGTCGGGCATATCCAGGCGCAAAGGTTGCCCGTCGACCGGTATCGCCCACACGCCACTCGGCTCCGCGCTGCCGCATGCCCTGGCATAGATCGTGCCGTCATCGGGAGCGATGGCGTACCAGCGCAGGCCAAAGACCCACTGCGGTCCGGCAAACTCAGCGTGCATCGGAGCCAGGGCTGTCGGCTCGCCCGCGCCAGTTCCGGTCCAGCGATACAGGTTCCACCAGCCCGAGCGATCGGACACGAAGACGAGCGATCCGTCGGGCGCCCACTCAGGTTGGATGACCGACTCCTCGGCGGCGCCTGCAACGTGGCGCTCGTTTGCCAGGCGCCCTGCGGCATCCACGTCGGCGACCCACAGCTCCGTTCGTCCCAGGGCATGTTCGGATGACGCCACGAAAGCCAGGTCAGGCGGTCGTCGCGACTCAGGCGCGGGCTCGAGTAGAAGTCGTAGCCCTTCGCCAGCACCTGCACCTCGCCCGATGTCGCGTCGACTGCGACCAGCTCGTTGACGGCCTCGGGAATGCGGCCGGCGTCCTGCGCGTCGTGTTCGGGTGAGAGCCCGGCGTGGTCCTCACGGATGCAGATGAGGCGATTGCGTTGTGCGTCGAAGATCAGATCTCCGAAGCGAACCGGGCCGTCGGCGGTCAATGGCTGCGGCGAGGAGTCGCGTTCCTGGCGGTAGATGCGGCCGTCGGGCAGGTTCGAGAAGTACAGCGTTCCGCGCGTGGGATCGACGGTGTACCAGCCGCCGCCGTATTCGTGGATCATCGTTCGAGCGTTGAACGGCGGCGGCGTCAAATCGACAACGCCGTCGGTCTCGTTCCAGCGCTCGATGACCTGCCGGCCCTGCTCCTGCGGGCGACCCTCCGTCCAGAAGACGTCGTGTCCGAACACGCGTGGCTCGCGGAAGCTGATCTGCGAAGAGACGGCCATGTCGACCGTGATCGGTGAGGGCCACGACCCATAGGGCAGGATGCGTCGGTCGGCCATTGGTCCCTCCGTGTTCGGATCGGTGCGAGTTTGGGTCAGGTTAGTAGGACCCGGGTTATGCTGCCTCGCCCATGGCGAGCGGAACAGAACAGCCACCGGATCACACCGGCCAACGGCACAGCGGCGTCGTTCACGGGGGCGTCTCGCGCCGTCCGCAGAACACTCGGCCACGACGCGATTGGCTGCTCGGCGGGCTGGTGGCGGGCCTGACCATGATCACGCTGCTCATCGTGGCCAACGTCTTCGGCACCCGCCCGGCAGACGTGGCCAACGTGCCCTCCACATCGCCGAGCGCTACTCCGCTTTCCTCGCTGCCGGTATTCGTCCAGGAAACGCCGGCTCCGACTTCGACACCGAGTCCCACGCCGACCCCATCACCGAGCCCTGCGCCGACCCCATCACCAAGCCCTGCGCCGTCGCCAACACCAACGCCTGCGCCCACACCGACGCCGACGCCGACCCAGGAGACGACTCCTTCGCCAACGTTGGTTCCGCCCGCGACCTTGCCTCCCACGCTTGCACCCGAGCCGACCGCCACTCCCTCCCCGGCGATCGGCCTCGTGATCACCGCGCCCAAGGACGGCTCGACGAGGACGTCCGATACGGTGGTCATCAAGGGCACCGCGCCGCCGAACGCGACGATCACGCACGACATTCCGCTCGCGTTCGACGAGCACACGGTCGCCGATGCACGTGGCCGCTGGTCGTTCACAGAGACGCTCGCACAGGGCGAGAACCGGTTCACCTTCCGCATCGGCGACGACAGGTCGACCGAGGTGACACTCACGCTTGTCTACAGCCCGCTATAACACTCCCGGAGATGCAGACCACGCCAGCGCAGGGAACCGTGCTCGTCGTCGGGTCGATCAACGTCGACCTTGTCGTGGCGACGGCCATGCTGCCTACGCGCGGCGAGACGGTCGTCGGTGGCACGTACTCGCAGCACAACGGTGGCAAGGGCGCGAACCAGGCCGTTGCCGCCGCGCGGATGGGCGCGGCCGTGACCTTCGTCGGCGCGGTCGGCAGTGACGCGTTCGGCCGCGCTGCGATCGAGGATCTAAGCCGGGAGGGTATCGACACTTCGCGCATCGCCGTCCTGGGAAGTGACCCCACAGGCATTGCGCTGATCGTCGTCGACTACCACGGCCAGAACCAGATCGCCGTCGCGTCGGGCGCGAACGCCCAGGTCACGGGCCAGTTCGTCGACCGCGCCCTCGCCGGTGGCGTCCAGGGTGCACAAAGCGGTGGCGTCTTCCTGGCCAACTTCGAGACGCGCGACGACGCAGTTGTCGCTGGCGCGCGGTACGCGCGCCAGCATGGCATGACCGTGCTCGTCAATCCGGCCCCGGCTCGTGCGCTGAACAGCGAGCTGACCGCCCTCCAGCCCATCCTCATCCCCAACGAGCTGGAGGCAGAGGCGCTCACGGGCGAACGGGATCCAGCCGAGGCCGGGCGGCTGCTCAGCGGCCGCACCGGAGCGCCGGTGATCGTGACCGTGGGCGCACGAGGCGTGGTCATGGTCGGCCGGGAGGGCGTCCGGCCCATTACCCCGCCGTACGTAGAGGTTGTCGACACGACCGGCGCCGGCGACTCGTTCGTCGGCGCCCTTGCGGCCGAGCTCGCGTGCGGCGCCGACCTGTACGAGGCCGCGCGCGTCGCGGTCCGAGCCGCTTCAATGTCAACCACCGCACGCGGCGCCCGAACGGCGATGCCCACGCGGGCGATGCTCGAGCGAGCGTGACGCCCGACCGATGAGCGAGCTGCCCGAGCACGTCCAACGCAATCGCGAGCACTGGGACGAGATCGCCGCCGAATATCTCGAGCCCGGCCGGCGCAACTGGTCGACACCCGACATCACGTGGGGCATCTGGGGCATCCCCGAGTCGGATGTCCACCTGCTGCCCGACGACGTTGCCGGCATGGACGTAGTTGAGCTCGGCTGCGGCACCGGCTACGTCTCGGCCTGGCTGGCGCGGCGCGGGGCGAAGCCGGTAGGCATCGACAACTCGCCCAAGCAGCTCGAGGCGGCGCGTGGCTTCCAGCACGAGTTCGGCGTGGAGTTCCCGCTCATCCTGGGCAATGCCGAGACCGTCCCGCTGCCGGACGCGTCGTTCGACCTCGCCGTTTCCGAGTACGGCGCCGCGCTCTGGGCCGACCCGCACAAGTGGGTCCCGGAGGCAGCCCGCCTGTTGCGTCCCGGAGGGCGGCTGGCGTTCATGTCCAACTCGGACCTGATCATGATGTGCGTCCCCGAGCTGGAGGCTGACGGCCCCGCCACGGAGCGCTTGATGCGGCCGTACTTCGGCATGTACCGGCTCGAATGGCCGGACAGCACCGGAGTCGAATTCCACCTGCCCCACGGCGACATGATTCGGCTCCTGCGCGCGAGCGGCTTCGAGGTCGAGGAGCTGATCGAGCTTCGACCGCCGGAGGGCGCGCAGACGCGCTACGACTGGGTCACGGCCGACTGGGCACGCAAGTGGCCCAGCGAGGAAGCCTGGAAGGCACGCAAGCGAGGCGGTGGCGAGTGATGGGAGATGGTCAGCATCGGCGTCGCGTCGTCATCGCCGGTGGCGGCTTTGCCGGCGTCAGCACGGCGCAGAAGCTGTCCACACTGCTGCGCAAGAGTGGACGCCTGTACCGGCCGGGCAAGGCCAACGCCGCAGACGCGATCGAGGTCGTGCTGCTCAACCGCGACAACTACTTCGTCTTCCAGCCCCTACTGGCCGACATCCTCTCGGCCACGATCGAGACAACGCACGTGGTCGTGCCGCTGCGCCGGATGTTGCCCGGCGTCGAGATCGAGGTCGGCATCATCGAGAGTGTCGACACGGACACGCGCCGGATACGCGTCCGGAGGCGCGCCAAAGGCGACGAAGTGACCGTCGAGTACGACGAGCTCGTCGTCGCGTTGGGCAGCATCACCGACTTCCGCTCCGTGCCCGGCATGGCCGAGCACGCGATCGGCATCCGGACGCTGGGCGACGCGTTCTACCTGCGCAACCGCGCGCTCGACCTGCTCGAGGAGGCACGCCTCGAGACCGATCCGGAGCGCCGCGCGCGGCTGCTGACGACGGTCGTTGTTGGCGGTGGCTCGACCGGGGTCGAGGTGGCGGCGGAGCTGCACGACCTGTTCGAGACAGCGGCCCGCACTTTCGGCGCCGAGCCGCCGCTCCAACCGCGCGTCGTGCTCGTCCACGCCGGTCCGTTCCTGCTCAACTCATTCGGCGACTCGCTCGGCAAATACACCACGCGCCGGCTGGCCCGGACCGGCGTTGAGCTTGTCCTCAATCGCCGCCTGGCACGCGTGGAGGCAGAAAAGGTCGTCCTCGACGATGGGACCGAGATCGCGACTGAGACCGCGGTGTCGACGGTGGGCAATGCACCGCATCCCGTCGTTGCGGCTTTGGGCGGAAGCCATGACGACAAGGGCTGGATCCTGCCCGATGCGACGTTCCGAGTGCCCGGGCTGGAGCACGTGTGGGCGCTCGGTGATTGCGCTTCAATCGTCGATCCCAAGAACGGCCGGCCTATGCCCGCCACCGCCCAGCACGCCGTCCGCGAGGGCCCGCATGCGGCGCGCAACATCGTGGCCGCGCTCGATGGCCAACCCGTGACGCCGTTCTCCTACGCCCAGCTGGGGATGCTCGTGTCGCTCGGCCGTTACCGCGGCGTCGGCGAGATCCTGGGCGTCAAGGTCTCCGGCCTCATCGCGTGGATCGCCTGGCGCGGCTACTACCTGCTGCGCCTGCCGACGTGGGATCGCAAGATCCGCGTGGCCGTCGACTGGACGCTGGACTGGTTCCTGCGCCGCGACGTCGTCGAGATCAACGTCCGACGCTCGCGAACATCGCCCGACGGGACCGGGGCGGACGACATCTACCTGGACTAGAAACGCAGCGATTGCTCAGCCGCGTTTGCCGGTGGCCGCCTCGACCGCCTTGCCCTCGTCGTGCCGCTGGGCGTGCACAAATTCGGCAAAGACCACGGCCAGCAGCGAGCCGATGAGCGGGCCCAGCCAGTAGATCCACAGGCTTCCGAAATCTCCGGTCGCGACGGCGGGGCCGGTGGAACGTGCCGGGTTCATCGAGGCACCTTCAAGCGGAAGTGCGACGAGACCGCACAGGATGATCGTCGCGCCCACCGCGATGGCGGCATTCGGCCCGACCAGGTGGGCGCGATCGGCCGTGCCCAGGATGACGGTCACCAGCGCCCAGCTCAGGAATATCTCGAGAACTAGTGCGACCCACGGCTCGATGCCATGCGGCTGGGTAACGGCGTGGGTTGCCGCTGCATTGCCGAAGAGCACCACCAAGCCGACGCCGGCGACGATCGCACCCACCAGCTGGGCGATCACGTAGCTGGGCAGCCAGCGTGCCGGGAACAGGCGCTTGATGGTGAAGCCCAGCGTCACGGCCGGATTGATGTGCAGCCCCGAGACGTCGCCGATCGCGTAGATCATGGCCATCACGAAGAGGCCCGGAGCGATGGCGCGCGCCATTACCGTGACCTCGCCACCCGTCACGAAGCCCGCCACGTCACCCAGGCCAGCCACGGCAACCAGCCCGAAGGTGCCCACGGCCTCCGCGACGAGACGCTTGGCACCCGGGTTCCAGGTGCGCGCTTCGGCGCGGTCTATGCGCGGCGGCTGTGGCGCGGGCGGCGCGCCCGGAGCGGGATGTGCGTCAAGTTGAGGCATCGCTTATGACCATATTGTCGAACTCAATGCACCAACACCCAGAACTTCGACATACTGCGGCGAATGGTCAGCGGAGTCAGCACATGCGCGTAACCGTCACCCCGGAGCAGATCCGATCAGCGTTCGAAGCGGTCAAGGACGATCCTTCCTTCGACGAGAGCCGCGGCCTGTGGGAGCGCGGCCAGCCGCCAGTCGAGATGATCCAGGCGATGTGCCTTCGGCCGGAGATCCTGCGTGCCTTCGCCGGTTTCGGGAACAGCGTCTATCCGGGTGGCCTGCTGGAGCGGCGCGTCAAGGAGCTCGTCATCATCACCGCTTCCGAGCGCAACGAGTGCCAGTTCTGCACGGATTCGCACTGCGACCTGGTGCGCATCGCGGACATCATCGATGAGCCTCTGACGGTCATCGCGCAGCCGGCCGGGCTGGCGCCGCGCGAGCGGGTCGCCGTCGAGTACACGCGCGCGGCAATGGCCGATTCCAACCACATCCCTGACGCGCTGCGACGTGAGCTGGGCGAGCTCTTCAGCGACCCTGAGCTCGTCGAGCTGACCTTCCTGATCGGCTACATCAACATGCTCAACCTGTTCAACAACTGCCTCGACGTGCGCTACAGCGGCGAGTACAGCGTCCTGACCACGGACTACGCACCGCGATCGTGACAAGCAGGGAGAGGCGCGACGAGCTGCGCTCCGCATACGAGGAGCAGCCGCGCGAGGCCGCCGTCTATGCCCTGCGCAATACGGTCACCGGCCGACTCTTCATCGGTTCCACGGTCGACCTGGCCAGCCTGCGCAACAGGCTCGAGTTCGGGCAGGCGACCAACTCCACCGGCGTGCTCGACCGCCGTCTGGTAGTCGACGCGAAAGCGCACGGAGTCGCGTCATTCAGCCTCGAGGTGCTGGATGCGCTCGACCCGGACCCGATGCGCGACGAGGCAGGCACGGCCGCCGACCTGGCCACCCTGGAGGCACTCTGGCGCGAGAAGCTTGCCGACGAACCCAGTTACTGACCAGGTTGACGGACGATAGATAACGGTATATCGTTACCCATCGTTATGAACAACCACGTGAGGTCGCTCACCATGAGCAAGCACAATGAATCAATCGACGGACCGGCCGACTGGCATGCAGGCCATCATCCACATGGAAGGCGCCAGCGCATGCGCGGTATGGCCGGAGGCCAGGGATTCGGACCGGGCGCCTGGGGCGGGTTCGGCCACGCCCGCAGTGGCCGGATGCGTCGCGGCGGCACGCAGGCCGCCATCCTGACCCTTCTGGCGGAAGAGCCCATGCACGGGTACCAGATCATCCAGGAGCTCGCCACGCGCAGTGGCGGTGCATGGACGCCAGGCGCCGGCTCGGTCTACCCGGCGCTCGAGCAGATGGAGGCCCACGGCCTGATCACCGGCGAGCAGCAGGACGCCAGGCGCGTTTACTCGATCACCGACAAGGGACGCGAGCTTGCCCAACGCAGCCATGGCCACGCAAATGCACCGTGGGACGAGGCCGCCGAGGCGTCGGGTCCGCGAGTCGCGCTGCGACAGTCTGTATTCGCGCTGCTCCACGCCGCTCAGCAGGTCGGCCGAACCGGCACTGACGAGCAGGTGGCCAAGGCAACCGAGCTCGTCGACCAGACGCGCAAGCAGGTTTACCTGATCCTCGCCGAGTAGCTCGCAGGACGATCAGTCCGACAGGCGCGCCCGTGCCGGGGCGAGGATCGCCCGCTCGATCGTGGGATATATCCGGTCGGAACCCAATCGCCCCTCGAGCCCCATGCGCAGCAGCCGGTCGCGGACGGTGAATTGCACGTCCACGAGCCTCAACTCGATATCGCGCGAGTCGAGGTCGGCCAGCAGCTCCAGAAGCGCGTCGGTGGCCGCGACGTCCAGGTCGGCGGTCGCTCCTATATCCAGGACAACGATGCGCGGCGGCGGATCGCTCCTGCCGATCGCCTCGGTCACCTGGTCCTTCGCGACGCTCGCGTTCACGAAGTGGAGCGCCACGTTGGGTCGCAGCACGAGTACGCCGGGAGCGGGCGTGGCGTTGGAATGTCTGGTGAGGTCACCGTACGCGGGCGGTTCGCCCGGGAGCCGGCCCAAGGCTGCGAGGTAAGGCCGGCTGGCCTGGTACAGGATCGCGAGCAGCGACAGAGCCACGGCGATCGCCATGCCCGTCAGCGGGGAGGTGGTAATCACGCCGATGAGCGCCACCAGCGCGAGGTAGAAGTCACGCGGTCGCCACGTCAGGTAGCGACGCAGCTCCCGGATGTCGATCAGGCTCAGCGCCGATGTCATGACGATGGCCGCCAGTACTGCGTTCGGGAGCGTCTCGAAGAGTGGCGCCAGGAAGAGCGCGGTGAGCAGGACGAATCCGCTCGTCACGAGCGACGAAACCTGGGTGTGCGATCCGGCCTCCGTCGCCGTGGCGGACTGCGACAGGCTCGCGTCGACCGGGAAGCCGCCGAACAGACCTGCGCCAAGGTTGGCGCCGCCGAGCGCGACGAGCTCCTGGTTCGCGTCTACCTCATAACCGCGCTGCGAGGCAAGGCTGCGCGCGGCGCCGATCGATTCGGCCAACGCCAGGAACACGATGCCGGCGGCCCCATACGCCATTCGGGACAGGTCGGTGACCGTGACACCGGGTAGCTCGGGCAGCGGCACCACGGTCGGCACGTCTCCGACCGTCGAGACGCCGTGCAAACTCAGCTGCAGCAAGGGCGTCGCGATGATGCCCGCCACGAGCACGACGAGCGCGCCGGGGATGCGTGGCAGCCACCGCTTCAGGACGGCGAGCAGGATCAACGAGACCAGGCCGACAGCGAGCGTCCAACGATTGACGTCAGGCAACTGGGCGAACAGGTTGGCCAGCTGCTCGAACGGGTTGTTGCCAGCGGCGGAGACTCCAAACAGCTTTGGCAGCTGGCCCACGATGATGGTGATGGCGAGTCCGACGACAAATCCCGTGACGACTGGCTTGGCCAGGAACTGCGACAGGAACCCGAGCTTCAGCAGTCCGGCAACGAGCAGCGTACCGCCGACCATCAGGGCCAGGGCCGCCATCAGGCTGGCGTACACCTCGATGCCGCGCCCGGCCACAACAGGGGTGACGACGACCGCGGCCATGAGCGCGACCGACGAGCTCGTCGTGACCTTCAGGTCGCGCGATGTGCCCAGCAGCGCATAGATCGCGAGCGAGATAAACGCCGTGACCAGGCCGGCCTCGGGTGGCATTCCGGCGAGCCCCGCATAGGCGATGGCGATGGGGACCATCACCGCCCACGACACGAGCCCGGCGACCAGGTCCGAGCGCAGGATGATTCGGTCGTAGCCCGGCAGCCAGGTCAGGATCGGGACGTGCTGTCGAAGGGTCCGGCGGATCCGAACGGACACCAGCCCTTGTGCGTCCGCCGGCCCGGGCGCCGGTGTTGGGGCGCTCGTCATGTCGCGGTCGTCGCGGCTGGCATGTCCTGCTGGGGGCTCACCATGACCGGCCTATCGTGACAGCCAGCCAGCGCCGATGCTGGTCGCGCGGCGGCATCATCATTGACGCCAACGTGTAAGGCCCCGACACGGTTGACCGTATCGGGGCCTGCCATTGATTTGACCGGCCTCGCGGCCGGAGCTGCTAGAAGCGCCGACGCCCTGGCGTAACCGCCGCGCCGACAACGGCCGCCTTGGCTACCGGGGAACGTCCTGGCGTCACAGCGGCGCCGACGACGGCCGCCTTGGCAACCGGGCGAACGGCCGGGGGATACGGCAGCACCCACGACGGCTGCCTTGGCGACGGGCGCATGATGACGCCCACGTCCTGCGCGACGTGGTCCAAGTGGCATATCAGGCTCCTTCAGCGTAGAGGGCCGCGTCGGATTCGACGGCGGCGATGAGGGCCTGGATAGGGATCCGGCCGTTGGCGATGAGCTGACCGCCGGCGCGGCGCATCGCCGCGCCGAACGGTGCGGCCCACAGATTCTCGTACACGAGCACGCCGGCAACGCTGCCCGGGTCCATCGCCGCGCCGAGGTGTTCGACATCCTCTTCCGCAAGCGTTTCGACGAGCTCAGCCTCAATGCGCTGCATCTCTCCGAGCTCGTCGAGATCGCCCAGCTCCTGGGCCATGACGGTGCCGTCCTCGCCCTTCTGGAGGATGAGGATGTCCATGATCCGGATGATCCCGGCGTCATGGAGGCGGAGGAGCTCGGCCGCTCCCTCGCCCGTGAAGTTCTGCTTGCCCCGCGGGGAACTCGATGATGAGGTAGTCGACGGGCCCCAGCTCGTCCAGAGATCTGTCTGTCATGCCTTCTCCTTGCTGTCTTGACATGGGTTACTGCCGCGCCATGTGCGCCCTGAGCTCGGCCTCGGAGTCGACGATCAGCTCACCGCTGACGTCAACGACCACGTGGTCGAGCTGGCCTGTGAACTTGAACGGGCTCTTGTAGTCCGAGGTGACCGGTGAGCCCGGGTTGTGACCACAGCTGACGCCGCCCGGGTTGAACATGAACGGCGTCGTATACGGAGCGTCGGCGCTGGCGACCAGGGCACCGTCGACGTAGAGCTGAAGACGCGCCGGGACGCCTCTGCCGTTCGGCGGGTCGGGCTGGCCGGTGGGCTCGAACTCGAAGCGGAGCTCGTGGCGCCCGGCCGGCAGGACATCGGGCGAGGAGACGCCGAAGAGCTCCCGGGCCACGTAGTTATGGACGTAGTGGAGCTTGCCGTCCTTGACGTAGAACGAATAGCCGCCGGCCGAGGTCCCCTGGCAGAACAGAACGCCCTCGGCACCGTCCTCCGGGATCTCGACGAATGCTGTGATGCTGTGTGGCCTGTTGAACAGGCGCGGCGCAGCGAAGTTGGGGATGGACTGCGTGCCGGGACGGTAGACGTAGTGGTCGCGTGGCAGCGCCACGAGCGGCTTCTCGGCCACCATGCGCTGCAGGCCGCTGCCATCGACCGGCATGACCCCGTATTTGCCGGCCTCGACGTACCAGGTCGCAATGAGCTCGATCAGCTTGTCGCGATGGTCCGCCGCAAGGTTGTGGTTCTCGGCCGGGTCCTCGTCCACGTGGTAGAGCTCCCAGGCGGTGGCGTCGAGCTCGCTCAGCTTCTCGGCCGAGATCGGGTTGCCGAAGCCGGTGCCCGCCTCGGCAAAGGATGGCCCCGGCCACGGGCACACCGCGCGCCAGCCGTCCTTGTACACGGCTCGGTGGCCGAGCATCTCGAAGTACTGCGTGTGATGGCGGCTGGGCGCCTCGGCGTTGTCAAGCGCGTCGGCGAAGCTGACGCCCTGGATGGGCGCCTGGGTCACCCCGCGGATCGCCGTCGGCGGCTCGACGCCTATGAGATCGAGGACCGTCGGCACCATGTCGATGATGTGGGCGTACTGGTCGCGCACCTCGCCGCGCGCCTTGACGCCGGCCGGCCACGACACGATGAACGGGTCGGTCGAGCCGCCCCGATATGTCTCGCGCTTCCAGCGCCGGAACGGCGTGTTGCCGGCCCACGTCCATCCCCACGGATAGTGGTTGAAGTGCTCCGGCCCGCCGATCTGGTCGATGACCGCGAGGCTCTCCTCGAGCGTCTCCTGGGCGTTGTTGAAGAACTGGGCTTCGTTGGTCGTGCCCGTCGGGCCGCCCTCGGCGCTGGCGCCGTTGTCGGAGATGACCATTACGATGGTGTTGTCGAGCACGCCCTGCTCGCGCAGGAAGTCGAGCAGCCGGCCGAGGTGGTGGTCGGTATGGCTCAGGAAGCCTGCGAACACCTCCATCATCCGGGCCGAGAGCCTGCGCGCCTCCGGTGACAGCGACTCCCACTCGGGCACATCCGGATCGTGGCGCGACAGCTCGGCGTCGGCCGGCAGGATGCCCATCTCCTTCTGGCGCGCGAACACCTTCTCGCGATAGGCGTCCCAACCGTCATCGAACTGGCCGGCGTAGCGGTCGGCCCACTCCTTGGGCACGTGGTGCGGCGCGTGCGTCGCCCCGAAGCACAGGTTGAGGAAGAACGGCTTGTCGGGATCGATCTGGCGCAGGTCGCTGATGAACTCGATCGACTTGTCGACCAGGTCCTCCGTCAGGTGGTAGCCCTCCTCGGGCGTCTTCGGAGGTTCCACGGGGTGGTTGTCGTACACGAGATCGGGATACCACTGGCTCGTGTCGCCGCCCAAGAAGCCGTAGAAGCGCTGGAAGCCACGGCCGAGCGGCCAGCGGTCGTACGGACCGGCGGCGGTCTCATAGACGCTTGGCGTGAGGTGCCATTTGCCGACCATGTACGTGCCGTAGCCATGCTCGAGCAGCATCTCGGAGAGCGTGCCGTTCTCGAAGGGCATGATGCCGTTGTAGCCCGGATAGCCCGACGCGAGCTCGGTGATCGCGGCCATGCCGTTGCTGTGGTGGTTGCGTCCGGTGACGATGCACGAGCGGCTGGGCGAGCACAGCGCGGTCGTGTGCATGTTGTTGAAGCGCACGCCGTCCTGGGCCAGGGCGTCAAAGTTCGGCGTCTGTATTGGGCTGCCGTAGCAGCTGAGCTGCCCGAAGCCGGTGTCGTCGAGGACGACGAAGAGCACATTCGGAGAACCCTTTGGCGCCCTTATTGGGGCCGGCCATGCGGGCGTCGACTCATCGGCCGTCCGGCCGATCACGCCCGGAAATGGCGTGCCTGCCGGGTATTCCACGATGGGCATGTGACCTCCTCGATGGCGCACTCACTCAGGTGCGCGTGATGCGTACTGCTACCACACGATGAGACCAGCCGCCGCTCGAGGCAGCATCACCCGTCTCGTACGAGTCGGTCCGCCTTCGTCCGAAGTGGGCGATGTGCCATGCGTCGGGCGCAGCGACCCTGCAAACGGGCCGTAGCGGGATTCGGTGCCGATCGGACGACGCCCACCGGGCATCAGCGAGATCCAGTCATATGGGCTCCGTCTGGGCGCACAACTGCCACGCTCAACATAGGGAGACCGAGATGCCCCAGGAGATGACTAACGTGCTCGTCGCCGCATACCAGAGCGTCGAGACGGCGAACGGCGACTTCGACTCGCTCATCGCGAGGGTGAAAGCGAAGGGCGTGATCATCGACGCCGCGATCCTCGTCACCCATGACAAAGACGGCGAAGTCGTCGTCGAGCGGACGGGGGACAGCATCGGTCGCACAGGCGCCAAGTGGGGCGGCTCGGTCGGCTTCCTAGTCGGGCTCGCCGCTCCACCCCTGCTAGCAGCGACCGTTATCGGCGCAGTCGGTGGAAACGTGCTCGGGAGAATCGCGGACCACAAGGTCGAGATCGGCCTGCAGGACAAGCTCGGGGAGGCTATGAAGCCGGGCACGGCGGTAATCATCGCGATGTTCGATGGCGACCAGCGGCTCGCAGTCGAGCAGGCGCTCCCGGGCTCACTCGCGAGGTCGATCGTCGAGACCGACAAGAAGGGCACGACGGCGCTGAAGGATTCCCTGGCCGAGGCGATGGGCAAGTTCAGCCCGGACCGCTCCGTGCTGCCAATCCCGGACCGGGCGTTCGGCGGCACCGCCGGACGCACGCTGGACAAGTCGGTCGGAGACTGGACCATTCTGCCCGGACCCAAAGCGCCCGACGGCGCGCCGAACGTCCTGCTCGTGCTCATCGACGATGCGGGCTTCGGCGGTCCGGACACTTTCGGCGGCGCCATCGAGACCCCGAATCTCACCCGCGTCCAACAGATGGGCGTGACCTACAACGCATTCCACGTCACCGCCGTCTGCTCACCGACGCGTGCGGCGCTGCTGACCGGACGCAATCACCATCGCGTCGGGATGGGCACGATCGCCGAGCTCCCTGCCCCATATCCGGGCTACACCGGTGAGCGGCCTCGGAGCTGCACCGCCATGCCCCGGATCCTGCGCGAGAACGGCTACGTCACGGCCGGCTTCGGCAAGTGGCACCTCACGCCGGGCAGCCAGATGGGCGCCGCAGGGCCGTTCGATCATTGGCCGCAGTCGTGGGGCTTCGACCACTGGTACGGCTTCCTGACCGGGGCAGCAGGTCAGTACGACCCGCTGATCACGGTGGACGCCACGACCATCGGCGTGCCCGAAGGCAAGGACGGGGAGCTCTACTACTTCCCCGACGACTTCACGGACAAGGCCATCGAGTGGTTCCATGCGGTCCGCGCGCAGGACGCCCAGAAGCCATGGCTGATGTACTACTCGACCGGCTGCAGCCACGCGCCGCATCACGTGGCCAAGGAGTGGGCCGACAAGTACAAGGGCAAGTTCGACCTGGGCTGGGACAAATACCGCGAGGAGACGCTCGAGCGCCAGAAGAGGCTTGGCGTCGTCCCGCCCGAAACCCAACTGTCCGACCGTCCCGATCTCTTCCCGGCGTGGGACTCGCTCTCCGAGGCGCAGAAGCGTCTCTACGCGCGCCAGATGGAGGTCTTTGCGGGCTACTCCGAGAACGCCGACTGGAACGTCGGGCGCCTGCTCGACGCGATCGAGGAGACGGGCGATCTCGACAACACGATCGTCGTCTACATCTGGGGCGATAACGGCGCCAGCATGGAGGGCACTCTCACCGGGTCGTTCAACGAGACCACGTTCTTCAACGGTGAGGTGCTCGACGCCGACGAGCAGCTTCGGCTGATCGACAAGTTCGGCGGCATCGAGGCACTTGGTGGCTTCCACACCGCCCCACATTTCGCCGCCGCGTGGGCTCACGCGAACAACACCCCATTCCAGTGGGGCAAGCAGATGGCCAGCCATCTGGGCGGCACCCGGAACCCGATGGTCGTCGCGTGGCCAGGGCACATTCCGAGCGGCGGCACCGTACGTCCCCAGTTCACCCATAGCATCGACGTCGTCCCGACCATCCTCGAGGCAATCGGGGTACCCGAGCCGGCGGTCGTCGACGGCATCGCCCAGGAGCCGATGGACGGGACGAGCTTCGCCTATACGTTCGCCGACCAGGCAGCGGCCGAGCGGCACACCGTTCAGTACTTCGAGATGCTCGGCAGCCGCGCCATGTACAAGGATGGCTGGTGGGCATGCACCAAGCTGGACAAGGCGCCCTGGGACTTCAAGCCCGAGACCATTGCCCGGTTTGCTCCGGGCAAATATGACCCGGACAACGACGTCTGGGAGCTGTACTACCTGCCCGATGACTTCTCGCAGTCCAGGAACCTGGCCGCCGAGAATCCCGACAAGCTCAAGGAGCTCCAGGAGCTGTTCTGGCTCGAAGCCGAGCGCAACCGCGCTCTGCCTCTCCTGGCACCATTCTCGGTGTGGCTGGGTGACCTTCCGCCACTGCCGACCATCACCCAATTCAACTTCGCCGGAGACGTCCAGAACATCCAGACGTCGATGATCCCGCGCATCTACGGGCGCTCGTACGCGATCGAGGCAGACGTGCACATCCCCGGCGATGGCGCCCAGGGAGTCCTCGTGGCATTTGCCGATTTCATCGGAGGTTTCGCACTCTGGGTGGACGAGAAAGGGCACCTCAATCACACGTATCAGTACCTGGGCATCGACACCTACAAGCAGACTTCCAGCGAGCCGGTCCCGACCGGTGACGTAAAGCTGAAGATGCAGTTTGATGCCGACCGCGTCGCGCCCGCGACCGGCGGCAAGGTCACGCTGTGGGCCGGTGATCGCCAGATCGGCGAGGGCCGGCTGGAGAAGACGGTCTCGCTCATATTTACGACCTATGCCGGGATGGACATCGGCCGTGACAACGGCGGAGTCGTGGATCTCGCCTATGAGGACCGGGCACCGTACGCGTTCACGGGCACGATCAAGCGGGTCACCTTCGACCTGAAGCCGCTGCCGGTAAAGGACGAGCTGGCCCTGCACGAGCACCACAGCACCGAGACGGTGGCGGCTGGCGTCGCCGGCTGAACCGCAACCGGCACGTGCGCGGCGACGGGTCCGCCAACCGGACCCGTCGCTTATCCTCTCCGCCGGAGGGATGACCAGATGACCGTCCCAGCGATGGGATCAACTGCTGCCCAGGGGAGTTCGCCTCCCAACGCGAAGGTCGTGCTCGGATCGCTGATCCTGGTCGCGGCGGTCGCCAACCTGAACCTGTCGGTCGCGAACGTTGCGTTGCCCTCGATCGGGCAGTCGTTCAACTCGTCGCAGACGATGCTCAACCTCATCGCCGTTGGCTACTCGCTGGGCCTGGCGGCGTCGGTCCTGTGGTTCGGCGCCCTGGGCGACAGGTACGGCCGGAAGATGATGATCGTGCTGGGCATGTCCCTCGCAATTCCCGCATCGCTCGCCGCCGGGCTCGCGCCGTCGGACACAGTGCTGTTCGGTGCCCGCGTAGTGGGCGGCCTGTCCGCAGGTCTCGCCTACCCCACCACCCTGGCGCTCATCACCGCTCTCTGGTCGGGACCGGCGCGCACTCGCGCGATCGCGATGTGGTCCGCGCTCGGTGGCGGCACGGCGATGCTCGGCCCGCTGCTCGCCGGCCTGCTGCTCGAGCGGTTCGCGTGGGGGTCGGTATTCCTCATCACCATCCCGCTCGGCGTCCTGGCGCTGTACATGGCGTGGCGCCACGTGCCCGCCCACATCAACGAGTCAACCGAGCCCGTCGACAACATCGGCGGGATCCTGTCCGCGGTGATGATCGGTGCCCTCGTCATCGCGCTCAACTTCATCACGGTGCCCAACCAGCAGGCTATGGCGCTGGGGCTGCTGGTCGTTGCGGTAGTGCTGCTCGTCCTGTTCGTGCTTCGCCAGAAGCGTGCCGCGAATGCGCTCTACGACCTGAAAGTCGCCGTTCGGCCCACGTTCTGGGTCGCCGCGGTGGCCGGGATCATCGTCTTCGGATCGCTGATGGGGATCGCCTTCATCAACCAGCAATACCTGCAGAACGTGCTCGGCTACGACACGCTCCAGGCGGGCGCCGCGATCCTCCCCGCGGTGGTCTTCATGGTGCTGGTGGCACCGCGCTCCGCGCAGCTCGTCCACGACCGCGGCTCACGAGCGACGCTGCTCCTGGGACAGTCGCTCCTGGGGCTCTCGTTCATAGGCATGTTCTTCCTGTGGGGCGAGGGCACCGCGTACTGGATCGTGGCGATTCCGCTGGTCCTCATGGGCATCGGCGTCGGCATTGCCGGCACGCCGTCGTCCAACTCGCTCACCGGTTCGGTGCCGGTGCGCCGGGTGGGCATGGCATCCGGCACGGCCGACCTCCAACGCGACCTCGGAGGCGCCCTGATGACGTCGATCTTCGGGGCGCTGCTCGTCGCCGGCTACGCAGCCGCGATGGGCACCGCGATCTCATCGTCAGGCCAGGACGTCACTGCCACCACCCAGAGCGAGCTGCAGCTGTCGTACGCCAGCGCGGCAAACCTGGCCACGGCCAATCCTGAATACAGCGACCAGATCCTCGCTGCCGCCAAGCAGTCATTCCTCGACGGCGACCAGTTCGCCTACCTCGCCGGACTCGGCGCCGTGCTCGTGGGTATGGGTCTCACCTTCTTCGTCTTCCCCAAGAAGGAGGACGAGCTGGAGCTGCGCGAGGCATACCACCAAGAGGATGAGGGAGCGACCGCCGGCGGAATGACCACACCTTTGCCGGCCACGGCGAGAGCGTAAGAGGCAGTGCTCTGCGCTTCCGCCTGCCTGAGCGATGCCGAAGTTAAGGGGAATCCGAGCCGGGCGATAGCCGGGCGAACCTGGTGCGTTCCCGCTCGCGACGCAGGATGAACAGGCTCACCACCGCGACCCACGCGGGTAGCACAAGAATCACCCAGTCCCAGAACACCACGCCCAACAGGAGTGCCAAGCCGAGCAGATAGCCGGTGAGGGCAAACCAGCGCGGAAAGACCCCGCTCTTGGTGCCGATCGTGGCAGTGGCGAGCATGAACACGGCCGCCGCACGCGTGGCGAAGGCGAATAGGAGCGCATCTACGAGCGCTGGGACGGCCGTTGGGCGGGCAGCGTGCATATCGGCTACGAGGACGGCAAGCGCATCCGCAAGCACGTCATGGGCCGGACGCGCAACGAGGTCAAGGACAAGCTCGCCTTACTCATGCGCGCGCACGAGGAGAAGCGGCCGATCCCTGACCAGCGCGCCAAGCTCGGCCCGTACCTGCGCCGCTGGCTCGACGAGGGTCGCCAAGGCCACCCTGCGACCGTCGACGTACCGCAGCTACGACTCCACGAGCTCATCACGCTGACTTCGAACACGTATGGGCACGTCTTGGAGCAGCGCCAACGGCAAGTCGCGCAAGCGATGGATGCGGTCCTTGGGGGTGCCCAGATGATCCGCGGGTCGATCCGCTCGGTCATGATGTTGAACACCGTGGGCGGAGCGAACGGGTCGAGCGTGTCCGTGCACTCGGTCGTTTTCTCGGGCCCTGCGACCCAATGGTGGCCTGAGTCGTCGGCATCGGAGCACACCTCAGGGCTGATGACGTCGACACCGCGCGTGTACGAGATGCAGACTTCGATGATCCGCTTGCCGTTGTAGACATTGGCGGCCGCCTTTGCCCTGCCGTGGTACCACCACTGCCAGTCCTCCGTGCTGAGGGCGTAGCTCGGACCCCCACGTGGCCATCGGTGACAACCCGCCCTGGGTGCTCGCCGCGTCGGTGAAGATCATGCCAACCTCGTCGGTGGAACCCGAGATCAGTTCGACCCGGTACGTGTCGACCTGCAGACCATCCTTCGGCCCGAACGTCCGCCCATCGATCACGACGGACTTGTAGTCGGTGCTCGACGGGGATGCCGCTGATGCCGGTCCTGCCCCGACCACAGCGGCAAGTGCCACCAGGCACACGAACACTCGCCCGAGACGTCGCATTAGTGCTCCTCTCCGCTTCGGATCTTCATCTGTCGCGGACCACCGCGTGCGCACCTTGATTCCTCAAGGTCGCGCCATCAAGTGACTAATGGCCCGTTCGAACGGCTGGACACGATGGCCGCCGGCGGTCGCGAAGCGTCCCGCAGCCGGGCTCGTTTCCCGTCAGTCCGGCGGGTCGGCCGTCCACCGGATGATGTCGCCCGGCTGGCAATCGAGCGCCCGGCAGATCGAGTCCAGGGTGGTGAGGCGGATGGCCCGGGCGCGACCGTTCTTCAAGACGGCGACGTTCGCCGGGGTGATGCCGACGGCCTTGGCGAAATCGCCCACGGACATCTTGCGTCGGGCGAGCATGACGTCGAGATCCACGGTGATGGCCAATCAGATCACCTCGTCAAGCTCGGTCCGGTCGGCGATCGCCGACTTGAGCAGGCCACGCATGACGATCATCAGGAGCACGAACCCCACCCCGCCGGCGAGGCTTACGAATAGCCAGAGGATGATGCCCGGGCCGCCACCGGCGACGACGAGCAGGTGGATACACACGCCTGCGTTCAAGACCGTGGCGACCGCTCCGCAGACTGTGATGACGTCGACCCAGCGCAGAGAGCGGCCGGTGAAGATGATGCCACCGCTGATCATGGACAGCAGCCGCCAGACGACCAGCAGCGCCACCTGGCCGCACGCGATGACGAGGATGCCGGCCACCGAGTACGGGACGACGAGGTATCCGACCTCGGGGAAGATCCTCGCCGCCTCGGACGCCAAGGCGGGTACGAGCACCTGTGCTAGGACCGATCCAAGTAGGAGGACGATCAGAGCAACGCGCAGCAGCCGAATGACGAGCTTGCTCATCTATCGAGTATCGATGGCTATCTATCGAGTGTCAATAGGTCGTGACAGCATTGCGCTGGCGCTGATCATCCGCAGGGATTCGGACGGCATCTCACCACGCCCATCGAGTGCTTCCACCGTGGCCGTCAACGTGGCTGTCAAACGGCCTTTCTGGCGCCTTTCGTAAGGCCTCGCTGGGCCGATTCTACGCGTGGATTGGTGGTGAGCCGGCTGGGATTCGAACCCAGGACACGAGGATTAAAAGTCCCCTGCTCTGCCGCTGAGCTACCGGCCCGTGCCTATCTTCCCACGGCGCGGGCGCGCCGACGGCCGGACTCTCCGGCCGTCGGCCCTGCCTACTTGGCGCGCGCCTGAAAACCGGCTATTGCATCTTCGATGGTGTCGAAGACGCCCTCGGCGCCGATGACCTCTGTGACGCCGTAATCGACGAGCTCCTTGCGGACCAGGTCGGACGGCGCCGCAAAGACCAGGCGCGCCTCGTGTTCGGCGAGCTCCGTTTGCAGGTCGAGCAGCGTTTCGCCACCGGTGAAGTCGATGTCCCCCACGGCCACGAGGTCTATGCACACCCACGACGGCCGCGGATCCGCCGCGATGATTGCGCGCACTTCTTCGGTGAAACGGTTGGCGTTGGCGTAATACAGCGGCGCGCCGAAGCGATAGACAACCATGCCGGGTGCAGCCTCCAGCGGGGCTGCCGAGTCGTCCACCGCCTGGACCGTGAGCCCACCGCTCGGGTTCGGCGCGACGTAGGTGTCGCGCGGGTGATAGCTGAAGCGCAGGTGATCGATGACGGACAGGATGATTGCGACCAGGATGCCCTGCATCACGCCGACGACGACCACAACAGCCGCGGTCAACGCAGCGATGATGAACTCGTCGCGTCTCATCTTGAGGATCTTGGACATGCCCATGTAGTCGATCAGCTCGATGCCGATCAGGAAGACGATCGACGACAGAACGGCTTCAGGCATGTACGAGAGCGGCTTCGTGAGGAAAAGGATCACGGTCAGGACGATTGCCGCCGTCGTGAGCTGCGCGATCTGACTGCGGCCGCCTGCGCTGTCGACCATCTGTGTCTTCGTCGGGCTGCCGTTGACCACGAACGTGCCCGACAGGCCGGCCGAGAGATTTGCCGCGCCGAGCCCGACCAGGTCGACGTTCTCGCTGAAGCGCTCCGAGTACTTCGCAGCATAGGCACGCGACGTAGCCGCGCTCTGGGCGAGGATGACCAGGAACAACGCTCCCGCGGTCGGCAGCAGCACCTGCCAGTCGTCCCACCCGAAGTTCGGGATGCCGAAAGAGGGCAACCCGCTCGGGATCGTACCCAGGACGGCAACGTTGTAGTTGACGCTGAGATCTATCGCATAGCTGACGATGATGGCGCCAATCACAGCGATAAGTGCGCCGGGGATCTTCTTGTTCACGAAGCGCAGCAATACGATCGTGCCGAGAACGCCTGCGCTCACTGCGACCGTTGCCCAGTTTGCCTGCGGGATCTCGCCCAGCGTCTCGAAGAACTTCTCGATGGGTCCACCGTTCGTGCCTCCAGGCACTCCAAGCATGCCGGCTACCTGGCCTATTGCCACCTGTATGCCGACACCGGTCAGGAAGCCGATCAACACGCTCCGTGACAGGAAGTCGGCCAGGAAGCCCAGGCCGACAAGGCGCGCGAGGATCAAGATGGCGGCCGTCATGATGGCCAGGATTCCGGCCAAGGCGACATAGTTTGCCGATCCGACGGGTGCGACCGACGCCAGTCCCACGAGTCCGGCGGCCATGATCGCCGCGGTCGCCGAGTCGGCGCCCACGACGAGGTGACGCGACGATCCGAGCAGCGCGAAGACCGCGATCGGGATGAGGATCGTGTACAGCCCGGTGACTACGGGCATGCCCGCGATCTTGGTGTAGCCCATCACTTCGGGAATGCCGAGGGCCGCGAGCGTGATGCCGGCCACGATGTCGGTTGAGATGTGGGCCCGGTCCAGGGGCAGGATGCCCTGCAGGACAGGAAGTCTCGACATCAGCGAGGCCGCTTTGGCGGGGGCGGGCGTGGGGGCAGTCACTATGGGCACCTGGGCTTGCGAGTTCTGGACCCGATTTAGAGGGCAGGTTAACCAAGTCAGGCAAGCAATTGTTCACCCGTTCGGGACGACGCCGGCCATTTGCGTCGCTATCTACTATCGCGGGCATGGTCACCAAGAGCACCAAGCCTGCGGCGATGGAAAAGATCCTGGCATCGACGTGGACCGCGACCAGTGGTCCCAAGGCACGACCCTGGGCTCACCAGAAGGCCCGAGCAGAAGCCGGCCGGTCGATCCGCAAGCTGACGCCCCGAACGGCGCACGGCGAGTTCGAAGCCGCCTCGGGTCGTGACCCGATCGCGATTCTTGGGGCGCAGGAACAAGATCGCCTGCCCAGTCTGGTTCCGCTGCGACACCAGCGTATGGCAGCATCCCCGTTCGCCTACTACCGGGGAACGCCGGCCGTGATGGCTTTCGACCTTTCGAGCGGCGCGCGGACGGGTATCTACGTCCAGGCGAGCGGCGACGCACACCTGTCCAACTTCGGACTCTTCGCGTCGCCCGAGCGAACGCTCGTCTTTGATGCCAACGACTTCGACGAGACGCTCCCCGCTCCCTGGGAGTGGGACGTCAAGCGACTCGCGACGAGCTGCGTCATCGCGGGCCGGAGCAACGGCCTGAGCGCAGCGCAATGCCGGGGCACCGCGCTGCTGGCCGTGAAGACGTACCGCGAATCGATGAGGAACATCTTCAGCCCCATGCCGCTGCTCCAGATCTGGTACGCGCGGATCACCGAGGCGGACATTCTCGCTGCCGCCGATGAGGCCATCGGCTATCTGAAGCTCCCGACGTCCCGACGCGAGAGGGCAGTCGCGATCTTGGACAAGGCGCGCAGACGCGACGAGATGAGAGCATTCGATCACCTGACCTCGACCATCGACGGCCGGCGCGTGATCGTGGACGATCCACCGACGGTGCAGCACGTTGACTTCGCCGAGAGCGCCGAGACGATCAACGCTGCGTTTGAAGCGTATCGCTCGTCGTTGTCCGAGGAACGACGCGTTCTGTTGAAGCGCTATCAACTCGTCGACATGGCGCTCAAGGTAGTCGGCGTCGGCAGCGTCGGAACACGCTGTTACGTCGTGCTTCTCGAAGGTCAATCCGAGGCCGACCCACTGATTCTCCAGGTCAAGGAAGCGGCTGCCTCTGTCCTCGCGCCGTACGTCAAACACGTACACCGGGAGAACGAGGGCGAGCGCGTCGTTGTAGGCCAGCGGCTCATGCAGTCGACCTCCGACATCTTTCTGGGCTGGACACGCGGACCGGCCAAGCGCGACTTCTATTTCCGTCAGCTGTGGGACATGAAAGGCTCGGTCGAGATCAGCGCGCTCGAGCCGGCCGGATTGATGTTCTACTCGGCGCTATGCGGCAGATCGTTGGCTCGCGCCCACGCACGGAGCGGCGACCCAGTGGCGATAGCGTCGTATCTGGGCAGTGGCGACACCTTCGATTGCGCGATCGCCGACTTCGCCGAGGCGTACGCCGACGTCAACGAGCGGGACTATGGGGCCTTCCAGGCGGCGATCAAAGAGGGCCGGGTGACCGTTCCCGCTTGACCGGCTCCGCCGTCAGCCTTGCGGGCAGGCCCGTAGCAAGGCCAGTATGTCCCCGAGGCCCGCGGTGACGAGGGCGATGTTCGAGTCGCCCGCACCGTAGTAGATGGACAGAAGCTGAGTCACGGGGTCGAGCACCCACCCGGTTGGGAAGACGACCTTGTTAACGTCGCCGGCGCGTTCGTAGGGTGCCGTAGGCCCGAGCACCCACTCATCCGTCCTGTGCAGGACCTTGCGTGGCTGGTCTATGTCCAGGAGCGCCAGTCCGACTCGGTAAATTGGGCCGGAGGCGGTTCCATGGACGCCGTGGTAGCAGACCAGCCAACCGTCGGCAGTCTCGAGTGGCGGCGGCCCGAGACCAATCTTGCCGGCGTCCCACCACGCCCCGTCACGGGCCTCGAGAAGGAGCTCGTGGTCGCCCCAGTGGCGAAGATCAGGCGAGTACGAGATCCATATGTGGGCAAGACCACGCAGCGGCGATGGGCGATGGATCATGGCCCAGCGACCACCTATCCGACGCGGAAAGAGAGCAGCGTCCTTGTCCTCCGGCGGCATGACCGGGCCCATCTTGCGGACTTCGGTGAAGTCACGGCTCAGGGCCAGCGAGACGAGGGGACCACGTCTGCTGTAAGCCGTGTACGCGATGGCCCACTGGTCGAGCTCCGGCAGCCATGTCAGGCGCGGATCCTCGCAACCCCAGATCTCCTCCGGGTGGCTGTCGGGTTCGGGCGCGATCAGCGGTGCCTGGTCAAATCGCCAGCCCGTTGCACCGTCGCGGCTGCGTGCGGCCAGCAGATGGGATATGCCGCGCAGGTCCTCGACGCGGACGAGGAGGAGTGTTTCGCCGTCGACGATGCCTGCGCCGGGATTGAACACGGAATTTGCCCGATACGGGAGCTGGTCGACCGTGATGATGGGATTGGCCGGGTGGCGGGTGAAGATGTCCGACGGTGTGATGACGCTCATTGGCGAAGCGTTACCAGAACGGGCGTGCCGCCCACCGCCCGCTGCCCCTGGTCAGCCATGGCACGTGTTCGCAGCTGGCGCATCGTCTCGAGCGCCGTAAGCCACATGAGCGTCGATTCGGCACCCTGGTTCGCGCTGACGTGGTCCTGGGACAGTCCATCCGCGCAGCCCCCGATATTGACATCGGCAACAACGAGACCTGCGTCGTTGTCGCCCAGGAACCACCCGTACGCGGCCTCCGCAGAACGGCGATAGCCGGCATCCTGGGTCGCCGCGTGGGCCACGGCCGCGGCGAGGATCGTTGCCGTCGCCTCGATTGGTTGCTGGTCGAACTGGCTGCGCTGTCCGCCGCGCGTCCACCAGCCATCGTTGCCGATCGGCGTGAAAATTCCGCGTCGCGATGTCTGAACCTCTATCAGCCAGTCCAGGACATGGAGCCCCACGCTGCGCAGGCGCATGTCACCGAGTCGCGTGCCGGCGACGATCAGCGCATGAGGCAGCAGCGCGTTCTCGTAGGTCAGAGTCTCTTCGGGCCACGGCCAATCGCCATCGAGATCCAGCTCGGAGAAGGCTTGACGCAGACGTCGGACGAGTAGCGCAAAGGTTCGTTCGGTCTCACCGAACATCCCGCTGCTGAGCGCGGCGGCGCAGCCCAGGATCGCCGACGCAACTGCGCGCGGAGAAGTCAGGTGGTTGGCGCCGGGCAGTGCCGCGGCAAGCAGTGATTGCGCCTCAAGACGCATCGCGACCTCCGGAGCGTCCCGGCCCACGCTGCCGAGGGCAAGCAAAGCGCGACCTTGCGTGTCCTGCGAACCTTCGCCGTCAAGCCAGGCGCCATCTGCGCCGCGGAAGTTTCGGAACGTGCCTGTGGCCGGATCGAGCGCTGCCGTCAGGTACGCCATGGACAGCCGAGCCGAGGGGGCCACGACCTCCCAGCTGAGAGTGTGTCGGTGGAGCAGATCGACTGTGAGGGCCCGCGCGACATCGTCCGAGCAGGTCCCGAAGGACTCGTCGGGAACCACTCCGATAGCATGCTGCCAGATCCCCAGGGGACCGGTCATCTCATCGAGGTGGCCGCGCCGGGCGGGGAACAGGGGCCGGTCAGGCACCGGCGATGGCAAGTAGCCCGGCAGCGAGGTCCGGGTGCTCGGACTGCTCGGTCTGCGGGTTCTCCGACGGCTCGGCTTGAACGTCCTCGCGGGCGACGCGGGCGAAGATGCGCCGATATTCGGCGCCGACCTCAGGCCAGCGCATGCTGCGGCTGTAGGCGTAGGCAAGCCGACTGTGTTGTGCGCGTGCCGCGGGGCTGAGGGCGAGATCGCTCAGGCCTTCGGCGAGCGCCTCCGTCGAACCGGCAGCAACGAGCCGGCCGCGTCCCTCGGCAAGCTGTTCGCTGGCGTAGGCGTAGGGCGTCGAGACGATCGCCTTGCCCGCGCCCATCGCGTAGGAAAGCGTTCCGGACACGATCTGCTCGAGGTTCGGGTACGGCGTTACGAAGATATCCGCCGCGGCCAGCCACATGCGCAGCTCGGCCGACTCGACGAAGCGCCCGACGAAGCGGACGTGGTTGCCCACGCCAAGCGACGCGGCCAGGTCCTCGAGCGAGTACCTGTAGGACTCACCGTCACGGCGGAGCAGCTCGGGGTGCGTCGCACCCACGATGACGTATACGGCCGTGGGGTCGGCTCTAACGACCGCAGGCATCGCGGCAATTGCTGATTCGTAGCCCTTGCCGGGGCCGAGAAGTCCAAAGCTCAGGATCAATGTGCGGCCCACGAGGCCAAGCTGCGGTTTCACGGTCTCAGAGGCGACCATTGGCAGAGTGGGAACGCCGTGAGGGACGATCTCTACGTGCGCCGGGTCCGTGCCGTACGAGCGAGTCAGGAGCTCTGCGGCCGAGTTCGACATGACGACAGTTGCCGCGGACGCGCGCACGAGCTCGATGAGGATCCTGCGCTGCGCGGCGGTCGGATGCTGAAGGACGGTGTGCAGCGTGGATACGACCGGCGTCCGCAGGGCATGAACGAAGTCGAGAACAAGGTCGCCATCCGGGCCGCCCCAGATGCCGTACTCGTGCTGGACCGACACGACATCGAATGGGTGCGCATCGATCCAGTGCGCTGCGCTCACGTAGTCCGCCGGCGTATCACGCTCTATCCGACAACCCACCTCTGCCGGATAGAAACCGGTCTTCTCTGGCGGCTGGAGAGCGACGACTGACATCTCGCCGACAGTGGCTGCAAGGTCGGCCGTGAACGTGGCGATGCCGCAGCGCTGCGGCGGATACGTGGAAACGAACGCGGTGTTCGCGATGGTGACAAATCCTCTCGCGGCACGCGCCCCGTTCGATCTCGTTCGTGGGAGGGTCGGGGTACTGCCGAAGTCCCGAACCGTAAGACAGGCGCACGGCCAGTTCAGGATCTGGGTCGACCACGCGGAGGGTCGTCACGGTCGTGACGACCCGCCCACCGTATCTCACATTGCCTGATGTCACAAGGTGCGACCCGACCCGCGCCGCGCAGGGTTACGACGCACTGGCCAGCGTCGAACGTGCGCAGCCTTTCAGAAGCCGGCGGTGTTCGCGCGGGCGCCGGCCCCTGGCGATGCGGCGGCGCGTTTGCCGAGCTCGGCGGCTATCACGAGCAGGCCCACGACGATGACGAGGCCCGCAACAAGGGTCAGCACGATGACGTCGCCGCCGAGAGAACCAGCAACCACGAGGGCCGCCGAGATGTTGCGCTGGCCGGTTCCGAGCATTGTGACGCGCCTGGTTGACGCGGAGCGACCAACACCAGCTAGGTAGCCAGAGATCAGCGCGGCGACCAGGATGACCGCGCTGCCGACGAAGATCCAGCTGCCGACGGCGCCGACGATCTCGCGCCAGCTCACGAACAGGCCCGCCGCGACACCGATCATCAGCGCTGCCGTCGACACCTGGCCCGCCGTGCCCGCCCACGAAGTAGCAAGGTCCGCATAGCGGGCTCGGAAGAGAAGCGCCGCGCCCAACGGGACGAGCATGAACAGGATCAGCGAGCTGGCGATCTGCCAGGCGTCGACTGTGGCGCCCTCAACCGCCAGCGGGAGGACGATCGGTGCAAAGAAGACGGTTACGACCATGAGCATGACCATGGCCCCGACCGAGAAGGCAACGTCGCCCTTGGCGGCCTGGGTCAGCTTCGGCAGGAAAGGAGCACCGGCGCAACAGCCATAGATAATCAGCGCCGTCCCGGTGGACTGTTCCATGGGCAACAGTCGAGCGCAGGCAATCGCCACGGCCGGAAGCGCCACGAAGTTGGCGACCAGGAGGAGTACGACAACGCGTACGTCGCGCAGCGGCCCCATGATCTGGGCTACGGTAAGCGACAGGCCCATGCTGATCATGCTCGCGACGACGAACGCGAGAACTCCTACCTGGGTCACGGTCGTGAGCACGTCGTTCAGCATTCTTGAGGCTCCGCTAAGAAGTCGCGCCGAGTCGGTCCAATCCTAGCCAGCGGCGCGGCTTGCATTCCGTCACCCACACTGTGACGGCAACGGGACGCACGGCATTGTGTGCCGAACGGCTCTATCTCGCGGCCCTCGTGTGGGCGAGAAATCACTCATGGACAACAACGCGACAGTGACCATTGAAGAGCTCGATGGCAGCGGCAACCCGTGGCGCTCTCTCACGAGCCACATGGTTCGTGCCAACGTCGAAGTGTCACTGGCCGCCATCCGCGCCGGCTACAACATGGATCGGACCAGGATCAAGGTCGACGGCAGCACGGTGGCTGAGCCTCGCCGCTCGTAACCAGTTCGAAAGGATCGCGCTCGGAGGCTGGCCTGGGCTACGAGGGCCATGCCCCGCAAAGGCGAGCAGGCTAACGTTCGGGGCCAAAGGAGGGAGCTCTCGATCCGATGCGTGTCTTGGTCGCCGAGGACGACGACGGTTTGCGCGAGGTCCTCGTGCTCGGTCTCACGGACGCCGGCTACCAGGTCGATGCCGTGGAGCGCGGCGACGACGCGATCGACTACCTGAAGTGGTACGAGTACGACGTCGCGGTCGTTGACTGGCGCATGCCCGGCGCCGAGGGGATCGATGTCGTCGCCTGGGCACGCAAGCATGACCGACCCACCGCCATGCTCATGCTCACCGCGCGCGACACGCCCGCCGATCGCATCCGCGGTCTCGATACGGGCGCGGACGACTACCTGGTCAAGCCGTTCGATTTCGGCGAGCTGCTCGCGCGCGTGCGCGCCCTCCAGCGCCGGCCGCGCGGCGTGGACGCGCCGGTGCTCAACATCGGCCGCATCGCGCTCGATCCTGTTCGCCGCGTGGCGAGCGTTACCGGCCGCGAGCTGAGCCTGACAGCGACGGAATACCGAATCCTGGAGCTGCTCATGCGCCGCTCGCCAGCCGTGGTAGGGCGCAAGCAGATCTCGGAGCACGCCTGGCAGGACGAGACGGAACCCCTCGGATCGAACGCCATCGACGTCCAGATCAGCCGCCTGCGTGCCAAGCTGACCAACGCTGGCGCGCGCATCGTCACCGCGCGCGGGGCCGGCTACCGGATCGAGGCCGCGTGACGTGACCCAGTCAGCGGCGGTCCGGACGCAGTCGATCCGGGTCGCGCTGGCGGCCACGCTGGTCGTCGGAGTCATATACGTCGCCATAAGCGCCGCCGTCATCGCGTTCGCGACGGTCGACCTGACAAACCAGATCGACAGCCGGCTGACAGGCAGCGTTGGCCGTCCCCCGAACGGAGGCGGAGGCGGCAACCCGGGCAGGCCGCCCGGCGGCGGAGCGAACGAGCCCGACCGCCCGTTCGGACCGCAGGTCTTCATGTGGACGATCGCGCCTGATGGAACGGTGGCCAAGGCCTCCACCACGCCTCTCCTGCCTGCCGAGTACTACGACGTCACGTCGCCCGAGACGGCCACCATCTCCGGCGAACAGGTCCGCATCTATGGCACACAGGTCGGCGACGACAGGGTCGTCGTGGCGCAGTCGATGTCCAATGTCGAGGACGCCCAGCGCACCATCCTGATCGGCACGCTGGCCATCGCGCCGTTTCTCCTGCTGGCAGTCTTCTTCGGCGCCGTGATCGTCGGCCGTCGCGTCGCCGCCCCCGTCGAGGCGGCCCGACACAGGCAGCTCGAGTTCACCGCCGACGCCTCGCACGAGCTGCGCACGCCGCTTTCGGTCATAGAAGCGCATGCCTCGCTGGCGCTCGCCCAGGACCGGGACACGGCCTGGTATCGCACGGCGTTCAGCAAGGTCGATCGCGAATTGCGCCGGATGCACGGCCTGCTCGAGGACATGCTCTGGCTGGCGCGCTTCGACGCTGACCGGACGAGCTCCGAAGCCGAACCTGTCGACCTCGCGACCGTCGCCCGTCAATCGACGGACAGGTTCACCGCGATCGCCGAGGCACGTCGTCAGTCCCTGACCCTTGCCGCGCCCTCCGCGCCGGTCATCGTCGCCGCCTCGGCCGACCTGCTCGATCGGCTGGTCGGCGTCCTGGTCGACAACGCCTGCAAGTACGCGCCCGAAGGCGGCCAGATTGCCGTTCGGGTCGCGACAGAGAACGGTCGGCCAACCTTGATCGTCGAGGATTCCGGTCCGGGCATTGCGGATGCAGACCGCGACCGAATCTTCGACCGCTTCCATCGCTCCGTCGAAACTTCCAGCAACGCGCAGGGCGCCGGGCTTGGCCTGGCTATCGCCGACGCAGTCGTCAGGGCAACGCGCGGCAGATGGGACGTGGGTCGCTCGGAGCTGGGCGGCGCCCGCTTCACTGTCCGCTGGTCCGCCGCAGGCTGACCGAACGCAGGACTAGCCGGTCCGCGGCTTGTCATGTGATCGAAAGATTGCTCGTCGCAGTCTGTCGCCACGGTCCGATCTGGATCGCCCACCAGTCCATCAACTGCAAAGGAGCAGAGATGCACAAACGTATTGCCGGCGGCATCGCCGCCGTGGCCATCCTCGCTGGCAGCGCCGGAGCGGCCTTCCTCATCCCCAACCTGGTTGCCGCCGCAGATCCAACGACTTCGCCTGCGGCAGAGTCGTCACCGGCGGCCGCGTCGTCGCCGTCGACCGCGGCGCCCAATCCCGGAGCGACCGGCGGCCAGAGGGGCGACTGTAGGCCCGACGGCATGCACCGTGGCCCCGGCGGCATTCACGCAGGCGACCTCTCGGCCGCGGCGTCGGCGCTGAACATGACCGAGGCGGACCTGACGTCGGCTCTCCAGGGCGGTCAGTCCATGGCCGATGTCGCTTCGGCGCAGGGTGTCGATATCCAGACGGTGATCGACGCGATCGTCGCCTCGGACAAGGCTGAGATCCAGGCGGCTGTTGACGCCGGGACCATGACCCAGGCACAGGCAGACCAGCGGCTGGTCAACCTTACCGCCCACGTCACTGACGAGGTCAACGGCATTCCGCCGTCCGGCGACGGCCACGGCCGAATGGGCCCGCCACCCGCCGGAGCTCCGGGCGCTCCGTCGACGAACGACGGCTCGACCCCGACGGACAGCCCGAGCTCAACGAGCACGACGAGCTAGATCCGACCCAAATCGGTACCCAGCTCAACCACGAGGGCCCTGCAGGAGCAGGGCCCTCGTTCCACGTTGTGCCTTCAGTCAGGAGCTCACGCGACGCCGGATGGGACGCGCTGACGCGCGCGCTCGACGATCGGTGCAAGCAGCTCGTCGAGGGGCGTGCCGCTGATCTGCTTGAGCTCGTAGCGCACGCGCACGACTGGCTTGTTCAGGGTCAGCACGCGGGTGATGTCGATCGGCGTCGCCGACAGGACGACGTCTGCCTCGCATGCATTGAGCGTAGCCTCGAGCTCGTGCATCTGGTCGGCGCCGTAACCCATTGCCGGCACCAGCGGCTCCAGGTCGGGGTACTTTTCGAGCACCGCGCCAATGGAACCAACGGCATACGGCCTGGGATCGACCAGCTCGGCGCCGAACCGACGCGCAGCGACCACGCCCGCTCCGTATGTCATTCCGCCGTGCGTCAGGGTCGGCCCGTCCTCGACGACCACGACCTTCTTGCCGGTTACGGCTGAGCCGAACAGGGTCAGGATCGACTCCGCGAGGATGATCGGTGCCCGCGGATTGAGCTCGCGCAGGGACTCCTCGAGCGCCTCGACTGCGCTTGGGGTCGCGCTGTCAACCTTGTTGATGATCAGCACATCTGCCATGCGCACGTTCAGCTCGCCCGGATGGTAGGTCGACTCCGTGCCCGACCTGAGCGGGTCGGCCACGACGACGTACAGGTCCGGCTTGTAGAACGGGAAATCGTTGTTGCCGCCGTCCCACAGGATGACGTCGGCCTCCTCCTCTGCCTGGGCGAGGATCGCCGCGTAGTCGACACCGGCATAGACGATGTGACCCGCGTCGAGGTGTGGCTCGTACTCCTCGCGCTCCTCGATCGTCGTCTCGTAGCGTGCGAGGTCGTCGTGCGTGGCGTAGCGCTGGACGCGCTGCGCGACCAGGTCGCCGTATGGCATGGGGTGTCGAATCACGACCGGCTCGAGGCCGTCGCGGGCCAGGGTCAATGCCAAAAAGCGCGTCGTCTGGCTCTTGCCGGCGCCCGTGCGCGTCGCGCCAACGGCCAGGACGGGGCGCGTCGAGGGCAGCATGGTCGCGCGCGGCCCGAGCAGCTCGAAGTCGGCACCGGCTGCCATGGCGCGCGACGCGGCATGCATCACCGTCACGTGGCTCACGTCGCTGTATGCAAACACGACGAGATCCACCGATTCGCTGCGCACGATGCGCTCCAGCTCAGACTCGGGCACGATCGGGATTCCGGCCGGGTACAGCGGACCTGCGAGCTCGGGCGGATAGGCGCGGCCGGCAATGCCTGGTATCTGGGTCGCCGTGAATGCGACAACCTCATATTGCGGGTCGTCCCGATAGACGACGTTGAAGTCATGAAAGTCGCGCCCGGCGGCACCCATGATCACGACACGCTTGCGGTCCATTCGATTTTGTCCTCCTTGGCAGAAGTCGAGGGTCGTCTGTAGCCGTCGGCAATACATCGGCCGTTCGACGTCCGCAGTCGGTGCCAAACGGCACTACGGTGCGCGCCGAATCGGGTGGATGCTGGTGGGCGATGGTTGACGTAGCTATGCGACCGCATGTCCAACTCCACGCTCAGCCGGAGGTGGCCGTTCGCGAGCGCGGCCGGCGCCTGATCGGCCATCGCCTGCTCAACAAGGACGGCGCCTTCACCGAGGCTGAGCGCGACGTGTTCGACCTGCGCGGCCTGCTGCCCGCACGGGTGATGACGATTGACGAGCAGGTCGCACTGGAGCTCGAGCACGTCCGCCGCAAGGAGGACGACCTGGAGCGCTACATCGGCCTGGCCGCTCTCCAGGACCGCAACGAGACGCTCTTCTACCACCTCCTGACCGAGAACCTCGAGGAGTTCGTGCCGATCGTCTACACGCCGACCGTTGGCCGGGCGTGCCAGCAGTTCAGCCACATCCTGCGCCGGCCGCGGGGCGTGTGGCTGACACCAGACGACGTGGGCCGAATGGAACGCATGCTGCGCGACGCGGCGGACGGCGCAGACGTGCGACTGATCGTCGTCACGGACAACGAACGCATCCTTGGTCTCGGCGACCAGGGCGCCGGAGGCATGCCTATCCCGATCGGCAAGCTGTCGCTGTACACCGCGGCAGCCGGGCTGTATCCGGCCTTGACGCTGCCCGTCTCGCTCGACGTAGGCACCGATCGCGATGAGCTGCTCGAGGATCCCTTCTACCTCGGCTATCGCTCGCCGCGCCTGCGCGGTGCCGACTACGATGCCGTCGTCGAGGCATTTGTGGGTGCCGTCCGGAGCGCCTTCCCGCGCGCGATCGTGCAATGGGAGGACTTCAAGCAGCACAACGCGCTGCGCATCCTCGACCGCTACCGCCACCGTCTGCCGAGCTTCAACGACGACATCCAGGGCACGGGAGCGGTCGTTGTCGGCGGGTTGCTCGCGGCGCGGCGGGCGCTGGGTGGCCTATCGGGCGAGCGTTTCCTGATCCTTGGCGCCGGCGCCGCAGGAACTGGCATCGCTCGATCGATCACGCGTCAGCTGCGGAGCGAGGGACTAAGCGCGGCAGAAGTGCGCACGGCCATGGCGCTGGTAAACAGCAACGGGCTCGTCCACGCGGACCGAGACGACCTGTCGGCGGCGCAGCTTGCCATCGCAGTCGATCCACGGTCTTTCCGTGAGGCCGGCCTGGACGACGCCGAATTCGGCGACCTGCTGGCCGTCGCGCGAGCGCTCAAGCCGACGGTCCTGATCGGCACGACCGGACAACGCGGCGCGTTCACCGAGGGGCTGATCCGCGAGGTCGCCAGTCACTCCGAGCAGCCGATCATCATGCCCCTGTCGAACCCTGATGTGAACGCCGAGGCAAACGCCGAGGACGTCCTGGCGTGGACCGACGGTCGGGCCATCGTGGCGACCGGCAGCCCGAGTCGGGACGTCGAGATTGGCGGCCGGCGGCTGACGATTGGGCAGGCCAACAACGTCTTCATCTTCCCCGGTGTCGGCCTCGGCGCGGTAGTTGCCGAGGCGAGCGAGCTGACCGACGACGCGTTCCTCTTCGCGGCCCAGACGATGGCCCGCATGGTCAGCCAGGAGCGGCTCGACCACGGCGCGATATACCCGTCGGTGAATGACCTGCGCAGCGTCGCCCAGGGGATCGCCGAGGCACTCGTAAGACACCTGCGCGACTCGGGCTACGGACGGCAGTTGCGCGACGAGGAGATCGCCGCCGCAGTCGACCGCCAGATGTGGCGGCCCGAGTACGTGCACTACCTGCCGGCCTGACGGGGGCCCGGCCCAGGACTCTGCGCGGGCCAGCGCGGCCTTGCCACAGGCTTTTACCATCGCCCTCACAGAAAGTGGCAATGCGGAGGGAGCTGCGGTGGACCTGGCGCCATTTCACCTGTGGATCATCTGGATTCACGTCGTGGGCGTGTTCATCTTCCTGATCGGCCATGGCGTATCTGCGGCCGTGGCGTGGCGGCTGCGAACCGAACGGGATCCAGTTGCCGTGCGCACGCTCGTCGACTTTTCGCGGCGCAGCATGAGCTTCATGATCCTGGGCCTGGCGATCTGGTTCGTCGGCGGGATCGTCGCCGGGTTCTCGGGCAACTACTGGACGACGGGCAAGTACTGGATCTGGGTCTCGCTGGTGCTTGCGATCGTCGTCGTGGGCGTGATGACGCCGATGGGCCGCATCTACTTCAATCGCATCCGCGCCGCGGTCGGCATTGACCTGAAAACCAACGAGGTCGATCCGAGCTTCGTCGTCGACCAGGCTGCCCTGGACGCGGCCATCATGTCGGGCAGGCCGACGGTGTTGGCCTGGATCGGAATCGCGACGATCCTCATCCTGAGCTGGCTGATGTACCTCAAACCGTTCTAGGAGGCGCCTCGTGGAGCGCGCACACCACGGGCCAGGGTTGGCAAATGCGCGGTGGTGTGTAAGACTTTCGCTGCTCCGCCACGAAAGGCTAGGTGGGGCCAAGAAGATAAAAGGCCGCTTCGAGGCGAGGGTCAACAGAGGACCCGAGGTGGGACACCCCCAGGTGTTCCGGGTCTATGGACGGTGAGGCCGTTGCGCCCCAGCAATTGACGCCTGACTGTTCCGACCGTCGTACTGCTTGACCAGCGTCTCGCAGGGGGAGGCCGCCAGCGAGCGGCGTACAGCGCCCCAGTGCTGTGCTCCGTTCCAGGAGATGTCAAATTGGCAATTGCCGCGCAGGGCGCCCAAATCGCGCCCACCTCGACCTATGGTCGGTTGGGATCACTTCCCAAGCCGTTTCGTTTTGCCTTGATCGCAAGCCTGATGGCACTCAGCGCGCTGGCGGTCATGGCGCCAGCCGCGACACAGGCACATTCCTACACCGGCTCACACCGGACTGAGGCTCAGCGCATCGTCGCGATCGCGAAGAGCCACATCGGCGCCCGCTTCCGGCTCGGCACGACGGGTCCGAAGTATTTCGACTGCTCGGGGCTCGTCTTTCGGGTCTACAAGCAGGCCGGCCTGGTCAACAGGATCGGTGGCACGCGCCGCCTGGCAGCCGGCTACTACTACTGGTTCAAGCACCACAATGCCGTCAGCCGCAGTAATGCCAAGGTCGGCGACATCGTCATCTGGACCGAGAAGGGCCGCATCGCACACTCCGGCATCTATGTCGGCAACGGACACGTGATCAGCGCGTTGATCAACCCATGGGGTGTCAAGAAGACGCACATCAACACGCTTCATGCGCACTTCTTCGCGTTCCTGCACGTCAAGCTGCAGCGCTAGCGCGAGTTTCCTGACTCGTGCCAAGAGGCGGTCGGCGCAAGCCGACCGCCTCTTCTTTTACGTCGGAGCTACTCGACGTGGATCATCGAGTTCAGGATCTGCGTCGGCTCCGACGTGTTGAACCAGTCGTAGGGGCCGTAGACCATGCCCAGCGCCACGGCGCCATCCGCTGTCACTCCGGCCCCAACCTCGACCACGCCAGTGCCGTAGTCATACCAGCGCCAGGCAGTGTTCGAGAGCCCCTCGAAGTACGCCGCTGACGTGCCCGCGCCGGAGTCAAACGTGGGCTGTGCCGGAAACCAGGCGCTGAACGCGTTGACCGTCATGTCTTCCACCTGCGCGCTGACGTCACTCAGGGTGAGCAGCGAGCCTGGGATGCCGTAGCGCGCGACGTACGCACCGCGCTGGGCGTCAGGGCTGGTGAACCCGTCGATCAGGCCGGGGATGCCGTCAGTGCGCCTGATCCAATCGGGTGGACGACAGAACGCGGCCGTGAGGTCGCGGCCAAGGAAGGCCTGATAGTCCGAGAAATTGGACTCGACGCTGCCCTCGGCCGCCAGACGGCCGTTGATGAAGATCTCGACCTTGTACTGGCCGGCGGGCAGGCACTGGGGTGGCGATACCTGGCTGAGATACGGCGCGAGGCTGAAGTAGCGGCCGTCCGTGCCCTGGCCCGGGGCGTTTGACGTGGATATCTCAGGAACCACGGCCCAACCCTGACCATCCGGATCCTGGTGATACCACTGGGCGGAGATCGTGTCTCGGGTCGCGTCGTAGCTGGCGATGTTGGCCTGCCATTGGACCTCGGCCGGGAAGACGTCCAGCTGCAGGTCGCTGAACGCGGTCGATGACTGGATCGGCTGGTCCTTTTGCTCGGCGGCGACGCGACCCACGATAAGCTCCTTGATCGACTGGGCCTGGCTGTCGAGGTCCGGGCGGTACCTGCGCACGGTCTCCAGGTCGGTCAGGGCGCCACCCAGGACCGCCTCCTCTGCCCACGGAGCGTTGCGCAGCTGGGTCAGCCCGTCGTCCACGTACAGGGTGCGCAGGACTGCATCGTTGTATGCATTTCGTGCGTCGTCGACGCGCCCGGACGCGACGAGCGCCACGCCCAGGTTGTAGCGGTAGACGGGCTCACCGGGGTCCAGGGCGATGGCACGCTGTGAGTAGTCGACGCTCTGGTTGAGCAGGTTCAGATCGTTCGACTGAATCGCTTCGGAGAAAGCGTAGAAACCAAGATCCCCGAACGTCTGGGCGTTCTCCAGGCCCAGCGCGCGCGCCGTCTCCAGGTCGGCGCGCGCGCGTTGCAGCGCCTGTGGCGGTGCGATGCTGACGTAGCCGCTGCGCTGCGGGCTGGCGCCATCGAAGATCACTGCGGCTCGTTCCGCATAGGCGCGGGCGAACGTGGGTCGAAGCTGGATCGCCTTGTCGTAGTGCGCCTCGGCATCCTGGTAGCCGCTCGCGTCGAAGGCCGTCAGCGCCGCGACCCTTCCCTTCGCGTACTCGCTGGCGGCCGCATCGTCCGTCACGTACCCGGGCGTGAGCAATGCCTGCGCCATCCACAGCGTGCCGATGCCGAGCAGCGCCACTCCAGTTCCGAAGAAGCCGAAGCGCAGCCACCTGCCCCTGACGGCAAGAGTCAGGCCGAAGAGATAGAGGCTGACCGCGATTGTGGCGAGCACGGCCGTGTACACGGCGGCGCGCTGGTCCATGACCGACGCCTCCTCGTCGGCCGCATCCTCCAGCGCGTTGAGGCGCAGGCTCTCCTCCGTCGCGCTGGCGAAGTAGCGCTGCGGGAAGGTCGGATCGTTGTCGGGCCCGAAGTCGCTCGCCGGATCGATGTCCGTCAGCTTGAGCGTCGACTGCGCCAGCGTGTCCCAGCGCTCGGATTCGAGCTCGAGCGCCTGCTGGCGGGCCGGGTCGTCGACCACGCCGGCGTAGACGCTCGCGAGCAGCGCGTTGCCCGATTGGGTGCGCTGGTCGACATAGCGTTGAAAGCTCTGCAGGTTGACCTGCGCGTTCTGTTGCGCAGCCTGCGAGCTGGACAGGGCCTGGAGCGACAGCTGCTCGGCCTGATCGCGTGTGTCGCCGGCCTGGTTGGAGGCATCTGCCTGGAGGAAGCCAGCCAGCGCCGCGAGCATCGTCGCGAAGGCGATGACGATGGCAACGATGCCCGCCAGCCGCTCCTCTGCGGCAAGCTCGCGTTCGGCGCTGGATCCGCTCATGCGAGCGCCTCGACGAGCACGAACAGCGTCGTACCGATCAGCACCATCGCCCCACCGCCGACGAAGAACGCCTGCCTGACGCGCGTCCGGCGCCGGCTCACCTGGGCGATCGTCAGGAAGAAGAGAGCGCCAACGACGACCGCACCCACGGCGACGAGATTGACGGTCTTGGCGTCCGCCTGGTCGGCCAGGCTCGACACGTTGGACGTGCGCAGCTCACGCAGCTCCGGGTCGCCTTCCTGGAGGTTCTGGAGCACATACGCCTCGTCGTACGGCACAGTCCCGTCCTGGTCCAGCGCTATGCCGCCCGCGCCCATGAAGAAGGGCTTCAGGGCGCGGGCAAGGGCGGCCTCGGACTGGGCCTGGACGTCCAGCGCGTCTGCTGCGGCCGAGTCCGTGGCGCGAACCGTGTCTGCCTGGGTCTGTAGATCGCGCGCCGCGAGAGCGTGCTCCTGGAACTCAGCCCGGAAGCGCTGGTCCTGCTCGACCACGCCTTCCAGCTCGCGCTCGATCTGCTCCTGGCGCGCCTGCTGCTGGACGGCAAGGCTCTGGTAACGGCTGGCGTCGATAGAGGCGAGTGAGGCGCGCCAGGCGATGACGGCCGAGAAGACCGACGCGAAGCCGATCAGGATCGCGAGCAGCGCCACGGACCACTCCGGATGGCGCGCGCCGAAGCCGAGCCTCGAAGGGCGCTGCGGCGAGGTTGCTGACTCGTCGGAAGACGCGGCGGACACCACGTCCGAGCATATCCGACGACGCCCGCCGCGCCAGCGCAAGTGCGCGGAGTCTTTGAGCCGGCGCCCTGAGCGTATGGCTCAGTCACGTTCGGTGACTGGCCAGTCACCCTGAGTGACTCGACACCGTACTGTGGCCTCCCAGGGCGACGTTACGCCTTCGCCCACGCCGACGCCCGCGCCAACGCTCGCGCCGACCTGCCAAATGCAGAAACGGTCTGCACCGTTTCGCGGCGGTCTGCCAGATGCGGGCGCTGGCAGGCGTCTGTCAACGGAATCGGCCGTTTTGCCGCCATCTCAGCCCATATCGCCAAAACCGCGCCGACCAGTCCTGCATTTGTCAGGAACGCGGCGGGCTATGGCTCCTCATGATTGGCGAAGCGACCGGCGGACCAAGCGCGATGAGCCAATAGGCACGTGCCGTGGGCCTGCCCTGTCCGTGTAGCATCGCGGTCATGGTGTTGAAGAGCGAGGCAGTGGGCGCCGACGCCCTGTATCGAGCGGCTGAGCCGGATTTCGAGCGCTACGAGGTCATCAAGGATCTCGTCGACGAGTGCATCGACCTCGCCCTCAACTACCGCCAGAGCGGCCACCCCGGCGGCTCGCGCTCGAAGGTGCACATGCTCCTGTCGCTGATGCTCTCCGGCGCGATGCGCTGGGACGTCAGACGGCCGTGGCTGCCCTTCGGCGATCGGTTCGTGCTCAGCGCGGGCCACACCGTGCCGCTCATCTACTCAACGCTGGCCGTGCTCAACGAGGCCTTCCGCGTTCGCCAGGAGGGCGCGCCCACAGACGACCGCTTCGTATTCCCGGACGACGGCAAGTGGGCGCTGACGTGGGAGCAGCTGCTCCGGCTCCGACGGCGGGGCGGCCTGCCCGGCCATGCCGAGATGGAAGGAAAGACGCTCTTCCTGAAGTTCAACACGGGGCCGAGCGGCCATGGCATGGGGCCCGCCGCGGGCGAGGCACTGGCACTGAAGCACGCCGGAGCGGACGAGGTCAAGGTCTTCGTCTTCGAGGGCGAGGGCGGCCTGACGCCGGGCGGCGCACACGAGGCACGCCACACGGCTTGGGGCCTGGGCCTCAACAACCTCGTGTTCATGATCGACTGGAACGACTTCGGCATCGACGAGCGGCCCCTGTCGTCGGTCGTCTACGGCACGCCGAAGATCTGGTTCGAGAGCTACGGCTGGCGCGTCACAGGCGCCGATCACGGTTCGGAGTGGCCCGACGTCACGAGAGCCACCCTGGAAGCGGCACGCGGAGACAATCCTGGCAAGACACCGTCAGTGGCGTGGTTCAAGACGCGCAAGGGCCGTGGCTACGGCAAGTACGACGCCAAGAGCCACGGCTCGCCGTGGCCCATGAACGCGCCCGAGTTCTGGGCTGTGCGCAAGGACTTCATGGCCAAGTACGGCCTCGAATACCAGGGCGTCGACGAGCTCGGCTCCCGACCGATCCCGACCGAGCGCGAAGCGCAGGCCCGCGCGAACTTCCAGACCGCGCTGAGCGTGCTGCGCACGCGACCCGAGCTGACCGATTGGCTGACTGATCGGCTGAACGAGGTCGCCGCCGACGGTCCCGAGCACGTCGACGGCTTCAACCTGACCGACGACGGCGCCGTCTTCAAGGACAAGCGCATCTTCGACGCGCGCAACTACCCGGCCGAGATGTGGAAGAAGCCGGGCGAGAAGCAGCCCAACCGCGCCGCGTACGGCCAGTGGGGCTCGTACGTCAACGCCGTTGGCGCGCAAGGAGTACGGCCGACCTCTCTTCCTGGGCGCCTCCGCCGACCTCGCGGAGTCCACCAACCTCGCTGGCTTCGGCAAGGACTTCGGCGACATGCCCGGCTACGGCTGGTACGAGCGCGACACAAATCCTCGCCGGCACGGTCCTGCCGACCCAGATCACGGAATTCGGCAATGCCGGCCTGGTCGTGGGCATGGCCACGGTGAACATGGCCGGCGACCCGTTCAACGACTACAACGGCCTGTGGGGCACGTGCTCAACCTATGGCTCGTTCTCGTACCTCAAGTACGGACCCATGCGCCTGTTCAGCCAGCTTGCGCAGGACACCGAGCTGAAGGTCGGCAAGGTGCTCTGGGTCGCGGGCCACGCAGGCCCCGAAACGGCCGAGGACTCGAGAACCCACTTCGGCATCTTCGAGACGCACATCACCCAGCTCTTCCCTGAGGGCCACGTCATCGACCTGCACCCGTGGGAGTACAACGAGGTGCCGGTCGTGCTTGCCGCGGCGATGAGCGCGGACGTGCCCATCGTCGCGCTGCACGTGACGCGGCCGGCGATCGACATCCCCGACCGCGAGGCGCTGGGCATCCCGTCGCACTTCGAGGCGGCGCGCGGCGCGTATGTCATGCGCGATTTCAAGCCCGACGCGCCGCGCGGTGGCACGGTCTTTGTCCAGGGCACGACCTCGACAGCCAACCTGGTCAAGGTCCTGCCACAGCTCGACGAGCGCGGCCTCAACGTCAAGATCGTGGCGTGCATCTCGCCGCAACTCTTCGCCATGCAGGACGAGGCCTACCGAGACGCGACGACTTCCCTGGGCGACCGATGGGACGGCATGGCCATCACCAACCGCGCGTGGATGACCATGCGCCATTGGATCGGCGGCCCGATCGCGCGTGACTACTCACTCTCGAGTGACTGGGATAACCGCTGGCGCACCGGCGGCACGGTCGACGAGGTGATCGACGAGGCGCACCTGGGCCCGACGCACATCGTGGAGGCCATCCAGCGCTTCGTCGACGAGCGCGACGTCCGCCTCAGCCGCTTGCGCGAAATCGCGGACGCCGCCGCAAACCACTAGCCGCGTGGCTCGTACACGGAGGCGCGGGTTCGGCCGAGATCTTCGAGATCGGTCGTAGAGCGCACCTCGTAGGTCGCAAGCTCGGTCAGACCGTCGTGTGACAGGTAGCGACGGCCGGGGTCGCCGATCAGGACATGGATACCGGCCGCGGCGACACGGGCGAGCCACGCGCTGATGCGGGTGGCAAAGCGCTGCTCGTACCAGCAGTCGCCGGCCAGAATCACGTCGACATCCGGCGGCTCATCGTCGAGCAGGTCGTCACGTGTCACGTCAACGCGCGCGCCGTTGGCGCGCGCGTTGAGGCCGATCGCCGCGATGGCGAGCGGATCGATGTCCACGGCAGTTGCCTCCGCCGCGCCGGCACGCATGGCCGCGACGGCGCACAGCCCGGAACCGGACGCCACATCGAGCACACGCTTGCCGGCCACCACCTCCGGGTGTTCCGCCATGTACCGCGCGATCGCCAGCCCGCCGCCCCACGCGAAAGCCCAGTAGGGAATTGGCGCATCGGAGTCGCCTGTCGCACCTTGAGTCGCGTGCCACACGACGTTCACGTCGTCGGCCAGGTGGAGTTTGAGATCCAGGCCCGGCACGACCTGCAGCCGAGTGTGTTTGACGACGAACGCCCGCTCGTTCAAAGAGCGGCGAGATGCGCGCGCAGCTCCGGCAGCCGCTCGAGCGTGGCGAAGTCGTACGGCTCGTGCATCTGGATGAACAGCTCGTCGACGCCCACGGCCTCGTACGCGCGAACCGCGTCGGCCACTTGGTCGATCGTGCCGATCGCCCCGGGCACGAGGGCCAGAGCGCCGCGATCGCTTGCAAGCGGCATACCCGCCGCGACGCGGATCGCGTTATGCGCTGCCATCGCCTCTTCCCGACTGTCGCGCAGATGGAGCCAGACCATCGCCGTCTTCTTGATCGAGGCGTAGTCGCGGCCGAGCTCGTCGCAACGCGTGCGCAGGTTGGCGAGCGACTCGGCTACGACCTCCGGTGAGCCACCCGACTTGTTCCACTCGTCGGCGTGGCGCGCCACGATACCCATCGTCTTCTTTGGCCCGGAGCCACCGATCATGAAAGGCACGTGCGCCTGGATTGGGCGCGGCTCGCAAAGCGCATCCACGAAGTCGTAGTAGCGGCCATGGTGTGTGACGAGTTCGCCGTCGAGCAGCCGCCGGATCAACCCGAGCGATTCATCCAGCCGATCCAGGCGCGCCCCAGGCGTCACGCCGAAGTCGAAGCCGAACGCCTCGTGCTCGCGCTGGAAGTGGCCGCCGCCCATGCCCAGCACCAGCCGGCCGTCCGTGATGTGGTCGAGCGTCGTGGCGAGCTTGGCAACATGTCCCGGATTGCGGAACGCCACGGCCGTGACCAGCACGCCCACGCGCGACGTCTCCGTCAGTGGCGCGAGCGCAGCCAACGCGGCCCAGCCTTCGAACTTTGGCTGGCGCCAGTCACCGGCGTCGGCCAGCAGGTGGTCCTCGGTCCAGAGGGAGTCGAAACCCGCCCTGCCGGCCGCTAGCCATGCCTCGCGCAGGGCAGGCCACTGCGCACCCTGCATCCAGAACACGCCGCCGAACTTCACGCGTTGCCCTCCATCAGCCCAAGACTACGAGGACGACACCAAGGAGCACGATTATGGAGCCGACCACCCGCTCAGGCCCCGACTTTTCCTTGAGTACGACTGCGCCAAGGAAGGCGGCGAAGACGACGCTCGACTCTCGAACCGCGTCGACGGCCGCGGCCGGCGTGGTCGTCAGGGCGATCAGGACGAGGGCATAGGCGCCCATCGAGAAGAAGCCGCCCAGCGCGCTGCGCCAGTTGAAGGCCGCGGCGAGGCGGCCGGCGCCGCCACGGACGATGACGAAGGCACTCGCGACGATGCCGGGGATGCCCAGGATGAGCACGCCGTAGGTGATCGGGTCGGCATATTTGACGCCCTGGCTGTCGACCACGACGTAAGCCGCTATCGCCAGCGCGACGCCCAGCGCCAATGCCACGTGGCGCCAGTGCGTGCCGCCGCGGATGCCGCGCACGACGAAGACTCCGGCACCGACAAGGGCGACGCCTGCGATCTGCGCAGCGGACGTTGGCGCGCCGGTAAAGGCCACGGCCAGTGCCAGGACGAGCACCGGCGCCGAGCCGCGGGCGATGGGGTAGACCGTGCTCAGATCCGCGCGGTGATATGCAGACACGAGCAGCGCGAAATAGACGAGCTCCAGCGCTGACGAGAGTGCGATGTACGGCCACGCCTCTGCCTGAACGTTCCAGCGCACGACCGCAAGGGGCACGAAGAGAAGCGCGCCGAAGATGATCACGACCGTCGTTGTCGCGGTTCGGTCGCGCGAGGCGACGACGATCAGGTTCCACAGGGCGTGGATGAACGCCGCCGTCAGAACGATGGCGAGTGTCGCGAGCGTCATTCTCCGCAGGCCCGCCCGCGGTTTGAGTTACGCAGTGGCGGCAGTCGGTACCTTCGCGACTACGTCGGCGATGCGCTCGAGCGCCAGCTTCAGGTTGTCCTGCGAGTTGGCGTAGCTGATGCGGATGTGGTCGGCGCCCACCTTGCCGAAGGCCGTGCCAGAAAGGGTGCACACGCCGCCGTCGTAGAGCAGCTTGTCGGCCATCTCGCTGCCGTTCATGCCCGTGCCGGACACGTTCGGGAAGACGTAGAAGGCCCCGTGCGGCATCCGGCAGCGGAAGCCGGGGATCGCATTCAGCCCATCGACGATCAGCTGTCTCCGCACCCGGAACTCCTCGACCATAGCCCTGACCGCGTCCTGCGGCCCGGTGAGTGCCTCGACCGCGGCCATCTGCTCGAAGCTGCTCGTGCACGAGACGCTGTTGATGATCAGCTTGCTGAACGGGTCCACCAGCGCGGGCGGCAGGATCGCGAAGCCGAGGCGCCAGCCGGTCATCGCCCATGCCTTGCTGAAGCCGTCGAGCACGATCGTGCGCTCCATCATCCCGGGCATCGTCGCGATCGAGACGTGCTCGCCCTCGAAGATGCCGCGGCCGTAGATCTCGTCGGCCATGACCGTGATGTCGCGCTCGCGCGCGATGTCCGCGATCGCGGTGATGTCTTCGCGCGTGAGCACGCCGCCCGTTGGGTTGTGGGGCGAGTTGAAGATGATCAGCTTGGTCCGTGGCGTGACAAGGGATCGGAGCTCATCGACGTCAAAGCGGAAGTCGTTCTCCTCGCGCAGCGCGTAGGGCACCGGCGTGCCCCCGGTGAAGCGGGTCATCGACTCGTAGATCGGGAAGCCCGGGTCCGGGTAGATGACCTCGTCGCCCTCCTCGATCAGGGCCAGGATCGCGTAGTACATGATCGGCTTGGCGCCGGGCGTGACCACAACGTTGGCCGGGTCCACGTCGATGCCGCGGAAGCGCTTCGACTCGTCGGCGATGGCCTGGCGCAGCTTGGGCTGGCCGAGCGGCGGGCCGTAGTGCGTCCAGCCCTCGTCGAGGGCGCGCTTGGCCGCGTCGCGAATGTTGACCGGCGTGTCGAAGTCGGGCTCGCCGATCTCCAGGTGGACGATGTGCTTCCCCTGCGCCTCGAGCGCGCGGGCTCGGGCGGCAGCCTCGAAAGCCGTCTCGGTACCGATACCGACCATGCGCTGTGCAAGCTTCATGACCGGCATCGTACCAGCAGGTGTTCCGCCCGCTAGGGCTGGTAGTCGGTCCCGAATTGCCAGCTTTGAATGATCTCCTGCCTGCCGTCGGCCAGCGACGACGAAGGTCTGGCCCGGTTCGGTTGGCGCGGGTTTCTACAATCAGCGAGCCGAGTTCGGCAGGTCACAATTGGAGGCAGCGCCATGCGCGTTAAGGGTCTTGTCTGGTCCGCGGCGAGCATCGCGTTGACGCTCTCCCTGTTCGTGCCCGGCCTCGCATCCGCATCCGGCCCGAACAACCCGACTGCGGCTACGACACCACGCTGGGTCAAGCACGTCCAGAACTATCCTGGCGGCATCTCGCGCGGCGTTCGAGCGTCCCTCATCGCGGCTTCCGCAGCCCGACCGACTCCGTCTCATGTTTCGACCACGGGCGCTCCGGTCGACGCCGACGGCAACGTTCAGATGAACGACGACTCGTATCCGCCGATGCCCCAGAACGAGACATCGGTTGCCTACAGCACGAAGCACCCGCTCATCGCCGTGGCCGCAGCAAATGACTACGTGGGCTCCGGCGTCGTCATCATGCGCACGTCGGACGGAGGCAAGACGTGGCACTCGTCACGCATCAGCCCAGGCGATGCGTTCAGCGGCGATGCGTGCGTGGGCGGGGATCCAGCCGTGGCATACAGCAAGCGCGACGACGCGTTCTACGTGGGCCAGCTGTGCTTCTTCGAGCAGCTTCCCAACTCCTCAACACTGGTCTTCAAATCAGTCGACAACGGCAAGACGTGGACGCCCAGCTACAACGGCGCCATTGCCGCCTCCAACTACGACCCGAACACGGACACGGTCGATGATTCCATCTTCGTGGACAAGGACTACATCGGCGTCGACAACAACCCGGCGAGCCCGTACTACGGCCGTCTGTACGTAACGTGGACGAAGTTCCACATGAAGCCCAGTGGGTTCAGCGATTACTGCACGATCCAGCTTGCCTACACGGACGAGGTGCCGACTGCCGATCCATCACAGACGGTCTTCGAGCACACCGCCGTGGTCCCCGATGCCCCGAACAGCGGAGGGCGAGGACTTTCCGCAGACCAGTTCTCGGTCCCCGTAGTCGAGGCGAACGGCGCGCTTGACATCCCTTACATCGAGGAAGACTGCAACGACAGCCGTGATCGCAAGCTGCTCTTCCAGAAGTCAGTAGACGGCGGCGCAAGCTTCCTTGCTCATCCGGTACGCGTGGACAAGAAGGGTCAGTGGAAGGACAACAAGAACGTCAACGACGCGATGAAGAACAAGCCGTTCGGCGCCGCGAACACCATTTCGCTGGCCTACAGCCCGACGACTGGAACGCTCGCATACGCCTATACGAACTACGTCACCAAGTCGACCACCGGCGCCGACGTTGCGGTGAGCCTGTCGCATGACGGCGGCCTGACCTGGTCCGACACGCACACTGTTTCAACCGGCAACAACGGGGTATCACCCGCTCGCAACGACCAGTTCTTCCCGTGGATCGCCGCCGATCCGGCGGGCAACTTCTGGATCATCTGGTTCGACTGCCGGCGCGATCCGCACAACCACAACATAGATACCTTCCAGGCCATGTCGGCCGACGACGGCCTGAGCTGGCCGAACGTGCGCATCAGCTCACAGAGCTGGGATCCAAACGACTCGTTCTTCAGCAGTGGCGGCTTCATCGGCGACTACAACGGCCTCGCCGCATCGAGCGCCGCCATCTATCCGGTATGGACAGACGCGCGCAACAGCGCGATCGGCCAGACCGGCATCGGTGAGTCGGACATCTTCACCAACTACGAGCCGCGGCCCTGAGGCAGAATCGCGACGTGGCGCGCTACTACGGGATCCACGAAGCCAACGACAGGCTCCAGGAGCTGCGGCCGATGCTCGAGCGGCTGAGCGCCGATCGGGACCGGGTCGCCGAGCTGCAGCGCGACCTTGAGCGCGGCCGTCAAACGAACGGCAGCGCCGAGCACGCCGAGCAGCTCGCGGAAATGGAGGACGAGGTCCGCGAAGTGGTGCGCCGGATGCAGGAGACGGTCGGCAAGATCGACGCATGGGGCGTCACGTTGCGCGACATTCCGACCGGCCTGATCGACTTCCCTGCCCTCGCCAGCGGCCGTCCAATCTGGCTGTGCTGGCGCCTGGGCGAGGACGACATCGCCTGGTGGCACGAGGTCACCACCGGCTTCGACAGCCGGAGGCCGCTGACCGACCTCACCTAGCCACTTCCGACTCGCTAGCCTTCCGGGCGTGCAGCCGATGGAAGTCCCGAGGATCGCGGTCGTAGACGACGAGCCGCCACCCGGCGCCGCGCCACAGGATCCAGCCTCCGACTACGACCGCGCGCTGGTGATGCTCACCTGCGCCAACTGCGGCGCGCGGATGATCGAGCGCAAGTGCAAGCTCGTTTGCTCCTGCGGCTACTTCCTGTCCTGCTCGGACTACTACTGAGCCGCGCCCGCCCCCAAAACGGACGAATGTCGGTGTGACCGACATTCCCCGGGCAATAGAGGCTTAAGGGCCCCCAAAGGCTCCGAGATCCCGCACGCGGCACCAATTTGCAGCGTGGACGCCCGCGATGGATCGAGGCTTAGGCGCGGCCAGAGGCCATTAGTCGGTGCGGGCGACATCGGCGTCCGCTAAGGGCCGATCAGCGGCGGTTAGACGCCGTACTCGTCGTCTGGAGGTGCCCGGAAGCGGCCGCGGCTCATCCACTGGAAGAAGTGGAACGTCTGGCGGCGGTGTGAGAAGGCCCAGCCGATCAGGATCAGGAAGATGAGCCCGCCGGCGCCGGCACTGCCGGCCACGATGTAGCCCAGCTGCTGGCCGATCTCGCCCTGGATCGAGAGTGCGGGAACGGTCACGCCGAAAAGGCCCAGCCGGAAGAACGGCAGTCGCGGGGCGAGATCCGCGCGCAGCACGGACGTCAGATCCGTGCCGTCGGCGCCAGTGCCACCGATGAGGAAGACGGTCGTGCCACTGATGGCCGATGCGGATCCGGCTTGTGGATCGGGCAGGTCGGTGACGTCGAGACTCTGCCAGCCACTGATCAGGCCGTTGGAGGGGTTCGGGACGGTCCAGTAGTTGGTGCTCACGGCCACCCCGTTCGCGTCCTGGCCGCCAATGACGTAGAGCGCGCCGCCGTTGCCGAAGCTCGTCTGATGCTGACGTGGTTCTGGCAGCGCCGCCGACGCGGACTCGTTGACCGACACGCCCCAGCCGAACGGCCTGCCCGAGTCGGTGTTGACCGCCGGATTGCCGTGCGAGTCGAGCTTCAGATAGAAGACGGAGTTGGACACGCCGTCGGGGCCCTGGCCGCCCATGACGAAGACCGAGATGCCGGCCGAGACCGCGGCCGCTCCGGCGCGTGCCTCCGGCAGCGGGATCTCAGTCATGTCCGTGAACGCGCCGAGCTTGGTCTGTCCTTCGGGGATCACGGCGTTGTACGTAGCGGCGGAGAGCGTGTCGCCCGTGGTCTGGCCGCCGAAGACATAGACGCCGGTCGCAGTCGCGACGCCGGTGGCGTCGGTGAGGGGGATCGGCAGCGTGATGCCTGCGTCCGCCCAGCCGGTCAGCGCGCCCTGGTCCACCGTGCCCACGAACACGGTCGAGGTCGGGTTGCCGGACGCGTCGCTGCCTCCGATCACATAGGGCGTGCCCGCCAGCGTGAGAGTCACAGCGCCCGACCTGGGGTCAGGGAGCGCAGGGCCGTCCTGCCATGGATTGATCGTGCCGTTGTCGGAGGTCGTGGCCAGGACGCTGGCTGTGGCTGCGCCTCCGGTCGAGCCGCCGATCAGGTAGACGTTCGTGCCCGAAATGAACGAACCTGCCCCCGTGCGGCCCTGGGGAAGGTCGAGCTCTGTGGGGCTGGACTCCCACGGGATGACGGCGCCAGCCGGGGCGGGACACGGCAGCGTCTTGTTGTCGGCCGAGCACATGTTGACCGGCGAGATGGCGTTGAAGCCCAGGTCGAGCGTCGGCAGAACGGTGAAGTAGTAGGCGCGGTCCGGCACGTAGCCGAGCACGAAGATGATGAACACGAACCAGAACGTGGCCTTGATCGTCGCCCATGTCCAACCATCGGCGTCGAGCAGCCCGAAGACTGCGCGGCGGCGGACGGCTCCGGGCGGAAGTGCGTACTCAGCCATCTACTGCGAAGGCGCCGCTGACGGTGATGGTGCCGCGGACGACGCGGCCGACTCCGCCGGGGCAGCCGATGCATCCGGAGCTGCCGAAGGCGCCGGCGATCCAGGCTCGGTAGACGAGTCCTGCGCGATCAGGTCGACGTGCATGCCCGACTGGTAGTGGCCGGGCACCGTGCACGCAAACTGCGCATCGGATGTCAGGGCCGGCGGCACCGTGTACAGGAAGGTCTCGGTCGAGTTGGCGAACGTGTCCAGGCCGGGCAGATCGTTGTGCTCGGGTGCCGTGGCCAGATTGCCGGCCGGCCCGAGGTGGAAGTTGTGCGCTGTGGAGCTGTTTACGTCGACCTTGAATTCGATCACCTCGCCGGCCACGACCGCGAGCTGGGTGATCTGCTGGCCGGTAGCCGGGTCGACCCACTTGAGCTGGTCGGTGCCCTCGACGTCGATCTCGCGCGGATGTTCGGCCGTACCCGGACTCGTGACCGGCGCGAGCGTTGCCTGAGCCGACCCGGAGCCGGTGTTGTCGCCGCGCCAGCAGGCCGGCACAGGTGTGGCGCCGGGCGCCGGCGTGTAGGTCGGGTCACGCCAGCCATGGATCGTGACCGCCGGTGGTGCCGTGGCGCCGGCATTGCCCTCGGCGACGGCCGGCTGGTAGGTGAACGAGATGTCGCTGCTGGCCGTGATCCAGTCGATTATCTCCTGGATCTGGCGATAGTTGAGCGGCCCGTTCGGTTGCTCCCAGATGGGCATAACGCTGTTCGGATCGCCGCATACGTAGCGGCCGCCAACCTGGAGGACCGTCTGCAGATAGTTGGGGTTGAGATGACCGGGTCCCGCGGCGCCGGCCGCGGTGATCGTGTTGTACAGCTTGGCCTGATCGTTGAGTGCCGGGCCGACAAGACCCTCGCCGTTGGCGCCGTGGCAGCGCGCGCAGTTGGCCAGGAAGAGCGCATAGCCGCGCGAGATGTCCGTCACCTGCTGTTGCTGAGCCTCGTTGGCCAGGCGCCCCTCGACGCCGACGACCGGCAGCCCGATGTCGTACAGCCAGTAGATGGGAATGAACAGGACGAGGAAGAGCGCGCCCAGGAACGCGATCATGCGCGCGTTGCCGCTCTGCTTGACGATCTTCGTGGCGCGCTCTTCCGTAAGCCCGACGGTGTGGGCTCGGGTGCCGCCAGAGAAGCGCTCGACCGCCTGCGAGCCGGGCGCCGGAACAGCCGGTTCGCGCGGCGTTACCGCGGAATCCGGCTCCTCGGAGCGGGGCGTCAGCTCGCGGCCGGTGCGCTCGTCCGTCATATGCAGCCTTGCGGGGAGCGGGCCGGAATCAGGCCGGGCTGTCCCAGGGCGACGGGCAGCGGGCCGAGAGTGATCTTGGACGTGTCGACGGTCAGCACTCCTGAGGCCACCTTGTGCGCGAAGCGATCCATGCTCCGCGGCGCGGGTCCGAGCTCCTTGATCTTGGTGCCCAGGCGGTCATAGCGCGAGCCGTGACAGGGGCACTCGAACCAGTAGTTGCTGGTACAGAAGTTGGGCTTGCAGCCCAGGTGCGGGCAGCGCTGGTAGATCGTGCGCACATTGGTGTCGGCACCGCTGCCGTCGACGCTGACGCCGTCGCTGAAGCCTCGCTCGTAGTCGATCAGCTGGACGTAGGTGCGCGCCTGGGAGTAGTACGCCGGTGCGCCGTCGGACAGGGTCACGCCCTGAACCGCCGGGTTGCCCGCGACGGTCGCCTCGTCGCCGAGCTCGATCTGGCCACCGAAACCCTTCGACAGGTTCGGCCACAGGAATCCGAGCATGCCGCCGGTCACTTCCAGAAGCCATAGAGCCACACCAGCGCCGATCGAGCGGCGGATGAGCGTCCGTCGGGACATCCCGGCCGGCCGGCCCTTGCGCATCTCGCGCAGCACGTCACGAGTGAGTGTCTGTGGTTCTTGCCAGCGGGCCAATTTCCAATTGCCCATGTCACGCAGCCCCCATTAAAGAGCGAAGAAGAGTCCGTCCTGCCACGGCAGGATGTAGTTGTACCCGGGACCGCGGAAGAAGGCGCCCATGAACGTGATCACCAGGCCGGATGCGGCAAACATCGTGAACAGGATGATGCCCAGCTTGCGGTTGCTCGGTCGCGGCGACCCGCCATCGCCCTGCGGTCCGCGGTCGATATACGGGATGACTATCAGGCCGACGATTATGTACGCGATGGACAGCACGCCCGCCACCACGGGGTGGAAGTAGGCGAGGAGCTCCTGGATGCCAACGAGGTACCACGGCGCCTTGGCCACAACGGGCGTCGTGTTCGGATTGGCCAGCTCTTCCAGCGGCGCGTTGATGAACACGCCCATCAGGAGCAGGAAGATGCTCATCATTGCCGCCGCGAAGAACTCGATCGAGAGCAGGTGCGGCCAGGTCATGACCGTGTCGTCAGGCTCCTTCTGGACGCGGACAACAGCATCCTGCTTGACGAGCGCCAGCAGCCGATATGGCTTGGCAGCCATGGGCACGCGCTGCTTGTCGATCTCCGTCGTCCGTCGCTCGGGCGGGGCGGCGGGCAGCGCGGTGCGCTTGGGAGCGGCGGGCTCCGCTGGTGCAGTGGGAGCCGGAAGTCGGGACTTGTCTTGTGTCATCTAGAGCGGTCCACTGATGCCGCCGTCCTTCCGGATCCTCCAGAAGTGAACGGCGAGGAAGATAGCCGCAGTGAGCGGTAAGAGGATCACGTGCAGGACATAGAAGCGTAAGAGCGTGTTCTGGCTGACTTCGATGCCGCCGAAGATGAGCAGCTGTGAGGGCTTCGACAGGAGAGGCACGTACGAGGCGATGTTGTTGCCGATCGTGACCGCCCAGAACGCGATCTGATCCCAGGGCAGCAGGTAGCCCGTGAACGACAGGGCCACGGTGAAGAACAGCAGCAGCACGCCGACAACCCAGTTGAACTCGCGCGGCGGCTTGTAGGCCCCGTGGTAGAAGACCCGCATCATGTGCAGGAAGACGAAGAAGACCATCAGGTGCGCGGCCCAGCGATGGATGTTCCTCGTCAGCAGCCCGAACGGCACTTCCGCCTGGATGCGCAGGATGTCGTCGTACGCGGACGTCGAGGACGGCACGTAGAAGAACATCAGGAAGACGCCGGTCACGGTCAGCACGAGGAAGAAGAAGAACGACAGGCCACCGAGGCAGAAGGTGTACGCGAACTTGACAGCGTGCTGCCTGACGCGCACCGGGTGGAGGTGCAGGAACACGTTGTTCATGACCGCGTAGGCACGCGACCGCTCGTCCGTCGGATACGGCTGGCGGAAGAGCGACCGGAAGACGGCGCTGCGTCTCACGGCCACGTCTACACGCTCAAGAAAGCTCAACGAATCCAACCTCCCGCATCGGCTTGGTTACCGACACCAGCAAGCCCCAACTGGGTATCCCGGTAGCTCTCCTTGTAGAGCCGGCCGTCGCTGCTGATCTCCTGGAGCTCGAACCGGTCCATGGTAATAGCGTCGTACGGGCACCGTTTGACACACAACGCGCAGCGGATGCAACGCTCCTCGTCGAGCACCATCGCGGCCCCGTCGGACCAGCCGTAGGCGTCGACCAGCTCGGGCAGCGGGCCCTCCGATTTCATCTGGTTGATGTCGATCATGTGGATGACGCCTTCTGGGCAGACATCCGCGCAAGCGCCGCACAGCACGCAGCGGAACGGGTCGAACCAGATGTTGTAGTTGCACATGAGGCAGCGCGTGCCTTCGGTGATCGCCTGCTGCGCGCTGTAACCCATCTCGACCGGTGTGGTGAAGTTGACCTTCGGCTCGGTCGATGGGAAGCGCGCGGCGACGGCTGCCATGGGGACGTGGACGCGCGGCAGGACGTCGTAGAAGTCGGGCATCTCGTGACGCGTCGAGCTGACGATGCGCACGTTGGCATCGACGTCGACCTCGCGTCGCCCGGACAGGTAGCGGTCGATCGCGTAGGCGCACTTCTTGCCGTGCCCGGCCGCTTCGATGAGCGTCGTCGGCCCGGTTACGAAGTCGCCGCACGCGAAGACACCGCGGACGTTGGTCGCGTACGTGCCCGGATCCACTCGGACACGGCCTCGATTGACCTCGAAGCTCGACTCGACCGGCAGGAACGTGTTGTCCGCGGCCTGGCTGACGGCGGGGATGACCGTGTCGGCCGCGATCTCGAACTCGCTGCCGTCTATCGGCACCGGTGCGCGGCGGCCGGTCGCATCAGGCTCACCGAGTCGATTGCGGATGAACCTGACCGCGCGCACGCGTCCCTTGTCGTCGCCAAGAACCTCGACCGGGCTGACCAGGAACTCCATGCTCACGCCTTCGCGCTCGGTCTCGCCCAGCTCTTCCTCGTCGACGACGAGCTCGGAGCGGGTACGGCGATAGGCGATGGTCACGTTCTCAGCGCCGTAGCGCAACGACGTTCGCGAGCAGTCCATCGCGGTGTAGCCACCGCCGACGATGACGACGTTGTTGCCGACCTCGAGCGGCTCGCCCAGGTTGGCCTTCTTCATGTAGTCGACGCCGTACTGGATGCCTTCCAGGTCACCGCCGGGGACGTCTAGCGGAACAGCGTTCATGGCCCCGGCACAGATCGCGACCGAGTCGTACTGCTCCATGAGCTCTTCAAAAGTGATGTCGCGGCCGATGCGCACACCGAACCGGAAGCGGACGCCCAGGCGCTCGACGAGCTTGAGGTCCATGTCGATTGCTTCGCGCGGGAGGCGGAAGGCAGGGACGCCAATGAGCATCGTGCCGCCGCCATAGGGCAGCTCGTCGAAGACGGTCACCTGGTGGCCGGCCACGGCCAGCTCGCGCGCGACGGAGATTCCGGCAGGTCCGGCCCCAACGACCGCAACCTTGGTGTCGCGCGGCGTGATCTGGGGCATGTCGTCGGGAATGCCCGATGCCTGGTGCCACTCGGTCAGGAAGCGCTTCATGGCCCGGATCGACAAGGGCCGGTCGATATCACCGCGTCGGCAGGCTCGTTCGCACGGCGCGGAGCAGACATAGGCGCACATCGCCGCCACCGGGTTCGGCTCGCGCGCGAGGATGTAACCCTCCTCGAAGCGGCCTTCAGCGGCCAGGTTCAGATAGCCGCGGCAGTTGGTGCCGACGGGACACGCTTCCTGACACTCGATATTGCACTGGAGCCAGGAGGCGTCGACAGGCTGAACCAGAAATTCCTGGTTGGGATCGATGGCCAAAAGGTCAGACCTCGTGGGGCAGGCTGTGCTCGGACGCCACCGAGACGATCGTAGCATCGGCAGCCGACTCTGACACGCAGCGAATTGTCGCCGCCTGGCTCGGCATTCCTAACCCGATCGTTCCGTAGACGACAGCACCGGGCACGGCCACACTCGTGCAAATGTCGATCGCCACATCGCAGACGGTAGCGCCACCGTCGGGACCGTGCGCTGGAGCGCGGACCGACGTCGATGCGACCTGCTCCGAGGCCGAACGGCTCGCGCAGGCGAGGGTGGCGCATGAGCGCAGGCTGCGCGACGTGAGACAGGAGCTGATGGAGGTCGGTGCGCTGCGCGATGCCGATGCCCGCGTACGCGACCGCCGGCTGCTCAGCGCGGCGAAGGACGAAGCACGTTCGACGTATCGACAGGCGGTAATCAAAGCCACCGACCGCGGCAACATCCACGAGGCGGCGCGAGTCTGGCTGCGTGACATGGATAGGCTCAACAGGCAGGTAATGATGGCCGATCGCAGGGCCGAGCATGTTGCGCGCCGCGCCGCGGAGCTCGAGAACGCGCTGCCGGGCATGGAGCTGGCCGCCGACGCCGCGCGCATCGCGGCCGAGGCGGCACACGCAACGTGCATGAACGCGCGGCGCGACCTTGCCGCATGCGAGGAAGAGGCCCAGCGCCAGATTCAGGGCCGGGTCCCGCCCACCACATCGCCCGTCCCCGGCGCGCCGCCATCGAACGGGCAACCCGTCGTACTTCCGATATCGCTCCTCCTGCGCGGCGACCGACAGACTTTGCTCGCGCTGGCCCTGCGCCTGGCCGAAGAGACGGGCGTGGAAGCCGGCAGGCTGCAGCTACTGCTGCTCGAGCTGCGCGAGCAGGTCGCGGCCCGAGCCCTCGAGCAGATGGCGTTTCGCTTCCCCGACGGGCACCCGTTCTGGGGCCAATTCGCGGCCGACGACGCAGGGCGGGTCGCCGCGAGCCTCGCGTCCATGGGCTACCGCTTCGACGGGCGCTCCGGATGGATGGACAGCCGCTCGCCGACAATCCGCGAGCTTGTCATCAGTCTGTCGCACATGGGTCTTGACCCACGCGCGCTGCATCGGCCCTCGGATCAGCTGGGGATCGACGCCTTGTGGCAGGGAACGACAGTCCTCGTCGAGGAGTACCTCGCGACGAGCGCGCCGGATCTCGACCTGGACCGGGTAATAGCCTGCCTGGGAAACCGTTCGAGTCGTCTCGCCGAGGTGTGGGATATGTGGGGGCGCCTGCGCCCGCTGCTGCTGACGGCGCCTAGCGGCCCATCTTGATCAGGCGGAACGACTCGGCTGCCGCTGTCCCGATCTTCTGACCGCCCTCCGCCGCCCAGCGGCGCAGCATCTCCTCGAGCTGTTCGGGCTCGCGCAGCTGGCTGGTGTGCTCGCGCAGCGCCGCGATCTTGACGTCGATCGTGTCCGACGTGTCGACCCACACGGTCGACTTGTCGGTGAAGAAGAGGTACACGATGTCGACGCTGTGTGGCTCCAGGCCCTCGTTCAGGACGAGATGCGGAAAGGCCATCGCGTTACGCGACGCCGGGTAGACCGCATCGATCGCGGCAATCGCGGCGGTGCGGTGATCGACGTGCTGGATGTACCCGTCTTCGTGGACGACGACGGTCGGATCCATGCACACGACGGCGTCGGGCTTGAACTCGCGGATGATGCGCACGAGCTGCTCGCGCAGTGCCAGATCGTTCTCCAGCGCGCCGTCTGGACGGTGCAGGAAATCGACCGTCTCGTAACCCACGACGGCGGCCGCCGCACGCTGCTCGGCCTCACGCGTCGTGGCCAGCTCGAGCGGGTCGATACGGGCGTCGTCGGCACCGGCATCGCCGCTGGTGCAGCACACCATCCGCGCGACGGTGCCCGCGCGAATCCACTTGGCCAGCGTTCCAGCCACGCCAAAGTCCGCGTCATCCGGGTGAGCGACGATCACAAGCACCCTTTCGGGCCGCTCTTCGTGGGCGCTGACGGGCTCGTTTTGGGCCTTCTCAAAGTCGGTCATTGAGCGTGTCTCAAGGGGCTCTCCTGGCGGTTGCGCGAGCGTGGCGACTGTGTATCCTTCGCCGCGAGGCATCGCTCGTCTCCCCCCACGGGCGATGCCTCGTCATGTCCGCTTTTGGCCCCATCGGGACCGTTCTTCGTCGAGCGCTGTCAGCACTTCCCGGGCGTGGCCCTCGGGCTTGACCCGCGGCCAGCGACGGATCACATGACCGTCCGGCGCGACCAGGAAAGTCGAGCGCTGGATGCCCATGGACGACTTGCCGTAGTTGTGCTTCTCGACCCATGTCCCGTACATCTCGGCCACGCCGTGATCCTCGTCGGCGAGAAGCACGAAGGGCAGGTCGAACTTGGCCTTGAAGCGAGCCTTGCTGGCCGTGCCCAGGACGCTGACGCCCCAGACCTCCGCGCCACGCTCGGCCAGCTCGGGATCCGCGTCGCGAAACTCGCACGCCTCCGTGGTGCAGCCGGGCGTGTCGTCCTTGGGGTAGAAGTACAGGACCGTCCATTCGCCGCGTCGGTCCGACAGCCGCCTCTCCGCGCCAGTGTCGTCGGGAAGCGCGAAGTCGGGCGCCAGGTCGCCTACGCCGGGCATCGCGGCCGCTACGTCGGTCATCGTTAAAGCCTAACTACCATTGCCGGGTGAAGCACATCGGGTTCCTGTCGTTCGGCCATTGGGCGGCGTCGTCCTATTCCCAGGTGCGCAGCGGCTCCGACGCGCTGCTCCAGTCGATCGAGCTCGCGGTCGCCGCGGAAGAGCTCGGCGCCGACGGCGCGTACTTCCGCGTCCATCACTTTGCGCGCCAGCTTGGGTCGCCGTTTCCGCTGCTGGCGGCTGTTGGCGCGCGCACGAGTCGCATCGAGATCGGCACGGCCGTCATCGACATGCGTTACGAGAACCCGCTGTACATGGCCGAGGACGCCGGTGCAGCGGATCTGATCGCGGGCGGGCGGCTCCAGCTCGGCATCAGCCGCGGCTCGCCCGAGCAGGTCATCGACGGCTTCCGCTATTTCGGCTACGTGCCGGCTGAAGGTGAGACCGATGCGGACATGGCACGCCGCCACGCCCAGGCATTCCTCGAGGTGATCGAGGGCGAGGGTTTCGCCAAGCCAAACCCACGGCCCATGTTCGCCAACCCGCCCGGCCTGCTCCGAGTCGAGCCGTTCTCGGCCGGCTTGCGCGATCGGATCTGGTGGGGCGCGGCGACCGATTCGACCGCGATCTGGGCCGCCCAGCTGGGCATGAACCTGCAGAGCTCCACGCTCAAGTTCGACGAGACGGGCGAGCCGCTGCACATCCAGCAGCGCAAGCAGATCGAGGCATATCGGGCGGCGTGGAAGGAGGCCGGTCACGAGCGCGAGCCGCGCGTGTCGGTCAGCCGGAGCGTCTTTGCGCTGGTCGACGATCGCGACCGCGCCTACTTCGGCCACGAGCACGACGACAGCGACAAGATCGGCTGGCTCGACGAGAACACGCGCGCAGTGTTCGGCCGGAGCTACGCCGCAGAACCCGACGTGCTGGTCAGGGAGCTGGCCGACGACGAGGCCATCGCGGCGGCCGACACGCTCCTCCTGACCGTCCCCAATCAGCTCGGCGTCGAGTACAACGCCCACGCGATCGAGAGCATTCTCAAGTACGTGGCACCCGATCTCGGGTGGCGCTGAGCCACCTATCCGCGGCGCAGGACGTTGACGCGCCGGGCATCGACCGCGACCGAGACACGCTGACCGATCTCCGGCAGAGGTCCCTCGCGCACCTCGAGCTCGAGCGACGAGCCTCCGTCCGCGGCAATCGCGACGCGCACGTGGTCACCGTGAAACCTGAGCGCGGTAACCCGGCCGTCGATCGCGCCGCCCTGGCCGATCAGGCTGAGCGACTCTGGCCGCAGCACGAGCGTGACCGCACCATCGGCCTCGGCAGGCAGTGGCACTTGCCCCCACGGGCTGCGCGCGACGCCGGCCAGGATGTCGGCGTCGCCCACGTTATGGAACCCGAGGAAGCTCGCCGTCCATGCATCCGGAGGCCGTGACCAGAGCCCGACCGGGCTGCCGGCAGCGGCCGACCGGCCGTCGCGCATGATGACCACGCGCTCGGCGACCGTGAAGGCCTCCTCCTGATCATGGGTCACGTACACGATCGGGACCCGGAGCTCGCCGAACACGGTCGCGAGCTCGTCAAGCAGGCGCGCGCGCAGCACCCGATCGAGCGCGCCGAGTGGCTCGTCGAGCATCAGCAGACGCGGTCGTGGCGCCAGGGCGCGCGCGAGGGCAACGCGCTGCTGCTCACCACCCGACAGCTCGGTGGTCCGTCGCGTCCCATATCCAAGCAGGCCGACGAGCTCCAGGACCTCGTCGATGCGCTGGTCAAGGGCCGCGCCCGCGACGCCGCGCATCTCCAGGCCGAAGGCAACGTTGCCGCGCACATCGCGCTGCGGAAAGAGGACGTAGTCCTGGAACATCAGGCCGAAGTTGCGCTCGTGGACCGCGACCGCGCCGAGGTCGCGGCCGTCCAGGCTGATCGTGCCGGCGGCGAGCGGCTCGAGACCGGCGATGGCGCGCAGCAGCGTCGACTTGCCCGAGCCGCTTGGACCAAGGAGCGCGACTCTGTCGTTCTCATCGACGGTCAGGGAGACGCCGTCGACGGCCACTGTCTCGCCATAGGCGACACGGACGTCATCGAGCTCGAGCATCAGGCGTCCGACCTGACCTGCCCGCCCTGCAGGCCATCGAATGCCAGCACGCTGGCCCCGGTGACGGCCATCAGCAGCACGGCCATGGCCATCGCCTGGCCGAAGGCAAGCACGCCCGGCTGGCTGAGCAGGCGGTAGATCGCGACGGGCATCGTCGGGGCGTCGGGACGAACGATGAACAGGGTTGCCCCGAACTCGCCGAGCGAGACGGCGAAGACGAAACCGGCGCCGACCAGCGCCGCGCGCCTGACGATGGGCAGGTCGATCTCGCGCCACACGCGCGCGGGCGAGGCACCGAGCACGCGCGCGGCGTCGCGCAGCCTCTCGTCCACTGAACGCAGGACAGGCACGGTCGCACGAACCAGCAGGGGCAGGGCGACGATCGCGTGCGCGATCGGGATCAGGATGACCGACGTCCGGAGGTCGACCGGCAGATTGCCCAGGGCGACGAGAAAGCCGAAGCCGATGATCACCGCGGATGTGCCCAGCGGCAGCATCAGCAGCGCGTCGAAGCCGCTTGACATTCGTCCCGTGCCACGCGCGATGACCAACGCGGCCATCAGGCCGAGTGGCGCACAGATCAGCGTCGCGATCAGGGCAAAGGCGAGCGAGTTCCGGACTGCCTCGATCGGCGGCACGAACAGGGCCGAGCGCTGGCTCGAGGCAAACAGCGCCTGAAAGTTCTGCACCCCGTATCCGCCAGGGCCGGCCAGCGAGCGCTCGACCAGGACGAGCAGCGGCAGCCCGAGCAGGATCGCCATGACCCCGAGGTTTGCCGCCACGAGCGAGCGTTCGCGTCTCGTTCGCGGACGACGCGCGCTGTCGCCGTGCGTAAGCAGCCGCTGCTGGACCGCGCTCCGCTGCTGATAGCGCGAATAGACGAACAGCAACAGCGCCAGGCCGGCCATCTGGACCAGGGAGAGCACGGCGGCGGTGCGCAGGTCGAGCAGCTCGGCGGTCTGGCGGTAGATCTCAACCTCGAGAGTGGAGAACTGCGCACCGCCCAGGAGCAGGATCACGCCGAAGCTGGTGAACGTGAACAGGAAGACGACCGACGCGGCAGACGCGATGACCGGCGCGAGGAGCGGCAGCGTCACGCGCCTGAAAGCCTGCCAGCGCGACGCACCCAGCACTCGTGCGGCGTCCTCCAGGCGCGGATCCATCTGGCGCCAGACTCCACCCACCACGCGCAGCACTACCGCGTAGTTGTAGAAGACGTTCGCGGCAAGGATGGCCACGATCGTGTGATCGAGGCGGATGCCGAACGGGCTGCGCGAACCGAACAGCGCCAGGAAGGCGGCCGCGACGACGACCGTCGGCAAGACGAAAGGGATGATGGCCAGCGCGCTGATCAGCCGCCGGCCGGGAAAGTCGTAGCGCGCGAAAACGTACGCACCGGGCAGCGCGATGAGCACGGTCAGCAGGGTCGACAGGGCCGCCTGCCACAAAGTGAACCACGCGACCTGGAGCACGAACGGCTGGCCGAGCACGGCCAGGGCAGAAGCAATGTCCAGGTCGCCTCCGGGCGCCAACCCCAGCGCAAGGATCGAGACGACCGGGTAGACGAAGAACACGCCCAGGAAGGCGAGCGGCAAAGCTGCCATCAGCGGCGTGACCAGTCGCCCGGGCCTCATCGGCGGCAACGCCAATCGCTCAGTGGAGCACCGTGTCCGTCCACTCCTGGATCCAGCGGTCACGATTGGCAGCGATCGTGGCCGGGTCCATCGTCAGCGGATTGGTCGCCTTGGCCGGGAACCTGGTGAACAGGTCGGTCACCTCCGCAGCGGGGTTCGTCGGGAAGACGAACATGTTGAGCGGCATGTCCGACTGGAACTCGGTCGATGCCATGTAGTCGACCCACGCCTGCGCGCCGGTCGAATTCTTTGCTCCTGCCAGCACGGCGGCAAACTCGATCTGGCGGAAGCAGCCATCGTCGACGTTGCCCGTCGGCGACTCGTTCGGCTGCGGGTCGGCGAAGTAAACCTCGGCCGCCGGGCTGGTCGCGTACGAGACAACCAGCGGCCGCCCGCCCGCGCCCGCGCCGCCCGAAAATTCGTTGTAGTAGGCGTCGTTCCAGTCGTTCACGACCATGACGCCATTCGCGCGCAGATCGGCCCAGTAGTCGAGCCACGTGTAGGCGCCCGCCTCACCGAAGCGGATGACCGTCGACAGCAGGAAGGCAAGCCCCGGTGACGAGGTCGCCGGGTTCTCGACCACGAGCTCGTCCCGATACGCGGAATCGGTCAGGTCCATGATCGTCTGGGGCGCGGCGAGCGAGCCGGTGAACGCCTCCTTGTCGTAGTTGACGCACACGTCGCCATAGTCGATCGGCGTCACTCGATCCTGCGCATCGAGCTTGAACTCGGCCGGAATCGACGCCGCCGCCGGCGAGGCGTAGGGAGCGAAGATGCCCGCGTCGAGGGCGCGCGATAGGAATGTGTTGTCGACGCCGTAGAGCACATCGCCGAGCGGTTGGTTCCTGGTCAGGATCGCCTGATTGACCATCGTGCCGGCGTCGCCGCCCTTGAGGACCTTGAGCGTCGCGCCCGATTGAGTCTCGAAATCGGCTACGACCTGGTCGCTGGCCGCGAACGCGTCGTGGGTCACGAGCGTCACCTCGCCAACGGCGCTGGCCGTCGGCAGCGAAGCGTCGGTCGGCGCCGGGGTCGCCGCCGGGATCGCCGGGGAATGGGCGCAGGCGACAAGGAGGAGCGCCAGAGTGGCGATGGGGAAGAGTCGGTTCATGGGTCTCGCCTCGTATGGACGACGAGCAGTCGTCCGTTGCGCGTGCTGACCGCAGCGCGTTCGCCGGTCATCTCATTGGACAGGCCGCGTGCGGGTCCCTGGCTGAGTGGCTCGTCGACGAGCGCGAAGGCCAGACCTTGGGTCGTGACGCCATGGACGACCGGCGCGAGCGGGAAGAGCGATACGTAGTCGCCCCGACGCCCGTTCAGCGTCAGCGTCCCGCCGTCGTCGAGCAGGCGAACCTCGCTCGCGCCATCGGCGAGGGACACGTCGAGGCCGGCAAGCTCGGGGCTGGACAGCAGCAGCAGGTTGGCGATCGTGTGCTCCAGGCGCGGGCCGCCGAAGGCACCGATCACGAGGAGCGAAGTCGCCCCACGATTGATCGCCTCGCGCAGCGCCAGCTCTGTGTCGCTCTCGTCCTTGGCCTGCGGGTGCGCGATTACCTCGACGCCATCGGCGCGAAGCTGATCGACGGCCCGGGGTGAGAGGGAATCGTGGTCACCGACCGCGACGTCGGGTGTGAATCCCAGCAACACGGCCTTCGCTGCACCACCATCGGCACCGACGACGACGTCGGCGCCGTCGGGTCCGAGCAGGCGGTCGACTGCTGCGCGCGACGGGATGTCGCCGTCTGCGACGATCAGGGCCTTCAAAAGATGCGCCTCCGTGATCCTGGGACGGAGGTGCGTCGTCTGGACTCCCTTCGCTGGTACGAACCAGATCAGGTTCCTAGGGTCTGCGGCTTTCCGCACTCTCAGCGCCCGGTGGCGCTCCCCTGTCCCATATTCAAACTGAACCCATTCTACGTCCGCACGGGTTTCGAGAGAACAATCCGCCCGCGCCGAACGTGGGCTGCGCTAGACTCCGGCCGTGCCCGAGATCCCGCCTTCAAGTCAACGTGTGCTTGACGCTGCTGCCCGCAAGGGCGTGACCCTCGAGATTGTCACGTTCGACGAATCGACTCACACGGCAGAGGAAGCCGCGCGTGCGGTGGGGGCAGAAGTGGGTCAGATCGTCAAGAGCCTGGTGTTCGTGGCCGACCGCGACGAGGGCCTCGAACCGTGCCTCGTCCTCGTCAGTGGCGCGAACACGGTCGATGTCGCTTTGCTGGCCGGCGTGCTGACCGAGCTGCGCATGCGCCGGGCCACGGCCGATGAGGCACGCGACTTCACGGGCTTCTCGATCGGCGGCATTCCTCCCTTCGGCCATACACGGCCCATCCGGACGGTCATGGATCCGGATCTGGGTCGCTTCGCCACGATCTGGGCCGCGGCCGGAACCCCGAACACGGTCTTCCAGGCCACTCCGGCCACGCTGCGCATGCTGGCCAACGCCGTGGTCGCACCTATCGCCAACGCGCCCAACTCCCCTTCGGACCAGCGCCCCGCTGGCGAGCAGACAGCCGGCGCAACAAGCGGGGCGTGACGCAGGACGTCCAGCGCCTCTCGGTCCAGTACCCAGGCGGTTTCGCCGCTCGCTATCGCTGGGCAGGCAGCGGCCGGGCCGATGAAGTGTTCGGCATCTCGGAGGCCGCAGGCACGATGACGGACTTCGGGACGCTCGTCGACCCGAACCCGGACAGCCAATGCCGCGCGGAGCTGCGCATCGAAGGTCCCACATCGCGCTGGACGGCGCGTTTTGCCTCGCCCATCTTCGATGAGCCCGAAGCCGTCCTGGTCGACACTGCCGGGCTACTGGTGGTGCGCTACGGCTTTCGCGTCTATGCCCTGGCGGCACGCACCGGCGATCTGGTCTGGACGCTGCCCAGCGGCACGCCGACGGTCGCCATCCTGGCCTCGACCAGGTTCGAGCACATCCTCTTGCAGACGGAGCTGGAGACTTTCGCGCTCCGAACTGACGGCACGGTCGCGTGGAGAGCCGCTCACTCAGACGTGGTCACAGGCGCGCAGCTCGTGGCCGGGCGCCTGGACCTGACGACCTACTCCGGAGCGCACGTCTATCTGGACGCGGTCTCAGGCGAGGCCGCCTGAGCCACGCGGCTGTGGACGAAAGGTGGACAGCTTTCCGACGCCGGGCCGCTTTGGTGGACAACTGACATTGACCACGAACCGGAACCAGCACTACCGTTCGCATCAGCCCGGAGGGGCCAGAAGCGAAGCTAGCGACTGCGATCACATCAAGGTCCACGCCTCGTGAAGGTTCCTTCGGGTCTTCGCTTGTCCACGCCGGTCGCGCCGTGAGCGTTGCCGTTCTGGTGCTTGTCGCGCTGGCGTGTCTTCTCGGCGCCTTTCTCCTTCTTCGCTCCCTCGGTGACCGCTATCGGGTGGGCCGCCTGCTGGCTGCCACGCCAGCGGTCGACATCGACAGTGCGCGGGCAATGGCGGCAGGCAAGCCGACCTACGTCCGAGTCTCGGGCCGCGTGTCGAGCGACGAGGAGTTTCCCGACGAGACCGATCGCCCTCTCGTCTATCGGCGCAAGAGGATCGACATCGGCGACGGTCCCCGAAGGTGGCGAACGATCGCCGAGGAGCGCGAGGCCGTGCCGTTCGGCGTCGAGACCCGTGATGCCTTCATCGCCCTCGACGAGGAGGCCATCGGACCCGGGCTCGTGGCTATCCCGCGCGAAGCCGATGGGCAGTTGAGCGACCTGCCGCCCGACCTGCTCGAGGGAGTCGAGAACCTGCCCGACCCCCGCACGCCCGCGCGCCTGGTCATCGAACAGCTATCGGCCGTGGAGCACGCCACGGTGTGCGGCACGCCCGTGTTGCGCAACGGCCGGCCGACCATGACTTCAGGCACCAACAGACCGCTGGTCGTCACCACCCTGGCCACGTCCGAGGCAATGCGCCTGCTCGCGGCCGGACAGCGGCCCCGTGTGCTGGCCGCCGCTTCGCTCCTGGCGATGGCGCTCGTCCTTCTCGGGGCCGCAGTAGTTGCGCTCGTAATCGGCCTCTGAGCGTTCGGTGTAGGCTCGGGAAGGTGTTCCGTGGCCTTCTACTCGCCGTCCTCGTGGCGTTCGCTCTGACCGTGTGCGCTCTCGCGCCGGTCTTCGCGGCTGATCCCACCCCAGCGGCCACTCCCGCCGCGACGCCGGTCCTCGTGGACCCGCTCGACCCGCGCGCGGGCGAGGGCGCCAGCAAGGTCGGCGCTCCGTTCTTCGCCGTGGTCATAGTCGTCGGCATCGGCATGACCGCTGCCCTGGTGACGTTCGCCTTCGTACGGGTGACGCGCAGGACGTGACGCGGCGGCAAATGGCGCGTCGCGTGGACGCGCCGCGTCGCGGATGGCCTGTGCTCCTCGCGGCAGTCGTTGGAGTGGTGGTTCTCGGCGGCCTCGGAGTGATGGTCATTCTCGGCGCCCCCGCTGGCTCGGGCACACCTACGACGCCGCCGGCCACGGCACCTTCGCTCGTGGCGGACGCAAGCCTCATACCGAGCGCCTCCACCACCGCATCGCCGGCGCCAAGCGCGAGCCCACACCAGTCTGCCGTGCCGACTGCGACGCCTGAGCCGTCCGTCGCGCCGAGCGCCGATCCGACACCGACGCCTGCCCCGGCGGCGGGCGCGGCGCCGACGTCTGCCACCGGATTCGACCTGCACGCACAGGTCATCGACATCGGCTTCCCGTTGCGCTCGGACACGACCTCTCACTACCGCGACAACTGGCTTGACCGTCGCCCGGGGCCGCCGGATGACTACAACCACGCCAGGGTCGGAACGAAGGGCGACCTCGTCCGCCTACACGACGGCATCGACATCTATGCGCCTGAGGCCGAGCCCGTCCTCTCGCCATTCGATGGCGTCGTCATCGATCCGGCGACCAGGTGGTCGCCTTGGGAACCCGACCGCTATGGCCTGACCGTTGTGGTGGAGAGCGACGAGCCGACCAGTCCGGGCTACACGGCTGTGCTGGTCCATCTGGATCGTGTCTGGGTCGACGTCGGCCAGCACGTCACGCGCGGCCAGGTAATCGGCGACCTGGGCAAGACCGGCAACGCCGAGAACGTTCGTCCGCAGCTCCACTTCGAGTTGCGCGCTCCGTTCCTGATCGACTGGTCGGCCCTAGGCGAGAACCGCCTCGTGGACGCGTTCAATCCGTATCCGTCGCTCGTCGCGTCAGATCCCTCTCGAGCGCCGTAGGTCGGAAGCCCGTGGGACCTTTGGCCCACTGGTGAAGGTGTGCGCTCCGGATAGCCTCCAGCTGTCCTTATCGCTCCATCGCACCTGACAATTCTTAACGTCGGAGAGCACCACGAACGCCGCACGTCACAGCGAGTTCCTGACCGTGAGTCAGGCGGCTCGCACGCTTGGAGTGCATCCCAACACCGTCCGTAGCTGGACGGCGCAGGGCATTCTGCCGTGCCTGCGCATCAACGGCCGCGGCGATCGGCGCTACCGGCGCGATGATCTTGTTCGCTTCATGAAGAACGCGTCGGTCGGCCCTACCCGTTCCAGGCGCAACGACTCCACGGCCGTGCTCGCTGACGCCAACGAGCGCAGTCGACGTGCCGAGCTGATGCTCGCGATCGCCACCGAGCTGGGCCAGGAGCAGGATCCGAACCTGGTTCTCCAACAGCTCGTCGAGCGGACCGCTGAGCTCTTCAAGGCCGACAGCGGCGCAGTGTTCACGCGCACTCCGTCAGGGACCTACCGGCCGGTGGCGAACCTGAACCTGTCCGACGACTACTGCCAGGCGCTCGAGCACGCCACCTCCAGGCCGATAGCAGAGATCGCCTTCGCCGAACGGCGCGTGGTGTCCATCTCGGACGTCGCCGACGATGCCCGCGCCTCCGAGCTGCGTCGCGCGTTCCTGCGCGAGGGCATCAACACGATCACGATTGCGCCGCTCATGTCCGAGAACGAGCCGGTGGGCGCGCTGACCCTCTATTTCCGCAAGCATCGGGAGTGGTCGGACAAGGACAAGTGGCTCCTCGGCCGAATCGCCGAGCAGGGCATGACGATTGTGCGCAACGCCGAGAACTACAACCGCATGGCGACCTGGGCGGCACAGCTCCATTCGATCCAGCAGCTGGGCACGCGACTTACCCGCCTGCGCCGCGTGGACGAGATCGGCCAGACGATCTGCACAGAACTCAACCAGCTCGTCGACTGCCACAACATCCGCGTCTATCTCGTCGATGGCGACGAGTGCGTCCCGGTCGCGTGGCGTGGCGAGGTCGGCGAGTACGAGGGCGAAGACGGGGAGCAGCTCCGCCTCCAGGTAGGAGAGGGAATCACCGGCTGGGTGGCCCGCCATGGGCTGGCCCAGAACCTGGGCGACGCGGCTGCAGACCGGCGCGCAAAGACGATCCCGGGCACCGAAGACGACCTCGACGAATCACTTCTGCTCGCACCGATGCTCTTCGAGGACGAAGTTATTGGCGTCATCGTTCTGGCCAAGCTGGGCCTAAACCAGTTCGGCCCCGACGACCTGCGCGTGCTCGAGATCTACGCGTCGATCGCTGCCCAGGCGGTAGCCAACGCGGATGCCACCGAGCGCCTGCGTGCCCAGTCCGAGGCCTTGGCGCGGCAGCTCAACAACCAGCGCGAGCTGCTGCGCGTGACCGAGTCGATCCTGACGACGCTTGATACCCAGACGCTGCTCGAGGAGATCGCCACTCGCCTCCAGGCGCTGATCCACGTCGACAACATCGCCGTCTCCGTGCACGACAGCGGCACGCACCGACTGCGCACCATCTTTGCGCGTGGGCTGTATGCCGCGGAGTTCCTCGCCATCGAGCTGCCCGACGACACGGGCGTCAGCAGCGACGCGCTGCGCACAGGCGAGGCGCAGCTGGTCCAGGACGAGCTGGCGGATCCGCGCGTCCTCCAATTCGGGAATCTCGGACCGCACGCCGGTGCGCTGATCGTCGCACCACTGCGCAGCGGCGAGGGCATCCAGGGTGAGCTCATGATCGAGCGCCTGGGCGACGGCGCTAACTTCACAACCGATGAGTTCGATCTCGTCAAGCTCTTCGCCGCGCATGTCTCGATCGCGCTGCGCAACGCCGCTGCGCACCGTGCCGTTGAGCTGCGCGCCGAGACCGACCCACTGACCGGACTGTGGAACCACGGTGCGTTGACCGAGCACATAGGCCGGCTCGTCGAGCAGCGCGCGCGCTTCGCGATGCTGATGGTCGACCTGGACTTCTTCAAGCGCTACAACGACCAGCTGGGCCATCAGGCCGGCAATGCGATGCTCCAGCTCGTGGCCCAGGTGTTGCGCGACTCATGCCGCGAGTCAGACCTCGTGTTCCGTTTCGGCGGTGACGAGTTCGCCGTCCTGCTGCCGTCGACGGGTCTGGCAGGCGGGCGGACCGTGGCCGAGAAGATCCACAGCGCCGTTTCGGCGATGAGCGACGAGCAAGGGTCACCGGTCGGTGTCACCTGCTCGGTCGGCATTGCCGTTTACCCCAAGGACGGCCACGATGGAACGAGCGTGATCATCGCCGCCGACCGCGCCTGCTACGCGGCCAAGCGCGCCGGGCGCGACCAGATCGCCACGGCCGCCGACGGCCTCGCCCTGGCCACGGAGTTCAGGCCGACTGAGCCAACCGGCGCCGACGCCAAGCGGCCTTATTCGGTCGTCTGATCCCCGTCCGGGCCGGCACGGCGCATCCTGACCACGCTGCCCTCGGGAACTGACAGCGCCTTGGCCGCGTTGCCCCGGTTCTGGCCGATGCACAGCCGTCCGTAGGAATCTTCGTAGACAAGGAGAGCACGTTCGGCGACGTCGCCGAACGTCGGCGCCCAGGGCATCCTGAGCGGCGGGGACGTCAGGCCCGGAAAGTGCACCTCCAACACATCGCCGTGTTGCAGGCCGTCAATGGCGTCGAGCAGGTCGGCGGTCACCCCGGCGAGCTTGAGGTTGCCGAAGGAGTCGCGGTAGATGACCGTCGATTCGATCTCCCCATCACGAACCACGACAGGCGGCCAGTCGATGCTGACCAGCTCGCCGGGATCGATCTCGGGCCCCATCGACTCGAGCGGCACGCCCAGCGCCAGGTGTGCCGCAGCCGGCGCGAACAGATCGCGGCCATGGAACGTGGGCGTCAGCACGGGCAAGCGGTACTGCACGTTGTCGATGACATGGACGCGCATGATCCCGCCCAGGCGATCCGCGCCAGGGACGAGCAGCCCGTTGTCCGGGCCGATGAGCAGGTCGCCGCGCGCCGTCTCGATCGCGATCGGTCGGCGGCTCGTGCCGACCCCAGGGTCGATCACCGCCATGTGCGCACCGATCGGTAGGTAAGGCAGGGCGCACCAGAGCATCAGCGCTCCGTGGCGGATGTTGTACTTGGCGATCTCGTGGGTGATGTCGACGATGAGCGCCTCGGGCACGATCGACAGAACCACGCCATGGCAGATGGCTGCAGATGGGTCGCGCGCGCCCCAGTCCGTGAGCATGCTGACGAATGGCCGCTGGTCGGTGCGCGGTATGCGTGCCGCGGCGGGCGTGGTCACTACCCAGGTCATGCGTCGGCTCATCTGTGCTGGCGATGGTACGGCGAAGTCCCGCGTAAGCCGCAACGCGCTACCTTGAGCGCGTGAACACGATTGCCGACCGCGGCGGAGCCAAGTGGGACAAGGCAGCGCGCTACCTGCGCATCGCGATGCTGCTCAACGACCATTCCGACGGCCTGTCCGCACAGGACCTGGCCGATCGCATCGGCGTCTCGAAGCGCACCGTCTACCGCGACCTTCTCTCAATGGATTCCGACGCGGGGCTGCCCATCTGGCAGGACGGCGGCAGGTTCGGCCTCGAGCGCGGAGCGTTCCTGCCACCGCTGGCCCTGACGCTCCACGAGGCGACGACCCTCTTTCTCGCTGCACGGCTGTTGGCCAAGGTGAGTGACGAGCACGACACCGAGCTCATCGGCGCGTTCGTCAAGCTGGCCCAGGTACTGCCACCGGTCCTTGCGGCGCACATCGAGGCAACGGTGGACGTGTTCAGCCGGACGCCGCCCAACCCGCGCTTCACGAAGGTGTTCCGCGTCCTGGCAGAGGGTTGGGCGCAGCGGCGCGTGGTCCAGATCGAGTACGACGCCGGCGTCTACGACGCGTCCAAGCCGGCGCGCAGGGCGAAGGTCCAGCCGCTGGCCATCGAACCCTCGGCCCTGACCCACGCGCTGTACCTGCTCGCGTGGGACGAGGGCCGCAAGGCGCGCCGGACGTTCAAGGTCGAGCGCATCCTGGATGCGGCCCTGACGCCGGCCACCTTCGAGCCGGTGGACGGATACTCGGCCGCCGACGAGCTCGCCCGGGCGTGGGACGTAATCGCCGACGACGAGCTGATCGACGTCGTCATCCGTTTCTCGCCGGCAGTCGCCAAGCGTGCTGCCGAGACGCGCTGGCATCCGACCCAGGAGACGGAGGACGAGCCTGACGGTTCGATGATCTGGCGAGCGACTGTCGCCGGCATGCGTGAGATTCGAATCTGGATCATGGGCTGGGGCGCCGATGCCGAGGTCCTGGAGCCCGCCGAGCTGCGCGCCAACATCGCCTCGGAGCTGGCCCGCGCCGCGACCCTCTACGAGGCCTGAATGGGCCGGACGACGCGCTTGGACAATGCGCCGCAGGCTTCGTCGAAACGCGAGAGCCAGTAGCGCCACATCTGGTCGTGCAAGGCGACCTGCGCCTCGTTGGGCAGGCCCACGTGGCGCAACGTGATCCACGTCCGCGCACCATGATCGATGACATCGAATGCCACGACGCTCGCTGCCCCGAGTGGCCGCGCAACCCAGTCCCACGCAAAGCTGATGTGCTGGGGCGGGTCCAGGGCGACGACGCGGCCGACCGCGTGCGCATCCATCAAGGTTGCGCGCAGCTCACCACCGACCCGGGCGTCCAGCTCGGCATCGTCCAGCCAGCGACGCAGGCCGTCGGCCGTGGCCACGAGGGGGAAGACGAGGTCTCGCGGCGCGTCGACCTCTGTCTGCAGCTCGACTCTGTCGTTCACAGCCCCGGCCCCTCCGCGCGGTGTGGATCGGGCCTGAACCTGAACCAGGCCCAGAACGCGACCGAAGCGAGACTGAAGACGGCGAGCAACACGACCATCGTGATGAACGACGTCCGCGTCGAGTCGGCCATGTAGCCCGCCCCCGCGCTCGGGTTGAGCAGCACATGCGCAAAGCCAAAGATCCCAAACCCGAGCAGTGCGGCCCAGACGATGCGATTCCAGGCGAGGACGGCGCCACCGGGCATGAAGCGCAGCGGCAGCATGGCAAAGACCGCGTTCTCGAGCCCGGCAACGACAACGGTCACGGCCGCTGATTGAAGCAGTGCGTTGGTGAACGCGTCGTCCGTCGCGCCTCCACGCAGGAACGCCAGGAAGATCCACGCGACCACGGCGGCCACCAACGACGAGCCGGCGGCCCACGCCTCGGCCCGACCTTCCACGTCCTCAGTGACCTCGTGGACGAAGAAGAAACCGATGATCAGGCCGTACAGGTAGCCGGGCTGGAAGTCGGACAGCCGACTCACGATCACGCAGATGACGGCGATCGCGAGGGTCGCGGGCAGCGCCCTTACGGTGATGCCGATGCGAAGACTGCGCGCGAACAGGACCAGAGGAGCGCCGTAGGCAACGAGGATCACCAGCAGCCCCAGCGCGAGACCGAGCACGGTTGCAAGCGACGTCAGGTTGAAGCCGAGGGTCGGGTCAAGGAAGGCATACAGGACCGCGCTCAGAACGATGAAGGCGAGGATCCCCAGCGGCGTGCGCCAGACATCAGGCGGCGCGAGCTCGGGAGGCAATGGGGTGGTGGGCATGGCCGCGCCAGGCACGGACGGCGCGGCCATGGCGCTGGCGCGGGCCGTGAGCTCTGGCCCCGGCGCCGGCGTGGGTACGCCGGGCAGCGGTCCACCAAGTGGATGCGTGCCCAGGTCGGGCGAGTCGGCGATCTCAGCCGATGGCGGCGTGCCGCCCTGGCGGCGGCGGGCGAGCTCGGATCGAAGCCGCGCGACGAGCATCTGCCACCATCCACGGATGCGGCGGGCGATCCGATTGACGCCGCTCATCACCTCGTCGTAGTTGTCCTCGAGCGTGCTGTTGAACAGTGCCGACGGGAAGGGCACGAGCAGGACCACGCCGGCGGTCACCGCGACACTCTGGACCACGACGACCGGATCGAGCGTGATCTGGGTCGGATCGGGCACCGACTGCGTGAAGGAGGTTGTCGAGGGTGCCCGGCCACGCGGCGAGAAGTACGTGTCGTGCGAGAGCGTCACCGCTTGACCAGGCGCAACCGAGATTTCCCACGAGATGCCTGCGCCGTTGTCGACCGCGTCGGACGGACCGTACGTGCACGCGCAGGTGTCCGGCAGCTGCTGGCCATTCACGGCGCCGTAGACGTAGCCGTAGTAGTCCTCCATGTAGTGGCTGCCCGGCGTCAGCGGCGTCCACTGCTCGATTCGTGCGTCAGATGCCGCCGACGCCACACACGCCGGGCCACCGTCGTCGACGCGGCCGTAGCCGATGTCCGATTGCTGCAGGTAACAGTCGCCCACGCGATAGAGGACGCCGGTCTCGGCGACCTGGCCGTTGTTCGAGATGACGATGTCCGTCCGGTACAGCTGTGTTCCGAGCACGTAGCTGTCCGTCTGCTCGATGCGCAAACCCGTGCCGGTCCCATCGACCGTGGTCACGACGCGGAATGGGTCGCTGCTGGTGCCCGATCCTGTCACGGCCGACTGCCCGACCGGCGTCCACGGCGTGACCTCGATCGGAAAGCCGCCCGATGGCATCGTCTGCGGCCCGAAGAGAGTGCCGCCGACATAGAGGAACGTGCCGCACGACCCGGTGGGATCTCCGGGCGAGAAGAACTCGTACAGCTCGTCCTCGATGTGGCCCACCTGGCAGTTCAGATCCGGGGTGACGATGACATGCGTGAGCGGCCCGGGAGAGGTGATGTCTGCGGCAGCAGCCACGCCCGCGAACAGCAGTGCCTGACCCACGAGCAACGAGGACACCATCAGCACGCCCACGACGAGCGAGCGGATCCCGCGCGAACGACCTCGCATCGCCGAGAGCATAAGCGCGAAGTCGCGTTTCGCGCGACTTCGCGCCGTACAGACGAGGCTAGAGCTGCTTGACGGCAGCGACCAGCTGGGTCAGACCCTCGCGCGCGTCGGCGAAGAGCATCCCCGTCTTGGGGTCGGCGTACAGCTCGTTGTCGATGCCCGCGTAACCGGGCCGCATCGAGCGCTTGATGACGATGATCGACCGGGCGTGGTCGACATCCAGGATCGGCATCCCGTAGATCGGGCTCGCCGGATTCGATCGGGCGGCGGGGTTGGTCACGTCGTTGGCGCCGACCACGAGCGCCACGTCGGTGCGCTCGAACTCCGGGTTGATCTCCTCCATCTCCTTGAGCTGCGGATAAGGCACGTTGGCCTCGGCCAGCAGCACGTTCATGTGGCCCGGCATCCGTCCGGCGACCGGATGGATGGCGTAGGAGACGTCAACGCCACGCTGCTCGAGCAGGTCGCCGAGCTCGCGCACTGCGTGCTGGGCCTGAGCCACGGCCAGGCCGTAGCCGGGCACGATGATCACTTTCTGGGCGTAGGCAAGCTGAATGGCCGCATCGTCGAGGCTGACCTCGCGCACCGAGCCACCGTCGGCACCTCCGGGTCCGGCGCCGGCGCCTGCATCGCCCGTGCCGAAGCCGCCGACCATGATGTTGGTGATCGACCTGTTCATCGCATCGGCCATGAGCTTGGTCAGGATGCCGCCCGAAGCGCCCACGAGCGCGCCGGCGATGATCAGCACAGGGTTGCCGATGACGAAGCCGGCCATCGCCGCCGCCGTGCCCGTGAATGAGTTCAGGAGCGAGATGACGACGGGCATGTCCGCGCCACCGATCGGCAGGACCAGCGTGATGCCGAACGTGAGCGCGGCGAGGACGACGAGTCCGAGGACAGCGAGCTGGGTATCGGCGCTAATGGCCAGAGTGCCCGCAGCAGCGAGTACGAGGACCACCAGCCCAACGGCGGCGATCACCGCGGTGAGGGCCGTGACCATGCGCGAGCCGGGGAAGGTGATGGGCTTGCCGGGCACCAGACCCTGGAGCTTGCCGCCGGCGATCAGGGATCCCGAGAAGGTGACGCTGCCGATGACCGCGCCGAGGACGACGAAGACCGCCGTGGACACTGTCAGCTCCGGTGAGCCGACGATGTGCACGTAGTCATCGATCGCCACCAGGGCGGCCGCGCCGCCACCTACAGCGTTGAAGAGCGACACGAGCTGAGGCATCGCGGTCATTGCCACCGAACGCGCCAGCCACAGGCCGATGCCGCCGCCGATCGCGAAGCCAACGAAGATGATCGCGATGGCGGTGATGTCCATGCCGCCCGGCTTGATCGGGTTGCCCGGCGTGAGCAGCCACAGGAACGTGACAACGATTGCGAGCGTCATGCCCGCCGCGCTGAGCTGGTTCCCGCGGCGCGCCGTGGCCGGGCTGTTCATCTGGTGCAGGCCGAGGACGAACGACGAGGCCGCCGCCAGCCAGGAGAAGAAGACGAGGGTGTAGATCCACTGGTCAGACATTGGGCTACTTCCCCTCGGCCGCAGGGGCGCTCGCCGTCTCGGCTGGCGCCTTCGCCGGCTCGCGCCGGCGGAACATCTGGAGCATGCGGTCGGTGACGACGTAGCCGCCCACGACGTTTGCCGCTCCGAAGACCATCGCGATGAATGCGAGGAGATAGCTGAACGGGTTGTCGGCCGCTGCGGCGATGAGCATCGCGCCGACGATGACTATGCCATGGATCGAGTTCGCGCCCGACATCAGCGGCGTATGCAGTGTCGCGGGGACCTTGCTGATGACCTCGAAGCCGACGAGGATCGCCAGCAAGAAGATCGCCAGCGCGTTGAGTAGCTCTGGGCTCACTTTGTTGCCTCCGGGGCGGCTGGCGAGACGAGCTTCTTTGTCGCCTCCTGCACGACTTCGCCGTCGCGGGTGATGACCGTGGCCGCCTGGATCTCCTCGGCGGGGTCGTAGGCCATCGCTCCGTCCTTCATGAAGTGGAGCAGGAAGGTCGACATGTTGCGCGCATAGAACTGACTCGCGCCGGCCGGCATGGTCGCCGGCAAGTTCGTCGGTGCCAGGATCGTCACGCCGTTCGGCGTCACAACGGTCTCATCGGGCTTTGACAGCTCGACGTTGCCGCCCAGCGCGGACGCGGCCATGTCGACGATCACCGAGCCGGGCTTCATGCCCTCGATGGCCTTGGTAGTGACAAGCAGCGGCGGACGGCGGCCGGGCACCTGGGCAGTGGTGATGACCACGTCCATGCCGGCGATGAAGCCGTTCAGCTCCTCCTGCTGAGCCGCCTGCTCCTCTGGCGTGAGCTGGCGTGCGTAACCGCCACTGCCGGACGCGTCGGCAACGGACTTCAGGACCAGGAACTGCGCGCCGAGCGACTCTGCCTGCTCCTTGGTCTCGGAGCGAACGTCATATGCCTTGACCAGCGCGCCGAGCCGGCGCGCAGTTGCGATGGCCTGCAGCCCTGCCACGCCGATGCCCAGGATGAGCACGTTCGCCGGCTTGGCCGTGCCTGCCGACGTCGTCAGCAGCGGGAAGTAGCGGCCGTATTCCTGGGCGCCCATCAGCACCGCGCGGTAGCCGCCCACGTTGGCCTGCGACGAGAGTACGTCCATCGATTGCGCGCGTGACAGCGTGCGCGGGATGGCGTCGAGCGAGATGGCCGTGACCTTCTTGCCGGCCAGCCTGCTCATCAGCTGCGGATCGATCAGCGGTTGCAGGATGCCGACCACTACCTGGCCGGCACGCAACGAGTCGACATCGGCCCCTTCGGGCTTCTGGACGCGGGCGACGACATCGGCGTCCGCATAAAGCTGGTCGCGAGACACGACGCGGGCGCCGGCATCTTCATACAGGCGATCCGGGATCGCCGCGCCGTCGCCGGCGCCCTGTTCGACCAGGACTTCGGCACCTGCTGCCATGAGCGCCTTGAGCGCGTCAGGCACGAGCGCCACGCGCCGCTCATTCGGCGCGCGCTCTTTCACCACACCTATCTTCATTGGGACCCCTGGGCACAGATCGTCGAGAAAGTAGGCCAAGAATAGTGGCCCGCGCCGCGGACGTCAGTCCGCCGTTACGCCCGAAGACCAAATTACATCCGGCATGGAGATAGCCTGACCGCGATGGCCGACCTGACCGCGAAGCTGCACGCCGCGCTGCCCGACCTGCGCATCGTCAGCGACCCGGCTGATCTCGAGGCTTTTCGCTTCGACGAAACGGCGTTCATGCACGCCGGCCACCCGGCGCTCGTCTCCTTCCCGCGTTCGACCCAGGATGTCGTCGTGATCGTCGGGATAGCCGCGGCGGCCGGTGTGCCGATCGTGCCGCGCGGCGCGGGAACCGGCTTGTCCGGCGGTGCCGTGGCCGTGGACGGGTGCATGACCGTTGTCTTCACCCAGATGAACCAGATTCTCGAGATCGACGCGCTGAACCTGACGGCCACGGTCCAGCCCGGCGTGATCAACGCCGACCTCAATCGCGCCGCTGCCGAACACGGGCTGCTCTATCCGCCCGACCCAGCGAGCTTCGAGACATGCACGATCGGCGGCAACCTGGCCGAGAACTCAGGCGGGCTGCGCTGCGTCAAGTACGGCGTCACACGCGACTGGGTGCTCGGGCTGGAGGTCGTGCTGGCCGACGGGAGCATCATCCGGACCGGCGGAAAGACAGTCAAGGACGTCGCGGGCTACGACCTGACCGGACTCTTCGTCGGCTCCGAGGGCACGCTCGGCCTGATCACCCAGGCCACGCTTCGGCTGCTGCCCAGGCCACCGGCGAACCTGACGCTGCTCGCCTTCTTCGGGTCGATTCACGCCGCCGGCCAGGGCGTCGCGAACATCACGTCCGCGGGCATCACACCGGTCACGCTCGAGCTGATGGACGCGTTCACGATCGCGGCCGTCGATGACGCGTTCAATCTTGGCCTCGATCGCGATGCCGCGGCGATGCTGATGGTCGAGTCCGACATGGGCGGCGACGCGGCCCTCGAGGAGCTCAAGACGGCCGAACAGGCCTGCCTGGGCGCAGGCGCTACGTCGGTGCTCATCTCCGCTGACACCCAGGAAGCCGACTGGCTGCGACAGGCACGGCGCGGCGCGCACGGCTCACTCGAGCGAGCAGGCGCCGCGCGCATGGACGACGTCGGCGTGCCGCGCAGCAGCATCCCCGAGATGATCGATCGCATCACCGAGATCGCCGCTCGACACAAGCTGCCCGTCGGCATCTTCGGCCACGCCGGCGACGGCAATCTTCACCCGACGTATGTGCTCGATCGAGACGACCCCGACGCGGAGCGCAAGATCGACGCCGCGCGCGACGAGATCTACCGGGCCGCGCTGGAGCTGGGTGGCACGGTCACCGGCGAACACGGCACCGGGCTGGCCAAGAAGCGTTGGCTTGAGCTCCAGCGCGGCGAGCGCGGCGTGGAAGTGATGCGCTCGATCAAGCACGCCCTGGACCCGAACAACCTGCTCAACCCGGGCAAAGTCTTCAACCAATCGCCTGATCGTGAACCGCGCGCCCAGACCTCGGGCAGCGAAGGCCGCACGTTGACCCCGAACCGTGCGGCCGATCAGCCGTGAGCTCGCCGAACAGGCGGGCGTCGCTGACCGCGTACTGGCGCACGACGCGCCGGCGCCGCGTGGCAGCGCTGGTGGCGCTGGTGGCCTTCGGGATCGCCACGATCATCGTTTCTTCGCGGCTGCTGCATCTCGTTTTCTCGCAGCTTGATGTGCTGGCCTACGCCAGCCTGTTCGCCGCATGCTGGATAGGCGCGGGCGGCGCGCTGGTCCCGGTTCCGGGCGTGCGCGCGTTGAGCTGGGTGATGGTGGTGCAGCAGGGCGCAGTGCTCGATCCCCTCGTCGTGGCGGCGGTCGCGGCCGCGGCCATGGTCATCGGCCAGTCGTCGTACTTTTTCGCCGCGCGCGCCGCGGGCCACCGCCTGGCGACCACTGCGCCCCGCGACGCGGAACAGGCAGGCGATGGGTCGTCCGGAGCGCCCGCTGAGCCCATGCCGACGGAGGCCACGAGCCGCCGTGCTCGCACGTGGGCCGCGGCCAAGGAGGGCGTCTCGCGCCAGGTCCAGAAGCACGGCATAGTGACTGTGTTCGCGGTCACGGCCTTGCCGACGCCCCTGACGACGTTGACCACCAGCACAGCCGCTGCGAGCGGTATGCGCTACCCCATCTTCTTCGGATCGGCCCTGTCCGGGTTCCTGCTGTGGTGCTCAATTCTGGCGCTCTTCGGGCAGGGCCTGGTGCTTGCCGTGCAAGCGCTACTGCCTTCGCGCTAGAGGCGGCCCGATCAGGATGATTCCGACCGGCGGCCGAACCGAGCAGCCTCCGCCTGGGCCGGGAACAAGCCTTGCCCGCTGATCTGGCGGTACTCGCCCTGCTGCTCGCCGGATACGCGCTCGTCGCGGCGCGTCTGGATCGCTACTCGATCGGACCCGCAATGGCCTTCGTGGCCATCGGCCTGGTCGTCTCTGACAAAGCCCTCGGCCTCGTCTCGTACCTGCCCGAGGCCGAGGTGGTCAGGCTCCTGGCAGAGGGGGCCCTCACGTTGCTTCTGTTCAGTGATGCGTCGGGCATCAGAAGTCGTGCACTGGAACGCGACATCGGCCCGATCGTGCGTCTGCTGGCTATCGGCCTGCCGCTGACGATCGCCCTGGGCACCGTCAGTGCGGCCCTGCTCTTTCCAGGCATCTCGTTCGGCGTCGCGCTGCTGATCGGCTCCGCGCTTGCGCCGACCGACGCCGCGCTCGGCCAGCCCGTGGTCAGCAACCCGGTTGTTCCATCACGCGTGCGCCGGCTGCTCAGCGTGGAGAGTGGCCTGAACGATGGGATCGCCACGCCATTTGTCTTTCTTGGTCTCGGCCTCGCCGCGACCGAAGCGACCGGTCATGACGCGTGGCTGACCGACGCCGTGGTCGCATCGGCCGTCGGCGCCGTCGTGGGTGTTGTTCTCGGCTTTGTCGGGGGCAAGCTGCTGGACGGCTCGCTGGCGCGCGGCTGGGCCTCGGGAGCATCGAGTCAGCTCTTCGTTCTCGCCCTCGCCGCCGGCAGCTATCTCACCGCTGCGGCAATGGGCGGCAACGGCTTCATTGCTGCCTTCGTTGCCGGGCTCGCCTTCGGCTCTGGCTCCAGGCACCATGACGAACGAGCGGTTCGATTCACGGAGACCCAGGGAACCTTGCTCGCGATAGGTGTTTGGGCCGCTTTCGGGCTGGTCATTGCGGGCGAGCTGGCCCCGACGTTCTGGAACGTGAACGCCATCCTGTTTGCCGTCCTCAGCCTGACCGTCATGCGCCTGATTCCGGTCGCCCTTGCCCTGCTTGGCATAGGTTTCAGGCCGCCAACCATGCTCTTCATCGGATGGTTCGGCCCGCGCGGATTGGCTTCGATCGTTTTCCTGGTCATCGGCCTTGAAGGCCTTGGCGCCGGCGGCATTGACGCCGCGCCCGTCGTCTCCGCAGTCTCGTGGACAGTTCTTCTGTCAGTCATCCTGCACGGGCTGAGCGCCGGACCGCTGGCCAGGGCCTACGGTCGGTTTACCAGGACCCTGTCGTCCGGAGCACCCGAGTCAGGACAGGTTCCCGAGCTCGAGAGCGGGCGCCTGGGATGGGCGCGAGGCGTTCATCGATAGATCCCGGCTCGCTGGACCAGTCAGTTCTGTATCGTCACCTTGAACGAGGTCGAGGCACCCGACCACTCACCCACCTGCACCTTGAAATCTCCGTCGTGCACCGTCCGATTCCAGTCGATCTCACCGTCGCTGTCGTGCCAGTTCACGAGCACGTCGCCCGATGAGTTGGTGACCCGGAGGTAGACCTGGGTGCCGCTCGCCCACTGCAGTCTGAGATGTACCGCGCCGGAGAGCTGAAAGGTACGGGTGCGCGACCGCGTGCCACTGTCGAGGTCGGCGCGCCACGCCAGCGTCCTTGGAGTGGCAGTCGGGGTGGGGCTGGGGGTCTGCGTCGGCGGCGACGTGGCACCCAGGCTGGATGCGACGCGAAGCGCCTTGGCGGCGTCGATCCTGCCGACCGATATGCCTCGCACGCGAACTGTGGAATTGAGCAGGGCTCGCTCGATCTGAGCTCGTGAGAGGCCCGGCTTGAGGCTCTTCATCAGTGCCGCCGTGCCGGCGACGACCGGCGTTGCGAATGACGTCCCGCACCACCACGACCAGCGGATTGGGCCGGTGGACCCGGTGTATGCGCAGCCGGGAGCCGACAGCTTGACCCACGACCCACGGTTCGACCAGCTGTACAGGACGTCAGAGCTGCTCGTCGCGCCAACGCTGATGACGCCCGGGTACGCGGCCGGATAGAAGCGCCGGCTGGTGCCCTCGTTGCCGGCCGCCGCTACGACGACGACTCCATGGTTGCGTGCGAACTGGATGGCATTGGCGATGACGTTCGCGTCGCTCGGGCCGGCAAGGCTGAGGTTGATGACGTCGGCGCCGTGCTTCGTCGCCCAGACGATGCCCGCGGCGATGTTCGAGTGGTTGCCGCTGCCGTTCGCGTTGAGGACCTTGACCGGCAGGATCTGGCACTTCCAGCACATGCCGGCGATGCCGACGTTGTCGTTGGCGGCCGCTGCCGCTACCCCGGCGACGGCCGTGCCGTGACCGTTGTCGTCCTTGGGATTGGCATCGTTGTTCTGGAAGTCCCAGCCGCGCAGGACGCGGCCGCGCAGGTCGGGCTGCCTGGGATCAACACCCGTATCAACGACCGCGATGATCGTTGACTTCGCGCCGGTCGTCATGTTCCACGCCTGGGGCGCATTGACGAGCTTGGGGCCCCATGCCTGCGCCCAATGCGGATCAGCCGGTACAAGGCTCGTGTGCATCGTGCCGTCCTTCTCGACCGACACCACACGCGGATCCCTGGCCAGCTCGGTCAGGATCTGCTGCTCGCGACCGACAGGGATGTTGAGCACGTGGGTGTTGATGTCGCCCAGATCGCCGATCTCGGTCGCTCCGGTCGAATCGACGGCCCTTGTCGCGTCGACGTCGCTTACGTCGGGCCGATACTGCACCAGCCACGCGCCACCGACGGCGCCGGCACCGTGAAAGTTCGGGCTCAGCGACGGCATGCCCGTGGCCGACGCGACCGCCGGGACCACAAGCGCCACCAGGAGGACGGCGCCGATGGCGACTTTGGCGGGCTCGTGACGCAGGCGCGCAATAACAGGATTGAACATTCGGACCGATTCCCTCTCACGACCTACGAACGATGCGGGGTCTCGCCAACCTCATGGGCCGACGCCGCGGGATGATTGCCAGCCCATCGTCGACGGCGTCGGCGCGTGGCGGTACCGCCGGTCCTTCTCATAGGACCGGCACGATCGTCCCAGTCGTCAGCGTCGGAGCGCCACGAGCGACGCTGCGACAATCGGGTGGCCCGCCTGTCTGCACGGAGGTACGCTCAAGTGCCCTCGACCGAACATCCTTCGAATTCGCACGATCCGGGACCGGATGTCGCAGGCGCTCGAGCTGCGCAGGTTCTGAACGCGGCGGCTGAGCCGATCGAGCTACCCGGTGGTGGCGCCACCGTACGGATCGGCACCGCGTCGTGGACGGATCCGACCATGACCGCCGGCACGGTCTTCTACCCGAGGGGCGCCGATAGCGCCGAGGAGCGGCTCAACTACTACGCGACGCAGTTTCCGCTCGTGGAGATCGACGCCACGTACTACGCGTTGCCCACGACGCGCGTATCCGAGCTGTGGCGAGAGCGTACGCCGCCTGACTTCGTCTTCGACGTCAAGGCCCACGCGCTGATGACCGGCCAGCCGACAGAGACGAAGCGGCTGCCCAAGGCCATTCGCGACGAGCTGTCGGCGGATCTGGCCGCTAAGCCCCGCATCTACGCCCGCGATCTGCCGCCCGAGCTGCTTGGCGAGGTATGGCGGATGTTTCTGGAAGGTCTCGAGCCCCTGCGCGCGGCCGGCCAGCTCGGTTCGGTGTTGCTCCAGTACCCCAGGTGGTTCTTTCCCATCTCGGAAAGCCGCGACGAGATCCTGGCCGCGCGCGAACGCCTGGCCGGCAATGCATTCGCCGTTGAGCTGCGCAACGGCTCGTGGTTCAACGCCAAGAACCTCGACCGGACGATGCGCTACCTGACCGACAACAAGCTGCCCTTCGTGATGGTCGATGAGCCGCAGGGCTTCAAGTCGAGCGTGCCCGCCATGGTCGCGGTTACCTCGCCCGACCTTGCGCTGATGCGCTTCCACGGACGCAACATGGACAACTGGGAGAAGAAGGGCATCACCCCAGCCGAGCGCTTCCGCTACCTGTACGACCGCGAGGAGCTGGCCGGCTGGGCGCCAAGGCTGGCGGAGGCCGGCAAGCAAACGCGTGACCTGCACGTGCTTATGAACAACTGCTACGCGAATTACGGCTCGACCAACGCGCGCGAGCTGGCCGCGCTCCTGGCCGACCTGAAGCTGGACTGATCAGCCGGACACGCTCGCCCCCGCCTCACCCGGCCGGTCAGCCGGCGGCGGCCTTCTCCTGGAGCTCCTGTGAGGCCGCCGGCGATGCCCCGGCGGCGCCCGTTGGCGTGTCCGTCGGCGCCCGACTCGACTCTGTGCGCACGACCACGCTGACCGCGACGACGATCATTGCGGCGCCCACGACGATCAGGGCATCGACCGGTTCGTTGAGCAGGGCCGAGCCCAGCACGATCGCCACGAGGGGATTGACATATGCGTACGTCGATACGCGCGAAACGCTCGCGTTCTGGAGAAGCCACGTATAGGCCGTGTATGCGATGACACTGCCGAAAACGATCAGATACAGCAGGGCTACGACCGATGCGGTGCTGAACGACTCGACGTGAACGAGCGCGGGCTCACCGGTCAGCGTCCCCGCGACCAGAAGGCCTGTACCGCCAACCAGCATCTGCGTTCCAGTCGACGCAAGCGGGTCGCGGGGCAGAGTGACGCGACGCGAGAAGTAGGAGCCGATCGCCCAGCTCAACGAAGCACCGATCAGAAGGAGCATGCCGACCATCGAGACACTGCCAGAGATTCCCCGCGGGATGATCAAGACCGCGACGCCGGCGAAGCCGACTGCAACACCGGCGTATGTCCCCAGCGCCACTCGCTCGCCGAAGATGCGTCTGAGAATGACGACGAAGAGCGGGACGCTGGCGATGATCAGCGCTGTCAGCCCGCTTGGCACATCGCGCTCGGCGACGACCACCAGCCCGTTTCCGCCGAGTAACAAGGCCAGGCCCACGAAGCCGGCGCCAAGCCACTCGCTACGCGTCAGGCGCAATGACCGTGCGCCGCGGGTAATCAGAAGCAGAATGAAAAGGATCGCCCCCGCAATCAGGTGCCGGACTCCGGCGGTCAGCAACGAGGGCATCGTTTCGACGACGACGCTGATCGCCAGGTATGTCGATCCCCAGACGACATAGACGATCAAAAGAGCTGTCCATACCTGCCATTCCGGTGCACGCCGAGTCACGCCGGCAGAGTTCATTGCCAGTCCTTGTTGGGTAGGGACAGTTGTGGGTGGTTTGTAAAGGCGCGGATGCGTACCGAAGTACACAAGGCCGGAGTACGGAGTGACGGCTACGTACTCAATTCCGTACACCTTCGGATGTTCGCGCCGCTCGGTATGGCCCATCGTATGCGTTGTCGCAGCCACTGGCTGGCCGCGATGAACCAGAACATCTCAGTTCGGCGCCACCCTTACACGGCGGGGTGAGCAGACGAGCGTTGACGGGAGCCGGATCGGCGCTGGGGCGCGGTCCGGCTCTAGTCTTGTCCGACTCATATGAGCAGTGGCATTGACGGCGATTTGAGCAGCGCGGCTCGTTTGCAGACCTATCATCGGCAGATGGATCGGCTGCGCGAGCGGCGTGATCGGCTCGCCGTTCGCAGGCTTGACCTTGTCCTGGGCGTCACCGCGTTGGCGCTCCTCCTTGCGACCGCCGCGTTTCTCGTTGACAGCTCGCTCAGCTTCGCGCTGCTCGATCGTTCGGCCGATTTCGCGATCAATGCACTGACAGTCCTCGCCGCGGGCAGCCTCGCGGCACTGGCTCTCGCCCGCTATCGCGAGGCGGGGCGCCTCGCCGGCCTCTACCAGGCCAGCGCCTTCCTGCTCATCGGCTGGGTGTCGCTGCTCAACGTCGTGGTCGTCGTGCTCAAGGTTGAGGGTGAGTTCGGCCTGTCGCTTGGCGCGCCGGAGCAGATGCCGCTGTACATATCGTCGATCACCCGGCTCATCGCGGGGGCGCTGCTCGTCGTGGGCGGCGCCGCTGCCCTGGCCATGCTCCAGGGTCAGCCGCGCACCCGTCGTGTGCTGCTCGTGCCGACCGTGGTCGTGACAGTCGTGATCGTCGTCCTGTTCCTCATCCGCGAGCAGATCGCGACCTTCGATACCCTACTGCCGCCGTTCGTCGGCCCGGCTGGAATCAAGGCCATGATCACCGAGCCGCGCTTTGCCGGGGCGATGCCAGATGTCAGCGGCATCGCGCTGATCATCCAGGCGATAAGCGTTGGCTTGTACCTCGTGGGCGTGCTGCTCTATCGCCGTTCGTATCTGCGCGACGGCCCGGTCGCCGACGGTTACCTCTCTGTCGCGATGCTCATCGGCGCTTTCGCAGAGATCCATTTCTTCTTCTATCCGGGCGTGTATGGCGGGCTCGTCACGACCAGCGAGGCGCTGCGCCTGATGTTCTTCGTGGTCCTCTTCGCGGGCATCAACGCCGAGTCACGCTCCGACCTGCGCGCCCTGCGCAGCGCATATGCAGCCCTCGACAGGCTGCGCACCTCCGAGGCCGAGCGGGCAACGCTCGAAGAACGGACGCGTCTTGCCCGCGAGCTGCATGACGGATTGGCCCAGGACCTGTGGTTTGCCAAGCTCAAGCACGAGCGTCTGGTGCCTCACGTGCCCGACGATCAGAAGGAGCTTGCCCAGGAGGTCACGCAGGCACTCGACTCGGCCATCGCGGAGGCAAAACAGGCGGTCGTGACGATGCGCGCGGGCGACGATCGTGATCTACCCCTCGAGGAGCAGATGTCGCGCACGATCGACGAGTTTGCCGCGCGATCGGGCGTGCGCGCCGATTTTGCTGCGGCTGATCTGCCTGAGGGCCTGCCGCCAAGAATGCAGGTCGAGGTGTTGCGGGTCCTGCAGGAAGCGCTGACCAACGTGCGGAAGCACGCTGACGCTACCGTGGTACGGGTCAGCACTGAGCTCCAGAACAACACTCTGCATCTCGCGATCGTCGATAACGGACGTGGATTCCGACCCGCTGAGACGCCCGGCGACGGCCTTGGGCTACAGGGCATGAAGGAGCGTGCGCGACTGCTGGGAGGAGAGCTGCGCGTGACAAGCGAGCCGAGCGGCGGCACGGAGGTGGTTCTGACTGTCCCTGTGCGCGATAACGTTGGCGTGACATGAGCGAACTTGACGGCAAGCTGCGGGTGATGTTGGTCGATGATCATGCGTTGGTCAGATCGGCTGTGCGTCAAGCGATCCAGGCACCCGACGTGGAGCTCGTCGGCGAGGCCGCCAACGCCCAGGAAGCCATGGCGCTCGCCCCCGTGCTGAGGCCGGATGTGCTGCTGCTCGACATCGACCTGCCCGGGATGAACGGGCTCCAGCTGGTCCAGGAGCTTGGCCCGCGGCTGCCGAACACGAAGATCGTGATGCTGACTGTTTCCGGATCGGAGCGCGACCTGCTCGAAGCAGTCGCTCGCGGTGCGGCCGGCTATCTGACCAAGGACCTGAGCCCGGAGGCGCTGCTGCGTTCGCTCCGCGGCACGCAGCGCGGCGAGCTGGCCATGTCGCGCCGATTTGCCGCCCGCGCACTGCGTTACTTCGCGGACGCGGCCCGGCGCGGGCGGACCGTTTCAGGGGCAGAGGGCGAGCTGATGGGCCTCTCGCCGCGCGAGAACGACGTCCTGGCGATGCTTGCAGACGGCCTCACGGATCGCGAGATCGCCAACGCCTTGACCATCTCCCCGCGCACGGTCGAGACGCACGTCAGCAACATTCTGCACAAGCTCGGGGTCCGCAACCGCGCCGAGGCCGCCCAACGGTATCGCCAGGGAACATAAGGTCACTTAGGGCCGGTGGCGCACCCGTTCCACGGTCGGGGCTTGACTCATGGGCGATCATTCCGTGCAGTGGACGGCGGGCCTTGGCAGCGCCCCAGCCGGAGTCAGCAATGGCTCAGAAGACCCGTCCGCCCGTCGTCCACCACCTAACCCTGCCGCCCGGGCAGGTTTTCCATTGGGGCTAGGCGCCAGATGGCGAAAGATCAGGCGGTGGCGACCTGTGCCGGCTGGTCCACTGCACTCAGGAAATTCCACCAGGCGTCGAGAGCACGCCGCGCCGCCTCTTCGATCGGCCCGTCGGGAGTGGTCTCAGCGAGCGTGGCGAGCATCTCGCGCTCCGCGCCGGAATGCTCGATGTCGAGCGCACCGTGGACCTTGAAGAATGTCAGCGTTCGGGCGTCGCTTATCCCGTAGTGGCGCTCCAGGCCATCGATCTTCGATTCCGCGACCTGCGGCACCTGCCGCTCGTACGCGTAGAGCGCGGCGACCCCGGCCGCGACCGGGGTCTCGCGTGTGATTTCCGCGTACGTGTCTGCGAGCGCCTGTGTGGCTTCATTCGGCGTAGCGGTCTGGACGTCTTCTCGTGACACGCCGATTCCCTCGGCGAAGCGCAGCCACAGCTCAGCGTGGTTGTCCTTGCCGTGCTCTTCGTCCCAAAGGTTGTCGAGAATCTGCTGACGCACTGCGCGATCAGCTGTTCGCGAGTGCAACGCAGACAGATAGCGCGGCATGGCCGACTCGAAGACGTAGTACTGGCGCGCGTACTCCTGGAGCGCCTCGAAAGGCAGCGATCCTTCGGCCCACATGGTGTAGAACGGGTGCTTGAGCAGGTGCCGATCGTCGATCATCTGATCGAGCCTGTCGAGGACGTCCATACGATGACTCCTTCTCCCCCGTCCGCAGCAGGCGGCGAGTCTACCTGCACGATCTGCGAGGTGTGATGGTGCCCGACACTTTCGACGTGGCCGTCATCGGGGGCGGCATCGTCGGTGTCTCGGCGGCCGCTTTCCTGGCCGAACGAGGCCTGAGCGTCGCCCTGTTCGAGCGCGACCACATCGCCGCCGCAGCGTCAGGCCGCAACTCGGGCGCCATCCAGCATCCGTTCGACGCCCACTTGGCCGCGCTGCACCACGAGACGATCGCCATCTATCGCGAGCTGGCGCAAGACGGTGAGTTCCAGCTCCAGGCGGAGCCGCGCGGCCTGCTCCTGCTCAGCTCCGACACGGACGCAGTCGCGGACGCGGCCGTGTTGATCGCCGCCCATTCTCCGGAGCTGCGGCCCGAGGTTCTCGACCGCGAGCAGCTCCATCATCTCGAGCCCGCGCTCGCGCCAGACCTGGTCGCGTGCCGGCTCGAGACCGGCTATCCCGTGGCGCCCGCCGCCGCAACAGAGGCGTTCGCTCAGCGAGCGCGGCGGGCAGGTGTGGCGGTGCACATCGGCGAGGATTTAAGGCTGGAGCTCGGTGCGGACAAGGTGATTGGGGTCCGGTTGGCATCTGGTCGCCCGATCGCTGCGAACCGGGTGCTGGTGGCGGCTGGACCTTGGACGGCGCAGCTCATTCCGGGCTGGTCAGAGGCGCCGCCCATCACTCCGCTGTGGGGTGTCGTGGTCACGGCTGCGCTGGAACAGTCGCCACGCGCCGTTCTCGAGGAGCTCGGCATAGACCGGCCCGGGCCCAGGGCGGACGAGCTCTTCAGCCTGGTCACGGTGGGTGCCGACACGAGCGTCGGCTCCACGTTCCTTGCCGAGCACCCGGATCCGAACACGACGGCTGCCGGGATACTCGCGCGCGGCGCGCGCTACGTGCCCGCGCTTGCCGGTGCGCCGCAGACAGGTCTGAGGGCGTGCGCCCGGCCGGCATCGTTCGACGGCCTGCCAATCATCGGTGCCGTGGAAGAGATCGCCGGACTGTACGTCTGCTCTGGGCATGGACCGTGGGGCATCTCGACCGGACCAGCCTCAAGTCGTCTGGTCGTGGACGAGATGCTGGGTCGTGGATCGGCGCCCGCGGAGCTGTCCGCGTCGCGTGTCAGTCGCTCTCGTCGAGCAGCATAGACCTGGGTATGTCCGGCGGGTCGCTGGTCTGGTCAGTGCCGGCCGTTGAAGCTGACGGCACGGGTTGATCCGGTTGGGCGCGCCCCTCGCTGAGCTCAGGAGCCTGTGGAACGCGTGCGGCCCAGATCGAAAACGCGATCGACACGACGACGAGCATTCCCATCACTGCGACGATGACGATGACCGCGATTGGATCCTGGGTGACCTGGACCTCCGGCATGGCTCCCGAGGATACCCGCCGAGCCGAGCCATGGACGCCCTCGTAACATCGCTGCCGTGAATGAACCGCTGAGCACAGCGCTCGACACGCCCCCGTTCACGCTTCGTGCCCGGCTGCTGACGCCGCTCCACGATGGACAGACGAGCTTCCTCAGCGACGCGTTGATCGAGATCGACGCGGCCGGGCGGCTGGGCCGTGTGACGCCATGGCCGGACGCGGCGCCGTCCGACGGCGCCATCGACGTCAGGCCGCTCATCGCCATGCCCGGGCTGATCGATCTGCACGCCCATCTGCCGCAGTGGCCCAGCGCCGGCCTGGGCGCCGGCATGGATCTGCTGAGCTGGCTGCAGCGCTACGTCTTTCCGCTCGAGCGGGAGTTCCGTGCCGACAATGCCCGGCGCCTGGCGCCGATCTTCTACCGCGCGCTGGCCGCGGCGGGCACCACGACCGCACTCGTCTATGGCGCAGTCTTCGAGGACAGCACCGATGCCGCATTCGCTGCCGCGGAGAAGCACGGCATCCGGCTCGTCCTGGGCAAGGTGATGATGGATGACCTGCGCTACGACGAAGAGCTCGCCGACAGCGACGTGCTCGATCACAGCCTGGCGCAGTCGCAACGGCTGATCGAGCGCTGGCACGGCGTCGACGACGGCCGACTCAGCTATGCGGTTACCCCACGCTTCGCCGTCAGCTGCTCCGCCGAGATGCTGCGCCAATCTGCAGACCTCGCCCGAGCGACCGGCGCCTACTGGCAAACGCACCTCGCCGAGGATCGTGACGAGGTCGAAGAGGTCGCTCGACTGTTCCCGCAGGCAATCGACTACACCGACGTCTACGATCGCGCCGGCGCCCTGGGCGAGCGCTCGATCCTGGCTCACGCTGTGCACCTGAGCGAACGCGAGGTGCTGCGTCTCGCCGATAGCGGCACGCGCGTCGCGCACTGCCCTTCGTCAAACCTGTTCCTGTCGAGCGGCGCCATGCCACTAGCGCGCTATTTGGCGGCGGGCATAGTCGTGGGTCTGGGCAGCGACGTCTCCGCAGGCCCAGACGTCAGCATCTTCGGTGAGATGCGCGCGGGCTCATACACGCAGAGCGCCCGGCGCACGATCCTGCGCGACCCTGAGCCCCCGAACATGCCCTTCGACTGGCTGCGGATGGGTTCGCTGGATGGTGCGCGCGCCCTGGGCATCGACGACCGTGTCGGCTCGGTCGAGAGCGGCAAGGAGGCAGACTTCATCCTTGTCGACGCCGCTCAAACGACTCCGGTCGCGGGCGACAGCATGGATGACCCGCACGAGATCGCGAGTCGGCTGATCTATCGCACGCGATCGAACATGGTCCGTGGCGCCTGGGTCAGAGGCCGCCGTCTGCCCGCGTGAGAGTTTCGTCGGGTTATTCGCCACCCATTCCGGAGCACATCATCTGGCCCGAGAACTCGATCCCATCCCAGGTCGTGCCGGTGAAGCTGAACACGAGCGTGTCGCCCTTCAGCGTTGCGTCGATGGACGAGCTGCTTCCGTCGCCTTTGCTGGTTGCCCCGACATAGGCCGTCCCGAAGCCGCTCTCGCTCACGAAATCGGCGTAGATGCTGCCATCGTTGATGCCCATTCGCTGCTCGCCATCGTTGGCCGGGACGTAGTCCGTGCCGATCGTCACGGACATCTGGTGGAGCATCCCATCGGGCGCGGAGTCGTACCACGCGACTGCTGTGAACTCGTTACCGTCGAACGAGAAGTCGCAGTCGCTGCCGTCCTCTGCCAGGCCGAGGATCTCGTGCGTACCGCTCCAGCCGTTGCGCGAGTCGTCAGGAATCGTCAGGCGTCCCGCGACACCGGCCTCGCTCAGCGACGGATCAAGGCTGCTGCCCGGAATTGGCGTCCGGATCGCCTTCGGCGACGGCTCGACGGATGGGCGAGCGGTTGCACTGGTCGTCGGACCTGTCGTCGGCGGAGCATCGGATGGCGCTGCCGGAGTCGTCTCGGGTGTCTGGGTTCCGGCCACGGGAGTAGCACCGACCGAAGCTGACGGCGACGGCGAGCTGACGGCTGCCGATCCACAGCCGACGACGAGAGCGCACGCCAGGGCCGGCGGCGCGAGCAATCTGGAGGCGTCGCGCAACGAAAGCATGTGTACCTCGAGAAGAACCTGCACTCGCGCAGGGTGACCGGCTGGCGGCCTGACGAATGGACCGGGATTGTAGGTTGCGCGGCTAATCTTCGAGTGAGTTGAGCCAGCCGCGAGCGATCCTGTTCGATCTTGATGACACCCTGATCGACGACAGCGGTGAAACCGTCCGGTTGTGGCGCGAAGTGACCTTCGGCGCGACTCGTGATGGCGGGCACGATCGAGGCGAGCAGCTCCTCGCGGAGATAGATCGAGTGCGGGCCTGGTACTGGAGCGATCCCGAGCGCCATCGCCAAGGGCGTCAGGATCTGCGCGCCTCGACCCAATGGATAGTCGAACAGGCCGTTCGGTCGACGTATGGGAGATCGGATCCGGAGCTCGCGGCGTCAATTGCGGGGCCATTTTGGGACAAGCGTGATGCCGCCCAGAAGCTCCTGCCTGGCGCGATCACGACGCTTGAGCGAGTCCGTGGCACCGGCGCCAGGATGGCGCTGGTCACCAACGGCAGCGCGGCCGCGCAACGCGCCAAGATCGAGCATTTCGACCTTCGCCGGTATTTCGACCACGTCCTCATCGAAGGCGAGCTCGGCCGCGGCAAGCCGGACCCTGCCGTGTTCAGCGAGGCGCTCGGTCGACTGGGCGTAGCCGCGAGCGACGCATGGATGATCGGCGACAACCTGGCTTGGGACGTAGCGGGGCCGCAGGCGGTGGGCATCTTCGGCATCTGGATCGACCGCTACGACAGGGGCCTGCCGGCCGGCTCAACCGTCATCCCGGACCGAATCGTGCGCTCCGTCGCCGAGCTTTGATGGTGAGGCTGCGGCGGAACTGCGGTCGCTAGGCTTGGCCGGAATGGCGCAACAGGTTGATCTGCTCATCAGCGGCGGAACGGTTGTTGATGGCAGCGGCACAGCGGGCTACGCGGCGGACGTGGCCATCGACGGCGGCCGCTTGCGCGTCGTCCGGGGCAGTCATGATCTCGAGGCCCGACGGGTGATCGACGCCACAGATCGCGTGCTTGCGCCCGGCTTCATCGATCTGCACTCCCACTCGGGGCTGACGATCCTCGCCGAGCCACGTCACGAGCCGAAGGTGCGCCAGGGGGTGACGACGGAGATCATCGGCGTGGACGGCCTTTCGTACGCGCCCCTGCCGTCACGCGCCGATCTTGACGCGCTCATCGTCATGAACGCCGGCCTGGACGGCAGACCCGAGGGGGTGTCGGCCGAGTGGGACACGGTCGCCGAGTACATGGCCCGGATGGACGGCAACGTCGCGGTCAACGTGGGGTTGATGGTCGGCAACAGCGCGCTGCGCATATCGCGCCTGGGCTGGAGCGAGGTTGCGGCCGACGAGAAGGCACTCGCGGACATGAGGCAGCTGCTCGACGACGCAATGAGCGCCGGCGCACTGGGCGTGTCGAGCGGGCTTGACTATCCGCCGGGTGCGTATGCCACCACCGACGAGCTGGCGGCATTGACCGGGACAGCAGCGCGCCGCGGCGGCTTCTACCACACCCACGTTCGGTACGCCCTTGGTGACCGGTTTCTCGATCCGATTCGCGAGGCGATTGAGATCGGCCGCCGCGGTGGGGGACCAGTCCACATCACCCACTTCTACCATCGCCAGACTCACCCCGGCGGCCCTGAAGCGTTGCTCGGCCTTGTCGACGATGCGCGAGCGCGGGGCTTGGATGTCACTTTCGACACGTATCCGTATGAGTGGGCCGCCACGCGCCTGCTGATCCAGATGCCCCTCTGGATCCAGGACGGCGGCCCTCGGCTGCTCAAGGAGCGCCTTGCGGATCGTTCCGCTCGCGAGCGGCTGCGCGCGGAGCTGAGGGCGCGCGGCGCGGCTTATACGTCGCCGGCCGGCTGGTCCGACGTCCGCCTGGGGGCCTTCACGCAGCCCGAGAACCTGCGCTGGGAGTCACGGACGCTGGCTGATGTGATGGGCGAGCGTGGCGTCGACGCAGTCGACGCCATATGCGATCTGTTGCTCTCAGAGGATCTCGGTGTCAGCCAGGTCACCAGCGGGCCGTGGCACGAGTCGCTTCATCACTTCGTGGTCCATCCGATCGGCATGTTCGGCACGGACTCGACGTTCGTGGGCGCCAAGCCATCGCCTCGGACGTACGGCTCGTATCCGCGCGTGCTGGGCGAGTTCGTTCGCCAGAGGCACCTGCTCGGCCTGGAGGAGGCGGTGCGCAAGATGACGTCCGCGCCCGCGGCCCGCTTGGGCCTCTCGGAGCGCGGCCTGCTGGCGGATGGCTACGCCGCAGATGTGGTCGTCTTCGATCCGGCGACGGTCGCGTCGAACGCGACGTACGACGAGCCGCGCCGTTTCCCGACCGGGATCGACCACGTCATCGTCAACGGCGTGATGGTTGTTGATGGCGGAGCGCACACCGGCGCCTTGCCCGGGCGCATCGTCAGGCGTCGGTAGCGCGGGTTACAGGTTCGGCCCGAGTGCTCCGTTCGTGCCCAGGACCATCAGGATGATGATCAGGATGAGCAGGACGGTCTGGGTCATGCCGCCCACCTGTACGCGGCGGATCAGCTGGGCGATGTGCGGCGGAGGCCCGGACGGAGGAGGTGATCCGGCCGGCGGCGGAGGTGGCGGGTTGTTCGTCGCCTCGATCAGCTTCTTCATGACCGGAACCTGACTACCGAACGCTATCGCCAACGCGATCACGTAGAAGACGATCGCGACGTCGAGCCAGATGGCCTTTGTCACGTCTATCGGCGCCAGCCAGATCAGTGCGATGCCCGTGATCGCCTGGACCACTGCCAGGGGCAGGACGAGGCGCATCTCGATGCGCTCGGTCAGCCTCAGGCCAAAGTTCGAATGCATCGGCTCACTGCCACCCATCCCGCCGATGATCGGAAACGCAAACGTGGGTCCGAAGGCGATGATGGCGCCGCCCACGTGAAGCACCAAGAAGATCAGAAACGCCCAGTTCATACGTGCCCTCCTCGAGACCGTCCCTGCAACGGTCACAGCGCATTCGAAGTTAGCACTGCGGCGAAACACGAATGTGTCGAAATCGCGGGTTACCATCGACTGCAATGACCGTTACGACGCGCCCGCCGCGGTCGAAGCCATCCACCGCCGTGCCCGACGCTGCGACGCCGCTGCGCGCGCCTGCGGCCGGCGAAGTTGGCGTCGGGCGGGCGCGCGCCTTCCCCACGCGCCGGGAAGGCCCGGCCAAGCTGACCGGCACGGCCCTTTACACCGATGATCTCGTCTTTCCCGGCGCCTGGTACGGGCACACGATCCGCTCAGCCGAGCCGCACGCTCGCTTGCTGGGTGTCGAGCTGAGCCCTGATTTCGACTGGTCGAAGGTGATCTTGCTCACTGCCAGCGATATTCCGGGCGACAACCTCGTATCGCTCATTGCCGACGACCAGCCGGTGCTTGCCGAGGATGAGATCCGCCACCATGCCGAGCCCGTCGCGCTGCTGGCTGCACCTGATCGCGAGACGTTGCGCGAGGCGAGGCAGCACGTGACGTTGCGGACGGAGCCACTGGCAGCCGTTTTTGACCCACTCGAGTCGACACAGGTGTTTTCACACTTCGCGCTCGACAAGGGCGACGTCGACGCTGGCTTTGGCGAGGCTGACCTGGTCGTCGAAGGCGAGTACCGAGTCGGCCACCAGGAGCAGCTATACATCGAGAACCAGGCGATGATCGCGGTGCCGCGGCCGGACGGTGGCATAACCGTTCACGGCTCCCTGCAATGCCCGTACTACATCCACAAGGCCATGAAACGTGCGCTCCGCCTGACCGATCAACAGGCCGTCGTCATCCAGGCTGAGACGGGCGGCGGCTTCGGCGGCAAGGAGGAGTACCCGTCGATGATCGCCCTGCACGCCGCGCTGCTCGCCCAGCGGCTGCGTCGTCCGGTGCGCATGATCTATGACCGCCACGAGGACATCGCTGCGACGACCAAGCGTCATCCGGCGATCGTGCGCCACCGCACGGGCGTTACCCGCGACGGACGGCTGGTGGCCCAGGACATCGATGTTGTATTCGACGGCGGCGCCTATTGCACCCTGACACCGGTCGTGCTGTCGCGCGGCATCCTTCACGCCGGCGGCCCGTACAACTGCCCCAACGTGCGCATTCGCGGACGCGCCGTGGCCACCAACACCCCGCCAAATGGGGCGTTCCGCGGCTTCGGCGCGCCGCAGACGGAGTTCGCGGCCGAGATGCAGGTCAACCGCATCGCGGAAGCCCTGGGGTCCTCGCCGCTGGAGCTGCGCCGAAGGTGGGTCTATCGCATCGGCGACGAAACGCCGAGCGGACAGGTGCTCAAGGAGAGCGTGGCCGGCGAGGAGGTCCTCGAGCGGGCCGCCGAAGCTTCCGAGTTCGAACGCGTCCGAGCCTTGACGGCAATGCAGCGATCGCGCAAGGGCGGCGGCGAAAGATCGGCCGTGCTCACCTCGACACGCGAGCGCCGGGCCAGGGGCATCGGTCTCGCGCTGGCGTGGCACGGAGCCGGGTTCACCGGCAGCGGTGAGGTCCATCTGGCGAGCGTCGCCAGCGTCGAGCTGACCAGCAGCGGCGAGATCCGCATCCTGACCGGTTCGACCGAGATGGGCCAGGGCACCAAGACGATCTTCCCCCAGCTCGCCGCCGAGCAGCTGGGAGTCCCGGTCGAGATCATCGAGATGGCGCCGCAGGACACCTCTATCGTGCCCGACAGCGGCCCGACTGTCGCGTCGAGAACGGCGATGGTCGTTGGTGGACTCGTGATCCAGGCCGCGGCACAGCTTCGCTCCACGGTCGTCAAATCAACAGGCAAGACGTTTGCAGAGTCGTATCTCGAGTACGCTCGCGAGCACGGCGGGTTGCGCGTCGACCAACGCTTCGAACCCTATCCGGGCATCACCTTTGACGACGCCACCTACCGCGGGGATGCCTACCCGGCCTATGGCTGGGCCGCGGCCGCGGCCGAGGTAGAGGTCGATCTCGACACGGGCGAGGTGGACGTGCGCGACGTGATCGCCGCCGACGACATCGGCCATGCGATTCATCCGCTGCTTGCAGAGGGCCAGGTCGAAGGCGGCACGCTGCAGGGCGTCGGCTACGCGACGATCGAGGAGATCAAGCTTGCCGACGGCCGCTACCTCAACGACAGGCTGGCAACGTACCTGATCCCGACCTCGCTCGACGCGCCACGGATCACCTCGATCCTGGTCGAGGAACCGTTCTCGGGCGCGCCACACGGTGCGAAGGGGGTCGGCGAGCTGCCAATGGATGTGCCGGCGGCGGCGGTCGTGGCCGCCATCCACGATGCGACCGGGGCATGGGTGCACGACCTGCCCGCGTCCCCAGAGCGCATCCTGGCCGTGCTGTACGACATCAAGGCGCCGCCACCGCCGGGCATCTCGACGGTCTCCGGGCGAAGCTCCAAGAGCGACTCCTGATGGCCTACCAGCTGACAGTCAACGGCGCAGCGGTGACGCTCGAGGTGCCCGGCATGCGTCGCCTGCTCGACGCACTGCGCGAGGACCTGGGTTTGACCGGCACCAAAGAGGGCTGCGGCGAAGGCGAGTGCGGGGCGTGCTCAGTCATCGTCGACGGCCGCGTCGTCGACTCGTGCCTGGTGCCCGTCTGCCAGGTCGACGCGGCGGACGTGCTGACCGTCGAAGGCCTCGCTCCCCATGGTCAGCTCGATGCGCTCCAGCAGGCGTTCCTGGAGGCCGGTGGCGCGCAATGCGGCATCTGCACGCCGGGCATGCTCATGGCCGCGCGCGCCTACCTCGACGATGGCGGCGGCACCGACCACGACGAGATCCGGGAGGCAATCGCCGGCAACCTGTGCCGCTGCACCGGCTATACCAAGATCCTCGACTCGATCGCGCTGGCCGCCAACGCCGTGCCAGGCGATCTGCCCGAGAGCCGCGGCTGATGCCCGCTCCTGCGGAGCCACCGGTTCTCTCGCCACGGTCGCTCGAGGAGGCCCTGGGCCTGCTGGCCGCTGGCAACGGCCTGCGGCCGATGGCCGGCGGCACGGACCTGATGGTGCAGATCACAGGCGAGCTTGGACCGCTCCCGGAGCGGGTCCTGGATATCTGGCATCTCGACGAGCTGCGCGGCATCTCGCTCGGTGACGGCCACCTTCGCGTTGGCGCGCTCGCGACGTATAGCGAGATACGCGCCTCCGAATTGATCGCGACACATTTGCCGGCGCTCGCCGAGTGCGCGGCGACCATCGGTGCGGCACAGATCCAGAACCGGGGCACGATCGGCGGCAATGTCGTCAACGCATCTCCGGCCGGCGACACCCTGCCGGTGCTGCTGGCGACGGACGCTGAGATCGTGCTGCGCAGCGCCGGCCGTGAGCGCGCCGTTCCCGCGGCCGAGTTCTGGCCTTCGTATCGCGTCACGGCGCGCAGCCCCGACGAGCTGGTGACGGCAATTCGCATTCCACTGCCGGCGGGGCGACAGGTGCGCTTCCGAAAGGTCGGGACGCGCAGGGCTCAGGCGATATCGAAGGTCGTCATGGCGCTCGCGTGGCGCGAGGATGGCGGCGTGTGGCGCGATGTCCGGCTGGCCGTCGGGTCGGTCGCGCCAACGCCGATTTGGGTCTTCGACACCGAGCGTGTGCTCGAGGGCGCCGCGCCGCGCGAGTCGACCGCCGACCATGCGACCGCGATAATTGCCGGAGAGGTCCACCCTATAGACGACGTCCGTTCAACGGCCGACTATCGTCGAGTCGTCACGGCGCGAGTTCTCCATCGCATGCTGAGGGAGGCAGGTGGCTGGTGACATGAGAGTTCCGATGACAAGAAGCGCTCTGGCTGTCGCAGCGTTGCTCGTGCTCGCGTGCGGCGGCACTGCTGCTTCACCGGCGGCGCCGACCGGCGGCGCACAGGGTGATCAGCTCGACACCGCCGGCATCCAGGCTGCCGTCGCGACGCTCAAGGCAAACGACTCATTCCAGTTCACGGTTACGACGTACGAATCCGGAACGCCGAACTATTCGCAACAGATCGTTGGCACGCAGCGCAGTCAGCCCCAGACGGCCGTCAGCGCAACCTTCAGTCGCAGCGGTCAGGGTGACTTGCGCTACGTCCAGATCGGCAACGACGTGTGGTACGACGCGGGCACCGGCTCATACACCCAGACGACGGCCAGCGACACGGCCGCCCTGTCCCAGTTCCAGCCCTACTACCTCGATGGCCTTGCCCAGTCCGCGCAGAGCAATGACTATGTGTTCGCGCTCGTTGGTTCGGACACGGTCGGTGGTGTCGCCACGAAGCACTATCGTCTCGCTGAAAGCACCGTCCAAAGCATCGTCGCGCCGATGAACCTGGCCCCTGCCGATTGGGCGGCCGACGTCTGGATCTCAGACGCAGACGGCTCCCTTCAGCGCCTGAGCTGGGGACCCCAATCGGTGGATAACGCGCAGCTCCAGACGGGCTTCGACTATGTCGTCACGGCCGTGGACTGCACCTGTCCGGTCGATCCACCGGCATAGCCAGCGCCGCCAGCGAGTGAAACCAGAGGACGTCCTCATCTTCGACTCGCGCGAAAAGTTCCACTCTTGGCTTGCCGAGAACCATGCTTCGAAGAGCTTCCAATGGGTCGGCTTCTACAAGAAGGCGGCTGGGATCTCAGCGCTGAGCTATCCAGATGCCGTCGAGGAGGCGCTCTGCTTCGGCTGGATCGACGGCCAGCTTGGTGGCATAGATGACAGGTCGCACGCGATCCGGTTCACGCCGCGGCGCAAGGGAAGCGTCTGGAGCAACGTCAACGTCAAGCGCATGGATGAGCTCATCGCAGCGGGCCGCGTGCAGCCCTCTGGGCTTGCCGCTTACGAGGCCCGACGCGCCGATCGAACTGGCGTCTACTCCGCTGAGAACCCCGAACTCGACCTGTCAGCGGACCTTGAGGCGCGCTTCCAGGCCAGTCCGGAGGCATGGGCTTCGTGGAATCGGCAGCCACCTGGTTATCGCCGGCAGGCGAAGTGGTGGGTCATGACCGCAAAACGCGAGGAGACGAGGATCCGGCGGCTGGACGCGTTGATCGCCGTGCACGGCTCGGGCAACCCGATAGACATGGCGAACATGCCCAGGATGAGTCAGAAGTGAGCTCCTCCTCGCGGGCGGATGTGGGTGGCCCGGTCGTGCCGGGCATGGAGCGCGTGCTCACGTCGGATGCACTCGACTTCGTTGCGCGGCTGGCGCGCGAGTTCGAGCCGCGGCGTCAGGAGATCCTCGCCGCGCGGCGCGATCGCGCCGCGCGGCTCGCAGGCGGCGAGCAGCTCGGTTTCCTGGCTGAGACATCCCACGTTCGCGATGCCGACTGGCACGTTGCCGCCACTCCCGCCGACCTGAACGACCGCCGCGTCGAGATCACCGGACCGGCCGAGGCCAAGATGACCATCAACGCACTCAACAGTGGCGCGAAGGTGTTCATGGCCGACTTCGAGGACGCACTGTCGCCGACTTGGACGAATGTCATAGGCGGCCAAGCGGCGCTCGAGGACGCTGTGCGACGCGTCCTTGAGTTCCGATCGCCCGAGGGCAAGACGTACCGGCTCAACGAGCAGGTCGCGACGCTATTGGTCAGACCGCGCGGATGGCATCTCGTCGAGCGACATGTCGAGGTCGATGGCGCGCCGGTTTCCGCGTCGCTGTTCGACTTCGGGCTGTACCTGTTTCACAACGGCACCGAGCTGCTGCGCCGTGAATCGGGGCCCTACTTCTACCTGCCCAAGCTGCAATCGCATCGAGAGGCGCGACTGTGGAACGACGTATTCGTCTGGGCGCAGGAAGAGGCCGGTATCGCGCACGGCTCAATCCGAGCGACGGTGCTGATCGAGACGATCTGGGCCGCGTTCGAGATGGACGAGATCCTGTACGAGCTGCGCGATCACGCCGCCGGCCTCAACGCCGGTCGCTGGGACTACATCTTCTCGATCATCAAGGCGTTCTCGTCCGATCCGTCGCGCGCGGTCCTGCCCGATCGAGCCCAGGTGACGATGGGGGTGCCGTTCATGCGTGCGTATACGCAGCTGCTCGTGAAGACCTGCCACCGGCGCGGAGCCCACGCGATGGGCGGCATGAGCGCGTTCATCCCCAACCGACGCGAGCCGGAGGTCAACGAGAACGCGCTGGCCAAGGTGCGCGAAGACAAGGAGCGCGAGGCAGGCGACGGCTTCGACGGCACGTGGGTCGCCCATCCGGACCTCGTGCCGGTCGTCGCTGATGTCTTCGACCGCGCGCTCGGTGACAAGCCCAACCAGAAATACAGGCAGCGTGAAGACGTGCACGTTGCCGCGGCCGATTTGACGAACTTCGAAGTGCCGGGCGGCGTGATTACTGATGCGGGTTTGACGACCAACGTATCGGTCGGCATTCGCTACATCGCATCGTGGCTGGACGGCGTCGGGGCCGCTGCGCTCGACAACCTTATGGAGGACGCGGCCACCGCCGAGATCTCACGCTCGCAGGTGTGGCAGTGGGTCAGGACCGGCAGGTTCTCGCGCGAGGAGGTCCTGGCCGCCATCGAGCCATGGCGCTCTCACGACGCGCAGGCTGCGGCCCTCTTCGAGAGAGTCGCCCTGTCCGACGACTTCCTCGAGTTCCTGACCCTGCCTGCTTATGAGGAACTGTCCTGACGACCGGCTATGCGACAGTTCCGAGAGCCGCGGAGCTGGTGGCGCTGCTCGAGTCAAACGTTTGGCTTCAAACGGTTCTTGAGGCAGTGCGCGCGGCGGCCCCACCGCAGGCATGGATTGGGGCGGGTGTCATCCGTGACGTCGTGTGGGACGCGCAATACGGCGCCGGCTTCGCCGCAACCAACGTCAAGGACATCGATGTCGTGTACTTCGACGCCGCGGATGCCACCGGCGGTGGCGAGGGCGGTCTCCAGGGGCGCCTGGAAACGCTTCTTCCTGGCCCTATCTGGGAAGTCACCAACCAGGCGCGCGTGCACGAATGGTTCGAGGGCTATTTCGGGCTAGCCGTGGCTCCGCTCGCCTCGATCGAGGAGGCCGTAGCGACGTGGCCAGAGTTTGCAACCTCGGTGGCCGTTCGACTCACCGATGCTGGATCCATGGATGTCATCGCGCCGCTTGGTCTCGACGATCTCCTGGACGGGATCTGGCGGCGCAATCCAAGTCGCGTCACGCTGGCCGAGGCTCGGCGCCGCCTGGCCCGCAAGAACGTCGCACGCCGCTGGCCAGGCGTCCAAGTGGTCTAGGAGTCGCCCGACTCTTGAGCGCTTCAGGGCGAATTCGAGAGCTCGCCCTTCGTTGCTAGTGCCAGGTCAGCTGGCGCTCCTGGAAACGGCCGTGGCCGCGACGGCCGACGAAACGGCCGTCGCGGATCACGTACTCCCCGCGCACGAGCACGCTGCGCACGATTCCCGCCGCGGCAAGGCCCTCGTATGGCGTGTAGTCGCTCGTGTGATGCAGCTCCGTTTGCGTGATCGTGCGCCGCTCCTGCGGGTCGAACAGGACGAGATCCGCGTCCTTGCCCGGCTCGATCGAGCCTTTCGAGTTCAGCCCGAATAGGCGCGCGGGCGCGGTCGACAGCACGTCGACCATTCGCTCAACGCTGACACGCCCGCGCTGAACGCCTTCGCTGTACACGATCGCCAGCAATGTCTCGATGCCCGGCGCCCCGTTGCCGATTTCGGGAAAGGCCCGGCCGGTCAGCCGCTTTTCGACGGCCAGGCGGTCAGGGACATGATCCGTGGCCACGAGATCGAGGCCGCCATCGCGGAGCGCGTCCCACAGCGCGCCGCAGTCCTCAGGCGCCCGCAAGGGCGGTGAGATGACGTATTTGGCGCACTCGGCGTCCGCTGAGTCGTAGCGCGAGTCGTCGAGTGCGAGGAAGTGCGGGCACGTCTCGGCGAAGACGGACTCGCCGGCGGCGCGCGCGCGGCCGATCTCGTCCAGAGCGGCCCGAGACGAAACGTGGACGAAATAGACAGCGGCGCCGGCAGCACGCGCCATCTCGATCGCCCGCCTCGCCCCGGCCGCCTCTACGTACGGCGGCCGTGACTCAGCGTGAAAGCGCGGCGCGGTCTTGCCGTCGGCCAGGAGCATGGCGGTGTTGGCCTCGAGCGCGGCTTTGTCCTCGCCGTGTACCTCCAGCAATCCTTTGTGATCGGCCGTGGCGCGCAGCGCAGCGTCCATTGCCGGCGCAGGCAGAGCGAAGTCGTAGACCATGAACGCCTTGAAGGTCGGCACTCCGGCGTCGATCGCGGCCGGGATCTCTCGCTCGAGGTCGCGGTGGACCGGCTGGAGGACGAGGCTGAGCCCGTAGTCGACCGCGGCATCAGAGTCGGTTTGTCGGCGCCAGGCAGCGATATCCGTGGGCAGTGAACCGGTCTGCTCGGAGCCCGTGCCCGGATTGTTGAACGCAAGAAAGGTCGTCGTGCCGCCGTAGGCCGCGGCGACAGAGTCCTGGAAGAAGCGATCGGGCTGGGAGTCGGTCGCGACTCGAGTGTGCGTGTGAACGTCGATGACGCCCGGCAGCACGAGCAGGCCGGCGGCGTCGATCTCGCGCGCATCGGCATCGTTCGGCAGCGCCGGTCCAACGGCCGTGATTCTTCCATCCTCGATCGCCACGTCCGCCGTTGCACGCCCCTGGGCCGTCACGACCATGCCGCCACGAACGATCAGTCGCGCCACGAGCAGCGCTCCACGAAGTCGTTCCAGATCGCGTGAGGCAGCTCGAGCTCGATCTCGTCGCGGATTGGGATGCCATGCTCTCCGGTCTCGCCGATCTCGGGCTTGAGCGTCTGCCGCGCGTCGGTCACCGCGTCGCGATGGACGGCGACCAGCACGAAGCCGCGCCGCTGATAGAAGCGCACGGCGTCGAGATTGTCGTTGGTCGTGATCAGCCACAGGCGCCGACAGTCGCCCTCGATCGCCACCTGGACACAGCGCGCAATCAGCGCACTTGCGATGCCCTTGCCGCGTCTCAGCGACCCGACGCTGACGATCTCCATCTGCGGGCCTTCGACCTCGTAGCCCACATGGCCGAGCCACACCCCGTCTTCCTCGGCCACGAATCCGGGAGCGGCGCTTACGTCAACGAGTCGCCCACGCGTCGCCATTCGGGTCGAGCCCCAGCTTGCGGTCAGGAAAGTCGCGAGCCGACCTCGGTCGGCTCGCGTGAGCGGTCGGATCGTCGTCAAATTTCAGCCAATTGGATAAGGCCTCAGCCGATCTCCTCGATGACGATCTCCTGGGCACCGTCCCACAGTGCGCGGCGGCCCATCTCGAGCAGCATCTCGCGGATCGAGTCGCGGTTGTCATCGCCGCTCGCCGACACGATCGTCGCGAAGTGGTTGCCGGCCAGCTGGCCGAGCTTCGACGAAAAGGTGACTGCGCCATAGGCGATGAGGATCTCGCCTTCGGATAGGTCACCGGTGTAAACAATGATCTCGCCTGGGGCGGGATGCGAAGTGTGGTTCTCGTAGCCGACCGACAGCTTTTCGTCGCCGAACGGGATCCAGCAGCCCTCGCCGCTCCAGCGGCAGTGGATGAGCCTGGAACGTAGCGGCAGGAGGTCGCGCATCGCCGCGCACGTCTCTGACGCATCTGGCTCCCACCGGGCGGTAAAGTTGAGGTCGCCCACGCGGATCGACAGGTCTGTCATGGCGCGCAGCGTAGCGAGGCGTGCAAGCCCGGCGCATTGTGCAGGAGGCTGATGGACGAGAAACCGACCGTCTCGACCCACGTTCTCGACACGGAGCGCGGCGCGCCCGCTCAGGGGATCGAGGTCGTTCTGTACCGCATTGCGCCCGGCGGAGACAGAGAGGTCGGGCGCCAGCTGACCGATGACGACGGCCGCGTCGTGCGGCTGCTCGGCGACGACCTCGAGCGCGGCGACTATCGCATCGAGTTTCGCCTTTCCGGGGCGTTTTTCGGCACGGTCGCGCTCGCCTTCAAGGTCGTCGATCCGACGCGCAGCTATCACGTGCCGCTGCTCATCGCGCCCTACTCGATCGCCAGCTATCGCGGCAGCTGAGCAGCGACGGATGCGTGCCGAGCGCTCGATTCTGACGATTCTGTTCGAGGGCGCTCCACGCTTCGTCGACCGCCTGGTGGCAATCGACGCGGGCTCATGGGACGACCTGTTCGACCAGGCGGTGTGGACTGCGCTGGCGATGCCCGAGGACGAGCAGATCGAGCTGATTGACGCTCACCCGCGGATCGGCGCGGACGCGACGAGCGTCAGCGCACATTCCTATCGCGAGCAGGGTTACGACACGGACGCCGGCACGGCTGAGCTCCAGGAGCGGCTCGACCGGCTCAACGACGACTACGAACAACGCTTCGGATTTCGTTTCGTCATGTTAGTCAACGGCCGATCTCGCGCGGAGATTGCCGATGAGATTGCCAGCCACATGGACGCGGACCGCACGAGCGAAACGGTGCGTGCCCTGCGCGATGTCGTTGCCATCGCGCGCTCGCGGGCGACCGACGCATGACGACGACCGACGATCCCTACGCCGCGCTCAAGGAACGGGCATGGCGCGAGGTCGCAGACATCGACGAGCGGCTCGTTCGCGGCGAGATCGACGAGCAGGAGTGGTTCGATGCGATGTCCGAGCTTGTGACCGAGCCATACCTGCGCGCTGACACGCCGTGGGCGGGCTCGGGCAAATCTGGGACGGCCGCGGACTGGGACTACTCGCGCAGCCACATCGCACACGCCATCGACAAGCCCGGGAGAGTGCCTGCCGCGCTGGACGGGGCAACGACTCGAGCTCTTCGGACTGGATATCTCGCCCGAGCTCATCGCTCGCGCGCGGCAGCGATTGCCGGGCCCCGCGGACCACTTGGATGTTGGTAACGCCCTCACCTGGCAGTCGGGACGCCGCTTCGACTATGCGCGGACCAACCTCGACTACGTCCCGCCGCTCCGTCGGCGGCAGCTGGTCGAGAATGTGCTCGCCCAGGCGGACCGAGTGATCATCGGTGTTTTCAACGAACAACTCGACGAGCGCCCGACCGAGGTCCTGGTGCAATCGTGGGGTTATCGCATCGCGGGTCGCAGCGAACGAGCCAACCTGCACAAGCCACAGATCGACTATCGCGTGTTGTGGGTCGATGGTGACCGTCGGCAGTCGCCGATCGGCGAGGAGGGTCAGTGAAGGCGGAGATCTATTACGGCAAGGCCGACGTTGCGACTTACCGCACATACGGCGCGCCGCTGAGCGGCGTCACGCGCATACCTGAGTCTGCGTTCGGCGGCAGGTCGAACACGCTGCTCGCGGCGAAGATCGAGGTCCAGGTCCTGGGCACGGCGTTCATGGCTGCGTATACGGAAGGCGATAACCGCCTGGTCGTCGCCACGGACACGATGAAGAACTTCATTCATCGCGAATCGCTCGTGTTCGGTGGCGCGACCCTTGAGGAGTGGCTGGCGTTCATCGGCCGCCGGTTCCTGGAGACGTATCCGCACATGGAGCGGCTGCGCGTCAGTGGAGTTGAGATCCCCTTCGAGGCGGCCCTCGTACCGGCGGCCGACGGCGACGGCTGGGAAACGAGCAACGTTCTCTTCGAGCGGCGCCACGGCGACCGATCGACCGCGGCCGTGGAGCTCGGGCGGACCGAAGCCGGTGACATTGCGGTCACCGGCTTGAGCGCTGGACGGGTGGGCCTGCAGTTGATGAAGGTCACCGGCTCCGCCTTTGCCGATTTCGCGCGTGACGCGTACACGACGCTGCCTGAGCGCAAGGACCGTCCGCTGTACGTCCATCTCGACGTCGGCTGGAAGTACGACACGCCCGACTCGGCGCTTGCGTCCGATCACACCCGATACGTCTGCGGCGAACAGGTCGCCGACCTGGTCGCGGTCGTCTTCCATCGCTTCGTGTCGCTGTCGATCCAGCATCTCGTCAACGAGATCGGCAATGCCATGCTCGAGCGCTGGCCGCACCTGGCCGAGGTCTCGTTCGAGGCCCAGAACCGGCTCTGGGACGTGTCCGTGTCATCAGAGGCGGACGATCGGGTGAAGGTCTACTGCGATCCGCGTCCGCCCTACGGCCGCATCGGGCTCGTCCTGCGCAGGGATTGAGTTGACCGCCGCTGCTCGCCGCTGCGCAAGTTGCGGCCGGACTCGCCATCGCTGGCAATCCGCAGAGGATCTAGTGGTCCGGTAGATCGGCGCGTGTGTTGACATCCGGGTTGATGCCCGGGACGTTGACGTAGGTCACGAGATTGCGATGAGCGCTGAAGACCTGCGCGAAGCCGCGATCTCCGTTCAGCGATAAGGCCATCCCCCATACGGACCGGTCGAGGACGACGGGATTGCCTGGCCCGCCCGCAAAGCGCGGGACGATGATCTGACCCGTCGCGGCGAGCACAAAATTGAGCTGTTCGAGCGTCAGGAACGGCTGATCGCCCAGTAGCACGACCGCACGCTCTGTATCGGCGAACCTGGACAAAGCCTCCAACCCCAGGCGAACCGAACCAGCAACGCCCAGCTCTGGCGCAGTGTTGCGCACACGGAGCTCCGAATGCCACGCGCATGCCGACTCGATCTCGTCAGCGTCGGCACCAAGGACAACAACGACGGGCAGTAGCCCCGCGTCCGCGGCGAGATCGAGGACGTGCTGGAGCATCGGCCGGCCGTCAATTGGTGCCAGCAGCTTGCGCCCGCCAAATCGGACGGCCAGTCCTGCACCAAGGATCAGGCCCGCGGTCGGTGGCACTTACTAAGCGTAGCCAGGAGTTGGTAGGCAGGCGCACGATCCGGCGCGGGACGATCGGGTTATGGCCGCTCGCGCGCAGCCATGGTGTGCTGCGCGCATGAGCCTGGGCACGATGGAGGTCAGAACCGCCGAGCTGCGTCGCTCGCTGCGCGACGTCTTCACGAGTCCACGAGTCGAGTACGTGTCCAGGACGTCGTTCGTCGGCCTCCTGATCGCGGCCAACTTCGTGCTGCTCGCCGTTGCGTGGCGTGGCCTTCTGTTCGCGCCATCCCCGCCCGACTGGCAGGGCCTCGTCGACGCCGCCGCACGAATCAGTCACGGGCTTGATCCCTACGGCTTCGATGAATTCGCGTTCCGTTGGTCACCGCTCGCGGCGTGGCTCCTGGTGCCGTTCACCGCCATGGGTCTGCTGGTGTGGCAGCTGCTGCACGTCGCCGCTTTGGCTGCGCTGCCGCGCAGGCTGGCGCTAATTGCGCTCGTCTGCTTCGCCTTCTGGGTAGACGTGGGCATGGGCAACGTCGTCGTCTTCGGCTTCGTCCTCGCCTATCTGGCGCTTTCACGAGGGCGCTTGTTCGTCGTCGCGTTCACCGTGTTCGCGTTGCTGGTGCCGCGGCCGTTATACGTGCCGCTGCTGATCTACCTGTTCCTGTCGCGCCCCGAGGACCGGCGCTCGATGCTCGTAGCGAGCATCGGCATCGTGGCTTTGACCTTCGCCACCGGCTGGCTGCCGGAGTGGCTCAACGTGCTCTTTACATCCGGCACAGACATAGCCAACCCGACGAACATGGCTCCATCGCGCCTGATTGGGCTGGCCTGGTTGCCCGCAGCCTGGGTCGCGGCTGTCATTGCCTATCGGCGAGGCCGCCTGGGACTGGCCTCGCTGCTGGCGTCGCCGTACTGGCTGCCGTACTACTTCGTCATGCTGCTTCTCGACCTGCGCCCGATTTCGGCACACGAGCGCGCGTTATCCGAGGCCCGCGCCGCAGGCTAGGCCGTCGAAGCCGCGGCCTCCGTATTCGTGATCAACAGGTCGTATGCTTGGTCGAACGTCAGACCCGTCGCCCAGATTGCCTCATAGGCGGTCTTGAGGACCCTGGCCAGCGAATGGTGCTCGACGACGACGATCGTGAGCTCGGACGATCCAGCGACAGGATCCTCCATGCCGAACATGACGATCGTCTCGTCGATGATCACCAGCTTGAGCGGCAGCGATGGCACAAAGCGCGCGTCTTCGCCGCTCTCGACGAAGCGCTGCACGCCGCGCGCCACCTCCGGATCGTCGAACACGGAGAACTCGTACAGGGAGCGTGCCTCGTGGCTGCGAATGACCTCCAGCCCCTCGACATTCTCCTGGGGCGGGGTCGCATAGGGCGGTTTGGTGAAGACCAGGATCTCGCTCTTGACCTGTGCCTGCAGCTCCGCGAAGCGCTCGTTGATGGCACGCTTGTCGCGCAGGACTTCGATGTATTCGAGTGGGTCCGTGTGCTTCTGGCCGGCCTCGAATGCGGGCTTCAGGTCGCTGACCATCAGCGCGGCGTCGCGCTCCATGCGTGACAGCTGGTCCCGGTGAGCCGCCAGCAGGAGCTCGATCGCTCGTTCAGGCGGCGTCGCGGCGTACTTGACGACTCGGCCGGGCCGGGCAACCGCCAGACCCTTCTGGACGAGCGAACCGAGCACGTCGTAGATGCGCTGGCGGGGCAGGCCCGACTGACGGGCGACCTGCGCGGCGCTGAATGAGTCACGAAGGATGAGCGTGAGGTACGCCTTGGCCTCGTAGCTAGTCAACCCCAGGTGCGTCAGCTGCGAGATCTGGGCGTCGTTGTCCACGGCCGCACTATCACCACCATTGAGTGGTGGTGTCAAGGTGCCGACTGTACGATCGCTGCGCATGGACCGCCATAAGAACCGCCTTGCGCAAGAGACGAGCCCCTACCTGCTCCAGCACGCGCACAACCCGGTCGACTGGTACCCATGGGGGCCCGAGGCGCTGGCGCAGGCCCGCGACGAGGACAAGCCCATCTTCCTGTCGATCGGCTACGCGGCGTGCCACTGGTGCCACGTCATGGAGCGCGAATCGTTCGAAAATGAGGACACGGCGCGGCTGCTGAACGAAGGGTTCGTGGCGATCAAGGTGGATCGCGAGGAGCGCCCCGACCTAGATGCGATCTACATGGACGCCGTCCAGCACATGACCGGCAGCGGCGGCTGGCCGATGAGCATGTTCCTGACCCCCGAGGGCAAACCGTTCTACGGCGGCACGTACTTCCCCGACTTGCCCCGGCACGGCCTGCCTTCATTCAGCCAGGTGCTCGAGGGCGTGAGCCAGGCCTGGCGCGAGCGACGCGCGGAAGTCGAGCGTTCCGGAACGGCCGTGGCGAGGACGATCGCAGGCGAGCTATCGGCGCCTTCCGACAGCGGGTCAGCGGCTCTCGGTGACTGGATCCTTGATGCTGCGCTGGCAGGCCTGGAGCGCGGTTTCGATGCGCGCAACGGCGGCTGGGGCGGGGCGCCCAAGTTCCCGCAGCCGATGACGATCGAGCTGCTCCTGCGACTGCACATCAGGACCGGTGACGAACGTCCATTGGCGATGGCGCGGCGGACGCTCGACGCAATGGCCGCAGGCGGCATCTACGACCATCTGGGAGGCGGCTTCGCGCGTTACGCGACGGACGCGGTCTGGCTCGTGCCGCATTTCGAGAAGATGCTCTACGACAACGCGCAGCTCGCGCGCGTCTATGTCCATGCCTGGCAGCTGACGCGCGAGCCACGCTACCGAGATGTGGCGGAGCAGACCCTGGAGTTCGTGGCGCGCGAGCTGCGCACGCCGGACGGTGGCTTCGCCGCGAGCCTCGACGCGGACACCGACGGCGACGAGGGCGCGACCTACGTCTGGACGCGGGCAGAGATCGATCGTCTGCTAGGCCCGGACGCGGCTTTGTTCAATGCCGCGTACGGGGTCACGGCCGAGGGCAACTGGGAGGGCCGCGCCATCCTTGCCCGCCCGATCGGCAGTGCCGACAACGACACGCTCGCCCGAGCGCGCCGGAAGCTGCTCGAGGCCAGACACCGTCGTACGCAACCGGCGCGCGACGACAAGGTCCTGACGGCCTGGAACGGGCTGATGATCGCGGCGCTGGCGGATGCGGCCGCGGCGTTCGACGAGCCGCGCTGGGCCGAGCTGGCCGCCACCGCGGCCGACCTGCTGCTAGAGCGCGTGCGCGACAGCGACGGACGCCTGCAGCGGTCGTGGAAGGATGGACGTGCTCTCCACGCGGGCGTGCTCGAGGACTACGCCAACCTGGCGGAGGGGCTTCTGGCGCTGTACCAGGCGACGTTCAACGAGCGCCACTTCGTCGCGGCTCGTGACCTGGCCGAGACGATCATCGACCACTTCGCGGACCCCGCGGGAGGCTTCTTCGACACCGCCGACGATCACGAAGCGCTGATCGCCCGACCCAAAGGCCTTCAGGACAACGCCGTGCCGTCGGGCGGCGCGATGACCGCGACGGTGCTGCTCGAGCTCGCCGCGTTCACCGGGGATGGGCGCTACGCGGACGCGGCACTCCGCGCGATCTCGACCGTCCTGCCCCTCGCCGGGCGCTACCCGACCGGGTTTGGGCAGTGGCTCGACGCGATCTCTTTCGCGCTCGGCGATCCGGTCGAGATCGCGCTCAGCGGCGACCCCACGGCGGCCGACACGAGCGACTTGCTCGGCGTCGTGCGCTGCGCCTTTCGACCCTTCGCGGTCGTTGCAGCCGGCGCATCGGAAGACACGGCCGTGCCCGTGCTCCAGGATCGTCCGCGGCGCGAAGGACGGGCCACGGCCTACGTCTGCCGCAACTTCGCCTGCCGTGCCCCGGTGACCACCACCGCGGAGCTGGCCGTCCAGCTGGAGACGAAGACCGCATGAGCGGCTTGGATGCCCTGCCGCGTCCCGCAGCGCTGATCTTCGATCTCGACGGCACGCTCGTCGACACGGTCGAAACGCGCATTGACGCGTGGCTGCGCACATTTGACGAGGAGAGCATCGCGGCCGACAGAGAACAGGTCGCCGGCCTGATCGGCGCCGACGGCAAGAAGCTAGCACGAGAAATCGCGGACGACGCCGGTCGTCGGCTGTCGGACGCAGACCAGGAGAGGGTGGACAAGCGATCGGGCGAGATCTACGACGAGATCAACATCAGCCCGCGGGCGACGGTCGGCGCCCGGCCGTTGCTTATCGCTCTCGAAGAGTCGGCGCTGAAGTGGGCCGTCGCGACCTCGAGTCGTGCCGAGCAGACGAAGGTCTCGATCGGCGCTCTTCGGCTACCGCGGCCGCCGCTGCTCGTCGACGGAAGTCACGTCGAACACGCCAAGCCGGCGCCAGACCTGCTCCTGCTCGCAGCCGAACGCCTGGAGACTCCTCCAGGCGCGTGCTGGTACGTCGGCGACTCAACCTGGGACATGCGAGCGTCCGCGGCGGCCGGAATGGTCGCGGTGGCCGTTGCGTATGGGGCAGCGAGTGGATCGGAGCTGGTCGATGCCGGCGCCGATGTTGTGACGACCCTCGCCGATGTGGAGGCCAATCTGCGCCTGCGCGGGCTGCTGGCCTAGGACAGCCGCTCGCCTAGGTCGACGGGCAGTTGCTGTTCTGCTTGGGGCCGGGCGCCGGCTCCGGCTCGCTGAAGATGTTCTGAACCTTGGCCTGCATCCCGGCCATGCTCCCGAGCGGCACCAGGTGGGCCGGTGCAAAGTCGTACTGGTAGAGCCGATCGGCATCCACTCGCGACGCGACCTGGGCGAGGTACGGGAAGTCGTCGCTCGAGAAGGTCATGAACAGGTTCGCCTGGGCTGCCTGGAGGAGGCCCGGAATGTGCGGCAGGAGCCCGACCGGGTCGAGCTGCTTGCGGATCGACTGGAGCACGAACTGTTGGCGGCGCTCGCGCTGGTAGTCGAAATCCTGATGGCGCGAGCGGGCGTAGGCGAGCGTGTCCTCGGGGTCCAGGAACTGGCAGCCGGGTTTGAAGTCGACCGGATAGAGCTGTTGTTGCGAGTTGTAGTACGCGTCGTCCTGGAGACGCTGAGGGATGTCCAGCCAGACGCCACCGCCGGGCAGGTTCGCGACGATGTCGACGAAGCCCTTGAGGTTGACGGCGATCACGCCATCGACGTTGACGCCGGACATCTGCTGGATCGCGTAGGTCAGCGCGCGCCAGCCACGCTCACAATCGAACTGCTGCTGGCACTCGCTGCCAATCCCATCCGAACCCGGGTACTGCTGCGGGCTCGCGGCCGCCTTGCGCCACAGCCCGAATAGGTAGCCGTTGTAGGACTCGCCGTTCTCCTGCGGGATGGTCAGCCAGGTCGGATAGCGCGACAGCAGCGGATCGCTGACCTCGGTGAGGTTGCGCGGAAAGCTGAACAGGGCGGCTTTGCAGTCGGCGACATCGACGCTGAGCAGGAGGACAGAATCGGTGCGCAGGCTGGCCGCGCTGACGCCGTCGTCAGAGCGCGAATCGGAGCCGACGAGAAGGATGTTCACGCGGCCGTCGGCACCGGCCGGCCAGGCCGACAGATCGGGTGCCGGCGGGCACGACTTGGGCGGTTCGGAGGCGTCGGGCGCGATCGAGTCCCCCGGACTCGCGGACGCGTCGCCCGTCGCTGCCGGGCTGGTCGTTGCGTCCGGCTCCAACCGGGTCGGCGTCGCTGACGGTTGCGCGGCCGATGGCAGCGGCGTTACCGCCACGGACGGCACGGGCTGCTGCGTCTGGGCGGCGAACGAAGCTTGAGGGATCACGTCGGCCGAGTCGCCCTTGTAGCTCGACGCGAAGAGGTAGTACGACCAGCCGTACGCGCCGGGCAGCCCGTGGATCACGATCGCCAGGGCGACGAGGACGGCCACGGCGATGATGCCGGCGCGCGCGGCGCTGCCCGTCTCGCTGGCCGGGTTGGCGCGCCGCGCGACAACGAACGCGTCGAGCATGGCTGCCACGTGGTAAACGAAGAAGACGATGTCGAAAATGACAAGCTGAAAGGCCCGATCAGCGGTCAGGAAGTTCGAGATCGAGCTCGATCCACCGGCGACGATGACCAGCGCGGCGATGACCACGCCGAGCATCGGGATCGCCCAGATGACGCCGCGCCGTGGGGCTCCGGCGTAGATCTGACCGAGGCCCGGAAAGAGGAACGAGAGGAAGGCGGCTAGCACCGGCGAGGGATTGGTCATTGGTCGCGCTCAGGATACGGCTCTGCGGCGGCGGCGCCGCGACCCCTGGCTACGACTTGGGCGGGCAGGGGTTGTTCTGCTGCTGCGGCTGAGGCGCCGGTTCCGGTTGGCTGAAGATGTTGGCCACGAAGTCCGCGATGCCCTGCATGCTCCCGAGCTGCGAGACGTGCGCCGGCGCGAAGTCCTCCTGGTACAGCCGGTCGGCATCGACCCGGTTCGCGACCTGGGCCAGATACTGGACGTCCGTGTCGCTCAGCGTCGTGAACAGGTTCGCCTGCGCGATCTGGAGCAGCGACGGAATGTTCGGCAGCAGCGCAAGTGGATCGAGCTGGCGGCGAACCTGCTGGAGGACGTACTGCTGGCGGCGCTCGCGCTGATAGTCCGAGTCCTGGTGACGAGAGCGGGCGTAGGCGAGCGAGTACTCGGCGTCGACGTAGAAGCATCCCTGCGTGAAGTTGACCGGGATCTGCTGCTGTTGCGAGTTGTAGTAGGCGTCGTCCTGGAGGGGGCTCGTGTACAGCCACAGGCCGCCATAGCAGTCCGGCGTGTTCGGCATCGCCACCCTCTGGTCCTTCGTCGGGCATTGCGCCGGCAGGTTCGAGACGAGGTCGACGAAGCCATTCAGGTTGACCGAGACGACGCCGTCGATCTGCTGTCCAGTGAAATTCTGGAGTGTTCCGACGAGGGCGCGCCACGCCCGCTCGCAATCGAACTGTTGCTGACACTCGGAGCCACTGACACCGTCCGAGCCGGCGAAGACCGACGAGCACCAGGCCGCCACATGCCACAGCGAGGTGAGCAACCCGTCCGAGTTCATCCCCTGGCAGATGCTCGACGAAGCGGTGAAGTTGCCATTCGGGAACGCAGCCTGACCGGCCGGAGACGACGTGTCCTCGCCGGGCAGCTTGAGCTGCAGCCAGGCCGGATACCGTGTCCCGTCGCCGCACGACCCATCCGTTGCCGTGCACAGGTTGCGCGGGAAGCTGAACAGGGCGGCCTTGCCGCTCTGGATGTCGACCGAGAGCAGGATCATCGAGTCCGTGCGCAGGCTCTTGGCATCGAGACCGGTGTCGGAGCGTGAGTCGCCACCGACGAGCAACAGGTTGAGCCGACCGTCCTGCGCCCATGCCGGCCAAGTCGAAAGATCGACGGGCGGCGGCGGCGTTCTCGTCGGAATGGGCGTCGAAGAGCCCGAGGGAGTGCCGATCGGTGAGGTCGACGGCTCGGGCGTCGAGGACGCGTCGGGCGACGGCGACGGCTGGTCAGTTGGTGCGACGTAGCTCGGGTTCGGAGTCTGCGGCGCGAAGCTCTGCAGGACATCGCCATGATTGCCGGAGAAGATGGACACGTACGTGTTGTGGGCGTCGAAGCCGTACACCTCCGGGAAGCCGTGGATCATGATCGCCACGGCGACCAGGATCGCGAGCGCGATCGGTGCGCCACGGGCACGGCTGTAGGACAGGGTCCGCTCGCGGCGAGCGACATCGTAGGCGTCGATCATCGCGGCCACGTGGTAGAAGAAGAAGGCGATGTTGAAGATCAGCAGCGCCATCTGGTTCTGGGCGCTCGTGACGAAGGCGATCATGTTGCCAGCGACCACAAGCCAGGCGCTGAGGACGATGATGACCAGCATCGGCAAGGCCCAGATCAGGCCCTTGCGCGTCTCGCCCGCGTAGATCTGCCCGAGCCCCGGGAAGATGAACGAGAGTATTGCGGCGAGCGTCGGCGATGGATTGGACATGTGAGTCGTCAGCCCCTGGGGAGTGATGGTTGGCGGCCAGCAGAAGGCCGGCTTACGGAACTATTGGTTCCCCGCATTCCTTGGGCACGACGGCGGGACAGCGGCGGAAGTCTACCGCTTGAGACGGTCCGGGGCTTCCGGCTGCTACGTCTACTGGACGTGCAGTGTGCCCGTCATCGCGGCCTGATGGACGTCGCACCAGAAGAAATAGTCTCCCGGCTGTGTTGGCGCGGTGAACGTAACTGTCTGCGCGTCGTTGGGCCCAGTCCCCACCGTGCTGGCTCCCAGCGACGGCGCGGTGCTATCGGTGCCGTCGAAGAAATGAATGTTGTGCGGCAGGTTGCTGTTGTTCATGTAGTTGACAGTCACCGTTGCACCGGCAGGGACGGTGATCTCCTTCGGGTTGTAGTCGAGCGGGTTGTCCTGTGTGGTCTCGATGCTCACCGTCGTACCGGGCCCGCCTGAACCGGGGGCGGTGCTGGGGGCCTCGGATGCTGCGGCGGAAGCGTTGGGACTCGGACCGAGCGGGGCATATGTCCAGCCGGCGGTCTCGCTGCCGCCGCAGGCGGCGATCAACAACAGCGCGGCGCTGGGCAGCAAAAGACGGCGCATGACCGTAGGGATGTGCATGGGTCGATTGTCCGATATCGCGCGAAATAGCGTCAGGATCGAGCAGCGAGCCTCGGGTCTTCGGGGACGAGTCCCAGCCGGATTGCGACGCCCGCCGCTTCGACACGGCCGCTGACGCCGAGCTTGGCCAGAATGCGCCGCACGTGGACAGCGACGGTTCGCTCGCTGATGAAGAGCCGATCGGCAATCTCCCGGTTCGTACGTCCCTCGGCGAGGACGAGGAGCACTCCGTACTCGCGTGGGCTGAGACCGAAGCGCGCGACCGTTGGCGGCTGATCTGCGACGAAACGATCGGCCAGGCTCGTCGCCAAGCCGGAGCCTGCCGCCCCGTTGCTCCTGTCCGCAGTCGCGCGACCCGGTCCCACGGCGACCAGGTCGCGCGTCGGCTGGATCGGGATTGCCACCACATCGTCCGCGGGCAGCGTGATCCGGCCGCGGGCGGCAAGGTCGCGCAGCGCGTCACGGAGCGGCGCTGCCGGCAGCTTGCCGGAGATGCGCCACGCCTCGGTTAGCGCGCGTCGTGCCTCGGCGCGACGCGCGCGCGTTGGCAGCGCTGCCTGCGCTTGCCACCAGCGCGCCTTGGCCACGTGGTACGGAACCGGAACCTTGGCCCAGGCCTCGGCGAGGGCGGCGTACGTCTCTGGCTTGGTGTGGCCGCGGACTCGCTCGTGATGCGCTCGGGCTGTGGCCAGGTACAGCTCCGCCTCGCGTCGCGCGCCGATTGACTCCGGCAGCGGGTGGCGCGTCAGGCTCTGCTCGGCGATCGGCAGCACGTCGTTGGCCAGCGTCGTCGCTCGCGCGACGAGCGACCACTCACGCTTCAGCCGACCCGCATCGGCTGCGGCGGCACAGGCCTCCAGCACCGTCGCGGCCGCAACGACTATCTGGGCCGGATCGTCGGTCTCGAGCACTCGATTCCAGCCCTGCTCTGCCGCGGTCTGAGCGTCGTTGAGGTCGCCGCGCCACAGGGCCAGGCTCACGGCCGTGCGCAGAACGAGTGCCGACCACTGGCCCGCCGGCACCGTCTCGAGCTGCAGCAAGGTCCGCCCGACGATCTGCGACGCCTCGTCGTCGGCGCGCGATTCGACGAGGACGAGGCCCAGGTAGAGGATCGGGCTGAACCAGGCAAAGCCGGCCGGCGGGAACTCCATCGCCGACCGACACTGGGCTTCGGCCTCTGGCCAGCGACCGAGCTGAAAGAGGATATCGGCCGCGTTGCCGCCCAGGAACGCGGCACCATATGTCAGCCCCAGGCCGTTGCGCGTCGCTTCGGCTCTGCCTTCCTGCACCGCCGCCAGTGCCTGCTCGCGGCGCAGGTCCAGGTCGAGCAGCGTGGTCTTGTTCGCGTAGCAGCGCATGACCTCGTCGAGATCGCCCGACTCGCGCGCCGCGACGAGCGCTTCCTCGAGCAGCTCGAGACCAGCATCGATCCGGCCAAGAAAGCCGGCGTCGACTGCCGCGGTGTCCAGCGCATGCGCGAAATGACCGAGACCGGCTTCGCCCGCGCCGCGCGCAGCGCGGCGCGCCTGCTCGGCACGCGTCGTGCTTGCCTCGAACTCGCCGGCCAGCATCAGCTGCTGGGCGAGTGCCGCCAGGGCAGCCGCCCGGGCCGGAGCCGCATCGGGGGCCACGGCCAACGCCTGCTCGAAAGCCTCTCGTGCACCATCGGAGTCGCCACTCGATCGGCGGTAGCTTCCGAGCTGCTCGCAGAGTGTCGCCGCGCGCTCGCGCGCGTCGACACCGGCCCGCGGGGTCATCAGCCGCTCGACGCGGCCGCCCGCGACTCGTTCGATGGCCTGTGTGCACAGCGTGGCCGCGCGCCGGAACGATCCTGCCGCGTCAGCGGCCCGGGCAGCCGCGGCGAGCACTTCAACGTCCGCGTCGTCCACGGACGGATCGCTCAGATCGAGTGCTGCAAGCAGGTGCAGCAGGGTCGTACCTCCCGGTTCGACCGACTCGGAGATGCGCGCCGCTTCGAGGTGCGCAGCGCGCGCCTCCGCGACGCGGCCGCCGCGCACCAGATGCCAGGCCGCTTCGGCCGGATCATCGGCCAGCAGATCCCCGAGCGCGGCGTGCAGCGCGTGCCGGTCCGCAGGCAGGAGTGAAGCTTCGATCGCTTCTGCGAGCAGGACGTGGGTGATCTCGACACCCGTCCCGCTCAACACCAGGTTCCCCTCGGTCGCGACCACGAGGCCGCTGCTCTCGGCCAGCGCCAAGGCAGTGCGTGGCAGATGCCCTCCGGGCAACGTCAGATCTCCCAGCTGATCCTCCGTCAGCGGTCGACGCGCGGCCGCCAGCACGCGGAGGACTCCCACCTGCGCGTCCTCGAGCTCGTTTAGTCGGGCGGCGACGATCTCCTCGAGCGGATCTGACAGCCGCGAGCCGGCAAGGTGTTGTTGTGCGGCGACGAGCTGCTCTGCGATCAACGGATTGCCGCGCGAGCCCTCGTTCAATGCTGCCAGCTGCGCGAGCGTGGGGCGGTCGTCCAGCAACGCCTGGGCCAGGCCGCCGATCTCTTCGCCGGTCAGCGGACCGAGGTGAACGCGCTCGATCGGCAGCGACTCGTTCTCGAGCCAGTCGACAAACGGCCGGGCGGGATGACCGCGCCCGATCTCGTCGGTGTGGTAACCAACGATGATTGCCGCCGGAAGGCGACGGCTGGTGCGAACGAGCGTGCCGATGAACTCGCGCGTGCCCGCGTCGCTGTGCTCGAGATCCTCGATGATGAGCACCACGGGACCGGATGCGCCCAGCCTCGCCAGGAGCCCGAAGAGCGCCTCGCGAACACGAGCGCCGCGCTGGCGCGGAGCGTGCAACACAGGAGGTTCGAGCGCGACGCCCATCGCCTCGAGTCGTGCGCCGACCTGCGGCAGCAGCCGGGAAATGTCGTACGCGCCGGGGCCGACGGCATCGACCAGCTGTTCGTCGGAAAGTGCCTCCAGAACACGCGCGAACGCGCGGCGCAGGACACCGTAGGCGACGCCCGAGCGCGGCTCTACACAGGCCGCGCGGCAGACGACCACGCCAGGTATGTCGCGCACTCGAGATACGAGCTCATCCATGAGCCGCGACGTGCCCATGCCCAGAGCACCTGTGACCACCACGCGTGCCGGCTGTCCCTCGGCGGCACGCTGCAGTGCGGAGCCCAGGGCCGCCAGCTCGCGTTCACGCCCGATGAACGCCATCGACGAAGGATAGCGATGGTCTTGTGGATACTGGACCAGTGAATGACGGTACCAAGGACCATGTAGCCAATAGTTCGGTGCATCCCGACAACACGCTCAACGTGTTGAGCGGCGAGGAGTGGCTGTACTTCACCAAGTCGCTATGGACGACTGCCTACCCGTCAGAGCTGGGTCACAAGGAGCGCAAGGCGCACGGCGCCAACAAGCCGCCGCGCCTCATGGCCCGCCTGATCGAGTTCTTCACCAAGCCCGGCGAGCTCGTGCTCGACCCGTTTGCAGGCGTTGGCGGGACGCTCCTTGGGGCGTCGATCTGTCGGTCGCCCAGGCGTGCGCTCGGGTTCGAGATCGAGCCGCGCTGGGCGGACGTCTACGAGGCGGTAGTTCGCTCGAACCTCGGCTTGGAGCTCGCGGACCTCGGAACGTCGGATCCCGGCGGACCGCGCAGCTTTCACCCGACCGACTCGCGCTTTGCGATCGGCGATGCGCAGACGCTGCTCCAGGGCGTCGAGACGGCGTCTGTCGATTTCGTTGCCACGGATCCGCCGTACAACCCGCAGCTCAAGCTGACGATGGCCGGCGGACGCCTGGCCGAGGTCCATTCGAACCGGCGCACCGACTACGCGATGGTCACGTCCGATCCCGCCGATCTGGCGAACGCCGCGACGTATCCCGAGTTCCTGAATCGAATGGAGGTCATCTTCGGTGAGCTGCGCCGGGTGCTGAGGGACGGGCGCTACGCAACGATCATCGTGCGCGACGCATACCAGGAGGGCCGCTACCGCTTCACCGGCTCTGACCTCGCCGCACGCGCCGAGCGCGTGGGCTTCGTCACCAAGGGTGACCTCATCTGGTATCAGGCCGGGACGCGCCTGCGGCCGTACGGCTATCCGCGGAGCTTCGTTCCCAACATCGTCCACCAGCACATCTTGGTGCTGCGCGCAGGCTGACTGGGCGCGCCAGCGCCCCCTCTCGCGCTCGATTCCGGCTACACCGGAATAAACGACTCTGCAATGGCCTAAGCATGCAACCGTGCACATCGTCCACGCTCGCTCTGCGTGTGGCGAGCGTGAAGTTCGTTCAGCCGCCGGCCGTTAGGCCAGGCTTGGCCCGGTTATGTCGGCCACACCAGAATCGTCGTCGGCTGGATCTCGCGCCGGCAGCGTGGAGACCTCCGCTTTGCTTAGATCTCGCGGCGCTCGAGGAGCTTCTGACGCAGATCCGGATCTGAGGCCGCGTCGATCGCCGTCCAGGCGAGGGCGACTGCGCCGTCGTAGATCGCCTGGTCGGCTTCGGGCGAAATGGTGGCGGCAGTGAACTCGGGCTGATGATTGACCGCGGGCGCGGAATTGATTCCGAGAATCGGGTGGATCGATGGCGTGACATACGAGACGTTGCCCATGTCCGTCGAGAAGCGGTTCATGTCGAGTCGCTTCGGATCACCAGGCTTGCCCGTCAACGAACGCCCCAACGTCTCAAGATTCTTGGCGTAGATGTCCGTCAGCGCCGCATCGTGGCGCATGTCGGCATACACCGGCCGCTCGAGGATCTCCAGCTCGGCACCGGTCGCGACCGAACCTGCCTCGAAGCAGCGGCGAACCTTCTCGCGCAGCTCGTCGAGTCGCGCCACCGTCGTTGCCCGGACCATCCATTCGGCCGTGACACGTGCCGGAATGATGTTCGAGGCCTCGCCGCCCGACTTGACGATGCCGTGGACTCGATCGCCGGGAGTCAACGACTGGCGCAACAGCCCGATCGCAACCTGGGCGACGACGATAGCGTCGGCGGCGTTGATGCCGCGCTCGGGAAAGGACCCCGCGTGCGCGGGCTTGCCCGTGTAGGTCACCTCTAGCGTCTGCGCGGCCAGCACCTCCGGCAGAAGCAGGTCGCTCGGGCCGGGATGGATCATCAACGCGCAGTGGACGTCGTCGAAGACTCCCTTCTCGACCATGACGATCTTGCCGCCGCCGCCCTCCTCCGCCGGCGTGCCGATGACCTGGACCGCGATACCAAGGTCCTCGGCGACCGCGGCCAGGGCGATCCCGGCGCCGATCGCGCAGGCGGAGATGATGTTGTGGCCGCACGCGTGCCCGACCTCGGGCAGTGCGTCGTACTCGGCGACGATTGCGACGTTCAGAGGCCCGGGCCCGTACGTTCCAACGAACGCGGTCTCCAGGTCGGCAACGTTGCGCCGCACCTCGAAGCCGGCCTTCTCCAGCCACTCGACCAGCCAGCCACAGGCGAGCGCCTCCTGGTAGTTGAGCTCGGGATTTGCCTGGATCCAGTGAGACAGGCCGATCAGCGCCTCGTGCGCGCGCTCGACGCGCTGGCGTGCAACGTCCTTGAGTTCGTCGGTCGGCTTGCGGTCGTCATTCATGACGCGATGGTAGGGGAGCCAGGATTCGAACCTGGGACCGGACGGATATAAGCCGTCTGCTCTAACCGCTGAGCTACTCCCCCGCCCGAAAAGCGTACACCGAGGATGTCATCGGCAGCCACGCCTGACGTCCGTTCAGCGACCGAGGAGCACCTGGAAGACGACGACCAGAACGATGTACGCGATTGGTACGGCGGCGAAGAAGCCGAGGACGCCGGCCCAGGCCGATCGCTTGCTTTCGCCCGAGGCGCCCGAAGGCAGCTTGACCCACACGTAAGTCGCCGCACTTCCAACGACCAGGACAACGACGACATACATGGCGATCCACGGAGCCAGATCGGCCGACGGCACGGCCAGCGCGTAGACGAACAGCAGCAGGCCGCCGATGATCGCCACGGTCAAGTTCACGGCCACTGCCCGGAAAACTGGCTGGGGCGGGTTCTTGAACTGGCGCCAGCGCACCTCGAGCCACGAGCGCTGGCCTGGCTGCTGATCGCTCATTGGCCGAGCAGCGGCAGGCGGCGCGGGATCGAGTCCGGTGTATTCGCGGCGATTTCGCGGACCGCGCCGGCGAAAGCCTCAATCTCGGCCTCGGTGTTGAACCAGCCGACGCTGGCGCGGATCGACTGGCCATCAGGCGTCAGGCCGACGATGGCGAATACGCGCCGGCGGAGCTCGTCGATCGTGTCCTCGATCGACCAGCCGTCGACCCTGAAGGTCACGACCGCGTCTTCCGAGCTCACGGACATCAGGCCGGGGCTCTTGCGAAGCAGCCCACCCAGGAGCGTGGCCAGCTTTGCCGTGCGCGCGTAGGCCCATTCGAGGCCGACATACATTTCGATCCAGCCGACACTGCGTGCCAGTCCGAGCACCGACGTTCTGGAAAGTCCCGAGGAACGAGCTTCCTGCGCCAGCTGGCCGACTCGTGGGTTGACCCACAGCGCCGCCGTCTGCTCGGGGCCGAGCAGCCACTTGTCGCACGCGAACGCGAGGAAGTCGACACCCGCCGATGCCGCCCCGAACGGAACGGCGCCGACCTTCAACGAGACGTCCAGAAACGTCGCGTCGCGGCTGTTTGACATGCGCCCGATGAGTGCCAGAGCCGCATCGATGCCGGGCGCCAGCACGATCTCGGACGGATCGGCCACGAGCAGCGCCGCCAATACGGCACAGGCTTCCTCGACGCGCTGCACCATGTCCTCATCGCGGCCGACCGTGGCCCTGCCCACCTTGAGCTCCCAGTCGTCGGCCTGGCGCATGGCCGCGGCCGTCTCGGACGGCAACGGCCCGAATTCGGCCGTGTCGAGATAGATGCCCGCGGCCGTCGCCGGCAGTAGCTCGCGTAGTCGTGCGAGCTTGTGTTCGTCGGTCTCCCGCTCGAAGTCGGTGGTCATGCGGGTGGCGCGGAGCCGGTGTTGGTCTGAACGCTGAAGCGGCGCCCGCCTTCGAGTCGTCGGTAAAGCGTTTCGACGTTTGTGATCGTGTCGATGTCGCGCACGTCCTTGTCCGGGCGCAGTCGAAAGATGCGCGGGAACCGCAGCGCAAAGCCACTGTCATGGCGGTTCGATCGGTGGATCACGTCGAACGCGATCTCGACCACGACGGTCGGCTCGACGACGTGGAAGCGGCCCAGCTGCTCGAGCGTGTGCTCGTGGAAATACGCGGTCATCTCCGCGATCTCCTTGTCGGTCAGCCCGCTGTAGGCCTTGCCTATCGTGACCAGCCGATCGCCACTCCCCGCTCGATCGTCGCGCACGGCGAAGGTGTAGTCGGACAGGACGCCGTGGCGCTTGCCATGGCCGACCTCCACGCCAACCACCACGCAATCCAGCGTGGCCAGAGGGCGCTTGAGCTTGAGCCAGCCATAGCCCCGTCGGCCGGGCGTGTAGGTCGAGTCGGGGTCCTTGACCATGAGGCCCTCGTTGCCCCGGTTCTGGGCCTCCTCAAAAATCCGCGCAAGCTCAGCAGCAGTCGCTGCATTGAGCAGATTTGCCGTGGCCATCCCGGGCACGTCCGGCAGGCGCAGCGCATCCAGACGCGAGCGCCGCTCGCGGAGGGGCAGCGTCAACGTGGGTTGCACCGGCCCACCTTGGCCCGCACCGTGCGCGAGAAGGTCGAAGGCGACATAGATCACCGGCACCCGCTCCTGCATCTCGGGCGACGGGTTCTTGCGTCCCAGACGCTGCTGAAGCTGGATGAACGGCAGTGCCATGCCGTCGCGGTAGGCAAGCACCTCGCCATCGAGGATCGCGTCCCACGTCTGTTCAGCAGCGATCGCGACGATCTCCGGATAGCTGTCACTGACGTCGTTCAGATCGCGGCTGAAGAGGCGTACCTGATCGCCCTGCTTATGGAGCTGGGCGCGAATGCCGTCGTACTTGTCCTCGACCCAGACGGGCGAGCCGAGCCGTTTCAGAACCTCGACTTCGTCCGCGACCGGCGATGCGAGCATCGACTTCAACGGCCGGAACACCACCATCTCCGCGCTCGACAGCGCTCCGTCACGAGCGAGCTCGGCCGTATGGCCCACGTCACCGGTGAGCATGCCGGCCATCTGCACGTCCGTCAGTGGCTGGTCGAAGGCCGCGGCAATGGCCGCCTCGAGGTGGCCTTCGCGCAGGCCGATGCGCAGGTCGCCGGACAGGATCTTGACGACTGACTTGGCGCACAGCGCGTCACAGCGCGCGAGCAGTGTGCGCAAGGCCGCGCCCTTGGCGGCCGGTCCGCGCGCGGCGGCGACCGCGCCGAAATCAGCATCCACATCTGGTAGCGACGGCGGATGGTCAAGCGGCTCGAACTCCTGGCCGACGAACAGGTCGTAGATGGCCTGGCCGAGATCGGAGGAATCGTTGTAGGCCGCGCCGAGCGCACCCGGTGGTGCGCCGACGAGTTCCTGCGCCACGCTCGCGATTGCGGCCCAGCCGATGCCCGTGGAGCGCGGATCGCGCTCGGCGAAGGGCCGACCGGTCAAGTAGCGGACGGCCAGTGGCAGCTCGTCAGCCTCCCGGGAACGCAGATAAGCCGCCAGAGTGGCGACCTTCTCGCTCGTTCGGGATGTGGCGGCAATGCGTGCCGCGGTCTCGCTCCAACGGTGCATTCGGAGCGATGGTAGCGGTGGTATACGATCGAGCCGCTAGTCAGGTCTGGAGGAGGAATTGGCCGACTACTCCGAGCGTGAGCTCTGGCACCCGGCGCAGATCGTGGGCAACGTAGTTGCCCTTCGTCGACCACGCCCCGATGACTTGCCCGCGGTGGTGCGCTGGTATCGCGACCCGGAGATCGCCCGACTGACGCGTTACCAGACGCGACCCATGAGCCAGTCGGACATCGAGCGCTTCTTCCAGGTCCGCATGCTGTCCCCGGACGCACTCGCCTACACGATCGTCGAGCTGCCGCAGTGGCGCCAGATAGGCTTCACGACGTTCTCGTCGCTCGATCCGGACAACGGCTCGGTGCTCTTTCACATCACGATCGGTGAACGCGACGCGTGGGGCCGCGGTCTGGGAACGGAAACGACGTCGCTGATGCTGTCGCACGCCTTCGAGCGCCTCGCGCTGCATCGCGTTGGCCTGACGGTCTTCTCGTACAACCTGCGCGCGATCCGCGCATACGAGAAAGCCGGCTTCCGCGTCGAGGGCCGCCTACGCGACGCAATCGTTCGCGAGAACCACTATTTCGACGAGGTCCAGATGGGCGTGCTGGCATCCGAGTGGCTCGAGTCCCGCTTCGGAGCCAGGGGCCAGGTTGCCGACGACGGCGACGGCAGGATGCTCATTGCCGACGAACGAGTCGCGGGCTGAGCCGGGGCCCCTCTGATGCCTTCTAGCGGGCCTCGAGCGGACGCCGCCCGGACCGAATTTCGCGCGATCCTCGAGCAGAAAGGTCACGCGGTGGACAACGCCCGCGAGGCCATGGAGTCGCTCGAGAGCGCGCTGGCCGAAGGCGCCCTGGTGCGCACACCGGAAATCGATCGGACGCTGGCCGACCTGCGCCTGGCACTGGAACAGGACGACGGCCAGAAGCTCGGGGGCAAGAGCGCCGAGGCAGCACGCCTCATCACGCGCCGCCTGGAGCAGCTGATCGACGAGGCTTGATCGCTAGACTGCGCCGATGGCGAGCTTTCTTGGCCGCGGCCCGCGCGTGAGCGACGATCAGAAGAAGCGCATCCCACCCGGCCAGTACTTCACCGAGAAGTGGCCGGTGCTGCACTACGGATCCGTTCCCCGCGTCGACCTGAAGACGTGGGACTTCAAGGTCTGGGGCGAGGTCGACAATCCGTTCGAGTTCGATTGGGCCGAGTTCAAGGCGCTGCCACGCAAGTCGCTGCACACGGACATCCACTGCGTCACGCGCTGGTCGCGCCTCGACATGGACTTCGAGGGGGTCGCGATCCAGACCATCCTCGAGCGAGCCAAGCTGCGCCCGACTGCCCATTTCGTCGTCGTTCACGCCGAGCAGGGCTACACGACCAACCTGCCCATCGAGGTGCTCGATGATGACGACGTGCTGCTGGCGGACATCGCCGACGGCGCGCCACTGACGCCGGATCACGGCTACCCACTTCGCCTCGTCGTTCCAAAACGCTACTTCTGGAAGAGCGCGAAGTGGGTCCGCGGGCTGCAGTTCACGTCGGTCGACAAGCCCGGCTTCTGGGAGCGCTACGGCTACAACAACAACGCCGATCCTTGGAAGGAAGAGCGCTTCAGCGACGACTAGCGCTCAGTAGCGCACGCACTCGCCGGCACTGACGCCGGAGCGCGTCAGGATGTCCTCGACGACCAGGGTTTTGGCGTCCGCGTAGTGCTGGGTGTACCTCCAGGTCCGCGCGGCGAGCTCACGTTTGGTCTGTCCATAGAGTTGGCGATCGGTGTCATCTGATCTGACGTGGTCACGAAATCCGAGCATGCGCTCGATCTCGATGCAACCGATGGTGAACGTGTGCAGGTTGATGTCCGTGTCGGGTCCCTTGAAGAGGCGGTGCTCGTGCCAGTCGTGCTCTCGCACACGTAGGACGTAGGCCGCGTCCTCCATCAGCGGTACATAAGCCGGCTCGTCGGCCGAGTCGGCCACGGCGAGGACGATATCGATGATCGGCTTTGCGGAAAGGCCGGGCACTGACGTGGAGCCGGCATGCTCGAGGAGCAGGATGCGGGCGCCGAGCGTGGCTCGGATCCGCTCCGACTCACGCTCGAAAAGCCGCGGCCACTCCGCGTCATACGGCGCGAGGTAGATGGTCGAGTTGAGTATGTCTGGCGGTCCTATTCGCGCCGCGGCAATCTCTTCGTCGCTTCGCATCGTCTACTCGTTGCCGACCACGAGAAGTTCCGAGTCCAGGGCATAGAAGCCGGTCATCAGGAACTGCCTTGCTCCAGTCGGTCCATCATCACCAGTAAACCTGATCGTGCTCCGACCGGTCTCCAGGTCGAGCATCCTCGTCACGTGACCACCATTCGCGACGGTCTGCGCTGTGCCGTCCGGCCATTCGATGGCGACGGTTGCTGTGGCCGGATAGATCGCGGCGACATTGAACGAGACCGTCACCGATCGTCCACCGTCAGCTGGGTTGAGCAGCGACAGTTCTGCGGGAAGCAGGACGTCGCGAATGATCACGCCTTGCGGGATCCTTGCAGGCAGCGAGCCGCTGGTCCAGCCGGGCCAGATAGGACGCATCACCTCGTCCCGGAGACGGTCGATCCATTCGGTCTCGAGCCCGGACTGGAACGCTGAGCAGTACGGCTGCATGTCATACACGGCGAACCGTTCCGCCAAGTCGACGATCGGCTGCACGTCAAGAGCTGCTTGCAACTCGTCCGCGACGGACGTCGCCTGTTGCAACCCATACGACGCGCGGTCGACCCAAACGGCGGAGAAACCGGCGAGACACAACAGTGGCAGCACCTGGGCTGGCTGACGGTCGAAGACGTAGTCCTGCCAGCCTGCCTCGCGACCCTTCTCGCCTCCGTAGCTGAAGCGCAACGCATCGGACTGCAGGTACGGTCGAAGGGGCTCGTAATCGGGGATGTCGCCGATCGTCCCAGCCTCCGGGTACGGCCGGTAGGGGACCTGGTAGATGGCCGCACCTGCAGGCAGCGACGCCTCGACCTGCTGGGTGAACGCGCCGTCAGCCGCGTAGGTCTGTCCAATCGGGTCGTAGTTCGGAACAAACGTGTTGCCGGTTTGATCGAGCGCAGCAAGCAACACGCCTGCCACAAGGGCAACCGCGAACGCGTTTCGCCATCTCGTGCGACGCAGATAGCGCCATGCCACCGACAGGACAAAAGCAACGGCGAGCAGGGCGAAGAAGTCGACGAAGATCGAGAAGCGGCCCCAGGCACGGATCTGGGGCGTCACCAGCAGAGCGAACAGGCTCGACGCACCGCCTGACATTGCGATCAGCAGGCAGACCAGCACGAGCGCGCCAATGCTTCGCTCCCTGCGCCACGTCAAGCGCTTGGAGAGAGCCCCGACGAGGCTGCCGAGGACCACGACCGCGAGCAGCACGAGCCCAAGGGAAGCGATCAGGCCTGCGCTCTCGCCGTTTTCTCCCGTGTCGGGGAACGACCTTGAGTAGCTCCTGGCGAGCGATGCGAGGGGCCCCACAAAGTGACCCGGAACGGGCATCAGCAGGTTCAGCGGGCGCAGCTGGAGGCGGCCGGTCTCGGCCGCACCACGCACCGGAAAGTCCGCATTTGGTCCGTTCTGCACAACCGACACGAAGCTCGGCAGCATCGTCAGGGCCACGACGATGGCAATGGCCGCGCCTATCAATCCGGCACAGGCAACGACCCGTGAAGATCGGGATCTGATCCAGCCAAAGACAGCCGCTGGGACCAGCAGTATCAGCGTGAAGACGGCGTAGTAGATGCCGGTTGTCGCCACGACCACTGCCAGCACCACATGGGTGGCTACTGGTCTGAGGCGAATGCGGCGGTGCGGCCCGCTGTGGACCGCACCCAGGCCGAACAGTGCCCTGCCGTTCGTGAGTGTTACCAGGACGTACGCCGCAAGCGGGACCGCGTAGTACGCCGACAGGAAGAGGTGTCCCGTGCCCCGAAAGAAATGGAACGGGACGACGGCATAAACGACGGCACCGAAGTAGGCGACCGGCCGGCTCACGCCCAGCCCGCGCAGCGACCAGTACGAGGTCGCAGCAACCAGTGCGAAGGTGAGCAGGAAGAACAGCGTGACGGTCGGGACTGCCTCGTTGGTCACCAACGAGATCAGGCGCAGCAGGGTGAAATTAAGCAGATCAGGGCCGAGCGGGAAGTCGCCGTACTGCTGTCCGAACGGGGCGTTCAGGCGCGGCCCACCGAACGGAGTGCCTGACTCGATCAGGTTCTGGACGTAGCCCAGAACCTGGGTGGAGTCGCCCCCGATGCGGACGGGGATGTAGATGTCCATCCGCCACGCCCGCAATACGAATACGGCGAGCAGGGCCGCGGTGGCGGCCGACGCGAGCCCGAGCCAGAAATCGCCGTGACGCCGAGCTGCTGCGGTTGCGCGCGTCACGCCATCAGTCTGCGGTATGCCTCGCCGCGAATCAAAACGGCGAGCCTTGCGGCTCGCCGTCCGTGGGTAGCTGAACTACGGGATCAGTGGTGGCAGGCGCCCGGGCTGCCTTCTGAATCCGCCGTGCGGAAGCTCGACCCGCAACCACACGCCGATACGGCGTTGGGATTGTTGACCGTGAAGCCGGCGCCCATGAGCGTGTCCAGGTAGTCGATCTCGGAGCCGCTGATGTACTGCGTGCTCTGCGGATCGATATAGACGTTGATGCCGCGGCTTTCGATGCGGACGTCCTCGTTGCTGGGCTGGTCTTCGAGCATCATGCCGTAACGGAAGCCCGAGCAGCCGCCGCTGTACACGTACACGCGCAGGCCGATATTCGGGTTCTGTTCTGCCTCGACCAGCGCCTGCAGCTTGCCTGCCGCCGCCTCCGTAAGCGAGACGAGCGACTCAACCTGGAGGGGTGCTTGTGGATCTACCTGTGGTTCCGTGTTCAGCATGCCTCAAATCCTACTCGGGGACTCGTATATCGGCAAGCGAGACAGCGGCGCTTCTAGCGAAGAAGCGAGGTCATCAGCTGGATGAAAACCAGCACCAGGAGGATCACAAGGACTGCCATTGCCACGGTCAGGCCCGCGGTCAGCAACGTCGGGTGCTGTCCGCCGGTCTCCACGGCCGGCGTAGATGCGACTGCCTCGCCCGGCTCGGAGGCCAGGAACCAAAGGTCGGAGTGATCCGCGGTTACGGTTCCGGCCGCGGCCTGAGTTGCAGTTGCGTGTGCGTACACGTCCTGTCTCGTCGGCTCGGCGTGAACGAACGTCGACGCCAAAGGCTCGAGACTCGCTGCGGGCAGGCCCGTCAGCGGATCTTCAGGAGCATGCTCCAGGTTCACGTCGTCGGTTGGGTCCGTGTTGGACCATTGCGGCCCGACTGCAGCCCGGACGCCGTCAGATGGCGGCTCTTCGACCGGCCCCTGCGACGGCACCGCCCACGGCAGATCGACAGGAACTGCGGGCGCGATCGGGGCAGTCGCGGCGGCAACCACCTGATCTGCCTCTGACTCTTGTGCCGGTACGTCCCAGGGTGACGGGGAAGGCGTCATTGCCGGAACGTCTTCCTCAGCCGTGGGCGCGGCGTAATTGCGGGGCTCGAACTCGAAATGTCGAGGGGTGACCGTGTCCTCGTCGCTTACGTCCGTCCACGGCCCGACGGGGCGCGCCATCTCCGCAGATCGGAGCTTGTTCGTCTCATCGACGATCGTCAGCTCGATGCGCACGACCAGCGGCTGCTGGGCCGATGACGGTGCCGTCGAATACAGCGCCGGCAGCTGACGGTTGAGCGCGTCGCCAACTTCGGCTGCCACGACGGTCGCGGCTGATCCAGGGACGTCGGCTTCGGTAGCTGCGGCCGCGGTCTCCGCGGCGTCCATCTCGGCGTCGTCCGTCTCGGAGCCGCTCGTCTCACCGGAGTCCGTCTCGTCTGCGACGGATGTCATGTCGAAAGCCGGGATTGATTCGAGGTCGACCGTTGCGTCAGTGGCCCGCGCCATCTCGAAGCCCCAGGCCATTGCGGTCGCGACTGCTTCAGGAGCGTTGTTTTCGGCATCGACGGCCGGCATCGCCGTGTCGTCGAACTCATTGGCCCAGGCCATGGCGGCCGCGGCTGCTTCAGGAACGTCGGCCTCGGTAGCGGCGGCCGGCGTCTCGGCGTCATCCGTCTCGGCGACCGCGACGGCAGCGCCATCGTCCGTGTCGTCTGCGACGGCGGTCATGTCGAAAGCCGGGATTGAGTCGAGGTCGACCGTTGCGTCGACGGCCGGCGTCTCGGCGTGCATCTCATCGCCCCAGGCGACGGCGGTCGCAGCTGCCTCAGGAGCGTCAGCTTCGGCGTCGACGGTCGGCGTCTCGGCGACCGCTGCGGCATCGCATCGTCCGTGTCGTCTGCGACGGCGGACATGTCGAAAGCCGGGATTGAGTCGAGGTCGACCGTTGCGTCGACGGCCGGCGTCTCGGCGTGCATCTCATCGCCCCAGGCGACGGCGGTCGCAGCTGCCTCAGGAGCGTCAGCTTCGGCGTCGACGGTCGGCGTCTCGGCGACCGCTGCGGCATCCGCATCGTCCGTGTCGTCTGCGACGGCGGACATGTCGAAAGCCGGGATTGAGTCGAGGTCGACCGTTGCGTCGACGGCCGGCGTCTCGGCGTGCATCTCATCGCCCCAGGCGACGGCGGTCGCAGCTGCCTCAGGAGCGTCAGCTTCGGCGTCGACGGCCGGCGTCTCGGCGACCGCTGCGGCATCGCCATCGTCCGTGTCGGCTGCGGCGGCGGTCGTCTCGGCCGCTTCGTCCATTGCCGGCTCGGTCTCTGCGAACAGATCGTCGGGGGGCGTTGGTCCGAAGGCACCCGGGACAGCGTCGGGCTGGACCACGGTGCGACCGGCGATCGAACGGGATTCCATCCAGGTGGTCCAACCGAGTGTGGCCGACTCCTGCACGTCGCCCAGGACAGGCGCGAACGCGTCCTCGGGATCTTGCATGGCGGGCGACTCCACGTCGGGCGTCTCTTCGGCGGTCACGGAAGGCTCGGCGGTCTCCGCGGCGGCGCTGACTGCGGCGTCGGGGACTGCGGCGTCGGCGACCGCGGCTGCGGGTTCGTCTTCAACATTGGTCACGCTCGCTGCAGCAACAGCGCGGCTAACCATCGGGATCATCTCGTCGTACGAGGCGAGCATCTCGGACGGACGGTCATCCGGCGTCTCCTGCTCAGCCCAGCCGCGCGACTCGGGCGTGTCCCACGGTGCCTGGCCGGGCACGGAGATGTCCGTCGCGTCGTCATCAACCTCGGCGACCGATTCGACGGGCGCGGTCGTATCAACGACCACAGCGCTGGACGGAGCCGGCGCGTCGACATCGGCTGACTCCGGCTCGGCTTCGGAAGCTGCGGCCGGGTCGACCTCGACCGACGCATGCCAGGGGGCAGCTTCTTCGGCGGGTCCGGCATCCCACATGTGCTGGTTGAGCACGAAGTCCGGGGCATGGACAGCTTCGTCTGTCGCCACTTCGTCGGTCTGGACGATCGCTTCGTCGCCGGTCACGCTGGTGGCGGGCTCCGCCAGAGGCGGCCACTGGTCAGCAGCGGCTTGTGCTTCAGCCTCGAGCGGCGGCCACGGTTCCTGCGCGGGCCGATCCCACGGAATTTGGTTGGTGGGTTCTGGGGCAGCGTCCCACGGTGCTGCGTCGGGCGGAACAGGGGAATGCCCGTTCTGCGGCCGAGTCGGCTCGGAAGGCGGCCGTAGCCGGCGTGCCATCAAATCGTTGTCCATTGCTACTCGCGCTCCCCGTCGTCCATGCGCTCGATGATCGTTGCGATGCCTTGGCCCACGCCGATGCACATCGTGGCCAGGCCGTAGCGGCCACCACGTCGTTCCAGCTCATGGCTGAGCATCGTTATCAGCCGTGCGCCACTCATGCCCAGCGGATGGCCGAGTGCGATGGCGCCACCATTGACGTTGGTCTTGTCCGGATCCAGGGCCAGCTCGCGCATGACCGCGACGCTCTGGCTGGCAAAGGCCTCGTTGAGCTCGATCAGATCGAGGTCATCGACAGTCAGCTCCGCACGTTCAAGAGCTTTGCGCGTCGCCGGGATTGGGCCCAGACCCATGACAGATGGGTCTACGCCGGCGACGGCCGTGCTAATGACGCGCGCAAGAGGCTTGAGGTTGTGCTGGCGCGCGTACTGCTTCTCGACGATGACGGTTGCACTCGCGCCATCGTTGATCCCCGAGCTATTTCCGGCCGTGACCGTGCCGTCCGCGCGGAAGGCCGGGCGCAGCTTGGCGAGCGCCTCGAACGAAGTGTCGGCGCGCGGGTGCTCGTCGCGCGTGATCTCGAGCGGATCGCCCTTTCGCTGCGGAACCATGACCGGCACGATCTGGTTCTGGAAGCGGCCATCCTCGATCGCCGCGACGGCGCGCTGATGTGAGCGCAGGGCGAAGGCGTCCTGCTCCTCGCGGCTGACGCCGCACTGCTCAGCGACGTTCTCACCGGTCTCGCCCATCGAATAGGGGTGATACATCTCGGCCAGGCGCGGGTTGGTGAAGCGCCATCCGAGCGTCGTGTCGTACACCTCGCGGTTGCCGCGGTCGTAGGCAGATTCGGGCTTGGCCATCACGTACGGCGCGCGAGTCATCGACTCGACGCCGCCGGCGACGAAAGCGTCGCCGTCACCCACCATGATGGCGTGCGCGGCACTGTTGATCGCCTGAAGGCCGGAGCCACACAGTCGGTTGACGGTCTGGCCCGCTACTTCGACCGGAAGGCCGGCGAGCAGCGCGCTCATTCGAGCGACGTTGCGGTTGTCCTCGCCCGCCTGATTGGCGGCGCCAAGGATCACGTCGTCGATGTCGTCTCTGCTAATGCCGCAGCGCTCGACGGCGGCCTTGATTGCGATCGCGGCGAGATCATCGGGTCGTATGCGCGCCAAGGCACCGCCGTAGCGGCCGACTGGCGTTCTAACGGCACTGACGATCCACGCTTCTCGCACGGGTCGGTCGAGCACTCGGGTCATGTGTGAATTCTAGGTGTGGTGACCATTTGCACCGGCATGGCCCAATGGTCACCTCTCTACAGCACCTGACTGGTACCGAACGCGTCGGCGTGGGCCGCATTTATTCATGAATATCGCAGGCGTACGTAACTTCCAGGGTCTACCCTGCGTCCACTGTTCGTAGAGTCGTGAGGGATTTGGCGGCTCCGAACGCGGCGCGAGGCTTTTGGATTGAATCGGCGGTTCACATTTACCGTGCTGGTGCTCGGACTGGTAGTCGTCTCGGCCTGCGATAGCGCAGTCACGGTCACACCTACGCCCACCCCGTTTGCGGCACTCCCGACTGTCCTGGTTACGCCCGATGCGGGTGAGACCGCGAGCCCAAACGCGACCCCTACCCAGGTACCAACTGCCACCCCGACTCCGACTCCGACGGCAACTCCGACTCCGACGGCAACTCCGACTCCGACTCCGACGGCAACGTCAACTCCCATATCAACACCGACGCCAACTCCGACTCCGACGCCAACTGCGACGCCGAGGGCCACGCCGACCCAAACGCCAACGCCGTCCGCCACACCGACGGCGACACCCACCGCGTCGCCGTCAGAGCCGGCCAACATGACCCTTCTCGGCAGCTGGACGACTCACTTCACGCCGAGCGTGTTGAACGGTGGTGGCGTCAACATCCGCGTACCTGCCAAGCGCATCAACGACACGATCGTCAAGCCGGGTCAGCTATTCCAATTCATCGACGCCATCGTGCCCGTGACCGTCCCGCCGTATGCCAAGGGCGCTTACATCCGCAACGGCCAGTTCGTGCTCGACCCGGAGAAGGGAATCGCCGGTGGCGGAATGTGCTCGGCCTCAACGACGCTGTTCAATGCTGCGCTGCGCGCCGGACTGAAGATCGTCGAGCGCCACAATCACGCGGTTTACATCAGCCGCTACCCGGTCGGTCTGGACGCGACCGTGTTTTCAACGGGCAAGAGCGACGGCCAGGACGTCAAGTTCGTAAACGACACGGGCCACCCGGTTCTGATCCGCGCGTTCGGACTGAAACGGAAGGTCAGATTCGAAATGTGGGGCACTGACGACGGCCGAACCGTCAACCTGGCAGACCCTGTCGTAACCAACATCGTCAAGGCGCCCGATTACTACGTGTACACCGACGACCTGCCGGCGGGCGAGACGCACCGGACCCAGGACCGATACGACGGCTTCCATTCCGTCGTCGTGCGGACCGTCAAGGACGCCAACGGCAAGATCATCTGGAAGAACACCTTCAACTCGCAATACCGGATGCTGCCCGGCCTGATCGATCTCGGCCGCAAGCCCGGCGACCCGCCCGCCGGCACGCGCGTCCTGGTCCCGCCGAAGAAGCCTTAAGCCTCCGCCAGCACCGAAGCCGGAGCATCGCCGCCCGCCCTTCCTGTGGGCGTGCCGCCACCTCGTGCGCCACCACCTCTCGCGCCGCCACCTCGTGCGCCACCACCTCTCGCGCCACCACCTCTTTTGAAAGCGGCATTTTCAACTCCTGCCCAGGCGTCGCTCTAATGCCGCGGAGCTGGGCGGTCGCGGACGGCAGTGACCCCAGCCAAGCCGCGGCTCGGACAATTCCACGCTCGTTCGCGCTCGCGACGCCTGCCACGCTATGGAGTCACGCTGCCTTCTCCGCGACCGGATGCGCGTAATCCGCGGATAAGCCCAGCAACTGAAAATGCCGATTTCATCCCGCCCTTGCCGGGAGCGCGCCATGCCAAGGAGCAGTCGCCGCGTGCGGGCCGAGGGTCGCCTGGAGGGAAAGCGGCATGCACGCGACGCGGCGGGCACACTGGGACGGACCGTACGGGATGCTCGGAAGCGACGGCGCTGGAGTCAGCGCGTGCTGGGCGCGAAGGTTGGGCTGACATCGCAGCGGATAAGCCAGATCGAGCTGGGCAGCGGATCATCGACGAGTCTCGATGTCTGGTTCGCACTCAGCCACGCACTGGGCATCCCGCTCCGCGTGACATACCAGCGCGACCCGCTGACCAGCGTCTCGGATGCGGGGCACCTGAAGCTTCAGGATCTCGTCCTGCGGCTGGGCCGGCTGACCGGTCGAAACGGATTCTTCGAGCTGCCGACCAAACCAGCCGAGCCGACGCTTTCGATTGACGTCTGCCTGAGCGACGATGCGCTGCGCGTCCTGTTCATCGTTGAGTGCTGGAACACGTTCGGCAACGTCAACGCCAGCGTCCGCAGCACACGTCGAAAGGTCGCAGACGCAGATGCGCTGGCCGCGGCACTCGGAGGCGACGTCGGACCGTACCGCGTGGCGTGTGTCTGGATCGTCCGCGACACGCGGGCGAATCGGGAGCTCATAAGGCGCTATCCGGATGTGTTCAACACGGCCTTCACGGGTTCCAGCGCGGGCTGGGTGGCGTCGCTCACGACGCACTCTGTCGCGCCGCCGGCCGCCCCTGGCCTCGTCTGGACGGATGTCAACGCGACGCGGCTCTTCGCCTGGCGGCGAAGGTGACGTCGGGTCAGATCGAGGCGATGTCCCAGAGGGTGCGTGACAGGCGGTAGCGCTCGCCGTAGCGCGACTCGAAATCGCGCAGACCGTCGATCACCGAACGCAGCCCCAGCTCGCCGGCCCGCTCGAACGGCCCGTACGGGTGGTTCGCGCCGAGCTTCATCGCGCGATCCACGTCGCCGGCCTCGGCAACGCCATCGCCGACCGCGGTGTACGCCTCGTTGATGATGGCCAGTTCGATGCGCGCCACGATCTCGTCGTCGCGCAGGCCTCCGTCCGCAGAGTCCCAGGCCACCGCGACGGGTCGGCCGCCCTCGTAGCGATAGAAGCCCTCGCCTGTCTTGCGGCCCAGGTTGCCCGTGTCTACCAGCGTCTGCTGAATGGCCGACGGGTTGAATCGGAGCGCTTCGTCGAAGCCTTTCCAAAGCGCGGTCGCCACCGCGAGGTTCACGTCCACGCCCACGAGATCCATCAGCTCGAAGGGACCCATGCGGTAGCGGGCCGACCTGACAGCTCGGTCGACCTGTTCTACGCCGGCCTCCCCTGCCTCGAGCATGCGCAGGCCCTCGAGCGTGAACGGCCGATTGACACGGTTGACGATGAAGCCGGGCGAGTCGGTCGACACCACGGGCTCTTTGCCCAGGCCGCGCGCGAACTGGACGGCGCGTTTGACCGTGTCACGTGAGGTCAAGTCGCCGACGACGACCTCGACGAGGGGCATGACAGGCGCGGGGTTGAAGAAGTGCAGGCCGACCACCCGGTCGGCGTGGTCGCTGGCGTCGCCGATGTCGCTTACGCTCAGCGCGCTGGTGTTCGTGGCCAGGATGTCGGGGATGGCCTCCGCCGAGCCTAGCGCTCGGAAGATCGTCTCCTTGAGCTCGAGAAGTTCAAGGGCCGCTTCTATGACGATGTCCGCTTCCTCCGCGAGGCCCTCGAGCGAGTGTGAGTCGCGCAGAGCGGCGAGCATCCGGTCGCGGCCGTCGGCCGGCAGCTTCCCTTTGTCGACCAGCCGCTGCAGGCCGTCCGCAACGCGGCCGCGGCCGCGCTCGATCGCGGCGTGATCGACGTCGAACAGCTGCACGTCGTGCCCGGCCGCAAGACAGACCTGGGCAATTCCCGCGCCCATCGTCCCGGCACCGACGACGCCAACGGTCAGGGACGGGGCGACGTCCGTTGGCTCAGTGCCGTCCGTTGGCTCAGTGCCGTCCGTTGGCTCAGTGCCGTCCGTTGGCTCAGTCATGAGATGTCTCAGGCTCAGTCACCCGGCGCACGGGCTCGAGCAGCTCGTCCCGTTCGTCGTCGTCGAGCAAGTCGCTGAAGAGCATCGCCACGATCGCATCCAGGACGGCCGGAACTGCGTTGCGGCGCAGGTTTCCCTGGTCGACTCCAACGGGCACGACGATCGACCGGTTGTACGCGCCGGCCCAGGTGATGCCGAGGTCATTGACCCAGCGCGCGAGTCGGTCGCGGCTGTCCTCGAGAAGCTCTGCCCGCGGATCGCTGCCCGACACGGAGCGAACCTTGGTCCACGCATCTTCGCGAAGTTGGGCGTCGCCACCGGTCCACACGCCGCTCATTGCCACGAGATCGGAATCTCCCAGCCTGGCGAGCTCGCCAAACAGGCGGTCGACCCGAGCATCGGAGGTGCCGAGTTCGTCTGTCACTCGCCGCTGAACTTGGCGGGACGCTTCTCGACAAACGCGGCGACACCCTCGACGTGATCCTTTGAGCGACCGGCGACCGACTGGAGCTGGGCCTCGTACTCGAGCTGCTCCTCCAGCCCACATTCGAGCGCCCGATTAAACGCCCGCTTGGTCAGGCCGAGCGCCAGCGGGGCAGCCTGCGCCAGCTTCGTTGCCAAGGCGTTTGTCTCATGCATGAGCTCGTCCGCAGGCACCACGCGGTTGACGAGCCCGATCTGGGCGGCAGTCGTTGCGTCCATGGGATCGGTCGTGAAGGCCATCTCCGCTGCCCTGGCATAGCCGATGAGGCGCGGCAGAAACCAGCTCGAGCCGGTGTCCGGTACAAGGCCCACGCGGCCGAAGACCTCGATGAGCGACGCCGTTTCCGCCGCGATGCGAATGTCACAGGCCAGGGCGACCGAACAGCCCGCGCCCGCAGCGACACCGTTGATGGCGCCGATGATCGGCTTATCGAGCCGGCGCATGGCGAGCACGATCGGGTTGTACCGGGCGCGGAGCTCGGTGCCCAGATCCGCTGCGCCCGGCGCCTGACGCTCCTTGAGATCCTGCCCGGCGGAAAACGCGCGCCCGGCGCCGGTCAGCACGACAACCCTGACGCTCCTGTCGCGCGCCGCGTCCTTCAAGGCCGCGAGCAGCGCCTCCTTCATCTCGATGTTGAAAGAGTTCAGCGCATCGGGCCTGTTCAGCGTCACCGTGAGGACCCGGTCCGTAGCCTCACTGAGGACCGCGTCGGTCATGTTGAGTTGGCCTCCTCAAGGGCGGGTCGGAGTTGATCGCTGAGACGCGCTAAAGCGGCATGGTCGACGAGGTCCAGTAGCTGGTCGCTGTCGTACCAGCCGATATCGTCAGGGTCGCGCGTCGGTCGAGCATAAATGTGCTCGTGAAAATGGGCGACACCCATTCCGATGACGGATGCCATGACGAATTCGACATTCAGCGCTCTCCTGAGCGCGTACGCCATGCGAGTCCGCAGGCGTCCCAACTCTTCCGCTTCGTCGGCCGTGAGATCGGCCAGGTGGGGAACATGTCTATCGCTTTCGACGAGCAGGTGGCCGAGCCGCGTCCGGCCGTCAGACTCCGGTGGCGCGTGCCAAACCCAGAATCGATTTGATCGGCCAACGAGTTCGCCCTTGAGCGTTCCGCTGCCGACGTGCTTCTGACAGATTGAGCAATCGTCTTCCATTTGTCGTTGGGGTCAGCGGCCCTTCCACACCGGCTTGCGCTTCTCGATGAAGGCGGCCATGCCTTCCTTCTGGTCGTCGGAGGAGAAGAGCATGAAGAAGTTGCGCCGCTCGAATTCGAGACCGGCATCGAGCGACAGCTCATGGGCGCGGTTGACGGCCTCTTTGGCGGCGCGGACGGCGAGGGGTGGCATGGACGCTACTTCAGCGGCCAGCGAAAGGGCCGTCGGCAGCGTCTCCTCGCGCGCAACGATTTGCGAGATGAGTCCTCGTTCGTATGCCTCCCGTGCCGTAAGGTTGCGGCCGGTCAGGATCATCTCCATGGCCGTGGCCTTGCCCAGGGCGCGGGTCAGTCGCTGTGTGCCGCCGGCGCCGGGCATGATGCCGAGCTTGATCTCGGGCTGGCCGAACGTCGCATCGTCTGCGGCGACGACCATGTCGCACGCCATCGCCAGCTCGCAGCCGCCGCCGAGCGCGAACCCGCGCACGGCGGCGATCAACGGAACTCGGATGCGCTTGATTCGCTCCCAGCGTGCGAAGTTGTTCGCTGCTGACAGCGTCACCGGCGTCGCGTCGGCCATCTCCCTGATGTCGGCCCCGGCCGCGAAAGCGCGGTCGCCGGCCCCGGTGATGACGACGCAGCGGACGGACTCGTCGGCGTCGAGCGTTTCCAGCGCGTCGGCGAGCTCGCCGAGGGTTCGATAATCGAGGGCGTTGAGCACCTCGGGCCGATCGAGAGTCATCAGCACGACGCCCGCCCGATCGGCTTGGGGCTCCACCTTCACCCGTGGCTTTTCGTCGGTCACCTGGCTTCCTCCATCGCCGATCGAGTCTATCCACCCACTCGGCCGCTGGGACGATCGAGTGATCGACTTTCGGGGGCTGAATGCACAGACTCGGGGCCATGGGGCCAAGAGCATGGGCCGCGATCGGCAACATTTTGCGCATTTCGGCCGTGTTCGGCTACCTGAGCACTGGCCTGCTCGGCTACCAGGCGATTGAGCTCAACCAGCACGGAGCACCAAGCAATGTGGTGTTCGTGTACGCGGGCGCAGCCGCCGTGTCTCTCGTTGTGGCGATCCTGCTCTGGAATCTCAAGGGCCCGCTCATCCGGGGGAACCTGATCGTCCAGTTCCTGGTCGGCGCGTACATGCTCCTGTGGATCATCTCCACCTTGGGCGTGGGGCTGATATTCATCGGCGTCGTCTACCTGTTTACGGGCGAACCTGACGAGACCTACTTCTACACAAAGCAGAAGGCGCCGAAGCCGCGCTTCAAGCCACCGGCCAATTGGAACGCCACGGGTCGGATTGGACCCAGCGGCGCGACCCTTTATGCGAACCCGAATCGCGAAACGCCGGCGGGCATCTTCGATTCATGGATACCGGTCCAGGTGATGGACAAGCACAACGGCTGGGCGCAGGTCGTCGCAGAATCCGGGGAAGGCGGCTGGATCGACCTGCGCACCCTGACCGAAGGCGTCTAGGGCCTGCCGGCTTCGCCAGTCTCCGACCGTAGCCTCTCGTAATCCGGCGGCCGCTTCTCATGGAACGAGGCGAGGCCTTCGGCGACCTCAGACGAAGCCGCGTGCACGGTCAGCCACTCGCGCGCCATCTGGATGCTCATGCCCCATGACAGGTTCTTCCACAGGTTGAGCTGGACGCGGGTCGCGCGGACGATCTCCGGCATCTTGTCGAGCAGCTCGTTGCAGTAGTCAGCGACAGCGTCGTCAAGGTCCGCCCGCGGCACGGCCCTGTTGATCCAGCCCCATTCGACCGCCTGCTGGGCGCTCACAGGCCGATCGAGCAGGATGATCTCGCGCGCCCTCCGGTCGCCGACAAGGAGTGGCATCCATTGCGTGGCGCCGCCGCTGGGCAGCGAGCCGCGCGCGGGGCCGACGTGTTTGAGCACGATGTCATCTGCCGCGACAGCCAGGTCACACGCAATGTTCAGCTCGTTGCCACCGCCGACGACCATGCCGTTGAGCCGCGCGACGACGGGCTTGGCGCAGTCCTTGATCGCCTCGATCGCTTCGATGAAGCGGCCCATCCAGTCCCAGTAGTCGTTGGGCCGATCGAGAAACGCCTTCTGCTCGTCGAGGTCCGCGCCGGTCGAGAATGCGCTGTCACCCGTGCCGGTCAGGACGACGACGCCTACGCGATGGTCGGCGGAGGCACGCTGGAAGGAGTCGCGCAGCGCCTCCAGCGTCGGCCGGTTGAGGCAGTTGAAGACCTCGGGTCGGTCGATCCGGACGGTCGCGACTCGGCCGTCGATGTCGTAGTGGACGGTCACGAGCGCGGATCCCCAAGGGCGACGAGGGTCATCAGCGAGCCGGCGATCTCAGTCACTACCGCGCCCGCCGCGCCCATCTCATCGCTGCGCATCGCCATCTTCAGCGCGTCCATGTCGTCGAAGTACATCTCGGTCACGCCGACGAAATCCTCACCCGTGTAGCGCCGCGCGACATCCCAGACCTTCGTGCCGCGCAGGCCGGGCACCTTGGCGATGAGCGGCATGTGCTCGGCGCCATAGCGCTGCCAGAACTTCGCCAGCGCCTCGTCGCCTCCATCGGGACGCTTGTACAGGGCGAGCAGGGTCGCGGCCATGTAGATCTCTCCTCCTACCAGTTGTGGAATGGGTCGCTCGTGTCGGGTGGTTCGGCGACCGTCACGGCGCGTGGCTCGTACTCCGACGCGCCGTCGCCGGCGGGGACGGTGTGCCCACGCTTGCCATGAGTCTCTGCGCGCAGCCTGGCGACTTCCTGTGTCGATCGGTAGAAGTTCGCGGCGGCCTGGTTGAACAGCGCGGGCTGGGCAACCATGACCGCGTGCGGGCTGTTCGGCGCGATGAGCAGGCGCGCATCCGGCAGCTGGCGATACATGGCTACCGCGTGATCGGGTGGGACGAACACGTCGCGATCGCCATAGACGAGCAGGACGGGCAGCTGCACGCGACGCAGGTCCTCAAATGTCAGCAGGGGTGCCGCGACCACGTCGTTCACGATCGCCGGCAGGAGCCGCTTCCACGCACCTTCGCCCTGGACAGGCCCGTGGCGCTTCTCCAGCTGCGCCGCCCAGGTTGGCTCCTCGCGCTCGATCCGTTGTGGGTCCATCAGTCGGCGGGCGACGCTCGAGCGCGGCTCACGGGCGACGTCTATGCCACTGATGATCGCCGTGCGCAGGCGCTCCGGATGGCGGGTGGCGAACGTGAGCGCCGTCATCGCGCCCATGCTGAAGGCGACGACGTGGAAGGTCTCGAGTCCCATCGTGTCCGCGAACGCGAGCAGGTCGTCGACCATCGTGTCGCGATCGAACCCGTCGCGGACGTCCCATTTCGTTCCAGCGTGTCCGCGAGCGTCCACGAGAAAGGTTCGGAATGCCTTGCGGAAGAGCGGTCGCTGAGCAGACCAGTCCTCTGCCGCGGCCGAGGTCGCGCCGTGGACCATGACCACCGGCGGACCGGCTCCGTCGACCGTGTAGTGGATGTCGATGCCGTTGGCTCGGACGTGAGGCACGCTAGCGCAGCGTGTCCGGCTTGCCGCGCAGGTCAGCGGTAGCGGCGCGCTCGATGCTCAGGTAGCGCCGCCGGAAGTAGAGCAACGGCCAGCCGACATCGTCGCGGCAGGCGGTCTCGATGACCTGGCCCAGGTACATCGTGTGATCGCCAGCTTCGATGACCCGCTCGACATCGCATGACAGGTAGGCGATCGCCTGATCGAGGACGGGCAGGCCGGCGCGCCCGAGCGAGAAGTCGGCGCTGCAGAATGCCGAGCGCGGCAGCGGCGAGGGCGCTCCGGCGAAGCAGTCGGAGATCGCTTCCGATCCTTCGGCCAGCACGTTTACGCCAAACCGACCGGTGCGCTCGATGATCGGGTGGATGGATCGTTCGCGGCCGATGGAGACCATGACCAACGGCGGGTCGAGCGAGATGCCCGTGAACGAGTTGACGGTCGTGCCCCACGGCTGAGGTTCGTCGTCGGTCTGTTCCATCGTCGTAACGACGGTTACACCGGTCGCGAAGCGGGCGAGCACCTCGCGATAGTCCTGCGCCTCGATCGGGCGCAGGTCCGCGGCGATCTCACTTGTATCGGTCATCGAGATGAGTCTAATTCCGAGTCATGAGGTCGGCTAAACCTGGGATCAGTGCGCGTAAATTGCAACCGATGGAAATCACGATACGCGAGGCTCGCGACGAGGATGCGCCGGAGATCGCCGAGCTGTTGAGCGAGCTGGGCTATCCGACTTCGGCACAGGCGGTGCCGCAGCGACTGGCGAGGATGCGCACTGAGGGCGGCCAGACGACGCTCATCGCAGAGGCGGATGGCGAATCCGTCGGCATGGCCACGATCATGGTCCGTCACATGATCAGCCGCGACGAGCCCTTTGGCCGGCTCGCGTCCGTCGTCGTCAAGGACGGCTGGCGCTCGCGCGGAGTCGGCGCTGCGCTCGTTGCTAGGACCGAGGAGGTCTGTCGCGCCGCCGGCTGTGGCGCGATCGAGGTCACCTCGGCAGCCCATCGCGAGCGGGCGCACGAGTTCTACCGTCGCCTGGGTTACGAAGAGCGTCCGCACAGGTTCGTCAAGCCGCTGTAGGAGATTTGGCTCCTGCGAATACGGCCAAGGCGACCGCGACGACCCCGATCGCGCTCGCGACAGCGGCCACGATGAACATCGAATGGAGATCCGTGGCGTTGGCGATGACGCCGCCGAACCCCGGGCCGATCGCCTGCGCCAGCCCGAACACGACGCCGGCCAGCACGCCCTGCGCCGTGGCGGCGCTGCCCCTCGGCGCATAACGCGCGACATACGTCACGCCTCCGACCAGCAGCAGTGCGAAGCCGGCGCCGTGGAATGCGAACGCGCCGACCACGATGAGCGGGTCGCTGGCGAAGACGACGATGAGCACGCGCAGGAGCAGTAACAAGGCACCGATCACGAGCAGCAGATTCACCCCGAAACGGGCCGCCAGCGCCGGAAAGGCGAGCATGATCGGCACTTCGACGACTGCGCCGAGCGCCCACGCACTGCCAATCAGCGCGGTCGGCGTGTCGAGGGCGGCGAGGTAGATCGAGTAGAACTGGTTGACCATCGTCGAGGCGCTCCAGACGACAAGCACGGCGCCGATGAAGACGACCAGCACTCTCGTGCGCAGCACCGCGCCGAGGCCGGTGAAGCTGCGCTCGACGTGCGCCGAGACGCGAGACGGCAACAGCGCGGCAAGCACGACGACACCCACGAGCGAGCCGATCAAGCCAACGAACAACGCGCTTATGGACGTCTGCTCGATAACCAGCCCCAGTGAGATCGAGACGATTACGAACGACGCCGAGCCCCACACTCGAAAGCGCGCGTAGCGATGCCGCGCCGCGCCGACCTGATCGAGAGTGAACGCGTCGAGCACGGGCCCCAAGCCGGCGAAGAACAGCCAGAACAAGATCCAGATGAGCGCCGCTACGAACGCGCTGGCAGAGAGTGCGACGCCGAGCGCGCACACGGCGGCAATGAAGGCCGCGGCGACGAGCGCCGCGCGGGCCCCAAGCAGCTGGTCGGAAAGCACGCCCCATACGGGCGCCGCAACCAGAGCGCAAAGTGCGCCGAGAGTCGCGATAATGCCGATCGCGTCGAGCGGCAGGCCCAACGAGGACAGGTATACCGACATGTACGGCGCCCACGCGCCGACGGCCGCGAAGACGAAGGCGTACAGGCCGATCGCGAGGACACGCGGCGTCGACCGCTGCCGAACGACAGCGACCAACATGGTCAAGGCATCACGCTCCCGACAAAGCGCGCGCGCCGCGCTTGATTCGCGCCCAAAATTCCCGACCTAGCCGTCCAGGCCGAAGAGTCGGTCGTGAACGTGCAACGCGAATTGGTCGGTCATGCCCGCGACGTAGTCGACGACCTGGGTCGTCAGGTCGGCATCAGTGTCGCGATAGGAGTCCGCGATCTCGTCCGGGTGCTCGAGATGGTGGTCCACCAGGCGGCGCAGGACTGCGACTGCGAAGTCGGTGTGCACGCGTTGTGTCGGCGACAGGTAGACCCGGTCGAACATGAACGTGCGCAGCTCGTTCATGACCTTGAGCGTTGCCTTATCCATCTCGACACGGCCCGTGCGCAGGCTTTCCTCGATCACCGCGTCGATCATCTCCGAGATCCACTCGCGACCCGGAGGGCCGAAACGGTCGAGCGCGCGAGCCGGGAAATCCGTGGGCTCGAGCACGCCCGCGCGCAACGCGTCAAGCGCGTCGTGGGTCAGGTAGGCGATGCGGTCGCCATAGCGAACGGTCATCGCTTCAGCCGTTCCGGGCGGCGGCTCGATCTTCCACGAGTGGGCGCGGATGCCGTCGCGCACCTCCCAGGTCAGGTTGAGGTTCTCGAGGGTCTCAAGGATGCGCACGCTCTGCGCGGCGTGATGCCAGCCCCGCCCGGGGAAGTACGGCGACAGCGCCTCCTCGCCGGTGTGGCCAAACGCTGAGTGGCCCACGTCGTGGCCCAGGGCGATGGCCTCGGCGAGGCTCTCGTTGAGAGACAGGGCGGCGGCAAGGGCGCGCGAGATTTGCGTCACCTGGAGCGTGTGGGTCAGTCTGGTGACGTAGTGGTCGCCCTCCGGATTGATGAAGACCTGGGTCTTGTGCTTGAGCCGGCGAAAGGCCTTCGAGTGCATGATCCGATCGCGGTCTCGCTCGAACGCCGTCCGAAACTCGTCTGGCTCCTCCGCCCGGATCCGGCCGCGGCTGTCCTTCGACCGCGTCGCTGCCGGCGCGAGTCGCTCTTCCTCCGCCTCGCGCACGTGGCGATCGCGCCGCAGGAAGGCGGTTGCTGCTGTTCGCGGCACTGTCATCAAGCTGATTCTGACCTGTGCGCCTTATGTGCTGCTTGATCGAGGCGATGCAGCGCTACGCGAGGCGCTCGCGCCGCTTGTGCGTGTCGCTGACGTCGAACCTCAGGCGCCTATTCGTCCGCGGCGTCACTCCTGTCAGGGGGCGGGACTATGACCTCGAAGCGATCGCCGCCTTTCGTGGTGATTGACGGCTGGCGCCGCGAGTGTTGTTCGCCCATTTCGTGAGGCGGCGGTTGATCGCGCCACAACCGCTGCTCAAGGCCGACAACGGCCCCACCGACAGAACCGGCGACGCCGCGCTGCCACCAGGGCTTACGTCGCCTGGTGCCCTCAGACAGCGATCCTGGATCGCGTTCGTCCTCGGCTTCATTCTCGGGAGGCATGCTCAGCCGCCGCCGCCAGCTGGTCCGGTCGGGCGCTTGTAGCCCTCGGGCATCCTGGGCTCGAAGCGGAAGCCGCCCGCAACGCCCGGCTCGGTCAGCTCGTGCGGATCGAGGATCTGGTTGACCTCGTCCTCCGTGAAGACGCCCTTCTCGATGACGAGCTGGCGGATCGTCTTGCCCGTCCTGACCGCCTCCTTGGCGATGTCCGCCGCGAGCGCATAGCCGATGTACGGCGCCAGCGGCGTCGCCATGGCGGAGGACTGCTCGAGCAACCACAGGGCGCGCTCCTCGTCAGCCTCGATGCCGGCGACACATTCGCGCGCGAACTGGCGCAAGCCGGAGGTCAAGATCGTCAGTGCCTCGAGCACGTCATGGGCAATGATCGGCATCATCACGTTGAGCTCGAGCTGGCCGCGCGAAGTGGCCCAGGCCACGGCCGTGTCCAGGCCGATGACGTGATAGCAGATCATCGACAGGTTCTCGACCATGACCGGGTTGACCTTGCCGGGCATGATCGACGACCCCGGCTGCTTGGCCGGCAGCTTGATCTCCGCGAAGCCCGTGCGCGGCCCGGAGGACATGAGCAGCAGGTCCTCGGCGATCTTGGCCAGGTCGACGGCGAGGCCGCGCAGCGCTGCGGACACGGCCAGCATCGGCGCCATCGACTGGGTCGCCTGGACGAGCTGCTCGGCCGTCCGCAGCTGGAAGCCGGTCTGCTCGGCCAGGTTGCGAATGACGAGCTTGATGTACTCGGGCTCCGCGTTCAAGCCGGTCCCAACGGCCGTGGCACCAATGTTCTGTTCGAGCAATCCGTCCGCGGCCTGCGCAATTCTTTCGCGCGCCCGGCGCACAGTCAGCGCATAGGCGGCGAACTCCTGGCCCAGGCGGATGGGCACGGCATCCTGCATATGGGTGCGGCCTGACTTCAGGACGTGGTCGAACTCGCGAGCACGATCCTCGAAGGCAGCGGCCAGCTCGTCGACGACGGGCAGGAAGTCGCGCACCTTGGTCAGCGTCGCCACGCGCATGGTGGTTGGAAACACGTCGTTGGTCGACTGGGCCATGTTGACGTGGTCGTTGGGGTTGACGACCGAGTAGTCGCCACGCTCACCGCTGCCGATGCCTCGTGCGGCGAGGATCTCGATCGACCGGTTGGCCAGGACCTCGTTGGTGTTCATGTTGTGTGACACGCCGGCGCCTGCCTGAAAGGGATCGACTCGGAAGTTGTCGACCAGCACGGCGCGCTGCGCGCGACCGACTTCCGTGTCCGAGTCGGGTCGCAGGCCGAGCACTTCGTCGGAGGCCTGGATGATCGCCTCGGCCAGGTCGGCGGTGAGCCGGCCCGTTTCGCCGTTCGCGCGCGCGGCGGCCTTCTTGACATTGACCGCGGCGGCCACAAGGGCCGGGTCAGGCAGGCGGCCGCTGATCGGAAAGTTGCTGATCGCCCGCTGAGTCTGAACGCCGTAGTAGGCGTCAGCCGGAACCTCGAGCGGCCCGAGGGGATCCTTCTCGGTGCGCGTCGCCCGTGCGGGTGCCGGCTCGTTGAGTGTGTCGGTCATGGCGCGAGTGTAAGTCGAGACCTGTTGGTCACGATAAGTGCCAACCGGCTCAGCGGGCTAGCAACTCTTCGGGTGTTTCTCCGAGACCAGCAGTAGACGAGCCGGACTCTCGATTGCGATGCTGTCGAAGGAAGCCTGGACGAGGACAACATACGAGCCGCTGCGCAGAGGGCATACCGACCACGCTGCCCTGGCGCGCTTGCCAGCTTTGAGAGTCTCGAGGATGAGCTCGGGGTCGCCGCGGATCAGCAATGACGTCGAGTCCAGTCGCAACCGGAGCGTGATCGCGTCCAGCGGAGCGCTGCCGATATTGTCGACCTCGACGCGGACCTTCACGTCCCGGCCAACTGCAGCCGCGGACGACCGCAGCGCGAAAGTGAGCGTGACCGGGGCGACGAGGACGGTCCCCGTGACAGTGTCGGCGGATGCCGCCGCGGGCGTTGCGGTCGAGCCCGCGGTCGCGAGCGCGGCAATAAGCAGGATCCGGACGGCGCCGATGTCGCTGCCAGCGAACCGGCGGCGCCTCACGTGCGCCTGGCGACGGTGATGCTGATCCGGCGGCGCAAGAACCACCAGCCGACGATGAGCACGATTACGACCGGAATTGCCATCAGCCAGGGCTGTTCGCCGAGGATCCGGGACAGCCAGCGCAGGAACGCATCGAGGCTGCTCGAGGGCGCGATGGTGAAGGTCAGCCGCGCAGCAGCGGCAGCGCCAACTTGCGCTCCCACGCCGTCGGCCACGATCTGTGGACCGATCAGAGCCGCGTACCTGCCCGCCTCAGCATCCGCCGGCAAGGAGATGTGTGCGTTGACGGCCTGTGCCTCACCCGGTTCGAGTGTCAGCTCGGCAGGCGAGAAGGTGAACCAAGCTTCGTCTGGGCGTTGCGAGTCCTGACCGTCGATGTAGCTGACGACGACGCGGTAAGTCGTTGGCTCCGTGCCGGGGTTCCTGACCCCGAACTGCGGCAGGCGGTACTCGCCGCCCGGCAAAAGCGCGTCGGAGACGTCGATTGCACCGACATCGATCGATACCGCATGCGAGGCAAGGCTGGGGGCCGCGCTGGAAAGCGCGGCCCCCAGCCCGAGGAGGAGAGCGAAGGTCCGCAGCAGACGCGTCAGCACGTGCTACTCCGCGGCCACGAAGACGATCTGCATGGTCAACATCACGCCCGCTCCGGAGCTGCCCGGGCAAGGGGTGTCCATGAGCGCCACCTGGTCACTCGACGATCCAGCTGGCAGGGTCCCCACCGCCTTGTTGGTTGTGCTCAGGCGGACCGGAGCCTGCGTTTGCTGATCCTCGAGCGTCAGGCCGTAGTTATCGGTCGGTAGCGTCGCGTCCGCACATGAGCCAGAGTCATTCAACGTCCAGGTCGTCGGGCCTCCGCCGATTGCGTCGCTGCCGCGTCCATAGACCGACTCATCGACCCCACCGCAATTCGAAACCGTTACGCCTGGCGTCGCCGGGACGCCGGTCTCGCCGAACTGCCGCGTACCGAAGTCGATCAAGGTCGTTGACAGCTCCAGGCACGCGGCAGAGACGGCCATCGTGACGCTGGCCTGGACGGTGCCGCCAGCTGGCAGCACGTAGGTAAGGGTGATCGACGGCACGCCGGAGCTGTCGAGGGTTATCGAGGTGTTCAAGCCGAGTCCCACGTCGCTCGAGCCGCCACCGCCACCACCGTCGTATGCGCCGCCGCCACCGCCATACAGGCCGCCGCCACCGCCGCCGCCACCGCCTGCCCCAGTGATGCTCCCATCATTTCCGGCTCCGCCGATACCCAGCTCGCCGGGCGATCCGTCCGGTGTGCCGCTTCCGCCAGCTCCGCCAGCCGAGCCCGATCCCGGGCCGCCACCGGCCGTGCCGCCGCCGCCCGGCGAATCGGCGTCTCCGCCAGCCCCGATGCTGAGGCCGGCGCCCCCGCCGCCGGCCGCAATGACCAGACGACTCGTCAGGGTTTGCGGGTCGGTCGCCGAAAGGCCTCGCAGATCTGACGCTCCGCCGCCACCTGCGCCCCAAGTAAGTAACTGGCGGCTGTAGCCGCCCTCGCCACCGCCGTTGAAGCCGCCAGCGGCCGGACCGGAGGAGCTACTGTCGGCGCCATTGCCACCAACCTCCACGTACAGGCGATAGCCGCCGGCCACCGTCATGTCGCCTTCAACCCGCGCGCCATGGCCGCCCGTTGCGAGCGCGTGGGCGCCGCCAGCGCCACCGACGTTCACGAAGTGGACGGTGTCCACGCCCTGCGGCACGTCGAAATACTGCTCGGACCCCGTATAGCTGAAGGCAACGTCAACGGTGTTGGCTGCCAGTACCGGCGTTGCCAGCCCCGGCGCCTGAACCAGCAGTGCCGCGATAGAGAGCGGAATCGACAGCCGAAGAAGCGCCCGCTTCATCTCAGCTTCCGGTCGTGGCCAGGAACGTGATCTGCATCGACATGGTCGAACCCGAGCCGCTGCTGCCAGGGCAGGCGGTGAAGATGCGCGCGGTGTGCGTGCTGCCGGCGCCACTCGCAAGCGTTTCGAGCAGCGTGTTCGTCGTCCCCAGCCCGATTTCGTTGCCCGACTGCTCCAGGCCGAGCCGGTACTCGTCGGTGCCGAGCATGTCGGCACAGGTTGCCTGCCCATCGGTCAGCGACCAGTGGGCACCCGCGCCATCGTCTGCGTCCGTGCCGCTGGCGTATATGTCTCCGCTCACGCCTGAGCAGTTGGTGACGGTGACGTCGGGCGACGCCGGCTGGTCCTCCGAACCGAGGGCCAGGGTCCCGAAATCGATCGCAGTGGCCGACAGCTCGAGACAGGCGGCTGAGCTCGGGATCGTGACCTGTGCCGAGACCGTACCGCTCGGATCAACGCCTGCACCTGTTGCGTCGAATCCGATCTGATCCTCGAAGCTGGGAACCAGGGATGGGGCGACTGCCGAGATGAGGCTGGAATATGCACCGCCTCCGGAAACCTGCAGATCGGCGATGTGCGCTGCTATCACAGCGTTTTCGGTGCCGGCGGCGGTTGGCGTGAACGTCACCGTCGCGGTGCAGGTTCCCGTTGCACTTGGGCAGTCACCGTCGTCAACGCCGAAGTCGCTCGATCCGGAGGCACTGAGCGTCAGGTGGAAAGTCCCCGTGACCTCGCCAGCCACGCCGTACAGATCGCCCGCTGTGACCGGTGCCGACAACCCCGCCGCCGCGAGAATGAGGTCCATGCCCGAGTCGCCGCCGCTGTAGATGATGGTGTCAGCGGGGACATCGCTCAGCGCGTATTCGAGCGGCAGATTGACATCCTGGTTCGAACTCGCACCAAGGCTCACCGTTCCGAGATCTATGCCGGCCGACGCCAGGGTGGGCGCAACGGCCGAGAGCACGAGCATTCCCGCGAGTGCCAGGGCGGCAATCGGCTTCGGAATCCGTCGGTGTTCGGGTTGGTTCATTTCTCTGCCTCCCTCGGCGCCGCAGGCTCACAGGTCTTGTGCTGTGCTGTCCGCCCATCGACAAGGCTCGAGCCCTGGTGTTGCAGTCCGGTTGCATCAATCGTCCATGACTCCGCCGGCTTCGCGAAGTCCTCGCATGTGGTTTGACGCTGTCGCCGCCGCAGATCCTTCGGCCCCCTTTTTCGCATTGCGCCGCACGCCGCGGGGCTGGCAATCTCGGGCTGCAATGAACAGGTGAATTGCGCGCCTCTACAATCGCGAGCAATGCACGATCCGGCTCCAGAGACGATGGCGAACGCCGCACTCACGACGCTGCGCACGGCCGACATGCCGGCGCTGCCCGAGGCACGGCCCGCCCTCAATGAGCTCTTCGCATTCATGGCCCAGGCCGAGCTGCGCTTCGACTCGCTGCGCATGCGCATCGTCGACCGCCAGGTCACGACGCACGGCGAGGAGAGCGTGACCCACGAGATCTGGCTGCGCCATCCGGGCTTCGCCAAGATCGTCAGCACACGCGGCGCTCAGAGCGAGGGCGACTACAACGTGTGGGTCTCAGATGGCGAGACGGTGCACGCCTTCAGCGCCCTCGGCAGAACCGCGACCCAGCGCCGCGCACCGCGTCCGCCGCGAGGCCTCGACGATCCACAACTGCCGCGCTTCTCACAGGTCTACTTTCCCCAGACGGCTCTTGAGGCAGAGACGGTGGCCGATACGTTCGTGCACCCCAACGGCCTGTGCCGCAACGTGCTGTCGTCAGGGCCCGTCTACCGCCGCGGAACGGCCTCGCTCGCCGGCGGCCGCGAGGCGATCCTGCTGCGCTGCGACCATCCGCGTTCGAGCCAGCTGTTGCTCGATCGACCGGACCACTGGCTCGAGATCGGTGTCGACGCCCAGACCGGCATGCTGCTGCTGCTTGCAGAGCACGTCGGCGAGCGGATCACGCGCCACGCGGAGGCAATCAGCATGAGCCTGGACGAGCGCATACCCGACTCGGCGTTCTCGATCCACACGTCCTCGGACACGCGCACCATCTACTGAGCGCATGACGATCGAGAAGACCCAATCCGAGCAACCGGCCTCTGTGCCGGTGCGCGAAGTCAAGATGCTCATTGGCGGCGAGCAGGTCGACGCGCTTGACAGCCAAACATTCGAGGTCACCAACCCGGCCACGGGGGCGGTCATCGCACACGTGCCGCTGGGCGGCAAGGCCGACGTTGACCGCGCCGTCGAAGCCGCCCACAAGGCGTTCGAGGGACCGTACTCGAAGTGGTCCGCGGCCAAGCGTGGGCGCACTCTTCAGAAGTTCGCCGATCTGGTCAAGAGGAACGTCGAGGAGCTGGCCCAGATAGATCGCCAGAACGTCGGCAAGCCGATCTCCGCGTCACGCGGCGAGTCGTTCGCGGTGAGTCTCGTGCTCGACTACTACTCCGGCGCAGCCACCAAGCATTTCGGCGAGACGATTCCGACATCGATCCCAGGTTTCGACTTCACGCTCCGCGAGCCGATCGGTGTGGTGGGCATCATCGTGCCCTGGAACTTCCCCCAGAACATGGCCGCCTGGAAGCTTGGACCAGCGCTCGCGACGGGCAACACGTGCATCATCAAGCCGGCGTCGTGGACGCCAATTTCCGCGATCCGGCTCGCTGAGCTGGCTCTCGAGGCGGGCTTTCCGCCGGGCGTGGTCAATGTTGTCACCGGACCTGGCGGGACGGCTGGTGCAGCCCTTGCCGCGCACCACGGAGTGGGCAAGATCGCCTTCACCGGCGAGACGACGACCGGGCAGGAGATCATGCGCCTGGCTGCCAACAACGTGAAGAAGATCTCGCTCGAGCTGGGCGGCAAGAGCCCGAACATCGTCTTTGCCGACGCGGACCTGGAAAAGTTCGCCGCGGCGGCGCCAATGTCCGTTTTCGACAACGCCGGCCAGAACTGCACGGCGCGCAGCCGGATCCTGGTCGAGCGCTCGGTCCACGAGCGCGTGGTCGAGCTGTTCGCTGAGCAGACCGCAAAGCTCGTCGTCGGTGATCCAGCCGACGACAAGACGCAGGTGGGCAGCCTCGTCCACGAGCGCCAACGTGAGCGGGTACAGGATCTCATCGACTCGGCCCAGTCAGAGGGGGCGCGGCTTGTCCATGGTGGTCGTCCACCACAGGACGCCGACCTTGCCGACGGCGCGTTCCTGATGCCGACGATCTTTGACGGCGCAAACGCCGACATGCGCTTCATCCGCGAGGAGATCTTCGGACCGGTCGTGGGCATCATCCCGTTCGACAGCGAGGACGAGGCCGTCCGACTTGCCAATGCGACGCCGTACGGCCTGGCCGGCAGTGTCTGGACGCGCGACATTGGCCGGGCCATCCGTGTCGCCAAGGGCGTGAGGGCGGGCACCGTCTCGATCAACAGCAACGAGACGATCCACACTGAAGCACCCTTCGGCGGTTACAAGATGTCCGGCATGGGACGGGAGCTGGGCATGCACGCACTGGACATGTACACCGAAGTCAAGAACGTCTTCGTCGACATCGGTTGAGCAGGGGGAGGTCGTAACGGGCTCCACAAGGCAAGCCGGGCGCGAGCCTGGTCGGGTCCGTCGCGCAGAACTTCCAAAGAGTCGCTTTAATGGTCGCGATGACGTCCGACGCCGTGAACCGGCCGTTCTCGCTGAGTTACCGCGTGTCCGAAACCCGGTCGGGCTGGACCGTGCGTAAGTCGCGTCGGCCGGTGTCCGGCGTCACCGCGGAAAGTACTAGATGACTCGACATCAGAAGTACTACTCCCGACAATCGGGAAGATTGCCGGAGGACGCCCTGATCAGAGGCGAGGCCCGTACCGGCATGCATCGAGGAGCTCTGACGTTGCCCCAGCTCGCCGCGCTCGGGATGCTCGCGCTGGCGCATCTGTTCGACTACGTCACCTTTCTGATGCTCCTCTCGCGCCACGGCCTGGCGGCGGAGGCAAATCCAATCGTCGTGAACATCGCGCAGACGACGGGCATCCCCGGCCTGACCCTGGCCAAGATCGCGACCGTGGCCTTCGCGGCAACGCTCATGCTGCTGATCTTGCCGCGCCGCCGCTGGCTCGCCTACGGCCTGCTCGGGTTCGGCGTCGCCGCCGGACTAATAGGCGGGATCTCGAACGTAGCCTCGTTCTGAGCCAGCGGCGTATCCGCCCGCGCGGTGCGGCCAGGCCACCCACAGGAACAACACGACGAGCAGCGCGTTGCGCAAGTTGAGCAGCGCCACGGCCGCTGGATTTTGCTCGACCAACGCTGGAAAGATCAACGGATAGCCGATTGTCGTGATCACGACGATGACAAGGAAGAGCAGCGACTTGCGGGCACCCACGAGCGGAACGAACGGCAGCAGCCAGACGACGTACTGCGGCGACAGGACCTTGTCGGTCACGATGGCGGCCAGGAGCGTGGCGAGCGAATATTCGACGAGCGTCACGGGCGCGACCGACCCACGCTCACGAATGTCGCGCAGGAAACTGACGACTGCGCCAACCACGACCAGTGCGATCGCCACGATCTCGAAGACCAACGCCGGCGTGGCGAGCGTCGCCAGCAGCGGCGACGCCACTTGATACGCACCGAACCCGATGCTGACCTTGGCCGGCGGGCCGCCCAGGGCGCCGGCGAGCATCGCGATGCCGCCGGTGATGCTCTCAATCTCGACGCCGCGGTGCTCCTGGTAGGTCACGAAGGAAAGAGCGCGGGCGCCCGCCACCAGCCAGATCTCGGCCATCACGACCAGCGCCGCGGCAGCCCCGACGACGAGAAAGGCGAAGTCACGGAACCGTCGCTCGAAGAGCTGGGCGGCTCCGAACACGGGCAGCAGGAACGCGGGATAGAGCTTGGCCATCACGCCCAGACCCAGGCTCAAACCACTCCATCCGGGCAGGCGCGCCGCGTACGCGACGAGCGCCGCCGCCGTCAGAAAGGCGGGCAGGATGTCGAAGCGCCAGATGACCAGCGGCGCGCCGGCCAGACACAGGCCAGTGAACATCAGCACCGCGTCCGTCGGATCATCCACCGACCACCTCCGCTTGGCGAGCCAGTAGATGGCCGCGCCGGTGCCCAGGGCGAGGACCACCCCGAGCAGGCTGAACAGCGTCTGGTACATCCCGGGCGACGACCCTCCGATGAGCCGCGGCAGGGCGATGTGGACGAGACCCAGCGGAGGGTACTCGAGCGGGTAATCGCGATAAGCGACCGAGCCTCGTGCCAATCGGTTCGCAATGTCCAGGAGCGAACCGGGGTCCCCATCGCCTGATCTCGCCACCATCACGAGCAATGCCATCGCCACGCCAACTGCGACGTGGACAGCTGGGATCAGGCTGACTCGTCTGGCCAATGGGTTGCACTTCTGCCGGCACCGGAATCCAGCTCTGGATGTCGAAGTCGGAGCCAATCGCGCAGTGCCCACTCCGTCGTCTGGAACGCGATGTGCGGCCACGGGATCGCACCATGCGACCACGCGCGCACCTCGAGGCTCTCGGACGTCGCCTGCGCCTCGCCGCCCACGATCCGAGCCTCCCATGCGACGACCACGACAGCGGCCTGCTGGCGGCTATAGACACCGACGATGTGCATCGGCTCGACGATCAGACCTGTCTCTTCGAGCGTCTCGCGGACTGCGCCCTCCTGGGCGCTTTCGTCTATCTCCAGGAAGCCGCCGGGTTGTGCCCACGCGCCGTAGCCGGGCTCGATCGCACGCCTGATCAGGACGAGCTTGCCGTCATCGGTGACAGGCAGCGTGCTCACCACAACCCGCGGGTTCACGTACGCGATGAAGCCACAGTCATCGCACACGAGACGGTCGCGCGTCTCGGTCTCGAGCGGCCCAAAATTGAGTGGCTGGCCGCAGCGCGAGCAGTAGTTGAGACTCGCGGCGAGCCACCTGGGCACGCCTGGCAAATCCGCTCGGCGCTGAGTCACAGAACGATCAACGCGATCGCAACGACGACGCTCGCGACGAGGATTGCGCACAGGACCGCCGCCCAGACGAAACGGAACAGCCCGCGGTTGCGATCGACTGGCAGCCACGTCCACGCCGAGCGCCACACACGCACCGCGGCGTCGGCCGAGATCGGCACGAGCAGGGCGGCGGCAATCACGGCCGGAATGCGCACCACTGCCGATTCGAGGGTGCTTCCGAACTCAAGCGCCGTGATCGCCACGACGCCGCTGATCAGGACGATGACCGAGAGGTAGATGAACCAATCGCCGAGCAGCGGGGGGCTGGCCTCAGGCACGCGTTGCGGCGGCTGCGGACGGCGCGGCGGCGGCAGCTCCTGGCGATGCAGCTCCACCGGCCGAGTTTAGTCAGCGTGGCGCTGGCATCATTTTTCCGTGCCCGCCCAGAATGACGCCGCTCACATCGCTCTATCGCTGCCCGACGCGGTTCAGGCCGATGGCGAGTTCGCGTTCCGTGTCAACGGCCGACTGTTCGTCCATGCGTGGCGGGAGCGAATCGACCCCAAGAAGGCGAAAGTATCGAGTCAGGACGTGGTCGTTGTCAGCGTTCGCGACGAGATGGACAAGCAGACGCTACTCAGCTCTGGGAATCCATCGATCTTCACCGAACCGCATTACGACGGCTGGCCGTCGATCCTGATCCGGCTCGCCGACATCGATCCGGCGCTACTTGAGAAGCTGATCACCGATTCATACGAGATCGCACTCGCCAAGGGTCCGCCAAGACCGCGCAAGAACGCCAAGCCCAGGTAGGGAGACGGCGGGCCTCAGCCGGGACGGTTGGTCGGATCTTCCTCGATCTGTCGACGCGCATCCGCGCGCTGGTCACTGACCGCGCGCGCTGTGCGCTCGTCGCTGAGGCCTAGCATCTGCGCCGCCAGTAGTGCCGCGTTCTCGGCCTGGCCAACGCCGACCGTCGCGACCGGAACGCCCTTCGGCATCTGGACGATCGCGAGCAGCGCGTCGAGGCCGCCGGCGAGCTGGCCGGGCATGGGAATGCCGATCACGGGCAGGGTCGTCTTCGACGCGACGACCCCGGGCAGGTGAGCAGCCAGGCCGGCCGCACAGATGAAGATCTTCGCGCCGCGCTCGAGCGCGCCACTGACGTACGACTCGAGCAGGTCTGGCGCTCGGTGAGCGGATATGACGCGCAGCTCGTTGCGCACTCCGAGCTTGGTGAGCATGTCGGCCGCCTTCTGGACGACATCCAGGTCAGACCGACTTCCGACGATGATCGCGACAAAAGGCTCCATCGCCGAAGCGTAGCGCTATCGTCGTGCCATGACTGAGGGACCGATCGCGATCGTGTCGGCACTGCCTCAGGAGCTGGCCATGCTGCGCGAGGCAACGACAAACCGGGCCGAGATGGACCTGGGTATCGGCCTGCGCTCGTGGACCGGAACTCTTGATGGACACGAGGTCGTGCTGGCCGAGTGCGGCATCGGAAAAGTCGCCGCGGCTGTGCTCGCGACTGCCCTGTACGCAGCTGCCGGCCCGCGCGTCTTCGTCTTCAGTGGCGTGGCCGGCGGCCTGGATCCCAAGCTGCACGTCGGCGATGTCGTGGTCGCCGAGCGCCTGGTCCAGCATGACGCCGGCGTGTTCGAACCCAATGGCCTGATGGTCTACCAGGCCGGGCACCTGCCCTTCTTCGACCCGGTCGACGAGCTCGGCTTTGCTCCCCCGCCGGAGCTGCTTGCCCACGTGAGCGCCCGACTGTCCGATATCGAGCTCCTCGCCGTCAGCGGCCGCACGCCCCAGATCGCGCTCGGCCTGATCCTGACCGGCGACGTCTTCGTCAACTCGCGCGACCTGCGCAGGCGACTGGCCGAGCAGTTCGGCGCCCAGGCCGTCGAGATGGAGGGTGCCGCACTGGCCCAGGCGGCAGATCGCATGGGCGTGCCGTGCCTCGTCGTCCGCGCGCTATCGGACCTTGCCGGAGAGAACGCCCCCTCGCCGGAAGTTTTCGCGGAGTTCCTCGAGAACGGCGAGCGAGAACAGCGCGCGCGTCGTGCGCCATCTGCTGCCGGTGCTTTAGGCAGCTCATGAAGCTCATCATCGATGTTGACACCGGCATTGACGACGCGCTGGCGCTGCTCTACACGATCGCGTCGCCCGAGGCCGAGCTGGTCGCGGTCACCTGCACAGCCGGCAACGTTGAGGCGCGCCAGGTCGCGGCCAACACGCAGGGCCTGCTGGAGATGTGCGGCCGTGCGGACGTGGAGGTCGCGCTCGGTCGCGAGGTGCCGCTCGAGCGCCCGCTGGTGATCGCACCTGAGACCCACGGGCCCCGCGGCGTCGGTTACGCCCAGCTGCCTGATGCCACAACGCCGCTGAGCCCGCGCCATTCGGCGGACCTGATCATCGAAGAGGCTCGCAGAGCGCCCAGTGAGATCACGCTGATCACGCTCGGACCGCTGACCAACCTGGCCGTCGCGCTCGATCGAGAGCCAGATCTGCCACGTCTGCTGCATGGCCTCGTGATGATGGCTGGGTCGTATCGCTCGGCGGGCAATACAGCGCCAACGACGGAGTGGAACGTCGCCGGCGACCCTGAGGCGATGGAATTGGTCCTCGCCGGCTGGGCTGCCTGCGCAGGCGTCGGGCGGCCGGTCGCCCTCGGCCTGGACGTCACCGAGCGAGCGAAGATGACGCCGGACCACCTGCGCGCGCTCCACGCCGCGGCCGGAGATCCAGCACACTCGGCGGTGGTGCAGTTCATCGACGACGCGCTGCGCTTCTACATGGAGTTCCACAGCCGCTACGACGGCTTCTATGGCGCCTTCATCCACGATCCTCTGGCCGTGGCAAGTGCCCTGGACCCGAGTTTGATCACCACCGAATCGTTGTCGGTCGAGGTTGAGCTGGCCGGCCGGTGGACGACCGGTGAGACGGTTACCGACTGGCGCCGCTCGTGGGGCAAGCCGCCAAACCTGGACGTTGGCACCACCGCCAACGCATCCGTTTTCTTCGAGCGTTTCATAGAACGCGTCGGAAACCTCGCCGCGCGGCTCTCGAACGTGGCAATCTGACCCAAGCGGAGGAAGGGCACAGAGGGAGAGCGGAGATGCGCTGGATATCGGGGCAGTTCACAACACGAGTGATCGTGCTGATACCGGTCGCCATAGCGATCAACATCGTGCTCGGCTACACGGTCCAGTCGGTGCTCAAGCTGCCGATCTACATGGACTCGATCGGCACGATCTTCGTCGGCGTGCTCGCCGGCCCGCTCGCAGGCGCGCTGACCGGCGTCCTCTCGAACCTGATCTGGCAATACGCGCCGGTCATCGGCGGCGGCACGATCGGACCTTTCGCCATCACCGCAGGAGTCATCGGCTTCCTGGCCGGCATCTGGGGCTACCTGGGCGTGTACCGATCCAGGCCGTCGAATGGGCCGACCCTGGTTCTTGGCGCGCTTGTCGCCGGTGCGCTTGCGATCCTGGCCATCCTGCCGCTGGTCAACAACCCGATCTACCAGGATCCGGACCAGGGCGGCTTCGTCGATTGGGCAATCCCAGCCGCCATCGCCATCGCCATCGGCATGGCCATCGTTATCGCCGGATTCATCCTTTACAAGCGCGACATTGCCGGGCTGTGGGTGGCTATCGCGGGCATCTTCACGGGTATCGTCGCAGCGCTGATCTCGGCACCGATCTCGGCGATCGCTTTCGGTGGCGTCACCGGCTCAGGCACTGACCTGCTCGTGGCCGCGCTGCGCCAGGGTGGCGCTGACGTTCTCCAGGCGTCGCTGGGCCAGGGCTTCTTCAGCGACCCGATCGACAAGCTGATCACCAGCTTCATCGTGTTCATCATCCTGTCGAATCTGTCGACCCGTTACCTGGCCCGCTTCCCGCTCGGCGACCGCCTCATCCGCCCGGCGCAGTCACCGATCCCCAGTTTGGGCGCCGCCACGGACACGGCGCCGGTCGCGCAATCGGAGGACCAATAACCGCCGACTCGACGGCTGCTCCTGCGCCACGGGAGCTGCCCGATTTCGTCGCCCGGGCGCAGCACGGGCCGTATAGCAGCCTCAACCCGACAACCAAGCTCGTCGTCGCGTTCACGACTGCTCTGATCGCGTTCGGCGTGCGCGGCTGGACCGCGCCGATCATCGTGCTGGGATTTTCGTTTGCGCTGATCGTCTGGGCCGGCGTCGTGCGTAGCTACATCCCATACCTCGTTGCCACGGCGCTGCTGCTCGTCTCGATCATGCTCATCAACACTTTCCTGTACCCCGGTGCCACGGACGTGCTTTTCACGATTGGGCCGTTCAGCGCGACAGGCACTGGGCTCGTGGCAGCCAGCCAGGCCGCGCTGCGGGTCCTGGCATTCGCGACCTCAGTGGCTCTTTTCGCGCTCACGACGCGCACCGATGAGCTCGTCGACGACCTCGAGCGGCGCGGCCTGGGACGCCGCGCGGCCTTCATCCTGACGACCGCCATCGGGACCGTGCCGCGGCTGACGGAGCGCGCGAGAGAGATCGTCGAAGCACAACGGTCACGTGGCCTCAACACCGAAGGTGGCTTTCTGGCGCGCGCTCGGGGCGTCCTTCCCGTGGCCGGGCCGCTCGTGCTTAGCGCCCTGACCGAGGTCGAGCACCGGGCGATGGCGCTCGAGGCGCGGGCGTTCGCGGCGCCGGGTCGAAGAACCGTGTTGCGTGCCTATCCGGATTCGAGTGCGCAGCGCTTGCTGCGCTGGGGGCTGGTGCTGCTCACGATCGTCCTTCTCGCATCCGCGTTCAGTGGCGCGCTGTCATGGCTGCCATGAGCGTCATCGCATGAGCCTGTCCATGGCCGGTGTCACCTACCGCTATGCCGGCACGGTGGCCGAATCGCTGCGCGGCGTAAACCTGTCCGTGGAGCCGGGCAGGGTCGTCGGGCTCGTCGGAGCGAATGGTGCCGGGAAATCGACGCTGTGTCTGTGTGCGGTCGGCCTGGCGCCCACCGTCGTCGGCGGACAGATGACCGGCTCGGTCAAGATCGACGGCCTGGACACTGCCACGACAGCGACCCATCAGCTCGCGCAGCACGCCGGGATCCTGTTCCAGGAGTCGCAGACACAGATCACCAGCGGCGCGCCATCAGTCTGGGAGGAGGTCGCCTTCGGGCCGCGCAACCTGTCGCTGACGCGCGAAGAGGTCGTCGAGCGGACATGGGCGGCGATTGAAGCGTTGCGTCTTGGCGAGATCGTGGACCGGGATCCGAACAGGCTGTCGGGCGGACAGGCACAGCTCGTGGCATTGGCAGCAGTGCTCGCGCTCGGGCCCAGGTACCTGGTCCTCGACGAGCCGACGGCGCAGCTGGATCCGCTGGGCACACGACTCGTCGGCGAGACCCTCGCCCGCGCCGCTGGCGAGACCGGTGTCGGCGTCCTGATCGCGGAGCACAAGACCGATCTCCTCGCGCGCATGTGCGACGAGGTCGCGGTCATCAGCGCCGGCGCGATCGTCGCTCGCGGGACGGCAGAGGCCGTGCTCTCCGATCCGGCACTGAAAGAATGGGGAGTGGCGCCCCCGGCGGACGTGGCCCTGCGCAGGGCCGTCGTCGCGGCCGGCCTGACGTGGCGCGGGGAGTGGCCATGACAGGATCGCCCCCAACCACCGGCATCGCGCTGGCCACACAGGGCCTCGGCTTCGTCTACCCGGATGGGACTCGCGCGCTCTCGAACGTCTCGTTCGACGTGGCGCCGGGCGAGCGCGTCGCGATCATCGGCCAGAACGGCAGCGGCAAGTCCACGCTCGTGCGCCACTTCAACGGTCTGCTGCGGGCGACCGAGGGAGACGTGCTCATCGGCGGGCGCGCCGTTGGCAGCACCCACGTGGCGGACCTGGCGCGTCTGGTCGGTATCTCGTTCCAGAACCCCGATCGGCAGATCTTCTCGGCCAACGTCCGCGCCGAGGTGGCGTTCGGCCCGCGCAACGTCGGCTTGCGCGGGGCGGAGCTCGAGAGGCGCGTCAAGGCGGCCCTCGCCCAGGTCGGCCTGGACCAGTTCGCCAAGAGCAACCCATATGACCTCGGATTCTCCGAGCGCAAGCTGCTGGCGTTGGCATCGGTCATCGCCATGGGCACGCCCGCGATCGTGCTCGACGAGCCTACGACCGGGCAGGATGCGAACGGCGTGGAGCGCGTCAAAGGGATCGTGGCCGAGCTGTCGGCCGAGGGGCATACCGTGATCGCCGTCAGCCATGACATGTCGTTCGTGGCCGAAGCGTTCGAGCGCGTGCTGGTCATGCGCGACGGACAGGTCATCATTGACGGCCCCGTCGGCGATGTTTTCGCCGAGCCGAATTGGGATGTGCTGGAATCGACGTTCCTGGAACCGCCACTGGCCGCTCGGCTGGGGGCGCGCCTGGGACTGGGACCGACACCGACCGCCGCATCGTTCGTCGCTGCTATGGCAACGAGGACTACGATCTAGCGAAAGACATCGGGGGCCAGAGGAGACTCAGAATGATTCAGAGGATCATCGGCGGCGCGGTAGGCGCGCTGGTCGTTATCGGAATCCTGTGGTGGAACCACGTCGACACCACGCTCGCCGCCACGGCTGCGATCGCGGGAGCAATCGCGGCCTTCTTCTGGCCGATCATCGTCGGCTTCTTCCTTGTCCGCCGCGCCAAGCAGCGACGCGAGAACGACATCCAGGACGAGGTCGCGCGCCAGATGGCCTCCCAGAACCAGCAGCACTAAGGTCGCCTCGGCCGTTCCCCCTTTTTCGCGGGCAAGCCTAGCCTTAGTACCTGCAGTATTACCCGGAACGTAGCCGACGGTCTTAGCCGCCCAACCCTCACGGCCGGGGCCACGGCTAAGACCCATTTGACGCTTCTTTAGCACCGTCAGTGCTAAAGCGACGGCTTGCGACGGCCGACCCGTGCGCTAACTCCTCCGGTGCGCCGCAGATAATCCTGCCGGCGCTATCACGCCGATTAGCGCGCGACGACAGCTAGCGGGTGACGGCAAGCGCGACCTCGGACACCGCGCCGTCGACGATCGACCAGGCCCGGACGTCGGGCTGGGCCACGGCGCTCAACGAGCAGACCACGTACAGCGAGTCGGGATAGAACGCGAGCCCGACGTCCGTCTGCGACGGCCGAGCCGGGGACGCGACGTGCGAGTGAACGATCGCCCAGACCACCTCGTCCGCGTCGTCGAGTGCGGTCCACACACGCAGCTGCTCGTGCGCGTCGATCGCGTAGCGATAGGGCGACTCGGCGGCATTCCTCAGCGCGATCCAGCGCGTAGCGGCGCCACCGTCCACCCAATACCTATCCGAGACGAGGACGCCGCACGCCTCGTTGGGCAGGCCCGCGCGCAGGGTATCGACGACTTCCTGAAGCACAGCGGCCGGTATGTGCGCCGCTGCGCTTCTCGCGCCTATGTGGACCTCGTCACGAGGCCGCAGCGAACCGGGCGTCAGTGGCTTCTGCGTGGTGGGCGACCGCTTCGGCGCCACAAGCAGGACACGCTGGATCGCGCCGCAGCTTGACCTCGCTGAACGCCCCGTCGAGCGCGTCCCAGATCAACAGCCGGCCAACGAGCGGGTCACCAAGATCGAGGATCAGCTTGATCGCCTCGGTCGCCTGGAGCAGGCCCATGACGCCGGGCACCACGCCCAACACGCCGGCAACCGAGCATCCGGGTGCGAGCTCGGGTGGCGGGGGCGTCGGATAGAGGCAGCGATAGCACGGGCCTTCGAACGGGACGAAGACTGTCAGTTGGCCCTCGAAACGGAAGACCGAGGCATGAACGACGGGGATGGCCGCCCGAACGGCCGCGTCGTTGAGCGTGTAGCGCGTCTCGAACGTGTCAGTGCCGTCGATGACCAGGTCGTAGCCCTCGATCAGCCGATCGACGTTAGCGTCGGTCAGCATCTCGACGTGCTGGACGACCTTCACGTCCGGGTTGAGGGCCTTGATCGAGATCGCCGCCGATTCGGTCTTGTTCATCCCGATGCGGTTGTCGGCATGGACGACCTGGCGTTGGAGATTTGACAGGTCGACGCTGTCGAAGTCGACGATGCCGATCGTTCCGACACCCGCTGCGGCGAGATAGAGCAGCCCGGGTGAGCCAAGACCGCCGGCACCGATGAACAGCACCTTTGCCTGCTGCAGCCGGGCCTGGCCCTCCGGACCGACCTCTGGCATGACAAGGTGGCGGGCGTAGCGCGGGTCGGTGGCAACCGCAGGCGTATTGGACGGCAGCTCCCACGGCCGGCCCTCGGCCTTCCAGCGGCCGATGCCGCCGGCGACGGAGTAGACCTCCTGGTAGCCCATGCTCGCCAGCTGAAACGCAGCGCGGAGTGAGCGCGCGCCGGCGGCGCAGTAGATGACGACAGGCGTGCTCTTGTCCGGGACGACGTCCTCGACGCGTGCCGCCACTTCGATTGGAGGCAGCAACGTCGCGCCCGCAAGGTAGCCGGCGCGCCACTCCTGCTGCTCGCGCGTGTCGAGCAGCGCGGCGCCGCGGTCGATCAGCTCCTGTGCCTGTGCCGGAGAGATCTCCTGGACTGGGCTACGCCTCATCGGTCGTCGACCAGGTCACCCGATCCTTGGTTGCCTCGCGCAGCGTCTCGAGCGACAGCATGGCGCACTTCAAGCGTGCCGGGCTGATCTCGATGCCCAGGTTGTCGAGCACGTCCTGTCGGCCCATGTGCGCGATCTCGTCAAGTGACTTGCCCTTGATCTCATCGGTCAGCATGCTCGCCGATGCCTGGCTGATCGCGCAGCCACGGCCGGTGAAGGCAACGTTCTGGACTCTGCCGTCATCGTCGATCTGCAGCATCAGCGTGATGCGGTCGCCGCACAGCGGGTTGGCGCCTTCCTTGGCAGTTGTCGGCTCTTCCAGCACGCCGAAGTTGTGCGGGTTTCTGTAGTGCTCCAGGATCTCGTCGCGGTAAAGGTCGTCCATCTCTGCTTTCGTTATCGAGCGAACAGTCGCTCGACCTTGTTGAGCGCGTCGGCCAGGCGGTCGATGTCGTCGCGGTCCGTGTAGACATTGAAGCTGGCGCGGGCGCTGGCCTCCTCGCCCAGCCGCTGGTGGAGCGGCATAGTGCAGTGGTGGCCGGCGCGGATCGCGACCGCCTCGCGGTCGAGCAGCGTGGCCACGTCGTGCGGGTGGGCATCGGCGAGGTTGAAGGTGATGATCCCGGCACGGTCGTCCGACGTGTGTGGGCCGTGGATGCGGATCGTTGGCACGCGCTCGGGCAGAACGGCCAGGGCATAGTCGACGAGGTCCTTCTCGTGCGCACGAACGTGCTCCATGCCAAGGGCACCCAGGTAGTCGAGCGCCGCACCGAGTCCGATCGCGGCTGACACATCCGGAGTGCCGGCCTCGAACTTGTACGGAACCTCGTTGAACGTCGAGTGGCGCAGCGCGACCTCGCGGATCATCTCGCCACCGCCCATGAATGGCGGCATGTCCTCCAGGATCTCGCGCCGCGCCCAGAGTGCGCCGCTGCCTGGCGGGCCGAGCGTCTTGTGGCCCGAGAAGACCAGGAAGTCGCAGTCCAGCTCCTGGACGCTGACCGGCCCGTGCGGTGCCGCCTGCGCCGCGTCGACGAGCACGAGCGCGCCGGCGTCGTGGGCCATGCGCACCATCTCGGCCGCCGGGTTGATCGTGCCGATGCCGTTCGAGACGGCCGTGAACGCCACGAGCTTGGGGTTCGTGCGCAGCAGGACTTCGTACGAGTCCTGGAGCAGGCGGCCGTCGTCGTCGAAAGGCACGAACTCGAGGTCGGCGTCCTTTTCCTGGGCGAGCAGCTGCCAGGGGATCAGGTTCGAGTGGTGCTCCATCTCGGTCAGCACGATCGTGTCGGCCCGCTTGATGTTCTTTCGGCCCCACGAGTAGGCGACGAGATTGATTGCCTCCGTCGCGTTGCGGACCATGACGATCTCGCGCGCGTCGCGCGCACCGATGAACTCCGCGATCCTGGCCCGTGCCGCCTCGTAGGCCGCCGTGGCCTCCTCGCCTATTTGGTAGATGCCACGGTGGACATTGGCGCTGTACTCGTTGAGGTAGCCGTCCATGGCCTGGGCGACGACGCGCGGCTTGAGGCTTGTAGCGGCGCTGTCGAGATATGCGATGCGGCGACCGTTGAAGTCGCGCTCGAAGATCGCGAAATCGGCCCGGATGGCGACCGGGTCAAGCGACCGGACGATGGCCATGGCTCGCTCAGCTCCTTATTTCAGTGTGCGGAGCCGTGCTCCGGCGGCTCGGGCGGCTCGGGCTCGGCGGCGACGTCTTCCATGCCCGCCTCACGAAGAATCGGGGCGTAGCCCTCTTCCTCGAGCCGCAGCGCCAGATCGCGCCCACCGGAGGCCACGATCTGTCCGCGCGCGAGGACGTGGACCACGTCGGGCGTGATGTAGTTCAACAGGCGCTGGTAGTGGGTGATGAGCATCACGCCCAGGTCCGGGTTGAGCTGGGCGTTGACACCCTCGGCGACGATGCGCAATGCGTCGATATCCAGGCCACTGTCGGTCTCGTCGAGGATCGCCATCTGCGGCTGCAGCACGGCCATCTGGAGCATCTCAAGGCGCTTTTTCTCACCGCCCGAGAAACCCTCGTTGACGTAGCGCGCGGCAAAAGCGTCGTCGAGCTTGAGGAGCGCCATCTTCTCGCGCAGCAGGCGCCGATAGTCGGCCATCTTGATGCCGCCCTTCGTCGCGTCGCTCGGATCCCACTGCGCCGCCGGATCATTGGGATCCTGATCGAGCGGTCGCATGCGCGCGTTTAGAGCGGTGCGCAGGAAGCTGGCGACGCTCAACCCTGGGATCGCGGTCGGGTACTGGAAGGCGAGGAACATGCCCAGCCGGCTGCGCTTGTCGGCGCTCAGCTTCAGGACGTTGCGGCCGGCCCAGATCACCTCGCCCTTTGTCACCTCGTACGCGGGGTGGCCCATGAGCGCGTAGGCGAGCGTCGTCTTGCCCGAGCCGTTGCGACCCATGATCGCGTGGACCTCGCCCTGGCGAACTTCCAGGTTGATGCCGCGCAGAATCTCGTGGCTGCGGTCCGCGATGGGCACGACGTGCAGGTCACGGATGACGAGCGTTCGATCTTCCTCGTGCGCGTCGGGGGCGGTCTGGGCAGTCGTTTGGGTGAGTGTCTCGGTCATGGCTCCGTCTTGTTCGCCGTCTCGCCGATCGGGATCGGCAGAGAGTGGTGTGGATGGCTGGGCCGCGGCGTGGCCAGGTCGGCCAGCGAGATCGAATCGAGTGCTCCGATGATCGCGCGCTGCACGGTCAACCACAGGTGGTTCACGGTGCAGTATCCAGTGCGCTCGCAGATCATGGCGTGAGTGGGGTCTTCGCTGGCGCAGACCATCGGCGCAATCGGCCCTTCCAGCGCGCGAAGCACCTCGCCCATCCGGATCTCCGATGGTCGCCGCGTGAGCTCGTAGCCACCGCGTGCGCCGCGTGTGCTCTGCACGAGCTCCGCTTCGCGCAAGCTGACGACGAGTTGCTCCAGGTATGGCCGTGGCAGGCTCTCGTGCTCGGCCATCTCCGCCAGGCTGACGGGCCCGGCGCCGTAGTGCCGGGCAAGCTCGACCATCATCCGCACGCCGTACTCGCCTCTTGTCGAGAAGTGCACGGCGCCGGTGCCGGGGAAGATGCTGCGCGACCGCGGCTGCTTCGACTTGCCTGCACCCACGACGGCCGCCGTCGTGGCCAGCGCGGGGTCGAGCCGCGGCGAATTCCGAGTTATCACGTCAGGATTGAGTCTAGCCCAGCCCGCGGGGAGTGGCAATCGCGGGCCGGGACGCGAAACCACCCGGCGGTCACACCGCCACCTACGCACCACACGCGCACTAACTGGTCGCCAACGCCGATATGACGCCACCCACGCGCCCCACGCGTCTTAGGCGACCCGACTGTCGCCGTCTACGCATCAGCCGCGCAACTGGTGACGCCCGCTGGGGAAACTCCGCTGGCCAACCGGCAAAACGATTCCTATGACGCGCTACACGCGTAGGCAGCGAGCCCAGCGCATCTTGGCCATGCGCGGGTCGGATGTGCGCGGGCGTAACCTCGCGACATGGAGTTCACAGAGGTGGTCCGCCGTCGGCGGATGGTCCGCAACTACGACCCGGACCTGCCTGTCTCGCGCGAGTCGCTCGAGCGCATCGCCGCGGCCGCCCAACGGGCACCCAGCGCCGGTTTCAGCCAGGGCCAACGGGTCGTGATCGTCACGGAGCCAGAGCGCCGGCACCGTGTCGCCGAGATCTGCGAGGAGCCCGCGTATGTCAAGGCCGGTTTCGATGCCTGGGTAAGCAGGGCGCCGGCGCTCTTCATCCCGACCGTCAGCGAGCAGATCTACCACGCGAGATACCAGGAGCCTGACAAGATCCAGGAGGACGGCACGGAAATCAACTGGCCGATTCCGTACTGGTACACCGACGTCGGCGCGACGGCGCTGCTCATCCACCTCGCCGCGATCGACGAAGGGATGGCTGCCGGCTTCCTGGGTCTGGCGGACTACACGGAGCTGAAGGGCTACCTGGGCATTCCGCATGACCAACAGCCCATCGGCGTGGTAACGGTCGGATACCCGCAGCCCGACAGGCGCTCCGGCTCACTCAAGCGCGGCTGGGTACCCCGCGCCGACTTCGCCCACTGGGAGCACTGGTAACCCGCGGACACAACCCAGCGCCGGGGACTCCCGCCGAGCCGGGCTAGCGGATGCCCGTGTCGTAGTTGATCTGTACCGTTACGTACTGGCCCGGCACGACCGTGACCGACACCGGCTGGGCGATGGGATATGAGTCGGTCGTCGCCGGCGTGACGATGTAATCGCCGGGCGGAACGTCGACCCGGAAAGTGCCGTCGCTTCCCGACACGACGCGGGCGACGACCTTGTTCTCGCCGTCGAGCACGACCATCTGCGCCGCGTATGGAGTCAGACACGCCGACGGCACTGGATCGAACGAGCCGGGATCGCCGCTCACGGCGCAGGTCGGCCCGAGCACGACTGTGCCCTTGATGCCTGCCGGCGGCTCCGGCGTGGTGCCGGAAATGCCGACTTCGCCACAGGCCATGGCGACGCAGGCCACCAATCCCATGAACAGGGCAAGCGCGGGCAATCGGTAGCGCATGTCGCGCCGATTGTGCGCCTAGCCGCGAAGTTTGGTCGGGGCGGTGTGCTCGGCCTGCTCGGCAGCTCGGGCGAGAACCCACAGCAGATCGGCCACGCGGTTGACGTAAGACAGGAGCCACTCTCCCACGGGTTCGACTTCTGCCAGGCCGACAATCCGGCGCTCAGCCCTGCGCAGGACCGAACGCGCGACCTCCAGCGCCGCCGATGCGCTGGTCTCGCCGGGGATGACGAACTCGCGTGGCATGGTCACGGCCGCTTCCCACGTCGCAAGCTCGGCCTCGACCGATTCGAGCATCTGCTCAGTCACCCGAGTGACCCCGTCTTCCAGGCGATCCGCGTGCGTGGCGTCCGTCGCGAGCTCTGCGCCCACGACAAAAAGCTCGCGCTGCAGGCGCAGGACCAAGTTGGAAAGGTCGGTCAGTCGGCGGTCGGTCAGCTCGACTCGCGCCACTCCCAGCGCGGCAACCGCTTCATCGACCGCGCCGTAGGCATCGGTTCGGGGAGCTGACTTCGATACGCGACCCCCGAAAAGGAGGCCGGTCGTTCCGTCGTCGCCCTTGCCGGTGGCAACCGCGCTCTTGGCGATCGAGGACCGGCGGCTGGGTGAGATGGTGCCGACTACCAGACGAGACCGGCGTCGCGCGGATCCCAGCGCTCTGCCAGCAGGGTCACCTTGACCTCGTTCTCGACAACCGACTCGACCTGCTCCTTGACCTGCTGGATCATTGAGCCGGCATACGGACAGAACGGTGTGGTCAGGATCATCTTGACTTCGGTCAGCTCGGGCGACTGGATGATCTGCCTGATCAGCGCGAGTTCGACGACGTTCATGCCGATCTCAGGGTCAACCACGGCGCGCAGCGCATCCATGATGGCGAGCTCGGTCGCGCGTGCCTGGGGGTCGAAGGCCGGGACCGCGGCGGCTGCGGCGGTCGTGGGGTCGGCGGATATCTGATCGGTCATGTCGGATATAGATCGTACCACCCGACCTGGCTTGGCTCAGGGCAGGAGATCGGCGCGATCGACCTGCCAGCCGACACCCCATCCTGCGTTCAACGAATCGCGCGACAGCGGCCAGTCGATGCCAACGCCCAGCACACGGTCGCCAACGGAAGCTACGAAATCGATCTCGCGCCCATGCCATCCCTTCTGCGGCTGCTGTTGCCAAACCGAGCCTTCGGCAGAAGTCCAGATGAGCTGGCGCACATTCGATGCCTCGAGCACGCAGCACGAGCCGCGGTCGCGGCCGATGCCGATGAAACCATCCGTGTCAGCCACGATCTGATCGACATATTGCGGCACTGATTTCGCCGACTGCCAATTGAGACCATCGGCCGAATGCCACGCGAACCACTCGTTGCTCTGCTCGTAGTCAGTGAAAGTGGCACGTCTGGCGCTGATTACCCAGCCATTCGGCCCGCTCGTCATCGCGGCCGAATTTGCGGCGATCGAGTCAGGCATGTCGGTCACCTTTGTCCAGTCGAGTCCATTCGTCGTTCTCCATAGTTCGACCGGGGTCGTGATGCTGGCGTCCTCACTGGGATCATCGCTGCGTACGGCCCAGAGATAGCCATCGGCTCCGTATAGCGCGAGAAGACCCGAAGCCACCGCCAGGCCCGACTGCGTATCAACCACCTTCCATGTCGTTCCACCGTCGTCCGAGAACTGCGGATCGGACACAGAGTTGCCGTTATTGATCGCAAGCAGACGACCATCGATTTCGGCCACGTCCGTTCCGACGCCCACGTAGGACCCGGCGATCTGCCACGAATGCGCGTCGCGCGAGACGAGGACCTGCGTCAATGTCTCCTCACCGCTGAAGTCCAGTCCGAGCGCCACGAATCCATCGGCAGTAGACGTGATGGCGTGAATGCGATCGATGTGCGGTTGGGCAGGCATCGTCGCCAGCTGCCAGGCAACGGCGTCGTCGGAGAACCAGAGGTGAGCATCCCAGCCGTCTGCCATGGGCTGGCCACTCAGCACGTAAGTCCCATCCCGCACCGCAGCCGCCCACAAGTTGCTCACATAGCCCAGGCCAACTCGGGTCGTCTCCACCCACGGCGCCACGACGCCCGAAATCGGCGTGGGAGGCACGGGCGTGCGCTTGGGGGTAGCCGATGGTGTGGGTTCCGCAGTGGGGATGGCCTGTGGCGTCGATGACGGCGGCGCACTCGGAGTAGCAAGCGAGTCTGACGGCGTGACCGCCGCCGGCAGGGTGCTGTTGACAGGTGGACTTTGCGCCGGGCTAGCCGTCGGAGCAGCTTCAGGCGTTGCCTGGGCTCCAGCGCATGAGATTGCGACCACCACGGTCAGGGCCAGAAGGCCAACGCGCCAGATCACTTGCGCCACCGATCCGCGCGGCCATCCTGATGTTGCGAATCAGCGGATCAGCTAACGACGACTCCGGTCAGGCCGCGCAGGTGTTCCGGGAGCCGGCTCGCATCGTCCGCGGAGAAGCCGGGGCCGCGCAATGTGCCGTTCTTCCCGAAAAAGGCCTCGTACCGCGCCTTGTTGTCAGCGGCATAGCGAAATGCCTCGGCGATGCCCACGCGACGCAGCTCAGGGTTCTGGTTCAGCATCTCGTCCGGGGTCAGGCCGTTGGCGCGCATCTCGAGCAGGTTGCGGACGGTCAGGCGCGTGCCGTAGCAGAACGGCTCGCCATTCATGACCAGCGGATCGGACTTGACCCACTTGATCGTCATCGGCCTAGATCCACTTGTCGTCGCCGATGCCGGCGCCCTTGAAGAAGAAGCGGATGATCGGGTTGCCCTTGTGATCGCCGGGCAGGCGCTGATGGAACTTGAGACGGACGTACCAGCGCGAAAACAGCTGTTGCGCCGCCTCGTTCTCATCCGGGCTGAGCACGGAGGTGCACGCGTTGCGGAGCCCCTCGAGCATGGTCATGAAGTCCGCCATCGGCACGCTCCGGCGGCGGTAGATGGGCACCAGCCACTCGCCATAGCTGACGACGTACGCGTCCTCACCCGTTTCGAGCGCGCGAGCGAGCTGCTCGATGTGACGGTCGAAGTCGCGCAGGAAGTGGCGCAGCTGCGTCTCGTCATAGCGTTCATCGAAACCCGGCGCGAGACGAATCGTCTCCTGCAGGGCGACCCTTGCCAGCCGCTCACGGTTGGCGCGCAAACGCGCGGCCGCAGCGGGCATACCGGCAGTTGGATCGTCGGGCGGCAGGCCCAAGCTTGGATGATGCATGCGGCAACCTAGTCTATCGGGTGTGAACGGTCCCTCGACAGCCAAGGCAGTTGCTTACGGCATCGCCGCTGGATTAGCGGTCGCCCTGGTCTACGGCATTCTCTCGGAACCGTTCGAGATCAGCCTGGGCCTGCTGGTCGTCGGCTTCGTCGGTGGCTGGCTGATCGGCAATGCCATCGCCTGGGGCGCATGGTCGGGCAAGGAGCACGAAGCACGAAGGCCGCTGCAGTGGGCAGCCGTCGCGATAAGCATCGTCGTGTGGGTCGGTGCGCTGTTCGTTGCTTTCGTCATCAGCCAGGCGCTGATTCCTGACGCCAGCACGTCACTCGCCAGCCGAGTGACGCCGGGCGGGTTCGCCGACTACTTCTTCGGACTCGATCTCATCCGGTTCATCCATGTGCTCGCACTTGCGCTGATGGCTTTCATGGCCTGGCGCGGGGCGCGATGATGGACGCATGCCGAAGTTGTTGATCGCCGTCGTCCAGTCCGAGGACGCAGGCCAGGTCTTGGATGCGCTGAGGACCGCCGATTTCAGGGTGACCCAGGTCAGCTCGAAAGGCGGCTTCCTCAAGGCGGGCAACGTGATGCTCTACATCGGCGTCGAGGACGACAAGGTCGCCGACGCCATGCACGTCATCGAAGAGAACTGCAAGTCACGCACGTTCAGCCTCCCGCCGGAGGTCCTCGGCGGCTTCGAGGCCAACTGGCTGCCCGCTGAGGTGACCCACGGTGGCGCGACGGTCTTCGTGGTGCCACTCGAGGAGATCAAGCGGATCTAGGCGCCGCCCTCGCCCAGGAAGGGCATGTTGTCGCGGGCTGCCTTGAGGCTCATCTGCAGCGCCGCTGTCTTCTGCTCCGCCACCGAGCGCACGTAGGCGGACTCCTCGTCGTCGGTCATGGGACGGCCACGGACCTCGTTCGAGCGGCCGACCGAGAGCCACACCAGGTGATAGCGATCCATTGAGCCCCACGCCGCGGACAGGAGCTCGTCCGAGATCTGGAGCCACGTCCGAAGCGCCGGCAGGCTGGGCTGCTTCTGCAGCCGCTCGCCTTCGGCGACCAGGCGCTGGGTCCGCTCGATCAACTCGTTGCGCGTCATTCGACGTTATGGTCACACGGTGACCGCTACGACCGAAGGATCGGTCGGCGTGGGGGCCGTGTCCGCCGCGCTACTCAGGGCCGATCCGTCCAGGCTTGACCCGGCGTTCGCGCGCCTCGGTCAGCGTGTGCGCGACGGGGCCCTGCCTGCCGCCGCGCTGGCTGTCGGCGATGCCCGCGGGATGATCCGCGCCGAGACGTTCTCGACCGAGCCCAAGCAGCTCGACCCGAACAGCAACTTCTTCCTCGCGTCGGTAACCAAGCCGATCGTGGCAACTGCGTTCATGCAGCTCGTCGAGGACGGCAAGGTGGGCCTGCACCAGCCGATCGCCGATTTCGAGCCGCGCTTGGGCGAGTTGGGTGGTGGCAAGGAGCGGGTGACGCCTTGGCACGTCATGACCCATACATCGGGCCTTTCCGATTTCGATCCGCGCGTCATCGGACGCAAGAGGCCGAGCGGCGCGACGATGACCCGCCACGTGATCGAGTCGCCGCTGCGCTTCGAACCTGGAACGAAGTGGGAGTACATCAGCGCTTCGTTCTACTTGCTGACCCTGATCGTCGAACGCGTCACGGGCGTGGGCTACCGCGAGTATCTCGACACGCGGCTGCAGCAACCGCTCGGTATGCACGCGACGTTTGATCCGCGCCGCGCGGGCCGGCCGATCGTCGCCGTCCATGGCATCGGCGTCGACTCCTTCCTGACGAGGTTCCTCGTCCTGCGCTACATGGCCCGCGCGGCCCTCCCTGGTGGCGGACTTTTCGGCACGCTCGAGGACATGACCAGTTTCGGCGCGGCCCTGCTCGAGCCGCGCGAGATCGACGGGCAATCGCTGCCACTGCGGTCCGAAACGATCTCTCAAATGGCCACCGACCAGACCAGGGGCGAGGTCGCCGGAGATCACGACGGCGAGCAAGTCCCCGTCCATCACGGCCTCGGGTGGGGCAAGCCGACGTTGATGCGCGACGTGCCCGGCTCGGCCAACGTCTTCTCGCACGGCGGAGCGAGCGGTACGCGCCTGTGGGTAGACCCTGACGCTGGACTCGTGTTCGTCTTCTTCACCAACCGCTGGGCCGCGGAGCGCGGGGTCGAGACGGAGGCGCTACGCGGAACGTACGACGCGATGCGCTAGGGCAGGTCCCCCTCGTTGCGCGCGAAGTCTCTCAGCCGCGTCCGGCACTCGGCTGCGAACCGCTCTGCCTGCCGAACCAGCCACGGCTCGACACGCACTGAGTCCTCCATGACGAGCTCCGCGCCGCGGTCGCCCTCCCTGAGCTCGAAACCTAGCGAAGTTCGGAAGTCCGCGATCCAGTTCGACTGAAGCTGCACGGCGACCGCGGCCACGACGGACCGCGAGAACGACCAGTCCAGGTAGTCGGTGTTGAGCCGGTCGACGACGTCGCGCAGCCTGATTGGCACGCCACGCGGCAGCCGTGCGATCAGATGCGCGACGCGCAGTGCCGAAAACGGGTCGCCCGCTTCGGCGATCGTGGGCGGTCGGATGTTCGGATCCGGCAGCGCCGCGACGTCGCGCAGCTCGAGGGTCATGATCGGCTCGAGGCGCAGGGTCGTGCCCAATACGTCTGGTCGGAGCATGCCCGGCACTGACGGACTATCGGCGTACTTGCGCGCCAGCTCGCGGCTGGCGCGCTCGACGGATGCATCATCGGTGGCGTCGTGGACCCTCACGGGCACTCGGCGACCGTCCACGATCAGGGCAACCTGTGCGCCTGGTTCGGTCGCCGACTGATACCAGTAACCGCGATCACCGCGCCAGGACCGGACGAAGACGTCGCCGCCATCGACCATGACCCAGATCACGGTCCGCCTTGCACTGCCGTCCGGGCGAGCTGTCTCGATCTCGACTTCTCTGTTCTGGTCGAGACTGTGCAGGGTCCGCTCGTCGAAGATCACTTGCCCGCGCTAATAGAGAGCCCGGAGCCCGTTTACGTCGCCCTTTCCGAGCGTGGCTTCGTTGAGCTCGCACGGCCCGTCAAGGTATGGGCTCATCGTCAGTCGGCCGTGCTTGTTCTCGCCCACGTGGTCGAGGCCGAAGACGTGGCCGGCCTCGTGCGTGATCGTCGACTCGAGCATGGGCATGTTGCCGTGGCAGCTCGAGAGCGACAGCGCCCACGACTCCCGCGTCGTGATCCTCATGTCGGCCTCAAGGATCTTGCCGCCCCTGATCCAGTAGCACGTCACTGCCAGTACGCCGGCCGGAAGCCTGCCGAAGCCGACGACATTGTGGCCGTCTCGGAAATTGCAGTTCGGCGAGCGGGACGTCTTGCCCAGGTAGTGATCCGTTGCGCTGACCTGATCGGCCAGACCGCAGTCGTTGTAGGAGCCGGTGACGTTGTGGAACGACTTCTTGAGGGTCGCCGCGACAGACGACTTGCTCAGACCGGCGGGCGTGCTCGACGCCTTGAAGGACCACTTGTAGGTCGACGTCTGCTTTGCTCCCTCAAGGCGGTAGGCGCCGTCCTGGCACGGCGGCAGCGCGATGCCGACATTTCGGCTGCTGTGCGCCGCCGCCTGGGCGGGCATCAGGATCTGCTCCACGACCAGTCGCGTCGAGGGCGCTGCGGCGGCCGCGGCCGGCGCGGCCATTGCGAGGACGACGGCAAGGGCGCCGATCAACGCCGCGAGACGACTTACCTTGGACACCTTGAGACCTCCCCGCTGCGACCGATTTGAGTGCGCCAACGAAGGATAGCCGTCCGCGCGGCCGCACCATTTACTACGAGTCCGTAGTATCTTGAAGATATGCGCAACACTCTCGGGCGACTCCTGGTCGCGGCCGTCGTCGTCGCCGGCTGCGCCGGACCGGCACCGATACCCGTGCCAACATCCGGGCCAACGTCGCTGCCGACATCGGCGCCGACATCCGTGCCGGCTCCATCGCCATCGTCGGCAACCACCGCGCCCTCGGCGTCACCTTCCGGCGACCCACGCACCGCCGGCTGGCGCGCGGACATCGACCAGCTCGTCCAGCGCCTCGAGGCGATGCACCCGGAGCTCGAGACGCAGGTCTCGCTCACCGAGCTCGAGTCCGCCGCCAACGACCTCAGCACTCGGGTACCGGAACTCTCGAACGACACGCTGATGGTCGGCATCATGAGCCTCGCAGCCATGGTCAGCGCTCGGGGCTGCGATGCGCACACGGGCGCGTATGTCTGGGGCGGCGGCGGCTACCCGCTCGACAGCCTGCCCCTGCGGCTGTGGCTCTTCGGAGACGACGTGTACATCGTCGACGCGCTGCCGCCGTACCAGGATCTCGTGGGTCGGCGCGTAGACCAGATCGCGGGCCGTCCCACCGCGGAACTGATCAAGCTCATCGATCCGATCGTGCCGCGCGACAACGACCAGACCGTGCGCCTACTGATGCCGCGCTACCTGCTCATGCCGGAGGTCCTGCGTGGGCTGGGTGTGACGCTCGGCGACACGGTGCCGGTGCAGCTCACTGACACGGACGGCACGCAGTCAGAGGTCCAGGTGGTGCCCATCGAGATGTCCGACTACAACGACTGGGCCGGCCCCTACGGTCTGCTCCTGCCCGCGAACCCGGACGTGCTGTACCTGTCGCGCATGGACGAGCGGCTGTGGTGGCAACGCCTGCCGGATGGCTCGCTGTACGTCCAGTACAACGAGATTCTCCCGGCGCAGACCGGCGACCTGCAGGCGGCGCTCGCTGATCAGAAAGTGACCCAGGTGCTCCTCGACCTGCGCCACAACACGGGCGGCGAGGTACATGTAGTCGATCAGATGACTTCGCTATTCGAGGATTGGCTGGACGCTGCCGATGATCACCACCTCGAAGTGGCCACGGGCCGCAACACGTTCTCCGCCGCCAGCCTGCTCGTAGCGCGCCTGGCCGACCACGCGCGCGTTGACGTCTCCGGCGAGGCGATGGGCGGCTGCCCGACTGGCTGGGGCAACACACGCGACTTCTCGCTGACCTACAGCGCAATCCCCGTCGGCGTCGCCACGACCTATGAGGTCGGTATCTCGGAGGATGACACGCGTCCGACGATCGAGCCCAATCTGCCGCAGGAGCTGACCTTTGCCGACTGGCTCGCGCAACGCGATCCGGTCGTCGACTCTCACTCGGCTACTGCACCATGAGCGGCGGTCCGCGATCGGATCCGCCGACGTCGCTGCTCTTCGACGTGTTCGCCGCCGACCAGGCCGTCGGAAGACTGCTCGACTTGTACATGGCCGACAGCCCGCTGACGCCCGCCGAGTACGCCTTCTACAGCGCGATCTTCGAGACCGAATCGATCAAGCCGTCAGCCCTGGCCGCGCGCATGGGCATGCCGCTGACGACGGTCATGGACCACATCGCGCGACTCGAGACGCGCGGGCACGTCGCGCGCATGTCGGATCCGCTCGATGGGCGCGCGTCGCGTGTGGTGCTGACCGGTGATGGACTCGCCGCGCATCGGTCGGCAAACGCGTCTTTCGAGCGCGCCCATGCCGCCTTCGAGCAGGCGCTCAGGGCCGATCAGGACGCGGTCAAGGATGCGATCGCGACCATCCGTTGGGCCGTGGACGAAGCGGCTAGAGCAGCTCCCCGTGGGCCGAGCCTGTCGGCTCACCGTCGCGCGGACGCGGCTCCTCGCCAGGGCCGTACTCGCGCGTTGGCGGTGCGCTCGCCGGCTCGCTGAGCACCGGCAGCGGCTCGCGCGCGCTGCCTTCGATGGCGCCGACGCCATATGGCGTCCACTTGTCGGGCCGCTGCAGGCGATGGGGCTCGGTGTTGCCGCGCTGATGAACCTCTTCGAAGCCGCGCGGCTCGATCCACATCTGCTCGCCTTCGAGCAGTCCGAGCACGCCCGACTGGCCCGGCTCGGGCCTCGCCGCCTGGCACGACTTGCACGTCGCCCTGTCGTGTTGCTTGTACTCGAGCGGCTCCTCGTAGGTCGTGATGTAGCCCTCGTAGTTGCGCAGCACGACCTTGTGGTCCGAGTAGCTGATCAGGTAGTTGGGCATGATCGGGATCTTCCCGCCGCCACCGGGCGCATCGATGACGTACGTGGGGACCGCGTAGCCACTGGTATGGCCGCGCAGGCCTTCCATGATCTCGAGGCCCTTGCCGACCGGCGTCCGGAAGTGACCGCTGCCCTCGACCAGGTCGCACTGGTACAGGTAGTACGGCCGGATGCGAATCTCGACCAGCTTGTGGACGAGGTCGCGCTGGATGTTGACGCAGTCGTTCACTCCGGCCAGGAGCACCGACTGATTGCCCACCGGAATGCCGGCCCGGGTGAGCTTGTCGACTGCGCGAGCGACCTCGGGCGTGATCTCGTTGGGATGGTTGAAGTGAAGGTTGATCCACAGCGGGTGGTATTGGGCAAGCATCTCGCACAGCTCGTCGTCGACGCGCTGGGGCAAGAAGACCGGGACGCGTGTGCCGATGCGGATGATCTCGATGTGCGGGATCTCGCGGATGCCGCGGATGATCTTCTCGAACAGCTTGGGCGCGAGAGTCAGGCCGTCACCGCCTGAGATCAGCACGTCGCGCACCTGCGGTGTCCGACGCAGGTATTCGAGCTGCGCCTCGTGCTCGCGCGAGTTGAAGTTCTGGGTCGGATCGCCCACGATTCGCGACCGGGTGCAGTAGCGGCAGTAGCTGGCGCACTGGGTGGTGACCAGCATCAGGACACGGTCCGGATATCGATGCACCAGGCCCGGCACCGGGGAGTGGCGGTCCTCGGCAAGCGAGTCCTCCATCATCGCCGTGAAAGCCTGCTGCTCGCGACCGAGCGGGATGACCTGGCGCCTGATCGGGTCGTTCGGATCGTCGGGATCGATGAGCGAGATGAAGTACGGCGTGATGTCAACGCGGAACTTGTCCGGCGCCGAGAGGCCCTCGCGCTCCTCATCGGTCAGGTTCAGGATCTGTTCGATCTCTTCGAGGTCGTTGACGCGATGAGAGAGCTGCCAGCGCCAGTCGTTCCACTTCTCTTCAGGCACGTCGGCCCACAGCGGCGCGCGCCGGCTGATCGCCGGCTTGCCATCGGGACCCAGCCGGCGCGCCGGATCACGCTGATTGACGAAAGGCTGCTCCTCGAGCGCATGCTCGGGGCGAGGGTCGAGCGCTATTTCCAACGACCTCCGGGGTGCTTGGCGATGGCCTACTGCATATTGTTTATGCAGTCTGGATAGAAGGATGATAGCGCGACCGACGCGGCCGCGACATACCCGTCGATAGTCCTGCCGCGCTGGCAAGTGTGCGTGTGGACTCACCCGACGCTTTGCTAGACTCGCGGCTCATGGATCGCACGATGGAACGCTGGAAGCGGCTGGGCATGGTCCTGGCGCTGCTGATCTTCGGCGGCGTGATCATTGCCTTGTATGCGCAGTTCCAGCAGCTGCTGCTGCACCCGCTCGCCTTTTTGAGCGCGGTGCTCCTGGCAGTGATCTTCTCGGTCATTATTCTTCGTGTCGCGCTCGTGCCGGAACAACGCCAGGTCGCCTGGGTCCGTGCGATTGGCGGGCCTAACGGCCGCTGGTTCTTCCTGATCCTGATCCTGCTCTGGGCCGCCGGCATGGCCTTCCTTGCCAGCCTGGGCCTTGGGCCGCAACAGACCGGGTCGCCGGCCTTCCTCGGCCTGCTCATCGGCATCTTCATCTTCATGGGCTTCATCTGGTCGGTCATCGGCGAGTAGCCGGGGCCGCTGCGAGGGCATCCGCCCACAAAATCCCGTGAGATCCGTTTCCGTTGCCTGGGACAAGGAAGCTGGCCAATTCGTTGCGCTCGGATCGCACGCCGGCCATTCAATCTCGATCAATGCGCCACGCAACGAAGCCGAAACGCGCGGATCTACCGGATTCTCGGCAACTGAGCTCCTTCTCGCGGGCGCGGGTGCCTGCGCAGCGTTCGATGTGGTCGAGATTCTGCACAAGAGGCGGGCAACCGTCCAGTCATTGGAGGTGGCCGTCGAGGGCACGCAACAGGAAGACCCGCCGTGGACATACAGGAACGTTGCGCTGCACTTCCGGGTCGTGGGCGACGACCTGAGCTACCCGGTCATCGCGCGCGTCATTCGACTGAGCATCGTCCGCTATTGCTCGGTGATCACAACCATCGCGTCGGCCGCGGCGATAGAGGCGACCGTCGAGGTCATAGCCGCGGACGGTACGAGCGGCGGTCGCAAGCCGATCGAGCTGGCGATTCCTTCCTCGCCGACCGCAGCCGCCGCATTCACCGAAGCCGACCTGGCAGCCATTGGCGTCCCTGAACCCGCTGTCGACGAAGCGGAGGAGTAGGCGCCCGTCGCCGGGCGCATGACGCCTGCGCTCTTCTTGGTACTGACAGATACTTAGTTTCTCGTGAGCCTGTTTCATCGGGTCGGCCTGCTGGCCGCCCGCTACCGATACGTCGTGATCGCGATCTGGGTGACGCTGCTGCTGGCCGCGGTCCCGTTCGCGCCACAGCTTCCGGGCGCGCTGCGCTCGGGCGGATTCACGCTCAACGATCTCGAGGCCTCGAAAGCGCGCGAGGCGCTTGCGACGCTCAACGTGCCGCAGTCCGCGATGGTCATCCTGCTCCAGAGCGAGACCGACGCTCGAGCGGGCGATCCGACCTTCGAGCTTGCGGCTGCGACCGCGCTGGCCAGGGTTCCACAAGCACAGCACGTGACCGGTCTGCTGACCCACAACCTGGCGCCACGCCAGGTCAGCGCCGACGGCAAGACTGTCTACGAGATCGTCACGCTGGACCTTTCGCCGGACGACTCGCCTGAGGCGCTGAAGCCGGTCGAGGACGCGATCACGCCGGTGCCCGGCATCAAGGTCATGCTCGCCGGCGGGCCCGCCTTCTACGGCGACATCCAGACGCTGAGCGAGAACGACCTTCGGCGCAGCGAGTTCATCTCGCTCCCGCTCGCCGCGCTCGCGCTGCTGCTCGTCTTCGGCAGCGTCGTCGCGGCCGGCGTGCCCATCGTGGTCGGCGGAACGGCCGTGGTCATTGCCCTGGGTGGCCTCTTTTTCGTCGCCCAGGCCACGGCGCTGAGCATCTTCGTCCTCAACCTGGCCACGCTGCTCGGTCTCGGCCTGGGCGTCGACTACGCGCTGTTGCTGACCAGTCGCTTCCGCGAGGAGCTCAAGCTGCGCGGCGGCGGCCGAGAATCCGAAACTGGCAAGACCGACCAGGACGCGGTCAATGACGCCGTGGCAGCCACGGTCGCAACAGCCGGGCGGGCCGTCTTCTTCAGCGGGTTGACCGTCGTGCTGGGCCTGATGGGCCTGATCCTCTTCGAGTTCATGGTCCTGCGCTCGGTCGGCATTGCCGGCGCGGCGGTCGTGGGACTCGCGGTGGCAAGCGCGGTGACGCTCCTGCCCGCGGTCCTCGCGACGCTCGGACCGCGCATCGACGCGTACCCGATCAACCTGCGCCAGCGGCTTGCCCGACTCGTGGGGCTGCCGGTTCGTCCGCCGGCCGCCGATCGCGAGGGCGCCTGGGGCCGACTTGCTCGACGCGTCATGGACCACCCGGTGCGCGTTTTCGTCCCGACCCTGCTGCTCCTGCTGATCCTCGGCTCGCCCTTCCTGCATGTCCACTTCAACGCCCCGGACGCTTCGATCCTGCCGCCCAACGTGCCGTCGCGGGCCGCGTTCGATCTGCTCACGAGCGAGTTCGGCGAGGGCGAGTTCGCGCCGCTCGTCGTTGCTGTCCGCACCATCGGCCCGGTGACCGATCCCGCCAACGTCGCGCAGCTTTACGAGTACTCGCGTCGCCTCGAGGCCGATCCCCGTGTGACGCGCGTCGACGGCATGGTCGACGTCGATCCGAGACTCACCCTTGAGCAGTACCAGCTGCTCTACTCGGCGCCGGGCGGACCGGCCGATCGTTTTGTAGCCCAGACCCTGGCCGCGACTACCAACGGCGATCTTGCCGCGTTCACCGTCTACACGCCGTACGGCCCCAACAGGCTTGAGGGCCAGCAGCTCGTCGCGGCGATGCGCGATCCGACATCGGCCGTCGCGCCGCCGCCGGGGGTGAGCGTGCTCGTCGGCGGCGGCGCGGCAGAGGTGAGTGACACGGTCCAGCGCATCGCGGCCGACTTCCCGCGCTCGGCGCTGTTCATCCTGATCTCGACCTATCTCGTGCTCTTCGTGCTGCTGCGCTCGGTCGTGCTACCGGCCAAGGCGTTGGTCGTCAACGCGCTCTCGATCACGGCCAGCTTCGGCGCCCTGGTCTGGATCTTCCAGGACGGCAACCTGTCCGGGCTGCTCGGGTTCGCGCCGCTCGGATTCGTCGAAACGACTTTGCCGGTCATCCTGTTCTGCGTCCTGTTCGGGCTGTCCATGGACTACGAGGTCTTCCTCCTGTCGCGCATGAAGGAGGTCTACGACCAGACCGGCGACAACCGGGAGGCCGTCATCCGCGGCATGGAACGCAGCGGGCGCATCGTCAGCTCGGCCGCACTGATCGTCGTCGTCGTGGCCGGGTCGTTCGCTTTCGCCGACATTGTCCTCATCAAGGCGCTCGGCCTCGGCGTCGCGATCGCCGTTGCCCTCGACGCGACGCTCGTGCGCGGCCTGCTCGTGCCCTCGGCGATGCGCCTGCTCGGCGATCTCAACTGGTGGCTGCCGGCGCGCCTCAAGCGCCTGATCGGGACTCGGCTGCACCTGCCTGAGACCGCCTCCCTGCCGTGGCTTCTGCTCACGCTGGCGCTGGTCGCCGTGTTGGTCGTCGGCTGCTCGCCCACCGGCCAGCTCCTCGCCAACCCGCTGCCTCCCACTCCACGGATTCCGACAGCGACGCCTGCCGCGAGTGTCCTGCCCGACCCACAGCCGATCAGCCTGCCGGCCGATGAGGCCCCCCACCAGCGCATGACCGAGTGGTGGTACTACACCGGCCACCTGGTCACGGACGCGGACCGGCGCTTCGGATTCGAGTTCGTGATCTTCCGCGCCGAGCGCGGCTCATTCCCGGTCTCCTGGGCATCGCACCTGGCCCTGACCGACGAGCAGGGCAATCGCTTCCTGTACGACCAGCGCTCCGAGATAGGGCCGCAGGTTGACCTTGGCTCGCTCGGTGCGAGTGGCGGCTTCAACCTCGCAATCCACGGCTCGGCCGACACGGGCGCCATCACCGCCGACCGCGCCTGGGCGATGAGTGGCGTGAACGGCCACGATTCGCTCAGCGCGGCCACGTCCGACTTCGGGCTCGACCTGTCGCTGACGTCCGGGCGGGCAACGCCGGTGCTCCACGACGGCGACGGCTGGGTGGACTTCGGCCAGGCCGGCGGGTCGTACTACTACTCATGGCCACGCATGACAGCAGCCGGCAGTGTCACCTTGGATGGCACGACGATGTCGGTCAGTGGCGAGGCATGGTTCGATCACCAGTGGGGCGATTTCATTGCCGTCGGCGGTGGCGGCTGGGACTGGTTTGCGGTCAACCTGGCCGACGGAACGGACCTGACCCTGTCGCTCGTCCGTGCCGCCGACGGGACGTATCCGCTCGTCTACGGCACGTATGTCGCGCCGGATGGAACGGTTACCGATCTTCCAGCCGATTCATTCACCGTGACCGCCGCGGGCTCATGGACCAGCCCACATTCCGGCGCGACCTACCCCGCCGCGTGGCACATCTCGATACCGTCGCAGCAGCTGTCAGTGGACCTGGCACCGACGGTCAGCGATCAGGAGCTCGACACGCGTGCAACCACCGGCGTCATCTACTGGGAGGGCTCGCAGGACGTGTCCGCGACGCGCGCCGGGGTTCCCGTCGCAGGCGAGGCGTACGTCGAGCTGACCGGCTACGCCGACTCAGCGATTCCAGCGGCCAATCCTGCATCGGCCATGCCCTAGCACCTGCAGTATTAGCCAGGCGCCGGGAGAGGGCTTATCGGTCCGACAGCTGCTTGGTCACTGCCCCGGGACCCGGCCTTATCGGACATTCGAGCCCTGTTTAGCAGCCCGGGTGCTGAGCATCGGCCAAACTCCGGCCGACACGAGCGGCTCGAAGGCGCTAGCCGTTCCCCGCTCGCATAAGTAATCCTGGAGGTGCTAAGCCTGAGCTCGGAAGCCGGGGGCGGAGGAACGGAGGCGGGAACCCGGAGGCGAGGAACGGAGGCGGGAACCCGGAGGCGAGGAACGGAGGCGGGAACCCGGAGGCTGGAGCTCGGAGGCCGGACTTCGGAGGCCGGAGTTCGGAGCTCGGAGGCCGGAGCTCGGAGCTGGGACCCGGAGGCCGAGCTCGGGGAGCCCGGAGGCCGAGCGCGCCGGGTCGCGGCGAAGCGTGCGTCGCGCAGCGGCTAGGGGCTGACCGTCACCCAGTAGCCACCGAACGACGGACTGTCCGGGTCGTCGAAGATGTGGAACGGCGTCCGGAAATCGGCGAACGACAGGCCCGTGTCGGGCGCCAGATCGAAGAATCCCTTCTGCTGCTTGGGATAGAGCGGCCCGAGCACGTAGACCTTGGTGACCGTGAACGATCTGGTGGTCGCCGGATCCGCGGTCGCGTCGAAGCCGGTCATGGTCCATACGTGGCGGCCGCCCATGACCAGCAGGCCGACCGGCTTGCCGGTCGCGCGTATGCGCTTGGCCGCGCGCCGGACCGCCTGCTTGTACGACGTGGACAGCACTGGCTGGTAATCGCCGCCGCCGAAGTGGCGCAGAGTGGCGGCGAACCCGATCGGGTCCGATCCACCCCTGTCGCTGTTCAGGAACAGGTCGTGGTGCATTGCGTACATGACCAGCTTTCGCTGGCGGTGCCTGGTCGTGTTCGAAGTGCCGTGGATGATGTTGAGCATCGCCTGCGACGACGCGCCGACGCACCAGGTCCAGGTGTATTGCGTGGCGAACACGCCGGGGCGATACAGATCCATGTGAAAGTCGGCCGTCGCGTGTGATGCGGCAACTGAAGGTGCAGCGACCCCGGACAGCATCAGGGCGGCCGTAAGCAGACCTATGAGGCGCAGCGTCACTCGTCTCATGATTCCTCCCGGTTGACCGGTCGCACGGCACGACAGGTCCTGAGCATTGTGCACTGTGCGCGCAACCTCGCGCTCGTCCAATCGGACTTCAGCGCACCAGGCCCAGGCTGATCAGCAGCAGCGCCAGGACCGCGAAGGTCAGCACAACGTACAGAACGTCGCGCTGACGCCAGAAGCCGAGGAGCGTGACCGCGACGCGCAGAACCGGTGTCGCGATTAGGACGACAAGGCCGGCCTGGACGAGCGCGAGCGGCTGAAGAACGAGAAGGCGCTGAGCGAGGTCGGCGAAGTCAGTCGGGTCCGTTGGGACCGGCGTGGCACCCACCAGCGATCCCGACCATCCGACCATGAATGAGGCCGCGAACCCAAACGCGACCAGCGCAGCGCTGATGGTGACACCCGAGGCGAGGACCACGCCCATCAGGCGCTCGAGCCGCTCTTCGCTCATATGTTGAACCCCAGGCCGCGCAGCAGCGTCTCGATCGCGATCACCAGCAGCACGGGCACGAAGACGATGCGCACGCTGCGGTTGGTGAGACGGCCGAGCAAGCGTGCGCCGATGATCGCGCCGATCAGGATGCCCAGCGTTACCGGCGCCACGAGGCGGGCGTCGACATAGCCGCGAGCGATGTAGATGCCAACAGACGCGGCTGCGGTAACGCCAATCATGAAGTTGCTCGTCGCCGAGCTGACCTTCATCGGCAGGTGCATGACGCCGTCCATGGCCAGCACCTTCAACGCCCCCGAGCCGATGCCGAGCAGGCCGGATATGACGCCCGCGATGCCCATCAGGCCAAACCCGGCGCCGACTCGCGTGGGCTGGTAGTCCAGATCGCGCTGGAGCCTGAGGCTGAAATAGCGGCCGCGCAGATGAAATCGGTCTGGCCCTGTTAGATCTTCTGTTCCCGGCTCGTCCGACAGGCGCGCAACCTGCATGACCACCGATATCAGCAGCACGATGCCGAGCGTCAGCAGCAGGATCTGGACCGGCACGGCCGTGGCGACCAGCGCCCCAAAGATGGCGCCGACGACCGTGGCGATCTGAAGAAACATCGCGATCCGGACATTGGTCCAGCCATCGCGCAGGAACGCGACCGTCGCTCCGGAGCTGGTGGCGATGACCGAGACGATGCTCGCTCCAGCCGCGAGGTGGATGTCGACACCGAATACCAGCGTCAACACCGGCACGATGATCAGTCCGCCGCCGACGCCTCCGAGAGCGCCCAGGATGCCAGCGCCAAGGCTGACGAGGAAAAGGACGAGATCACCGGTGGCGTCAAGAGTCATTCGCCAGCACGTTTCCCCGACCGACGATTTAGCCGGCGATCAGCTCGCCGCCGTCGACGCCGAGCACGTTGCCCGTTATCCAGTCCGTGCCCTGGCCCGAGAGCGTGACGATCGCCTGGGCGACGTCCTGCACGGTCGTCATGCGGCCCATGGGATTGCCCTCTGTGGCGTACTTGATCAGGTCGTCGTGCTCGGGGATCTGCATCAGCGCCGGCGTCACGGTGACGCCGGCGCGTATGGCGTTGACCGTCACGCCTGACCCGTTGCGGGCGAATTCCATGGCCAGCTGACGGCAATGTGACTCGAGCGCCGACTTTGCCGCACTGACCGCGCCGTAGCTCGCGACGACACGGGTCGAGCCTTCGCTCGTCATGGCATAGACCTTCGAGCCACTGCCGAGCAACCCGGCACGCCACGTGTCCTGTGCCCAGTACACGAGCGAATGGGCCATCACGTCGAGCGTCATGTCCATGTTCTTGCGCATGATGCCCGCGCTCGGGTCCTCGGTCAGGAACGGCTTGAGCGTGCCGAACGCGAGCGAGTGCATTAGCACGCGCACGTAGCCGCGCTCTCCGGCCGCCTCCTTGAGCGCGGCGAGCACGCGAGCACGCTGTTCGTCGTCCGCTGCGTTGCCGTTGAAGAAGAGAGCCTGCCGTCCGGCCGCCTCGATCCTGGCGCGAACCTCGTCGACGTGGGCCATGCCCTGGCGTCGATCGAGGTGAACCCCGCAGATGTCGTAGCCGGCCTGCGCCAGCGCCACTGCCGTTGCCTCGCCGAAGCCGCTGCTCGCGCCCAGGATCAGGGCCCATGGCTGGCGGTTGTCGGCGGAATCTGGCATTTGTGGTCGGCTCCCTTGAAGTCAGTGTCGGCCGAGCGAGTCTAAACGCCGATCCGCGCTGGCCCCATATGATCCCCACATGGTCGATCGATTGACGCTCATGACTGTCCACGCCCATCCCGATGACGAGACGATCGGAACAGGCGGCGTGATGGCTCGTTACGCGGCGGAGGGTGCACGCGTGGTGTGCGTGACGTGCACCGGCGGCGAGCACGGCGAGATCGTCGTGCCCGATCTGGACACGCCCGAGAACCACGCCAGACTGGGCGAGATCCGAGCCGTGGAGCTGCGTCAAGCGCTCGCCCGCCTGGGCAACGTCGAGTCGCGCAAGCTGGGCTATGTCGACTCGGGCATGATGGGCACTCCGGAAAACGACGCCGCCGAGAGCTTCTGGCAGGCGGACTTCGAAGCCGCGGTCGACAGGCTCGTGGCTGTTGTCCGCGACGTGCGGCCGCAGGTCATGGTCAGCTACAACGACTTTGGCGGCTACGGCCACCCCGACCACATCCGTGCCGCGCTCATCACCAAGGCCGCGTTCGAACGAGCACTGTCAGAGGACGGCGATGGGGCGCCCATCAAGCTGTACGAGACGGCCACCAACTTCCGCCGCAGCGAAGAGGTCATGAAGCGCGCCGAGGAGCGTGGCGTAAAGCCGTGGTGGTCGCCGTCGGACGAGGAAACCGATGAGCAGCGCGTGGAGCGCGAGGCGTACTTCAAGAAGATGATGGACGCCACCGGACCGGTGACGACATTCGTCGACGTCAGGGACTACGTGGCCAACAAGTACGCGGCGCTCGAAGAGCACGTGACGCAGCTGCCACGCGACGGCTTCTTCCTCGCGCTGACGCTGGAGGACTGGCAGGAGCTGATGCCGCGCGAAGAGTTCACGCTGCGGGTCTCACGCAGCGGTGTCCGAATTCCCGAAGACGACCTCTTCGCCGGCTTGCGCTAGCGCGCGACGCCGGCCTACTTCGGCGGCGTCTTGCCGAACGTGGGCGGCGCGCTGCCGCCCCAGTCGAGCTTGCCCGGCTCCGACTGCCACTTCATGACGTCGTACGCCCACTGACCGTCCGTGTTCGGATCGGCGAAGTTCGGCTGGGTATTGACGTTGAGCAGCGGGTGGACCCAGATCTGAGCGACCTTGCTGCCGTTCCAGGTCGTCTCGACGACGAGGCCCTGGAGAGTCGTCTGGCGGAAGCTCTGGTCGAAGATGAAGTTGCCCATCGAGAGCATGGCGACGTGGCCGTTGTAGTCGTAGATGCCGCCTGGGAAATGGTTATGGGCGCCTATGACCATGTCCGCGCCGGCGTCGAACCACTCCCGCGACAGAGCGAACTGGTAGGCGACCGGCTGCTCGTACTCGATGCCCCAGTGAGGGAAGACGATGATCACGTCGACGCTGTCGCGGACCTGGTGGATCGTCCTGGTGACGCTGCCTTCCTTGCAGCTGTTCGTGCCCACCTGGCCGGGCTTGGCCCAGTAGCCGTGCGCGATCGCGTCGCAGGCAATGATCGCGACCTTCTCGCCGTTGATGTCGGTGATCACCGGCTGCGCCGCGGCCTCCGGGCCGACACCCGCACCGGCGTGCAGGATGCCCAGCTCATCGAGCGTCGACATCGCCGTGGAGAGGCCCTTGGCACCGCCGTTCTTTGAGTGGTTGTTTGCATTCGAGACCAGGTCGAAGCCAAAGTCCTTGATGACCTGTAGGTACGACGGATCTGTCGTGAACGTAAAGCCCTGGGCGTGGTACGGAGCGTTGGGCAGGACCCCGGTTTCCAGGTTCGCCATCGCAAAGTCGGCGCCGGAGACCACCTTCTGCACCGCGCCCGCGTTGCCGGTCCGTGAGACGACCGGATATTGGTAGTTGAAGAACGAGCAGCACTTGATCCGGTCGACCTTCGAGGTGCCTCCGTCAAGCAGGTAGGAAGGTCCCTTGCCCGACGCCTCAACCGCCGTGCGAACGCCACGGTCGCCCATGATGTCGCCGGCCGAGACAAGCACCCAGCTCTTGCTCTGGTCCCACGTCACGGACGATTGGACCGTCGCCGACAGAGGCCATTGGGCGATGTCCTTGATGCGCTGCTCGCCGAACAGGTTCAGGTCATCGATGCCCAGCGCGCGCACGGAGGGACCAACGTCGGTGGCGCGCAGGAAGCCAAGGCCGCCGGCCTTTGCCGCGGCAATGACATCGTCCACGCTGCTGCGCTCGACGTTCGAGCCCAGAGTCACGCCGGCGGCAGCCGCGAGGGCGTCGGCATCGTCGGCGGGGACGACGATCGTTGAGTACTTGTCAGTGCTGCCACCGAGTGCGGCCTTGAGCTCGGCCATGGGCATCGATGTGCGCGTCGACCAGAAGTTGATGACCGGCACGAACGGCATGGCCACATCGCCCGCCGGCGGCGTCGGCGTCGGTGTGGGGGCCAACGATGGTGAGGTGCTCGGTGTGGGCGTGGGACCGCTCGCGGGGGTGCTCGGTGATGCCTCGGGCGTTCGGACCGGGCGCTCCGTCGGAGGCACGGTCGTGTTCGAGGATCCAACCGGCGACGGAAGGGCAAGCGAACCACCGGGCGCGGTCGTGGGCGGAGTCGATGAGCCGCACGCGCCGACGACGAGGGCGACCACCGCGCAGATGACCAGCCGGGTGGTGACCGATCGAGTTATAGCGGCGGACCTCACGGACAAAAGAAGGTGCCTGGCGACAAGACTGGCGGACCCGACCGGATTCGAACCGGCGATCTCCAGCGTGACAGGCTGGCATGTTGGGCCGCTACACCACGGGTCCGTGCAGCGGCCGTGAGGATACCAGCGACGGGTCGCGACCGCGATTCGGCGGTCGGTACATATACTCGGGCTTCCCATGGCCGACCACGTGATCGATCTGCGCTCCGACACCGTCACCAAGCCATCGCCCGAGATGCGCCGGGCGATGGCCGAGGCGGAAGTCGGTGACGACGTCTTCGGCGACGACCCAACGGTCATCGCGCTCGAGGAACGCGCTGCGGAGATCACAGGCAAGGAAGCCGCGCTCTTCGTCGCGAGCGGCACGATGGGCAACCTGGTTTCGCTCATGGCCCAGGTGCCACGCGGCGGCGAGATCATCGCGGGCGAAGGCAACCACACGTTCGCCCACGAGGCGGCCAACCACGCCGTTGTCGTGGGCGCCGGCATGCGCCTCCTGCCGTGGGACGAGCGCGGAATGATGGACCTCGAGCGCATCCGCTCGTCGTTCCGCGACGCGCAGGACGTCCACGACCCGATCACGTCTCTCGTCATGCTCGAGAACACGCATTCCGATTCGATGGCCCAGCCACTGCCGGCCGAGTACATCGCGGACGTCGGCCGGATCGCGCACGAGGAGGGCGTTCCGCTGCACGTCGACGGCGCCCGCATCTTCAACGCGTCGGTAGCACTGTCCACGCCCGTCAGCCGGCTGCTCGAGCCGGCCGACTCGGCCAGCTTCTGCCTGTCGAAAGGCCTCGCCTGCCCGGTCGGATCGCTCGTCGTTGGCTCGACCGAGCTCATCTGGCGCGCGCGCCGGGCACGCAAGATGGTCGGCGGCGGGATGCGCCAGGTCGGAATACTCGCCGCGGCCGGCCTCATCGCGTTGCGGGACGGATCTGCCGGCATGATCGAGCGACTCGAGCAGGATCACGTCAACGCGCGCCGCCTGGCGCAAGGCATCGCCGGCATGCCCGGCGTCGTCGGGCTGGATCCCGCTCGCGCGCGAACAAACTTCGTCTTCTTTGAGCTGTCTCGGCCGGAGCTGCGCTCGGTGTTTCTCGAGACGCTCGCGGACGAAGGGGTGCTGATGATCGACTACCCGGGCAGCAAGCGCGTGCGCGCCGTAACCCATTACGGCATCGAGGAGGCCGACATAGACGCCACGATCGACGCAATGCGTCGCGCACTTTCCACAGTGGGGCTGGCCCCCGCCGTGTCACCTCCGGTGGCCGCCAGTGTCTGAGGCCCAGTCGGGCGGCGGGAAGGGCGACGCGCGGACGCCCCACCCTCCGGCCACCGCGACCGACCAGCAACTCGACGCGCTGACAACGGCACGCTTCGAAGAGATCGTGGCGCGCCATCCGGTCTTCGCTACTTACCTCGGGCTGACAGAGCACGACGACGAGGTCGGCGACGGGAGCCGAGCGGCAATCCTTGACGACGATCGGCTGGCACATGAGTTCGTCGCAGCGCTCGAGCAGATCAACCCCGACGAGCTGTCGCCGTATTACGCGATCGAGCGCGAGCTGGCGCTGTACGGCGCACGTCGCGAGATCTTCGACATCGAAGAGCACCGAGTGTGGGAACGTCGCGTCTCCGCCACGGACGAGATCGGTGACGGCATCTTCCTGCTCCTCGCGCGCGGCATGCGGCCGTTATCCGAACGGCTCAACTCAATCGCGGCGCGCCTCGAGCAGGCGCCACGCTACATCGAGCAACAGAAGACACGTCTCGGCCCCGTCCCGGCCAAGCTGTGGAACGAGCTGGAGCTCGATGCAATCGTCTCGATGCCGTCGCTGTTCGATGAAGTCGTCGCCGCTGCCACGACGGAGTTCGGCCCGGATTCGGCAGAGGTTGCGAGATTGACCAAGGCGTCGGAGCAGGCGACAGCGGCACTCGACGAATACAAATCCTGGCTCACACAGCAGATGGGTCGCGCGACAGAGGATTACCCGCTCGGGAGCGAGAGCTACGACGAGCTGGTGGACCTGCGCGCATTCGACGGCCTGACAACCGACGACATCCTGGAGATCGGTGAGCAGCAGCTTGCCGAGAACCGCGCGGCGCGCGCCGACCTGGCCAGCCAGATCGATGGCTCAAAGTCGGAGTTCGAGGTGCTCGACCTCATCAAGTCGGATCACCCGGCCGACTTCGACACGGCGCAGCGGCTGTATCGCGATGCGATGGACGAGGCGCGCCAGTACATCATCGACCACGACATCGCGACGATGCCCGCGGACGAGCGGCTGTCGGTCATCGCCACGCCGGAGTACATGCGCAACGTGATCCCGTTCGCGGCTTATTTCGCGGCCCCCAAGTTCGGGCCGGCAGGAAACGGACGGCGCGGGATCTACGTCGTCACGCCGTCAGTGGATGGCGACCCACGGGCGATGCGCGAGCACAACTACGCGTCGATCTACAACACCTCGATCCACGAGGCGTACCCGGGCCACCACATGCAGCTGTCGGCCGCCAATGCGCATCCCAGTCTCGTTCGCCAGCTCATCGACGCGCCGGAGTTCGTCGAGGGCTGGGGCATGTACAGCGAGCTGATGATGCGCGAGGAGGGCTTCGACACCAGCCCGGAACATCGCGTCATGATGCATACGGACGCGATCTGGCGAGCGTGCCGGATCATCCTCGACGTCAAGCTGCATCGTGGTGATATCAGCGTCCCGGACGCGGTCGAGTTCCTCGTCGACCAGACCGGGTTCGAACGGCCACAGGCGACGGCCGAGGTCTACCGCTTCACGTACACGCCCACCTATCAGCTCTCCTACCTGCTGGGCCGCGTACTGCTCCTGCGCCTGCGCGCAGACGAGAAGCGACGCCTGGGATCAAGCTTCTCGCTGCGCGGCTTCCACGACGCGATGCTCAGCCAGGGCAGCCTGCCGGTCAGCTTCCAGCGCCGACTGCTGATCGCCTGAGCGACTCCCTCCATGCCGCGGTGAAGATCGTCCCCAGCATCGACATCCAGACCGGCCGTTCGCGGCTGGTGCTGTGGCCAGGGGCGGCCACCGGCGAGGGTTCGCCAACCGACCGCCCCGAGAAGATCGCCGAGCACTTTGTCGGGCTCGGCGCGACGATGCTCCATCTCGTCGACCTTGACGGTGCTCAGCGCGGCGCGCCGGCAAACACCGACGCCGTGCAGCGCATCTCGCGCGCCGTCGCCGTGCCGCTTCAGCTGGCCGGCGGCGTCGACGGCCCTGAGCAGATCGAGCTGGCATTCGCCTCTGGAGCGACGCGCGTCGTCGTGCCGCTGTGGGCCGTGGCAGAGGACGTGGCCATGCTTCGAGCGTGTCTGCGCGTCGCCGGTGACTGGCTGGCAGTCGGCATCGACGCACGACCCGATCGTCTTGCGGCGTATCCGTGGCATGGGCCTGTTCCCACTCTGGGCAACCTGGTCGCGATGCTCGCGTCCGAAGGCATTCGCCGTCTGGTTGCCGCGCACTGGCAACCGGATACCGTGGCGTCTCTCGCTGCCGTGGTCCGCGACAGCGATATTGAGCTGCAGCTGGCCGGCGGCGCGACCGATGCTGCCGGAGTCGCTGCCGCGCGTGCCGCCGGCGCGAACGCGTTGATCCTTGGTGAGGCACTCTTTTCGGGCGCAATCGATTTCACAGAGGCATTGCGAGGTGTGGCAATCAATGGCTGAGGGGTCCAATGGCTAAGCGACGACGAACCGTCACACGCAGCCACAATGAGTCATCGTCTTCGTACAAGGCGGGCTTTTCGCGCGGATCGGCGGGACCCGGCGGAAAGCGCCCGCTGGCACCGCCATCGGAGCGCAACAACAACCGCATCTGGTGGATCACCGGCGCGGTCGCGCTGGGCCTGACGCTCGTCGTCCTGGTCTACATCTATGCGCTATCAGGCAACAGCAGCAGCGCATCGCCGTCCCCGGGCTCCCAGGCCGCCGGGCCGGGCGGAACGGTCGGCCCGACCGTCAATGCCGCCGCGGTCCATCCGCCTTCGGCCACGCCGCTGTCGAGCCCGCCGGCCGCGCCCGCCGGGGACGGCACGACGGCGCTCATCCAGACCGATCTTGGCTCGATCGTCTTCGAGCTGTACAACCAGTCCGCGCCGGTCGCGTCCGAGAACTTCATCAACCTGGCCAACGCCAACTTCTACAACGGGCTCACGTTCCACCGCATCGTGCCTGACTTCGTCATCCAGGGCGGCGACCCGGCCGGTGACGGTTCGGGCGGTCCGGGTTACACGATCCCCGATGAGCCCGTGGTCGGCCAGTACGGCCGAGGCATCGTCGCCATGGCGCGGACGTCGGCGGCCAACTCTGCCGGATCACAGTTCTTCATCGTCGTGTCCGACAACGCCCAGCAGGCCCTGGAGACCTACCGGACGTACGTCATCTTCGGCAACGTGACGCAGGGAATGGACGTCGTCGACCAGATCGTTGCAGGCCCGAATTCCGGCTCACCGAACAACACCGCGCTCGATCCAACAGTCATGAATTCGGTCACGATCCAGCCGCCGGGGAGCGTCTGAGAGCCCAACCTGAGAATGGGCTGCGAGCCCGGCTGTGCAAGTTCAGGAATATTAACTATGCACTCTGAATAACCCCTTGAGTCGGCGCAGGGGGTCAGGTAGACTACCCGCTGGATGTCGCCTAGTGCGGCATGTGCTGCCCCAGGCGCAAGGTCATGGGTAGGTTGGGTTAGGGTAGCCGGTGCAGCCGGCGTGATAGATGCCCTTGCGACGTGGCAGGTCCCGGCGACTTCGGTCGCCGGTTCGGCCGGGACAGTGCAAGCGACCCCTCTTCGGAGGGGTCGCTTCGTTTATGCCCTCCGTTCGGGTCATTTGGCCCTCAAAGCCGCTGACCGACGAGAGTTCCATACGAGCATGGACCGCATGTCGGTATCAAGCTTCAGGACGGCACTTCGCTCGTCGCCACTTCCGACCGACGCCGGCATCGCAGGCAGCGCCGGCCTCGCCCTGATCGCCTTCGACTCACCGCTGGGTGGAGCGCGTCTCGTGCTCGCACTGGCGGCGATCGGAGTCCTTGCAATCAGCTTTGCGGTCCTGCGCCCCGAGCGAGATGTGGCTCTGTGCCGCGACCTCACGGCGGCGACGATCGGCATTTCAATAGCCCTTGGCTATGCGGGCAGCCACCTGATCGAAGGCGGCGCAGGCGCCTCGGTCATAGGCTTCGCCTCGGCCGCGGCATGGCTCGCCGTCCTGGTCGCAGCACTGACCAGGATCTTGCGTCGTGGGTCGTGGATCGTGCGCCTCACGACCGTCGTTGTGGCATTGATCGTTCTTCAGTTCGTGGCCCTGCCACTGGCCGTCGGAACGGGCGGGGTCCACGCTCCGCGTCAATCGCTTTCGAGCGAACGGCCCATCCGCGCGAGCGAGGTCACCGTATCGGTCACCGCAGGAGTGGAGCTGGGTGCGTGGTACACGCCGGGCACGAATGGCGCCGCGCTAGTCGTGCTTCCGGGTTCGGACGGCAATCGTGGGCAGACTGTGGCACACGCGGCCGCGCTCAACGAGAGCGGCTATGCGACTTTGGCCGTCGACGCGCGCGGCAGTGGCAACAGCACTGGCTACGGGAACGTCTGGGGCTGGAACGGCTATGAAGACATCGCCGCAGCGATCAACTGGCTGGATGAGCAGCCCGGCATCGATCCGATGCGGATCGGCGTCGTCGGCCTGTCGATGGGCGCCGAACAGGCACTGACCGCGGCGCCGCTCGACCACCGCATCAAGGCCGTCGTTGCAGAGGGTGTGCAGGGCCGGGTTGCCTCTGATACGTGGTACCTCGGCGATGACCTGCGGTCCATGATCGAGCGCACGGTCGATGCGCTGACCTGGGCTGTGGCCGACATCTGGAGCGAGACGCCCGCGCCGGTGCCGCTGCGCGACGTCGCGGATGGGATCACCCGCCAACCCGTGTTTCTGATTGCGGCGGATGCAAGCGACGAGCGCGTTGTGGCCGCCGACCTGGCGTCGCGTTCGGCTCTCATCGACGTCTGGCAGACGACCGGTGTCGGCCATACCCAGGCCCTCGCGCTGGCACCTGCTGAGTGGCGAAGCCGGGTCTCGGCATTCCTTGACGAGGCCCTGCTAGGAGATCAGGCGCGCGTCCCAAGCCGAGAGTGAGCGGCGCACCATTGCCGACCGGGCCTCGCTCGTTGGCGCTCCGGCACCGTGTCGATCGAGCTCGTCGAAGGCCAGGAGCACTGCGCCAGCCACGGGAGGGCAACTCAGCCTCACAGTGCGAGCACCGGGTGCCGCGGACCTGACCCCCGCTTCGAGGCGCTCGTAGAAGGGAGCGTCGTGCGTGCGGAAGACACCGCCGGCGAGCACGACCTCGACCTCGAGACGCGTCATGTGGAGCCGGCGGATGAGCACCGCGGCCATGGTCGCGAGCTCGTCGGCCAGCCGATCGACTATCTGCCGTGCGACCTCGTCACCCTGTTCCGCCACCTCGAATACGACCGGGGCGAGACTGCTGATACTCGATTCCTCGAGGCGGCCGAAGTAGAACGCCCGGGTCACGGCAGCGGGCGTCTTGAGGCCGTAGAAGCGTGGCACGGCGAGCTGCAGCGCGGTGTGCGGACCACGGCCATCGCTGCCGCGGACCGCTGCCTGAAGCGCGGCCATGGCAATCCCTCCGCCGCCGCCCCAGTCACCGGCCACATCGCCGACGCCGGGAAAGCGTGCCTGCCTGCCGTCCGGCGCGATCGCGCCGGCGTTGATGCCCTGACCGCAGACGAGTCCCACGCCCCAGCCACGGGAGGTGCCCGCGCGGAGCGCGCCAAAGGTGTCGTTGAGCACGATCACTTGACGGGCGACGCCCAGGCGTTCGATTGCCGCGCGCAGCACTCGAATGTCTTCGGGGTAATCGGCGCCGGCAACAGAGGCCACCGCCATGTCCACCGGCAGCGAGACGCCGGCGCCTGCGGCTACAGCCGTCACGAACTCGTCAAGGCGCGCCATGCCCGCCGCGAGTCCGACTGCCTGGTGCGAGATCGTCGGTCCCCGGTATGCGCCCAGAAGGCGCCCATCGCCGCTGGTCAGGGCGACATCAACCTTCGAGTTGCCGCCATCGATGCCCAGGACGAGCATCCGCGAGGAGCTTTCGGTCTTCACTCCGGTCCGTTGTCCCATGCCGCCCGCGACGGTATCGCGTCGAGCATGTCGACGGTCACGAAGGTCACGCCGTGGTCGTTGAGCTCGTCGATGATGCGCGGCAACGCCGTCGGATTCGGCGCGGGCCAGCCGTGCATCAGCACGATCGCCCCATCACCGTGCTGGAGCACCCCATCGACCACGCGGCGCGCTACTCCATCCGCACCCCGGCTGGCCCAGTCGCGCGAGTCCACGTGCCAGCCCACGTTGCGGTAGCCGAGATCACGAAGGTGATCGAGCACGAGAGTGCCGCGGTCGATGGCGCCGAACGGGCAGCGAAACCACGGCCGCGGATCGACGCCGCTGATGGCTCGCACGGCGCTCGTGGCGGAGCGCACGTCAGATGCGAAGCCGCGCCGGGTGAGCATGGGCATACGCGCGTGGAAATGCGAGTGGCAGCCGATCAGGTGACCATCGCCCGCAATCGACCGCGCAATGTCCGGGTGAGCCTGTGCCCATCTCCCCTGGATGAACATCGTGGCCCGCACGTGGCGCGCGGCAAGCGTTTCCAGCAGTTCCTGGGTGACTCCGGCCCGGCTCGGCCGGTCGGCATGCTCGACGTCGAGAGTCAGCGCTACACGGAGCATGACATCAGCGTTCGACGCCGGTGATCACGACGCCGCGCGTAAAGGCGCGCTGGAAAATGATGTACACGATCACGGGGATGATCAGGGTCATGAGCGTGCCCGCCTGGAGCAGCGACGGCTCACGCGAGTGGATGCCGTTGAAGCGCTGCAGACCAACTGCAAGCGGCTGCAGCTCGGGCTGGGTGGTCAGGTAGATCAGCGGCTCGAAGAAGTTGTTCCACGAGTAGACGAAGTGGAAGATGCCCACTGCGATGATCACCGGCCATGACTGGGGAATGATGATCGAAACGAGCGTCCTGAACGGCCCGGCGCCGTCCATCGCCGCTGCCTCGTCCATCTCGCGCGGAATTGTCATGAAATATTGGCGCATCAGGAACACGTCGTAGGCGTTGGCGAAGAATGTCGGCAGCAGCAGCGGCATCCACGCTATGACCGGGTTGGGGTCGCCGATCACGTTGAGCGTGCGCCAGACTGCGTAAGTCGGGATCGTGGTCACGATCGTAGGCAGGAAGATCGTCGAGAGCAGGAGCACGAATAGCAGGTTGCGGCCCGGGAACCGGAAGCGCGCAAAGCCATAGGCCACAAGCGTGCACGAGATGAGCACGCCGACCATGCCGACGACGGCGATGACGATCGTGTTGAACAGCAGCCGCGGGTACTGGAGCAGGTCCCACACCTCGCTGAAGTTCTCGAAGTGCGGCGCGAAGGTCCATGTCCGCGGCAGGGATCGCCACGATCCCACCCAGGTGATGGGTGGGGCGTTCAGGTCGGCAGGGTCGACGAAGACGCTGCTCGCCCGGCCGGGGGTCAGCAGCGCCAGTGTGCGCGTCTCGCCGTTGATGTCGACCTCGTAGAGGTTGAGCGTCCGGCCGTTGTAGTCGAAAGTCTGGGGGTCGGCCGGCCACAGCGGGGCGCCGAGCTGGGTGATCTGGTCGCGCGACTTGAGCGCCAGGGATGCGGATTGGAGCAGCGGCGCGAGGAATGCCGCCACCAGGCAGGTCACGAGCAGGGTGAGCAGGAACGAGCGCCCTCCCTTGCGCAGGCGGGGCACAAGAGGCCGGGAGGTTTTGACGGCGCTCACGTCGCGCTCGGCGTTCGCCTCGGCCGTGGTCACGAGGAACGATCTCCGGCGTAGTAGACCCAGCGTCGCGCGGACGCGAAGAGGGCCACGGTCGCCACCAGCGTCAGCAGAAAGAGCAGCCACGCCAGCGTGGCGCCGTACGACATGCGCTGGAAGGTGAAGAAGCTCTTGTAGATGTACAGATTGAAGAAGTAGGTCGAGCCGCCGGGTTCGCCGGTGCCGTTCTTGAGCACGAACGGCACGAGGAAGTACTGCATCACCTCGACCAGGCCAAGGGTGAGCGAGTAGAAGATGACCGGCGACATCAGTGGCAGCGTCACGTGGCGCATCTGGCCCCACCAACCGGCGCCATCGATCTTGGCCGCGTCGTACAGCTCGGTGGGGACGTTCGACAGACCGGCCAGGTTGATGATCACCGCGCCGCCGATGCCCCAGATGCCGACGAGCACAAGACCGGGATAGATCCACGTCGTGCTGTTGAGCCAGTCAGGCGGATTTGCCCAGCCCAGGGCGCGCAGCGCCTGGTTGAGCCAGCCCGTGTCGGGCAGCAGCGTGTTCTGCCAGATCAGGACGCCCGCGACGAAGGGCACGACATAGGGCAGGAAGATCAGGACGCGGAAGATGCTCGAGCCGCGCAGGCTGCCACTGTTGAGCATGACCGCGACCATGAAGGGCACGATCAGCGTCACCGGCAGCCACAGCGCGGCGAACGTGAACGTGACCTGGAGCGATGCCCAGACCTGCGGGTCGCCGAGCATGTCCTGGTAGTTCTTCAGACCCACGAACGCAAACGGCGCGTCCGACGACAGGTTGAAGTTGGTGAACGAGAAGATCAGCGTGGCCAGCGTCGGCAGCATCGTGAAGAGCACGAAACCGATCAGCCAGGGCGATATGAAGATGAGCCCCCAGAGCGCCTCGCGGCGCTCCAGGGGCGACAGCTTGCGACGCTTGGGCAGGAAGACTCGAGCGCGCTGGGAGAGCGTCAGATCCGACATCTCCTGCTCGGCCAGAGCTTCCTGCTCGTGCGCTACTTGTTCCAGATGCCCTGCAGATCCTGCTGCATCTGCTGGATCTGCTGGTCCATGTCAAGGCCGGATGTCGTATCCCAACGCGTCGCGTACGTGTTGATCGCACTGACCGACTCGTTGTAGGTGTTCTCGCCCGACTGGTTGGTCGGCAGCGGAGACTCGAAATTCGGCACATCGGCATGGTCGATGCCGTCGATGGCAACCTGCCAGTCGACGGGCTGCTGGAGCTCGAAGCCGGATGAAAGCGTGTCGAAGAAATCCTGACGCAGGTCCTCGCGCGCCGGCATGGCGCCGTAGATCTGGGTCAGATCAGCGGCCGCCGGTCCGAGCAGGTACTGGAGCACGGTGAATGCCGCGTCGGGATTGGCCGTGTCCTTCCAGATGCGGAAGGTGTCGGCGTTGAACGCCGCGGTCTGGGTGCCGTTGTAGGCCGGTACGGCCGCGATGTCCCAGTTGTCACCCGCGCTGCTCAGGCAGTACGTCGACCACAGGAAGTTCTCGGCCATCGCGACCTTGCCGTTGCAGAACGGCACGCCGTCCGGGTTCCACGTCACCTGGTCGTTGAAGTGGCCGCCATCGGCGATGAAGTGGTCGGCCCAGATGCCGTCGTAGTACCACTTCCAGGCCGTCGACCACGGGTCCGGGATCTGGGCTGTGCCGTCTGAGGCAACGAGCGAGCCCGCACCCCAGTACGCGCCCAGGCCACGCAGGTCGTCGCGCTGTGGCTCGAAGCCGTACTGCGCGATGTTGTTCGGATCGAAGCCCTGCTGGGTGGCGTCAAGGTTGTTCGTGTCGACGGTCAGGAGCATCGCCACGACGCGTGCCGTGTCGTAGTCCCACGGCACCTCTGTCCCGTCGGAGACGTTCAGTGCGGCTGCGACCGGACCGACGGCGACGTAGTTGTCGCCGTACTTGTGCGGCGGCTCGTTGATGCCGATCTCGGCGAATGCGTCGCGCTGGTAGTACAGCTCCGAGGGGTAGATGGCGAAGGGCAGGCCTTCCTGGTGGTCGCCCACCTTGAAGTAGTCGACCGCCGAGCTCTCGAACTGGCTGGTGTCGTAGCCCGTGCTGTCGATCAGCGGCTGGAGGTCGAGCCAGTGGCCGGCGAAAGCGTTGGCACCGCCGAAGCCGACCGGGCCGACGATGTCGGGCGGATTGCCGCCGGCGATCTCAGTCGCGAGCGTGTCGTAGGCCTGGGCGTAGATGACGAACTCGCCCTGGATCTGGACATCGGAGTGCGAGGCGTTGAAATCGTTGATGACCTGCGTCTCTACCGCGACCTGCTCCGGAGCATCACCTGCGCCCAGGCAGCAGTACCAGCGGATGACCTTCACGCCCGGCGCGACCGACTGCGGCGCCACTATGACGGGCGTGGGCGCCGGCGTGTCCGACGGCTGCGCCTCGGTCGTCGCTTCAGCGCTCGGTTGTGCCGCGGTCGCCTCGGCAGACGGCGCGGCCGTGGCCGGTGCCGCCGTCGCGGGGTTGGTTGTAGCGGGCGCCGCGCTGGCCGGCGCATTCGTTGCCGGCGCATTCGTTGCCGGCGCGGCCGTTGGCGTCGTGCCGGCGCACGCGGTCAGCAGGACGGTCACGACTGCCAGTACGGGCAGTCGACGCCATGTTCGTTTCATCGCTCGCCTCCTCAATCGCTTCCTGTCACAAACGCAGCAGCTGTGGGTGTCTTCGTCGGTCTCCTCCCTTCCGGCCGGGGCCGGCGCTGGTCACGACTGATGCGAACGGTTCGTTCAACGAAATAGCGGCTGCGATCGCCGCGGACGTAGGTGCGCGAGAACTCGACCGGCGCTCCGTCCTCCGAGAACGAGGTGCCCTCGACAAGCAGTACCGGCGTGCGCGGCTTGACCCCGAGCAGGGACGCCTCGCGCTTGCGCAGCACGACGGGCTCGAACGTCTCGCGCGAGCGGGCCACGTGCGTTCCGTAGCGCTTGCCGAGCAGCTGGTAGAGCGAGCTTGTCTCGAGATCGCGAGTTGATCAACCCCGGGAACAGCTCTGCCGGCAGATGCGCCTGCTCGAGCAGGAAGGGGTCACCGTCGGCGACGCGCAGCCGCTCAACGAACAGCGTCGGTGAGCCGGGCTCCAGATCAAGCGCCGCGGCGACCCTCTCGGTCGCCACCTCCGGCCGTGCCCCGATCAGGCGCGTCTGCGGATCGAGGCCGCGGCGCTGCATCTCCTCGCTGAAGGAGAGCGGCTCGTCGAGATCTCGATCGATCCGGGGCGCCAGCACGAACGTCCCGCGACCGCGCGCGCGCTCGATGCGTTGCTCGCGCGCCAGCTCGTCGAGCGCGCGCCGCACGGTGATAAGGCTTACGCCGTACTGGCGCGCCAGCTCGCGCTCTGGCGGCACGTGATGGCCCACAGGCCAGCGACCGTCGTCGATCCTCGCGCGCATGTCGAGGTAGACCTGGTGGTAGAACGGAATAGGCCCGAGCTCAAGCCGGAACCTGGCCAACGCGTCTCCTCCACTCGCGAGCGGTCCGTCCTGCCGCGGCCAAGGGGCTTGACCGCGATTGATCATATGCTTATAAGCAAGTCACCACGGTATTGTCAAGGCGGATCGTGGCCGCCAAGCGAAACCGGGAGTCGAAGTGGGCATCAAGATCGCGGTCGTCGGCGGGGGCAGCACATACACGCCCGAGCTGGTCGACGGCATTGCGCGCCGCTCCACCCGGCTGACCGCCGACGAGCTTGCTCTGTTCGACATAGACGCGGAACGGCTCGAGATCGTCGGCGGGCTGGCCGAGCGGATGCTTCGACGCGGCGGTTGGTCGGGACGGCTGACGATCACCGGCAATCGGGATGAGGCACTCGATGGAGCGGACTTCGTCCTGGTTCAGCTACGCGTGGGAGGACAGCAGGCACGTCTGGTGGACGAGACGCTGCCCAACGAATTCGGCACGATCGGTCAGGAAACTACGGGGCCGGGCGGCTTTGCCAAGGCGCTCCGGACCGTGCCCGTGCTGCTCGAGATTGCCGAGGAGGTGGCCCGGCGCTCCGCCCCCGGCGCGTGGATCGTGGACTTCACCAATCCGGTCGGAATTGCAACGCGCGCGCTGCTCGACGAAGGCCACCGGGCGATTGGCCTGTGCAACGTGGCCATCGGCCTCCAGCGCCAGTTCGCCGAGCGCTTCGGAGTCTCGGCTGATGACGTGGAGCTCGAACACGTGGGACTGAACCATCTCTCGTGGGAGCGCGCCGTCCGTGTCAGCGGCGTTGATCGGCTGCCCGAGCTCGTCGCGCAGGACGCCGACGGGCTGGGCGACATAGTCGGCGTCTCCGGCTCCGTGGTCAGAACGCTCGGCGCACTGCCGTCCTACTACCTGCGCTACTACTACTCGACGGCCGAAGTCCTCGAGGAGCAGCGCGACGGCCACCACCGCGCGGAGGAGGTCATGCAGATCGAGCACGACCTGCTCGAGATGTACCGCGATCCGACTCTGGACACCAAGCCCGAGCTGCTCGAGCACCGCGGCGGCGCTTTCTACAGCGAGGCCGCCGCGCAGCTGATCGCCTCGCTCCACGACGGCCGCGGCGACATCCAGGTAGTCGACACTTACAACCGCGGGGCGCTGCCGGACCTGCCCGACGACGTCGTGGTCGAGGTGCCGGCGCGCATCACGCGCGCCGGCGCAGAGCCGCTCGTGCAGGCGCCGCTCGCGCCGGATATGCACGGCCTCGTCGAGGCTGCGCGCGGCTACGAGGAGCTGACCATCCAGGCCGCCAAGTCGGGCGACCGGCGCGTGGCCCTGCGCGCCCTGGCGGCAAATCCGCTTGTTCCGGATTGGGCCACGGCCGAGAAGCTGCTCGATGCGTTGCTCACGGCCAACAGGGCGCATCTGCCCCGATTCTTTGCCACTGCCTGAGTCGCGTAACCTGTAGCCACGCGCCCGTAGCTCAGTGGATAGAGCGTCTGCCTCCGGAGCAGAAGGCCGTGGGTTCGAGTCCCGCCGGGCGCGCCAGCTCCAGAACGACCCGTTCTCGCAGCCGTGGTGCTAGGCCGCGGCCGCCTGGCATCCTCGGTACGGCGGCAACCTCTTGACGACCATCACGACCAGGCTGATCTCTGCCGTCACGACAGTGAGGACAGCCCCAAGAACAAGCCCGAAAAGCCAAGGTCGCATGTCGCCGTAACTCGTCTCTAGTGGCGAACCGCTACTGCGAGCCAATAGGTGCCAATCCGACAGTTGCCTGGCAGGTCGGTATTCAGCAGCCGCCGCAGACTCTGGAAGTTCTCCTCGGTGAATGACCCGCCGACGACGCTGACGGTGTCGCCGACGCTCGCGACGGCCTGATCGACCGAGTAGATCGTTGCACCTTGCCGACGATACCCGGCGGGCCAAACCAGCATGAGCGAACTCCCGTCTGACTGGTCGAGAACGAGGCACTCGTCGTGATCAGAGAGGCGACCGCTGGCGATGCCGGCGGGTACCGGTTCGCCCTGACGGAGCTCATACGTCGGTAACTGGCCGTCTGGTGGCGCCGACGCGGGTGATTCGGGGCCACCACTGCCTATCACACATCCCGTTAGCGTCATCGCACCAAGCGCCAAGGAGATGCGTGCGAACCTACGGCGCAAGCAGAAGGTTGACATCGAGGGCGTTCAGAGCTGGCGTGATCTTTCCGTATATCAGCATGTTGAAGTTCGTCCCGCACGCACCCGGCTGATATCCAGAAGTGAGGCCGTAGGCGAGGTTGCCGAAGAAGACCGGACCACCGCTATCGCCTCCGTCCACCATATTGCCGCTGCAGTTGTAGGCACGCACGAACCCATATGCATTCGTGACCCAGTACAAATCGCTGAAGGTAATCGTGTCTACGGTGCCGCATTGGTACTTGGTCTGGGGACCATACTTGCAGATCCCCTGACCGACGACCGTGCTTGACGTACCGCTCTGAGGGCGAGTCTGTTGGGCCAAGTTGTAGATGAAGGACGGGACTGCTTCGTGATTCCCGTCGAGCCGATACATCGCATCCACATTGCCGGCAGTTTGTCGAGAAACATATGGCAGCGCGGTACCGTAATAGGTGAAAGTCGCGCCGTAGCAGTGCCCGGCCGTCACGAACCCCGTGCGGGCGCCGAGCACGAAGTGGTCTCTCACCGTGAAGCCCGCCGGGCAACCGCTCCAGTTGTACAGGCCTTGGCCGCCGTGAAGCAAAGCAGCAGGTTGAGCTAACTGGGGAACGACGTCGACGCTAACGGGTGCCTGTCCCAGATCGGCCGCCTGCGCCGACACGATCGATTGATCTGCGGCGTTCGCCACCTCGACCACGACCTGACCCTTGCGGACGTCGATGTACGAGTCGTGTCTAATGTCGATGCCGTCGAGGGCTCTCTGAGCGGTCGTCAGCGTGACCAGCGAATTCTCAACGAGTTTGACCGTGGGACTGTCGGTCAGTCGAGCCTTGTCCAGGGTGGTTTGAACATCCGCCGTGAGTTTGGTCACCGCGACGGTCACGCGGTATGGCTGGTGGTCGATCCATAACCCACCGAATTGGTCCTGTGCCTGGCTTTCGAGTTCGTCTTGAAGTGCAGCAACAGCACCCAGCTCGCTCATCTCAAGGATCGCTGTGTTGGAGTCGACCCCGAAGAGCTGCATGTAGCTGACCACGTCCGTCGAGCCAATGTCGCCACCCTCGGCCAGCTCGCCGACCTGACGATCCGCGGCTGCCGCACCGCTTACGGCGATCGTCAGAAGGGCGATCGCCAGCCCGCCGCCTACCTTGCCGCGCCACATGATCGTGACCTCCCTCTTCACGCGGGACATCGATGTGAGCGGCTCCTAGCCGGTCCCCACCGAAACCCGTTTCAACCGCCGCGAGTTTCTCCTGCGTTGCAGATCGGCCGAAAGGGGCATTTGTCATGACCCGGAAATCTGCTCGACTCGAGGCAACCGACGGATCGCGACGAATTCAAAACTCCAGAGTCGGCTTCGGGTCATCACCAAGGCGATCACGCGATCAGCCGTCCCGCGCCGAGCCGATACGCAGCCTGGGCGACGTTCAGACAGCCCGTCCGACGGTAGAGCTCCGACAAGTGCTGCCTTGCCGTCGTTTCCGTGATCTCGAGGCTGTGCGCGGCCAGCGCTATCGACCCTGTGGCGACGTAGGCGCGCAGGACCTCGAGCTGGCGGCGCGTTGGGCACTGGCGCACATCGCTCACGATGCCGACCGCTTGCAAATGGCGGCCTCCCACTCCGCCTTACCATGGATGGGCACGCGGACGATGGTGGTTTGCGTGTGCCGGGCGCCCGCCGGGCGCGCCACTACTCCCCCTGAGCGTGTCGGCGCGCGTAGCCCTGCGAAAGTCGGACGGCTACTGAGCGTGGGCTGAAGCACTTCGGTAATCCTCGAGCGTGAAGGGCGGGACGGTACGTCCAGCCACGACCTTCGTCATCCCCGGCAGAGCGGCCAGCTTGGTGATCAGGTTGCGGCCCGCGACGCCCACACGGCTCGACGGGACGAAGAAGGAGCGGAAGATGAGCGCGCCCTTCTGCTCGCCGGCGACGAACTTGGCGAGCTTCTCCTCGTACCTTCGAAACGCCAGTGCCACGTCGCCGTGCGCTGCGTGCAGCTGACCGGCGAGCACGTATGCCTCCGTCATCGCGAGGCCTGTGCCCTCGCCCGCAAGCAGCGAGGGACAGGCCGCGGCATCTCCGACCAGCGTGACGTGACCCTTGGACCAGGTCTGCATTCGGATCTGGCTCACCCGGTCGAAATACAACGGGCCTTCGTCGAGAAATCCGAGCATCTCCGGCACCTCCCACCCGACGTCGTCGTAGACGCGGCGCAATGCGGCCTTGACCTCGTCTTGTCGAGGCTCGCAGTCCAGGAGCCCGGCCCGGAAGATCAGCAGGATGACGGTCACCCCATCGAAACGCTGAATGCGCGCCGCCCATCGGTTCGGAATGGAGTGAGCGACGTACCACCCTGGGCTGACGTGCGGATAGTCCACGGCGCGATAGGCGGCCACGTAGGCGTCGAGGAAGTGCTCGAACTTGCTCTCCGGCCCGAAAGCCAGCTCGCGAATTTCCGAATGCAGGCCATCCGCCCCCACAATCGCATCGAACTGTTCTGTTCGGCCGTCTGACAACGTCGCCTCGACGCCGTCCGGGTGCTCCCCGATGCCCACGATGTGAACCCCGAACTCGGTTCGGACGTCACCGCAGGCGTCGAAGATCGCCTGACAGATGGCTCCGCGCGGGACAGTGATGAAGCGCCCGTTCCACTGCTCGCGGACCTTGCCCGCGTCGAGATGGGCGATTTCCTTGCCGTGATCGTTCACGAAGCTGAGCCGGTCCTGCTCGGTCGCTTTGGCGCGCAGCTCATCGATGATCCCCATCCGCTCGGCCACGTTGTAGCCGAGACCCCAGAAGTCGACGACATAGCCTTCGGTGCGCAACCGGTTCGATTGGTCGAACAGCACGGGCTCGTGGCCGTATTGGCGCAGCCAGTATGCAAGCGTCGGGCCGGCAATCCCGACGCCATTGATCCCTATCTTCACGTCAGTCCTCCTTTGTTCGAACGCAGCTCGCTGGTGAAGCGAGGAACCGGCCCTTACGCTGCGACCCCAGCCACGACCGGGCCATGGTCGTGGGCGTAGGCATCGAGTCGCTCGAGCTCGTCGGCGTACAGGGGGCCGAGCATCCGGCGGATGAAAAGGCGCAGTGCGAGGCCATTCAGTCCCGGCTCGTCAAAGACCGTCTCGAAGCGGACGATGCACCCACTGCCCGACGGCGCGACCGTGAACGTCGTGACCACGCGGTCACTGGTCTCGACCAGCCGCCGGCCGGGTTCCGGCTCGCTGATGACGGCGTCCATCCGACGGCTTCGGCCATTGCCCAGGTTGACCGTCCAACTAGCCTCGGTGCCCGCGCCGACGCCTCCGCGGCTGATCTGGAACGCGGAGAAAGCCGGCGGCAGGAACCCGCCGGGTCGATGGTGATCGCGGTAATCCGCAAGGCAGTGATAGGCGACCTGCGCCGGGACGTCCATGCAGCGCTCCGCAGCAAACCTGCTCTTCATTGCGTCTCCTGTGCTCGCATCTTCGATGTACCAAGTGGTACATGTACCGGATGGTACACTGAGCGCCAATGAGACGTCAAGAACTCCTGGCCGAGGTCATCGCCGACCTTGCGCGCGAGGGCCTGGGCGACCGCTCGCTGCGCGACATCGCTGCTTCGGTGGGTACCAGCCACCGCATGCTGATCCACCACTTCGGATCGCGCCAGGGCCTGATGACGGCAGTCGTCGAGGCGGTGGAGGAGGACCAGAAGGTCTTCATGGAGGCGCTCCAGGGAGAGTCGGGCGACGTCATGGCCGCGATGTGGCAGCGGCTCCGTGAACCGATGCTCTGGCCCGCCGAGCGTCTCTTCTTTGAGTGCTACGCCCGCGCGCTGCATGGGGAGGAGCCGTTCGCGCGGCTGCTGCCCGGTGCCATCGACGACTGGGTCGAGCGGGCGGTCGGCCTGGACGCGACCTCAGGTGCTCCACCTGACGTAGCCCGCGCCTATGCACGCCTCGGGCTTGCGGTATTCCGTGGCCTCATCCTGGACCTGGTGGGCACCGGCGACCAGGCAGGGGTCGACGCGGCCTTCAGTGTCTACCTGGCGCTCGCCGGCGCCGACACACGCTGATAACGGCCACGGCCGATTGATCCGTCGCGCGACCTGTTTGCGCCGGCCGCATCTCTCGGCCGCACCCACGCGAGCGGCGAGGGCTAGTGGCATTCGCGTGGTATCCAGTGCTGGCTGCGCGAGCCGGCTGGTGGGCGCGACCTCCGTCAAACGAGACTCTGCGACGGTCAGCTCTGCGGAACCCCTCGTCGTCGCAAGCCGATCACCGCGACTGCGCCCAGGACCGCGGCCATAGCGCCCAGGACGACGAGCGGCAGCGCCTCGACGGTGCCCAGCGGAGGGTTGCCGATGTGGGTCGTCGGCGAGAGGTCGAGCAGCCACCCGGGCAGCTTGAGGCCCGACCCGAGGAAGGCGACGAAGGCGACGAACGCCAAGACCGCCCAGGCCAACGGGAGCGCCCTTGGCCGCAGGCCGAATAGCGCCAGCGCCAGCCCGCCCACGAGGAGCTCGGCCGGCAGGTATGCCGCTCCCGCCCCCAGGACGCGACCCAGGTCCAACGCGGTGCCCATCGACCATGCCATCGTTGTGGCCAGTACGACCGACGAGGCGACGACGATGACGACGAGGCCGGTGACGATGACGAGCCCGTGCGCAACGAGCCAACTCGTGCGCGACAGGGTGCCGGTCAGTCGCATCTCGAGACGTCCGGCGGTCTCCTCGCCACGCAGGCTGGCGACGGCCTGGACGGCATACCCCGTGGCGATGATGGCGATGTAGAGCTGGGTGAGGGCGACGATGGCGTCCGCGGGTTGTGCGCCCGACAGCCCGAGGGCCTCGGCCATGGCCGGGTTGCCCAGGACGGCGTCGACGAACTGCTGAGCGAGCGCGCCCATCATGCCCGCGAGGATCAGGGTACCGGCGAGCCAACCGAGGAACGCGGGTCGGTGAATGGAGGTCGCCAGGCCGATCGGGCTGCGCAGCCATGTCGGCGCGCGCGCCGGTCCCGAGCCTCCGCGGATGAGGGAGCTGCCGAGGTCGCGGCGTCCGGCGACGAGGATGGCGAGCGTGGCGAGCAGCCCGCCGACAGCGAGGGGGATGAGAAGCGTCCACCAGCGCATGTCACCGAATGGCGCGGCCTTCTCGGCCCAGCCTAGCGGCGAGAGCCAGGTGATCCACGAATTCGTCACGTCTCCGACGCCCCGCAGCATGTAGGCCACGGCCAGGACGAGCAGGCCCCAGACGTAGACACTCCGGGAGTGCAGGTTGACCTGGGCGAGCAGCGCCGCGAGCCCGGCGAAGACGAAGGCAAGGGCGCCAAGAGAGGCCGCATACAGGACCGCTCCGGTCGTGGGCACACCGAAGGCGACGAGCCCAATGGCGAACGCGATGGCGGTGACGACGATGGCGGTGGAGGCGAGCACGAGAGCGGCCAGCACCGGGACGTGCCGCGCGACCCGGCCGGCGAGGACCGTCTCAAGCCGCCCGGCCTCCTCCTCGCTCCGCGTGAGCTGTGCGACGAGGCTTATCCCCAGCAGCGGCAGGAGGAACGCCGCCAGGAAGCCGAACTCGTCCTGGATGATCCCGCCGAGGCTGTCGATGCCCTCGACCCTGCCGTTGATCGCGACGAGGGCGTCTCCGGCCGTAACGGCCTGGGCATAGGTGTGGATCTTCTCGGGCGTGTCGTACAGGCCGGCTATGGCTCCTGCAGTGCCGACCATCATGGCGATGAGCGCGAACATCCAGATGAGCATTCCGCGGCGGTGCGTCCGCCATTGGATACCGAGCATGGCCCGCAGGCCGGTCGCCGTCATCGGAGCGCCTCCACCGGCTCGCCGAGCTCGGCGTCGTTGAGGGGCTCGGCCTGCCCGTCATAGGCACTCAGGAATAGAGCATCCAGGCTCGGCGGGGTCACGGTGAGGGTGTGGATCCGTGCGCTATGCAGCGCGCCGACCGCGTCGTCAAGATGCTCGGAGTCGACGGTGAAGCGGCTGTCGACGTGGTCGTCGAGGCGCTGTGAGACGTAGTCCGCGACGCCCATGGCGCCGGCCAGGCCCGCAGGCGCGTCGACCGTGACCGCGTGGACGTGGTTGCGCGTATGCCGTCGCAGCTCTGCAAGGGTTCCGGTCGTCACGGTCCGGCCCCGGCGGATGATGGTCACCCGGTCAGCAAGGGCCTCGACCTCGCCGAGGATGTGACTCGACAGCAGGACTGTGCACCCTTCCTCGCGGCGCTCGCGAACAACCTCCTGGAAGGCCTGTTCCATGAGCGGGTCAAGCCCCGACGTAGGCTCGTCGAGCACGAGCAGGTCGACGTCGGTGGCGAGGGCGGCGATGACGGCGACCTTCTGCCGGTTGCCCTTGGAGTAGTCGCGGATCCGCTTGGTCGGGTCGAGGTCGAAGCGCTCGATCAGGGCAGCCCGGCGAGCCTCGTCGAGCCCGCCGTGGGTCGCTCCGAGAACGTCGAGGCACTGCCCGCCGGTGAGCCCCGGCCAGAGTGCGACGTCGCCGGAGACATAGGCGAGCCGTGCGTGGAGCGATGCGGCTTGGCGCCACGGGTCAGCGCCGAAAAGCTCGGCGTGACCGCCGCTGGCGCGGATGAGGCCGAGGATGATGCGGATCGTCGTCGTCTTGCCAGCACCGTTGGGGCCGAGGAAGCCGTGAACCTCTCCGGGGGCCACCTCGAGGTCGAGCCCGTCGAGGGCCCGGACCGGTCCAAAGTTCTTGGCCAGCCCCTGGGCGAGGATGACGGGTTGGGGCGCGTTCATGGGTTGTTACTCCTTCCGGGGCGCACGGAAGGCGCCCTCGGCGTAGACGGTTGTGGCCTCCCGGGCCCAACGCTCGATCCCATCGGGCGTCAGCGGGTCGGCACCGATCGCCTTGGCGATCGGGTTTCTCAGGAGGATGAGTGCGAGGTCGTTGACCAGGAAGAACGCCGCCCTGATGTCGGGGTCGGCGCTCGGCCGAGCCACGCCCATCTCGACCATCACGTCGAGGAGGCGCCGGGTCAGGTCAAACCAGCGTGCGAACAGCACTGCTCCCGCCGGCTCGTCCGTCAGGAGCAGCCGGCCCAGGTAGGCCGGCAGCGGCGACCCGGGCGGGAAGCCCCGGGCAAACGCCTCGGCGACCGAGCCATTCGCCTCCCCTCCGACGAGCATCTCAACGAGCTCTTCGGTCGGCAGGGCCTCGAAGATCGCGTCGAATGCCCGAGCGGCGAACGCGTCGACCTCCGCACGGAGGCCGTCCTTGCTCCCGAAGTGGTGGACGACGAGCGCCGGGGAGACGCCCGCTTGGGTGGCGATCTCGCGCAGGGTTACTGCGTCCGGGCCATGGTCGGCGAAGAGCCGCAACGCGGCATTCCGGATGTTCGCGCGGGCGGTAAGATCGCCATCTTCGATTGCTGAACTCACGTTCAGTAGACTAAACGCGTGGTCAGTATGTCGTCAAGAGCAACCATCTGACGCGCTACTCCCCGACTTCCCTGATGATCGGCATTGATGCCGCCCCGGCCGATTGATCCGCAGCACGACCTGCCTGCCCTGGCCGATCTGCTTGGCCGCACCCGCGCGAGCGGAAAGGGCATCTGGCATCCCGGCGGCATCCAGTGGTGGCTGCGCGAGCTGGCCGGCGAGCGGACCGACTTCGAGGCTTACGTGTTGCCCACGGACCTCGGCGATGGCCTGAGCGCGTTCGTGATGCGCGACGGCGACTTCCTGATTGCCGAGAGCGACGAGATGGGGCCAACGCGCCTTGAACTGATCAAGTGGGCGATCGAGCGCCGGAAATCGGAGGGCGCCGAGCAAGTGCAGACCTCGGCCTTTGTAGCCAGCGCGCTGCAGCGCCAGCTGATCGAGCACGGTTTCGAGCAGACCGGCACGAGCCTCGAGCTGATGGCCGACACGGACCGCGAACCGATGCGGCCGACGCTGCCGGAAGGCTTCCGCTTCGCGTCGCTCGAGGACGTCGACGACTCAACCTACATCGACGGACACCGTGCGGCGTGGTCGGATCGCAAACCTTCGAGTTACGGGCCTCAACGACACGCGGCTGTGAGATTCATGCCGCACTTCAGAGCTGATCTCGTGACGATCGCGCTCGCGCCCGACGGCACCGTCGCGGCGTGCTGCATCGGCTGGCTGGATCCACCCACGCAGACAGTCGAGATCGAGCCTCTTGGCACCCATCGCGACTACAGGCGGCTGGGCCTCGCCACGGCAGTGGTCCACGAGGTCGTCCATCGCGCATGGGCTAACGGCGCCGAGCACGTCATCGTCTGGAATGACCCGGCCGTGAACCCAGCGGCCTATGGCCTCTACACGGGTGCCGACATGAGGCCCGCGCGCCACATCGCCGAGCTCAAACTGACTAGTGCACCGACGGGATCAGAGGCCGGAACCCGTCCTTAGCCGCGCAACGATCCCTGGCGCAGGACGGCAAGCACGCCGCTGGCGCCGAGTGGCTTGCTGTAGAAGAAGCCCTGGCCGTAACGGCAGCCCAGCTCCGCCAGGCGCCATGCCTGCTCGCGCGACTCGACGCCCTTGGCGACGACATCAACGCCGCGCACCTCGGCAAGGTTGATCAGCGATAGGGCGAACGCCAAATCCTCTGCCGGGCCATTGATCGCGCCCACGAACTCGCGCGCGAGCTTGACCTGGTCGATGGGCAAACGCTTCAGATCCGCCAGCGAGGTCGCCATCCCAAAATCGTCAAGCGCAATACCGACGCCAGCCTCACGCAGCTCGTCGAGTGCGGCGACGATCACATCGACGTCGCCCGACACGCCTGATGTCAGCTCCACGGTCATCAGCCCAGGGTCCAGGCCGGCATCGGCGATCTGGCGCAGGATGCGCGCCGCGGCGCCGCTCCGGCGCAACTGATTGGGCACCACGTTGACGCTGACAAAGCCGGGCCGGTCGTTCGTCCGCGGCCATGAGGCAGCAGCGAGCGCGGCCTCTCCGAGGACGAACTCGTCTATGCCGTCTATGAGCCCGGCTGCTTCGGCCAGGGGCAGGAACTCTGCGGGCGGTATCGTGCCGCGGCGGGGATGTCGCCAGCGCACGAGGGCTTCGGCGCCGGCCACCTGGCCGCCGCCGAGACGGACTACCGGCTGGAACTCGAGTCGAAACTCCCCGCGTTCGATCGCTCCGACAAGGTCCGCTTGCAGCTCGTCTGGCCCGCCCCTCGGTTTCGCCATGGCTCAACCATAGCGCGCAGTGGGGGCCGCCAACCCGGCGATCACGCGCGCCGTCCCAAACACGTCGAGCAGCATTGACGGCGTCAGCTTGCCCGTAAATGTGTTCTGCTGGCTCGGGTGATATGAGCCAAGCAACTCGTAGGGCCCTACCGTCGCGCGTGCCAAATGGCCGAACCTGGGTCGCGGCCGCGTCGCGTGGCCCTTCGTGGCAAGCGCGCGCAGGACGCCGTCCCAGGCGTACGCCCCCAGGCAGACCACGACCCGAACGGCCGCCAACGCGCGCAGCTCGTCTACGAGGTAGGGCAGGCAGTTGTCGCGCTCGTCGGGCGCAGGCTTGTTGTCCGGCGGGGCGCAACGATTGACGGCGGTCACGAACAGGTCGCTCAGCGACAGCCCGTCGTCGACCGCGATCGAGGTCGGCTGACTCGCGAATGCGGCGTCGAACAACGCGGCAAAAAGAAAGTCCCCGGAGCGATCGCCCGTGAACACGCGCCCCGTCCGGTTGCCGCCGTGGGCGGCCGGAGCGAGACCAACAACCAGCACGCTTGCGCCGGGATCACCGAAGCCGGGCACGGGCCGAGCCCAGTAGACCTGCCCGGCAAACCGGGCCGGAGGATGGGCTGCGGCGTCCTCGCGCCACGCGACCAGCCGCGGACATAGCGCGCAGTCGACGATCTTCGCCTCGACCTGCTCGAGACGATTCACCTCACGGCGCCGCCGGTCGCTCCGCTCAGGATCCCAGACAAGGCTGTCCGGTTGTCAGAGCTTCGGAAGTCATGCAGCGCCTGCGACGAAAGCAGCGTCTCGACGGCCGGCTTGCCCGCCTGGCGGACGTACACCGCGGGGTGGATGTCGCCGCTGTCGTCGGTCTCGACCGCGATCGCCACGCCCGCCGGTCCCTCCTCGTCCACGAACTGGGCGAGGGGCACGATGCCGTGGTCGAGGATGCCCTGGGCGGAATCGAGCGAGAAGGCGCGTGCCAGGTACGACTTCTGGTTCCAAAGCTCGGGCGAGGTCGTCGCCTCCGTCAGCAGCAGGTCGACCAGCGCGTCCGGCTTGATCTCGGCGCGCGGCAGCTTGACACCGAAATGCGTCTCTGCGACGTGGTAGACCATCGTTCGAGCGTTGTAGCGCGCACCCTGAACGGCGCCCGAGTTGGCCGGCAGCCCGTATTTCTTCATGCCCGACACGCCCTGGCCGATCGTGCCCGCGAAGTAGATGCCGGGCACGGTGGCGCTTTCCCAGTAGTTGGTCATGGCCGGCAGCTTGCTGCGGCCGAAGACCTCCACGCCGATATCCTCCAGGTCCTGCAGCGGGCAGGTGAAACCGGTAGCGGCGATCACCTCGTCGGCGTCGACGGCCACCTCCATGCCCGTTTCCGAGCGCAAACAGAAGACACGGAACGCGTCGCCCTGACGCTCGATGCGCGAGATCGACGCGTTCAGGAAGAAGACGCCCCCGCCCAGGATCTCGTCCTCGACGGGCAGCACGTAGCGCGCTCTGACACCCGCCAGCGAGTGGCTGTTGACGCTCAGCCTGGCCGGACGCGGAGAGGCGAGCACGATGCGCTGCGCCCACTGGAGCAGGCCGGTCGCCAGCTCAAAGCCGCTGTTCTCCTTGCCGATGATGAACAGGCGCTTGCCGGCATACGTCTCCGCGGGACGCGTGTCGACGTAGTGCGCCACGTGCTCGAAGCCGGGCGTGTTCGGCTTGAACGGTTTCGCGACCCCGACCGCGAAGATCGCCACCTTGCACCGGTAGTCGCCATCGGACGTATGAAGGACGAAGCGGTCGCCGTCGCGCGAGGTGCGACTCCCACGTCGTCTCGTAGCGAATCTTCAGGCCGGTCCGCTCGACGAACGTGGCCAGGTTCAGCTCCATCTCCGGCCGTGACGGGAACGACGACGTGCCGTCCATGAGGTCGGGCATGAGCGCGCGGTGCTGCGGCTCTTCGGCCAGCAGGCTGTTCCAGTCGAACCAGTAGTAGAAGCGGTCGTCGCGCGGGACTGGACCATACGGCTTGGTCCACGACAGCAGGCGCTGGAAGAACGGGAAGCGGCGGAACATTCCGCCGGGCACCGGATCGGCCGAGATGAAGGCGTGGTCTATGCCAAGGTGGCGCAGGTAGTAGCTGGTCTGGATCCCGCCCGGTCCGCTACCGACGACGACGACCGGATAGTCGCCGGGTGGGAACGGGCGCGCTGCTAGCTCCGCCATCGGTTCGCGTTGCGCAAGTCGCGTGGCCACGGCCTTGAGCATGCGCAGCATCACGGGCGGATAGTCGCGCAGGAAGCCCTCCAGCTCCGGCCCGCCAAGGTGGAGCACGCGCAGCTGGCGCGTCGTGACGATGTCGGCGACCGGCGGCTCGCCGAGCAGAATGGACATCTCGCCGAAGAAGTCACCCTTGCCCAGGCGCGAGATCTCGTTGCCGTCGATCTTGACCGCGACCTCGCCATCGACGATGACGTAGAAACCGGTGCCTGTGAAGCCCTGGCGCAGGATGCGCTGGCCGGTCGGGTACGACTCCTCGGTCATCTTGTGCGCCACGGCCTCGACCTGTGGCCGCGTCAGATCGGCGAACAGCGCCAACCCGGAGAGCGTGTCGACCAGCTCTTGTTCGCTGGTAGCCATCCGTGAGTACTCCTGCTTCGAGTTGCTAGTGGCGGTGCTGATCGCCTGTCGCGCGGACGCGAGCGACGAGGCCCTTGATCAGGTTGAGCGACAGTGCCTGGTCCTTCTCGAGCAGATCGAGCAGGTCCCATGATGCCAGCGCAAGCACGGTCGTTGCCTCCGTCGCCTGGACGTTGGCGTTGCGCGGCTGCTGGTCGATGACCGACAGCTCGCCGAAGAAGTCGCCCGGGCCGAGCGTCGCCAGGACGTCGTCAGCGCCGCGCACGACGCTGACCGAGCCGTCGACGATGACATACAGGCCGGTGCCCACCTGTCCCTGGCGGACGATGAACTGACCCGCCCCGAAGCTCTGCTCGCCGGCGACCGCGGCCAGCCGACTCATCGACTCCCCGCTGATGCCGGCGAAAAGCGGGACGTCGCCCAGCCGCGCGGCTTTCTGCTCATCCGAAAGAGGCACCTTCGCACGATAGCGCACGGCTCAATCGCCGCGGTGGGCTCCGGACCGGATCCCGAACGACGCGAACTCGCCGGTGGCCGCCGTGCGGATCACGTCGACCCCCTGGACGTGGGCGCCGGCCGGACCTTCATGAAGCAGCCGCTCCATGATCTCGAGAGCATCAGCCGAGCCTTCGGCGATCACCCGGACCGATCCATCGGCCTCGTTGGACGTCCATCCGGTCAAACCGAGCTGGGACGCGCTGCGAACGACGAACCAGCGGAAGCCGACGCCCTGGACGATGCCACGGACCGTCGCATCGATGCGCTCGGGGCCCGAACCCCCGCCACCGCTCACGCCGCTGTTTGGGAGGGCCACTCGAGCAGGAGCACGTCGAGAGCCAGCTCCGGGTTGGCATACGAATCGAGTGCCCTGCCAACCGCATCGATGCGTTGCAGGAAGACCGTGACCTCGTCCGCATCGACATGACCCGCCGCGGCCGCGAGCTCGTCGAGCATCTCGTGCTGGCGCAGCTCACGCCGGCCGCCGCGCGCCGCGACCGCGAGGTCGCGTGCGACATCACGCCACACGACAAAGATCTGGGCGACAGCCGCACGGCGCTCGGCAGGGCTGGCGCGGCGCGCGGCGCCCCCGGACTTGCCGCGGCCTTTTGGCACGGTGGGCTCGACCGGCCCTTCCGCTCCGTCAGGTACAGCCGCAGTCGCGGCGGCGGCGAGGGTGGCGCCATCCTCGATCAGCTCGTGCTGCGCGCCGAGGCGGCGGCGCCTGTCGGCGCTGAGCAGGTCGAGCAGCGTCGCGGCCAGACGGCTCTGCGCCATCAGCGCATCAGAGTTGGCGGCCAGCGCCAGGGCAAGGCCGGGCCGCCCGCCGGTCAGCCGGGTCAGCGCCGCACCGCGCGCGGCATCGCCGATGCCGCGCGCGGCCAGCAAGCTCGTCATCTCCTCGGCCGACACCGGCCCCATGCGCACCCGCGTGCAGCGGCTGACCACGGTGGCAAGAAGATCGCCGGCATCGTCGGCAGCAAGCACGAGGACGACCCGTGTCGGGGGTTCCTCGAGCGTCTTGAGCAACGCGTTCTGGGCATCGTCGTTGAGTCGATGCGCCTTCTCGATGATCCCGATCCGGAAACGACCCTCGAGCGGCAGCAAGGCCAGGTCGGACGCGAGCTGCTGGACCTGGCCGATCCTGATCTGCTGTCCGGCGCCTTCCGGCGCGAGGAGATGCAGGTCGGGGTGATTGCCGTGCTCGACCTTGCGGCATGCAGCACATTCGCGGCAAGGCCGCGCAGCCGGATCCGCCGCGAGGCAGAGCAGCCCCGCGGCCAGATCAAACGCAAGTGTCGACTTGCCCACCCCGCCCGGCCCTACAAAGAGCAGCGCGTGGGGTGGCGTGCCGCTCACGATCGCGCGCTCGACCAGCCGCTGGGCGGCAGGATGACCGCGCGTCAGGAGCTTGCCCACGAGAGGCGGCTCAGCCCTCCTCGGCCGGTGCGGCGGACTTGGTCGTGCTCCGCCGCGCGGGCTTCTTGGGCGCGACAGCGGAGTCGGCCGTTGGCCCCTCAGCCGGTGCGGCCTTGGTCGCACTGGCCTTGGTCGCACTGGCCTTGGTCGCGGTGGACTTGGTCGACCGCGACGCGAGTCGTCTTCTTGGCGGGCTCAGGCGCCTCGCCCGAGGGCTCGGCGGCGGCAGAAGTCGTGCCTCCCCGGATGGCTCGGCACTGGACTTGGTTGCCGCCGGCTTCTTCGTCGTCGTGCGTGGCTTGCGGGCCGGCTTGGCAGGCGCCTTGACAGCGGCTACCTCGGCGTCCACTTCGACTATCGCCTCGAGTGGAAGATCCGACGCGGTCACGGCCACAGGCATCGCCTCAGCCGTTGGCTGCTTGCGCGCCAGCTCGGCACGCAGCATCTCCTCCAGCTCCGGCGGAACCTCGGACCATGGCTCGCTCGACGAGCGCGGCTCGCTGTACTGGCGCTCCTGCGGCCGCGGACCGCGATCCTGCGGTCGACCGCCCTGTTGCGGACGGCCCCCCTGTCGGCTCCGATTGCCGCCCTGCGATCGATTGCCACCGCGTGTTGCCGTACGACGGCTGCGGCGATCGCGAGCCATAGCGCTCGCGATCGAGAGCGGCCTGGTAGGCAGTCCGATTGCGGCCGCCGCGCTGTCCTCCACGACCCTGGCGCTGACCCTGCTGACGTCTTTCGGCGAGCAGGTACTCGGGCACCTCGGGCTCGTCGTAGTTCTCGTCGTCGTTGGACATCGCCGCCCAGGTCGACTGTCGGTGGCAAGGACGAGCTCGTCGGCATGCCGAGCTGGTTGTCCCAGACCGAGCCAAACGCGTGAACCGCTGGCTGGGCCGTGGGCAGGTCCTCGAGCTCCTCGCTCTCGTCGAACGTGGCCGGCTCGCCGGCCACTTCTACAGCCTCGTCCTCCGGGCGACGACCGCGACCCCGGCCGCGTCCTCCGCGCCGGCGACGTCTGCGCCGTCCTTCCTCGTCGGCAGGCTCGTTCCCGTTCGTCAGTAGCCGCAACGGCCGCGTCCTCGACGTGCTCGGCATCGGCGCCTTCGCCCTCCGCCTCGCCGGCGCGCGACAGGCGCTCGCCGGGCATCACGACGATGTTTGCGCCCTGCTCCTCGACCTCGACCGGCTGAGGTCGCTCCTCGCGGGTTACGCGTGCCGCGGCGTCGGCGTGGCGCGCCCTCGGTCTCCTTCTCCGGGACCTGGGTCATGGAAAGGTCGCCTTCAGCGGCGACGCGGCGGCCGCTTCGGCCGCTCTTGTCGACTCGCGCGACCTGGGCGATATCGGTGAACAGGTCGGCGACGTCGATCAGGTCGGAGCTGGTATTGCCGCGGAAGCTGATGACCTCGACGCGAACGCCCATCTCCTGCACGGCACGAATGGCCGACGCGAAGTCGCCGTCGCCCGAGACCACGACGGCAATGTCGAGGTTGCGCGCCGTCTTCATCATGTCGACGACGAGCTCGATGTCGAGGTTCGCCTTGATCCGGCCGTCGCCGTACTTGCGGATGTCCTTGCTGATCACCTTGTAGCCGTTGCGCGCCAGGAAGGCGTGGAACTGGCGCTGGTTGTCGTTTTCGGGATCGAGGCCGGTATACGCATAGGCGCGCACGAAGTCACGCCCGGCGGTGGCCGCCTTGAGCAGCGTTATGTAGTCGATATCCACGCCGGCCGCCTTGGCCGCGTAGAAGATGTTCGCCACGTCTACGAAGACAGCGACGTTCTTGCTCACAAACTTCTCCTGTGGTTGTGATTACGCGCTATGTGCGCGGCCGAGACATGCTCGGCTTGGTGGCGCCGCTCGGTCCGCCGTCCTACCAGGACAGCGCCGCGGCGCGAACGAGAGGGCAACGCAACCGTGGTCCCGCCTCGGTGAACCCGGCCGCCTCCCAGCGCGCCAGCTCTGCGGGCTCGGAGGGACCGCGCCCTCGAGCATTGCGCAGCCCTTGTTGCGCGCTGAGCGAATCAGCTCTGTCAACAGCGCCTCGATCACGCCTTCGTCTTCACGACCTGGTTCGGTCACGAGCAGGTCGACCGTCCCGACCAGCCCGCCGGCAGTCACCGAGGGCCGCAATGCAAGCACGGCTACCGCGATCACCATGCGACCGTCCAGGGCAACGAGTAACGAGGTATTGGGCAGGTAGACCATCTGGCGAAGGATGTCGGCGGCATTGGTCAGCTGCTCAGCCGTCCAGCGCGTGTCGGCACGCTCGATCAGGCCGATGACCCGATCGATGTCCGTTAAGCGAGCGTCGCGGAGCTGAACTTCCACGCTGGTTGTGGTCCCTCGTGATAGCTGGGCGCGCCCGTAGAGGCGAATACCCGTGACGCCTATAGTCGACCGGTAGGTCCGGTGCCGGTGGGAGGCGCCGCTCCGGAGGCGCAGAACACCTTGCAGTTGTCCTGTCGGCTTGTCCGGGGCGCTCCACGTCTGTTGCAAACGAGGCGTCGCTGACTATCATACGGCATCGCGTCAGCGGGGATCTCGACGAGCCAGGTGCTTGTAACTCCGTCACGGAACTTAGTCGTTGGGGAAGAAGGGTCACTCAACGTGGGGACCCGGTGGTTTGCAATCTGAGGGTTGCACCACCCCCGAATTCGACGCTCCGTGCGTCAAGCCCCTTGCGTCGGTTCGACCGCTGATTTGAAGAGGAGATCTATGAGGAGGCTCATTTCATGAAGCTGAGAAATCTCAGCGTGCTCGGAGCAGGGGTGGTCCTGGTGGCCAGCGCCTGCAGTTCGGGCTCGGCGACACAGGCACCGGCTACTGCGGGCTCGTCAACGGCAGCTACTACGCCGGCCGCCTCGACGGCAGCGGGTACGCCAGCCGCAGGCAACATGGACGTCAAGATTGGCATCGAGCTGCCCATGACCGGCGGCGAAGCGCCCAACGGCGTCCCCACGGCCAACGGCGTGGCTCTCGCCTTGTCACAGCTGTCCGTTCCGGGCTACACGATCACGATCGATCAGAAGGACGATGCCCTGAACGGTAAGCACGACCCGCAGACGGGCGCGCAGAACGTGACGGCGCTGGCCAATGATCCGTCGGTCATGTTCATCGTCGGCCCGTACAACTCGAACGTCGGGCAGGCGGAGATCCCGGTCAGCAACTCGGCCGGACTCATGCAGTGCAGCCCGGCGAACACCAACCCTGGCCTGACCAAGACGTGGGGAGGTGTCGATCCCACGACTCTGCGCCCCACGAATCCCGAAAAGATCGCGTACGTTCGCGTTGCGACGACCGACGATCTGCAGGGCGCAGCCGGCGCCGACATCGCCTACAACATCGCCAACGCCCGGAATGCATACGTCGCTGACGACACGCAGACCTACGGCAAGGGCATCTCGGACGTCTTCAACGACTCGTTCATCAATCTCGGCGGCGCCGTCGCCAAGCGCGATGGCATCTCGGACAAGACGACCGACTTCACAAGCTATCTGACCGCGATCTCGGGCATCACCCCGGCTGTTGACTACGTCTACTACGGCGGCGTCACCACGTCAGGCATCGGCATCTTCCGCAGCCAGATGGCCTCGAAGGACATGGCCAACATCCCGCTTGGCGGCGGCGACGGCATCGTCGACGGCTCAGCGGACACAGCCAGCTCGTACCTGAACCTTGCCGGCGACAGCGGCGACGTCAACAGCTACGGCACGATCGCCGGTCCCCATGACATCTCAAGCGACGCGTCGCCCAGCCAGGCGGACTTCGCCGCCGCCTACAGCGCGATGTTCAACACGGAACCCGGGGCTTATAGCGCCGCCGCCTACGCATGCACGCAGGTCTTCCTGCAGGCACTGCAGGCCGTCGGTGCCGCAGCCGGTACTGACCAAGCGGCACTCCGCGAGGCAGTCCGCGCCTACGTGGCCGATCCCAGCAACTCGTATACCACGGCACTTGGCAAGTTCAACTTTGATGCCGCGGGAGATACGAGCCAGAAGATCGTCTCCTACTACGGCTACGACGCAGCCACCAAGGCCTGGAAGTTCCTGCAGCAGCGCGACTTCACAGCCAACCCCATGCAGTGAAAGGCGCAACCTCCAACTGAGGTAAGCCAACTCTGGCCGGGGCAGCTTCTGCTCCGGCCAGAGTTCTATTCGGAGCAGGCGGCTATGCGAAGATGACTGCGGATAGCGTTGCGATCCCGGAAACGCGCCGGTGGCCCAGGCCATCACGCACCGCTCTGGGGATTCTGGCGATGGCCGTGCTGGGCTACGTGGTTATCGCGATTCCGTCCGGCGCCCAGACCAACGAGCAATACATCAACGCGCTGACGATCGGTGCGTTGTACGCACTCATCGCCCTGGGCTACACGATGGTCTACGGGATCATCGAGCTCATCAACTTTGCCCATGGCGAAATCTTCATGATCGGCACCTTCGTGGCTCTGATCGTGATCAAGACAATGGGCTTCACCGGTCAGATCAATGACCCACTGCTTCTAGTCGCAGTTCTTGGCGTCGTCTTCGTCATCACGATGGCCGTCGTTGGCCTCGTTGGCGTCGTCATCGAGCGCTTCGCCTATCGGCCGCTGCGCAACGCACCGCGCCTTGCGCCCCTGATCACGGCGATCGGCGTCAGCTTCATCCTTCAGAACATCGTCTTCGTGGGCTACAGCAACTCCGTCGTCTCGACGCCGAAGCTGATCCCGTTCGATCAGATCCAGATCGGACCGATCTCGATCCGCATCATCAACCTCTTCGTGATCGTTGTCTCGCTCGTACTCATTAGCGCGCTGCACTTCTTTACAACGCGCACGCGCCTTGGTACTGCGATGCGCTCGACTGCGATGGATCGCGAGGCAGCCCAGCTCATGGGCGTCGACATCAACCGTGCGATAGCGATCACCTTCTTTCTGGGTGCGGCGCTGGCCGCGGCGGCGGGTGTGGTCCAGACGCAGTATCTCGGCAACACCGTCTTCAACATCGGCTTCCGCGCCGGCCTGTTCGCGTTCACCGCGGCGGTGCTCGGAGGCATCGGCAACACCACGGGCGCTGCGCTGGGTGGCTTTGTGATCGGCTTCCTGGAGGTGATCAGCTCCGCGTACGGCTATGGCCGATGGAGCGAGGCTGTCATATTCTCGACGCTGATCCTCGTGCTCATCTTCAAGCCCAACGGCCTCCTGGGCCAGCAGACGGCGGAGCGGGCATGACCGCCCAGGCCGCCCGGCCCGACGGCGTGGGTCCACGCGAGGCGATCGACCGCATACGCGCCTTCTTTGGCTTGCACCAGTCGACGCGCATCATCCTCGGGGCAGTCCTGGTGGCACTGCTGCTGCCACTCGCGGGGGGCCTCTTCGCACAGGTCGCGCCCGGTTTCGGGACCCAGAAAGACTGGGTCGGGGGCTTCGCCGACGCGGGCGTGTTCATCCTGCTCGCCTGCGGACTCAACGTCGTCGTGGGCATGGCAGGTCTGCTCGACCTTGGCTACGCGGCATTCTTCGCCATAGGTGCGTACACCTACGCGTACGGAGCGTCGACGTTCACCGGTCTGCAAATTCCGTTCTGGGTCATGCTGTTTGTCGCTGCTGCCTTTGCCGCGATCTTCGGCATCCTGCTCGGCGCGCCAACACTGCGTCTCCGCGGCGACTATCTGGCCATCGTGACGCTGGGCTTCGGCGAGATCGTGCCCGTCGTGATCCTCAATGCCGACACCTACACGCAGGGCACGAACGGCATTATTGGCCTGTCGCAGCCCAACCTGTACGGCATCTTGGGCATCAACAGCTTTGGCTTCCAGAGTCCGTTTCTCTACTACTTCACGGTCCTGGCGATCATCACCGTCGCCTTCATCCTGTTGTATCGCTTACAGGATTCGAGATTAGGCCGCGCGTGGTCGGCCATCCGCGAGGACGAGCTTGCCGCGTCGAGCATGGGCATCAACACAGTCACGACCAAGTTGATGGCATTTGCCATCGGCGCCACGACGGCGGGCCTGGGCGGAGCGTTCTATGCCTCGAAGCTGGGCATCGTCTCGCCCGATCAGTTCGACTTCAGCGTCTCCTTTACCGTCCTCGCGATGGTCGTCCTGGGAGGCATGGGCAACATTTGGGGCGTAGCCGCTGGTGCGTTCATCATTTATGAGATCCAGCACCAAGGCTTGAAGCAGTTGGGCCAGTTTGTGCAGAGCCTGCACGTCCCGCCCATCGCGCTCGGCCCGATTTCGATCGACCTATCGACAATCAACTTCCTCAACTACCAGTACCTGCTCTACGGCCTTGCGCTGGTCTTGATGATGCTGTTGAGACCTGAGGGCCTGTTCCCCAGTAGACGCAGGCGGCGCGAGCTGCACATCGAAGAGGACGAGGTCGCTGAGTTCATCTCGGCGGAGACACTCGAGAGATGACCACGCACGACGAAGTCAAGCCACTGTCCGACGACCCGGCATTGGACACGCCCGCCACGGTCGCTCCGAGCGGCGCCGGGCAAGATGACGACGGCATCCTGCTCTCAGCGAGCAAGATCACGAAACGTTTCGGTGGACTTGTGGCCGTGCGCTCGGTCGACTTTGACATCCCACGCGGCTCGATTGTCAGCCTCATCGGGCCGAACGGCGCTGGCAAGACGACGTTCTTCAACATCATCGCCGGCATCATCGAACCCTCCGATGGCTCCATCCATCTGGCAGGCATGCCCGTCGTCGCGGGTGCCAGGCGAGCGTGGGCTGAGCCGTTCTTCTGGTTCGCGCTTCCAGCGGTCGTGGCACTCGCAGCATTGGGGCTGCTGGTCATCGGCCAGGGCTTCTTTTCCGCGATCATCTTTATCGTCGCCATAGCATTTCTGATCTCATCGCTTCTGATCGCCATCGTCCGCCCGCGTTGGTACGTGGATCTGTTGACTAAGGCGGGCATCTTCCGCAGCGCGCGGCCGAATGACATCGTTCAGTTGGGTATCGGCCGCACCTTCCAGAACATTCGCCTTTTCGCGGCCATGACCGCCCTTGAGAATGTCCAGGTGGGCATGCACTCGCGCATGCACGCGTCCATTGTCGACGCGGTGCTGCGCACCAAACGCCACAACAGGGAGGAAGAGGCCTCGCGCGAGCAAGGCCGCAAGTGGCTCCACTATGTCGGCCTGAACGGCCAGGACGACGCGCTCGCACATAACCTGCCCTATGGCGATCAGCGCCGGCTGGAGGTTGCCCGAGCACTGGCCAGTGAGCCAAAGCTACTGTTGCTCGACGAGCCCACGGCAGGCATGAATCCCTCCGAAACCTCCGAGCTGACTGCGCTGATCGGGAAAATCCGCGAGGAACTGGGGATCACGGTGCTACTTATCGAGCACGACATGCGCGTTGTCATGGGCGTCAGCGATCGCATCACGGTTCTCGACCATGGCGAGAAAATCGCGGAGGGTGCGCCGGACGCAGTGCGCGCCAATCCCAAAGTCATCGAGGCATACCTGGGCCAGCCGAGCACATGACGAGCACACCTGCTCCAGCGCTGGACGAGGCCGCCCCCATGCCCGCAACCGACGGTGTCGAGCGTGACGTCATGCTCGAGCTCAAGAGCGTGCACACGGCATACGGCCGCGTCCGCGCGCTGCAGGGCTTGGACGTGATCGTCCGCCAAGGCGAAATTGTGACCCTGATCGGATCAAACGGAGCGGGCAAGACGACGACGCTCAAGACGATCAGCGGCCTGCTCCATCCGCGCTCGGGCAAGGTGCACTTCGAAGGCAAAGACATCTCCTCGACTGCACCGCACGAGCTCGTCAAGATCGGTATCGCCCATGCCCCGGAGGGAAGGCGCATCTTCGGCCGCTTGACCGTGCTCGAGAACCTGCGCATGGGCGGGTTCACGAGAACGGCTGCCGAGACCAGGGAAGACCTCGAGCGTTCGCTGACACTGTTCCCGCGCCTGCGCGAGCGACTTAACCAGCGTGGCGGATCGCTCTCTGGCGGCGAGCAGCAGATGTTGGCCATCGGCAGAGCGCTTATGTCCCGGCCACGGCTTCTGCTGCTCGATGAGCCGTCGCTCGGCCTGTCACCGCTACTCGTGCAGCAGATCTTCGTATTGATCAGGCAGATCAATGAGGATGGCACCACTATCCTTCTGGTCGAGCAGAACGCGCAGCAGGCGCTCTCTATCGCGGACCGCGGCTATGTGCTCCAGACGGGCAAGGTCATCCTGTCCGACACGGGCAGCGCACTTGCCGCGAACGCAGACGTGCGGCGCGCCTACCTGGGCGAGATCTAGGGCTCCGTCAACCTCACGCTCAATACGGCCAGGGCCGTGTCCAGATGGTTGCCTGGTTCCAATCCGGATAACCGGTTCTACCCACGACGATTGCGCTGTTTCCGGTCACCGCCACACCGGTGATCTGGCCTCCGGAGAACGTCGTCTGCCACTCGGGATCGGACCAGTTGATTCCGTCCGTTGAACGCCACACAACACCGGAACCCTTTGCCACGTCCGAGCGCCAGCCACCAGCGAGGTAGCCCGTAGGGGCGCTCACGATGGCTTGCATGCGCAGGGGCTGGAGGTAGTAGTGGAAGGACGGCTGGTCGTTGACTGCCGTCCAGACGAGCCCGTCATTGGAGGTCCAAACCTGCGCACCCAGGTCCTTGGCGTTCTTGCCAACGGCGAGGAAACCGTTTGGACCGACCGTGACGGCGGCCATTGCGCCGCCGTCATCGGGCAGTACCTGCGCGCGCTGCCAGCCGTCGGCGAGCGTCCAGCGCCACGCGCCTGCAGGCCCGTAGGTGACATCGCCGCTCGTGCCGACCGCGACGATCGTGTCGTCCGTTGCTGCCATCGCCCAGATTCGACCGCCGTCGAACACGCCCTCATCGTCGTCGCGCGTCCAGGTCAAGCCGTCGTCCGAACGCCATGCGGCCGCGTATGCGAGGTCGTGAAGCGGGTCGTCGGCAAAGCCGCCACCCACGAACTCACCATCAAATCCGACCACGGCATTCATCGCACCCGCGGCGTAGTCGACGTGCAGTGAATCCTGGTCTGGAGCCTGCTGCCAGGATTGTCCGTCGAACGCCCAGGCGGTAGCGCCGTTGTGTTCCGACCCGACCAGCGCCGTTCGATTTCCGACCGTAGCGACAGCATTCGAGGTCGCGTCCGCACGGGAAGACAGACCCGCCACCACCTGCCAGCCCAGGCCGTCGGTCGACGAGAAGGCAAGGGGTTGGGCGGGTGGCTGCAAAAGGCCCACGGCGATCAGGCCGTCGGGCCATGGTGCGATTGCAAAAAGCTGGTCCTCGGCAACGTAGTGGCAGGGGTGGCACTGATAACCGGGCAGGAGGCTGGGCACGGTGAGCACGGGTGTCGGCTGCTCGATCTCGGCATATTGCCAGGGCAAGTCCTGCGGCGGCGTCAGAAGCGCTTCCGGTACGGCGGTTGGAACGGACTGCGTGGGTGTCACGCTCGATGGGGTTGGCACTGCTGTTGATGCGCAGCCGGCGAGCAGGATTGTGGCAGCCATGCCCACCACCAGACGACGTATGGCCGCCATTCGCCCCATCGTCGTCATTCGGCGCATCGTAGAACGAGAAGGGGTAGCGGGCCGTGGCGAGTCCCGCAAGCGAACGGATGATGGGCGCTGCCTGAGCTGGCTGGCGGCTAATCTGGGCAGCGACCGCGCACTCGGAATCAAGTACCTTTATGCAATACGGATGACCGATATCCACCCCAATATGCGAATTGGTTGTACCGTCCCGACTCCACACATGCGCCGTACCTGAGACCTGAGGAGGCTTGGACCTTGAATCGGCTATCTGGAATCGCTGCTCTCACGGTGATGGTGCTTGTCGCCGTCGCGTGTGGCAACTCATCAGCAACACCTTCGGCGGCCGCGCCGACAAGCGCTGCCACGCAGGCCGCCACCACCACGGCGCCCGAGTCGATGGCGCCCGAGTCGATGGCGCCCGAGTCGATGGCGCCCGAGTCGATGGCACCCGAGTCGATGGCACCCGAGTCGATGGCGCCCGAGTCGATGGCGCCCGAGTCGATGGCGCCCGAGTCAGCGGTGCCGTCAATCGCCGTCGTGGCCACAGTTCCGCCCGACCAGCTGCTCTTCGCGGGCAAGCTCGTCATCTGCTCGGACCTGCCGTACCCGCCGCAGGAGTTCTTCGACGACGCCGGCAACCCGATCGGATCGGACATCGAGATCGCGCAGGGCATCGCCCAGCGCCTCGGACTTGAGCCGGTCATCCAGAATTCCGTCTTCGACACGATCATCGCGGCCCTTCAGGGCGGCAAGTGCGACATCATCGCCAGCGCCCAGAACATCACGACCGATCGCGTCCAGCAGGTCGACATGATCCCGTTCTTCGAGGCCGGGCAATCGTTCGTCGTTGCCGTGGGCAATCCGGCCGGGATCACCAGCCAGGACAGCCTGTGCGGCAAGAACATCGCGGCCGAGACCGGCACGACGGAGGTCGACTACCTCAACGGCACCGGCGACTACAAGGGCCAGGGCCTCTCGAAGGCCTGCACGGACGCGGGCAACCCGGCGATCAAGGTGACTTCCTTCTCGAAGGACAGCGACGCGTTGCTCGCTCTCCAGACGGGCAAGGTTGACGCCTACTTCGCAGATTTGCCGGTCGCTGGCTACTACACCGTCCAGCATGCCGACGAGTTCGCTCTGTCCGGCGTCGAGCTCGGTGTCGCGCTCGAAGGCATCAGCGTGGCGCAGGATCACACCGGCATCCGCGACGCCGTCCAGCAGGCTTTGATCTCGATGATCAACGACGGCTCGTATGCCAGCATCCTGCAGACATACGGCCTCCAGGATGGCGCGGTGACGGCGGACGTCGCCGGCCAGCTCAACAAGACCGAGTAACAGTCAGGGTGGCGTTGCCCGGCGCACCCGACCTGCTCAGAGCGCCCCGGTCCAGGCTTGTCCTGGTCGGGGCGCTGGCATGCCTGCTCCTGGTCGCCGGATGCAGCGGCAAGCCCTTCAAGTTCAATACTGACGCGTTCGGCGAGGCCGTCTTCCAGCCCGACCAGTTCATCATCAATGGTCTCCTGCTGACCGTGGTCATATCGGTCATCAGCCAGACCATCGGGATAATCCTGGGCGTCTTCGGGGCGCTGGGCAGACTGTCGCGCAGGTCCGGGCTGCGCTGGATCGCATCGGTCTACCTGTGGATCTTCCGCGGTACGCCGCTCCTGGTCCAGCTCGTGTTCTTCTACTTCGGCCTGAGCGCAACCCACATCTTCACCTGGCCCGACATCGAGATTTTTGGCTTCACGATCACCGGCGCTGTCCAGGCCGGCATCTTTGCCCTGGGCCTGAACGAGGGCGCCTACATGACGGAGATCATCCGTGCCGGCATCCTCGCCATCGACCCGGGGCAGATGGAAGCAGCCAAGAGCCTGGGCATGACCTACGGGCAGGCGATGCGCCGAATCGTGCTGCCGCAGGCGGCGCGGATCATCGTCCCGCCACTTGGCAACGAGTTCAACAACATGCTCAAGACCACCGCTCTGCTCTTCGTAATCGGCATCCAGGAGCTGTACAACACCTTCGTCATCAAGCAGGGCAACAACTTCCTGCCCTTCGAGATGTACCTGGCGTGCGCGATCTGGTTCCTGCTGCTGACGACGATCTGGGGCGTGATCCAGGGCTGGATGGAACGGCGACTGGCACGTGGCACACCGGGAGCGAGTTCGCAGGGTCCAGGTCTGGCGTCGCGACTGTTCGGCCTCCGCTCAGCGCCACCGGATGCGTCTGCGGCAGGGATGCGCTGAGATGGTCGAGATCGGCCAGAACCTCCTTGATGTCGTCGGCGCGCCCGACGAAACGACTCAGCTCGTCGTCGAGGCAACCGGCGTGCGCAAGTCATTCGGCCGCGTCGAGGTTCTGAAGGGAGTCTCGCTGGAGGTCAAGCGGCGCGAGGTGGTGCTCATCCTTGGCCCATCGGGATCGGGCAAGACGACCTTCCTGCGCTGCATCAATCATCTCGAGAAGATCAACGCAGGATCGATCCGCGTGAACGGGCACCTGATCGGCTATCGCGAGGAGAACGGCAGGCTCGTCGAGGACAAGGAATCAGAGATCGCGAAGCAGCGCCGAGAGATCGGGTTCGTCTTCCAGCGCTTCAACCTGTTCCCGCACAAGACCGCGCTCGAGAACGTCATCGAGGCACCCGTCCACGTCCGCGGCGAGCCCGCCGACGAGATGCGCGAAATCGGAGTCGCGTTGCTGACGCGCGTGGGACTGGCGCACAAGGTCGACGCCTACCCAACGCAGCTCTCAGGAGGTCAGCAGCAGCGCGTTGCCATAGCGCGGGCGCTCGCCATGCGGCCAGCATTGATGCTCTTTGACGAACCCACCAGCGCGCTCGACCCGGAGATGATCGGCGAGGTCCTGGCAGTCATGAAGGAGCTCGCGCACGAAGGCATGACCATGGTCGTCGTCAGCCACGAGATGGGCTTCGCCCGTGAGGCCGCGGACAGGCTGGTGATGATGGACGACGGTCAGATCATCGAAGAGGGCACGCCCGAGCACTTCTTCACCGCGCCGGTACACGAGCGCACGAAAGCGTTCCTCTCGAAGATCCTCTAGCTCGTCTCGTACAGCTCGCGGCGCAGCACGCCGATGAACGGCAGGTTGCGGTAGAACTCGCCGAAGTCGAGCCCGTAGCCCACGACGAACTCATCAGGGATCGTGAAGCCGGTGTAGTCGATCGGGATCTCGACCAGGCGACGGGCAGGCTTGTCGAGCAGAGCGCAGATGCGCAGGGACGACGGATTCTTGCCGCGCAGATAGCGAAGCAGGTAGTTGAGCGTCAAGCCCGTGTCGATGATGTCCTCCACGATCAACACGTCGCGTCCCGCGATCGAAGAGCTGAGGTCCTTGAGGATGCGCACCAGCCCAGACGTCTCTGTCGTCGCGCCGCCGTACGAAGAGACCTCCATCAGGTCTATCTGAACGGGCACGTCAATTGCTCTCATCAAGTCGGCCATGAACGGCAGCGAGCCCTTGAGCACGCTCACGAGCGTCACCGCCCGGCCGGCGTAGTCGACCGAGATCTGCGCGCCAAGCTCGCGCACCTTGGCCCGGATGTCGTCCTCGCTTATTAGGACCTGACCGATGTCCCCCTTCAGGTTTGGAACCGGTGCCTCGCGTTGCATCTCAACCATCAACCAGCCCCTTCATCAATGCGCCAACCGCACCTGGCGAGTAACCAATTTCATGAAGCGGCGCGAGCGGCGCGGTACGCGCGTCGACCACGCCGCCGGCGCGAGCCGCGCGAGACCCGGCGGCGCGCGCTCGAAGGTGCGACCGCCGCAGGAACGACGGCCACGCCATCCCTGGACGCGCCGGGCTCCGTGCCGACCGCATCTGACCCGGCATCGGGTGGCACCGCGAGGGAGAGCTTGACCTGGCTGTTGGCACGATCGGCGGCGACCTGACCCTCCAGCCCACTGAGCGACGCGGCCAGGTCGAAGCGGCCGTACTTGAGCATCAGCGCCCTGAAGTCCTTGCCGTAGAAAAGCTTGACGCGTATGTCCGGATACAGCTCCCGAAGCCTGCGCAGCTTTCGATTCTTGCGCCGCACGAGGCTCTGCTTGAGCGTCGTGAGCTCAACGTAGACGTTCATGTCGGGCAGGTAGAAGTCGGGCGAAAAGCTCTCGACAACCTTGCCATCGAGGCTCCACATGATCGGGAAGGTGCGTGGCTCGTACTCCCAACGGACCCCGTAGTAATCCAGGATCCGGGCGAGCTCGGCCTCGCTGGCATGGGCGAATCTGGTCTCGTCCCTCACCTGGCCTCGGCGCCGTCCGTTCCGCTGTTGCGGGTCGCGAGCAGCGTATGCAGGTCACCCTCGAATCCAGCCAGTAGCCGATGCATGTCAAGGATGTCGTCCGCGGTCACCAGCTCAGTGTTGGCCGGCAGCTCCTCGCCCAGATGCTCGGGCTCCAGATCGACGGTGAGCTCGATATCGGAAGCGTCGACTATCGAGACCCCAGCCTCGTCGGTGTCGACGGTAACGATGGCGACCGTGTGGCTGCCGCAGCGCGAGCAGTCGAGGTCGACGAAAAAGAGACCGTCACGTTCAGCCAGGAGTCGAATTCGACTGTCGCGGTAAGGTCGGCCGCAGGCCGGACAGGTGAAGGAGGTCAACTGGGTCCGGAGCCAGTCGGGACTGTCCATCTGTGGCCAGTCTAGCCCGTTGTCGTCTGTCGGGCGTGTCCTTCCGGCCTCGCGGATTGGGGCCCGATCGAGCCTTTGCGCGGGTGTCGCGATGTTCGCGCGCGTATACTCCCAGGCAGTATGAGTACACCAGCTCGGCCGACACCACCAGGGACGCCAGTCAAGCCCTCCGACAGGCCGGGGGGACCTTCGCGCCACAGCTACACAAAGGATCGCGCCCAGCTCCTGCGCCGACTGTCACGCATGGAGGGCCAGGCCCGCGGCATCGCCCGGATGATCGAGCGCGGCGAGTACTGCATCGACATCCTGCAGCAGACCGCAGCCCTGCGCGCGGCCGTCGATGCGGTTTCGTTGATGCTCATGGAGGACCACGTGGCCGGTTGCCTGGCCACGGCGATCAAGACCGGCGACGCGGCGGCCTACACCGAAGAGGTGATGGAGGTCGTGCGCCGCAGCATGGGTCGTCCCGTCAGAGCTCGCCCGGCCGACTGACCGCGCCCCCGTTCTTCCACAGGCGGAGGGCGTTCCGGGGTCTTTCTCCACAATCGGGTCGCACGATCCAGAAGTCGTGGAAAAGCGGGTTGACCCGTCACTCCGCACTTGGCGAGACTCTCGCTCTCCACACCACTGGCGCGCCCTAGCGGGGAGGCGTCCCAGACCGAGTACGGTAACCTCGCCGGCTCCGGCGACCGGGGAGACCCGGTCAGACCAGCCGGCCAGCGGGGGAAAACTGAAAGGCCGGTGGTGTCGGAAACAACACGCCAACGGGAGCGGGGGCAACGCAACGGTTCAGAGGCGTTCGGGCATGGACGTCGCTGATCGGTCCTCGCTCCCGCGGCGATCTGCCGAGGGCACGGGTCGCCAACCGCTTCCGACCGATGTCAGCGCCCTGCCGGCCCTGCCCGCGGCGTACACGAGCACTCTCGACCACGGACTGCGCGAGATTGGGCTCGACCTGTCGCCTCCCCAGCGCGCCGCAATCGATGCCCACGTTCGGCTCCTCGTCGCCTGGAACGAGCACATCAATCTCTCCGGCCTGCGCGAACCGGAGGCGATCGCACGAGGTCATGTTCTCGATGCGCTCCTCGCGGTGCCGCGCCTGCGCTCGCTCCAGGGCCACAAAGGCCGCCCAGCCTCGTTGCTTGATCTCGGCAGCGGCGGCGGCTTCCCGGGCATTCCGCTGGCCGTGGCGATGCCGGCGCGGCGCGCGGCGCTGGTCGACTCGATCGCGAAGAAGGCGGCGTTCCTCGAGGCAGCCGCACGCGTCGTCAATCAGGAGCTGAACGCGGTACCGGATCCGCCCGCCCTGGAGGTTTTCGCAGAGCGCGCCGAGGATCTCGCGGATGACCCTGACCACCGCGAAGGCTGGGACCTCGTGCTGGCACGCGCGGTCGGAACGGTCGCCGAATGTGCCGAGCTGGGCTTGCCGCTGGTCCGCCGCGGCGGGAGCGTCGCGATCTGGAAGCGCGCGAGCGAGGACGCGATCCGCGCGGCGCTCATCGCCGAGATCCAGGACGCGCGGCGAATCGTGCAGGCCGCCGGCGGTGCCGGAATGCAGCTCAACGAGCTAGAGCCGGGCGGGCGCGTCGGACTGTCCGGAAGCTGCCTCGTGATCATCCGAAAAGCACGCCCTTCGCCCGATCGGTATCCCCGATCGCCCGGCGAGAGGCATCGTGGCAAGGTACCCTGACCGCCGATGCGGATCGCCGTGCTGTCGGACATCCACGGCAACCTGCCCGCTCTCGAGGCAGTGCTCGACGCCATCAAGCCATTCGACGCTGTCTGGCAGCTGGGCGACATCGTTGGCTACGGGCCACAGCCGAACGAGGTCGTGGCGCGCCTCGCAGACGAGAACGCGACTGGAGTGCGCGGCAATCACGACGCGGCCGCGCTCGGCGAGCTCGATACCGAGAGCTTCAACGATGACGCGCGGACGGCCGTCGAGTGGACGGCCGAGCGGATCGACTCCTCCACCCGCCAATGGTTGGCGGGACTGCCGTCGCGCGTAGTCGAAGGATCATTCACCCTGGCTCATGGCAGCCCGCGCGATCCGACCTGGGAGTACATCTTCACCGCGACGATCGCGCGCGCGAACCTGTCGGCATTTGACACCGACTATTGCCTGGTCGGCCACACACACATTCCCGTCGTCTACCGAGAGCGAGGCGGCCGGATGGAGAGCATCCAGATCGAAGATGGCGACGAGCTCAGGCTGGATGAGCAGCGCGTGATCGCGAACCCGGGAAGCGTCGGCCAGCCGCGCGACGGCGACCCGCGGGCAAGCGCCATGATTCTCGACCTTGATAAACGCACGCTCGAGTGGCATCGCGTCGCATACCCAATCGAGCGCGTCCAGGAGATGATGACCGAACGCAGGCTGCCGCCGCGCCTCGTGCGCAGGCTGCAGTTCGGCCTGTAGGCGTCACATGAGCGACGCGGAAAAGCGATCGAGCGACGCGGAAAAGCCGCCCGCCCCGATCAAGCCGTGGCTGCACGGCCGCAAGCCGGGCGATCGACGCATGCGCGTCGATCGCCCCCACGCCCAGTTCTTCCGCTACTCAGGCCCGGGCACGCTCATCGCACGCGAGTCGGCCTCACAGCCACGGACCGCCACCGGACGCGCCATCCAGAGAGTCCGTCAGGCGCTGTTCGGCCGACCTCTCTCGATCTACGACGACATCGCCGAACGCCTCTCGAAGCTGAAGGCTCTGGCGATCTTCAGCTCGGACGCGATCAGCTCGTCCGCCTATGCCACCGAGGAGATCCTCCGCGTCCTGGTGCTGGCCGGTGCGGCCGCGTTGATCGTGAGCATTCCGATCGCGATTGCAATCGCGCTGCTCCTGGCCGTGGTTTCGGTCAGCTACCGGCAGGAAATATTTGCCTATCCGTCGGGTGGCGGTGACTACGCCGTCGCGCGCGCCAACCTGCCCGGGATCTTTGCCCTCGTCGTGGCCGGCGCCCTGCTCGTCGACTATGTCATGACGGTCGCCGTTTCCACCTCGTCGGCCGTCGAGCAGGTCATCTCCGCCGTTCCCTCGCTGGAGAGCGCACGCGTATTGATCGGCGTGCTGGGGATCGTGCTGATCATGCTCGGCAACCTGCGCGGCCTGCGCGAGTCGGGCAACATCTTCGCTCTCCCGACTTACCTGTTCGCCGGCTCGACGTTGCTGATCATCGTCATCGGCCTGTTTCGGATCATCGTCCTGGGCGAAAGCCAACCTCCGCCGGACCCGTTGCCCGGGCAGCCTGATCCACTGCAGGCGTTCGGATTCCTGCTCCTGATCCGCGCTTTCGCCTCGGGTTCCGTGGCGCTGACCGGAACCGAGGCGATTGCCAACGGCGTACCAGCGTTCCAACCTCCGGAGCCTCGCAACGCGGCCAAGACGCTGACGGTGATGGCGATCCTTCTGGGCGTCCTCTTCGTTGGCATCACCATCGTCGCCGACACGTTCGGCGTGGTCCCCGTCGACCAGCCAACGGTCAAGACGGTCATCAGCCAGGTTGCCGCGATCATCTTCGGCGACAACACGATCGCCTTCTACCTGTATCAGACGTTCACGGCGTTGATTCTTTTCCTCGCCGCCAACACCTCTTTCAACGCCTTCCCCCGGCTCGCCGCGATCCTGGCTCGCGACGGCTTCATGCCGCGCACGTTCAGCTTCCGTGGCGATCGACTGGCGTTCACCTCGGGCATCGTCATCCTGAGCATCGCCGCGATCATCCTGATCGTCATCTTTGGAGGCGTCACGACCGCGCTCATACCTCTGTACGCGGTGGGCGTCTTCATCGCCTTCACGATCGGCCAGACCGGCATGGTTCGGCACTGGCTCGCGGAGCGGTCGCCCGGGTGGCGAAGGAAGATCACCATCAACGGCTTCGGTGCAGTTCTGACCTTCGTCGTCTTCGTGGTCGTGCTGACAGCCAAGGCTCCGACGTCACTGCTTGTGGCGGCGATCATCCCGATCCTGATCGCCATCATGCTCTTCATCCATCGCCAGTACGAGGCATCGGCAGACAGCCTGCGCGTGCGCGAAGACATCGTTATTCCTCCGCCGTGGCGTGAGGAACGCGTGATCGTGCCCGTGGCCGGCATCAGTCGCGCCGTCGTCCAGGCCGTCAACGTCGGACGCTCCATAGCGCCCGATGTGCGCGCCGTGCTCATCAGCGACGAGCCGGAAGAGGCGGTCAGGATCCGCGAGCGCTGGGAGCGACAGATTCCAGATGTTCCGCTCGTGATCGTCGAGTCGCCCTACCGAGCCCTGGTCGGACCCATGTTGGCCTACCTCGACGTGCTCACCCAGACCTGGCCCGAAGGCAAGCCAGAGCCGGTCACGTTCGTCGTCATACCCGAATACGTCGCACGCAGCTGGTGGGAGCGTGTGCTCTACAACCAGTCCGCCAACCGCCTGCGCGCGGCCCTGATCGGCCGGTCGCACACAGTCGTGGTCAACGTTCCCTACCGTCGCGAGGAAACCGACGAGGACGAGCCCGGAGCGGCACCCACGGCCGGCCACCCCTGACCCTGGGCGGCCCGTTCCGGACCGGAAGCAGGGACCGTATGCGAGGCACGGCCAGAGGCTTAAGACCAAGCCGGTGCTACCCTTCGGCGCTGTATGGGAGAAGGCAAAGCAGGGTTCGCGAAAGCGGCTCTGGCGCTGAACGGCGGGACGACCGACGAGCTTGTCGTGACACTTGGCTGTCAGCTGGCAAAGCCATCAGCGGCTGAGTTGGTCGCAATCCACGTCATCGAGGTGGACTGGAGCCACGAGCTGTCCGACGAGCTGACCGAGGAGAACGAGGCGGCGTCCGCCGTCCTCGACCAGGCTGAAGGCATCGCCGAGCGTTTCAAGGTCAAGCTCACTGGAGATCTGCTCCAGGCTCGCGAGGTCGCTGCCGCGCTGGTCGACGAGGCGATCGAGATCGGCGCCGACGCGATCATCATGGGCCTGCCGTACCGCAAGCGCTTCGGAGGCGACTTCGAGATCGGCGCCACGATTCCATACGTATTCCAGAATGCCCCGTGCCAGGTGATCGTGGCACGTGAGCCGATGCCGGTCGCAAGCATGCCGGCGCTGCCCGCGCCGGCCGAGAAGGTTGGGGCCGCGGAAGCAGTTGCTCCCGGAGCGAGTGGCGGAATCGGAGGATGGAGATTCCGCAACCGCTCGAGGAGCGCCGAGCACCCGAACGATGGGAGTGGAGGTTGAAGACGCAGTGCGTACGGTGATCGTTGGCTGCGGGCGTGTCGGAGCGGGTCTCGCCGAACGCCTGGCGCGAGCCGGGCACGACGTGACCGTCGTCGACATCAGCACCGAGTCGTTCAATCGGCTCGAGCCCGATTTTCCAGGCCAGGCGGTGCGCGCGGACGGCACTGACGAGGATGTGCTGCGCCGCGTCGGCGCGCACGAAGCCGACTGGTTCTTTGCCCTCACCGAGGGCGACAACAGGAACGCGTTCGCGGCCCAGCTCGCGGCCGAGACATTCGGCGTCGAGAACGTCGTGGCCAAGATCAACGATCCGGTCCGTGCCGAGGCGTACACGATGCTCGGCCTGTCGACGATCTGCCGCACTCGCCTCCTCGTCGACGCCTTGGCCACGCACGTCGGCCTGCCCGGGGATCCGGGCGCGGCCGGGGTTCGAGTCGCCGAGGGTCACCATGATCACCACGACGGCAACATGCCGGCCCTGCACACCGAGAGGTAGATATGTACATCGTCGTCGTTGGGGGCGGAAAGGTCGGCTACTACCTCGCCAAGGAGCTGCTCGCCGCGGGCCACGAGCTGGTGATTCTCGAGAAGAACGAATCACGTGCTCGTCAGATAGCCGACGAGCTCGGCAGCATCGTGCTCAATCGCGACGGCTGCGAGGGCAAGCACCTGGCCGAGGCGGGCGCCAACAGAGCATCGATCGTCGCCGCCGTGACGGGCGATGATGAGGACAACCTCGTCGTGTGCCAGATGGCCAAGCACCACTTCGACGTGCCCCGGACCATCGCCCGCGTGAACAATCCGAAGAACGAAGATCTCTTCAGGCACCTTGGCGTCGACGAGATCATCAGCCCGACGCGGATGGTGCTGTCGGCCATCGAACAGGACATCCCCGTGCATGAGCTGCTCCACATCGCACAGCTGAAGGGTGGCGAGCTCGACCTCGTCGAGGCTCAGATCGGCGACGACTCACCCGCAGTCGGCCGCAAGCCTTCTGACATCACGCTGCCCGATGGCTGCTCGCTGTTCCTGCTGCTGCGCGGCAACGCCGTCCAGCCCATCCGGCCCGACACAGTTTTCCAGGCCGGCGACAAGGTCCTTGCCGTTTCACGCGAGGATGGCGAGAAGTCGCTGCGTCGAGAGCTCATCGGCGCGGACGACGCGCTGGGCGAACCTGCTCTGATCCGCTGAGCCGTCGGCACCGCGAGGCGCTCCGGTCGGGTAGGTTGAATAGGTGACAGGGCAGGCAAGAACGAGATCCATTCCGCGGGCGGCCAGCGTCCTGCACCGAGCGCTGCTTGGCTGGGGTCTGGGGCATGTGATGCTCGGTTATCGCCGTGGCTGGCTGCTGCTCATCGCACAACCGATTGCGATCCTGACCGTCGCGGTTCTCGCCATCGTGTTGATCGACGGGACGCGGTGGCTGATCGTGTTTCCGCCCCTGCTGGTGCTGCTGGTCGTGTGGGTGGTCCAGGCGATCGACGCCCATCAACGCGCGATCAGGATGGGCGCAGCGCCCGGGGGCGAGATGTCGATCGTTGTGGTGCTGCCGGTGGCGCTGACGGTGCTGACCCTTTTCTGGCTGCTCGGCGGTCGACACGGATCCGCAAATGCGACGCTGCAGCAATACATAGAGGCATGGGTCCGCGACCGACCAGAGGTCGCCGCGACACTCTTCGTGGCGCCCCAGAGCGCCAGCTCGGTCAGTGCGCTGTGGAGCGCCGAGGAAGACGCGCTTGATGGTCGCATCGGCGCGGCCCAAGCTAGCTATGGCTCCGACAGTGGCCTGGACCCTGATCGTCCATTCGATAGCCTACGATTTCGCAATCCTGCTCCAGGCGGCGACGGACGAGTATCGGTAGTAGTTGAGATCGTCCGCAATGAGCGGATCCAAACCACGATCCTGGGGGTCATACCGACCGCCGGGCAACAGGAGGTCGTGGTCGGGCGGGACATGACCATCTGGCTCCAACAAGAGCAGCAGCCGCCGCCGACATGGCTGCCCTTCGCGGGGCTCGAATTGTATTCGTGGAAGATCAGCTCGATCGACGATCCTGCTCTCTAGCCAGGCCCGCGCCTAGGGCGGCGGAGCGATGTCGCTGTCGCCGCTGGCCGACGAATTGCGGCGTTCCGCGGACCCGGACGCGCGCAGCTGCGCACCGAGCGACTTCTCGAGGTCGTCCAGGCGGCGGCGGATCTCATCACTGCGCGCATCCTGCTGGGCAACCAGGTCGCGCACCGATTCGATGACCGCAAGCGGCTCCTCGCTCAGCGAGCGCCGTAGCGGCCGGCGACGCGGCGACAGGAAGACATTGGCGATGAAGCCGGTCAGGACCGAGAACAGGGCGATGCCGGCGAAGAGCAGAAAGACGCCGATGACGCGGCCGGCCGGGGTCACCGGGTACTGATCGCCGTAGCCCACGGTGGTTATCGTTACCAGCCCCCACCAGATGGCGTCGCCAGCTGAGTGGATGTTGGCGTTCGGATCGGTGCCTTCGACGTAGAAGACTGCTGCGCCGGCAACCTCGACGACCAGGAAGACCAGGAACATCGTGAAAAGGAATGTGGAGGCGGCTCGTCCCTCGTAAAGCTCTTCGCTGACCGAGTGGGCTCCGCGCCGTCGCAGCCAGCGCCAGACATGCGCTACGTGCGCGACGCGCAGGGCGCGCAGGCCGGGCACGATGGCGATCATGTCGAGCCAGCCCAGGCTGAAGAAGTAACGGCGCCGCGAGTGGGCGGTCAGGAGGCGGTAGCCGAAGTCGATCGCAAACACGGGCGTCAGCGCGACATCCATGAGGACCACCACCGCGGCGCTGGCTGAACCGACCAGTGACGTCAGCAGGAAGAGCGCCGCGATCGCCAGGTTGACGATCGACAGGATCGAGACGAGCAGCATGAAAAGCTCATAGGCGACGCTCTTGAATTCGCCTCGATCAGAATTCCGTCTCGTGCCTCGTCGTCCAAGTCATCCGAACTGAGCAATCGGAGACGCGGCGTGCGAACGCCAGCTTCGGCGGTCGCTGTCCGCGTCAGCGCAGGATAAGGCTCGAGCAGGCCCAGCTCTACGGCTCGCTCCACGGCTTCGCCGCGCGAAGATGCCCAGAGCTTGCCGTAGATGGACATGGCATGCGTCTTGACCGTGTTGCGCGAGATCATCAGCCGTTCCGCGATCTCCTGGAACGACAGATACGTGGGCATGAACGGCAGGACGCGCAACTCGGCCGAAGTCAGCGCGGATGAGCCGATCAGCGTCGCGCTCGCGTCGGCGAGGCGAGCGCGCACCTCGACCAGCTGCGTCGTCAGCGCGCCGAGCGCGGGCCGGCGCCGAACGATGTTCTCCGCTTCGCGCAGGGCGAGCTGTGCGCCGGCCGGGTCGGACACGGCCAGGTAGGCACGGCTCAGGTTGAGCAGCGCGTCGACCGACATCCATGGCGCGGCGTGGTTCGCCAGCGGCCGCAGCAGCTGGGCACGGACGAGGCTGCGACGGCCGCCCTCCAGGTCGCCGTGCTGAATTGAGATGCGCGCACTTATGGCATGGACGCATAGGACCGACACAAAGCCGTCGAAGCGCCACAGCTCGCGCAGCTCCTCCGCCCGCTCGATGAGGTCCTCGGCGGAGGCCCAGTCACCCGCGTTCATGCGTAGCTGTGCTTGCTTGGCGTAGAGCGTCATGACCGTCGCCCACGACGATGTCGAGCCCGCCCCGATGCCTTCTATGTAGGCGTTCTCGGCGGCGGCCGGATCATCGAGCATCTCGTACGCGGCCCCGGCCAACATGAGCGCCGTCGCGCGCCACGGGCTGCCGGGGCGCTCGAGCGCGACGGCAATCTTGGCGCTCGCAAGTGCATCGCGCGGCCCGGAGTGCGTGAGAACGGCACTCAGCATTGCGCGTTGCGATGCGAAAGAAGCTGACCCGTCGTCCGATGCGCCGTGGTGTTTGACTCGATCGGCAATGACGGACATCGCGTCGGCCTCGTCGCCACGGCCGGTCAGCAGATAGACCCATGCCGCGATGACGGCCATCGGCGGGTAGCGCTCGAAAGCCGACTCCTCGAACGATGCCAGCCAGCGCTCCAGCGTCGCGGTCCGGCCGCGCTGGTGGGTCGATAGTGCCGCGGCGGTGACGAAGCGTGCTGCGCAGTCGTAGTCCTCGGCCGACAACGCGTGCTCGATCGCGCGCTCGGTGGCGCCGTTGGCCTGGTACCAGTCGGCGGCCCGACGATGGAGTCGGCGAGTGGCACCGGGCTCACGCACCTCGAGCTCCGCGGCCAGGAAATCGCGCAGGAGATTGTGGAACCGATAGGTCGGTCCGGTGGCAGACAGCTCCTGGATCAGCTGGCTTCGCTGCGCAAGCCGGAGCAGCCGTCCGGCGGCGTCGGACAATCCTGTTACCGCCTCCGCGACGGCGGGCGAGACCTCGTCGAAGACGACCGACCTGGTCAGGAAGGTCATGTCGTCGGGCTCGAGGTCGTCTTCGAACTCGGAGCGCAGATAGGACGCGACATGAGCGTCTGCGCCACTGAATGACGAGATAGGCAGGAGGTCGGATCGCCCACGTCCGCGAGCGACAGTGGCCAGGTAGATGCCTACTGCCCAGCCTTCCGTCCGGGCAGCGAGCACGTCAATCTCGTCCGCAGTCAGCTCATGTCCGGCCCCGACAACAAGTGCGCTCGTCTCCGACTTATCGAGCGCTAGTTCGGTCCTGGTCAGCTCGAGCAGGTCGCGTTTGCCGGCGAGGCGGCCAAAGGGCAAAAGGGGCTGATGTCGGCCTGCCAGGGCGATTCGCACCCCCTGCGGCAGATGGTCGATCAGCGTGCTGATCGCGTCGAGAGAGGTCCGATCGGTGACCCGGTGCGCGTCGTCGAAGATGATCAAGCCGGGCTTTTCCCAGCGATCCAGCTCAGAGATGAGGAGCGGAACGGCGGATGCAAAGATGCGCTGCTCGCCGCTCGACAGTGCCTTGACCGTTTTCGCGTCGAGGCGCGCCACGAGATCGAAGCTCGCGCTCAGGTACGACAGGAGCGCCACAGGGTCGTTGTCGGAGGCGTCGAGCGTGAGCCAGGCGACTGGGCCACTGTGCACGGCGGCCCACTGGGCGAGGAGCGTCGTCTTGCCATAGCCGCCCGGCGCGACGACGGACACAACCGGCGTCGCACTCTCGGCCAGCTGACGGAGCAGACGGTCGCGCCGAACCATCCCGGCCCTCACGGGTGGGGCGGTGAACTTCGACTCCATGACCGGAAACGCAGGCCGAAACGGCGCGTCGTCGCTGCGCGACGCGCGGCCGCTCGCCTCACGTTCCCGGGTCGGCTCGTTGGCCAAGCTCATTGCTGGAACGTCCCCGGGCAGTTGCGCTATTGCAGAACTGTAGTGGCCCTCGGCAAACGGGCCCAGCCGAGAGGGCTGGTCAGGGTCACAACCCAGCGTGTCCCTCGGTCACTCCAGCTCGCCATCGACGTCGTAGCCCGCTGCGAGCGCAATGCGCGGAGCGGCGGAGATGAGTCGGGCTGAGCCGACATCGTCCGCGATCGCAACGAGCACGGCGAACAGGTCGTCGAGCCGAGCGCCAGTGATCTGCGCCGCGGACACCGCAGAGCGATACGACGACGTGGGAGCGCCGACCGCGACCAGGGCTGCGACACGTAGCAGGGCTTCGGTTCGAGCATCGAGGTGCGGCACGCTGCGGGACCGGGCGCCGTGGTCAGCAACGGTCGCCACGAACTCGGGATCGCCTATCGTCAGGCGACGGAACGCCTCTTCGACCGACGCCACGTCACACCCCAGTAATCGCCCTTGTAGTCACCTGTAACACGTGAAACGTTCGGCCAAGTGCCACCCCGGCGCGTCATCCGGCGAGGGTGATTGCGAGTCTGTCACCCCGATTGGACGATGTTAGGCCGCTCCGTGGCTGCTGTGATCAATGTCAGGAATGCCTGCCTAAAACCCGATCGGAGGACCAGTTCGTGACGCTAGGACCGCTGGAGTACACAGTCATCGGTTTCGAGGGCAACAACTTCGATGGAAGCATCGCCCGCGAGATCGCCAGAGTTGTCGAAAACGGAACCATCGCCCTGGTCGATGTCGTGATGGTGGCACGCGACGACGCCGGGGAGCCGGTCGTTCTCGAGCTCGACAACAAGGACGATCCACGCTTCGCCGGGTTCCACAGCCTGGTAGCCGGGAGCATGGGCCTGTTCACCGAAGAGGATCTGCTGGAGATCGCCGACACGCTGCCGGCAAATACCTCCGGCCTCATACTGCTCTTCGAGCATCGCTGGGCGATCCACATCAAGGAAGCCATCCAGGATGCCGGCGGCTTCCTCATCTCCCGGGCAGTGATTCCGCCCGAGGTCGTCGAGGAGATCAGCGCCGAGCTCGACGGAGAGGCATTGCCTGCCTGAAACAAACGAGCCTGAACCGAAGCTGCACTTGAAAGGGAAACAGCAATGATGATGCGTCGACGAGGGCGGCCGCTGATGCGCGCCGCGGCAGTTACGACGGTGGCCGTAGGGACAGCCGGAGCTGTCAGCCACCACCAGCAACAGAAGTACGCGAACCAGGCGGCTGAGCAGCAGACTGAGCAGCAGTCGGCATATGAGCAGGGCGTACAGGCGGGTCAGCAGCAGGCGATGGCAACGGCCCCGGCCGCACCGGCCGCACCGGCCGCTCCGGCCTCGACCGGGATCGACATGGAAGAGCTCAAGCAACTGGGCGAGCTGCACACGGCCGGCGTGCTCAGCGACGAGGAGTTTGCGGCGGCCAAGGCCAAGTTGCTCGGGACGCTGTGACCAGCGTTCGCTGATCACATCTCAACATTCGAGGGGAGAGGAGTCACAGCAAAGTGAAAAATCCACCGATCCTGATCTCGGTCCTCGGCTTCTTCGCCGCGTTGGCCGGATTCGGGTGGATCTTCGTCGGCATGCGCATGATCGGCTTCGACTGGTTCGGCATCTTCGGCGACCTGCAGCAGTTCGAGTCAGCAGGCCTGTGGGGATGGCTCGCTGTCGGCGCCGGCGTGCTCTGGCTGGCAGCTGCCGTCGGACTCTGGTCGCTGCGGCCATGGGCATGGGCGTTCGCGATGGTCGTTGCGGGGATCTCGCTGTTCGAGGCGTTCCTGTGGACCATCACGGCATTCGGCTCGGGCGTCGGCCTCGTCGCAGGCCTGCTGCCGCTGGTGCTCATCCTGTACCTGAATTCACAGGACGTTAAGAAGGCTTTCGGCCTGACCGATATGTAGCCCCTGAGCCGCTTTCGCGGCTCCTTCCTGGCCCCCGGTTTGGAGCGCCGCCGCGTCACCGCGGCGGCGCTCGTTCGTGTCTGGCCGACAGCCTTGCCGCGCGACGCGCCCGCGTCTACGAATCGTGTGGCTCGCATACAACACAAAGGTCAAGCGCCCAGACATCTACCTTGACAACGTCATTGTCAAGGTTTAGGGTAACGGCCCTTGCCGCTGAAGCGGCCACCTAAGTGACATTTCAGACAGCACTTCCTCAGGGAGGCACGTGCATATGACACTCATCCGTCGCACCGACCCATACGTGGAGCTCACCGAAGCCACGCAGGAGTCGGGCGCCTAGATCGTGGCCGACCACAGAGCCGAGGAGCGGGTCGGCGATCCGACAAGACCGGTCTACGTGATCAGCGTGGCCGCCGAGCTTGTCCGCGTCCATCCGCGCACCCTGCGCATTTATGAGCTCGAGGGCCTGATCTGCCCGGCGCGAACCCGGAGCAACAATCGTCTGTATTCAGAGAACGACATCCGGCGCGTCTTGTGGATCCGCCATCTGACGCGCAACCTTGGTGTCAATCTGGCGGGAGTTCGGATCCTGTTCGAGCTGGAGGAGCGCCTGGGAATGCGCATCCTCGAGACGCTCTACGAGGACAACATCGCCGCCGCTATCAAACGCGACGACCAATCAAGTGACTTGAACGACCTCGATAGCAAGGACCAGGCGGCCGCGCCGTCAACTGGTCAGGTACCCACCGTAGGAGCGAAATGACCGAACCCATCAACCAGGACGAGCAGGTCGAGGTGGCCGAGCAGACCGAGCAGGTTGGGCAGCCCGAAGAGACCGAGCAGCTGGCCCACGGCAGCGTGCGCGAGCTTCCCCTGGTCCCGCTGCGTGAGACCGTCATCTTCCCCGAGATGATCGTTCCCCTCCAGGTCGGCCGCGACAAGTCCGTCCAGGCCCTCAATACAGCCGTGTCCGACAGCTCGCCGATCGTGCTCGTCACGCAACGACAGGCGGATCTGGAAGACGTGACCGTGCCCGCTGAGCTGTACGAGGTGGGCACGCTGGCCAAGATCGCCCAGGTTGTCCAGCTCCAGGACGGCACGGTGCGTGCAATCGTTCAGGGCCAGCAGCGCGTCCGGCTCGTCGAATTCATCGCGACCGAGCCATATATCCAGGCGCGCATCGAGATGGTCGAGGAAGAGCCGGTGGCAGGCCTCGAGGTCCAGGCGCTGGTGCGCACGGTCCAGGGCCAGATCGAGCAGTACGTGCAGTCGGGCGCACCGGTTCCCCCGGAGGCGGCCGTCGCAGCACGCAACATCACCGAGCCGGGTCTGTTGGCCGACATGGTCGCGTACAGCCCGGACATGTCCACCGAGCAGCGTCAGGAGCTGCTCGAGACGATCGACGTTCACGAGCGGCTGAAGCTCGTCTCGAGCTTCCTGGGCCGCCAGATCGAGATCCTCGAGCTGAAGGGCAAGATTCAGTCCGAGGTCAAGTCCGAGATGGACAAGACCCAGCGCGAATACATCCTGCGTGAGCAGCTCAAGGCCATTCAGCGCGAGCTCGGCGAGGACGACCCGCAGCAGGCCGAGATCACCGAGCTGCGCGAGAAGGTCGAACAGGCCGGCATGCCGGAGGAGATCAAGGCCCGGGCGATCAAGGAAGTCGACCGCATGAGCCGGATCCCGTCGGCCTCCCCGGAGGTTGGCGTCATACGGACCTACGTCGACTGGCTGGTCGGCCTGCCGTGGAACGTGACGACGGATGACAACCTCGACCTGAAGGAGGCGGCGCGCATCCTCGACGAGGACCATTACGGCCTCGAGAAGGTCAAGGAGCGCATACTCGAGTACCTCGCGGTGCGCTCGCTGGCGGACAAGATCCGCAGTCCGATCCTCGCCTTCGTCGGACCGCCAGGAGTCGGCAAGACCTCGCTCGGCAAGAGCGTGGCGCGCGCCATGGGCCGCAAGTTCGTGCGCATGAGCCTGGGCGGAATCCATGACGAAGCGGAGATCCGCGGTCACCGGCGCACATACATCGGCGCCCTCCCCGGCCGAATCATCCAGAACATCAAGACCGCGGGCACGAACAACCCCGTGTTCATGCTCGACGAGGTCGACAAGATCGGCATGGACTTCCGCGGCGATCCCAGCTCGGCCCTGCTCGAGGTGCTCGATCCGGAGCAGAACAACACCTTCCAGGACAACTACCTGGAGGTGCCCTTCGACCTGTCCAAGGTGCTCTTCATTGCCACGGGCAACCTGCTCGATCCGATCCCAGCGGCCCTGCGCGACCGGATGGAGATCATCCAGCTGCCTGGTTACACCCAGCGCGAGAAGACCGAGATCGGCAAGCGCTTCCTCATCCCCAAGCAGATGGAGAACCACGGCCTGACCGAGAAGAACATCACCATCACCGACGAGGCGATGGTCGAGCTGGTCCAGGCCTACACCCACGAGGCCGGCGTGCGCAATCTCGAGCGCGAGATCGCGAACATCATGCGCAAGACCGCTCGACAGGTCGCCGAAGGGCGCAAGCGCAAGACCGTGGTCGACGTCAAGAAGCTGCCCGAGCTACTCGGGCCGCCGCGCTTCGAGTACGGCGAGCTCGAGTCCGAGGATCAGACCGGGGCCGCCACGGGCCTGGTCGTGACCGAAGTCGGTGGCGACGTCATCTCGGTCGAGGTCACGAAGATGCCAGGCAAGGAGGACTTCATCCTCACCGGCCAGCTGGGCGAGGTGATGCGCGAGTCGGCACGAGCCGGACTGTCGTGGATCCGAGCACACGCCGATGACCTCGGCATCGAGCGCGAGCCGTTCGAGAAGAACACGTTGCACATCCACGTCCCGGCGGGCGGCATCCCCAAGGACGGCCCATCGGCAGGCATCACCATGGCCACCGCCATGGTCAGTGCGTTCACCGGCATTCCGGTGCGCAAGGACGTGGCGATGACCGGCGAGATCACGCTCCGTGGTCGCGTCCTGCCGATCGGCGGCCTCAAGAGCAAGATCCTTGCCGCGCACCTGTCGGGTGCCAAGACGGTGATCCTCCCGCTCAAGAACCAGAAGGATCTCGTCGACATCCCCGAGGAGATCCGCAAGCAGATGCAGCTCGTCCTCGTCGGTTCGATGGACCAGGTGCTGGAGCACGCGCTGGTGCGCGTGCCTCAGCGCCTAGAGATCAAGCCGGGCGAGGTTGTCGACAAGGGCGACGAGCTGGACGAGTCAGTGCCGGCAGCACCCGACAAGATCCGGCGCGGCTTTCCGGGCGCCGATCAGCCGCCCGCAATCGCAGGCAGTCGCAGCTAAACCCATCTGCCACCGGCTCGAGACGGCGCCTCCTCGGTCGCTCGAGCCGGACTGGCGATACCAGGCCCCACGCAATGGGCGCCGCCCGTTGCGTTCGTCAGCGCTGCCAGCCAGACTTCGTGACAAGAAGGTAGGCCGATGGAGTACCGGGACTACTACGCGACGCTGGGCGTACAGCGCACGGCGACGCCGGCGGAAATCAAGAAGGCTTTCCGCAAGCTGGCCCGTCAGCACCACCCCGACGTCAACAAAGACGATGCCGGCGCCGAAAAGCGCTTCAAGGAGATCAGCGAGGCCAACGAGGTCCTATCGGATCCCGAGAAGCGAAAGCTGTACGACCAGCTCGGCAACGATTGGCAGTCGTACCAGAATGCGGACGCCCGGTCAGGCGGCAGCGCCGGATCGAGGTCCGGCCCGTTTGCAGGTTTCAACCAGGGCTCTGGTGGTGTCCGCTTCGAGTACCACGGCAACCCTGAGGATCTATCCGGCTTCTCGGACTTCTTCCGCACCTTCTTCGGGGGTGGGATCGACGTGGACGATCTCGCGGGCGCGCGCAGCGGGCGCGCGAGGTCACGGACCCAGACTCGGGTACGCACAGGATCGATCGATGATCTGTTCGGTGATCTTGGAGCGGGCTCGTACGCCACCGACTACAACCTTGCCGGTGGCGTACCCACCCGAGGCCGTGCCACGACGCGCTCAGCGCCACGCATTGAGGCAGAGGCGGAGGTCAGCCTCGAAGAGGTCATGACCGGCACGAAGCGCCTGCTCGACATCGACGGCCGGCGCTTGGAGGTCGACATCCCGGCCGGCGTCGGCGACGGACAGCGCATCAGGTTCTCGAAGGTCGCTGCCGGCAACGACGCCTACATCAAGGTCAAGGTCAAGGGCCACAGCGACTTCGCCCGCGATGGCGCAAATCTGCGGCGCGACGTGCCGTTGACTCTGCGCGAAGCGCTGCTGGGCGGCGAGATCCCGGTCCGGACACTGACGGGCAAGGTCATGCTGCGTATTCCGCCAGAAACACAGAACGGAAAGACATTCCGTCTCTCCGGGCAGGGCCTGCCCCGCTTTCGCAAGGAAGGCCGAGGCGACCTGTACGCCAAGGTCCGGGTCGTGCTGCCGACCGGACTCAGCGCCGAAGCCAAGGACGCGGCACACAAGCTCCTGGACCTCGTCGACCAAGCCGATCCGCGTTCGGCGTGACGACAATTATTCGATATGAAAGGACACCCTAGCCAACGATGAAGCTCGACCGATACACACACAAGGCGCAGGAGGCGATCCTGGCCGCCCAGCGCCTGGCGACCGAGGAAGACAGCCCGATCCTCGACGCAGAGCACATCCTTGCGGCACTGCTCGAGGATCCGGAGGGCGTGCCTGTCGCGACGTTGCGCCAGCTTGGTGCGGATCCCGCACAGGTGAGCGTCGAGCTCGCCGCGGTGCTCGGTCGGCGCGCGCGGGTTGCGGGCGGCCAGCTGTCGCTCGACGCGCGCGCCCGACAGCTTGTCGAGCACGCCGAAGACGAAGCCAGGAGTCTTGGCGACGAATACGTCTCGACGGAGCACCTGCTCATTGCCGCCGCCGAATCGGGCGGCGACGCACAGCGCATCCTCGAGGCTGCCGGAGCGGCCAAGGAGCAGATCCTCACCGCGCTGACCAAGATCCGCGGCGGCCAGCGAGTGACATCGCAGGACCCGGAGAACACGTATCAGGCGCTCGAGAAGTACGGCCGCGACCTGACGCGCGACGCGCGCGAAGGCAAGCTCGATCCCGTCGTCGGCCGTGACGAGGAGGTCCGCCGCGTCATCCAGGTCCTGAGCCGGCGCACGAAGAACAATCCTGTACTGATCGGCGAACCGGGCGTCGGCAAGACTGCCATCGTCGAGGGCCTCGCACAGCGCATAGTGCGTGGCGATGTGCCCGAAGGGCTCAAGGACAAGCGTGTCGTCGCCCTGGACCTCGGCTCGCTGATTGCCGGTGCCAAGTACCGGGGCGAGTTCGAAGAGCGCCTCAAGGCGGTGCTCAAGGAGATCAAGGACTCGGCGGGCCAGGTCGTCCTGTTCATCGACGAGCTTCATACCGTCGTGGGTGCCGGAGCGGCAGAGGGCGCGATGGATGCCTCGAACCTGCTCAAGCCCATGCTTGCGCGTGGCGAGCTGCACACGATCGGCGCGACGACGCTCGATGAGTACCGCAAACACATCGAAAAGGACGCTGCGCTGGAGCGTCGCTTCCAGCCCGTGTTTGTCGATCAGCCCACGGTCGAGGAGACGATCTCGATCCTGCGCGGCCTGCGCGAGCGCTATGAGAACCATCACGGTGTCCGCATCACAGACTCGGCGCTCGTCGCTGCCGCGGTGCTCAGCAACCGCTACATCGCCGATCGCTTCCTGCCCGACAAGGCCATCGATCTAGTCGACGAGGCGGCCAGCCGGCTACGGATGGAGATGGATTCGATGCCCGTCGAACTGGACGAGCTGGAGCGCCGGCGGATCCAGCTCGAGATCGAGCGTGAGGCGCTGCGCAAGGAACGCGACGACGCATCGAAGGCTCGGCTGGAGGCGCTCGAGAAGGAGCTCGCGGACATCAGCGAGCGCGCCAACGCGCTCAAGAGCCAGTGGGAGCAGGAGAAGTCGAAGATCGGCGAGCTGCGCTCAACGAAGAAGGAGCTCGAAGATCTTCAGCTCGAGATCGAGAAGGCCGAGCGCGCCGCCGACTATGGCCTGGCCGCCGAGCTCAAGTACGGCAAGCTGCCGGAGCTGCAGAAGCAGCTGGCCGATCAGGAAGCTGCGCTCGCCGAGAGCGGCGCACAGCGACTGCTCAAGGAAGAGGTCGACGCCGACGACATCGCACGCATCGTGTCGTCGTGGACCGGTATCCCGGTCACGCGGCTGATGGAGGGCGAGCAGGCCAAGCTGATTCGCATGGAGGACGAGCTGCATAAGCGAGTCGTGGGCCAGGACGAGGCGGTCGCGGCGGTATCCGACGCGGTCCGACGCGCGCGTGCAGGACTCAAGGATCCACGGCGGCCGATCGGCTCCTTCATCTTCCTCGGCCCCACCGGGGTCGGCAAGACGGAGCTGGCCCGCGCGCTGGCCGCATTCCTGTTCGACGACGAGCAGGCCCTGACCCGCATCGACATGAGCGAGTACATGGAGAAGTACTCCGTGTCACGCCTCATCGGAGCGCCCCCCGGCTACGTGGGCTACGAGGAGGGCGGCCAGCTGACCGAGGCGGTCCGCAGGCGGCCCTACCAGGTCATCCTGCTCGACGAGATCGAGAAGGCTCACCCGGACGTGTTCAACGTCCTGCTCCAGGTCCTCGACGACGGCCGGCTGACGGACGGGCAGGGCCGCACGGTGGACTTCAAGAACACCGTCATCGTGATGACCAGCAACGCCGGCAGCCAGTTCATCACCAGCTACGCGAGGAGCCGCGACGAGGCCTCCTACGAGCAGATGAAGAACCAGGTCACCGACACGCTGCGCCAGGTCTTCAGGCCCGAATTCCTGAACCGCATCGACGAGGTCATCGTTTTCCACGCCCTGAGCGAGGAGGACCTGACCCACATCGTCGACCTGCTGCTGGACGATCTCTCACGCCGCCTCGCCGATAACGAGCTGATGCTCGAGATCACGCCGCAGGCGCGCACGCTGATCGCACGCGAAGGCCACGATCCTGCTTACGGAGCGCGGCCGCTGCGCCGGTCGATCCAGCGCCTCGTCGAGAACCCGCTCGCACGAGCCTTGCTGGAGGGTCGCTTCAAGCCGGGCACGATGATCAAGGTCGATGCCGACCCGGTGAGCGGCACGCTCGTCTTCAGCGACGGTGGCGAGACGTTCGTCACCAGCGCAGGTGACGAACGCCGCGACATTCGTGGATCAGGCGAGCGCGAGCCTGCCGAGCCTGTCCCGGCACCGGCCGGCGGCGGCAGCGGCACGCGTCTTAACTAGCTTCAGTCGGGACGAATTCGATGCGCGTCGAATGGCAACGGGACGACCCGCAGCCGGCCGACGAGCAGGGCGCCGATCGTGCCACGCTGGAGCGGTTACTGCGCGACGAGATCGCCGCCAACGGACCGGTTACCTTCGCGCGTTTCATGGAGCGCGCGCTGTACGAACCGGATCTCGGTTACTACGCGCGCGACGCGGAGCGTCCGACACGGACCGGAGATTTCGTCACGGCACCGGAGCTGCATCCGGTCTTCGGCCACACCTTCGCCGTCCAGATCGATGAGATGTGGCGCCTCATGGGCAGACCTGCGGACTTCGCGCTACGCGAGTTCGGAGCCGGCTCGGGCGCGCTTTTCCTGGCGCTCCTCGACGGCTTGGTGCGGATCGACTCGCAGCTCGCGGCAACCGTCAGCTATCAGCCGATCGATCTCGCGGCGCAACGCGCGCTGATCGGCGAGCGCCTGGCCACAGCTGGGGCCGGCGATCGTCTGTCGACGGCGGATGGTCCGCTTACGGGCGTCTTGATCGCCAACGAGTTTCTCGACGCGTTGCCCGTCCACCGCGTCATCCGCCTCAACGGCAGGCTGCGCGAGATCCATGTCGACTGGCGCGATGGCCGATTCGTGGAGGTGGCGGGCCCGACGACAGACGGCCGACTGGACGATTGGTTCCGCGCCGACGGGATCGAGTTGCAGGAGAACCAGCGCGCGGAGGTCAATCTGGCCATGCTCGACTGGGTCACGCAACTTGAGCGCGATCTTGAGCGTGGATACGCGATCGTCATCGACTACGGAGCCGGAGCCGCCGACCTTTACGGCCCTGATCGGCCCACGGGCACGATCCGCGCCTTCTCAGGCCAGCGCGTGTCGGGTGACGTCCTGACTGATCCCGGCTCTCGTGACATCACCAGCCACGTCGATTTCGATGCGCTCGAACGCCAGGCGCGCGACTGCGGCCTGGAGGTATGTGGTCGCCGACGGAGCGCCGAGTTCCTGCTCGCGTGCGGCCTCGATCAAGCTTATGCACGGGCGCGTGCTGGGACCGACGGCGATTGGGACGCGGCGCTCAGCCTGCGATCCTCCATTCAGCGTCTCCTGGATACGAACGCGCTCGGGGGGTATGTCGTTGCGGTGCTGGCAAAGGGCGCTCAGAACGACGTCGTGCTGCGCGGTCTCGCCCCGCTCGGACCGGCCAGGTGAAGGTCGACGTGCTGCGCGCCCTGCTTGATCCATTTCCCGCGCATCTGCCACCAATCCCGGATCGGATCATTCCGACCGTGGTCGATGCCCAGGACCGCCCGCTCGCCCGGCCTCCCCGCTTCGATGGCGCGAGCCGGCCGGCCGCCGTGCTGATCCTCATCTACCCTGACGACACGGGCGATGCCCGGCTGATCCTCACCGAGCGAGCCTCGGGCGGGCATCGCCATGCCGGCCAGGTAAGCCTGCCAGGCGGCGCCATCGATCCCCAGGATGCCTCACCCGAAGCTGCTGCTGTTCGCGAGGCGCGCGAGGAGGTGGGCCTGGACGCGGAGCAGGCCGGGCTGCACGTCGCAGGAGTCCTGCCCGTCTTCGACGTGCGCGTTTCAGGCTTCCTGGTCCACCCCGTTGTCGCCTTCGCCGAGCGAGAACCCCTGCTAACGGCCGACGATTACGAGGTCGTCGAGGTCTTCAGCGCTCCAGTTGCAGCGTTCCTGCCCGGTGCGCCGATCGAAACCGTGAGCGCCGAGCGCGATGGCTACCGATTACGCTACGGCGGATATCAGATAGGGCGCCATCACGTGTGGGGCGCAACGGCAATGATGCTCGGGCGCTTTGGCGCCTATCTCGCAGCGGCCGGCGCAGTCGACTGACCCGCGTCCCCGATCTCGAGGCGCATGATCGGGCGCGGCGGGCTGGTGGAGCTCCAGCGGCGCACCTCAACGACGGAGAAACCGGCTCTCTCGAACATTGCCTGCGTGCCGTGGAATGCGTTTGCTGGAGGTACGCGGCCGCGCTCCGTGGCGACGGGATACGCCTCGAGGGTCGTCGCGCCCTGCGTCCTGGCATATGAGATGGCTGCCTCGAGCAGCGCGTGGCCGACTCCCTGGCGACGCGCGCTACGAGACACGACGAAGCACACGATCGACCAGACCGGCTTCTCGTCCAGCGGCGCGAGGATCTTGGCTGTTGTCAGGCGACCGTAATCAGCGCGCGGAGCCAAGCTGACCCAGCCGACCGCCCGGCCCTCGCGATAGGCGACGAGGCCCGGCTTGATCTCGTTCGAGGTCAGCCGTTGCAGCTCCGCACGATTGTCGGCCGGCGTCGAATTCGACCACGAGAGGCCGCGCTTGCGGAAGTAGATGCACCAGCACCAGCTGGGATCGCCACCCTCCTCAAAGAGCGCGGCCAGATCATCGAATCGATCCGCGCTGAGCGGCTCGACGTGCACGTCTACCAGGGCTCTCCCTCGGTCGAGTCGTATTCATTTCGAGTGATCTTGCGCTCGGCCAGGGAACCCGCGGCGGGAGTTGGCGCGGGTTGCTCGGCGCTGTCGGCCGGGCCGCTGCCGTCGACGACGGCAGCGTGCGCGACACCCTCGATCAGCGGCGCTCCAGCGGGGGCGAGCTCGATGACGATCGCGCGCATCTCGGTCCCATCGGTGTAGGCGCCGTGCACAAGCGCCGGGGGCCAGACGACGGCCTCACCGTGGTTGATGCGTGCTCGCTCATCACCCACCTGGACCCAACCCGCGCCACTGATGACGACAAAGAGCGCCGTGTTATCCGGGTTCTCGTGGGGCACCACCATCGCGTAGCGGCCGAAGGCAAGCTCGCTGACCACGACGCGATCGTCGGCCATGATCACCGCGCCCTCTACGTTCTGTGTTCCCGGCGGGCCGCCGAGATGTCTCTGGCCCGGCCCGAAGCGCAGGATCTCCATTGCCTGATCCCGTCTGTCGCCGTCCGGCTCGCTAGCCGCGCCGCCTGCGCTGGCCGCGGCTCCTCTTCGCGCGCACCGTTGCCTCAGCGGCCTTGTACTTGGCCTGGCTGAAGAACCGGGCTCGGCGGAGCTGCTCGTTGTACGCCCGGATGTAGGGCGGGAAGCGGAAGAAACGGATCCAGATGAAGACCCCGATGCCGATCACGATCGTGAGCAGGATGAACAGGAAGTAGAAGCTGAACACCGTGCCGACCAGGACGAGCCCGAACGTGATCAGGCCGGTCCACAGCAGCCACTCCTGGAGCGAGCGCAGCACCTCATGGCGGTGCAGCTGGCGAACGCGCACGTTGTACAGGACCACCGTGCCGATGAACAGCACGAGGGACGCGATCCAGATCGGCGCGTAGATATCGGGAAAGTTGTCCTGCGTGAATGCGACGCGGCCGAGGTAGTCGAGCGGTCCCAGGTGCACGCGAATTCCTCTTTAAGTCGGCTGGTGTCTTTGCGGATGCCAGCGCGAGCATAGCAAGGCGCCGGCGCGTGGGTCGTTGACGGCCGCTGAGCGATCGATTGCTATACTCGGACGGCCGTGCCGCGCTCTTGCTCTGAGCCGCGCGCGAGTTCCACCGAGAGGGACTGGAGGAGATCGTGCGAGCCCTGCTCTCGGTCGCGAATCGCGACGGAATAGTCGATCTCGCGCGCGACCTTCAGGCGCTGGAGGTCGACCTTTTTGCAACCGATGGAACACGTGGCGCCCTGTCCGAAGGCGGTGTGGACGCCCATCCCATCAGCGACCTGACCGGATCGGAGCCACTTGCCGGGGGCCAGGTCAAGACATTTCATGCCAACGTCTACGCCGGGATCCTCGCCCGTCGTCAGGTGCCATCTGACCTCGCGGAGCTCGAGGAGCACGGCATCGGGCTGATCGACCTCGTCGTCGCGAATGTCAGGCCCTTCGGGCCGGAGGTGGGTGCGCGGACGGTTCCGCTCGATGAGGCGATCGAGATGATCGACGTTGGCGGTACGGCCCTGATCACGGCCGCCGCGCGCAACTACGGATCGGTGGCGGCTGTTTCATCGCCGGCACACTACGAGCACCTGGTCAAAGAGCTACGCGACCTGGGATCACTCTCACCAGAGTTCCGCCAGCGCCTGGCGGCCGACGCATTGGCCGACGTCGCGGCGTATTACGCGGAGGTCGCGGCGTACCTCAACCACATCGCCGGCATGCGCTTTCCGAGCCGCCTTGCGGTCGTCGTTGAGAAGGTGCGCGACCTCGGCTATGGCGAGAACCCGCAGCAGCAGGCCGCGTTCTATCGCGAGACCACGCACCGCTCGAGCTCGCTCGCGGACGCATTTCGGCTGCAGGGAGACGAGCCGACATTCAACGACGTCCTCGATCTCGATGCTGCCTACCGGATCGCGACCGATTTTGCGGCACCCACGTGCTGCATCGTGAAGCAGGGCAACCCGACTGGCCTGGCGACCAACGACCGCCTGGCCGAGGCCTACCAGAGGGCGCTCGAGGGCGACCCGGTCTCGGCATTTGGCGCAGTCGTTGCCTTCAACCGCGAGATCGACTCGGAGACAGCCAACGGTCTCGCCGGCAACGCGTACGAGGCCGTCGTGGCACCTGCCTTCTCGCAGCCGGCGCGAGAGATATTGGCCGAGAAGCAGCACCTGGCCCTGCTCGCAGTGCGCAACCCGCCCTTCGACGGCCTGAGCGACTACGGGATCGCGCGACTTGACTTCCACCGCATCGACGGCGGCCTGCTGGTAGAGACCCGGGATCGCTCGGAGCTCGATCGCTCGCAGCTCAAGGTCGTCACCAAGCGCCGACCGACGCTCGAGGAGCTGACCGACCTGCTCTTTGCCTGGCGCGCGGTGCGCCACGTGACCTCCAACGCGGTCGTACTGGCACGCAACGGCGCGCTTGTCGGCGTCGGCGCGGGCCAGGCGTCGCGCCTTACCGCGGTCGAGATCGCCCTGCACAAGGCGGCCGACAGAGCGACCATGTCGGTCCTGGCCTCCGACGCCTACTTCCCGTTCGCCGATGCCATTCAGCTCGCAGCCGAGCGCGGCATCACGGCGATCATCCAGCCGGGCGGCTCGGCGCGCGACGAGATGGCGATCGAGGTCGCCGATCGGCATCACATGGCCATGGTCTTCACCGGCCTGCGCCACTACCGCCACTGACGATGGCTGACGGCAATTCGATGGAAACGCTGCTCGCGCTCGAGATGGTGCGCGTGACCGAGGCCGCCGCGATCGCATCCGCCCGTTACATGGGCCGTGGCGACCGTCACGCGGCGGACAAGGCAGCCACCGAGGCCATGCGCCGGACCTTTGATGACGTCGAGATCTCGGGCCAGATCGTCATAGGTGAAGGCGAGCGCGACGAGGCGCCCATGCTCTACATCGGCGAGCAGGTGGGCATCGCCCTGGCCGGCCAGCCCGAGATCGACATAGCCGTCGACCCCCTCGAGGGCACCAACCTGGTCGCCATGGGCCTCGCCAACGCGATTACGGTCCTTGCCGCGTCGGAGCGCGGCGGGCTGCTCCACGCTCCCGACACGTACCTCGACAAGCTGTGCGTCGGCCCCGTGGCGGCCGGCCACGTCGACATCACCGTCAGCGTCTCGGAGAACCTGGTCCGCATCGCCGACGCTCTCGGACGCAAGGTCGCCGACCTGACCGTCGTGTGTCTCGACCGGCCGCGGCACGACGCGCTGATCGAGGAGATCCGCTCCAACGGCGCACGTATCAAGCTCATCAGCGACGGCGACCTGTCGGCCGCGATCAGCTGTGCGGTCATGGGCACCGGCGTCCACGCCGTCATGGGCATCGGCGGCGCTCCGGAAGGCGTCCTGATGGCTGCGGCACTGCGCTGCCTGGGGGGCGAGATCCAGGCTCGTTTCCGCTGGCGGAGCGACGAAGAGCGCGAGCGTGCCGAGCGAATGGGCATCGATCCTTCCGAGGAGCGCGTCTACACGACAACCGACCTCGCACCGGGCGAGACGCTCGTCTTCGCAGCGACGGGCGTGACCGAAGGCGACCTGCTCAAGGGCGTGCGCTTCTTCGGCGGCGGCGCTCGCACTCACTCGCTGGTGATGGGTTACCAGGCCAAACAGATTCGCTTCGTCGACACGGTCCACATGTTCGACCGCGAACGTCCGCCCAGCGTGCGTCTCTAACCGGCGGTGCTCTCTCGTCTCCAATGGGGGATCGGCGAAGGTAGAACACGCAGGTGACCGCGCGCGGCGTGCCCGGGATAGAGGCAGAGCGAGCCGCGTTTCGCGCAGCGGACAACTGCAATGCCTACCTCCGAGAGCATTCGCTACGGACGGACGAGGCCGTTGCAGCGGCGCTGGACGTGCTCGACGCCGCGACCGCGCTGGTTGCGGTCGCGGAGGATCGCCGGAGCGTGCCTGTGCGCCTGCTGCGCCAGGCTCTCGGCCATGCCTGGAGCGTGGTCATCGCCGCGGATGTCGGACATGGCCTGACGCGCTTCGTCGCGTTGGCCGAGGCGCACCCGGACGACGCGGACTTGCGCTGGATCGTGCGCGAGAACCTCAAGAAGCACCGCCTCAAGCGCCTCGGCCTGACGCTGCCCTAGCCCGCCCAGTCGCGCCCGGCCACGATGCGCACGGCGGCGCTGCCTTCGGCCGCTTCCTGGCGCCGCCGTGCCGTCGAGACTGTCTCGTGCCAGCCGGGCGGCCGCAACCGCGGAACAAGGTCGCTCAGCGGCGCCAGTACGAAAAGTCGCCGGCCCGCCTGTGGGTGAGGGACGACGAGCCAGCGGCCGTCGGGCCGCTCGACGTCTATCGCATGACGGCCGAAGACGAGCAGGTCCAGATCGACTTCGCGCGGCCCCCAGCGCCCGCGAGCGACACGGCCGATCGACTGCTCCAGGCTCTTGAGTCCGGCGAGCAGCGCGAGCGCCCCGGTTTCGGGGTCCGCACCGGCGGGCGCATCGAGTGCCGCGACCGCGTTCAGGAAGTCGGGCTGGTCGACCACGCCGACTGGTTTCGTCGAGTACAGCGGCGACACGGCGCGCAACGAGATACCGCGCAGCGCGTCCAGCGCGTGGACGGCTGTGCGCAGGTTCGCGCGCGGGTCGCCCACGTTCGCGCCCAGACCGACGTAGGCGCGGACCTTGGCTGCCATGCGCGCCAGCATATGCACTGACGAAGCAGGCTAAATTCGCCACACGCGACCTTAGGTACGATCCTGGCCCCATTCGAACCGTCGGCGACGTTCGCCTGAGCGTGACAATGGCCGCTCGAGACGTCCGTTCGGAACCGGCCAACGCTCGAACGTCGCGGGTGGCGGAATTGGCGTGAAAAGCGTCGTCGCACACCGCCGGCGGTCGGCCGACAGCTCCACGCATTGGCGGGGCCAAGGCGGCGTGACGAAAGACCGTCGCAGCGTAGAATTAGTTCTGAGCTGCGGTCCGACCCAGCAACCCACCAGCCCATGCAGATTGCGGACCGTGGCGCCTGAAAGGCATCTGTGACAAGCGCACTGTGGTACGTGGTCGGGTTCGCGTTCGCGGGCGTGACCTTCGTGCTGATCACGATCATCGCGGCCTGGCTGCTCAGCCACCGCTCGAAGGGCGACCGGCACAAGGGCCTGCCCTATGAGTCGGGCATAGACACGTACGGTTACACCTGGGGCCGCACCGGCCTTTCCTTCTACATCTACGCCCTGCTCTTCGTAGCCTTCGACATCGAGGTCGTTTTCATCTACCTGTGGGCGGTCGTCTTCCGCGACGTGCTCCTCGGTGGCTTCATTGCGATGCTCCTGTTCGTGCTCATCCTGCTTGTCGGCCTGGGCTATGCCTGGCGAAAGGGCGTGCTGACATGGAAGTGACCAAGCCGGCGGACGACGAGATGTCCGTCGCAAAGACCGATCAGAGCGCCGTTGTCGAGCCGATCGTCGTCCCTAACACGCTCTGGACGAGCACCAACCCGCAGGCCTATGGCGGCGGCATGGCGCCCCAGATCACGCACCTGCGCCACGAAGAAGAGTTTGGTGACAAGTCGGACAACGGCCGCTGGCAGGCACTCGACATCATCCCCACCAAGGCCGACTACGTCCTGGATCTCATTCGCCTCAACAGCCTCTGGCCGCTGACATCGGGCCTGGCCTGCTGCGCGATCGAGATGATGTCCGCGGCGACGCCGATCAACGACATGGACCGCTTCAACATGTTTCCGTTCCGGGCCAGCCCGCGTCAGGCGGACGTGCTCATCGTCGCCGGTACGCTGACGACGAAGATGGCCGGCCCGCTGCTCCGTCTGTGGGAGCAGATGCCCGAGCCCAAGTGGTGCGTGGCGATGGGCGATTGCACCGTATCGGGCGGCCGCTACAAGCGCAGCTACTCGACGGTCGAGGGCATCGATCGGATCATGCCCGTAGATGTCTATGTGCCCGGCTGTCCGCCTCGACCCGAGGGGCTGATCTACGGCATGATGAAGCTGCAGCAGCTGATCAAGGAGCGTCGCGGCCACTGGGCAGAGCGCACGGTTGGACCGACCGTGCCGATCGGCATCTGAAACAGGCTGACTTCGGGGAGCGAGAGAGACGGACACGCAGTTGAAGCGACGCCTGGAGCAGGCGTTCGCCGACCAGTTCGCCGCGCCGGTGCGCCAGACGCTGGACCAGACCGAGATCTGGGTCAACGCCAAGGACCTGCCGGCCGTCATGACGCGCCTGCACGATGACGAGCAGTTCGAGTTCGAGATCCTGGCCGACCTGTGCGGTGTCGACACCGGCACCGAGATGTGGGCCGTCTACCACCTGTGGTCGCCACGCTCGCCGGACTGGCTGCGCGTGATCGTGCCCGAGCTCAGTCGTGACGACCCGCGCGTGCCATCAGTGACCTTCATCTGGAGGGGAGCCGAGTGGCCGGAGCGTGAGGCCTACGACATGTTCGGCATCATCTTCGAGGGCAACCGCGACCTGCGCCGCATCTACATGCCACCCGACTACACGAGCTTCCCGCTGCGCAAGGACTTCCTGCTGCCCGACGACGCCTCGCGCTCGCCGGGCGAGGGCTTCCGCCACGTTGAGCAGACCCACCAGCCGGCTGAGAACATGCGCCAGCCGGTGATCCGCCAGGCACCGCAGCTGGGCAGCAACCAGATCAGCACGCTCAGCCAGCTGCCAGAGGAAACCGAGGCTCCGCCCGCATGACCGACCAGACTGCCGTCCGCTCGCTCGACGACCCGAACATCTGGGTCGAGACGCCGGCGACGATCTACGACGCCATTCCGCCATATCCCCCGCGCACAGAGCGCGAGGCCGAGTTCTACCACCTGCGCGACGGCGAGATGCTGATCAACCTCGGTCCCCAGCACCCGTCGACGCACGGTGTGCTGCGCGTCGTGCTGAAGATCGACGGTGAGCGCGTCGTCGATCTTGATCCGGTTCTCGGCTACCTCCATCGCGGCGTCGAGAAGCTGTGCGAAGTGGGCGATTGGCACATCGCAGTCAGCCAGTGCGACCCACTCGAGTACGTGGCCTCGCTGTTCAGCGAGGCGATGCCCGTCCTGGCGGCCGAGAAGCTGCTCGACTTGAAGGTGCCCAAGCGCGCCGAGTACATCCGCACCCTCGTGTGGGAGTTGAATCGGATCGCCAGCCACGGCCTGTTCATCGGCTGGCTGGCGCTTGACCTGGGCGGCCTGACGCCGCTCCTATATGGGTTCATCGAGCGCGACGAGATCGTCGAGATGCTCGCCGCGCTGACCGGCCAGCGGATGCTCTTCAACTACCTGCGCATCGGCGGCGTCAACCGCGATCTCAATCACGACTTCCTGTCGCGCCTGGGCGACTGGATGAGCCGCGCCGCGGTCGAGCTCGAGCAGGAGACGAGGCTGCTCAACGAGAACGAGATCTTCGTCCGGCGCACGCGCGGCATGGGCGTCATGTCGTCCGAGATGGCTCTTCGAATGCGCGTCACGGGACCCAACCTGCGTGCCACGGGCGTGCCCTACGACATCCGTCGGGCGCACCCATACAGCGCATATCCCGACCTCGAGTTCGACATTCCGACGCGCTCGGAGGGCGACTCGTACGCCCGCTACCTGTTGCGCGTCGACGAGATCCGCGAGAGCATCAAGATCATCGACCAGTGCCTGCACGAGATGCCCGACGGCCCGATCATGGCGCGCATCCCGCGCTTGATCCGCATCCCGCCCGGCCGAGCCTTCATCGCCATCGAGAGCCCGCGCGGGGAGTACGCCTGCTACGCGATGAGCGATGGCTCCGATCAGCCCTTCCGGTTGCGCATCAGCGATCCTTCGTTCTGGAACCTGCAGTCGGTCGGCGAGCTGGTGCCGGGCAACCTGATCGCCGACACGATGGCCGTCATGGCCAGCCTCGATCCGGTCATGGGCGGAGTGGACAAGTAAGTGACTGATTGGCGGCGGGAGAGCCGAGCTTGAGCGTCATCACGCGACCGTTCCAGCGCATGACGCTGGCCGGCAAGATCATCGTGCCCCTGCTCATCCTGGGCGCGGTGCTGACCGTCCTGCTGCTTGTCGGCTGGGAGATCGGCCTCGTACCGTGGCTGATCGGAATAGGCGCCGATGTCATCAACTCGAACATCGACATCGTCCGCTTCATCCTGTCGGCGACCGCGATCCTGCTCTTCACCATCCCGACCGCGTTCGTGATCATCTTCATGGAGATGAAGGTGATCGCCTTCCTGGCGTCACGCATCGGGCCTAACCGCATCGGTCCTTGGGGCACGCTCAGCTCCATGATCCACGGCTTCAAGGTCCTGGCCAAGGAGGACTACACCCCGACCGGCGCCGACGGAGCCGTCTTCACGGTCGCGCCGATCATCACCTACCTGGCCTCGGTCCTGACGTTGCTGGTCATCCCCTTCGCACCGGGCCTCGTCGGATACGACATGAACATCGGCCTGCTCTACTTCTTCGCCGTGTCCGGCCTGACCGTCGTCGGCCTGATGATGGGCGGCTGGTCCAGCTTCAACAAGTACTCGTTGCTCGGCGGGTTGCGCTCAGCGGCGCAGATCGTGAGCTACGAGCTGCCGCTCGTGCTGGCGCCGGTCGGCGTGATCATGCTCGCGGGCACGCTGTCGCTGAACGGCATCGTCCTGAAGCAGGCAGGCTGGTTCTGGGACTGGTACGTGTTCCAGCAGCCGCTCGCGTTCATCGTCTTCTTCATCGCCGCGACCGCCGAGGGCAACCGCACCCCGTTCGACCTGACCGAGGCGGACAGTGAGATCGTTGCCGGCTTCGCGACCGAATACAGCGGCATGCGCTTCGGCTTCTTCTTCTTCGCCGAGTACGTCGGCGTATTCGTCCTTTCCGCACTGACGACCGTGCTCTTCTTCGGCGGCTGGAACTCGCCCATCGATCCCCGACCCATCCTCGACTTCTTCCACGTCAGCATCGGCCGGCAGCCTGGATCTGGCCAGCCTCGATATCTGGATCCTGTGGGCCGCGCGTGTTCGGCGTTCCGCTGCTCATCCTGGGCCTGACGATCGTGCTCTGGACCTTCAAGAGCAGCTGGGGCTTCATCAAGTCGGCGGTCGTCGCGTTCCTCCTGTTCAACGTCTTCGCCGCAAGCGTGTCGGTGATCTGGGCATTCGTGTCGTTCGAGGTCGTCGTCGGGCTGTTCTGGTTCCTGGTCAAGGCGTTCGGCTTCGCCTTCGTCTTCGTCTGGATGCGCGGCACTTTGCCGCGCGTGCGCATCGACCAGCTCATGGGCTTTGCCTGGAAGTGGCTGGTCGAGATCTCGCTGCTCAACGCCTTCATCACCGCCGGCGCGATCCTCGTCGTCCAGCAGGTGACTGGAAGATGAGCGCTACGCAAGCCGCGCACGGCGCGCAGCAGCCGCCCGCGGGCGGTCTGCGGAGATGAGCACTTTGTCGCGCGTCCCGGGCTGGGGCATCGCCATGGGCATGGTCCATACCTTTGTGCGCTTCGTGCAGCCCAAGAAGACGATCCAGTACCCCGAGCAGCACCAGGAGATCTCGCCGCACCATCGCGGCCGGCTCATCCTGCTCTACGACGAGGCCGGCAACCTCAAGTGCGAGACGTGCTTCCAGTGTGCCCAGGCTTGCCCGATCGAGATCATCGACATGGGCGGCTTCGACACCAAGAACCGCTTCCACGTCCACTGGGGCCCCGCCGAGCAGTTCGCCGAGCGGCGCGAGGAGTCGGCGCTGCGCCGCTCCGGACGTCCCGTCGCCGACCGATCGTTCGATGCCTGGCTGCCGATCGACCTTGGCCCGCTCGAGCGCATCCTGGTCGACCAACGATTACGACCCGCGCCGCCTGCTGACCATCCTCGAGCAGACGCAGGCAGCACTACGGCTACCTGCCGGTCGCGGCACTGCAGCACATCAGCCACTCGACCGGCGCGTGGTACAGCGAGATCTACGGCATCGCCACCTCGTACCCGAACCTGGTTTTCGAGCCGGGCGCGTGTCGGAGATCGGTCTGTGCACGTGCGCGACGTGCGCGCTGCTCGGATCGGGCCGCATCCGCGACGCGCTCGTCGGGGCGCTGGGCACCGACGTCGGCGGCGTTACGGCAGATGGCCAGGTGCGCTTCGTCGCGGCGGATTGTGGCGGCGAGAGCCGCGACGAGCCGCTCGTGACGCTTGATGGCCAGCCGCAGCCGGGCATGACCGCCGACAAGGCGCGCCAGCTGGCCCAGAAGCTGCGCGCCAAGGGCGCGCAGGCGGCACGGGCATAGGCGGACCGCTGATGAACATCCTGCCGTCAGCCCAAAGGGCATGCCCACGATCCTGACCGCGCGCTTCGGCAAGTACGAGCCCGACGGCCCGCTCGCCGCGGCCGAGGAGGCCGGCGCGTGGCAGGCGTGGAAGAAGACCGTCGGCTCGACGAACCCGCCCGCCCTCGTCCGGCTATTGCCGATTCCGGCCTGCGTGGCCGCGGCGGCTCCGCATATTCGACCGGCGCCAAATGGCGCGCCGCGGCCGCCGAGCCAGCCGACGAGCGTTACGTCGTTGCCAACGGCTTCGAGGCCGATTCCGGTGCGCGCCTCGATCGAACGCTGATCGAAAACGATCCGCACGCCATCGTCGAGGGTCTGGCACTGGCGGCTTACGCCATTGGCGCCCGTCGCGCGTACATCTGCGTGCGTGAGCGGGCGACGCTCGCCCGGCAGCGGCTCGAAGCCGCGGTGCGCATGGCTGAGGCGCAGGGCTACATCGGTTCCGACGCGCTGGGCACGGGCGTTGACGTTCATATCGAGGTCGTGGCCCTGCCCGGCGGAATGATCGTCGGCGAAGAGACGGTGCTCCTGCGCGCGATCCAGAACAAGCGCGCCCAGCCTGACCAGCGTCCGCCGTATCCGTCGGAGAAGGGACTATACGGCCGACCGACAGTGGTCAACAACGTCGAGACGCTCAGCTTCGTGCCGTGGATCGTCGCCAACGGATCGGCAGCGTTTGCCGAGATCGGCGACGACGACTTTCCGGGCACGACGCTCGTCCAGATCACCGGCGCCGTGAGCAAGCCGGGCATCGTCGAGGTCCTGCTGGGCATGAGCCTCAAGCGGCTGCTCGAGAGCGCCGGCGGCGTCGGCAAGCGAAGGCCGTCCTGGTCGGCGGCCCGGCCGGCGGCTTCCTGCCCCCATCCGAGCTCGACACGCTCTATACGCCCACCGCGCTCAACGAAAAGGGGGCCATCTGGGGCAGCGGAACTCTGGTCGTATGCGGCCCCAAGACGTGCCTCGTTGACATGGCCACCACGCTCGAGCGAGTGCTGTCCGACGAATCGTGCGGCAAGACCATCCCGTGCCGGATCGGCGTCCGCCGCCTGTACGAGATGGGCCAGCGAGCCACATCGGGAATGTCCAAGCCAAGCGATCCGGAGGTTCTGCAACAGCTTGCTGCGGACGTCCGCGACGCGGCCCTGTGCGGCCTCGAATTCTGCGCGCCGAATCCGTTCCTGAGCGGGATGCGATACTTCGGCGACGAGTTCGACGCACACTTCACGCATGGCACATGCCCAGCCGGCGTGTGCAGTCCGGTGCGTGTCGCCAGCCCAGCAATGACACCCGCGAGCGCATGACTGACACCCTGCCGCAGCTCCGCGAAGACGTAGCTCCCGACATGCCGGTCGAGCGTCTGCTCGACACGCAGACGCCACAGCGTCCGCAGTCGGCGGCCACGTTCACGATCGAGGTCGACGGCCGCCAGTTCACGGGCACCGAGGGCCAGACGATCCTCGAGATCTGCCGTGACAACGGCATCGACGTGCCGACCCTGTGCTACGAGCCCAAGCTGCCCGGTTTCGGCGCGTGCCGCATGTGCGTGGTCGAGGTCGAGGGCGAGGACACGCCGCCGATCAGCTGCTCACGCGCGGCCGAGCCGGAAATGGTTGTCCAGACCCAGACCCAGCGGCTGCGCGAGATCCGCAAGACGAACCTCGAGCTGATCTTCAGCGACCACAACGCGTATTGCCTGCCACCGTGCCAGAACAAGTGCCCCAGCCACATCGACATCCCGGGCTTCCTGAAGGCAAACACGGAAGGCAACTTCACAGAGTCGGCGCGCATCTTCAAGCGCACGATCCCGTTCCCGAGCGTGCTCGGCCGGGTCTGCCCGGCACCGTGCGAGGAGCACTGCCGGCGCGATGAGGTCGAGGAGGCGATCGCGATCCGCGACTCGCATCGCTATGCGGGCGACCAGGTGCTCAAGGCGTCTGCCGCGACCGGCGCCCCGGCTCCCGTTCCCTTCGAGGTCCAGCCCACGACGGGCAAGCGCGTCGCGGTCATCGGCTCCGGCCCGGCGGGCATGGCCGCTGCCTACTACCTGCTCATCGCCGGCCATGACGTGACCGTCTATGAGCGCGACCCCGCTCCGGGCGGAATGCTCCGCTACGGCATCCCGCAGTACCGCCTGCCCAAGGTGGAAGTGCTCGAGGCCGAGTACGAGTCGGTCACCCAGCTCGGCGGCAAGGTCGTGTGCAACATGGAGCTGGGCAAGGACTACACGCTCGACGATCTGCAGAACCAGGGCTTTGACGCGGTGTGCGTCGCCATCGGCTGCTACGAGACCAACAAGCTGGGCGTGCCTGGCGAGGAAGCGGACGGTGTCCTCGACGGTCTGGAGTACCTGCGCATAGCCACCCTGGGCCTGCCCTATCCGGGCCACAAGGGCAAGCGCGTCGTCGTCATCGGCGGCGGCTTCACGTCGATGGACTGCACGCGCACGTCGGTGCGCCAGGGTGCGTCCGATGTGACGCTCGTCTATCGCCGTGACATGAAGGACATGCCCGCCGCGAACGAAGTCCACGAGGCGATCGAGGAGGGGGCTCGAGCCATATTCCAGGCCGCGCCGACGCGCGTCGTGACCAACGACAAGAACCAGGTCACCGGCGTCGAGTTCCAGCGCATGCGCCTCGGCGAGCCGGACGCGTCCGGTCGTCGCCGGCCCGAGCCGGTGGCCGGCACAGAGTTCGTGATCGATTGCGACCGCGTCCTGCTCGCGATCGGCCAGGGTCCGCAGCTCGACTGGCTCAGCCACGGCGCCGACGGCGTCGAGGCGACCAAGAACCGCCGCCTTGCCGCGGACGCCGTGACCTTCACGACGGGCCGGCCCGGCGTCTTTGGCACCGGCGATGTTCGCGTCGGCGCTGCGACGGTCGTCCAGGCCGTGGCCGAGGGGCGCCGTTCCGCCTACGCGATCGACGCCTTCCTCAAGGGTCAGGATCTCGACGCGATCAAGACCCGCCAGACGCTGGCCGAGCCACAGCCCGAGTTCCTCAACATCGTGCCCTACACGGGCGAGATGAAGGAGCCGCGCTACAGGCTCAAGGCGATGCCGGCCGAGGTGCGCAACAAGAGCTACGTCGAGTACGAGATCCCGTACAGCCAGTCCGAGGCGATGGCGGAGTCGAAGCGCTGCCTGCAGTGCACGTGCGAAGCAATCGGCTATTGCGACCTTCGCCGCCAGGGCATCGAATACGGCACGACGCTGGCCACCCTCGAGCCCGAGCGGACCGGCTTCTCGCACCGCAGCGTGACGGAAAACCGCTTCACGGGCACGAACCACGACTACGTCCGCGACGACAGCCACGCGTTCATCCTGCGCGAGCCTGCACGCTGCATCGACTGCGGCCGTTGCGCCAATGTATGCAAGGAAGTCGTCGGCGCGGCGTGCTACGACTTCATGCGCACCGGCTTCGACACGCTCGTGACCACGCCGCTCGACATGAGCCTCAACACCACGCCGTGCGTCTCGTGCGGGCGCTGCGCCGAGACGTGCCCGACCGGCGCGCTGATGCCCAAGCCGCGCGTCCTCGAGAAGTACGACGTCGATGAGAGCCGTTGCATCCTGTGCGGCATCTGCGTCGATGCCTGCCCATACGACGCGCTGCGCTGCGGGCCTGACTACGAGCTGGCCCACGAGACGCGCGGCATGCCCATCGTCGACCTGCTCGCGACGAGCTCCATCGATCGCGACACTGAGATCAGCTTCATCCGCAAGGAACGCGACTGGCTCGAACGCGCGTCGGACCAGGGCCGCTTCCTCGACAGCGGGCGGATGTTGCCGGTTCTGCCGGCGAGCGTGTCTGGCAACGGCCAAAGCGGCAACGGCCATGCGCACGGCGGCAACGGCCAGCACAGCCACTGATGTCGCCTCTCTCCGTGTTCGCGGATCTGGGGCTGCCGCCGACCATCCCGTTTCTCGACTGGCCGTGGGATGACCTGCTCTTCCTGATCCTGTCCGGGATCCTGCTCGGCTCGGCGCTGTTCGTCGTCCTCGGCCGCAACATCGTCCGTTCCGGACTGGCGATGATGGCCTGCTTCGCCGCGCTTGCCGGGATATACGTCCTGGCCGGGGCCGTGATCGTGGCCGCCACACAGGTGCTCGTGTACATAGGTGCGATCAGCGTCCTGATCCTGTTCGCGATCATGCTCACGCAGACCAAGAGCGGCCCGACGGACCTGGTCTTCCACCACCAGGCCTGGGCCGGGGCACTCGCCGCGATTGGCTTCGTCTTCCTCTTCCTCCTCGCGGTCATGAACACGCAGTGGCCGCTTGCAGGCAGCGTCCGGCTGGTGTCATCGACGAGCGCCGTCGCCATCCTGCTTTTCCAGGACTCGCTCTACATCTTCGCCCTGCAGATCGTGGCGGTGCTGCTTACCGCTGCGGTGATCGGCGGCGTCTTCCTCGCCAAGCGCGAGACGTCACTCGACCCGGGCGAGCGTGAGACGGCGACGCTGGAGAGGCTGCGCTCACCGATCGACAGCACCGCAACCGCGACTTCAGGCGCACAGGCGTCTGCTTCCACGGCGACGGAGAACGCATGAGCCACTCACTCGACGCCTACCTGATCCTGTCCGGCCTGCTGTTCGGCATCGGCGTCTTCGGCTTCCTTGCTCGGCGCAACGCGATCGCCATGCTCATGTCGATCGAGCTGATGCTCAACGCGGTCAACCTGGCCGCGATCGCGTTCGGTGCCTTCACGCCGTCGCTCCAGGTGCACGCGTCGCTGATCGCGTTGCTCGTCATGGCCGTTGCCGCGGCCGAAGCGACCGTCGGCCTGGCCATCGTCATCGCCATCTATCGCAACCGCCGCACGCCGCTGGTCGACGAGTACGCCAGCATGCGCGATTAGGCCGACGGCGAGGCTGGCATGACCACCGACGAGATGCTCATCACGCTGATGCTCTTCCTGCCGTTGGCAGGATTCGGGCTATCGGCGCTCGTCGGACGCCGGCTCCACACGCGCGCCTGGATCATCGCGGTGCCGGTGATCATCGTCACCTGGCTGATCGCGATGTACATCGTCTACCAGACGTTGTGGGTCGGCGCGTACGGCGAGCACGGCCTCCATTTCACGCTCTATACGTGGATCCCTGCCGGCGCTTTCGAGGTCTTCTTCAACCTCGCGGTCGACAACCTGACCGCTGTCCTGCTGATCGTCGTCACGACGATCGGCATGCTCGTCCACGTCTATTCGATCGGCTACATGGCCCACGACGCCGGCAGATGGCGCTTCTTCGCCTATCTCAACCTGTTCATGTTCAGCATGTTGCTGCTCGTGCTGGCCGACAACTTCGTGCTCCTGTTCGGGGCCTGGGAGCTGGTCGGCCTGTCGAGCTACCTGCTCATCGGCTTCTGGTACAACCGGCGGACCGCAGCGCTTGCCGCGAAGAAGGCGTTCCTCGTCAACCGAGTCGGTGACTTCGGCTTCGCTCTGGGCATAGCCGCGGTATGGACGACTGTCGGAACGTTCAACTTCACGACAACTGATGCTGGGCCGGGAGTGTTCCAACTCCTTCCCCAGGCACTCCAGGGCGGCATCATCCAGCCCTGGATGATGGCCGGTATAGCGCTGCTGCTGTTCTGCGGCGCCGTGGGCAAGAGCGCCCAGTTCCCGCTTCACGTGTGGCTGCCCGACGCGATGGAAGGTCCCACTCCGGTCAGTGCCCTCATTCACGCCGCAACGATGGTCAACGCAGGCGTGTACTTCATCGCCCGCGCCAACCCAATCTTTGCGCAGTCGCCGGAGGCGATGGTCATCGTCGCGTCGATCGGAATCTTCACGGCCATCCTGGCCGCATCGATTGCATTCACGCAGCGCGACATCAAGAGGGTTCTCGCCTACTCGACCTTGAGCCAGCTCGGCTACATGTTCGCGGGCCTCGGTGTTGGCGCCTTTGCGGCCGCCATCTTCCACCTCATGACCCATGGCTTCTTCAAGGGCCTGCTCTTCCTCGGCTCAGGCTCGGTCATCCACGCCGTCCACGAAGAGCAGGACATGAACAAGATGGGCGCCTTGTGGAAGAAGATCCCCATCACCCATTGGACGATGCTGATCGGGGCGATCGCTCTTGCGGGTATCCCGCCCCTGGCTGGCTTCTTCAGCAAGGACGAAATCATCGGCTCGGCCTTCAAGAACGGCTTCCTGGTGGTCTGGGCGATCGGGGTCGTGGTCGCGGTGATGACCGGCCTCTACATGTTCAGGCTGATGGGCAAGACGTTCTACGGGGAGAGTCACGTCGATCCGCAGGTCGAGCCGAAAATTCACGAGTCGCCGTGGACGATGACCCTGCCGCTCATCCTGCTTGCCATCCCGTCGATATTCCTGGGCATGGCTCTCGGCCTGCCGCCGGGCAGCGGCCAGATCAATCAGTGGCTCGATCCAGTCTTTGCCGGCGCTACCCACACCCTCGGCATCAGCGAGTCGAATTTCCAGCTTGCGGGCATCGACGGCACGCTGATCATGATCGGCGCCGGTGCGGCCGCCCTCGGTGTGGCGGTCGGGATCTGGTTCTTCGGCTTCTTCGGGGCAAAGGAGAAGCGCTCGAAGGTCGAGCGATGGACGGAGCGCCTGCGTCCGCTGTACAGGGCATCGGTAGCAAAATGGTGGTTCGACGACCTCAATGACCTGATTTTCGTGCGCATCGGCGGCCGGTTCGCGCGTGCGCTGTGGTGGTTCGACGTCCGCGTCATCGACGGCACCGTCAACGGGATCGGCGACCTGACCAACGAAGCGGGACGCGGCATCCGCCAGATCCAGACCGGACGCGTCCAGAACTACGCACTGGGCATCGCGGCGGGCCTGCTCCTTATCGCCGTCACGTACCTGTTCGTGATCAAGTGATCCACGACTTGCAGAACCTGCCGCTCCTGTCGCTGGTGACGTTCGTCCCGCTCATCGGCGCGATCGTGATCGCCTTCATCCCGTCGGACAGGCTGCGCGCCATCCGCTGGGCGGCTTTGGCCACGGCCGGCGTGGCGTGGATCGTGTCGCTGCTGATCGTGGCCGGCTTCGACGTCAACGCGCCAGGCTTCCAGTTCCGCGAGCAGGCTCCCTGGGTGCCTGCGTTCGGCATCCAGTACAAGCTCGGAATAGACGGCATCTCGCTCGCCCTCGTGGTGCTGACCACGACCCTGACCGCGATCAGCATCCTGGCCAGCTTCGGGCCCATCCAGACGCGGGTGAAGGGGTACATGATCTCCTTCCTCATCCTCGAGGTCGGCATGATCGGCGCGTTCCTGGCGCTCGACATGTTCCTGTTCTACGTCTTCTTCGAGATCGTGCTCATCCCGATGTACCTGATCATCGGCATCTGGGGCGGCGCGAACCGCATCTACGCGACGCTCAAGTTCGTCGTCTACACGCTCGTCGGATCGCTCCTGATGCTCGTCGCGATCCTGGCCACGGCGTACTCGTTCCAGGTGGCCACTGGCTCGTGGAACGGCGCGTTCGACTACGAGGCCCTGCGTGCCTTCGGCTTCGATTCGACGCTCCAGTTCTTCGCCTTCGCCGGCTTCTTCCTCGCTTTCGCGATCAAGGTGCCCATGTTCCCGTTCCACACCTGGCTGCCCGACGCGCACGTCGAGGCCCCCACTGCCGGCTCGGTCATCCTGGCTGGAGTCCTGCTCAAGCTGGGCGGCTACGGCCTGCTGCGCTTTGCTGTGCCGCTCTTTCCCGACGCCGCCGTGCAATGGGCGCCGCTGGTCATCACGCTGTCGCTGATCGGCATCGTCTACGGCGCGATCGTGGCCCTGGTTCAGCCTGACCTGAAGAAGCTCGTCGCGTACAGCTCGGTCAGCCACATGGGCTTCGTGACACTCGGCATCTTCGTCTTCACCGAGCAGGGGCTGCAAGGCTCAGTGCTCCAGATGATTGCTCACGGGATAATCACCGGCGCCCTCTTCCTGTGCGTCGGCGTCATCTACGAGCGGACCCACGACCGGACTATCGCCAAGATGGGCGGCCTTGCGGGCGCCGTGCCGGTCTACGCCGCGATCTTCGGCTTCTTCGTGCTGGCCAGCCTCGGCCTGCCCGGCCTGGCCGGCTTCGTCGCGGAGTTCCTTGTAATCGTCGGCGCCTTCGACTTCTGGCCCGCAGTGGCGGCGGTCGCTGCCCTGGCCATGATGCTCGGCGCGGCCTACCTGCTGTGGATGTACCAGCGCGTCATCTTCGGCGACATGTCCGACTTCCTGAAGGGCATCGGCCACCACCTGACGGACATGAACCGCGTCGAGGTCGCGACCCTTGCGCCGCTGGTCGTGCTGACCATCGGCTTCGGCATCTTCCCCGGCCTGCTCCTGGGGCTGTTCCAGGCACCGGTGACGGAGTTCCTGTCGCAGGTCTCGCCTGCCGTCCGCCTTGCCGCAGGATTGCCGTGATCAGGATCACAGCCTGATGATCAGCTTCGACACAAACACGATCCTCGCCTTGCTGCCGGTCGTCGGTGTCGTCTTGCTGGCGATGCTCCTTGTGGCAGTCGATCTTGCCTGGCCGGGCAACGACCGGCGCATCACATGGGTCGCCTCGGTCGGAGTCGTGGTGCTCATGGCCCTGGTCGCGATCATCGGTCCGTTCCAGTTCGGCGACAGCCACGTCGGCCTGCTGTCGGGCGCGACCGAGGTCTTCGGCGGCGCGTATGTGCGCGACAGCCTGACGTCACTGCTCGACCTGCTCTTCCTGTCGATCGCGCTGCTGACGCTCCTGGCCGGGCCGGATTACCTCCGCCCGCGAGGACTGCCCGCGGCCGAGTTCTCGACCATGCTCCTGTTCGCGATCGCCGGTGGAATGCTCATCGGCGGCGCGCGCGACCTGCTGCTCCTTTTCCTGGCACTCGAGCTGCTCGTCCTGCCCGGCTACATGCTTGCCGGATACGCCAAGCGCGACGGACTGTCGACCGAGGGCGCGATCAAGTACTTCCTGCTCGGCTCGTTCTCGAGCGCGATCTTCCTGTTCGGTCTCGTGCTCACCTTCGGCTACACCGGCACGACCGGTATCCACGAGGTCGCCGATTCGATCTCCGTGAGCATCGGCTCGTCCGGGCTGCTCTCACTCGCGCCCGGGCTGTTGATGGGCCTCGCGCTGCTGACGACCGGAGCAGCGTTCAAGATCGCGGCCGTTCCATTCCACTACTGGACGCCTGACGCGTACCAGGGCTCGCCAACGCCCGTCACGGGCTATCTCTCGGTGGGGCCAAAGGTTGCCGCGTTTGCGCTGATCCTGCGCCTTTTCGTCGAGGCGCTCGGGCCGCTCAAAGCCGACTGGACGCCGATCATCGTCATCCTGGCGGCCGTAACGATGACCGTCGGCAACCTGGTTGCCCTGACCCAGGACAACATCAAGCGCATGCTCGCGTACAGCTCGATTGCGCACACCGGCTACATCCTTGTCGGGCTGGCCGCGTACGGCGCCGCGCCGGCCGGCTCTGCGGCTGAGGAGGCCGGCCTGCAGGCCGTCCTTTTCTACAGCGTCGCGTACGCGTTCATGAACCTTGGCGCATTCGCGGTGGTCGCCGCGCTCCAGCGCCGGCCGGGTGTCACCAGCCAGATATCCACCTTCGCCGGGCTTGGCCGGCGCGCGCCGTTGTTATCGGCGCTGATGCTGCTCTTCCTGCTCTCGCTCACCGGCATCCCGCCGCTCGCGGGGTTCTGGGCGAAGTGGTACGTCATCGAGGCCGCGCTGCAGGTCGGCGGATGGCTGACGGTGCTCGCCGTGCTGGTCGTGCTCAACGCGGCAATTGCCGCCTTCTACTACCTGCGCGTGGCGGTCTACATGTACATGCGTGATCCGGCCGAGAACGCGCCCCCGGTCACCGTCGGCACCCAGAGCTCGACGGGCCTCGGCATCTCTGCCACAGCCACGATCGCGATCGGCCTGATTCCGCCCGTGACGATCGCCGTCATCGCCCTCGCCGAGCAGGCCGCGCGTGCGCTGCTCTAGGGCGACGTGACGGGAGACACAGGCCAGCATCCAGCGGCCGTCGCCGACGGCCGGACAAGCGAACGCCCCAACCGTCTGAGCGACTACCTGGGAACGCTGCTCGAGGACGGCCAGCGTCTCGTCGTAGCCTCCAATCGCGGCCCGCTGACGTTCCGGCACAGCCGGTCGTCGGGCGCGTGGCATGCGCGGCGTGGCTCAGGCGGCCTGGTGACGGCCCTGGCAGAGGTCGGTCGGCTTGCGCCGGTCACGTGGGTCAGCGCCGCGATGGACCAGGCCGATCGCGAGGTCGCGCAGCTGCTGCGCGGTCCGTTCGGGGCCAAGCGCAGGGAGGTCTCGGCGCGCATCTCGGAGCAGCTTCCCGGCCAGGACCTGCGCCTGGTGATGCGTGGCGTGCCGGCTGATGCCTGGAAGGGACACTACGGCGTCGTCTCCAACCCATTCCTGTGGTTCATGCAGCACCAGCTGTACACGCTGCCCTACGAGCCGATCGTCGACGAGGGCCTCGTCAAGGCCTGGCAGGACGGCTACCGGGCGGTCAACCTCGCATTCGCCGAGTCGATCCTCGACGAGACGCGCAACGACCGCAGACCGGTGGTCATGCTCCAGGACTACCACCTGTATCTCGCCGCAAGCTTCATCCGTGAGAAGCGGCCGGAGGCGTTGCTGCTCCACTTCAACCACATTCCGTGGCCCTCGGTCGACTCGTGGCTGGTCCTGCCACAGCCGCTGCGCCGGGCTATCTGCGAGGGCCTTCTGGCCAACGACATCTGCGGCCTGCAGACCGACCGGTATGCGCGCAACTTCCTCGAGACAGTGGACGCCTTCGTGCGCGATGCGCGCGTCGATCCTGCCGGGCGGCACGTGCGCTGGAGAGGGCGAACGATCTGGGTGAGGGCATACCCGATATCGATCGACCCCGACTCGCTCACGGAGTTCGCGCGCGGGCCGGAGGTCGAGCGCAGGCGAAGGGAGCTTGCCAGCCGGCTCGAACGAGCGGAGCGGCCACAGCTCATCGTCCGCGTCGACCGCCTCGAGCCTTCCAAGAACGTGTTGCGCGGCTTCCTCGCTTTCGAGGCGCTCCTCAAGCGCCGTCCTGAGCTGCGCAAAAAGGTGCGCTTCCTGGCCATCCAGTCGATCTCGCGCGAGAACGTGCCCGAGTACGCGCGTTACGCGGCGGCCGTACGCGAGGTGGTAGCACGAGTCAACGGTCTGTCGGATCCCGACCAGGCGCCCATCTGGCTGCTCGACGGCTCGGAATACGCGCTGGCCATCGCGGCCCTGTCACTGGCCGACGTGGTCCTCGTCAATCCAGTCGTCGACGGCATGAACCTGGTGGCCAAGGAAGCGGCAATCGTGGGCCATGCCGCGATCGTGCTGTCCGAGACGGCCGGTGCCGCTGAGCAGCTTGCCGCGGACGCGCTGATGGTCGCCGCGGCCGACGTGGCCGGCACGAGCGACATGCTCGAAGCCGGTCTCGAGATGTCGGCTGACGAGCGGACCCACAGATTGCGCCGGCTGCGCGCGTCGGTGCGCCAGGAAGACCTGGCCTGGTGGTTGACGCGCCAGCTGCGTGACCTGTCGGCAGTAGCAACCGGTGGACGCCCGCCCTCTCGTGCGCTGCGCGACAAGGTACGCACGTTCGAGCCGACGCTGCGCGACTAGGCGAGCACGTAGAGCAGCTCGACTATGCCATCGCCGCCGAGCTCTGTCTCGCCCGCGACGCGGACGAAGCCGTTCTTCTCCAGGACGCGCTGGGATCCACGGTTGGCTTCGGCGACATGTGCGTAGAACGGTCGCACGTCTGACCGGGCGAGGAACAGGCGTAGAGCTTCGGTAGCCACGCCGCGGCCCCAGAACTCGCGTCCGATCCAGTAGCCGATCAGCCAACGGTCCTCGGTGTCGTCGTGCCACGCGACGACGTTGCCAGCGACCGTGCCGTCAACGACGACCGTGCGCATGAGCCCGTTTCCGGCATTCATGATTCGCTGCCAGTGGGCATGATGTGCGGCGCGATCGCGGGACGGAAAGGCCGCCATCGCAGACGCGCCGGCATCTGCCTGGTGCTCGTAGAAGACCCCGACGTCCGACGCCTCTACCGGGCGAATCGATACGGCGAGCATCACGCAGCCAGCCGGCGGTAGAGCGAGGACAGGAAGCGGGTCGCATCGGCGGGCGAGGCGAGGACCACGTCGGCTGACGCCAGAACCTCAGGCGGGACCTCGGAACGAGCCTGGACGGCAACGGCGGCGCCATCGGTCACGCCCCTGGCCCGCAGGGCGCGCAGGGCGCGAAACGCCATCGCGTCGCTCACGTCGTCGCCGAGCATGATGACGCTCTTCGGCCGCAGCTCGGCGACGAGCGTCGACAGCGCGCCATCCTTGGCCACCGCGCCGGGCGGGCGCAGCTCGAGCACACGCCGTCCAGGAAAGCGCTCCAGGACATTTTCGGGATCGAGCGCGTCGACAGCCGCGCGAACCCTGGTGGCGGCCTCGCTGCGGTCTGGCGCGGTCCGATAGTGAAAGGCGACCGCGGGTGGCTTGCGCTCGGCTATCAGCCACGGCTCGTCGACCACCCGCGGCACCTGGTCCGCGAGCCGCTCGGCAACGTGTATTGCCTCGTGTGATGCCTCATCGACGCTGGCCGTCAGGCGCTCGGGCCGAGCTCCTCGCGGTAGGTAGCCGCGCTCCATGCCGTGGTTGCCCAGATAGGTCACCCCTCCGACGCGCACCCGCGCAGCCACGTCAGCGGCCGTGCGCCCGCTGAGAACCGCGACATGGACGTCGGGCAGGCCGGCGAGGGCGCGCAGAGCGTGTCTGCCGAGTGGGATCATCTCGGCGCCCCACGGGTCGTCGACGATCTTGCTCAGCGTGCCGTCGAAGTCACTGACGATGAGGAGCGGCCGTCGCGCGATGTGGGCGGCGACGGCATCGACTGCCGCCCGCACGCTCACGGGCGGGTTCATTGCGCGGCTGGAGATGCCGTCCCGTCCGGCGCGGGAGCGTCCGTAGGCAACGTCAGCGGGAGGCTCGGTTTGGGCGTCGGCGCCTCTGCCGAGAAGTCGGGCACGACGTCGGTGATGGCCTGGATGAAGATCTCCGGCGGCGCGCCACCGTAGACGATGTCGGTCACGATCCCGTCCGCATCCAGCCAGTAGTGGACGGGCAGCGCGTACGCGCCCCAGCTGCGCTGGACAGAGCCGTCGTCGTCGACCCCGACGGGGAGGCTGAAATCGAGCGACTTCATGAATGCCTTGACGTCCTGACGGCTCTCGCCGACATCCACGACCAGGATGTTCATCTGGTCTCCGAGCTGGGTCGCGTAATCCTCCATCATGGGCAGCTCGTCGCGACACTGGGGGCACCACGTTGCCATGAAGTTGATCCACATCGGCGTGCCGCGAAAGTCTTCGGTGTTCATGATGCTGCCGTCGAGCAGCGTGACCTCCAGCGGTGGTGCCTGCTGGCCGAGCTGGAGGCCAACCTCCGGTGTCTGCGACTCGAGCGGGCCGGACGGCGGTGGCTGGCTCGGGGGCGCACTGGGGGCCGCAAACGTGGGTAGCAGCGGCAGAGTCGGCGGGGCGGGCGACGACAACGCTGGCTGCTCGCCCAGCGCTGAGGTGAGCAAGAAAACCGCGAGAACGGCTCCGACGACCAGCGCGCCGATCACACCGAGCACTTCGGGGAGGCGCATTGCGAAGGAATGTACTACGGCTTGCCCAACATGGCCGGTGGCCGGAGTCGGCTAGATCCAGCTCCGGCGACGGAAGTAGAAATAGACGACGAGGGCGATCACGACGGCCGTGGCAGTCACGATCCAGAAGCCGCTGGCCTCATGGAACTGGAAGACGTTGCCTGCTTCGCTCATGCCGAAGATGCCGCTGATCGCGGCGATCGTGGCCAGCACGACCGTGACCCCGGTCAGGCGCTTCATGATCTCGGACAGGTTGTTGTTGACCTGCGACAGGTAGATATCGAGCGTCGTGCTGACAAGCTCGCGATAGCTGTCCAGCTCGTCCGTGAGGCGGATCAGGTGATCGTAGACATCGCGGTAGTAGACGATGCGATCGGGCTTGATGAGCTGCGAATCGCGGTTCGTGAGCTGGTTGAAGACCTCGCGCTGCGGGCTCACGGCATGACGTATCAGGAGCAGGTCACGGCGGACCTGGAACAGGCGCTCCACGATCCACGAGTTGGGCGCACGCATCACGTCTGCCTCCAGGTCGTCGATCTCGTCGCCGAGCTTGTCGAAGACGGGGAAGTAGCCGTCGACGATCCAGTCGGCGATGGCCCACAGGACATAGTCGGGGCCACCGGCCAGGTGGAAAGCCTGGGCGTGCTTCATGAACGGGGCGCCGCGCGGGTCGATGTCGTTGTCGTGTGACGTGAGCAGGTAGCGCTCGCCTAACACGATGTCGATCTCGTGAGCCACGATCTCGCCCTCGTACGACAGCGCGAACATGACAATGTGCAGGGCTTCGCCGTAGCTCTCGATCTTCGCTCGCTGATTGCTCTCGAGGATGTCCTCGATGACCAGCGGATGCAGCCCCAGCACCTCGCTCAGCTCAGCAAGCTCGTCGTGATCGGGTGAGAGGAGATCGATCCACACGCGGTCGTCCGCGTTTGCCAGTGCAGCGCGAACTTCGGCGACGGACGACAGCTCGCGGACGACCTCGTCCGCGCCCCGCGCAGTCGCCCAGAAGCATTGGCCTGTATCGCCGGGGCCGGGCGCCCCTTCGGCATGGGCGCTGTGATCGAGACCCCGTGTCTGAGGCTTGCCGGAACGCTCAGATCGCGAGGCCTGCCCGCGACGCTTCCTCGACCGCGTTGACGACGTGCTCATCGTCCCCTTCTTGTGGATCCCTGGACATCGTGCCCGGGCGATTGTTCATCGCGAGCGTAGGCACAATCGCGACCGCCGTCACGATGGCTGCGACAACGAACAGGACGCTCAGTATCTGGTCGGCCTGCTGCGCAGCCCAACGCTCGAGAGCGTCGACGACCAGATAGTCCTCCAGCGGCCGGCCCTGCAAAGCCGGCGGTAGAACGGCGTCCCGAGCCGCCTGATCGGTCAGGACCACGGACAGGGCCTCGATCCGGTTGCTGCCCAGGACGGTCAGCACGCTGACGCCGACGGCCATGCCCAGCATTCGCGCCACGGTAAGCGCCGCGCTGCCCACGCCAAAGGCACGCCGACCCAGCGCCTCCAGGGCGCCTGTCGTTCGGGCCGTAACTGTGATCCCGAAGCCGAGCCCGAAAAGGGCGAGACCGGCGCACAGCACCACGAGGGGGGAGTCCGGACCCGACGCGGCAACGATGAGCAGTCCGGCTATTTCGGCGACGAGGCCCGCCACGCTCGGCAGCCTGACACCGAAGGGTCGAACGAGGTAGCCCGACGCGAGCGCGCCGATGGCCATCGCTCCGGCCAACGACCCGAGCGCGAGCTGCTGCTCCGAAGGACCCGCGTAGCGCACCCGGTCGATGAAGACCGCTGCGCCGATGATTGCGGTCGCGAATGCATAGCCGGTCAACAGCGCCATCGAGACGGCGCCCGAGAAGGTCCGGTCGCGGAAGTACGCCAGGTCAAGGAAGGGATCGGGCCTGCGCCGGAACCAGAGCAGCGCGGCGACGAGGGCGGCGACGCTGACGCCCGCAAGCGCAATCGGGACCAGGTTGTCCGCGCTGCCCAGGCTCGTGATCGCGATCAACCCACCGGCTACTCCGACGGTGAACAGCACGCCACCGACGAGATCGAGCGAGCCCCGTCCCGTCGGCTTCGGCCAGCCACGCGCGGTCGCCCACGTGTAGATGGCCGCGAGCAGGGCGAACGGCGCCCCCAGGTAGAAGACCCAACGCCAGCTGGGCGTCGTCAGCGCGCCGCCATTGAGCACGAATACCTGCAGGATCGCGGCACCAATGAACGGCCCGCAGGCCATGCCCAGGAAGTTCAGCCCGCCGACGAGGCCGACTGCGCGGGCGCGGGCGGGCCCCTCGAAGAGGTGCCCCGCGGAGGCCGTGGCGAGCGGAAAGATCGCGCCTGCGCCCGCGCCCTGCACGATGCGCGCGGCGATCAGCGCGTCAAGGCTCTGGGCCGTTCCGGCGGCCAGCGAGCCGATGGCGAACGTGGCCAGGCTGAGGCCGTAAAGAGTGGCGAGGTTGTAGCGGTCGGCGGCACGCCCGGCCAGCGGCATCACCGCGACATAGGCCACCAGGTAGCCGTTGACGATCCACGACGCGTGGCGCAGCTGCGTCCAGTCAGTCAGCGAATCAAGGATCTGGGGAAGTGCCACGGCCGTGACCATCAGCTCGACGCCGACCAGGAACACGCCGAGACCGAGCGCTGCGAGCACGATCAGCCGCGCACCGTGCGACATCAAAGAACGCCCTTGACCGCCAGCTCCACGGGATTGCCGATGACTTGAAAGCGGCGCGCGAACCGTCGTCGCTTGTAGCGCTGAGCCACGACGGTCACGCGGCCGTCGATCTCGACCGATTCAGCGTAGATCGCCTCAAGTCGGTCATCCCCGACTGCCAACGAGCCGTCGTACACGAGCACCACGCGCTCGCCGCGGCACTCGGTCCTGACGTAGCGCGTAGCGCCGGCGATGCTCTCCGCGAGATTGTCGCCCTCGAAGGTGTGGAGCCGTGACACACCGTCTTCCTCAATCGCGACGAAGGGGATCAGCGGCGCGTCCGAGGCGCGCAGCGCATCAATGCCGTGGTCCATGGCGAACAGAAGCAGCGACTTGGGCATGACCGGTCGGTCGCTCATGGGATGAGTATCGCCCGGAGGCCGCCGCAGGCGGTGTGACCGGCGCACGCACAGGTCTTGACACGTTCACTGGAGCGTGCCTAATATCAATACTGCTTTATGTATTCGCCGCCGCTGCCCCAGCGCGGCGGCAACCCGCAAAGGACGAGCGTGCCCTCTCCCGCCCACATCCGATCGACGATCACCGCGCTAGCGGCGCCGCCAGAGGAGCTGCGCGCCGTGGCGGCATATCACAAGGCACTCTCGGATCCCACGAGGCTCCGCTTGCTGCAGCGCCTGGCCCAGGGGCCGGCAACGGTCAACGAGCTCACCAGCGCCGTCGACCTGTCGCAGCCGCTCGTCTCCTTCCATCTCCATCGCCTCAAGTCGGCCGGCGTGGTCCATACGCGCCGGGTAGGCCGCGAGGTGATCTGCACCCTCAGCCGCGACGTCCTCACCCACTTCCGCGCACGTGAGGGCAAGCTGCTCGGTTTGGCGTCGTGAGCGGCGCGACATTCCGCCAGGCATGGCGGGCCCGGATCGAAGGCCCGGTGGCAGCCGTTTTCGTGCGCACTCATCTGACGCCGAACATGCTCACGCTGATCGGTTTTGGCATTGCCATAGTCGGCGCGTGGCTGGCGGCCACCCAGCTCTGGATCGCCGCCGGGCTCGTGGTCGGCTTCGGTGCCGCGTTCGACATGTTCGACGGTGCGCTCGCGCGCGCTACCGGCAAATCGAGCAGGTTCGGGGCGTTCATGGACTCTACCTTCGACCGCGCGGGCGAGGCAGTCGTCTACGTCGGGCTCGTCGTCGGCTTCATCGGCATCAACGAGCTTAATGGCACCATCCTCGCCGCCACCGCGATGGCCGCCGCCTTCATGGTCAGCTACACGCGCGCCAAGTCGGAGAGCCTGGGTTTCAGCTCGGGCAGGGGCATGGCCAACGTCGGCCTTGCGCCACGAGAGGTGCGCTCGGTCATCCTCGTTCTCGGCCTGCTGGCGGCCGGCGTGCTGCCGCCTGGTCCCATTCCCAGCTGCGCGTCTTACTGCCCGCCGCCCGGCAACACCTGGGCGCTGGTTGGCGCCCTCGCGCTGATCGCGATCCTCGCCACCGTCACCACCGTCCAACGAATCCTCTTCGTCTACCGCCAATCACAGTCAACCAACTAGGAGGTTCAGAAACAGCAATGGCCAAGGAGAACGGCAAGGCCCACGCGAACGGCAACGGGCGCGGTCCCAAGCGCAAGGACGGCAAGATCCGCGTCGCTATCGTCGGCGTGGGCAACTGCGCGAGCAGCCTCGTCCAGGGCCGCTACTACTACGAGAACGCGAAGGATGACGAGTTCGTTCCGGGTTTGATGCACGTCAACCTGGGTGGCTACCACATCCGCGACATCGAGTTCGTGGCCGCCTTCGATATCGACAAGAACAAGGTCGGCAAGGACCTGTCAGAGGCGATCTACACGAAGCCCAACAACACTTACGTCTTCCAGCAGGTTCAGAACCTCGGCGTCGAGGTCCAGCGCGGAATGACCCATGACGGCCTGGGCAAGTACCTGTCCCAGATCATCGAGAAGGCGCCCGGACCCACGGTCGACGTCGTCAAGATCCTCAAGGATCGCCAGGTCGACGTGATGGTCTCGTACCTGCCCGTCGGCAGCGAGGAAGCCACCAAGTGGTACGTCGAGCAGGCGCTCAAGGCCGGCGTCGCCTTCGTCAACGCCATCCCCGTGTTCATCGGCCGTGAGCCGTACTGGCAGCGCCGTTTCGCCGAGGAAGGCCTGCCGATAATCGGCGACGACATCAAGAGCCAGGTGGGCGCCACGATCACGCACCGGGTGCTGACGCGCCTGTTCATGGATCGCGGCGTGCGCCTCGATCGCACCTACCAGCTCAACTTCGGCGGCAACACCGACTTCCTCAATATGCTCGAGCGCGAGCGCCTCGAGTCGAAGAAGATCAGCAAGACGAACGCCGTCACGAGCATGCTTGACTACGAGCTCGATACGGACGACATCCACGTCGGCCCCTCCGATCACGTGCCGTGGCTGCTTGATCGCAAGTGGTGCTACATCCGCATGGAGGGCACCACGTACGGTGACGTGCCGCTCAATGCCGAGTTGAAGCTCGAGGTCTGGGACTCGCCTAACAGCGCGGGCGTCATCACCGATGCGATCCGCTGTCTCAAGCTCGGACTCGACCGCGGACTCAAGGGCACCCTGGTCGCGCCAAGCTCTTACTTCATGAAGAGCCCGCCGCGCCAGATCCATGACGACATCGCGTTCAACCGCGTCGAGGCGTTCATCCGCGGCGAGGACAACGAGACGCTCGTCGGTACCGAAAAGGCGCCGGCCCCCAAACGACGCCGCCTTGGCACCCATGGAGCCGGGTCGACCGCCAGGAGCGGTAAGCCGGCCAAGGCAGGCGTCGCCTGAAACGAGGTTCCCCCTGCTGAACCAAAAACCAAGCGGCGTCAAGTACGCGCCGCATCGCAAGGACGAGGCCGCCAGTCGTGTCGGCCGTGCCGTACGGCGGACGCGTGAGCGCTCCGCCGTACGCGGCTATCGGGTCACGTCTGCCATGATCGCGCGCATCCCGAGCGGGGTCAGCCTGCCCGTGGCCAGGGCGATGTTCGTCGGCAGCTACTACGTCTGGCCAGCCAAGCGGCGGATCATCGTGTCCAATGCATCGCACCTGCTTGGCCTGCCCCCGTCCGATCGGCGCGTGCACAAGCTGGCGCGCCGCATCTACGCCACGTATGCCCGCTTCATCCTGGAGCTCATGCGCCTGCCGCACCTGGCGGCCGACGAGCCCTTGCGCCTGCTGGCGCATGTCGACGGCGATATGAGCGCGGACTCATTCATCGCTCTCTTCGAGCAGCTTCGCTCCGAGGGGCGCGGCCTGATCGCCGTCTCGGGTCACATCGGCTCGATAGACCTGCTGGCGGGAGCATTCGCTCTGCGCGGGCTGCCGACGTACGGCGTGGCCGACGACTCGGCATACCCGGAGCTGTTCGAGGACATGAACGCGCAGCGCCGACGGTGGGGAGTCGAGGTCATTCCGTGGCGCAACCTGCGCAAGGTCTTCAGCGCGCTGCGCGAGCCGGCCATCCTGGGCCTGGTCGTCGACTGGGGCTACCGGGCCGATGGCATCCCGGTCCGGCTATTCGGCGAGTGGACGACGTTGCCGGCCGGCCCCGCGATGCTCGCGGCACGGACCGGGGCCGCGATTGTGCCGGTCGTCTGTCGCCGTCTCGAGGACGGAAAATATGAGGCACGCCATTACCAGCCGATCGAGGTGGCGGATTCGAGCGCCGCGGAGCTGCAGCGCGCCACGCAGCAGATCGCCGACGCCCTGCAGGAGATGATCGCCGTCGCGCCCGACCAGTGGTACACGTTCAAGCCCATCTGGCCCGAATCGCGGGCCGAGAAGGAAGCACTGGCCGAGCGCGCGACGGCCGCTGCGGCCGCGTGACGACGATGGCGGATGCCGAGACCCGTGGCTCGTCGGGAGCCAAGAATTGCCCGCGCGGCGGTTCCATCCGCGGCCGCCTGGTCGCGCGCGGCCTGTACACCCTCTCTGCTGTTCTGACACGCCTGCCGGAGAGGCCGCTGGCCCGAGTCGCGTGGATGCTCGGTGGCGCTCTGTATCGGGCGAGGCCGGCGCGGCGGCGGCTCGTGCGCACCAACCTGGAACGAGTCTGCTCATATCTCGCGGCCCACGACCTGGCGACGCCCGAAGTCGCCGCCGCCGCGCGAGACGCCAGGGCCCTGGACCGCCTGACTCGCGCCGCCTTCGGTCATTACGTCACGAGCTACCTTGAGGGTGCCACGGTCCGACGCTACGCCACGGCCGACCAGCTGGCACGCGTCGTCCCCGACGACCCTGCCATCGCGGCCGAGGCGTTTCCCGAAGGGCGAACCGGGCCGACAATCGTCGTCGGCCTGCATTTCGGCGCCGTCGAGATCCCGGCCATGTGGGCGATTTCGCGCGGCGTGCCCATCATTGCGCCCATGGAGACCGTGTCCGATCCGGATATCCAGGGCTACTTCGAGCGGTCGCGCGGCAGCACTGGCCTGACGGTGGTGCCACTCAGGGGTGCAGCGGCCAAGGTCCGCGCCGCACTGGCGCGCAACGAGGCCGTGGCGCTCGTCGCGGATCGAGCGCTGAGCGGCAGCGGGGCGCGGGTCGAGTTCTTCGGGGCCCAGGCGCGTCTGCCTGCAGGCCCGGCCGTGCTCGCCCTCGAAACAGGTGCCCCGGCCTGGGTCGTTGCGACCCGCCGCGCCGGCGCCCAGTACCGCACTCGCATAGAACGGCTGGAGCTGCCGAGCGACGGGACGCCGCGCGAGCGCCTGGCCGCGTTCATGGACGCCCAGGTTGCCGCATTCGAACGGATCGTGGCCGACGCCCCGGAGCAGTGGTGGACGCTGTTCTTTCCCATCTGGGACGAAGGAGTCGAGTCCTGATGGGCCGCGCCGACCTGCACATCCACACGCTGGCCTCGGACGGCGTCTCGAGCGTGGCAGAGATCCTCGACTACGCCCAGAACAGGGCAGGCCTGGACGTAATCGCCATCACCGACCACGAGCGCGTGGATGCGGCGCACGCCGCCCGCGCTATGGCCATCGCGCGCGACATGCGCCTCCAGGTCGTGGTGGGCGAGGAGGTGACGACGCGTGGTGGTCACGTTGTCGGCTTGTACATCGAGGATCGGATCCGGCCCTGGGGATCGCTCAAGTCCACCGTCGCCCGGATCCACGAGCAGGGCGGCCTGGCGATCATCGCCCATCCGTTGGTGCCCTATCCGTTGTGCGCCAGCGCACGTTCGATCCGACGCCTGCTGGACGAACAGGACCCGATATTCCACCCCGACGGCATCGAGGCTTTCAATCCGACCACGGCGAGCATGCGCTGGGCGACGCGCGCCCCGGCATTCATCGCCGAGGTGGGCGTCGCCGCTCTGGGAGCAAGCGACGCCCACCGAGCCGAGCACGTCGGTCATGCGCAGACCACTTTTGAAGGCGATAGCGCCGACGACGTGCGTCGCGCGATCCTTGAGCGCACAACCGGCTGGGAGGGCTCAAAGCACGAGTGGAAGACGCAGTTCTCGACCTTCCGCCGGCAGATGGGCAAGAACGCCCTCGCGGTGCGCGACGAGGTGCGCGGGAAGCTGCTGCGCGACGGTACCGGACGAGATCTGGGCTACCCGGGCGGTCGTTCTCGCCCGGCTCGACTCGACGATACGGGATTCGAAGTGGAGGGCGCGCACGAGTGAAGATCGGCCTCGTCACCCCGTATATCTACCCCCTGCCCGGTGGCGTCAATGCCCACGTCCATGACCTGTACGAGCACCTCGTGGCGCACGGGCACGACGTGCGCATCATCAGCAGCGTCCACGGCGCTCAGCGCCAGAGCGAAGGCGACATCATCCGCCTCGGCTATGGCTTCTCGGTGCCGACCAACGGCTCGGTGGGCACGCTGACCTTCTCGCCGCGCTACACGCGGATCGTGGGCGACATGCTCGATCGCGAGCGCTTCGACATTCTCCATTTCCACGAGCCGTTCGTGCCCTTCCTGTCGCTCGTGCTGCTGCGCGAGTCACAGAGCATCAACATCGCCACGTTCCACGCGTATGCCGGCTGGAGCACGGCCGCTGAGTTCGGCAAGCGCATGCTCGGCCGCTTCGCGCGCCGCCTGCACGGCCGGATCGCGGTCAGCGCGGCCGCGCGCCACTTCGCCGATCGCTACTTCCCGGGCGACTACAAGGTCATTCCGAACGGCGTCGACCTGGCCCGGTTCGAGAACGCCCGGCCCATCACGCGTTACCGGGACGGCACCCTCAACATCTTCTTCCTGGGCCGCTTCGAGCCGCGCAAGGGCGTCATGTACGCGCTCAAGGCCTACCGCCAGCTGCGCATGCAGGGCTACGACTGCCGGCTGCTGCTGGCCGGGACTGGACCCCAGGAGCGCGAGGTACGGCGCTACATCGCCACGCGTCGTTTGGCGGGTGTCGAATTGCTCGGCCGCATCAGCGACGCCGACAAGATCCGCTACTTCGCGACCGCGGACGTGTACGTGTCACCGGCTACGGGACAGGAGTCGATGGGAGTCGTGCTGCTGGAGGCTCTCGCGTCGGGCACGCCGATCGTGTGCAGCGACATCCACGGCTATCGGAGCGTCGTTCGCCGCGGCGAGCAGGGACTGCTCGTGCAGCCGCGCGACGTGAACGGGCTGGCGAGCGCCATTGGTCAGCTGCTATCCAACGCTGACATGCGCGATCGAATGAGCGAGTCTGCGCGACAGCGGGCCGTCCAGTTCGGCTGGGACAACATCACCGCCAAGGTCGAGGAGTACTACCTCTTCGTCGCCCGACGGGCCGCTGCTCAGGGCCACTTGCCACCGCATACCAACCCGGCCCTGGTCAACGGGCCGCGCGAGCCGTTTCCGATCGACTCGTTCAGGCACGCGGGCTAGCCAGCCTCCGGCAGAGGACCGGCCTCCTCTTCTGTGGTCCGGATCGCGTGCCAGTTGCGCACGGCATACATCGCGGCGATGCACAGCCCGATTACCGCCAGAGTCAGCAGGCCGACGCTGACCCAGTCGATCGGATTGCGGTTCGGTTCGTCGAGGTTGACCCCGAACTGGAAGCCCCAGTTCCACGTCGGCAGCAGCCCCAGGTGGATCTGCGACAGGGGGGTCGGCACGGGCAGGCTGGCGATGTTCGGATAGAAAGCGACGAAGAAGGCGGTTGCCGCGGCCAGCACTCCGATCACATAGCGTCTGGGGTCGCGCCCGCGCAGGACGAAGTAGGCGGGCACGGACAGCAGGACCAGGGCGACGAATGCCGGCATCTCGGCCGTCACCTGGGCTCCGAATACGGCGGCGCCCGGCAGCGCCGCGCCGATGACCACCAGGACGGCTCCGAACAGTGCGACCGAGAACGCTATCGGCATCAACAGCGGGCGCATTCCGCCGCCCAGCGCCGATGACTGGCGCAGCGACAGATAGAACAGGATGCCCGCGGCGACGAGGCCGCCCACGGAGAGGATGACCCCCAGCAGCTGGAACGTGGTCAGCTGGAAATCGCGCGACAACGCGCCGCATACCTCGGTGCCCTGGTTGACCTGCTGGGTATTGGCCAGACCGCACAGCGGCAACCTCAACATCCACAGCAGCGGCGCGCCCACGATCGCCAGCGCGGCGGATACCTTTGCCAGCTGCCAGGTGCGCCCCGACGGTCCGTGCCACAGCTCGGCGAGGAAGTAGGCCAGGGCCATGAACGAGAAGGGCAGTGTCGTGAAGATGTGGTACTGGAAGGTGGCGCGGTCGATGCGCGCCCACGGCAGCCACATGCACAGCACGGCAATGATCACGAAGGCGAGCGCCAGGCTGCGCCTCTTCCATGCCTGCCAGCTCGCCCAGGCGACCGCCGGGATTGCCAGCCAGAACGTGACCAGGTTGCCGGTGTCGTAGATGACGGCCGTCGTGCCGTTGGCATAGTCGCTCTGCTCGAACCAGACCGGCTTCAGGTCGAGTGGCCACGCCCACCATGGCGAAGACGCTGGATGGGTCGCGCGCAGGTAGTTGTGGTAGTCGTACATCGAGATCTGCAGGTCGAGGAACGTCTGCCCGGTGTGGCCCGCAGGAAAGCCGGTGAACCACTGGTTGCCAAGGGCGATCCACGGGATGTAGCTGATGACATACACGGCCAGGGGCAGGATCGTGACCGCCAACAGCGCGAGCATCCAGGGCAGACCAAGGAATCCTGATCCGGGCCGGAGCCAGCCACGCTCCGGTGGCGGTGATGCCACCGGAGCCATTGGGTCGACCGTTGCTGCGGTCGCCAACGGGCCGCTGCCACGCCGGCCGAGGTACCAGCCGATCAGGGCAATGGCCACGCCCGCGACGATGCCGGCGACGCCGATGGCAGCGATCCGCGTCGGGGGCAGGAGCGCGCCGGCGGCGGCGGCTGGGCCGGCAATCAGGCGATAAGTGCCGTAGATCAGGGCAATGGCACCGGCGAGCAGCGGGACGACAACCGCAAGACGGAACTCGTCGCGCGTCATGCGCATCGGGCGCAGCGTGATGCCGACGGCAAGCAGCAGCGTCAGCACGATCATGATGGCCAGGAACATGTAGTTGATCTGCGGACTGGCGACCGTCGGATTCGGCGTGATGGCGATGTACCCAAGCACACCGGTCAGCGCGATCATGGCCGCGAGTGCGATCCAGCGTCCGAGTGCCGAGCGCAACAGGATAAGCAGGCCCACGGCGCCGATGGCGTACGCACCAACCCACTTCGAGGCGAGCGCGAGGCCAAGCAGGACGCCCACGGCCACGATTCCGCTGGCCGTGATCCACGGTCTTCGCCACCTGCCCAGCCATAACGGCACGAAGAGGGTGAACGCGGCGACGATGAAGAAGGCAACGTAGGTGTCGTTCATGGCGATGCGAGAGTTGGCGAAGAACATCCCGTCGACGAGGACAAGGATCGAGACGATCACCGCGACGCCGCGGCGGCGGAACAGGAAGCGCGCCAGGAGGTAGATCAACGCCGCGGTCAGGGCACCGAGCAGGACTCCGGGGAAGCGGTAGGCGAACTGGTTGTTGCCCGTGTCGACCGTGGCCAGCGCGCCATTCGGGCTCAAGGCAAGAAGGTTGTTGCGATCCTCTGCCGGATAGTCATGTTGCGCATCCATGACGGCGATCTGTGGCTCAAACGGCAGCGGCGCGTCGGCGAAGACGCTGTTGCCGCGCGGCTCAATGACGTAGACGGTCGGCGAGCTGCCGTCCTGGGTCGTGCCCAGCACGTGGACGTTGGTAGTCGCCTCATTCCAGTAGACCTTCTCGACATTGTTCGGCATGGGCAGGGTGTCACCCAGGAACACTTTGCTGCCATCGCTCGGGATACGGATCGTGGTCACCCGATCGCCTGCCGCGGCATAGATCGTCGGCTGCTCCGGTCCGCGCTCGGCCAGGGCCAGCCCGGTCACGGGCCTGCCGGCAGAGACGTCGGTCAGCTTCGACAGGGTCGATGCGTCAAAGAACGTCACCCCGTTCGGCTCAGCCACGGCCACGGCCGTGCCATCGTTGATCGAAACGCCGGTCAGCGTCCCGTCGTCGATCTGCGATTGAACGTCGTCCTTCTTGTCGCCCACGAAGCCGGCGACGGGAACTGGTCCGTCGGCCGTCGCTATGACCTGTTCGATGCGGCTCGCGTCGTCGTCGAGCAGGGTCGCCAGCTGCTGCGCAAGTGCCGCGCGGTCGGTCACCTCCGAGGGGTCGACGACGACCTCCGCGTGGGCCGGCACGCTGATCAGGTCGGCGATCCCGACGAGGGTGTTGCGTCCCGTCTCGGCGCCGGACTGCGGATCGATGCTGACGATCGTGCCGCCCGACGAAAGACCGATCAGGTGGTCGCCGATTACGGCGAGGCGGACGAGCTCGCCATCGAGTCCGCCCATCGTGCCGAAAGGCGCCGCCGCGAGGCTCTCGTCGGCGGTCGATGGCGAGTTGCGCATATCGTCGAAGCCGGATGTCGGCAGCTGCGCGACCGTTCCATCGGCCTGACCCAGGTAAAGCGTATGCGTCCCGGGGTCGACCGCGACAGCGACATACGGGCCGGGAATCGACGCCGCCAGGTTGTAACCGGGCTGCTCGAGATCGTACACATCGACCGACTCGCCGGTGGCCACGTACAGCCGGTCGCCGAGGTGCAGCGTCGGTTGGCCGGCCGGGTTGTAGCGCTGCTCGATCGCGGCGTCGGTGGTTGACGTGCCCAGGTCGACCGTCGAGGTGACGCGATTGTCGCCGAGCATCTCGATGCCCAGCGCCATGCCGTACTTGGCCGCGTGCGGATGGGTGAACTCGTAGATTGAATGCGGCATGCCGTAGCGCCAGTCCTGCAGGAACTCCATCGCCGTCCGGGCGTGATAGACCTCGTCGAAGTGCATGCCGTAGGGCACCTCGAGGCGGTACGTGCGCAGGAGCAGAGCGGCAAGAAATACGACCAGGATCAGGAGCATGTCGCGCCTGTCCAGGCGCCCGCCACCCTCACCGATCAGCAGCGCACTCCGGTCCCGCCGGATCGAGAAGCTGGGCACGAGCGCGGCGAGCGGCGCGTACCACGGCTCTGCCGGGAAGTCCGGCTCGATCGCCGCCTCCTGGTCCGCTGAGACATGGGACCGCGCGACATTGTCCAGCGCGGGCAGCTGGTACTCGTCCGGTTCGTCTGCGGCGCGAGGCAACGCAGCCCAGACGATGAAAGCAAAGCCGATGACGTTGAGGATGACCGCGCCGACGATCGCGACCGGCTGGCGAAACAGGTCTCCGAGAAGGAAGTCGTCAAGATTGGGCGTCGCATAGAGCGGCGTCGTGAGGACGCCGTGCATGTTTATGAACGCGGCGATCGCAAGTACGACAGTCGCCGCGGCCCAGCGCCGGCTCAAGATCGCCATGAGCGGCAGAAACGCGAAGATCGGGAACATGTAGCGCTCGTGCACGCGCGTCGGCAGCATGAAGAATCCGAGCGCAAGCACGAGCGTCACGAGAACGATGCTGCGCCGATCGTCGCGCCACGCGACGCGGGCGAGCCCGAGCGCAAAGCCCACGGCAAGGAATAGCGTGCCGATCGCGAAACCCGGGATCGGACCGAGTAGCGGCACCGTATCGGGCGACCAGCCGCCACCAAACGCGAGCGGCTGGTTGCCGTCCGAGCCGATCATCGCCCACGGGTTGTAGGCATTGACGGTCAAGTACTGATAGCCGGCCGCCGTCTGCGCCATCAGGCGCGCGAAGCCGATGAGGTCAAGGCCGAAAGGCGTGATCACCAGAAGCAGCACGATGAGCGAGACGACCGCCGACGAGACGATGCGCCAAGGCCCGCGCTCGTACTCGAACCAGCCGCGCATGCGCTGCGGCAGAAGGACGGGATTGTGCGGCTGGTCGTCCGGCCGGAAGATGTGCCGGCGCAACAGCACGATGCCCACGAGCGGGAGCGCCACCACGCCGAACTGGGGCTTGACGAGCGCCGCGATGACGGCCAGAACGGCGGCACCCTCCGAGTTGCCGCGGATCAGCGCCCACACAGTGAGCAGCACCACCAGCGTCCCAACAGCGTCAGTCTGGCCCCAGATCGCCGAGTCGTACCAGGTGACTGGGTTGAACAGGTAGACCGCAGCGGCGATGAGGGCGAGGCGATTGGCGTCGGGACGGTCGCCGCGCCACGACTTCACGATCCTGTACAGGACGTAGCCGATGGCTATGTCGCACAGGATGGGCGGGATCTTGATCAGCGCGGCGATTGCGGCGTTGGCGTCGTTGCCGGCGAGTGGCGCAAGAATGTGCCCCAGCACACCAACGAGCCAGAGCACATACATGTAGCCCGGCGGATAGTCTGCGAAACCGGCCGTGGCATAGAACGAGCCAGGACCTGTCTGCGCGAGCTGCGCGGCCCACGCGCTGAACGTGGCGATGTCCGACTCGAAGCCAGAGCTGGGCAGAAGGACGTAAGCAAGAACGAGACGAAGGAGAAGACCGACGAGCAGCAGGATCGCGATGCCGGAGCCGACCGCGCTCGCGCTCAGCGGACTCTTTTCGACTCCGGAGATCCGGTCGGCCCCATCCGGGCGGGGCGCTGTCACTACCGACCCAACCTCCAGGGTGTGACGAAGTGCAGCGGAGTATAGCAACGACCCTCGATCGACCACGTCAGCCGGCGGGTGACCGGTCGGGCATCGGCCAACGCATCGAGGGCGCCCTCGATCAGGTCGATCCGGCCATGATCGGACTCTTCTTCTTTGTCCTCGCACTCGGGGTCTACTACTTCTCCGACCCCACCCGGAGCGGCTTCTACAACCACTTCGTATGGCAGGCCGATGCGTTCCTGCACGGCCGCTTCGCGATCGCCTATCCCGTCTCAGACGGTCCCTTTACCAATTCCTACTTCCAGGACGTCATGCAGCTGCCCGGCGGACCAGGCGAGCCGAGCTACGCGTTGATCCCTTTCCCGCCGCTGCCCGCCATCCTGCTCACGCCGTTCGTGGCCATCTTCGGCCTGGCCACGAACTCACAGCTTTTCGGCGTCTTTCTCGGCGCGCTCAACGTTGGGCTCGCATGGCGTATGACCACGCGACTGACGGAGCGGCGCGCGGTGTCCGTGCTGGCGACGATCTTCTTCGCCTTCGGAACTGTCCATTGGTACGCCGCAATGCTCTCCACGACGTGGTTCCTGGCGCACGTGGTCGCCATCACATTCACCCTGTTCAGCATCACCATCGCGCTGGACGGCGAGCGGCGCGAAAGCGCCGCCGCGGCAATCGGCGCGGTGCGTACGACCGTTGGTGGCGCCAAAAACACGGTCGCGGCGGCGTTCGAGGACAGCAGCATGTTCCTGGCCTGGTATCGGCGCCTGCGCCCCCATTTCGAGCCCGTCCAGTTCATGGCCGGCGTCGTGTTCGGCGTTGCGGCCCTTGCCCGGCTGACGGTGATCTTCGCGGCCCCGTTCTTCCTGTTTGTGGGGGGCGGAGGCTCTGTCCTCAGACGCGGCGCGTCAGCCGCTCTCGGTGCAGCGATCCCGGTCACGTTGCTGCTTGTCTACAACGTGCTCTCCACGGGTCATGTGTTCAACCCGGCTTACGACTTCCTGTACCACACAGAGTACCTGGGCTACATGCCCCCGGGTCTGGAGATCAATACCCAGTACGGCATCGAGGACATCGGCCACATTCCACTCAACCTGCTGATCATGTTCGGCTGGCCGCCGCTCATCGATGCGAGCTGTGGACTGTCTTTGCTCAACCCTGATTGCGCGCCCATCAAACCAGACCAGATCGGCATGAGCGTGCTTCTGACGTCGCCCGCCTACCTCCTGGCCATACCGCTCGTCATCCGTCACTGGCGGCATCGGCTCGTGATGGGCGCGACATTGGCGGTCGTCTGTGTCGCCTTCGTCAACCTAATGCACTTCAGCCAGGGATGGGTCCAGTTCGGCTACCGCTTCAGCAACGACTTCGCGCCGTTCGCGCTCGTGCTGATAACGCTGGCCATTGCCTGGCTCGGTGTACGCAAGCTCACCGTATCGCTCGTGGCGCTGTCAGTGCTCGTAAATGCGTGGGGCGTCTACTGGGGAGTTACGCTCGGCTGGTGAGCACGTCCATCGCCCAGGTTCCGGCGCAAACGGCCGAGCCGCGCACGGCGGAGGGTTGGCTGCGCCTCACGCATCGCACGCGGCCGATGCTCGCCGCGGCGATCGTGATCGTGCCCGCCATGCTGCTCTATCTGCGCACCCTGATGCCCGATGTTGACTATTGGGACACGGCCGAATTTCAGGCCATCGGCCCGGTGCTGGGCATCGCTCATCCGACCGGATATCCCGCCTACACGCTGCTTCTGTGGCTCGCATCGGTCGTGTTCCAGCCGTTCGGCAACGCCGCGTTCCGGGCCGACCTTCTATCGGCCGTGCTGGTAGCCGGCGCAAGCGCGATCGTGGCCGCGACCGTCGTCCTCCTGACACGCCGGCTGGTCGTCGGGGTCGGGGTCGGCATAGCCTTCGCGGCCGCGTCGGAAGTGTGGGCGATCGGGTTGCACGCCGATCCGCATGCGTTTCACCTGTTCCTTGCGGCGCTGCTTCTGTTCCTCCTTGTCGTGTGGGCAGACAGGCAGCGTGACGGCCGGGCGGATGCGGACCGGGTGCTCGTCGGCGCCGCGGCGCTGTTCGGTGTATCGCTCGCGAATCACGCGCTCACCGTGCTGCTTGCACCCGGCGTCGCCCTGTACGTCCTGCTCGTCTACCCGGGCATCCTGCGTCGCTTTCGACTCGTCGCGACTTGTGTCGGCGCGCTTGCGCTGACGACCATTGCCCTGTATGCCTATCTCCCGATCCGCGCGTCGATGAATCCGCTCATGAATTACGCCGATCCGCAGACGTGGGACAACTTCAGGTACGTCGTCTTCGGGGAGCAGTTCACCGGGACATTCCACGAGCGGCCGTCGCTCGCGGACTCGATCGCCTTGGTAGCCGGCGAGAGCTGGCGCCAGCTCGGCCTGCTCTGGCCTCTAGCCGCACTCGGCGTCGGCGTCGGCCTGATCCGGCGGGCGGCCCTGATCGTCATGCTCGCGACCTGGTTCGCAATCACCTGGTATTTCGCGTTGGGCTACGACAACGCCGAAATCGGCCGCTACTACCTCGTGCCGCTCATGTGCGTGGCTGTGGTCGGCGGCATTGGCGCGGGGGCGATTCTGGAAGCCGGCAAGTCGGTCGTCCGTCGCATCGCCCCCGCCGCTCGTCCGCTGGCCCGCTATGTCATCGCGGCGCTGATCGGAGCTGTCCTGATCGTGCCGGTCGTGGTCACCGTTCCCAGCCGTTTCCAGGCGCTGGACGAATCGACCAACCAGGGTTCACGCGCGTGGCTGACCTCATTGGGCGAGGCACTGCCTCAGGACGCACTCATCGTCAGTTGGTGGAGCTATTCGACGCCGATGTGGTACGCGCAATACGTCGAGGGTTGGCGGCCTGACGTAACGATCGTCGACGACCGCACGATCCTCGACCAGGACCTGGGCAGTGCCGCACAGGTCGTCGCCGACAACGTCGGCAAGCGACCGGTGTTCCTGATCCGGCTGCCGCAGGACTACGCACCGTTCGAGAACGCCTACGAGCTCAAGACACTGCCCGGCGTCGACGGGCAGCCGGTGCTGCAGGTAGTGGGGCCGCCCAGACCGTCAGCGCGTGGCTCAGGCCGGGCAAACCTATAATCCCGGCCGTGGCCGACGCCGCAGTTCTGACCGCCGATCGGCCCGTCGCGGACTCACGTCCGCGAGTCGGGGCACTGTCCTTCTTTTTTCCTGCCCACAACGAGGCCGAGAATATCGAAGGGCTGATCGCCGAGGCGTTGCAGACGCTGCCGTCGCTGGCGGACGAATTCGAGGTCATCTGCGTCGACGACGGCAGCCGCGATGGGACGGCGCAGACAGCAGACCGGCTCGCCGAGACGGACGCTCGGGTCCGTGTCGTGCATCACGCGACCAACCAGGGCTACGGCGCTGCCGTTCGCAGCGGGCTCAAGGCCGCGCGCTTCGAGCTTGTCTCGTTCACCGATGGTGACCGCCAGTTCAAGGTCGCGGATCTGTCGCGGCTGCTCGAGCGAATGGCCCAGGGCGACCATCCCGACGTCGTGGTCGGCTACCGACTCCAGCGCGCAGATCCGCTGATCCGGACGGCGTACGCGCGCGCCTACCGCGTCGCGCTGAACATCTTCTTCCGACTCGGCGTGCGCGACGTCGACTGTGCCTTCAAGGTCTTCAGGCGCTCGGCCCTGGAGGACATCCGGCTCGAATCAGGCGGGGCATTCATGTCGGCCGAGCTGCTCATCAAGCTCAAGCAGCGCGGCCAGAAGATCGCCGAGGTCGGTGTGCCCCACTATCCACGCACGGCGGGCTCTCCAAGCGGCGCCAATCCGAAGGTCGTCCTGCGCGCGGTTCGCGACTTCTGGCGGCTGCGCATCCGCCTGTGGGCTAACCGCAAGGCAGCGCTGAGGCACGGCGAGCCGGTCCTCGGCTAGTCCAGCCGATGGCCCTCGCCGGGTTCGTCCGGCAGATCCACATTGAGAGAGTTCACGAAGTTGCGGAAGACCGACAGCTTCTCCTGCTCGGCGCCCTCCGGGACCACGCCTGCCCGGTCCAGGACTGAGTCCGTGGCAAAGATCGGCACACCGGCCCTGACGGCGAGCGCGATCGCGTCGGATGGTCGGGCATCCATGTCGACGTCCTTGCCGTCGACCTGAAGCAGCAGCCGGGCACGGAATGTGTCGTCGGCAAGGTCGGAGACGATGATCCGTTTGACCGTGACTCCGCACTCGGCAAGAGTCTGGCTGAAGAGATCGTGGGTCATGGGGCGCTCAGGGGTCAGGCCCTGCAGGCGCATCGCGATCGCGTTCGCCTCCCACGGCCCGATCCAGATGGGCAGGTACCGGTCGTGTGCCGTGTCGCGCAGGATGACGACGTGTTGCGAGGACATCATGTGCACCCGGACGCTCTCGACGACCATCTCGTTGAGAGCGGCGCTTGCGCCGCTGTTCCCGCCGTTCAGGGCATCCCCGCCGGACATGGCCGAATTCTACTCGCGCTTTAGGGACTCGCCGACGGTAGAGGGCTCGTCCCGGCGCGCGGCGTTCTCCTTGGTCGAACGGTTGGCTGCGCACTTGGACCAACTGGTGTCGCACTGGCCGGCGGTGATGTTGGGCGAACGCTCGACGTCGGCACGGCTGACGGGGCGTTGGAGGCGGGCAGCAGAGTAGGCACGCCAGATGCGGGTGGCGAGCCCGTCGGCGCCGGTTGCGCGACCAGCGGAGCCTGGTACAGCCCGTCCGGCCGTGCCCAGACGAGGATCGGCGGTTGGGTGACGCCACGGTCGATTATGTACATGCCGGTCAGATCGCTGAATGGCGGCGTCCCGTCAGCGGCGAGGTACTGCCCAACGTATGTGCCGTCCGTCTTGGTGTAGACCAGGATGCGCCGCCACTGACTGTCCCAGATGAACAGTTGCCCATTGCCCTTGTTGCCCGTGGCATCCATGAGCCCATAGGCATGGCCGGGACGCAGGTTCTTGTCGTCGGGCGCCGGATCAAGTGCGAATCCGGTTCGGGTGCCGGAGAAGTACTTGATCAGGTCCGGGGCGGTCACGGCATAGACGTCGCCGTCGACCATGATCTGTTTGAAGGCCGAGACGGGCTCGTTGTCGTTCAGGAAATATGGGCCGGGCTGAGAGAAGCCGCTGCCATCGGCGGTCGGCTCGTAGCGCAGAATTTGCGAGCCGGCCGGATATGGAACGTACAGCCGGTACGTACCCTCGGCGGGATTGATCAGGAAGGTAGCCACGTCGACCACGTCGGGTCCCCACGTTTGATCACCGGCAACGCGGATCTCGCCCAGCGTTCCGCCGCCCACATCGTCTGATGGCCGCCAGCGCCACAGCTTGCCGCCGTCATCGACGATGAGCAGGTCCGGCCCACCAACCGACAGCAGGCGCGGCTTGCCTATTCCCTGCCCGCTACCGGCGCCGGACTGCACGATCGTGGCCACGGAGCCGTTGGTCGTGTCGATGCGTACCACGCCGTCGCCGACGATCGCGTAGGAGGAACCGTCGGGACCGAGCACGACGTCGGTGATCGATGCCCCTACTGGTGCGGCGTAGAACTGGGTCCCGCTGACGCGAGCCGTGCCGACGAGCTGCTCCAGCGCCGTGGTGACCCGAGCCAGCACCGGATCGTAGGCCGTGGCACTCACGCCGGCCTGGGCATGCTGCAGGTCGTCCCAGGCCTGCTGCAGCAGCGTCTGAGCCTGGACCGGGTCGTTGGCGATCATGTCGCCCGGCGCGAGGACCTGGTTGACCTTGTCTGTCGCGTCGGCCAGCGCGGCGGCTCCATCTGGCGTGTTGTCCTTCGGGCTATCTGAGCGGAACGGACCCAGGTACCAGACGATCCCGGCCAGAACGACGACCACCGCGACAAGCGCTATGGCCGCCATTGATCCTCGGCGGCGGTTCTCCTCCGAGTCGCTCGCGGTCCTCATCCGCCGGTACCCGGTCCTGCGTCTCGGCATCAGGTCGAGCACTCGTCCCACGGCGCCAGAGACGCCCTCGCCGATGGCGGTACGCGTTGCGCCGGCACGCATGCGAACCGCGCTCGCGAAGCCGGCCATCTGGTCGCCGAGCGGTATCGGCGACCGTTCCGGCGCGCCGGCCAGTGGCTCAGCGGGCGCGACAGGCACCAGGCGATGCTCGACTCTGGTCAGCGAGGCCTCCGTCGCCTCAAGTGCGAGCACGGCATCCGAACCCTCGCCGGCCGCCGCCACGAACAAGTGGTGTAGATGCTCGACGGCGGACTGCGGATGGAGGGTGACGACCGCGTTCTTGAGCTCTTCCGTGCCGACCACCTCGACCAGGTTGCGCGACGCAAGCACGAGCGAATCGCCCACGGCGAAGTCGCCCCGCCACACGCCGAGGCGCAGGTTGTCCGCGGCCGGCAGCCCGACGCCGGTCTGGTGTTCGGGCATCAGCAGGCGCGCGGAGCGGATCAGGTACGCGTTCGCATCACCGGCCGAGGCGACGTAGAGCTCGTTACTGCGCACCACCGCGAGGCAGATGCCGATCGAGTATGCCGCCAGACCGCTGCCCTCGCGCGACTGGCGCAGGCGGTGGTTGGCAGCTCGGAGGGCTTTCTCGAGCACGATCGCGATGCCAGCCAATTCGTCGTAGTAGTACTCGCGCCGGATCGTGTCGGCCACGAGCCGGCACGCGTCGCGCGTCCGGCCGCCAATGCTTTTCGAGCAGACGATCAGGTACAGGCTGCCCTTCGTCCGGGTCTTCGAGCCGGTAGTCGGCTCGGTTACGACGATTGCGTCGGACGAGTTGGAAAGTCGGTCCTCCTCGGAGACGAGCCCATATTTGAGCGCGAGCCGGGAAGCCATTGCAGGTCAGTCTAGCGCGAGCCGAAGGCACGGCCCGGTGGCCGCACCGTCACCCGCAGCTCGAGCAGGTGTGCGCCGTCCGGGATTCGCGCGAATGCGTCCAGCAGTTCCGCCTGGCGCAGGCGCAGTTCCTGGGCGATGACGTTGTCGGTGGCGCTGACGACCAGAGCCGGCGGCTGGAGCGCGAGCAGCTTCGAGGCACCACGCGCGGCCGGCAGGTGCTCCTCGACGAGTCGCTCCCAGGCCGACATCTGGCGCGCCAGGCGCAGCTCGTTCTCGAAGCCAATCTCGGCGGCGATCGACGGCAGCATGTCCCCGACGCGCCGCATGGGCCGCTTGGCGCTCATCGGCCACCCTTCCTGAGCTGCCCTGGTGATACCTCCCAGACCGTAGAGGCTGCCACCAGGGCGGGGTCCAGGTCGTCGGTTGTGGTGGTCGTCACGAACGCCTGCGGAAGGGCTCCGATGCGACGCACGAGGTGGGCGCGCCGGTCGGGATCCAGCTCCGAGAATACGTCGTCAAGCAGGAGCAGCGGCGGTTGTCCGGCGACCCGGCCGAGCAGGTCGAGTTGGGCGAGCTTGTAGGCCAGGATCGCCGTGCGCTGCTGTCCGCGCGAGGCGAAGGTGGAGAGCTCGCGTCCGGAACTCATGAAAACGACGTCATCTCGGTGCGGGCCGATCAGGGTCGCTCCGTTCCACATCTCCTTCTCACTCGTGTCCATGAGACGGCGGCGCAGGGCGTCGCGTGTCGTCTCACCATCGAGCGGTTCCGCGTTTGTCAGGTAGCGCATCTCGAGCGCCTGCTCTCCGGGCGCGATCTCTCGATGCGCGTCCTCGAGCGGTGTGGCCAGCTGACTCAACGCGTCCCGGCGCCAGTCGACGATCCGGGCACCGTCGTCGACCACGACCGCGTCCCAGTAATGCAGCTCGTCCTGGGCGGAGCTGCCGTCGCGTATGGCACGCAAGAGGTTGTTGCGCTGGGTCAGGGCGCGGCTGTAGGTCGACATGGTTGCCGCCGCGGCTGGAACGGTCTGGACGACGAGCGCGTCGATCGACGTGCGCCGGCCCCCGGGCGAGCCGATGACGAGCAACATGTCCTCGGGCGCAAAGAGCACCACCGGCAGAGCTGCGGACAGCGCTGACGGGCGGCGGGCGACACCATTAACCAGGACGCGTTTGCGCCCGCCGCCCGTGGCCGACCGCGTTATGACGACCTCGACCTTGTTGTCGCCCCCAAGGGTCGCCTCCAACCTCGCGAAGTCGGCCCCCCAAGCCACGAGCTCGCCGTCAGCGCCCGCACGATGGGAGCGTGACGTGCCCAGGACCACCAGCGACTCGAGCAGGTTGGTCTTTCCCGTCGCATTCGGGCCGACCACCACCTGCGGCCCCGCCGGAAACATGACGTCCATGGCTAAGTACGACCTGAACGAGGTCAACTGCAATCGGTCGACGCGCATCTATCCGCGCGCCGCCCGATGCGCAGGCCGGCTCAGGACGGCGTGCGCACAGGCATGATCACGTGGACGTAGTCCGTCCCGTCGGTCGGCTTGATCACGCCTGGGGAGAGCGGCCCAGAGAACTCGAGCGCGAGCTGCTCATAGTCCAGGTTCTGGAGCGCCTCCTGGAGATACTTCGCATTGAAGGAGATCTGCATCGGCTCGCCCTCGATGGCCGCCTCGACGTCTGTCTGCGCTTCGCCCACGTCGGCCGCGGCCGCGATATTGATCGTGTTGACGCCCTCTTCGCCCAGCTTCATGCGGATGACGTTGGCCGCCGAGCTGGCGATCAGCGCGGATATGCGCACGGCCTTGAGCAGCTCGTCTCTGTCGACGACTGCACGGGTCGAGTGCGAAGACGGCAGAACCTGCTGGTAGTTGGGGAACTGGCCGTCGATCAATCGGCTGACGATGTCCACGTCGCCAACGTGCATCAGAACCTGGCTCTTCGAGCTGGCCAGCATGATGTCGACCGGATCATCGCTGTCGGCAAGAACGCGCATCAGCTCCGCGTAGGAACGCGCCGGCACGACGAGCGAGGTGTCCTCGACGGCATCGAGTATTGGCAGGCCCCTGACTGCAATGCGGTAGTTGTCCGCCGCCGCGAGTGTCAGGGTGTCACCTGAGAGCCGGGTCAGCACGCCGGTCAGGATGGGCCGCGCCTCGTCGGTGGCGGCGGCAAAGACCACCTCCGATAGCGCCGCACGCAGCTCCTTCTGGCTGACGCGCGTCGTCGGCCGCTCACCTGGTGACGGGATGACGGGGAACTCATCCGCCTCAATGCCGCGCAACTGGGTCTGGTAGCGACCAGCCTTGATGCGCAGCGTCGTCGCGCCATCGCTCTCAAGGTCGATCTTCTCACCCGACGGCAGGCCGGCCACCAGATCGTTGAACAGCCTTGCCGGAACCGTCAGCGAACCCTCGCTGTCGATCTTGCCCGGGACCCACGAGGTGATGCCAATCTCCAGATTCGTGGCGGTCAGCTTCAGGCCCGCGTCTTCCGTGCGCAGCAGGACATTGGCCAGCACAGGCAATGTGCTGCGGCTGCTGACGGCGCGGCTGACGACCTGCAGGCCGCGCGCCAGGTTCTCCTGCATCACGGAAAGCTTCACGTCCCTCGAGCTCCCTTCACGGTATGCCCATTCTCGGCCACCTTGGCGCCGGCGTATCGGCCGACAAGCGATTGTGAGTCTCTTTTCTTATCTTCTCATTCCATCACCGTCATCATGGTGTTGAAGACGGGGAAAACGGGCCTGTCGTGCCCAGAAATCGCGATTTTGGCTGCTCGCTTTCGGTGGACATTCGAGGCCGACCGGATGCGTCGTTGGGGATAGTTCCGACACCCTCGTGGACAACCTGCCCACCGTTCTCGAAAGGCCCACCAGCCACCAACAGACGGTCACGCTGCCCCTCCGGCGATATCCACAGCGCCGTCCACCGAGACACCTCGGGTCAATCCGAGTAGATCAGCTCCCTGACCGCCGCGAGATCGCGTCGCAGCTCCTCGTTGTCCTGCGTCTCCTTGTCGATCTTGTCGCACGCGTGCAGGACGGTCGAATGGTCGCGACCGCCAAGCTCCTGGCCAATGCGCAGCAGCGACACGTCAGTCTCTGCGCGCATGAGGTACATCGCGATCTGGCGCGGCATGACGATGGCTCGGTCGCGCTTCTGGCCCTTGAGCTGCTCGAGCTCGACGCTGTAGTAGTCGGACACGGCCTGGACGATGCGTTCCGGGGTGACCAGCCTGCGCTTGGGGTTGTAGAGCACGTTCGAGAGGACCGCCTGTGCGAGCTCGATCGTGATCGGCATGCCGCCCATGTTGGCGTACGCGACGATCCTGTTGAGCGCACCCTCGAGCTCGCGGATGTTGCTGATCACCTTGCGCGCGATGAACTCGAGCACGTCGGCGCCGATGTGGACGTTCTGCTCTTCCGCCTTGGCGCGCAATATCGCGATGCGCGTCTCGAGGTCAGGTGCGGTCAGGTCGGCAATGAGACCCCATTCGAAGCGGCTGCGCAGTCGCTCCTCAAGGGTCGTGATCAGCTTCGGCGGTCTGTCGGAGGACAGGACGATCTGCTTGCCGTCCTCGTGGATGGCATTGAATGTATGGAAGAACTCTTCCTGGGTTCGTTCCTTGTCGGCGATGAACTGGATGTCATCGATCAGCAGCAGGTCTATCCGCCGGTAGCGGGCACGGAATTCGTCGATCTTGCCCTGCTGGATGCTTGTGATGAACTCGTTGGTGAACTTCTCGCTCGTCGCGTAGACGACACGCTTGCGTGGGAAGCGAGCCAGCACCTGGTTGCCTATCGCATGCATCAGGTGCGTCTTGCCGAGGCCGACTCCGCCGTACAGGAAGAGCGGGTTGTAGGCGTGGCCGGGGCGCTCCGCCACGGACAGTGAGGCCGCGTGGGCGAGCCGGTTGGCCGAGCCAACGATGAAGTTTCGGAAGGTGTAGCGCGGATTGAGATTGAGGCTGCCGCCTTCAGGCCCACCCATGCGGCCGGGTTCGAGGCGGACTTGATGCGCCATCTGGGGAGCGGGGACGGCCGTGGCACCGTCGGCGCCGGCTGCCTTCTGCTGGAGGTCCTCCGCCAGGACGCCGGTCAACCCCTCACGCACCTCGAAATCAACCTGGACGCTGTAGCCCACTACCCGTGCAAGGGTCTGACTGATCAGCGAGCGATAACGAGTCTCGAGCCAATCCTTGGCGAAGCCATTGGGCACCGCGACGGTAAACCTGCTGTCGTCGACAGTGACGAGGGCGGTCTCCTTGAGCCAGGTCTCGAAGTTCGCGGGCGAGAGCGATACCTGAAGCTCTCCCAGAGCCGCGCGCCAGACCTGCTTCGCATCCACCGATTTAGCCGCCTCGACTGGTCGCTTCCATGGACAGGCAGCCACCCACGACGCACGGCGAAAAGGCGAGCGACAACCTCACGAGCTTGGCCCGAGAGCGGCTGCGCTGGGTTCCCGGCCAGCACCCCGGACTCGGTCTGATCCTCCCTCTCCCCGCGATCCGCGCAGGACCTTGGGCGGCCAACAGTAGCACCGCCCGAGCGACACCTGCAAGGGCGATTACGCATACCCCAGGGGAGTATGACCCCATCGGACCGCTCAGCCGATCCGATCGCCGGGCGCCGCGCCGGCGTCGACGCCGAGGAGTGGGATCGAGCCGTCCGCGGGCAATGCGCCCAGGACCAGAACCTCGCTCTGAAAGCCCGCAACGTTGCGCGGGCCGAAGTTGACGACGGCGACGATCAGCCGGCCGACAAGGATGCGCGCATCCGGGTATGTGGGCGGCAGTTGAGCGGACGAACGCTTGATGCCGCCCGGTCCAAAGTCGATCGTCAAGCGATAAGCGGGTTTCCGGGCGGCGGGAAAAGCCTCGACGGCAGTTATCCGGCCGACGCGCATATCCAGCCGCTCAAAGTCATCGATCGTTGCGCTGCCCGGCTCGCGGAAGGGTATGGTGGTCATCGCTACCTCGTGTCAATCGGTCGTAAACGGAATGCGCGGATATAATCCCGCGCGGAGGTCGACGCGTCGTGGCGCTCGGACGTCGGCTGAATTTCGCGCCAGCCCAACTCAGACGGCGCGCTCCACACAGCAGATCGGTTGGTTTGCCGGCCGTCCTGACCCACAGTCGCCAGGAAGTCTCGGGGAGTCATGACCAAGCAGACGTACCAGCCCAAGAAGCGGCATCGCGCCAGGGAGCACGGCTTCCGCGCTCGGATGAAGACCAAGGCCGGTCGCCGGGTGCTTGCCTCGCGGCGGGCCAAGGGCCGCAAGCAACTGAGCGCCTGATCGGGGCGCGAGGGGCTCGCCTTCGGAGGAGCATGGTGGCCGCCCTCGAGATGCTTCGCTCGGCCGCCGACTTTCAGCAGATCCAATCGCAGAGTCACAGCCGAGCACACCCGCTGTTGCTCATGCGCTACCGCAGGAATGGGCTTGATCGCACGCGTTACGGGATCTCCACTGGTCGCAAGGTCGGTTCGGCCGTCGTCCGCAACGGCATCCGCCGTCGCCTGCGTACTATCCTGCGCGCCCTCGACGCGGACATTCAGCCCGGCTATGACATATTGCTCATCTGTCGACCGGCGGCCGCCGGCGTGAAACAGACAGAGCTGGAGGCAGCGCTGCGCCGTCTGCTGCGCGGAGCAACATTGCTCAATCAGGTCGCGCCGGAGGTTGGAGCATGAGACGCATCACGGTGCCCATCGGAGTCGGGCTGATCCATCTCTACCGGATCTGCTTCTTCTGGTTGCCGTCAAGCTGTCGCTTCGAGCCGACGTGCTCTCGTTACACCGAGCAGGCGATAGTCAAGTACGGCCTGATCAAGGGCAGCTGGATGGGCGCCAAGCGCATCGCGCGCTGCCATCCCTGGAACCCCGGGGGCTACGACCCTGTCCGCTGACGCCGGCCATCCAGAAATGAAGCGGACCATGCGTCGCGGGCGTTTCGTGCTCGTCGGCGTCATTGCCGTCCTGACTCTGCTGGCCCTTTTTGCCGGTGCATTGCCAGCCGGTGCAGAGACACCCGGCGCGTCCCTTGCGCCGGCCGCGACAGTCGCGCCTCAGCCCTCAACGGGTACCCCGACCGAGACGCCGGCGCCAGTCTCGACAACCCTGCCTGGTGGCGCGAACCCGGCCGTGCCGCAGCCGCCGTGTCCACTGCCTGAGGCGACCCCTACGCCGACGCCCACTCCAAGCGTCAGCCTCGCGCCCGGCGAAACACCACCACCGCCGACTCCCGCGCCAACGGCGGTGCCGCACGCCCTCTGCCCAGCCGTCCTGACCGGCAGCCCCGGCGATCTGCTGGCGTGGGTCTTCAACCCAATCTTCCAGACTCTCTTCCTGGGCCTCGCCACGGGTTATCAGCTCTTTGGCGACATCGGGATTGCGATCATCATCCTGACCCTGCTGATCAAGACGATCCTGATCCCCATAACGAGGGCGCAGATCGTTTCGCAGCGCCGGATGCAGATGATCCAGCCCGAGGTCAAGGCCATCCAGGCCAAGTACAAGGGCAACCGGACAAAGATCAACGAGGAACAGATGCGGCTCTACAAGGAGCGCGGCGTCAATCCTGCATCGGGCTGTCTCCCGTCCCTGATCCAGCTGTTGTTGCTGATCCCGATCTATTCGGTCATCAACACCGGCCTCGCGGCGCCCGACATAAGCTCTGCCCTCCAGTTCCTGGGATTCCCGGTCCTGCAGGGCCTGCACTGCTATGACCCGGGCACGCTCACGCCTTGCATCAACCCGTTCATTGCCTGGCTTGGGCTGGATGCCAACCTGCCGCAGCACAGCTTCATCCTGCCGGTCATCGGCTTCAGCGTCTCGGTCCTGGCGTTGGTGGCAGCGGGCCTGCAGCTCATCCAGACGCGCATGGCTCAGCCCAAGACCTCTGATGCGCAGCAGGCAAGCCAGCAGCGCGTGATGCTGCTCCTGCCGTTGTTCTCGATCATCTACGGTGCGTTCCTGCCTGCAGGCCTGTTCCTGTACTGGATCGTATTCACGCTCTATTCGATCATTCAGCAATACCTGATCGCCGGTTGGGGATCCCTCTTCCCGGTCTTCGGCTGGACGCCGGCCTTCGCGATCGACCATAAGCCGCGCTTCGCGCCGAAAATGCCGGTGCCGAAGCCAATGACACCAAGTTCAGATACGGGCGCAGGCGCGCGCCCTTCCGATCAAGACAGCCGCAATGCGACCGACCGTGCGGCTGGCACAATCAAGCCGGCGCGTCAGAGAGGGCGCACGAGCCGGCGAGGGAGACGGCGATGAGCGAGTACCAGGAGTTCACCGGCAAGACCGTCGAGGAGGCGATACGCGCTGCGCGCGACGCCTTCGGTGCGACGGGTCTCGATGAGCTCGATTTCGAGATCCTGACCCCGGGTAGCCGGGGCGTCCTGGGCATGGGATCTGAGCCGGCGAGAATCATCGCCGCGCCCAAGTCGGCGCTCGGCGGTGCTGCCCCGCGGCGCGAAGCCGCGGCGCAGAAGCCGCTGCCTCCGCCTCCGCCACGCGAGCCGCGGCCCGACCTTCCTGAAGGCGGCACGGGCGAAGACAGTGGCGCTCCGAGCGCGGAGCGCGACTCTGACCGCAGCCGCGATAACGAGGACCAGGGCCAGGGCCGCAGCCAGCGGCCTCCCAGCCGCAGCCAGGAGCCGGGCAGGGGCGCACGTCCTCCGCGTGACTCGCATCGTGGCGGCCGCACCAACGATCGAAACCGAAACCGTGGTCCTGAGCGGGCAGGGGCTCTGACCGACAGCGAGCAGGCCGAGGTGCGCGCCAATCGCGCCAACCTGTCTATCGAACGCGAGGAGATTCAGGCTGCTGAGGCGAGCCCGGAAGCGCTCGAGGCGGGCCGCGAGATCCTCGACGAGCTGCTCAAGCATATGGGACTCGACGTCACCGTCAGCGTCGAGACCGGCGATACGTCCAAGCTCGACGTCCGCGGCAGTGAGTCCGACAAGGAGGCGCTTGGCGCGCTGATCGGGCGCAAGGGCGAGCGCCTGTCTGCGCTGCAGCACCTTGTCAACCTGATGTTGTCGCGCAAGCTCGGCGCCTGGACGCGCGTGCTCGTCGACGTCGAGGACTACCGCGGCCGTCGCGAGCGCCAGCTGCGCGAAATCGCGCAGCGCGCGGCCGAGCACGTCAGCGAGAGCGGCAAGATGCTCCAGCTGGAGCCCATGCCCGCCCTCGAGCGACGCTGGATCCATCTCGCCCTGCGCGGCAATCCGGATGTGGCCACACAGTCGATCGGCGAGGAGCCGCATCGTCGCGTCGTGATCCTCAAGCGTCAGCCGTAAAGCGCCATCGCGAGGTACGTGAAGGACGAAACAGAGTTCGAGTCCCGGGCGTCATAACGGAGCTCAGCGGTGGTGCGTACTGGCACCAGTCGTAGGGCAGCCGACCGGACGATCGACTCACCACGCAAGCACCTTCTCCCAAGTTACGATTCGAGCCGAATGACCACCCGCTCCGACCCATACGCAGTCCCATATTCGAAAGAAAGCTCGCGCGGCCGCAGCTGGCGACGCGGCACGTTCAGTTTCCTGCTCACGCTCGTGGCGATCATCGTCTTCATGGCCTCGTTCGCCGTCGGATACGCGCGGGTGAACCAAGGAAAGGTTCTGCCCGGGGTGGATGTTGCCGGGGTTTCACTGTCAGGACTGACGCACGACCAGGCAGCGGCCAAGCTTAGCGATAGCCTCCCGAGTCTCTCGGCGGGCAACCTTGTTATCGACATCAACGGCACCCAACAGTCGCTGCCCTACTCGTCTTTCAGCCGCGGCTACGACACCGATTTCATGCTCAGCCAGGCCCTCGACCTGGGTCGCGCCGCCAGCTTCGGGCAGCAGATCCAGGAGCAGATGCGCATCCTGCTCAGCGGCGTCAGCGTCCAGCCTCAGGTCAGCTGGGACAGCCAGGAGCTGGCTGATGAGGTTGCCGCGATTGCCCAGTCGGCACAGGTCGATCCGGTCAGCGCCTCACTCAGCCGAGTCAACGGCCAGTACGTCGTGAACCCGGCCCAGCCCGGGCTTTCGGTCGATGTTGAAGGCGCCGTCGCAGATGCCCTGGGCGTGGTCAACAACACCTCTCCCGCGGACACCCAGATCTCCGTTCATACCTCGATCGTCCCGCCAGTCATCAGCACGGATCAAGCGCAGGCAGCCGCAGACACCATCGAGCGGGTCGTCGCGGGCGGACTGACCGTCTCGGGCGCGGAGCTGACGACCAGGATCAGCGCCGACGAGCTGCGCGGCTGGGTCTATCTCAACGAAGGACAGGGCGGCGGTAATTGGCAGGTCGTCATCGAACGCGATCCGATCCGCCAGTTCGTGGCCGACTACGCGCTGCAGACTGACGTAGCGCCGACGAACGCAACATTCACGTTCAACAACGGCGGCAACGTCAACGTCACGGTCGTGCCGAGCAAGGACGGCCGTGCCGCCGACGTCGAGGCGACCACGGACAGCATCATGGCGGCTCTCCAGGCTCGGGCGACCGGTGCCGACGCGCCGGCCAGTGTCGAGCTTGCCCTCGGATCAGTCGCGCCCCAGTTCACGACCGCTGACGCGCAGGCAATCTCACAGCACGTGACCAAGATCGGCGAGTGGACAACCAAGTACGTGGCCGGTCCCCTCAATGGCGGTGGCGTCAACATCCAGATCCCGACCTCGATCATCAACGGCTATGTAGTCGAGCCGGGCCAGCTGTTCGATTTCCTGCAGGTCATTGGTCCGATCACTTCGCCGCCTTACACGGCGGGCGCGGCGATCGTGCATGGCCACACGGTCGAGGACGGTGTCCTGGGTGGCGGCATGTGCTCGTGCTCCACGACGCTGTTCAATGCCGCCATGCGCTCCGGCCTGGACATTCACGCACGGCGCAACCACTCCTACTACATCAGCCGCTATCCGGTAGGCCTTGATGCCACCGTCTGGATCGCCAGCGCCAAGAGCCGTCAGACGATGTCGTTCGTCAACGATCTGCAGTACCCGATCCTGATCAAGGGCATCAACAAGCCCAACGAGGTCACCTTCGAGATTTACGGTGTGCCCGATGGACGGACTGTCGAGCTGTCAGACCCGGTGGTCGAGAACGCGAAGACGGCGCAGGAGTACTACCAGTATTCCAACGATCTCGCCCCAGGTCAGAAACAGCTCGTCGAGTACACGGTCGACGGCTTCGACTCGACCGTCGTGCGAACCGTGCGCGACTCGGCAGGCAACATCATTCACCAGGACACGTTCAAGTCGCACTACGACACCATCGACGGACTGGTCATGGTGGGTCGCTACCCTGGCGACCCGTCGGCAGGGACGAAGGTTCTTGCCTCGGTCTGGAAGGCCAACCACTAGCGCCAGAGGGTCAGAGCGCCCTCATCCTGTTGTTGCGGGCGTCGTGCGTCAGCTCGGCCAAGCCGAGCGCCTCCATCAGCGGCGGCATGTAGACGCCGAAGCGACCGCGTAGGCCCTTCTTCATCCCGTACCATCCGCCCGCCGGGTTGTCCGCGGCGCGCCCCCATGCCTCGACCGTTCCAGGAGCAGCTTCTTTCTGCTCGTCGGCGCCACCCAGATCCATCCAATCGCCATGGTCCTTGAGCATGGCATGCAGGTCGTCGATCGCACGCTTCTGGTACTTGAGCTGAGTGCTGCCCACCTGACAGACGATCGCCGGCGGATCAGAGCTGTCGTCTATCCACATCTGATATTCGGACGTTCCGGGCGGGGTCTTGAGCTGCCAGGGATCTTCTCTTGTTCCGTTTCCAGTCGCCATGCGACGAAGCATGCCAGATCGGGCGCGCGGAGGGCAAGCACGAGGCTCCCGTGGCTGGCAATCTTGTCGTCATGGACGTGATGGACTCAGATGGCCAACGCTGAGCGGCGATCCGTGCACCACGGCAACGCCTACAACATCTTCATCCTCGTCCTCACCATCTTTTCGCTGCTGCTGATGGTGCTGCAACTCTTGCCACTGGACGATGCCACGCGGTACCTGGTCACCATCTACGACAACACCGTGTGTGTGGTCTTCCTGATCGACTTCTCGTACAACATCTCCAACACGAGGCCGCGGCGCGATTACTTCATCGGCGAGCGTGGCTGGCTGGACCTCCTGGGATCGATCCCGTCGTTCGGGTTCATACCCTTCACCGCGCTGTTCCGACTGGCACGGCTCGGCCGCCTCGGGCGAATCGTTCGTCTGCTGCGCGGTCAGGCAGGCAAGGACCTCGTTCTCGATGTCCTCAACAACCGTGGGTCGTACGCGACGTTCATCACGATCCTGGCGGCCGGCATCACGCTTTCCCTCGCGAGCATTGCCGTCCTCCAGTTCGAGAGCCAGTCGCCCGACGCGAACATCAAGACGGGCGGCGATGCTCTGTGGTGGGCGGTGGTCACGATCACCACGGTGGGCTACGGCGACTTCTACCCGGTAACCGGCCTCGGCCGGCTGACCGCGTTCCTGGTCATGCTCGCCGGCGTGGGCATCATCGGTGCCCTCGCCTCAATCCTTGCGAGCCTGCTCGTGTCTCCGTCCAGAGACGACTCTGCCCCGACCTCCGACAGCGCCCTTCTTCCACCTGTTGCAGAGGCGGCAGTTGCCGGCGACGTGGCCGTCGAGCTGTCAAAGCTGCGCGCGGAGATAGTCACCCTGCGGGAACGCATTGAGGGAAAGGCCACATAACAAGAAACGCGCCGCGGACCCTAAGCGCGGCGCGTCGTCAAAGGCAGCTGGTGGAGATGGAGGAGAGTCGAACTCCTCGTCCAGAGCGTTCAGCCGGAGACCACTACGAGCGTGTCCGATGCTTTGTCGTCGATCAACCGGTCCGCCATCGGCAGCGTACCGACTGATCCATTCACGTTCCCTTGCGGGCTTTGCTACCGGCTACGTGACCTTGTCGATAGCGCATCCCCGCTGAATGACGCTTCCACAGCCCACGGGGATGAGGCTGCTTCGACGCTCACCTTACCGCGTTAAGCGGCGAGGGCGAGAGCAGGCTGGCGGTTGCCAGTTACTTCGTTTTGCCACCTGATTAACGAGGCCCGATGGCAACCTCGACTCGCGTTCTCCGGGGATCCGGCCCTGTCGAAACCACTCATCCCCAGACGCAGAGTCTAGCGCTAGAACGTCTGTTCGCCAAACGTCAGCGGCGGCCGCGCTGGATATCGGCTAGCTCGCGCTCCATGTCACGCCGCGACTGCCGGTCGGCAATGTCATGGCGTCGATCGTGGAGCTGCTTGCCCTTGGCCAGGCCGAGTTCGATCTTCGCCCTGCCGCGGTCGTTGATGTACAGGCGCAGCGGGACAACGGTCAGGCCCTTGGCCGCGGCGCGACCCATGAGCTGATCGATCTCAGCACGATGCAACAGCAGCTTCCTGTCGCGGCGAGGTTCGTGGTTGTAGCGATTGGCCTGCTCGAAAGGCGCGATGTGAGCACCCAGCAGCCACGCCTCGCCCTTCTCGACGCGCGCGTATGCGTCGGACAGGTTGGCCTTGCGGGCGCGGATGCTCTTGATCTCCGAGCCGGTCAGAACGATGCCTGCCTCGAACGTATCCGTGATGGTGTATTCGTGGCGCGCCTTGCGGTTGAGCGCGACGGTCTCGGCCATTCGGCCTGCTCCTTCAAGAACGGTGCGGGGGTTCTCCGGAAACTCGGTGGACACACGAACGCCGGCCCACAATAGGCCGGCGTCTCGTGAGTGCTTGCACCACTCCCCGGGTGTCAGCTCTCTTAGAGCGACTCCCCGGAGGTGGTGCAGCGCGACTTATCTAACACTGCACATCACCTCCTTTCGTTCCCCATCACATTAACCGACCCTTGATCGGCCTGCAACTGGTGACTCTCGGCGCTCGTATGTGACGCGGTAGTAGTTCGTCGATTTTCCAGGCATGAACAGCAGGGGCAGGGAGTGCTCGTCGGATGAAACGACCTGATAGCCGCGCGACTGCATGCGCAGAGCGTCCTTCTCCATTCGATCGAGGACCTCGGCGTCGGAGAAGAGTCCGACGCGCAGCCCGGCAATCGACAGGGCGGCGGCGATGATGGGGTTCCACCAGACCAGAAAAGCGTCGCGACCATAGGTCTTGACGACCCTTTGGCTCACGCGAAGGCGGCTGTCCCCGCCGCGGAGACTCGCACCACGTCCGATACGGCAGACGGCGACGACGATGGCGTGGCCGGCGGGTAGGTCGGAGGCGGTGGGAACGTAGCCGCCGGATTGGCGAGCGCATCTAGCGCAACCTGGATGCCCTTGTCGAGAACGACGTCCTGGCCAGTGCCCCGGTCCGAGGGCGGTTCGATCTGGACGTTGGGCAGCAGGCCGATGCCGTGGATCCAGGTCAGGTCGGGTGTCAGCCACTTGCGCACCGACAGTCGGTAGCCACCGGCACCGGGCAGCTCCTTGAACTCCTGGATGGTGCCTTTGCCGTATGTCTTGGAGCCGACCAGTTGGCCGCGGCCATTGCCCTGAATGGCCGCCGAGACGATTTCCGATGCGCTCGCCGTTCCGCCATTGACCAGGACCACGACCGGAATCGACGGATCCGTGGCGACGCCACCCGCAATCGGCTGCTGCGGCTGCGGATCGCCGGTCGCCGCCTGCTCGTAGTACAGCGGCTTGTCGGACACGAACTCGGACGCGATCTTCTGTGCCGCGTCGACGTAGCCACCCGGGTCGTCGCGCAGGTCGAGCACGATTGCCTGGACCTTGTCGGTATTGACGAGCTCGTTGAGCTGGTTGTGGAAGTCGTCCGACGACGCCGAGCTGAAGCCGGCGATCTTGAGGTAGCCGATCTTCCCGCCGGCGAGCACCTCGCTGACCACGTCCTCGCGCTGGATGACGTCGCGCGTGACATTGAAGTCGATCGTCTCGCCACCACGGTCGACGGTGATCGCCACGTCCGTGCCCTTCGGCCCGCGCAGCTTGCCGGCTACGTCGTCGACCGTCATGCCGCTGGTCGAGGCGTTGTCGATGGCGACGATCACGTCGTTGTCCTGCACTCCGGCCTTCTGCGCGGGCGAGTTGCGGACGACGTGGCTGATGGTCAGGTGACAGGTGTCCGATACGGCGTCGCACGCCTTGCCGGACGCGTCCACGATCTGGATCTGAACGCCGACGCCGGTGAACTCACCCGACAGCCCACTCAGCGTCTGCGTGTACTGCTCCTGGGTCAGGTACTGGCTGAACGGGTCGCCAAGTGCCGTGAAAAGGCCGCCGATGGCGCCTTCCACGAGAAGGTGCTCATCGACCGTGCCGACGTAGTTCTGGACGATGTCGTTGTACGCATCCCAGAACGGCCGGAACAGCTCCTGGTTATCCGCAGTTGTGCCCGGCGTCGCGCCGGCCAGCCGGCCCAGGGCGAACCCGGAGACGAAGAGAGCACCGCCCCCAATGGCAACGACCAGGAAAACGGCGATCAGCGTCGTCCAGCGGGCGCCTCGCCCGCGCGGTTCATCGTCCTCGTAGACGTCGTTGCCGTCGGGTCCATCGTGGATGTCGGTGCCCGAGGAGGAGTCGGAGGCAGTGGGATCTGACATGTCCGGTGCAGTGGACCTCGAGATGAGCAGGGGAAGCCAGTCTAGGTGTGGGCCGCGATTCGCTCAGGGAAGCGCGTATGAAGCTGGCAGATAGCGGCTGTGATCGATGCGCAGCTCGCTGGCGCAGTAGATCGCGGGAGGTCCTTCGAGGCGCATGCCGGCGTGCAGGAGCGCGACGAACGTCTCGTTCGCGGCGCCGGGAACATTGATCATCCACGCCTCGACCTCAGGCGCCCGGCGCATCAACTCGGCGACGAAGGGCAACACGTCCTCGCTGCGCCGCGCGACGAACGGCCCCAGCCGACCGGTGGGCTGCATATAGCCGTAGGCGACCAGGTCGTCGCCTTCGAACAGGCCGTAGCGCGCGCGGCCCATGCTCTCCCACCAATCATGGTCCCACGGTCGCGCGAGACGGCAGACCTCCTCGTCGAGTGGTTGGGCAGCGGCCACTGACAGGGGCCGCACGACGAGCCCGCGAGGCAGTGCCGGCAGCTCCGTCCGTGGCGCGCCCGTGAGCATGTAGATCGGCACGCGAGGCGTCATTCCGTACCACGAATAGAGCGCCGCCGAGACCGGTTGATAGGAGGCAATGGCGACGGCTCGGTAGGCCGAGTCATGCATGGACATCTCGAGCAGCTGCCTGCCGATGCCTGAGGCCTGCAGCTCGGGGAGCACGAACAGGAAGCCCAAGTAGACCATGTCCTGGTAGTCGGCAGAGCCGGAGAAGCCGATGATGCGACCGTTTTGCTCCGCTACCCACCAGCGACCGTGCGAGTGCGCCAGCATGTGCGCGTAGAGGCGCACCAGCGCCACTCGGTTGCGCGGAGAGACGGGCAGGCCACGGCTGGCGGAGAGCGCGTCGTCGGCCGTGTACAGGACGTCCGCGCATGTCTCCAGGTCGGCAGGACGCGCCTGCCGGTAGCTGGTCTCCGGACTCGTCATCCAGCGGCGACCGGCTGCTCGGTAGTTGCGATCCGCTCCAGCTCGGCGAGCATGAACGCGTCGAGGTCGCCGTCGAGAACATCGTTGGTGGCACTGGTCTCGTAGCTCGTGCGATGGTCCTTGACCATCTGGTACGGGTGCAGCACGTAGGAGCGGATCTGGTTGCCCCAACCCGCCTCGACGTGCTCGCCACGCAGCAGCGCGAGTTCGCGCTCGCGCTCTTCCAGGCGCCTTTCCAGGAGTCGCGCGCGAAGCACCTTCATGGCGAACTCGCGATTCTGGTGCTGCGACCGTTCGTTCTGGCTCTGGGCCACGATGCCCGTCGGGATGTGCGTCAGGCGGACGGCCGAGTCTGTCTTGTTGACGTGCTGGCCGCCCGCACCCTGGGAGCGGAAGGTGTCGATCTTGAGCTCGTCCTCGGGGATCTCGCCAACCTCCGTGTCGTCCTCCACCTCAGGCAACACCTCGACCAGTGCGAATGTGGTGTGACGCCGTTTCTGAGAGTCATAGGGCGAGATGCGCACGAGCCGGTGCACACCGCGTTCGGCTCGCAGAAAGCCGTACGCCCACCTTCCGCTCACGTTGACGGTGACGCTCTTGAGGCCAGCCTCTTCACCTTCCAGCTGGTCGATGATCTCGGTCGCAAAGCGGTGTCGTTGCGCCCAGCGCAGGTACATGCGCAGCAGCATCTCGGCCCAATCGGTCGCCTCGGTGCCACCGGCGCCGGCAGTGATGGTCAGGATCGCGTCGTCCCGGTCGTAGTCGCCGGAGAACATGAGCGACGTTCGCAGCCGGTCGTATTCGGCTTGAAGGCTGGAAAATTCGGAGTCGAGCCCGCTGGTCATCTCGGCGTCGCCGGATTCTTCGGCCAACTGGGCCAGCTCGAGCAGGTCGTCGGAGCGCTGGAGCAGAGAGTTCCACGTCGCGATCTCGTCGCGCAGGCCTTCGGCTTCGCGCAGGATCTTGCCCGCGCCACGTTGATCTGCCCAGAAGTCCGGGTCGGCAGACAGCCCATCGAGCTCGTCGACGCGTGCCTGCTTGGCGGCTAGGTCAAAGGCGCCCCGAGGTCGCGTGGATGCGCACGACCAGGTCGCGCAGCTGGGACGAGTCCATCAGCCGACGCTTACCTCCCTGGCTCGCAGTTCCTGGAGCATGATCGGACGCAGCTCAATGATGCGCAGCGCAGTCTTGCTCCGAGCGACGACGGGGTTGACACACGGACAGTATCCGTTGTGCGGACAGACTCCGCAGTTTCCATCACAGTCAAGCGTCATCGCGTAACTACAGTTACGGCACTCTCGTTCGCAGGCGATGAGGTCGACGAACGGGTCGACCGGTGCCTCCTGCGCGAGCTCAGCGGCTTTCACGGTCAGCCAAACTCCCTCTCGACCCGGGCCACCCTCAACCCCGGGAACGTGGTTAAAACACATTCACCGGAGGAGGCACGGCCTCCGGAAGCGGGTGTTTCTGAGTATGCCAGCCGATTCGGCTCGACTCAAGGGGTGAAATCGGTAATTTGAGCGTGAAATGAGCGCGAAACCGGCATTTTTAGTCCGATCGGCCACCGATCAGGCGTTCGCGGCCATCTCCAGCGCGATACCGGACGGCGTCAGCTGTTCGCTCAACAGGCGACTGAAGCGCTCGATCTGGTCGTTTTGACTGCCTGCCTGCTCCACCCAGGCGGTCAGCAGCCGCTCGCCGCCGGCATAACAGAAGACGTAGGCACGCCACAGTGGATGTGTGATGAATTCGAGCAGCTTCTCGGCCCGATCGCGCATCACCAAAGCGTCCCGCTCCAGGAACGCGATGACTTCGTCTCGCGACCGACCGTCCGCGTGGAGCTGGAGGGCCGCGTCGCCCGAGCTACCGCCCAGGAGGCTCGCCGCCTTATGGATCATCCAGTTACGTTCGGCCTCGGATGGGCTCATGGCAATGCCCGCGCGCTCGGCGATGCTGATCAGGAGCTCCTGCCAACGCTCCTCCGCGGCAACGAAGCGAACGCCCGTCTCAGCCAGGCCTTCGCTGATGTAAGCCTCCGGCGTGTTGATGAGCTGCACGCTCGACTCATAGCGACCCTGCTCGCGAACCAGGCGCTGCTCCTTGGAGACGTGTTCCAGGTGATGTCCCGGAAACGCCTCGTGGGCGAGCAGGCCGACGAGCGACGTGGCTCGGACCGGCAGATCCGTGTTGACCTCGATGCGCGAATGTAGATCCCCGTCGTACCAGTTGTAGGCGCCCCACGGCTCGTTGGTGACGAGGCTGACTGACAGGTCCTCGCCATCCGGGACGTAGAACTCAGCATGCGCAGCCGTTCGCAGCTCGGCCGTGAGCCACCTGACGATCGACTCGAGCCGGTCAACAGGCACGGTCATGGACTCCTGATGTCTCTCGATCCTCTCGCGCAGGTCCCCATCGCCGGGCAACAGTTGGTCGAGCTCACGCCGCGCACGGTCGTAGTCCTCGGGCGGAGTCGGTACGGGCGTGGCGTCGAAACAGCGCTCCACGAGCTCGCGGTATGGAATCTCCTCGCCGTTCAGCTGTCGGGCGATCGTCTCGGTGGCTATCAGCTGACGGTCCATCCAGCGTGCGCGCTGAGCGTCGGCGACCTCGTCGAGGCGCGCCCGAAGCGCCACGCTGCGCGCGATCAGGTCCTCCGGCGCCGCCCGGTCGTCGAGGGCCTGCCGCTTGACCTCAGCGGGTCCGAAGTAAGCGTCAACGACCCCGTCCTGGAGCTCGCCCAGACCGAGACCGATCAACAGGTATTCGTGAGCTATGTCATCCATGGGCGGATCCTCCAGGCGGCACGACGAGGCGATTCCTGATGCGCGTCAGCTGCTCCTCGGTTACACCCGCGGCGCCCAGGTAGCTGCCGACGTCGCCGTAGCGGTCGCGAATGTAGGCGAGCGTCTCGAGCATCGCTTCCCGCCGTGGGGTGGCCAGCTCTCGCATCCGCTCGCGCTCGCGCTCGTCCTCGATCGTGACCAGCCAGTCTCTGATCAGCGGCTCCAGGTTGAGAGTCGTCAGCGCGTAGTCGTCGGCGATGTCGTCGTCGCCCGCGCCGGCCACTCCCAGCAACACAGCCACGGTGAGGCCCGTTCGGTCCTTGCCCGCGTAGCAATGGATGAGCACACCGCCCGGCTGAGCGTCGGCAACCGCGGTAACGATGTTGCCAATGCCCGCGCGGTGTACGTCGATGTCCATTCGATTGAGCTCGCCGAGCTCGGTCGCGGATTCGCGCCGCCCCCGGACCAGCACCTCCTCCTCCTTGCTCAGCTTGGTGACGAAGGAGACGTGCAGGTAGTCCGGATCTCCATCGGAGCGGGCGTCGCGAAACGGGTAATCGAGGTCACGGCCGAGCTCATCACTCGTGCGCACATCGATGATCGTTCGCACGCCATGGGCAAGGAGCGCTGCACGGCCGCTTGCCGTCAGGCGCGTGAGCACATCCGAGCGCACCAGGGCGCCGGACCTGATGGAGCCTCCACCCGTGACAGGCAGGCCGCCCGTATCACGCGCGTTGAGGGCGCCCTCCCAATCAAGGATGCGTTCCTCTCCTGCGAGGGACGTGGGCGCGCTCAACTCCCGTGGCAGCGCTTGTACTTCTTGCCGCTTCCGCACCAGCACGGGTCGTTGCGGCCGAGCTTGGGGCCGCTGCTGACCGGCGCCGGATTGGCCTGAGCGGGCGGGCCCGCCGAGGTGGCGTCCATCGCAGCGGGCTCGTCACCGTGCTGGTACTGGATGCCGCGCCGCGTGACGGCCGCTATGGCCGGTGGAATCGCCACCGCCGCGGCCGCCGGCCGTTCGCCACCGCCGTTGCCGTCCGGCGGCGCGTCGGCGTGGAACGTGCCATCGGTATGGACGTGGCCGCCCTCCACCTTGGTGATCTGATCGACCTGTGCGCTGCCGCCGCCGCCGGTGCCCGTCTCGCCACCGAGCTGTCCGGGAACGGGCATCGGGAACGTCTGTTGCTGCTGAGCCGCCTGTTGCACCTGGACGCGGAAGATGCTGTTGGCGACCTGCTTGCTGATGAAGCCGCGTAGCTCCTCATACAACGAATAAGCCTCGCGCTTGAACTCGTTGAGCGGGTCGATGCCGCCGTAGCCGCGCAAGCCAATGCCCCGGCGCATGTCGTCGAGCTCGGTCAGGTGATCAACCCAGAGGGTGTCGATGGTGCGCAGCAAGACGAGCCGCTCAACCTGGGCCCAGAGCTCCTCACCCAGCTCCTGCTCGCGCTTCTCGAGCGTGGCGTCGACGACATCACCGAGGTGCACCACGATGTCCTCGCGGACGCCGATGTCGGCCAGCGCCTGGGCATCCACGTCGCCGCCCTCGAGACCCATCTGGTTCAGCTCGCGAGCGAGGCCGTCGAAATCCCAGTCATGAATTGATTCGCCGGCCATGTGCTGGTCGACGAGCGTCTGAATCTCATCGTCGACGAAGTCGCGCACGGTGGCCGTCAGGTCCTCGTTGCGCAGCACCTTGTCGCGTTCGGCGTAGATCGTCTCGCGCTGCTTGTTGATCACGTCGTCGTACTCCACGACGCGCTTGCGGATATCGAAGTTGTAGCCCTCGACCCGTGATTGGGCACTCTCGATCGTCTTGCTCACGAGGCGCGACTCGAGGGCGATGTCACCCTCGAGGCCCATGCGCTCCATCATTCCGGCGACTCGGTCGGACGCGAATCGGCGCATGAGCATGTCATCGAGCGAGAGGTAGAAGCGTGACGAGCCAGGGTCGCCCTGCCGGCCGGCGCGGCCGCGCAGCTGATTGTCGATCCGGCGCGCGTCGTGGCGTTCGGTGCCGATGATGTGCAGGCCACCCGCGGCGACGACCTTGTCGTGGTCAACCTCGGTCTCCGCCTTGGCCTTGGCCAGCGTTTCGGCAAGCTGCTCTGGGGTCGCCTCGGCGGGGTTGATGCCCTTTCGGTGCAGCTCGGTCGAGGCAAGGCCCTGCGGGTTGCCGCCGAGCACGATGTCCGTGCCGCGGCCGGCCATGTTGGTCGCGATTGTCACCGAGCCGCTGCGCCCGGCCTGGGCCACGATCGGCGCTTCCTTCTCGTGGAACTTGGCGTTGAGCACCTCGTGCTTGATGCCGCGCCGATTGAGCATCTCCGCTAGCACTTCGCTCTTCTCGACGCTCGTCGTGCCGACGAGCACGGGCCGACCGGCTTCGGTCATCTCCACGACCTCGTCGATCAAGGCAGTGAACTTGGCGTTCTCGGTGCGGAAGACCAGATCAGCGTCGTCTTCGCGGATCATCGGCCGGTTGGTCGGGACGGCGACCACTTCGAGGCCGTAGATCTTGTAGAACTCCTCCTGCTCCGTCATCGCCGTGCCGGTCATGCCCGACAGCTTCTCGTACAGGCGGAAGTAGTTCTGGAAGGTGATCGTGGCCATCGTCACCGACTCGCGCTGAACGCGCAGGCCCTCCTTGGCCTCGATCGCCTGGTGAAGGCCCTCCGACCAGCGGCGGCCGGGCATCTTACGTCCGGTGAACTCGTCGACGATCACGATCTCGCCGTCTTCGACGATGTAGTCGCGATCGCGCTGGTAGAGCGCGTGCGCCTTGAGGGCCTGCTCGAAGTGACGCGCCAGGCGTGGATCGGCATCGAACATGTTGTCGACCTTGAGCAGGCGCTCGATCTTGTCGATGCCCTCCTCGGTCGGGGCGACGGCGTGCTCCTTGAGATCGATGAAGTAGTCGCCGCCCTCTTCGTCGCCTTCGGCCCGCGGCCGCAGACGAGGCACGAGCCTGGCGAACTGGTAGTACAGGTCCTCCGACTCCTCGGCCTGGCCGCTGATGATCAGCGGCGTGCGCGCCTCGTCGATGAGGATGTTGTCGACCTCGTCGACGATTGCGAAGTAGCGGTCACGCTGAACTCGCTCGTTGAGCTCGGTGACCATGTTGTCGCGCAGGTAGTCGAAGCCGAACTCGTTGTTGGTGCCGTAGGTGATGTCCGCGGCGTACGCCTCGGCGCGCTGGACCGGGCGCAGGTTGAGCAGGTGCTCGTCGGTGCCGCGATGGTCGGGGTCGTACAGATAGGCGCTTTCGTGCTGGATGATGCCGACCGTCAGGCCCAGGCCGTGATAGATGGGTCCCATCCACTGCGGGTCGCGCTTGGCCAGATAGTCGTTGACCGTCACCACGTGGACACCGCGACCGGACATGGCGTTGAGCGCTGCGGCGAGCGGTGCGACCAAGGTCTTGCCCTCGCCCGTGCGCATCTCTGCGATCTTGCCCTGGTGCAGGACGGCGCCACCGATGAGCTGCACATCGAAGTGGCGCATGCCCAGCTTGCGCCGGCTGATCTCACGCGCCGCCGCGAACACCTCCGGCAAGGCGTCATCGAGGACGCCCTGGAGATGCTTGATGTCGTCCTTCTCGCGCTCACGGCGAAGCTCGCGGCGGCGCTCCGAGCTGTCGTGGTTGAGCTCCTCGTCGGTCGGCTCCGACGGCGCGGCATCCTCGCGGATCTCGTCGCGCAGCTCGACCATGCGCTGACGAATCTCTTCGTCGCTCAGATCCAGGAACTCAGCTTCGAGTGAGCTGGTCTCGTCGACTATGTGTTGCATACGTTTGACGACACGGTCGTTCGAGTCGACGAAACGGGAAATCAGGTTGAGCACGGTCGAAAAAGTATAGGGCTGGGTGTCGTTGGCCCCGCCGAGCGGCGAGTCAGGCCGTCAGCTCCAGAAGCCCGTGCCGTAGCCGATGACGATCAGGAAGAACGTCAGCGTCGCGAGGGCGGCCCAGAACAGGACAGCGGCGCGCGTGCTGGTAGGGCTCTGCTCGGGGTTCTCGAGCGCAGCAGGCTTCCAGCGGCGCGAAACCAAGCGGCTGCGCCAGGTGCGTTGGGCGGCCGGGTTGGGCTCGAGGCCATCCGGTCCGGGACGATAGAGCTTGAGGCTCAACGGTGGGCACTCACTTCGCGTCCATCTTCGCGGGTTGTCGTCATCTCCGCTTGTAGGATTCCATCGTTGTCGCTCGCATCGACCTGCTCATCCCAAAGGAGCATCTCCTGGACAAGCTCCAGGTCGCTCGAGAAGAGCGCGCCGACTGACTCGCCGCGATGGATGCGTCGGATCGCCTCACCGATGAGCGGCGCAACGGACAAAACCTTGATTCGCGGCAGATGTTTGGCCGCCGGCAGTGGGATCGTGTCGGTGATCACAATCTCCGTGATCTCTGACGTGCGCAGCCTGTCAATGGCCGGATCGGACAGGACGCCGTGCGTGGCACAGGCGTATATCTCCGTCACGCCTTCGCGGATCAGGGCGCGCTCGATCTCCATCAGCGTGCTGCCGGTGTCGATCTCGTCGTCGACGATGATCGCGCGCTTGCCGGACACCTCGCCGATGACGTTGAGCAGCTCGGCCATGTCCAGGTTGCCCTGTCGACGCTTCTCGATCACCGCAAGGGGCGCCTCGAGAATCTCGGCAAACGTGCGCGCGCGCTTGGCAAAGCCCAGGTCGGTGACGACGACCAGGTCATCCAGCTCGAGCCGCTTGAAGTAGTTCGAGAGCATGTGCACGGCCGTCAGCTCGTCAACCGGGATGTTGAAGAAGCCCTGGATCTGGCCCTGATGGAGATCCATGGTCAGCAGCCGGTCCGCGCCCGCGACGCTGATCATGTCGGCGACGAGACGGGCCGTGATCGGCACGCGCGGCTGATCCTTCTTGTCCGAGCGCCCGTAGGCGTAGTACGGGATGACCGCTGTGATCCGCCCTGCGCTGGCGCGCTTGAACGCGTCGATCATGATCAGCAGCTCCATGATCGACTTCTGGACGGGGCGGCACGTGGGCTGGATCAGGAACACGTCGCGATCGCGCGCGTTGTCCTCGATCTTGACGAAGATGTTCTCGTTGGCGAACTCGAACACCTCGACGTTGCCCAGATCGCGGGCGAGGTAGCGCGCGATCTTGCGCGCCAGCTCCGGGTTCGCGTTGCCCGTATACAGGTCGAACTGGTCGCTGCTGTACTGGTTCATGGAACGGCTGCCGAAGGCACTCACGACGATGGCCCTCCCGAAGGATCGTCATTGTCCGTCATCGCGTTGCCATCTGTCACTGGGTTCTCTTCGCGGTTTTCGGCACGGAAGACTGCAATTCCGGCAACTTCGTCGCCCTCGTTGAGGCGCATCACGATCACGCCCCGCGCAGCTCTGCCGTAGACGTTGATGCTTTCGACGTCGGTCCGCACGACCTGTCCCGCCGCACTGATCAGGAGAAGCTCCTCCGCGTCCTCCGGTACGAGCCGGACAGCCGCAACGCGACCAGTCTTCGTTCCCTCGAGCGTGACGAGCGTCACTCCCTGGGAGCCGCGGTGCGTACGCCGAACGTCCTCGACGCGCGTCCGCTTCCCGTAACCGGTCTCGGTCAGGACCAGGATCTGGCTGTTGGTGTGGACGACGTTCATGACCATTACGCGGTCGCCCGGACGTACGAGCTTGATGCCCGCAACGCCTGCCGATCCGCGGCCTGTGGGCCTGACCTCGCTCTCGTCGAAGCGGGCGATCTTGCCCTCCGCGGTGGCGAGGATGATCTCGTCGGTGCCGGACGACACCTCGACCCATGCCAGGTCGTCGCCCTCCTTGACCGTGATGGCCCTGATGCCCGTGGAGCGAACGCGCTCGAACTGCTCGATCGCCGTCTTCTTGATCACGCCTCTGACCGTGGCCATCACCAGATAGCCGCCCTTCTCGAAGTTCTGGACGGTTATCACCGCAAGAATGCGCTCGCCCTGCTCGACCTGGACTCCCTCCAGGTTGATGATCGGGATGCCCTTGGCCTGCCGAGAGGCGTCGGGGATCTGGTGCACCTTGGAGCTGAACACGCGGCCCTGATTGGTAAAGAAGAGAGCCCAGTCATGGGTGTTCGCGACGAGCAGATGCGATACGGCGTCTTCCTCGACGGTACGCGCGCCGATCATGCCCTTGCCGCCGCGAGCCTGGCGTCGGTAGGTGGCCAGGGGCAAGCGCTTGATGTAGCCGCGTCCCGAGATGGTGATCACGACGTCCTCTTGGGCGACCAGGTCCTCGTCGGTCAGCTCGCGGTCGGAATCGCCCTCGACGCGCGTCGCACGCGGGCCGGAGTACTTGGTCGCGGTCTCGCGCAGCTCGTCCTTGATGATGGCAAGCACGCGCGCCGGATTGGCCAGGATGTCCTCGAGCTCGGCGATGAGCTTGATCATGGCCAGGTATTCGTCTTCGATCTTCTTGCGCTCCAGCGCGGCCAGGCGGCGCAGCTGCATCTCGAGGATGGCGTTGGCCTGGATCTCCGACAGCTCGAAGCGCGAGATCAGGTTGCCCCGCGCGGTCTCGACGTCGGCGCTCTCGCGGATCGTCTTGATGACCGCGTCGAGGTTGTCGAGCGCGATCTTGAGGCCCTCGAGGATGTGCGCCCGATCGCGCGCCTTGCCCAGATCGAACTCGGTTCGCCGGCGGACGACTTCGCGGCGCCAATCGATATGGTGTTGGATGACCTGCTTGAGGGTCAGCGTCTGCGGCTGGCCGTCGACCAGCGCGAGCATGTTCATGTTGAAGGCGAGCTTGAGCGACGTGTGCTTGAAGAGGTTGTTGAGCACCTTGCGCGGGGCCGCGTCGCGCTTGCATTCGATGACCAGGCGCATGCCGTCGCGATCGGACTCGTCGCGGATATCGGCGATGCCGTCGATCTTCTTCTGCTGTACCAGGTCCGCGATCTTCTCGGCCAGGCTGGCCTTGTTGACCTGGAAGGGCAGCTCGGTCACGACGATCGCGGTGCGCTGCTGACGTGTCTCCTCGAACGAGACGGCCGCCTGCATGACGATCCGACCTCGGCCGTGGGCGTACATCTCGCGGATCGCGTCGATGCTCTCCTTCTGGCCGGTCATCGGGTTGCGCCGCTCATCGAAGCGGAAGATCGTGGCGCCCGTCGGGAAGTCAGGGCCGTTGACGAACTCGCACAGCTCGTCGTTGGTCAGCTGCGGGCTGTCGATCAGCGCGATGGTGGCGTCGACGACCTCGCCCAGGTTGTGGGGCGGGATGTTCGTCGCCATGCCCACCGCGATGCCGGAGGAGCCGTTGACGAGCAGGTTCGGCAGCTTGGCGGGCAGCACCTGGGGCTGCATGCGCGTGCCGTCGTAGTTCTCGACGAAATCGACCGTCTGCTTGTCGATGTCGGCGAGGACCTCGGCAGCAATGGCTGTCATGCGCGCTTCCGTATAGCGCATGGCGGCCGGCGGATCTCCGTCCACGGACCCGAAGTTGCCCTGGCCGTCGATGAGCGGATAGCGCAGCGAGAACGTCTGGGCAAGCCGGACGAGCGCGTCGTACAGCGCGACGTCGCCGTGCGGGTGGTATTTGCCCATGACCTCGCCGACGATCGCTGCGCACTTGCGGTAGCTGGAGGCCGACGTCAGCCCCATCTCGTGCATCGTGTACAGGATTCGACGATGGACGGGCTTGAGCCCGTCGCGGACATCGGGCAGTGCACGACTGACGATGACGCTCATCGCGTAGTCGAGGTAGCTGGTCCTCAGCTCGTCCTCGATGCGGATGGGCACCACGCGCCCGGTGTCTTCAGCCATCTGCTCTCAGCTCTCCTAGATCCGACTAACGGGCATGCGCTGACGTTGCCCCTGGAGACTCACCGCGGCTTCAGACGCTCCGTCGAGACCGACAAAACGCGACGCTATGTCCGACGCCTCACTCGTTGACCTGCTGCCCGGCGCGCGACGCACGCCGATGAGCATCTTCCTGACGCGCGCCGCCACGGGTGTCGGCACGGGCGTCCGCTGTTCCTTCAGGGCATCTCGGATGACCCACGCGCGATTACCGTCGTTGGTCGTCGCCGCGCGGCGAGCCTCGTCCTCGAGCAGCTCATCAACACCGCGCGGATCGACCTCGCGCCACGAGCGCAGCGCCCACGACAGGCTCTTGCGGACGGTCTCGCTTGCGTCGCCGATCAGCGACCGAACCAGGTCGAGAGCCCGTGCCGACGCGAGCTCTGGGCGACGCTGACGGGGAAGCTCGAAGGGCAGCGTGGCAATGGTCGATCCGACAAGCCTGCGCTCCCACTCGCTCGACGAGAAGACGAGCTGCTCGATCTCTGCCCAGCGGACTGGCTCTGCAAGGATGCCCCGGGCGTAGCGCGGCGCGAGGGAATCGACTCGGATCCAGTCATGGGCTTGCCGGGCAATGCGGCGCATCAGCTGCCAAGCTCGTTCCGGGTCCGTGGGCAGGACCCGGTCAATGGCGAGGTGAGCGAACAGGACGAACTCGCGCTCATCTTCCGCTGCCAGGCGCTCGGCCAGGTTGAGCGCCAGCGCCGGTGAGATTTCACGCAGCGGCTGGCGAAGCTGGCGCATTGCGGCGGCGAGGAGCGGCTGACGCACCCCGAATACCGCCCCTGACCCAGGCGCGACGCGCTCCTGTTCCTGCCGGTACGCATCGTCGGCGAGAACCTTCAAGCCGTCGCGCAGGACGGCCACGAACTCTTCTGGGTAGTCGACCACATCGGCCAGGCGGTTGCCGAGCCCGCGCGCGAGCGGCAGCCGCTCGGCGACGAGCGCCTGTGCGCGGGCAGTCACCTCAGACGCCAAGCCGACGTGCCTCAGACGTCAAGGTTCTGGACCTGGCGCGCGCGCGCCTTGATGAAGTCGCGGCGCGGCTCCACCTTCTCACCCATCAGAGTCGAGAAGATGCGGTCCGCCTCGGCAGCATCGTCGATGTCCGCGCGCAGCAGCGTCCGCGTCGCGGGACTCATCGTCGTCTCCCAGAGCTGCTCGGCATTCATCTCGCCGAGGCCCTTGAAGCGCTGGATGGTCAGGTTCTTGGTCTTGAACTCGCCGACGATGCGCTCGCGGTCCTTGTCGTCCTCGGCATAGCGGGTGACCTTTCCGGTGCTGATGCGGTAGAGCGGCGGCTGGGCGATGAACAAGTGCCCACCGCTCACGACCTCGGGCATGTGCCGATAGAAGAAGGTCATCAGCAGCGTTCGGATGTGGGCACCATCGACGTCGGCGTCCGCGAGCAGGATGATCTTGTGGTAGCGCAGCTTGGCGATGTCGAACGTCTCGCCGATGCCTGCACCAAGGGCGATGATCAGGGGCCGGATCTTCTCGCTTGAGAGGACCCTGTCGATGCGCGCCTTCTCGACGTTGAGCATCTTGCCGAACATCGGCAGGACGGCCTGGAAGTGCCGGTCTCGGCCCTGCTTGGCCGACCCGCCGGCCGAGTCACCCTCGACGATAAACAGCTCGCTGCGTGCCGGATCGCGCTCCTGGCAGTCGGCGAGCTTGCCCGGGAGGGCACTGCCCTCGAGCGCGCTCTTGCGGATGACGAGGTCGCGCGCCTTGCGCGCGGCTTCGCGCGCTCGAGCCGCTGTCAGCGACTTCTCGATGATCCGCCGCGCATCCTGCGGGTTCTCCTCGAGGTACTGGTAGACGCCCTCGGTTACGGCTGCCTGGACTTGCCCCTTGACCTCGGCGTTGCCCAGCTTGGCCTTTGTCTGGCCCTCGAACTGAGGCTCTGTCAGCTTGACCGATATGACGGCGGTCAAACCTTCACGCACGTCGTCGCCCGAAAGGTTCGCGTCGTTGTCCTTGAGGATCGTGTTCTTGCGCGCGTAGTCGTTCAGCGAGCTCGTCAAGGCAGCCCGGAAGCCGGTCACGTGCGAACCGCCGTCGACCGTGTTGATGTTGTTGGCAAAGGCGAAGACGTTCTCGCTGTAGCCGTCGTTGTACTGCAGCGCGACCTCGATCTGGGTCGTTCCGTCACGCTTCTCGACGTAGATCGGCAGCGGGTGAAGGACGTCACGGCCCTTGTTGAGGTGGCGAACGAAGCTGATCAAGCCCCCCTCGAAGTAGAACGATTTCTCGCGCGCCGGGCTTGGGCGCCGGTCGACGAACTTGATCCACACGCCCTTGTTGAGATAGGCGGACTCGCGCAGACGCTGCGAGATCATGTCGAAGCTCCAGTCGAGCGTCTCCAGGACCTCGTCGTCGGGCATGAACGAGGTGAGCGTTCCAGTCCGACCGTCCGACGAGCCGAGGGCCTTGACCGGTGTCGTGGGCTTGCCGCGCGCATATTCCTGGCGGTACACCTTGCCGCCGAACGCGGACTCGACATACAGCCACTCGGAAAGAGCGTTGACAACGCTGACGCCGACTCCGTGCAGACCGCCCGACACCTTGTAGCCGCCGCCCCCGAACTTGCCGCCGGCGTGCAGCACCGTGTGCACGACCTCGAGCGCATCGCGCCCGGTCTGCTTCTGCTTGCCGACAGGAACTCCTCGGCCGTTGTCAAGGTTGGTCACGCTGCCGTCGGCGTTGATCGTCAATTCGATGTGCGTCGCATAGCCCGCCATCGCCTCATCGATCGAGTTGTCGACAACCTCCCAAACGAGTTGGTGCAAGCCTCGTGCGTCGGTTGAGCCGATGTACATGCCCGGCCGGCGCCTGACGGCCTCGAGACCTTCGAGGACCTGGATGCTCTCCGCCGTGTATGACGCCGCTGCCGCAGCTGAGCTGCGGCCGCGGCGTCCGTTGCCGGACGTGGCGGCTGGCTTCTGAACGACCTGATCGGTCATGGCTTGCCCCCTGTCAGTCGTTCATACAACCGTTCCAGATCCTCTTCGTTGTAATACTCGATCGTGATCCGGCCGCCCTTGCGGGCCGTGCTTATGGTCACTTTCGTGGCCAGCAAATCGCGCAACGCTGTCTCCAGCCGATCCATGTCCGCAGGCCGCTGGGCGCTGGCCCGTGCGGGCTTCGCAGAGCGTGATCGTCGGACGAGCTCCTCGGTCTGGCGCACTGACAGGCCGCGCGATTTGATGGTCATCAAAACAACCACTTGTTGCTCGTGATCATCAAGGCCGGCAATGGCCCGGGCATGGCCCTCGCTGATGACTCCTTGGACGAGCGCGTCCTGCACCTCGGCTGCCAGATCGAGCAATCGGATCGTGTTGGCAACGGCCGAACGCGACTTGCCGACTCGACCGGCGACTTGCTCGTGGGTCAGGTCGAACTCGTCGACCAGCCGCCGAAAGGCGGCCGCCTCCTCGAGCGCGTTGAGATCGGAGCGCTGGAGGTTCTCGATCAGGGCCCAGGACAGCTGAGCGCTCTCGTCCGCGGTCCGAACGAGCGCCGGAATGCGCTCCAGGCCGGCAAGCTCCGCGGCGCGCAGACGACGCTCACCCGCGATGAGCCGGTAGCCGCCGGGGACCTCCGTCACGAGTATCGGCTGCAGAACGCCGTGCTCGGCGATGCTCGCGGCCAGCTCGTCGAGCTGGCCTTGCTCGAACGTCTGCCGCGGCTGAAACGGGTTGCGGCTGATGGCCGAGATCGGCAGATCCACGGACGCAGGTTGATCTTCACGTTGCGGGATGAGCGCAGCCAGGCCGCGACCGAGGCCGCTCGTCGTTCTACGCGTGTCAGTGGTCATGCGCTTACCGCCTGCGCTGTCGTGGCTGGGCCATTGGTTAGCCCACTGGCGCGGTCGACAACCTCGTCTGCAAGAGCTCGGTACGCCTGCGCGCCCCGCAATTCGGGGCTGTAGCGAGCAATCGGCCGCCCGTAGCTCGGCGCTTCGGCGAGCCGTACTGAGCGCGGCACGACCGTTCTGTAGACCGTGGGCCCGAGATGTCGGCGAACCTCCGCCGCGACGTCAGCCGAGAGCGTTGTCCTGGCGTCGTACATGGTCAGCAGGACGCCCGCAAGCTTGAGCCGAGGATTCAGGTTGTCACGCACGAGATCGATCGTAGAAAGCAGTTGACTCAGTCCTTCCAGGGCGTAGTACTCGCATTGAATTGGCACCAGAACGGAATCCGCGGCAGTGAGCGCGTTCACTGTCAGCAGGCCGACTGCCGGAGGACAGTCAAGCAGGATGAAATCGAAGTCCAAGCGCAGCTCAGCCAGCGACCGGCGGAGCCTTGTCTCGCGCTGCGGGACCTCCACGAGCTCGACCTCCGCCCCTGCGAGGTCCCTTCCCGAAGGAATGAGCGACATGCTTTCGACCTGGGTGGGCTGGACAAGGTCTTGCGCGTCCACGCCGGCGACAATCGAGGCATAGATCGACGCTTGAGGAGACGCTCGATCAAATCCGAGGCCACTGGTTGCGTTGCCCTGGGGATCCAGGTCAACGATCAGCACACGCCGGCCATCGAGAGCCAGGTAGGTGGCGAGGTTGATGACAGTAGTGGTCTTGCCGACGCCGCCCTTCTGGTTCGCGCAGGCGATGACGTCGCCCACTCAACTGCCGGGGAGGTACGCATCCACGTCCGTTGATTCTATCGGAAAAGGGTCCTCCTCGACCGCCCGCAGCCGCTCCAAGTGACTGGTCGACTGTAGCGAGGCGCACTTAACGCCCGCTTAATCGTGATCTCGCCAGCATCCCGTGGGTAAGAGGCGTACACAAACAGCGTTTCACGTGAAACGGAGTTGGGCCGCGCCGCTGGCCGCCTCCTTCGTGGGATTCAAGCCCGTTTCACGTGAAACGGGAGACAGCTTCGCTCACAGCGCACATCAAGCCAACTCCAAGGAAGGCGCATGGCCGTGTGGACCTATACTTCCAAGACGCGCTTTTCTGCGGCGGCGGGGCCGCGAAGCCTCGTCACTCGGAGTCCTTCTTGACCATTCCCTTCGCCGCTCTTGCAGCGCTCCTTGCGGCGTTGCTCGAGACGACCGTGCTACCCGAGATCCCCATCGTTGGCGCGACCGCGGATCTCGTCCTTGTGGTGGCGGTCACGGCCACGCTCGTCCTGGGCATAGAGGACGGCTTGGTCGCGGCCTTTCTGGGAGGACTCTTGACCGACATGCTCGTTCCCGAACGACCGCTTGGCGCCGCGACTCTGGCTCTGCTGCTGGTCGTCGGCATCGCTGCGGCCGTCGCGAGCGTCGCCGGCCCGAGTCGTCGCTGGCTGGCCGTCGCGCTGACCGTCGTCCTGACACCAATCCTGCACATCGTGCTCAGCCTCGTCCTGGTACTGACCGAGGGCGCGCCGCTGGCGTTCGACTTCAGTGCCACGCTCGTGGCCGCGTTCATGAACGGCCTGCTGGCCTTCCCGATCGCAACAATGTTCGGAGCGCTCGAACAACGCTTCGGCACCGCGGAGCGAGTGGACTGGTGAGCGGCCGTCGAGGTTCGAGGTGAGCGATTACATCCTCGGCCAGCCCGAGCCGCCGCGAACTCGGCTTGGAGCTCGCTTTGCCGTGTTCGGGCTCGTGATCGTGATCGTGGTCGGCCTGCTCACGACCAGATTGTTCTACCTCCAGGTCGTGAGCGGCGGTTACTACTCCGGTCTCGCGCAGGACGCGCTGAGCACGACTCAACCGATCGCGGCAGCGCGTGGGCTGATCTATGACCGCGCCGGACGACCGGTGGCGATCAACGTGCCCTCATACGTGGTCCGCATCCGGCCCGGTGACCTCCCTTTCACAGATAGAGACACGGTTGTCGACCGACTCTCGCAGTTGCTCAACGTCCCGTCGTCCGACATCATCCAGGCCCTCGACCGCAACGCGAGCCAGCGCTTCGAGTACGTCAACATCGCCGCGGATGTGCCCGAGGACGTGGCGCGGATCCTCGATGAGGAAAGTCGCGATCTACCAGGGGTTGACGTCACTGTCCAGGAGCGGCGCGAGTACGAGTACGGCCCTTTGCTGTCGCACGTACTCGGCTATACGGGCCCGGTCACGGCAGATGACCTGGCGAGCCTCGCGGACCAGGGCTACCTGAATGACGATTCGATCGGCAAGACGGGTGTCGAGGCCACGTTCGAGGGCGACCTGCGCGGTACATATGGCTCGGAGCAGGTGGAGCGAGACGCGGCCGGACGGATCACGCGGACGGTCTCCATCGATCAACAGCCCGTCGCCGGCGACTCGCTCGAGCTCACGATCGACGTCCAGATCCAGAAGGAAGCCCAGGAGGCCCTGGACTGGGCAACGGGCATCGTCAACCTGCAACGGGGCGTCGTGATCGTCATGAACCCGCAGGATGGCGAGATCCTGGCCATGGTCTCGAACCCGTCATACGACGACAACATGTTTGCGTCCGGCATCTCGAACGACCAGTACCAGGCTTTGATCAATGACCCGAACACGCCGCTCGTCAACTTTGCCCTGAGCGAGCAGTTTCCGCCCGGCTCAACATACAAGCTGGTGACCGGCGCAGGAGCCCTGATGGATGGCTACATCACGCCAACCACCGAGCTGGACACCGTGCCCTATCTCCAGATTGGCTCGTACAAGTACTACGACTGGAACCACCGTGGCTTCGGCCCACTTGACATCGGCGGCGGCTTCGCCCATTCCAGTGACACGTTCTTCTACCAGCTGGCCGGCGACCTGGGCATCGATCGCCTCGCATATTGGGCGAACCAGTTCGGCTTCGGCCAGGACACGGGTATAGACCTTCCGGCCGAGGCACAGGGAATCGTCCCGACCAACGATTGGAAACAACAGGTATTCGGCCAGGACATATTTCCGGGCGAGGTCTATCAGGCCGGCATCGGACAGGGCTACGACGCGGCCACCCCGCTGCAGGTCCTGAACGCGTACGCGGCGCTCGCCAACGGCGGATGGCTGTACCAGCCCCAGATCGTGCGCCGTGTGATCGCGCCTGATGGCAGCGTCGTGCAGGACTTCCAGCCGGAGCTGATCCGGACGCTCGACGTATCGCCGGACGTGCTGCAGACGATGCGCGAGGCCGCTCGCGAGGTCGTGACCAGCCGCCACACCTTCAACCTGGTCGACCTGCCTCTTGTTGTCGCGGGCAAGACCGGCACCGCCGAGTTCGGCATCCGTGACGCCCAGGGACGCTTGCCGTTCCACTCCTGGTTCGTCGCTTTCGTGCCGAATTTCACGGCTACTCAGCCAGGTGACGTCGACAAGACCGATTCGCAGCTGGCTGTCATCGCGTTCGCCTACGACTCGAACACCAAGGGCGACGCCGCAACAGAGATAGTCAAGTACTTCCTCCAGCAGCACTATCACCTGGGCGTGGATCTGACCCGGCCCGACCTGCTGCAGCAGGACAGCGCGTATGCCAACTGATCCGCAGGGACGCTGAGCCATGACCGCAATGCGCGTCGAGCGCGCACCGGCCGGCAGTTACGTAGCACGGCCCGATTCGGGCAGCTGGCACTCGTTCGACATCCAGCTCGCCTTCTATGCGCTGGCCCTGGCAATCATCGGCCTGCTGATGGCGTGGACCAACAGCGCCGATGGGCCGCTCGCGGCCGGATCGACGTTCACTCGCGGACTGATGTGGTTCGCTGTCGCAATCGTCGCGTTCACGCTGGCGTCAGCCTTCGACTATCGCTGGCTGCGCACGTTTTCGTGGCTGATCTACCTGATCAACATTGGCCTTCTGCTGCTGACGATGGCAATCGGCATCGAGATAAACGGAGCGCAACGCTGGGTAGCGGTTGGGGGCTTCACATTCCAGTTCTCCGAGATCTCGAAGGTATTGATGATCGCTGTGCTGGCCGCGTTCCTCGCCGGCCGCGCCGATCGGATCAACAAGGTCGGCACGCTGATCGGCGCGGCCCTGCTGACGGCCCCGCCGTTCATCCTGGTCATGATCCAGCCCGACCTTGGCTCAGCGCTGGTGCTGGTGGCCATCATGGTCGGGACCCTGTTCCTCGGCGGTGCCAGCCTGCGCTGGATGGCTCTCGCGGCTGTGTCACTCGTGGCCGCGCTCCCCATCGCTTGGTCCTTCCTGCTCGACTATCAGAAGCAGCGCCTGCTGTCGTTCCTGGACCCGTCCTCGGACCCGCAGGGCGCCGGCTTCCAGGTTGCCCAGGCTCAGATCGCGGTCGGCTCCGGCGGAATATTCGGAAAGGGCCTGACCGCCGGCGCCGCATCAGGTTTGCTGCCCGTTCAGTCGACGGACTTTGCCTTTGCCGTCCTGCTCGAGGAGCTTGGCTTCATCGGCGGCCTGGTCGTCTTCCTGCTCTTCATCGGACTGATCTGGCGCGTGCTGCTCATAGGCTGGCGATCGGAATCGGTCTTCGGCGTTGCGTTCGCGGGCGGAGCGGCGGCGATGATCATCTTCCAGATGCTTGTCAACGCCGGGATGGTGGCCGGGATCATGCCCGTGACGGGAATTCCGCTGCCATTCATCACCCACGGCGGTGCGTCACTCGTCAGCACGGCGATCGCGCTCGGTCTCCTGCAGAGCATCAATATTCGTCGTCACCGATCGAGTGCCTGACGAGAAGGCTGCGCTCAGCGGCGGGCGAGGATCTCCGCTATCTCCGCCCGGAAGCGATGGCCTGCGGGCATTCGCGCGAGCCACTCCAGGTACTCCGGATCGCGGCGCCTGATCTGGTTCAGTGTCCAGCCCTGATAGCGCCCGAAATCCACGACGCTGCCCACCGCCGGACCGACCGGCTTGCCCGATGAGCCAAACGCTAGGTCCCCCTGCTGAACGATGAACTGGTCGGCCTTGCGACGGTCGCGCCGGGCCGCCAGCCACTTGTTGTAGTCGCGCCGCTTGTCTGGCGAGCGAAGCGTGGCGTACGCCTCGTTGATCTCGGACATGCGCCGTGCCGCTTCGGGAGAGGCGTCGACGTCCGGGTGGTAACGCTGGGCGAGCTTGCGGTAGACGACGCTGATGATCTCCTCATCGGCGTTCTCGGCCAGCATCAGCATCTTGTAATAGGTGTTGCGCGGGTCTGATGCCATTTCTTACCGTGAAGTCTTCATTCGCGTTCATCGTCGCCGGTCGTGCGATAGGTCGTTAGACGACCGAGGTACTCGGTCAGGATCGGCGGCCGTCCTATTCCAGCGTCGCCGTTGGAGCTGGCGTACGTTCGTGGTATCCTCTCCGTTCGCGCCGGCGACCACTTTGCGTGCCGTCGCGCCCGGCCGCGGACCCAATTTGAACAACTGTCAGAGACTCCGCGCGCCGGCCGCACCAGCAGGTGTCCGCGGAACCCCCGGAGAACGATGTACGCAGTAATCGAAACAGGCGGCAAGCAATACCGAGTCGAGATCGGCACGGAGCTCGCCGTCGAGCGACTCGACGCCACACCGGGAACCTCGATCGATTTCGATCGAGTGTTGCTCGTTGCTGACGGTGACAACGCCCAGATCGGAACCCCGACAGTCGCAGACGCGCTCGTAACCGCTGACGTCCTTCGTCAGGACCGCGGGGAGAAGTTGATCGTCTTCAAGTACCGGCCGAAGGCGCGGCACCGGGCGAAGAAGGGCCACCGCCAGGAGCAGACCGTGCTGCGCGTTGCTGACATCCGTTTCAACGGACGATCGGCGGCGGCTGAGGCAGGCTCCCAGGAGAAGGACAAGAAGGCCGAGCTCAAGGCAGCTGAGGCCGAGGCGGCAAAGAAGGCTGCGGCCGACCAGGCACTGGCAGCCAAGCTTGCCGAACAAGCCGAGGCGGCGCGAGCCGAATCGGCACCGGCGGCGAAGACCTCGACCCCGAAGGCCGCTGCCAAGGCTGCCCCAAAGGAACCGCCGAAGAAGACAACAACCAAGCCCGCGTCGACCAAATCGGCAGCCACCAAGGCTGCGCCGGATGAGGCCGCCGAGGTGAGCGACGACAAGCCGAAGACGACTAGAGCACGCTCCACGCGTTCGAGCACGAAGAAGGACGAGTAAGACAGATGGCACACAAGAAGGCGGGTTCGAGCTCGAAGAACGGGCGCGACAGCGTCGGCCAGCGACTCGGTGTCAAGGCCGGTGATGGGCAGGTCGTCACGGCCGGCTCGATCATCGTCCGTCAGCGCGGCATGACCTTTCTCGCCGGCCCCGGCACGGATCTGGGTCGTGACTACACACTCTTCGCCACTATGGATGGCAAGGTTCGCTTCGAGCACGAGCGGCGCGACAAGAAGCGCGTTCGCATCGAGGCTCTGCCGTCGGCCGCCACGGGCGCAGGAGAAGTTGCATGAAGCAGGGCATCCATCCCAAGTACCAGCAGGCCAAGGTCGTGTGCGGCTCCTGCCACATCGAGTTCGAGGTCGGCTCGACGGAGCCCTCCCTGCACGTCGACATCTGCTCGAATTGCCACCCGTTCTTCACCGGCAAGCAGACGATCGTCGATACCGCCGGGCAGGTGGAGCGCTTCCAGAAGCGCCTCGAACGGTCAGCTCGGCTCTGAGCCGGTCGCGTCGCTCCCCGGCGACGGCGTACACGCGCATGATCGGGCGCCACTAGATGGCGCGCTCAGACTTCGGCGGTCAGGCTCTGCTCGAAGGGGTCCTGATGCGTGGTCGTGGCGCCGTCGGTGTCGCGCTGCGCCATCCGGACGGCTCGATCGTGTCCGCCTCGGAGCCGCTTAACTCGATACTTCATCGTAACCGGTTTGCCCGCGCCCCGTTCATGCGTGGCATCGTCCTGCTGTACGAGACGCTCGTGATCGGCACGCGCTGGCTGATGCGTTCCGGCTCCGTCCAGGCGGAGAGCGAGGGCGAGGAGCTCGGACGAGGCACGATTGCCGTCACCCTGGTGGTAACCCTCGGGCTGGCCGTGGGCTTGTTTGTGCTCCTGCCACTCTTCCTGGCCGATGCCACGACCCGCGTCACCCTCGGACCCGACCAGGCGTTCCTCCAGCACCTGCTCGAGGGCCTGATCCGCGTGGTGATATTCGTCGCCTACCTGCTCCTGGTCAGCCGCTCGGCAGAGATCCGGCGCACGTTCCAGTACCACGGCGCCGAGCACATGACGATCCACGCCCTGGAACACGAGGACCCGCTCGACATCGAGCACGTGCGCCGCTACCCCACCGCTCATCCACGCTGCGGGACGGAGTTCCTGGTCATCTTCATCATCCTGAGCATCCTGATGTTCAGCGTGCTCGTTGGGCAGAGCCTGCTCGTGAGCATCGTCGGGCGCATCCTGCTCGTCCCGGTGATCGCTTCTCTCGCGTACGAGCTGCTGCGATTCGGCGCGCGTCACCGCGACAGGCTGTGGTTGAGGTGGCTGTATCTGCCGGGCATCTGGTTGCAGTCGATCACGACCAAGCAGCCCGACGACTCGATGATCGCCGTTGCGATCGCGTCGATGCAGGAGGCGCTCGCGGCCAACAACGAGGCGGCGCCGCCCGGCAGCTGGGATCCGCCGCGCCGTCCGATCCCGATGGGCGCCGACAAGGGCGTCAAAGACCAGGAGTCGGCGCCTGACCAGCTGGCTCGATGAGCCTCGACGACCGCCTCGAGGCACTCGAGCGGCGCTTCCTGGAGATCGAGGCGGAGTGGTCACAGCCGGAGATCTCCGGCGATCCTGACCTGCAGCGCGAGCTGGGCCGCGAGCAGTCGCAGCTCGAGCCCGTGGTCGGCGCGTACCGCCGCCTCAAGGAGACTCGCGCCCAGCTCGCTGCCGCGCACGAGGCAGAGGCGGATCCAGAGCTGCGCGAGCTCGCGCGTGACGAGATAACCGAAGGTGAGCGCACGGAGACTCAGTTGATCGAGGAGCTGCGCGTGCTGCTACTGCCGCGCGACCCGAACGACGACAAGAACGTCATCGTCGAGATCCGTGCCGGAGCTGGTGGCGAAGAAGCGGCCCTCTTCGCCGCGCAGCTTTTCCGCATGTACAAGCGCTACGCAGAGCGCCACCGCTGGAACACGGAGATGCTGACGGCCAACGAGACCGGCATCGGCGGCCTGCGTGAGGTGATCTTCGAGGTCCGCGGCCAGGGTGCGTACAGCAGGCTCAAGTACGAGGGCGGGGTCCATCGCGTGCAGCGCGTGCCGGAGACCGAGTCGAGCGGCCGGATCCACACCTCCACCGCGACTGTCGCGGTGCTGCCCGAGGCCGACGAGGTGGACGTCCGGATCGACGAGGACAAGGACCTGCGCATCGAGGTCAAGCGTTCGTCGGGGCCCGGTGGGCAGAGCGTCAACACGACTGACTCGGCAGTGCGCATCACGCACCTTCCGACAGGTCTCGTTGTCGAGATCCAGGACGAGAAGAGCCAGCACAAGAACAAGGCCAAGGCACTCTCCGTCCTCCGTGCCCGGCTGCTCGAGATGGAACAGCGCAAGGCCCACGACGCCGAAGCCAAGGTCCGCCGGAGCATGGTCGGATCGGGCGACAGGTCGGAGAAGATCAGGACCTACAACTTCCCCCAGGACCGCGTCACCGACCATCGCATCAACGTCGACCTGCATAGCCTGCCGACCGTCCTCGATGGCGACCTCGACCGGCTGATCGACGAGCTGATGTCGACCGACCAGGCCGAGCGACTGTCTCACTATGAGCAGGACGGCGAGGCATGACCGCTCCCGCGACCCGCGCGAGGTCCGCACGGGCGATCTGGAACGTCGTCCTAAAGCTCTGAGCTGCAAGGCGAGACGCGATGGTTACCGTCGGCGAGCTGTTACGCGAAGCCGCCCGCCAGCTGACCGAGAGCGGCTCGGAGACGCCGCGCCTTGACGCTGAGGTGTTGCTCGGCCACGTCCTGCGCGTGGATCGCGCGACGCTTCTCGCGGGCCCTGAGGCCGGAGTCGGAGCAGACGCTGCGAACGAGTTCGCCGAGCTCGTCAAGCGTCGCGCGACGGGCGAACCGGTCGCCTACATCCGCGGCCTCAAAGAGTTCTATGGACTGGTCCTGAGCGTCGATCCGCGCGCGCTCATCCCGCGCCCGGAGACCGAGACACTCGTGGACCTTGCCCTGGCCCGCGTCGCGCAGCTGTTGACGTCCGCGCCCAGGGGTGACCGGTCGCCACTGCGCATCTGGGACGTCGGAACCGGCAGCGGTGCCATTGCCATCGCGGTCGCGGTCGAATGCCGGCGCAGGCGCTACGAGGGCGATGTCAACTTGCGCGCGACCGATGCGTCGGCCGACGCCATCGCCCTTGCGGTGGAGAACGCCGTCGCGCATGGCGTGGCCGACATGATCGACTTCGCCGTTGCTGATCTGGCCGTCGGACACAGCCAGGCGGCGGCGGACCTGGTCCTGGCCAATCTGCCCTACATCCCGACCGACATCGTTCCGACCCTGCCGGTCGCGGCAACCTTCGAACCCAGCTCGGCTCTCGACGGGGGAGCCGATGGGCTCGACCTGATCACCGCGCTCATCGCCCAGCTGCCGCTGACGCTGACGGTGCATGGCATCGCGCTGCTCGAGATCGGCGCCAACCAGGCGGACGGCATCACGCGCCGCGTCACGGAGCTCGGCGCAGGCTGGTCGCATGCGATCCATCTCGACCTGGCCGACCGGCCACGCGTGGTCGAGATAACGAAGGAGGAGTAGCTCGTGGCGCGTCTGATACCGGCAAGCGCCCACGAGTGGCTCGACATGGCCGCCGCTGCGTTGCAGCGTGGCGAGCTGATCGGGATCCCGACCGAGACCGTTTATGGGCTGTGTGCGCTGCCCGTGCATGAGCCCGTCGCGCGCCTGATAGCGGCCAAGCAGCGCTCGAGCGAGAAGGGCATTCAGCTGCTCATTGACTCGCTCGAGCAGGTTCGGCCGCTGGTCGTCGTCACGCGCGCCGCCGAGCAGCTCGGGGATCGTTTCTGGCCCGGAGGATTGACCATCGTCCTCGAGCGCGGCCCGGACGTTGAGCTGACGCCGCTGCTCGGCGGTGGCCGGCCCACCCTCGGGTTGCGGCTGCCGGATCACGAGATACCGCGCACCATTGCGCGTCTCCTGGGGCCGATAGCGGCCTCCTCGGCCAACGTATCGGGGCAACCGGACGCGACCACGGCGGAGCTCGTCGAGTCGGCCCTTGGCGAGGAGCTGGCACTGATCGTGGACGATGGCCCCGTCCGCGGCGGCACACCTTCGACAGTCGTCGATTGTTCTGACCCCGCCGTGCCGCCGCGCATCCTGCGCGAAGGAGCGATTTCGGCCGCAGACATCGCGGCGGCCCTGCGCTGAGGGCTAAACTGGCCCCGCCGTGACCCTCTCTTCAACCTCACGAACCGCCTGGGCAACCATCTCCGAGGTCGATCCCGAGCTTTGGGCTTCGATGGTCGGCGAGCGCGAGCGCCAGCGTTGGAAGATCGAGCTGATCGCGAGTGAGAACTACGCCTTCGGGGCCGTGCTGGAGGCCCAGGGCTCATGGCTTACGAACAAGTACGCCGAAGGATTGCCCGGCCGCCGCTATTACGGCGGCTGCGAGTTTGTCGACGAGGTCGAGCGCCTGGCACAGGAGCGCGCGCTTGCGCTCTTTCCCGGCGCTGAGCACGTCAACGTCCAGCCCCACTCAGGCGCGCAGGCAAACATGGCCGCCTACCTGTCAGTGCTCGACATCGGTGATCGCATCCTGGGCATGAACCTGGCTCACGGTGGCCACCTGACGCACGGCTCGCCGGTCAACTTCAGCGGCAAGTGGTTCGATGTCAAGGCGTACGGGGTACGCGAGGAGGACGCGCGCATCGACTACGACGCGCTGGCGGTCGAGGCGCGCGAGGTCAGGCCGCGCATGATCGTCGCCGGAGCGAGCGCCTACCCACGCATCATCGACTTCGAGCGCCTCGGTCGGATTGCGCGGGACGTGGACGCGTTGCTGATGGTCGACATGGCCCACATCGCCGGCCTCGTGGCGGCCGGCCTTCATCCGAGCCCGTTCCCGCACGCGCACCTGGTCACGACCACGACACACAAGACCTTGCGCGGCCCGCGTGGCGGCCTCGTATTCAGCACAGCTGAGTTGGCCAAACAGGTCGACAAGACCGTCTTCCCCGGTTTGCAGGGCGGGCCGCTGATGCACGTCATCGCGGCCAAGGCCGTGGCCCTTCACCTTGCCGCGACCGACGATTTCAGGATCGACATGGAACGCACGGTGGCCAACGCGGCGGTCCTCGCCGAAACGCTCGCCGAGAAGGGTGCCGCGGTCGTGTCGGGGGGCACCGACAACCACCTGATGCTCGTCGACGTGACGCCGCTGGGCGTCACGGGCAAGGAGGCCGAGCACGTTCTCGACAGCATCGGCATCACGGTCAACAAGAACGCGATCCCGTTCGATCCATTGCCGCCCAACACCTCGTCGGGCATCCGCGTCGGCACGCCCGCGACCACGACGCGCGGCTTCGGCACGGACGAGATGCGTGCCATCGGCGGCCTGATCGTCGAGGCGATCGAGCAACGCGAGAATGAGGGGGCCCTGGCCGAACTCTCCGGGCGCGTGCACGACATCTGCGCCCGCTTCCCGGTTCCAGGCTTGCCCGAGTAGTGAACCAGGCGGCGCTCGACGCGCTACCTGTCGTCCTCGTCGCGTTGGCCGCCGCGGCGATCCTGAGCTTCGTGCTCACACCGCTCACGATCCGCTTTGCAGCGCAGCTCGGCGCGATCGATTTCCCGGACGACGAGCGACGCATCCATCGCAGGCCGATTCCGCGCACCGGCGGCATCGCCGTCGCCGCCTCGTTCGTGATCGTCGGGATGGCCGGCCTGGCAATCAACGCCGCCTTTCATTTCGCGCCCCCGCTCAACGCGGTGCGCACGCCAGAGGTCGTCGCACTCTTCGTCGGCGTGACGGTCGGGGCCTTCCTCGGCTACCTCGACGATCGTCTCGAGCTCCGTGCGCGGTGGCAGTTCGTCTTCCAGTTCGTGCTCGCAGCGATCGCCATCTGGTTCGGGATCAGCATCGATCGATTGCCGAACCCCTTCGGCGACGCCGCGATCCCGCTGGGCGACGCCGCGGCCGTGGCGGCGACAACCCTGTGGATCGTCGGCATGCTCAACAGCGTCAACTTCATCGACGGGTTGGACGGCCTGCTTGCCGGTGTGGCCCTGATCGCCGTCACCACGCTTGGGATCATCTCCCTTGTCGTCGCGCCGATCCAGCCGATCGTGGCCGTCATGTGCGCGCTGCTGGCCGGCTCGCTGATCGGATTCCTGCCCTACAACTTCCACCCGGCCCGCGTGTTCATCGGCACGGCCGGCGTGTTCACCGTTGGCTACGCCCTGGCCGTGCTGTCGGTCATGGGCACGGCCAAGGTTGCGCTTGCTCTGCTCGTGTTGGGCGTGCCGATCATCGACACGTTCTGGATCATCATTCGCCGCCTCTCGTCGGGCCGGTCGCCGTTCTCCGCAGACCGTGGCCATCTCCATCACCGACTGCTCGATCTCGGCTTCAGCCACCGCCAGGCAGTTCTCGCGATCTACGGCTTGTGCGTGATCCTGGCTGTCGCCGGGCTGGTTCTCTCGGGCCGCGGCCAGATCTCCGTGTTTCTGACGGTGGTGATTGGCGGAGGTGTGTTGCTCTTCCTGTTGACCCGGCGCGCAGGTCAGTCGCTGGAGCGCAGCAGCTACGCGGAGGAGCCCGAGCCGCAGGCTCTCGGCGCCATCCGGCGCGCCGGCGAGGAGATCGTTGGCTTTGACGACGAGGCCGATCAGGGGCCGGAGTCGGACGAGTGACGACCCGCTGCTATACTCCGCGCGCGTTATCGGATCAGCGGTGAACGACGTTCCGCGGCTGGGTGCTTACTTCGCCCTGTTCTCGGAAATCGGCCTCGTCCTCTTCGTTACGACGATGGCCGGAGCGCTGGCCGGCCACTGGCTGGATATCCAGTTGGGAACAAACCCCATCTTCGTTTTGATCGGGTTTCTGGCGGGCGCGTTCGTCGGAGCCGTGGCGGACTATCGCCTCATCACGAGATTTCTTGCAAGGCTGAACTAATCAACCCGGCCGCCGGTTCCTGAGGGAGCGAGCTTGTCGACCGAAACCCCAGATACGAGCATCGGCGCGCCTGCGCCCGAGACAGCACCTGACGCGCAGCCGACGCGACGGTTCAGCGCGCGCACGGTGATTCTGTCCGCCCTCGCGCTGGTAATTGCGATCGACGTGTTCGCGGCGCTCGTATTCCCGCCCTTCCCCCCGGGCGAGCCGGGTCAGCCGTGTCCGTTCCCCATCTGCTTCATCCACGGCACGCTCGAGTTTCCACCGCCTCAAGTCATCTATCCGCCGGACGCCGCGCCTTTCCCGCCCGGCCTGACGATCACCTCTGAGCCAAGCATCACCTCCACGATCTTCACTCTGTGGATCGTGTCCATTGCTCTGCTGATCACGATCTTCCTGGTCAGTCGCGGTGGTCCGGGAGTGCCCGGCCGGCTGCAAAACTTCGGCGAGTGGGCGTACGAGATGATGGAGGGCTTCGCCACATCCATCGGCGGCATCGCCTCACGCCCCTATGTGCCGATCTTCGTGTCCTTCTTCGTGCTCATCCTTTTCTCGAACTGGGCGGGGCTCCTGCCCGTAGTCGGGCGAGTCGAATTCCTGCGCGCACCGACGAGCGACGTGAACGTAACCATCGGTCTGGCCATAGTTGCGTTCGTCATGTTCGAGGTGGAGGGTTTCCGCCGGCTCGGCGCGCGCAAGTACCTGGGCAAGTTCTTCCCGCTGTACGAGTTCAAGCACGGCATTGCAGCCGGTTCCATCGCCCTGTTCGTGGGCATCACCGAGTTCCTGCTCGATCTCGTTCGACCATTGACGCTGTCAATGCGTCTTTTCGGCAACATCTACGGTGGTGAGGTGGCGCTGGGCGTCATCACCGCGCTGACGATCGTCGTCCTGCCCATCCTGCTGCTCGGTCTCGAGTTCATGCTCAACCTGATCCAGGCGCTGATCTTCAGCATCCTGACGCTCATGTACATCGTCCTCGCCATCGAGGACCACAGCCACGAGGAAGGTGAGTTCGCCGAGGAGGCGGTGAGTGCCGCCCACAACTCCGAATCTCAGCCAATACCGGCGGAACCGGTACCCAACCACGCGAATTCGGCGGCAAACATCAGTGCGCCGCTGAGTCAGACCAGCATCTAGCATCGCTTTCCCAAAGGAGGAGAGGAGAAAAATGGAGCACATTGGCGCAGGCCTGGCGGCGATGGGAGTCATCGGCCCCGGCATTGGCATCGGCATCCTGGCCGGCATGGCGACCGGCGCGATCGGGCGCAACCCTGACGCGGCGGGTGCGATCCGCGGCCTCGCGATCATCCTCGCTGCGTTCGCAGAAGGCCTCGGCGTGCTGGCGATCGTCGTCGGCCTGCTCGCGATCTTCATCAGCTAGAGGCTTATTCGGTGGACATGCTGGCGCTGGCCAGCCTGACCTGGCATCTCCCGATCTCGGCTCCGCCCATGCAGGCCGAGAGCGGTGGGCTGGTCATCAACTTCTTCTGGATCCTGGTCGTTTCGGCCAACTTCCTGATCTTCCTGGTCGCGGCGTGGTATCTGGGCCTGCGCAATCTGCCGCGCAACCTGCAGGCTCGGCGCGAGCGCATCGAGCAGGCATTGCGCGATGCTGACGCAGCACGCGTCGAGCGTGAGCAGGCGGCTCAGGAACGCCTTGCCGTGGTCACCCAGGCACGTTCCGAGGCCGAGGAGATCCTTGCTCGCGCACAGCGTGTCGCTGACGAGAGCCGAGAGCGCGAGCTGGCCGAGACGCGTGCCCAGATCGAGCAGATGCGCGAGCGTGCGGCGGCCGACATCGACACGGAGAAGGAACGAGCCATGGCCGATGTTCGGGGCCAGGTCGCAGAGCTTGCTCTCGCCGCCGCCGGGCGCGTCGTGGGCGAGACGATGAACGAGCCGCGCGAGCGGCGCCTGGTCGACGAGTTCCTCAGCCAGGTCAGCACGGGCGGTGGCCGTGCACGGACCTCGAGCTCCGGCTCGGGCCGCACGGGCTAGGCAAGGGGCAGGAAGGACACGATGGCGAGGGCCGGAACGACCACTGCGCGTCGCTACGCCGAGGCGGCGTTCGAGATCGCGGAGCGCGACAAGAACACCGACGTTTGGCTGGTGGAGCTTGATCGACTGTCGGCAGCGCTCGTCGAGGAGGACGTCGTCCGACTGCTCGAGGATCCCGAGATGCCATTCGACAAGCGCCACGCCGCGTTCAAGTCGTTGTTCACCGACCACGACATGCTGCCCCAGGTCTGGAACCTTCTCGGGCTCATGCTTCGACGCCGCCGGCTCGAGTCGATCGGCGACATCGCACATGAGTTCCGGCGCCTGTACAACCGGCGCGAGGGAATCTTCGAGGCGGTTGCGACCAGCGCCGCCGAGCTTGACGACAAGGAGGTTGCGGCACTGCGCGCTCGTCTCGAGCAGATGACTGGCGGCCGCGTCGAGCTGGACCTGAAGGTAGACCCGCAGCTGCTCGGCGGCATCCAGGTGCGCCTGGGCGATCTCCTCTTCGACGGCAGCGTTCGCGGCCGTCTCGAACGCCTGCGCGGCCGCCTGGCCTCGGGCGCTGTAACGCCATAAGACACGCAAACGCCAACCGCGAGCGACCAACGGAGTAACTGATGGCCATCAGATCTGAAGACATCACAGCGATCATCAAGTCGGCAATCGACCAGTTCGACGCCGGCGTAGAGATGCGCTCGGTCGGCACCGTGGTCGAGGTCGGCGACGGCATCGCTCAGGTCTACGGCCTGGAGGGCGCCCTTGCGAGCGAGTTGCTCGAGTTCCCCGGCGGGGTGATGGGCGTCGCCCTCAACCTCGAGGAGGAGACCGTCGGCGCCGTCATCCTGGGCGACTACACCAAGATCAAGGAAGGCGACACGGTCAAGACAACCGGCAGCGTCGTCGAAGTCCCGGTCGGCGCGGCATTGATCGGCCGCGTCGTCGACCCACTGGGACGCCCGATCGATGACAAGGGCCCGATCAACGCCACAGCAACGCGCCCGGTCGAGCGCGTGGCGCCCGGCGTCATCAAGCGCCAGAGTGTCGACACGCCTGTTCAGACAGGCATCAAGGCAATCGACGCGCTCATCCCGATCGGCCGCGGCCAGCGTGAGCTGATCATCGGCGACCGCCAGACGGGCAAGACGGCCGTGGCCATCGACACGATCATCAATCAGAAGGGCAAGGGCCTGATCTGCATCTACGTCGCGATCGGCCAGAAGATGTCCACGGTGCGCCGGGTCGTGGCCACGCTCGACCAGTACGGCGCCATGGAGCACACCATCGTGGTCGTCGCCGGCGCCGATGATCCTGCTCCGCTCCAGTACATCGCTCCGTACTCCGGCGCCGCCATCGGCGAGGAGATCATGGAGAACGGCGTCGAGGTTGGCGGCAAGATCGTCAAGGACGCGCTGTGTGTCTACGACGATCTGACCAAGCACGCCTGGGCGTACCGCGAGATGTCCCTTCTGCTGCGCCGCCCGCCGGGCCGCGAGGCATACCCGGGCGACGTCTTCTACCTCCACTCGCGGCTGCTCGAGCGAGCCGCGCGGCTCAACGACGACAACGGCGGTGGCTCGCTCACCGCATTGCCGATGATCGAGACCCAGGCAAACGACGTGTCGGCGTACATCCCGACCAACGTCATCTCGATCACCGACGGCCAGATCTACCTCGAGTCGGACCTGTTCAACGCCGGTCAGCGGCCGGCTCTCAACGTGGGTATCTCCGTGTCGCGCGTCGGCTCCGCCGCGCAGACGAAGGCTATGAGGAAGGTTGCCGGCCCGCTCAAGCTCGACCTTGCTCAGTACCGTGAGCTGGCCGCTTTCGCCCAGTTCGCGTCCGACCTGGACAAGGCCACGCGCGATCAGCTGACGCGAGGCGAGAAGACGTCTGAGGTGCTCAAGCAGCCGCAGTACGAGCCACTCCCGGTCGAGAAGCAGGTCGCCATCCTGTGGGTTGTGACCAACGGTTATCTCGACGAGGTGCCCACAGGGCGCATACGTGATTTCGAGCGTCGCTTCTACGTCTTCCTCGAGACGGAGCGGCCGGATGTCCTCAAGACTCTCGGCGACAAGCCTGAGCTGACCGACGAGATCGTCGACAGCCTGCGCGAAGCGACCGAGACGTTCAAGCAGTCCTTCCAGGGATAGTCACCGGACCATGCCCAGCCAGCGCGAGATTCGCCGCCGCATCACTTCGGTCCGCAACATCAAGCAGATAACGCGGGCGATGCAGTTTGTCGCTGCTTCGAAGCTGAAGCGCGCACAGGATGCGACGCTTGCCGCGCGACCGTACGCCGACAAGATCGACGAGGTCCTGGCCGATCTAGCTGCGGTGCTGGGCGCGGACGATCATCCGCTGCTGGCCAAGCGCGAGGGCGGCACCCGTCTGCTCGTGCTGATGACCAGCGACCGCGGCCTGGCCGGTTCGCTCAGCACCAACGTGATCCGCCGCGCATCAGAGGAGATCACGGCCGATCCGGGGGACATGAAGGTCGTCACGGTCGGGCGCAAGGGCCACGGAGCGATGCGTCGGTCTCACGTACCCATTGCCGCCACCTTCGATGGCTACGGCGAGCGTCCTGATTTCGCATCGGTCGTCCCGCTCGCGCGGTTGCTCACCGATGACTACGTGGCCGGCAATTACAACCGCATCGACCTGATCTATCCCCGCTTCGTGTCGACTCTGGTCCAGCGTCCCGTCATCGAACGGCTGCTGCCGGTCGAACCAAACGAGGACAGCGAAGGGATTCCGGGCAATCAATTCCTCTTCGAGCCGAGTGCCGACGCCGTGCTTCGGCAGCTCCTTCCGCGCTACGTCGCTACCCGCGTCTTCCAGGCCACGCTGGAGCTGACCGCCAGCTTCTACTCGGCGCAGATGGTGGCGATGAAGAACGCAACCGAGAACGCACAGGAACTCATCGAGGACCTGACCCTGACATACAACAAGGTTCGCCAGGCGAACATCACACGCGAGATGATCGAGATCGCAACGGGCGCGCAGCCGCTCTGAGCGACCAAGGAGGATTGACGAAGACATGGCAGTAGCCGCACCCGCAACCGGACGAGTGATTGCGATCACCGGACCGGTGATCGACATCGAGTTTCCGGCCGGGCAGCTGCCCGCCATCTTCAATGCGGTTGAGATTGCGCGCGAAGGGGCGCCGCTCGTGTGCGAAGTCCAGCAGCACCTCGGCAACAACTGGGTGCGGACCGTGGCCATGACCACGACCGATGGCCTGGCCCGCGGCGCGGAAGCACATGACACCGGCGGCCCGATCACGGTGCCGGTCGGACCGGCGACGCTCGGGCGGCTGTTCAACGTGCTCGGCCAGCCGATCGACGAGAAGGGCGACGTAAGCGCCGAGACGCGCTATCCAATTCACCGCTCTGCGCCCGCGTTCGAGGAGCTGACCACTGCGACCGAAGTCTTCGAGACGGGACTCAAGGTCATCGATCTGATCGCTCCGTTTGCGAAGGGTGGCAAGGTCGGCGTTTTCGGCGGTGCCGGCGTCGGCAAGACGGTCATCATCCAGGAGCTCATCCGCAACGTGGCCGAGGAGCACGGTGGCTACTCCGTGTTCGCCGGCGTTGGCGAGCGATCGCGCGAGGGCAACGACCTGCTCGCGGAGATGACCGAGTCGGGCGTCATCAGCAGGACGGTCATGGCCTTCGGCCAGATGAACGAGCCACCCGGCGCCCGTCTGCGCGTGGCACTCACCGGGCTGACCTTTGCCGAGTTCTTCCGCGACGAGGGCCGCGACGTGCTGCTCTTCATCGACAACATCTTCCGCTTCACGCAGGCGGGCTCGGAGGTCTCGGCACTGCTCGGGCGCATGCCATCGGCCGTGGGCTACCAGCCCAACCTGGCCACTGAGATGGCCGGCCTGCAGGAGCGCATCACCTCGACCAAGACGGGCTCCATCACGTCGCTCCAGGCGGTCTTCGTGCCGGCCGACGACTACACGGACCCTGCACCGGCGACCGCGTTCGGTCACCTCGACTCGACCATCCGCCTGGAGCGCTACCTGACCGAGCTGGGCATCTACCCGGCCGTGGACCCGCTCTCCTCGACTTCGACGGTCCTCGATCCGAACGTCGTCGGCCAGGAGCACTACGAGGTGGCCCGAGAGACGCAGCGCGTCCTGCAGAGCTACCGCGACCTTCAGGACATCATCGCCATCCTGGGCATCGACGAGCTGTCGGAGGATCAGAAGATCACCGTCGCTCGAGCGCGGCGGCTGCAGCGCTTCATGAGCCAGCCCATGTTCGTCGGCGCAGTCTTCACCGGCCGCGAGGGTCGCTACGTGTCGATCAAGGACACGGTGGCATCGTTCAAGGAGATCCTCGAGGGCAAGACGGACGACCTTCCAGAGCAGGCGTTCTTCCTTGCGGGCACCCTGGACGACGTGCGCGAGAACGCGAAGCGCATTAGTGCATAGCCCGCACCGGTCGCGCGACGTGGGCGCCGGTGATCCGCTGCACGGCCCACCGACAGGGCCACGCACGGCCTCCTCCAAACGTCCTAAGGACTGACTTCCATGCCACTGCTACTTGAGATCGTGACGCCCGAAAGGCAGGTATTCAGCGACGAGGTCGATTCCGTGGTCTGTCCCGGGGTCGAAGGGGAGCTGGGCATTCTGCCTCATCACGCGCCGCTGCTGACGACGCTCGGCTTCGGCGAGCTGCGCATCAAGCGTGGCGCCGATGTCGAGTACTTCGCCATCGCGGGTGGTTTCCTGCAGGTGCGCCCGGACAAGGTCGTGGTCATGGCCGAAACGGCCGACATGGCGTCCGAGATTGATCTTGAGAAGGCCTTGGAGGCGCGCCATGAGGCCGAGCGGCAGCTGTCGGAGGGCTTCGAAGAGTCGGCCGATCTGGCCCGCGCCCGAGCTGCCCTGCAGCGTGCCCTGCTCAGGATCCGCGTCGCCGAGCGCCATCGCCGCGAAGGTCCGCGCTCGCGCGGCTGATCTGTGGCTGATCGTCGATTTCACTGGGAATACCAGGACCTACCGGTAGAGCGGCAGGCCTTCCGGGTCACTGGCGGCCGGCCGCTGCGCGGTCGTGTCCAGATCAGCGGCTCGAAGAACGCGGCGCTCAAGATGCTCGCGGCTGCGACGCTTACAGGCGAACGCTGCCGTTTCACGAACGTGCCCGAGATCGAGGATGTGCGCGTCATGGTCGGCGTCCTGCGCGACATCGGCGTCGTCGTCGATCACCCTTCGCCGAATACTTACGAAGTTGCCGCGGGCGACGTCGAGTGGCTCTTCGTGCCGCTCGAGGCCGCGGCCAAGATGCGCGCCTCGTTCATCCTGCTCGGGCCGCTGCTGACTCGCTTCGGCCGCGTGATCATGAGTAACCCGGGCGGCGACCGTATCGGTCGCCGCCCGGTAAATCTGCACGTGGACGCGATGCGCGCCATGGGCGCGGACATCGAATATCGCAACGGCTATTACTTCGCGCGCACTCCCGGCCGGTTGCGTGGCACGGAGATCAGCTTCCCGCAGGTGACGGTCATGGGCACCGAGAACGCGATCCTCGCCGCGGCCCTGGCCGAAGGCCGGACGGTGATCAAGCCGGCCGCCCGCGAGCCCGAGGTCGACGACCTCATCGCCCTGCTCCAGAAGATGGGCGCGGAGGTGGAGCGGACGGCGGACGACACGGTTGTCGTCGAGGGTCAGCGCCGCCTGCGCGGGACAGAGCACCGGGTCATGGCCGATCGCATCGAGGCCGGCACATTTGTCGTTGCGGCCGCCGTGACCGGTGGCGACATGACCATCGAGTCCGCGCCGTGTGAGCACCTGGGCACGTTTCTCGACGTTGTCGCCGACATCGGCGTACCGGTCGCGTGCGGGCGCGACACGATCGAGGTCCACTGCGACCCGGATATTCGCGGAGCTTTCAGGGCGCATGACATCGAGACCGCGCCGTACCCCGGGCTCGCGACGGACCTCCAGTCACCCACGTCCGTCCTGCTCAGTCAGGCAAACGGCAGGAGCGAGCTGCACGAGACGATCTTCGAAGATCGTCTCGAGTGGCTGTCGGAGCTTCGAAAGCTCGGCGCGCAGGTAGAGTTGCTCGACACCCACCACGCGTCGATCGCAGGACCATCGCCACTCCGCGGGGCGGAGGTCGAGATGGGCGACCTGCGCGCCGGTGCCTCGCTGATCCTTGGAGCGTTGGCCGCAGAAGGCACGAGCCTGATTCACGGCGCGCACCACGTTCGGCGGGGGTATGAGAACATCGAAGGCAAGTTCCTCGATCTCGGCGCGCAGATCGAACGTGTCTCGGAAGGGGCGGGCGTAAGCAGCACATGAAAATCGGTATTGACCTCGGCACGGCCAACATCCTCGTCTACGTCAAGGGCAAGGGCATAGTCACGCGTGAGCCGAGTGTGGTCGCCGTCAGCGACGACAACCACATCGTCGCTGTGGGCGAAGAGGCACGCGAGATGATCGGCCGCACGCCGGGCAACATCACTGCGATCCGGCCGATGAAGGATGGCGTCATCGCCGACTACGTCATCACCGAAGCGATGCTGCGCTACTTCATCAAGAAGGCTGGCCGCTCGTTCACCAAGCCGGACGTGATGATCAGCGTCCCTTCGGGCGTCACCAGCGTCGAGAAGCGTGCCGTGCGCGATGCCGCGCTCAAGGCCGGCGCGCGCGAGGCGTACCTGATCGAGGAGCCACTGGCCGCAGCGATCGGGGCCAACGTGCCCATATCGGGCGCCTCGGGCAACCTGATCATCGACATCGGCGGCGGCACCAGCGAAATTGCGGTCATCTCACTCGGCGGCATTGTCGTCTCGCGATCGGTGCGCGTTGGCGGAAATAGATTCGACGAGTCGATCGCAAACTACGTGCGCAAGAAGTACAACGTGATGATCGGCGACCGGACGGCCGAGGAGGTCAAGATCGAGATCGGCACGGCGCTGCCGCTCGAGCGCGAGCTGCATATGGAGGTCCGCGGCCGTGATCTGATCGCGGGTTTGCCGCGCACCGTCCCCTTGACCAGCTCAGAGGTGATGGAGGCACTTGAAGCGCCCCTGCAGCAGATCGTGGGCGCGGTGCGCGGCGTGCTCGAAGAGACGCCGCCCGAGCTCTCCAGTGACATCATCGACAAGGGCATGGTGATGAGCGGCGGCGGCGCGCTGCTGCGCAACATCGACAAGCTGCTGACGCAGGTCACCGGCGTGCCCTGCCACGTTGCCGAGAACGCACTCAACTGCGTTGCGCTCGGCACCGGATTGGCCCTCGAGCACTTCGAGTTCTTCCGCAAATCGCTCGTCCAGAAGATCTGACTACCAACATTCAGGGCGGCGCCCGTCGCTCGCTCGCCGACCTCCACTGCCACACGTCGGCGTCTTTCAATTCGCTGTCCAAGCCGGAGCAGGTCGCGAGCGTCGCTCACAAGCGCGGCCTGACCCACCTTGCTGTCACCGATCACGATCGGATCGACGGCGCACTTCGGGCGCGGGACGTGGCACCGGACGGTCTGACGGTCATCGTCGGTCAGGAGGTGCGCACGACCACCGGCGACCTCATCGCCCTCTTTGTCGAAAAGCCCATCCCGCCCGGACTGGCACCCTTCGAGGCGGCCAGGCTGGTCAAGGAACAGGGCGGCGTCGTCGGCCTCGCCCATCCATTCGACCGCTTTCGTGCTGGAGCCGGTCGGGCCGGGTGGGAGGACGAGCTGGAGCGCGTGATCCCCGAGCTCGACTACGTCGAGACGTGGAATGCGCGCCTCATCGTCGGCGACGGCAACAGGCGTGCGGCGGAGTTTGCAGTGACGAACGACCTGCCTGGTGTTGCGGGGTCTGATGCTCACACATTGATGGAGGTCGGCGTTGCATACACGGTCTTCGACGGGCCACTCGACAACGCGGCCGAGTTCCGCGCCGCACTTGCTGCCGAGGGGCGCCTCATCACGGGGCACGGATCGCGCCTGATAAGACTGGGCATGCCGTTCATCAAGGTTGTGCAGCGGATGCGTGGCAACAAAAGAGTCACAGGGCCGTGAGCGCGCAGGACGACCAAACGGCCGACAATGCTGCAGCCGTGCCCGCTGCAGAAGAGCAGATCCCCGATTACCCGCTCGTCCACGAGGAGAGCGGGCCGCCGCCGTCCCTTTCCGGCCGGCTGCGCGACCCGCGCACGATCTTCTCGATTCTTGTCCCGCTGGTCATCATCGTCCTGGTCCTCATCGCCTTCCCGACCTTCCACCTCGACGAGCTCCCGGCGCTGATCGCCCAAGCGAATCCATGGCTGTTGTTGGCCGCCTTCGGTATTTACTACCTGGGCTTCCCGTTGCGCGGCTGGCGCTGGGCCATTCTTCTGCGAAATGCGGGAACGGATATTTCCATCCGGGATTCGACCGAGATCATCTTCATCAGCTGGCTCGTCAACTGCGTGGTCCCGGCGAAGCTCGGCGACGTCTATCGCGCCTACCTCGTAAAGCTGAACTACGGCACATCGATCAGCAAGGTCTTTGGAACGATCTTCATAGAGCGCGTATTCGACCTCTTCGCGATCGTTCTGCTCGGACTCGCGGCGGGCTTCTGGAGCTTCCGGGGAGGGATGTCGCCGGAGGTTCAGGTCGTCTTCGCCATCGGCATAGTCGTCCTGGCCGTGCTCGCTGTGGGTCTGTTCGTGATCCGCAACTTCGGCAGTCGGCTGGTGCGGCGCCTGCCACTTCCGGTGCGAGTGGTCGAGTTCTACGACCGCTTCGAGGAGGGCCTTTTCTCAATTCGGGCGCGCAACGTTCCTCTTCTCGCGTTGCTGACGGTGACGATCTGGTCGACCGAGGCGCTGCGCCTCTATTTCGTGGTGCTTGCGATGGGCTTCGACCTTCAGATCGGTCTGTCCGGTGGACTGTTCGTCGCGCTCATAGCCTCCCTGCTGACGGCCATCCCGTTCACGCCGGCCGGCCTTGGCGCCGTTGAGGGCGCCGTGGTGTTCATCCTGACGACGCTCTACGGCGCGACACCCACTCAGGCCGTGGCAATAACCCTGGTCGACCGTGCAATCAGCGTCATCTCGGTCGTGATCCTTGGCAGCATCGCCTACGTCCTGTCGGACAAGACGAAGGGTCAGCGGACCCCCAAGACGGCTCAAACGCCGGCAAGCTGACGGCGCGCGGCAATCCGGTCCTGAATCGTCGCCTGCGGTAGATGCGGCGACGCCGGTCGACTCGAGTTCGACCGGCATCGGCGGGACGGGACGCCCATTTGGGGTAAGCGTCTCGTTAAGAGCTAAGACGTGTGGGCTGAGCTTCTAGTTCCTGTTCGGCATCCGCGCGACCAGGGCAGGACCCGGCTGCGGGGTGCCCGACCGTGTCGGCTGGCCATTCTGGCGGGCGGCCGCGAGCCGGCGCATGCGCAGCGCCAGGTAGTACTCCATCACCTGGCGAACCTGTGGCTCGCTGAGCAGGTCGTCGGAGCGGAGTGCGTATTCGACGCGTGCTGTCGGATGGCTCGTCGACGACTGGACGAGACCGAAGTAATGCGGAGTCTCCGTCTCGTCGCGGAGCTCGCGAAGCCCTCTTGCGAGCTTGGTCGCAGTCCCTAGCGACGGCGTGCGATCGCCTCGGACCAACCGGGAGATGGTCGAATGGTCAACCCCCGACTGTTGCGCCAGCTGGCGCTGAGACATCTTCTTCGCCTTGAGCTGGGTACGCAGCCATTCGTTGAAGGCTCGACCTGTCTGGACGCTCATTGGATCCTGGCTTCTCCGCTGGCCGAGTGACGGCTCTCCCTCGATCTTTCGGCCGCCTTTTCGTGCGACACCCGGATCATCCGGTGCGCGCGTGTTGCTCGATATAGGCCCTTGGTACGGCCCTTGCGCCACGACCGGGTTAACACCCCGATCAAGCGGCGGGTGGCGCCGTTCGTCCTCTCGAACTGCGCACGCTGAACGCCTCCGGCGGGAGAGCCGCCGGCGTTTGCCCATCGATCAGCATTCGCGCTCGATCGAGGTTCACATTGTCGTACCCGGAGTCCATTCCTGGAGTTTCGAGAAATGTGGGCAGCGTCGCTAGCCACGGATGATTGAGAACGCTGCGCAGACCCTCAGCCCCCAGCTGCCCGGCCGCGATGTGCTCGTGACGGTCGAGATGCGACCCGATCGTCGTTCGCGAGTCGTTCAGATGAAGCATCAGGACGTGCTCGCGGCCAATCAGCTCCTCGAGCCTTGATACGAGGCCCGTGACGCCGTGCTCGCGCGAGAGGTCATATCCGGCTCCCCAGAGGTGCGCCGTGTCAAGGCACAGTCCCAGGCGGCCGAGCTCCAACCCACCGGTCGTGGCGGCATCGAGGATGTCCGCCAGATCCTCGAGCGAAGCGCCGATGCCATCGCCGCTGCCGGCCGAGTTCTCGAGCACGAGGCGCGGCATACCTTGTCCGGCCGTCTGGTCGAGGACCAGCCGGAGGCCATCAACAAGCCTGGCGATGCCGGTGTCGCGTCCCCCGCCGCGGTGGGAGCCGATGTGCATCACGACGAAGTCAGCGCCGTACTGCTGGGCGACGCGCAGCTCGTTGCTTACGGTGGCCACGGACTTGTGCCAAAAGTCCTCGTCAGCCCCACACAGGTTGATCAGGTATGGCGCGTGGACGGATATCGAATCGACTCCGGCGCTCCGAAGCCGGTCGCGGAACTCGGCCAGGTCCGGTGGCGGTTCCTGCCGTCGACGCCACGCGGTCGGGTTATCCGTCCAGATCTGAACGGCCGTGGCGCCGATCTCCTCGGCCCGGGCGGCCGCCTTGAGCAGGCCCGCAGCGAGCGGGAGATGAGGGCCGATGCGACGTTTGCCCCCGGGATTCGGTCCTGCGTGATGCACACAGACATCGTATGCGCCGGGGCCGATTCGAGCGGCGTCGTCTTAGTTTGACGTCTGTCAAACTAGTATCTATTCTGCGCGCCATGGACCCCGATCTGCTCATCGCTCTCAAGGCTCTTTCGGATGCATCGCGACTGCGCATCGTCGGCGTCCTCGCCGAAGGCAAGCCCGTCTCGGTCGAGGAGCTCGCAAGACGTCTGTCGCTCAGCCCCGGCACGGTCGTACATCACCTGAACAGGCTGCGTGTCGCGCGGCTGGTCGAGTCGAAGCCGCGCCGGCCGTACATGGACTACTCGCTGCGACTGGGCAGGCTGGCCGAGATCGGCGCCGACCTGGGCCGACTGGCACGTGAGCAGAACGGCGGAGAGCCCGAGCCAGAAGCGCCCGAATGGGCGAGCGCAGAAGATGCAAAGGTGTTGCGTTCGTTCTTCGAGAATGGGTTGCTGACGAGCATTCCGGCCCAGCGCTCCAAGCGCCTCGTCGTTCTGCGCCAGCTGGCCGAGTCAAGCTTCGAGCGCAAGAAGCGGTATCCCGAGAAAGAGGTCAACCAACGCCTGGGTGCGGTCTTTCCCGACCCTGCGTCGCTCCGGCGCTACCTCGTCGACGAAGGTTTCATGGCCCGTAAGAGCGGCGAGTACAGGCTTCGTCCACGCTCGGACTGGCCGCGCACTCAGCGCCATGAAGATCAGCGCTCGCGCGCCAGCGCGAGCGCTGAGACAGCCGCCACAGCCGAGTCATAGAGGATCGCCGCGCAACCGGCAAACGTGGCGCCCGTAGTCGTCAGGTCGTCGATCAGGATGATCCATTTGCCGCGCACTGGGCCGGCCCATGCCTCGTCAAGCGCGAACGCGTGACTGACGTTCGTGGCGCGCGCGCTACGCCCGAGCGCATGCTGAGCCGCGGTCCGCTCGGTGCGGCGAAGAGCAGTCCCGACCGGCAAGCCCAGGCGCTGCCCGACGCCGCGTGCGAGCAATTCAGCCTGGTCGAATCCGCGCTGGCGCTTCCGCGCGGAGTGCACGGGAACCGGGACGAGGAGGTCGCCGCCAATTCCGGCACGCGCCCACCGATCAGCCATGACCTCCGCCAGGGGATCGACCAGGCGCCGCTCGCCCTCGTACTTGAGCGCATGTATGCAGGCGCGCGCCGGCCCGTTGTATGCGGCGCACCATTCGAGCTGGACGATGCCGGCCGGCAGCCTGGACGGCAGCCCTAAGGGCACGCCGGCAGGTTCATTCAGCCGACGCGCGAGGGCACCGCGACACGAGGAGCACACGACCTCACCCTCGCGTCCACAGCCCGGGCATGTCGGTGGCAGGAGCGTGTCGAGCAGTCGCTGCATACAGGCAGGTTGTGCCTGAGCGCTTGTCGGCTGCTCATCTGGGGCTCACCGTCGACTTATGATCTGACCAATGCGGCAGGACGAGCCCGGGAACGTGACGCCTGCCCCGACTCGAGCGCAGTGGTGGATTCTGCCCGCACTCGTGGCAGGCGGCGTCGTGATCGGGGCATTTGCCTGGCTCATCATCGGCGGCGCCCAGCACACTGCCGGCTGGGGCTACGACTTCCGCGCCTACTACGACGCCGCGCTGCGCCTGCTCCACACAGGCACGCCCTACCAGCCCGAAACGCTGAGTGGTCCGTTCCGGCCGGGGCCTGGAGGCCTTTACCTATACAGCCCGGTTCCGGCGTGGCTGCTGGAGCCCGCGACGTGGCTGTCAGTCGACTCGGCGACGCTCGCGTGGCTCGTCTTGCGCCTGACACTCCTTGTCGCGGCGTGCGCCCTGATGCCGGTTCAAAAGTGGGTCAGGGTCGCAACATTGGTTGTGGCGTTGGCCAGCGCCCAGTTCCTGTACGACCTGAACCTGGGCAACGTCAGCCTGATAGTCACCTTCCTTGCCGTGGTGGCATGGCGCTGGCTCGACGCCCCTCTCAGCGGCCTCTCGATCGCGGCGTCACTCACGATCAGGCCCACGATGGGCGTCATCTGGGTCTGGTGGCTGGTGCGCCGCCAGTGGCGTGCCGCAGCGTGGACGGTGCTCGGCTTCGGGGTCATCGTGTTGGCCAGCCTGCCTTTCATCGGGTCAGACCCGTGGTTTCAGTTCGTCTCCGTCCTGCGCAATCTGACCGATGTGATGGGCGTCGGCCGCAACCTCGACCTCGGTTCGACGGCTCTGTCACTGGGCATGAGCGAAACGGCCGGTCTGGCGGCATTGGTCGCCGGCTACGTGATCGCCATCGCTGCCGTCGCGGTCAGCTTGCGACGTGACCGGGAGATCAGCTTCGCCGTCACGCTGATGGCCACGCTGCTCTTATCGCCGCTGCTTTGGAACCACTACCTGACCAATCTGATCGTCCCCGCGGCCCTCCTCGCCTCACGCGGCAGGCGCTGGGGATTGCTCCTGCCGCTCCTGGGTTGGCTGCCGGAGGTACTGCTGCCCTTCGTGGTCGTGGCCGGCATGGTGGCGCCGTTCCTGGCACCGAACCGGGGTCCTGGCTCGCTACGCGGTCATGCTGGTGAGGCGCAGCCGATCGCCGACGTTGACCCCAGCACGAGCGACGCTGCCGTCAGCCAGCTCGATCACGCCGCGGGCGCCGCGCACGTACCAGACCACGCCCACCCAGGGACGTAGGCCGGGCCGGATGGCGACCACCTCGTGGACGTCTGAACCGGTAGATGCAGGGCGGGTGAATACGCAGTCGATGGCAAAGCGCATGAACAGCATGTGGATGCTGTTCGTGCCCGGAAAGTAGAGTCCATCACCCTCATCGAGCGACCGGCGGCCGATCAGGCCGCGCAGGCGGGCGACCCACGAATCGGCGACGTCAACCGTCCATAGGCCAGAGCCGTCGCTCGCCCGCTCGACCCCGAGCCGGCGCACGGTCAGGTGTTCATGTTCAGCGCGATCAGGATTATCGCGGGGCCAAGAATGACGATGAACATCGACGGGAAGATGCACCCGACGAGCGGGAAGAGCATCTTGATCGGTGCCTTGGCGGCGAGCTCCTCGGCGCGCTGGCGGCGCTCGATGCGCAGCTGCTCCGACTGGACCTGGAGGACCTTCGCGATCGGCACGCCGAGCTGTTCAGCCTGGACGATCGCGGCGATGAAATTGGACAGCGCGCGCACATCCGTTCGTCCGACGACATCGCGCAGCGCCTCGCGGCGCACCTTGCCGACGCGGATCTCGGCCAGAGCCCGGCGGAACTCGTCAGCCAGCGGTCCTATCGTCTTTTCGACGACCTTGGCCAGTGCGCCGTCGAACGACAGTCCGGCCTTGACCGAGATTGTCAGCAGGTCGAGCGTGTCGGGCACAGCGAGCAGGATCGCCTTCTGGCGCTTCTTGATGCGCCGGCTGAGCCACAGCTCGGGTGCCATGAAGCCGAGGCCGCCAAGGGCGATGCCGCCCAGGAAGCCGAACGCGGGATTGCCGAGGAGGACGCCAAAGCCAACGAAGACGCCGACGCCGACAAGTCCTGCCACGACCAGCTTCATGCCCAGGAAGTCGATGCTGCGCAGGTCGCCTGGATTGCCGGCCATGAGGAGGCGCTGTTCGGTGCGGCTGACCTTGGATGGGCTTGCGAACCGTTGAGCGATGCCCGACAGACGCCGGGCCATAGGGCGCAGCGTTCGTTCGAAGAGCGGTGCCTGGAGCTCGATCTCTTCGAGCGTTCGCGCCTGCATGGATCCGAGCTGCGACAGGCGCGCTTGCACGGGATCCATCGGCCGCGATCCAGCCATGGCGTAGAAGACGAGCAGCACGCCGACTCCAGCGAGTCCGGCGAGTATCAGTGCGAGCACGGCATCAGACCTCGATGTCCACTATGCGGCGGATGAAGAAGAAGCCGATGCCCATCATCAACGCACCGATTCCAAGGATGATCACGCCGGCCGGGAGTCCGAACAGCTCCGGCGGCGATTGAAGCATCGGGGCCATGAACGTTGGCGCGATGACCGACAGCAGCAGGACGAGCGCTACCGGCAGGAAACCGACAACGTAGCCCGACATTCGCTGTTGAGCGGTGAGCGTCCTTATCTCGCCCTTGATGCGCACTCGCTCGCGGATCGTGTAGGCGATCATGTCGAGGATCTCGGCGAGGTTGCCACCAACCTGGTGCTGGATGGCGATGGCCGTGATCATCAGGTCGAGGTCATCCGATTTCATGCGCCGGCCGAGGTTGGCAAGGGCGTCGTCCAATGGAAGGCCCAGGTTGACTTCGCGGATGACGCGCGAGAACTCGGTCGACAGTGGTGGGCTGGCCTCGCGCACGACCATCTCAACCGACTGGAGGAAAGACGACCCCGCGCGCAGGGAGTTGCCGAGCAGCATGATTGTGTCGGCCAAGCCGGAGTTGAACGCCTTGAGTCGGCTCGACTTCCGCCGTCCGATCCAGAACTTGGGCAGCCAGAAGCCGACGACGACGCCGACCGCCCACGCGATCGGGCTGCCGAGAAACGAGAGAAACGGACTGAGGATGATCATGAGCAGAGGAATGCCGATGACCGCCGCAAAGCGGATCGCAAGGAACTCGCTTGGCTTCAGGGCGAGGTCCGCACGAGCCAGCTCGCGAGCAACGTTGCTGCCCCAGTCGCCCCGTTCGACGACGCGGTTGATGTTGGCCAAAGCGACCGATGTGGCGAATTGCTCGCCGATGTCCTTCTTCGCCGTCTTATCGCTGGGTGCCGCCGCGTAACGCTCGAGGCGGGCGTTGACGCCCGTCCCGCCGACCAGGCTGATGAACACAAGCAGGACGCCGACCGCGGCTACCGCAGCGACGATGATTGTCAAAGGATTCATCAGAAGGCAGCTCCGAACAGACGCGGGGGCAGGTGGATTCCGTGGGCCTCGAACTTCTCCGAGAAGCGCGGCCGGACGCCGGTCGGCTTGAGGTGGCCCTGGACCTTGCCTTCGACCACGCCGGTCTGCTCGAAGACGAACACGTCCTGGAGAACGATCACGTCGCCCTCCATCCCCTGGATCTCGGTGATGTTGGTGATCTTGCGAGTGCCGTCCTTGAGGCGGTCCTGGTGGACGATGAGGTCGACGGCCGACGCGATCTGTTCGCGCACCGCGCGCAGCGGTAGCTCCACACCCGCGAACAGGACCATCGTCTCGAGGCGGGCGAGCATGTCGCGTGGAGTGTTCGCGTGTCCGGTCGACATCGAGCCGTCGTGGCCGGTGTTCATGGCCTGGAGCATGTCCAGCGCCTCACCGCCTCGGCACTCGCCGACGATGATTCGATCGGGCCGCATTCGCAGTGCGTTGCGCACGAGCTCGCGGATCGGCACCGCTCCCTTGCCCTCGATGTTCGCCGGCCGCGCTTCCAGCGTGACCACGTGTTCCTGGCGCAGCTGAAGCTCGGCAGCATCCTCGACGGTGACGATGCGCTCGTCGCTGGGAATGAACGACGACAGGATGTTGAGCATGGTCGTCTTGCCCGAACCGGTACCACCCGAGACGAAGATGTTCAGCCGTGCTTCCACGCACGCCCTGAGAAAGTCGAACATCTCCGGTGTGGCGGTGCCGTAGCTGATCAGGTCATCGGTCGTCAGAGGCGTCGCGGCGAACTTGCGGATGGTGATTACGGGTCCGACCAATGAGATCGGCGGGATGATCACGTTGACGCGGGAGCCGTCGACGAGACGCGCGTCGACCATTGGGCTGGACTCGTCGACGCGCCGGCCGATCGGAGCAATGATGCGATCGATGATGCGCATCACATGCTCATCGTTCTGGAACGTGACGTTGGTCAGCTCGATCTTGCCGCTGCGCTCGATGTAGACCTGGCGCGGGCCATTGACCATGACCTCGGTGATGCTCTCGTCACGCAGCAGGGGCTCGAGCGGCCCAAGGCCGATGATCTCGTCGGTGATCTGCTCGAGCATCCTCGTCCGCTCGGCGCGGGTGAGTGCGAGGCCTTCGACGTCGAGAGCTCGCCCGAACGCTTCCTCGATCTCGCGCCTGACCTCGACCTGATTGGAGAGGTCCAGCTTCGGATCCAGGTCCTGGATGACGTGTTGCTGGATGCGGAACTTCGCATCACGAAAGGATTCGCGTAGCGGTACCTGGGCAAGCATGCGCCCTGTCGCGACGCCACCGTTCTGGCTGGTTGGCGACGGCGGATTGACGACAGGCAGAATTGGAGCTCCGGGAGGCGATGTGGGTGGTGCGGGAGTGTCAGCCGGGGCAGGAGCCGGAATTGCGCCCAGGTCGGACGCCGGTCTAGCACTTTCGATCCTGCGTAGCAGGGACATGTTCTCTGATCCCTCCTAAATCAGTGGGCTCGCCACTGGAAAAGGCTCTTCTTCTGAGCGGCCCGCAGGGCGATGTCGGGAGTTTCCTCGAGCTCGCCTTCAAGCACTGCCTTGGCGATGCGGACGACGTCTTCGCTGACCCTTGCCTGACGGGCGGCGACGACGAATGGGACGCCTCTGTTCAGGGCGTAGACCACAGTTCGCCCGTCGGAGACGACCTTGTGGGTGATCTTCCGGCCGATCGAGCTCTCGACATCCTGCAGACGGATGCCATAGCCGGAATCGGCGCGGTTGAGCAGAAGCTGGACCTTCTCCTCGGGATAGCCAAGCTGATCGGTCAAGGCGAGGAACTGACGCATGTTCTTGATATTCGTGATCTCAAGCGTGAGCACCGCGAACACGACATCGGACTGGTCGAGAAAGGCAAGCGTCACGTCCTGCAGCAGCGGCGACGAGTCGATTACGACCAGGTCATGTGTCATGCGCAGCGCAGAGACGATCTTGGAGATGTAATCCGGGGTGACGAGCTCGGCCATCTCCGGGCTGGGCGGCGCCATCAGGACTCGAACGCCGGTCGAATGATCGACCAGGGTTGTATCGAGCGTCTCCATATCGCCGCTGGCCATCTCGCGCGCAACGTCGGCAATCGATTGATTCTTCGGGTTCAGATTGAGCAGCACGCCGACATCGCCGAACTGGAGGCCGCCGTCGACCAGCGCAACGCGCATGTTGAGCTCCGTGCGCGCGGCAACGGCGAAATTGACCGCCAGCGTCGTGCGTCCGACGCCACCCTTTGGCGAGAAGAACGTGACGACCTTGCCCTGACCGTGGCGTGGCGCCGGAGCGGAACCTGGCGCCGGCATCTGAGGCATGGTCCCGGCAACGCGATCGAATTTCTGCCGCTCGCGCTGGTGGACCTGACGGATGGATGCTGCCAGCTCGTCGGCCGAGAAGGGCTTGACCAGGAATTCGCGAGCGCCAGCAAGCATGGCCCGGCGCAGGTAGTCGGGCTCGCCCTGGACGCTCATCATGATGATCGCGGAAGTAGGCGCGCGGATTGCCAGCTGTTCCGCCGTGGCGATGCCGTCCATGCCCGGCATGTTGATGTCGAGCAGAACGACGTCGATGCTCGTCTCACCGGCAAGTGTGATCGCCTCGGGACCCGAGGCGACACTGCCTGCGACGTTGATGTCCGGCTCGAAGCTGAGCAGCTTGGACAGGTGGTCACGCGTTTCGGCGATGTCGTCAACGATTACGACGCTGATGCGGTCAGCCATGTTGGTTAGGTCGTGCCTCTCCTGCCCGCGCTGTCAGGGCGTTACAGGGCTGACGGGTGCCGGTGGCAGCACGCCGTATTGATCGACCAGTTCCTTGAGCGTGATCCCGGTCGTGTCGACGGCCGGGGCGGAACTGTCGGAAGGTGCGCGCAGAACGAGAGAGATGTTGCCGTCCAGTTGGGCGAAGCGAACGACCTCCGCCTGCTGCGGGGTGACCGCGAGCAGAACGACCATGTCGGGCTGAGGCGTTGCCTGTGCGCTCGAGCTGTCGGAACTGTTGGCCGGGGTTGGCGTGATAGTGGACAGAACCTGCACGTTCTGCACAACGACCTTGACGCTCGTGTTGTTGATGTAGTCGTCCAGGGAGATGTACGGAGCTGGGACGGTCCCGTTAATCGATGGCGACGCTGGATTCGGGATCACGATCGGGTTCAGCTCGTCGGGATCGTTCATCGAGATCAGAACGTCGACGTAGTCGCCGGGCTGGAGCAACGCGCCGACTGAGTCGACCTTGTTGAGCGGGACCGCGATGGCCCGTAGGCCCGTCGGCAACGAGCGCACCAGCTCCGGGATTGTCACGCCGACCTGGAAGTCATCAGTCGTGAGCACGGTGCCCTTGGCCACCGCTCGGCGAATGACTTCGCCTACGACAGCCTGGGGATCCTGATACGTATCGACGGCTTCGTTCTGTGGCTTGGTCGTAGTGCTGACCATCTCGGCTGTGATCTGGGCGCCAAGCACCAGGTCCGAGGCGGCGACCACGACTGTCACGTCGGGATTTGTCTTCGTGGGAGCCCGACCAAAGCCGCTAAGAGCAAGCACGGCGACGAATGACACCGCGGCGAGCGCAACTCCGACCAGGAGCATGAAACGGTTGGCGGGCTTCAAGGTTCGTCCTCTCGATGGGGGTCATGTGTCTACTGTCAACGACTCTAGGCACGGTGCGGAGGGGTCGCGATCCTACGAATGGGCTAGGACGGTACCGCCGGAAAATGAAGAAGGGAGCGCCTCGTGGTCCGGAGGAGGACGGACCAGGTGGCACTCCCTTCGGCGCGGGATAAGTCCGTGTTACAGCGCGTTTCCGAGATTCGACATCATGGTGTTGATCGAAGAGCCCATGAACGTGATCGCCACGATGGCGGCCACAGCGATGAGCGCAAGGATGAGTGCATATTCGGCCAAACCCTGGCCGTGCTGTCCCCTCGGGAACCGTTGTCGGACTGAACTCAGTCTCACTCTGCAGTCCACCTCAGCTATCCGTCGGCTGGATGCGCGACTTGATAGCAATGTGGCGGACGTTGATGGTGGACCGATATAGGACGACGGTACTTGGCCAGCGGGCGCCCCGTCCGGTCGTCGAAGGCGTCAGTTGATTAGCGTCAACCGTTTATCTGGTTGGCAATCAGCGACAGGATGTCGTTGATCTGGGTCCCGAAGAGCGTCAACGCGACGAGGGCGACGATGACGATCAGGGCAACGATCAGCGCATACTCGGCCAGGCTCTGACCTGCCTCTCGCGACGGACGTTTCAAGCGCTACCGACCTCCACCGACTTACGACTTCTGGCGGCGATGCTAACGCTTGCGTCCGTGTTGCAGTGGCGGACACAAAAAAGCGCCGGCCTTTCGGCCGGCGCTCGCTCTGTCGCTTTGGACAACTAGATGCTGTTGCCGACGTCCGACAGGATTCCGTTGATCGCACCGCCAAGGAACGTGACCGCCGCGATCGCCAGGACGGCGATCAGGGCCAGGATCAGCGCATACTCGGCCAGGCCCTGACCACGCTCGTCGCGGTCAATGAGGCTGATCAGGTACTGAAGCATCTACGACACCCTCCGTATCAATAATTCCACTCGAATGAGTTCGAAGGGAAAGTAGTCCGAGGGTTGTGGCCCTCGAAATGGGACGAGAGTCCTGTCGGGCCAGAAGACAGTCCTGCCGTTCAGCGGCTGATGAGCAGCTCCAGGGTCCAGCGATCCTCGCTCAACTTGACCGTCATCGCTAACGACGCGGCGCGCTGCTCGATCTCGGCGAGGACGCTATCGGGCATGCCGGCGTGACGCGATGCCTCGTCCTCTTCCTGTTGATGGATGAGGGTCGTGAGCTGATCCGGCAGCGCCTTGTCACGTCGCGCGGCAGCAACGGTCGCCTTGGCCCGCTGCTGTGCTGTCACCTCCGCCTCGCGTGACCGACCCTGAACGGTGGCACGCAGCGAGTGGTCCGACCAATCAAGGCGGACCAGGATGGCAGTGGCCTGTGCCGCAAGCAGTGCCACGACGGCGTCATCGACCATTCGGAAGAGGCCGCTTTCGTTCTCGGTCGAAAGTCGTCCGTCGGTTCCAACGGATTCGAAGCGCACCGGAACGCTCGAGCGCCGGCTTCGCTCCGAAGCGGAGCGGCGCAAAGTCGGAACGAGACCCAGGTCGTCGAGAACCATCGGCCGGACATCGAAAATGAAAGACTTCGTCGCGTCGAGCGCTTGCTGGACCATGCCCACGAGCTCGGTCAGCTGCTGTGCCGCGCGATCAGGATCGCGCTCGAACAAGCGCTGCACGATCTCCGCCTGAAGTGCGATGTTGGCGATGCTCTGGGCAGGGCCGTCGTGCATCTGGCGCGCTATCTCACGACGCATCTGCTCTTGCGCTGCCAGCACGTCGCCCGAAGCATCGGCGCCTCCTGTGTGGCCGTTCGCCAACTCGGGCTCTGCTTGTGCCGCGGAACGAACGACCGGCAACGTTGCATCCACCCGTTCGCGATAGCGCTCCAGGACGCGCTGCTTGCCTCCCAGGATTTCGAGCTGAGCCTGCATCAACATCGCACGGCGCGTTTGAGTCAGCAGCTGCGTGCGTGCCTCACCGACGGTTTCGACGTCCGACGTACGGTCACGCTCAAGAAGGCTCAGGCGCTCCTCCGCCTGGACGCGGCGCGTTTCGTTGCGCTCGGCTTCACCTGTCGCCTGCTTGAGCAGAAGATCAATCTCGTCGAGCTCGAGCTGGAGTGTCTGCCTGTCGCGCTCGAGGTCGTCGGCGAGGGCGGTCAGCCGTTGGTTCATTGGTGGCCCAAGGGCACGTCGGCTCCCTCTAATCCTCTGGGATCTTGATCCAGCCCTGCTTCATGGCGTACACGACGGCTTGCGTGCGGTCGTTGACCGATAGCTTGCGCAGGATGGAGCTCATGTGATTCTTGACGGTCTGCTCGCTGATGGTGAGCGCGTATGCAACCTGCTTGTTGGTCATGCCTTTGGCGATGTTGTCCAGGATCTCGACCTCGCGCGGGGAGAGCGGGGCGAAGATCGGGGCCGCCTCCTGACCGTAGACCGCCAGCTCGCGGAATTCCTTCAGAACGCGGGACGCCACGGTCGGGCGAGCGAAGACCTTGTCGTTGATCAGATACTCGCCGGCGCGGACGCGGCGAATGATCGTGACCAGGTCGTCGGGATCAATGTCCTTGAGGATGAATGCGGCCGCGCCGGCCTTTATCGCTTCGAAAAGCTGATCCTCGTCTTCCGCGACAGCCAGGGCGATGATGCCCACGCTGGGCACCTCGCGCTTGATGCGCTGCGTCGCGTCGATGCCGCCAGGAGCGGGCAGCGACAGGTCAAGCAGGACAATGTCCGGCGATAGCTCGGTCGCCATCGTGAAGGCGTCGCGGCCGTCCTCGGCCTCGCCGACGATATCGAAATCCGCCTCGCGGTCGAGGATCTGGCGCATGCCCATGCGGAAGAGTGCGTGATCGTCGACGAGAAGTATCTTCGTGCGTTGGTCTGCCGAACGCCGGTCGGGTCCGCCCCGCCGGCGATCAGGGCCTGCGTAATCTGTTTCCATCATTGTCCCTGGCTCCTCTCTTGCCTCGGATCGATTGACAGCCGCACCACGGTGCCTGCTGCCGGACTGGTCTGGATTGACAACCGTGAACCGAGCAGATCGGACCGCTCGCGCATGAATTGAAGACCAAAGTGGCGTCGATTTGGATTGGCCGCAACTGAATCGAAGTCGAAGCCACGACCGTCGTCACCGACCTCCAGCACCCACTGGTTGTGGTCGCCGGGTTCGCCGCTTACGAACGTGTGCACCCAGACTCGCGTCGCCCCGGAGTGCTTGGCGACGTTACGCAGCGCCTCCTGCTCAACGCGCAGCACTACCGTTCGTGCCGCCTCGTGGAGCTCGTCAACCGAGCCTTCCAGGCGTACGTCGACCGGTATCCCGGTGCGCTGGCTCATCGCGTTGGCACTGTCGCGCAGCGCGTCATCGAGACCGGCTGCCTCGCCCAGCGAAGGGCGGAGCTGGTTGATGTAGCCGCGCAGGGTGTCCAGCTCGCGTTCAAGCATGAGCCGCAACGCGGTGATCTCTGTGTGCGCGCTCTCCGGATCGGTTCGCACGGCGCGGTCGAGGATGTCGGTCTGGAAGATGGCGTTGGCCAATGCTTGTGCAGGTCCGTCGTGCAGCTCCTCGGCCAGCCGCGACCGCTCTTGCTCGTGGGCCGCGAGCAGCGCCATAGCCATCCGCGGATCGACGTCCGATGCGTCTGCCCCGGGCACCTCGTGGCTGACACCCACGGTCCCGCTGTCCATCGGTGACCGAGTATAGGTGTTGGGGAAGCTCTGACTTCCGGTGCGCACGCGCACCACGTCCTCTGGCTGATCGGGAATTGGGTCAGTCATCGACAGCCATCAGCGATCTCGAACACGGACAGATGGGGTGCTTCGGGCGGCGCCGTGACGCTCTGGCGCACGAAACAGCCCGTTTCGTCAGACGCGAGCGTGCGTGAGTTTTCGGTGGTGCCTTCGACGACGACCACAGCTGTCGCGCCGAAGGCGCGTGCCAGATCAAGGACGCTCGATGCGTCTTCCTCGGGTAGCGCTAAAGTCGGAGAGCCGAGCGCATCCGATAGCCAGATCGGTCGGTCCGTGATGATCGGCCGCGCCGAGTCCGCTGCTGTCGCCGAGCCGACCGCCACGGCGACCGCCGCGATCTGTCGCTGGCGCTGCACAGCCTGGCCTCCACCCAGACTGAGCTGAAGTGCCGTCAGCACCACGCTCACGGACAGGAGCGCCACCGGCGCCAACCATGCATTCGGCCTTGACCAGCCGCGCCACATACGTACCCGCGCCACGAAGCCATCGGCGCCGACTACCGCGAGCACTGAGAGGCCCACGAGCAGCGGACCAGCGGAGTGGGCGAAGGTGCCCCACAAAGTCGCCACGGGAAAGACAAGGGTCGCGACGGCGAACGCGATGGCACCGTGGATCAACAGTGCGCCCACCGGAGCGGACATGAGAGGCTGCCGCCAGCGCCATCCAGCAACAAGCGTCACTACGCCCGCGAGGACGATCACCGTTGCCGGCAGGAGCAGCACGTCGACGAGGTTGTGCACTGCGCCTGCACCTATGTTTGCGGCGAGTGTCCCCGGCCCCTGGGCCAGGAAGGCGGCCAGGGTCGGCTGATCGTGGAAGGCAAAGATCTGTTCGTTTCGCGTCAGGAATGCGTTGTCGGCGAGCTGTCCGGGCAGGGGCGTGCCGAACACAGCTGAGTTGCGCAACCACCACGGCAGCGCAACTGCGGCACCGACCAGAGCGGTGGCACTGACCCTGACGATGAGCAGCCTGCCGCGGACGCCGGAGTTCCAGGCGATGGCGATGAAGGCGAGGCCAAGGTAGATGGCTTCCATCCTCGTCAGATAGGCGAGGCCAAGCAGCAAACCAAGGGCAACAACGGCCCGAGTGCTGCCACGCGCTGCAGCCGGCATCGCGATGCACGCGCCGACAGCGAAGACCGTGAATGGAAGCGTTGAATTGGGCACGCCTGCGGCCATCACGAAGGGCGCCCCGACCGCGACGAGCAGGCCCGTTCCGACCGCCACCGCCCGGGCTCGGTTGGCCGGCAGGTCCAGGCGCCGGACCGCGTCTGCAGCAACCCACCATGCGAGCGGCCCGAGCAATGCGCCGAACAGTGCGAAGCCGATCTGGGCGCTGGTGAAAGTCGGTCCGAATATGGTCATCGGCCAGGCGGCGATCACCGAGGCCATGGGTTGCCACAGTTCGAACGCTTGCCGAGGCAGTGTCAGTGGCGGCGTCGAGTAGCTCCACAGAGCGTCTATTACCGTGCCGTGGCCTTCGACCATGTTGCGCGCCACGGCCACGTAGTAGGCGCTGCCTTCGTTCAGCGAGAACGGCACAACCGCCAGCGCAACGAGGCGGGCGACGAGCGCAACGACATACACGGCGGCGGGTGCGGCGAGCGCCGACATGGCCAATGTCGGTCGCGTGCGGACGAGCGACGCGGTCGTCGTGTGCGAGACGGCGTTCATCACTGGCATCTCGTGTCGTAAGCCGAGAGGCAGACCGCGAAGACGGCACCGTCGGGCACCGTGGACGGCGTAGGCCCTGTCGTCGCAACAGCACGCGGGGTTCCCTGGACGATGGCGACAGGTCGGGAGAGCCAGTCAGGCTTCAAGGCGCCGGTCAGAACCGGCTCCAGAGCTGGCACGATTTGAGCCTTCTCGAGGACGAGCCAACGAACGTCATAGTCGCGCATCGCCTGCTCAATGGTGGCCAGGTCGTCGTACGGCGTGACGATGCCCGGATGGCCCGACAGATAGCGGTAAGCCCCGGCATCGGCTGACATGACCACATCATCGGCCGCGCCGGCGTCTGCGTCGACGGCCGCGGCGAGCTGTTCCTGGGTCGTGCGCACGTTCTGCCAGTGGCCCAGCGTTGCGGCTGAGTAGAAGACCGCGCCAATTACCGCCACGGTCACGGCCCCGGCGGCGAAGAAGCGAGTAGCACGCGCAACGTCCCACCGCCGCCGTCGCGCCGCCCACGCGACAGCGCCGCTCACGCCGACGAGCACGAGCACGAAGGTGTGCGGCAGCAGCGCGACGGCGGAGTGGATGAACGTCCCGTGCGGGACGTGCACGGCGAAGAGCAGCCCGTTCGCGGCGAAGAGGGTCACGGCGTAGACGAAGAACGGCCCAAAGCGTGAGTCGCCCCGGCGCATCCAGGTCCCGATCAACGCAAACGGGGTCAGAACGACGGTGAGCGGCAGGAACGCAAACAGGCCCAGGGCAGAAAGCAGGCCACCGACGCGGCTCGCCAGGACGGCTCCCAAGCCTGTGGCGAGCAGTGTCGCGGGGGTCGCGGCCGCGCCGATGCTGTAGAGCTGATCGTACGAGCTGATCCACAGAATGCGGCCGTTGGCCGCCGAAGGAGCGATGCTGCCGAAGACCTCCAGCTGGCGGTACAGCCACGGCGCGACGACGATCGCAAAGAGCGCTGCGCAGCCGATCGCGGCGCTCCAGCCGATGACTCGCTTCCGGCCCGGCCACAGCTCAAGTGCGAATGCCAGCGCAAAAGGCACACCTAGTAGCACCGCGTCTGAACGCGCCAGCGTCGCCACGCCCACAACGAGGCCGCCGATCACGAACGAGCGTCGGTCCCCACGGATGCCGCGCGCGCACAGCCACAGCGCCAGGGCGCCCAGGGTCATGAATATCCCGAAGTTGTCTGGCTGGCCGAAGAACGGCGTCAACGCTCCCGGCACGGCGGCCAGCAGGCCGGCGCACACGGCGAGCCACCGCTCGAGGCCCGCGTCGCGGGCGATCCAGTAGGTCAGCGGTGCGGCCAGAGCACCAATGATCCACATGGGCAGCTCGCTGGCCAGCCACGTGGGACCCAGGAGCCAGATGAAGGGCACCTGGACAAGCGCCGCAAGAGGCATCCAGTGTGCGTTGGAGGGTATTGGCAGGGTCGGTACTGCGGGCAACACGCCGCCTACGTCGACGAAGTTCCAGATGTAATCGACCGTGAAACCGTGGCCCGCGGCAAGGCCGTGAGCCACGTTGACGTAGTAGTACGAGTCTGGGTACGCCGGACCGGCGAACGCCGTGCCGACGGCCGCTCGCACGATGAAAGCGATCGCGAACAGAACCACCGGGATCATGGGCACGTTGCAGCCTAGCAACGCAACTCCCACTCCCCGACCCGTACGAATTGACTAGACGGCGCGGCCGACTGGTACGAACGGCCCATTAAGGGACATATCCGCACACGCATACGCTGCGTCCATGCCGTTCGCCCTCGACGATCGGTGGCGCCGTTTGCTGTATCACGGCGCCGTCGTCGTCGGCCTCGTGTTCGCTGCCTATCTGTTCCTGGTATCAGAGGCGCAGAAAGGGTCCGCTGCGTATGACGTGGCGGCCTACTACACGTTCAATCTTTCGAATCCATATCCCGGCACCAGCGTCGGCGACCTCGGCTTCTTCGGCTACACCCCGCCCATCGCCCTGATCCTCGCCCCGTTCCATGCACTGCCATGGCTCACTTTCGTGACGGTCTGGTACATGGTCCTGTTTGCATGCGTCGCGTGGCTCGGCCGATCAAGCTTCCTCGCCGTGCTCGCCTTTCCGCCGGTGGCGATCGACCTGTATCACGGCAACATCCATCTGCTGCTCGCCGTCGCCATCGCGATCGGGTTCCGCTATCCGGCGGCGTGGTCGGTCGTATTGCTGACCAAGGTCACTCCCGGAATAGGTCTGCTCTGGTTCGCGGTGCGGCGCGAGTGGCGCCAGCTCGGCGTGGCCCTCGGCTTCACCGGCGCGATCGTGGCGGTGACGATGGTGACCATGCCCACGCAGTGGATGGGCTGGTTCTCGATGATCCTCGATAGCGCCGGAACGCCTCCGCCTTGGCCGGCCCTGCCGATACCGCTCATGCTGCGCCTGCCGATTGCTGCCGCCATCGTCGTATGGGGCGCGCGGACCAATCGTCGCTGGACCGTGCCGTTGAGCGCGGCCCTGTCTGTTCCGGCCCTGTGGCCGGGTTCCTTTGCGATCATGGCCGCGTGCTGGCGGCTGACACCCGACTCGGCCGATTACCATGCGGCGGATGCCCTCCGTTCCAGCTCCTGGGTCCGCGCCGTCCGAGGCGTCCTCAGATCCGGCCCCAAGCCCGCCTAAGCCGAGCGTCACCCTCGTTCTTCCCGCGTACAACGAAGAGTCCCGCATCGGCTCGGCGCTGGACGAGCTGTTCGGCTACCTGAAGCGTTCGGGGGCAGCTCGAGACGGAGGCAGGCCGGCGTCGGAGATGGGTCATGTCGAGGTTCTCGTTGTTGACGACGGCAGCACGGACAGGACGGCGCAACTCGTCTCGCAGCGCCAGGAGGCCAACGGCGGGGAACACGCCGATTTGCACCTGCTCCGCAGACCACACGCCGGCAAGGGCGCGGCCGTGCGGGCAGGCATGCTCCAGAGCAAGGGCGACTACGTCCTGTTCGCCGACTCGGACCTCGCCACTCCGCCCGATCAGCTACCGCTTCTGACGCAGGCCCTGGCGACGAACGACATTGCGCTCGGCAGCCGCGTCCAGCCCGACGGCAGCGACCGACGCTCAACACAACCGCTTCATCGGCGGATGCTCGGCCGGATATTTCATTCGCTCGCGGCGCTATGGGTAACCGGCCGGGTGCCCGACACCCAGTGCGGCTTCAAGGGTTTTCGACGCGAGGCCGCGCACGATCTGTTTGCCCGGCAGGAGATCGGTGGCATCGTGTTCGACGCCGAGATCATCCACCTCGCCCGGAAACGCGGCTACTCGACTGCAATCGTGCCTGTGCAGTGGTCGGACAAGCGCGGCTCGCGCATGCGCGTCAGGCCCGGGCTCGCGCTGGGCGTTGTCTACGACCTGTTCCGGATACCGCTGATCCATCGCAACGTGCCCAAGAGGTAACCGGTGCTAGAGTCTCTAGCGGTGACGAACTCTCGTTCCGGCTGCTGATCTGAACACCTTGGCTACAACTCCGCTCGTTGACGTGTCTACGGGACACGCGGGCATCGCACTCGAGGCACGCCAGGTCCCTTTCGCGGACATCCCGCGCTCGTGCTGGGACCGGTTGACGGACGCGTCAGCGTGGGCCACACCCTTTGCCCGGTGGACTTTCCACCGCGCGTGGTGGGACGCGTATGGCGACTCGGCCCACGAGCAGTACATGGTTTGTCTGCCCACGGACTCCGCCAACGACGGAATCGTCTGGGACACGGTGCGCGCGATCGTCCCGCTCATGCACCGCCATGAGGTGGAGCCGGAAGATCTGCTCACGCGCACGGTGCTGCGAGAACGAGACGGCGGGAAGTCATGCCGCTCTGTCTCGCCCGACGCCAAAGCGATCTTCTACGGCGCGAGCTATCACGCGGATTACGCGACCATCCTTGCCGCGGCCGCAGACGTGCCGCTAGTGGTCGAGGCGGTGGCGCGCGCATTCGTGGCTGCGCCCGACGCCACGCATGGCGACCAGCCATGGGACGTCGTCGACCTGCGCCGGATGCGCTCTCTGGATCCGGTTCTGCCAGCGCTGCAACGGGCTCTGGGCAAGGCGGATGCGGCGTGGGAGGTCATTCGCGAACAAGAGGATGTCTGTCCCGTGATCACCGCGACCAGTGGCGACTGGGACGAATACCTGGCCGGGCTCGACAAGTCGGATCGCCACGAGATACGGCGCAAGCTGCGCCGCGCTTCAGTGATTGGCGACTTGTCGATAGACATCTCGCCGCCCACCGACGAGGTGATCGACCTGTTCATCGACCTTCATACCCGCCGCTTCGGCGACGACGGCCTCTTTCCGGCGGGCACGGGCGGTGATCGGAGCAGGTACTTCATTCACCGCCTCGCGGAGCTGGAGCGCGAATCCGAGGACGGCCAGCTCCACGTCGGCGTGGTTCATTGCGGGCAGCGCGTCGTGTGGTCGATGCTCGCGTTCGACGATGGCGCGACCTGCTTCCTCTATAACGCGGGCATGGATCCGGAAGCGCGCGACGTCTCACCCGGCGTCACCGGCACCGCCATGTACCTCAAGGACCGCCTTGAGGCGGGCCGGCGCCGCTTCGACTTCCTGCGCGGAGACGAGCCGTACAAGTACGAGTGGGGTGCGAAGGACGAGCCAATCGAGCGCCTGCTCGTGCTGCGCGAGTCGGGCGAATGAGCACCCGAGTTACGGAGGTCATGGCCAGCGGCGTCGGTGGCGGCGCTCAGGTCAGCGTTCAGAACCTTGTCACGCGCCTCGATCGGGACCGCTACGACGTCGAGGTCATCAGCCTCTCCGATGGGCCGGCTGTGAGGCGGTTGCGCGCGGCCGGAGTGACTGTCGAGGTTGTCGACGACGCGGACGACAGCGCGGCGCTGGCGCGCATCGTTGAGCTTTTCCGCGAGCGGCCGCCCGAGATCGTCCACGATCACATGTACCGCGCCGAGGTGTTGGGAACACGCGCGGCCCTGGCATTGGCGGAGCAGGGTTTGCCGCGACCGTACGTCGTCAGCACGGTCCACTCGAGCCGCGTGCGGAGCAATGAGGACCTCGCTCTTCTGCGCCGTCTGACCCCGTCAATAGATCGCCTGATCGCTGTCAGTCGGGCAATCGTGGCCAAGCTGGTCACCGAGGGGCGAACCGCGGCTCCCGTTGAGCTGATCTACAACGGCGTCGATCTGCAGAAATATGAATACACCGACGCGTGCTGCACGCTACCCGAGGAGTACGGCTTCCCGGAAGGAACGCCCCTGGTCGGCGTGGTTGCTCGCCTGGAGCCTGAAAAGGGCCACCGGACGTTGCTCGAGGCGTGGCCGATCGTGCTCGACAGGGTGCCCAACGCGAAGCTGCTCATCATCGGCGAGGGCAGCCAGCGCGCTGCGCTGCAGGACCAGGCCGAGGACATGGACCTGCTCGGCGAGCACTGCTCAGGCGACCGCTGCGTCGGCACACGTGGAGCGCGTCCTGGGGCCAAGGTGCTGTTCACGGGTCTGCGTGACGACGTACCTGCCGTTACCGCTGCACTTGACGTTGCCGTGCTGCCCTCGTACCGCGAAGCACAAGGTCTGGCGCTGCTCGAAGCGATGGCGTTGCGCCGTCCTGTCGTGGCGACGGCCGTCGGCGGGATCCCCGAGATGATCGAAAACGAGCGGACCGGACTCCTGGTGCCGGCGCGCGACCCGGTCGCCCTGGGCTCCGCCGTCGCGCGGCTGCTCACAGACCATCCGCTCGCGGACATGCTCGCGCGGGCAGGACACGACTTCGTCCATGCCAGCTTCTCGTTGGAGGAGATGGTGCGCAAGATCGCCGCGATCTACGACGACGGCGCGGCGGTCGTGGCAGCGCGCGCGACTGCGATCAGAACCGCTGCCTGAGCGGAGCCGAACCGGCTCCGGAGACTCGGCGTGCCTGTTCGGTTGTCGGCGCTAGAGGGCGTTCGCCGCCCAGTAGCGTTCGGCGTAGCCCGAGATGCCGCCCGCCAGCGCCACGCGTGAGGCGTAGCCAAAGACGCTGTCGAGCATCGTCTGGTCCGACTCGAACAGGCGCGACATCTGCGACGGATACAGGCGCAGGCCGGCTGCCTTGCGGTCGATCACCTCGCTGATGTCGCTGTACTCGGCCTCAAGGCCGACTCCGTTGGGCAGGTCAAGGCCCAGTCGTTCGGCCGTGGCGCTCCCCTCGAAGTCGCTCCACCACGCGTACGGGAAATCCTCGTAGAACGCGGTCCGGCCGACGAAGCTCGGCGCGGGCATAACCCAGCGTCGACCCTCGGCCAGAAGCGCGGCGCCAACGTCCCGACACAGCTGGTGGTCGACATGATTGCCCAACGCGAGCGGGAAATAGACCATCTGCGGCTCAAGACGGAGGATCTCGCTGCGCAACAGGTCGTACGGCGCCTCGTCGTCGTCACGCAGCTTTCCGAGCAGCTGCTCGTCGCCTTCATAGCCGCGATACACGGCATCGGGCAGGTCGAGGAAGATCACCGAGCACTCGGCGAAGAAGGCATAACGCTCTTCCTCAATTCTGCGCAGGGCCATCGCATCGGCTGCGGCGAAATCGATCTTCTCGAGCGAGCCCTGGCCGCCGACCGCGTCTGCCACAGGACGGGCGTTTGTCTCGACATTGGTGATGTTGGCCGAGCGTGTCCACGAGGCGCGCTGCCAGAACTGGCGTGCCTGCGTGTTGGCCCGCTGCTGTGTGAGCTCGATGCGCTCGGGATCAGCCATCCACGGCGGGCTGGTGGATGGGTCAAGCTCAACCGGATACTCGGCCGCGATGTTGTCGCGCCGGAACGCCTCCGTCAGCGGCCAGTTGGTTTTCGAACCGAAGCCGAGCGCCGCGCGCTGGTATTCGCTCAGGTTTCCATTGCCGGTGGTGCCGCTATAGACGGTCAGGATGGTGATGTTCTGGCCGAGCTCGCGCAGGCTGGCGACGAGTCCGCCGCAAGAGAGCGCGATGTCGTCCGGGTGGGGCGCGACAAAGACGTGGGTCATCGGGTGGCGAGAATATCAGCGGATATCACTCAGCGAAGCCATGCGCGCCAACGAGTGGCACGAAAACGGCTGGTTCGAGGGCCTCGCGCGTGAATCCGCCGGCTGCCGGGCGAACGAGCGTGAGGACCTGCTCGAAACGGCTGCCGACTGGCAGCACGAGCCGTCCGTCCGGCAATAGCTCGTCGACAAGAGGGACCGGGATCTCTGGCGAAGCCGCTGCCACCACGATGCCCGCGAACGGGGCCTCGTCAGGTGCACCAGCGCTGCCGTCACCAATAATGACTGTGATGGTGTAGCCGAGCTCTCTGAGCAGTGCGCTCGCGCGCGTTGCCAGGTCGGCCTCGCGCTCGATCGACACGACCATGGCTCCCATCTCGGCGAGCACGGCAGCCTGGTAGCCCGAGCCAGTCCCCACATCGAGCACCTTGGGCTGCTCGCCCAGATGCGCTTCGCGCCACCGCGGCAGGGCCAGGGTCTGCGTCATGGACGCGACGATGTACGGCTGCGAGATCGTCTGACCGTGACCTATCGGCAGTGCCCCGTCGTCGTACGCCGCAGCAGCCAGATTCCGTGGCACGAAGCGCTCACGCGGCACGGCGCGCATGGCGCGCAGCACTTCCGCGTCGGAGATGCCGCGCCTTTCGAGCTGGGTTACCGCCCAATCTGGACGGCGCTCGAGCGCTCCGCCGGGCCGTGCCCCGCCACGTCGGTAGCGGCTCAGCCAGCGGCTCATTTAGGCCAGAGCTCAGGTCCCCGGTGTGGCCGAAGCCGGCGCCGAGGAAGCCGCGGACGATGCGGCGCTCGGCGTTGCCGCTGGAACGGTGCCGTTGGTCGTAGGCGGCGCTGGGCTGGTCGCGACCGAGGGGCTCGGGGCGAAGGTGATCGTGGGCGCGACGCTTGGTCCGATCGTCAAGCTCGGTACGGGCGTATCCGTCGGCAACGGCTCCTCGGTCGGCAGTGGCGGGCTGAAGAAGCCGGCCTTACCGAACAGGAGACCGTAGGCCAGTATGACGAGGAAGACAGCGACGATGACACCGACCCAGATCTTCGACACCCGGTCGTCGATGTATGGGACCTCTTCGTCTGTCGCAGCGGCTCGTGCCTTGGCCTCGGTAGCAACAGTGGCCGCGGATGCCTTTGCGCGGGCGCTCGAGCGCGGCCCAGCTGGCTCAGGCTCGTCGTCGGGCTCAGGCTCGTCGTCGACTTCGGCTTCGCCGCCGCCGTCCGTAGCAGCTTCGGAATCAGTCGACTCCGGCTCCTCGCCTGAGTCCATCTCGTCAGGCTCGGGCGCGTCGTCCTGGGCGCGTCTCCTGCGGCTCGGGCGCGTCGTCCTGCGGCTCGGGCGCGTCGTCCTGCGGCGCGTTCTTGTCGTCTGGCGGCACTTCGCCCGTCATTACAGGAAGCTCCTCCCTAATTCGCCGATGCGTGTCAACAGCCGTACGAGCTGGCGCAATCGCGCGATTGTCAGCCGTCCCTCGATCAGCCGCATGCGCAGCGTATCCGATGCGACGCTTGTTGCGACGAGACGCACCCGCGCGTTGTCGATTCGAACATCCACGCCGTCGAGCATCCACAGCGCGTGCTCGATCTCCGCGTCGACCGACTTGACCTGTGTCCTGACGTTTGCCAGCTGTGCCGGCAGGTCATTTGCCCGAGCCGCCAGCTTGCCCTCTGCGGCCTTGAGGCCGGCACCCGCCCTGCCCAGGGCACGCCACGCCGTGAAAGCGCCGAGCAGTGCGATGGCTGCGACCGCGACCGCGATGGCGAGCATCAGGACTTGTTGCGCGTTCATCGCCACCGATTATTGCAGCGTGGGCTCGGCAGTCTCACTGCCCGACGTCAGACGGTCAGGATCACGCACGGCAGGGAGCAGCGCTCCGATCAACCCGCCGATCACGGTCAACCCGCCGAAGACGGCGATCACCAGCCCGGCAGAGAAGCTGTCGGCCAGGATGCCGGCGACGGCCATAGCCATGGTCATGGCGCCGAAAACCATGCTGCTGCGGATGGCAACGACCCGGCCCAGGAGCTCGGTCGGAGTGAGCTCGATGAAGATCGTCTGTGTTGGGATTATGTAGACGAGGTTGGCTATCCCCACGACCGTGGCAGCGGTCAGCGCGACGATGACGTTTGAGGTCAGCCCGAAGATGACCGTCGATGCTCCGTAGAAGACGAAGCCGCCGACCACCAGCCAGCCCTTCTTGAAGCGCGCGCCGATCAATCCGACCGCCAGTCCACCGATCAGGTTGCCGACGCCGATAACTGTCTCGATTGCCGCGAAGTTCTCCGGGTACGGGATGATCGCGCCGTTAAGCGTGTCGCGCGCGTAGACCACCGTCAGCGCCAAAGTCACACCGCTCGTCATCTGGGCAACTGTGCTGATGAGCGTGTTCTGTATCAGTGGCGCTCGCGTGCGCAGGAAACGCCAGCCTTCGACAAGCTGGGTACCGAAGTTGCGCAGCGCCCCGGCGGCCGTCGGCGTTGCCTTGCGCACGAGCGGCGCGACAACGATCGTCGCCAGCAGCGCCGCCGACAGGACGTACGTCGCGGCGTCGGCAACAAACGCGAGGGCGAGTTGGCTGGCCTGGCTGCCCAGGAAAGCGACGAAGAGGCCCGCGATCGGGAAGCCGATGATGTCGGCGAGCGTGTCCGCGGTCCATGTCGCGCTGCTCGCGGCCATGATGTCGTCTTCCTTCACGATGCGCGGCAGAAAGGCGACTTTTGCCGGACGGAAGAAGAGGCTGACCGTGGTTACCAGAAAGACGAGTGGGTAGACGAGATACAGGTTCTGGGTCGCCGCGAGCGGGATCGCGATAACCAGGGCCGCGCGGATGAGATCGGACGCGATCATGACCCGCTTGTGCTCCCAGCGATCGACGAACGTGCCCGCGATCGGGCCCAGGACGAGGTTCGGGAGCGTCGCAGCAAGGAAGACGAGGCCGGTAGCGAGCGGCGAGTTTGTGACGCTGTAGACGAGCACGGCAAGCGCCACCTGATGGAGGCGGTCGCCGAACAGGCTGATCGTCTGGGCAAGCCAGTACGCGGCGAAGCGCGTGTCGAGGGCGAGTCGGACATATGGGTGGCCGCGAATTCGCGCCCCAAGGCCGAACGGGCTGGAAAGGCCGGGGCCCTGCCCGCTGCCCAGAACGACGGGCCGCTCGAGGCCGATGCGTGACTCGGCTACCGCCGAGGTGCCCGCGCCGAGCGACACGCCGGCCGGCTGTGGCGAATCTGATCCACGCACCAGCGTGGCGAAGATGAACCACGCCAGGCCAGCCGCAATGAATGCATCGCCGATGCTGGCAACGTTGCTGAGATAGGGCAGCGGGATCGGGATGATGTCCGCGATGGGTCCACCCATCAGGAAGAACTGGGCGTTCGGCTCCGGCGGCAGGAGGACGTGGAAGCCAATCGACAGGTCGCCGGTGCCCATCTGCGCGGCTGCCAGCGAAGGGCCCCAGACGGGCATGTGGCCGCCGTTGATGACGATTGCCAGGCCATTGGCCGCGGCTCCAACGAACACGGCGCTGATGCCCGGCTGATTGCGGTTCGCCCACAGGCCGGCGAGTAGCAGCACGAAGGCCGTGGCATAAAGCGGAAGCCGCAGCGCGTCGGCGATCGCAACGCCATCGGCTATCGCCAGTTGCGTCCCATAGCGCACAGCGACGGCGATGAAGATCAGGCCTACCCACGTCAGGTGGACATCGATCAAGCGGCTGATCTTGCCTCGCGCGAGCACGCCGAGGATGAGGCCCAGGGCAATGCCGATGACGATCACGGCACGCTGTTGTTACTGGCTCTGGTGGCTCCCGCCCTCATTCGGGTCACGGTAGCGGCTGCGACTGCGGCCGTGAGGTCAATCCCGTGTCGCCTCTGCGTTGCTTAGGCCGGCGCCGCCTGGACCTTCTCGCCGAGGCGCGGAATGTGGCGATCCAACAGATGCTGCGGGATGTTTGGCGCCGCCCACTCAGGGCGCCGGCTGATCACTCGCTCGAACGCAGCGACGACCTCAGGGTCAAACTGGACACCGCTGAACTTATGCAGCTCGCCAATTGCCTGCTCCTCCGAGAGCGGTGTCATCCGATAAGGACGCGCGGCTGTCATGGCTTCGAATGAGTCGGCAACGTGCATGATGCGGGCCAGTCGTGGGATGTCGTGGCCCACCAGTCGGTCGGGATACCCGGAGCCGTTGAACCACTCGTGGTGATGCCGAATGATCGGCAGCTCAGGCGCCAGTTTGGCGACGGGTCGAATGATCTCTTCACCCTTGACGGGGTGGGCGTTCATGACGACGCGCTCTTCCTTGTTCAAGGCTCCCTGCTTGAGCAGGATCGCGTCGGGTATGCCGATCTTGCCGATGTCGTGCAACAGGCCGCCCCACTCGAGGGCCTCCAGCTCCGCCTCCGAGCAGCGCATCTCCGCGCCCAGATCTTTCGCGATCAACTGGACGCGCACGGAGTGTCCGGCTGTGAACGGATCCTTGGCATCGACCGCAGAGGCGAGGCTCTTGACCGTCTGGGTGAACATGTCGCGGATCTCGACGACCTTCTTGTAGCCCGAGCGCGTGGCGATCAGCGGGACGGCGAAGGGCAGAACCCCAATGGGTCCGGCTACCACGTACATCGATGCCATCAGCCACGACAACGGCGCCAACCCAGCGAGACTGGGTCCAAGTTCACGGAGGTCAAAGGCGAACACGTCGCCAAATGGCCGCGCATCTCGTACGGTCGCAACTTCCGCGGCCAGCCCGATATTGATCAGGAAGTAGGTCAAGCCAGCGACCGTGACCGCCACGAGCGTTGCCAGGTTAGGTTCGAACTCGACAGCGACCGCTGAGCAAATTATCCCGGCTAGCCCTGCTGGGATCACGACCTCGGCGTGGTTGTAGAGCGTCCCGTACCAAGGGACTCCTTTTCCACCTGGCAACAGCCCACGGATCTCGCGCCATTCGAAGGTTCCTAGAGCGGCCGCGATGACGCCAGCAGTTGGTCCGCCCAATGCTGCCGCGGCGAGTATGGGAGCGATCGTCACGTTCACGATCGCGCCGCCGGGCATTCGGACAGGCACCGCGGAGCTAAGAAGGACAACGAGGACCCACAGCGCAAGGCCTGGCCAACCGCCGATGGCAGGCTGGAGCGGGTACGCAGCGAGCAAACTGAGGGTCAGCGCAACCGCGACCAACACGACGGCACCCACCAGCGTCCTAAGCCGCGGCGTCATTCAACTCCCTGATCTGCACACTTCTGGACACAAAAAAAGTATGGAGACGCTTGCGCGTCTCCATACTGGGTGTTTCGTACTGGCAACGGGACCCGTACCTATAGCGGCCGGACGCCCGCTCCTGCGGCGAGTACTGCTGCCGAGATTGTTGCTAGGACGGCAACGAACCGCCCAAGCCGGCGGTACATGCTCCCGCTACCAGCTCTTGACGCTGCGGTTCGCTTCCACTGTCCACTCCTCTTATTGGGCCCTTAGGGCCTGTGCCCGATCCGCGCGAAGCGGCGCCTCGATGTCAAACCGGGGCTCGTGGGAACCCTACTTAACCTCTCCTCAACCACCCAATACGCAGTGAGACGTATTCCGACCCTTAGAGCGGAGACGGTCCGTCGAGGAGTTCCACGAGTGAGAGGAGCTCAAAACCATCTAGCGCCGCCCGGGCCGCTAGATGCTCGTATTGCACGCGGGCGGCGGGCTTGCGGCCGAGGCGGGCATACAGCCACACGAGCACTCGCTCGATCTCGAAAGCAGCCTCGTCGACGTGGACAACGTGTGCCGCGAGCGAACGGGCGGCGTCGAACTCTTGGAGCGCGATACGGCGGCCTATCGACGCATGCGCAAGCTCAAGAAATGTGGCATGGACTCTGCTTCGCCAAGCCATGGCCCACTCTTCGTACTCAAATTCTGGGGCAAACGGTGCCCTGTACGTCATGAGTAGCGCAGAGGCGTCTTCCAACGAGATGGTTCGATCCGCCGCAGAGGCGACAAACGTTGAGCTGCTGGACCGAACCAATTGTGTGTCGAGCCAGACGACGTCACCCTGAAAGCCGACGTAGTCCACTGACACGTCATCTTCGAACCATGGATCGATCTCGCGTCTCAAGAAATACAAGGACTGGTGGAGGTTGTTCGCAGCGTTGTCTGGGTCGGACTCCCTCCATAGCGCGTCGATGACCTGTTCGCGATTCGCTGTGAAGCCCGTCCTCGTGATCAGGAAAAGCAAGACAGCGGCCGGCTTCCTGCGGATGCTGCTCAGTAAAGTTCTACGATCGCCGATCGCAAGACTCGTTCGGCCCAGGTCGTCGACAAGCAGCTTTGGACTCACACGACGTGCGAGAGCTTTTCCGAGTAGCCGCCCTGGACCGCGCTTTGAGTACGTCTTGGCGTAGGCTCGAAGCAAACCAACATCCTCAGAGCTTCCAACCGAGTCGAGCGCCGCAGCCGCAGCCCGGCCTACCGGAGTGTTGCCGGTGCCAAGGCGCCGCCGAATGAGCGGTAGCCATCGATCCGGGTATTTCGTCGCGGACTCACGTATCTGGGGCGGAAGGAGTCCGACGAGATCGAGATATGCCGTCACCACGTCGGCGAGCTCTAGGAGAGCGAGTTCGCCGCTTGCCGAGGCGCTCGCCATTGCGTTCCGAAGCTCACCCGTGTTTCTGAGAAGCAGAGACTGCAGTACCCTCAAGCGCACCTCGGCGCGGCGCGCATGTCGGAGACGCGCCTTCTCAAGGGCCGCTTCGACCACTCCGGAGGCGATCCGAATCTGGTCGTCGATGACCAACGACGATGCCAGAAGAGCGTCTCGTGTCATGGAATACCCCAAATCGAGGGGACTATCGACCGGGACTTGAAGTCGACGCACCGCATCGCCGGGGCTGCGTTCGAGGTCCACGAGCGCTTGGGCCGCTTCGCACAGCGCGTCTCCCAGGAGATCGGACTGACCCTGGTGCTGCAGGAGCTTGGCACGTGTCAACAGATCTGCCGCCCGTGCCGATTGACCGACGAGGTGAGACGCCGAGGCCAACTCAGCCGCCACATCCGCGAACTCGTGGCCGGACTCGAGCGCGGCTTGGACGTGACGCCCCGACGACTCGGAGTCGCCCATTTCGAGATAGGCCATTGCCAGCAAGGTGTGAGTGGAAAGTTGTTCCACGGCGAAAAAGGAAAGTCGCCCGAACGTGGCCAGCGCGTCGCCTGCTGTCCTGACCGCCTGCTGATATTCCGCTGCGTTGAAGTAGGCGACTGCGGCATTGTGGAGGCTTATCGCTGAATAGAAATAGTGGCCGGCATCCGACTGAGCTAGAGCCATATTGCTCAATCGTCTAGCGAGCAACGGAAGCGGGACGGGTTCCGCCGCCATAGGGCTGGCATCAACGAATACTTGAGCGATGTCGCCGAGAATCGCCGGCGTCTCCGGGTCTCCCAGGATCTCGTCGAGCACTTCGAACATGAGATCGCGGTTCCCTGTTCGCCAGCCCAAAGTCAGCCGAGCGTGACGAAATGTGGCCCGTACCTCGGGGCTGGAGTCGTCAATTTCCACGGAGGACAGCAAATCGGCGGCGGCGCGGAATGAGCCATCTGAGATCAGCCGCCGCGCTTGGATGGTCGCGACGGCTGGATCAGCTGGGACCATCTCCAGTCGATCTATCAGGTCCGACGCGGCTCCCCATTGCCCAGAGCCCATCGTGAGCATCACGGAGTTGCCGAGACAAGCCGTCGCCGAGGCCTCATCACCCGCCTCCAAGAAGTGACGCGCGGCCATCAGGGGCTCGGATCTCTCTGCCTCGCGTGCTACTCGCAAATGCATTCGACGAATTGCATCCGCAGTCTCGGCAGCGCGCAGGCGGCGGGAGAGGAAATCGCGGAGCAGCGGGTGAAGTTGTCGAGCGTCGCTTGTCTGGCTTGACCTGCTAAGAAGACCCAGCCGATCCGCTTCATCAATCCAGTCGTCCGCATCGCGGGTGGACGGCGGCTCGGAGGCATCCGCGAACAGTGCAACGACCAGCTTCGAGGAGACGTGCTGGAGGATGGACACTCGCAGCAGGAAGAGGTCGAGATGGGGAGGAAGGTTCGCGAGCACCTCCTCAGCCAAGAAGTCATAGATGGGGCTTTGCGCTCCCGAGAGAGCGCGCACCAGGGACTGAACTGCTCCCGGCGGTCGCCCTCGGATCGATCCGTGAACTAGCTGCAGACTGGCGGCCCAGCCCTGCGTCTTGGCATCGATGTCCAGCAGTACGTCGGGATCCAATGGGAAGCCATAGCTCTCGGCGAACAGTCGATCTGTCTCGCTCCGCGAGAACCGCAGGTCGTCGGTCGTCAGTTCGGCCAAATCGTCATTCGCAGCGACCCGAGCGACCTCAAGCTCAGGCTTGCGACGGGAAGAGATGCAGATGCGCAGCCATGGCGGAGCGTCCTTGATCAAGCGGGAGACGAATTCGCGCGCCTCTTCGCTCTCGTCGACAAGGTGGAAGTCGTCCAGGACGAGCAGCGTCGTAACTGGCTCGAGCTCGCCGAGCTCGCCGATGACGCTGGACACGTATGCCGACTTGGGCGGTCCGCCGGTTGCCAGCTGCGACATGAGTCGGAGCGTGGCTTCGCCGAAATCCGGCTCTTTCTCTCGAGCAGCGGCGATGATGTGGTTCGCCCACGTGATCACATCTGCATCGGTCGGATCGAGCCGATACCACATGGTCCGCGTGCCCGATGTCGACACGAAGTCGGCCAGTAACGTCGTCTTTCCATAGCCGGCTTCTGCGATCAGCAGCGTGAGGCGGTGCGTCGTGGCCTCGCGAAGCTGGTCGATCAGGCGCTGCCTAGAGAGGGTCGAGGACCTTAAAGCGGGCGCCTGGATCTTCGATTTGATGATCGGCCCGAGCTCAACCGGCGGCAGTCCCGAGGGAGCTGGTGTTGCGGGCCCAGCCTTCTCCTGCTGGGAGGCGGGGCGTTCTCTCTCCGGGCGTTCGCCCATGGTCGGTTCCCCTCGCCGGGTCATGGGTCGGACGACAGGCGTTCGGCGCTGCATCCGCTGATCATCGCGGCGCCCTCTTATTCGGTGATTGACGTCACCTGTCTGTGGATATCCACACCGGGGCGCCCCTAACTACCCTCGTATTCGAAGTGCAGCTTGAGCTCCACACGGTATTCGACGATCTCGCCGTTCTCCACGAGCGCGCTCGACTTCACGACTTCGATCTCGCGGATGTTGCGCACAGTGCGCGATGCCGTGGCGACGGCATTGCGAGCAGCATCGCTCCACGATCGCGTGCTCGTTCCGACCATCTCTCGAATGATCATCACGCCCATCTAGGCCTCCCTCAATCAGTCATCGTGGATCCCGGCCGAGTGTAAGCGAGGAATTCAGCGTCGCCCGCCCGCGTCTAGGTCCGATGCGCTCCCGCAGGGCACCTTCGCACTCTTCCACAGCTTTTCCACATTGCGCTTGTGATGCGATCGCGACCTGTCGCGCGATCAGACCGCCAAGCTGACCGACGTGTCGAGCGCCGCCCAGCCCTCGATCTGGCTCAGGGAGACGAATGAGACGATTGCTCGAACTAGTTGTACGTGTCGGCGTAGCGACTTTCTTCGGCGTACGAGACGAAACGCGTCTGCTTCTTCCTGAAGTAGAGCTTCGTCTCTCCGGTAGGGCCGTTGCGGTGCTTGGCAAGGCGGAGATTGATGATCTCTCCTTCGGGATCCTCGTCCTCTCCGCCACGTTCCTTTTCGCGCCACAGGAACATGACCAGATCCGCGTCCTGTTCGATTGATCCCGACTCGCGCAGGTCAGACAGGCGCGGCTCCTTGTTCTCGCGCATCTCCGCCTGACGCGAGAGCTGAGACAGGGCGACCACGGGAACCTGCAGCTCACGCGCGAGACCCTTGAGCCCACGCGTGATCTCGCTCACCTCCTGGACTCGGTTCGCATCACGCGACGCGACCGTCGACTGCATCAACTGGAGGTAGTCGACGACGATCAGGTCCAGGCCCGATTCTGCCTGCAGCCGCCGAGCCTTCGTCCGCAGCTCCATCGTGCTGATGTTCGGCGTGTCGTCGATGAAGATGGGCGCCTCGGCAAGAGCGTTCATCGCCGGCGCAAGTCTGGTGAAGTCCATCTCCTCCAGGAAGCCGCTGCGCAGACGCTGCAAATCGATATTCGCGACCGAGCTCAAGAGGCGCAGCACGAGCTGTTCCTTGCTCATCTCGAGAGCGAAGAAACCGACAGTCTTGCCCTCACGCACGGACGCATGCTCCGCGAAGTTGAGCGCGAAGCTCGTCTTGCCGATGCTCGGCCGGGCGGCGAGGATGATCAAGTCGCTCTTCTGGAGGCCGCTCGTCAGCGTGTCGATGTCAGCGAAGCCGGTGCGGATGCCGCTGATCTCGCCTTTGTGTTGGTGCAGGTAGTCGAGCCGGTCGTAGGCGGAGTGGAGCAGCGACTTCAGCGCCACGAAGCCACTCTCGACACGCCGGTCGCTGACCGAGTAGAGCTCCTGCTCAGCGCGGTCGATGGCCTCGCTGACGTCGGCCGAGTCGTCGTAGCCGATCGCGGCGATCTTGCCGGCGGCTCCAATGAGGTTGCGCAGGACCGCCTTGCGCTCGACGATGCGGCCGTAATAGATGGCATTGACCGCAGTCGGAGTGAGGTTGATCAGGCTCGTCAGGTAGGCCGAGCCGCCGACCTGCTCCAGAGCGCCTTTGCGCTCCAGTACTTCTGACACGGTGACGATGTCGATCGGTTCGCGCCGGTCGTAAAGCTCGATGATCGCGTCGTAGACCGTGGCGTTCGCCTGACGGTAGAAGTCCACAGGACGCAGGAAATCCGCCACTTCGATGACCGCGTCGCGGTCAATCAGAAGCGCACCGAGAACAGATTGCTCGGCATCTATGGACTGCGGCGGCAGACGGTCAATCGACAACGCGAACGGTCTCCGAGATAAATCACTGAAGCGTTGCGCCGATCGTCAGCCCTGAGCCCTGTGGCGGCGATGGCCTTATGAACGAAGTGCATCCCCGACTTTCACAGGGGACTGTGGAAGGTGTGGACTAAAGGTCAGTCCACGCGCCGGATCACACCGATCAGCTTGCCCTGAATGCGCACAGCGTCATAGAACTGCGGCGGGTACTGATCGTTGGCAGGCTGGAGCCTGATGCGGTTCTTCTCCTTGAAGAAACGCTTGAGCGTGACCGCGTTCTCTTCAACCTGGGCCACGACGATGTCCCCATCACGAGCCGTCTGCTGTGGCTTGATCACGACGTAGTCGCCGTCGGTGATATGGGCATCAATCATCGAGTCGCCTCGTACACGGAGGACGTACGCGTCGCCGCCTGCGGCAACGGCATCCGGCACGGCGAGTGTCTCGCTCGTGTCCTGATAAGCCTCGATGGGACCGCCGGCGGCGATCTCTCCGATGACCGGGAGCGTGCGTCCCTCGAACGGAACCACGTTGACTGCAGAGTTGTTCGGCAGTCCAAACCGCAGGGCGGCCTGGGGGGTCAGTCGGATGGCCCGTGAGTGACTTGCGCCGCGCTCGAGATAGCCCTCGCGCTCGAGCGCCTGGAGGTGGTGATGTACGGCCGAAGTGGACGCCAGATCAACAGCGGCCGCGATCTCGCGCACGGACGGCGGATAGCCGCGGTCGCGCACGGTTGCGGAGATGAAGTCGATGATCTTCTGCTTCCGCGCCGCGTCGTGTTTGGTCACCGGCACCTCCTTGCGCCGCGACCATACCGAACGGGTGTTCGATTGTCAAGGGAGGTGCTCTATCGCTACCTCGTTGCGCCGACCGGTCTCAGCTCTGTCCCGGCGTACGGGCTGTTTCGCCTTCGCCTTCTCGAACATGGCGATATCCGGCCGCGGCTCCGAGCAACAGGACCGCTGCGGAAACGAGCGGAAAGACTGCCATCGCGACAAGATCCACCGCGCTCGATGCCGTGTTCGGCATCATCACCCAGAACATGTAGTACAGGGCGGCCAGAAACATGACGAAACCAGCGACCATCAGGCCCACGACAGCCAGCCGCATTCCGTTCGTCGCTCGATAGGCGAACACAACGGCGGCAAGGGCCACGAGAAGCATGAACGCCTGGGCGCCCTGACCTACGGCCCAGGCCCATGTCCATGCGACCACTGAAGCGACGACACCGACCCACATGAAGCTTCGCCATGCGGGCAGTCGCCACGAGACTGAATTGGTGCTCATGACTCCGGAATACCTCCCAACTTGTGTTGGCAGGGTCCCGTTCCTTCGCCTGGCCGGCAATCGGCCGTCGGTCCCAGCCACAGCACGCCGATGGGCCGGTTCCTAAATGCACCGGCCGTGCGGTCTGAGCTGGAGCAGGGCGTCAGTGTGGGGAGCTACGACGCAGGAACGCCAGGGCGGCTGATCAAGGCGCCATCCAAGCGGACTTGGCCACTGACGACTTTTACCTGGAGGGCATGGGCGCCGTCCGCGAGATCGTCAAAGGAGGCAACCACGCGCCGGTCGCCACTCGGCGCGAACGTAGCCAGGTTGACAGTCGTGCACTGCTCGCCACCAGTCCCCGGATCGACGCACACCTGCGCCACTCCATATCCGGCATGAGCTGGCATGACTGCAGCCACGCCATTACCGACGAACGACAGGGACGCGGTCGCACCGACGGTCGAGCTGACGGCGACGTGACCTTTCATCGCGTTCGTCATGGCCATGCTCGTCCAACCCGAATCGACCGTGAAATGTCGCTCCTGCCGACGCACAACGAGGATCGTGTTGCTTACCGTCCAGTCGCTCCAGTTGCCGGCTTCGTCGCGCGCTCGGACGCGGAACTGAAACTCGCGCCAGTTGGGGAGCACCCATGCCAGGCTCTCCTGGCCCGTGACGGTCTGGCCGGGTTTCCAGCCGCGCCAGGCCCCGTGCGCGTAGCGCCGGATCTGCACCTGGTTGCGCAATGCGGAATCGCTGGTCAGATCGTCGCTGGCAGACCAGGACACGAGCACCGGGGCGGTGCTGACTCGCCCACCCTGACGCAGAGTGACCGCAACATCCGCCACCGATGGCGGGGACGTGTCGGCAATCGTGACAGTCAATGTGTTCGTGCTCGACTTGAATGAGAACGTCACCGGCTGGCCGAAGCTCGTGACGGTGAATGCGATGTTCGCGCCACCGGGTACACCACCCGCGCCGTAGTTCTCATCCCACGCTTCATTGATGGCCGCCTTGCCTTCGTAGCTGCCAACCGGGAGCGCGGTCGTGGTCAGCGAGTAGGTACCGGACCCTCCTGCGTCCTGGAGCCAGGTTCGCAGGCAGTCCGGCGCCCAGTCGCCAGGGCACCCGAGCGCAGACTGGAACGATCCAGCGGCGGTGACGATGCGCGAGTTCTCGCTGTCGGTGACCCAGTGCGTGATCGGGTCGTAGTAGAACTTCACCGTCGTGCTCGAGGCCAGGACGAAGTCGATCTCGGTTCCCCCAAGGACGCCGCCAACTCCGTAGTTCTCGTCCCACGAATTGTCGATTGCGGCCTTGTAGCTGTAAGTACCGGCAGGAATCGTCCAGGTGCCCTTCCATACCCCGTCGCTGGAGTCGTAGGTCAGGTAGGTCGCGGCGCAGTCGGGCGCCCAGTCGCCCGGGCACCCCAGCGCGTTCTGGAATGACCCTGCCATCGTCACGGACGTCGGCACGCTCGCGAGCGCGACGTCGAGATGAGCCACGAGTACCGACGATAGGGCCAGCAGCAGCGCCAACGCATAGCGCAGCGATGAAGCGTGACGAGAGGACGCGTGAGTTGAGGGGTGCCGCAAATTACCTCTCCAGTCTCAGCAATGGGGCGCCACTCTAGCGCAAGGTGCAAGCCGAGACGGACGGGAAAGGGTTCCAGATGGGGTTTGGGCGAATCGTCGGTATACTCGCGGCGCCCATGGCCCGTACACGCCGTCGCGGGACCGGACTTCTCCGCGTCCTGAACATGCTTCCATTCCTGCCGCTCGCCGGCCGCGCGCCGACGTATGCCCGCCTGCTCTGGGCGTTGGCAATCGATCCCCGCGTGCCGCCGTCGCGCAAGGCGCTGCTCGGGATCGCCGGGGCCTACATCCTGGCTCCCATAGACCTTATTCCGGACATGATCCCGGTCATCGGCGCGCTCGATGACGTGGCAGTCATGGTCATCGCCATCGATGTCTTCCTCGACGGCCTGCCGCCGGATCTCGTGAACGAGAAGCTTGCCGATCTGGGCATGTCGCCCCAGGAGCTCGAGAGGGACATGGCGCGCGTCCGACGCATCGTTCCCAAGCCGCTGCGCCAGTTCATCATGCGTGTGCCGGATGCGCTCGACGCGGCCGCAGAATTCATCGTTGATACCGAACTCGACCGACGCCTGAGAGACGCGCTGGGACGGTTTCGAGGCCCCACGCAGGAGTACAACACTTGAAAGTCATCCTCACCACGGACGTCGAGAAGCTCGGCAAGAGCGGCGAGCTGAAGGATGTTGCCGAGGGGTACGCCCGGAACTTCCTGATGCCACGCAAGTTGGCCGTACCCGCCACGGGAGGCGCGTACCGAGCCTGGCAGCACGACATCGCGTCGCGCGAGGACAAGCGCAAGCGCGAGCGTGAGGAAGCCGAGATCGCCGCGCAGCGCATCTCGTCGACGACGCTGACGATGGGCGTGAAGGTTGGCGAGGGCGGCAAGCTCTACGGTTCGATCACGGCCAAGGACATCGCCGATGCCCTGGCTCGGCGCGGGATCATGATCGACCGCCACAAGGTGGACCTCGAGGAGCCGCTCAAGATGCTCGGCACGTACAAGGTCGCGATCAAGGTCTACCAGGGCATGACGCCCGAGGTAACGATCGCCGTGGAGCCAAAGGGCTAGGTCTCTCGCGCCGTCAGCGCGACTGGGTTAATCGGGTATCGCGCATCGCCGCGCTTTCGCTTTGGACCTCAACTTGGCCAATTCCGCCTGGAACGGCCGTAGCCTGAGCGGCCGCCGACGCGTGTTGGCTAAATCCGCCGTGGATGGCCATTAGCGTCCGAAGGCGCCTGAATTACGCGGGAACGCGCCGATCCAGGGCGAGGTCATTCGATTAAGGCCGCCGTGGCCGGAATTAGTCCAAATCCCATCACGTCCGCGCCGTGCTCGGCTATCTGTGACAACCTAGCTGCGTCTGGTCCGGGCGCATGATGTGCCGGTGACGGGCACATCGGGCAGAACCATCCTGCACGCAGATCTGGACGCTTTCTTCGCTGCCGTGGAGCAGCGCGACAACCCAGCGTTGCGCGGCAAGCCGGTGATTGTCGGCGGCGGTGGCCCCACGGATCGTGGTGTGGTCAGCACCGCGTCGTACGAGGCGCGCGTGTTCGGCGTTCGCTCGGCGATGCCTTTGCGAACGGCGGCAGCTCTATGCCCTGCGGGGATCTTCGTGCCGGTCGACGGGCGCAAGTACGCCGAGGCGAGCAAGCTGGTGATGGCCGTCTTTCGGCGCTTCTCACCTCTGGTCGAGCCGCTGTCGATCGACGAGGCGTTCATCGACGTGACAGGCACCGAGCAGCTGTTCGGGTCGGGCGAGGATGCTGCGAAGCAGATCAAGCAGGCCGTGCATGACGAGACGGAGCTGACCGTGTCGGTCGGAGTAGCTGCCAATAGGCTCGTGGCCAAGATCGCCAGCGATCTGCGCAAGCCGGATGGGCTCGTCGTCGTCGCGCCCGGTGACGAACAGGCGTTCCTGGCGCCGTTGGCCATCGAGAGGCTGTGGGGAGTGGGTGCCAGTACGCGGCGTCAGCTGGCGGAGTTCGGCGTGGCAACGATCGGCGATCTGGCTGCTCTCCCGGAGGACGTGCTTGCTCGTCGATTCGGGAAGCATGGGCGCGACCTGGCGCTGCGCGCCCGCGGCATCGGCGAGACGGTCGTCGGTGGGCACGAGGCCGCGAAGTCGGTCAGCCAGGAGCACACCTACGACGTCGACACGAGCGATTGGGAGGTTCTGGAACAAACCCTGCTTGCACTCAGCGAAGGCGTGGCCGGAAGGCTGCGCGCCACGAACGTCGTCGCGTCGACGGTCAGCGTCAAGATCCGCAACTCCGCGTTCGAGACCATCACGAGACAGCGAACGCTTGCCGAGCCGACCGACATGGGCGAAATGATCTGGCGCATCGCGGTCGAGCTGACCAAACGCGAGGTTCACGGTCAGCGGATCCGGCTGCTGGGTGTTGCTGCAAGTGGGCTAGGCGAACAACGCCAGATGTCGCTGTTCGAAGTACCTACCGACGACCGCCGCCGCCGTGCCACCGAAGCTGCCGATGCGGTGCGCGAGAAGTTCGGATCGAAGGCGATCCGTCGCGCGCGCCTGATCGACGCTGGCGTTCGCGCGCCGTTCGAGCGCGATCCACGACGTTTGCCAATCGTCAATCCAGACCGTCCGGACGACGAGTGACACGCTAGCTGGCACACCTGCCTCCCAGACTCCCCTGTGTCGAAGTGATCTCGATGAATCTGTTGACATTCGAACGTCCGTTCGATAAGTTGCTCTAGAACAAACGTTCTACGCCCAGGGAGGCGAGCTAGATGGCAATCGTGCGAGTTACCCCGACGCAGGTGGATGTCACCTGTGGACTATTTGACGGCCGCCCGCGATCGATCAAGACCGCATACGAGCGCGTGCCGGTGATCGAGATTTCGCAGGTACGCGATGAGTTGGCGGCATATCCAGTCGACCGGGGACCAAGAAGGATTTTCGACATCAGGACGCCGGACGCGCGGCTTCGGCTCTCGTTCGAGAAGCGACGGCGCCGTTGGCTGCTGGAGGGCGTCGACGCGGCCTGACGTCCCGCTTTCCGCAAGGATCAGGGGACGCCTGCCAGTCACGACAACGGCGGACTGAGCGACAATCGGCCGCGTGGATCCAACCGCGCACTTCGCCGATCTCTCCCTTGCCGAATTTGAACAGCGTCTTGCGTCCGCTGACCCAGTGCCCGGAGGGGGCAGTGCCTCGGCCGTAGCCGGCAGCATGGCGGCCAGCCTGTTGGCGATGGTCAGCCGACTGAGCATCGACAGGCCCAAGTACGCTGAGTACGCGTCAACCCACGTTCGGGCACTGGAAGTCGCTGAGTCTGCCCGCGCGCGGTTGCTCGATCTCGCGGACGAGGACGCGCGCGCGTACGGCGCGTTCAACGCGGCACGCAAGATGCCGCGCGAGACGGAGGCACAGCAGCAGGCTCGAGAGAGCGCATCGAGCGAGGCCGCCAAGCAGGCCTCAGAGGTGCCGCTGGAGGTCGTGCGCGAGTGCGTGCAGGTGCTCATCGCGGCCGAGGCGATGGTCGGGAGAAGCAACCTCAACGCGTCGAGTGACCTGGAGGTCGCCGGACGACTTGCCGCGGCAGCCGCGCGGGGCGCGGCTGCCAACGTGATGATCAACCTGCCCAGCGTCGGTGACGACCAATTCGTCGGTGGCACAACGGCTGAGCTGGCACAGGCGCTCGACGGTGTCGACCGACTCGTGGCGCAGATCTCCGAGCGGGTCGCCGCAGGGACGCTCCGGGAAGCGGAGGAGTGATGACAGTCGACCGCGCGACCGACGCGGTCGCGTCTCCGCAGCTCGTCTCGAACAATGGGGTGCTGCGCTACGACGAGCCGGCGCGGATCCTTGACGGACGGCCTTTGGCGGCCCAGATCAAGGACCGCGTTCGACGGCAGGTGCGCGAATTCAAGGGCCGCTACGGCTTCACGCCCGAGCTGTGCGCCGTGATGGTCGGCCACCAGGTCGCCTCGAGCGTCTATGTCCAGCAGATCCTGCGCTCGTGCCAGAACGTGGGCATCAAAAGTCGAGTCGTGGAGCTGTCGCGCAGCGCCAGCGCCGACGACCTGCGCCATGTGCTCGTCGAGCTCAACGAAGACCCACTGGTCGCGGGAATCATCGTCCAGCAGCCGCTGCCGCGACACATACCGCTCAGCGCGCTCACCGACACGATCATGCCAGCCAAGGACATCGACGGCATCCACCCGCTGAACACAGGGCTGATGGCCCTGGGCTACGAGGGGTTCCTGCCCGCATGTGCAGAAGCGGCCGTCGAGATCCCCAAGTTCTATGGCTATCCGCTCGAGGGCAAGCGTGCCGTCGTCATCGGCCGCAGCAACGTCGTCGGCAAGCCGGTGCAGCTGCTGCTCATGCGCGAGCACTGCACGGTGACGGTTTGCCACCGCCGGACGACGAATCTGGCCGCTGAGATTGCGCGGGCAGAGATCGTCGTTACCGCCGCGGGTGCGGCCGGCCTCGTGACTGGAAACATGCTTCATCCCGGCGCGCTCGTCGTTGACGTGGGCATAAACGTTGTCCGCGGCCGGATCGTCGGCGACGTCGACTTCGATAGCGCGGTCAAGGTTGCTGCTGCGATCACGCCGGTGCCCGGTGGCGTCGGCCCGGTCACGAACGCGGTTCTTCTCGAGCACCTGGTCCGTGCCGCCCGTTGGCAGCAGACCGGCCACCCAATCATTGCCGGTCACGCACGCAAGAGCCGTGCCGCCTGATGGCGCCTGCCATGGGGCGGCAGTGATGCGCCGATGAAGTCGTCGCTCGAGATCGCGCGCGAGGCGAAGCCGCGCCCGATCGTGCAGGTCGCGGGCGAGCTGGGGCTTTCGGAGGACGAGATCGAACTCTACGGCACATTCAAGGCCAAAGTCTCGCCACTCGCCTACGAGCGCCGCGCCGACCTGCCGGACGGCAAGGAGATCGTCGTCACCGCTATCACCCCCACCCCCCTGGGCGAGGGCAAGACCACCACGACCGTGGGCCTCGCCCAGGGCCTGAACCGGATCGGCGTGCGCACCGCGGCAACTATCCGACAGCCCAGTCTCGGCCCCGTGTTCGGCCTCAAGGGCGGCGCTGCGGGCGGCGGCTACAGCCAGGTCCTGCCCATGGAGGAGATCAACATCCATTTCACGGGCGACCTGCACGCGGTCGCCGCCGCGCACAACCTGGCCGCTGCTTTTGTCGACAATCACCTGTTTCGCGGCAACGCCCTGAACATCGACCCGACCACGATCCGCTGGCCGCGCGTATTGGACGTCAACGATCGCGCGTTGCGCCAGGTGGAGATCGCCCTGGGCGAGAAATCGGATGTGGTTCGCCGCGCGGAGTGGCACATCACGGCCGCGTCGGAGGTCATGGCGATCCTGGCGCTCGCGAGCGACCTCCGAGACCTCCGCGAACGGCTGGGGCGGGCGATCGCCGCAGAGACTTACGCGGGTGAACCGGTGACGCTCGAGGAGCTCAAGGTCGCGGGCGCGATGACCGTACTGATGCGCGAAGCGATCAAGCCGAATCTGGTCCAGACCCTGGAAGGGGGACCCGCATTCATTCACGCCGGTCCTTTCGCCAACATCGCCCACGGCAACTCGTCGGTCGTAGCCGATCGCATCGCGCTGAAGCTGGTCGACGCAGTCGTGACCGAGGCCGGCTTTGGCTCGGACATGGGCTTCCAGAAGTTCATCGACATCAAGTGCAGACTTTCTGGCCTCAGACCCGCCGCTGCCGTGATCGTGGCCACGATCCGGGCGTTGAAGATGCATGGCGGAGTCGGCCACGTTGTCGCCGGCAAGCCCCTCGACCCGGCGCTCGAAGCCGAGAACCCGGACGGCGTGGAACGCGGCTGTGCCAACCTCCTGCAGCACATCGAGATCGTGCGCGGCTACGGCCTGCCCGCGGTAGTCGCGATCAACGCGTATCCAACAGACAAACCGTCCGAGATCGCGGTTGTCCAGCGCATGGCGCTCGCGGCGGGCGCGGAGGCGGCAGTCGTCAGCGACCACTTTGCGCACGGCGGCGCCGGCGCCGAAGAGCTCGCTCGAGCGGTCTGGGCCGCGGCCAGCGGAGGCGCTCCGAGCTTTCGTTTCCTCTCGCGCGAAGACGCCTCGCTCGAGGAGCGCATCACGCGTATCGCGACACGTGTCTACGGCGCAGACGGGGTCGATCTTTCGGGGGAGGCGCAGAAGCAGCTCCACGAGTTCGAGCGCCTTGGCCACGGCCACATGCCGGTGTGCATGGCCAAGACGGCTCTGTCGCTCAGCCACGACCCGACCCTCAAGGGGCGGCCGACCGGCTTCCGCGTCCCGATCCGCGATGCCCGACTGTTTGCCGGCGCCGGGTTCGTCACGGCGTACTGCGGCGAGATGATGATGATGCCCGGGCTTCCGACCCATCCTTCAGGAGAGCTGGTCGATATCAATGAGGCCGGCGAGACAGTAGGACTCTTTTAGTCGCCGACAGTCACCGAGAGTCCGCCGCGGGCAACGCGAACCGGACCCGGGAAGAGAGCTCGAGCAGAGAGCGCCGCGCGCCGGCGGTCCTCGCCCGGCAGGATGTGGGTCAGGACCAGCTCGGCCACGCCGGCCGCAGCCGCCTCACGTCCCGCGTCCGATGCACTTGAGAGGCTGCCTACGAGATCGGTCGGCACGTTCGCGGCGTACGAGGCCTCGGCCAGGAGCAAATCGGCGCCGCCAGCCAGGTCGACGATGGCTGTGCTCGGTCCCGCATCTCCGGTGTAAACGAATGAACGTCCACCGGCCGAAATTCGGAAGGCGGCGTTCCGCCGGGGATGGGGCAGGAGTCGGGTTTCGATGGCAAAGGGACCGATGCTGAACGAGTCACCAGCTTCAAAGAGATTGAGGCGGTACGCGTTTACGAGCATGCTCGGACGGTCGAGAGCAAGCACCCCGTCCAGCGCTTCGTCGAGAGCGTGGAGCGGCAGCGGCGGCGGCTCGTTGTCCATGAAGCGACGCGCACGCAGCAGCGGGTTCACGTCCGCGCAGTGATCAGGATGGCCGTGGCTCACGAGGACCGCATCGACCGCATCGGCCGTCATCTTCCGAAGCAGCCGCGGCACAACGGCGTAGCCCGGATCGATCAGCAGGTTGAAGCCGTCGTGCTCGAGTAGATACCCGCTGCAGGCCTGGCCGGCAGCCGGCCATCCTCCGCAGCCGCCGATGACAGTCAGTTGCATGGTGTACCGAACCGAACCATGGTGCTCAGCCTACAAAAAGAGGAGGCCCGGTTTCCCGGGCCCCCTCGTCGTCAGCAACGATCTGCGTTCTTCAGCAGCCTGTGGCGGGGTTCCTGAAACCTGCGAACGGGTTGAGGTCGCCCATCAGGGTGTAGCGGCCGATGTTTGTTGATGCGCTCTGCGTCGGCTCCGAGACGTCGTTCGGTGCCGTACGCATGAACCATGGCAGGATCGCTTCGTCCTCAGGGTGGTAGTACCCGTCGGCACTTTGCGAGCCGTTGGGGTTCGGACCCTGGGCGTAGGCGTTTGTGCCCATCGCGAAGCCTATGCCAACGACTGGGTCGCCAGTTTCCAGGATGTCCGTGCAGCCGTACTGCGGGGCAGTCGGCGTCAGCCACGGTTCCACCCAGTTGTTGACGAACGGATCGTCCGCCCACTCGGCAATCTCATGGCTCAGTGCATGGATGTCCTGGAGTGCCCAATTGACACCACCGTTGGGTCGCGCATAGATGCCCGGCGAGACGTACGAGGCCCAGGCGAATGTCTGCACAGGCTGGTTGCCATTGCCGTTTGAGCTGCCACCACCCTCGGCGCCTGTGCCGTGGAAGCCGATGATGCAGCAGTTGAAGATGTCCTTGCCTTCGTAGAGCAGAACGTCGCTGGTCAGGTAGATCGGCAGGTGGGTGGGGTCGGCCTTGGTCTCGAGGTTCTTGATCTGCGCCGCCCACCATTGGACGTTGACGTCGGCGAAGATGGCGCCACGGCCGCTCTGCAGCAACGTGCCGTGATTCGCCGGCACATTGATCGTCACCGCAGGCCCCACATTGGCGTGGAGACGCAGGTGGTAGCTGCCGTACTTGTTGAACTGGGCGCGCATCGTCGCGTCCTGGAGCTGAAGCTGATTGCCCGAATCAAGCTGGGAGAGCGCGCCTCCGGCGCCCTTCGCGAAGCCGGCGTCCGTGGCTGCCGTGGTGCTCCCGTAGTCGTTGGTCGCGAATTGCGGCGAGGCCAGGGTTGCAGCAAGCGAGCTGGTGCCGTCGAAGGTCAGGCCTCCGACGTTGACGATGATCGGCGTGATGTCGGCCTGGACGGTCACGTCGCATGCCGATCCGGAGCAGCTATTCGGGTTGGCGCCGACCATGTTGTATCCGTACGTGACCCCGTCGGAGGGGTCCAGTGTCTGCCCGTGCCAGTGCGCGACGGTGCGCGTCGTGGGCAGCGGGTTGGCGCCGCCCATAGTGGTGTACAGCGCCTGCAGCTGAGCGTCGCTGATTTGCTGAACGTTCGACTTGCCGCCACCGGGCGATTTGGCGAGGGCGGCCGAAGCGGTACCCATGGCCAGGATGGCGAGAACAGCCAACAGCACGACGAAACGTGCTCGCATGGAGCGTGTCCCTTTCCGGTCTCTAGGGCCGAGACCAATGCCGAGTCCGTGCCGGACGACGTTCCCGAGAGATCTGGATACGGGCACAGCAATCGTCGTCCCGCAGCCGCGGGCTCTATTGGGAATCTGATGCGCGCGTCAATGGGAGTTCTCTGAGAGGTCGCTGAAAGGCCGATTTCTCAGGTCGGCAGGCCACCCAGGGCGATGAAGAAGAAGGCGATGACGATCATTCCAGCGATCCCGCCGGCGATCGCGTATCCCCACTTCGCCCAGTCGATCGGGCCGAGGGGAGTCTCCGCATGGCCGTGGTCGTCGTCGCTCAACGTCGTGTGCGCGTCCATGTGCGTGACGGCATCGTGGTGCGCGACAGGATCGTCGTCGTTGGCCTGAGTCTCCGCGTGCTCGTCGGTCACTGCAGCAGCTCCTGGGTCAGCAGTTGGTCAACCGTCAGGCTGGCCGGAATATTCGAATCCGGCAGGCCGCGCATGAAGTCGAGCGACTTCTGCCACGCGGCACTGTCGATGGCGCCTGTGCCGTGAGCCTGAGTGTAGGGATTTGACCACATGTCGATCGTCGCCTGCAGGATCGCGAGCTGTGTTGTCTGATCGGCGCCAAGCTCGGGCACGACGGCGATCGAGTCGTCGAGGCCGACCTGAGGATTGGCCGCGATCTCATCCATGGCGCGCAATGTCGCCGCCACGAATGCCTTCAACGCGTCGTGCTTGGCCGACATCGTCGAATTGCCCACGATCAGTCCGGGGCCCGGCAGCGGCGTGATCGCGTCAACCGCGAATTGGTTCGTGGCGAAACCCTGCAGACCGAGCTGCACGGCCTCGTTGTTACGGTAGGCGGTTGCCGAGTCCACCTGACCCTGATGCAAAGCGACGGCCTGCCCGTAATCGGGATAGTCGCGTTCGGTGATGTCGGCCACTGTGAGGCCGGCCGACGCGAGCAGAGCCTGGACCATGATCCAGCTCGATCCGTACGCGCCGGGGATGCCCAGCGTGTGGCCCTTCAGGTCGGCGATGGTCTTGATCGGACTGTTCTGCGGGACAAGCACGACATTCGGGAATTGGGCGTAGATCGTCGCCGCGTAGCGAACGGGGATGCCCTGGCCGACGGCCGGGATCACGTCCGTCCCGTCGGCGATGCCGATGTCGACGGCGCCCTGGCCAACGAGCGTGATGAGATTGGAGGTGATGTCGTTCTGGAACGTGACGTCCAGGCCGGCGGCGGAGTAGTAGCCCTGCTGCTGGGCGCGGTAGAACTGTGCGAACTGGACGCTGGCGACGTAACCCAGGCCAACGGTCAGCTTGGTCGTCGGCGTCTGTGTCGCGCTGGCCCCTGGCGAGCATCCGACGACAAGCGCAGCAGCAAGTACGGCGACGGTTCCCAACGAACGAACATGCAGGCTCACTTCACCTCCAGCTGCCGACCAGAACGCGCTCGGCAAGCACAACTAGCAGATAAAGAACGATTGCCATGAGGGCGATTGTCAGAAGTGTGGCGAACATCAGGGGGAAATCGAACAGGCTGCCGCGGGCGAGATTGATCAGCACGCCCAGGCCCTTGTCGGCTCCGGCCCACTCGCCGACGATGGCGCCGATGACCGCCAGGGTCACACCGACGCGCATGCCGCCCAGGATCTGCGGAGTGGCCGCGGGCAGCTCCAGGTAACGGAAGACCTGCCAGCGCGTGGCACGCAGGCTGCGGCCGAGCTCCAGCAGGCGCCTGTCGACCGAGCGGATGCCGACCATCGTCGCCACGGCCACGGGGAAGAACACGATCAAGGCGCAGATCACGACCTTGGGCAACAAGCCAGTGCCCAGCCACAGCACGAGCAGCGGCGCCAGGACAAGGATCGGCGTCGCCTGGGCGGCAACCAGGTATGGCGACAGGAGTCGTTCCGCGAGCTGCGAACGGGCCAGCAGGTAGCCGACTATCACGGCCAGGCTCGCGCCGGCGATGAAGCCGAGAACGATCTCCTGGAGTGTGGCTAATGCGTGTGGCGCGATCGTGCCGTCCGTCCATGCGCTCAAGAAACGTTGCGCCACGACTTCAGGCGCCGGCAGGATGAAGACCGGGTAGCCACCGATGACGACGATCGCCTTCCAGGCGACCACGAACACGACTGCGGCGGCGACGACGGGGACGACGGCCGAACGCCACTGACGGCGACGCGATGCGGCGATCATGGCGCGCCCCGGAAGGGGTCGAAGAATGCCGGAGCGCCGGCACTTTCGAACACGTCCATGACGGGCGCAGCCGCGGCTTCCTGCTGAGCTAGCTCGGCCGGCGATCCCGATAGATGCGCGCGAAGGATTGCTGCCGTGCGCGTCATCGCCACGCTCTCGAGGGACGCTGCCGAACGCGGCCGGGCCAACGGGACCGGCACGCGGGCCAGGACCCGTCCCGGAGAGCTGGACAGCACGACGACTTCATCGGCAACGTAGATCGCCTCGGAGATGCTGTGCGTGACGAGCACGATGGCCGTGCCGGTCCGGTGCCAGAGCTCGAGCAGCTCGGCATTGAAGCGCTCCCTGGTCAGCGCATCGAGCGCGCTGAACGGCTCGTCGAGAAGCAGGATCCGTGGCTCGCGAACAAGCGCGCGCGCGATAGCCACGCGTTGGCGCATGCCGCCTGAAAGCTGATGTGGCAAGACGCTGGCGAAAGAGCCGACACCGACGAGATCGAGCAGTGCCCGCGCGCGCTCGCGGCGCTCCGCCCGTGGTACGCCGCCCAGCTCGAGCGGAAACGCCACGTTGTCGAGAGCTGATCTCCACGGTAGTAGGCGCGGCTCCTGGAAGACGAGGCCCACGCGCTGGTCCGCGTCCGCAACCGGACGTCCATCGAGCTGGATGCGACCTCGATCAGGCTCGATCAAGCCGCTTATCAGGCGCAGCAGGGTGCTCTTGCCCGAGCCGTTCGGCCCGAGAACCGCGCTGATGCCGTGCGCGGGAACGTCAAAAGAGACTTCATCGAGCACGAGCAGTGGCTGTTTGTCGACGACGAAGCTCTTCGAGACCCCTTCGACGCTGATTGCGGTCAGCTGCGTGTCCTCCGTTGCGCGTCTCGCCAACGGGGATGAATCGAGAAGGGTGAAACGAGAACACGGCGCGCTCGACGCCGCGGGCTCGCCTCCACTTCTCCCATCCGGACTTTGACCGTCGGCTCCCTTCCTGGGGATCCACCGCCGCCGCTCACGCGGCGTCGGGTCGTGGGCTGAACCGCCTGGTCAGGCGGCTCGACCACCGGTCGGGAATTTCACCCAACCCCGAAACAGAGGCGCTATATGCGTGATGTGTTCTTTCAGCATACCGGTATCGTGTTCTCGTGCTGACCATCCTCCTTACCCGGCACGGCCACACGGACCTGTCCGAACCTGATCGCTACCTAGGCAGGCGCGTCCCGGCTCCGTTGTCGGCACGCGGCAGGGAGTCGGCCGAGGCGCTCGGCCGGCGGCTGGCGTCCGTGTCAATCGACAGGGTCATAAGCAGCCCGCTTGAACGTGCCACGGAGACGGCCAGCCTGATCGTCGGAGATCAGCAGCTCGAGGTTGAGACGGACGAGCGCCTGATCGAGTTCGACTACGGCGCCTGGGAGGGAATGACGACCGACGAAGTCGCGAGCACCATGCCCCGCGAGTTCGCCCTGTACGACTCGAACCCAGCCTTGTATCGACCGGGCGGCGGCGAGAACGGCAACGAGGCCTCACGGCGGGTCGTGGCCCTGATCGACTACATAACTGAATGGTGGGCGGGCAACGGTGACCGAACAGTGCTGCTCGTGGGCCACTCGTCGATCAACCGTGTTCTGCTGGCGGCTGTGACCGGCGTCCCGATGGCTGACTACCGCCGTCGCTTCCTCCAGAACTGGGTCAACCTGACTGTCCTCGAGTGGGAAACGCCCGACGGCGGTCCTCTCCTCGCCCTAGTCAACGATACGAGTCACATACTCGGCAGCCACGCCCAGAAAGGTTGATTTGACGTTGATCGAAGTGGGCGCCGGAGACCTTCTGCTCGAAGACGTCTGGGCAGTCGCCCACGGCGCCACTGACATCCGTCTGGACGACGAAGCGCTCAAACGCGTCGAGGAGAGTCACTCGGTCATCGATGAGCTCGTGGCGTCGGATCAGATCGTCTACGGCGTGACCACGGGATTCGGGAATCTCGCTTCCAGGCGGATCGCACGCGCAGATGTAGAGGTCCTTCAGCGCAACCTGCTGATCAGCCATTCGGTGGGGGTGGGAGCACCACATGCAGTCGAAGTCGTGCGAGCGATGCTGCTTCTGAGGGCCAACGCCCTCGCCCTCGGCCGCAGTGGCTGCCGCCCGATCATCATCGAGCGTCTGCTCGAGTTCCTTCGCGCGGGCATAGCGCCGGTCGTGCCAGAGCAAGGGTCTGTTGGCGCGTCGGGCGATCTTGCGCCGCTCGCTCACCTGGCACTGCCGCTGATCGGCCTCGGACAGGCGGAGGTGGACGGCGAGATCGTCAGTGGCGAAGAGGCTCTGCGCCGACGCGGCCTGACGCCCCTGACGCTGCAGGCCAAGGAGGGTCTGGCGCTGCTCAACGGCACCCAGCAGATGACCGCCGTCGGCGTGCTCGCGCTGCTGGGTGCGGAACAGGCTGTCGAGACCGCCAGCGTGGTCGCTTCGATGTCGGTCGAAGCGCTCACGGGCACGGACGTCCCATATGCCGCTGCGTACAGCGCGGCCAGGCCGCATCCGGGGCAGAAGCGTGTCGCCGCGCAGATGCGCGCGATGTTGCGCGACTCGGAGCTGATGCGCGCGCACCATGGAGAAGCGCACAAGGTCCAGGATCCGTACTCGATCCGCTGCGTGCCGCAGGTCCACGGCGCCGTTGCGGACGCCTTGGCTTACGTCCGCGGTGTCCTCGAGATCGAGGTCAACTCGGCGACCGACAACCCACTCGTCTTCCCCGATGGCGCCGACGTCGACCCGTCCGCGGTGGCCACCGGAGGCGGCCGCGTCGTATCCGGCGGCAATTTTCACGGCGAGCCCGTTGCGTTGGCAATGGACACTCTCAAGATCGCGGTCGCCGAGCTCGGCTCGATCAGCGAACGGCGTCTGGCGCAGCTGACGGATCCCAACACATCGGGCCTGCCCCCGTTCCTGATCGAAGACGCCGGCCTGAACAGCGGCATGATGCTGTACCAGTACGTCGCCGCCGCGCTGGTGTCCGAGAACAAGTCGCTCGCCCATCCTGCCTCTGTCGACTCGATACCCACGAGCGCCAACCAGGAGGACCACGTGTCGATGGGCCCGATCGCCGCCCGCCAGGCCGCCGCGGTGCTGGCCAACGTGGAGCACGTGCTCGCGCTCGAGGCTCTGGCCGCCGCGCAGGGCCTTGATTTTCGAATGAGCGGCGGCCTCCGTCCCGGTGTTGGAGTCGCGACTGCGCACGCCCTCATTCGTGAAACCGTCGGCCATCTCGACGCCGACCGTGACCCTCAGCCTGATATCGCGCAAGCGGTGCGGCTCGTGCGCGAGGGTAGGGTGGCCGGCGCTCTTCCGATCACCGACCGTTGAACTCGTCTCGTTGGCTTCCGTTCCGCCGGCTGGCCGTGACTGGACTTGCCTGCGCGGCGCTCGTCGGCTGCAGTACGTCCCTCGTGCTGGACAACAGCCGCCTTCAACAGGAGGTCGAATCGGGGCTGCTGGACAACGGCATCACGGCAACCGTCACGTGTCCGGACAACCAACCTATCGAGAAGGGCGCAACCTTCGAGTGCCACGCGATCACCGATGATGGCGTGACGGTGACGATCCTGATCACGCAGACCGACAGCTCCGGCAACATCGACTGGCAGTTGGTCGGAAGCTGAACCATGGCCCCGGCTGAGCGGCGCATCGTCGACATAGGCGACCCCACGACCTTCGCCCTGATCCCGCCATGCATGGATCCGCGCTTCGATCACAGGACCTGCGACTACTGGGAGGACGCCGATCGGGGTCTGAAGCAGCGCAGGCCCTCGTGGCTCGAGGCAAGGCGTCAGGCCGCACCAGCCCAGAAATTCAGGCTGCCCGACAACCCGTTCGATCCCTCCGACCTTGAGCCGCAGTTCGAAAATCCTTTCGCTTTCTCGGGTCCAGTCGCGCTCCCCGACCCGTTCGCTGACGATGACTCCGCCGTCCTATTCGAAAATCCGTTCGCGCCACGGACGCAGCGCGAGCGGCCGTTGCGCGACGGCGTGCCGCGCAAGCTCGCGCTGCTTGACAGAGGCCGTGGAGTGTTCGGTTCGTACGCCAAGGTGCTGCTCGTCGACGGCGACGCGGTCGCCTATTGCCAGTTCGGGCCGTTGTCGGCATATCCACGCGCGCAGCGCCTGCGTGAGCTCTATGCGCAGCTGCCCGTCTCGCCACTGCCTGCGGTGATCACGTGCATCGCCACGACCGAGGAGGCGCGCAACCTCAACTACGCGCGTGATCTTGCCAATTCCGTGTGCCTGGACCTGGCAAAACGCGGTTTCGCGGCGGTCGAGGCATACCCCGATCTGACCCAGCCCGAGAACGAGCGGAGTGGCGCAACGCCCGAGTTCTGGCAGAAGATCGGCTTCTCGGTTGCGGTCGACGATCAACGCTTCCCGGTGCTGCGCCGCGAGCTATGACTGTCCGATTGTGACCGACGAGACACTTGCCACACGCTGGCTGGACGAACACGACGTGCCCCACGAGATCGTCGTCACGCAGCCTGCGAGCAACGCCGAGGAGAGCGCGGAGCTCCAGGGCATTGATCTCCAACAGCTTCTGCGCACGATCGTCGTCCGCCGCGGTGATGGTGATTACGTGTTCGTCCTCGTGCCCGGCGGCAGGCGTTTCGACTGGCCCAGGCTGAGATCCCACCTCGGCGTAAATCGGCTGTCCCTGCCTGATGCAGAAGAAGCGAAGACGGTGACCGGCTACGAGCGCGGGACGATCACACCGTTCGGAGCCACCACCGCTTGGCCGGTAATCGCCGACGCATCGATCGAGGCGCTCGACAAGGTTGCGATCGGCGGTGGTCGGCGCGGTGTCAACGTCCATCTCAGGCCCGCCGATCTGGTCGCCGCGACAGACGCAGCCATGGTCGACGTGACCAAACCGGAAGGCGACTAGCGGACGTACTGCGAGCGCGTCCTAGACTGGTCGTGGAGGGTCCAGCAATGGCAACGGCAACTAGATCTAGGCACATTCGGGCGCCGCGCGGCACGGAGCTGAGCACTCGCGGCTGGCAGCAGGAAGCCGCGCTGCGCATGCTCATGAACAACCTCGACCCTGAAGTCGCCGAGCGTCCCGATGACCTGGTCGTTTATGGCGGCACCGGTAAAGCCGCGCGCAGCTGGGAAGCGTTCGATGCGATCGTCCGCGAGCTGCGCAGGCTCGAAAGCGACCAGACGCTGCTGGTCCAGTCGGGCAAGCCTGTCGGAGTCTTTCGCACACACGAATGGGCTCCGCGCGTGCTCATCGCCAACAGCAACCTGGTCGGAAAATGGGCCAACTGGGATGTCTTCCGGGAGCTGGAACGTCAGGGATTGACGATGTACGGCCAGATGACGGCCGGCTCGTGGATATACATCGGCACCCAGGGCATCCTCCAGGGCACGTACGAGACTTTCGCCGAGCTCGCCCGCCAGCATTTCGGGGGCAGCTTGCGCGGTCGGGTGGTGCTCACCGCCGGCCTGGGCGGAATGGGCGGCGCGCAGCCGCTGGCGGTGACAATGAACGACGGGGTTGCACTCGTCATCGAGGTCGATCCGGCGCGCGCGTGGCGGCGGCACGAGATCGGCTACGTCGACCAGGTCACGGAGTCGCTGGACGAGGCGCTGTCATGGGCGAGGCAGGCAGCCGCCGACGGGCGCGCTACCTCGATCGCACTCATCGGCAATGCCGCAGAGGTAGAGCCTGAGCTCGCGAGACGCGGCGAACGCTTCGACGCGGTCACCGACCAGACGTCAGCTCATGACGCGCTCAACGGCTACGTCCCGGCCGGGCTATCGCTTGAGCAGGCTGTCGCGCTCCGCCAATCCGACTCAGGCGCATACGTCGACCGGGCCATGGATTCGATGGCCGTCCAAGTGCGGGCCATGCTTGCCCTGCAGTCGTCCGGGGCCGTGACGTTCGACTATGGCAACAACATCCGCGCGCAGGCGCAAACAGCCGGCGTTGACAATGCCTTTGATTTCCCGGGCTTCGTGCCGGCCTTCATAAGGCCCCTGTTCTGCGAGGGCAAGGGTCCATTCCGATGGGTGGCGCTGTCGGGCGATCCAGAGGACATCCGCCGCACTGACGAGGCGGTGCTGGAACTGTTCCCGGAGAACGAGTCGCTCGCGCGCTGGATACTCATGGCTCAGGAGCGCGTGCCGTTCCAGGGTCTGCCGGCGCGCATATGCTGGCTCGGATACGGTGAGCGCGCCAAAGCCGGCGTCCGTTTCAACGAGCTGGTGCGCAACGGCGTGGTGAGTGCACCGATCGTGATCGGCCGCGACCACCTCGATGCCGGCTCGGTTGCCTCGCCCAACCGCGAGACGGAGGGCATGCGCGACGGCTCGGACGCGATCGCAGATTGGCCCCTCCTGAACGCGCTGGTGAACACGTCAGCCGGCGCAAGCTGGGTGTCGATTCACCACGGTGGCGGCACCGGGATCGGCTACTCGCAGCATGCAGGCATGGTCGTCGTCGCCGACGGTACCGATCTGGCGGCACAGAAGCTCGAGCGAGTGCTGACGACAGACCCTGGAATGGGCGTGATACGACATGCGGACGCTGGCTACGAGCGCGCCATAGAAGTGGCCCGCGAACGCGGCATTCGCGTACCGATGCTCGAGCGCGACTGACAGCTTCATGCAACCGCAGATCGTTGCGTTGGGCGGCGGCGGCTTCAGCGTTGCCGAGACTCTGACGCCGCTCGATCGATACCTGCTCGAGCTGACTGGCGCGGATCGGCCGCGCGTCTGCTTCATCGGCACGGCGTCCGGCGACGCCGAGCGCTATGCCGCCAACTTCTTTCGTGCCTACGCCCCGGTCTCGATTGCGTCGGATCTCGCCCTTTTCGGAGCCGTGAAGCGCTCCGACGTTGAGCGTCTCGTCGAGCAGGATTTGATCTTCGTTGGAGGCGGCAACACGGCAAACATGCTCGCCGTGTGGCGCGTCCACGGCTTGGATGAGGTCCTCCGCCGCGCGTGGCAGTCGGGGACGGTGCTGGCCGGCGTGAGTGCCGGCGCCATCTGCTGGTTCGAAGCCTGCCTGACCGACTCTTTCGGCGATCAGCTGACAGCGCTGCCCGACGGATTGGCCCTTCTGGGCGGGTCTGCCTGCCCGCACCTTGATGGCGAACCGCTCCGCCGCGCGCGCTTCGCCGAAGCGATAGCCGCCGGAACGATTCCCGGCGGCTACGGGATTGACGACGGGGTCGCACTGCACTTCGTAGGAGCCGAGCTGCATGCCATCGTTAGCGAGGTGGCCGGATCGAGCGCCTCACGGTTCTCGCTGCGCGCCGGAGCTGTCCACGAGGGCAGGCTCGAAGCGTCGCTCCTGCCAGGCGCTCGGCGAAGTCTGTTGAGCGATGGCGACTGACCGGTCCCTGACGGCTGAAGCTCTCGCGCGGGCGGTGAGGACGGATGTCGCGTACGTCACCGACCTGGTTCGTCGCCAGGTCCTGCACGCCGATGAGCGGGGCGAGTTTCGACCGAGCGACATCCAGCGCGTTCGGGCGGTGATTGCCATGCAGTCGCCGGGCATCGACCTCGATCAGCTCGTCGAGGTGTTTCGCCGACAACTTTTCACGATGCAGCCCATGGATCTGCTCTACCCGGATCCGGCCGTGGTCACCGACACGACCCCTGCGGATCTCGCTGCGTCGCTGGGCATGACCGAGACCGACCTGATCCGGCTGATGAGCTCGGCCGGGTTTCCTGCGCCTCGGTCGGGAGAGCCGATGCGCGCCGACGATGTGGCCCTGGCCCGCATGGTCGTCGACGTCGGGATCAAAACTGGCGGCGGGCAAGCCACCCTCCGCATCACGCGCATCTTTGGCGACGCGGCCCGTCGATCGGCCGAGAGCGCGGTTGCGATCTTCGATGAGAAGGTGGCCAGCCAGGTCGATCCCACGACCGCATTCGATGAGACACGAAACGAGATCAACCGTCTGGGAGCGGAGCTGATGGTCGAGTCGGAACAGCTGCTCGGAACCCTCTACAGGCGCCATTTGGAGCACGCGCTGCTGCGCCTGTGGGCCGTGACCGCAGAGCAGTTCCTGGACAGCATCGGCGTCCGTCCCGCGACGCCCGTGCTGCCAGGCATCGCCTTCGTCGATCTCAGCGGATACACGCGCCTGACCGAGCGCGCCGGCGATGCCACCGCCGCGAGACTGTCCGAAAAGCTCGGCGAAATGGCCGATGCCGTGACCGCGGCCCACGACGGACGGGTCGTCAAGCTCCTCGGCGACGGCGCGATGCTCCATTTCGACGAGCGTCTCGAGGCAGTGCGCGGCGCGTTGGAGCTGGTCGGCTTGATCGGATCGTCGGATCTGCCGCCGGCGCACGGAGGGGTCCACGCTGGCCCCGTGATCGAACGCGACGGCGACTACTTCGGCCGCACTGTCAACACTGCGGCGCGCATTGGGGCCGAGGCCGAGGCCGGTACCGTCCTGGTCAGTGAGGAACTCGCGCAGCTGGCGACCAACGACCTGGCGTTCGTGCCAATTGGTCCACGCGAGCTCAAAGGCGTGGGACGGGTCAGTCTGTACCAAGCACGAGAGCGGATGAGGGCATCTGCGGGTTAGTCGGACATTGTCGTGGCGAGGCCACGCTGATCTCGTCGCAATTTGAAAGGCGGCCGGCTTACTTGCCGGCCGCCTGGTCGTTGGAGGCGGGTCCTGGGGCGATGCGTTCGCCGAGTCCGATCAGGGCTTGGCCCACGACTCGACGTGCGCCTCCCCGTCTGGGCGACGGCTTGCGCGTCATCGTGTTGCGCCACGCACGCGAGCGGACATCTCCGACCTCGTCGTCGAACGATTTGTACCAAAGGTGATGGACCATGCTGATCCTCCTTTCCCGTGCGATCCGCAGCTACTCGCTGGTGATGAGGACTCGGTCGTCGCCATCGCCGATGTCGATGATTGGCCCGCGAACGCCGGAGTTGATGGCGCTCCTGATGCGATCCGCGTTCTCGTCGGACAGACCCGGCAGATAGGCCGACGCCCAGCCGGCGATGTTCATCGGCACGCGCAGGTTGACTACCGGGCGGCCACTCTCGGTGACCTGGATGCGCAGGTGTCGTGGTGTGTCCTGGGCGCGTCGCGCCTCCTGGGGCGAGCCGGCAGGCTCGGACGCCGGCTCGGCATCGCGCGAGGCGTTCAATGCGTTAAGGATCTCGTCTGCCTCCTCGGGCGTCAGCGCGCCCTCGGAAACGAGCTTGAGGATCTTTTCAACGTCGGCCATGTCTAAGCCTCCTGGAGGCGACGAGTCGCCTCTTCGACATCAATCTCGCCGCGCTCGAGAGCGCGCAGAACCTCGAGCTGGTCCACAGCCTGGCGCGTCGTGGCCACAGCCGGCTCGCTGTAGTCAGAGGCACCCGGAAAGCTGATCTCGTCCGAACTCCGACCGCGCAGGTGGCTGCGGACCTGTCGCTCGATGCGCCGCTCAAGCTGGCGTTCGAAGCGGTCGTGCTTGCCGTGTTTGCGCTGGCGGTCCCGGCCGCCGCCATCCGTCTCGTATCCCCCACGCACATCGCAGTCGCCCGACAGAGTGCGGAAGTGAACCTGCGCGGCGCCGTCGCCAGCGATGAACCCACGGGACCCGCCGTGACGCAGATCCATGCTGCGCTTGACATCGACGGTCACCCCGGAGGGTGAGTTGACAGTGAAGTCTCCGCTCACGGTTTCGACCGTGTGCACGTTTCCGGCCGCGAGCGAGCCATCCAGGCGGATGTCGCCACTGACCGTGTGTGCGTCGAATCGATCGACCGTCGCGCCGCGCACAAGTACGTCGCCCGAGGTGGTGTTCGCCGTCAGCTCGAGTGGCGACTGCGCGTCAACGTTGAGATCGCCCGAGACAGTGACTGCGCGGACCTTGCCACCGGTCGACTCGATCAGGAGGTCGCCCGACACGGTCTTGTAAGCCTGCTCCCCGGTCAGGGCAGCGGCTCGGATGTCGGCGCTGACGGTGTTGATCGAGACGCGCGCCGCGCGTGGAACGCTGACGTCGAACTCGATGCCGTCGTGTGAGCCGAACCACGTGCCGAACATGGCGAACGACCCATGCTTCTCGACGTCGATGGTCAGTGCGCCATCGCCCTTGCGCACCGTCACCGGCAGCCACTCCGAGCGGCCACTCTCGGATCTGATGCGAACGGTTGCCTCGCCGCCGTCGATACCGCGCAGCCGGACCTCGCCCGAGACGTTGTTGATCGTCAGCTGGCCGGTCTGCCCGATGCTGTGCTGGATCTGTGTGGGATCCGGATAGCGCTCGTAGGGATCATTCATTGTCTGTGTCCTCCGACCCCTCGGCTCCGTCATTCACCTGCGCGTCTATGGGCTCACCACGCAAGGCCGACGCGGCTTGCTCGGCGCTCAGCTCGTGTCGCGCGAGGCGCTCGAGGATGGAGCGGCGCGTGTCCGGGTCCACCTGTGCAGCCGAGTCGTCTCGCGGCGCATCCGGCGGCGCGGGATTGCCATCCGCGAGATCCAGGACGCGCAGGAGCGCCTCGACGCGGTTACGAACGGTGGGATACGAGACACCCAGCTCGCGCTCCAGCTCGCGCAGGTTGCCGCGCGAGCGCAGGAACGACTCGAGCAGCGCATATTGCTCGCGGTTAAGTCGGCTGAACCGGCCGACCGTGAATTCGCCTTCGATCGTCGTGCCACAGTTGTTGCAGTGCAGCCGCGTCACCGTGAGCGGGCTCTCGCACACCGGGCAATCCGAGATCACTTCTCTCTGCATCTAGTCGACCTGACCCTTCGTTGTAATCGCCAACACCACGGACAGTAAAGATCGACCTTCACTTTGTCAAGCCGGTCCTTCACTTTGTATAGGTTACATTCCGAAGAGCGTCGATTCGGATGCAATCTCGGGCGTCTTCTCACCGCGATTTTGGATGACACGCTCGTAGACTTTGTGGCAGATGGCACGTCTCGTGGAATGCGTCCCCAACTTCAGCGAAGGCCGCGACATATCCGTCGTCGACGCGATCGCGGCGCGCGCAACCTCCGTCCCGGGCGTCCATTTGCTCGACAGAACGTCAGATCCGGACCACAACCGGAGCGTGCTCACCCTCGCCGGGCCGGTAGCTGCAATTTCCGAGGCGATGGAGGGAGCGGTCGAGGAGGCGCTTGCGCGCATCGACATGCGCGTCCACGAGGGCCAGCATCCAAGGCTGGGAGCGGTCGACGTCGTTCCGTTCGTGCCTCTCGGCGATTCGACCATGGACGAATGCATTGCCCTCGCCCGCGAATTCGGTGCGCGCATCGCGCAGCGCTTTGATCTGCCCGTCTACCTGTACGCGCGCGCCACTCGCAACCCCGGCCACCAGGTCCTGGCCGACATCCGGCGGCCCCAGTTCGAAGGCTTGCGCGATCTCATCTCCACCCCTGAGTTCACGCCCGACTACGGCCCGGCGCGGATTCACCCAACCGGGGGCGCGGTCGCCGTTGGCGCCAGGCCGTTCCTGATCGCCTACAACATCAATCTCGAGAGCGGCGACGTCGACCTGGCCAAGGAGATCGCCAAGCGCGTTCGTGAGCGAACGGGCGGCTTGCCGCGCGTCCAGGCGCTCGGACTGTTCCTGGACGATCTTGCCTGCGCACAGGTCTCGATGAACCTCCTCGACTTCAGCATCACCCCCATCTGGCGGGTCTGGGAGGCCGTCGGCGAGGCGGCCGCAGAGCGCGGCGTGGAGCTGCGCGAGTCGGAGCTGATCGGGCTGGCGCCCATCCGCGCACTGCTCGATGTGGCCGATCACATGGGCGCAGACGTCGCGCTCGGCGATGTCGAGCGCATCACCGCGGCCGCTGATTGGCTCAGGATCCGCGACTTCGATCCGTCCATGGCGCTCGAGTTCCGCCTCGCCGAGGCGGAACGATCCGGCTCGTGAGCAAGCCGGCAGGCCTGCTCGTGCACAACGCGAGCGAGGTGGTCACGGTCGCCGGCGGCATACGACGCGGACGGGACCAGGCCGAGATCGGGGTCATCGACAGTGACGGTGCGGTCGCTGCATACGAAGGCCGAATCATCGCTGTCGGGCGCCTGCACGAGGTCGAGCAGCGGATCGCCGAGATGGGCATTGCCACGTCCTCGCTGGCACGATTGGACGCTCGACGCGGGATTGTCACGCCAGGATTGATCGATCCGCACACTCATGCGCTGTTTGCGGGAACGCGACAGGCAGAGATCGAGCTGCGCCAGCGCGGCCACAGCTACCTCGAGATCCTGGCTGCAGGCGGTGGGATCCTGCAGACGGTGCGCGAGACGCGCGCCGCGCCGGACGAAGTCCTGCTCGCCGATGCGCGGCGCTGGCTGGCCGAGATGCTCAGCCACGGCGTGACAACCGTTGAGGTCAAGTCCGGCTATGGCCTGGACGTCGACGCTGAGCTGCGCTTGCTCGGACTGGCTGGGCTGCTCGCACTGGAAGGGCCGCTCGACATCGTCCCCACGTTTCTGGGCGCTCATGCCGTCCCGCCGGAGTTCCGTGGCCGCGATGATGCCGCTGCCGCGTACATGACCGAGGTCATCGAGGAGCAGCTTCCGCGCGTCGTCGAGCAGGGGATCGCAACATCGTGCGACGTCTTCTGCGAGCGAGGCGTATTCGATGTCGAGATGTCGCGGCGTCTCCTGACGCGCGCTCAGGAATTGGGTCTTCGGGCGCGGCTGCATGCCGATCAACTGAGCTCGACCGGTGGCGCGGAGCTCGCCGCGGAGATTGGAGCGCTTTCTGCCGATCACCTGGGCGGCATCTCGGAGACGGGCATCGCTGCGCTCGCCGACGCTGCCGAAAATGGCCGGCCGACAGTCGCCACGCTCCTGCCGATCAGCGCGTTCTACCTCGACGACCCGCACCACGCGCCGGCCCGGGCGCTCGTCGATGCCGGTGTGCCCGTAGCTCTGGGCACGGACTTCAACCCTGGCTCGTCACCTGCGCCGAACGCCCAGCTGGCGCTGGCATTTGCGGTGCACGGGCTTCGACTCTCCTCCGCGGAGGCAATCGCGGCGATGACGATCAACGCGGCCGCCGCGCTCGGGCTCGAGCAGACCCACGGGTCGCTCGAGGAGGGCAAGCACGCCGACCTCGTCGTCTGGGAGCCGGACTCATTCACGCTGCTGCCCTACTGGCTCGGCGCCGACCTCGTGCGCAACGTGGTCAAGAAGGGCAGAGTCGTCTACTCGTCCGTGCCGGGAAGCGCCAGCGCGCCCTAGCTGCGGCCGCGCGGGTCGAGCAGGACAACAGTCGTCTCAGCCGACAGCGACGAATGCGTGACCTGCAGCTTGGATTGTGGCTCACCCTTGGAGACGCTCATCTCGTGCAGGAACCGGTCCAGCTCGGCCGCACCGGCGCCTTCGTAGTCGACGGGCATGGGCACGATCATCTTCGCGTCGAGCTGGGCTACAAGCTCCGCGACCTTGGCGGCTGGGAGCGACCCGCCGATCGTTACGCAGGCGACGTCCACGTCGCCGAACTCCTCGATCTGGGCCTGGGTCAGGAGATGGCCGACGTCGCCCATGTGACCGACGTGGATGCCGTCAAGCTCGTACTGGAAGCAGACGTTCGGGCCCCGCTCAGATCCCTCCTGCTCGTCGCGATAGGTCTGCACGCCGGTGATCAGCACGTGATGAACCTCGAACTCGCCGGGGGAATTGAGCAGGAAGGCCGTCTCGAGGCTGGTCGGCACTCGCTGTCCGTCCTTGCCCGTGCTCTTGCGCTTCGCGGTACCTGACGAATTGGTGCCGGCGCCCAGGCCCAAGGTCTGCTGCCCATCAGCGTGGCTGTAGGTGACGATGTCGGCGGTCAGGCCGCGCCCGGTCGGGCCAACTATGCGCGGGAAGGCGTCGGTCGCCACGATCCCCTCGCGGCCGCGCAAGCGAAGGCAGGTCTCGCCAAAGGAAACAATCTCCATCGGCTGATTGTCGCAGCCGGAGGCGGGCAAAAAGAAACGAGGGGCGCCTGCCCAATTGGCGCCCCTCGTTCCGAGGGAGGGAGAGGGAACGGGAAGCGATGCTTCACGGTTCCACTGATTGAAAAGATAGGACGCCCGCATGAAGCCACCAGACGGCAGACGGTGAAGAAACAGACATCAATCAATCTGGTCCACAATGCGCCGATGACCCGGATCTCCATCTCCTTCGGTCGCAAGCTGATCCCCGCCGGCTTGGCGCTGTCGCTCGTTGTTTCAGCCTGCACGAGCGTTACTCCGCCGCCGAGCATCGGCCCAACTCCAATACCGCCGTCGACGACAACCGCCAGCCCGTCTGCGAGCCCGAGCGCCACGGCGCAGGCAACAAGCGGCGAACCAACCTCGACGCCGCAGCAGAGCTCAAGCGCCGGGACTCCGGCCCCGTCTGAATCTGCCGGCCCGCAGACGCCAGCGCCGACCATCGATCCCCAGGTAGCCGGGCAGATCGATGCCGTCGTCGCCCAGGTACCGCCGATCCGTCAGCTCGAACCGACCAAGGTCGTTCCGTACAAGATGATCACGCGGGACGATTTCCAGAACTACCTGATCTCGTCCGCGGACGAAGACACCACGCCTGATTGGCGCGCCGCGGAGGAGCGCTTCCTGAAGCGCCTGGGCCTGCTGCCGCAGGACGCCAATCTCGATCAGCTGCTGCTGCAGCTGTACACGCAAGAAGTCGCGGCCTATTACGACCCGGCCGATGGGACCTTCTACATCATCGCCCGCGACGCGCCATTCGGGCCGGTCGACAAGGTGACCACGTCGCACGAGTACACCCACGCCCTCCAGGACCAGCACTTCGATCTCGAGGGCTCGCGCATCAAGGACCCGTCTCAGGGTGACGCCGCGCTCGGCCAGCTGGCCGTCATAGAAGGCGACGCCACGCTGACCTCGCAGAACTGGCTGCGCCAGAACATGAGCGAGCAAGAGCAGCTCCAGCTGCTCCAGGACGCGCTCGCTCAGCTGGGCACGGACCAGCTCGCGACCATGCCCCTGATCCTGCGCCGGCAGCTCGAGTTCCCGTACGCTGAAGGTCTCGTCTTCACGACCGACATCTGGGGTCTGGGCGGCTATGACGCGGTCAACCAGGCGCTCCAGACGCCGCCAGCCTCGACCGAGCAGATCCTGCACTCGGACAAGTACTACAGCCAGGAGGCACCGGTGCCGGTGACGCTGCCGGACCTCAGCGCGTCACTCGGCAGCGGCTTCAGCAACGTCTACCAGCAGACGATGGGCGAGCTGAACATCCAGGTTCTGGCCGCGGGCGGCGAGAAGCCTGCCGTTGACATACCGGGCCTGCCCGCGCAGTGGCCGCACCAGGAGGTCGCGGCCGGCTGGGGCGGCGATAGGCTGAACATGTACGAGGGACCCAACGACGCGTGGCTGATCGATTGGCAGACCGCGTGGGACACGCAGGCTGACGCGGACGAGTTCGCGGCGCGCATGAACGAGCTGGCGCCGACCTTCCAGGGCACGATGCGCCTGATCAACGGGCCCCAGACGGTCCGCGTGGTGCTCGCGTCCGACCCGAGCCTACTCCTGGCCCTGCCGTCCGGCTGATCACTGCGCGTCCTGACAGATGCAGGACTGATCTGCGCGGGAACATCGAAATGCGACGAAACCGCTGATTTTGCTGACGGGTGCCTGTCAGGTCATGCACGTGACACGAATCCCTGAAACGGTGCAGACCGTTTCCGCATCTGGCAGGTGGCCTACGCCTCGAACAACCGGCGGGCTACATCGATTCGGGGGCGGAGATTCCCAGCAGGTCGAGCGCAGCACCGAGCGTGACGCGCGTCGCGTCGACGAGCGCGAGGCGATAACCCGACGTCAGTGGATCGGCCGTGTCGACCACATGCCGGTCGCGGTAGTAGGCGTGGAAGCGCGTGGCAAGGTCGGTGGCAAAGGTCGTGATCGCCTGAGTCTCGCGCAGCTCGGCCGCGTCACGGACGATGTCCGGCAGGCGCAGCAGATCCTTGGCCAGCCCGAGACCCACGTCGTCGTCCGCGAGGCCGCCTTCCAACGTCGCGCTCGCGGCCAGCCCGGAGTCGGCCGCCTTGCGCAGGATCGAGCTGATCCGGGCGTGCGCGTACTGGACGTAGTAGACGGGGTTCTCGCTCGACTGCTTTCGCGCGAGCTCGATGTCGAAGTCGATGCCCGTGCTGGGGGCGCGTGACGCGAAGAACCAGCGGGCCGCGTCGACGCCCACCTCGGTGAGCAACTCATCGAGCGACACGAAATCGCCCGAACGCTTGGACATGGATGCTTCCTCGCCGTCGCGCACGAAGCGCACCCAGGCGATGAGCAGGACGTTGACTGCGTCGCGATCGAAGCCAAGCGCCTGGACGGCGTTCTTGAGCCGGGCGACCGTGCCGTGGTGGTCTGCGCCCCAGATGTAGACCAGCTCGTCGAAGCCGCGGCTGAACTTCTCCGTCACGTAGCCGATGTCACTTGCGAAGTACGTCGGCTCGCCGTTGGAACGGATAACGACGCGGTCCTTGTCGTCGCCGAAATCGGTCGAGCGGAACCACAGCGCGCCGTCCTGTTCGTACATGTAGCCGCCAGCCTTGAGCTGCTCGATGCCGCGCGTCACCCAGCCGGCTCCGTGGACGGAGCCTTCCGTCGTCCACACGTCGAAGTGACTGCCCAGGTTCTCCAGGCTGCGTTCGATTCCGGCGCGGATGCGCTCGGACGCCCAGGCGCCGACTACCCAGCTGGCCTTTGATGCGTCGACCTCCGCCTTCTGGCGAACGTCCGCCGGAAGCTCCGCCGCGATGTCACGAACGTAATCGCCGTGGTAGCCGTCCTCGGGCACGGGCAGGTTGTTGGCCAGCGCATAGACGGACTGGCCCAGTCGCTCGACCTGGCCGCCGGAGTCGTTGAAGTAGTACTCGCGCGTGATCTCGTGGCCAGCCGCATCTAGGACGCGGCACAACAGGTCGCCGACGAACGCGCCGCGCGCATTGCCCACGGTCAGCGGGCCCGTGGGATTGGCGCTGACGAACTCGACGTTGATGCGCTTGGGCTTGTCTGTCCGCGTGCGGCCGAAGCCGAGCCCCGCGGCCCGAATCGCATCGACGGCCTTCTCGACGTGACCCGGCTGCAGCCAGACGTTGACGAAGCCAGGCCCGGCGACCTCGGCTCGCGCGAGGAGCTCATCTTGGTCTCCGGCGTTCAGTGCCTCGATCAGGGCGGCGGCGATGTCGCGTGGCGCCTTGCGCAACGGCTTGGCCAGCTGCATTGCCAGATTCGTCGAGAAATCGCCGTGTTCCGCGTTCTGCGGCAGCGCGACCTCGACTACGTCCTGCTGTAAATGCAGCGCGGACTGAGCCGCGCTTCGTACGCGCTGCTCGACCAGATCCCGAGTCGTGTCCACGATCGGAGCCTACCGGATGTTGATCTCGAGGCCCGGTTGCGCAACGGCTACGTCACCTTCGAACGAGAGCTGGGCGGCGGCGCGCGCCTCGCTCTCACGGCGGTCGTCCAGGATGTGGGTCAGGATCAAGCTCGAAGCGCCGCCTCGCGCCGCCGCCTCCGCGGCCTGGGTCGCGGTCATGTGGATCGGCACGTCTGCCTTGCCGGCGCCCCACGCTGCCTCGCTCAGGACCGTGTCGCCCGCGTGGATGAGTGGCACGAGATCGTCCGCCACGCCACAGTCGCCCGAGTAGACGAGGCCCGGCCCGTCGCCCGACGCCGCTGCCACCCGAAAGGCAAACGAGTCCGGTATGTGCGTGACCCGGCCGGCCTCGATGAGCAGGTCGCCGACCGCGAACGTCCGCGGCGCGAGTGCCTCTCCGTCCAGGTCGGCGAGGAAATCCTGGTCGTCCTGGAACTCACCCATCCGCACGCGCAGCTCGGCGGGCGAGTAAAGCGCGGGGCCGTAGCCGCGATTGACGTATTTGACCCAGTGGCGGAGCGGGATCAGGTCCACGTTGTGATCCGCGTGCATGTGGCTGATGAACACGGCCGCCACCTCGCCGAACGAGGAATAGCGCCAGGTTTCGGGGAAGGATCCAGCACCAAGGTCGAACACGATCCGCGTCGACCCATGCTCCACTAGGTACGAGCTCGACGAGCGTCCCGGCCGGGTCGTGTACGCGGGTGCGCAGCCAATGACGGTGAGCTTCACGGCCACCATGTCCCGATGCGCTCGACAAGCTCGCCGAGCGAATCGACGACCAGGGTTCCCGCCGGTATCTCCCCGCCGCCGATGACGCCCCACGGTCCGCGGCGTATCCAGACCGGTCGCATCCCGGCTGCGGCGGACGGTCGGATGTCGTTGTCCAGCCGGTCGCCCACGTAGGCGACGTCGCCCGCCTCCGCCTCCATCTCGGCCAGCGCGCGCGAGTAGAACTCAGGCGACGGCTTGTGAACGCCCCACTCGCCGCTCATGGCCATCAGGTCCGGAGTAACTCCGAGCGCCTGCAGCTCCGCCGTTCGCTGTCCCGGTTGGTTGGCAAAGATCGCCACGCGGTAGCCTCGCTCGCGCAGCGCAACGATCGACGGGACCGCGTCCGCATAGAGGTCGACCTCCTGGAAGCCTCCGAAACGGCGCTCAAACTCCGTGCGCTGGCTCTCCCAGTCAGGTCGACCGACCAGCGCGAAGACGTCCCGGTGATCGTTGCCATCCGAGATCACCGCGCCGAGCGCGGCCATGAACGTCAGCCGCGTGATGCCCAGCAGGTCGGCCCAGGTCGACCAGACCCGCGTCTCGTCAATAAGCGTCTCACCGACATCCAGGCAGACCCAGCGGCCTGCCATCAGATGAGGCCGAGTTCGCGTCCCACCTTGGCGAAGGCATCGATGCATGTCTGGAGGTCGTCGCGCGAATGCTCGCTCGTGACGATCGTGCGAACGCGAGCCTTGCCCAGCGGCACGGTCGGGTAGACCACGGACGTGGCAAAGACGCCCTCCTCGAACAACCGTGCAGCCAGCTGCTGGGCCTTCGACTCATCGCCCGCCATGACCGGCGTGATCGGGGTCTCGCTGATGCCCGTGTCGAACCCCAGCTCCTGCAGCGCCGACTTGAAGAAGCGCGTGTTGTCCCACAGGCGCTCGATTCGCTCGGGCTCGTTCTCGAGCACGTCGATCGCCGCGATGCATGCCGCAGCCACGGCCGGTGGCTGGGACGTCGAGAAGAGCAGCGGCCGGCAGCGCTGGGTCAGGTAATCCTTCAGATGCTGGCGACCGGCGATATAGCCGCCCATGACGCCCACGGCCTTGGACAGCGTCCCGACCTGGATGTCGACGCGGCCGTGGAGATCGAAATGATCGATCGTGCCGCGGCCGTTCCTGCCAAGCACGCCGCTGGCGTGCGCGTCGTCGACCATGACCGCCGCCTCGTAGCGATCCGCGACATCGCAGATGCCGGGCAGCGGCGCAATGTCGCCGTCCATCGAGAAGACGCCGTCGGTGATGACCAGGATCGCCCGGTACGGACCGTTCTTGCCGCCGGTGGCACGCGCGTCGCGGAGCACCTTCTCGAGCCCGTCAACATCACGGTGCGGAAACACAGCGCGTGACGCGCGCGACAAGCGCACGCCGTCAATGATCGAGGCGTGGTTGAGCTCGTCGCTGACGATGAGGTCGTTCTCGGCCGTCACGGCGGGGATCGTGCCGCTGTTGCAAGTCAGCCCCGATTGCAGGGTCAGAACGGCCTCGACGTGCTTGAAGTCGGCCAGCCGGCGCTCGAGCTCATCGATGAGCTCTGTGGCACCGGCAATCGTGCGCACGGCGCCGGTCCCGACGCCCAGCTCGCGGACGGCCTTTGACGCCGCCTCGACGAGATGAGCATGGGTCGTCAGGCCCAGGTAGTTGTTCGAGGACAGGCTGATGATCGGCTTGCCCTCGACTGTCGTGTGCACGGCCTGGGGGCCGGTCATGACCCTGAGCGGGCGATACAGATTCTTGTTCGCGCAGGCTGGTGATCTCGTCGCCCAGGTAGCTGAGCGGATCGGCACGCATCGTCTTCACGCGTGATCCTCCTGTGGCAGCAGCACGACCTTGCCCGCGTGTCCCGACGCGACCAGGTCAAAGGCCTTTTCATAGTCGGCCAGCGGCATCCGGTGGGTGATGATCGGGGACAGATCGAGGCCCTCTTCGAGCAGGGCAGTTGTTCGGTACCAGGTGTCCCACAGCTGGCGGCCGGTGATGCCGTAGATGCGCAGGCCCTTGAAGATGACCTCCTTGGACAGGTCGATCGTGGCCGGCACCGTGTGTGTGCCGAGCAATGAAACGCGCCCGCCGTTGGTCACCGCCCCGAGACCCTGATGCAGCGCCGCCGCCTGCCCGGACATCTCGATCACGATGTCGACACCGTTGCCGTCCGTCTCGGCGCGCAGTCTGGCGACGACGTCGTCCCTGGCGTCGAGCACCAGGTCGGCGCCCATCCGTGTCGCCATCGCCATCCGTTCCGGGTTGACGTCCGTGGCGTACACGGCTCGCGCTCCGGCTTTCTTGAGCACCGCGATGCTCATCAGGCCTATTGGCCCGCAGCCGGTGACCACGGCCGTCTGGCCCGCGACTTCCTCCACGAATGCGCTGAATACGGCATTGCCGAGCGGCTCCTGGAGCGCGGCGATCTCGAACGGATAGCCCTTGAAGACCCACGCGTTCTGCTCGGGCAGAACGACGTACTCGGCGAACGAGCCCGGGACGTGGACGCCAAGGATGCGCATGTGCTGGCAGACGAAGGCGCGGCCCGTGCGGCACTGGTAGCACGACCAGTCGACGATGTGCGTCTCGGCGGCGACCATGTCGCCGACCTGGACGCGCGTCACGCCCGTCCCGCGCGCGACGACGACCCCGGCCATCTCGTGGCCGAACGTCATGGGCGGCGGACCGAAGTTCTGCTGCGCCCACGGGTCCCAGCGCTCGATGTGGATGTCCGTGCCGCACAGGCTCGCTGCCTCGACGCGGACGAGAACCTCACCCGGTCCGGGTTGAGGCACCGGGATCTCGACTATCCGTGCGCCCGGGCCGGCAGTCTCCTTGACCAGCGCGCGCATCGTCGTGCCGATCGGCGGAGCGTCCAGCACTGCCGCCGATTGAACTGTCATGAGCGGATAGTGATCTCCGCTGCGCGCGCCGTCACGGTCGCTTTGGCGTTGATCGAGAGGCTGTTGATCACTTCGCGGCTCAGGGCCTCAGCAGATCGACTTCTCCGGCTCGCTGCCGGGGTCCATCCATTGTTGGGCGAACGTAAGCGCCGTGTCGAGATTGAATTGATCGGTAAGCATCTCCCTGCCCCACGCAAGGACTGCGAAGCGCGTGTCCATGCTGTCGAATCGCGCGACGAGCACTTCCTTGTCGCAGCCCTGGCTGGCTGCGGGAGTGGGCGCTTGATCGTAGAAGGCCTGGAGCTGCGCCAGCTCATCGGCAGAGGGGCAGTCGTCCGGGCCGGTGCAGCGGTACAGCACGACGACCCAGCCGTGCTCCAGGTTGTGGACCCAGCCGCCGGGAGCCTGCGGTTGGTTGGTCGGGTAGACGGCGGCCTTGATGGGGCCGATGTTCTGAATGTTGTAGTGATCGCCCGAATCGGGCGGGCAGAAGCCGTACTCGATTGTCTGGTTGGGATTGACGATGTGGTTGCGGCCCAGGATGTCCGTCCCGAAGCCAAGGCGCAGAGTCGGCTCTGGCGTCGGAGTCGTCGAAGGCGCCGGTGTGCCGGAGGGTGCTGCCGAAGGCGCGGGCGAAGCAGACGCATCGGCGGAGCTCGAGGGCGCGCCAGACGGAGCCGTTGTCGGCACCGGAGTTGGCGTGGCGGCGAAGCTCGGCGCGGGCGGCGGAAGCGTGTCCGACGGTCCGGGCGTCAACAGCGAATCGCACACGTACTTGGGGCCTGAGGCGGCATACGTGCCCTGCGGTCCCTGGTTGGCGAAGAAGACGAAGTAGCCCACGACGAGCAGCGCGACGACCGCTGTGCCGCCGAGGATCAGCGCGCGATACCGCTCGAAGAAGCTTGGCTGCGCCGCAACCGGGCGGCGCGCTCTGTTGCTCGAGCGAGTGCGCGTGGAGCGTGTTCGGTTGGTCGACGAGCTGGTTGACGTCGTAGGTACAGCGGGTTGGCTGGAATCGGGGGTCGTCGTATCTATCGGCCCGTCTGGAGCGGTCTGCGGGCTCGGCCTCGGTGTGGCCGGCCTACGGGAACGTTTAGCCACTTGTTGGATGGTCTCCTGTGAGCGCGATGGCGCGCGAACCGCGCGGGCGTCGCGCGAAAGGCTACGGCAGGTCGCGTTTCTGTGCCGAGCCGCCGGCTCGGATGAGGCTGATCACGGTTCGTTGAACCAGCCGTGAACGCGCTCTCCGCGGAGCGAGGTGAAGAGCATTCCGCACAGGCCGATACCGAATATGGCACCCGGCACGCCGGCCCAGAAGAACATGATGATTGCCAGCGGAATGGCTAGTGAGGCGAGGCCCAGCGAGAGCATCCAGGCCGCCTGCTTGCGCTGCAGGATGAGGGTCAACGTGAAGATCAGGTACGCGAGCAGGAGCATCCACAGCAGCCCCAGCGGCGACACTGGCGCCTCGACGGCCTGATTGATGATCAGGGGCAGCGTCAGGCCGACGCCGGCCAGGAGAACGAAGCCGAAGCCAAGCACGACCTTCACCCCGATGGGCATCGAGCAAATCACCGTAAGCATCGCGGCCGGATTCTCGCACTCTTCGCGGACCTCGCCTTCGCGCGGCACTCAGTGGATGGAGACGACAATGTGGTCGCGTACAGCAAGTTCGACGGAGGCGATGGACTGGTGATTGCGCTGACCGCTGCCGAAGGAAGGTCCTGCGCCGCGATGGTGGGGCGATGACGCCGTTTCGGGTCGTGATGTGGATCGTCGCGATTGGGGCCGGCCTGGTTGTTGCCTACGCGCTATTTCTCGACAGCTCGCAGACCAAGCTGCCGCTGCTCGTCGCCTCGCTGGCCGTCTTCGGTGTCTGCGTCGGCGTGCTCGGCTTCGCGCTCGCGGGCACGGCCGCGCGCAACGGCGAGGACGGCCGTCTTGGCCGAGCTCTTGCGATCGCCTTCTGTGGTGGGCTCCTCGTTCTCGCTGCCGCCGGCTCGCTGGCCATGGCCATCGTTCTGGGCATCCTTGCCGGCGGCATTGCCTGACTGCCCTTGTAGACTCAGGGCCTCCTGCCCCCATCGTCTAGAGGCCTAGGACGCCACCCTTTCAAGGTGGAGATCAGGGGTTCGAATCCCCTTGGGGGCACTCCCGCTGACTTTTCGCGAAGAACGGCCGAGTGGGCGGTGTCCACTCGATCGACTGCACCTGCCGGTCGGCGACGACCACCCGATTGACCACGATCCGAGCGAGCGGCCGAAAAGGTAGCGTCCGGTGGCGCCGTCGAAGCTGGCACCGGGCAGGTTGGCAACCAGCAGCGGCACCTGGCGGCGCTCGAGCTCGTGCTGCAGGTCGAGGATCAACCTTGCGTTGCGCGCCAGGCGCGACAGGTCGTACACGGCGATGCCCGCCGCCTCGACCGCGTCGCCGACTGTGACGTTCCATCCCTGCAATCGGTGCTACGTCCCAGTGATCAGCCGCTACATCCTTCGGACGTTGGCGAGACCGACGATGACGGTCCCTCGGCCGTGCCGATGTGGGGGTGGTCATGTCGCGACGGCGGGAATTGCGTCTTGCTGTTGGGACGGGCGCAGGCGGGCCGTGCGGAGGAGTTGGGCGTTGGCGGCCACGATGACCGTCGAGAGGCTCATCGCGATCGCGCCGACGGCCATCGGCAGATCGATCCCCCACGGCGACAGGACCCCCATCGCGATCGGGATCGCGACCAGGTTGTAACCCGTGGCCCAAACGAGGTTCTGGACCATCTTCCGGTAGGTGGCCTGCGACAGCTGGATGGCGCCCACGACGTCGCGCGGATCGCTGCGAACCAGGACGATGCCCGCCGACTCGACGGCGACGTCGGTCCCTGCGCCGATCGCGATCCCGACGTCGGCGGTGGCGAGGGCCGGGGCGTCATTCACGCCGTCGCCCACGAAGGCCACCTTCCGCCCACCCTCCTGGAACCGGCGAACGGCCGCCGCCTTGTCGGCCGGCAGCACCTGCGCGGCCACCTCGTCGATGCCGATCCGCTGCGCCACCGAGTCCGCGACGGCCTGGCTGTCGCCGGTGATCATGGCGACCCGCAAGCCGAGGTCATGGAGCTTGGCGACCGCCTCGGTCGATTCCGGTCGGATCTCATCCTCGACTGCCAGCGCCCCGACCAGGCGGTCGTCGACGACCACGAACAGGACCGTCTGCCCCGCGCGATCCCAGTCGCCCGTGTCGAGTGTTGATTCGATCCCGAGCTCGGCGAGGAGCCGCGGACCGCCGACCGCGACGGCCTTGCCGTCGACAGTCGCCCGTGCTCCCCGGCCCGCCATCGACTCAAACGCAGCCGCCGGTGCCAGCTCGATCCCGCGACCGCGCGCGCCCTCGACGATCGCGCGCGCCAGCGGGTGCTCCGAGTCGGACTCGACCGACGCCGCGAGGCGGAGGACCTCGTCCTCGTCGGCGCCGGCTGCCCGCACGGCCGCCAACGCCGGTTGACCTCGGGTCAGAGTGCCGGTCTTGTCGAAGATCACGACCTGCAGCTCGCGGGCGCGCTCGAGCGCCAGGCGGTCCTTGACGAGCAACCCGTTGCGGGCGCCAAGGGACGTGGAGATCGCGATGACGAGCGGGATTGCCAGACCCAGCGCATGCGGGCAGGCGATCACCAGCACCGTCGCGGTCCGCACGAGCGCACCCTCAGGATCACCGTTGAGCCACCAGAACGCGAGCGTCACGATGCCCGCCGTGAGCGCGACGTAGAACAAGATCGCGGCCGCTCGATCGGCGAGTGCCTGGGCTCGCGACGCGGAGGCCTGCGCCGCGGCGACCATGCGCATGATCCCCGACAGCGCGGTCTCGTCGCCGACCGCGTCGACTCTGACGTGGAGTCGGCTTCCGGCGACGACGGAGCCCGCGATCACTCGATCGCCCTCGGTCTTCGTGACCGCCTTGGACTCGCCGGTGATGATGGACTCGTCGACGTCGGCCGTGCCGTCGACGACCGTGCCATCGACGGGGATCCGGGCTCCCGGACGGACCAGGACGACGTCACCCACGCTGAGCTCCGCGAGACCAACGGTCTCGGTTTCGTCTCCGTGGATCCGTTCGGCCGTGTCCGGGATGAGCGCGGCCAGGGCGGCTAGCGCCCCTTGCGCTTGGGTGATCGAGCGCATCTCCAGCCAGTGGCCGAGCAGCATGATCGTGATGAGCGTCGCGAGCTCCCACCAGATCTCGATGTCGAACAGACCGAGCGTGCCTGCCCAGCTCGTCACGAACGCCACGGTGATGGCCAGTGAGATGAGGGTCATCATCCCGGGCTGGCGGTCGGCCAGCTCGCGTCGGCCAGCGCGCAGGAACACGAGCCCGCCGTACAGGAAGATCGCCGTGCCGAAGACCGGCGGGATGAGGGCCGAGCCCGGGAACACTGGCGCGGTGTAGCCGAGCCAATGCTGCGGATCGCCGCTCCAGAAGAGAACCGGGATCGTGAGCGCGAGGCTCAGCCAGAAGCGTTCGCGGAACATGGCGACCGAATGCCCAGCGTGGCGATCATGCGCTGCGCCCTCGTGACCAGCCGGGTGGGCGCCGTGCTCAGCGGGGTCGGACTCACCGTGGCGGGCAGGCGTGATGTGGTTTGAGTCGTGGTTCATCGAATACTCCCTGGGAGTATCGTGCCACAAACCATCAAGCGGGGTCCGTAGCCTGCGCTGCTTCAGGCTCGCGGCAGCCGAACGGTGAACGTGGCCCCCCGTGGCGCCGCCCCCATACCCGAACATCATCTGAACGACTCCTTGTGGTGTGTCCCTCTCGTCGAGGTCAGCTTCCACGATGGATGGCGTTCATCAGCCCGTCCGCTGGTCTCGCGCAAGATTCGCTCAAGAACTCCCGTCGCCTCAGCGCCGATGATCAAACCGACCATGCGATCAGTCGCTCGACCCCGAGCGACCCGACCGTCGGACGCGTGGCGGGGCGCGAGGACGCGCCGCAACTCAATCCCCGCGTCAGGCGGTGGGCTGGTCTCCCCGGTCGGACTCCAAGCTCTGCACGACAAGCCGGGCAGCAGCGCGCCCCCGGTAGATGAGCTGCCCAGTCGCGAGGCCCGACCGGGCGCACAGGTCGGCGAGGTGCCGCTTCGCGCTGCTCGGCCGGACGCCGTGGCGGACGGCCCGGTGGAGCCCGCCCGGTTGGCATAGGTGCGCTCCTGGATGGCGGTCGCCTTGGCGTTGGCGGTCTGGTGGACGCAAGCGAGGATCGTCGGCTTGCGCCGCCGGGCGCCCCGGGTCGGGTAGCCGTACGCCTTGTTCGTCAGGAGAGCGGTCATGGTGCTCACTTCACACCCCGCCAGAGCGAACCGGCCTCGATCCTCAGGAGCGCGAGGATCGCGCCGAGGAGGGGCAGGAGGGTCCCAGGCGACACGTCGTAGCCCGGGACGACGACGTCGAGCACGAGCAGGACGACGAGGACCAGCGTGAACGCAGCCGCGCCGCCGATCTGGGCCGAGGAATAGGCGTCGGCCCGAACGCGCTCCGGTGCAGCGTCGTCATGTTCATCGCCCATGCCGGCGCAGTCGGTCGATCCATGCATCGACGAGCGATGGCAGCAGCCAGCGGTCGAGGGCGACGCCCATGGCGACACCGGCGAGGAATGCTGCGACGAGCTCGACGCCGCTCATCGGGCCTCCACGGTGTTGACGGCGCGGACGTACCCGGAGGCGGGAACCGGGAGTCGACCTGGATCGGACCAGCGCGCCGTCATGTGCTGTTGCGTCGGGCTGGGAGGAGACTGGGTCTATTCGCCCCCAGTGCTAATCCCGCAGGGGAGCGATCCCCGCCGAGGCGTCATCCGGGCGGAGGCGGCCCACCTGGACCGAAGCGAATCGGATGTCCGCGGCTCCGCGGTGTGGAATACTTGAACGGTGGCTCAAGTATTCGAATCAGCGATCGACGCCGACCGATGCGATACCGAATGCCTCCATCCGGAGGTCGTTCGGCCGATCCTCGGTCGGACCCTCGGGACGGACGGCGCGAACGAGGTCGCGGACCTCTTCGCCGTCCTGGGTGACCCGTCCAGGGTCCGCATCCTGCATCTGCTGAGCGTCAGTCCCGTACCCCTCTGCGTGTGCGACATCGCGCTCGTGCTCGGCATGAGTGTCTCGGCCTTGTCGCATCAGCTGGGGACGCTGCGTGAGCGAGGGGTCGTCCACCGCGACAAGGTCGGACGCATCGCCTACTACACGCTCATCGACGCGCACATCCGCACGCTGGTGTCCCTCGGCGTCGCCCACATCGCAGAGGGGGCGGCCTGATGCCGCACGTGCGCTCGGCCGCTGCCGAACACCGAAACCGCCTCATCGGTGTGTTCGCGCTGACCCTCTCGATCTTCGTGATCGAGGTGGTTGGCGGGTTGATCTCGAACAGCCTCGCCCTCCTGGCCGATGCCGGCCACGTCTTCACCGACGTCTTCGGCGTCGCCTTCGCCCTCACCGCGATCTGGCTCGCTGGCCGCCCAGCGACAAGCGAGCGGTCCTTTGGCTATCTGCGGCTGGAGATCTTTGCCGCGGTTGCCAACGCGATCCTGCTGTTCGGTGTCGCCGTGTTCATTCTGTACGAGGCCTGGCGCCGCCTTTCCGAGCCGCCCGAGGTGGCCTCGGGATTGATGCTGGTGATCGCCGTCATCGGCCTTGGCGCGAACGCCATCTCGCTGTACCTGCTCAAGGACGCCCAGAGCCAGAGCCTGAACATGCGGGGCGCATACCTCGAGGTGATGGGCGATCTGGCAGGCTCGATCGCGGTCATCGTGGCCGCGATCGTGATCACCGTGACCGGCTGGACCGAGGCAGACGTGGTCGCCTCGGTGGTGATCGCCCTGCTCATCCTGCCGAGGACGTGGAGCTTACTTCGCGAGGCGCTCGATGTCCTTCTCGAGGCCACCCCGAAGGGGATCAACCTCGACCATGTCCGCGAGCACATCATCGAGGCGCCCGGGGTCCTCGAGGTTCATGACCTGCACGCCTGGACGATCACCAGTGGGATGAACGTGGTCAGCGCCCACGTCGTCCTTGGCGAGGATGCGAAGCCTGGCGAGATCCTCGACCACTTGGGCACCTGCCTCGCCGACGACTTCGACGTCAAGCACTCGACGTTCCAGCTCGAGACGCCCGAGCACGTGCTCTGGGAGGCCCGGGCCGAACAGGCTCAGGTGTGACCGCCACGACGCGGCTCGGCCCAAGCGAGACGTTCAGGCAGACCCAAGGGACGTCGGCCTCGGTCCACGTCGCTGATAACGCGCGGAGCTCGCGGATCTGGCGGTCGAGGCAGGCCCGGTCGAGCGCCACCGGTCGTGGGGCGCCGCCGAGCGCCGCGACCACGGCCCCGATGGTGGCAGCGTCGAGCTCGATCCCCTGGAACTGCCCGGCACCTGCGGCCGTCGACTCAAAGGAAGCGGCACCTTCGCCGACGGCCGCCATCGGAAGCTCCATCTGCGGCCATGCGACGCGTGGGGCAAGCATGCGAGGTACGGCGACGAGACGTTGGCGCACCATATGACAAGTGCGCTTGACATGGCCGGCGTCCTGTGTCATCGTTCCCCTTGTCAAAGACACTTGACTTAATGACAAGAGGAGTTTACTGATGGATCGGAAGACGCGTTTGCTCGTAGGTTGGGTAGTCACCGCGGTGGCCGCACTGGGGATGGTCTTGGGGGCGGTCCCCATGGAGGTCGGCCTGGTGGCGGGGACGGCTGGGTTCTTGATGCTGGGGACGGCGTCCAGCGCCGGCCGGGCCGGCCGGGAAGTTAATTCGTGAACGAGCGCGACCAGAAGAGCTCCTGGTCGTCGACCGAACCCGACCGGCGAAATCGCACATTGATCGTCATCTGGTCGCTTCTGTGGGTCGGGGCTTTCCTTGTGGCGGACGCTGCCATCGATCGTGGATGGATCGAGGGTGACGCGGGAGTCGTCGCGGCGTCGATCGGCACCGCGCTTGTCGGTCTGGCCTGGATCGTGTCGTACATGCGCTTCCTGAGAGGCGCCGACGAGTTGATGCGCAAGATCCAACTCGACGCCATGGCCCTGGCACTTGGCGGGTGTTTCGTCGCCGGGTTCACTCTCATACTTCTGGGTGATGCCGGACTGGTCCGGGCAGGGATTGTCTGGGTCCTGGTGGCGACCTCGGCCATCTACGTGGCGTCGGTGCTCATCGGGATCCGACGGTTTGGGGGATGAAGAACCGGATTCGTGTGCTCCGGGCCGAACGGGATTGGACGCAGGCACAACTGGCAGAGGCAGCGCAAGTCTCGAGGCAGACCATCAATGCGATCGAGACGGGCCGGTTCGACCCGAGCCTCCCGCTTGCCTTCGTCATTGCTCGAATCTTCGGCCTGGCCATCGAAGTGGTATTCGACCCGGATCCGTGATTAGCCACGGCTGATCGTCGAGAGCGACGCGGCGGACAGCCGCGTTTCTACCTCCTGCGGCAGGCTTGACACGGCACCATTGGTAAGTCTAGGCTTACGCATCATGCCAACCCACGCAGCCGTCCTGGCCGCCCTCGCCGACCCGACCCGTCGCGTCATCATCGAGCGCATCAAGGCCGGTCCGCGCTCCGTCGACGACATCGCGCGCGGCATGCCGATCAGCCGGCCGGCGGTGTCACAGCACCTGCGCGTGCTGCGCGAGAGTGGTCTGGCGAGTGAGCGGCGCGAGGGGCGGCGGCGGATCTATCGGCTGGAGCCGGCCGGGCTGGCGCCGGTGCGCAGATATGTCGAAGGCTTGTGGGACGAGGTGCTGTCGGCGTATCGGTCGGCAGCCGAGAAGGAGGCCGCAGATGTCGGTTGAGTCGGGGGTCATCGCGGCGGTCGTCAAGGAGGTGACCGTCCCGCTCCCCGTGGCCCGCGCGTGGGAGCTGTTCACCTCGGAAGCCGCCAGCTGGTGGCCGCTGGCCAACCACTCGGTGGCTGGCGACCATGCCGTCGGCTGCGCCTTCGAGGCATACGTCGGCGGTCGGCTGTACGAGACCGCGCGAGATGGCACCGAGCACACCTGGGGCACGCTGCTCGAGTGGCAGCCACCAACGCGTTTGGCGCTTACCTGGCATCCCGGCCAGACGCCCGACAGCGCGCAACACCTGGAGGTGACCTTCACCCCCGCCGATGACGGCCGCGTCACAACGGTGCGCCTGACGCACACCGGCTGGCACAAGCTCGACAAGGCCGGCCCGGACGAGCGCGACCGGTATGACCGCGGGTGGGACTACGTGCTGGACTTCTTCAGCGAAGCTGCCAACGCCTAGCTGGTGCGCCAACGCACCAATCAGCCGTGCGCCGGCGCACCACTTCCGAGATTCGGCTTGACCCGGCAGCCGCCCGGTCGCGGCCAGCCACTCATCCCGCCCCTCGATCGGGACCTCGTAGGTTGCTTTCACGCGGCGTACCACGCGAGGACGTCATCGTCATCAGCAGACAGCGGGCGGGCGCTTGAGGCCCATTGGGGGCACTCCCGCGCATTGGGGCTAGCCTCGTCTCATGGCAGGGCGCGGCCGCCGATCGCATTTGAACCTTCGTCGACTGCTTGTTGTCGGGGCTTGCTCGATGGTCGCGTCGGCTGCATGTTCGCCGGGCCTGGCGCCGACGTCGACGCCATCACCAGCACGCTCGCAGGCTGCGTCGAACGCCATGTCTCCGGGCGGGTACCCGACTACCGGGCCCTTGGCCAGCCAGCCCTCGGCCGGCTCATCACCCGAGGCCATGCCCGCCCTTTCGCACGTCTACCTGATCATCCTTGAGAACCGCAGCTACTCGCAGATCGTGGGCGCCTCCGACGCGCCCTACCTCAACTCTCTGATCGCCGACTACGGGCTGGCGACCAACTATCAATCCCTGGCTCACCCGTCTCAGCCCAACTACATCGCCCTAGTTTCCGGCTCCACACAGGGGATCACGGATGACGGCTCACACGACGTAACCGCGCCCAATCTCGCCGACCAGCTGGAGGCGGCAGGCAAGAGCTGGGCCGACTTTCAGCAGGGTTACCCGGGTTCGTGCTTCACGGGAGGCTCGGCCAGCGACGGCTCCGACGGCCCCGGGACGTACTCTCGCAAGCACAACCCATTCATCAGCTTCACTGCCATCAGCGCCGACCCCGCCCGTTGCGCGAATATCACTGACTTCAGTTCGTTCGATCCTGCCGCTGCCGACTTCGAACTTATCGTGCCCAACGAGCTCAACGACATGCACAGCGCCTCGACCGCCCAGGGCGATGCGTTCATGAGCAGCTTCGTCCCGCAGATCCTCGAAAGCGACGCGTGGCGCGTGGGCGGCGTCCTGTTCATTACGTGGGACGAAGGCGGAAGCGACCAGGTGCCCCTCATCGTGGTGTCGTCGCTGACGGCAGCCGGGACGCGCTCGGACGTGATCCACGACCACTACTCCGTGCTGCGCTCGATCGAGGACGGCTTTGGTCTTCCCTGCCTCGCCAACGCCTGTTTGGCGAACAATCTGACGGATTTCTTTGCAGGCAGTTGAAGGTCAGCCGGCGAGACTCGCCGCGGCCCAGCGGGCCAGCTCGATGTCGGCCTCTTCCGGCAGGCCGCTGACGCCGATGGCGCCGATCACCTCACCGTCCACGATGATCGGGACCCCGCCGCCCCAGCCCACGTAGCGCGGGTCGCCGAAGTTGGTGAGCGGGAAGCCCTCCGTCCGCGAGCGCTCGCCGAGGACGCGCGATTCCACCCGCTCGCGCGCCGCCGTGAACGCCTTGTTCATCGCGATGTTGATCGACGCCAGGCCGCATCCGTCGGTGCGCAGGAACGCGACGAGCTCGCCGTGCGCGTCGACCACGGCCACGGCAGCGCCCAAACCGTCAGCGTCGAGCTTGCTCCGCGACCATCGCGATGAGGCCACGCGCCTCCACAGATCCGATCTCCCTGCGTTGCGGCATCACGACTTCTCCTTGAGCGACAGCGCTGGCGTCGGTCCAGGCACCGTTGGCGCGGCTCGAGGCCACGGCTGCGTCGACGAACTTCACCCCGATGGCGCCGTCCCGCTCGTTGGGGAACCACAGCGCCAGCGGATCCGGCTGCCGACCCGAGCGCCGCGCGGCGATCGCCTCGGCGGCGTCCGAGTAGATGTTGGCGAAGGCCTCGTGGAAGCCCTCCGGGTGGCCGGCGACGATGCGGCATGCCCGGGCTGAAGCCGGCAGAGACCCAGGCCCATTGGGCGTGTAGACGCGCACCGGTCCATCGATCGGCTTGAAGGTCAGCCGCGTGGGGCTTTCCTGGTGCCATTCGAGGCTGCCCTTGGTGCCGGAGACTCGGAAGCCCAAGGCTGTTCTCCACGCCGGCTGCGGTCTGGGTGACCCACAGGTTGCCGCGCGCGCCGTTGTCGAAGCGCAGCATCGCGGCGCCGTAGTCGTCGACCGAGCCGTTCCGGGATCACGTGGCCGATCTCGGCGGCGACCTCCGCGACCTCGAGACCGCTCACGAAGCGGACCAGGTTGTGAGCGTGCGTGCCGATGTCGCCCATCACCAGCGACGGCCCGCCGCGCACCGGGTCGTAGCGCCAGGGCAGGCCCGCCGCCGGGTCCGGGTCGCGTCTCGTCGGCCTTGCCGCCCTGGACGTACTCGACCTGGACCAGCCTGATCTCACCGACCTGCCCGTCCTCAACCATCGCCCGAGCCTGGCGCACCATGGGATAGCCGGTGTAGTTGTGCGTCAGGCAGAAGACCAGCCCGGTGGCCTCGACCTTGGCCACGATGTCCAGCGCCTCGTCGAGCGTGTTGGTCATGGGCTTGTCGCAGATGACGTCGAAGCCGCGATCCAGCGCCGCCAGGGCATACCGATGATGGCTGTCGTTGGGGGTCATGATCGCGACGACCTCGGCGCCGTCCTCGCGTTCGCTCTCGGCATCGAGCATCGCGATCGCATCGGCATAGGCGCGCGACGGATCGATGCCCATTCCGACCGCAGCCTTGCGGGATCGCTCCGGATCGGTCGAGACCACGCCGGCCACGAGCTCATAGCGACCGTCGAGCCGCGCGGCCGTCCGGTGCATCGCACCGATGAAGCTGCCCGGGCCACCGCCGATCACTGCCAGGCGCAGCGGACGACCAAGCATCTCGATGACCGGATGAGCGTCCATTGGCGTCTCCTTTTGGTAGCGGGTGACGTTCAGTATCTGGTGCGCAGGGCCGGCTTGGGCACTCGCCATATCCTCGTCGCATGCGTCAGAGACACCTTAGGGAAGACAAGCCGGCCTGGGCTGCCGTCCCGCGTTCGGTGCGCGCTGAGGCCGAGCGCCTACTCGGGACAACCGTCCTGCGGGCGGTGCGTGCATATGGCGGCTATGGACCTTCGGCCACCTTCGTGCTCAATCTCGACGATCAGCGGCAAGTGTTCTTCAAGGGCACGTACCCGCTGCCCGAGGGATCCGGCGTCATCTGGTCGCTCGAGGAGGAGGAGCGCGTATACGCCTTGCTCGGCGACCACATCGTGCCGTGGGCGCCGGCCTATTACGGCACGATCCGCCGCCAGGGCTGGCACGCGCTGCTCATCGAGGCGGTTGCCGGGGACAAGGTGCCGCCGTGGACGCGATCCAGGGCCGAGCGCGCCACGCGCTCTTATGCCCAGTTTCACGCCGCGACCCTCGGCCGGGCACTGCCCGACTGGTTGTCGCGCGAGCAACACCTCGAGTTCGCGGACTTCTGGGCGGCGATCGCGAGCGATCACGCCTCTCTCGACCGACTCATCGCACTCTGTCCCGACGCCGACACGCAGAGCCACGCGAGTGAATGGATACGCACCCACGCCATGCGTATGAGCGAGGCCGAGAGGCCGCTCGAAGATGCCCGGCGATTCGCCCTGCTCCATTTCGACACCCGGTCCGACAACATCCGGATCGACGGCGAGATGCTGCGCATCTTCGATTGGCCGTGGGCATGTGTTGGCCCGCCCGAGTTCGACTTCGGCGCGTTCGCCCAGTCGATCGCCGGCGAAGGCGGGCCGGATCCTGAAGATCTCGCTCGCACCTACTCGGCCGTGCTTCCACTGGACGACGCCTTGCTGACCGCCTGTGTCGTCGGGCTGGCCGGCTATTTCGCCGATCGCGGACCGCGGCCCGACTTACCCGGCCTGCCTCGCTTGCGCTCCGTCCAGCGCCGTCAGCTCAAGTCCTCGCTGCGCTGGGCGGCCGTGCGGCTCGGCCTGCCGAAACCTGAATGGTTGAATGCGATCGCCGATTGAGACTGGCTGGCTACAATCGGCCCGATGTCCAACTCCTTCCGCGGCGGCGAGATCTACGGCATCAAGATCGGCACTGTCTTCGACGAGAACAATTCGATTCGCTGCGCCGGTTGCGGCGAGCCGATCTCGGGGACGCCGTTTCGCGTCACCTTGCTGGACATCATTGCGCCAGAGGCGCCGCCAACCTGGGCTGAGCACGCGCGGATGAATCCGGGCCCGCACGAGTTCCACGCCCAACCAGATCATTTCCGCGCGTGGGCCCGACGACGCGGATACCTTTTCTGCCGGCTGTCGGACGTGCGCGAGCTCATGCGCCCGGTACCGATTCCCGGTGACCGTCCGCGCTGGGGCCTGTGTGACGGCTTCCACCGCGAGGCGCACGAGTTCGTTCCGGCCTAGCCGGCATCTAAGGCCGGCGATCGTGCCGGCATGGAGAGGAAAAGATGTCGATCGCCGTCCTGCTGCCTGCGCTGACCTCGCTCCTTGCTTTCGTTTTTGCGCTGGCGCTGCTGGACCAGTGGTGGGAGCGGCGCCACGGCTACCAGCTGATCTGGGCCATGGGCATGATCTTCTTCGGTGTCGCATCCGGCTGTGAGGCGATAGGTGCGTCAGCCGGTTGGAGCGATGCCCTGTACCGGATGTGGTACGTCAGCGGCGCGGCATGGACCGCGGCTTGGCTCGGACTTGGAACTGCCTATCTGCTGGGCAAGACGCGCTTCGGCTACACGTATGGGGCGCTCGTTCTGCTCGCCGGGCTGATCGCTTTCAGCACGCGTAACAACCCGAAGTATCCGGACGTGGGCACGGTTGCCGTGCTGGTGCTGATCGGCGCACTGATAATCGCCATCGCCATCGCGGTCGAGACCTATTTCCAGAACGAGCGCTGGCCGCAGATCGCGGCGTTCTACGTGGTCGCGGCAAGTCTTGGGGCCGCGTGGTTCGCCTTCACCCAGCCGCTCGTCGGCGGCGTGCCGGCGGTCGATGTCAACACCGGCGTGCCGGTTGGAGACGCGATCCCGGCCGCTGCACGCGTCTTCTCGCTCGTGCTGAACGTGCCAGGTGGGCTGTCGCTGGCGCTCGGCGCGCTTTTCTCGGTCTACATCTTCATGCCCAAGAAGCGCGTGCTGGACTACTCCCTCGACGCCGGTCAATCGGGCGACCAGTTCCTGTTCAACGTCTTCCTTGCGATAGTTGCCGTGCCGGTCAACTTCATCGCCTCCCTGCCTGGCGCGCTGCGTGCCCTCTTCACCGGAAAGCTGCACAGCCGCGTGCCGGCGACGCTGATGATCGCCGTCGGTGCGTTCGTGATCAGCGGTGCGGATGCGCTGTCGCGGCTCGGCTCGACGACCTTCTATTCGGTCGCCAAGCTTGTCGCGCTGATCCTGATCTTTGCCGGCTTCCTGATCTCGACTGAGGTCTTCCGCGAGATCCGTATTCCGTTCACCAACCGCGTCCTGCGCACAGATCGACAGGAGCCCACGCCGGCCAGCGCCGTGTCCGACTCGGCGCGCTGAGCAAGAACGCTCTCGGCATTCTTCTCGTCGCCGGTGGCGCGGCGCTGTTCGGCACGCTGAGCTACATCACGCGCCAGGCGGCAGCGACCGGAATGGAGGCGCTGCCTTTCGTCGCCTGGCGCGGTCTCGTGGCGACAACTTCGATGCTCGTCGTGGGCGTGTTGCTGGGCTCCCGCGTGGGCGGTACAGCGCGCTATCCGCAGCTGTCCGTGCTCAGCCGCGATCGGCGCATCGCGCTCATCGTCGCGGCGCTTGCCGGCGCGGTCCTGAACATCGCCACGTTCGCGGCCTTTCTGCTGACGAGCGTTGCGATCGCGCTGATGTGCTTCTACACCTACCCGGCGCTGGTAACGCTCGCAGCCGTGCCCCTCTACGGCGAGCGGCTCACCCGGATCCGCATCGGAGCGCTGCTTCTCTCGAGCGTCGGGTTGATGATGGTCGTGCTGGCTCCACTTGCGGGCGCCGGCGGAGTCACGGTCAACCCGCTCGGCGTCGGATTGGCTCTGCTCGCCGCACTGTGCCAGGCGACATTCATCCTCATCTCCGGCCGTGGCTGGCGGCCCATGCCCAACCTGCACGTGACAACCGTCGTCATCGCCATGGCTTTCGCCCTGAGCGTGCCGCTCACGATCCTCATCGGCCAGGCGCCGGATCTGCTGGTTCCGTTTCAGAACCCTCAGGCCTGGGTCTGGATTCTGGCCGGGGCAATCACAGGCGCGGCCATTCCGACGACCGCGTTCATCACCGGCATCGGGCTGATCGGCCCCAGTCGCGCCGCCATTTTGATGACCATTGAACCGCTCGTGGGCGTGACCATCGCCGCTCTCTTCCTTGGCGAGCAGCCGAGCCTTATCCAGATCATTGGTGGCATTGCCGTCCTGATCGGTGCGGTGACGCTGCAGATAGCACCCGTCTCGGGCGCGCGGCCGATCCCTTCGTCGGAGGCCCCTCCGATCATCTAGTCGGGAGTCGCTCCGCCCCGCGCGGATATACTCGCGCCCGGCTCACTACCGATCGCCGCGCGACCTCAGCACTCATCGCAGCAGGCGTCAGCGTCCGAATCAGCGATCGATAAGCAGAGGTAAGTCTTGCCCGTTCGTAAAGCAGTATTTCCAGCCGCTGGCTGGGGCACACGCCTTCTTCCGGCGACCAAGGCGCTACCCAAGGAGATGCTGCCGCTCGTCGACAAGCCGGTCATCCAGTACAGCATCGAAGAGGCCGTTGCGGCCGGCATCGAGCACGTCGTGATCGTCACGAGCAGTCAGAAGCGCCCGATCGAGGACCACTTCGACCACTCCTACGAGCTGGAGCAGCTGCTCGAGGAGAAGGGCGAGATCGAGATGCTCCGCCACGTGCGCCAGATCGGCGACATGGTCCAGATCAGCTACGTGCGCCAGAAGGAACAGCTCGGCCTGGGCCACGCTGTGCTTATGGCTAAGGAAGCGGTCGGCCATGAGCCCTTCGCGGTAATGCTGCCCGACGATGTCGTGGTCGGCAATCGTCCGTGCATAGGCCAGCTGATCGAGGCCTACCAGGAGACACACGGCTCCGTCGTTGCCGTCATGGACGTGTCTGACGAGGAGGTCTCCCGATACGGCGTGATAGACCCGGAGCCGGATGCGGTCACGACCGATGAGCGCCTGTACAAGGTTAGGCGCCTGGTCGAGAAGCCTGCCCCTGGAGCCGCGCCCAGCAACATGGCCATCATCGGCCGTTACGTGCTGACGCCGAAGATCTTCGAGAAGCTCGAGTCGACGCAGCGCGGCGCCGGCGGCGAGATACAGCTGACCGATGCCATCGGCGAGCTCATTGCCGAATTGGACGTCTATGCGTACAGGTTCGAGGGCGAGCGCTACGACGCGGGCACTACGATGGGCTGGCTCAAGGCTTCGGTCGAGCTTGCGCTGGAACGACCCGACATTGGCGGCGAGTTCCGGCGCTTTCTGTCCGGGCTCGACCTGAGTTGAGCAAGCTGACGCGCACGAACCACGAGGGTCGATTCCAGTCTTGGCCGAAGTAGGACAGGTACTCGCCGGACGCTACCGCCTTGTCGAGCTTCTCGGCCAGGGCGGGATGGCGACCATCTTTCGCGCCCACGACGCACAGCTGGGCCGCGACGTCGCGGTCAAGGTGCTGCGCTCCGAGTACGGCCGTGACCCTGCCTTCGTGGCTCGTTTTCGCCAAGAGGCGCAGTCCGCCGCCGCGTTGAATCACCCCAACGTGGTCAACGTCTTCGACTACGGCATGGAGTCGGGCGACCCGTTCATCGTCATGGAGCTGATCGACGGCGGCGATCTCGCCTCGATCATCGGCGAGCGTGGGCCGCTCGAGCCCGTGGCGGCCGCGCGCATCGCACAGCAGATCTACGAGGCGCTGGACGCAGCGCATGCGCGCGGCATCATCCACCGCGACATCAAGCCGACGAACGTGCTCCTGACTAGCGGCGGGCGGGTCAAGGTCGCCGACTTCGGCATCGCGCGCGCCTTCAGCGAGGCACAGCTGACGATGCCCGGCACGACGCTTGGCAGCGTCCACTACTTCAGCCCCGAGCAGGCTCGCGGCGAGGTGGTCACCAGCGCCTCGGACGTCTATTCGGCCGGGCTCGTCCTGTTCGAGATGCTCACCGGCCAGCGTGCCTGGACGGGCGACTCGGCCGGCGCGGTGGCCGTGGCGCGCTTGGCGGGCGATCCGCCGGCACCTTCCTCGATCCGCCCGGGTACCCCGCAGATCCTCGACATCGCCGTCCGGCGCGCGCTGGCGCGCGTGCCGACAGATCGCCCAACGGCCGGTGACATGGCCGCGCTGCTGGGGCGCTACATCGCGGATCCCCAGGGCGCGGTCGCGCCGCCTCCCGGGCCGCCCCTCGCGGCAGGTGCAGCTGCGGCCGCCGCAGGCATGGCGGCCACCGGCATGGGTCAGCCTCCGGTCGGTCAGGGCGTCGTCTACAGGGCCGGTCCTCCGAACTCTCCACAGATGGCCTACCCCGACGACGATGACTCGGAGGGCGGGGCGGGAGCATGGGCATGGGTGGCCGCGATCCTCGGTGTGCTCGTCCTTTTTGCCGGAGGAGTGCTGCTCTTCCTGCTCCTCTCGGGCCGACCGCCCGCCGCGTCGCCAGGACCGTCCGGTCTTGTCGTGGACGTTCCCTCATTCGTCGGCCTGCAGCTGGCCGACGCGCGCAAGAACGCGCAGTCGCAGGGCTTCGTGCTGAGCGTCGGCGCCTACCAGGTGACCGATCAGGCGACCGAGGGGACGGTCATCGCGCAGGATCCCGTGCCCGGAGCCACTGCCCTCAAGGGCGCCGAGGTGACGGTCACCGTCGCCACGCAGAAGCAGACCGTGCCCGTACCGGATCTTCGTCTGCATACAGAGGCAGATGCATTCGACATCCTGGCCCAGGACAACCTCGCCCCTGGCGAGCGCTCGGAGACGTATGACCCTGACGTGCCCGCGAACCTCGTCATCCGCACGAACCCGCGGGCCGGCGTCGACGTCGCCCGTGGCACTCCCATCGACTACGTGATCTCGCTCGGGCCTGCGCCCACGCCGTCCCCAACATCAGTTCCGACTCTCGCGCCGCCGACGCCCACCCCGACGCCGCCGCCGACGCCGACCGAGCAACCGACGCCGCCGCCAACATCCGGGCCGACTGCGCCACCGCCAACCCCGACCCCGACGCCAACCCCGACGCCCACACCAACTCCGACGCCGGAGCCCACTCCGGTCACCGTCGGCAACTACTCCACGTGTGGCACTCTCGGCGAGGCCAAGACCCAGATCGCGGACGCCGGCCTCCAGCTCGGCGTGTGGTTCCCGAACGAGGCGACGGACGACTGGCAGGTGGCCCAGCAATTCCCGCTCGCCGGGGCACAGGTCGCACCGGGGACATACGTCTACCTGTTTGTCAAATCGCCCGCTGACGCCTGTCCGTAGCGCCTAGACTCATCGTCGATGGCGACGTGGCGCTGCCCGCACTGCCTTACCGCGCAGGGGGAGACGTCGCGCTGCTTCCTGTGTGGTCGCTCGGCGACGAGCTGTGGCACCTGCACGCACTTTCGCGGGTCCGTCGTCGGCGGAGTCGGCTATTGCGGCCTGGACCGACGCCACGCGCCGTTGACCGGCGCAGAGCAACGGTCGTGTTGGGCGGCCCCGGATGCCGCGGCTGCGGAGGGCATCTTTGCCGTGACCGCGATACCCGTCGTCGAACGGCCCAGCGACACGCTCAGTGCGGCGCCGGAGATTTCCGCCCGTTCTCAAGCAGGCTGAACGACGCGGCGTTGCGCAGCTCGATCCCCGATGGGAGTGTGACGAGGGCGGTCACGAGCCACGTCCCGGACGTTTCGCCCGGATTTACGGTGATGCCGGAGAGGGTGGCCCTGCCCTTCGTCGTCGTCGCGCGATAGGTCGTCGTTTCCCGATCCGGCGGTGAGACGCCGAAGACGACCTCGGTGCCGTCGGCGACGCTCCGCCCGAGCTCATCACGCGCCGTCACCGAGAGCCGCACCGGTGCCGGCAGATCGGCGCGGTAGATCGCTGTCGGCGTGACCGTCAGGTCGATGGTCGCTGCGCTCGATGCGCGCACGATCGTCACCCTGGCGTTGGACCGGTTGCCCGCAGCGTCCGTGCTGCGCAGGGTGAGCTCGTTGCTGCCGACATGCAGGTCGAGGTCGGCCGAGAAGCGGCCGCTGGCCTGGACGGACGACTCGATATCGTGCCCCGCCGCGTCGGTGATGTGCATGTCGGCGCCCGCCTCGGTCGTGCCGATGAGGGTCTCGGTCTCCGTGTAGACCTTGTTCGTCGGCTCCAGCACCGTGATCTCTGGCGCGACATCGTCACGCGTCATCGATACCGCTGCTGACGGGGCGCTCTCGCCTCCATCGCCGACGAGCGTGGTCCGGATCACGTTCGTGCCTTCGTCGAGGGGCACTCCCCTCACGGTGAACTGCGCCTGTCCGGGCATGTCCATGCGGCCGACCGGCTTGTCGTTGACGAAGATGCGCACCACGTATGCCTGGTCGACGCGCAGATTGGCGGGCGCCACAGCCGTCAGATCGACAGTGGCCGAGCGCGTGATCGCACTGCCGGGCGGCAGCAGCGTGAGCGGCGGCGGCGGTGGGGCGCCAACAGTCACGGCATCCGGATCGGCGGGGTGATTGAGAGCCTGGCTGGCAAACGCGATAGAGCCACCCACGAGCAGCACGAGCGCCGCCGCCACGCCCACACGACGTGACCAACTGATGCGACGCGCATGACTGACCGCGGGCGGCCGGCGTGTCCGACGCTGGCGGTGGGCACCTGCGCGCCTGTCACTCGGACCGCCGCGTTGCGCTTGGCGAGACGGTCCCGGCATCTGTGTCCGATTGTGGCAGGCACAGCGGCTACCCGTCAGACGTTGCTGCCACCCCTCGCCGTGGACACTTGGCGTGTACGCTTATTTCGCCGGTGGGGGTCGGTGCCAGCTCGGGAGGACCTTTTGGATACCACGCGCAAGCCGCTCGCCACGCTCTCGCGCGGCGCGCTGCACGGACGGCCAACACCGCCCTCTCCTCCGCGTGTCCCCATCAGCCGCGTCTCATCGAGCCTGGGCCTGCGCCATCCGGCGCCCTCACCCACGGACAACAACGGATTTCCGCGCATTCCGTTCGGTCTGCCCAATCTGCGTCGCAACGTATGCCCGCACTACTACATGACCGGGCCGCGCGGACCAATTCCGATCACGGCGCCGCACCTGCTCAAGGCGCTCATGCGCCAGGAGATCAATGTCGCCCGCTGCCAGCTGCGCGGCGGCGTGCATCTCGAGACGGGCTACGTTTCGGACGTCTGTCTTTCGCCGCGTTTCAACCAGTGCGTCTTCTACGAGGACGACCTCAACCCCTGATCGGTTGATCTCCACCGACGACGCTGCCTACCTCGACATTCTGGCGCGGCTGCAGACGCGCGGCCGTTTCGGCATGCGCCTGGGCCTGGCGCGCACGCGGGCGTTATTGCGCGCTCTCGGCAACCCGCACCGACCATTGCGCGGCGTGCTGATCGCCGGCACGAACGGCAAAGGCAGCACCCAGGCGCTCGTCGGGGCCGCGTTGCGCGAGGCCGGCTACAGGGTCGGACAGACGCCGAAACCGCACCTCGTGTCGTACCGCGAGCGCATCCAGGTCGACGGTGAGGCGATCTCGGTCGCCGACTTCTGCGCCCTTCTCGATGAGGTTCTGGACGCGGACGACCGGCTGTTCACAAGGCACGGACCTTCGACCGAGTTCGAGGTTCTGACCTCGGCGGCCTTTCTTCATTTCGCCCGCGTCGGCGTGCAGGTCGGCGTGATCGAGGTCGGCATCGGCGGCCGACTTGACGCGACCAACGTTTGGCAGGGCGGCGTATCGGCCATTACCAACGTGGCGCTCGACCACACCGACGTGCTCGGAGCGACGATCGAAGCCATCGCGACCGAGAAAGCGCAGATCATCAAGCGTGGCGATCATCGCGCAGTGACGGGCGCGAACGAGCCGGGCCTGAGCGTCATCCGCCGTCGGGCGGCGCGCGTGCACGTGCCGCTCAGCGTGGTGGACCCGCTCGACGTGGAGCGCATTGATCGCCAGGGCACACGCGTCGCCGCGCCAGGCGGCGGGACACTGACAGTCGGTCTGCTCGGGACGCACCAGGCCGCCAATGCGGCCGTCGCGTGGGCCACTCTCGACGCCCTGTCGGACGCGGGCATCGCCTCGGTGGACGCTGAGCAGCGCGCGGCCGCGTTCGCGGCCGCGCGCTGGCCGGGCCGCATGGAGCTGGTCAGCCGCGCGGGTCAGCCGAACGTGCTCCTCGATGGCGCGCACAACCCGCACGGCGTGGCCGCCTTGGCAGCCTCGCTTCAGTCACTGCTGCCGCAGCTTTCCGGTGGCCCGGTGACGATCCTGACCGGCGTGCTTGCCAATCACTGGCAGCCCGGCATGCTCGATCCGCTGGTGGCCGTCCTTCCTGGCGCGACCGTGTTCGCTACGAGCGTGCCCGACTCGACCAACGCGCTGGCGCCTGGTGTCCTGGCGCTTGAATGGGGTGCCGGAGCGCGTCCTGTAGCCGACCCTCGGACTGCGTTCGAAGCCGCGCTCCTCAACGCGCGCAACGTGGGTGGGATGCTCCTCGTGTGCGGCTCGCTGTACCTTGTCGGCTACGTCCGTGCCCAGCTGTTCGGCTCAGCTGAGCCGGCCTGACGATTAGAGGAAACCATGGATGCGACTCCCTCCGTAGCACTGCCGCCGGACGCGGGCCGGGGCATGCCCGAGTCACCACCCGCGGCGATGCGCATAGGCTCGCGTGACTTCGAGTGGGGCGTGCGCACATTCGTGATGGGCGTCCTCAATGTGACGCCGGACTCCTTCAGCGGTGATGGGCTGTTGGCCGGTGGCAGCGCGTCTTTCGTCGAGCGAGCCGTCGGGCAGGCGCGCCAGATGGCTGCCGAGGGGGCCGACCTGCTCGACGTCGGTGGACAGTCGACTCGACCCGGACATGCCCAGATTGAGCTCTCCGACGAGCTCGATCGCGTTGTGCCCGTGGTTCGCGCCATCCGGGAAGCGCTTCCGGATATGCCGATCAGCATCGACACGACGCGCGCCGCCGTCGCGACGGCCGCGTTGGACGCCGGCGCAGACCTGGTCAACGACACCTGGGGTGTCGCGGCGGAGGACGACCTGTTGCGCCTGACCGCCGAACGGCACGTTCCCATCGTGCTGATGCACAACCGCGAGCAGGCGCGCTACACCAACGTTCTCGCCGAGCTCGTGGCCGATCTGACACGAGCGCTCGATCGCGCCATGGCCGCCGGCATCGCCTGGGAGGCGACGATCGTCGACCCGGGCATCGGGTTCGGCAAGACGGCAGCGCAGAACCTCGCGATCCTGGGCGAGCTCGACTTCCTCACGGCTCTGGGCAGGCCCGTTCTGCTCGGGACGAGTCGCAAGTCGACCATCGGCAAGGTGCTTGATCTGGCGGCAGACGAGCGCCTTGAAGGCACGCTGGCGACGACCGCGCTGGGCATCGCTGCCGGCATCGATATCGTTCGTGTCCACGATGTCCGGGCCAACGTGCGCGTGGCGCGAGTCGCGGATGCGATAGTCCGCGGCGGGTGGTCACAGGAGACGATCGGGCAATGAGCGATAGCGTGCTCCTGAAGGCAATGGAGTTCGTCGGGCACCACGGCCTGTCAGACGAGGAACGTGCCGAGGCCCAGGTGATCGAGGTCGACATCGAGTACGAGCTCGACCTGCGTCCGGCAGGCACCAGCGACGACATCGCCGACACCGTCAGCTACGTGGACGTCTTCGAGATCTGCCGGAACCAGGTCGAGGAGCACTCCTACCACCTGCTTGAGTCGCTCGGCCAATCGATCGCCGACGAGGTGCTCGGCATCGACCGGCGGGTCGAGCGCGTCGTGGTGATTGTGCGCAAGCCCGGGGTTCCGATTGATGGCGTCCTCGATCATGCCGGAGTGCGCCTGGAGCGTTCGCGCGCCTAGTCGAGGTTCGCGGGACGTGTCCCCAGCGTGATGCTCACCGAGATCGTCTCGCCGTCACGCAACACCTCGACGTTCAACGTGTCGCCCACCTTGTACAGGCTGAGGACGTCGTCGAGGCCGGCCCCCGAGTCGATCCGGTGACCTCCGATTGAGGTGATGATGTCGCCGGGCATGAGGCCCGCCTTCTCCGCCGGGCTGCCCGCGATAATCGATGGGCTGCCGTCGCTGCTCTGGGCCGAGATCCAGGCTCCATAGTCGATGGGAAGGTTGTTCTCAGCAGCAACGTTGCGGTCGACCGGCTGGTAGACGATGCCGATCCACGGCCGGGTCAGATCCTCACCGGCAACGGCCTGGCTCATGATCGGCTTGGCGATGTTGATCGGGATCGCGAAGAAGATGCCCTGTGCGCCCTCGGCGTAGGCAGTGCTGACACCCACGACCTCACCATCCGTGTTGACCATGGGTCCACCGGAGTTGCCGGGATTGATTGCGGCGTCGGTCTGGATGAGGTTGCGCAGTCTGCGCTGCTGGCCGGTGACCGGGTCGGTGACCGTGAGCGAGCGGCCCAGCGCGGAGACGACGCCCGAGGTGACGCTGTTGGTGAACGTACCCAGCGGACTGCCGATGACGATCGCGGTCTGCCCGGGCTGCGAGCGTCGCGGAGTCGCCGAGTGGGGCGGTCGGTACGTCCGTTGCGTCGATCTTGACGATGGCCAGGTCGGTCAGCGTGTCGACGCCGTAGACCGTGCCGTCGACAGTGCGGCCGTCGTTGAGCTCGACCGTCACCTGCGCTGCGTCCCCAACGACATGGCGGTTGGTGAGCACGAAGCCGCCGGCGTCGTAGATGATCCCGGAGCCGACGCCTGTCTCGGGCAACGAGGACGGGTCAGTCGACTGTCCGGATCGGACCGTGATCGTGACCACGGCCGGACTGACCCGTTGAGCGGCGTCAGTTATCGCGGTGTTGGCCACCGGCAGCGGCGCGGGCGTGGCGACGATGTTGGCCGAACCGGGCGCGGCGAGCGTCGGGGTAGGTGGACTGACCTGGGCAACAGGCGGCCCGATCTTGCTCGTGGCCATGAGTGCCCCATAGGTGATCAACGAGCCCAGGATCGCCGCGACGAGGGCGACTACGAAGAACGGCGCAAGGTGCGGGCTGCCGCGATCACGGTCCCTGACCGGCTCCGGCTCCGCGATCGGCTCGAACCAGTGAGGCGGCGTCTGGACTGCCCAGCCAGCCGGGGCCCACGAGGTGCGCGGCTCCGTCGGCGGTGCGTAGCTGGAGGTCTGCTGGTCGTCGAAGCTGGGCGTGGGGCTGAAGTCAGTGGCTGAGTCGGCGCCTGCGCTTGAATCTTTGGGCGTTGATGAGTCGGCTGACTCCTCCGGATTGCTGGCAGGCACGTCGAAGTGGGGCTCCATCACATTGATTTGCTGGGTCTATGGGGAAGCGTGACAGACGCCAGTTCAGGCGCGGGCAGGAGCCGGTGAAGAAACGGCTATCTCGCGTGGCAGATCGACCGCCACTTCCGTCCCCTGGCCCGGTGTGCTGCTGATGGAAACGCGGCCGTCGTGCATCTCGACGATCGAGCGCACGATCGACAGGCCCAGGCCGGAACCGGCGGCCCGTGACTCGTGCGCCTGCTCACCCCGGTAGAAGCGCTCGAAGACGAACGGCAGCTCGGCGGCGTTGATGCCCACGCCCGTGTCCGTGACGCGCACCTCGGCACCGTCCGTGGTCGGCTCCAGCGTCACGTGGACGTCGCCGCCGCGCGGCGTGAACTTGATCGCGTTGCCGAGCAGGTTGGTCAGGACCTGGCCGATGCGCTGAGGATCGTGAGGTTGGCGAAGGGGGTCCTCGGGCAGGTCGGTCACGAGGCGGATGCCCTTCCGGTTCGCAGCCGGCTGTGCTTGCTGGACGGCGCTCACCACTACGGTCCGCAGGTCATCGGGGCGCATGTCGAGCAGCACGAGGCCGGATTCGAGCTTGGACAGCTCGAGCAGGTTCGCGGCCAGCCAGTCGAGGCGCTCAATCTGCTCACGTGATTGCTCGAGGAACTCACGCTGCGTGGCGACATCCTTGACCTGGCCTTCCGTCAGCAGCAGCTCATTGAACGTCCGCAGCGCCGCGATCGGCGTCTTGAGCTCGTGCGAGACGTCGGCCAGGAAGTCGCGGCTCCGATCGCGGTCGCGGCGGATGTACTCGATCGATGCCTGGACGCGCTCGGCCATCGAGTTGAAGGCTGTCGTCAGCTCGGCCATCTCGCGCGAGCTCGACGGTGGCGAGACGCGCGTCTCGAGGTGGCCCTCGGACAGCTGACGCGCGGCGCCTGTCAGTCGCCTGATCGGGTTCGAGAGCCGATCGGCGATGAGCACGGACGCAATGACGGCAACGATCAGGGCGATCACTGCCGCGACACCCATGACGCTGATGATCGTCTCGATCGTCTGGGCCCTGTAGGTGTATGGGTTGGAGAGCGACACGATCAGCAGTCGCTTCGGGGCGGCGCCGGCCGACTGCGACCAGAACAGGTCAGGGATCTGGAGAGTGAACGGCTTGTCGGCCGTCGTCAGGCTCTCGCGCTGTTGTCCCGGCTGGGCGACCTCATCGCCCACCGGAACGTTGAGCTCGAAGCCGATCTGGTCGGGGTTGTCGGCGTCGGTCGCGATGCTGACCGATACATCCGCCTGCGCGAGCTGCTGCGCGATCTCGAGCACGCGACCTTTGTCGGCCGTGCCCAGCGCTTCCCTGACGCCGTCGGCCGCGACCGCGGGCGTGCCTTCGAGGATGGCATTGGGGGCGTTGTCATTCGCACCTTGATAGCGCAGCAGCTCGAGCGCAATGAAGAAGCCCGTCACGTTCGTTCGTCGGTTCAGGTCCTGCCGGGCCTGGTCGAGGAAGTAGCCGTCGAGCAGGCGCGGCAGTGTGGCGAAGACGAGCGCCAGCGATATGAGCGTGACGATCAGGAAGCCCAGCACGAGGCGCGCGCGCAGGCCGGTGAAGACGCGCGGTATGAAGCGTCGCATCAACTCTCTTCCGCGGCGGGTGTGTGTGGCGCGGACACCCGCTTAGCGCTCGGCGAAGGCGTAACCGGCGCCGCGGACGGTCAGGATGAAAGCCGGGTCGGAGGGATCGTCCTCGAGCTTCTCGCGCAGGTGGCTGACGTGGACGTTGATCGTCTTCTCGTCCTGGTCGAGCGCCTCGTAGTCGCGCACGAGCTCGAGCAGCTCGCGACGCGTGAACACCCGGCCCGGCTTGGAGGCCAGGTGACGCAGGATCTCGAACTCCGTCGCGGTCAGGCTGATCCGCCTGTCACCGCGCTGGACGCGCCGCCGCTCGAGGTCGATGAGCAGGTCGTGGTGGCGAATGACGCGCCCGCCGGCAGCATCCGCAAGATCCCCGTACGCGCGGCGCAGGAGCGCCTTGATTTGGCTCATGAGCTCACGCAGACCGAATGGTTTGGCCAGGTAGTCGTCCGCGCCCAGCTCGAGGCCGATGACCTTGTCCATCTCCTCATCGCGGGCGGTCAGGAACAGCACGGGTGCCTTGGATCCGGTGCCGCGCAGCCGGCGCAGTACCTCGAATCCGTCCATGCCGGGCAGGCGCACGTCGAGGATCACCAGATCGGGTGCGTCGTGCGTTGCAATCTCGAGGCCTTCCTCGCCGTTGCGCGCGACGGTCACCTCGTAGCCCTCCTGCTGGAGTGCGTACTGGATTCCACGCGCGACCGCGTATTCGTCCTCGACGATGAGAATTGATGCCGCCACGGGCGTGATGCTACATCCGTGCTAGGATCGCTCCTCCCATGGCAAGACCACAGCTCACCGCAGAACCGCGCGCCGTGCTTGGCAAGAAAGTCGCTTCGCTTCGCCGCGCAGGTCGCCTGCCAGGCGTCGTTTACGGCGCCGGTGTCGATTCGCAGGCAATCTCGCTCGACATGCGCGAGTTTGACGTGCTCCGGCGTCGCACCGGCCGGCACGCCGTGCTTGACCTTACGGTCGCCGGCGACGGTAGGCCGCAGCCCGTCCTGCTTCAGACGATTCAAGAGCATCCCATCAGTCGCCAGCCACTTCACGTCGACCTGATCGTCGTCAACCTCCAGGAAGAGATGACGGTCCAGGTACCCGTGGTCGCGATCGGCGAGTCGGCTGCGATCGACAAGATGGGTGGCGTCCTCCTCCATCTCCACGATGCCGTCGCCGTGCGCGCCAAGCCAGACGACCTGCCATCGGCGATCGAGATCGACATCAGCGGCCTGGATACCTTTGAGGCAGTCATTCATGCCTCCGAGCTCCGAGTGCCTGCGGGTGTCACCCTGTTGACTGATCCGACAGAGCCCATCTTGCGCGTCCAGCCGCCTCGTGTTGAAGAGGAAGCTGTTCCGGCGGCGGAGGAGATCGGCGAGGGCGAGGGACCCATCGCGGAGGCAACTGCCGCGACCGGAGAGGACCAGGCCGAGAGCGGTTCGAGCGCCGAGGAAGACTCCGGGTCTTAGTCCCTCGAGCCCGTTTCGTACGCACGAGGTACGGATACCGAGTCTGGTCCCCCGTAGCGGGATCAGTAATACGGCGGATATCGCTTGGAACCGGCGCGCTCTAACGTGCGTCTCAGACGTACTCGCCGAGATCCCTCTCCTCGGCGAGAACGGTCAGGAGACGACGACAATCTCTCCTGCTGATGGGGCCGGGCTTGCCGCGCTGGGGCGCGCGCCCGGCCTCTCAATTTCTCGCCTCACGAGCCAGTTGCACGAACCGCGTCGCGAAAGTCTCGGCCGCGCTTGCATCATGGACCATGAACAACGAAGGCTCGGTCAGCTCGACTTCCATCACGAGCGGCTTGCCGTCCGCGTCCGGGACCAGGTCGACCCGGGCGTAGGCGAGCCGATCGGTGCCGCCCGGGATGGCGGCCAGCGCCCTGGCTGCTATCTCGTGTTGCGCGTCAGTGGGTCTGCCTGGCGTGATCGTCTCCTGGTAGTAGAGACCGCCAGCTTGAAGGCCACGCTCGCCGGCCAGCATCGCCGCTTTTGAAACGGCGTGGCTGAACTTTCCGCCCGCGAACATGAGTCCTGTCTCGCCCAGTCCCTCGATCGCGGCGGCATAAGGCTGGACCATGACTGTCTGACCGGCGGCGAGCAGTCGCGACGCATGTTCGTAGGCGAGCGTGCGCTCGCGGGCGTGGTGCATCGAGAATGCCTTTACGTCCAGTGATCCTGCGCCGACCGACGGCTTGAGGACGAACCTGCCGTGGTTTGGCAGCTCGAGGTCATCGCCGGGTGACAGCCACGTCGTCGGCATGGTCGGGACGCCCGCTGAGCCAAGGTCGAGCAGGTAGCGCTTGTCAGTGTTCCAGGCGATGACATCGGCGGGATTTGCCAGGCGCGGGGCGGTTGCCGCCCAGGCCAGAAACTCGCCGCGTCGCGCCGGATAGTCCCACGTGCTTCGCAGCACAGAGAGATCGAACGATTCCCAGTCCACGCTGGGGTCATCCCAGACAGCCGCGACGGGATCGGTGCCGAGTGCCCGCAGTGGCCCGACCAGCAGCCGGTCGTCGGGATCGAGGTCAGGCAGCGTCGCGCACGTAACAAGCGCGACGCGCGGGCGGTGGATCAACTGTTCGATTGCCTGCCTGTCGCCGGATACAGTCGACGCCCGGACGGGAGCGGCGATCTTGCCGCGTGGTCCGGGCGTCGTGTCACCTGCGCCCGAGTTGGGCCAGGTGATCTACTTTGATGTGGCCGTCAGCCGCCTGACGAGCTCGAGTCGGTGGATGCCGGCGCGGCTGGTGCCGCGGGAGCGGCGCTGGCGCCGTAGCCCGCCTTGGCCATCGCCATCTGGGCGGTCTGCATCTGCTCGAAAGCAGCGCGCTGCTCGGGCGTCATGCGCGACACCTCGCTGTCGTAGAACTGCTTCTGGACGCCCGGATATGACAGGTACAGGAAGATTGCGCCAGCCAGCAGCCATGGGATCGTCGAAGCCTCCACCGACGACCCGAAGAGCAGCGCAAAGAAGCCCCAGATCAGGGTGAACAGGCTGATGAAGATGCCGAACTGCACGGCATATGCGCGCACGTTCCAGAAGCCCGTTCCGACCCACACCCAGATGGCGGCCATGATCAGTGCCCATAGCGCCGGGCCCCACTGTGCGGTCGGGAAGGTGACGTCCTTGCCGATGAAGTTGAAACTCGTGATGCCCGCGTAGACCAGGAACATGTAGACCTGGTACAGCGCTGCCAAAAACGCTCCAAGAGCCAGGAGCGTGACCCCTATCGGCCTGTGAAATGTTCGGTCCTGTGCCATTCGCTGCAACCTCCATCCCTAACTTGTAGCTAACTGTGCGGAGCATCGAGTCCATAACCGGTGCAGTCAAGTGTATTGCGACACAGAACTGCGTTTGATCCGAACAGTTCCAGGTCAGTCATTCGAGCGGCCGATCAAATCACGGCGCGAGGACGCTGCTCGAAGTGCTTCTTCAAGATGTCGGCGGTACCCGGATATCCTTCCGGGCGCAGATCCCGTGGCTGGATCCGCCCGACACCATCACCTGGGGGATTCATGTTCTCATTCCTGAAGCGCCTCGGCGGGCCCGCAATCGACATCGCCGAGCTCGATGCTCTCCTGGCCCAGGGTGCCGTGCGCGTCCTCGATGTCCGCGAGGACTCGGAGTTCAGGAGCGGGCACGTGCCTGGTGCCGTCCACGTCCCGGTCAAGCGGCTGCCCGACCGAGTGGGCAAACTCAAGCGCGACAAGCCGTACGCGGTGATCTGCGCGTCCGGAAACCGGAGCCGAGGCGCCACCAACTTCCTTCTCGACCACGGTTTCGAGGGCGCAGTGTCCGTGCGCGGCGGGACGGGCGCCTGGGCCCGGAGTGGTCGGCCAATCGTGCGCTGAGCCCGTTGCGCTCGTCTGCGGGATCAGCGTCGCGTTCGCGCGCTCGCCGCCAGGGCCTCCGCCTCGACCGTCAGGTGCGCGAACTCGGCATCTGAGAGCACGAGGTTGGCAGCGGCCGCGTTCTGTTCGAGCTGCTCGACCGTTCGGGCCCCCGGGATCGCGACCGTATTCGGGTGGTGGAGCACCCACGCCAGGGCGACCTGGGCACCTGTGGCGTGGCGCGCGGCGCCGATCTCGTTGACGGCGTCGACGAGACGGGCCATCCATCGCTGACCGGATGGCCGAAACAGCGGGTCCCTCGCGCGTAGTCCGCGGACCGTGCCCGCCGCTGCGGCCCCGGCGAGCGCGCCCTGGGCAAGCGGCGAGTACGCGACGACAAGCCGGTCCTGCGCTACTGCGTACGGCACCAGGTCCCGAGCCGGACCGGGGCTGACAAGGCTGAACCGGACCTGATTCGCGACGACCGGGGCCCGCAGCGCGCGCTCCGCCGCGCGCCACTGGTCGAGCGAGTAGTTGCTGACCCCGACCCGTCGTACGAGGCCGGCGGCGACGAGCGGTCGGACGGCCTGCATCACGCGCCGCTCTGATACGAACGGGTTCGGCCAGTGCGCGTAGTACAGGTCGAGCGCGTCGACGCCGAGCCGGTGTCGGCTACCGGCAGCCTGCCACGCGAGGATCGGCTCGACGGGAGCTATGGGCATGAACTTTGTAGCGACGACAAGTCGGACGCGCTCCTCGGCCGGGAGCGGCGCGAGCGTGGCGCCAATGATCCGCTCCGAGCGCCCGGGGCCATACACCTCAGCGGTGTCGATGAGGGTGATCCCGAGATCCAAGGCGCGGCGCAGCAGTGCCGGAGCGACCAATGAGGCATATGTCGTGCCGTAGCCCCACTCTCGGGAGCCGAATTGCCACGCACCAAGCCCGACCCGCGAAACGATTAAGCCACCCGCCTCTACGTACCGCATCACGAGGGCCAGCCGGTCAGACCGGCGGCGAGCTCCCAGAAGCGACGAGCATGATCGGTGTCGTTGGAGTCAGGACTGGACTCGATCGGGTGACACTCGACGAAGAACATCCCTCCGACGCCCTCGATCGTCGGATCGACGGCCATGAACACCAGCGAGTCGGTCGCCGCACCCAACGAAGTGGCAAACGGCATGTGCGGCATCACGTGGTTCATGGCGAACTCACGGCGGATCGAGTCAGTCAGCGAGGACGCTGGCCACGTGGATCACCGGTGGGTGCTCGAAGTGCTTCTTGACCGCGCATTGCTCGGCGGCGCGAACCACTGCGTCCGTGTACTTCACCGGGAATCCTGCCGGCAGCTCGATCGTCACGGTCACACCGCTCACCATGCGAGTCTGTGGGTCGACCTCCATCCGCTGGACGAGCTGAATGCCATCGGTCGGGATCCCGCGCTGCTTGCAGAAGCCGAGGACATAGATGCCGGCGCACGTCCCGATCGTTGAGAGGAACGTGTCGAAGGGAGTCGGGGCCGAGCTCTGGCCGCCGCCCGACGGCGGCTGATCGGTGGGCACGACGAAATTCCGGAAATGGGCGTCCACGCGCGCTCCACCCGGGAAGTCGATGGTCATCTCCATGCTGCGAAACCTCTTCCTGTGGCGCACCGTGGCGCTTTCCGCTCCACTGGCGCACCGACTCAACCTGAGTCTAGGAATCAGCACTCGAGCAGCCCAGTCCCCATCAGCCACTCAAGATGAGCCGAAGGACCCTATGCTGCGTCCGGCGCCCGGCATAGAAACGGCGGCACGGCCGTCGCTCCACGGGGGACACGTGGGCGGGCCGCCCGGTCGCGTTGCGTCGCCCGACCCTGAGGCGGCACGTCGGCCCGCAGCGAGGGAAGGGCCATGCCAGGCCTAGACACCGGAAACACCGGGTTCATGCTGCTCTGCACCAGCCTGGTGATGCTCATGACACCGGGGCTCGCCTTCTTCTACGGCGGGCTCGTGGGCCGCAAGAACGTGCTCACGATCATGATGCAGAGCTTCGCATCGATGGGTCTGACCACGGTGATCTGGTTCGCCGTCGGCTACTCGCTGTGCTTCTCCGGCGGCGCCGGGGGAGTGATCGGCAACCTGGACAAGGCCTTCCTCAACGGCGTCTCGCTCAACAGCCCGTCGCCGCTGAATCCGACGATCCCCGAGTACGTGTTCATCGCCTACCAGATGATGTTCGCGATCATCACTCCGGCGCTCATCACAGGCGCCTTCGCCAACCGGGTCACGTTCAAGGCATATCTGGTGTTCCTCACCGCGTGGCTCCTGTTCGTCTACTTCCCGTTCGTCCACATGATCTGGGGCGGCGGGATCCTTGCCGAGTGGGGCGTCCTTGACTTCGCCGGCGGCATCGTGGTGCACAACATCGCCGGCCTCGCCGCCCTCGCATCGGTCCTCTACATCGGTCGCCGGCATTCCGTGGACTCAGGCCCGCACAGCATTCCGCTCGTTGCGCTTGGTACGGGCCTGCTCTGGTTCGGGTGGTACGGGTTCAACGCCGGCAGCGAGTTCCGCGTCGACTCCGTCACTGCGGTCGCGTTCCTCAACACGGACGTGGCGGCGTCGTTCGCGGCGATCGCGTGGCTGATCGTGGCCTGGGCGACGGAGAAGCGCCCGAGCTTCGTCGGCCTGCTCACGGGGGCCGTCGCCGGGCTCGCCTGCATTACGCCCGCAGCGGGTTACGTCTCGCCCGGATCCGCGGCGGTGATCGGCGCGATCGCGGGCATCGTCTGCTACGGCGCGGTCGCGCTGAAGAACCGGCTCAAGTGGGACGACGCTCTGGATGTCTGGGGCGTCCACGGCGTCGGCGGTTTCCTCGGTGTCGTCCTGCTCGGGGTCTTTGCCACGACGGCGTTCAATCCGCAGGGCGCGGACGGGCTGCTCGCGGGCAACCCGGACTTCCTGTTCAAGGAGCTCGTCGCGGTGGTCATCTCGTCGGTCTGGGCGTTCACATTCACCTATGGGATGCTCTGGCTCATCGGCCGCGTGACCGCGGTGCGGGTGGCCGACAGCATGGAGGAGCAGGGCCTGGATGCCGGACTGTTCCACGAGCAGGCGTATGTCGGGATCGAATGACGTGCAGCGGTGAACCGCATACGCAGGTAGCGGGCTTCAGGCCGTCCGATCTGGGGCCATGGCGCGCCCGAGCTCCGCGCGCGAGCTCACGCCGAGCTTTCCGTAGATGATGGCCAGGTGGGTCTCGAGGGTCCGCGGACTGATTCCGAGTTCCGCTGCCACGTCACGCGTGGATAGGCCGTCACCAGCCAGGCGGGCGACTCGCGCCTCGGTCGGGGTCAGGGCAAGAGCGCTGGATTCCGTCAGGCCCAAGCGTGACCATTCTGCGGCTGCACGGTCGGCAGGTCAGTCTCCTGGGTCTTCCTGGTCTGCGTTTCGCCTCCGATAGAGCGCGTAGAGCGCGACTGCCAGGCCGATCGCCAGCACGACCACCAGAAGGATCAGCGCTGGCGACGTGGCTGCGGATGTATCGCCGGAGCCCGCGGTCGGGCTGGCTGTCGCCTGGGCGGTTGCCTCAGCGGGCGGCTTCTCGGTCGGCTTGGCCGTCTGCTCAACGGGCGGCTTCTCGGTCGCCTCAGCGGGGGGCTTTTCGGTCGCCTCAGCGGTCGGGCGTGATGGGAGCTCCGGCAGCGAAGCGCCTGGCTGAAGGGAGGGCAGGGACGCGCCGCAGCCCGCCAGGAGCATCGTCGTGGCAATCAACGAGGCTCCCACCGAACCGGCGCGAACGCGACGCCAAGATGTGGCGCGATGGGAATGGGAGAGGATGGACCGGTCCCTCTGAAAGTGCCGATCCACCAAGCGGCCAATCCCGTGCCAACTCACGCCGATGCCCTCCGTACTTGACCAGGTGCTCATTGTCGCGTGGGATCGTCGCGTGTGTGGCAGGGTGATCGGCCCTGCCGAGTGTCGCGCCTAGAAGTGGCTCCACCAGGTGATGGCAGCAGCGCACCCATTACGAATGAACGCGGCGACATCCTCGTCGGTCATCCGGGTGGGCTTATTCGACGCGCGAATCCTTGCTTCACACAGGCCGCACAAGAAGGCATCTGTCTGGCCTTGTCTAGGAATCGCCATGCGATCGGAGAAGAAGACGCTGCCGACCGCCGTCTCCTCGCCGCAGGAGGCACACGGCTCCCGGACCGAGGCGGCCGGCGCTCCATGACGTCGGCCTGAAGGCGGTAGCAACTGCTCGACCATTCGTGAACTCCCACTTGGGTGGCATGATCCAGCCTGCGCAGCCCACGTCGCCGAGTCAAGTGCCGGATGGCGCGACCAGCTTGCCGGCGCCGCGTTCGGCACACGAACTCGAACTGGCGCGACAAGAAACCCGGGCCCTGAGGCCGGGTTCACGTTTGGATCAGTGGAGCCGACACTCGGATTTGAACCGAGGACCTGCTGTTTACGAAACAGCTGCTCTACCGCTGAGCTATGTCGGCCGGGTTCCGTAGTTTAAGGCACACCCCGCCGATCGGGCCCGTGACTCACCGCTCCCCGCCAGTCTGGCCGCATACTCTCACCTGGGGATCGGCTAGAGGGAGGAGCACGCAAATGTTCGAAAGGTTTGGACGAAGCATCGACCTGGCCAAGGCCAGCTTCGGCGTGCTTCGGAAGGACAAGGAGTTGCTCGTCTTTCCGCTCGTCTCCTTCCTTGCGCTTGCAGTCGTCACGATCAGCTTCGCCGCCCCGTTCGTCCTGAGTGGCGGCATATCGGACGCCGAGGACGGCCGCGTGAACATCATCTCGTACGTCCTGCTGTTCCTTTTCTATCTCGTGTCATACACAGTGGCGTTCTTCTTCAACACGGCGCTCGTTGGCGCCGCGCTGATCCGTCTGGACGGCGGCGATCCCACCCTGGGCGACGGCTTCCGAATCGCCTTCTCGCGCCTGCCCAAGATCATTGGCTACGCGGTCATCGCCGCGACGGTCGGCATGGTCCTGCGCCTCATCAGCGAGCGAGCCGGAGTCCTTGGCGTGCTCGTCGCGAGCGTTATCGGCTTTGGCTGGAATTTGGCGACTTTCCTCGTCGTGCCCGTTCTGGCCGTCGAGAACCTCGGTCCGATCGAGGCAATCAAACGCAGTGGCGGTCTCCTCAGGAAGACGTGGGGCGAGCAGATCATCGGCAACGTTGGCATAGGCCTCCTTTTCGGGCTGCTGATGTTCGGGGTCTTGATCCTGGGCGCCGTGCTGATCGCCGCCCTCGCCCAGGTTTCAGCCGCGCTGACGATCGCCGCGGTTGTCGTGCTTCTCCTGGCGCTGGGTGCGATCGCGCTGGTGGGCTCGGCTGTGAGCGGGATCTACGTTGCGAGCCTCTACCGCTACGCAACGAAGGGCGACGCGGGCCAGATGTTCAGCGCCGAGGTGATGTCGGGAGCCTTCCGCCAGCGCTAGATCGCCCGTGCCTCGCGCAACCTGGCTACATCCTCGGATGAGTAGCCCAGCTCGGCCAGGATCTCTGCCGCGTGCTCGCCGAGGAGTGGCGGCGCAGTGCGGATGGTCGCGGGCGTGGCGGACAGCTTGAACGGCAGGCCCACCTGAGGCATCGGCCCGAGCACGGGATGCTCGACCTCCGTGCGCATGCCGAGCGCGACCGCCTGTGGCTGCTCGAATGCGGCGAGGACGTCGTTGACCGGCCCACACGGCACCTGGGCCGCGTCGAGCGCGGCGAGCCATTGTGCCGAAGTGCGCTGGACGAAGGACGCGGCCAGTCGCGGCCGGAGCACATCCCGGTGCTGGACGCGGACATCGTTGTTGGCGAAGAGCGGGTCGTCGATCAACTCGGGCATGTCCATCGCCTGGCACAACCGCGGCCACTGCCGCTCGGTTGCGACGGCCACGGCTATCTCGCCGTCGGCCGTGGCGAACGTCTCGTAGGGCACGATGTTCGGGTGCGCGTTGCCCAGCCGAGGTGGTGGCTCGCCCGTGGCGAATGCGTTCTGGGCCTGGTTGATGAGCATCGCCAGGGTCGACTCCAGGAGCGACACATCGATGCGCTGGCCGACCCCGGTGCGCAGCGCGGCGAGCACACCGACAGCGCCCAGCAGCCCGGTGACGATGTCGGTGATGGCGACTCCGACCTTCGTCGGCCGGCCGTCCGATTCGGCACCGAAGCCGGTAACCGACATGAGCCCACCCACCGCCTGGGCCACAAAGTCGAACCCGGGCTTGGCGGCGTCTGGCCCGCTGCGGCCATAGCCTGTGATGGACAGGTGCACGAGCTTCGGGTTCAGGCGCGCGAGAGCTTCATCGTCCAGCCCCAGCTTTTCCAACCCGCCCGGTCTGAAGTTTTCGATCAGCACATCCGCACGGCCGATCAATCGGTCCACGACCTCCCGGCCCTGGGGCTGGTGCAGGTCCAGGCGCAGGCTGCGCTTGTTGCGGTTTACCGACAGGTAGTAGGCCGCAACTCGCTCCCCGCCTGGGCTGTCAGTTCCTACCCACGGTGGGCCGTAGCCGCGCAATGGATCACCCTCCGGTGGTTCGACCTTGATCACATCCGCGCCAAGGTCGGCCAGGACCATCGAGCAATATGGCCCGGCGATGACCGTTGACAGCTCGAGGACGCGGACTCCTGCCAGCGGCCCATGAGCCGAGCCCTGATTCACCACTCGATCGTACCGATGCGACGGCTCACCGAATTGCCCGAACGACGAGCACATTGGTCGACTCGCTCTTGCCTTTGAGGGCAAGGCGTCGCCGCTCGAGGCCGGTGTCGGCGAGCCCGGCAGCGGCCGCTGCTTCGACCGTGACCAGCATCTCGCCCGCGCCGGCAGCGCCAGCGAGTCGAGCAGTCACGTTGACCGGATCACCCATTGCCGTCAGATCGACGTTGTCACCCTCGCCAACGGTTCCAACGTAGCTGACGCCGGTATTCACGCCGATGCCGATCGGTAACCAGGGCGAGCTGGTGTCGTTGCCTGTAGCAGCAAGAAGCTCGCGCCCGGCATCGACCGCATGGCGAGCGTGTTCAGGTCCGGCCATCATGGGCAGGAAGATGCCGATGACCTCATCACCGACGAATTTGTCGACCATTGCATCTCTGCCGATCAGCACCCGGGATGCCGTCTCAAAGAACCCGCGGCACTTTGAAGCATTGCCCGCAGTACTTCGGATTCTTGGGCCAGGGCGACTTGCCGAACACGCGCATCACCGGGCCGAGCGGCATCGCGAAAGGAGACGCGCACATCTTGCAGCGCGGCGAGCTTGGCAGCCTCTTGAGCAGGCGCCGTCCCCAGCGCAACCCGGGCTCGTCACCCGAGAACACAGCCTGGGCATATCGTTCGGCATCCGCCTCGATTGGATCGCGCTCTTCCGTCACTGAGCCTCCACGGGCGATTATCCGCCGCCGCCACCGTGATAATTGCTGTTCGTGCTGACCCTGGAGCTACTGGCGCTGATCGTCGCCGCGGGCGCTGGCCTGTTCGGCGCGGTCGTGGGCGTGGGCGGCGGCATCATCCTCGTGCCACTTCTGACCCTATTCCTTGGCGTGCCCGTGCACGATGCCGTCGCCCTGTCGCTCCTCGGGGTGATCGCGGTGTCGACGACCGCGTCGGCCACGTACCTCGAACGTGGCTACGTCGACCGGCGCGTTGGCCTGACCCTGCTCGTCGCGACTGCTCTGGGCGGTATGGCCGGCGGTTACGTCGCGGGCTACCTCGACGCGCGGACGATCAGTGCGCTTTTCGGAATCGTGCTCGCGATCGTCGCCGTTCAGATGCTCCGCGGCCGGCGCGCGGAGGTGCCCGACTTTATCGGTGAGCCGCGCGGTTTGGAGTTCGATTCGAGCTACGTGGAACCGACTACTGCCGAGATGGTGCCGTACAGGGCGCGCCGGGTGGGCGCAGGTGCGTTTGTGTCGCTTTTCGCCGGAGCGCTGTCCGGGCTGCTCGGCGTCGGCGGCGGCATCGTCAACGTGCCGACCATGAACGTGCTGATGGGCATTCCAATACGTGTCGCCACGACGACGAGCACGTACATGCTGGGAGCCACGGCGGCCGCGAGTGCCGTGCTCTACCTGAGCCGCGGAGCCGTCGATTTTTCTCTCGCCGCGCCCGTCGTCATGGGCGTGTACGTGGGCAGTCGGATCGGCTCGCGCTTGCAGCCTCGCGTCCCGCAACAGGCACTGATCCTGGCGTTCGTCGCCTTGTCCACCTTCTTCGCCGTCCAGATGCTGCTGCGCGCGGCGGGCGGCTGATGGGCAACCAGGATCCAAGCGCACATCGGCCCGCCGCGCAGGCGACGGTCGCGGTGCTCACCTTGGGCACGCTCATAGCGGTGACGATGTTCGTGGTTGCATTCGCGATCCGGCTCCTGGGCCAGGAGACGCTCTCGGACCAGGTCGGGACCGTGGCCGTGATCGCGCTGCTGGCGACTCCAGCGGTTGCGCTCATCACAACGGCGCTCGAGATGCGCGCTGATCAACGCACCGCGGCCGGCCTCGCTTTGCTGGTGCTGGGGATCCTGGTCAGCGCCGCCGCCCTTGCCGTGATTACCTCGAGTTGAGGACCCCAGACAGCGAGCACGGCCCGGGGAGGGGGCCCGGGCCGTGCCTTGTGAGTGCGTCGAAGCCCCGTCACCAGGCGTCGCGCACGTGGGTGATTCGAACCTCAGGGCGTCACCCTACTGACCACCTCGGGCCAGAACCATTACCCGCGGGCCGTCGCGGATTGCAGTCGTATTTCAGGCTGCGCCCATGACCACGCGCTCGGCGAGTCCGACCGGGAGTCGCCCGGAGGCGCAGATCACGTCGTGGAACTCGCGCATGACCTCGATCGGAACATCCTTGGCGGCCACTGAGCCGAGCCCACGCGCATCCAGGAATCGGCCACGGATGCGCAGGATCTCCAGGCAGCCGGTCAGATACGCGGACGCCTGGGTCGGCCAGCTGCAGTAGCGCCCGACCTCGGCGCGGGCGGTCGGCTCCGTCAGCGGCGTACGCGCCATCATGAACTCGACGCCCTGCTCGTAATCCATCTCGCCCATGTGCAGGCTGGTGTCGACCACGATCCGCGCGGCGCGGAAGATCGCCGCCTCCAGGTGCTGGAGCTCCTGGATCGGGTCCTCGAAGAACCCACGCTCGCGCATCGCCCGCTCGGCGTACAGCGCCCATCCCTCGCTGAAGTAAGGCGTGCCCAGAACGAGGCGAAGCTTGGGCGCGTGGATCTTGCTCCAGGTGATGTGCCAGTGATGGCCCGGGTAGGCCTCATGAACCGTGATCGTCGGGATGCTCGAGTGACTGTTGGACGCGAGGCGCCTCTGGATCTCCTCCTCCGGCGTGCCTTCCGGAGCAAAGGGCACGAAGAAGTGACCGGAGCGCCGATCGGAGAACGCAGGCGGGCCCGAATATGAGGCGACCGCGATGAGCGGGCGGGTGAACACCGGTGATGGCTCAACCGAGCACGATTCGCCGTCGGGCAGCGTCACCAGACCGGTCTGGGCGAGGAAGACGCGCGACTTCTCGGTCCATTCGGCGTATGCCTCGCGCATCCGCTCCTCGGTCGGCGGATGATCCTCGTTCGCCTCGTGCAGCACTGCACGCCAGTCGTCTGTTCCGCGCGCATCCAGGCACAGCTGCTTCATCTCCGCGTCCAGGCGGTCGTACTCGGCCTGGCCCATCTCACGCAGTGAGCGCGCGTCGAAGTTCAGCGCCTCGCGCTCCTTGAGCTGGCGCGAATAGCGCTCCTCGCCGTAGGCCCACGTTCCGCGACACTGCGGCAGCAGGCCTTCCAGGAACGCGACGTATTCGTCGAATGCGTCGCCGGCAATCGCGCCGGCTGTCCGCAGCGCATCGCGCTGGGAGTCCGTCTCGCCCTCCTCGACGAGCATCGTGCGCACGTACTGGCCGCCGGCGCGCGCGGAACCGATGGCGCGCTCCACGATGAGCGGCGCGGCAAGAGCGGGATCAAGGTTCGCGCGGCCCTGCTCCAGGGCGCGTGGCGCCTGCTCGAGACGCGCCACGGCCGCATCGACCAGGTCCGCTCCCGGGCGGAGGCGGTTCAGGAAGAGGTAGAAGAGACCGTTCAGGATGGGGCCTGAGTAGGTCGTCGGATCGCGTTTCCAGACTTCCCAGTCGGCGCCGATGACTCGCCCACGCATGGCCGAGATCGCCAGCTGCCGGTCGATCTCCTGCTCTTCGGAGAGGTTGCCGCCAGACGATTCGAAACGATGCAGCCAGTCCTCCGCGTCCGCGTCACGGCGTTGGAACGCCTCGGCCGACAGGTCGTCCATCTTCTCGTCGTACTGGGTCAGGCCCAGGGCACTGGCCGAGATCGGGGAGATGTCCCATTCGTTGTCCAGGAATTCGTCGACCAGCTGGGCAAAGGCTGTGTCAGTCACTCGGGTTACTCCTTCACGAAGTTGGACAGCTCGCCTTTCATGGCGCTTTGGGGTCAACATACCGACAGCGGGGCGCGACGGCGCACATGCCACACGCCGGACGTAGAGCGTGACACGTTCGACGGCCGTGCGTGATCAGGTTGACGTGTGCCTCATGGACCCGATCGTCGGCGAGCTGGATCTGCAGGTAATCGTGAGCCTGCTCCGCGGTCGCCTTGGGTGGCACGATGCCGATTCGCTTGGTAACCCGCTCGATGTGTCGATCGACCGGCATGAGCGGCATGCCAAACGAGAAGAGCAGTACGACCGATGCGGTCTTGCGCCCGATCCCGGGCACCTGGGTCAGCCACGCAAGCGCCTCCTGTGGCGTCATGTCGCCCAGGAACTCGAGCGAGAAGTCGCCGCGCTCCGCGAGGACGTGGCGCAGGACGGCCTGGATGCGCGGCGCCTTGGTGGGGCCCAGGCCGCCCGGTCGGATTACGTCGATCAGCTCGTCAAGCGGCGCATCGGCGATGGCCGCCCAATCGGCCTGGCCCTCCTTGATGCCGACCCCACCCCAGCCTGCCCGGTAGCCCGGGTGGGCTCCGACTGACTGCACGTCACCCTGCGCCGGCCAGTGCCGACATAGCGCGTCGAAGGCCTTCTCTGCGTTCACGTCGGCGCTGTTTGCCGAGAGCATCGTCAGCACCAGCTCGCTGGTCGGGTCGTAGACCCTGTGCCACTCCGGCGTGCCGTACATCTCCTGCAGCGCTGCGAGCGTGTCTTCCATCAGCAGCGGCCGGTAGCGGCGCAGGCGCGAGTGCCATGCCTTGACCCGATCGACCTTGCGCTTCCTTGGCTTGCCGGCGGCTGTCATCTGGCGCCGACCGAGACCAGGCGGGCCGCGCGCTCCGCAGCGCGAACGAGCGGCGCCGCCCCCGCGGCCATCGCCTCGTCCAGGGTCATTGGCCCATCCGTGGTCGGGACGACAACGGCGTTGAGCGCTGCGAGCGCGCCGATGCCTGCTTCGGTGGCCGCGCCACAGAAGCAGATGCAACGCACGTTGGCGTCATGCGCTCGCCGCGCGACACCGAACGCTGTCTTGCCAAAGGCAGTTTGGTCGTCGACGCGGCCCTCCCCCGTCAGCACCACGTCGGATTCGGCGAGGGCCGCGGAAAAGCCGGCCAGCTCCATCAGCAGCTCCACGCCCGGCCGTATAGCGAACGAGGCGAAGCGGTCGGCGATGGCGAGCAGGCCGGCGGTTGTGCCGCCCGCGGCACCCGCGCCGGGCACGTCGCGGATGTGACGGCCGCTGGCTGCTTCCAGGAGGTCAACGTAGTGTGCGAGGTTCCGCTCGAGCACACGAACCTGTGCTTTGTCGGCGCCCTTCTGCGGCCCGTAGACAGCGGCGGCGCCGCGTTCACCGAGCAGTGGATTGGTCACGTCCGAGGCGATCGTCAGGGAGACCTCCGCTAGGAGCGGCGACACGTTCGAGAGGTTCACGCGATCAAGTTCGGCAAGCGCGCCTCCGCCCGGCGGCAGCTCAGCACCGTCCGCGTCGAGGAATTGCGCGCCGAGTGCGACGAGCAGGCCCGACCCGCCGTCTGTCGTTGCGCTGCCGCCCAGTCCCAGGACGATGTTGCGCGCCCCAAGGCCCACGGCCGCGGCCAGCACCTGGCCGGTGCCGAAGGTAGAGGCGGCGAGCGGATCACGTTCGTCTTGCGGCACCCGCGAAAGTCCCGATGCGGACGCGAGCTCGACAACCGCCTCATCCCCGCGACGCAAGAACGCTGCGTCGATCGCGTTGCCCAGCGGGTCCTGGGCGTGTGCCGGCAGCTCGGACCAGTCGCCGCCGGTGGCCCTGATCGCCTCCAGGGTTCCCTCGCCACCATCGGCCAGGGGCATGACCCGCATCTCGTCCAGGGGTCGGGCGCGCTGCCAGCCGTCGTGCAGCGCGGTCGCGACAGCGACCGAGTCGAGTGATCCCTTGAACGAATCCGGGCAGATGAGCACCCTCATCGACGATCGAATCAGGCGCGAGCGGGTGCCGCGTTTCGGCGTTCGGCGTACTCCGGGATGCGGATCATGGGTGGCCGCTCCTGGTCGGCAAGCTCGATGACCTCGAGCGACAGCCTGTTCGGTCCGGAGCGTGGCAGCTTGATGCTCGAGCCGAGCTCGGCGAAGAGGCGCACCTTGCGCCGTTCCTCGAGCCGCTTCATGACCGCCTGGAGGATCACGAAGCTCATCCGCGAAAGGCCTTCCAGCTCCTGGTTGCGGTGGATGCGGACGTCGAGATCGACCTGGCCGAGGCCAGTCAGGTCGAGCATCTCGGCGAGGTCGATGAGATGGCCAATCTCGACCGCGTAGCCGGTGAAGAACGGGATCTGCTCAAGATGGACCCGGCGTCCGGCGTACTCGCCGGAGAGGGGCTGGATGTAGCCCGACAGCTCGGGGAAGAAGAGATTGATGAGCGGCCGCGCGACGAGCTCGGTGACGCGACCTCCACCGCCCTCCTTGAGCTGACCGCCCTCGACGATTGGTCGCTGATAGAACGCCTTGACATAGCCGACGCGCGGCTCCTGCAGCAGCGGGCCAAGGGTGCCGTACAGGAAGCGCGGATGCCAATCCACGATGTCAGTATCCGACCACGCGACGAGATCGCCGTGCGTCGCATACAGGCTCTTCCACAGCGCCTCGCCCTTGCCGCGGTAACTCCCATAGCGCTGCAGGATGTCGGCGTGGACCAACACCTTGGCGCCTTCTTCCTGTGCGATATGACGCGTCTCATCATCCGAGTCGGAGTCGATGACGAGCAGCTCGTCAATGAGCGGGAAACGCTCGACCAGCTCGCGCCGGGCCTGACGCACGATCGCGCCGATCGTCGCTGACTCGTTGAGCGTCGGCAGGACGGCGCTGATCGTGATCCCCTGCTTCTCCTTGAGCGCCACGAGCCGGCCGATGTCGGAGAACTCGTTGTGGTGATAGCTCGACTCGGCGAACCAGCGATCAACGCGCGCCGCCACGCTGCGCGCCTGCTCGGCGGCACGGTCCGCGGCTTCGAGAGTCTCGGCCTGCTCGGCCCTTTGCTCGAACGTCTGATGGCCGATCTGCTCGCGCGTCTTGACCACGATGACCGACGGCTTGGCCTGCTGCGCCACGGTCTCTGGCAGCTCGCCGAAAAGGGCACCCTCAATGTTGCCCACGTTGGCCGGTGCGATCGCTGCCGCGCCCATCACGACGAGCTGGGCGCTGTCGGCCTCATGGATGATCGTGCCCGCGATGTCCGTGCCCTCGACGAGCAGGGGGCGGGCCGGCTCCTCGGCATTGCTGCGCACGAACGTCGCCAGGGCACGCTCGACCTGGGCACGAACGTTGGGCGAGATATCAGGCGGGACGATGTGCATGACGTCGACGTCCGCCTCGAAATAGCGGCCCAGCGCGGCCGCGTAGGCTAGCGCCAGCTCTGCGTGCGGACCGCCGCGCACCGGCGCGAGGATTCGCTTTACGTCCTTCACGCCGCGCTGCTTGACGACACAGATGTTGCACGGCGAGTCGCGCACCACCTCGTCGATCGTCGGCGTGAATACGGCTTCGGCGTGGCTGTGTTTGCCGCCGGGCCGCCCACCCCAGCCGAAGAGGATGAGATCTGCTTCCTCTTCGGCGGCGACCTCGACGATGCCCTCCGCGGCCCGGCGGCCGATCCGGACGACGGTGCGCAGCTCGACCCCCTCGGGCACGAAGTCGAGCACGCGCTGGAGCAGGCGTCGAGCCTGACGAGCACTGGTGGCGCCCTCGGAAAGGGGCACTCCCTCGGGCACCTCGACGATGCCGAGGGCGGTCAGGTAGCCGCCGGGTCGCACCAACGCCGCGCCGATCCGAATGAGGTCCGCAGCGGTGCGCGGATTGGCCAGGGGTATCAGGACTCGGTTGGGCAGCGTCGCGGCCATCAGTCGCCGCGCCGCCTTGACACCGCAGTCCGTATCTGCTGGAACTGCCTCAGCGATCGACCAGGTACGACTTGGTCAGCTCGAAGACTCGCGCCTGTCGTTCGACGAACGACTCGGCCTGGTCCGTGGTCAGCTCGGTCGTCTCGAAGATGAGCGATGCGACCCGGGCGAAATAGAGCGGGATCAACGCCGTGACGAGGCGCTCGAGAGGAAGCTTCCGTTCGTGCCACGCAATCGCGATGTCGTAGACGACGCGCGCCCACGTCTCGTCCGGGAAGTGAAAGCTCGCTCCGTCGAGCGCCGCCTCGGCATCCGCAGACCAGGCCGTCGATGACCTCGACCAATTTTCTGCGGACAGCGCAGTCTGCCACTCGTCGCCAACGTTGAGCGGGCCTTTGACGAACTCTTCAAGCAAGCGCTTCGTGTCCACCGCAAGTGGCGGCGGGTCGAGCAGGCGCTCGAAGCCGTAGATCGGCACGTCGTGCGAGCCGCGCACGTCCACCCAGCGGTCGACATGGCGGTCGGTCAGGCGCATGCAGCGTCGCGACGACTTGCGAGAACATGGGACCCAGGTCCGCCCCCGGATCCTTTGGATCGTGCACCTTGGCGCCAAGTCGGGTCTGGCATACGGCGAAGCCGCCCGTGATCGCCTTGGTCGTCATCCAGATGTCGACACCGAACTTCGAGATGTCGGCATCCCAGTCGTCCTGCTCCAGGTAGTGGCGAACGAGGTCGCCGCTGACGCCGAAGTCGCCGCCAATCGGCTGGCGGATGCGCAGCCCGTACAGCGCCCGTGTCATGGGATACGTGACCGTGTTGGTGATAGTCCCGTCGTACTTGTAGCGCGAGTAGAGCGGGGCGACGAAATCGAAGCCGCCCTTCTGGATCGGTCCGGCCAGGAGCTCGATCCACTCTGGCACGATCGAGCGCAGGTCCGAATCGACCACGACCAGGGCCTCGACCTTGAGCGCGTCCGCGATCTGGAAGATCGTGCGCAATGCCGCGCCCTTGCCGCCGACGCCGTCGACCTCGGGATACGTCAGCGAGATGCGCTGAAGCCTGTTCGTGGGTCGGACGAGGAGAATGCGCTCGATGTAGTCCGGGCGGCTCCGTCTCGACGACGACACGCTGCGTGCCGTCGGTCGATCCGGCATCGGCATTGACCAGCACCGGGCGCAGGTCGGGGAAGTACTGGACCAGGCCGGCCTGGGCGGCGCGCGCGACGTAGCCGATCGTCGCGGCGTTCTTGAACGAGGGGATGCCGACCATGATGTCGGCCGTACCCAATCGCTCGACCTCGTCGCGGATTGCTTTGGGCAGGGCGGCCGCAGGCATCGTGCCAACCTTACCGGGGTGGCGCGACCTCCGCCTGTGGCGCGTCTTCGAGGATCACGGATTCAGGGTCGACGCTGGGAACCCGATGAGACGCGTCGACTGTCCTCGACAGGATGCGCAGCGTCCAGTCCGACATCTCGTACCCGGCGTCGATGTACAGCTGTCTGGCCGCCTCGACGAGTGACGGACCTACCGGATATCTGAAGCGGATCGTCGCGGTTGCGGCACGGCGGGCGCGCTCGACCAGGTCGAACGCCGCGAGCGGCGCGCCCGCCAGCGTGGCCAGCCTGATCTGCCTGTCCTCGGCCGGAGCGACGTCGGCGACGACGATGGCCAGCGCCTGGCCGCTGCTCGAGTCCGCCAGACGGATGACCTCGCCGATGCGGACGTGCTCCCGGAATTTGCGCTCCGTCAGCTCCTCCAACGCCCATGGTCGGGGCTCGTAGAGGCGCGCCATGTGGTTGAACGTGGCGTCCTCGTCGACCAGTGCCCACAGAGCGTCGGCCTCGGACGCGTCTGCCACATCGCCCTGGGCCGCGAGTGCGTCGAGCAATGCGCGCCTGCGCTGGCGCGCCTGCTCCTGCACCTCAGGCAGGAACGCGCTCTCGTCACGGCCGTCCGAAACGGAGCCTTCCGGCTGCCACGAAGCGGCCAGCAGCGAGACGAGTGGCTCGAAGCCGCCGTGCGCGCCGAGCCGGATGGAGCCTTCGTTGCGTGCGCTGGTTGCGTAGCGGATCACCGTGGCGCCATTGGCCGCGGCCCAGTGCAGCTCGGCTACCTGCAGATCGGAGGCGACGCTCATGTTCCTGACCCGCGGATCGACGCGGATACCCTCGAGCCAGACCTCGCCCTGGGCCGGAAACGCGACGCGCACGACTGCTACGACGGTTCCCGGCTCGATCTCCCTCTTATCGACGTCCAGTCCGCCCTGACCACCGACCAAACCAACCAGCATCACGCCGTCTGGGTCGTCGAGCCAGCGTGGCCATGCTCGGGGCATGTAGTCCCAGCCGTCCCACGTGGTGGTCGAGAATGCCACCACCGCTGCTTCTTCCTGCGCACGTGCGCGGCGGACGATAAGCGGCCACGGACGCCGGTCTGTCACCAGCTGCGCTCTACCACTGCCCATTCGACGGTCATCGAACCAGGCATGTAGCGACTGTTCGCGGCCTTGACCATCGCGCCCTTGAAGCCCGCACTGCGCCAGGTGCGCAGCCAGGCGTCGATCGGCGGCGTGACCCACGGCGAGAGGCGGATGAGCGGGCTTTGCCGCACGACTCCTTCGAGCAACCGCTTCCGTTCGAGCAGCGGGACATCGAAGAGCGTCTGGTCGTCGACGCGGAGCAGGTCCACGACCACGAAGGCCAGGTCCTTGCCCAGTTCGGCGCGGTGCTCGTCGAACTCCATGCTGACACCAGGATCGAGCGTTTGAGCGGTGACGATGCCGTCGAGAACCGCCTCCCGCGCGAGTATCGAACGGCGCAGCTGGTCGAACGCCCTGCGTGCCTTGTCGACTCCGTCGTTGCCCTCCTGGTCGACAACCTCCACCGATCCCCACTCGTCCTCGCGTTCGGCCTCGCGAAAGAAGCTGAGCACACGCTTCCGCTCCAGATGGGCTCAGCGACAGGATTGTCGACGTACGACAGTGCGCGACGCGTCCACGCGCTGTGGTCGCCACTGGCGCGGATCGCGCGGGATTTCCAGGGCCTTCTCGCCCATGTCGTCCTAGCCAGTCCCGGCGTACAGCGTGGGATGCTCGCGCCGCCACCGCCACGCCGACTCGATGATCTCCTCGAGGCCGAGCTGCGGCCGCCAGCCGAGCACTTCCCCGGCGCGCTCGTTGCTGGCCACCAGCACAGGCGGATCACCGGCGCGACGGGGCTGCATGGCGTATTCGATCGAATGTCCCACGACCGATTCCGCAGCGTGCAGCACCTGGAGGTTCGAGGAGCCGTCTCCGGAACCAAGGTTGAGCGGGCTGTGTCCGTTCTCCGCTCCTGCCGTGAACTCGAGAGCGGCGGCGTGGGCCCGCGGCCAGGTCGTCGACGTGGACGTAGTCGCGGACGCAGGTGCCGTCGCTGGTCGGGTAGTCGCTGCCGAAGATCTCAATCGGTGCGCCCTGCTCGACCGCGGCGAGGATGTTCGGGATCAGGTGCGTCTCGGGACGGTGGTCCTCGCCCAGCTTGTCGGTCGCCCCGGCGGCGTTGAAGTAGCGCAGCGATACGGCGGCCATGCCGTATGCGCGAGTGAACGAATTGAGCATTCCCTCGAACGCGCGCTTCGTGTCGCCATAGGGATTGATCGGTCGCAGCGGCTGATCCTCCGTGATCGGTGTCCGCTCGGGCGCGCCGTACACTGCCTGCGCTCGAGCTGAACACGATGCGCCGAACCTCTGAGTCGCGCATTGCCTCGAGCAGCGCGAGCCCACCGACCACGTTCACGCGGTAGTACTCGTCGGGCTTGTCGACCGATTCGCCGACCAGGCCCATGCCGGCACAGTGCAGCACCGCCTCCACGTGGTTCTCGCGCAGAGCGTGAGCCACGAGCTCGCGATCGCCCACGTCGCCGACGACAAGCTGGGCGCCTTCCGGAACAGCCTGCCGATAGCCGCGCAGCATCGAGTCGAGCACGACGACGTCATGGCCGGCCTCGACCAGGCGCTGGGCTGTGGTGCTGCCGACGAAACCCGCGCCGCCGGTGACAAGGACTCTCACTTCTTCACGTTCCTCTCCTGCTCATCCGCCCGATGATCGGCCATCGACCAATTCCGCGCGAAAGCGGACTGCTCCGAGGGACGCGCGGCACGAGGCTGGTGGTGAGTCGCGCCGGCGCTGCGCGCAGAGATGATCTCGGCCAGGCGCTGCTCGAGGCGCAGCGCGTCATCGAAACGCGGGTTGATCTTCACTGCGCGCTGGACGCGCTCATGGGCGAGCTGCTCGTCGCCGCGCTCGAGCGCGACGCGCGCCAGGCCGAACGCCGCCTCCACGTTGCTAGGCTCGGCGTCGAGCACGTCCGAGTAGAGCTTCTCGGCCTGGTCGAGCAGGCCGTAGACGAGCAGCCGGTCGGCCTGGATCTGCTTCTCGTAGTTGTCGATGCTCACGTCGTTGCGCTCTCTTGCTTCAGCCAATCGCCGGCGTGGGCCAGCAGCAGGTCGCGTCGGTTCTGGGCCGGATCGGCGATCACGAGGCTCAGCAGCCGATCGAGGAGCATCCCGATGGCCGGGCCGGGCTCGATATCCAGCTCGCGCGTCAGGTCGTCGCCATGCACCGCGAGGTCGGCCAGGCTGAGCGGCGGATTGCCGCGCAGCTCGTCGTCGATGCGCGCGCGCAGCTCGTTGAGCCGTCCCGCGTCGGGCGCGAGCCCACTGCCGACGTTGTCCGCGGCGCGCAGCTTCAGGAGGTCGTCGATGTTGTCGCGCCCGACGCGGCGCACGAAACGCCGGATCGCCGCGCCGCTCCAGCGCGGCTCGTAGTTGAACATGTGCTGGCGGATCAGACCTGCGATCGGCTGCGCCTCGCGGCGCGGGAACGCGAGCCGCGCCAGAAGTGCCTCGGCCATCGCCGCACCCTCCACGTCGTGGCCCACGAAGTGGCCGTCGGCGAACGTGGCGGGCTTGCCGATGTCGTGCAGCAGTGCCGCCATGCGCAGACGTTGATTGCCAGGGTCTATCCGGGCCGCGGCATCCACGGCGGTCAGACAGTGAAGCCACAGGTCGTGGCCGGGGATCTTGTCCTGCGGCACGCCACGCTGGGCGGCGAGCTCCGGCAGCACGTGCTCCAGGACGCCGGTGTCGGCCAGGATCTTGAAGGCCGTTGACGGTGGGTCGGCCGCGACCATGCGCCGGAGCTCGCCGCCCACACGCTCGTGCGACACGTAGCGCACCGTCTCGGCCGTCTCGCGCATTGCGTCCAGCGTCTGTGGCTCGATCGTGAACCCGAGCTGCGCGGCAAAGCGGGCCGCTCGGAGGAGCCTCAGGCCGTCCTCGTCGAATCGTGAGGCGGGCTCGCCGACGGCGCGCAACAGGTGCGCGCGCAGGTCGGCAGTTCCATCCGTCGGATCGACCAGGGTCGTGTCGGTCGCATTGGCCGCGCGACCCCAGGCGATCGCGTTGACCGTGAAGTCGCGTCGTGCGAGGTCCTCGTCGATCGAATCGGTGTACGTGACCGAGTCGGGACGGCGGTGATCGCCGTACTGGTGATCGCGTCGAAACGTCGTTGCCTCGACGTAGTACTCACCGGCCGGGATCGTGACCGTCCCGAAACGGTTCTCGTAACGGCCCAGTGCGAAGGCCGCCTTGACCTCCTCCGGCCGTGCCGAGGTCGCGATATCCCAGTCGAGTGGCGCTGGCCGGCGTAGAAGCGTGTCACGCACTCCGCCGCCAACCACGTATGCGGCGTTGCCGCCCGACCAGAGGGTCTCGAGGACGCCCAGCACCGCGTCGGGGACACCCAGTTCGCTCATCGAGCTCACGCTCGAGCGCCTAGTTGCGGCCGACGAAGAGGTAGTCGCGCCAGGCTTCGTGGCGCGGATCGGACAGGTACGGCGTGAACAGCGTGTAGACGTCGCAGCGCGGCTCGAACGGCGGCCGCGACAGGCGCATGCGCGCCTCTTCAACGAAACGGCCACCTTTGCGGTGGTTGCATGTCTTGCACGCTGCGACGAGGTTGTCCCAGCTGTGGCCTCCGCCGCGGTGGCGCGGGATGACGTGGTCCAGGGTCAGCTCAGTCGTCTGCACGCCGCAGTATTGGCACGTGTGCTTGTCGCGAGCGAAGATCTCGCGTCGCGAAAGGCGCACGCGCGGGCGTGGGCGCTTGATTCGGTGATGGAGCCGGATGACGCTCGGCGCGCGGAAGACGGCCGTCGCGGTACGAACGTCGTGGTGGTCAAACTGGATGACCTCGGCCTTCTCGGCGAAGACGAGGCGGAAGGCGCGCCGGACGTTGCACACGTTCAGCGGCTCGTAATCGGAATTGAGCAGCAGTACCGCGCTATCCATGACTCCCTGAGGCCAGCCGGGACTCGGCCAGACCACGCTCGCATCGTAGCAAAACTGAGCGTGGATGCGGTCGCGCGACAATCGCAGCAGGAAGGAGCCCTGTTGCCCGACGAGCACATCCACGCAGCTCCAGTTGCCCGGACCTCGCGTTCTCGAGCGTGGCTCGTGCCGACCCTTGCCCTGATCGGCATTCTTGTGGCCGTCGTTGCTCTCGGCAAATTCGGCCAGACTCCAGGCGAGGTCGCCACGCCAATCGCTAGCCGAGCGCCTGTGCCGAGCGTGCGTCGCGCCGGCGCGGCCGCGACCCTCAGCGTCCTTCATCGTCCCGTTTACAACACTGCTGCAAACCTCATCGGCCTGCCCGTCGGCATCCGTTCGGACAGTGACACGTACGACGACGGGATCCCGGCCGTCTGGGAAGGCGAACCTGTGCTGCGCGCGCGTGACGCGGCTGCTCTGCCAAATGGGTCGGTGGCTCTCGTTGCGGGCTGGACGCGCCGCACTGGCTGTTCGGGCGAAGAAGGAGGCCAGTGTTCGGCCCTGCTGTCAGACGTGCCGTTCCATTCGCCGCGTACAGCCGCTCTGGTCCTGGGTGGCGCGGCCGACTACGACTATCGAGAAGGACCGCGTATCTACCGGGCATCGGTTCAGTTGGATCCGGGCTGCACCTTCAGTGCGTTCGACGCCTGCCTGCCGATGCTGGACGTCGGCAGCGCGCTGTGGGAGGGCGACGAGCAGACCGCCACCGGGCCGGTCTCGGCAGATGCCCTGCTCGAAGCGCTGGCCATGCGCTTCCCCGCGCTCGATTTCCGGGCGTTTGAAGAGGCCTCCTCGTGTCCCGTCACGTGGCCCATGCAGTCCTACCTCGCCTCGCGGGCCGACGTGCCGCGGGCGCTTTCGCCGAGCCTGCCGATTCGATTGGTCGTCGTCTATCCAGACGTCAGCGAACTTCTCTCGGCCTCGTTCGACCTGCGTACGTCGGCCGCGGCAATGACGCCATTCGATGCGTCGAACCGATGCGTCTCGATACCCGGCGGAGTCGACAACGCCGCGTGGGTCGTGCGCGATAACGCGATGATCCTGCTCGGACCGGACGATGCCGCAGTCCGCGCTACGGTCAGCGCGGCCATTGTCGAGGGCGAGGCAGCCGCCCAGGCCGACTAGATCCCGGTTCGCGCGCCCCTGGTCTGATCCCAGCCGCCGGCCTGGCCAACCTTGCTGGCCAGAGGTCGTCCCAGCGCCGCGGCGACGTAGCGTGCGGCCTCCAGGATCCGTGCCAGCTGGACGCCATGATCGATGCCCATGCCGTCGAGCATGTAGACAAGATCCTCCGTGGCCAGATTTCCAGCCGCGCCCGGCGCGTAAGGGCAACCGCCCGTGCCACCGGTCGACGCGTCGAAACAGGTCACGCCATCCTCAAGGCCGGCGACGACGTTTGCCAGCGCCGTTCCGCGCGTGTCGTGAAAGTGATAGGCGAGGCGGTCGAGCGTGATGCCGGCCTCAGTCATGGCGTAGGTCAGCTCGTGGACCTGGCTCGGAACGCCAACGCCGATCGTGTCGCCAAGACAGATCTCGTCTGCGCCCAGCTCGAGCAGCTCGCGACTTACCTGTACGACTCTTCCCACCGCGACCTTGCCGGTGAAGGGGCAGCCGAATGCCGTCGACACGTACGCGCGCTTCCACCAGCCGAGGTCCGTGGCGCGATCGAGCACCGGCTTGAATGCCGCCAGCGACTCGTCGACGGTCATGCCAATGTTGCGGCTCGTGAACGCGTCGCTCGCAGCGGTGAACACCGCGAGAGCATCCGCACCCGCCGCGACGGCCCGCTCCATGCCCCGCTCGTTGGGCACGAGCACGGGATAGCGCACGTTGCCATCACGAGGCAGAGCCGCCATCAGCGCGTCTGCGTCGGCCAGCTGCGGAATCGCCTTGGGCGACACGAAGCTCGTCGCTTCGATCTCCGTCAAACCTGCTGCGACAAGGAGGCGGATGTACTCGAGCTTGGTGGCGGTCGAGAGGGGCAGAGCCTCGTTCTGGAGACCGTCGCGCGCGCCGACCTCGTAGATACGCACGCGCAGCGGAAGGTCCGTCATTGCTGAAGGCTAATCCAGCTCGATCAGGGTTTCCGTGCGCTGGACCTGCTGACCCGGTGTGACCAGGACGCGCCCGACACGGCCAGCGGTAGGGGCATGCACGGCGTTCTCCATCTTCATCGCCTCGAGCACGACGAGCACCTGGCCGAGTTCGACGGCCTCGCCCTCGTGCACGGGCACGGCAATGACCGTTCCCGGCATTGGTGCGCTGATCGTCTCCGCGATCGCCCCTTCGTGCATCGCACCGCGCAGGGCTGCCTCGACCGTCGGTGGTTCGGCAAGCTGCGCGCCGAGCGAGCGGCCATCCACATCGAGCACAACCCCCTGGTCGGACCGAGCCCACGGAACTGCGATGCTGTCAGGGGCATCAATGCTGCGCGTCTCTGCGCCGATCGTGACGCGCAACCGCGCTGCAGCGTTGAGGCGGAAGCCCGGTTCAGGCGCACCGGAAGCTGGGCTCGCCACGTGCGACAGCGCGGCTGCGGCCGCGGACCACGCCACTGCCGGGATCTCCTCTGCCCGGGCCGCGATCTCCGGCCAGCGCTCGTCGATGAACGTCGTCCACATTTTTCCGGCGCGGACGGCATCGTCCGTGGCCAGCCAGCTCAGGAAGCCGCGGTTGGTGGTCACGCCAAGAACCGTCGAGTCGTCGAGGAGGGCGCTCAGGCGCGCCAGTGCCTGGTGGCGGTCGGCGCCGGACGCGATGAGCTTGGCCAGCAGCGGGTCGTAGCGCGTTCCGATCACGTCGCCGCGCGCGACGCCGGCGTCGACGCGCAGGCCTTCGCGCACGGGCCAGCGCGCGTCGATCACGTCACCCGTGGCCGGCACGAAGTCGTGCCAGGGATCCTCGGCATACAGCCGGGCTTCTACCGCGTGGCCGGTCAGCGAGACATCTCGCTGCCCGAATCCAAGCTCTTCGCCCGACGCGATGCGCAGCTGATCGGCGACCAGGTCCCGCCCGGTTACGGCTTCCGTGACGGGATGCTCAACCTGGAGCCGCGCATTCAACTCGAGAAAGTAGAACGTGCCGTCTTCGGCGAGCAGGAACTCCGCGGTGCCAGCACCGGTGTAGCCCGCCGCGCGGGCGAGGCCGATCGCCGCCTCTCCGAGGCGCTTGCGCAAACGGGAGCCGACGACCGGAGATGGCGCCTCTTCGATGACCTTCTGGTGCCGGCGCTGGAGCGAGCACTCGCGCTCGCCGAGGTGGACTACGTTGCCATGCGCGTCGGCGATGATCTGGATCTCGATGTGCCGCGGCCGGGGCAGGTAACGCTCGAGGATGAGCCGATCGTCGCCGAATGCCCCGGCGGCCTCGCGCCTCGCCCGCGCCACGGTGTCGTCGAAATCTCGCGGGCGCTCCACGACATGCATGCCCTTGCCGCCGCCACCCGCGCTCGGCTTGATGAGCACCGGAAAGCCGATCCTGCGCGCCTCGCGCAGCAGCTTCGCGTCCGACTGGTCTGTGCCGTCGTAGCCCGCGAGAACCGGAACGCCGATCTTCGCGGCCAGGTGTCGCGCCGCGGCCTTGTCGCCCAGCGCGCGCATGGCCGATGGCGACGGGCCGACCCAGGCGATGCCGGCGGCGATGACCGCTTCAGCAAAGTCGGCGTTCTCCGCGAGGAACCCGTAGCCAGGATGAATGGCATCTGCCTCGGCCGCGCGCGCCGCCGCCAGCACAGCGTCCATGTCCAGGTATGAGCCACGAAGCGGGACCATCTCGTCGGCCGCGGACGTCCACCACGCACGGGCCTGATCTTCCGGTACGAGGGCGAGAGTGGCGATGCCCATGGCTCGGCATGTGCGGGCGATGCGCACGACAAGCTCGCCGCGATTGGCGACGAGCAGGCGCCTGATCTGCCTGCGAGCCGACGACGTAGCCACCGAGTCGAACGCCGATGTGTCCACCTTGACGCGAGAGCCGATCTGGACGGCCGGAATACGACCTTCGCGCAGCCAGCGCTGGACCGTGCGCGTGCTCACGCCCAACCTTCGTCCAGCCTCGCTCGGCCCTACAGGTTCTCCCACGGCACGTCGAATGTCGCGTTTGTCGCGTTCGATGTCAAACGATTGACCTGGCGCAGCGCCTTTATCGACAGGTGACCGATCGTCTCGGCCGGAGGTCAGCCCTGATCGGCTCCTTTCCGCCATGCGGGCTCGCGCTTCTCCAGGAAGGCACGCAGACCCTCCTGTCCCTCGTCGCTGGCGCGCTGGCTCGCGATTCTCCTCGCTGTGTGCCAGCGCGTCGACTCATGGGGAAGGCCGCGAACTTCGCGCACGATGGACTTGGCAGCGCGGGCCGCGGTCGGTCCTGCCGCAAGAAGGTCGGACAGGGCGACCTCGACCGCGGCGCCCAAAGCCTCGTCACCTTCGACGACTTCGTGGACCAGGCCTATGCGCAGCGCGCGCGTCGCGTCGAACCGGCGACCGCTCGGAAAGAGCGCGCGAGCGTGCGTCTCGCCGATCTTGGCAATCACGAACGGCGCGATGACGGCCGGCAGTATGCCCAGCCGCGTCTCGGTGAAACCGAATTTCGCGCCGGCTTCTGCAACGACCAGGTCCGACACCGCGCACAGGCCCATCCCGCCGCCGAGTGCCGCGCCGTGAACCCGGGCAATCACAGGAGCGGGACAACGATCGATGGCATCGAACATCTCGGCCATGACCATTGCATCCTGCTCGTTCTGATCGCGTGTGAGCCCCAGGCTGGCGCGCATCCAGCTGACGTCCGCACCCGCGCAGAACGACGGGCCGGAGCCGCTCAGGACAACGGCACGCAGGGCGTCGGGCGGCTCATCCGCGAAACGGAGGAACACTCGGCGCAGGTCGCCGATGAGCGCTGCGTTGAATGCGTTGTGCACGTCCGGCCGGTTGAGCGTTACCCGCGCGACAGCGCCGTTCGGTCCGCTGCGTTCCACGCGCATCATTTCGCTCTCGGTCACGGGACAAGTATCGCGCCGCTGACTCGTAGCGAAAGCAACCACTGGACGGCGCGGGTAAGCGTCACCGAAGATCGGTGCGTGTCTGGTGCGATCGTCAGCGACATGGACGGCACTCTGTCGACAGCCGAGACCTGGCGCGGCGTCCAGGCCTGGGTAGAGGCCAACCATCCGTCACGCGCAGCGCGACGCTTCGTGCTGACCCAGATGCCGTTCATCGCACTGGCCCGGAGTGGGATCTACGACAAGGAGGCATTTCGTGCGCGTTGGCTGCGCAACCACGCTCGGCTGTTGCGCGGCGTGAGCGAGGAGCGTCTGCGGGCGATGGGTGATTGGGTCGTGGACCAGCACCTCTGGCCCGCGCGACGATCCGCAGCGATCGACGCCCTGGGTGTCGCCATCGCCAATGCACGCAGATCCGATTCGGCTGTGACTGTTGTCCTCGCGAGCGGCGCCTATCTGCCCGTTGCCCAGGCGTTTGCGGCACGGGTTGGCGCAGACATCGCCATGGGCACACCGCTCGAAGTTCGCGAAGGTGTGGCTACCGGTCGACTGGCAGATGCCGTTCCGACCGGTCGGCTGAAGGCCAGCGCCGTTCGCGAGCGTATCGGCGACGCTCCGGTGCTGGTCGCCTTTGGCGACACCGCGGCCGACATACCGATGCTTGAGATGGCTGACCATCCGGTCGCGGTTGCGCCCGACAAGGGCCTGCAGCAGGTCGCGCTCGAAAGAGGCTGGGAGCTGCTCGACGCCGCTTGACCTTAGTCCGTAGCGCTCGTGCCGCTCGTGCGGGGGATGTAGACGTAGCTCAGGCGCTGGCCTATGCGGCGCATGCCCATCCGCTCAAGGTTGCGTGCCGAGACATCGCCGGGCTTGGCCGTGGCACCGACCAGGTCGCAGCCGGCCTCGATCGCGGCCCGTGCGCGGGCGGCGATCAGCGCGCGCTGGATGCCGCGGCCTCGAGCATCGGGCGCGACCAGGGCGCCGCGCAGGTAGCCGGTCCTGGACGAGACGTGGAGCGAAGCATTGGCGACGGGCCGTCCGTCGATCTCGGCAATGAACAGATGGCGTGAGTGGTGGCGCGCCATGAGTGCGTACACCTCAGGCCACGGGTTCACACCCGGACGCGTCACGCCGCCGGCAGTGGCGTTGCCCGAAGACACGCTCGTGTACAGCGCGGCATCGTCGGTGCCGACGCGCCTGATGACGACGCCCTCGGGCGCCGGGGCATCGGCAACCAGCTGTGGATCGGCAGCGAGGAAGTCGAGGGTCAGGCTCACTTCGCCGACCCACGGCGGCGGCTCTTCCAGCCAAACGTGGCCGGTCGTGCCGTGGCCGTCGTAGAAGTCGGTCGCACGCGAGATCAGGTTGGGCAACCTGGCCAGGCCCGATGCCTGGTTGAAGGCAGGACCGGGAATCTCCGGGGCCGCGCTCATGACCAGCTCTCCGTCGTCGACGATGTCGATCTCGTAGCCGGCCTCGCGCGCCGCGTTCCACGCAGCGAGGCTCGACTTGCCCTCTGCTCGGTCGAGTCGGGCGAGGAGCAGCTCGTCGGCCGCGCGCGAGTCGGGAGCGGCCGGCTCGACCGTGACCTCATCGCCCGGCGCGACGCTGCCTTCGCGGCGCACGCGCGCGTACATGCGCGAATCGGACGGATGCAGCTGGATGTTCATGCGGTTGAAGTTGCCATCGCGGAAGTTGCCCACCTGTGTCGTGCACGGTGTCGTCGAGGAGGCGAGCTCAAGCTCGACCTCGTCGCCGACGCGGATGATCGTGCCGACCGGCAGGAGCGACCACTCGATGCCCGCGGTGGTCAGGTTTTCACCGGCCGTGCCCATGTCGATCGGATGACCCTCCGACTGCATGCGCTCGATTGCTTCGATGGCCATCAAACACACTGCGCGATGTGGCCCACCGTGCACCGTCTCCTCGCTGTGCCGGTCGCCTTCAAGTCCGAAGTGGCCCACGAACGCTCGCTCGACGGGGAGCTTGGGCACGCCGCCCTGCGAGACGCTGACCTGCACGATGCGGCCGGTGGCCGGTGTGTTCACCCCTGCTCCGGAAGCTGCATCAGGTAGAGGCCGCATGACTCGTCCAGGGTGCGGCGGACCGGCGTGTCCCCCGGCAGCAGCCAGATCTCGAGCGTGGGATGGATCTCGAGATCGTTCAGATGTCCGCCGACGACGGACAGGTCGCTCCGTCCAAGCCCGATGTGCGCGTGAACGAAGGGCTCGTTGTCGCGCAGCGTCACGTTGCCGATCAGAGACACGACCTCCATCTGCTCATCGAGCTGATGGGTTTCGTACTGCTTCGTGTCGGCGTTCCAATAGCTGACCGTGGCGCGACGGACGGCGCCGAGCCCGGTCAGGGTGGCATAGCCGATGCGCTCGTTCCTGAGCCACTCCACCATCGGCTCGGCGAAGTGCTCGCCGCTCGCGAAGCCGAGCTGGACGCGCTGTCCCTGCCTGATGAATTGCATGACGACACCTTCTCACGTCGCGCCCGAAGATGTGGCCCGCTGCGTGGCTGGATCGCTACATCCGGAAGACGCCGAACCTCGTCTCCTGAATTGGCGCGTTGAGCGACGCCGCGAGGGCAATGGCGAGCACGTCGCGCGTCTGGGCGGGGTCGATCACGCCGTCGTCCCACAGTCGCGCGGTGGAGTAGTAGGGATTGCCCTCGCGCTCGTACTTCGCGCGGATCTCGGCCCGGTACGCGTCGCGCTCCTTGTCGCTCTTGAACGTGCCGACCATGGACAGGACCATCGCCGCCTGGTCGCCGCCCATGACGCTGATGCGCGCGTTGGGCCACATCCACAGGCCGCGGCTGCCGTACGCGCGACCGGCCATGCCGTAGTTCCCGGCGCCGAACGAGCCGCCGATGATGACCGTGAACTTGGGCACCTCGGCGCACGCCACCGCGGTAACCAGCTTCGCCCCATCCTTGGCGATGCCACCGCTCTCGTACTCACGCCCGACCATGAAGCCAGTGATGTTCTGCAGGAAGACGAGCGGGATCTTGCGCTGACAGGCGAGCTCAATGAAGTGCGCGCCTTTCAGCGCCGACTGCGAGAAGAGCACGCCGTTGTTGGCCATGATGCCCACCGGGTAGCCATCGAGATGGCCGAAGCCGCACACGAGCGTCTCGCCGTAGCCAGCCTTGAACTCGTGGAACTCGGAGCCATCCACGAGTCGACCGATCACCTCGTGGACGTCGTACCCCTTGCGCAGGTCCGCGCTCACTGCGCCGTACATGCCGTGCGGATCATCGCTGCCTGTGACATCAGGATCGGGCGTTGCGATCTGTGGAGATCGTGCGGGAAGTCGATCCCATGGCGACTCGGGCTTGCGCCAATTGAGGCTGGCGATGATCTCGCGCCCGATTGCCAGCGCGTGCTCGTCATCGAGCGCCTCGTGGTCGGCCACGCCGCTGATTCGTGCGTGGACGCTCGCCCCGCCGAGCTCCTCGGCAGTAACTTCCTCGCCGGTCGCGGCCTTGACCAGAGGTGGCCCGCCCAGGAAGATCGTGCCCGTGCCGCGGACGATGACCGTCTCGTCGCTCATGGCCGGTACGTACGCGCCACCGGCCGTCGACGAGCCCATGACCAGCGCCACCTGCGGGATCCCGACGGCCGACATGCGCGCCTGGTTGTAGAAGATGCGGCCGAAGTGCTCGCGATCGGGGAAGACGTCGTCCTGAAGCGGAAGGAACGCGCCGCCGCTGTCGACGAGGTAGATGCATGGCAGTCGGTTCTGGAGCGCGATCTCCTGCGCGCGGAGATGCTTCTTGACCGTCATCGGGTAGTACGTGCCACCCTTCACCGTGGCGTCGTTGGCGACGATGACCACATCAGTGCCGGCCACCCTGGCAATGCCGGTGACCATGCCCGCACCGGGCGCGTCGTCGTCGTACATGCCGATCGCCGCGAGCGGGGACATCTCCAGGAACGCGGACCCCGGGTCGATCAGGTGCTCGATGCGCTCACGGACGGGCAGCTTCCCACGCTCGCGGTGACGCGCGATGCTGCGCTCATCGCCGGCTGCGCCGCGCGCGCTGACCAAAGCCGTCTTGTCGCGCAACTCCGCGACGAGCGCGCGCATCTGCCTCGCATTCGAGCGCGCCTCGTCGCTGCTTGGGTCGACGCGCGTCGTCAGGATCGCCATCGTCGCCGAGTGTAGTCAGAGCTCGAACGTGGGCAGTCCGTTGCTGCGCAGGATGAGCGCGATCTCGGTGCCGTGCTGGAGCTCGTGTTCGAGAACGTGCCAGATGACCCATCCGCGTTTTACGGTTGGGTAGGAGCCGGCTTTCGCCGGGAGCACCACCTCGAGGTCCTCCGCGCTCCAGCGCCCGAGGCAGTCCTGGACGAGCTCCCACGTCGCCTCGAAGGCTGTGACCAGCTCGACCGCGCTGCGTGGATGAGTCTCGTCGTCCTCCCAGCCGGCGTCGCTCAGAGGCAGTCCGGGCACCGTCGTGCTGGAAACCCGAAACATGTCACTGATCGCGGCCGAACCTTCGCCCAGGACCCAATGGAACCAGTACGCGCGGCCGCCGCACATGTTGCTCGCGAGCTGCCATATCGCCCAATGCTGTCGTTCGAGCCCCGGCCGCAGCGCGAGTTGCGCGTCATCAAGGCTGCCCAGAACCTCCACGAACTTAGCCTGGTGTGCGGTCCAGCCGGCGTAGATATCAGTCAAGCCTGGCGGCGCGGCGGTCACGGGTTGCTCCTCGGTGCGGCAAGTGGGCTACCACGATATTGCCCCTTGTCGCCTCGACTCGCCTCGACATATGCGTGTGGCGTATGACTCATCCGGCCAAGGGCAGCAAGGCGGCAAATTCGGGCCTTCAGCGCACCCTGCATGCGTCAGGCGGATCGAAACTCGGTTGAGCGCCGGTCAGTCGATGCCAGGCGGGCGTTCAGTGGACCGGTCACACGGCCGGCGCATGAAGGACGTGTGAGCGCACGCCAGATCGAGTGCGGGGCGCGCGGGTGAGATAATTCGCGGCAGCGGCGCGACCCACCGCGCGAGCGCGTCCCAACGAGAGGTTCCAGACACCGAGCGTGACCGAAGAAAAGTCGACCTGGACGACCAAGAAGGGCCTGGCCCAGATGCTCAAGGGCGGCGTGATCATGGACGTCGTCACGGCCGAGCATGCCAAGATCGCCGAGGATGCCGGCGCGGTCGCCGTGATGGCGCTCGAGCGCGTCCCGTCGGACATTCGCGCCATGGGTGGCGTCGCGCGCATGAGCGATCCGCTGCTGATCACCCAGATCATGGACGCGGTCACGATCCCGGTCATGGCCAAGGCGCGCATCGGCCACTTCGTCGAGGCGCAGGTGCTCGAGGCGCTCGGGGTCGACTACATCGACGAGTCGGAGGTCCTCACCCCGGCCGATGAGCTGAACCACATCGACAAGCACGCGTTCAAGGTCCCGTTCGTGTGCGGCTGCCGCGATCTTGGCGAGGCGCTCCGACGGATTAACGAGGGCGCGGCCATGATCCGCACCAAGGGTGAGGCCGGCACAGGCAATATCGTCGAGGCGGTGCGCCACATCCGCGCGCTGTGGTCGGGCATTCGCGAGCTGCAGGGCATGCGCGAGGACGAGCTGTTCGTCGCGGCCAAGGACCTACAGGCGCCGTACGAGCTCGTCCGCGATGTGGCCGCGAACGGCAAGCTGCCGGTTGTGAACTTCGTCGCCGGAGGCATCGCCACGCCCGCAGACGCGGCACTCGCCATGCAGCTGGGCGCGGAGGGAGTCTTCGTCGGCAGCGGCATCTTCAAGAGTGAAGACCCGGCGCGAACGGCGCGGGCGATCGTCCAGGCGACCACGCATTTCGACAACGCGCAGATCATCGCCGAGGTCTCGAAAGGTCTCGGGTCCCCAATGCCGGGCCTGGAGGTCCGGACCATGCCCGAAAGCGAGCGGTTGGCGGTACGCGGCTGGTAGCCACAATCCGCCAAGCCACACGCTGCCGGCACTGACGGCCGAGACTGACGCCATGACGCACCCTCGCGACCCACGAACTTCGTCAAGCCCAGTCCGGATCGGCGTGCTTGCCGTCCAGGGGGCGTTCGACGAGCACATCGCGATTCTGCGCCAGCTCGGGGTCGAGGCTGTTGCCGTTCGCCTACCCGGCGATCTCGAGGGCATTGCTGGCCTGATCATCCCGGGTGGCGAGAGCACGGCCATGCGCAAGCTGATCGACACCTGGGACCTGCGCCAACCGATCCTTGACCTGGCGCGAGCAGGGGGCGCCGATCTTCGGCACGTGCGCAGGCATGATCCTGCTCTCGAAAGAGATCACCGACGGCGACGCGCCGGTCTTCGCGCTGCTGGACATCTCGGTCAAACGCAACGCCTTCGGGCGACAGCTGGAAAGCTTCGAGTCGGAGCTGTCAGTGCCCATCCTCGGCGACCGTCCGGTGCACGCGGTCTTCATCCGCGCTCCCGTCGTCGAGCGCGTGGCGCCTGAGGTGGATGTGCTCGCAACGCTCGACGACGGCACCGTCGTGGCCGTTCGCCAGGGCAACGTCCTGGCCACGGCCTTTCATCCCGAGCTTGCCGGAGAGACGAGATTCCATAGCCTGCTCGCCACGATGGCGGCCGAGTTCGCAGAGCCCGGCGAGGGCAGCGGCCGGCGCCCTCATCCGGTCAGGCGGGCCGTCGGGTGATCACGACCCCCCGGCCGAGCAGTCAGAGGGTGGCGGGGCGGGTTCGCGCAGCACGCCTCACGGACCTCGCCGCACTTGGCGAGCTATCGCGCCAGTCGCACATGGGCAACGGTGGCGACGCGCGAGTACAGACACTCGGGACTGCCGGTCGGCTCGGCCCAGGTCGGTGTGTTCACGCTCTTCCGCCTGCCGCTCAGCGCACTGCTGCCGGGCGACCTGCTCTTCGTCTACGAGGAGCGTGGGCATGTACGAGGGTTGGCGCGCGTCGAGCACGAGAGCTTGCGTGACGAATGGACGATCGTCGAGCTCGACGCAATCGACGAAGGTCTCGCCGGCGACGTCCGCTACCGGCTGATCCAACGACTGCTGAGAGACGCCAGCAAGCGCGGCGGCATCCGCTTCCATGTCGCTTGCGCCGATGACGGCGACAACGTCGAGCTGTTCATGCAGGCCGGCTTCATGCGCTACGGCGAGGAGACTCTGCTCTACCGGGCGCCGGACAAGCCGGCGGTCGCCAGTGTGACGCTCGAGGCGGCGCAGGCTCAGGGCATCCGATCCGGCGGTACCGCTCGACGCGCTCGCGCTCGACCGGCTTTACCGACGGGCGACGCCCATGCCGGTCGCTCGACTCGAGGACTACCGCCAGCACGATTGGGAACGGCAGGGCAATCACTGGCGCGTGCCCCGCTCGGCGCTGACGCCCATCCTTCGTTTCGCCGACGTCGAAGCCTTCGTTCAGGAGCGTCCCGGCGAACAAGTCGGGCGGGGAGCTGCTCGCCCTGTGCCAGATCGGCGTCTCGAAGGCCGATCAACCGCACTACATTCGTGTCATCGCGCTTCCCGACCATGATCCGTCCGATGCTCATCGCCTTTGGCCTGTCGATCATCGCTGAGCGCACCACGTCACGCTGGTCGGATCTGACCGCTCGCCTGCAGCGCGCCGGATCGAGTGACGAACAAGGCGTGGTCAGCGCCGTGCGTACCTATGAGTCGCCGCTCGACCGGCGTTTCGAGGAGCAGGGCTTTGCCGACGCGGCCAGCGTCTCGCTGCTGATGAAGGAGGTTGCCGAGCGTGTAAAGAAGCCAGCGCTGGTTCCGGCCGTCCTGCGCTGACCTGATTTCGAGAACAAGGGCAACATGAGCACCATGACCACCCACCAATTCGATGACAGCCCGCGCGACCTGGAGGCACTGCTGATAGCGCTGCCGCCCCAGATCGCGGAGCGTATCCGCGCGATTCCCGCGGAGCGCGACGTGATCGAGGTGGTCATGGACCTCGGCCGGCCGGCCGGAGGCGCGCTTCGGCGCCGGCGGCGAAGAGGTGCTCCTCGAACGCGAGGTGACCGACGAGGACATCCAGTACGTCATCGACCACATCGGCTCGTTCGGCGAGGACAACCGCGCCGGCATCGAGCGCACGCTGCACCGCATTTCCGCCATCCGGAACCGCAGCGGCAAGATCGTCGGCCTGACCGCGCGCATCGGCCGCGCGGTGTTCGGCACGATCGAGATCATCAAGGACCTGGTCGAGTCGGGCAAGAGCGTCCTGATCATGGGCCGGCCCGGCATCGGCAAGACGACGATGCTCCGGGAAGCCGCGCGCGTGCTCGCCGACGAGCTCGACAAGCGCGTCGTCGTGGTCGACACCTCGAACGAGATCGCCGGCGACGGCGACATCCCGCACCCGGGCATCGGCCGCGCGCGCCGGATGCAGGTGCGCACGCCCGCGCAGCAGCACGGCGTGATGATCGAAGCCGTCGAGAACCACATGCCCCAGGTCATCGTCATCGACGAGATCGGCACGGAGCTGGAGGCCGCCGCGGCGCGCACGATCGCCGAGCGTGGCGTGCAGCTGATCGGCACCGCGCACGGCAACAACCTCGACAACCTGATGCTCAACCCCACGCTGAGCGACCTGATAGGTGGCATCCAGAGCGTGACACTTGGCGACGAGGAGGCGCGCCGGCGCCGCTCGCAGAAGAGCGTCCTGGAGCGCAAGGCCCCGCCTACGTTCGATGTTGTTGTCGAGATCCAGTCGCGCGACCGCGTGACGGTCCATCCCGACGTGGCCGACACGGTCGACGCCATGCTCCGCGGCGACCCGATCGCACCGGAGCTGCGCTCGCGCGACGAGTCCGGCGCGGTCCAGCGCTCACAGTCACGGCCCCGCCCGGGCCCTCAGAGTCGCAGATGCCCGGGGAGCGCTTCGGCGGCCTCGTTGGCGCCGGCGGCAGCACCTTTCGGGCAGAGCCCGGCTGGCGCCCCGGCACACGATCATCACCCACGTCATTCACGACCGAGTTCGGGCTGCAGCAACCCGAACGTGGCTCCAGGCCCGGCTACCGACCCGGCGCGACCGGAGGTTGGCGTCGTGGTCGGACGTCGCGCACCGCGGGCGCCGGCGGATCGCCGGCGCCGTGGGAGGACGATCAACGACCGCCGGAAGCGTTCCAGACCGAAGAGCTAGCTGATCGAGGTCCGCTCGAACGCGGCACCCGCCGTACCCGAGCCACGAGCCCGTGACCTGCGCGAGTTCCAGCGCCAGAAGGAGTGGCGCGACTCCGCTGCACGGGCGATCAACCAGTTGCGCGCGGAAGCCTTCGACGACGAAGAGGGGACCGAGCAGCAGCTGCCGAGCCTGCGCGCCTTGGACAGATTCGGTACGCGTACGAGGAGTTGGCGGGCGAGCGTCACTTGACGCCTCTGCCTGCACCGGGCGAAGCGTCGCTGCCAAATCTCAACGTTCTCGGGTTCGGGATCAGCAGCAAGCGGCTCGAACAAGCCGTCCGAGAGCTGCAGCTGCCGGTCACGCTCGTACGCGAGCCGGACGAGGCCGACGTGGTCATCACGTTGCGCAACTACTTCAAGCAGAAGCCGCCCGCGCTGCGCGAGGCTGAAGAACGCGGCCTGCCCATGTTCGTGCTCAAGTCGAACACTTTGATCCAGGTCCAATCGGCATTGACGTCGATCTTCGCCCTTGAGGCAGACCCGCGCGAGCTGGCCCTGCGCGAGGTCGAAGAGGCGATCGGCCTGGTCCACACCCAGTCACAGCCGGTCGAGCTCTCGCCCCAGAACGCCTACATCCGGCGACTCCAGCACCAGATGGCCGAGCGCGCCAACCTCGTGTCGCAGTCGCGCGGGCGCGAGCCCTACCGGCGAGTTCGCCTCTACCCCGACGGCGCCCGCGCCCAGCGCGGCTGATCGCCGCACGCACCTAAGGCGTGTAGCTCCACAGCTCTACGCCGTGGACACCGTCGTCGGCTGCAAAGAAGAACTTGTTGCCGACGGCCGCGCCGAGCTGCTCGGTGGCTGGCGAACTGAGGAAGGACGCGATCGGGTGCGTTCCCGCCGTGGTTCCGTTGCTAACCCAGAGCTGTGCTGTCCCGGCGTCGTAGTCCTGAGCCACGAAGCACACCCCGCCGTTGACGGCAACGAGCGGCAGCGGCCATGTCCCGACCAGTGCCAGATCGCGCATGCCGGCACCCGTGCCGTCGCTCACTTCCAGGTATCCGTGACTTGACCAATAGACGAGCCCGCCGCATTGACCAGGTCTGCCACCGCCCCGCCCGATATCTGCTTCGTTCCGTTCGGCGTGCCGTTGTCTTCCACAGCGAGCCGAGCATGCCGCTCTCGCCGAAGTACAGCCATTTGCCCATGTGCATCGAGGTTTCTGGCGTGACGGGCGGCTTGCCGCGCCTTGGTCAACGCCTTCGTGCCCGCCTTGGTGCCATCGGTGCGCCAAAGGCGATCGGTGTAGAAGTAGAGCTTCGCTGCCGTTGACCGGGAGGATGCTCATCCGCTTGGCTGTCGGCGAACCGGCCTGACGGTGCGTTCCGGCGGCCGTGCCGTCGGAGACCCACAGGTGCTCGATGCCCCTTACCGCATCGGTCGGCTCGAGGGTGACGAAGTAGTAGCTGACCGCCGGCCGTGCCCTGCTGCCGTACTCGGGCGGGAAGAACTGGTTCGATGGCATTGTCCGCGGCGGGCGCGTACGTACCGCTTTCGGTGCCATCGCTGACGTACACGGCGCAGTCCCGTAGTCACCCACCTCGACGATGAAGAAGATCCGACTGCCGACCACGACCGGTGGTCCGTACACCTGCGTGCTGTTGCCGCCGAACTGTCCCTTTGGGCCCGGGTGGATGTCCTTGACCATCTTGGTCCCGGCGGCGGTGCCGTTGCTCTTCCACAGCTCGTTGCCGTGTACGCCGTCGTCGGCGAAGAAGAAGAGCGTGCCGTTGACGTTGACCAGGTTCTCCGGCCATGAGCTCTTCGACCCCGGGTGAATGTCCTTGACCATCTTGGTGCCGGCGGCCGTCCCGTCGCTCTTCCACAGCTCCACGCCATGGACGCCATCGTTGGCGGCGAAGAAGAGCGTGCTGCCGACCTGGGTCAGGCTGGTCGGGAATGAGCTTCCGGTTGGGTTGATGTCCTTGACCAGCTTTGGGCCGCCAGCGGCCGACGCTGGCGTGATGACGATGAGCAGTGCGAGACTCGCAGCCGCCGCGGCCACCATCAGGCGCCACAGCAGATGGGGAACAGATGGGCGCCGCATGACGACACCTCCAGGGGAGGCGCGCCGCGTCGTGGAACACGACGAGATCAGCGGGCGCCGATCCCGCCACGATCAAACTACGAGCCGGTGCGCACGCGCTCAAGGGCCGAGAGGACCGAACGTGGCGGGCCGATAGCCAGTCCCGCCGTCAGCAGCGCGACGACGCCTTCCCGACGCGCACTCCATAGACTGGCCGCAATGGCCGAGTCCGACCGCGTGCGCGGCGTCTTCATCACTCTCGAGGGGCCCGACGGGGCCGGCAAGAGCACCCAGGCGCGTCTTCTCGCCGAGCGTATCCGCGGGTCTGGCCGCGAGGTGGTGCAAACCCGGGAACCGGGCGGCACTGCGCTCGGCGAGCGGATTCGGGACGTGTTGATGTACGCGCCGGCTGGATCGCACGACGCGCTCAGCGACGCGCTGCTGTTCAACGCGGCCCGCGCGCGCCAGCTGTCAGAGGTGATCCAGCCGGCGCTCGAGCGCGGCGCGGTCGTTGTGTGCGACCGCTTCTCGGATTCGACCCTCGCCTATCAGGGCTACGGCGGGGGCGTGGCGCAGGCGCGCCTGCGCGATCTGAAGAAGATCGCGATCGGCGACATCACACCGCACAGGACCGTCCTGGTAGATCTCCCGATAGCCGCCGGGCTTGAGCGTCGCGAGCGCGGCTCCAGCGCAGATTTGACGCGCTTCGAAACGGATTCCGAAGAGCACGGCGCCACCTTCCACGAGCGCGTGCGCGATGGCTACCGACGACTGGCCGCGGATGATCCCGAGCGCTGGCGGGTGGTGGACGGTTCGGACGTGCCGGAGAAAGTGGCAGGCGAGGTCTGGTCGGCCGTGGCGGACCTGTTCGAGAGCTAGGTGCCGCTGGCGACGAAGATGGATCCTCGGCCGCGCCGCTTCGCTTCCTTGAGCGCTCTATCCGCGGCGCCCAGAAGCTCCTCCATGGAAGCGCCGTCGATCGGATAGACCGCGGCACCGACGCTGATGCTGATTGGGCCGGTAACCGACTCACGGTCCATGAGCGCGTCACGAACGCGGCGGCCGGCGATCTGGCCGGCGCCGCCCGGAGCGATCAGGGCGAACTCGTCGGCACCGAAGCGAGCAACCGTGTCGATCAGCCGCACCTGGTCGGCGAGGGTGGCGGCGACGTGACGCAGCACCTCGTCGCCTGCGCCTGCGCCGCCGCGCTCGTTGATCTCGGCGAAACCGTCGACATCGAAGAGCAGCACGGAGAGCTGTGTCTCCTGGCGGGTCGCACGCGCGATCTCCAGCTCGAGCATGCGCTCGAAGGTCACCTTGTTGGCGAGCCCGGTAAGCGCGTCGGTCGAGGCAAGCCGACCGATCCAGTCGGCCTTTTCCATGAGGGCGTTCTCAAGACGCGCCTGGCGGATGGCAACCGCGCACAGGTCGGCGAGCGCGGTGAGCGTGTCCTCGGGGCTGTTCACGTCGGGTGGTGCGCTCTCGAACGCGGCGACGAGCGCTCCCTCCGAAGTCTCGCCGCCCGACTCGTCAGCCGCGACGAGCGGCAGCACGGTCAGGCTGTGCCACTCGACGTGCTGGCCGCTGAATGCGCGCGCCGCATCCGCTCCTTGCGCAGTCATCTGGCGGCGCTCGCGCACGGCCTTGGCGACGAGCTCCTCGGGATCGTCAGCGGACACCTGCCCGTGCTCGGCGAGGGCGTCTTCGTCGAGTCCCGCCTGCGCCGCCGGTACGAGGAGCTCGGCCACCGGGTCGAACAGGTATATGACCGCGGCCACGGCTCCGGTCGCGCCCAGGACGTGGGCGCACAACGCGTCGAGCTTCACGTCCAGCTCGCTGCCGCGAGCGATGATGCGGGTTGCCTCGAGAAGTGTGAAGCGGGAATCGGAATGATCCATTGGCGCCGATGATAGACGCGCCGCGGTACCGGTGAGGGGGCGAATCAGGGTCTAGCTGCTGCTCTTCAGGAACTCGACCAGGCGCCCCGTGTCAAGGTTGCCGCCGCTCAGCACCGCGATCGGCTCTCCGCGCGGCAGCTCCGCACTGTGAAAGGCGAGTCCCGCTAGCGAGACCGCACCGGACGGCTCGAGAACGAGGTGCAGCTCGCGCGCGGCGATGGCGACTGCGCGGGCGATCTCGTCTTCCTCGACCAGGATCACGCGATCCACGAACCGCTTCATGTGCTCGAACGGGATCTCCGCCGGCGCCTCGCCGCGCAGTCCATCGGCGATCGTGCGGCCGGTCATCTCGCCGGGCCACGGCGTCAAACGGCCCGCGGCCAACGAATCGCGCGTGTCGGCAGCCAGGGCCGGTTCGACCGCGACTACGGCCGAGTCCGGCCGCAATGCCTTCAGCGCGGTGGCAATCCCGGCAGACAGGCCGCCGAGCCCGACCGGAGCCAGCACCACCAGCGGGCCCGAGATACCGGCTTCGGTTGCCTGCGCGTCTATCTCGAGTCCGATGGTTCCCTGGCCGGCGAGGACGCGCACGTCATTGGCCGACGACACCAGCTCCAGACCCTGATCATGCGCGATCTCGTGCGCGCGACGGACGCGCTCCTCGTTGTGCGGTCCCACAAAGACGATCTCGGCACCGTCGGCGCGGACGCCGGCGACCTTGACCTGCGGCGCGTTGTCGGGCATCACGACGACGGCGCGAATGCCGAGCAACCGGGCTGCGCGCGCGACCGCCTGGGCGTGGTTGCCGCTCGAGTGGGCGACGACGCCTTTATCGCGCTGCTCGGTCGACAGCTGGCTGAGCGTGTTGTACGCGCCACGAATCTTGAATGAACCGGTCGGCTGGAGACTCTCGGGCTTGACCCAGCCCAGGTCTCGGAAGCGCAGGAGCGGCGTCTTCAGCGCCACCGCGTCTATGCGGCCAGCGGCCATCTTGATGTCGTCAAGGCTGACCATCGAGGGGGTGGGTACGCCGTTCACCTCGGTATACTGCCCTGACTTGTCCAGTGCCGCTCGGAAGGTCGAGCGGAGTCGCCGTGGGAGGGTCTGATCGGCCGTGACAGTCGATAACGTCGTACCCGCCGAAACAATCGAGTTGCCGGCTGAGCGCGACCTGCGCCGGCCGTCGAAGACCGACAATCTGCGTCCTACCTACGGCTTCGACGACGTCTCGCTCGCGCCCGGCACCGAGACACTCGATCCAGCCGACGTCGACACGGGCGTCGATTTCTGCGGGTTCCGACTTTCGATCCCGATCCTTGCAGCGGCAATGGACGCCGTCGTTGATCCGGCATTCGCCGGCGTGCTGGCCGGCATGGGCGGCGTCGCGGTGCTCAACCTCGAGGGACTCCAGACACGCTTCGACGATCCGACTCCGATGCTCGAGCGGATCGCTGCGGCGCCGGCGGACGAGATCCATGCCGCGCTGGCCGAGGCGTATGAGACGCCCGTCTCGGACGAGCTCATCGCACGCCGCCTCGCGGAGATCCACGCGTCCGGCGCACCGGCGGTGGTGGCGGCCACGCCCGCTGCCGCGCGGCGGCTGGGGCCGTTCTGCGCCGAGCACGGGGCAGATGCATTCCTGGTGCAGTCGCAGGTCTCCTCGGCACGTCACATTGCCACGGGCTATGAGGCTCTCGAGCTGAGCGAGTTCACCCGCTTCATGCCCATTCCGGTAGCGGTCGGCAACACGACCTCGTACGAGGCGGCGATCGAGCTCATGCGCCAGGGCGCCGCGGCCGTATTCGTCGGCGTCGGCCCAGGCGCCGCGTGCACCACGCGCGACGTGCTCGGGATCGGTGTGCCCCAGGTGTCGGCAGTCGCGGACGTCGCCGCCGCGCGCGACGACTACTTCGATCAGAGCGGTCGCTACGTCCCGGTCGTATCGGACGGCGGGATCCGGCGCGGCGGCGAGATCGCCAAGGCGATCGCTGCAGGGGCCGACCTGGTCATGCTCGGATCGCCGCTCGCCCGCGCGTCGGAAGCGCCCGGCAAGGGCACCAACTGGGGAATGGCCGCGCCGTCACCCACACTGCCGCGCGGCACGCGGATCAATGTCGGCACGATCGGTTCGCTCGAGAAGATCCTTTTCGGCCCCGCGGACGTTACCGACGGGACGCAGAACCTGGTTGGAGCGTTGCGCCAGTCGATGGCCGCTCTGGGCGCGCGCGACATCGCGGCGATGCGCAAGGTCGAGATGGTCTACGCGCCCGCAGTCGCGGTCGAGGGCAAGTCGTGGCAGCGAGGGTCCTCGCGCTAGCAGGACCTGCGCCAGACGGACCGGATGGTGTCGCGCGACCCGATCGGCGACGAGCTGACAGCCTGGGGCAAGGTCGCCCTGCTCGAGACACGCGGTCGATTGAGCGGCCGTAGCGTGACATCTGCCGTTGGCTTCATTGCCGCTGACGATGGGTCGCTGCTGGTCGCGGCCGGCGAGGAAGGCGCCGACTGGGCGCTCAACCTGCGCCACGATCCGCGCTGCAAGGCGACTGTCGGCGAGACGCTGACCGACTACGAGGCGACCGAGCTGACCAACGATGAGCGCGCAAGGGTGATCACGGCCTTGATCCTGAAATACGGGACTCCAGCCGAGCGGCTCGGCCGCGGTCCTGCCTTCCGACTGTCGCCGCGGCCACTGGCATCATCCTGACGAGCGCAGCGCCAAAACCGCGAGTTGCACATATGCTTTCCTCCCCGTGCGGTCGGCGCCCCGCCAAGCCCACGGACGTGCGTCGACGCCGCGCTCGTGTCAGCGCGCAGACGTGACTGGAGACCTTTGCCGCACTCGTTCTCGTCACCCTCACGGATACGACGCTGGGCGATAGCCACAGTCAGCGTCCTCCTCGTCGTGTTGCTCGTCGCGCAGCTGCCGCCCGTGCGCACGACCCTGATCACCGCGGCCCTCGTGCCAGAGATGCTCGACATGGGTGCCTCCCCGCTGGCGGTGCTGACCGATGAGCCCCGGCGCGAGACGGTCACCTACGGCACTCCTGCCGACCGCATGGACGTATATCTGCCCGCTCACTCCCGTCCGGGCTCGAGGCTGCCGGCGGTCGTGCTGGCGCTCGGCGTGCATCCCGCACCGATCGATGATCCGAGCATCGTCAGGCTCGCGTCCACGATCGCGCGCGCCGGCGTCGTCGTTGGCGTGCCTGATTCCACCGCCCTGCGCGAGCTGCGCGTCACGCCCCAGGAGCCGGGCCACCTCGCCGATGCCGCACTGGCGCTCGCCGATCGACCGGAGGTCAACGGCGAGCGCGTGGGACTCGCCGGCTTCTCCGCCGGTGCGAGCATCGCTCTCGACGCGGCGGCTGATCCGCGCCTCATCGGTCACCTCGACTTCGTCTCCTCGTTCGGCGGCTATGCGGACGCGGACAGGTTGCTCGTCGACGTCGCGAGCCGGACGACGCTCAATGAGGACGGCACGGTGGCGGACTGGCAGCCCGACGTTGGTATTCGCCACGACGTGCTCGAGCTCGCGCTACAGGCGCTCCCCGACGACGGGCAGCGCGACGCGCTGCGCACGGTCCTGGAGTCCGTGGTCGCGAGTGACGACCCAGGGCGCTTCTCGGGCATCGATCGGGCGCAACAATTCAGCGGCGACGCCGCCCACGTGTTCGAGCTGTTCACGGCGCGCGACCGACCAACCTCCCAGGCGGCGGTCGACGCCCTCAGCCCGGGCCTGCGCGCGCAGCTAGCCGGCATTTCCCCGACGACATATGCCGACCGGGTCGCGGTGCCCGTCTTTCTGCTGCACGGCGTGACCGACACTGCGATCCCGGTCGTGCATGCGGCGCTGCTTCGCGACGCGCTCGATGGCCGCGTTCAGCGCCTGACCGAGTTCGGTCGTTTCGGGCACGGCCAACCTGGCGCCAACGGCCTCTCGGCGGATGATGCGGGGGACATCGTGCAGCTCGCCCTGTACCTGCGCGATGTCGTTGCGGCAGCGACCGAGTGACCCTGACTCGTGGTCCGGAGCGGGCGTGAGTAGGATGTGCCCGTGAACATCGACGCTCTGATGACCGCGGCAATCGGTGCCTTCTTCGGCGCTGCAGGCTGGCTTTGCGTTGGCCTGTACATGCAGCGTCGCCAGACAGAGCGACAGTCGCGCAATGCGGCCCGCGCGGTCTATTTCGAGTTGTCCATGAACGCGATCGACGTCAACGTCGCAGAGCAGCACCTCGTATTCCAGCCGTTGCGCCGGTCGTCCTTCGATTCGCTGCTGCCCGAGCTCGCGACCTGGCTCCACGCCGACGAGCTGGAGACAATCGTCAAGGCCTATATGGCGCACGCCGGCTACGACCAGGCCCAGCGAGACGACAAGCTGCCTGTCCCTGTGCGGAAGGCCGTTCTGCACACAGTGCTGGCGCAGCAGAACGCCGCGATCAACCTCTTGCTGGTGCGATCGTTCTCGCCGCGCGAGGCGGCCCGTCTGTCAACCGCCAACACGGTCGGCGCAACGCCTGCCGAACCATCTCGAGCTGCAGGAGCCAGGAATGCCTGAGTCGAAACAGGAGTTCTTCAAGCGCTATATGAACGCCATCGCCGACAGGGACTTCGCGAATCTCGAGACGATGATTCACCCTGATTACGTGGCGGACTATCCCCAGTCGGGCGAACGCTTCCGCGGATTTGAGGCGTTTCGCTTCCAGCTCGAGAAGTACCCGGGCGGGCTGCCAGGGGAGCGCTACGACGAGGCGAGCTCGAAGGTCCTCGGCGACGAGGAGCGGTGGGCCATCAGCCCCGGTTACACGGTGCTGCCGCTAACCGGTCCGGATCGGTTCACCACGGTGACGCGGGCGCCATATCCAGACGGCGCACACTGGTGGGTCGTGTCGATCCTGACCATGAAGGACGACAAGGTCTGGCATGCGGAAACGTACTTCGCGCCCGAGTTCGAGCCGCCCGAGTGGCGCAAGGGCATGGTCGAGATCGTCCCGCGCGACTGACGACTAACCGTGACCCTCGACCGCGAGTTCATCGGCCGCCTTCTCACCGCGATGTTCGGTCGGGACAGAGAGCTGCTCGGTGAGCTGCTCCACGAGGACTTCGTGACGGTGCTCCCTCAGTCAGGCGAACGCAACAAGGGACTCGATGGCTTTCTGGCCGAGATGGATGCGTATCCGGACGGTGGGCCGGTCGTGCCATCCACATCGGAGATGCACGTGGTCGACGACGAAGAGCGCTGGGCGATGAGTCCCGGATTCACCGTTGTGCCCCTTGCATCGCCGAACGAGTACACGGTTACCTACCGGATCCTCTATCCGGGCGGACAGTGGTGGCACGTGGTCGCCCACTTGATGATTCGCGACGGGAAGCTGTACCGGATGGAGAACTACTTCGCGCCCGAGCTGCCCGGCCCGCTTTCGGAGTCAATCGCGAACTGGTCCGGCTCGTAGGTCAAGCGAGCGACCAGTACAGCTCCGTCTGAAGCTGGGTGGGTGACACGAGGTCGGGTCTGTCGACGTAGGACTCCCACGAGGCGTTGCCTTCGTATCCGTGGTCAGCCATCCAGGCGTTGAACTCGCCCCACGCCGTCCCAAGCTCGGAATACGGGCCAATGTAGAGCCACACAACGGCGCGGCCGCCGGGTAGCTCGCTCGAGCCGACCTGACGATAGGCAATCGAGTCGATCGCAGGCAGGCCAGCGACCCGTTCGCTGAGCGGCATGCCGATCTCGACGTCGAATATGCCGTCGGCCATGCCTCGGTAGAGCATGTACGGGACGCCGACGAGCAATGCGCCGCGCTTTTCGGTTTCTGCCCCGACGATCGCCAGCAGCTCGCCAAAGGCTGCGGGCATGTCCTGGACCGGTACCTGGGCCCGGATCGCCGACGTCGGCCGAGCGGCCAGCTCAACAATTTGAACGTTGTCGCGTGCCATCTTTGTCTCCCGCGTTTGTGCGTGAACAGCGTGTTGGCCAGCGACGTGTCGGTCAAGGGCCGTGCCTCCCGTCTCGTTTGCGTAGACTCGGCATGTCGCATCCGTGAACCCCGAGGAGCCGTTGAGCGAAGGTCCGAGCACGCGCACATCAGGTCGTGGAAAGACCGTCCACGGCGAGGCCGCCAATTCGGGCCATCGCGTGCTCGCGCCCGACGATGCGGAGGTCGAGGCCTATCTGGAGGTCGCGCTCGACGCGCCGCCGCCGGATCGTGCGCCTGACGGGGAGCCTCAGACGCCCGATAGCGTCATCGTCCTCGACTTCGGCGGCCAGACGGCGCAGCTCATCGCGCGCCGCGTGCGCGAGCTGAACGTCTACTCGGAGCTGCTCCCGTTCGATACGCCGTGGGCCGAGATCGAGCGTCGCCGGCCACGGGCGGTGATCCTCTCCGGCGGCCCGATGAGCGTCTACGAGGAGAACGCGCCGCACCCTGACGCTCATCTCTGGACTGACGCGCAGATGCCGGTGCTGGGCATCTGCTACGGCGTACACCTCATGGCGCATCACCTTGGCGGCGACGTCGTCCCGGCAACAAAGCGCGAGTACGGTCCGGCCGTCATCTCGATTACCGACGGCGACGGCCTGTTCAGCGGCCTGGCCACGGAACAGCCCGTGTGGATGAGCCATGGCGATACGATCGTCAGTCCACCGCCCGGCTTCCACGCGCTGGCACGCACGAGTTCGACGCCCTATGCGGGACTCGCCGATCCCGAGCGGGGCATGTACGGCATCCAGTTCCATCCCGAGGTCGTGCACACGCCGGCCGGGCGCGACATCCTGCGCAACTTCGTGCTCGGCATTGCCGGTGCGAAGGCTTCATGGACCCCGCTCAGCTTCATCGAGTCGACGGTTTCCGAGATCCGCGCACGGGTCGGCGGAGGCAAGGTCATCTGCGCGCTTTCCGGCGGCGTGGATTCGGCCGTCGCCGCGACGCTCGTTCATCGCGCAGTGGGCGACCAGCTGACGTGCATCTATGTCGACCACGGGCTGATGCGCAAGCGCGAGTCCGAGCTGTTGCGCGAGACATTCGAGAAGAACCTGGGCATGAACCTGATCATGGTCGACGCGCGCGAGCGCTTCCTGGCCCGTCTCGCGGGCGTCGAGGAGCCGGAGCACAAACGCCGCATCATCGGCGACGAGTTCATCCGCGTCTTCGAAGAGGAGTCCGCCAGCCTTGGCCAGATCGACTTCCTGACCCAGGGCACGCTCTACCCGGACGTCATCGAATCCACGGCGCCGGAGACCAAGGCGGCCCAGAAGATCAAGACTCACCACAACGTCGGCGGCCTGCCCGCCGACATGCGCTTCAAGCTCATCGAGCCGTTGCGCTACCTGTTCAAGGACGAGGTCCGACTCGTCGGATCGGAGCTGGGGCTGCCCGAATCGATGGTCCAGCGCCAGCCCTTCCCCGGTCCGGGTTTGGCCATCCGGATCATCGGTGAGGTGACCGCCGACCGGCTCGACACGCTGCGTGAGGCGGACTGGATCGTGATCGACGAGATCAAGGCCGCCGGCCTGTATCGCACCCTGTGGCAGAGCTTCGCGATCCTCACGCCGGTGCGCTCAGTCGGCGTCATGGGCGATGGACGGACGTACGCCAACGTCGTCGCCGTCCGTGCCGTGACGAGCGAGGACGGCATGACCGCCGACTGGGCCAAGCTGCCCTACGAGGTGCTGGCCAAGATCTCATCGCGCATCGTCAACGAGGTCCCGGGCGTCAACCGAGTCGTGTACGACATCTCGTCCAAGCCCCCGGCAACGATCGAGTGGGAGTAAGCCGCGACCAGGCACGCCTGCCGCTGCCCGGCCCGTCGTTCGTCAAGGATGAGCCGATAAGCGGTCGCGGACGGGACGATCCCCATGGGCGCCTGAGCGCGGGCATGACATCGCCCTCCGAAACAGACGACGGATGGTGGCTGACGCATCTGTGGGTCGCCGATGCGGACGGCATCGTCGACGCAGTCGACCTGGCCCCGGCCGGCGGTCCGCCGCCTGGCTCGCCCGTCGCCGCGCTGGGGCCGCGGCTGGCCGGCTCGCTGTCAGGGTTGATCGCCGAGGAGGCGGGCAGGCAGCTGATCCGGCTGCGCATGCCGGCCGCGGCCGACGAGGCACGGCCCTGGGAGCGGCCGATGCTGGTCATGCTCGCCATCCGCTGGGATCCGATCCGCGCCTCGGTGATGACCCGCAACCAGCTGGCGCACGAGTTGATCGTCGGTTTTGCCTCGGCCGCGGAGGCGCTCGGTCGCCCCGGCTGAGGCGGGACATATGTACGGGTTGACCTGGCAGCGAACTCGGACGAGTTTCAAGTCGGTGAACCCGCCGCAGATGACCGGCAGCAGACAGGACCAATGAAAACTCTGCGTCGGCTGGTAGTTCGGTTTCTCGTTGGCCTTCTGTTGATCGCGTCGTTGGCCCTCTATGTCTTCTCGTACTCAGCGCCGGTTGCTCCAATCCTGCAAACCCCCGACTGCACGCTCATCACTCCGTACACCTGTGAGCAGAATCGCTAGAGGTCAGTTCGAAGCGAGCTTGTTGCTCTATTGCCATCACGTGGAGCACTAGCTCGACTCCACGATCGGCTGAGAGGCCGCCCGAGCATGAGGCTCCTGTCAAATACTTCTGTCGGCAGGCAATTGGCGGAAGTTCAGCGGCGTCACTGCGGTTAGTGCGGCCCTCGGCGGCGTTAGCCCAGGTAGCGGTGGCACAACAACGGCGGCCGTGGGTGCATCATTCGAGGAATGGAGATTCAGCTCGGCGAAGAACGGCTGCTCGTGCTGCACGAGCACCTGACGCCCGACGAGGTCAGGCAGCGGGCCGATGAGAAGCGCACCGGGGCGTTCGGCAGCGGACTCGGGTCGCTGTTGCAGCGGCCAAAGTCCGAGGAGGTCGCCTTTGTCGCCAGCCAGCGTCGGCTGATGCCCTTCTGGCACGTGGTCGCCACCTCGCACTACGTGTACGAGCGCCGGCGCGAATACACGGTGCCGGCCTCTGCGCTCGAGGTCACCGCGGTAACGGTCCACAGCGAACGCCACGAGATGGATCAGCGCGCCGGCGGTGAGCCTGCGTTTCGGCTGCCGTTGCTCGAGCACTGCCAGAACGACTTCCGAGCAGAGACGTTCACCGACGGCGTCAGCGGCGACCGTGTCGCCGACGGGCCGGCCGTCATCACCGGGCCGAAATCCGAAGTCGGTGAACCGCAGACGCTCGAAGCCGACGGCACGATCGTCGTGCCGCCCGAGCAGCGTGCCTCGTTCGTCGTGCGCAAGACGCTGTCAGAGGTCATGAAACCGGTCCAGGCGGATCGGATCCTCGAGGAGAAGATCCTGCTCCAGACGACGGACCTGTACTACCGGCCGGTGTGGGCCTTCGAATACTCGTGGCGCGACAAGGTCGGGGTCATCGAGGTCGATTCGATCAGCGGCCAGGCCCAGGCGGGCAAACCCATGATGGCCCAGGTCAAGGGCATGCTCAACCGAGAGCTGCTGTTCGACATCGGCGCCGACGCGGTCGACCTCTTCGTGCCCGGCGGCAGCATCGCCGTCAAGCTCGCCAAGGCCGCAATCGACAAGAAGAGGTGATCGGCGCGCGACTAGCGCCGGGCTGATCTCAAAGTGGATCACGGCGATCACGTCAACCTGTTGCGGCCGGCGCTGGTCGGTGCCTCTGAAGGTGCCGTGTGGGCCGACATAGGCGCAGGTCGCGGTGCATTCACGCTGGCACTTGCCGACCTGCTGGGGCCCGGCGCGCACGTCATCGCCATCGATCGTGACGTACGCGCGCTGGAGGAGAACCGACGCGCCGTCGCCAGCGCCTTTCCGGCGACGATCCTGGACATGATGACTGCCGATTTCAGCGCGCCGCTCGAACTGCCGCCGCTCGATGGGCTCGTAGCGGCCAACAGCCTGCACTACGTGCGCCGGACGGAGCAGTCGGCGGTGGTCGCCGCGCTGACCGCGCGCCTCAAGCCCGGCGGCACGTTCGTTGTGGTCGAGTACGACGCGGACAACGGCAATCACTGGGTGCCCTATCCGTTCTCGGCGCGCGCGTGGCCGCAGCTGGCGAACGGGGCCGGATTGACAAACGCGCGCGTCGTGGGACGTGTGCCGAGCCGCTTTCTAGGGGCGATCTACTCAGCATCCGCACAGAGACCGCCGGACTAGACTCGGACGCAGGGTGGGTACATCTGCGGTCATCGTCGCGCCAGGAATGCGGACAGGTGTGCGCCACAGCGGCCTGCGCTCAGACGCGGCCACGATCGCCGCGACGGTCCGCGCGCGACCTCTGTTGCTCGTTACAGGCATGGTCGGCTTCGCCCTGCGCGGCGGGATAGTGCTGCTCTTGCTGCCCATCCTGGTCCTGCCGACGAGCGTCGAAGTCCGGCTGTTGCTGGGAGGCAACCTTGGCACGACCGGGCTTACGACCGGCTTCTACCTGATAGTCGGCGTTCTGAGCGCGGCGACCATGGCTGCGGCGATGGTCGTGCTGTACATCCTCGCGCGCTGTGAGCTGGCAGCGTTCAAGAGCTTCGTGGAGGCAGACTCGCTCGCCGCCGACGAGCACGGGCCGGTCGTCTCGCGACTCTTCGTCGTCGAGGCCGTCGCGTTCCTGGCCCTGCTCGTGGCAGCCATTCCGCTTGCCGTCGCGATCGGCCAGGCGACGCTGGCGGAGATCCTGTTGCCATCGTCGGCCGACTCGATCTACGCGCGGATTTTCAATGACGTAACGGTCCCTCTGGCGGGCTGGTTCGCGGGCCTCGTGATCGTCGAGGCCGTGTCTGCAGTCGCTACACGTAGTGTGCTGATCCGGTCCTTCGGTTTGAGCCCCGCCTCTCGCCTCGGTCGTCACCCCGTCCGCGTCGCCGCCATCGCCCTGATCGGTTGGCTGCTGTTCATCGGCGCTTTCGCGCCAGCCGCCATCGCCCTTGCGTTCGTGTGGCAGGGCGTCGAGTCGGTCTTCCTGTCCGGGGGCATGGCCGGCGGCTTGCGCGAAATCGTCAGCGCGGTGCTCGTGGCGCTCATGTTCGGGGCCTTGTTCACCGTCGCTTTCGCCATGTGTGGGCTTGTTTCCGCCGTCAGGGCCGGGCTGTGGACGCTGGCGTCACTGCGTTGAAGCCGCACTCGTCGCAGGTCTTGGGACACCGGCTTGAGCGGCCGCCCCTGCTAAACTCGGCCGCGATCGGCCCCTCTGATTCACACACGAGGCGCTATTTCGAATGATTGACCAGCTCCTGCAGACGCTCGGGACCGAGGTCTCCAAGATTCTCGACTCCCCCATCGTCAGGCTGGCGCTGGAAGGGATCGCGTTCTACTTCGTTCTCCTGTGGGCCGCCACGGCCTACTGGGCCTACCGCGACCTCCAGACCCGCACCACCAACCCGGTCGCGCCATACCTCGCAGCGGCGCTGATCATCATCTTCACGCCGATCTTCTTCATCTTCGGCGTGATCGTGTACCGCATCCTCAGGCCACGCGAAACGGTCGCGGAGGCCAATGAGAGGGCGCTCGCCGAAGAGGCGATGATGGTCGAGATCGAGGCGCAGCCCCACTGCGCCAACTGCGGCCGCCAGGTCCACGAGGACTGGATCATCTGCCCGACCTGTCGCAACCGGTTGCGCCGCGTGTGCCCCAACTGCTCGCGCCTGATCGAGCTCGACTGGTCGCTGTGTGCATGGTGCGGCAAGGACTTCGAGCGTCCCGAGGTGCTCCAGGAGGTGCTCGTCGCGCCCCCCAAGGGCCGCCCGGGACGCAACGCGGAGCCGGATGACTATGGCGAGATCCCACCCACGACGGCCCCAGTGCCGCAGCTCTCATCAAGCTCGATCGACACGCGCGTGACCGAGGTATCGCCGCGTCCTGCAACCGGCGATCACTGATTCCGGCGCTCCGATCGACCTGAACCCGGGGCCGGCCAACCCGCAGGCCCCACCGCTTCCGGGCCAACCTTCGCCAACGCCGCCACCGCCACCGGCCACCGCTCCCCATTCAGCCTTCACGCTCAACGGGCGGCCCGCGTCCGGCCTCTACGTAATCGGCTGGCTGTTATCCGTCCTCGGCTTTGGCGTGCTGTTCATCGCCGTTCAGACCAGCCCGCCAGTGGGCGGGGTCCTGCTCATGGCCGCCCTGCTCCTGCTCCTCGCCGGGCTGTCCGCGGCCGCCGGCTACCAGATAGTCGTTCGTGGCCTGCGGCCGGCCCCGTATTTCCGCGGCCCATCGCCGCTGATCCTGTTCGGTGTCCAGATCGTGCTGGTCAACGTCCTCAGCGCGGTACTGCTCGTCTCGGGCGTGCCGCTCGAAGGGAGTGGGCCGGCCTTCCTGATTGCGTCGGCCGTCCTGCTCATCGGCTACCTCTTCGTGGTCTGGCTGTATGGCGTCCGATCCGGCGCGCTCGACCTGCGCGGACTCGGCATCCCGGTCGGCGCGAGCATCGGCCGGCTGGCATCGGATGTCGCGTTTGGCGCAGGAGTCCTCTTTGTCGTTGCCATCGCCGACGGCCTGTGGGGCTCGCTTCTGTCGGTGCTGCTGGGGACCACGCCGCCGGACGTGGTCCCGCCGCCAACGAGCGGCACGGACGCCATCCTGGTCGCGATTGGTGCTTGCCTGCTGATACCGATCGGGGAGGAGCTGTTCTTCCGCGGCTACAGCCTGACCGCGTGGTGGCGCGACCTCGGCGAACGGTCGGCGCTTATCCGATCGACCGCTTTCTTTGCCGTCGTCCACATTCTGAACATCGCCACCGTCCAGTCCCAGCAGGGCGCGGTCGACGGTGCCAAGCAGGCGCTGCTCGAGGTCCTCGTGATCGCGCCTGTCGGGCTGGCTTTGGGCTGGCTGTTCGTGCGCCGCGGGTTGGTCGCGTCGATCTCGGGACACGCTGCCTTCAACCTGATTGGCGTACTGAGCCTGATCCTCGTCTCCGGAAAGTAGGAACCGCGGCCTCTGGCGGCAATCGCGGATATCAACGAATTGGACGGGAAGTGGCGGTTGATCGGCCGCTAAGAGGCGGTCCGTAATGTTCGCCTCGCTCCTCGGTCGGGACGGCGGGGAAATCGGCGGGCTCCGTTGTCCGGGCCGAGGGGCATCCACATCAGAGACGCTCCAGGAAGGCATCGAATGGGTCGGCACCGTGTCCGTGAGCTGGCACTCGTAGAGCGGCCGCGTGACCGGCTCGCATCCCGCGGTGCGGCGTCACTCAGTGCGACGGAGCTGCTCACAATCCTGTGGGGCGCAGGTTCCACGGCCGCCGCGCACGACGCAATCGAACGCCACGGAAACCTGGCCGAGCTGGGTCGCGCCGATATCGTGGAGCTGACGGCGGTCTCGGGTGTCGGCGATGCTCGCGCGGCGCAGCTCGTCGCCGCGTTCGAGATCGGGCGGCGCTCTGTCGTCCCGCGTGACGGCCAGCGTTGGACTGTGCGGGCGCCGCGCGACGTGGCCGATCGGCTGCTGCCGGTCATGGCTGCGCTCGAGCGCGAGGAGCTGCGCGTGCTGCTGCTCAGCACCAAGAACGTTGTCCAGCGTGAGGCGACCGTCTACGTGGGCAACGTCTCGGCCGCCATCGTCCGCGTCGCGGAGCTGTTCCGCGACGCGGTGCGCGTCCATGCCGCGGGCTTGATCCTCGTCCACAACCACCCGTCAGGCGACCCGGAGCCGTCGCCTGACGATCTGCACCTGACGGCCGAGGCGATCGCCGCCGGGCGGTTGCTCGATGTGCCCGTGCTGGACCACGTCATCCTCGCCGCCGATGGCTACGTCTCGCTCAGGGATCGTGGCATCTCCTTCGACCGCCGCTAAGGCGTCCAGCGGCACGGAGCCGAGTCACTCGTCTGACGCATGACTTGTCCGGCGACACGAGCTGATGGCGCTGCTCAGCCGACTTTGAACCGCGTCACGCATGGAAGGTTGACTGGGAGCAGATCTCGACGCCTCGGATGCCGGCGCGCCCGACCTTCGGCGGATCGGTCATGCGCTGGGCGTGTTATCGGCTGCCGAGGTAGAGTCCGCGCTCGAGGCGTTCGACCGGGGAGGGCGGGCGCCTCGGTATACACTGCGCAGGCTCCGTCCCTGCCCCCCACGCGTCGCGGGACCCGAGCGTCTCCACACGACACAATCCTTGAGGAAACGACCATCGGAATGCTCGACGCCTTCCTCGGCATGTTCTCGCGCGACATCGGCATCGACCTGGGCACGGCGAACACGCTCGTGCACGTCCGCGATCGCGGCATCGTCATCAGCGAGCCGAGCGTCGTCGCGATCGACCAGCGAACGAAGCGTGTCCTGGCCATAGGCGCAGAGGCGAAGCGCATGCTCGGCCGCACGCCGGCCAACATCGTCGCCGTGCGGCCGTTGCGCGACGGCGTGATCAGCGACTTCGACGTGACCGAGCAGATGATCAAGTACTTCGTGCACAAGGTGCACGATCGCGTCGGCCTCATTCCACGCCCGCGCATGCTGATCGGCATACCGAGCGGCGTGACGGAGGTCGAGAAGCGCGCCGTCCGCGACGCGGCGCTGAATGCCGGCGCACGCTGGGCCCGATTGATCGAAGAGCCGATGGCCGCGGCGATCGGCGCCGGATTGCCTGTCGGCGAGCCAACCGGCAGCCTCATCGTCGACATCGGTGGCGGGACGACGGAAGTCGCGGTCATCAGCCTCGGCGGCATCGTCGTCAGCCGCAGCCTGCGCATCGGCGGCGATGAGCTCGACCAGGACATCATTGCCTACGCTCGGCGCGAGTACAACCTGCTGCTCGGCGAGCGGACGGCCGAGGACATCAAGATTGCCATTGCCTCCGCGTACCCCGGTGAGTACGACGATCAGCGCGTGACACTGCGTGGGCGCGACCTGCTCACCGGTCTGCCGAGAGCGGTCGAAGTCACAGCCGAGCAGATTCGCGAAGCGATCGAAGGATCAGTCCAGCAGATCGTCGACACGATCAAGGACACGATCGAGGAAACCCCGCCTGAGCTCGTCGCGGACATCATGGACCAGGGCATCGTCCTCGCCGGCGGTGGGGCGCTGTTGCAGGGCCTGGATCGCCGCGTGAGCGAGGCGACGCAGATGCCCGTTCACGTCGCGGACGATCCATTGACATGCGTCGCGCGCGGCACCGGCAAGGCGCTCGAGGAGCTCGACGTAATGGAGCGCACGCTCGTCGCCGAGACGTACTCGCACGCGCCGCGCTGACGCCTTCGGCGTCAGCTGACACCGTGGCTCAACGGCAGTCATAGATGATCAAAGGCAGATCCGGACGCCGCCAAGCGGTCCTCTACGTCGCGCTCCTGTCGATCACGCTGCTTCTGCTGGCCTTCAGCGCCTCGGCGCCTGTCACCGAGCTGCGCCGTGGAGTTGGCTTCGCCATGGCGCCCATCCAGAACGTGTTGCGCGAGAGCGGCCGAACGGTCAGCTCGTTCTTCGCCACCCTCGGCGAGATCGACCGACTGCGCCAGGAGAACCAGAGCCTGACTACGCAGCTCAACGAGCTCGCCACGCAGAACAGGTCGTTGGACAGCCTGCGCGCCCAGAACCAGCAGCTGACGGACCTGCTCCAGGTTCGCTCATCGCTCGATTACGAGTCCACCGCAGCCGAGGTGATCAGCCGCAGGATCACCGACCAGGAGCACGTCATCAGCCTTGACCGCGGTGCCGACTATGGCATCGAGGTGAACGATCCGGTCATAGGCGGGGGCGGAGCGCTGATCGGCCAGGTGGTCGAAGTCGGGTCCAATTTCAGCCGCGTTCTGCTCATCACGGACGAGAGGATGAACGTCGTCGGACTGCTCGAGACGAGTCGCGGGGTGGGCACGCTCCACGGCAACCTCGACCGTCCGCTGGAGATGGACGGCATCTCCGCGAACAACCAGGTCAACCTGGGCGAGTCCGTCGTCACGGCCGGAATCGAGCTGTCCGAGGACATCCGCTCGCCCTATCCAAAGGGCCTGCTGATCGGAACGGTCGCGGACGTCCAGCGCTCTCCTGACCAGCTCTTCCAGACCGCTCTCGTGAACCCAGCGGCGAACTTCGAGACGCTCGAGTACGTGCTCGTTATCACCAACTACCAGGGTGGGCTGCCGCCCATCGCACCGGTGCCCACCGACTCGCCACTGCCCTGAGCGGCGCTTCCGGCCCGCGCTACTTCTTCGGAGTCTTGGTCGGCTTTGGCGTCGGTTGGACTCCGTATCCGGGAATTAGCAGCTCCTGGCCGACCGAGATCTTGTTGGCGTTCTTGATGCCGTTGAGATCGATGATGTCCTGGACGCTGACCTGGTACAGCCCGGCGATGTACGACAGCGACTCGCCCTTCTGAACAACGTGGACAAACGGCGCCAACGTGACCTCGACCGTGGGCAGCGGTGTCGGCGTACGTCGCGGCGCCTCAGTCGGGCCAGATGAGGCGGACGCCGACGCGGACGGCGATGAGCTCGCCAGGGCCACGGTCGGCGTCGGCGATGCACCGGCCACCGGCTCAGGAACGGCCCGCAGGTTGGCCACGACCCAGGCGCTGAACAGGCCGCCGGCGATTGCCAGCATGAGCACGACCACTGCCGCGATGCCCCACGTCACGGCGCTGCTTGGTGAGCGACGACGCGCGGGCCCGGGTGTGTTCGGCGGCGCCGGCGAAGCCGGTTCGGGGTGGCTCAGGTCGTCGGACACGCAGGCAGAGTAACGGCGCAGCGCGACCCTCGTCGCGGCGGAGGCGTCTCCGCGGCCATAGCCGCGTCGGCCGCGGGACCAGGTACCTCTGGCAGCACGTCCGGTGCAGGCTCGACTGCACCAATCCGCACGTAGTCAAACCTGAACGGATCGGACCGCATCCGATCTCGCGCAGCCTGGCCGGGACCTGGGGGCTACGGCGCTCCGAATCGGGCCGCCAACGGTCCAATCGCGGGCAGGACCTTCTTGGTATGGCCGCCGCACCCCCCGATGACGACCCTGAAGGCACGCCTCAGGTGCGTGCCGACCAGCCGGCCGCGCCCCAACCTGAGCGTATGAAGAGGGAAATCAATTGTCTGTTCGCGCCATTCGTCGGAGTTTTGTCTCACGCGCGCCAATCGTGGCGACGATCCTGTCGCTTCTCGCGCTCCTGGCAACGACGTCGTTCGGCGCGTCGGTTCACGCCGCGGCTAACGACACCAGCCGCCCGACGGCTCAGTCAGAGGCCGCGCCCCACCAGCTCAAGGCCGTCTTCATCGTCGGCCCGACGAACTCGCTGACGGCGAGCAACCTGACTGATGCCGAGCAGCTCGCCCAGGTCGCAGAGTCGTACGGCATGGACGTTCGACGCGTCTTCTTCCCGCACGCGACGTGGGACAACGTGCTGGCCAACATCCAGGGCGCGAACCTGGTCGTGTACATGGGCCATGGCTACGGCTGGCCGAGCTCGTATACGAAGACGCTCACCGAAGCCCGCCAGGACGGCATGGGCCTCAACAGCTATGACGGGAGCGGCACCGGCAAATACACGTACTACGGCGCGAACCTGCTACGCGAGTACGTCCACCTGGCGCCCAATGCGATCGTCTTTCTCAATCACCTGTGCTATTCGCCGGGCAACGCCGAACCGGGGATGGCCATCCCCACGTGGGACGTCGCCAAGCAGCGTGTCGACAACATGGCATCCGGCTGGCTCGCGACCGGTGCAAAGACCGTCTTCGCCTACGGCCACCAGCTCTTCGTAAAGGCGCTCAAGGGCCTGTTCGACACGACTACCGACAGCACCATGGAAGACCTCTTCCGCATCGCACCACCGTCCAACCATCTGGGCGAGTACTGGGGCTGGGTCGGCTGGGACGCGCGCAAGTACGACTCCGTACGCACACCGGGCGCGACCATGTTCTTTGACCCGAGCCAGAAGGAAGGGTTCCTGCGCGCGGTGACCGGCGACCTGTCGATGACCGCCAGCGAGTGGATGACCGGCCCTGAGTCGCCCAGCGCTCCGAATCTGCGCAACCTGAGTGCCTCAACTGATGGCCAGGCCTCGCTCGTCGGCAGCAACATGCCTCTCTTCACACCCAACGGCGACGGCAGCACCGACACCCTCGACCTCAGCTTCACGACCAACAAGGAGACGTTCGTCGACTGGCAGGTCCAGAACTCGGGCGGCACGGTCGTGCGCAACTTCACGAGCTGGACCGCGGGTGGCAGTGGCGACGCCGTCTGGGACGGCAAGCGCGACGACGGCGCATACGTCAGCGACGGGACGTTCACCGTAGTGGCGACGCCCAGCAGCCGCGCGGGCACCGCGGGCGACGCGTCGAGTGTGACCGTCAAGGTCCTCACGACCATGTCCAACCCCGGCGCGAACCCCGCCCTGTTCTACCCGCAGGACGGTGACGGCATGGCCGCGAACACGAACATGTCCGTCACGCTCACCCAGCCCGCTACGTTGACCTGGGTTGTCGTCGACAACAACGACAACGTCGTCGCTTCGCATGCCGACCATGACTCGGTTGGCGCAGGCACTGTTACCTGGCGCTGGGACGGCAAGGACACCGGCGGGTCGTACGTGCCGCAGGGCACCTACTACAGCGAGATGACGGCCGCCACCGATGCAGGCACATACACCCAACGCGTAGCGGTCGATGCCCGAGCGTTCAGTCTCAGCCCGGCCGTAGCCGCTCCTTTCACCCGCGGCACGAAGGTCAAGTTCTTCGTCTACAGCGCCGAGTCTCTCTCAACGCTGTACCCAAAACCAAAGGTCAAGGTGACGCTGCCAGGTCTTGCGGCCAAGACGTACAGGACGACCAAGCAAGCCGGGGGCGGCTTCTACGTCACAGTCAAGTTCGTGGCCACGGCCAACGCCGGCACGGCGCAGTTCCACGTGATGGGTACGGACTCCAACGGGCAGGCCCAGTTCACGGACTACTCGTTCCAGGTCAATTAGGACCGTGAGGGGGAGCACCGTATGCATGCTGTGATCGAACGTATCCGCCGCCGGCCAGCTCGTCGGGGCTCAGCCCTGATCGTCGCTGCCGTGGTGGCCACGTTCGTCGCGCAGCTCGGCATAGCGACCGTCGCCGCAGGCACCGGCGCGCAACCGGTCGGCCACCAGGCCAGCACAGGCACGACGACCTTCTCGCCCAGCCAGATCAAGGTCGTGATCATCGTCGGGCCGACTGACTCGCTTACCAGCCAGAACCTGACCGATGGCGAGGCGCTCGCCCAACAGGCCGAGTCATATGGCCTCGATGTGCGCCGCATCTTCTACCCCAACGCCACGTGGAGCGATGTCGTGGCCAATGCGCCGGGCGCCAACCTGCTCGTGTACATGGGCCACGGCAACGGCTGGCCCAGCCCGTATGCTCCGTTCCAGGAAGACACCAAGGACGGCATCGGCGTAGGGCCGTATGCGAACGGATCCACGAGCCAGACGAAGTACTACGGCGCGAATGTCGTTCGCACCGACATCCAGCTCGCTCCCAATGCGATCGTCTTCCTCGGCCACCTGTGCTACGCGTCAGGCAACGCAGAGCCGGGCATGGCAATCCCCAACTGGGATGTCGCTCACCAGCGTACGGACAACTTCGCCGCGGGCTTCCTCGCGGCCGGTGCGCGGACGGTCTTTGCCTACAGCTGGCAGCTGTACACCAAGGCGCTGCGCGACCTGATGACGACCGACGAGACCATGAAGGAGATCTTCGAGACGCCCGGCGCCAAGCCCAAGGCTTACTACGGCTGGATCGGCGACGACCCTCGCATGTTCGATTCCGTGCGCACTCCGGGCACTGTCAACTACATGGACCCGGATCCGAAGGATGGCTTCCTGCGTGCTGTGTCGGGCGACGTGTCGATGACTGCCGGCCAGTGGCGCGGCGAGGAGTCCACGTCCGGCCTGGCCAAGATCAAGATCCCGCCGATCGGACCGACGACCCCAACCCATCTGGTCGCGACGCCTTACAACAACCGCTACGTCCAGCTGACGTGGGACGCGGCCACGATGAACCACTACGGCGACGTGCGCTACATCATCGTGCGCAACAACAAGTCCGTGGGCCAATGGACGACGAATACGTTCTTTGACGATCAGCCGGGAAAGACCGGCTCATACACGTACAAGGTCCGCGCGGTCGACGCTGCGGGCGTCAAGGGCGATTTTTCGAACATGTTGACTGTCACGGTTGCTGACAACGTCGGAGCAACGCTCCCGCCGGACCCGACCGCGACGCCGACCGCGACGCCGACCGCGACGCCGACCGCGACGCCGACAGCGACGCCAACTGCCACGCCAACTGCCACGCCGACCGCCACGCCAACTGCCACGCCGACCGCCACGCCGACGTCCGGGCCGCCGTCCGCGCCCGGCAACTTCCAGGCTGATCTCGGCGATCAGGATCAGGTAAACATGAGCTGGAACGCGAGCACCGCGACGGCCGCTGGAGCCGTCCAGTACCGCGTCTTCCGCAACGACAAGCCGATCGGAACCAAATCCACGGCGCTGACGCTGGTCGATCATCCAAGTACCGGCGCGACCTACAGCTACAAGGTCAAGGCCATCGATGGCGCCGGTGTCTCGAGCAGCTTCTCGCCCGTCCGCCAGGTGGTCGTGCCGACGTCCGGGCCGCCGTCCGCTCCAGCCAACTTCCAGGCTGTTGTCGGCGACCAGGGCCAGGTAAATGTGAGTTGGAACGCGAGCAGCGCCTCGGCCGCCGGAGCCGTCCAGTACCGCGTCTTCCGCAACGACAAGCCGATCGGAACCAAATCCACGGCGCTGACGCTGGTCGATCATCCCAGGACGGGCAAGACCTACAGCTACAAGGTCAAGGCCATAGATGGCGCCGGTGTCTCGAGCGGCTTTTCGCCGGTTCTCCAGGTGGTCGTGCCGACGTCCAGCCAGCTGGGCAGCGATTCGACGCCGCCCTCGACGCCGACCGGCTTGACCGCTGTCTCGATGTCGACCCGCCAGATCCTGGTGAGCTGGGTGCCGAGCACCGACGATCAATCGGGCACGATCAGCTACAAAGTGTTCAGAAACGGCACGCTGATCACGATCGTCACCGATGCCGCCTTCACCGACCAACCTGCCACAGCAGGCACATACAAGTACACCGTCAAGGCCATCGACGCCGCCGGAAACAAGAGCGCCATGTCCGCGACAGTCAAGGGCTACGCGTACGACTAGCACCCTCCGGGTGCGCGCAGAAACATCTCGCGGGGCCGTTCCAGCCTGAGGGGCGCTTTCGCTCGATAGACTCCGGACGCCATGGAATCGGAGCCGCGCTACACGGGCACCTGGGTCGTGCTGCCCACTTACGACGAGATTGAGAATCTGCCCCAGATCGCTCCCGCGATCCTTTCGGCGCTGCCCGGCTCGACGCTGTTCGTCGTCGACGATTCGTCGCCCGACGGCACCGGCCGGTTCGCGGACGAGCTGGCCGCCAAAGACGAGCGCGTGCGGGTGATGCATCGGCCTGAGAAGCAGGGGCTTGGCAGGGCCTACGTCGACGGCTTCAGGGCTGCGCTCGAGGGCGGTGCGCAGCGCATCGTGCAAATGGACTCGGACTGGTCGCACGATCCGAGGTATCTGCCGGACCTTGTCGACGCGCTGGACAAATACCAGCTCGTGATCGGGTCGCGCTACGTCAAGGGTGGCGGTGTCCGCAACTGGGGCGTCATGCGCCGCATCGTGTCGCGCGGCGGCTCAATGTTTGCGCGCACCGTGCTTCGCCTTTCGCCGCACGACCTCACGGGCGGCTTCAAGGCATGGCGTCGCACCACCCTGTCGGCGCTGCCGTGGGACAGCCTGCACTCGGGCGGCTACGTGTTCCAGATCGAGACGACGTTTCGCGCGTCACGCGCCGGCGCGCGCATCCGCGAGGTCCCCATCGTCTTCGTCGACCGGCGCCTGGGCGCCAGCAAGATGTCGCGCCGGATCATCGTCGAGGCACTCGCGGTCGTACTCCGTCTGAGGTGGGAGGAGCTGCGCGGCCGGTTAGCCCGCCACCGCTGATGCGCTTCGACGGCCCAGCACCGCCTCCGTTGCCAGAGCCAGTCCGCGCAGTAGTGGACGCGCGCCCACTCCAGGAGCCGGAGCGCTCGCCGCTCACTGCCTGGTACCTCGAACAGCTGCTCAACGCGTTCGCCGCCCACCCTCTGGCCGGCGAGTCCTTCATCGTCGTCTCGCGAGCGCTGCGCGACGATCCGGCCGCTGTGCTCGCAGCGGCCGGGCTGCCGATCATTGCCTCGCGCCGGATTCCACCCACGACACGCGCCCTGCGCTCGGCAGGCCTGACCCTGGACTCGTTCCTGCTGCGCGGAGCCGAGCTGGGTGCCCGCGGCGATACGACCACGATCTTCCACACCGCGGGCGGAGCGGTGCCGATCGCGTCGCGACTGCCGATCGTTGCCACGTTGCTCGACCTCGCGCCGTGGGAGCTGCCGGAGACGTACGCCGCGAGTCGCGCGGCTCGTTTCGGCCAGCGTGTGCGGGCGCGCGTTCTTCGTGACGCAGCCGTGGTGATTGCGTGCTCGCGCGCGACCGGGGAGCTCGCGCACCGCCACCTGCATATTCCCCCAGAGCGGATCGCCGTCGTGCCGTTCGCGGTGGACGACGACTTTGCCGCCGCGGCGCGCGACGAGGACCGTCTCACAGCCGACCGGAACCGGCTTTCGCTGCCGCCACGCTACCTAGTCTTTGCCGGTCGCTACGACGCACGCAAGGACCTCCGTACGCTGCTACAGGCCCTTGCCCTCATCAGGGAGCGCGGTGGCAGCATCCCGGCACTGGTGATCGCGCTCGACCTCGCCTTCCCCGACGACCACGCTCGCGTGGCCAGAGCCGTGGCAGCGGCCGAGCTCGTCGAAAACGTCACCGTGGTCGCCGTGACGGGCGCACGCCAACGCGCCGCGGTCATTGCCGGCGCCGAGGCGTTCGTTTATCCGGCGCTGTCGGAAGCGACGGCCCTGCCGGCGCTCGAGGCGTTCGCGTGCGGCGTGCCGGTGATCTCGTCGCGCACCGGGGCGCTGCCCGAGACGATCGGAAGTGCCGGGATAGTGGTCGAGCCACGCGAGCCCGGGCGAATGGCCTCGGCCCTGGAAGCCATTTGGGCCGCAGGTCCGCTCGCAAGGCAGCTGCGCGACCACGCCGCCCGCCGCGCGGCACTGCCGCAGCGGACGTGGGCTGACGTCGCGCACGAGACGCGTGTGGCCTACGCGCGTGCTGGTGGGTCGGACGCGCAGGTGAACGGCAATGAAGATGCGCCGCGCAGCGGATTCCGTCGGTTCGCGCTACGCTGAGCGACCCCTGACGGTGCACGCCAGAGTCGGCTGTGCCCCGGGCGTTCCGAACGAACACACTCCAGGAGCAGATGGTGGACAACGAACGAGAGCCGGACGCGGCGCCAGGCGAAACGCCGGCCATGTCCGAAGAGTCGGCGACGACCGATGCCACCGCGGCCGCTGACAGCGCCGCGGACGACCTCGGCACTGATGCGGCGGTGATGGCCGACGCCTTCGAAGACAGTCCTCGGCCGCCTGAATGGCCGGCCGTGGACCTCGCCTCCGCTGACGAGCCGGAAGACGACAACGACGACAGCGACGCGCCGATCCTTGATGACGCCGCGGCCGCAGTGGCGACGGCAACCGACGTCAATGTCTCACAGCAGGGCGTCCAGACGATCGAGGCCACGAACGTGACGTTCAGCCAGGGCGGCGTCGGCCGTGTTCACGCCGAGGAGATGAGCGTCGAGCAGGGTGGCGTTGGTCTTGCCCGAACGGGCAGCCTGACCCTTGGCTCGGGCTCGTCGGCCTTTGCCGTGATCGCAGACGAGGCGACCGTCGAAGACGGAAGCACGACCTTCCTCGTCGTCTCGCGCTCAGTCAACGGCGCGGTCAAGCCCATGATCGACTGGCGCTCGGCTCTGGCCTTCGGCGCCGCCATCGGCATCGTTCTCTCGATCTTCCGCCGCCTCAGATGACCCTCAAGACACGCAAGCCTGAGCACATCGGTATTCGGGCACGGATCGGCGGCTACGTCTCAACGGAGGAGGGCCAGCAGACCGCGGTCACCCTCATGTTCATCGGCACGATCGTCATCGTGGCGCTCATCCTTCTCGGGGCCATCGCAATCAACTGGTACAACGACAACCTGCGCCCCCTGGGCAAGGTCGGCTCGACGGAGATCGCCCCGCAGCTGCTGCGCGATGACGTCAACCTCGAGCAATGGCGCATCTCACGCGACGAAAGCCGCATCACCGAGGCGCAGATCGCGGGCACGATCGATGCCGACACGGCAACGGCCAAGCAGTCCGATCTCGACTCGCGCAGCCAGAACATGTCAACGACCGCGCTCGATTCGCTCGTCGATTTCGATGTACCAGGCGCAGCTAGCGCCTGACAACGGCATCACCGTCACTGACCCCGACATCGACGCGCGCTATCAGCAGGAGATCTCGACTGCCGAGCAGCGCCACGTATACGTCGTCGCCATCGAACCGCAGGCCGCCGACGCGACTAACGGGCCAACGGTCGCGGAAAGCCAGGCTGCGCTGGATGCGGCCAACCAGGCCCTTGCCGACCTCAACGCGGGCAAGGACTTCGCCGAGGTTGCAAGCACTTACGGGACGGACGACAAGTCGAAGTCCGGTGGCGACCTGGGTAATGTGACCCAGCTCGCGATCTCGGACACCACCTTCGGCCAGCAGCTGTTCAACCAGCCGCTCAATGGGACGACAGGCATCATCCGCGGCGACGATGGCATCTATCGCATCGGCCGCGTGACCGAGATCACGCCCGGCACCCTCGATACGCAGCTCAAGAACAAGCTGCTCGCCAACGTCTCCGAGCAGAGCGTTCGGCAGCTGCTCGGCTACGACATCGCGTCCGAGCGATTGCAGGACAAGATCGTCACTGACGCCCTGGCGCAGACGCCGGAGCAGGCCAAGCTCGCGGTCATCTACATCGAGGGCCTTACGACCGATACCACGACCGACACGACCACGAACACGACGGACGGCGAAATCGACTACAGCGAAATCGTCTTCGCACCCAACAACAACCTGGACACGGCTCCGGATCTGTCGCCTGATGATCCTGCCTGGGCTGCGGCCAAGACGGAGGCCGACAGCATCATGGCCCAGCTGCAGGCGATCACGGATATCGACCAGCGCACGACCACGTTCGCCGATATCGCCACCAACAACAGCGATGATCCGACCTCGTCCGACGGCGGCAGTGTCGGCTACGTCACGCGTGACATCCCGCCCCAGGCGGTCTCCGACGCGCTCTGGAATGGCACCTTCAACAAGGGCGACCTGATCGGTCCGATCAAGGGCGACGCCGGCTACTACGTGCTCATGTTCAACGGCCGCCGCGCCCCGGCCGCGGATCGCCTCAAGTCAATTCAGGACGCGCTGGCGCAGCCGAACGCGGACTTCAACGCCATCGCCAAGCAGTGGTCGGATGGCCCCGAGAAGGACGGCGGCGGCGAGCTCGGCTGGTTCACAAAGGATTCGCTCAGCAGCGACATCTCGGACCAGATCTGGGCGCTGGCGGTGGGCCAGGTGAGCGATCCGATCGATCTTGGCGGCGGAGGCAGCTACCTGGTCAAGGTCGAGGACAGGGCCACGAGGCCGCTCGACCCGGACCAGCAGGCGAACGCACGCCAGACCGCATTCAGCGACTGGTATCAAGCGCTCAAGGATCAGGCGACAACGGATGGCACCATCACGACGATCACGCCGATCGGATCTGCCGACAGCTTGAGCGGCGGCGACCTGCCGTAACGGCCACTCCGACATACGGCGCGTGTAGGCTCAGCGTGATGCAGGTTCCGACAGCGACATTGCTCGGCGAGGTCGACGCGCGCTTCGGCGTTGGCCCCGCGGACGGAATCCAGGTGCTATCGCAGCTTGCCGTTACCGCGCGGCCGTTCGACCCGGGCATGGCCTTGATCGTCGTGCCCGGTGGCGACGCCGGGGATTACTCGGCCCTTCCCGGCCGTGCCGCGCACGGTGGCTCGGCAGCGGAGATGCTGCGCGCTCTGTACCCAGCCGAGCACCCGATTCATCCAATTCCCGACGGCACGGCCTCGACCGTCGGGCAGGTTTCCGACAGCGAGCTCGCTGCTGGCCCTCACTACCTGCCCGCTGTTGATCCGTTGCACAACGGCGCCAGCCCGTACTCGCTGCCGTGGCTCGTCGCCCGCCTGCGCGCGCCCGATGGTTGCCCGTGGGATCGCGAGCAGGACCACATGTCTCTGCGCAAGTTCCTGATCGAGGAGACGTACGAGGTCTACGACGCGCTCGAGCAGGGATCGACGCCGCAGCTTGCCGAGGAGCTCGGCGACCTCCTGCTCCAGATCGTGCTCCACGCGCAGTACGCGGCGGAGGATGGCGTATTCGACATGACCGACATCCATCGCGAGGTGATAGCCAAGATCGTGCGCCGGCATCCGCACGTGTTCGGCGATGTGGTCGCCGACTCTGCCGCCGATGTCATCCGCAACTGGGAGCAGATCAAAGCTGGCGAACGGGCGGCGCGTCCCAACGGCGACGGCAAATCTGGCCAGGCCGGGGAAAATATGCCGGCCGCCTTTGCCGGCCTGTCCCGCTCGCTCCCCGCGCTGTCCTACGCGCAGGAGATGCAGGAGCGGGCGGCCTCGCTCGGATACGACTGGCCGAGCGTTGACGGCGTCCTGGACAAGGTGGTCGAGGAGTCATCCGAGCTGGTTGCGGCGCGAAACGACGCCGAGCGGCGCGAGGAGTTCGGCGACCTCCTGATGGTTCTCGTCAACCTCGGCCGCAAGCTGGGCATCGACGCGGAGGCCGCGCTTCGCGCGGCCAGCGCGAAGTTCGCCGCACGCTTTGTGCACGTGGAGCGGCTTGCCGCCGAGCGCGACCAACAACTCAGGGATCTGACATTCGAACAGCTCGATGAGCTGTGGAAGGAAGCTAAGGTGGCTGCAGCATGAGCATCGGTGGTGGTCGGTTCAGAGATGACGGTCGGTCGCCCGGGCAGCTGCGGACGGTGCGTTTCACGCTCGACGTCCAGAAATGGGCCGAGGGCTCGTGCATTGTCGAGATGGGCGACACGCGCGTACTGTGCGCTGCGACCATCGAAGAGCGCGTGCCGCCGCACCTGCGCGGCAAGGGCCTCGGCTGGGTGACGGCCGAGTACAGCATGCTGCCGCGGGCGACCTCCGAGCGCACCCAGCGCGAGGCGTCCAAGGGTCGTCAGGGCGGTCGGACAATGGAGATCCAGCGCCTGATCGGTCGCGCACTGCGTGGCGTCGTCGACACGTCCAAGACCGGCGACCGGACCGTGACGGTCGATTGCGACGTCCTCCAGGCTGACGGAGGCACCCGTACGGCCTCGATCACCGGCGGCTACGTCGCGCTCGCCCTGGCCCTGCGCAAAATCGGCGCCGAGAACGCGCTCGAGGGTCAGATTGCGGCGGTCAGCGTGGGCATCCTCGAGGGCGTGCCGCTCCTCGATCTCGACTACTCGGAGGACTCGCACGCCGAGGTCGACTTCAACGTGGTCGGCACGGACAAGCAGACCTATGTCGAGCTGCAGGGCACCGCCGAGGGCAAGCCGTTCGACCGGCCCCAGATGGACCGCCTGCTCGAGCTTGCCGACGGCGGCCTGCAGCAGCTGTTCAAGTACCAGCGCACCGTCCTGGGCAAGGAATAGCGTCCTGGCCCGGACATTGCGTGCGCCCTTATCGGCGCTATCCATAGAAATCCACGCAAGGTTTGCTCGTGGCAAGCCTTCCGGGACTTCTTGCGTTTCGCCAAGCGTGAAATACGCCACGCCACCGCTCAGTTCTCCCTGCGCAGAGTCCGACATGCAGCCAGATACGGATAGTGCCTATAACCACGACGGCCGCGCCGGGTGAGTGCTGACGCGCGTCGCCGATTGCTGATCGCCACCGGATCGCCCCACAAGTTCGGCGAGCTGCGCGACCTGCTCGACCTGCCCAACAGTGACCTGGTCTCGCTCGTCGACCTGGGCATTGCCGACGGCGTCGAGGAGCCCGGTGAGACTTTCGAGGCGAATGCGCTGATCAAGGCGCGCCACTATGCGCGCGAGTCCGGGCTGCCTACGATCGCCGACGACTCGGGCATCGAGGTAGACGCGCTGGGCGGCCGACCTGGCGTGCATACGCGCCGCTACGCAGGGCCAGATGCAACGGACGAGGAGAACAACACCAAGCTCCTGGGCGAGTTGGAAGGCGTGCCGCCGGCAGAGAGGACGGCGCGCTATCGCTGCGTGCTGGTGCTCGTCGAGGATGGCGCGCCGGTCGAGACGACGGAAGGCAAGTTCGAAGGCCGCATCGCGGACGCGCCGCGGGGAGCGGGCGGATTCGGCTATGACCCGATCTTCGAACCGGACTTCGAGCCCGTCGGTGGTCGCACGGTGGGCGAGATGTCACGGGACGAGAAGAACCGCGTGTCGCATCGCGCGAAGGCCGCGCGCGCGATGCGCGAGCGACTCATCGCGCGCGGCTACTAGAAGTCGCTGGCTCCGGCCAGCTTCCGGTCGCCGAGCGGCTCCGGCAGGACGATCGTTACTGGCAGCGACGGGTTGCCAGGGCAGCCATGTATCCCGCCCAAAAATCGGACCGCGACCGTCAATGTCACGGTCCCGTTCCCGTACTCCACCACCGGCGGCTGGATCCTGCCGGCCGGCGAGCTCGAATCGGCGCATTCGCCTTCGGTAACGAAGACGTGCAGCTCGCGCGTGCTGCTGTCCGGCACCGGGTGCGAGCGATCGAGCGTCCATGACCCCGAGCCGGCCTGCTTAACGTCGTACGAAATCGGCTGGCACTCGGCAAGGGTGGTCGGCACCCAGCCGTCCTGACCGGCGACGACCATCTCTTCGAGATAGCCGTCGCCGCGTGGCGACAGGAAAGTGGCGCCGTACTGGTCGTGCTCGACGAGCAGCCAGGGTTGCTGGGCCAGGTCGCCGAAGATTGTCTGGTACGCGCTGAATGACTCGCGAAGCGCGGCCAGCTCCGGGCCGTGGGCGCTCACATCGACCGGCTCCGAACCGAGTGAGGCCTGCGCGAACGGGCGCTGCCCACAGGTTATGAGGGCTGCCGCGTCGGCGGTCGTGAGTGCCTCGAACGTCTCGTCGCCTGCGGGCGGCTCGTAGGAACGGAGCGCCACGACGCCAATCGACTCGAACTCGGTCGGCCCCGGATAGCGATCCTCCATATAGGCGATCGTCTCGGAGGTCACCGGGCTCATGTCGATCGAGGCAGTCATCTCCATGTTGCCGCAGCCGCCGCCCTGGATGAGGATGCCGACCGCCAGCAGCTCGTCGCGGTCACTCATGATCCGATCGCGCAGCGCGCAGACCTCTTGCTCCGTGTAGGGAGCCAACTGAAAGTAGACCGTCATCCCGGCCGGCACGTAAGGACCCAGTTTGGCGATGGCGCCTTCAGTGTCCTTCGTCACGGCGATGTCCACGCCGGGCCGCGCCGGATCGCGCCACAGACCGGCGAACGTCGCCAGCTTGCGTGCCCTGCTGAAGAGCTCGGTCTCGTCCGCCGGACCGTTGGGGTTTGTGTAGGCAACGATGCCCGATGCCTGAGGCGTCGCCTGAGGCGTCGCGGCGAGCGTCGGCGTTGGCGACGCTCGCCCGCTGGTCGGCAAAGCGATTGGAGGCGTAGGAGTGGCCTCCGCAACAGGTGATGCAACTGAAGACGAAGGCATCCAAGTCGCCGACGGAAGGGCGCTGCACGCCGCAAGCGTTGTCGCAGTGACCAGGCACGCGAACCAGCCCGGATCAAGTCGAACGTGTCTTCGTTGCATCACAGGCCTCTATGGCGGACGCGGACCTGAAGCCCTACGCGTGCAGAATTGACGCATGCAGATCGTCGCGATTGAGCTATCCACTTTCAAGTGGCCATATGGCCCACTTGTTGGCGAACTTGGAGTCGTAATCGCGTATGCCGTCCACGCCGACGGCCGCTGGATCCTGTTCGACACGGGCATCGGACCAAGCCACCCGGAGCTGGCCGAGTACCAGACGACGACGCGGCCGATTCGCGAGGCACTCGACGAAGCGAGCGTTCCTGCCGGGGACATTGCCGCGATCGTGAACTGCCACCTGCATTTCGACCATTGCGGCCAGAACGCCGCGTTCCCGGGCGTGCCCATCTTCACGCAGTCGGCAGAATGGCAGGAGGCACACGAGCCTGACTACACAATCCCCGAATGGGTCGACTTTGACGGCGCCGACTACCGCCTCATTGAAGGCGGCGTGCACCTCCTGCCGTCAGTGTCGATCCTGCCGACACCCGGGCACACGCCGGGCTCGCAGTCGCTTGTCATCGACTCACCAGATACGCGAGTGATCCTGGCAGGCCAGGCGTGTTTCTCGCCGGCCGAGTGGGTTGGCACAGACGCCGGCGAAGGTCGCGAGGGCGCTTGGAACCTGGAGCGCTACGACCAGTCGATCGCGACCATGAAGGCGCTCGACCCCGACGTCGTCTGGTTTGCCCACGCCGCCCAGCCGTGGCGCAAGGTGGAGTCGGTGGCCGGCTGATCGTGGTCGATCAGGGTGCGGTCGTCGCCTCCACCGCGGCTCTGTCGGACGGGTCCGGGTCCTCTCGCCGGTAGGGCACGTTGACCACGACCGTGTGCGGACGGCCCAGGAGCGCACGGCGCAGTCGGTTCGCGGACTGGTTGTAGAGCAGCCGCTCCCACCAGTGGCGTGCGACGAACTCCGGGATCACGACAAAGGTGATCGGCTTCTCCTTCTCCGCGGGCCACATCTGATCGAGCACGTCGAGGTACGCGAGCAGCGGATTGACGAGCGCCCGGTACGGCGATTCGACGATGACGAGGGGCACCTCCGGTAGCTGTATCTCCCAGCGCTCGCGGATCTGTGCGATCTCGTCGGGGTTGTCCGTGACGAGCACGGCAAGGACGTCGTCGGCCACCGACCGGCCCACGTTCACGGCCTGTACGACGGCCCGGTTGATGCCCGGGACGGGGATGATGACGCGCTCCTCGCGGTGCGGTCCGGGCAGGTGCACATCCGGCCGCACTGCGAGCTGTTCCGCGGACGATGTGTATTGGCGTTTGATGAAAAGCATCATCGCCATCAGCACCGGGATGAGCAGCAGGACGACCCACGCGCCGAGCAGGAACTTGGACGAGGCCACCTCCACTGCGACGACGCCGGTCGTGATGGCGCCGATGCCGTTGATCGTCGCCTTGCGCCGCCACGCGGGCTCCGACTCACGCAACGTCCACCAGCGCTTGACCATTGCCGTCTGGCTGATGGTGAAGGCGATGAAGACGCCGACCGTGTACAGCGGGATCAGCGCGCTGACGCTGCCGCCGAACATGACCAGCAGCACGACCGCGACGCTGGTCAGCAGCAGAATTCCGGAGTTGAAGGCCAGCCGGTCACCTCGGAACTGGAAGAAGCGGGGCAGGAAGCCGTCGCGCGCCAGGAAGCTGGACAAGCGCGGAAAGTCGGCAAACGAAGTGTTCGCGGCGAGGACCAGCAGCACGGCAGTCGCGATCTGGACGAGATAGTGGAAGGGCGAGCCAAAGCCAACGAGGGTCCCGGTCAGCTGGCTGATGACTGTCTGCTCCTCGCTCGGGTCGGGCAGTATGCCGAGCTGGCCGACAAGGAAGCTGATGCCCAGGAAGATGGTGGCGAAGAACGCGCCCATTAACAGGATCACGACCCGCGCATTGTGTGCCTCCGGCGGTCTGAAGGCGGGGACGCCGTCGGCCACGGCTTCGGTGCCCGTCAGGGCCACGGATCCCGATGCGAAGGCGCGCAGGATGAGCAGCCAGCCAAGCGGTTGCGCCGTCGTCACCAGCCAGTCGGCGGGGGCCTGGTACTCGGGCATCGTCCCGGTCGCAAAGCGAAAGAAGCCGAAGGCGAGGAGGGCGAAGATCGAGATGAGGTAGACGTAGGTAGGTGCCGAGAAGATCAGCCCGCTTTCTCGGATTCCGCGCAGGTTGACCATGGCGAGCAACACGACGAGCGTCACGCAGATTTCCACGCGGTAGTCGAACAGCTCGGGGAATATCGACGTCAGCGCGGCGACGCCTGCCGCTGTCGACACGGCCACGGTCAGGACGTAGTCGGTCAGGATGGCCGACGCTGACGCAAGACCGGGCAGCGTGCCTAGGTTGTCGGACGACACGATGTACGACCCGCCACCCTTGGGGTAGGCCGCGATCGTCTGGCGGTAGCTGGTGACCACGATCGCCAGCACGAGAACGACGACGATCGTGATCGGCAGCGTCAGGACCAGCGCGCCAGCACCCGCGAAGACCAGCACGCGCATGATCTCCTCAGTCGCGTAGGCCGAGGAGGAGATGTTGTCCGAGGCAAAGACAGGAAGGCCGGTGGCGACACTCAGTCGCTCGCCGGCTTCGTCGGCATTGGACAAGGGCCGGCCGAAGACCACGGCCCGGGCGCGTGCCAGGGCCAGGCCAAGCGGAGTGCGCGGCGTGGACGCCGCCTGCTTGGCGATCAGCGTTCGCTCGCCCGCATAGCGAAAGTACGGGGCATGCGGGCGGTTCACGCGCACGCGCCGGTTGCCGGGCAGCCGGCCCGGAAGGCCCTGCCCGGCGCGACGTTCTGGTTCGGTCATTCGTAGATAGGCTCGACGATCAGGCCTGAGCCAGTGCCCTCCGGAGAACGTATCGGGTTAACGCGCACGCCAGCAGGCAGTCCCAGCCGCCGCGCGGGTTCGAGAATTTGATCACCAAAACGGATACCCGCGAGTATCACGCGCCGCGACGCTCCCGACGAGACCATCGCGATCGCCTCGCGAGCCATCATGAGCTCGCGCTCCTCGACCATGCGCGCGTTTCTACGGCGACCGCGATTATGGTCCACCAGAACAGGGTCTTGGAGGACGCCAAGAGAAATCGAATTGCGCGAGGCGGAAGCGGCCTTAATTTCGCCTAAAGGTTTTGAGCCGTCGTGCTCCCGACGTCAGTCGCCAACCAGGTGGATCTTGACCTTGGGTAATTGTGCCATGACATCGTCGGACAGCGACCTTGCCGTGAATCTCTTCAGGCCACCGCGCGGGCGGAAGGGCAGGACGACATGCGATGCGCGCCGGCTTCTGGCCACATCGGCGAGGCCGGTCGCGACGTCAGGGGCAGTGACCCGGACGACGATGGCACCCAGGTCCACGGCATCATCGACTGCTTCGCGCAGGTCGCGTTGCCCGTCGAACGGCATCTGTGGAGAGGCTGGCGTCTCGACCACGACTGCCAGAAGAGCGGCGTGCAGGGCCCCGGCCAGCTCGGCACCGGTCCTGATCGCGCGCATCGATCCCGGGCCGCCGTCAACCAGGACGAGCACGCGATCGGTTATCAGCGGCATCTGACTACCGGCGGATGTCTCTTCGAGCTGGCCCTCGACGCGTCGGGCCGTGACCCGCAGAGCGAGTTCGCGCAGGGCCGTGAGGTTCGCTTCTGTGAAGAAGCGATCAAGGGCGACCTGCGTGCGGTCGGGCGGATAGACGTTGCCGTGCTTCATACGCTGCCTGAGCGCGTGCGGGCTCATGTCAACCAGCTCGATCTCGTCCGCCTGCGCGAGCACCTCGTCGGGCAGTCGCTCGTTGACCGCTGCGCCCGTTATCGTCGCGGCGGCGTCGGCGATGCTCTCCAGGTGCTGAACATTGAGCGTCGTTACGACGTGAATTCCCGAGTCGCGCACGTGATCAACGTCCTGCCAGCGCTTGGGCTTTGATGAGCCGACGACATTGGTGTGGGCGAGCTCGTCGATCAGCGCGACGGTCGGCCGGCGGCTGATGATCGCGTCCGTATTCATTTCCTCGACGGTCAGGCCGCGGTACTCGATGCGCTGGCGCGGGACGCACTCGAGGCCCTCGAGCAGGTGCTCCGTATGCGGCCGTCCATGAGGCTCCACGTAGCCGACGACGACATCAGTGCCGCGCTCCAGACGTCGATGGCCCTCCTCGAGCATTCGGTACGTCTTGCCGACTCCGGGCGCCATGCCCAGGTAGACGCGTAGCCGTCCCCGGCCCGAGGACTGCTCGCCGCGGATGCGTGACAGCATCTCATCGGCGGACGGGCGGAAGTCAAGTGGATCGCGCTCCGGATCTGGCATGTCCACCATCCAACCTACTCCAGCAATCCGTCCAGATCGAGGTTGAGCTGCAGGACGTGGACGCGCGACTTGCCGAGAAAGCCGAGCAGAGGGCCTTCCGTGTGGCGGGCGATGGCTGCTCGGATCTCATCGTCGCTCATCGCGCGCTCCGCCGCTACGCGCTGGACTTGGTACTCGGCGGCGGCTGGACTTATGTCCGGATCGAGGCCGGACGCTGAGGTCGTGACCAGGTCGACCGGGATTGGAGCATCTCCGTACTGCGACCGCCAATCGGCGACCTGGGCATTGATTCGGTCGAGCAGCGCCTGACTAGTTGGCCCGAGGTTCGATCCGCCCGACGCGTTGCCGTCGTATCCGCATGGATTGTCGCTGGCGGTGCCCGCGACCGATGGTCTCCCCCAGAAATAGCGCGGTTGATCGAAGCATTGGCCGATGAGCGCTGAGCCGATTACCCGGCCGTCCGAGGTGGTGACCATCGAACCGTTGGCCTGGCCCGGGAAGACGACCTGGGCGACGGCCGTGACGAGGGCCGGATAGGCGGCGCCCGTCAGCAGCGTCATCAGCACCATCATCGCGACCGCGGGCCAGAGCACGCGACGCAGGAAGCCTTTCATTGGTGCGCGGGCCTCATGCCAGATGGAGGGCAGAGACGACCAGGTCGATCGCCTTGATGCCGAGGAATGGCGCGATGATCCCGCCCAGCCCGTAGATGAGAAGGTTGCGTCGGAGCAGGACGCTCGCCGGTGCGGGCCTGAATGCGACACCGCGCAACGCGAGCGGTATGAGCGCAACAATGACGAGGGCGTTGAAGATGACCGCCGAGAGGATGGCGCTGTTGGGCGTGGACAGACCCATGATGTTCATGGCGCCCAGCGCCGGGTAGACGCTGACGAAGAGCGCGGGCAGGATAGCGAAGTACTTGGCCACGTCGTTGGCGATGGAAAAGGTCGTGATCGAGCCGCGTGTGATGAGCAGCTGCTTGCCGATCGCGATGACTTCGAGCAGCTTGGTCGGGTCGGAGTCCAGGTCGACCATATTGGCGGCATCCTTGGCCGCCGACGTCCCGCTGTTCATCGCCAGTCCAACATCGGACTGCGCCAGCGCCGGTGCGTCATTCGTGCCGTCGCCGGTCATGGCCACCAGGTGGCCTTCCGCCTGTTGTCCGCGGATATAGGCGATCTTTGCCTCGGGCGTGGCCTCGGCCACGAAGTCGTCGACCCCCGCTTCCCGGGCGATGGTCGCCGCCGTGCGCGGATTGTCGCCCGTGATCATGACCGTCTTGATGCCCATGCGGCGGAACTCCGCGAAACGCTCAACCAGGCCTTCCTTGACCGTGTCCTTGAGCTCGATGAGGCCCAGGACGCGGCCGTCAGCACTGACAGCGAGAGGCGTCGCCCCCGCGTCGCCGATACGCTCCGTGGCGATGATGACCTCCGCCGAGAGGCCGCCTTCGATGCCCGCCGCGATGGCATCAACGGCACCTTTCAGGTAAGTCCGTCCGTCGCGCGTTCGCGCGCCACTGGTCCGCGTCTCCGCTTTGAACGGCATCTCTTCGACGATCGATCCGGAGAGCAATGCGTAGCCCTTGTCGTCCTCCGCGCCACCGGGCAGCGCCAGCTCAGCCAGTCGGCGACGGACGAGCCCGACGATTGAACGCCCCTCCGGGGTTTCGTCCTTGACGGAGCTGATGAGCGCGGCCTGCAGAAGCTCTGCTTCGTTGATGCCGGGCGCGGTTGTGACCGTTGACGCAAGGCGGTTGCCGTACGTGATCGTGCCCGTCTTGTCGAGCAGGATCACGTCGACATCCCCGCTCGCCTCGACCGCACGGCCGCTCATCGCCAGCACGTTGAAGCGCGCGACGCGGTCCATGCCGGCGATGCCGATGGCCGACAGCAAGCCGCCGATCGTAGTCGGGATGAGGCACACCAGGAGCGCCACCAGTGCGACCGTGTCGACGCTCGTGCCGGCGTACTGGCCGAATGGCCGCAGCGTGACCGTGGCCATCAGAAAGATGATCGTCAGTCCGGCGAGCAGGATCGCCAGCGCGATCTCGTTCGGTGTCCGCTGGCGCTTGGCGCCTTCGACGAGCGAAATCATGCGGTCAAGGAAAGTTTCGCCCGGGTCAGCGGTCACGCGGATGACGAGACGGTCGCTGATGAGTGTCGTACCGCCTGTCACTGACGATCTGATGTCCGTGCCGGGTTCCTTGAGCACGGGTGCGCTCTCGCCCGTGATGGCGGCCTCGTTGACGAACCCGACACCTTCAATCACATCGCCGTCACTGGGGATCGTTTGCGCCTCCGCGACGACGATGACGTCGCCTTTGCGGAGGTCGGAGGAGCCGACTGTCTCAAGGGTCCCGTCCGCACGGCGGCGCGTGGCCTGCGTGTCTGCGCGTGTCTTGCGCAGAGTCGCAGCCTGGGCTCGGCCGCGCGCTTCGGCCACGGCCTCGGCGTATGTGGCAAAGAGAACCGTGAACCACAGCCAGAGCGCGATCTGGAGCTGGAACGCCGGCGGAGATGTCGATTCTGAGGTGCTGCTTCCGGCAACGTTGCTGATCCACGTCAGCGACACGAACACCGCGGTTACCTCAACCACGAAGATGACCGGGTTCTTGATCAGCAGCCGTGGATCGAGCTTGCGGAAGGCCTGGGGAAGCGCTGAACGCAGCAGGTCCGGATCGAGCACGCCGCGCGGCTTGGGCGACTCACCACCACCCGGTTTCTGACCGGCCAGCGTCACGAAACGCTGGAAGCGGCGCGTGCCTCGACCCAGATCGACGTTCATCAAATCGGGCGCGCTGCTCATCAGAACGTGACCCCATTGTTCTGCAGCAGCTGCTCGACAATCGGACCGAGCGATAGGGCCGGGAAGAACGTCAGCGCGCCGACGATGACGACGACACCAATGAGCAGCACGACCCACAGCGCTCCGGTCGTGGGAAAGGTACCGAGCGAAGGCGCCACGCGGCGCTTGGTGGCCATGGCACCTGCTATGCCGAGGACCGGGATGATCACCCCGTAGCGACCAACGAGCATGGCGATCGCACCGGTGATGTTGTAGAAGGCCGTGTTGCCGCTCAGTCCCGCGAAGGCCGAGCCGTTGTTGCCCGTCTGGCTTGCGTATGCGTACATGATCTCGCTGAAGCCGTGCGGGCCGCTGTTGAGCGGCCCGGCCAGGCCCGCCGGCAAGACCGACGCGAGCGCCGTGAAGCCGAGGATGCTGGCGCCCAGCACGAGCGCGGTGATCATGGCCATCTTGATCTCGAATGCCTCGACCTTCTTGCCCAGGTACTCGGGCGTCCGGCCGACCATCAGCCCGGCTATGAAGACGGCGAGGACGGCCCCGATCACGAGCATGCCGTACATCCCGGCGCCGATGCCCCCCGGCGTTATCTCGCCGAGCTCGATGTTGAATAGGGGCACGAGGCCGCCGATGGGCTGTGCGCTGTCATGCCAAGAGTTGACTGCGCCGGTGCTGGTGCCAGTCGTGGCGGCCATGAACAGGCCGCCCACGGCCGCACCGAACCTTGTCTCCTTGCCCTCCATGTTGCCCTGCGCCGATTGCTCGACCGCGGCAGGGAAGAGCGGGTTGCCGTCGTACTCGCGGTTCATAGCCAGCAGCGATCCGGCAACAAGGACGACCGCCATCGCCGCGAACAGCGTCCAGCCCTGACGCTTGCTGGCGGCGTACTTGCCGAACGTGTAGGTCAGCGCGAACGAGCATGCCAGCAGCGCGACTATCTCGATCCAGTTGGTCAGCGCCGTCGGGTTCTCGAACGGATGGGAGGAGTTGGCGTTGAAGAAGCCGCCGCCGTTGTTGCCCAGCTCCTTGATGAACTCCTGGGACGCGACCGGGCCGACGGCGATGGTCTGCTGCGCACCCTGAAGGGTGGTCACGACGTGTGCCGGATCCCATGTCTGTGGAACACCCTGCCAGACGAGCACGAGCGCGCCGACGATCGAGACAGGCAGGAGCAGGTACAGCACGCCGCGAGTCAGGTCGACCCAGTAGTTGCCGAGCGTTTTGGCGCTGTGCCTCGTTAGGCCGCGGATCAGGGCGATGGCCACCGCGAGTCCCGTGGCCGCCGACGTGAAGTTGCGCACTGCGAGCATCGCCGACTGTGACAGATAGCTCGCACTGGCCTCGCCGGCGTAGTTCTGCCAGTTGGTGTTCGTCTCGAAGCTGACCGAAGTGTTGAAGGCGAGATCGGGCGACATCGGCGGCACCGCCGCCGGATTGAGAGGCAGGATGTCCTGGATGCGCAGGACGATGTAACCGGCGGCGATGGCGACCGCGGCGAAGGCGATGACGGCGATCGCGTAGCCCTTCCAGTCTTGCTCAGCCGTCTCGTCGATGCCGCACACGCGGTAGATGCCGCGCTCGATCGGCCGCATCACGGGGCTGAGCACCGTGTGCTCGCCTTCCATGACACGGTAGATGTACGTGCCCAGGGCAGGCGTCAACAGCAGCACCGCTACGGCAATGGTGGCCAGTGTCAGGAAATCGCCGGCGGCCATGATCAGAAGTCCTCCGGGCGCAGCAGCGCACGGAGCAGGTACACGAAGCCGGCCAGCGAGAGCACGGCCGCGGCGAGATCAAGCAGGTTCATCAGCGGGCACGCTCGACGAGCAGCAGGTAGCCCACGAGCACGGCGAGTGCCAGCAGCCCGATGATCACGATCTGGAGATCAGTCATCGTGCTGTCCTGCCCGGCCCTCGGCGATCAACCGGTCGCATGTGTCAACCAACGTCTCAAGCGGGAATGGCTTGGGCAGCCAGCCTGCGCAGCCGAACTCGGCCAGGCGTTTGGGGCTGACGGCGCCCGCGCTCGTGATCACGACCCGGGGCGAGTCGGCAGCCAGGAGCTCCGGCCCACGCAGGAGGTCCCAGCCCGTGTCGCCGGGCAGGTTGACGTCAAGCAGGATCACCTCAGGTCTCAGGCCGCTCCCGAGCAACGCCGTCGCCGACTCTGCCGAGGCTGCTTCAGCGACCTGGAAGTGCTGTGCCCGGAGATGACGCGCGACTATTGGACGGAGGCTGTCGTCGTCTTCGACAAGCAGCACCATTCCGCGCTGATCAGCCACGCCGGCGCTCGACTGCAATTGAGGTCTGGTTCTCGTCGAGCGTCCATTGCGGCGTCACCTGCAGGCCGTTGAGATAAGCCATCGCCTGCGCGCGCGGAAGGATTTGATCGCCAAAGCGCAGGCCGGCGACAACGACGCGTGGCGAGCCACCGCTTGCGACCATGGCAATCGCGGTGCGGATCAGCTCCAGCTCGCGGTCGATCGTGACAGGCACGGTGTCGCTGAAACGGTCGGATCCGGGCTCGTCGGTGCCGTGTGCGGCGGTTCTCACGACGCCAACTTGCGCCAGCCCACCAAGAGGAGATCATGCGAGCCACGGTCGCCGGCCCTTAAGAGTTTCTTAGGTCGCGCCGTCCGCTCCGGCGTTCTCGTCCGTCGGCCGGATGCGATAGCCGATGCCGGGTTCGGTGACGATCAGGTGGTCGAGGCGGCCGCGGGCATCTGCCGCGGCGAGCTTGCGGCGCAGCTGGCTCACATGAACGTACACGTAGCTGGCTTCGCCCTGGTACGCCTCGCCCCAGACCGCACGAAGCAGCTTGGTCTTGGTCACGAGTCTGCCTGGGTTGGTCATCAGGACGCGCAGGATCTCGAACTCGCGCGGCGTCAGCTCCACCGGCTCACCGTCGACCGTGACCTCATGGCGCTCGATGTCGAGCGTCAACGGCCCGGCGATCAGGCGTGCCGCATCTGACGGCAGCCGTCCGGCCGAGTGGCGCAACGCGACCCGCAGCCGGGCGTTGAGCTCGTCGACGCCAAACGGCTTGGTCAGGTAGTCGTCCGCGCCGGCATCGAGCGCCTCAACTTTCTGGCGCTCGTCGTAACGCGCGGACAGGATCACGATCGGAGTCGCGGCCTCCGCTCGGATGTGGCGCACGATGCGGATCCCCTCAACGTCAGGCAGACCCAGGTCGAGCAGGACGATGTCGGGCCGACGCGCCGACCAGCGCTCGAGCGCCGTCCGGCCGTCGACTGCCTCAGTTGTCCGGTAGCCACGCGAGTGCAGGGTGCGCACCAGCACAGCACGCTGCTCCTCGTCGTCTTCGACGATCAGCACGGTCGCACCGGCCGGTTCGATGCGCGCGGTCATGTGGCTGACGGGGGTTGCGCCGGCGCGATAGTCAGGTCGATGTCAACGGCGAGTCCACCCATGGCGCTGCGTCGCGCGCTCACCTGTCCACCCATCGCGTCGACCAGGCCGCGCACGACGGCCATGCCTATGCCCGTGCCCGAGCGCGATGTCTTCTTGCTGCCCGGCACGCGGTAAAACTTGTCGAACAGACGACCCAGTGCGTCGTCCGGTACGCCGGGACCGCCGTCCTCGATTGTCAGCCGGACCATGTCGTCGCCGTGCGCGCCTGCCGAGATGCGCATAGGTGCATCTGGCGGCGTGTACTTGATCGCGTTCTCGATGACATTTGTGACGGCGCTGTCAAGGAAGATCGGGTCGACCAGGACGGGCGGAGCGCCGAGCGCGACGTCAAGCGGACGCGTCAACAGGCGCGGCCGCAGCCGTTCAAGTGACCGGCCCACCAGATCGTCCAGCTCGAAAACGTCGCGCTCGGCGTGCAACGCGCCGGCTTCGATGCGGCTCAAATCGAGCAGGTTGGTAACAATTCGGTTGAGGTACTCGACCTCACGGTCGATCGCGTCGACGCTCTCCGACCGATCCGCATCACTCATGCCACTCGCCGGTCGCAGCGTTCCGGCGGCGGCGCGAATGGTGGCCAGCGGTGTCCGCAGATCGTGTGACACGGACTGGAGCAGCGCCGACTTGAGCTCGTCGCTTTGTCGGGCTATCTCCGCAGCCTGTGCCTCGGCCGCCAGCTGATCATGTGCCAGCGCCTGGCCAATCTGGTCGGCCGCAGCCGCGAGAAGTCGTGTCTCGGTCGTGTCCGGCTGTCCGGCGTCGCGACCGCGCAAAGCCCAGATTGAACCAAGGCGTTGGCCCGACGTCTCCATCCGGATCCGATAGGCGTCCAGGCTTGACTCTGAGCGCGCCTTTGTCTTCGGCGCGTGCACGCGGATCCACTGCGCAGGCTCGTCGCCCGGTGTCCGTCGCATGACGAGGTACGTCGTGGGCAGTGGCGGACGTGCGTCCTTGGACGAATCGGCGGCCATGCGCTCGCTGGCGTCGTCCGCGCCGATCCAGATCTGGACGCGATCCATGCGCGTTTCGTCGACCAGCACAGGCGTGAGCTCGGGCAGCACCTGCGGCGTCGAGTCTCGAGTGGCCAGCGAGCGACTGACGCGAAACAACGCGTATGCCTCCCGCTCGCGTTCCTGCGCGTCTCGCGTGCGGCTGCGCTGGAGCGCCGCAAGCTGGCCGACGACGATGCCGACGAAGAGCAGAAGGATGACGCTCAGGTACTCGTCCGCGTCCTTGATCGTGAACGTGTAGCGCGGATCGGTGAAGAGGTAGTCGTAGAGCAGAAACGAGCCGATGGCGCTCACGACCGCGCCGGCAGTGCCGCCGACGAAGGCCGTCGCTACGACCGCGACCAGGTATACGGCCGAAGGGTTCGGGATGCCGAGCCCATCCTGGAGGATGGCAACCGCGATCGTGGCCAACACCAGAGTCGGCACTGCGACGCCGAGCAGCCGGACCAGCCCGCGTCTGTCGATGGCCCTCATCGACGGCATCGTATGCCGTTGCCCAAGAGACCGACCGTCTCATCGACCTTCGATGGAGCGACGACGCGACCTGCACCAACTGACGACTTGCGCCAACTGCTGACCGCGAACGTGCCTGAGCCGCCGCAAACTCCTGTCGAGGTCGCTAGCGAACCTGCTTCGCGGCCTCTGTTATGCGCTTGACCAGTTCGATCGACGGCGGCTGCATGGCGCACATGATCTCGGTCACGCCCTCGTCGCGCCACTTGGCAAGGCCGTCAGCGATCTGGTCGACGTCGCCGCACAGATGGTCGTCGTCGTTCGGCTGACCGCTCTCGTTTGCGACCTGGAGTCCCGCGCTGACCTCGATCGTTTTCGGATCGCGCCCGATCGCAGCGCAGGCTTCCTCCAGGTCGTGGCGCTCCTTGCGGAATTCGTCGGTTGGCACTCCGTACCAGACGCTGTTCCAGCGATCGGCATGCTTCGCGATGAGCGACATCATCCTTGGCTTGGTACCCGCGAGCAGGATCGGCGGCCCGCCCTTTCCCGCCCTGGGTCCCGCTGGTCGGAGCTCGGCGACGCCCTTCGCGAACTCGCCGTTGAAGTCGGATCTCCCGTCGCGCAAGAGCGGCAGTATGACCTGGAGCGACTCCTCGAAGACGCTCACGCGGCGCGCGAAGTTGAAGTCGAATGCGTCGAACTCAGGCTCGTGCCAGCCCGCTCCCAGGCCGACCACGAAGCGGCCGCCACTGATCTCGTCGATCGTGTTGCTCATCCAGGCGATCAGGCCGGGGTTGCGGAACGGCACGCACATCACCAGCGGCCCGAGCTCGACACGGTGCGTCGCGTCAGCCAGCGCGGCGAGCATGCTCAGCGCCTCCCACATGCCGCGGACCTCACCGTCGTTTTCGTAGAAGAGATGGTCCGCGACCCAGAGCGAGTCGGCGCCGCCCTCCTCCGCGACAACGGCCATCTCCCTTGTCTGCTGATACGACTGCGCGCGGCGTCCCGGTCCGCGCTCACCGATTGGAAGTGCAATTCCTACGCGCATCCGCGGAGGTTAGCGGGCCAACGGCGAGAGGGCAGACGCGTCAGACTTGCTCGGCTGGACCTCGCACAGGAGCCGGTTCATGGCGGCCGCGATCATCTGGAGCGCGATAGCTACAGCGACCCTGCTGATCGGGATGTGGCTTGCCTATCGCGGGCTGGTCTCCCCCAGGTGGACCGCCCTGATCATGGCCTTCGGGGCCGGCGCGATCGTCAGCGCGGTGTCGTACCAGCTCGTGCTCGGCGCCGTTCTCGGAGAGCCGGGCAACCACGTGCTGGTCGGTCTTGGCATCACCGTCGGAGCGCTCACGTTCTACTTTGCCGATCGCTGGGTCGACGGGATGGGCGGCAAGGATCGACTCGATTTCGACGGCGCCCAGGCAGACGGTTCGGGCGTCGGGATCCTGCTCGGCTCGCTGCTCGACGGCGTGCCTGAATCCCTCGTCCTTGGCATCTCGCTGGTCCACTCGACATCGGTCTCGCTGGCGTTCGTCTTTGCAGTTGCAATAAGCAATATCCCCCAAGGCCTGGGCGGCACCGCGGGAATGCTCAGCGCGGGCTGGATCAAACGCGATATCACCCGCCTGTGGCTCGCGGTGTGCGTGCTGAGCGTCATCGCTGCGGCCATCGGATTTGCCGTCGCGTCGGTGATCTCGAACTTCAGCGCCGGCTTCTTTGAATTGTTCGCCGCCGGTGCCCTGCTGGTAATGCTGACCGATTTCGATGATCCCCGAATCGTTCGAGCACGGCGGCGACGGGGCCGGCTTGGCTCTGGTCTTCGGCTTCGGGGTCGCGGTCGGGGTCTCGCTACTCCAGTCCGGCCCGCTCCTGGTCAGCCCGGCATGAGCGCCGTCCGGACGGTCATTGATCGCGGACCCAAGGGAAAGCGGTCGGTGGCGTTTGCACTCGACTGGCCGGGGTGGAGTCGCGGAGCGAAGACGCCCGAGCTCGCGCGCGAGACTCTCGAGTCCTACCGGAAGCGCTACCAGCCTGTGTCCGCGCTCGCCGGGATGGGACGCGAGTTCGAGACCACTGGTTCGCTTGAAATCGTGGAGGACAAGGTTGGAACGGGCTCGACGGATTTCTGGGGCATCTCCTTTTCGCCTTCGTCCACCGAGCGAGACCCCATGGGCGACACTGATTTCGAGCGCAAGATCGCGCTGCTGCGGGCCAGCTGGGCATTCTTCGATGCCGTCGCGGCGCGCGTTTCGCCGGAGATGCGCAAAGGTCCGCGCGGAGGAGGCCGGGAGCGCGACGAGATCATCCGCCACGTGATCCGGACCGAGAGCCAGGACTTCGCGAAGGGAGTCGGGTTGGTGATCCCGGACGGCGAGGCGCTCATCCCCGATGGGCTGGCCGAATACCGGGATGCCTACGTCGAACAGATGCGCGCATACAACGCTGGCGAAGTCAAGAAGCGCATGCGCTCCCTGACCCTGCCGTTTCTCATCCGACACTCCGCCTTCCACACGCTCGACCACGCGTGGGAGATGGAGGACAAGGACCTCTCTGCCCACTGGTAGCTATCGAGCGACCCGCAGAATGCCGCGATGGCAGTATCGAGCGCTGCAGGCTAGGCTCTGCAGTCGGATCTCGGAGTTATGTGCGGTTTGCGCGCACGAATCCGTCGGGGTGTAGCGCAGTGGTAGCGCACCTGCTTTGGGAGCCTTTCGTGCCCAAGCGATGCAGGCCCGGCGGCTCCGAGCACGAATGCGACGAGCGAAACGACGTCGATTATTGTGCGGTTCGCGCGCTGGGTTCCGCAACGAACGCTGCTATCCCCGCTCCGACTGATGCATGGCGAACGGCACTTGATCGTTGCCGCAGGATGGGGTCATCCTGTGTCCATGGTCAACGCCTCACCATTGCCGTGGCGGCACCGGTTGCGATTGGCACTCGCTGTCGTGATCGGAAGCGTTGTTGTCACGTCATGCGGAGCGTTCGGAGCGAGCGAGCAACCGACGGCACCGACGGCGACTGTTACGACACCGACGCTGCAGCCGTCGGCGACTGCAGCACAGACGGTGCCGGTGTCACGACCGCCATCTCCGCCAGTACCAGCTGTTCCGAGTCCATTTCAAGGGTTTGTGTCTAAAGACGACGCGATCGCCCGCGTCGTCGCCTTCGTTGGCGACCCAGCGCTGACCGCAGATTTAACGGCAGATGGCCCGAATCAGGGCGTTTCGTGGCGCTGGTACGACGTAATGGGTGGTCACGTCGTCGCTGGGGTAGATGTCGACACGGGCGCTGTCATCAGCTTGATGTTCCTGGATCATCAACCGCCCACCGCAACGCCACCCACCAGCGACCAGGCCGCAACAGCGGCCGAGACGTTTCTGGCGCAGCACGGAATTTCTTTCGACGGAATGTCGCAAACGGTCGAAAAACTCGATCACGGCGACAGTTGGGAGTGGGTGGTCAAGTGGTCGCGGTCAGCCGGCGACGTAACGCTGCCCGACTCGCGCGAAGTTGGCGTCGACCAGTCAGGTCGCGTCTGGCGTTTTTCAGCGTTCAGTCAGGCATACAGCTCACCGCCGCCGGCGAAGATCGATCAGCCAACGGCCGAAGCGGCTGCGATTAAGGCCGCGTTTCCGGATACACCGCAGACCCAGATAGACAGCGCCGAACTGAAACTGAAGGTCGATGCAGGTGGCAACCAACGCCTCGTATGGGAAATAGGGGTGACAGGCTGGGTGCCGGTGGGCAGTTCAACGATGCCGATAGCACACGCGTTGGTGGAGGTGGACGCGCAGACAGGCGCGGCGACGATCGTCGCCCGCGGCTGATCCTGTTCACCGAAGCAACAAAGCGAGGCCCGACGAGGCAGGGCTCGGAACACGAATGAGCGCTGCAGGCTAGGCTCTGCACTCGGGTTTCGGAGTTGCGTGCGATTGGTCCGCACGAATCCGTCGGGGTGTAGCGCAGTGGTAGCGCACCTGCTTTGGGAGCAGGGGGTCGCCGGTTCGAATCCGGCCACCCCGACCATCCTTACCTACTGAACTCAGCTCGAGAGGCATCGCTGGTGCAGGCACTGCTGGCCGGATGGCGGCTCAGCCTCCGGCGGACACGCGCCGATTGGCCGATCGTTGCCGCCGCCTGGCTTATCACGCTCCTCGCGACCGTCCTCTTCGCCGCCGGACCGATCTACTCGTCGGCCGCGGCTGTAGCCGGGTTGCGCCGGACCCTGGCAGATTCATCGGCCGCGGACACGTCCGTCCAGGTGTCGGTGTACGACACGCCGGCCACCGTCGCTGCCATCGATGGCGAGGTCCAATCGGACATGCAAGCCGCCCTGGCCCCGCTGGTGGCACCCATCATCCGCGATGTGCGAGCCAGCGCGACCCTCGCACTCCCGGCACGGCCGGACGGCACTTCGGGTGATCAGGCCGTCCTTGGCTTCCTCGACGACATGCCCGGCCACACCCACCTGGTCCAGGGTGCCTGGCCCGCGATCGGCGACCCTTCGGACTCACTCGAGGTGGTTGTCCTCGATGCCGTGGCCGAAGATCTGGGTCTGTCCGTGGGCGACCAGATGACGCTCGTTGCGCCGCACTTCGATCAGCCGGCTTCCGTTCCGGTCCGGCTTGTAGGCATCTTTTCCGTTGACGATCCCGCTGACCCTTACTGGTACGGCGATTCGCAGCTCACCACGGGGATCGTCTCTACCGGCGGGTACAACGTGCTGGGTCCGCTGTTTACGGCGCCGCAGAACATGCTCGACAACCCGACGTTGAACTGGCTCACGGCGGTTCATATCAAGTGGCGCGCGGTGCCGACCTTCGACGGGCTCACGGTCGACAACGTCGCCGGAATCCACGCCCGACTTGACGCCCTCCCAGAGCGCCTGCCGGCTCCGACGGCCCGGGGCCTCGCCGTCGCCACGGGCCTGCCGGCCATCCTCGGAGGCGCCGAGCGTTCGCTGCTCGTGAGCCGGACAGAGATGCTGCTGCTGATGGCCCAGCTCGCGATCATGGCTGCCTACGCGATCATCCTGACAGCCTCCCTGCTGGTCGATCATCGGCGCGTCGAGACCGCGCTCCTTCGGTCGCGCGGCACAGGGCCGGCATACATCGCCTGGCTTGCCCTCGCGGAAGGGCTGCTCATAGTCGTCCCCAGCGTCATCGTTGCGCCGCGGATCGCGGTGGTCGAGGCAACCGTTCTCAATGTTGCCGGGCCGCTCGCCGACATCGGGCTGCCGATTGAGCCGACCATCACCACCGATAGCTTCGTGCTCGCCGGTCTGGCGGGAATCATGTGTCTGGCGCTGCTTGTCTTGCCTTCGTTCCTCGCTGCGCGCAACTTCGCTTCGGCGGAGCGCGATCTCTCTCGGCAGGAGACGCGACCACTCGGACAGCGCCTGGGTATCGACATCGCCCTGCTGGCCGTTTCAATCATCGCCCTCTGGCAGCTGCGGCTGTACGGCGCGCCCCTTACGCGCACGGTCCAAGGCAGCCTGGGCTTCGATCCGCTGCTCGTAGCCGCTCCGGCGATCGGCCTTCTGGCGGGCGGCATCCTGGCCCTACGTGTTCTGCCGCTACTCGCGGTGGGCCTCGCGGCGTGGTCCAGCCGAGGACGAGAGGTGGTCACATCGCTTGGCTCGCGTGAGCTCGCCCGACGACCGCTGCGCTATACGCGGACCGCACTGCTCCTGATCCTCGCACTGTCGTTGGGGGTGTTCGCGCTGTCATACGCGGCGACGTGGTCCACCTCGCAGCAGGACCAGGCCGTCTACCAGGCGGGGGCGGACGTGCGCGCCATGGTCGCCCGGGGCGTAAGCGCAACACCCTTGCCGTCGGTTGCTTACGCGGCAGTTCCCGGAGTCAAGGAGGTGATGCCCGTCGAGCGCCTACCGGAAGGGATCTCTCTTTCCAGCGGCAACGCCTTGGTTCTTGGACTTGATGCCGATGCAGCCGATGCAATCGTTCGCTTTCGGGCCGACCAATCGACACAGTCGTTGGACCAACTCATGAGCGCCCTGCACGACGGCCGGCCCACGCCACAGCTTGTGCCGCTGCCGGGGGATGCCGCCTACCTGCACCTCGCGTCGGTGCTGGACATTGGCCAAATCCTGCTGTTGCCGTCGACCTACAGCACCCAGACCGAGATCCTCGCCCCATCCTCTCTTACCGACCTCAGGCTGAGTGCCACTGCCTTCGTGCGCGACGCGCACGGGATTGTGCACGGACTTGCCTCGGCACCCGCCTCCGTCGATCAGGCCGCTGCTGACATCGTCGTGCCGCTGGCTCTCCCAGGCGGTCGCCTTGACGGCCCGCTGGAGCTCGCTGGGCTGAGAATCGACGTGCTGAACCTGCCGAATGGGACAGTCACGACCGACGCTCGTGTCGGCGTGACTGGGTTGTCCGTGGGCGCCGCATCGGCCGGTCCATGGACGACCTTGCCGTCCGTCGGGTGGGCGGTACGGATGGCGCCCGGGAGTCGGTCGCTCGAGCCCACGCCGGCCTCCAAGGTAGACGGGATGATCGTCCATGTGGATAACGAGGGCAACGCTGTGCTCGACGGCGGCGTGCTGGCCGGGCGGGTCTTGTTCCTCTCCACCGCCCTCGACTCGTTGGACGCTTCGGTCCCGGTCGTGGTCAACCCCGCATTCATGGCTGCCAGTGGCGCGGTCGAGGGCCGCGCATTCTCCGCGACGATCGACGGGTCCAGCCGGGATCTCTCGATCGCCGGAATTGTCCACTCCTTCCCGACGACCGATCCGGCCGAACCACTGCTGATAGTGGATGAGTCCACCCTGGATCTGCTACGCCTCCAGGCGACGGGCGCCGCGCCAAGCGCAGATGAGTGGTGGATGTCGGTGACACCCGGGACTTCCGTCGAGGTCGCGGCCGCGTTACGCCTTGATCCGTTCGACAGCGCAAGCGTCGTCAGCGCCGCTGACCGGACGAGCAGCCTGAGCACCGACCCCGTGGCGCTTGGGATTATCGGCGCCCTCCTGCTCGGCTTCGTGGCGGCTGGGATCTTCGCCCTGGTGTCGCTGGTCGTAGGAGCCGCGGTCTCGGCTCGCCAGCGTCGGACGGAGTTCGCGCTCCTGCGCGCGCTCGGCCTGTCCGGAGGACAGCTGTCGAGGTGGTTGTGGCTGGAAAACGGGAGCCTGATGGTCGCCAGCCTGGTCGCCGGGACCCTGGTGGGAGTCGGGATGAGTCTGCTCGCGTTGCCATTCATCACCGTGACCCAGCAGGCGACGACTCCGGTGCCGGCAGTGGTGGTGTACCTGCCCTGGGACCAGATCCTCGCCCTGGAGCTCATGGTGGTCGTCGCGCTGGGCATCGCGGTGGGCATCCTCGCCGCATTCCTGCGCCGCATCGGCGTCGGCGGAATCCTGCGCTTGGGAGAAGACTGAGTGCGGGGTATAGCGGCAGCTGCACTGCTCCTGCGACGTCTGCGAAACGAGACCTCAATCCTGCTCGTTCTCTTCGTGCTCGTGGCCTTCACCAGCTTCCTGGTTGCGGCCGCGCCCCGACTCTTCAATCGCGTCAGCGACGAAGCGGTGCACTATTCGCTGACGACTGCGCCGGCAGCGGAACGAGACGTCTGGATCAACGCCAACGGTTCCATCCCGCCGGGCGCTGCGAGCGGTGTGTCGGCTGTGCGTACGTACGGCCAGGAACGCGAGGCGGACTTTCCGGCTTCGGTCGAGCACCTCGTTTCGGATCGCCTCGTGGGCATCACGTCCGTCCGCTTGGCGGTCCAGCAGTCAATCGTCGGCGTCTCGCTGCGTTACCAGGACGGTGCAGCTGACGGCAGCCGACTCGTCTCCGGCCGCTGGCCCGTCGATCTCGGGATGCCACTGCGACAGCTCTTGATAGGCCAAAAACCTGACACTGCCAGCCCGCCGACCGTTTTCGAGGCGGCGCTGTCGACTGCCCAGGCGGACACGATCGGTGTTCACGTCGGTGATCGCCTTCATGTCGCGCTGGATCACACCGATCCCCTGGCACCCACGTCGGTTTACGGGATCACCCCGACGGACATCGAGGTGGTGGGCATCTTCAAGCCGAACGACGCGAATGCTGACCAGTGGACCTCCAGTGGCCTGCTCCAGCCGACACTGAGATATGGAAGGGCTGGGCTCGAGAACATTTACGTGACCGCCCTGATCCCAGCCGAAACCTACCCAAGTCTTGCGGCCGGTGTGCTGCCGTTCCGCTATGAATGGCGCTTTCAGGTCGATCCCGCAGGCGTCGATGAGAACCAGGTTGAGGCGTTGCGGCCGGACCTGCGACAGCTCGACCTCATCGCATCGCTCAAGGAAGATCGGTTCATGAGTGCGACGTCGTCGATGGTCAGGCTCACGAACGTCTCCACTCGCAGCGGCCTCCTCGGGATTCTCGACCGCTATGAAGATCAGCGCGCGCGATCAGCCTCTGTCCTGTCGATCGCTGCCCTAGGCCCCCTCGGCCTCGCCGCGGCGGCAATCGCGATGCTGGCAATCCTCCTCATTCGGCGCCGCAGGGCCAGCCTGGTGCTCACGCGCAACCGGGGCGCCTCGGGGACGCTGCTGTTGGGCACGCAGCTTTGGGAGGCGATCGTGCTTATGGGCGGCGCCTCGATCGTCGGCCTGCTATTGGCCGAGAATGCCATCGCTGCGCGCGACACTCCGCTGTCGCTGATCCTCGCGATCGGGGTGGCCGGAGCCGCCACCCTGATCCTGGTTGCCGCCACTTGGCCGACCGCGCGTCGTCCACTCATTCAGCTCGAGCGCGCCGATACGCCCCTGCGCCGGGTCCCGGTGCGCCGCCTGGTGGCTGATGGCACGATCATCGGCATCAGCGTGCTGGCGATCGTCCTGCTGCGCCAGCGCGGGCTGACCCTCGGTCAGGCCAGCGATACGGTGCAATTCGATCCGCTGCTTGCGGCGGTGCCGCTGCTCGCGGGCCTGGCCGCGGGAATCCTCGCGATACGTCTTTACCCTTTGCCCGTCCGTGGCCTCGGCTCGCTGGCGGCACGACGGCGCGACTTCGTGCCGGTCGTCGGCCTGCGCACAGTCGCGCGTCGACCGGCCAGCGCCCGCCTGCCGCTCATCGTGCTGATGCTCGCGGCGGCATTCGGCGCCTTTGCATCGGTGGTTCAGACGAGCATCGACCGCGGCCAGGTCGCGGCCTCGTACCTGGAAGTCGGCGCCGACTATCGGCTCGAGGCGATCGGGAACGCTGGTCTGCCCTCCACGCTCGATCCGACCGCTGTTCCCGGGGTCCAGGCCGTCGCCTCGGGAATCGTTGACCACACCGCCGCCATGGTCAGCGAGGCGAACCAGCGAACCGCTATTGATCTCAATGCGATCGACGCGGCCGCCTACGCAACCGTGGCCTCCGGCACGGCGACCGATCCCGGATGGCCGGGCAGCTTCCTTGCCGCACCGTCGCCCGTGGGTGTCGGGACCGACGCCAACCCGATTCCTGCGATCGTGCCGACTCAGTTTCCGCCGAGCCCTTTCAGCCTCGGCCCGGGTGACACCTTCGTCGTCACGGTGGCGAAGCAGAAACTGACGTTCCGGGTTGTCGAGCGACGCGCATCGATCCCGGGCGTGAGCTCCGTGTCGAACTTCGCGATCGTGCCGCTCAACTGGTTCAGGGCCACCGGCCCGGGGGCGTCGCTCGAGCCAACGGTAATGTGGCTGCGAGGGTCGGACGATGCCGCGGCGCCGCTGGTCACGATGGCGGCCGCCGCGTCCGGGAAGGTCCGCCTCGTCTCGCGGCCGGACGCCTATGGCGCGCTCCATGACTCCCCCCTCGGGAGCGCCGTTGCGGATGGCTTCGGCGCTGCCCTGGACGTGGCCGTGCTGTATCTCGCGATCACTCTGGTCTGCGCGGTGTTCATCTCGACTGCGGGTGGCACGCGCGACCTTGCCTATCTGCGGGTTCTGGGCGTCTCCGCCCGACAGGCGCTGGGACTGACGTCGGTGGAGAATGCGCCGCCGGTCCTGCTCGCGCTCATTCCCGGTGTGTTGCTCGGGATCGGCGTGGCGGTCGCCATCGAGCCCGGACTGGGACTCGCCGACTTCGTCGGCGCCTCAGGCGTGCCGCTATTCGTTGACTGGCCGACACTGGGGCTCGTGGTCGTGGCTCTGGCGGCGGTCGTGATCGTCGCGATCGGGGCCGGGACATGGCTGGCGCGGCGTGAGCGACTGGTGAGCACGCTCCGAATCGAGGACAGTTGACGCGCATGGACAGACGGTTGGCCGGGGACAACGCTCTCATCGTGTGCGAGAACGTGGTGAAGATCTACAAGGTCGCGGACCTCGAGGTGGTAGCCCTTCAGGGTCTCGACCTGACGGTTGAGCCGGGCGAGTTCATGGCCCTCGTCGGCGCGTCGGGCAGTGGCAAGAGCACGCTGATGAACATCCTCGGCGGGCTCGACGAGCCGTCCGCCGGACGGGCCGTGGTCGACGGCCATGTGCTCGGCCAGATGGGCCGTCGGGAGCGGACTATCTACCGGCGACAGGTGATCGGCTTCGTCTGGCAGCAGACGGCGCGCAACCTGCTGCCGTATCTCACCGCTCGACAGAACGTGGAGCTGCCGATGCTGGTGAACGGGGCCGGTCGACGGGAGCGCCCGCTTCGAGCGATCGATCTGCTCACCAGCGTGGGACTCGCCCAGCGGGCCGAGCACCGGCCGGACAACCTTTCGGGAGGCGAGCAGCAACGGTTGGCGATCGCGGTAGCGCTCGCGAACGATCCGGCCGTGCTCTTCGCGGACGAACCCACGGGCGAGCTCGACACGAGCACCGCGCATGATGTCTTCGACGTCTTACGGTCGGTCAACGAGGAGCTGGGCGTGACCATCGTGGTCGTGACTCACGATCCGCTGGTCAGCGAGCAGGTGAACCGAACGGTTGCAATCCGCGACGGGCGCACCAGCACCGAAACTCTGCGCCGGCGCTCGATCAACGTGGCTGGCGACCACTTTTTCAGCGAGGAGTACGCAGTCCTCGATCGGGTCGGCCGGCTGCAGCTGCCGCCCGCCTTTGTCGAGGCGCTGGGGCTCGAGCGACGGGTTCATCTGGCGCTGGAGTCCGACCACATCACTGTCTGGCCGTACCACGGCCGCTCCTGGGCTGACGCACCCGCTCCCGGTACGCCTGCCGATCGAGTGTCCGCCCCTCCGCCGCCTGAAGCCGGCGACCCGGTTGAGGGCGACGATCGCGACCACAGTCGTTACCGCCCACGCGATCGGCCGCGGCCGTGACGCAGCACCTCCAGGATCCGCCTCGCGCGCCTGCTCCCAACACGGAGCCGAGTGGCGCACCGATGGTCGAGACGCGCGGCCTATCGCGTGACTACGCCATGCCGGGCGGCGTCGTCTACGCCGTGCGCGACGTGAGTCTTCGCGTCGGCCGGGGCCAGCTGGTTGCCCTGCGTGGGCGCTCGGGTTCCGGCAAGACGACGTTCCTTTCGATGGTCGGCGCTCTCGACCGGCCGACCCGGGGCAGCGTCTCGGTCGACGGGCTGACGGTCTCGGACCTGCCAGAATCCGAGCTCATCGATTTCCGGCGGCGGAAGCTCGGCTTCATCTTTCAGGCTTTCGGCCTGCTGCCAATCCTGTCGGCCGCCGAGAACGTCGAGGTACCGCTCCGGCTGATCCGGGCCGATCCGAAGGAGCGCGATGTGCGAGTCAGCGAGCTCCTTGAGCTGGTCGGCCTCGGGAAACGCGCTAACCACCGGCCACACGAACTGTCGGGCGGCGAGCAGCAGCGGGTCGCGATCGCGCGGGCTCTCGCCAACCGACCGGACCTGCTCCTGGCCGACGAGCCGACCGGTCAACTCGACTCGCAGACGGGTCGGAGCATCATGGCCGTACTGCAGCATCTGGTCCGCAGCGAGGGCGTAACGGCCATCGTGGCGACCCACGACACGACACTGATCGACTTGGCGGATCGCGTCATCGAGCTGCTCGACGGGAAGGTCGTGGATGACGAGCCATAGGAATTCCTGACGGCCTGACGCCCCCAAGGCACGGGCTACGGTCGCGTCAGGGTCGTGTGCAGGTACGCCTTGAACCTGATGCCCAGATAGCCTTTGACCGGGTGGATCGAGACACCGCTCTTCGTTACGAGCGTGCTGATCGCCTTGCCGTTGCCGATGTAGATGCCGATGTGCTGGTTGTGGCCCCACACGACCAGGTCGCCAACCTTGGGATCCGTCTTGCTGACCAGGCCCCGGTCCTTGAACCACGTGAAGTAGCCAGCGACGCTGCGGTAGCCACCGATGCGACTCTGAAGGTCATTCGAGTGGAAGGCGTACCAGACGAGACCCGAGCAGTCGAACAGGTTCGGGCCGCGGGCTCGATGCTTCCACTGGTCGCCGAGCTTCGAGTGGGCAGTCTTGTAGACCATCTGGTATTCGGTCCTGGGCGTCGACGCGGCCGCCACCGGCACCGACACGACGGTCAGCATGGTCAGCATGGCGGCCAACAGGCCGATACGGGCAAAGACGCGAAACGACGTCATCGGGTCCCTCCACCTGATGCTCGTGGCACGCCTTTGGCTGGGGCGCGTGGTGCGTGCCTGTGTCATCAACCTTGCCTGCGTCCGGTGCCGCTGTGCCATGGGTCGTCAGTGCCAGAGCAAGTAGTCGGTGGCCCTGTGCCCAAAAGCGCCACCCGCGCTTTCGAATGTGTCCCGCCAGGGTCTGACGATGCGTGAACGACCAGCCGATCTGGATGACGGTACGCTGTCGAAAGGCCTCTTTATCGACTACGGCCTCGAGGTCAGCGCGCTGACCTTTCTACCGCTGGGCCACGACGCGTCGGCCTTTGTGTACAGGGCCGTAGCCACCCACGGCGAGTACTTCGTGAAGGTCCGGACGTCAATCACGAATGAGGCCGCCCTTCTCGTCCCGCACCACCTCGCGGCCCAGGGAATAGGGCAGGTGGTCGCGCCTCTGGCGACGGTCTCTGGCACCTTATGGGCCAGGGTCGATCACTACGCCGTCATCGTCTATCCGTACATCTCTGAACGGACCGGGATGATGGACGGCATGTCGGACCGACAATGGGTCGAGTCCGGCGCAGTCATGCGCCAGGTCCACGACGCGCGGGTGCCCGCCGATCTGAGCCGCGTCTTGAGGATCGAAGGATTTAAGCCGGACGGCTCAGATGCTCTGCGCAGGCTCGACGGCTATCTCGACGATCACTCTTTTGCCGAGACCGGGCAGGCAACGATCGCCACTATGTGGCACGCCAAGCGCGACACCATCCTGAGACTGTTGGGGACGGCCGAAGCGATGGGCAGACGTCTTGCGCTGGCGCCGCCCCTGCTCGTCCTGTGTCACGCGGACATCCACACCAATAACGTCCTGGTCCTCGGCGACGAGCACGTCTGGCTCACTGACTGGGACGAGACGATGCTTGCGCCGCGTGAGCGCGACCTGATGTTCGTGATCGAGGGCATCGGCCCGGGCTTCGTCGATGAGCGACGGACGCGACTCTTCTTCGACGGCTACGGCGTGATCGATATCGATCGGTTCGCGCTGACCTACTACCGCTACGCGTGGGCAATCGCCGACATTGCCTCATACGGCGACCAGGTCTTTCTACGTCCGGACCTCGGGCGCATCGACTTCGAGGAGGCGGTGGCCAGCTTCCAGGGCCTGTTCGAACTGGGTTCGATCGTTGACATCGCGCTCGGATCTGCAATCGGCTAGGTACGCTGCCTCGAACACGTATGGCGCTAGGTACTCCTCGGGATGTGCTTGTATCGGCGCAGGGCGTATAAGGGCGCGTGGAGAAGGAGTCCCGAATGAAGAAGCGTCTGTTATCGGTCGGCCTGGCCGTGGGTGCGTTGCTACTGGCGGCGTCGCCGGTTTTCGCCAGCTGGTCCGTGGACAAGCAAGTCGGAACGATCGGCCAGTTCGACTACTCGAAATGGCCGGGCGTCGTGTGCAAGTACAACAACAGCTCCGCGCTGATGACCTCGATCACGGTCCGTGCGCCCAAGATGTGGGGCACGCACGCTTCCGCGACCGTCGTGGGCTGGCGGTTCCAGGTTCGCGAGGCCATTCCCTTCCAGGGCGGACGCATCATCTTCCGCAGCCCGGTTTACAAGGGCATGGCCAGCAGCGCAGTGCCGTCCACCTTCACAGCGCATACCTGGCGGCTGTCACACGACGTTTCTTCGTCATCGCGCTACTACGTCCAGTACAAGATGTTCTGGTACGCGCCGGGGTCCAATGGCACCGTCGAGGGCAAATTCGTGGGCACGCCGGACTGGTTCTCGCGCAAGTTCGGAGCGCTATCAGCGATGTCCGTCAGCGGTTGCGACTACGGCGATTGGCAGTGGGCGGCCCAGAGCTGAGACGCTAGCATCGGGCGTATGCCAGCACCTGTCATCAATACGCCAGAGCACCTCGAGCACCGCGTCAAGACGGCCGACGGCCGAACTCTGGCCGTCGCCGAGTGGGGCGACCCGAATGGCGTACCGCTCATCGCCATGCACGGCACGCCTGGTGGTCGGATCACGTACTGGGAAGATCCGTCGATCTACGCCCGGCACGGACTCAGGCGTCTCACTTACGATCGCCCCGGCTACGGCGAATCGACGCGCTTCAAGGGCCGCACAGTGGCTGACGTCGTCGTCGATCTCGAAGCGATCCTCCATGCGCTTGACATCGATCGTTTCGTCGTCACCGGCGGCTCGGGCGGCGGTCCGCACTGCCTGGCCACGGCCGCGCTGATGTCCGAACGTGTGATTCGGTGCCTTGCTGAGGTCTCGATCGCACCCTATCCGGCAGAAGGGCTCGACTGGCTCGCCGGTATGACAGACGGCAACGTCGAAGAGTTCAGCGCAGCGATGGAGGGTGAGGAGCAGCACCGTCGTGTCGCGGAGCGCGAGCGCCGGACGACGCTCGACCGCCTGGCTGAGGGGCGCCCCGACTTCCTGGGCGACGGCTATGAGCTGTCCGAGGCGGACAAGGCCCAGATGGCCAAGCACAGGGACCGGATCGCGGATCAATTCTTCAATGGCCTGGAGCCTGGCGTCGATGGCTGGGTGGACGACATGCTCGCGTTCGTCCAACCGTGGGGCTTCGAAGTCGAGTCCATCAGTGTTCCGACGGCGGTCAAGTTCGGCCGAACTGACAACCTGGTGCCGCCGGCTCACGGGGATTGGCTCGCTGCTCACATCCCGAACGCGATCGTCGACGCCCACGACGCGGCCGGCCATGGCGGCGATGATGCCGACGTCGATCGCGTTCTGGCGTGGCTGTCGGGAGAGTCCAGCAACCTCTGAGCAGGCGGGTCGAGCGAGGTCATACTTTCAGCGTGACCGACGAACGTCTGCCAGCTCTGTACCTGGGTCATGGGGCGCCGCCCTTGCTCGAGGACGCCGACTGGATGCACGATCTCAGGGAGTGGGCAAAAGCGCTGCCCAGACCCAGGCAGATCATGATCGTCAGCGCCCACTGGGAAACGGCGCCCATGGCCATCGGTGCCACTGGTGCCGTGCCTCTGGTGTACGACTTCTACGGCTTCCCGCGGCACTATTACGAGCTCCAGTACCCGTCGCCTGGAGCACCTGGGCTCGCCGCCCAGATAAGGGCGCTGATGCCCGACACCGAGCCGGTCATCGACCGACCGAATCGCGGGCTCGACCACGGTGCGTGGGTGCCGCTGATGGCCATGTATCCCGAAGCGGACATCCCCGTCTTGCAGGTTTCCATGCCCGACCTGGACCCGGAGCACCTGTTCGAAATCGGGCGCAGGCTCGCTCCTCTGCGCGACGACGGCACGCTCATCATCGGCAGCGGCTTCATGACCCACGGTCTGCCGTTCATTCGCGACTACTTCATGGGCAAGCAGGGCGCGCCGGCCTGGTCGGTCGATTTCGACAACTGGGCGGCCGAAGCGATGGCCGGCGGCGACATAGACATCCTGTTCGACTTCCGCGACAAGGCCCCGGGCATGCCCTATGCGCATCCCACTGTCGAGCACTTCGCGCCGCTGTTCGTGACGCTCGGCGCCGCCGCCAAACCCGACGAGGCTCCGCGGACGGCGCTCGATGGATACTGGTTCGGCCTCTCCAAGCGTTCGGTCGAGGTCAAATAGAACAGCGGCCGTGTGCTGCGATCACGGCCGCTGTAAGGACGGAATTCGAATATGAGGCCTGCGCTCAGACGCGGCCCTTCGGGACGGTCACCCAGTACGCCTTGTTGAACATGACTTTGCCCAGATGCCAGACGCGGTTCGGCTTGGGCGGCTTTGGTGGGTGTTCGTAATCGAAGCGCAATAGCGTCCCCTTGCCGTCGCCGATCTCGAAGAAGCACATAACCTTGCCCTCGTAGCTGGCGTGCTTCTTGCTCGGTTGACGGCCGGTCACCGCCGCGGCGACTCGCTCTGCGACCACCGGCGCCTCGAAGTGCGCCGTGGAGCCGGCCTTGGAAAGGGGTAGATCGGTCCCGTCGCCGAGCGCGTAGACGTTCGGTCGTCCGCCAACCTGAAGAGTGTGGCGGTCGGTCGGAAGCCATCCGCCGGGTGCGGGAGCCAGTCCGGAATCGATCAGGAACTGAGCGCCGCGATGCGGTGGAACGAGGATCAGCAGGTCGTACGGCAGCTCCTCACCCTCCAGGCTCTGAAGGACCTTGCGCTCTGCATCGATGCTCTCGACGTTGAAGAACGTATGCAGCTCGATGCCCTTTTGCTCGAGGACCGGAGTGGCCATCTCGCTGACCGACTCGATGGTGAAGGCCCGACTGATCGGGGAGCAGAAGTGGACCTCAGACTTGTCGCGCAGGCCGCGCTGGCGCAGCTCGGCCTCGATGAGGAAGCTGACCTCGAGCGGCGCGGGTGGGCACTTGTAGGGCATGCCCGAGATTGCCACGACGATTCGACCACCTTCGAATCTGTCGAGCGCCGCGCGCAGCTTCTTGGCGGCTGCGGCGCTGTAGAAATGGTGTGCCTGGGTATCGAAGTTATCGATCAGCTCAGGGATTATTCGGGAACCAGTCGCCAGCACCAGCTGGTCGTATGGCAGGACATCCCCGTTGTCGAGGGCCACTGTCTGCCCATCCGGGTCCACACGGACAACCTCGCCCACGACGAGATTGACGCGTGCGTCGAGCAGGGAACGCTCCGGCCTGACCAGCTTGTCGGCCTTCTCGTGCCCGAACGCGATGTACATGAAACCGGGCTGATAGACGTGGCTGCCTGACGCGTCGACGACGGTGACGCTGGCGTCCTGGTCATCGATCTGTCTCTTGAGCTTGCGCGCAAGCTGGTTGGCGACGATGGTCCCGCCGACGCCCCCGCCGATGATGACGACTCGTTCCATTGGTCTGCTTTCCTGCCTGGTCAGTGGAGCTTCTCGACGACGATCTCGTCGTAGCCCTCAAGCGGTTCAATGCCGACCAGCCGATGACCGGCCTTCTCGACCCACTTGGGGATATCGGTCTTGGAGCCGTTGTCGGATGAATAGACGGTTATTACCGTCCCCACCTCGGACTCGCGGATGGCTCGGATGAGCTCCATGAGCGGGCCTGGGCAGTAGCTGCCGCGCGCGTCAACGACGCGGGCAGCAGCGGTGTTGGGCGCTTCGATGGTCATGACATTCGCCCTTTCGATCTAGATGAACAGGCTGGCTGTGTTTGGCTGGGTCATGAGCTCGAGCACGGTCGCGGCGCCGGCAGGCTCGCCAAGGCCCTCGATCATGTCCTCGCGCTTGAGGCCGAACATCTCCATGGTCATCTGGCACGGGATGAACTCGACGCCCAGCGCCTGGCATGCCTCGAGCAGCTCGGCCGGCTTGGCCACGTTGTACTGCTTGGAGAGCTTGCCGATCATCCACGGGCCCATGCCTATGAAGTTCATCTTCGACAGCTTCAGGTGATCGATGCCCGGGCGCTGCATGAGCGTCAGCATCTTCTGCATCCAGTTCTCGCCAACGACGCGGCGCTGGTTCTTGACGAACGGGAGCAGGCCCCAGAACGTGATGAACACGCTCGTCTTGTAGCCCGAGGCCGCGGCTGCGCTGGACATGATCAGGGTCGGCCAGAGCTTGTCGAGCTCACCGCTCCAGTTGATGATCACGAGCTGCTTGGTCGCCGCCTCGGCCTCTGAGAAGGCACTCGCGAACTCGCTCGGTACGGGGACTTCGGCTACTGCTGTCACTGTGCCTGCCTCACTTCCTGCGCAGGACGAAGCGATAAACGCCGTCCTGTGCGGTGCTTTCGACCATCTCGTTGCCCGTGCTGCGGCTCCATGCCGCGAAATCGGCAACCGAGCCCGGGTCGGTGGCGAGAACCTCCAGGAGCTCACCCTGGGGCACGGTCTTGATCTGCTGTGCCGTCTTGACGATCGGCATCGGGCACTTCAAGCCTCGTGCGTCGAGCACTGTCGTGGTCTCTGTCGTGGTCTCCATAACTGTCCTTTCGTTGATATGGATCAAATGAAGACGACCTGCCCTTCGCCGGCGTTGACGTAGAAGGCGGCGACGCCCTCCACACCGTCAACCAGCGGGTCGAGCTGATCGGATGTGAGGCCCAGGATGTCCATCGACAGCGAGCACGCCTGGATATCGACCTCGCCGAGCTCCTTGGCGACGCGCATCGTCTGCGCCCATGTCTGCTGACCGGCGGCGCGCATGCGGTCGACGGCCGCCTGGCCGGCGACGCCGGCCTCGGGCGCGAGAGGCAGCTGTGCGTCGATCTTGTCGGCGCGGAACGCGTCGAGAGCCCAGTACTGAAGGAAGACATGGACCTGTCGACCGAGCGCCGCGGCGCCGGCCGTCAATACGGCGGCAGCCTGCAGCTTGTCGTCCGTGCCCGAGAACAGCACGAGGTTGATCGGTTCTTCGCTCATGTTTCAACTCCTGCGTTTGCGTACCGCTCGTGGCGAGCAGCGACTGTCGAGAGATGGCTGATTCGACGCTCCAGAAAGCCGCGCATGATCGAGCAGGCGACCATCACCTGTGCGTCGGCAAGTCGATAACGGATCTCGCGCCCGGAGCGCTCGATCTCGACGAGGCCGGATGAGCGCAACAGCGCCAGGTGCTGGCTCGCGTTGGGCTGGCTGATGCCGAGCTGGCGCGCCAGCCGGCCCACCTCCATCGGCCCTTCGGCGAGCAGATGGAGCATCTCCAGGCGGCGCGGATGAGCAAGGATGCGCAGCACTCCAGCCTGAAGCTCGTAGATCGGTTGCATGCTTCCTTAGTTATCGCCGTATGCGAATGCCTGCATACGTGGCAAATGGCCGCCACTGGACGGTCCGTGAGTCACAAACGTGGACCGGGTCCGGTTGACGAGCGTGAGGACAGCCTTGATCGTCGTGCCATGAACAGGGCACTCGTTCTGATTTCGCCCGCTGCGGGTCGCGGCGGCAACGCCGCCCGACGCGACCGCCTGGGCGTGGCGATCAGCGCGGCACTACAGGAACGCGGACTGACGGCCGACATTCCGCAAACGGCATCAGCCGACGAGGCAGCGGACCTGCTCCGGACGGCGCAGGCGGAGCGCTACGAGCTGGCCGTCGTGGCCGGCGGCGACGGCACGGTCCGCCTCGCCGTCAATGCTCTGGCCGGTGAGGAGATGCCGCTCGGCGTCGTCCCGCTGGGCACGGGCAACCTGCTCGCGGCCACGCTCGGCATCCCTCGCGATGCCTTGGTCGCGGCGAAGCGCCTTGCAACGGCGAAGCCGGTCACGATCGATACCGGGCTGCTCCAGGTCGACGGCGTCGCGGAGCGTTTCGCGGTGGCAACCGGCCTTGGCTTCGACGCGCGTTTGATGGCGGCAACATCACCCGCGGCCAAGGCTCGTTTTGGCGTCCTCGCGTACTTCGCGACGATGGCCAAGCTCATCGCCGCGCTGCCCGTGGCCCAGGCAGAGATCGTCGTCGACGGCCGCATGTACGAGCTGCCCGCGGTGGCGGTGCTCGTTGCCAACTGCGGCCAGGTTGTGCCCGGGCTGCTCGGCCCGCGCTTGACGCTCGACCCGAGCGACGGAGTGCTCGATCTAATCGCGATCCGCGGCGGACCGTGGCCGACCAAACTGCCCATCGCCGCGCGCTCCGCCCTGCATTCGCTGTTGCGCGACGACTCGGAGCCGGGCGGCCACTCGCTGCGTCTGCGTGGCGAACGGATCAGCGTGCGCACGGATCCGCCCGAGCCGATCGAGATCGATGGCGACCTGATGGCCTACGCCGGCGGTGCGTTCAGCGCCTCGGTCCGGCCGAAGTCGCTGACGATTCTGGTCTAGGCGGTACTTTCGCCTGCGGCTTGACCGCCCGCCACCAGCCGGAGCTCGGCGCGCATCGTGCCCTCTTCGCCGGGCAGAATGGTGAATCCGGCGCCAACCGCGGTGCGGCGCATGGACTCATTGCTGATCAACATCTCGGCCCAGATCAACTCGAGCTTCTCGTCGCGCCCGATCTCGACCAGGCGTCTGAGCAGCTCGGTCCCCAGGCCGTGGCCCTGCCACGGGTCAGCGACCAGGACCGCGAACTCGGCGTCCGGTGCAGCGTGTGACTTGGACAGCCGGCCGACCGCCACGATTACGGGCTGCCCTTGGTCGTCGGCGTCCACCGCCACGAGCGCGATCTCGCGGTCGTAGTCGTTGAACGTGACCCTGGTCAGCCGTTCGTGCGCGGTTCGCGTTGATAGCCCGAGATGACCCAGGTAGCGCGCGTACACGGTCTCTGCGGTGAGCATCTGGTGGAAATGCACCAGCAGCGGTTCGTCCTCGGGCCGGATGGGCCGGATCGTGAACGTCTTTCCGTCACGGGCCTTGAATGGGGCCACGTAGCGCAACGGATACGGACGGATGGCTAGCCTGGGCAGGTCGGCATCGGCGATGTCCGCCGGATGGAGCACGATGCGCGCGTCGAGAGCGATCATGCCCTCCGGCGATGCCAGCAGGGGGTTGATGTCGATCTCGGCGATGCGTCGCTGCTCGGCGACGAGCAACGAGAAGCGGACGAGCAGCTCCTCGAGCGCCTCGCTGTCGATCGGCCGTCGACCACGGACACCCTTGAAGGCCTCGGCGATCCTCGTTCGCTCGATGACCCGTCGCGCGAGCGTGGTGTTGAGGGGCGGCAGGGCGAGGGCCCTGTCGCGCATAACCTCGACGAGCTGGCCACCGGCGCCGAAGAGCAGGACAGGACCGAACTGTGGATCGGTCGATGAGCCGAGGATGAGCTCGTAGCCGGTGTAGTTGATCATCGGCTGGACGGTCACGCCGTCGAAGTGCTCGGCTCCGACTTTGTCCGTAACTGACTTCTTGATCGAACCGTATGCGGCGCGCACTTCCGCGGCATCTGAAAGATTGAGGTATACGCCGCCGACGTCGGTCTTGTGGGTGATCGTGCGGCTGTAGATCTTGACCACGACCGGGAAGCCGAGACGTTCGGCCGCCTTGACCGCGGCGTCTTCGGTCTCTGCGACGACCGTGTCGGTGATCGGGATGCCGTATGCGGCCAGCACGGCCTTGGACTCGTCCTCGGTCAGGATCGTCCGCCCTTCCGCGAGCACACTATCGATGACGGACCTGGCGCCGGTACGGTCCATGTCGAGGCTGTCGTCGTCAACGGCCAGCGTCGGAGTCTCGTACAGGGCACGCACGTTCTCGGACGAGCGCCACAGGTAGTTGAACATGCGCGCGGCCGTGTCCGGGTAATCGAACGTGGGGATGCCGCTACGTCGCAGCAGCTCCGAGCCCTCGGCCACGTCTCGGCCGCCCATCCATGACGCGAGCACGGGCTTGCCGCGCGTGTGTGCGTACGGCATCAGGGCCCGAGCCGTCTCGGTCGGGTCGGTCATCGCCTGTGGCGTCAGGATGACGAGCATTCCGTTTGCGGCAGGGTCTGCGGCCGCGATCTCGAGCGCCTGGGCATACCGGGCCGGCTCGGCGTCGCCGATGATGTCGACCGGATTGTTGTGGCTCCAGACCGCCGGCAGCACCTCGTTGTAGCGCGCCATCGCGCTTTCCGACAGCTCCGTCAGCTTGCCCCCGCCGCCGACCAGCGCGTCGGTCGCGATCACCGCAGGCCCGCCCGCATTGGTCACGATGGTCAGGTTCGGCCCGGAAGGTCGAGGCTGCTTGGCGAGCACGTCGGCGATGCCGAACAGATCGGAGATGCGCTCGACGCGCAACACGCCGACGCGCCGGAAAGCGGCGTCGAGAACCTCATCGGAGCCCGTCAGCGACCCGGTATGCGAGGCTGCCGCGCGCGACGCCTCGGCGCTGCGACCCGGCTTGATGACCACGATCGGCTTGGTCAGGGCAACCTCACGCGCGGCAGACAGAAATGCGCGCGCATCGCCGATCGTCTCCATGTAGATCAGGATCGAGCTCGTGTGCGGGTCGTCGCCGAGGTAGTAGATGACGTCGCCCCAGCCGACATCGGCCATCGATCCGAGCGAGACGACCTTCGAGAAGCCGACTCCTTCGCCGGCGCTCCAGTCGAGCACAGCCGTCAGCAGGGCGCCAGATTGGGAGACGAAGCCGACCGATCCGGCGGCCGCCATCTCGACCGCGAATGTGGCGTTCAGGCCATCGATCGGGTTCATGACGCCCAGGCAGTTGGGACCGATGACGCGGATTCCGCCTTCGCGCGCGATCTTGATCACCTTCTGCTCGAGCGCCGCGCCGTCCGCGCCCGTCTCGCGGAACCCGGCGCTGATGATGATTGCGCCACGCACTCCGGCGGCAGCACATTCGGCCATCAGCCCCGGAACGGAGGTGGGTGGCGTGACGATCACTGCCAGGTCCACCGGCACGCCGGTGTCGGCGATCGTCGGATAGGCACGCACGCCCAGGACGTTGTCGCGCTTCGGGTTGATCGGCAGCACGGCACCGCCGAACGGGCTGCTGATCAGGTTCCACAGCACGGTCCGGCCGACGCTGCCGCGCTTCTCTGTCGCGCCGATCACGGCCACGGAGCTTGGGCGGAAGATGGCATCAAGCGGCGTGCGCGTGGCGCGCAGGACGTCCGTCGCGTGATCGGGCGGTCCCGAGAGAGATCTGGTCTGGGTCATCGTCATGTTCCGTAGGTGACGCCGTCTGCGCGATCGGCGGACGTGCCTTCTCGCCCGTTATCGCGGGCCGTGGGTCAGAGATCGCGGGCGGCCGTTATGAATGTCGTGCCCAGGACGCGCGCGGTCGTTGGGAAAGCATGCAGGGTGTCCGCCAGAACGTCTATCGGCGTCTGGGTCTTGATCGCCAGCACGGCCTCGTGGATCGCCTCGGACGCGCCGGGTCCGGCAATGAACGCGCCGATCAATTGCCGCGTCGCCCTGTCGACGACGATCGTCACGTGCCCGGTCGCGTCGGCAACGTAGCCTTTGGCGGTCTTGCCCAGGTCCTCGCTGAACTCGACGGCATCGTGGCCGGCGGCACGCGCCTCGTCGACGGTCATGCCCACGCCGCCGGTCTCGGGGTCCGTGTACACGCAGCGCGGAATGGCTCGGTAGTCGGGCCGGACGTCCTCGCCGAGAGCCATGCGCACGACCATCTCGCCCTGGTAGTGGGCAAGATGCGTGTGCATCTCCGGGCCTGCCGGATCGCCTGCGACCCAGATGCCGTCACCAAGCCGCAGGTTGCCGTCCATGGGCAGCCTGCCGTCCTTCAGCGTCACACCGACGTTCTCGAGCCCAAGCGCGTCGACGGGCACCGTCCGTCCGATCGAGAGCATCAGCTGCCGGCCACGCACGCTTCGGCCGTCAGACAGCCGGATCTCGTGATCCTCGCTGGCTGACGATGCCGCCACGATCCTCTCAGCGCGAACCCCGGTGAAAACCGAAACTCCGTCGCGTTCGAGGCCGCCCTGGATCGCGGCCGAGTTCCTGGGGTGGTCACGCTGGTTGAGCCGGTCCTGCGACTGGACGATTGAGACCGCGACTCCGAAGCGCGCGTAGACCTGGGCCAACTCGATGCCGGTCGGGCCTCCGCCCAGGATGACGAGGCTGCCGGGCAGCTCGCGCGCCGAGGTGCCCTCGCGATTGGTCCACGGCTGTGCCTCGGCCAGGCCCGGGATCGAGGGGATGGTCGAGTTGCTGCCGACGGCGACGACGATGTTGCGCGCCTTGAGGGTGCTGGTGCCGCCTTCTGAAGTGACGAGAACCGTGTCGCTCGATTCGAGATGGGCAGTGCCGCGGAAGACGACCGCGCCCACGTCTTCGAGCGCCTTGACGTGACTCGAGTCGTCCGGCCACGGAATGTTCTCACGATTGATCATCCAGTCGCGTCGGTCGGACGCCTGGGGCCAGGTGTGGCGGGGCTGGAGAACGTGAATATCCGCGTCGTGAAGCAGGGATTTGGACGGCATGCACGCCCAGAAGGCGCACGAGCCGCCGACCAGCTCACGATCGACGACCGCGACACTGGCGTCCCGCCGAACCGCGAGGTTGGCGGCAGCTTCTCCCGCGGCACCCGCGCCGATGATTACGAAGTCGAAGATGTCAGGCCTCGCCGGCGTACAGGTGCGCGTGTCGATCGAACATCGCTGGAGGGTAAACCCTCCCGGCCCGCGTTGGACCGTTGACGGTGCCCGATATGCTCCCTGCGTGGAGACTCGCGAGACGATGAACGCGGCTGCAGCCTGGCCCGCGTCGCTGGTGGTGGCGGCCAGCGACGGGCCGTCCGGATGACCCATCGACCTTCATGCGCATGCCCGTGTCGGGCCGCCCACAGACCACCGCAATGGCCTAGCTCCATCCTCGACCTGACGCGCGCCGAGGCCGGCTGAGGTGGACGTCTGGATCGCCGGAGCCATATTCATCGCGGCCTATGCGCTGATCGCAATCGAGCGATGGGACCGGACGCTGATCGCACTCCTCGGCGGCCTGGCCGTCATCGCCCTGGGCGTCATCGACCAGCACGAGGCGTTTGCGGCGATAGACCTCAACGTCATCTTCCTGCTCGCGGGGATGATGATCATCGCCGGCACCCTGGCTAAGACCGGTGTGTTCGAGTGGCTCGCGATCCGTTCGGTCCGGCTCTCCGGCGGCCGGCCGCTGGCCCTGCTGCTGATCCTGGCGACCGTCACTGCGGTCCTCTCCGCGTTCCTGGACAACGTCACGACGGTCATCTTGACCGTCCCGATCACGCTCTCGGTCGCCACACGGCTGGGCGTCTCGCCGATGCCCTATCTGATCGCCCAGATCCTGGCTTCGAACATCGGTGGCACGGCCACGTTGATCGGCGATCCGCCGAACATCCTCATCGGTTCCGCGGCCGGGCTCGACTTCGTGGCCTTCCTGGTCAACCTCGGTCCGGTAGTGATCATCATCTATGCGCTGTTCACACTGATGATGTTTTTCGGCATGCGGCGCACGTTGCAGGAGCCGACTGAGCCGCGCGAGGTCGCACTGGAGGCAGCCGAAACAGGCGCGATCAAGGATCGCGGACTGCTCGTTCGATCACTGATCGTCGCCGGGCTGACGATCGCCGGTTTTCTGTTGCACAAGACAATCGGCGTGGAAGCAGCCACGGTTGCGCTGCTGGGGGCCACTGTGCTGATGCTCGTGGCCGGTATCGATCCACACGACGCGCTGCGTGACATCGAGTGGAAGACGCTCTTCTTCTTCGTGGGTCTGTTCATTCTCGTCGAGGCTATCGTCCACGTCGGGATCGTAGGCGGAGCCGCCTCGTGGCTCGCAGCAGAGACAGGCGGCGACCCAACCATCACCAGCCTGGGGTTGCTGTGGACCTCGGCACTCGGTTCGGCGGTGGTCGACAACATTCCATATACGGCCACCGCGATACCTGTCGTGCACCAGCTGATTGCGACCGGTCTGCCTGCTGAACCGCTGTGGTGGTCCCTGGCGCTGGGCGCCTGCCTTGGCGGCAACCTGACGCTCATCGGCGCGTCAGCCAACGTGGTCGTCGTCAACCACGCCGCGCGGTCCGGGCACAAGATCGGCTTCTTTCAGTTCATGCGCTACGGTGCCGGCGTGACGCTGATGTCGATGCTCGTCTCGACCGCCTACGTCTGGTTCGTCTACCTGCGCTGAGGTGATGAGCGTCGGGCGGGCGCCCGTTAGGCTGGCCCGGTGATCGACACAATCACGGGCAACATCGTCGAGATCTTCGTCATTCTTGTGGCGATTGCGACAGCCGCGGCGCTGGTCGTCCGGCGCATCGGTGTCCCGTACACGGTCGTGCTGGTTGTCCTTGGCCTGGCCGCCGCGATCGTGCGTCCGAGCCTGCAGATCGAGCTGCCACCCGAGCTGATCCTGACTGTCTTCCTGCCCGGTCTCGTGTTTGAAAGCGGTTACCGGCTTGACGTGGTCGAGCTGCGGCGCACGTTCGGCGCAGTCGCGTTGCTGGCGGTGCCCGGCGTGATCATCACCGCCGGCGTTGTCGCCGCCGTGCTGGCGCTCGCAACCGGCCTGCCACCCGATCTCGGCTTCATTGTTGGCGCGATGCTGGCGGCGACCGACCCGGCCGCGGTCATCGCGACGGTCAAGCGAATGCGTGCGCCCGACAGGCTCGCGACGCTGATCGAAGCCGAGAGCGTATTCAACGATGGCACCGCAATCGTCGTCTTTGCCGTGGCGCTGACCGCTATTGGATCGGGGCTGAGCTTCGTCGATGCGGGCGTCGCGCTGGTCGCCACGGTCGCCTTCAGCGTCGTGCTCGGCGTAGTTGCCGGCTTCCTGGCGTCGCGCGTCATCAACCACGTAGACGACCACCTGATCGAGCTGAGCGTCACGCTCGTGCTCGCCTACGGCACGTACATGATCGCCGACGCGTTTCACGAATCGGGCATCATCGCAACCGTCGTCGCGGCGATCGTATTTGGTGTCTTCGCCCGCGGCGGAGCAATGAGCGAACGTTCGCAGGAAGCCGTGGACACCGTCTGGGAGTTCGCTGCCTTCCTGCTCACGGCTTTGCTCTTCCTGCTCATCGGGTTGGTCATCAGCGTCGGCGCGCTGGTCAACGCCGTCGCCCCGATCTTCTGGGGTCTGCTGGCTGTCATCGGTGCCCGGATGCTCGTCGTGTACGGGTTGGTCGGCGGCACGTCGCGGCTGATTCGGCCGCCCGGCCAGCGGATTCCGGTCGGCTGGCTGCACGTGATGATCGCGGCGGGTATGCGCGGCGCCGTGTCGGTCGCGCTCGCCCTCTCGCTGCCCGACAGCGTCCCCCAGCGCGAGCTGTTGGTCGAGGTCACCTTCGGTATCACGCTCTTCACCCTTGTCGTCCAGGGTCTCACGCTCGATCCCATAGTCCGGCGCAGCATTCCCCAGGCCACGATGCGCCAGGATGACCCGGTGCCGGCACAGTCGGAATAGTCGGGTTCCGTCGGGGCGGAGAGCGGGGGATTCGGCCGCTCCCCGGCGCCCTGCGCCGGCGTGTCGGCGTTGCGCGGCGTCCACACTTACACCAGTCGACTAGTACTTCTTGGTACCTGCCGGCAGTACGATCGCCCTACTCCATGTGAGGGCATCGCGCCCGCCCTCGTCCAAACGGGCGACTCCTACGGTCAAGTGCGCATCGATCAGCTCGCCCTCCTGTTCGCTCTCGTGATCGCGGCCAACCTGGTGCTGCTCATTGCACTCCAGCTGCCGCGCCTCGGCCGCCGCTTTGGTCGCGACGCGGACGCCGTCGACACGCACACGGGACCGGATCGGGGGCTCACGAGGACGGCCGGCGTTCCCGGTGCCCAACCCGTGCAGGGACTCGCCACTTCGAGCGGACTGCCTGCGGAGCTCTACCAGCGCGTGGCGCGCGTGGTCAGCTTCACCTTCATCGGCGCGGCGATGGCGATCACCGTGCTCGCCAATCCGGCACAGGCGACGGCGACGATCGTGCTGCTCGCGTTCGGGCTGATCCTGATCGAGCTCTTCCAGGACGTCCTGCCGGCGTCGGCGCTCGGCCGCTTCCGCCTGCCGCTCGAGGTGGCCCTCGTCCTCACCTTCCTGACCGTGTTGATCGCGATGACCGGCGGCCACTCGAGCCCGTATTTCTTTGGCTACATCCTGCTCGTCGGCGGCGCGGCGCTGTCGGTCTCAGATGTGAGCGCAACCGTCCTCGCGATCATCAGCGGCCTGGCGTACGTCGGCGCAGTCGTGGTGGTCGCGGGTTCGGCGCCGCTGGCGATCTCCGACTTCGGCGTCGTCGCCTTCAACCTGGTCTCGATCTCGCTGGTCAACTACGTCGCTTCGATCATCGGCCGCGAAGAGCGACGGGCACGTGAGGAAGCGCTCCGACTTTCGCGCTTCGACTCGCTCACGGCGCTTTACAGCCGCGCTCACTTCTCATCGGAGCTCGAGCAGGAGATCCTGCGCGCGACACGCAGCGGGCGGCCCTTTGCCGTTGCCATGATCGACCTCGATGGCCTCAAGCCGGCCAACGATCGATTCGGGCATGAATGGGGCGACAACCTGCTCAAAGCCGTCGCCGACGTGCTGCGCAGCGACCTGCGCGCGACTGACGTTGCCGCGCGCTACGGCGGCGACGAGTTCGTCCTGATGCTGCCAGAGACCGACCTGAAGGGCGCCATCCTCGTTGCCGGAAAGGTCCGCGTCGACATATCGCGCATCGCCCTGTCGCACGACGGAGGCGTGGTCCGCACATCGGCATCGGTCGGCATCGTCACGTTCCCCGACGACGGCCGCACCTCGGCCGAGCTGCTGCGCCGGGCCGACATGGCCATGTACGAGGCCAAGCGTCGTGGGCGCGACCAGATCGTCCGCTTCGCGCGCGACGCGGCGCAGTCCCAGCTGCCCAGGGTCAGGCCGGCGGCGAGACCCCAATCGTCCGCGGACACGGAGCCGGCTCGGCCAGCGCCGGAGCCGGCCCAGCCAGGGCCGGAGGCTCAGCCCGCGCCGGTGGCCCGGCCAACCCCGGTGTCGGCTGGTGCTGGGGCGGCGGTCCCTCCGGCCTCGCGCGGGCCGGCGCCCTGGGAGACGCGCTGAGTCCCCAGGGAAGCGCCACGGCGGAGTTTCACAGGGACGGCATGTAGCATCCGAGCGTGAGCGAGACCCGCCCAGGGGCCGGTGCCGGGTTCGGCACGCGCGCTCTTGCAGCTGCGACCCGAACTCCAGACGTCGATCAGCACCCCGATGCAGTCCCTATCTACCAGTCCGTCACGTTCAGCGCGACCTCCGCTACGGAGCTGGCCGACGTGCTCGGCGATCGGCAGCACGGTTTTTCCTACTCGCGGATCGACAATCCGACTTCACACGCCCTGGCTGAAGCGATGGCCGAGGTGGAGGGCTCCGAAGCGGCGTACGTCTTCGCGACGGGCATGGCGGCGGTCCACGGAATGCTCGCAACGGTCCTGCGCGCGGGCGACCACATCGTCGTTTCGGGCCAGATATACGGCAGCGTTCAGCATCTGATCGAGAACGTCTTCGGACGCTTCGGAGTCGAGTCCACTTTCGTCGACATCTCCGATCCGGAAAAGGTCGAGGCGGCATTCAGGCCCAACACGCGGCTGTTGCATTTCGAGACCATCGCCAATCCGACGCTGACGGTCGCCCATGTCGGTGATCTGGTCGAGCGCGGCCATCGCCGCAACGCACTGGTAAGTGTCGACAACACGTTCGCCTCGCCTTATCTGTGTCGCCCGGCGCTGCTCGGGGCCGACTTCACGATCGAAGCGCTGACCAAATGGATAGGCGGCCACTCGGACGTCCTGGGCGGGTCCGTGGCCGCCAGCAGCGACCTGATCAAGCAGATCCGCGCGACGCAGATCGACACGGGCGGCGGATTGGCTCCGTTCAGCGCGTTCCTCGTGCTGCGCGGGCTGGAGACCCTGCACGTGCGCATGGAGCGGCACGCGCAGACTGCGCTGGCACTGGCGCGCACGATCGAGGGACATGACGCCGTCAACACCGTCTGGTACCCGGGTCTGCCGAGCCACCCCCAGTTCGAGGTCGCACAGCGCCAGCTGCGAATTGGCGGCGGCATGCTCGCCTTCGACATCGGCGATCGGAAAGCAGCCGAGACGCTGCTCGATGCCCTGACCTTGCCGCTGCGGACAGCGTCACTCGGCAGCGTGCGCACCATCGCGGTGCATCCACCGTCCACCACTCATCGTCAGCTCGATGCGCAAGCGCTCGTGGCGGCGGGCATTCCAGGGGGCCTTGTTCGCGTCTCCGTTGGCCTCGAGGACGCGGACGATCTGCTTGCCGACTTCGACCAGGCGTTGGCCGCGGCCCGACAAACGAAGGTCGCGCTCACGCCGACCTCGACTTAAGCGCACCGTCTGTTGGCGACGATAACGCTGGGCTCGCGCCCGGCCGACACGCAGCTCAACCCGCTCAGCCGTCTCGGCTTGGCCGTGTGGCGGACCCTGACCAGCGTCAAGTTCGCAGTGCTCCAGATCAGCATCCTGGCCGTCGCCGGCGTGATCGGTGCCGTCATGAAGCAGGTGCCGGCGTTTGCGCTCCACGATCCGAGTGCCTATGCCGCCCAGATGACGCAGATCCACGCCGCCTACGACGCGACGATCAGCGCGCCCCTCGTCGACCTGCTCGAGCGCGTGGGGCTGTTCCGCGTCTTCTCCGCGCCGTGGTTCGTGTTCCTGCTGACGCTGCTCGTGGTCAGCATCATCTGCTGCACGCTCGACCGGACGCCGGACTTGTGGCGCAAGGAGCGGCTCGTGCGTCCGATCCAGCCCGTGCCGTTCTACGACCTGCGCCTCGACAACCGCGCCTTCCTGAGCGACGTGGGCGAGGTCGCCTTGAGCGACGTGGCCCGTGTCCTGCGGCGGTCCCGCTTCCGTGTCCGCGAACAGCGCATCGCCCAGGCCGGCGGCGTCGACGTGGTTCACATCTACGGCGACAAGAACCAGTACTTCAGGCTCGCGACGCTGTTCACCCACCTGGGCCTGATCCTGTTCCTGGGCGCGGCGGCGCTGACCACGGCATTTGGCTTCGAGACGGTCGTCTTCCTGGGCGAGGGTCAGACGGCGCCCGTACAGGCAGTGGGCACGCCGGACAACCTGTTGGTCAAGAACGTTCGTTTCGAGGCACCAACGCGACCCGATGGATCGTTCGCCGACTTCACGACCGACCTTGCCGTCTACAGCAACGGCGCCGAAGTGGCGCGCAAGACGATCCGGGTCAACGATCCGCTCGAGTACGCGGGCTACGCGTTTCATCAGAACACGTTCGGGCCGGCCGAGACGCTCAAGATCACGGATCCGAGCGGTGATCTCGTGTGGGATGGACCCGTGCTCCTCGACGGCGCGCTGAACGACAAGCCGCAGGGCTTCATGACCATTCCCGGCTCGGGCATCGGGCTGCTGCTCGTCCTCGACCGCGATACGAGCGGCGCAGCAGTGCTTGCCCTGACCGGAATAACTCAGGACGTTCAGGCCGGCCAGACGGATATCGCCTTTCTGAACGGCCTTGGCATCGGCCAGTCCAGCCCGCCGGCAGCCTCAGCTGGATACACGATCACGTGGTCGGATGCGGGCGCGTACACCGGCATGGTCATCAAGCGCGACCCGGGCCAGGGTCTTGTCTGGGTCGCCTACCTGAGCCTGATCACCGGCCTTGTGCTGACCTTCTACTTTCCGCGCCGCCGCTTCTGGGCGCGCTACGAGAACGGACGCCTGCGGCTTGCGCTGCTGGCCGAACGCTACGTTGATGCGGAACGCGAGTTCGACAAGCTCGTCGAAACGATCACGGAGCGGACTGGTGCGCGACGGGAGGGCGACGACAGGTTGCCCGCGTAGCGGCCTGGACCTAAAGTCGTCGCGTCTACGGCAGAGTGGAGGAACGTCATGTTCGAGCTGATTGACGGGTTGGGCGACGGAGTCGTGGGCGTGCGCGCCAGCGGCAAGGTAAGTTCGGAGGACTATGCCAACGTGCTCGATCCGGCCGTTGCCAAGGCCACGGCCGGTGGCAAGAAAGCTCGTCTGCTGTACGAGCTGGGGTCGGATTTCGAGGGCTACGAGGCGGGCGCCGTCTTCGCCGACGCAAAGCTCGGCATGGGCAGCTTCAGCTCGTTCTCGAAGATCGCCGTGGTCACCGACACGGATTGGATCCGGCACGCGGTCCATCTCTTCGGGCCGCTGATCCCGGGCGACGTGCGCGTCTTCGCCACGTCGGAGTCTTCCGCGGCAAGGACCTGGATAGCCGCCTGACGGTTATCCCGTCGTTTCAGCCCTGTCAGTCAAACGGGTTCGCGTCTCACATTCGAGCTCTGAGAACGTCGACCTCGCAACCAGGCAGGAACGGATCAAAGCCGTGCTCGACTAACCACCGGATCGCAGTCAGGCTGCGCAGGGACCACCACCCGCGGATCACGTCGAGATCCACGTCGGCGTCATAGCCGGCCAGAACGTCGCCAAGCCGCTCTTCGTGTCCGAGCGTCAAGGTGGCTAGGTCGTACAGAGCATCGCCTCGACCGGCCTCGGACCAGTCGAGCACGCCGGTGACCACGTCATGGTCAACGAATATGTGAGTGATCTGCAGATCGCCGTGTGCGAACACGGGTGTCCACGGTCGAAGGGCAGCCTCAGCAACCTGGCGATTGCGTGCGACGAGGTCGGCGGGAAGGGTTCCGCTTGCAGCGAGCCATTGGCACTCATCGTCAAGGCGCGCTGCCGCCTCGTCGAGTCGCCGGCTCGACCACCGCGGCAGCGGCGCGTCGTGCAGACGCCGAATGGCAGTACCAGCTGCGGCCCAGGCCGCTGATGACGCGGTCGACGGTTCGCCGAGCCTGCCCAGCGCCGTGCCTGGGAGCGCGGCGAGTGCAAGCACGGGCGGCTGCCGCCACAGGACTTGGGCAGTCGGAATCGGCGCCGCAGCCATTGCTTCGACCTCGCGGGCGGCGCGTGTCTGATCAGAATCGACTTTCAGGAACACATCACCCGCGCGCAACGTGACCCGTTCGCGGTGGGCGACCACGACTTCGACATGCTCAGCCTCGGCCGGCATTTTCGGGTCATTCTGTCGAGCTTCCATTCGCGACACTATGTCACGGTGTGCCGGCCGGAGAGACGCGGCCGCATCCGTAACCGTCCCGAACGTCGTTTGCAACCGTCGCCGGCCGGATGCCCCGGCTAGACTCGCGTTCGAGCCGTGCGACGCCATGTGGCTGAGCGCCGCGCTGCGACGGAGGGTTTATCGACGATGGTGCTCGCTCAGCGTCCGGTCATGCACAACAATGGTCACGTGACCGACGGACAGAGCAACGGAGACGGACGCGGCAGCGCCGCGGCCAGATCGGCACCCGGCGGTCTGACGTCGCGCCAGGCGGCCGTCAACCAGATCGCCAACCATCGCGTCGGCTCTACCCAGGACCACCTGGAGCGCGCGGGATCCGACATCTACGGCGAGTACGTCTTCGGCGAGGACGCCCAACGCCAGTATCTGGCCAGGCCGATCTTTGCCAAGCTGCGCCGGACGATCGCCGGCATGGAACCGTTCGATCCCGCCATCGTCGATGCGGTTGCGCACGGCGTGAAGGAGTGGGCCATCACCAAGGGCGCCACCCACTACACGCACTGGTTCGTGCCCATGACCGGTTCCACCGCAGAGAAGCACGACTCATTCCTGACCCCCCAGGGCGAGGCCAGGACGATCGCCGAGTTCAGCGGCAAGAACCTGCTCCAGGGCGAGCCCGACGCGTCGTCCTTCCCGTCCGGCGGCATTCGCGCGACGTTCGAGGCGCGCGGCTACACGGCGTGGGACGTGACGAGCCCGATATTCCTCCAGGTCGAGCCCAACGGCGTCACGCTCACCATTCCGACCGCGTACGTCTCGTTCACCGGCGAGGCGCTCGACTACAAGATCCCGCTGCTGCGCTCGCAGGATGCGCTCGGCAAGCACGCGCTGCGCGTCCTGCGCTGGTTCGGGAACGCGGCTGCGACGCGCGTCCACACGAACATCGGCCCCGAGCAGGAGTACTTCCTGGTCGACCGCCGCCTGGCGGAACAGCGGCCGGACCTGCTTCTCACCGGACGCACCCTGTTCGGTGCGCCGTCACCCAAGGGCCAGGAGCTGGAGGACCAGTATTTCGGGCCCATTCGTGAGCGGATCCTGGCCTTCATGATGGATCTCGACCGCGAGCTGTGGCGACTCGGCATTCCGGCCAAGACGCGCCACAACGAGGTCGCGCCCGCGCAGTTCGAGATGGCGCCCGTTTTTGAGGCGACGTCAGTCGGCAGCGACCACAACATGGTCGTCATGTCGACCATGCGCAGAATTGCGCACCAGCACGGCCTGATGCTGCTCATCCACGAGAAGCCCTTCGCGGGAATCAACGGCTCGGGCAAGCACAACAACTGGTCGATGGCCACCGACAGCGGCGAGAACCTGCTCGATCCGGGCAAGACTCCGCACGACAACGCCCAGTTCCTGGCCTTCCTGCTGGCGGTCATCCGCGCCGTCAACACGCATGCAGATCTGCTCCGCGCATCGATCGCCGATGCCGGCAACGACCATCGCCTTGGCGCGAACGAGGCGCCGCCGGCGATCATGTCGATCTTCCTGGGCTCCCAGCTCGAGGACGTCATCCATCAGCTCGAGCAAGGCCCGGCATCCGGATCCAAGGACGGCGGCGAGCTTGACCTTGCCGTCTCTACGTTGCCGGCTTTGCCGCGTGACGCGACGGACCGCAACCGGACGTCTCCATTTGCATTCACCGGCAACAAGTTCGAATTCCGCGCCGTGGGCTCGTCGGCGCCCATCTACTGGCCTCAGACCGTGCTCAACACGGCGGTTGCCGACTCTCTCAGCCAGCTCGCCGACGAGCTCGACAATCTCGCCCAGGGCGACTTCGACGGCCTTTCGAACATCCTTTCCGGGATCGCCCGGGATCACAAGCAGGTCCTCTTCGAGGGCAACGGCTATGCGCCCGAGTGGCACGCCGAGGCCGAGCGTCGCGGACTGCCCAACAACAAGACAACGGTCGACGCGCTGCCCGCGCTCTCGACGCCCAAGGCCAAGTCGGTCTTCGCTCGATTTGGAGTGCTTTCGGAGCGGGAGCTGGCGGCGCGCGTCGAGATCGGCTGGGAGCGCTACGTCAAGGTTGGCAACATCGAGGCCAGCGCGGCGCTGGACATCGCACGAACGATGATCTTGCCCGCGGCGATCCGGCATCTCGGCACGCTGTACGCAGTCGGTCCCGCGTCGCGCGCGGTTGCGGCGATGTGCGACCAGGCGGCCGGTCTGGTCGACGGGTTGAGCGATGCTGTCGACGAGCTCGAGCGCTCGGTGCATGCGGCGCACGAAGCGACGGATGTCCACGACGAGGCACGCGTCTTTGTCAATGACGTCATTCCGGCCCAATCGAGGCTGCGCGAGATCGCCGACGAGCTGGAGACGATCGTCGCCGACGACCTCTGGCCGCTGCCCAAATATCGCGAGCTGCTCTTCCAGTACTGATCGAGGCGCTATCGTTCGCGAATGATCATTCTCGCATTCGTCGTCATCGCCCTCATCGCGGGCTACATCGCCAACTATCTCGTCGGCAAAGGCCGCCACTTTGAGCAGTGGGAGATGTTCGTTGCCGGCATCATCGGCTCGTTCGTTGGTGGCTTGCTCTTCAATCTGCTCACCGGCAACGGGTTCGACATCACTGTCACCGGCCTGATCGGCTCCACAATCGGCGCCATCGTGGTTCTGGCCATCTACGGCCCGCTCCGGACGCGTCTCCGTCCGAGCACGGCCAAGGTGGAACACCCCAGCACGATCAAGGCAAAGAAACGCTGAGCTGCTGATAGAGAAAGGCCCCGCTCCGTTGGAGCGGGGCCTTCTTATTTGCGCGGTAGCGGCGCCTAGCTCGAGGCGAGCTCGCTCTTTGCCGCTGCGGCCTGGCGGTCGATGTCGGCCGCAAGCTGCTTGTCGATCGCCTTGGTCACGATCTCGTCGGCCTGGTCAAGGGCCTTCTGGATCTCCACGACGGCGGTGTCCTCCACGAGGGCCATGATGCCGGCCGTGTTGGGCTTCATGACCTGGGCCAGGTCGTCGGCCAGGCCGCCACGGTTGAGCGTGTTGCGGACCTTGCCCAGCACGGCGCCGATGGCGCCACCACCCACCGCGCCGGCAATGATGGTCGGCGGGAAGACGATGCCGAGCAACACACCGCCGACCACGCCCCACTTGAGGCCGGTCTTGGTGCTGTGCTCGGTCACCTCGCCCAGGTGGATCTTCCCATCGGCGTCGCAGCTGGCGATCATCACGCCGTCGACCTTGTAGCTGGTCGTCCTTTCCAGCTCGGTCAGCGTCTGTCGCGCTTCGAGCGCCTCGTCCATTGTCTTGAAGCGAGCGATGATCAGCGAATGGGCGCCATCGCTGATGATGCCGACCACGGCATCCGCATCCTGCGGGGTGGCCATGGCGTTGGTGTCTGCTTGATCTGTCACGGGCGTAACTCCTTGTGTGAGTCTGTGTCTGTCAACATCCATGACGCTAGCACCGACCGCAATTTCATTCAGGAAACGGCCAGGATCTGTATCGTGCCCAACCAATGAACGAGTACCAGCAGCTCCTCCTGTCCGCGCTGGGCGACGGCGATCCGGCACAGGTCCAGTCAGAGACCCTGGCCAACATCCGCGCACTCATCGCCGCAGCGGGCGACGACCTGCGCACACGGCCGGAGGCGGGCGAGTGGTCCGTCTTCCAGTGCATCGGCCACATCTGCGATGCCGAACTGGTCATCGCAGGTCGCTACCGCTGGATCCTTGCTCACGACGAGCCCGACATCCTGCCCTACGACCAGGACTTGTGGGCGATCGCTTCCACGCGGCCCAGGACGAGGACGTCGAGTCGCTGCTCTCGTTATTCGAGGCGCTGCGGCGCGCGGACATCGACCTGTGGCGTCGAACTCCATCTGCGGACCGCGCGCGCTTCGGCCTCCACCGGGAGCGAGGCCCGGAGAGCTACGAGCTCACATTCAAGCTCACGGCCGGCCACGATCTCGTGCACATGGACCAGGCGCGCAATGCACTCGAGCAGGTGCGCTCCGCACGTCAGTGACGGGAGCCACTTCCGCCGGTCGTTGCTCGTGGGCGCTGGGCGACCCGTTGCTGACCGAATACCACGACGTGGAATGGGGAACGCCCGTCACCGGCGACACGCACCTGTTCGAGATGCTGACGTTGGAGGGCTTTCAGGCCGGGCTGTCATGGCTGACCATCCTGCGCAAGCGCGACGCCTTTCGCATGGCCTTTGCCGGCTTTGATCCGGAGCTCGTCGCCGCGTTCAGCGCGAGCGATCGCGAGCGGCTGATGAACGACGCAGCCATCGTCCGCAACCGCGCCAAGATCGACGCAACGATCGGCAACGCGCGAGCCTTCCTTGAGACTGCCGGAGAGTTCGGCACATTCGGCTCATATCTCGCGCTCCGGGTTCCGCCGCCGCCCATCCGGCTGCCCTCGGCCGCGACGGCCGGCTCGGTACAAGCCACAACGGCGGCTTCCGACGCACTCTCCAAAGGCCTCAAGGGGCGTGGCTTTCGTTTCGTCGGGTCGACGATCGTCTACTCGTTCATGCAGGCAGTCGGCCTGGTCGACGACCACGTGCCGGGCTGTTTCCGTTATGTCGGGAACGGCCCATCCGGGCTCGACGACCAGGCGATCATAGGGCCGACCGAGTGAGGGCTGCGCTCGCGCCCACGGTGCTGATGAGGGGGAGCCGGTGAGTCGGCTGTGGCGTTGGACCAAGCGCGTGCTGGGCGTCGTCCTCGTTGTCGTGCTCGTGCTTGTCGTCACGCTCGGCGGCCTGTTCACGTGGCTGGTCGCGCGCGGCATGCCGCAGCGCGACGGGTCCGCCCAGATCCCCGGCTTGAGCGCCGACGTGCGCGTGGTCCGCGACCAGTACGGCATCGCCAACATCTACGCGTCGACGACCGCGGATCTGTTCGCGGCACAGGGCTATGTCCACGCCTCCGAAAGGATGTGGCAGATGGAAGTCTGGCGCCACATCGGCTCGGGCAGCCTGTCCGAGCTGTTCGGTGACGGCACATTGGCCAACGACAAGTTCATTCGCACTCTCGGCTGGCGGCAGGCCGCGGAACGGGACCTGGCAGTCATGCCGGATGACACCAGTAAGGCTCTGGAGGCCTATTCAAGCGGCGTCAACGCGTGGCTTGACCAGCACCACGACTTGCCGCTGCCATTCGTCATCGCCGGACTGCAGGGTGCAGGCGGAGGTCTCGCCGGGTACCAGCCCGCCCCGTGGACGCCGGTCGACACACTCACTTGGCAAAAGGTCCAGGCTTGGTCGCTGGGCGACAACTACGGCAGTGAGCTTCTGCGCGCGATTTTGCTCAAACGCGGCCTGACGACCGAACAGATCGACGAGCTCAATCCTGCCTACGATCCGTCGCGGCCGATCATCACCTCGCAGACCGGCTTTGCAACCGAAGCGGCGCCGAATGTCGCGGACGCAGACGTCGCCACGCATCTGACTCCCACCGCAGCGGACGGAATGCTTGCCGCCGCCGACTCGCTTCGTGCCGAGCTGGCGATGGCCGGTGCCGGCGCAGCACTTGCCGGGTCGAACGGCTTTGCGGTTTCCGCGGCGCGATCGGCAACCGGCGGAGCGTTGCTGGCCAACGACCCGCACCTTGACATCAGCATGCCGTCGGTCTGGTACCTCATCGGGCTGCACTGCACGATCGTCAACTCTGCGTGTCCGTATGACGAGTCGGGTGCCGGCTTCCCGGGCGTGCCCGGCCTGGTACTGGGGCACAACGGCCGCATCGCCTGGGGCCTGACCAACGTCGGCCCGGACGTGCAGGACGTGTTCGAGGAGCGCATCGATCCGGCCGACCCGACGCACTACATGTACAAGGGCCAGAGCCTGCCCTTCGATGTGCACCACGAGACGATCAAGGTCGCCGGCGGGGACGACGTCACTATCGATGTTCGTTCGACCATCCACGGACCGGTCATCAGTGACGTGGACGACACCTTCAAGCCGATAGACCAGGATGGCGCCGGTGTCGGCCACGACGGCTACGTCTACTCGCTTGCGTGGACTGCGACGGCCGAGCCGGACAAGACGCTCGACGCCATTCTCGGCGTCAATCGCGCCCAGAGCTGGGACGAGTTTCGCGTGGCTCTCCAGGACTTTGGGGCGCCGTCGCAGACGTTCCTGTACGCCGACGTCGACGGCAACATCGGCGTCCAGATCCCGGGGCTGATCCCGGTCCGCGCGTCGGGCGATGGCGCGTATCCGGTCTCAGGCGAGGACGGCGCGCACGACTGGACCGGCTACGTGCCTTTCGACCAGCTGCCCTACGTCTACAACCCGTCGAGCGGCGTGATCGTGGCCTCGAACAACCAGCCCGCTGCGCTTGACTCGCCGGTCTTCATCGGCCGCGAGTTCGATCCCGGGTGGCGCGCGGCACGCATCCACGAGCTGCTCGATACCGGCGCGCCAGTCACCGCCGACGAGCTCCGTGCAACCCAGGGCGACGTGAAGCTGACCCGCGCCGCTCCGGTCATAGCGGCGCTCGCGGATGTCACGGCCACGACTGCGGACGGCGAGACCCTGCGCCAGTCAATCATGAGCTGGGGCTCCGACCTGACGTGCACGACCGATTCGACCGGCTGCGCCGGTTACGAGGATTTTGAGTATTGGCTCGAGCGTGGCGTATTTGACGATGAGCTCGGCGGCGGTCGCGACGCGAACGGCGCCGCGTGGCGCTATGTCGGCTCGGAGGCGGCACACGAGCTCCTGACGCGTCTGATCGCCCAGCCGGCGAGTCCGTGGTGGGACGACACATCCACGCCGACGACGACCGAGACGAGCAACGAGATCATCTCCGCCGCGCTCGACAAGACAGCGGCCGAGCTTCGCTCACAGTTGGGCGATCCGGCACAGTGGACGTGGGGCCGCATCCACACCGTCACGTTCCAGGAACAGACGCTCGGCACGTCCGGCATAGGCCCGCTCGAGTGGATCTTCAACAAGGGGCCGTATGCCGCGCCGGGATCGTGCACGACCGTGGCCAAGATCTGCGGCTCGATCGCCTATGACTGGCCGGTAGGCGACGAGACGGGCATCCTCCAGCGCCGCTTCGCTGCCGCCAGCAGCCCGTCGTATCGACTGGTGGTCGACATGAAGGACCTGAACGGGGCCACGATCATCCAGACCACGGGTCAGTCGGGCGTGCCCTTCGACGCCCACTACGGCGACTTCATCGAGCGCTGGCTGGCCAACGAGCCATTCCCGCTGCCATGGACGACCGACGCCGTCGATGCCGCCCGCACGCAGACCCTGACGCTGTCGCCCTAGGTGTGAAACGTCCGCGGAACGACCGCAAATCCGCCTTCCTGGATACCCCAGCGGACGGGTTATACGTTGGACGGATAAGCCGCGGAAGAAGCTTTTAGGAGCCTGCGCGGCGAGAGCCCATCATCTCGCCACCGTCGATGCCGATCGTGTTGCCCGTCATCCAGTAGAGGCGCGGCGAGGCCAACGCGACCAGGGCTTCGCCGACGTCCTCGGGCCGCGTAAGCCGGCCGCCCGGGTTGCGCGCCTCCGCGACCGCACGCAGCTCCTCGTGGCCCGGAATTCGGCGCAGCGCCGGCGTGTCGGTCACACCCGCGCGGATCGCGTTGACGGTTATACCGTCGTTGATCAGCTCCAGGGCGAGCTGTCGGACGTGCGCCTCCAGGGCTGCTTTCGCGGCGGATACGGGGCCGTACGTCGGAACCGCGCGGTGAGCGCCCTCCGAGGTCATGGCGAATATGCGCGAACCGTTGGCGAGCAGACCGGCGTGATAGAGATCGCGCGTCCAGTACACGAGCGAATGAGCCATCACGTCGGCCGTCATCTCGAGCTGCTTCTGGCTGACCTCGCGCTCCTCCGGATCGTCGCTCACGTACGAGAGGGTCGTGCCGAACGCGAGCGAATGGAGAAGCACGGCCACGAACGGGTCTTTGCCCTGTGCACGGCGCTCCTCGAAGAGAGCTTTCGTTGCCTCGACGACGCCATGGCGCTTTTCCTCGTCGGCGGCGTTCACGTTGTGGAAGACGACCGGCACTCCGCTCGCGGCCATCTCCTCGCGTGCTTCCTGAGCGCGCGCGATGGTGCCGCGCAGATCGAGGTGCACGCCGACGATCGGATAGCCGGCGCGCGCCAGGGCCAGTCCGGAGGCGCCGCCAAAACCGCTGCTTGCGCCCAGGATCATGGCCCAGCGTTCTCGTGTGTCTGTCATCGCATCCATTCGAGTCGAGTTTAGTAGCCTCGGCCCAATGGCTGAAGCGCAGGCCGACGAGCTACCGGCAACAAGCGTCGACGCGGGGGTCCGTCCCGACCGGACGTTGTGGCTGCTGAGCATCGCCCACGCCGCGAACCACGCTCAGGCAGCACTGCTGCCGCTGATCTATCTCGCCATCATTCCCGAGTTCCATATCGACGCGGCGGCGATCGCACTGCTCGTCGCTGCGGGCAACGTCAGCTCCGGGCTGGTCCAGTTCACGTACTCGTGGCTGACGCGCGTCGTATCGCGCCGCTGGATCCTGTCAATCGGCGGACTGATCTTCGGCAGCAGCTTTGCGGCCCAGGCTTTGGCGCCGGGGTTCCCGGGTTTTGCCGCGGCCAATGTCGTGTCACGCGTCGCTGGCTCGCCCCAACATCCGGTGGGCAACGCCCTCCTGTCCGAGCAGTTTCCAGAGCATCGGCGCGGGTTCGCCATATCCGCGCACATCGCTGGCGGGAACGTGGGCACGGTCGTGGTGCCGTTGCTGGGCGCGTGGCTCATCGCCGGCTACGGGTGGCGTTGGACCGTCGTCCTGTTCGGCATCCCGGCCATCCTGATCGCCCTGGCCATATTCGTGTTCGTCCGCGAATCCGGCGCTGATCGCGCCGCGGCCCGCGCGTACGGCTCCGTCCGCTCCACGATGCGCGCGATATCCCACGACCGCAACCTGAGATTGGTCTTCATCTCCGGCGCGCTCGGCGGCGGCGGCCGCGGCCTTGGTGTGCTGAATGTCTTCGTGCCGCTTTACCTGAGCATCGTCCTCAATCTGGACGCGAGCACAGTGGTGCTGATGTACACGGCCCTGGTCGTGCTGAGCGTGCCGGGGCCGATCGTCGCCGGCACGTTGTCGGATCGCTTCGGCCGCAAACCGCTGATCCTCGCCGCGTACATCGGCGGCGCCGCTTCGCTCGTCCTCTTCCTGCTCGCCGGCACGAACGAGACCATGCTCTGGATCACGATCTTCTTCCTGGGCATCTTCAACTTCGTCGAGAGCCCACAGCTTCAGGCTCTGCTCTCCGACATAACGCCGCCCGCGTGGCGCGACGCTGCTTTCTCTGCCTATTTCACCTTTGCCTTCGGCGTTGGTGCGCTGTGGGTCGCGCTGTACGGTGCGGTCATTGCCGCATTCGGCGAGGACGCCGGCCTGCCGATCACGTTCCTGCTCATGGCCGGCGCGTTCATTGCCGCGGCCGTGACGGTCCTGCCCATCCGGCCGAAGGCGGGGCAGTCGAGCAACTGTTAACGCGGGGCTAACCCCGGCAGGGTGATGCCATTACAGAAACGGTCCACGATCGTGGAACCCGCCGTGAAAGATCAGCTTGCCCGTGACACCGCCGAACAGAGCCGCCTCAACGAGGCCCGCGAGAACGCCGTCCCCTGGAAGCGTTGGGGCCCGTACCTGTGCGAGCGGCAGTGGGGCACCGTGCGCGAGGACTACAGCGACGACGGCAACGCGTGGGACTACTTCAGCCACGACCAGTCGCGCTCCCGCGCCTATCGCTGGGGCGAGGACGGCCTGGCCGGCATCTCCGACGACCAGCAGCGCCTCTGCTTCGCGCTGGCCCTGTGGAACGGCCGCGACCCGATCCTCAAGGAGCGGCTCTTCGGCCTGACCAACAGCGAGGGCAATCACGGCGAGGACGTCAAGGAGTACTACTTCTACCTCGACTCGACGCCCGACGCACTCGTACATGAAGTACCTGTACAAGTACCCGCAGGCGGCGTTCCCGTACGCAGCATCTGGTCGAGACCAGAACGCGGCGCCGCGACCGGCACGAATTCGAGTACGAGCTGCTCGACACCGGGATCTTCGACGAGGACCGCTACTTCGATGTCTTCGTCGAGTACGCCAAGGCGGCGCCCGACGATATCCTGATCCAGATCACGCGTGCACAACCGCGGCCCCGAAGCCGGCGACGCTGCACCTGCTGCCCACGCTCTGGTTCCGCAACACGTGGTCGCTGGCGAGGCGGAGACCGCCGACCGGCCGACGCTGGGTGCCGTCGGCCGGCATGCCGTGGTCAGCGCTCGCGATGCCGACCTGGGCGACTCGCTCCTGGACTGCGACGGGCGCCCGAGCTGCTGTTCACCGAGAACGAGACCAACACGAGCGGCTCTTCGGCACAGCCAACGCGCACGCCGTACGTCAAGGACGCGTTCCACGACTACGTCGTCGCACGGGCAGCCGGACGCGGTGAATCCCGGAGCAGACGGGCACGAAGGCGGCCGCGCACTACCGCTGACGTCCGGCCGGGCAGGCGAGACGGTCGTCACGTCTCCGGCTGCGCCGACGCCGCGAGGCGAGCGAGTCGGCGCGGTCCCTTCGGCGCCGATTCGACGCGGTGCTTCGCGACGCGCACGCCGGAGGCCGACGAGTTCTACGCAGCGGATCACGCCGCGTCGCTCGAGCCGACGAGCGCCACGTCATGCGCCAGGCGCTGGCCGGCATGCTCTGGACGCAAGCAGTTCTACCTCTACGACGTCGACCAGTGGCTCGAGGAGCACGGCGTCCGATCCGCTGTCAAGCCGTCGCAGGCAAGCGCCGCGCAACGACGCATTGGTTCCACATGTTCAACGGCGACATCATCTCGATGCCCGACAAGTGGGAGTACCCGTGGTACGCGGCCTGGGACCTCGCCTTCCACGGTGCCGCTGTCGCTGGTCGACCCCGACTTCGCCAAGGAGCAGCTCAGCTCATGCTGCGCGAGCCTGTACCTGCACCCCAACGGCCAGATCCCGGCCTACGAGTGGAACTTCGGCGACGTCAACCCGCCGGTCCACGCGTGGGCCACGCATCTTCACTTACCGCGCTCGAACAGGGCCTGGCGGCGAGAGCGATCTCGACTGCCTGGAGAGCTCGTTCCACGAAGCTGCTGCTCAACTTCAACTGGTGGGTCAACCGCAAGGACCGCGACGGGCAAGAACGTCTTCGAGGGCGGCTTCCTGGGCCTCGACAACATCGGCGTCTTCGATCGCAGCGCGCCGCTTGCCCACCGGCGGCCACCTCGAGCAGGCCGACGGCACCGCCTGGATGGCGTTCTTCTGCCAGAACATGATCGAGATCGCGATCGATCTGGCGCTGAACGCGACCCGCGCTACGAGGACATGCGCCTTCAAGTTCGTGCGAGCACTTCCTGTGGATCGCCTCGCCATGGACCGCGTCGGCGACAACCAGGACGGATGTGGGACGAGGAGGACGGCTTCTTCTACGACGTGCTGCGCCTGCCCGACGGCTCCGCCCAGCGGCTCAAGGTGCGCTCCATGGTCGGGCTGCTGCCGCTCTGCGCGAGCCACGTCTTCGACCGGCGACTCTTGCGACAAGCACCCGCGAGCTCGCGGAGCTGGTTCACGCTGGTTCCTGAGCGCTCGCCCGGAGGTCGTTGCGCAGGTCGCATCCACGACTCCGGGCAGCGTGGGCACAGCGGCCGCCGCCTGGCTTCGCCGCTGTCACGAAAGCAGGCTGCGAGCGCGTTCTGGGCGACGATGCTCGACGAGGACGAGTTCCTTAGCCCGTACGGGATCCGCTCGCTGTCAGCGCTACCACGCCGAGCATCCCTACGTCTTCAGCGCCGGCGGGCAGGAGTACCGCGTCGCCTACCTGCCGGCGGAATCCGACACGGGCATGTTCGGCGGCAACTCGAACTGGCGCGGGCCGATCTGGATGCCGGTCAACGCCCTGATCGTGCGCGGCGCTGCTGCAGTACTGTACTGCTACTACGGCGACGACTTCACGGTCGAGTGCCCGACCGGCTCGGGCCGGCCAGATGACGCTGTTCGAGGTGGCCGAGGAGATCACTCGCCGGCTGGCGAGCATCTTCCTGCGCGACGAAGACGGGCAGCGGCCCGTCTTCGGCGGCACGAAGAAGTTCCAGGACGACCCGCACTGGCGCGACCACATCCTGTTCTACGAGTACTTCCACGGCGACAACGGCGCCGGCCTCGGCGCGAGCCACCAGACCGGCTGGACCGGCGTCATCGCCAGGCTCATGCACCTGTTCGGGCGACTGACACCGGCAGGATGCGCTCGACGTTTCCAAGGCGGACGTGTTGCGCGAGATGACCCGCGAGGGGGCGCTGGGCGTCGCCCAGAGCGCTCGGCCTAATCACCCGGAGGTGGCTCGCCCGCGCTACCCGTCGCTCTTCCAGCTCAACACGCGCGTCCGGCTGACGGAGCGGCAGCGCCATCGGGCCGTCCCGGCGACGCTCGACGACGTCACCGACGCCGAGCTCGACGCGCTCGCGCGGAACGGGCTTCGACTGGGTCTGGCTGCTCGGCGTCTGGCAGACCGGCGCGGCCGCGCGCGCAGGTCTCGCGTCGAACCCCGAGTGGCTGGCCGAGTTCCGGCGCGGCGCTGCCCGACCTGCGCGACCGAGGACATCGCCGGCTCGCCGCTTCGCGATCACCGCGCTACCACGTCCACGCGGACTTCGGCGGCGACGAGGCGCTCGCCCGGCTGCGCGAGCGGCTGCGCGCCGCGCGGCCTGCGGCTGATGCTCGACTTCGTGCCCAACCACATCGGCGCTCGATCACCCGTGGGTCGAGGACGCACCCCGAGTACTACATCGCGCGGCACCGAGACGCAGCTCGCCCGCGCAGCCCCAGAACTGGCGTCGCATCCAGACGGCCGGCGGCGACACGGATCCTCGCCCACGGCCGCGATCCGTACTTCGCCGGCTGGCCGGACACGCTCCAGCTCGACTACGGCAATCGCGGCGCTCCAGGAGGCGATGATCGCCGAGCTGCGACGCATCGCCGACGCAGTGCGACGGCGTGCGCTGCGACATGGCGATGCTCGTGCTGCCGGACGTCTTCAGCCGGACCTGGGGCGACCGGCGCGACGCGCCGTTCTGGCCGCGACGCCATCGCCGCGGTGCACGAGCGCCGGCACCCGGCTTCACGCTTCATGGCCGAGGTCTACTGGGACCTCGAGTGGGAGCTGCAGCAGCAGGGCTTCGACTACACCTACGACAAGCGGCTCTACGATCGGCTGCGCGAGGCCGCGCGCCGCCGGTGCGCGAGCACCTCCTGCGCCGACCTCGACTATCCAGGACAGCTCGGCGCGCTTCCTCGAGAACCACGACGAGCCGCGGGCCGCGGCGACGTTTGCGCCGGAGCGGCACCGGGCCGCGGCCGTGGTCACGTTCTTCGCGCCCGGCCTGCGCTTCTTCCACGAGGGCCAGCTCGAGGGTCGCACGCGTGCGCATCCCCATGCACCTCGGGCGCGGACCCGACGAAGGCGCCGACTCTGCGCTGGTCGCTTTCTACGACCGGTTGCTGGCCTGCCTCAGCCGCCCGGCATTCCGCGACGGCGAGTGGCAGCTGCTCGACGCGCGGCCGGCATGGGAGGGCAACGGGTCGAACGACGACTTCATCTGCTACGCGTGGACCGGTCCCGCGGATGAGCACTGGTTGGTCGCGGTGAATTTCGCTGACGAACACAGCCAGAGCTACGTGAGCTTGCCGTGGGACGATCTTGCGTCGGGACAATGGCTGCTGACCGACGCCATGGGTGACGAGCTCTATGAGCGCGACGGCGAGGACCTGGCCCACCGCGGCCTGTACCTCGAGCTGGGGCCGTGGGCATACAACGTCTTCGAGTTCAAGCTCGACACGCGAGGGCCAGGCGTCTAGATCGTTTCTTTGGCTGGCGGCGGGCGGCCTCGGATATACTTCTGAGCCGCCCGACGCATTCACTTTGCGCCGCGGTGTGACCCTCGGTCGGGGCGTAGCGCAGCCTGGTAGCGCACAGCGTTCGGGACGCTGGGGTCGGAGGTTCAAATCCTCTCGCCCCGACCAACTCAGCAAGCGTGTAACTTGGGTTTCGAGCACGGCTTCCAGGCCGAGTTTGATGGTGTCGGGATCGTCGTCTCGATGACCAGAACGAGTCAAGCCGCGTCGATGAACCCGCGGAGACGCTCGTTGAATGGCTCGCCCGCTCGTGGGACGCTGTGGCCCCGGCCCACGATGACCGCCCGTGTTGCACCCAACCGGTGAGTGAGGAAGTCGCAGACAGCGTCGAAGGCGCGACTGTGGCCGCCCGATACCACGAGCTTCGGGAACGGGGTCCGAGCAAGGGCCTCGACGGGAGGCTCCGCCTCCATCGGTGGCCGTTCGACGATCCGCTCGAGGAACGAGTTCGGCGGATACCCGGTGCGGTGCGGGACCACCAGCTGGTAGAGGTCGGCCAGCGGGCGCTGTGCTTCCCAGCTTGCCCAGCCGGGGGTCACGCTGCCGTGGACGAGGACCACTGTCGGTCCGGACTCGCCGAGACGCTCAACGTACACGGTGTGCCCTCCTCGTTGGCGTAAGCCGAATCTCTCCTGTCAGGATGGCGGCCACACTATCGGGCACCAACCGCCGCATCCTCCGGGAGGCTCAGGCCCATGCGTTCCGCGAGATACGGCGTGTCGATGGTCGGTCCGAAGAGGGTCGCCGAAGCCTGGGTGTGCTGCCAAGGCAGCCCGATGAAGTACAGCCCAGGGATCTCGCTCACCCCGCGATGCTGGCGCGGGATCCCCTGGGCATCGGTGATTGCGGCATCGATCCACGAATGATCCAAGCGGTACCCGGTGGCCCACAGGACCGAGGTGATCCCCTCCGCCCGCAGGTCCAACTCCGTTCGCGCGGAAGGCTCAAACGATCCGTGCTCGACCACCCCTGGTGGCGCCTCGATGCCCGCCCGGTCGACATAGGTGTCGATCGGAGGCCGCAAGAAATCGTCGAAGAACGCCTCCGAGCGCCGGAGCCTCTCGGAGAGATCGGGAGTGACCAAGATCCGGTGCCTGTCGATCGACTCGAGGTGGCCCAAAAGCCCGAGACCGCTATGCGCCGCCAACAGACGCGGGCTGATGTCCCGGCCCCCGTGGTGGCCGGTGAGCTGCGGTGTCCCTGCCAGGCGCAAGCGCGGATCGGGCAGGGTGTCCGCTGTGGGCATCCGCACGCCGTAGGACTCTCCGTCAACCGCGAGGGTTGCGAGCCAGCGGAAGATGTCCCGGCCTCGGTAGCGTCGAGGCGCCCAGCCGTTGCTGCCGACTGCGAGGAAGACGCGTCGGCCGGCGACCAGCAGCTCGTCAGCCAGCTGAAGGCCGGTCTGGCCTGATCCGACGACGAGGACGGCGCCCGGCGGTAGGGAGCCCTCGTTGCGGTATTCATGTGAATGGAGCTGATGGATGTCGCTCGCAAGCCGCGCCGCCAGGCGCGGGACGCGAGGTAGGTGGTAGCCGCCCGTGGCCACCACGACCGCGTCTGCGTGCATCGGGCCGGCGCTGGTCTCGAGCCGGAAGCCGCCGCCCTGGATCGGAGTCAAGCGCTCGACCATCGTTCCAGCCATGATCGGCGCGCGGACACTCTCCGCGTACCTGGCCACCCGGCCGACGATCTCATCCCGCGGCATGAAGCCGTCCGGATCGGCTCCGTCATACGGTTGGCCGGGCAGCGACGTCGTCCAGTTGGGCGTCACGAGGCGGAACCCATCCCAGCGGTCCTGCCACCCGCCGCCGAGGGTCGCCCGACGTTCGAGGACGACGTGGTCTCTTCCGGCAAGGGTCAAGAGCCGGCTCAGCGCCAAGCCGGCCTGGCCGGCGCCGATCACGATGGTTCCCATGCGGTGTGTGTCCTTCATGCCGACAACCTATGGCGACCCAGAAGAACGGGGAAGTTTCGATCCCGAACTCAGCCGGGGTAGCGTTCCGTGGGAGAATCGGTTAATGGGTGACTACTGCGCCTTCTCAAAGGCCGTCGAGCAGTTGGGCGATCGGTGGAGCCTCGTCATCATCCGCGAGCTGCTCATGCACGGGTCGCGGAGCTACAGCGACCTGCTCGAGGGGGTCGCCGGGATCAGCCGCTCGGTGCTCGCGTCGCGCCTCCGCAAGCTCCGCGAACTCGGCCTCGTTGTGCGTGTTCGCGAGCCCGACGATGCCCACGGGCAGGAGCGCTATGGCAGCACCTACGCTGGGCGTGAGCTCCTGCCGGTGCTGGCGGCGCTGCGCGACTGGTCGGAGCGGTTCGTGCCCGAGGACGAGGCCATGGCGGAGCGAGACCCGGACATCGTCGTTCGCTGGCTTGGCGATCGTGTGGATCCGGGCCGCCTCCCGTCCCGCCCCGTCGTTCTCGACGTCTCTCTGCATGGTGCTCGGCGGCCCCGGTTCTGGCTCGTGCTCGAGCGCGGCGCCGGAGCCTCGGTGTGCATCGAGGACCCCGGGATCGCCGAGGACCGCTACGTGTACGTTGAGACCAGCGTCCGCTCTCTGATGCCACTTGCCCGCGGGACGGGCGACTGGCTGAGGGCGATCCATGACGACGCGATCGAGCTGTTCGGCAACCCGCGCCTGATAGCCCAGCTGCCGGGCTGGTTCGCTGAGCCGTCTGCCACGGGGCCGGACAGCGGTGATCGGCGTGCGAAACGTCTCTCGGGTCGTCGAGCGGAGGTGTCGGCCGTCTCGACCTGAGACAGGCACTCCGACCCCCGGTCAACAAGCACGCAGTGGCCCGACCTCATGGTCCGTCGCGTGTCCGGCGAAGTATCGGGACCGCTGGCTCGTCATTCGATCCGGGCCGCTGAACGGCGTTTGGCGCCTTCCGAGCAGTCGTTGACCTCTACTTGGCTCAGCGTCCGATGCGGCGCCGTCTTGCGACCGGTGGCTTCGCCTCAGGCTGTCGTGGTCGAGACGCGTCCGTCCTTGATCGCCGCGAGATAGGCGAGATGGTCCTTGGCGTTCTGGTCGGCGTACGTCTCCGAGAAGTCAGCGATGGCGCCGTCGAACGTGTCGCTCCCGCCCAGGTATGCCGAGATGGCCACCGAGTCGCCGCTCCGGGCGTGGGCACGCGCGAGCGCCCAGGCGCAGATGCCGCCGTAGAAGGCCAGGCCGGCGGGCCTGAGCGTGCTCGTGTCGACACTGCCCTTCATGTCCCACAGCTGGCGCATGTAGAAGTCGCGGCCGCCAGGGCCACGCGTCCAGCCCAGGAAGATGTCCGGCGTCGCCTGCATCAGGCGCTGACCGACCACCACGCGCTCGCCATGATTGGAGTAGCCGCTGCTCACCAGGTGCTCCTCCAGCACTGACGCTGTGGCCTCCTTGGCCTGAAGAATGAGCGGATCATCCTCGTCGCGACCTTCGAGGACCATCACGAAGCAGCGTGTTCCGACGCTGCCGACACCTACGACCTTGAGCGCGAAGTCGGCGAAGCGATAGCGCTCGAGGAACTCGCGGCGACTCTCGGCCATGGTGGCGCGATATTCCTCGAAGACCTTGCGCATCGCATCGGGTCCGCCGGGGACATCAAAATGCTGGACGACCGGCGGGTTGTCGACCAGTACGCGCTTGCCGTCTGTGGTGCTGGTCAGCTGGCTGGAGGCGCGCAACGCGTCCTTGCCACGGGCCTTGGTGAAGATGGCGTCCAGCCTCTCTCCTGTTGCACTGCTGGCCTTGGCCCGGGACAGGAGTGGCTCGGCGGCAGCACGGATGGAATCTTCGGTGACGACCGAATACCAGACGTCGATGAGGCGCATCGCTGCGTAGCGCGCCATCCATTCGCGGTACGAGCGCACCGCGTCCATGGTGGCCACACGGTTCTGGGCGGCTGTGAAGCCATTGGAGCGCCCGGCGATGACGATGCTCGCGGCGAGGCGCTTGACGTCCCACTCCCAAGGACCGGGCAGCGTCTCGTCGAAGTCGTTGGCGTCGAACACGAGGCGCCGCTCCGGGGACGCGAAGATTCCGAAATTGGACAGGTGCGCGTCGCCACTGGCCTGGACGATGATTTCGGTCCTGGGCGCGGCAGCCAGATCGAACGCCATGACCGCTGGTGTGCCTCGGTAGTACGCGAACTGCGTCTCCGCCATCCGCGCGTGCCGCAGCGGAACCAGCTCAGGCAGCCGATCGAGTTCCTGCCTTTCAAGGATGGCGATCGGGTCGCGGCCCTTTTGTGGCTCGAACGCTGCGTGACTGGTGCGTGGCACGCGCTTGCGCGCCAGACGACCTTCTTCCAATCTCGCCGACGGATGCACCCACGGCCGGGCGGTCCACATGTCGCCCGACGGCGGCTCAGTGGCCCATGCCTCCGTGACAGTCTTGGCTGGGGTCGTCTTGCGTGGCATCGTCTCTTCCTCGGTTCGCGTCGCGTCGTGGATCACGCTCGTACAACGCCGGTAATCTCGTCTGGTGGTTTAGCACCTCCACGGTCTGGGGCGCCTTGCTGATCGTATGTGGCGGAGACTACAGCGGTATCGTCGGCCTCGACCATCATTGAGATTGCGTCGCGCGCCGCTACGATCGCGGACATGCCTGCGCCTCACAAGCTTGGACCGCTGGGATTTCGAATCTCGGCGACCGGCAGTGCCGGTCTCGACTGGCAGCGACTTGACGAAACGTGGGCGCTCGCCGGTGAGCAGCAGGCTTTCAGCGCGGGATGGCTGAGCGATCACCTCTCGGACGTGAGCCGCGAGCGCGGCGGCACGGCCTTCGAAGCATTCACGACCGCAGCCGCGCTCGCGCACCGCGTACCCGGGAAATGGATCGGTCTCGCGGTGGCGGCAAATACATTTCGCCACCCCGCACTCCTGGCCAAGGAAGCGACGACGCTCGACATCGTGACCGGCGGCCGCTTCATCCTTGGCCTCGGCGCGGGTTGGCACGTTGGCGAGCACGAGGCATTCGGCGTCGAGCTGCCCGAGCCGCGCGAACGGTTCGACCGCTACGAGTCAGCGCTGCGCGTACTGACGGCGCTGTTCAGCGACGCAGCTCGTGAGTCGCCGGGCGTGTCGCTCGAAGATCCGATCTATCCGCTCGACCGCGCGACCAACGAGCCTCCTCCCGTATCTGCCGGTGGACCACCGATCTGGCTCGGCGGCCAACGCCGGCGAGGGATGGAGCTGATCGCTCGTTATGCATCGGGCTGGCCGTTGCCCGGCAATCGCGCCGGCGACATCGCCTACTTCTCGGAGAAGCGCGACCAGATCCTGCGTGCGCTGGAGGCCGCCGGCCGAGATCCGGCACAGTTCACGTTCGCAGCCCAGGTCGACTGTGGCGTGGACGCGAGCTCGCGACACGCAGCACTGGACGTTGCGCGCCGGTTCCAGCGTGCGGGCGCAGATCACGTCATCCTCGGCATCCCCGGCAGCGGCGCACCGCAGGTCCTCCTGCCGATGGTCTCGGATGTCGCCCTGCCGCTGCTCGAGAGCGCGCCTCAGCCGGGAAACTCGGGCGGAGTGGGGTGAGCTCGGGTGTCGACGATCCTGTCGGACGGCAGGCCGTCGAGATATATCCGGCCGCGCAGATGATCGAGCTCGTGGGCCATGACCCGCGCGGCGAGGCCGCGACCTTCATGGCGCTGCTTCATACCGGCTGCGTCGAGCGCGTCCACGACCACCCGCTCGGGACGCTCGACCCAGCCCACCAGGTGCGGCACCGACAGGCACCCCTCCCAACCGAGCTGAGTGCCGCTGGAGCTGATCAGCCGCGGGTTGATCAGCACCACGTCGCGGTTCTCGTGACGGACGACGACGACCTGCAGCAGGACGCCCATCTGCGGTGCGGAGATGCCCAGGCCCCGGGTGCGATCCAGCTCCTCGCGTAGAGCAGCGATCGTTCCGTCGATATCCCGATCGAGATCCCCGACCGGGCGGGCAACCTCATGCAGCCGCGGGTCGGGCAGGGTCAGGAGCACCCGTCAGACGTGGTGAGCGCCCTCATGGTCGTGGCTGTGGGCGACACCGTCGTGTGCGTGCGCGTGCTCGTGGATCAGGTTGGCTCGCAGCAGCAGCTCGTGGTCGTCAAGGATCTCCTGGGGGCTGCCGTCGGCGAGCACGCGCCGGTTCTCGCCAAGAACCACGACGCGCTGCGCGATCGTCGGCACGATGTCCAGCTCGTGGGTCGTGGTGATGACCGTCCGCCCGTCGGCGCCAAGGCGCCGGATGTGATCGACCAGCAGCCACTTGGTGCGCGGGTCGAGCGATGCCGTCGGCTCGTCGAGCAGGAGCACGTCGGGGCGCAGTGACAGGACCGACGCGATGGCCGCGCGCTTCTTCTCGCCGCCCGACAGCTCGAATGGCGCGCGCTCGGCCAGATGGGCGACGTCCATGCGCGCGAGTGCCTCGTCGACGCGCTCCTTGACCTCGTCGCGCGTCAGACCAAGCTGGAGCGGCCCGAAAGCCACGTCATCGAACACGGTCGCGCAGAAGAGCTGGATGTCCGGGTCCTGGAACACGAGCCCGACGCGTCGGTGGAAGCGAAACGAGTCGACGCCTGCAGCCACGGCCGCCACGTCGTTGCCCAATGCCCGCATCGTGCCCTCGGTCGGGCCGTAGATGCCGTCGAGCAGCTTGAGCAGGGTCGACTTGCCGCTACCGTTGGCGCCGAGCAGGACGACCTGCTCGCCCGCGGCGACCTCGAGGTCGATGCCGTCGAGCGCCAGCTGGCGACCGTGGTAGCTGTACTTCACGCCGCGCAGCGAGAAGAGCGGCTCTGCCCCTTCCTGTCCGGTCAGAGTCGTGGTCGGCTCGGCGTGCGGCGCCTGGGCCTCGGCTGACATGCCTGGATTGTCGAGCACTGCAGTCACGGCACGTAGCTCTGGACGACGATAGCGGCGACCGCTATGCAAACAGTCAGCACCACGGCCAGCACGTCAGTGGCCGCGATCCTGTCCGCGGCATATACGCGCATCTCGCCGTTGAATCCACGTGCGGTCATGGCCGAGTAGACGTCGCCGCTCATCTTGAACGCGCGCCCGGTGAGCGCACCCATGGACCCGGCGATCCAGCGACGCTGCTCGGCGCCGCTCGTGCGCGCCACGATGCGGCTCTTGCGCGCCAGGAACAGGCCGTTCGTGGCGTGCAGGAACAGGAAGATGTAGCGGTAGGTCATGGACAGGATGAGCACGAACACCTGCGGCACATGGATGGTGCGCAGGCTGCGCAGCAGCTCAGCCCAGGGCGTGGTCATGACCAGCAGCACCGCGAGCGACACACTGACCCCGACCCGGACCACGAACAGGATTGCGCCGGCCACGCCCGGAGCTGACATGGCGAACACGAAGGGACCTATGTTGATCTCGAACAGCCTCGGCCCCGGAACAATGAAGAGTGCCGGGATGACCACGATCGCGGCAAAGAAGGGGATCCCGAGCCAGACGCGGCGCACGAAGAAGTCGAACGGAAGCCGGCTGGCCCGGGCGGCGCCCAGCAGCAGCGCGTAGAGCGCAAGGAGAATCCCGACCGAGTTGGTGAAGCCGACGGCCAGCACGAGGGCGATGAACATGCCCAGCTTGGCCCGCGCGTCGATCCCCTGGAGCCATCCCGCGCTGCGCGCGTGCTCCTCGGTGAAAACTGCTCTCTCGATCGATTCGGAGATGCCGCCCAGGGTGTGCTCGAGCCAGCCGACGTGACCATCGGCCTTCTGGCCGTGGGCGGCGCTCATGGGGACTTGGGGCTCGGTTCAGGATCAGCGTTGGATCCGACACGGCGGATGAGCTCGGCGATGCCGATGACGGCCACGCCGCACAGGAGGATGCCCAGGATGCCGGTGATCTCGTAGCCGATCGCGGCCCGGATCAGCGAATTGCTGTGCACGAATGGGATGTCGTAGCCGTTGAGCGGCGCGCTGAAGACGTTGGACAGGTCCTGGAGACCCTTGGGCACGTAGCCGAACGCCGCCTGGATCTGCTCGGGAGTTCCTTCGCCGTACGCGAATCCCGGGGCGATCAGGCCCAGCGGCGCGAGCACCGCGAGGGCCGTGAACGTCGCGCCGATGCGCTTGTAGCGTGCGGGCAGCAGCACATAGGCGAGCGGGACGAGGATGAGTCCCATGACCGCGGTGAATATCAGCATCGCAATCACGTCGGGCCAGGACACCGTGGACCAGTCGGAGCCGAATATGTGGTTGGGATCTCCGCCACCCAGGACCAGGCCGATCAGCGCGAGCGCCGTGACCGCGACAACGATGGTCGCGGTCACGATCTGCCACAGCGGCCGGAGCGACGCCGTGCCTTCCTCGACGGGCACGCCGGCGAAGGTGCCGCGAACTGATTCAAGCAGATCAGGATGGCGCTTCTGGAGATACGCCACGCCCAGCCCGGTGATGATTCCTTCGACGACGGAGGCGCCGAACATGTGCGCAAGGAGCATTGCCGGAATTGCCGCCTCCAGGCCGTACGGGCTGTACAACGGCTTGCCGTTGTCCGAGAACAGGATCGGCTGCAGGCCGAGAAGGATGCCGACCAGCAGCGCGGCAACGGTGATGCCAACGTAGCCGCCAATGCCCGCTGCCCACGCCCTGCGGCCGGAAAGCAGTGGCGCGCGAGCGGCGATCAGTCGGTACGTGACGTAGCCGGTGAAGGGCAACACGATGCCCATCGTCAGGCAGTTGAGGAAGAGGGCGAGGATGCCGCCGTCGCCAAAGAAGAGGGCCTGGATGATGAGCGCCACGCTCACCGTCAGAACCGCGGCCCACGGGCCTAGAACAATCGCGGCGAGAGTCCCGCCCACGCCGTGAGCGGTCGTTCCGCCGGGCACGGGCACGTTGAACATCATGATCGTGAAGCTGAGCGCGGAGAACACCGCGAGCAGAGGGATCGTCCTGTTGTTGAGGATCGTCTTGACCCTGGAGGCCGCTGTCGCCCATACGGGCACCGTGATGATTGCGCTGCCGAGCGTCATCAGCGGACTGATGTAGCCGTCCGGGATGTGCATAGGGACCTCGATGCTGGTCTCACGACCTGTTCGCGGGCGCAGCTGCCGCGGATCACAGCCTAAACGGTGGTGGTTGTAGATACAATAGGTTGCAATAACACCACAACGGCTCGCCCGGTCGTATCCTCTAGACAATGGTCGCGATCTCCGCCACGACGCCTCGTTGGGACACAGTCCGCGACCGGCTGCGCGAGAGCGGCATGCGTTGGACGCCCCAGCGGCGGTTGCTGATCGACGTCCTTGCCGAAACGCACGGACACGTGACTGGCGCGGAGCTCGTTGAGCGCTGCCGAGCGATTGACCCAGGCACGATCCCGTCAACCGTGTACCGGACGATGGATGTCCTCGAGGAGCTTGGATACGTGCGCCACGCCCACGGTGCCGATGGGCGCGAGGAGTATCACGTCATGCCCGACCACGACCACGGCCACCTCCACTGCACGTCGTGTGGCAGGAGCTGGGAGCTTGAGGAAGCGGAGGTTGCAAAGTTGACCGGTTCCCTGCGCCGGACGCGCGGCTTCGCGGTCGACCTTTCGCATGTGAGCGTGTCGGGCGTGTGCAGCGACTGCGCACATGAGTGAGCAAGCGCAACATTTTCCGATACGCATCGGGCGTCTATCGCGGCCCGTGTTGCTCCTGTTCGGCGTACGTGAACGGAATGCGTATGTCGTCCTTCAGGACGCGACGCTCGACGCCCATTTCGGCTTCTTCCGCTTGAGTACGCCCATCTCGAACATCGCCCGCTGGCGAATCGAGGGCCCGTGGCACTGGATCACCGCGATCGGCGTGCGACGCGGCATCCGCGACGGGGACATCACCTTCGGCGGCAACCACAAAGGTGGCGTGCGCATCGATTTTGTTGTTCCCGAGCGACGCTGGCATATGCACGTTCCTCGGCTGTACCTGACCGTCGCCGACCTCGACGGCCTGGCCGCGGCCCTGGCCGAGCGCGGAATACCCGGCGAGGATGCGCGTCGCGCTCAGTGAACGCGCAGGTGGGAACCATTCACGTGCTGGCGGCGATCGATCGAGAGCCGGCCGTCCACGAGCGCGAAGATTGGTAGGTCGAGGCCGTTCGGATCCTCGAACGCGATTTCGTCGCGCAGCCAGACGACCAGCTCGCGGTCGGCGTCGAACGGTGCGGCGAGGAGCAGGTTGCGCATCGGCGCGATGAGCAGCCGCGGCTCGTCGCCGTAGCGTGCCGCGAGCAGATCCTCGAGCAGGAGAATGCCCGACGCGAGCCCGCCGTGCGACTGGTACCACCAGATGGGCACGTCGGCGACCGTTCCGTATTCCATCTCGAGGTAGCGTTCATTGGTGGCGCTCAAGCGCAGATTGGCGAGCGCCCGCTCGAGCGCCTCGTCAGCCGAGACGGGCCACGTCGCGAGCATGCTCGGTCCGACATAAAGGAATGCCGGACCGATATCGACGCCCAGCCCGACGGTTATCCCAGGCGGCACTCTGAGGGTGACCGGCGACTCCGTTCCGGGTGGCATTGGCCTGCGACGAAGGAACATCGGCCGCAGCCGTTCGCGGACGTCGTCCCAGCCAATCTGGTCAGGCAGGTCATCGATCGCCGAGCGAACTTCGGCACGACTCGGGCCGACGATCATCTGCCCTTCATCCCGGTCGCCCGCGGGCCTCTCCGTTCGCGAGCGTCCACGTCCCATGGCGCGATGATCGGAAGCGACGCTCAACGACGGCTTACGTCTCGGTCAACTCCGTCTTTTCGGCGTCCGTGCCGCTGAGCGCGTAATCGGCGGCCTCCTCGGCCGACATCATGGCGCCCATGTCCCACTCGCGTCTCTCGGCGTCAGTCGCAGGCTCGGTCGGCATCGCGAACAGCTGCACACGGGCGGGCACGTCGAGCAGGCCCGCGCCGGTAGCCGTGCGCAGCCTGCGTGTCGCGCCGCCCAGCCGCATCTCGCGGACCTTCTGCCCACGCCGCTGCGCGAGCAGCATGAATCCGGCCAGGTTCAGGAGCATGCCTGCCCGGTCATTGGCCTCGGTGAAGATCTCGAGTGCCTCGCGGAGGAGAGGCTCGGCGTCATCGAGCCGGTCCTGCCTGGCATAGAACGCGGCGAGCATGAATACTCCCCATCCGACTCCGAATGGGTCATTCAGCTCTCGGTAGCCCCCTATAGCCCGGTGGAGGTCGGCGATCGCTTCGTCCTGGTTACCCAGGGCTGCCTCTGCCTGTGCCAGCCCCCAAGCGGAATCGGCGATCCCCTGCGCGTCGTCGATCTCCGTGAAGAGGGCCAGGCTCTCCTCCCAGAAAGGCTTTCCAGCTGCGTACAGGTCGTCCGTCGGTCGTTCGATGTCCTGCGCCGCGAAACCGTGGTTGTAGAGCGCCTCCGCGATGAGCCGCTTGTCGCCCGATCTGCGCGCGGCCGCCAGCGCCTGGCCGTAGTAGCGATAGGTTGCATGAGTATCTGCCTGCCAGTAGGTGATGCTGCCTGCGGCACCGAACGCCTGCGTCTGAAGAATGTCGTTCTGATCGCTGACGCCGGGCAGCGCCAACACCGTATCGACACGCCGGCGCGCCTCAACGAGATGGCCGCGGCGCTGCCAGAAGCGCCACGTCGCGATCACGAAGCGCAGGGCGATCTCCGTCTCGCCGCGCGCTACGGCCCAGTCGAGCGCCGCACGGACGTTGTCGTGGTCGAGCTCGAAGCGATCGCTCAGATCGCGGCTGTCGGCTCCGGTGAGGCTCGGCGCCAATGTCTCTGCGAACTCGAGATACACCTTGGCGTGGCGCCGGGCGACTGTCTCGAACTCATCGGACGCCCCGAGTCGCTCGTGGGCATAGTCACGGATGGTGGCCAGCATCGCGAAACGCGGGTCAGCGGCCATGGTCAGATCAGGCTTGACGAGGCTCTTGTCGGACAGTGATGTCAGTCCTTCGAGCACGTCTTCGCCGAGCACCGTGGCCGGCCCGCACACGGCGTCTGCCTGGGCAAGAGAGGCGCCACCGGTGTGGATCGAGAAGCGTTCAAACAGGCGCCGATCGGGCGGATCGAGCAGGTCGTAGCTCCAGTCGATCGCTCCGCGCAGAGTCTGCTGACGCTCGGGAAGATCACGTGAGCCAACGGTCAGCAGGCCGAGACGCTGATCGAGTCGCGCGTGAATGGCCGCCACGGGCAGCGCCCGGGTCCGAGCAGCTGCGAGCTCGATGGCCAGCGGCAGACCGTCCAGTCGTCGGCAAATGTCGAGGACGAGAGGTGCCGCGTCGTCGGTCAGCGTGAACGACGGCTGAACCGCCCGTGCTCGATCGACGAAGAGCTCCACGGCTTCATAGCGCGACGCCTCCTCGGCAGTCATGTCGGCGCCACCGTCCAGCGGCAGTCCGAGCGGAGGCACCGGGAATTCGCGCTCGCCGTAGATGTGCAGCACGATCCGCGTCGTCACGACAACCTTCACGTTCGGTGCTTCTCGCAGTAGCCGGCTGACGTCTGGAGCGGCTTCGATGACCTGCTCGAAGTTGTCGAGCAACAAGAGGATGCGCTTGCCGTCGATGAAATCGAGCGCGGCGTCGAGAGCTGCGATCGTGCCGGTCAGCGCCACTCCGAGGGCCGAGGCGATCGCGGACGGTACCAGGTTCGCGTCGCTGATGGCGTCGAGCGGCACGAAGTAGACGCCATCCTCGAAGTCGTCACTCATCTCGGCCGCCAGCTGTAGCGCCAGCCGAGTCTTGCCCGTCCCGCCGGGTCCGGTCAGAGTCAACAGTCCGGTCTCGGCGAAAGCCCGGCGCGCGTCCGACAGCTCGGCCCGGCCGACGAAGCTTGTGACCTGGACGGGCAGATTGTTTGGCCGCGCGTCCAGCGTCCGGAGCGGCGGAAAGCGATCTTCGAGGCCCTCGATGACGAGTTGGTAGAGCCTTTCGGGTGCAGCCAGGTCCTTGAGGCGGCGCTCACCCATGTCGCGCAGCTCAACGTCGTCGGGCAACGTCGTTGCAAGGCGGCGAGTGACATCGGAAACGAGGACCTGTCCACCGTGTCCAGCCGACATGATGCGTGCGACCTGGTGAACCGCGAGGCCGACGTAGTCTCCGTCGCTCTCGACTGCCTCGCCGGTATGAACCCCAATTCGAACCCGGACACGTCCGTCGACCGGCCATGCGTGGGTCTCGAGAGCGCGCTGGGCGTCGGCGGCGGCCGCGACTGCTCCAGCCGCGGTCGGGAAGGAGCTGAAGACCGCGTCGCCCTCTGTGCCGAAGACACGCCCGCCGTGGCGCTCGACGGCCTGAGCTATGAGCGTGCGGTGCTCGTCAAGCAAGCCGGCGTAACGCTCACCGAGCGCCTGCAGCAGCCTCGTTGACCCTTCGATGTCGGTGAACATGAAGGATGGCGTGCTCGACGTGCCGCCTGCCGGGTTCAAAACGTCTCGAGCTTCAGGTCCGTTCCAGGACAGCTCAGACCCAGACCGGCCAGCTGCTGCAGCTCTGTGTTCGCAGGACCCACCTGCTTGCCGACCTGGTTGCGCAGCTGGCGTGCCTGGCGGAGCGTCGCGCGCCCGCCATTGGTGAAGTAGTTCTGGTAGGCATCGGCGGCCTGGGCGTCCAGATCAAGCATGTTGGTCAGGTCTGCCTTGAGGGCCGCCGCCGGAGTCCAGTCCTTCAGGCGCGTGACCTCGGCGCTCGCGATCGGCGCGGTCTGCGCGAGCTCGCCCGAAAGCCCCTGGGCATCAGATTTGCTGCCGTCGGACACGGCGCGCTCAATGTCGATGACCAGCTCGTGGGCAACGGTCGTGTCAGCGTATGCCGTGCAGAACGCGACATCCCAGCCGACCGGCCAGCTCGCGGCGACTGCGCTGCTGCCCGGAGACGTCGTCGGCGACAGGCTGGGGAGGGCGGTGCTCGGCAGGGGCGTGAAATCGAGTGTGACCAGCGATGGGCTTGGCCCTGCCGTGGAAGTGGCGCCGCCACATGCGCTGACGAGTATGCCGACCACGAGCAGGCATGCGCCCACGACGCGACCTGGCCACGGGCGGCGCACAGGATATCGAGCTGTGTTGGTTCTCACTGGCCGAGGATGAGCATAACCGCTCGCTGCGACGGTCCTACTGGACCAGGAACGATCCGCTCGAGAGGATCTCCGCGCCGCGCACGTACTGGACCGTGAACAGTCCCGGTCCGTCGGCAGCCCCTATCGCCCGCAGGCGGCGGAAGAAGATGCGTGCCCCCTTCACGACTGGCCTGACCGCGTCCTCGCTCACGAGAATCTGGCCGGATGGCTGAGTGGGGTCGAGCTTGAACAGGCGAATCGTCAGGTCCACCGAGTTCGCCTTCTTCGTCAGGTAGGCGCTCCAGACCATCGGCTCATCGAGCCCGAAGGTCGTCTTTGCGTCTGTTACGTGCAGCTGCGCGTCGACCGTGGTCCCGAAGGTGATGAAGCCTGGCCCGGACATGACCGGCGGTACGAACATCGTCGGCGCGGGAGTTTCGGTCGGCGGGTTGAGCGTGCCTGACGGGGTCGCCGCTGGAGTCGTTGTCGGAGATGCGCTCTCGATGGCCACGGCCGAGGCACCTGGCTGGACCGTGGCCGACGCCGGCGCAGACTCGGTCGCGGAAAGCGTGGCCGGCGGTGCGGGTGACGAGGTCGAAGAGGGCGGCGCGGCACTCTGGGCCTCGATCAGGAGGTAGATCGCCACTGCGAGAACACCGACGGTCACCGCGACTACGAGAAACCCGAGCAGATTTCCGACAATCCGCCCTCTGTCGCGCGGTCCCGAGGGTCGAACAGGCCCATAGATCAGGCCCTGACGGTGACGATCGCGATTGGCCACGAGTGGATTGTTACATTCCTACCCGTCGAACCGGCCACGGCTGTTAAAGTCCCGAGCCAGTGACCGAACGTACCGCCTCCGGGGCCGCGGATCGCGCCGAGCAGCGTGAAGCCCTTCTGGCCGAGCACCGTGCAGCGCGCGCCAAGAGGGATTCTGCCGCCCTGGACAGCGCCGACTTCCGCGCCGCAGCCGAGGAAATAGCCCGGATCGAGGTTCAGATCAACCGGCTGGAGGAGCCGGAGCCGCCCAGCGCGGCCTGACGTCGATCCCTCACATCGCGGCGATCGAGCGCGGGGCCATGCGCGGGGCGTGTCGCTCGCGTCGGACACCTGCGTGCTCCAGCAGCAACACGACGCGTGCGCGCTGACCTGCATACGGCTCGAGCAGCTCCAGCATTCGAGCGTCCGTGCCCTGCCGCTCACCGGCCAGCGCTCCGCAGACCAGATCGGGCAGGTGGTAGTCGCCGACGCTGACCGCGTCCGGATCACCGAACGAGAGACGTAGCGCTTCTGCTGCGGTCCACGGACCGATGCCGGGCAGTGAGCACAGGCTTGACAAGCGCTGCGCGCCAGGCAACGTGGCGAGCTTCGGAAAGCGGTGCGCGGCCGCGGCCGCCGCCCGGATCGTGTCGGCCCGCCGTCGTTCGATGCCCAACTGGTGAAATGCCCAGTACGGAGCACGGGCCAGCTTCTCGGGCGGCGGCGGCACGAGCAGGCCGAACGAACCGGGCGCCGGCTCTCCGAATCGTCTGATCAGGCCGGCGAACGAGCGGTGCGCTTCGAACGCCGTGACCTTCTGGCCGATGATCGAGAAAAGCAGCGTCTCGTACAGTGGCGCGCCGCTGGTCAGCCGCAGACCCGGCATGCGTCGAGACACGTCCGCAACGATCCGGTGGCGAGGCACCAAGGGCGACGGATCGTCGCGCTCACCGATCAGGCCGGGAACAGAATTCGAGAGCATCGCGTGCCCCGTCGCCCCACGCCGTGGCCACGACGCGGTCGGGCCGGAGCGCAAGCTTCAACGTCGCCGTGCCCCGGTCGTAGCGCCCGGCACGCAAGATCGACGCTCCGTCGATCCGCATCTGCGGATCCGACGGTCCTTGCCAGAGCATGCCCAGCGTCGCCCGCGGATCGGCGCCGGTGACGAGCGGAAAGATGACCTCGTGCGGCTCGCCTGACATGGTTGGAGTCTAGGCATGGGGCGGCCGTGTCGCGCGCCGTCAACGGACTGGGCTAGGACCTCCGTCTTGTTGCGGACGGACCTTTCGTAGGGCATGTTCGACGCCAGTGACTGCCCGAACCGTTGCCGCAGTGGCAAAGGCCACATTCGTGCAGCGCGGACGAACCGTGTCGTCGTCCGCGCTGCCTTATCGTCGTTTGTCAGGGCTTGCGTTCGTGGCCCTGATGGCAATCGCCGTATCGGTGCTCGGCAAGCCGCTTGGCCTCGATCCGGCCCTTCTGTTGCCGCTTGCCGTACTGGGTGGCGCTGCCGTGGGAGGCACGTCGAGCGGTCTCCTCGCAGCCGTGATCGGCGGTGCGTACGTCGTTCTGTACTACTCGCAGCCCGGCGCTCCCCAGGTGGCGAACGGAGTGGCACGCGTCGTCACGAGCCTGGTTGCAGGCGGTCTCACGCTGTGGGTTGCGAATCTCCTTATCGAGCGCGGTCGCGCCGAACAGGCGGCTGCCGTCGCCGCCGCGCGTCGTTCGAGTGTTGTCACCGAATTCGCCGCGCGCCTGACCGGCACGACGCCCGCGGATTTGGCGGCGACCGTCGTCGACGGCGCGGTCGGGCTCCTCGGCGCCAACATGGGCGTACTGACCGTTCTTGATCCACAGTCAGGGCGCTACTTCGTGCGCGCCTCCTACGGAACCGGCAGCTCGGCGGTTGGCGTCGAGGTCGTTCCGGGCGTTGGCATAACCGGTCAGGCGATCCGCGATCGGCGCACGATTGTCTCGAGGGGGCTGGATACGGCCAGCGTGCTCGGGCTCAACCGGCGACTGAGAGGGAGGTCGGGTACCCAGTCGATGGCTGCTGTCGCAGCTGTCCGGACGGATCGGGTCATCGCCAGTCTGACTGTCGGTCGGGCGGACGGCACGCCGTTCTCCGCGGACGACCAACGTCTCCTGGAGGGAATCGGTTATCTCGTGGCGCTGGCCGTGGCCAGCGAAACGCGCTGATGGAGGCCATCCCGACGAGGCGCGCGGCACGACGCGCCGCGAGACGGTGCGGTCAGCCGCCTGCAGGTGCCGTCACGATCACGGCTTGACCCAGCGACCACAGGGTCAGCGCGGTCAGGCAGACCATCAAGATCGCCAGCGGCAGCTGGCGCAGGATTGGCACCCGACCGTTTGCGGCGGTGATTGCGCCATCCTGGAGCAGAAGGCTGTGGCCCGTCCACGCTCCCACGATGTGACCGCCAATTACCGCTCCGAGCTGGATCGTCCAGACCACCGAAGTCGGTAGGAATAGCGACGGCTCCCACGTCGCAAGATTGGCCGACAACAGGTTGTCGCCATGCTGCAAGGGGTCGTTGAGCGCGACGAGAATGTGCTGCCCGTCGACGAGCAGGTAGGTCAGGTAGTGCGCTATGAGGTAGCCGACTGCCACCGGAAGCATGCCGCCGGCGACAGCGCGCACGGTCAGCAGCCGCGCCACGCCGAGGAGGGCGAGGGTGATCGTGCCAAGGAAGACGGCTGCGGTGATCGAGTCGCGCACGAAGACGTCCGTGCCCAGTGGCGACTGGATCACGAAAAGGTCGAAATAGAGCTGTGACTGTGTCAGGCCGTCGTAGATGATGGAACCTGTGCCAAGGGCAACGAGCACCAGCTCGTCAAGCGTCCAGGGCGCGACGAGCAGACCGCTGGCGAACGATCGACGAGCCAATCGGTCGTCGCCGTCTCCATCGACAGCGTAGGGCGCCATGCGGCCCAGGAGCTCGAACCAGACGCTGAAGACCTCCGCCCGGTCGAGCCATGTTCGGCGCCCGAAGTAGGCCATGCCGGCGACGCTGACGAAGGTGTAGCCGATCATGATCAGGCCGAGCGGACGCCCGCCGCTGATGCGCAGGACGAGCTCCAGCCAGACAACGACGAGGAAGCCGACGATGGCCGGCCAGCGACCAAGCCTGGCCGGGTATTCGGCAGGCCGAACGCCTGCCATGCCGGCCCGGCGCCAAAGCCCGGCAAGAATTCGATGGATCGTCGCGAATGGGTTCAACCACGTCCACAGCGGCCCGAAGAGGGCGCTGATGATGGCCAGTCCGACCCAGCCATAGACCCACACGAAGATCGTGCCGACGTCGCCGTCGCCGTCGCCGCCGAAAAGTGTCTGTGCCACGATCCAGAGCCAGGCCAGGAGGCCGACTCCGTTCAGGAAGTAGCGAATCGCCGCCGGAACATGGCGCACACGTCCCTTGCGCGGCGCCTCGTCGACGGCGGATTCGGCCACCGGCGCACGGCGCAACATCACGAACAGGAAGCTCACCGCGACCGCGAATGCGGCCGCCAGCAGGTAGGCGGCGAGCGGCAGCGGGGCCTCGTAGCGCCCGCTCAGCTGGTGTGCCAGTGCCGTCTGCGGCAGGACGCACAGGATCACGACGGCCGACAGCACGCCGGCTGCTGGGGCGGCGCGACGCAGCTTCACTCCACGAAAATACGACATTCCCCGGTGTGTCGACCTACTCGGCGTCGACCAGGTTCGCGCCGCCCGCGCGGCAATCGTCGGCCCAGGCCGCGAGCGCTTCGTCACTGTCAGCCGACCCGCGGACCAGACCGATCAGGCGGGACACGCCCAGCTCTCGATACTGCGCGACCATGTCCACGCGCTCACGTCCGGTCGGCTCGTCCAGCGATTCCCACCAGACGTGAACGGACAGACGAAGCGTGCTTGGATCGCGGCCGATCTCCTCGCAGCGGGCGCGGATGGTGGGCAGCGCCTTCTTCACCTCGACAGGTGTCATGCCGTCGACATTGAGCTCGTCCGCGTAGCGCGCCGCGAGACGCCAGGTCACATTCGGCCCATTACCACCAACCATGATCGGTATGCGCGGCTGCTGGACCGGCGCGGGCCTGTTGATCGCTTTGGTCACGCTGTGATGTTTGCCGGCGTACGTGGCATGGTCCTGGGTCATCATTGCCTGCGCGACCTCGAGCTGGTCGCGCAGGATCGCGAGCCGTTCGGGTGCATCCGGAAAGCCGTAGCCGTAGGCCCGCCACTCGTCACGCTTCCATCCGGCGCCAAGCCCGAGCTCCGCGCGACCGTCACTTATCGCATCGAGCGTGCAGATCATCTTCGTCGTCAGCGCCGGGTTCCGATAGCCGGCGCACAGCACGACGTGCCCGAGTCGGACGCGTTGAGTTTCCGCGGCGAGCGCTGCAAGAGATGTAAATGCCTCGAATGTTATTTCGAGCGTTGGTCGAGGGACCGTGTGGAAATGATCGAACAGCCAAATTGACTCGAAGCCGAGACGCTCTGCATGCCGAGCTACGTCGCGGGTTCGCGCCCAGGCGTCTTTAGTCTTCCAGCCGTTGTATTCGCCGGTCCATCCCTGTGGAACGATCACGCCGATGTCCATCTTTCACTACTCCTAACTGCACATATAGAATGACGTCGCTGACGGGCAACGACCGTGAATTGTCTGGACGCCGTGACTTACGAACGTCTTGTGAAGGGAACCCAGAAGTGGCCAAGATCCGCCAGGTCGACGTATCGATGCTCGACAAGCCAAAGTCTGCTCCTCGTCAGCAGAGCCTGAGCCCGAAAGCACAAGCGCGACTCGCGCAGCAGCGTCAGTTCAAGCAGATGATTTCAAAGATTGACGGCCCGGACACCGTCTTTGAAGTTCGGCTTGAGAAGGACGAGAAGGCAATCACCGTCAGGCAGCGACTGATGAAGGCCGCCCAGGAAACGGGCCGTGAGATCGTAGTCCGCAAGTCGGACAAGGGCTGGCTCGTCGGGCTCGCCACACCCGAGCGTCGCTCACGCCGCGGCCGTCGCAAGAGCACCCCGAGCGCCTGACGCTATTCCAGCTGCCTCCCTGCCGCAGGTCCAGGTTTTCGGTCGCAAGGACTCGCGCGACACCACAAAGGCGCTTCGCTTTTTCAAGGAGCGCCGCATTCCACTCAACTTCGTTGACCTTGCGGTCAAGCCGATCGCACCGACGGAGTTGCGCAGATTCCAATCGCGTCATGGAGTAAGTGCGCTCGTCGATCCTGCTTCGCGTCCGTTCAAGGATGGCGGGCTCGCGTATATGCGTCTTGACGACGACGAGCTGTTCGATCGCCTGCTTGCTGATCAGCGGCTGATCAGGCTTCCCCTGGTACGCATCGGCAATGGAGTCGTCGTAGGATTTGACGACAAGGCATTCAAAGAACTACTTAGCGGACAACAATGACCGTCAAGTGATTGTTAATTGATTGCTTTGACAGTCACCTTGGCCGACTTGGCGCTCTTGTTGCCTGACGCGTCCTTGGCTTTCACCTGATACGAGTGATTGCCTGCCTTGGGGTGATCCACGTAGGTGACATCGGTCTGCCACACGCCCTTGGCCCGACCGTCGCGGAACACGCGGTAAAAGACCGTGCTGCCCGTGTCATCGGTGCTCGCGTTCCAGCTCACGTTTACGGTCAGGCCGTGGCTCGCCGTGGCCGCCAGGCCAGTCGGAACTGGAGGCGGTGTCGTGTCCTGGCCGGCGTGCGGGAAGTCGGAGGCGAGGACCATCTTGGCCGGGACCGAGCTGCGCTCGATCGTGCGCAGCCACTGGACGCTGCCGGACTGGACGATGGCCAGATCGGCCATGCCGTCGGCATCGACGTTCATCGCCACCGGCAGTGCGCCGGAAAGGTTCGTCGCGCTCGACGACCACAGCGAGCTCTTGTCGGTAAACGCGCCCGAATCGTCGGTCTTTGCGCGCATGCCGAAGACGGTGCTCGTTGAGCCACCCACGAGCGCGATGACGTCGGCCCGTCCGTCGCGGTCGTAGTCGCCGACGACGAACGTCGCGTTCGACAGGCCGCCCGGGTCGGCGAGGGCCAGGTTGAGATTTCCGAGTACGAAGCCACCGACGGCGCCGGCCGGGCAGCTGTTGGCAACTGGGCCGATCGGTTTGCAACTGGGCGGCGAGACCGCGGTGTCGAAGTTGCCGCTTGTGTCGCGGACGATGAGATCCGCCTTGCCGTCGCCGTTGACGTCGCCTGCCGCAACAAACACCGACGAAGGGGTCAGGTCGGTACCCGTCCACATGCGCACCGGGTTGGCAAACGTATCGTCGCCGTTGGCCTTCATGACCCACAGCGATGAGGAGCCGTCGCCGTTGGCGCGGATCAGTCCGACGTCCATCATCAGATCGCCGTCGAAGTCACCGAATACAGCCTTGTCGGCACCTCCGCTGAATCCGGTCTGGACCAGCGAGGCGAAGCCGTTGCCGGTCGCCCGGGCGGCATAGACGGCACTGTTCGTGGCCATGACCACGTCGGCCAGCATCTTCTTGTCGTTCGCCGATGTGTTCGCATCGGGCAGGTCAACATTGCCTGATGCGTACCCGATCATCGAGCCGAAAGGCACGCTGAACGTTCCGGAGACCGGAGAGGCGAAGCCGTTGGCCTTGCCGGCGTACACGTTCCAGGCGGTACTGCCGCCGTTGGCGGACAGAACCGGCAGGTCACCCCACCATGAGTCGTCGCTGAGCGAGTCTTGCCCGCGAGTATTGACCAGGAGCATGGGTGTGAAGTACTCGCGCAGCGTCTCCTCGAGCGTCAGATCCTTGTTGATGCAGTCGCGCAGGCTCTTCTGGTAGATCTTGAATCCAGTCGTGTCCTGACCACACGGCACATTCTTGCCGGACCGGTAGCCGGTCAGGAACAGGCGCGAAGTGTTTTTCGTGGCATTCCATTTGCGCAATGTCATGTGCCAGGTTTGCGCCATCGCCCGGTAGATCGGGGGAGTTGGATCGTTGCCCACGAACGTCGAGCCGTCCGGGTTGGTCTCGGTCGGCTTGTAAATCTGGTCGGCGGTGGTGTCCTTCACGTTGAAGCACTCGGTCACGGACGTCGTGCTGCCGTCGGGGTTGGTCGTCGTGGTCGTGACCCGGCCACCACCCCAGAACATCGTCTTGTACCAGCCGTATTCCTTGACGGTGATCGCGCCAACCTGCATCCACAGCGGCGGCTTGTCGGCGCCGGTCGAATACTCGGCGCGCATAACGACCGCGACGTAGTCCCAGAACGGGACGGTCTGGACGTGGCCCGCGTCCGGTCCTTTGGAGCGCAGAACCCGGATCGTCTGCGGCGGATGCAGATCGTCGGTCCACTTGATGGGCAGCTGACCGGGCGAGCACACGACGTTGGGGTCGGCCACCGTTGGCGAGTTGGGCGTCTCCGCGCCGAGCACGGCGGGAACTCCAACGAGTGAGAAGAGCATCAGAGCGAGCAGGACGCCGATCGACGTCCTAGCGCTGGGGCGCGGATTTGTCATGCTCTTCACGCTAGTTACCCCCTCTGCCGGCGTCGATCAGCCGATGGAGCCCATCGAGACGGGACCATCGGCGACCGCCGGCGGTTGTAGATGCCTTACGCTGCCGTCGATGATGCCTTCCCAGGCGATGGCGGCGCGCGGTGTTCCGACCCGTGCAGAGCTCGATCAGACCCGGCGTCCCGTGGCCGAGGCCCGACTTCTTCCGCCACGTGTCTTCCACGACGCGGACGTCTTCGAGTTCGAGCGTGAGCGATGGTTCGCGCGAACGTGGCTGAACGTTGGCCGCGAAACGGACTTCGATGTGGCCGGCACATACGCGCTGGTCGATGTCGCCGGTGAAGGCGTCATCATCGTCCGTGGCCGCGATGGCGACCTGCGCGCCTTCCACAACGTCTGCCGCCACCGCGGCTCCACGCTCGTGGATGCTCCCGAATCCGACATTACCGGCAAGATCGTTCGCTTCCAGTGCCCGTATCACGCCTGGGTCTACGACCTGGACGGCTCGCTGCGACGGGCGCCGCACACCGACGAGATCATCGATTTCGATGCCGCGGACAACGAGCTGCTGCCGGTCAGGATCGACACCTGGGCCGGCTTTGTGTTCGTCAACCTCAATCCAGCCGCGGATGGACTCGCGGCGTACCTGGCCGACCTCCCCGCCGCGGTCGCTGACTACCCGATTGCCGGTCTGCGCCGCGCGCGACGGATCGAGTACGAGGTCGGGGCGAACTGGAAGGTGATCGGCGAGAACTACTCCGAGTGCTACCACTGCCCCGGTGTCCATCCCCAGCTCAACCGTCTGTCGCCCTACGATCGCGGGCGCAATCTCGAGTCGCTCGGGCCGTGGGCGGGCGGCTGGATGGAGCTCGTCGACGATGCCGACACGATGTCCGTCGATGGCGCCGCGCATGGCCGCCCGCCCCTTGCCGGCATCGGCGACGAGAACACTCGGCGCGTCTACTACATGGTGCTGTGGCCGAACCTGCTGCTCAGCCTCCACCCGGATTACGTCATGACCCACCAGGTCTGGCCGGTCGACGCGAAACATTCGCGTGTCGTCTGTGAGTGGCTGTTCGAGCCGGCCACCATGTCCGTGCCGGACTTCGATCCGAGCGACGCGGTCGACTTCTGGGATCTCACCAACCGCCAGGACTGGGCCGTGTGCGAGCGACAGCAGATCGGCACCGGATCGCGTGCCTATGTCGCCGGCCGCTACTCGTTGATGGAGGACATGGTCCACGCCTTCGACCTGATGGTCGCCGACGGCTACGCCGACGACGGAGTCAGCACTCGCTTCGCACCGCGCCACGACAAGTGGCCGGAGCGCGACCGCTCCGTCAGCTCCTGACAGGACGGGCGAAGCCGTCGGAGTCAAGCGTCTCTCTTTCTGGTGTCCGACGCGATCCGTTCGGCGCGGTCGCGCAGTGACTCATTCGTGTCGTCAAAGCCCTGCCGCGTGTGAGGCAACCGGAGGCGCGAATAGAGCGGCACGAGAAGGCCGCTGAAGGTCTCGTCCTGGACGAAACGAACGCGGTTGGTGCCGGTCGACTCGAGCTTGAAGCCGTGCTCGCCGGTGAACAGCCGTGCCGAGAGGAACGTTGAGCGCCAGCGCAGCTCGTGCGGCGGCTCCCATGTGGTCACCTTCGGACGCATGACGATCAGGCGCCCTCCGGGAGGCCTGGTATGGATGGACACGCGCGCTCCTTCGGAGACCGTGCCCCGTACGAGGCGGATGTGGGGGTTCCACTCGGCGTACGAGGCAAAGTCAGTCAGCACGTCCCAGACCGTCTCAAGGGGCGCGCGAATTTCAATTGCGCTGCGAATCGTGCGCGTCGTGCGCAGTTCCAAATTGTGGGCACTCCGGCAGGCTTCCGGCGCATTTCACGGCACCCTCTCGGCAGAAAGCCAGCGCCGCAACTCTACCGGTTTGGGCGGGGCGGTGCCAACTCGCACCGGAGGTCAGTGCGGAAAGACGACCTCGATTCGTCCGTCGACGATGCGGACCGGGTAGTAACGCAGCCGGCGCACGCGGGTCAGCGCGCGGGCGCGCGCCTTCAGATCGGTCGGCTCCACCTTGACGCCCGATCCCGGAGGGCTCCAGGTGGGGTGGTAGCCGCCGTCGACATCCAGCCCGCCCGTCGTAGGGAACTGGACGACGTCGCCGTTGATCAGGTCAAAACGGCCCTTGTGCAATGGACAGCCGATGACGCAATCATCGAGCGTGCCCAGCGAAAGTGGCGCGGCCATATGCGGGCAGCGATCGTCCGTGACGCACAGGCCGGCCGGCGTGTGCGCGATAAGGAGATCGACGTCGCCGCGCGTGACCCGAATCATCGCGCCAATAGGGACGTCAACGACGCTGGCCACAGGTTCGAAAGCGTCGCCGGCAGTGCCGACCGCCTGGAGGCCGTGCGGAATCGGCATCAGCTTCGGATCCGGGGGCATCGGCAGAAATGGTAGCCACGACATCGGGAACCTACTCGGGCGAGGCAGCGTCCCCAGCCCAACGACAGCGACCCTGGGCAATTGATGAGGGTTTGCAAGGAGGCTCGGCATGAACAGGCTCTGGCGATCGTCGCCCATCGGCACGTTGGTCGTAGTTGCGCTGCTCGCGTTTGGGTCTATCGCGGCATGCAGCGGATCAGCTGCGGGGCCGGTCCAGGGACCGGTCACTGACGGCGGTAATGCGGCGGATGACGGCACGTCCACGGGCGACAAGCTAGGGGACACGCCTCAGGAGCCGGGTGCATCCTTTGCCGCCGATCAGCAGCTCATCGTCTACAGCGGCACGCTGGACCTGGAGATCGACGACCTGCGTGCAGCCGTCGACCAGGCCAACCAGCTCGTGGCCGGACTTGGTGGGCACGTCGCGGCATCGGACACGACCACCAAGGGCGACGCGGACTACGCCACGGTCACGTACCGAATTCCTGCCGAGAACTGGGATCAGGCGCTGGCCGGTCTGCGCGCCGTCGGAGCCAAGGTGCTCAACGAGACGACCAAGTCCGAGGACGTTACAGGACAGGTAGTGGATCTCGACGCGCGCATCGCCAACGCACGGGCCAGCGAGACCGCGCTTCAGGCGATCATGGACCGGGCGACTTCGATCCAGGACGTGCTCGACGTCCAGCGCGAGCTGACCTCAGTGCGAGGCGACATCGAGAGCATGACCGCGCAGCGCGACCTGCTCGCCAACCGGGCGACGCTCGCGACGCTCGTGGTCACCTTCGAGACTGCCGTGACTCAAACGCAGGCGGCGTCGGGCGACTGGGACCTGGCGCAACAGGTCGATGACGCGCTCGCAGCGTTGGTGCGTGTGGGTCAGGGTCTCGTAACGGTTGCGGTGTGGGTCTTGATCGTGGCACTGCCGATTGCAGTGCCCCTGCTCATCTTGTTCGGAATCGCGATCTGGATGCGTCGGCGCTGGCTGCGCAACCATCCGCGCCCGGAGGTCTCGGGGCCACCCGCCGGGACGCCGTCCATGTGACCATGTGCCGATGCGATTTGCGTTGATGAGCGAGCCTCAGCAGGGGCTGACCTACGAGGAGATCCTGGCCCTCGCCCGGACGGCGGAGGATGCCGGGTTCGAGACCTACTTCCGGTCCGATCATTACGCCAGCTTTCCGGAGGTGGCCGGCTTGCCGACCACGGACGCGTGGACGACGCTCGCGGGAATGGCGCGCGAGACGAAACGGATCGGTCTCGGGGTGCTCGTCTCGCCGATCACCTTTCGCTTGCCGGGCAACCTCGCAAAGGTCATTGCGACCGTCGACGAGATGAGCGGCGGACGGGTCGAGCTGGGCATGGGCGCCGGCTGGAACGACGTGGAGCATGCCCAGCTCGGCCTGGCATTCCCGGACCAACGCGAGCGATTCGACATGCTCGAGGAGCAGCTCGCAATCATCAACGGTCTGTGGACGGAGCCCGACGGCTGGTCGTACGACGGCGCTCACTGGCAGGTCCGCGAAGCACGCTTCTGGCCCAAGCCGGTGGCGCGCGCGGGCCGCAACCGGCCGAACATCATCCTCGGCGGCCGTGGCGGTCCGCGCCTCGCCAGCCTGGTTGCGCGCTTTGCCGATGAGATCAACATCAGCTCCGCATCGCCCGAATCGGCCGCGGAGGGCTTCGAGCGCGTCCGTGCCGCGTGCCGGGCCGCAAACCGCAACCCGTCAGAGGTGACGCGCTCGGCGATGACCGGCGTGCTAGTGGGCCGTGACGAGGCCGATGTCCGTGCCCGCCTCGGAGACCTGATGCGCGCGCTCGACAGCGAGGGTGAGGATGCCGACGAGTGGCTCGCCGACCGGCAGCGTCGCTGGGTGATGGGCACGCCCGATCAGGCACGCGCCCGGGTGAAAGAATTCGAGGCCGCGGGCGCCGAGCGCCTGATGCTTCAGACGTTCGTGCCGCGCGACCTCGAGATGGTTCGCCTGCTGGGCGAGGTGTTCCTCTAGAGGGTTAGTCGGAGACCGGAACCTCGGACGCCGGCCGGGACCCGCCCGTGGCGTCAGCGGCATCCGCAGGATGCGGGCCTGCCGCGGTCACCGGCACCGCCTCGTCGCGTATCGTCCTGCGCAGCGGGAGCTCCTTGAGCGCGAGGGTTGCGACCGCCGCAACGAAGGCAGCCGCCGCGCTCAGGTAGATCGTGCTCACGATGCCCTGCGTGAACGCCACGTGGATGCCCTCGACGACGGCCGGGATAAATGGCCTGAAGACGTCCTGGAACTGAGCGGGGATCGAGTCAAGGATGCGTGCGCCCATGTCGCCAACCGCGGACAGGTCGTTGATCGAGAACGCGCCCGACAGCTGCGATCCAGCCTGGGCGAGAAGCTCCGGTGGCGCGCCCGCGGCGACCAGTGAGTTGGTCACCTCGATCGGGGCACGCGTCTGGATGGTGTTGCTGAAGATGGTGCCGGCCAATGCCAGGCCAACCGTGCCGCCAACCTGGCGGAAGAAAGTCAGGTTGGATGTCGCCACACCCAGCTTCTGCCACGGCACCGCGTTCTGGACGATGATCGTGAACACCGCGAATGTCGGGCCGATGCCCAGGCCGGTGATGAACTGCCAGATCCAGATCGTCGACGGATCCGTTTGCGCCTGCAGCTGGGTCATGAGCGCGAAGCCGATACCCACCGTCACCAGGGCGCCGACGGTGAGCCACTTGTAGCGACCTGTGCGGCTGACGATCTGGCCGCTGATGATCGAGCTCAGGATGAGGCCGAGTAGAAGCGGCATGAGCTGGTATCCGGACTCAGTGGGCGATGAGCCGTGGACGACCTGGTACCAGAGGGGCAGAAAGATGACGGCGCCGAAAAAGCCGAAGCTCGCCAGGAAGGTCGCAGCTATTGAAACCCAGTACGTCCGGATCTTGAACAGGTCGAGCGGCACGATGGGCTCGGGCGCGCGCCTTTCCACGAACAGGAAGACGACGCCGAGCACCAGGCCGAGGATGATCAGGCCGCCGACGCCGGGGTCGGACCAATCCGCCGATTGCTTGTTGGTCAAGCCCACCAGCAGCGGGATCAGCGCGGCCGTGAATATCGCAACGCCCAGGTAGTCGATTCTCTGCGAAACCCCACTCTCCGTATGAGCCGGCAGCAGGCGCCAGATGATGTACAGCGCGATCAAGCCGATGGGGATGTTGACGAAGAACACCCAGTGCCAGCTGATCTGCTCGGTCAGGAAGCCGCCCAGTGCGGGTCCGATGAGCGCAGCGACGCCGAACACAGCACCGAACAGGCCCTGATACTTGCCACGCTCTTGGGGCGTGAAGAGATCGCCGATGACCGCGAGCGAGATCGGGAAGAGGGCGCCGGCGCCGAGGCCCTGGATGCCGCGGAAGATGATCAGCTGCTCCATCGTCTGGCTGAGTCCGGACATGAACGAGCCGATCAGGAAGAGCGAGATGCCGATCATCAGCAGCAGCTTCCGTCCGAACTGGTCGGACAGCTTGCCGTAGATGGGTCCGGTGATCGTCGCTGTCAGCAGGTAGATCGTGACGACCCAGGTGTAGAGCTGGTTGCCATGCAGGTCGGTGACGATCGTTGGCAACGCGGTGCCGACGATGGTCTGGTCCAGCGCGGACAGGAACAGCCCGAGCAGGATGGCAAAGAGGATCTCGAACCGGGCGCGCGGGTCGATGTGCAGTGTGTGGTCGGGCGCCTGTGCTCCGGGAGCGTTTTCGGCGACTGGCATTGCTTCCATTACGAGGTCAGCTTCTCCTGGCGGCTAGATGGTGTGGTCGTGGGTTTCTTCGGTTTCCAGGCTTTCTGCAGCCTTGCGCAACTCGGTGAACGTGCGCAGCGCCCGTTCCTGTTGGGCGGCCGTGAGGCGGCAGATGACCGCGGCTATCTGACCGCGCCGGATCAGGTCGATTTCTTCGACCGTCTGTCGCCCGGCCTCGGACACGGCAACCTCGACGATCCGTCGATCATCGTCCAGCCGGGTGCGATGGACGAGGTCTCGCTCGACCATGCGCTCGATGATGCCCGTTGCGTTCGGCAGCGATACGTCCAAAAGCTCGGCCAGCCGTCCCATCGGCATCGAACCCCTGCTCTCGAGCAGGAACAGCACGTGCAGCTGGGTCGAGCTGATGGCCCGGAAACAGCCCTGCTGGGCGACCGCTTTGCGCTGGCGCGCGATCAGCGGCTCGAGCTGCTCGAGGATCTGGTCGACGATGTCGGGTGTCGCGGCGGCGACGGTCATTGATCTACATGCGGCATGAATAATTCGGACACGGCTGAGCATTATGCCGAGGCGAAGCATTAGCGTCAAGCGCACCATTTGAGCTCGACACAAGATCAGCCCGGTGTCGCTTGCCGACCTCGGGCTGCTCAACCGCGTGGGATGAAGCCCGCCCTCTCCAGCGGCCGATACCTGAATGCGGCCCTTCCCACGATCGCGGATCCTGACGCGCGACCGATCACTTCGTCGGCGTGCGCAGGATGGTCGCTGTGGAGCTCGAGCATCTGGTCGGTGTCGATTGCGCGAACGCGTTTGACTATCAGGCGGTCGCCGGCGCGCGGGTCCCACGCAACGACGATGTCGCCCTGCGCGGGACGAGCGCGGCGATCGACTATCAGCCAGTCACCGTCGCGCAGCGTGGGCTCCATCGAATGGCCGCTGACCGCGACCCGCGTGAACCTGCGTCGCCCGATCACCAGCCCGAGGCCCACAGACACAAACGCCGCCCCGAGCAACGGGCCGAGGCGGCGCCTGTTCACAAAAAAGGGCTGGGGTCCTTATGCCGCGGACTGCAGCCGGGTCGTTGTGGGTCCGCCGGTCTCGCGCCACATCATGTCGATCTTGTCGATCAGATCGAGCAGCTTCTGTGCCTCGCTGATGTCGTTGGTGCGCTTGACCTGGGATGCCTGCTTGGCCGCCTTCCAGCACACGTCATTGAGGTCCGGGAACTTCTCGAGGTGCTCGGGCTTGAAGTAGTCATGCCACATGACGTCAATATGGTGCTTGGTCAGCTCGGCGCGCTCCTCCTTGACCGCGATGCATCGGGTCCGGAACGCCTCGTCCTGGGAGTCGTTGTACTTCTGGATGATCTTGTAGCAGGACTCCGCCTCGACACGCGCCTGGACGGGGTCATAGACGCCGCACGGAATATCGCAATGGGCATGAGCGGTCGAGCGCGGCGCCAGGGCGCGCAGCACGGACTTGAGCATCAACGCAGCTCCTTTTCGGATATCGCCCTTGGTCGGGCGGATGTTTCTGGATTGTCCATTTTGCCCCTGCCGCGCCAAACGCGCGACAACGGCTCGGACCGGAGTTTGCTACCGAAGGCTGACTCCGAGCACGCGTGCGAGGCCGCCAATAGCATCCGCGCGATGAGCTCCGAGCACATGACGCTGCAGGCATCCCGTCGGAGATTGGCCGTGGACGGCGCAGCGATGGCACTGTCCGCGATCGGCTTTGGGTTCGTGTTCGGGCTGAGTGCCCGCGCTGCCGGATTCACGCCGCTCGACGCGGGCGCGATGAGCGTGTTCGTGTTCGCAGGCGCGTCGCAGTTTGCCGCTGTCGGATACGTGGCGAGCGGCTTCGGCTGGCTGGGGATCGTGATCCTGACTGCGCTGATCAACGCGCGCCACTTCCTGTACTCGGCCGCGATCGCCCCGTATCTGTCCGGCGAGCGCGCAACCACGCGGGCCGCGATGGCGCACGTCCTGACCGACGAGGCGTTCGCCCTGTCGATCGCGCATTTCGGACGGGTCGGCCGCGGGGATCGACTCGGCTACTGGCTCGCTTCGGTCGTGATCATGTTCATTCCCTGGAACCTCGCCTCGCTGGCCGGCGTCCTCGTCGGCGGAGCGATCCCGGATCCATCGCGCTTCGGGCTGGATGTCATATTCCCGGCCGCGATGGCCGGCATTGCCGTGGCCCTGATCGTGGGTCGGCGCGAGCTGGTTGCCGCCATCTCCGGCGCAGTCATGGGTGTCGCGGTCGGCCTGGCCGTGGATCCCGCCATAGGCATCGTCAGCGGCGGCCTGTTCGGACCGCTCGTGGCCATGGTCGCCATTCGGACCGCGCCCCCGGAGGGTGAACTGCCACCCAATATCCTCATCGGCCCGCCCGACTGATGGATTTCGGCCTCGTTCCGCTTGCCCTGCTGATGGCCGCTGTCACCTATCCGTGGCGCGCCGTGCCGCTGCTGCTGCCGGCGATCCATCGCCTGCCACCCGTCGTCCGCGACTACCTCAGGCTGGTCGGTCCGGCGATGCTCGCAACGCTGGCCGCGGTAAGCCTCATGGTTGTGGTCGACGCCACACGCACACAGCGCTCGTTCCACTTCGGCATCGAATGGCTTGCCGTTGCCCTGTGCGTGGCCGTCGCGGCGCTGCGTCGCAGCCTGCTGATCGGTCTGGTCGGCGCCATCGCAATCGTGGCAATCGGGCGGGCCGTCGGGCTGGGCTAGTGCTCAGTGGCCCCAGACAAGCGTCGGCAGCGCGAGTGAGATCGACAGAAGGGTGATCGCGATCGTCGCCCGCTCGCGGCCCATCCTCGAGACAAGCATTGCACCGGGGATCATCGGGGCGACCGACGCCACAAACAGAGGCACCACGATCCACCAGTTGGCGGTCATGTCATGGAATGCAGTGGCGACGGTGATGTAACCGATGACGGCGGCCGCGGCCATGAAGACGCGGGCGAAGAGTGACGACCCGATCGCCTTCTTCGGATCGATGCGCGTAAGGATGAGCAGCTTGACGCCGATCGGTCCCCAGCCGGCGCCAGAGATCCCGGACGCGAAGCCGGCGGTCAGGCCGATGCCGCTGATGCGCGCTCTCGGGACGTCGTTCTCGTCGCGCACCGTTCCAAGGCCGGAGAAGCGCAGCGTCGCGAGGACGATCGCGCCGACGAAGACGATCATCGCAGCGACCAGCCGTGCAATGGCGTCCTTGGGCAGTGCCGCGGCGAAGAACGGTCCGATGAACGCACCGATCATCCCGCCGATGACGAGTGGCAGCGCCACCTTGCGCGAAAAGTTGCCCAGGCGGTAGTGCGAGCCTGCCGCGAGCGGGATGACCATCAGCTGCAGCAATAGCGACAAAGCGGCGGCGAAGCGGGCGTCGATGCCCAGCAGCAGCAGGCCAGGCACGAGCACGCCGCCGTAGACGCCGATTGCGGTCGAGGACAGGCCCGCGGCGAGGCCGATGAGCGACGCGAGGAGGATCGTCACCTTTTGATCGGCCGGGGCGACGCCGATCGTGGCCAGGATGACGATCAGGGCCAGGAATGGGAGCAGGATTCCGGTGGCGAGCGTCGGTTGCGAAATTCCGGAGCGTGCCGAAAGTCGCTCAAGGAAACCGCCCCGGTTCGAGGCGTGCGCGGGCGCAGTCATGAACATCACCAACAGCGAGTGGGCCACGTCTAATGGACGACTGCGGGAGGGGCCTCCACCCGAAGTCGGTGTTCCGCTATACTACGGTTATCCGACCAAGTACACAATCCCCATTATGTTAGTGGGCATTGACGCCCGAGACGACGGCATGCTGCGCCGCGCAGGAGATTCATGACACCCCCGCAGACTTCTACCGAACGCTCGGTCCACGGTGGTCTGACCCATCTCGCCGCCCTGGAGGCGGAGTCGATATTCATCATGCGCGAGGTGGCCGCCGAGTTCGAGCGGCCCGTCGTTCTCTTCTCAGGCGGCAAGGACTCGATCATCCTGCTGCGCATCGCGGAAAAGGCGTTTCGCCCGGCCAAGTTCCCGTTTCCCGTCATGCACGTCGATACGGGTCACAACTTTCCCGAGGTTTTGGCCTTTCGTGACCGGCGCGTCGCCGAGCTGGGCGAGCGGCTGATCGTCGCCTCCGTCCAGGAGAGCATCGACAAGGGCCGCGCGCACGAGGAGCCCGGCCACGATCCTTCACGAAATCGGCTCCAGACGACCACGTTGCTCGACGCGATCCAGGAGCATCAGTTCGACGCTGTCTTCGGCGGCGGCCGGCGCGACGAGGAGAAGGCACGCGCCAAAGAGCGCATCTACTCGTTCCGTGACGAGTTCGGGCAGTGGGAGCCGCGCTCCCAGCGACCGGAGCTGTGGAACCTGTACAACGGTCGGATCCGCAAGGGCCAGCACATGCGCGTCTTCCCAATCTCGAACTGGACCGAGATGGACGTCTGGCAGTACATCCAGCAGGAAGAGCTCGAGGTTCCCGAGATCTACTTCGCCCACGAGCGTGACGTCTTCAAGCGCGATGGCATGTGGCTGTCAACGGGCCCACATTTGCATCCGCGCGACAGCGAGCCGGTCACCAGGATGGTCGTCCGCTACCGCACGGTCGGCGACATGACATGCACGGGCGCTGTCGAATCAGACGCGCGGACCCTTGACGAGATCGTCATCGAGACGGCCGCGGCGCGGATCACCGAGCGCGGCGCGACGCGCGCCGACGACTCGTTCAGCGAAACCGCAATGGAAGACCGCAAGCGCGAGGGCTACTTCTAGACATGGTCACAACAATCACTACCCCCGCGCAGATGGATCTGCTGCGCTTCTCGACCGCGGGCTCCGTCGACGACGGCAAGAGCACCTTGATCGGCAGGCTGCTGTACGACTCCAAGGGCATATTCGAGGACCAGCTCGCGGCGATCGAAAAGACCAGCCGGCGGCGCGGCAACGTGACCGTCGACCTGGCGCTGCTGACCGACGGCCTGCGCGCCGAGCGCGAGCAGGGGATCACGATCGATGTCGCGTACCGCTACTTCGCGACGCCGCGGCGCAAGTTCATCATCGCCGACACGCCCGGCCACATCCAGTACACGCGCAACATGGTCACCGGTGCCTCGACCGCCGACCTGGCCGTGGTTCTGATCGACGCGCGCAAGGGTTCGCTGGAGCAGTCGCGCCGGCACGCATTCATCGCCGCGCTGCTCGGCATCCCGCACATCGTCGTCGCGGTCAACAAGATGGACCTCGTCGACTACAGCGAGGAAATCTTCGAGCAGATCACGAGTGAGTTCGCGGCCTGGTCGGCCAAGCTCGACGTCCACGACATCACCTTCATCCCGATCAGCGCCCTGCACGGCGACAACGTCGTCGAGCATTCGAGCAACATGCGCTGGTTCGGCGGGCCGACGCTGCTCTACCACCTGGAGCACGTCCACATCGCTTCTGACCGCAACCTGATCGACAACCGTTTTCCGGTCCAGTACGTGATCCGCCCGCAGACCGACGAGCACCACGACTACCGTGGCTACGCCGGTGAGGTCGCCACGGGGACATTCCGCAAGGGCGACGAGGTCGTCGTCCTGCCCTCCGGCCACCTGACGCGCATCTCGCGCATCAGCACCTTCGACGGCGAGATAGAAGAGGCCATCCCGCCGATGTCTGTTTCGATCGAGCTCGAGGACGACATCGACGTCAGCCGCGGCGACATGATCTGCCGGCCCAACAACAAGCCCACGATCACCCAGGACTTGGACGCAATGGTGTGCTGGATGAGCGACCGACCGCTGGAGGCCGGCAAACGCTACGCGATCAAGCACACGACGCGATCCGGCCGCGCGCTGGTTGACGAGGTTCGCTACCGGATCGATGTCAACACGCTCCACCGCGACGGAGCGGCAGTCTCGCTCGGCCTGAACGAGATCGGCCGCGTCCATTTGCGTTCGAACTCTCCGTTGATGGTCGACGAGTACCGGCTCAACCGCGCCACGGGCAGCTTCATCCTCATCGATGAGACAACCAACGACACGGTCGGAGCGGGGATGATCGTCGACCCGGGCACGGGCGGAGCGTCTGCTGTCGATGCCGTTGCAGATGACCTCTCAGAGGACGCTGCCGCAGCGTAAGATTCTGTCGATGGCGTCGTCGGGAAACCCGTTCGAAACCCCGGGCGCCTGTCCGTTCGTGGCTCTCGAGCTCGATCGCGACAAGCGCGCCGACAAGCCCGACTATCGGCATCGCTGCTTCGCAGAGCCGACACCGGCGCCGCGCTCGATTGCGCACCAGGAGGCATATTGCCTGTCCCCCAAGTTTTCGGCGTGTCCGGTCTTCCAGGACTGGGCCGTCCGCGCCGCTGCGCGGCCGGTCAATGCCGGTGGTGCGGGCGCGGCTGGTGCTGCGGCGGGCGCGGCCGTCGCGCGAGCAGCCGCGCAGACCAGCCCACCCGAGGAAGAACAGCCGGAAGACACGACGCCACCGGCGGCCGCCACGGCACCCTCCGATTGGCCCACGGCCCAGCCTGTACAACAGCCGGAGTCGGCGCCAGACGACCAGGCAGTCCCGGCGATCGAGTCTCCCGGAGCCGATTCGTTCGACCCGGCTGCGGGCCAGCCTGTGGACGCAGCGCAAGACTGGACGGCGTCGGCAGCCGCTGAGCCACCTGATCAGGACTCGGTAATTGCCGATTTGCCCGAAGACGCATCTGTCACAACGGCCGGTGCCGAGATCGCGGCAGCGGCCGCGGCCACAACCGGGATGTCACCTGCGCTGGCGTCGCCTCCGACATTTGCCACGACCGGCTGGGAGGCGGGCGAAGAGGAGAGCGAACAGCTCGGCGCCTTCGATGTTCCGCCCGAGCCGTACTCTTCTTACGGCGAACCGGATGCCCGTTACGGCGAACCGGATGCCGGCGATCCAGAGCCTCCGGTAGTGGCCGGGTATGTGCCGCCGCCCGCCAAGCCCGGGCAACCCGCGCCAGCCTCGGAACCGTTTGCCGAGGCGGATGCCGCCGTGCCGGGGTTCCTCGCCGGACGCTCGTCGCGCCAGCCCGCCGCAGCATCCCGCGCGGCGGCAACAGCCAGCTTCTCGGGACCTCCGGAGCCGCCGCGCGAGAACGTGTCGCGCGACGAGATCGTCCCGTCGTGGGAGATCGACGGGCGCTACGGCGCCGAGGCGCCACGCGACAAGGGCAACGGTGGGGGCAGCAGGCTCGACGGGGTTCTGACTGCCATCGCGGTCGTCGCGATCCTGGCCCTGGGGATCGGAGCCGTCGTGTTCCTGCCGGGGCTGCTCAACAAGAGCCCTGCCCATACGCCCGGGCCGTCGCTTGCCATCCCGTCTGTCCAGCCATCGGCCGTGCCCAGCGTCCTCGGAACGGTGACGCCCTCACTCGAGCCGTCGGCCCAGGCGTCTGCCGAGCCCAGTGCTCCCGCGTCCGTCGCGCCAGTTGGCAGCCCGCGGCTGTACAAGATCAAGGCGCGCGACACGCTGGCGCACATTGCCAAGAAGTTCGGTGTCACCGTCCAGGACATCCTCGACGCCAACCTGGATATCACCAACCCGAACAACATCTTCGTCGGCCAGATCATCGTCATTCCGCCTGCGCCGGGTTCCTGAACACCCGGATAGGCGTGGCCGCCTAGCGCGGCGCGAGGTTGATCGCTGTGATCTTGCCCGTCTCTACGCGGAACGTCGCGTCGAGGTGCTGCGATGGCGCCCCGGGCCGGAGGACCAGCACGTCGGCCTCGTAGTTCAGGCCGGTGTCGCGCACTTCGCCCGGGATCATGCGCAGGCCGCTGTCCGCACGCGTGAACCAGCCACCGACCTGATCTATGCCGCGCAGCGTTCGGCTGTTGCCGAGCACGTGGACGCGCATCTCGACCTTGTCGTCCATGAGCTTGACCGCGCTCTCGCGATCACCAGAGTTGAGCAGCTCGAAGAACTGCTCCATCGTTTCAACAGCACCCATCGCCGGCGAGTCTAGCGGCCAAGACGAGAAAGGCTAGAAACCTCCGCCGGCACCGCCACCGCCACCGCCACCGCTCCCGCCGCCGCCGAAGCCACCCGATCCGCCGCTCGAGCTGGGCGAATTGCCGATCGAGCCAAGGGCCGAGAACATGCCGTTGAAGTCGGGTATCGGTGAGCCCGAGAACAGGCCCGGGGCCACGCCCCACGCCCCACCGCTGTTGGCGCCCGAAGTCCAGCTGCTGCCATACCACATGGGCACCCACGGGTGGTACGTCGAAACGCCCTGCTTTGCATCCTCCGCGCTGCGCTCGATAACGGCTTCGACTTCCTGCTGCAGGCCGAGAGCGACTCCCCATACGGTCGCCTGGTCAGGCGTCTCGATCCACGCCAGGCCCGCGTTTTCGACGACCTGGTTCATGGACCTTGACAGTTCCATCGTCCGCTGGAGGGTCCGCCGGTAGGCGGCCAGCATGGCGTAGATCATTGCCCCGGACATCGTCCGCTGTGGCATGTAGCGCGAGATGAGGATGATCAGCGCGCCGGCCAGGACCAGCGCGCCGCCCATCAGCACGAGGCCCTGGCTGGGCAGGTTGAAGCCGACGATGAACGTCACCACTCCGCCGATGAGGGCCAGCGTTCCGCGTCCGGCCCAGCGTCTGACGGCCTTTGCCGGTGGCTCGCTGAACCAGCCCTGCGCTGCCACGTGGCGCTCGATGCGTTCGTTGAACTTGTCGGCATACTTCCCGAACTCGAGCAGCTCCTCGGGCGAGATGTAGTAACCGGACGACGCATCGCCGATGCCCTGAAGGCGATCGAGTGCGTACTTCTCGGCATCCGACAGCGGCCGCCGGCGGTTGCGCGTGACGTACGGGTCGTCGGTCGGGGGTGTCTGGAGCTGGATGCCTGTCTTGGCGTGCAGGCCGAGCAGGCTCGACTCGGGCTTGAACGACAGCTCGCCGCGACTGGCAAGGTCGAGCATCGCCGTCGTCAGCGCGCGCCGCGACGCCTTGCCCTCCCAGACAACCGCTGCCGACGCGGCGGTCAGGTCGGCGGGCGGCGCGGGCATCAGGATCGAAGCGTCGTCGAGATAGACCGGGTCCTTGCCGTAACGCAGCCACGACCAACCCGCCCAGCCGACGAGCACGATGAGGATGAGCGGAGCGCCGATCAGGCCCACCGCCGCATCGACGATGCGGGCCGTGGCGAGGGTGCTGGCGTGCTCCGGCGTGGCGTTGGCGTCGATCTTGTTGAGCGCGGCCATGATCGCGCCATCGAAGTCGCACTGGACCAGCAGCGGCTTCATGTCGTTGTCGAAGATCGCCTGGCGCTCCTGGTCGGACAGGTACGCCGCCTTGTAGCCGTCACCGGCGTAGAGCTGGACCTGGCCGTTGCCGCTCACGCCGGGCAGGCACTGGGTCCGGTTCATGTTGATCAGGATTGCCAGCCCGTCATAGAAGCCGGCCCGGCCCACGCCCCATTGGTCGAGCAGAGCCTTGGCGTCGGTACGCGTCGAGTCCTCGTCCGATCCCGGCTTGTACTGCGTGTAGATCACGACCTCGGCTCCGGTCCGGTTCTCTATTCCGGTGATGATCTGCGTCGCCTGCTGATTCACCGTCGGCGAGAGAAGGTTCGCGTAGTCGTAGACGACGACGTTGTCCTGGGGCTGCGGGTAGGGCGGTCCGGCCGGCGGCCCAGCGGCCAAAACGGCAAGCGGCAACAGCAACAGGGCGACGATCGCTGCACCGACGATTCGGCAGATGTTGCCCGGGCAACCAAGACTCATCAGCTCGCTCCCGCCGTGCTGGCCATGGGCGGCCTCGGCACGTATTCGGCGCACCAGCTCGGCGGCCAGCTCGTAGCGACCGAAGCTGGGCATGATGTACGTGCCCTGGACTTGATCAGAAACCCTGGCGAGCAGCGCGTGGGCGATGTCCAGCCCGACCTCCGCGGCGCGCTCGCCGGCGCCGCCCATTGCGGCCCGTATCTCGGCTGGGATGGTGATGCCTGGTACCTCGTTGTGCAGGAACTCCGCGTGGCGCTGCGAGTGTAGGGGCAGGATGCCGAGCAGCACCGGTCGCGGAAGCCCACCCGGCCAGCGCGCCGCCGCGCGGTCCATCAGCCGATCCCATTGTTCGGATGCGTAGATGGGCTGGGTCATGATCAGGTGAGCTCCGGCGTCGATCTTGTCGTTCAGGCGAGCGAGCTCGTGATCGAGGTCCTCCGATGTCGGGTCGAGCGCGCAGGCGATTGTGAACCCTGCCGGGGCGCCGATCGGCTTGCCGGCCTGGTCCTCGCCGCGGTTGAGCCGTGCCAGGATGCCGATCAGGCCCGTCGAATCGACGTCCCAGATGCCGGTCCCGGTCGGGTAGTCGCCGACCCGGGGCGGGTCGCCCGTCAGGGCAAGGATGTCGCGCACGCCGAGGGCATGGGCGCCGAGCAGCTCCGACTCGAGCGCCATCAGGTTTCGGTCGCGGGTCGTGAAGTGGACCACGCACTCGAGGTCAAGATCGTGCTGGATGCCGAAGGCGACGGCGAGAGCGCCCATGCGCACGCGGGCCATCGCGCTGTCACTGACATTGACCACGTCGACGCCCGCTTCCTGGAGCAGGCGTGCCGCCTCGATCGTGCGCTCGATGCGCACCGAGCGTGGCGGATCGATCTCGACACTGACGACGAAGCGTTTCTCGGCGAGCAGCGCGGCCAGCCGCGTGGGCGGGGGCGGTTCACTGGCCGTGGCCGGCAGCCGCTCGGTGATCGGTGTCCGCGGACCCTCGAGTCGGTCGTCCGCGAGATCGTGTCCATGGGCGCGGGTGGGGGCGCCTGCGAGTCTGTCGAGCGCAGCACGCATGTGCTCGATGTGCTCGGGAGTCGTGCCGCAGCAGCCGCCGACGATGCGCGCACCTGCATCCAGGAAACGCTCGACTTCGTCGCCGAAGTAGGCCGGCGGCGCCGCGTAGACGAACTTGCCCTCGATGCGCTGCGGCAGGCCGGCATTGGGCAGGATGGAGCGAGCAAGGCCGGGGGACGGCCTGCCCATCTGGTACAGGGCATCAAGGCAGATCTGCGGGCCGACGCCGCAGTTGACGCCGACGGCGTCAACTCCGGCTGCAGCCAATGCCGTCGCCGCGGTCTGCGGGCTCGAGCCGTCGATCGCGAGCAGCTCTTCGCCGAACGTCATCTGGGCGACGATCGGCAGGTCGCTAGTCGAGCGCGCCACGGTCACACCGACGAGAAGCTCGTCGAGGTCGCTGAACGTCTCGAACAGCAGCACGTCAGCGCCGCCCTCGAGCAGTCCTTCGATCTGCTCGCGAAACGCCTCGCGGACTCGTTCCTGATCGGGCCGCTCCGGTCCGCGGACCGGAGCTTGGAGCGGGCCGATGCTGCCGAATACGAGCACATCCCGGCTGCCCGCGACATCCCTGGCCTCGCGCGCAAGCCGAGCCGCCTGCCTGTTCAGCTGGCGAGCGCGGTCGGCCAGGCCGAACTCGGCCAGGCGCATGCGGTTGGCGCCGAACGAGTTGGTCTCGATCGCGTCGGCGCCTGCCTCGATGTACTCACGGTGGATCGCACCGATCAGGTCCGGGCGCGTCTCGACCAGCGCATCGAGCGATGACCGCTGGGGCACGCCGCGCGTGAACAGAAGAGTCCCCATCGCACCGTCGAGCAGCAGCGGCGCGCGTGCCAGCCGCTCGGCAAAGGACCTGCGTGGTTGAGACGTCATCTCCCGCAGGTTACCAACGCGCCACGGGTCACGGCAGAGAGCGGATTGAGCCTCGCTTGTGCCAGACGCTCAAGCGGCCGTCGCGCCACGCCACCTCGGGCGGCCGCGGCCGTCCGTTGTAGGTCGAGAACATCGATGAGCCATACGCTCCGACGACGCCGATCGCGACCAGGTCGCCCCGCTCCAGCGCCGGCAGGTGGGCATAGCCGAACGAGTCGGTCGCTTCGCAGATCGCGCCGTCGACACGAACCAGGTCGTGCGCCTCGGCGCCCGTTGCTATCGGCCGTCCCAGCGAGGTGAGCGCGGTCATGGGGTGCACCGCGCCGTACATCGCCGGGCGGACCAGCTCGGTCATGCCCGCGTCGAGAACGACGATGCGCTCGCCGCGCTGGCGCACGTGCAGAACGCTCGCAACCAGCCAGCCACTTGCGGCGACCACGGACCGGCCGGGCTCGATGGCCATCCGCGCCGGGCGCGCGTCGCTCGACAGTGCCCCGATCGCGGCGCTCAGGGCGCTCGCGAAGGTGGCCGCGGAGGGCACCGATTCCGCGCCACTCTCGTAGGCGACCGGAAAGCCGCCACCGAAGTTGATCGTGTCGAAGTCGGGCAGCGTGGCGCGCTGTAGTCGATGCACACGCAGACCGATTCGTGCGGCCGCGCGCCACGCGTCGATCGCGCTCAGCTGTGATCCGACATGGAGGTGCAGCCCGCGCCAGCGCAGCGGACCGCGTGTGCCCCCGCCGGCGTCGATCACGGCGCCGAGCTCCTCTGGCAGTGCACCGAACTTGGACTCCGGCGCCCCGACAGCAAGACCTGTGTGCGTCTCGGGCGTGACCTGTGGATTGATCCTGACCAGCACATCGATACGCTGAGCGCCACCGGCCGCCGCAGCCAGGGCGGCGGCATCCTCTACCGATTCGAGCGATACCCACGCCAGCGGCGTGCCCTTCGCGGCGAGGCGGGCGACCAGCTCGAAGTCGGTGCGCGTCTTGCCGATCCCTTCGAGCACGATCCGCTGCGGCGGAATGCCGGCGCGGAGCGCCAGCTCGATCTCGCCGCGCGACACGGCGCTGGCGTTGAAGCCGCCGGCCGCGGCGACCTCGGCGACAATTGGCGGGAGACCGTTTGCCTTGAGCGAGTAGAGCCTGATCCACGGCTCCGGGAATGCGTCACGGACGGCGACCGCGTCAGCGCGCAGGCGCGCCTCGTCGTACAGGTAAAGCGGCGTTCCGAAGCGCCGCGCGGCGGTCCGCGCCGCGCCGAAGAGCGTGTCGAGCCGCTCGCCCAGGCCGCTGGGTCCTAGCGAACCGGCGTCGCCAGGCGGACGAGACCGACCACCGTCGAGACGATGCTGATCACGATCGATGTCAGGAACGCCGCAACGAGCACGTCTATGTCGATCTTGCCTGGCGGCCAGCCGGCGAGCGTGAATTCGAGCGTCAGCGACTGGCTTATGGCCGCGGCAAGCATGACCAGCGCAGTGTTGATGACAAAGCCGACCAGCCCGAAGGTGACCAGGTTCAAGGGCAGGCTGAGCAGCTTCAGAACCGGCCGGATGTAGGCGTTGATGACGCCGATGATCGCGGCCAGGATGAGCAGCTGCCACCAATCGCCGCGGAACTCGACGTTGGGCACGATGCGCACCGCAACGATGACGGCGACGGCGTTGGCCAGCACGCGAACCACGAACTCGAACATCGACTCGAATGCTACCTGCGCGCAGGGCGATAGGATGCCGAACGTGACGACACGGTTTCGATCGCTGGCGGCCGACAATCGCCCCCGACCCCGTACGCCTTTCGACCATGCCCTGCGTGACGTGCTCGACGACTTCTTCGCAGCTCAGCCGACATGGGCGACGCACATCGGTTTTCACGCCCACGACGATCGCTGGCCGGACCTGACCGAGACGGGCCGGCGGGCACGCCTGACGCTCGTGAGCAAGCATCGTTCGGCGCTCGAGGGCCTCGACGAGGACGCTCTTTCGCGGGACGAGTGCATCGACCGCGGACTGGTTCTCGAAGCGCTCGATGCCACCGAGTTCGACGAGTCGGAGCTGCGCGAGCTCGCCTGGGATCCGCTCGGCGTGGTGCGTATCGCGGGCGGTGGCCTGTTCTCGCTGCTGGCGCGCGAATTTGCCCCGTGGGAGCACCGTGGCGCGGCTTTCGTGGGCCGCCTGAGCGGCCTCCGCGCCTTCCTCGTGGCCGCCGCCGAGGGCCTGACCGGAGTCGACGGCCGTCCTGTGTCGGCGCTCCATACCCAGGTCGCGCTCGCGCAGCTCGATGGCCTGCTCGCGCTGATCAACCAGGGGCTGGCCGAGGCGGACCGGCAGGCCGCGGAGTACGACCACACCCAGATCGCCAGGGACATGTACACCGTTGAGGGCGATGCGCGCGCCGCGGTCGAGGAGTTTCGCCGGACCTTGGCCGAGCAGATCCTGCCTCATGCGGCCGGCGAGTCTCGACTGGGCCGCGAGCTCTTCACCAAGAAGCTGCGCCTGACCCTCGCAAGCGACATCACGCCAGGCGAAGTGCTCGAGCGCGCGCGCCGCGACTACGACCTGGTCAGGGCCGAGATGCTGCGCCTTGCGCACGAGGCGTGGAGCGACCTGGCGTCCGGCCAGACGCGGCCTGAGAGCCCCGACGAGATCATCCGTGCCGTGCTTGACGCGATCGCGTGCAAGCACCCCCAGGCGGACGAGCTGATCGACGTCAACCGCGCCGAGATCGACCACATCGAGGCCTTCTGCCGAGAGCGCGACGTCATCGGCCTGCCCGACGAGCCACTCCAGATCGTATGGACGCCGGTCTTCATGCGTGCCTACGGACGCGCGTTTCTGCAGTCGCCCGGACCGCTCGACAAGGGTCTCGCCAGCTACTTCTGGATCACGCCGCCGGACCCGAGTCTGGGCCCGGAGGCGACTGAGTCGTACCTGCGCGAGGACAACGACCAGATGAACGTCCTGATGGCCGTCCACGAGGGAGTACCCGGGCACTATCTGCAGGGCGCATATGCCAACAACACGGCCAGCCTTGCTCGTGCCGTGTTCGCCAGCGGCACCTTCGCCGAGGGCTGGGCCGTGTACGTCACCCAGGTGCTGATGGACCTGGGCTATCGCGACAATGAGCCCGCCCTGATGCTGACGCACTGGAAGTTCTACCTGCGCGCGATCACGAACGCGATCATGGATGTCGCGATCCACACGGAGGACATGACCGAGCAGCAGGCGATGGAGCTGATGGTCGGCGGCGGCTTCCAGGAGGAGGACGAGGCGCGCGCCAAGTGGCTGCGCGCACGCATCTCATCGACCCAGCTGTCGACCTATTACGTCGGCTCGCTCGAGATGTGGGAGCTGGAGGCGGAGACGCGCAGGCGAGCAGCGGTCGCGGCCGGCGCCGGCGCCGGGTCCGTGCCGGCGCAGCGCATCGCCGGCGGCATGGGTGACACGCCCGGGTTCGACTACCGCGCTCACCTGGAGACCGTCATATCGCACGGAACTCCGCCCATCAAGTGGCTTCGGCGCGCGATGTTCGAGGAGGCTTGACATGGATTTCGGTCTCATCCTCCCTTCCTACAGAGCCGGAGCAAGCACGGAGTCCATTGTGGCAACCTCGGCCGCGGCCGCACGGCTAGGTTGGCATTCCGTCTTCACGACCGATCACCTCCTGGTATCGCCGTCCAGGCCTGCCGAGGACTACTTCACTGTCTATGACGCGCTGATCACGACGACCTTCGTCGCTGCGCGAGAGGCCAGCCTCAAGGTCGGCATCAGCGTCGTTGTCGTGCCGATGCACAATGCGGTCGAGCTGGCCAAGGAGCTGGCCACGATCGATGCCCTGTCGGGCGGTCGGCTGATCGTCGGCGTCGGCGTTGGCTGGAACGAGACGGAGTTCGGCCACCTGGGCTACGGCGATCGCTTTCGCCAACGTGGCGCCTACCTGACCGAGGCCGTGGCCATCTGGCGCCAGCTGTGGAGCGGCGATACGGGTCCGTTCAAGGGCCGCTTCCATTCGTGGGACGAGATCCGCTTTGCGCCGCTCCCGGCGCAGGGCGCGAACGTTCCTATCTGGTTCGGCGGCCGCAACGAACACGCGCTGCAGCGCGCGGGCCGGCTGGGCGAGGGCTACCACGCGTCTTCGAGCGGCCACGATCAGCTGGCCGTGCGCATCCCGATCATCAATGCCGCGGCGCAGGAAGCCAGCCGGCCGGTGCCCCTGATCTCGGCGCGCGTGCGGGTTCATTTCGGGCCGAGCGACGAGCCCTTCTACATGCTCGCGGGCAGCGCCGAACAGATGATCGCCGAGATCCGCGCCTTCGAGCAGGTCGGCACAGGGCACATAGCCTTCGATTTCGCGGAGACGGATCCGGACAAGGCGGTTCAGCTCATGGAGCGCTTCGACCGCGAGGTCCTGGCTGAAATCAGATGAGTGTCAGCAGGCCGGCCTCGGCCCGGCCCCGATCTGACGCCGACGAGCATGTGCCGTCGCTGCCCGCGTCGGACGATGAGCTCGCGGCGATAGAGATGCATCGAGTGCGCTGGGCAGAGCTGCTGGGCGCCACCGTCGAAGACGACGCCGCGCTGAGCGGCACCATGGTCAGCCATTCCGCGCCCGGGTCCTCGCTGAACTATGTCGCCAATGTGCGCTGGCGCGGCGACGAGGTTGGGGCTCGGCTGGGACAGGTCGTCTCGATGATGAGCGAGCGCAACGCGTGGCCGTCGGTGGTCGTGTGCGAGGGCCTGAGCAAGCCCGACGATGTCTCGGCCCGGCTCGGTGCAGCGGGATGGCTCCCGGTTTCGAGCGAGCGGATCATGATCACACGTCACGCTGCCGTCGTGCCCCACCTGGATCCGGGCTTGCGCGTCGAGGCCGTGACCGTCGCGACCGCGCTGGATTGCGTGCGCCTCGAGACAGAGGTTTTTGGCCTGCTGCCCGAGGCGATGGGGGAATCGGGCGAGCTCCTTGCTCATTCGGTGGCGGACGGGACGACGCGCGCCTACCTGCTGCGGCTCAACGACCGACCCGTCGCATCGGCGCGTCTCGTGCCCGGTCCAGGGGTGGCCGGGCTGCACGCGGTTGGAGTCGACGCCCGCCAGCGCCGGCGCGGCTACGGCCGGATGCTGACCGCCGTTGCCACCCGGGCCGGCCTCGCCACAGGCCACGGGCTGGTCTGGCTGTCCGTCGACGATGAGAACGCCGCGGCCGTGAACCTGTACCGCTCGCTCGGCTTCGAGCCTTCGTTCAGCTGGACGCGCTGGCTAGCCCCGGCTTGATCGGGTTTCACAATCGCTCGCGCTCAAGTAACGTGAGCCAACGCCGATGATTTGCCCCCAGTGCAACACGCTCAACGAAGCCGGCCGCAAGTTCTGCCTCGAGTGCGGCGCGCGGCTGGCAACCGGCTGCCCGAACTGCGGAGCTCAGAATCCGCCGGGAGCCAAGTTCTGTGGCGAGTGCGGCACCGGCCTGGGTGGGACGCCCACCCAGGCCGCTCGACCTGGCGAGGCCGCAGCGGCCGACGAGCCCGGCCCTCTCGCAGCTCCGACTTCCGAGCGCCGCCTGGTCACCGTCATGTTCGCCGACCTGGTCGGCTTCACGACCATGTCCCAGGACGAGGACCCGGAGGACACACGCGAGTTTCTGACGCGTTACTTCGACCTGTCCCGGACGATCGTCGATCGCTACGGCGGAACGATCGAGAAGTTCATCGGCGATGCTGTCATGGCCGTCTGGGGTACGCCCACGACTCATGAGGACGACGCCGAGCGGGCCGTCCGTGCGGCGCTCGAGCTGGTCGACGGCGTGCCCGGCATCAGCGACACGCGCGCAGTAAAGGCGCGCGCGGGCGTCCTGACCGGCCAAGCCGCCGTGACGCTCGGCGCGAGCGGGCAGGGGATGGTCGCGGGCGACCTCGTGAACACGGCCAGCCGGCTCCAGTCCGTGGCGCCGCCGGGAAGCGTCCTGGTCGGCGAGGCGACCTATCACGCGGTCAACGGCGCGGTCAGGTTCGAGCAGGCAGGCGAGCAGCTGCTCAAGGGCAAGGCCGCGCCGGTGCCGGCGTGGCGCGCCGCCGCGGTCGTCGGCCTGCGCGGCGGGACCGGCCGGAGTGGAGCGCTCGAGCCGCCGTTCAAGGGCCGTGACGAAGAGCTGCGCCTGATCAAGGAGCTTTTTCACGCCACGGAGCGCGAGCACAAGGCGCGCCTGGTCTCGGTTGTCGGCCACGGCGGCATCGGCAAGAGCCGCCTGGCGTGGGAGTTCGAGAAGTACATCGACGGCGTCGCCGGCTCGGTCTGGTGGCACACCGGCCGGTCGCCGGCGTACGGCGAGGGGATCAGCTACTGGGCTCTGGCCGAGATGGTTCGCGGCCGGGCCGGGATCGCCGAGACCGACGATCCTGCGCTGGCCTCTGCTCGCCTCCACGATGCGCTCGCCGAGTGGCTTCCGGATGAGCAGGAACGGCGCTGGGTAGAACCCCGGCTGGCCGCCCTGCTCGCGCTCGAGCCCATGCCCTCCGGATCGCGCGAGGAGCTGTTCGCCGCGTGGCGCACGTTCTTTGATCGGATTGCCGAGCGCGGACCCACGGTCCTGGTCTTCGAGGACATCCAGTGGGCGGACGACGGCATGCTCGATTTCGTAGCCGAGATCCTCGACCGCTCGCGAAACCTGCCCATCTTCGTCATGGCGCTCGCGCGACCGGAGCTTTACGACCGACGCGCCGGTTGGGGCTCGAACATCCGCAGCCTGACGACCATGAGGCTCGAGCCCCTCGAGCGAGCCGACATGGCCGAGCTGGTCATCGGCACAGTGCCCGGTATCCCGGACGACGCCACGAATGCCATCGTCGACCGGGCCGAAGGGATCCCGCTTTACGCGGTCGAAACGATCCGCATGCTGCTCGATCGGGGCGATCTGCGTCGCGCCGACGACGGCGCCTTCGAGATGGTCCGCGGACTCGACGACCTGGCCGTGCCGCAGACGCTCCAGGCGCTGATCGCCGCGCGGCTCGACACGCTCGGCGATCGCGAACGGCGGCTGGTCCAATCGGCCGCGGTGGTGGGCAAGAGCTTCACCGTCGAGTCGCTGAGCGCCATCTCGAGCACGATGCCCGAACAGCTGCAGGAACACCTCGCGTCCCTCGTGCGCCGCCAGATGCTCCAGGTGGACGTCGATCCGCGCTCGCCCGAACGCGGCCAGTACCAGTTCGTCCAGGCCGTGGTGCGCGAGGTCGCCGAGGCCTCGTTGTCACGCGCCGACCGGCGCGCCCTGCACCTCGCGGCGGCGCGTTTCTACGAGTCGCTCGGCGACGACGAGCTGGCCGGGGTGCAGGCCAGCCATTACGTGGAGGCCTATCGCGCCACACCCGCAGGGCCGGAAGCGGACGCTCTGGCTGCGCAGGCGCGCGTGTCACTGCGTGCCGCGGCCGAGCGTGCCATAGCGCTCCACTCCAATCGCCAGGCCCTGACATATCTCGAGCAGGCGCTGGCGGTCACGCCCGATCCGACGGACAGGGCTGCGCTTCATGAGCGGGCGGTGAAGCCCGCAACCAACGACGGCCTATACGAGCCTGCGCTTGAACACGCCCGTTCGGTCGAGGCCCTTGCGCGCGAGCAAGGCGATCGGCTCGGGGCCCTCCACGCCATAACGCTCCAGGCCTGGGTGGAGCACTCGTATCACCACGAACGGACCGCAATCGGGCTGCTTGAGCCGGCACTGGCCGAGGTCGCCGACCTCGGGCCGGAAAAGGAGATCGTCGAGGCCCAGGCGGAGCTGGCCCGGGCCCTGGCGATCGGTGGCGCGGCGGAAGAGGCGATCGCCCTGAGCGACAGGGCTCTCGCATCGTCGGGTCTCGTCAGCGACTCGATCGTCACCGAGCTCATCATCAGCAAGGGCACGGCCATGACCAACATCGCCGAACGCACGGTCGAGGGCGAGATTCTATTGCGTGGCGCTATGCAGGTCGCCGAGCAAAACGGCGACATGTGGTCTGCCCTGAGGGCGCGCAATAACGCTCTCGGCGTCGTGTCTGGCGAGGACATGGACATGGCCGCGGAAATGCTCGTCGACGGTTATGCCATCGCCATGCGCTACGGAGAGCGCACCTGGGCCTACCAGTTTGCGCACGCGGGGCTGGAGCTCGCGTTCGAGCGCGGCGATTGGAACGCGTGGACGGAAGAGACAGCGGCTCTCGACGCACCCGGCTTCTACGGCAACTGGCGGCTGGCGCAGACGGCGGAGCGCGAAGCGCTGCGCGGAGCACCGGGGGAGGCTCGACGGATGCTCGCCGCGGCGCGCGACCTCGCCGGCACCGACAGCACCCAGGCCATATTCGCGCTGGGAGCCGCAGCATCACTGATCGAGCTGGCCGACACAAACTGGGTGCCCATGCTCGAGGCGGCGCGGCGCTCATGGGTCATGGCCGACGTTGTCGATAAATGTTCGATCGTCGTCAGTGTGGCGGCGAGTGCCGCGAACCAGCCTGCATGGGTCGGTGAGGCGCTCGCGGCCTTCCAGGGTTTTGAGCGCCGAGGTCGCCAGCTTGACGGCCTCCGAGCCGGGATGGAGGCGATCCTGGCCATGCTCGAGCAACGCTGGCCGGACGCTCGATCTGCCTATCGAGCGGCGCACCGGGAGCTGGCCGTCACCCACTCAGCCTTTGCGTTGGCCCTCGTCAATCTCGCGGTCGGCACGCGCGGGGCGGGCCACATGCCCGAAGCCGACGAAGCCCTTGTTGACGCGCAGGAGTTCTTCAGCAGTGTCGGCGCGAAGTCGTTCGTGGACCGCTACCAGACCGCGATGGTGCCTTCGGACAAGGAGTCCTCGCGGGCCTCACCGGCCGAATTGGTGCCGAATGCCGCCAGGTAGGAGTCGACGACTTCATTCGCGAACTCGATCGTCAACTCGCCACCGAACATGACCCGGAAGTAGACCGGCCCAACGAGCAGGTCGATCGCCTTATCCGGATCCGCCCGCAGAGTCAGGTCACCCCGCGCAATGCCTCGTCGCACGACGCGTGCGATCTCGGTCCGGCGGGCACCAACTACGTCGCGTCGGAATGGGTCGCCCAGCTTTGGGTTGATCGCGATCTGTGACAGCAGCGCGCGGATGACGGGTCCGAAGGGTGTGTGAGTCACCGCGCGCATCGGGTTGACAACCGCCGCGATCAGCTCGTCGCGTGTGTCACCGGTTTCCCGGATCGCGATGTGCGGACCGGCCAGCTCCTCGAGCAGCTGCTCCGCGAGATCTTCCTTGGACGCCCACCGGCGGTACAGCGTCGACTTGCCCACGCCGGCACGTGCCGCGACGTGCTCGAGGCGCAGGTCGGCGAAGCCTCTCTCGCTGAGCTCAACGCGAAAGGCTTCGAGGATCGCCCGGTCAGCTTTGGCGCTGCGCGGTCGGCCCTTGGATGTGGGCGATGTCTTCGAGCTGCTACCAGACGTGGTCGTGTCTCCCTTTCGCCCACATATGATACGATACGGGACGTATCGAAGAAAGGAGCACATGACGATGCTCAACGAGCTGCGACTCGTCGAGATGATTGAGCGAGCATATTCAGACCGGCCCTACTGCGAGTGTGGCCGAGGAACCGTTACTACCTACCGCGATGGCCAGATGTGGCTCGAGTGCGCGATCGTCGCGGAGCCCATCGAAGGTCGCATCCAGCGGCTTTGGAACGCCGTGAGTGAACCGGGCCACGTCCACCAGACGATCGTCGAAGTTCCGGCACCGGAGCTGCTTGCCGCCTAGGCGGGCCGCTCCTCTGCGGAGCGGTCTCGTGACTGCGTAAAGCTGAGGGTCGTTGTGACTGTCACAGACTCGCCCGCGGCGAGCGCCAACGGCCAGCTCTGGGTCAGGCACGATCCCTGGTAGACGGATTCGAAGCCCGACTCGGAGTTCGAGACGGTCTCGACCGCGAACCACCGCGCCCGCGCCGGCGGTGTGGCGTCGATATTGATGTCGACTCCCTCGTAGGAGTTGCCGAATGACAGGCCAGCGCCGGCCACAACGGTGCCATCCGAGTCGTGGCGCCATTCGGTGCCACCCGACCGGTAATAGGCGGCCGGGTTTGCGCCGCCCCCGAGCATGTTGATGTTCCACTCGAGCTCGAGCTCGCCGGCGAAGCCGACCTCCGACGCGACCTCCACCGTGACGGCCAGGGTCCCTGACAAGCGCCCGCCCACAGCTGAGATCGTCTTGCGCACCGCCAATCCGGCCGCGTTGCGCGTTGCCGTCAGCCGCTCAGCGGACGCCTCCAGGGCCAGCCACGCGCCCGTGTCGAATTCGCCGAGGGCAGTGCCATCCGCGGCCAGCAGTCGGACCAGGCCGCCCCTGCGCTCGTGATCGTCATAGATGAGCAGCCTGGCCAGCTCTTCGGCGTTGGCGTCCGAGGCAGCCGGCCCGCTTCCTGCGGCGAGCGTCTCGACGTGCGTGTGTCGGGCAGATTCCAGAATCTGCTGGTGATACGGCTCCGGCCTCCGGCGCAACACTGACGCGAGGGCGTGCCTCGTCGCGCGCAGATCCCACGAGCCGATGCCGGCGCCCTCGGCGAGGTCGACGATGACTGTCTGGCCGGCCGTCCCCAGCGCGACCTCGTCCACGCCGTCGAGGTCGAAGTCTGCCATGCCGGCCAGGACGTTGTGGCTCAGAGCAAGGTCCTCGGCCGCGATGAGCTCGGACAGCGTCGCCATGCGCATGTGGACGATGTAGATGCCGCCGAACCAGCCGTGCCAGTAGCAGTCATTCGATTGGCCGCGATACAGATGGAGCCGCGCCCGATCGCGCTCGCCACCGGCGGGCATGTCATCGACGGCCGTAGAGACACGCAGCATCTGCTTGTGCAGGTCGTTGATCTCGCGGTAGCGGGCCTGGAAGTTGCGCCACATGGCGCCGTGCAGGAAGCGCTGCGCGGGCGTGTTGTGAGCCGTCGCGTCCTCCAGCGCGTGGTGGAAGAGCGGCTGCTCGACTGCAGGCAGCGCCCACTCGGTCATCTCAATGTACGACGAGGTCGGGATGTAGATGCGCCCGAGCGGCGAATGCTCGGCCATCCACGTCGACGGCGTCACAGTGGTCAGCCATGAGCCGTTCTTCTCGAGGGCCTCGAAGCAACGGTCGACCCACATCTCCTTGCTCCAGCACAGATCGTGGGTGCCCGGCCACGCCCCGAACTTCTCGCCGTCATCGCCCATGATCCCGACTCGATCGCCGTCTTCGGTCGCATTGGCGCGCATGTAATCGATCAGCTCGTCGACCGGCCGCCAGGGGATCCTGTAGCGCAACCCCTTCTCGGAGCCGAAGATGGTCATCAGGCGGCCCTGATCATCGGTTGTGTACGTGCCCCACATCGCGTTCTCGGCCACCGCCGCGCCGCGCAGGTGATTGTCGTCGAGCACGGTGTACTCGTAGCCGGCTGCGGCCATCGAATACGGGACTGAGGGCTCCCACACTCTTTCTGCCAGCCATGCCCCACGTGGCTCCCTGCCGAAGCGCCGGCTGATGTCGTCGCGCATGGCGCTCAGCTGGCGAAGCCGGTCGCGCTCCGGTATCGCGACAAGGATTGGCTCGTACATCCCGCCGCCCAGGATCTCGACCTGGTCGCGCGTGACCAACGCGCGCAGGCGCTCGATCGACTCGGGCCGCTCGGAAGCCATCCACTCAAGCAGCGGCCCCGTGTAGTGGAGCGCGAGCCTGATGCTGGGATGGCGTTCGAGCGCTCCGATCATCGGCTCGTACGACTTGTTGTAGACGTCCTCGATGACCCAGCCGAAGTTGCCCACGGGCTGATGGTTGTGGATCACCAGCGCGAGTGAGATCCGGGCGGTCACCTGGCTATCCGGAGCACGGCCTGTGCAGGAGACGGTTCTGTTGAGCCGCTCAGGCGGCTCTCGATGCCTTTGATCTGGCCCTCGCCGGGGCTTCGTGGTCGCTCCCGGCCTGCGCGGCGGGCAGGTACAGCTGCTCGACGTATTGCTGGAGCATGCGGCTGGTCGAGAACTCCCACACCGTGCTCACCATCGAGTTGCGCATCATCTGCAGCCAGCGCCGCGGGAGACCGTTCTTGTCGCGCTCGTAGTACATGGGCACGATCTCGTCCTCGAGCAGTCGGTACAGGTCCTGGGCATCGGCCCAATCCTGGGCGCCTTCGTCGGGATTCGACTCGCGACCTCCAATTGCCCAACCGTTTTCGCCGTTGTAGCCCTCGTCCCACCATCCATCGAGCACGGAACAGTTGACTATGCCGTTCATGGCCGCCTTCATTCCGCTCGTGCCCGAGGCCTCGAGAGGTCGGCGCGGATTGTTGAGCCACACGTCAACGCCCTGGACGAGATAGCGCGCGACGCGGATGTTGTAGTCCTCGATGACGAAGACTCGCTGCGCGAACTTGGGCGACCGGCTGCGCGAGAAGATGTCCTGGATGACGCGCTGGCCCGGACGGTCGGCGGGGTGGGCCTTGCCGGCGAACACGATCTGGACCGGGCGCTCTTCGTTGAGCAGGATGCGTGCCAGACGCTCTTCATCGCTGAAGATGAGATTGGCGCGCTTGTACGTTGCGAAGCGCCGTGCGAAGCCGATCGTCAGCAGCCGGGGATCGAGCGCCTCCGACAGGCCCTCAAGGACGTGTGGTGGCTCGCCATGTCGGGCCAGCTGCTGCTGCAACCGGCGTCGGCTGAAATAGGCAAGCTCCAGCTTCTGGCGCTGGTGCGCCTCCCAGACATCCTCGTCGGAGATCCTGGACGCCTTTGTAACGAACGCCTTCGTCTGTGGATCGAGATTGTCAAGATCGCCACCGGCCGACCCGTACAGCTGGCGAAAGGGGCCGCCCACCCACGAGGGCGGGTGGACGCCGTTGGTTATGCCCAGGATGGGCTTGTCGACTACCGCGCTCCACGTGGCGTTGGCGGTCCTGGCGTGGAGATGCGAGACGGCGTTGGCGCCGTTGGTCTCGCGCAGCGAGAAAGCCGTCATGTCGAACTGCTCGGGATCATCGTCCGCGCCCCGCGCGAGCTCGATGACGCGCTCGAGATCGAGACCCGTGCCCGTTGCCAGTGGGGCAGCGAGCCTGCGCACGAGCTGCGCTTCGAAGCGCTCGTTGCCCGCGCTGACCGGGGTGTGGATGGTAAACACGGCGTCGCGCTTGACCCGGCTCATCGCCTCGTCCATCGTCGCTCCGTCGATCGTCAGCTCGCGCATTCGCTCAACGAGCATGAATGCCGAGTGGCCCTCGTTGAGATGCCAGGCCGTGGGATCGATCTTCAGCGCTCGCAGGGCGCGCACACCGCCGACGCCAAGAACCATCTCCTGGTGCAGGCGCATCTCGCGGCCGCGGACGTACAGGATGTGCGTGATCGGCCTGTCGGCCGTGTCGTTGTCGGGGATATCCGTGTCGAGCAGGAGCAGCGGAATCCGACCGACCTGCGCCAGCCAGACGGCGCACCACACCGTTCGCCCGGGCATGTCCACGCCGATCGTGAGCGGTCCACCGTCGCTTGCGGCGACGCGCCTCAGCGGCAGCAGGTCCGGGTCGTAATCGGGGTACGCGTGCTCCTGATGGCCGTCGGCGTCGATTGACTGCCGGAAATAGCCGTGGCGATAGAACAGACCGACTCCCACGAGGGGAATGGCCATGTCCGATGCGGCCTTCAGATGGTCGCCGGCGAGTACGCCCAGGCCGCCCGAGTAGATGCCCAGCGACTCGTTCAGGCCGTACTCGGCGCAGAAGTAGGCGATAGGGCGGTCGAACTCCCGGCCGTGCTGGCGATCGAACCAGTGTCCGGCCCCGTTCTCCATGTAGCGGTCGAAGTCGTCGATCAGGGTCTGGTACTCAGCCATCAGGTCGACGTCGTCGAGGATGGGCGACCAGTCGCGCATCTGCTGCAGGACGGGAACCGGGTTGCGGTAGCGCAGCCATGCCTGCACGTCGATGCGCCTGAAGAGCACACGCACACGCGGATGCCACATCCAGTAGTGGTTGTAGGCGAGTCGCTGCAGCCCTTCGAGCTGCGCAGGAAGGCGTAGCCCTGCCGGTTGCAGGGTCGATATTTCGATCCTTCGAGGCACTATGGACGGCATGCTACATCGTCCCAGATCGGACCGTAATCCGGTTCACCGTGTCGACAGAGAACGTTTGCTGAATCGCCGCGTCTGCGGTCCCCGGAGCACCCGCCATGACGGCTAAGATCGTCGCCCATGCGCGTGGCAATGATTGCTTCAGAGTGCGAGCCGTTCGCCAAGACGGGTGGCCTGGCCGATGTCGTGGACGCGCTGTCGCGCGCCCTCGGCCAGGCCGGTCATGAAGTCGACGTCTATCTGCCCCGCTATCGCGACCTTGACCCACCACAGCCCGCGCAGCGCCTGGACCTTTCCGTGCCGACCGGTTACGGGCACACGGAGCCAGTCACGCTATGGAGCGCCCAGGTGCGCGGCTATCGCCTTCGTCTGGTCGACCACGCGCCGAGCTATGACCGGCCCGACTACTACGTGACCGAGCCGGGCGCCGGCGTCGACTATCCCGACAACGGCTTTCGCTTCTCGCTCCTGGCTCGAACGGCGCTCGAGGCGATGCGCGCGGAGAAAAAGGCCGTGGACATCATTCACGGTCACGACTGGGAAGGCGCGCCGGCACTCCTCCTGCGTCGCTTCACGTACGCCGACGATCCGATCATCGGCAGTGCGGCGACCGTGCTGACATGCCACAACCTCGCCTATCACGGCTGGGTGACACGCTCGGAGGTCGCCGGCCAGTTGGATCTGCCACCAACGGTGGGGGCACGCGACGGCGTCGACCTGTTGCGCGAAGGGATCCTCGCCGCCGACGTCGTAAACACGGTCTCGCCCGGTTTCGCGCGCGAATCCCTGACGCCGGAGCTCGGATCCGGTGTGGATGACGCGTTGCGCTCTCTGGGCAACAGGTATCTCGGGATCATCAACGGCATCGACACCGAGCTCTGGAACCCGGCCACGGACGCTGACATTCCGGCCCGCTATTCGGCCGCCGACCTGCACGGCAAGGATTCCTGCCGCGCCGGGCTGTGCGCCGAGCTGGGGCTCGACCCGGGCGGGCCGCTGCTCGCCATGGTCGGTCGTCTGGATCCCCAGAAGGGTTTCGATCTCGTGGCCGGGGCGGCACCCGCGCTGCTCGCAGACGGCGCGCGCATCTGCGTCCTGGGCACGGGCGACCAGCGCCTGATCGGGGACCTTCAGGATCTGGCCGGATCGACCGTCGGCCGTGGGCGCCTCGCCGTCGCCGCGCGCTTCGACCGTGGCCTGGCGCGGCGTATGTACGCGGGTGCCGATGCGTTCCTGATGCCGTCGCGCTTCGAGCCCTGCGGCCAGGGCCAGATGATCGCGTTGCGCTATGGGACGCTGCCCGTGGTGCGCGCGACCGGCGGTCTGCGTGACACAGTCGTCGATGCCGACGCCAACCCCGACGACGGCACCGGTTTCGTCTTCGAGGCGCCCGAGCCGGTCGCGCTGGCAGATGCCTGTCATCGCGCGATGGCCGCCCTCGATGACCAGACCCGGCGCGGCGCAATCCAGCAGCGCGGCATGGCCATCGATTTCTCGTGGCTCGGCCCGGCGCGTGACTACGCCGCGATGTATCGCCGAGCGATAGAGCGCTCCGTCACGCGCTAGTCGAAGGACGGCGGGAGGCGGATTCCACGCGCTGCGTGGTTGCTGTGGCGACTACGATCGGCTGGTGAATGACACAGACGCGGGGCCGGTAATTCCGGCCGACATGCTCAGGGGCCGCAAGGCGCTCGTCTTCGGCGTCGCCAACGACCACTCGATAGCGTGGGGAATAGCCAAGGCTCTGCACGGCGCGGGAGCGGAGGTCGGGTTCAGCTCGATCGAGATGCTCATCGACAAGCGCGTCAGGCCACTCGCCGAGAGCATCGGGTCGACGTTCGTCGAGCCGTGTGACGTCCAGAACGACGCCGACATCGAGCGTGTCTTCAGTCGCTGGAAGCGCGAACAGGGCCGCCTGGACATCCTGGTCCACGCCCTCGCCTTCGCCCGCCGTGAGGACCTCGACGGACGTTTCGTAGACACGTCGCGCGAGGGATTTGCACTCGCGCTCGACGTGAGCGCCTATTCGCTGGTCGCCCTCGCTCGTGCGGCCGCTCCGCTCATGGGCAACGGCGGCAGCGTCATGACGCTGAGCTACTACGGTGCCGAGAAGGTCGTCACGAACTACAACGTCATGGGCGTGGCCAAGGCCGCGCTCGAGGCGAGCGTGCGCTACCTGGCGGCGGATCTTGGACCGGACAACATCCGCGTCAACGCGATCAGTGCCGGGCCCATTCGCACGCTCGCCGCGAGCGGCATCGCCGGCTTCCGGACGATGTACGGCAAGTTTCGAGACATCGCCCCGCTGCGGCGCAACGTGTCGATCGACGACGTGGGCGCCACGGCCGTCTACCTGGCCAGCGACCTGTCGGCCGGCGTGACCGGCGAGACGCTCTACGTGGATGCCGGCTTCAGCATTCTCGGCGTACCGACGGGAGAGGCTTAGCGCGTGGCGGATACGACCACGCAGTCGAAGATCCCTACCCTGGGCCGCCGCGGCGGTGGCTGGGTCGGTATCCAGCTCTTGCTCATAGGTGCGCTCGTAGCAGCCGGCGTTCGCGGCCGGGGCGATATCACCGATGGGCTGCTCGTGGTGGCCGTCACGCTCGGCACGACGCTGGTCGGGATCGGCGCGATAATCGTGCTGCTCGCCATCCGCCAGCTCGATCGTTCACTGAGCGCGATGCCCAAGCCCGTCGATGCGGGCGTTCTGGTCGAGGATGGGGTCTACGCCTATGTGCGCCATCCCATATATCTCGGTCTGATGCTGGTCTCGTTCGGCTGGAGCGCTGCGATGGATTCGTTCGCGGCGCTCGTCGTCGCGTTCGTGTTCACCGCGTTCCTGGATCTGAAGTCGCGGCGCGAAGAGGCGTGGCTGCGAGAGCAATATCCCGAGTACGTCATGTATGCGACTCGTGTGCGTCGCTTCGTGCCCTACGTCTACTGAGCGATCAGCCGTCGTCAGCCCAGATTGAGGAGCGCCCGAGCGAGGCGAGCCTGGCCCTTGGCGTCGTCGAGCGCGTTGTGGTTGTGGTCAGGCTCAATGCCCAGTGCGCGGTCGATGTACTGACGGCGCGTGCCGGCCCAGCGATGCACGTCGTCTCTGGCCATGAACATTGACTTGAGATCAAGAGCGGAGATTCCGAACGGGTTGCGGCCGACATAGCGCCAGAAGTAGTCGGCGACATACATCCAGTCGAACGGTGCGTTGAAGCCGACGAAGACCGGCTGGCGGCCCGCGCAAACCTCATCGACCCAGACCGCGAATCGTTCCATTGCCGCGCCCGGCTCCTCACCGTCGCGCGTGAGCACGTCGCGGTCAAGACCATGGACAGCCTGTGCCTGCTCGTCCCACTGACGGTCCGCGATCGGCTTCAGCTCGGCGTAGAAAGTGACAGCCGGATCCTCCACCAGGCATGCGCCGATCGACAGCATGCTGCTGACCGACGGGCTCGGTCCTGCGGCCTCGATATCCACGCTGACCAGTGCGTCGTCACCCACGTCCATCGCGACGAATGGTGCCATGTACGCAGCATCGCGTGTTCATCCACAGGCTTATCCCCAGCTCTGGCGAAGTTCGTGGAAAAGCTCGCGCGTCTTCGTCAAAAGTCGTGGATGAGTCGCTTGTACGGTCGCCCTGGCGACCCTAATCTTCGTTTCAGCCCGAAGGGGCCACGGAAAACCGAACTCGATCGGAGGAGCTTGCTTCACCGGAAGGGATCGGTCCGGCAGAGCTGGAGGAACCGGGACTTGTTCCGGGACCGGCGCAGGAGGCTCGTCCTCAGGCGTTAGCGCGAGGGGCTCGTCCTCTTGTGACCGCTCAGCCGAAGTCCGAGGTTCCTTCGGGTCTTTGCTATGCCGCCTGGAACGGGAAGAAGATCGGCAGCAGCACGAGCACGACCGTGGCGATGACAACGATGAGCGGCAGACCCAGGCGCGGGAAGTCCAGGAATTTGTAGTTGCCGAGGCCGTAGACCATGAGATTGGTCTGGTAGCCGACGGGCGTCAGGAATGACAGGCTGGCCCCGAACAGGACGGCCAGGATGAATGGCAGCGGCTGCAGGCCGAGCGATGCCGCGGTCGCGAGCGCGACGGGAAACAGGAGCACCGCCGCGGCGTTGTGCGAGATGACCTCGGTCAGCGCGATCGTTGCCAGCAGGATGCCGGCAAGCGCGCCGATCGTGCCGAAGTTGCTGAACAGCGCGAGCAGGAGGTCGGCCACGACCTGGGCAAGGCCGCTCTGCTGGACTGCTGCGCCGAGGCCGAACGAGGCGGCGATCAGCACAACGAGGTTGAGGTCGATCGCCCGCCGTGCCTGCCCGGCGTCGATGGCTCGAGTAGCGACCAGTGCCAGCGCCGTCAGCAGCGCACCGTTGAGCAGCGACAGCACGCCGAGCCCGGTCAGGACGACGAACGCGATGCCGATCACCGCGACGAGCGGCGCCTTGGTGCCCATCGTCGGGGGGATCCCGCCGAGCGGCGATATGACCAGGAAATCGCGCGAATCTCGCCAGCGATCGCGGAACTGTTCATCGGCCAGCACGAGCAGCGTGTCGCCCATCCGCAGCTGGACCTCGCCGAGCTTTGCCTCTATCGGCCGGCCCTGGCGGTGGATGGCGAGGACGGCCGCCGCATACCGTGCCCGGAAGCCGACTTCCTTGAGCGTCTTGCCGAGGAGGTCGGAGGCACCAACCACGACCTCGTAGAAGACGTGTTGGCGGCCGCCCAGCCTGTCCAGCTGCGCGGCCTCGGGCGATCTCAGGCCGCGCGTTCTCTGCAGATCGACGATGTCATCGACACGGCCGACGAACGTGAGCAGGTCGCTTCCGCGCAGCCTCTCCGTGGGCGGGACCGGCGCGATCTGTTCGTCGCCGCGCTGGATGTCCACGAGGAACACGCCGCGCAGGCTGCGCAGGCCGCCGTCCTCGACGGCCACGCCGTCGAGCGGGCCGCGCTCGACGACGCGCATCGAGACGGTGAAGTCGCGGCCGCCGGCGACGAACTCCGGCCGGCTGTCGGCGCGGTCGGGCAGCAGCCGCGGCGCGAGCAGGGCGATCAGGATCGCGCCGATCACGGCCACCGGCAGCCCGACGGGTGTGATCTCGAACAGGCTCAGCGCGGGCAGGCTCTGCTTCACCATCAGTCCCGAGATGGTCAGGTTGGCCGACGTTCCAATCGTCGTGATCACGCCACCGAGCAGCGCGGCATAGCTGAGCGGAATCAGGAAGCGTGACGCCGGCAGCTGCCTCTGGCGCGAAGCCTCGATGACCGTCGGCGCGGTCATGGCCACGATCGTGGTGTTGTTGAGGAACGCCGAAGCGGCGACGACCGGCGTGATGAGCCGCGCGGTCAGCGCATGCAGGTTGCGCACGCGGCCGAAGATCGTTCCCACGACCGGTTGGATGAGGCCCGACAGCTCCACGGCACGGCCGAGCACGAGCAGCGCGGCGATCACGATCGGCGCCTCGCTCGAGAAGCCCGAGAATGCCTGTGCCGGGGTGATGATCCCGAGCAGGAGCAGCACGATCACGCCGCCGAGCACGGCCATCGCCGGCTGCACCATCTCGCGCGCCAGGACGAAGATCACGCCGACGATGACGGCCAGCGTGACCCAGGCTTCGAGGGTCACCCTCGGAGCCGACCAGACGGGATCTTCAGGATGCCGAGTTCAGGATGTGACGGAAGACATCGCGCGCGGAGACGATGCCTTTAGCCCGTCCGTTCTCGACCAGCGGTATGTGCCGGAAGCCGCCGACCGCCATCTTGTTGATCGCCACCGCGATGCTGTCGTCTGGCCGCAGCACGACCGGGTCCGCGGTCATCAGCTCGGCCACCGTCAGACCGTCGAGGCTGGCTTCGTCGAGCTTCATTACCAGATCGCGTTCCGTGAGGATGCCGCGGACCTGCCCGCCGTCCTCGACGATGAGGCATCCCGCTCCCGCGTTCTGCATCTGGCGCACCGCGTCAGCGGCCGTCGTTGTCGAGGCGACAGTCAGTGGCTCGTGGTGGCGCACATCCGCGAGCGGGACGTTGACCATCTCGGCCTCGAACGCGGTGCTCGGCGCCGGCATGTCGACTGAGGCCAGGTCAAAGCCGCAGTTCGCGCACTCGTCGGTGCCCTGGATATTGTCGAAGCCGCATTGTGGGCAGATCAACCGCGCATCTCCGTCGCTGGCTTTGGCTAGGTCGGGCTCAGCCCTGGACGGTCCATGTCTCGCCGCTGACGAGCAGCTTGCCCAGGTCGCCCGCCCCCTGTCGCGTGATCGCGTCGTCGATCTGGCCGACGACGAGCTGGTCGTGCGTGGGGCGCTCGATACGACGCAGCACGCCGACCGGAACGGGATAGTCAGGCCACCACATGCGCGACAGCATGTAGGCCAGATACGGATCGTGTGCCGTTTCGTCGTGGACCAGCAGGTCGCTTTCCGCGACGCCGTTCTCGCCGAGCGTTACGACTTCGGGATGCAGGCCGTTCAGGCGGATGCCCTTGTCGCGCTCCTTGCCGAAGATCATCGGCTTGCCATGCTCCAGGAAGAGCATCCGGTCGTCGCGCACATCGCGCTCGGTGAAATCGCGATACGCGCCGTCGTTGAAGATGTTGCAGTTCTGGAGCACCTCGACGAAGGCCGAGCCGTGGTGGAAGCCGGCGCGATTGAGCGTCTCCTGCAGGTGCTCGGTGTGCGTGTCGACCGAGCGGGCGACGAAACTGGCCTCCGCGGCGAGCGCAATCGATAGCGGCTGAACGGGCAGGTCGACGGTTCCGACTGGAGACGACTTGGTCTTCTTGCCCAGCTCCGACGTCGGCGATGCCTGGCCCTTGGTCAAGCCGTAGATGCGGTTGTTGAACATCACGACGTTGATGTCGACGTTGCGTCGCATCGAGTGCAGGATGTGGTTGCCCCCGATGGACAGCGCATCACCGTCGCCCGTGATGACCCACACCATCAGCGCCGGGTTGGCGAGCTTGAGCCCGGTGGCAAGCGTAGGTGCACGGCCGTGGATGGTGTGGAAGCCGTAGGTGTTCATGTAATACGGCAGGCGACCAGAGCAGCCGATCCCCGATATGAAGACGATGTTCTCCTTGGGCACACCGAAGTCCGGCATCGTCTTCTGGGTCTGGGCGAGGATCGAATAGTCGCCGCAGCCCGGGCACCAGCGGACCTCCTGGTCGGACACGAAGTCCTTGCGCGTCAGCTCGAGCACGTGCAGGTTCTCGGGGCTGAGCGCCGGCGCGTTGCCGTTGCCGGCGTCGGTCGTTGTGGTCATGTTCTTGTCCATCGCCCTACTTCTCACCAAGCAGCTCTTCAGCTGCCTGCTTGATCTCGATGATGCGGAATGGCTTGCCGCGCACGCGGTTGAAGCCGACCACGTCGATCAGGAACCTGGCCCGCAGGAGCATCGACAGCTGACCCAGGTTGACCTCGGGGATCAAAACCTTGCGGAAGCTGCGCAGCACCGTTTCCGTGTTTCGTGGCAGCGGGTTCAGATAGCGCAGGTGGGCGTGGCTCACGCTCCACCCTTCTGCCTGCAGGCGGTCGACGGCGCTTCGGATCGCGCCGTACGTCGAGCCCCAGCCCAGGATCAGCAGATCCCCGCTCGCATGCCCGTAGACGTCGAGCGGCGGAATGTCCTCGGCAATGCCGGCGACCTTCTGCTGGCGCAGGACCTGCATCCTGTGGTGGTTGTCCGGGTCATACGAGACGTTGCCCGTCACGTCGGCCTTCTCCAGGCCGCCGATGCGATGCTCGAGGTCGGGCGTGCCGGGTACGGCCCACGGCCGGGCGAGCGTCTCCGGGTCGCGCGAGTAAGGCTGGAAAGTGGCGCGATCGGTGTGATTGGGAACAGCGATGTCGGGCAGCTCATCGAGGTTCGGGATGCGCCACGGCTCGGCTCCATTGGCAAGGAACCCGTCCGACAGGTACATGACCGGGGTCATGTACTTGAGCGCGATGCGGAAAGCCTCGATGGCGTAATCGAAGCACTCGGCAGGAGTCGCTGGAGCCACGATGGGCACGGGTGAGTCGCTGTTGCGCCCGAACATGGCCATGAGCAGGTCGCCCTGCTCGGTCTTGGTCGGCATGCCCGTCGAGGGCCCGGCGCGCTGAACGTCGACGACGACGAGCGGCAGCTCGACCATCAGGGCCAGGTTCATTGCCTCACTCTTGAGCGCGATGCCCGGGCCGGAGCTTGCGGTCAGGCCCAGGGCACCGCCGTAGGCGGCACCGATTGCGGCGCCGATTGCGGCAATCTCGTCCTCTGCCTGGAAAGTCTTGACGCCGAAGCTCTTGTACCCGGCGAGGGCATGCAGGATTTCGCTCGCAGGCGTGATGGGATACGAGCCATACACCAGATCGCGCTTCGCCAGCCGCGAGGCCGTCACGAAGCCGAGCGCTGTGGCCTCATTGCCGGTGATGTTGCGGTACGTCCCCGGCTCGAGCTTGGCCGGTGCCACGCGGTACGTGGAGTGGAACATCTCGGTCGTCTCGCCGAATGCGTAGCCGGCCTTGAGGGCGCGCGTGTTGGCCTCGGCGATGACGGGCTTGGCGCTGAAGCGCTGCTCGATCCAGCGCAACGTGGGGTCCTTGCTGCGCTCGTAGAGCCAGAACATCAGGCCCAGGGCGAAGAAGTTCTTCGTCAGGTCGACCTGCTTGGAGGTCATGTCCAGGCCCTCCAGCGCGCGCGTGTTGAGCGTGCTGATCGGGATCTCGAAGACGTTGTACTGCTTGAGCGAGCCGTCGCTGAGCGGATTCGTCTCGTAGCCCGCCTTCTTGAGGTTGTTGGCGTTGAAGGCGTCGCTGTTGACGATCAGCGCGCCGCCGGGCGGCAGGTCGCCGACGTTTGTGCGCAGCGCGGCCGGGTTCATGGCCACGAGCACGTCAGGCTCGTCGCCGGGGGTATAGATCTCAGCTGATGAGAAGCTGATCTGGAAGCCCGAAACTCCCGGTAGCGAGCCCGCTGGGGCGCGGATCTCAGCCGGATAGTCAGGGAGCGTGCTGACGTCGTTGCCGAAGACGGCTGCGGTTCGCGTGAACTGCGTGCCGGTCAGCTGCATGCCGTCGCCCGAGTCGCCCGCGAATCGGATCGTTACGCGCTCGAGCTCCTGGGAGTCGACGTCCTTCCTGGGTTCAGTCTCGATTGTCACTGTGCTCTCATGCCCCCTCTGGCTCGTCCATCAGCTGGTGCGGCCGTGGCGGTAGGTTAAGGATTTCCTGCGGGAATGCCTCGGCGATGAATTCGATCAGGTCCTGCTGACGCAGGAGCCCGACAACGGTGCCGTCCGGCTCGGTCAGCGGCACGTTGCGGTAGTGGCCGCGTTCCATTGCCTGCATTGCCTCGAACAGGCTCGCGTCGGCGGACAGCGTGTGCGGCTCAACGGTCATGAAACCGGCGACCGGTCGCGAGTCGTCTACCCCAGCGCCGAGGACCCTGGTGAGCACGTCTCTCTCGGTCAGGATGCCCGCCAGGCGGCCGTCGTCCTTGACCAGGATTGCGTCCCCGCCGTGAGCGCGCATCTGGGCCAGCGCCTCGCGCAGGGTCGTCTGCGGCGTCACTGTCGCCGGATCCGGCCGGGCGAGCATGCGCGCCTTCTGGGCGTGCAGCTCGAGGCGGCCGATTGTGGCCGTCGTGTCTGAAGCGCTCTTGGTGCGGGCGCCCCCTTGCAGGTCGTAGGAATCCACGTCGCTCTCAAGGTGCTCGGGATGGGTAAGCCCGATTTACTCGCGCACTCGTGCGCGACCAATTCTGGCTAGCGACGTGAGCCGAAAACGAGCATCAGGTAGTAGAGGAACGTCAGCAGCGCCGTGAGCGCCGCGGCCACATACGTCCAGCCCGCCGCACGAAGGACTTCGCGAGCGCCCTGGCCGCGCTCACCGGTCAGACCGAGCGGCGCGACGAAGGCCAGCGCGCGATTGCTCGCGCCGAATTCGACAGGCAGGGTCACGAACGTGAAGGCCACTGCTCCCGCGAAAAAGCCCAGGCCCACGACGGCCAGACCGGTCAGCTTCATGAACACGCCGATGATGACCAGCCACGGCGCGAGGGTCGATCCAATCTGGGCGACGGGCACGACCATCTGGCGCAGCGCCATCATCGGATCGTGGCGCGCGTGCTGCTGGGCGTGGCCGACCTCGTGGGCAATGACGGCTACCTGCGCGACCGAGAGCCGGCTGCCCGAAGCGGAGCCGTCGCCCGCCACCGTCGAGGCACCGTACGCGTAGCCACGGCCTGCGGGCGCCCCCATCGGGGATCCCACGGGACTGCCGAAGAGGCCGCCGCCAGTCTGGCGCGAGGCCGCGTGCGCCACGCCGGTCGAGATGCGCAGCGTTCGCGAGCGGGGGTCGTAATGGTCGGTCAGGCTGCCCGGTGTCGGCTCGACGGTCACCTCGTTAAGTCCCTGTGAGTTGAGCAGGTAGCGCGCGAAGTCGAATGCGTTCATGGTTATGCCCGAATTGACCTTGTCCCACTTGCCGTATGCGGAACGAACGCGATGTGCGGCCCACAGCGAGAGCACCAGGCCCGGGACCATGACCAGGAGCACGTAGGGCAGAAAACCCACCGAAGTTGCCAATCCTCCAACGGTGCGCCACGAGGCGCACTCAACGGCACTACGTTACATGCGCTTCCTTACGGATCGCTGTGAGCGCCGCTCCGTGCGACCTGCGCATAGACCTGTTCGTATTCGTCGAGCATGCGCGCGGCCGAGAAGCGATCGAGCGCTCGCTGACGGATTCTTGCGCGATCGAGCCGCGCGACGCGGGCGACGGCGGCAGCCCCGGCGTCCGCGTCGTCGACGATGAAGCCGTCGACTCCGTCGGCGATGATCTCGGGCAGCGCGCCTGATCGGCTGGCAATCACCGGCGTGCCGGCAGCCAGGGATTCGATCGCGACCAGGCCAAAAGGCTCAGGCCAGCGGCTCGTCATGACCGTGGCCAGGGCGGCGCCCACGATCCTGTCTCGCTCTCGTTCGTCGAGCTCGCCCAGGAACTCGACTATGCCCTCCGCAACGGCCGGCGCGATCTCCTTCTCGAAGAGGCCGATCTCAACTGGATCCTGCACCCTCGCGCCAACCAGCAGCTTCACGCCGGATCGTCGGGCGATTTCGATCGTTTGCTCGATGCCCTTGTCGGGCGACATGCGGCCGACGAAAACCAGGTAGCCGCCGCCGCCCGGGCCGGCCGGCAGCGAGCCGAATTCGAGGCCGTGGTGGATCGTGGCCAGCCAGTTGCCATGTGGCGCGAAGCCGCGCTGCGAGCCGGAGATGGCCACCAGCCGAGCCCGTGGGTGGTCCCGGATCGCCGAGCGCAGCGGGTCTATGTCCGTTCGTCCGTGAAGCGTGCTGATGACGGGCGTCGCCGACCGCTCGGCCAGCGCGAAGGCCCGCTCGTCCAGATGGCTGTGGATCACGTCGAAGCCGGCCGCTTGCTGACGCGCGAGCGAAACCGTCCGCTCGTAATAAGGATCGGGGTCGGAAGCGGAGGCGACCCCGCGCAGGCCCTTTCCGACCGTAGGAACGATTGTTCCCGCGAACCGCGAGTCGCCCGGCGCAAAGAGGGTCACCTGATGGCCGCGCTCGTGCAGGCCATGCGCCAGCACGCCGACGATCCTTTCCACGCCGCCGTATCTGAGCGGGGGTACGGGCAGGAGCGGCGGAGCAAGGAGAGCGATCCTCATCAAGTCTTCGGCAGCGAGCTCATCGAAGGCGATTCTCGCCCAGCACGGGCCTTCGTCGGGGGATTTCGCAGGTCCGCGCCGGTACACTCGGCCGCGGTTTGACCGAATCCAGCATCGAGTTGCGCCCTGCACCGACGGGCCACCCAGTGATCGCCTACGACGCGCAGCGCTCGCGTGTCCGGCTCAACCCGTACGCCGAGGCTGCCGCGCGGGTCGCCTTCGCATGGTTGCGCAATCAGCGCTCGTTCCGGTCGCGCCGGCCGCTGCTTGGCTATGCCCGTCGTGCTGCGCGTTTCCACTCCCTGCGCGGCGCGCAAGCGACGGTGGCCGTGAAGACATCTGGCCTGAGCATGGTCGTCAGCACCCGCGACGCGACGATAGGGCGGTCGTTGTACGCGTCGGGCGACTGGGATCCGCTGATGGCCGGCGTCGTGTACGACGCGCTGAATGCGTACGGCCAGCCGTATCGGGGCCGGACATTCCTGGAGGTCGGCGCCAACATTGGCGTCTACTGCCTGCCGGCGGTGGCCGAGTTTGGGTTCGCTGACGCGGTCGCATACGAACCCGATCCGAAGTCGTTCGATCTGCTCCGGCGCAACATCGATGGCAACGACCTGTCTTTGCGCGTCGCCGCCTTCAACGCGGCACTGTCCGCAGCGCCGACCGTGCTGACTTTGAGGCTGGGCGGCACCAATGCCGGCGACAATCGCATCGTCGCTCCGGGCGCGGCGGACTCCACGACCGGAGCAACGATCAGGGTGCCGGCCTATACCTTTGACGACGAGGTCGCAGCCGGAAACATTCCGCTTGACAGCCTGGGCCTGGCCTGGATCGATGTCCAGGGTCACGAGCTGGACGTCCTCAAGGGCGCCCGCTCACTGCTCGAGGCCGGCGTGCCGCTGGTAATTGAATTCGCAACAGCCATGGGCGATCGCGAAGACTTGGGCGAGCTGGCCGACGTGCTCGCGGACAGCTACGAGGTGATGGTCGATCTTGGCTGGTGCGCGCTGACCAACCGGCTTCGCTTTCAGCCGTCCTGGGCCGTCCGGCTGCTGGCAGCCGACGGCCGCGATGTCGAGACCGACCTGCTCCTCCTGCCAGCGATCCGGCACCTCACATGAACGTCGTCTTCCTGTCGCCCCACTTTCCGCCCAACTGGTTCCGCTTCGTGGTCGGTCTGCGCAACGCGGGCGCGACGACCATGGGCATCGCCGATCAACCGTGGGACACGCTTCGACCCGAGCTGCGCGACGCCCTCGACGAGTTCTACGAGGTGGACGACCTGGGCGATCACGATCAGCTGACCCGCGCGATGGGCTGGCTCATCCACCGACGCGGCCTCGTCGAGCGCATCGATTTGCTCAACGAGCACTGGCTCGAGGTCGAGGCGCGGCTGCGCACCGACTTCCACGTCTTCGGACTCGACACCCGGTCCATAGCGGCGGTCAAGCGCAAGTCGCTTATGAAGAAGCGCTTCGTCGCGGCCGGAATCCCCGTCGCGCGCGGACGCGTGTGCCAGACGCCAGGGGCCCTGCGGCGCTGGATCGACGAGATCGGCTTGCCGGCCGTGGCCAAGCCCGATGTGGGGGTCGGTGCGGCGCGGACATTCAAGTTGCAGAACAAGGCCGACGTCGAGAGCTACCTGCGTGACAAACCCGCCGTGGACTACATCGTCGAAGAGTTCGTCGAAGGCCAGATCGTGACGTACGACGGTCTGGCCGGGAAACAGGGCGAGATCGTCTTCGACTCATCGTTCCACTACTCGGCCGGGGTGATGGAGTCGGTCAACGATCAGGTGGACCTGTACTACTGGATATCGCGCCGCATCGAGGACGACGTGCGCACGGTCGGGCGGGCCATGGCCAGCGAATTCGACGTCCGTGAACGGCCCTTCCACTTCGAGATGTTCCGCCTCGATGACGGCCGACTGGTCGCGCTGGAGGTCAACATGCGACCACCCGGCGGGCTGTCGGTCGACATGATGAACTTCGCCAACGACTTCGACTTCTACCAGGAGTGGGCCAACGTGGTCGTCCACGGCCGCTTCGAGGCGACCATCAGGCGCCCTTACGCATGCATCTATGTCATGCGCCGCGACGCCAGGCGATATTCCCTGTCGCACGCTGATGTGATGCGCGAGTTCGGTGACCTGGTAATCCTCGAATCACGCATGGATCCCATGTTTGCGACGGCGATGGGCGACCACGCCTATGTGCTGCGCGGTCGGCGCGAAAAGCAGTTGATCAGCGCCGCGCGACGAATTCAGGCGCTGCGCTGATACGCAAACGCGCGCGGTGCGCCACCATATCCGGGTGATTGCCGTGCCCCTCCGCAGACATCTGGTCCTCGGCGGCGTGCTGGCTTTGGCCGTCGTTGCGTGCGGCCCCAGCGCGAACGCCATACGGCCGACCCTTCCGCCACGGACGCTGCAGCCGGTCAGCGATGGGTCAGACGGTTCGTCCTCAGGCGGCCAGGAGAGTGTCAGGCCGCAAGCTTCAGGCACGCCGCTCCCGAGCGGCATCGCGCAGCCCATGACCGGCTTCGAGCAGGGCGCGGCCTACGAGGTCACGGGCGTGGCGGTCACGCCGACCGGTTATGTCGCCGCGGGCTTCGCCGGTACCGGCCAGGGTTACTTCGGCAACCACCAGGGCGTTATCTGGACGTCGACTGACGGCATGACCTGGCAGCAGAGCGTTGACCCGGCGTTCCTGGATGTCAGCCCCACGAGCATCGTGGCGGTCGGCAACGACGTCTATGTCTTCGGGCTCTTCTCGACCTGCTCGGACATCGTCGACGACACATGCACCGAGGATCCCAACTCCGGCACGGTCGTCTTCCGCTCGACGAGCGGAGGGCCGTGGGAGCAGCTGGCCCAGACGACGGACATCATCACCGCCGAGTTCGACGGAGTTCGGGCATGGGGCAGCGATCTCGTTGCCTGGGGTGGCGCAGGTGACGACAACGGCACCACGACGATCTGGACGAGCAGCGACGGGCTGACCTGGGCGCCGACGACGAGGGTCGGCGGCCTTGACCCCATCGACGTGGTCGGTGCCGGAGGTCCGGGACTCGTCGCCTTTGGCGTCCAGTTCGTCGAGAGCATCGAGGACGACCAGCTCGTGGCCTCGTCCTCGACCAACGGCACAGAGTTCATCCCGGCGTTCGTGCCCAACGTCACTGCGGCGTCCGTGGTCGATGTCGTGTCCGGGCCGGGCGGCATGGCCGGCGTCGGCTGGGCGGCCAGCGACACGACCCCGTCGCTGGGCATTGGCGTCTTCTCGACCGATGGCAACAACTGGATCCAGACCAGCGCCACGGACAGCTCGTTCGACAACACGCTCATCAACGACGTCCATTCCTCGGCGACCGAGTACGTCGCTGTCGGATCGACCATCGACGAGACGGACATGACCCTGCAGACCGCGCGCGCGTGGGTCTCCGCCGACGGACGCTCGTGGCACTCGCTGGGCAACTTCGGCGGCCTGTTCAGCCAGTACGGTGCGTCGGCCCTTGGGCCTACCGGCCTCGTCGTTTTCACGGCCGACGAGTCCGACAGCGACGAGCTGGGCACCGATGTCAAATCGACGATCTACGGTTGGTTCGTCCCGAACTCGGACCTCGCGCTCTGATTCCGCCTCGCCGCACGCTCACAATCGCCTAGACCGGGCGAGAATGCACGACCCGACCAACCCGTCGCGTCCGAGCCAGCCGTCGATCCGTTCCCTGTCGCTCATAGCGCTCCTCTCGGCTGCGCTGGCCTCGATCTCGACGCTCGGGCTGGTGACCGTCTTCAACGGAAGTCCGATCGTGACCGTCCGTCCGGTGGCGTCGAATGCCTCGGCTGTATCGGCCGTCAGCGCGCAGGGTTCGATTGATCCCGTCTCGGTCGTTGCCCACGCCCAGGAATCCGTCGTCACGATCACGGCGCAGGGCATCGGCGGCGGTGCCTTCTCCGCCTTTGACATACCAGCAACAGGGGTGGGCTCGGGCATCGTCGTGGGCGATAACGGCCTGATCCTGACGAACAATCACGTCGTCGAAGGGGCGAGCTCGCTGACCGTCACGACGGCCTCCGGCCAGGATCTGACGGCGATAGTCGTCGAGACCGACGCGCACAACGACATGGCTATCGTTCGCGCCAGCGGAGGCGACCTGAGCCCGGCGACGTTGGGCGAATTCGAGCCAGCTCCAGGTTGGTCAGACCGTCCTCGCGATCGGCAGCCCGTTGGGTGAGTTCACAGAGACGGTGACGCGCGGAATTGTCTCCGCGCTGGACAGGAGCGTGACCGTCGCCGACCAGGCAAGCGGCGCTCAGGAGGACCTGAGCGGCCTGATCCAGACCGACGCGGCGATCAACCCGGGCAACAGCGGCGGCCCGCTGATCGATGAGCAGGGGCGCGTCGTGGGCATGAACACGGCCGTGTCGCGCAGCGCGGCGGGTATCGGCTTCGCCATCCCGATCGACGCGGCCAAGGCATTGATCGACAAGGCGCTCGCCGACAGCGCCTGAGAGCGGCATCTGCCCGGCCAATGCTGGACGGAGGAATGGAGCGGGAGACGGGGTTCGAACCCGCGACATACGGCTTGGAAGGCCGTCACTCTGCCAACTGAGTTACTCCCGCTCGTCACGAACACGATAACGCACGTGTCTCCGCCTGGCCGTTCGACGTGCTCGCCAAAAAGGGCCGCTTGGCACTACGCGGCGCAACGCGACCGGCACAACGTTTGGTTTTGGCGCGAGCGTGTCGCGCCCCCGAGCGCAGGAGGCGCGCCCATGACCCACGTCGTAGTCGTCCACCACGATGCCGACATGGCCGACCAGGAAAGCGATTGGCTGCGTCAGGCTGGATTCATCGTCGAGGAGTGCGCCGGGCCGCAGTACGGCCCGTGCCCCATCCTGCACGGGATGCCCTGTCCATCGGCCCAAGTCGCCGACGTCCTGGTCTACGACGTCTGGTCGGCCGGTGACAGCGAGACAGAACGGACCTTGATCGAGCTGCTGCGCGAGCAGCATCCCAACACACCGATCGTGCTCACGGCACCCGGCCTCGAGTTCGACTGGGTAGAGGAGTCGGGCATCTACGCGGTCGTGCCGCTCGTCGGCGCGCCAAGTGCAGCGCGTCTGACAGCGGCCGTCAACCAGGCGCTCGAGTCCGTTCGCGAAGCAGGCTCACTCTCGACTTAATCCCGGGCGGCCGTTGCGGCACAAGCGTTAGCGTACGCAGCCGTGATGGCGACAGGCACACGCGTGGTTTCCCGCCGCATGCGTCTGCAGCGGCCGGTCGATGCGCTCGCCAGCCTCGGCCCTATCGGCCGCTGGGGCGACGACCTTCTCGACCGTTTCGACGGGCGAATGCTAGTTAGAACCATTCGCCCTGCGTCCGATTCAGCGTTCGTGCCTTACTCGATCGAGATATCGGGCCACCCGACCGACGTGCTGGAGGCTCGAATGCCCGGCGGCGCTCCCGCCGACGCGGCCAACTTGATCGCGACGACTTTCGTCACTGGCACCGACGGCCTCGACGAGCTCGCCGCACACGACCGCGCCGTAGCCAGCCTTGTCGAGCGCTATCTGGGCCTCGTGCCCGTGTTGATACCCGATCCGTTCCATGCCCTCGTCCGATCGATCAGCGCGCAACAGATCAACCTGCGTTTTGCCAGCGTGATCCGCCAGCGCCTCGCCACGCACTACGGCACGCGCCTGACCGTCGGGGACGACTTCGTCCACGTGCTCGACGCCGAGGCGCTGTCGGAGGCGAGTGTCGACCATCTGCGGGCGCTCCAGCTCACGTACGCGAAGGCGCGCGCGGTCGTGTCGACCGCGCGCGCCGCAACGGCGGGTGAGCTTCGTTCCGACGACCTGCGGCGCATGGATGACGACCAGCTCATCGCCCACCTGACGCGGCTGCCGGGCATCGGCCGCTGGAGCGCGGAGTGGTTCCTGGCGCGGACGCTGGGGCGGCCTCGAGTCGTCGCTGGTGACCTGGGCGTGCGCAAGGCCGTCGGTCGGCTGTACGACGCGGGCATGCCGACCGAGGACGAGACGCGGCGCCTGACCGAGCACTGGGGAGCGGCGGCGACCGTCGTGCAGGCACTTGCGCTGCACGACCTATACGTCAGCTCTGCGAGTCCTCCAGGGCCATGAGCTTGGCAATCCGGGGTATGTGCCGGCCGCCCTGGAACTCGCCATTCATGAATGCCTCGAGGCATCCCAGGGCCAGCTCGCGGGCGACGATCCGGGCGCCCATGGCGATCACGTTGGCGTCATTGTGCTCGCGGCTCAGCCTGGCCGTGACCGGATCGGTCGCCTCGACGCAACGTATGCCGTGGATCTTGTTGGCCACGATCTGCTCGCCCGTGCCACTGCCGCCCAGCACCACGCCGCGCTCGCAGTCGCCTGCGGCGACCGCTCGCGCGGCCGGCGCGATGTAATCCGGGTAGTCGACCGGGACCGCGTCGGTGTCGACACCGAAGTCGACCACTTCGTGGCCGTTGGCCGCGAGCCAGTCGGCGATCGGCGCTTTGAGCGGGAAGCCCGCGTGGTCCGAGGCAAGGGCGACGCGCATGGCCAAACCGTAGCATCGGCTATCGTCGCCGGAGTGCTCAACAACTCAATCAAGCTGTTCACCATCCGCGGCATCGAGGTCGGCGTCCACTACAGCTGGCTGGTCATTTTTGCCCTGCTGACGTGGTCGCTGAGCGTCTATCAGCTGCCCGCCGAGCTGGGCCGGCGGCCGGCGCTCGAGTACTGGATCCTGGGCGCGATCACCGCGTTGCTGCTCTTCGCATCTGTTCTCGTCCACGAAATGGCGCATTCGTTCGTCGCGCTTGGCCGCGGGCTCCACCCGCGCTCGATCACGCTCTTCATCTTCGGCGGCGTTTCGAACCTAGCCGGCGAGCCGAAGTCCGCGGCGACCGAGTTCCTGGTTGCGGTTGTCGGACCACTCACCAGCTTTGGCCTGGCGGCTCTCGCGTGGGCCGTGGCCACGGTCGTAGACGAGCAGCGCATCGCGGTGATCGCCAGCTACCTGTTCTTCATCAACGCCAGCCTGGGCCTGTTCAACCTGATCCCGGGCTTTCCGCTGGACGGTGGCCGCGTCCTGCGCGCCATCCTGTGGGGCACTACCCACAGCCTGGGCCGTGCCACCAGATGGGCCGCCAACGTGGGCAAGGTCGTGTCCGCGCTCCTGGTCGCGGCCGGACTGTGGCTGCTCTATGAGGGCGACATCGTGAGCGGCATCTGGATCGCCGCGATCGCCTGGTTCCTGTACAGCGCGGCCGCGGGCAGCGTCAGGCAGCTCGTCCTCGAGACTCGCCTGGCCAACGTCGTGGCCCGCGACGTCGCGCGTCCAGTAGAGGTCACCGCTGCGCCCGGAATCAGCCTGGCTGAGCTCGTCGAGAGCTACATGCTGCCGCGCAACCTGCGTGCCGTCGCGGTCACCGACAACACGCGCCTGATCGGCATCGTCACTGTTGGCGATGTCATGAAGGTGCCCGTCGACTCGCGCTCACGTGTCTCAGTGGGCGAGGTCATGGGCGGTCGCGACAAGCTGTATACGGTCACGAGCCAGACGCCCGCGCTCGATGCCCTGGAGGTGCTGACCGAGCACAACCTCGAGCAGGTGCCCGTCCTCGACGATGGCCGGCTCGTGGGCATGCTGTCCGGCGCGGACGTCATGCGTCAGCTCCAGATGCGCGAGGCACTCACGCCGAATCGCTGAAGCGCTGAGAGCCGGCCTACTCGGGGCGCGTAGATGCCTGCCGGCTACGTTCCTGTTCCGCCTCCGCGCGGTCCTTTCCGGCCGGGCTGGCCTCGGCGTCCATGGCCGCGGCGCTCGCGTCCACGAAAGACTGCTCGATCCAGCTCATGACGTCGTCGAGGTTGTCCGTGACGCGAAACAGGTCCAGGTCGGCAGGTGAGATCGTGCCGCGCTTGAGGACGGTGTTCGACAGCCAGTCGATCAACGGCCGCCAGTAGCTGCTGCCGTAGAGGATGACCGGGAAATGCTCGATCTTGCCGGTCTGGACGAGCACAAGCGATTCGAACAGCTCATCGAACGTGCCCAGGCCGCCTGGAAAGATGACGAAGGCCTGTGCGTACTTGACGAACATCGTCTTGCGCACAAAGAAGTAGCGGAAATTGAGCCCGACGGTGCAGTAATCGTTGATGTCCTGCTCGTGGGGCAGCTCGATGCCCAGGCCAACCGACACGCCGCCGGCTTCGTACGCTCCCTTGTTGGCCGCTGCCATGACGCCTGGACCGCCGCCGGTGATGACGGTGATGCCCTTGTGCGCCAGGCGACGTCCGAGCTCCTCGGCCGCGACGCAGACCGGATCGTCAGCCTTGGTCCGGGCAGAACCGAAGACACTGACCGCGGCGCCCAGTCGGGCAAGGCTGTCGAAACCCTCGACGAACTCGCCTTCTATGCGCAAAGCGCGCCACGCGTCGCTGTCCAGGAAGGACGTGTCGGCATAGGGCCCGGCGCGCAGCAGCCTGCGGTCCTCAGTCGGCTTGTTGCGCTGTCGGCGCTCTTGCGTCATCCGCGCGAGCATAGTGCCCATCGAGGACGTCGTGATCCGACGGCCCAGCACGGGAGTTTGATGATGGCAATGACTATGGACCCGGTGTGCGGCATGTCGGTCGACACAGAGACTGCCCAATGGACCGCCGAGCACGACGGCAAGACGTACTACTTCTGCGCCAAGGGCTGCATGCTCGAGTTCAAGGACGATCCGGAGAAGTACCTGGACCCGAGCTACACGCCTTCGGAGATGGGCATGGGGTCAGAGTCGTAGGTACGAGGCACCACGCGCGTCGACGAGGAAGGACCCATCCTCGCGGCGCATGAAGCGCATGACGATCTCGCTGCAGACCGAGCAGCGCAGGACGATGCCCGGCCCGGTCATGCCGTAGCAGCGCAGGCTGCCGATCGGGGCCCGGTTGCCGCAGTGTGCACAGCGGCTGGCGACCGTTGTCATGTCGGAGCCGAAGATCTCGGCCAGCATGCCGGCCGCAGCATTCGCGTCGAGAGCGTATGGATCGTTCGCCATCGTCATCCTCCGCTCGGACCGAAGCGCTCGGTCTTGACCTGTCCCGGCGCGAGGCCCAGGCCAACGAGCGCTTCGGCGGCCGACTCCACCAGCGCTGTCGGGCCGCACACGAACGCCTGGGCCATGTGACCCGTGGTCCCGAGCACGTCGTCGATCATGGCCGTGTCGATGCGCCGCGAGTAGCCCGTCCAGCCCGGGGGTTGGGCGCGGGTGAATGTGTGCACGACGCGCAGCCCATCTGCGCGCGCGGCCAGCCGTTCGAGCTCCGCGGCATAGATGACGTCGTCAGCGGAACGCGAGCTATACAGCAGCGTGCAAGGCGCGCCGGAGCCGCTGCGCGCCCGGTGGCGGATCATCGCCATCAGCGGCACGACGCCGGACCCGCCTGCCACGAGCAGCAGTGGATCGGCTGCGGCCGCGTCCCAGACAAAATAGCCGCCGATCGGGCCGCGCACCTCAAAGCGGTCGCCGAGCACGAGCTCGTCGACGAGAAAGGCCGAAACCTCGCCGTCCACGACACGTTCGACGGTCAGGTCTATGTGCGGCTGATCCGTCGGAGGCGACGCGATCGAGTAGCTGCGCTGTGCCTGGTAGCCGTCCTGGGCCGTTAGCCGGATGTCGACGTGCTGGCCCGGCCGATGCGTTGTCCAGCCGGGCACCTCGAGCGAGATCGTCTTGACGCGCGCGGTCTCGGCGCGGATTGCCGTGACCGTCGCGATCTGCCAGCTGATGGTTGCCACGCGGTCGTCCTAGTCGCCCGAGTAGCGCTCTTCGAGCCATGGGTCGCCACGGTTGTGGTAGCCGAACGACTCCCAGAAACCGGGCTGATCGCGGTTGACGATACGCAGGCCGCGTATCCACTTGGCGCTCTTCCAGAAGTACAGGTGCGGAACGACCAATCGGGCCGGGCCGCCGTGTTCGGGCGCGAGTGCGGCGCCATCGTATTCATAGGCAACGAACGTCTGGTCGTTGACGACGTCGGCGAGCGGCAGATTCGTCGTGTAGCCGCCGTCCGAGTAGGCGATGACGAAGGCAGCTTCACGCTTCAGCTCGACGGCCTCGAGCAGCGTGTCCACGCTCACGCCATGCCAGCGCATGTCGAGCTTCGTCCACTTGGTGACGCAACTGATGTCGACGACGTAGTCGCGCGACGGAAGAGCCGTGAGCTCCGGCCACGTCCATGATTTGGGTGACGTGACGAGCCCCTCGATCTTGAACGTCCAGCTCTCGAGTGGTGTATGTGGAGTGGGGCCGGCGGAAAGGACGGGGAAGTCTGTGGTCACGTATTGTCCGGGCGGCACGCGCTGGCCGCGCTCGGGGTCCCGACGCCGGCCGACGAATCCACGGGTCACGAATCGGTCACTCACTGCGCAAGGAAATGTAAAGCGCCCGGCCACAACTGCAAGGGTCCCGGGAGCGCAATTTCCCACTGGGTGATTGACTCCTGCCGTGACGTGGGTATATTCGCCGCGTTTTCCAAGGGAGAGGGAGGTTTCTGTTCCAGGTGTACACGGATCGATCCATCACTTGTGCCGATTGCGGCCAGGAGTTCACGTTCACAGCGGGTGAGCAGGAGTTCTACGCGCAGCGTGGCTTCAGCGAGTCGCCCAAGCGCTGCCCATCCTGCCGCCAGATTCGCAAGGCGCAGCGATCGCGCTCGTCGTCATATGACGGGGGCTCGGCTCGCGGCGGCGACGGCTACGGCGAATCTTCGTATGCGTCCGATGGTTACGGCGGCGGCTCATCCGCGTCCGGCTATTCGGCCAGCGGCGGCTATTCGGCCGGCGGTGGCAGCTCGTCGGGCTACGGCGAGCGCAGGCCGCGCGAGATGTTCGAGGCAACCTGCGCCAACTGCGGCAAGACGGCCAGCGTTCCGTTTCGGCCGTCGGGGTCCAAGCCCGTCTACTGCAGCGATTGCTTCGAGAGCCGCCGCTGACCGCGTGCGGGGGCTTTCCCACATCCGGATAAGCGAGCGATAAGCCGGCGCTAAGGGCTTGTTGAGCGTGGCTTCCTAGCCTCTTCGACGTACCCATCCCGGCTGCTCCGGCAGCTCGGGTTTCCCGTCGAGCAGGTGGAGTGAATGGAGAGCCATGCGCGTCGTATCGTCGCCCCGTTACCAGCAAGGCCGCTACCTGGTCGCAGCCGTCGCCGCCGCGCTGCCGCTGTCGATCGCGTTGGCGGTTGTGCTCGTCTTCGCCGTTGGTGGCGTCGCGGCGGCGCAGATCAACCCGAGCTTTGACATCGGACATCCCTTCCGCTGGTAGAAGCCGCTCGATGTCATAGATTGGTGGCGTGTCGGAAACGCCTGCAGGCCAGCCGCGCGCGCCACGAGACGAGACCGTCGACGGTGACGCGCGGCGCATCTCTCGCGGGCCGGTGGTCGTGCTGATCGTGGGCGCCGCGTTGGCGCTCGGCCTCGTGCTGCTGGGTGCGACGCTGGCCGGCGCACCGGCACCCACGCCGGCCGCTAGCGCCGTGCCCGGCACGGACGCCTCGCCTCGGGACGTGAACGTCATCATGCGCGACTACCACTTCGACCCGACGCCGCTGTATCTCTACCCGGGCGAGACCGTGAGGCTGAACATCTTCAACGCCGGCATGGTCGACCATGAGCTGGTCCTGGGCGACGCAGGCGTCCAGGCGGCCTGGTCCACTGCAGACGCGGTGGCGACGCCGCCCGCGCCCCTGGCGACCGCTCCTGCCGCGAGCGTTGCGCCCGATGTTGGTGGACTGCGTGTCCTCCTGCCGTCCGGAGGTTCGACCAGCGTCATTTATCACGTCCCGGTGAGCGGATCGCTGGACATGGAATGCCACCTGCCCGGACACCTCGAACGGGGCATGGCCGCCAACGTGATCCTCGTCAGCCGCTGACAGGACTTTTCGCGTTCGCAACGCATGCCCACGAGGCTCCGTCCCACAGTCGCTAAGATTGGCCTCCACACAAGACGACGGAGCCCACGGGCTCAGCACCATCAGGAGAGGATCTGGATGACGTATGTGATCGCCGAACCGTGCATCGACGTCATCGATCAATCGTGCGTGGCGGTCTGCCCTGTCGATTGCATTCATTTCGACTCGGGCACGGACCGATTGCTCTTCATTGATCCGGACGAATGCATCGACTGCGGCGCCTGCGAGCCGGAATGTCCCGTGAACGCGATCTATCCCGAGGACTCCCTGCCGGCGGAGTGGGCCGCGTATACGGAGCTCAATGCGCGCTGGTTCAAGGACAAGGATTCGGCACGCGCCACGGTCGACGAATGGAAGCCGCCCGCCTGACGTTGTGACGCGCGCCGCGCGAGAGCGCGGCGCCTGGCGGACCCTACGAGCGCGTCAGCATGGCGCTTGCGATGCGCCGGGCGCTGGGGCGGACCCCGTACAGGAGCAGCGTCGCGCGGAAGATCCTGCTGGTGGCCACGGTGGCCACGATCACGAACGCGATCTGTGCCGCGAGTGACAACCCGACGAGCAGCCAGGGCACCGTCGGCGTCGACGCCAGCACGGCCAGCATCGCGGCAGGCGCGGTCAGGGGTATGACGCACAGCAGCACGACCAATGGCCCGCTCGGGTCGCTCAGGAACACCGGCAGCAGGACGATCGGAATCACGGCAATCACGCCGAAAACGCTCGCGTACTGCTGCGCCTCGCGCGCGCCCGGAGACAGCGCCCCGACCGCGGCGTAGATCGCGCCGTACGACATATAGCCAAGGCCAAAGAAGATCACGGCCAGGATGAGCGTCACCGGCGAGATCTGGATTGACAGCGAAAACTCGTTGTTCAGGAGCGGCAGTGCAATGAGCGCCGTCCCGACCCAGATCGCGACCTGGGTAAGGCCGGCTGCGCCAAGGCCAAGGATCTTGCCCGCCATCAACGGCAGTGCCGGCACCGAGCTGAGGATGATCTCGACGACGCGGTTCTCCTTCTCCTCGGTGACCGACTGGAGCAGATAGCCGCTGGTGATGAAGATGCTGAGCATGAAGATCAGCGTGAACGCGTAGGGCACGAGGTATGAGCTGATGATCTGGGCGTCGGACGATTGCCCGCCGCTGGCCCCGGTGGTCTGATAGCTGATCGGTGCCACGAGCTGGGCCAGCACGGCGTCAGGCACCCCGGCAGACCTGATCAGCGACGTTCTCAGCAGCACGTCCATCTCGGACTGCTCGGCCAGGCGGCGCGAGATGGCGAGGTGCGGCTTGCTCGATGGCTCGTCCGCGGTGATCACCTGGATGGTGGGCTGCGCAGGCCACGTCGAGGGGATGACGAAATAGCCGTCGACCACTCCGCTGGCAAGCTGTCGGTCGGCCTCGGCCCGGTCGACGACAACCACGTCGGGTGTCACGGCCGGATCCGCTGCGACCTTGACGGACGACTCGTTGACCACAACCACGGGGCCGACCTGTGGTTGGCCCAAGGAGGTCGAGCTGAGCGCCGAGATGGCGAAAAGGAAGCCCATCGCCAGCGGCAGCAGCAGCGTGCCGGCGACGAAACCGCGCCGGCGGACGGTACGCAGGTAGTCACGCCGGGCGATGAGTGTCACGAGGCGCACGAAGTCGGATCTCATGCGACTTGCTCCGCGCGCTCGTCGCCCGCCACGGCGCGCACGAAGATCTCGGCCAGGTTGGGGGCCTCGACAGCGAAACGCTCGACCTGTGCCGGAGTCGCCGCCAGCTCACGAAACAGGTCCTGTGCCGTTTCGCCATCGCGCAACAGGTAGCGCACCGAGCTGTCGTATGCCGTTGCAAGGGTCGCGGCGGAGAGTGTCGAAAGATCGGTCGGCAGGTCCTTGCCGATGACCTCGACAGCACCGTCGCTGAATGCGCGGCGGATGTCCTCGACGCGGCCGTAGAGCAGGCGGTGTCCCTTGTCGATGAGCACGATCCGGTCGCACAGCGTCTGTGCGTCCTCCATGTCATGTGTGCTCATGACGACGGCTGCGCCTCGGTCGCGCTGCGCCAGGAGCAGATCCTTGAGCATCGAGGCATTGACCGGATCAAGGCCGGAGAATGGCTCGTCGACGATGAGCAGGTCGGGCTCGTTGATGATCGTCGCGACCAGCTGCGCCTTCTGATGCATTCCGCGCGACAGCTCGGCGCCCTTCTTGGTCAGTGAATCGCCCAGGCCGACCTCGGTCAGCAGCTTGGTCGCCTTCTCTCGAGCCGCGCTCGACGAAAGGCCGCGCAGCGCGCCGAAGTAGGTCAAGGTCTCCACCACGGGGACGTCGCGATACAGCCCGCGATCCTCCGGCAGATAGCCGATCCGGCTCTGGTGCTCGACGCCCGGCTTGTGGCCGAAGACCGTGATCCTGCCCGAATCGGGCCGGATGATGTCCAGGATCATCCTCATCATCGTGGTCTTGCCGGCGCCATTCGGGCCTAGAAAGCCCAGGATCTCCTTGGGGCCAACGTCGAACGACAGGTTGCACACGACGTCGGTCGAGCCGAAGGTCTTGGTCACGCTGTCTACGACCACGGCCGGGTTGGTGCTCATGCCACCAGCCTAGCGAACCGTGGCGGACTGGCCGAGGGACCTACGGCCTATCCTGCTTGGGTGCGCATCGTCTCACTGCTTCCGTCGGCGACCGAGATCTGCTTCGCGCTCGGATTGGGCGACGAGCTCGTCGGTCGAACGCACGAGTGTGACTTCCCGCCAGAGGCGGCCGAGATACCGGTTCTGACCACCGACGTCGGCGCCGTTGAGGGCGCCACGAGCCGCCAGATCAACGACCGAGTCTCTGCCTCCGTCCATGGTGGTGACTCGATCTACCGACTGGACGTCGCCGCGCTGGCCGCGGCCGATCCCGATCTGATCCTGACCCAGGAGCTGTGCGACGTGTGCGCGGTCAGCTATCGCGACGTCGCGGAAGCCGTGCGCCTGGCCGGAACGGACAGCGAGATCGTCAGCCTGGAGCCGACGAGCATCGAAGGCATCTTCAACTCGATCTCGACCGTTGGTGCGATGTCCGAGGCCGAGGATGAGGCGGTGGGACTGATCGAGATCCTGCGCGAGCGGCTGGGCCGTATCGAGAACACGGTCCTCGAGCGCCGCCTGGCCGGCCTCTCACCGCGACGCGTTGTCTGCCTGGAGTGGCTCGATCCGCCTTTCGCGTCGGGCCACTGGGTGCCGGAGCAGGTCCGCCGCGCCGGCGGCTGGGACCTGCTCGGAAACAACTCACAGCCGGCCCAGGAGACGACGTGGCGCAGTGTGCTCGATGTGGAGCCCGAGATGCTCCTGCTCATGCCGTGCGGTTTCGACGCGGCGCGCAGCACGCGAGAGTGGCTCGAGACGGAGGGCGCCCGGCCGGCTTTCGTCGACGACATCGCCGCCGTCCGCAATGACCACGTCTATGCCCTCGACGGTTCGGCCTATTTCAGCCGGCCGGGCCCGCGGGTAATCGACGGTATCGCGTTACTGGCCGAGATCTTCGACCCGGGCGTCTTCAGCGACGAGGTGCCACCGGGCGCCTTCATCAGGGTGCCCCCGATTGCCTGAGAGGTCCCGATCGACAATGGTCGAGCCGAGCGGCTTCCACGTCGCGTTCAACTGCCTGTGGTGCGGCAGGCCGCACACGACTCGCGCGCCCGACGACCTGGAGGGCTGGGCGATGCTCTGCCCTGAGTGCGTGGGCAAGGCGCAGGACAACGAGTTCCTGCGCTTCCGGCTGCGCGATGGGCTGCGCCGTCGCGCGCTGGCATCCGACGAGCAGGCAGCCGAGAACAAGGCGCTCAAGGACTATTACGCGGCGAGGGCCCCCGAGTACGACGAGTTCTACACGACGACGGAGCGACAGCCCCTCGAACAGGCCACCTTCCAGGCAGACCTCGATGTCGCGACACTGTGGCTCGACGACCTGCCGATCCACGGCGAGATCGTCGAGCTTGCCGCCGGCACCGGCTGGTGGTCGCCACTCCTGGCCCAGAAGGGTGAGCTCTCGCTCTACGACATTTCCGACGAAGTGCTGACGCGAGCGCGCGATCGTCTCCTGGCCCATGGCCTGCGCGCGCACATCCACATCCGCGATGCGTGGGCCGAGCCTGATCGGCAGGTCGACGCCGTCTTCTGTGGAGCGTGGCTGAGCCACGTCCGTCGAAAGCGCCTGCCGGATTTCCTGGCGATAGTCCACCGCTGGCTCAAGCCCGGCGGTCTCTTCGCGTTCATCGACGAGGCCGGCCAACCGGACTACGCGCAGACCGACGACGAGCACCAGGCGCGCAAGCTGAACGACGGGCGCCAGTTCCAGATCATCAAGGTCTTCTACGAGCCCGCCGAGCTCGAAGATGCCCTGAACGAAGCAGGCTTTCGCGATATCGACATCGCCAAGACATCGCGCTTCTTCTTGCTGGGCAGGGCCAGCGCGTGACCGAGCAGGCCCTGCGTGACTACTACGCGGCACGGGCGCCCGAGTACGACGACTGGTATCTGCGTCGCGGACGGTACAGCCACGGACAGGCTGCCGACGAGGCCTGGGTGGCGGACCTGGCCGAGGCCGCGGCTTGGCTCAATGCGCTGCCCATCGCGGGCAACATCGTCGAGCTGGCCGCGGGTACCGGCCGGTGGTCGGAACGCCTTGCCCGCCAGGGCCGGCTGCGGGCGCTTGATGCCAACGAAGCGCCCCTTGCGATCGCCGCCGAACGGATAAAGGCGGCCGGCCTGACGGCACATGTCGAAATCCGGGACGCGTGGGCGGAGCCGGATCGCCAGGTAGACGCGCTCTTCTTCGGCTTCTGGCTGAGCCATGTGCCGCGCGACCGGCTGGCCGAGTTCCTGGCGCTGTGCCGGCGCTGGCTCAAGCCGGGCGGCGTGGTGGCCTTCGTCGATTCGCGGCGAGACCCGGATTCGAGTGCTCGCGACCATCCCACGCCGGCCGACGACCTGTCCCTCCGGCGCCTCGACGATGGCCGCGAGTTCACGATTCCCAAGATCTACTGGCAGCCTGGCGAGCTCGAGGCAGCGCTGGGCGCAGCCGGCTTCTCCAACGCGACGGTGCGCCAAACCTCTCGCTTCTTCCTTCTTGGCAGTGCGAGGGCAGACGGCGGCTAGACTCCGGTGCATGTCGCTCGAAGGCGTACGAATCGCAACGATCGGGTCGGGCGTGATGGCCGAGGCGATGATCGCCGGCCTGCTGCGCGGCAATCAGGTGGCGCCGGAGCAGGTCGTCGCCAGCCATCCGCGCGCCGATCGGCGCAGCGAGCTGGTCAGCAGCTATGGGATCGGCACGGTCGAGGACAACGCCGCTGCCGTCGACGGAGCCGACGTGCTCGTGCTGGCCATCAAGCCCCAGATGCTCGTGCGCGTGGGTCGCGAGCTGCGCGGCCGCCTCAAGCCCGGCCAGCTGGTGATCAGCATCATTGCCGGCGCAACCACCACCGCGCTCGCCAACGCGTTCGGCCACGGCCAGATCGTGCGCAGCATGCCCAATACGCCTGCTCAGCTGGGCAAGGGCATGACCGTCTGGTACGCGACGCCGGAAGTGACGCCGCCTCAGCGCGAACAAGCGCGCGTCTTGCTCGGCAGCCTCGGCGAGCAGCTCGAGGTAGACGACGAGAAGCTTGTTGCGATGGCCACTGCCGTCAGCGGGACGGGGCCGACCTACGTCTTCCTGGTCATGGAAGCGTTGATCGACGCGGCGGTCCATCTGGGCTTTCCACGCCACGTCGCCCACGACCTCGTGATCGAGACACTGGAGGGCAGCACGCTCTTCGCCAAGTCGAGCGGCATGCATCCGGCCCAGCTTCGAAACATGGTCACCTCTCCCGGCGGCACCAGCGCCGCTGCGCTGCACGAGCTCGAATCGGGTCGTCTGCGGACTGTGCTTTCTGAGGCGGTTTTTGCCGCATATCGGCGTACGGAGGAGCTGGGGCGCAACCTCGAAGACGACACGGCCAGGGCCAGCGATCACTGACCCCTTGAGGCGACCGCCGACAGGCATACGCGCCGCCGCCGCCCTCCTGGGCCTGGGCCTCGTCCTGTGCGCCTGCCGCACGACGCTCCCCTCGCCCTCGCCCGCGCCTTCGGCTTCGATACCGGTCACGGATCTGTCGTCAATCACGTTGCCGCCGCAGACGGCGCGGCCGCCGACGCCGACGGCGCCCCCGACTCCGACGCTCCGGCCCATTCCCACTCCGAACCCGGCGACGCCCACAGCGACGCCGATCGGCGCCGGCGCGACGCCAGCCCCGGATTGCGTCAACGGCTGGACCTCACCGTCGCCTGGGTCGCCAGTGTGGACAACGGCGTTCGAGATGATCGATAGCCAGATGGGCATTGCCACCGGGCTGTGGAAGGCCGACGAGGTCCGCTACTTCACCGGGCCGGACGTGCCGTGGATCATCGAACCGCACTACGACACGGTCCAGTACTGGTACGTCCGCGCGTACCTGGCGGCCGACCCAGCGTTCGCAGGGCGTTGGCTACTCGAGCAGCGCACGGATTTCATCCGCGGCATCAGCGCGGTCGCGAGCTACGACACCACCGGCTACCAGTCTCCGGACTGGGCCGGCTTCACCGGTGATGGCGCGCCGCGCTCCTACAGCGGCCTGCCCGGCCAGTGGCCGGGAATCCGCTACGACTTCGTCACGGGCGCTGGAGACTCCGGCCAACCAGGTTTGCCGGACCAGGTCGTCGGCTGCTTGAGCGGGACGTGATGTGGCATGACTTACGGCTCTCGCAAACACACATCCGCGAGCGTCATACTCAACAGCCGTGCGCGTTGAGCTACTGACGACCGAGGACTGCCCGCACGCTGAGCGTGCCGAGGCCATCGCCCGTGCCGCGTTGGCGGACAACGGACACAGCCCGATCATCGAGCGTGTCTATATCGGCGATATCGACGACGCCGCCGGTCTCGGCTTCCACGGCTCGCCAACGCTGCGCATCGACGGCATGGACGTCGTGCGCCTGCCGGCGGGCGACCCGATCAACACGGGCTGTCGGCTGTACCGCCAGCCGGACGGCACGCTCGACGGCGTCATCCCGGCCGAGACCATCAGCGCGGAAGTGGAGCGGCGGCGCGAGGCCGAGCTCCACGAGCGCGCCGCGCGCGCCCACCTCAGCCAGCTGCCGTCGAAGGTGTCGCGCGCCCTCTTTCTGTGGGCCTCGCGGCGCCGCTCACTGGGCCGCCTGGCGACAGCCGTTCCGCTCACGCGCCGGATGGTCAGGCGCTTTGTCCCAGGCGACTCGCTGAATGATGCGCTCTCCGCTCTCGAGGCACTCCACGCTCAGGGCATGCGCTGGACCGTGGACGTGCTGGGTGAATCGGTCGACTCGACGGACAAGGCGACTGCCGCGGCTGATCGCTACATAGCGACCCTCGACGCGCTCTCCGAGCGTGGCCTGGAGGCGAACGTGTCGATCAAGCTGACCCAGATGGGTCTCGAGATCGACCCCGACTTCTGTCTCGGGAACGTCCGTCGCGTGGTCACCCGCGCGCGCCAGGTGGGAGCCTTCGTGCGCATCGACATGGAGGACCACTCCAAGACTGACAAGACGCTGGAGATCGCCCGGGCGCTGCATGACGACTATCCGGAGGTCGGCGTCGTGATCCAGTCGTACCTGCGCCGTTCCGCGGACGATATCGACCGTCTCATCGCCACGCAGACTCGGGTGCGCCTGTGCAAGGGCGCGTACGACGAACCGGGCACGGTCGCATTCAAATCAAAGGAAGAGGTTGACGACAGCTACCGCGTGCTGATGGAGAGGTTGTTGCTGGACGGTCGCTACGCGGCCCTCGCGACCCATGACGAGGCGCTCATCGAGCATGCCATTGCGTTTGTTCGCGAGCACGGCATAGGACCTGAGAAGTTCGAGTTTCAGATGCTCTACGGCGTCCGTCGCGACCTGCACGAACGTCTCGTGGCCCAGGGCTGGACGGTTCGGGTCTACGTTCCCTACGGCACGGAGTGGTACCCGTACTACATGCGCCGTCTCGCGGAACGGCCGCAGAACGTGCTGTTCATGCTCTTCAGCGTCCTGAACGAGGGCCGCGCCAAGCGCCCCTAACAGCGACCCTGCCTGTGGTCCGGGTCGTTGCGCGGCTGAGCTAGCTCCCGACCCCGTCGGTTCCGTCGGTCGCATCCGGTTGCGCGGACTGCGCCTTACGCTGCGCGTCGGCGATGTCGCGGTCCTGCTCTTCGTCGGACTCCTGTTCGGCCAGGGCCATCCTGTCGCGTGCGCCGTGCATGGCGCCGATGAGCTCGTCGAGCTTGATGTGAACGGCCTTGGAGTCGCGGTTCTGGCTGTTCTGGATGACGAACACCATCAGAAACGTCACGATCGTCGTGCTCGTGTTGATCACCAGCTGCCAGGTGTCGGAGAAGCCGAAGATCGGACCCGTGACTGCCCACACCGCGATCACGGCGGCGGCAATGATCAGGGCGGATGGCGAGCCGAGCGCCCTGATCGCGACATCGACGGCCTTGTCGAAGGTCTTTCTCATGGGCCGAATGGTGGCCCGCCCGAGGCAACGGAATCGTTACGCGAAGGGTGATTCGCTTGACGATTTCATAGCGGATGCAGCGCTCTTCAATCGGTGACGCGGTCCTCGATCTCCCACGCGTGGTCGAGCGCGTGCCACGCCGCGCGGCGGATTGCAAAGGCTGCCGGCCAGCGCTCGCCGCCGCGCGGACCGCGCTCGGGCAGCTCGCCGCGGGTCTTGGCCATCAGCGCTTCGATGAATGCCGCGTGGACGGTCGCCATGTCGCTTCCCGCCGGCGGCACGCTCGCCGCGCCAAGCTGGCCGATATAGGCACTCCGCTCCGCCTCGCGCACATGCTCCACTATCTTGTGCAGCGATCGGCCTCCGCCGCGAGGCCCCTTGGCCAGCTCGCGGACCCCGGTGCGGGACACGGCTTCGTCGAATCCGGCCCACGCGCCGCGGAGGAGGCTGATATGTCGCTCGAGCTCGGCCGGATCGAGCGCTAGGCGATCGAATTCGGCGATTGACGAGGGCACGCCAAAGTCGGCTCCGGAGCCTCCCGGAACTCGTGCCACGACATCGAGGTCCTCCAGGCCGCGCGGCCGATCCAGCCCGCCGGCCGCTCTGCCAACGCTGCGGCGGTAGCGCTCGCCATATGCGATGAGTGTGTCGAGCACCATCTCTTCGGACTTTGCGCCGCGCGTCCAGCCAGGCCAGTCAACGGCCGTGGCGAGGACCTTCTTGCTGCCCGACTCGACCAAGACGCGGATCATCAGGCCAGGCCGTCGAGCTGGGCTACGTGCTCCTCGAGGTGGTGGATGACGAAAAACTCGACGATCGCGCGGACGTCCATCTGCCCGCGCACCGAGTGCACGCCGACAGCCTGCCAGTCTTCCGCGCTCAATCCGTGCAGATAGGCCTCAAAGGCACTCAATGACGAACGTGTGGCGGCCATCTGATCGGCGATCGGCGCGTTGCGGTTGCGCTCGATTGTGGCAATCCGATCGGGGTCGGTCTTGGTGCGCCCGAACGGCACGGGTGCGGCGCTATGCGCTCCGACCACGACTTCGAGCTGCCGCTGCCAGTAGGGCACGAACTCGGCGATGTGCGCCCACACCTGGCCTGCATCCCAGCGTTCCGTTGCCCCGGCGTCCGGCTCGGTCAATCCGCTTGGCTGCTCTGCAGAGAGAGCGACAAGGCGCTGCTCGGCCCTTTCGAGCTGATGTGCCAGGCTCTCGTCCATCAATCGGGGAATGCTTCCGGCCCGCGCTCGCTCAGCTCCCTGGCTTCGCCACTGGCATCGGCCGGTGGCAGCCACGAATAGGGGTACGTCTCGTCCTCGAGCTCGCGCGCCGCGTCGGTCATGTTGAGCGGATGGAAGGTATCGACCATGACCGCCAGCTCCTCGGTGGCCTCCTTGCCGATCGACGCCTCGGCCGTGCCCGGATGGGGTCCGTGGGGAATGCCGGCAGGGTGCAGCGTGAGCGATGAGATATCGACCCCGCGGCGGCTCATGAAGTTGCCGGCCACGTAGTAGATGACCTCGTCGCTGTTGATGTTCGAGTGGTTGTAGGGCGCAGGGATGGCGAGAGGGTGGTAATCGAACTTGCGCGGCACGAAGGAGCACACGACGTAGTTGCGGCCGGCGAACGTCTGATGGACGGGCGGCGGCTGGTGGACCCGGCCGGTGATCGGCTCGAAGTCGCCGATGTTGAAGATGAACGGGTAGAGGTAGCCGTCCCAGCCCACGACGTCCAGCGGGTGATGGTGAAAGTGATACGCGGTCAGCTTGTCGCGTGCTCGCACCCATACGACGAAGTCGCCGCTCTCGTCGTGCGCCGGCGTTTCGTCGGGAACCCGTAAGTCGCGCATCGAGTAGGGCGAGTGCTCGAGCAGTTGGCCCCATTCGTTCCGATAGCGGTGGGGCGGCACGATCTCCGTCGGCGACTCGACGTACAGGATCCGGTGGGCAGCGTCCGCATCCTGGTTGAGCCGCCACGTCGTGCCGATCGGGATGACAACGTAGTCCCCCGGTCCGTAGCGCATCGTGCCGAAATTGCTCTCCAAGATGCCGCTGCCCTCGTGCACGAAGAGCATCTCGTCGCCTTCACCGTTGCGGTAGTAGGTGTTTGCAGGCAAGCCATCGCTCGGGCGCATGACGCCCATGAGAACGTCGCTGTTGAAGAAGAGCGGGATGCGACCGTCGACGACGTTGCCTCCGAGCGCAAGGCTGCCGGTCTTGACCAGGCGATGCCGATGCACGCCGTCGTCGGCGGCCTGGGTCAGCAGGTCGCGGACGGGCTCGATCTTGTACGTCCGCGTGGGTGGGACGATGTGGTAAAGCAGCGATGAGCGGCCGGTGAAGCCCTCCATGCCGAACAGCTCCTCGGCATAGAGCTCACCGCTTGGCGCCCGGTGCTGCGTGTGGCGTTTGTGCGGAACGTTGCCGCGGCTGACGTAGAACACGCGGCCATTCTAGGTTGGCTCGCTCAGCCGCTGGGGCGTTCGACCACGGGCGAAGTCAGCGCGCCGAGGCCGTCGATGCTCAAGCTCACCGAATCACCTGGCTGGAGATAGCGACCAAAGCCCGAGTCGTCCTTCACCTCGAGCAGGCAGCAGCCGCCGATGGTGCCCGAGCCGAACACGTCGCCAGCCCGCAGCTGGACGTCGGCAGAGGCACGCTCGACCATGTCGCCGAAGCTGAAGTGGATATCGCGCCAGGTGCCGCGCGAGATGATCTGGCCGTTGATCGTGGCCGTGGCCGCCAGGTCGAAGCCCTTGCCGGAGCGCGCGGAGACAAGCTCGTCGGGCGTGACCAGGTACGGCCCGAGGGTGGTCGCGAAGTCCTTGCCCTTGGCCGGTCCGAGCCGAACTGCCGTCTCTTCGCGCTGCAGGTCGCGCGCCGACCAGTCGTTCATCACGAAATAGCCGCCGATCGCTTCCTCGCCACGCTCCGCGGACAGGTTCTTTGCCGGCGTGTCGATCAGCGCGCCGACCTCCAGCTCGTAGTCCAGCTCCTGGGATGAATCGGGCGCCCACACCGGATCGCCGGAGCCACGGATCTCCGACACGTTCGAGAAATAGAAGATCGGCAGGCGATACCAGGCCTCCGGCACGGGCATGTCCCGACGGCGCCACATCGTCGCGACGTGCTGCTCGAAGGCGTAGAAGTCGCGCAGGCTGGTAGGACGCAGGACCGGCGATCCAAAGGCGAGGTCGGTCGCCTCCGCGATCGCGTCATCGTCCGCGTCGTTGATCCCCGCAAGCTCCAGGATCTCGGCCAGCGCCGCGACTCGCAGGCCGCGCGCGAGGTGGTCGTCGAGCGTCGTGACCGGCTGGCGAAACAGGAGCGAGTTGTGCTCGAGGCGCGGATCGGCACGGATTGCGCGGCGTCGGGCGATCTCCAGATCGAGCCACTGCGCGCCCGCCGCATCGGTCGCCGCATGGAGCCGGAACGGCGCGCCGGCGGGCGCGTGCCTCTCGCGAGCATGAGCGATCTTCATCGCTTCGAGTCTAGCCGCGACGGCCGGCGCGCCGTCAGTGGCAGTTTCCGCTGCCGCTGTCGGTGAACGTGCCGCTTCCCGCGGGCAGGAACTGCCAGCCGTAGCTGCCCTGGCCAAGGTCGAGGCGCAGGACGCCGTGCGTCGTGTCGTCGCGGACCTCTATCAGCGGACTGCTGGTCTTGAACGCGTACAGGGAGGCGCCTCCCGTGCCGACGACGAATTCGCGAATGCCGGCCTCGTCCGCGGCGCCGTTGGCGTCGAGCGGTGTGTAGCGCTCGTACATGTGGTCATGGCCGTTGAGGACAACGTCGGCCCTGTTTGCAGCCAGCAGCTGCCAGATCGCATCCATGCGCGTGGAGTTTCCGTGCGGGCCGGTGCTGAAGCGAGGCCGGTGCCATATCGCGAGCGTGCATAGATGCGGCTCCGCGCTGAGGCTGGCCTTGAGCCAGTCGTATTGCTGTTGCGCGCACGACGAGCCGCACTCGCTGTTGAGCACGTAGACGCGCCACGTTCCTGCGTCGTACTCGTACCAGCCCGTCGCCGGATCGCCTGCCGACGCGCCGAAGTAGTCGAAGTAGCCGGTCGCGCCCGGGGTGTTCTCGTAGTCATGATTCCCCAGCGCGGGTCGCGTGCGGCCGATGAGCGCTCCCCAGGTCGGGTCGTAGCAATCCGTGTAATTGGTCGCGGCGCCATCCGGGTAGACGTTGTCGCCGGCAGTGAAGACGATCCCCGGCACTGATGCGGCAACGGCCGCAGTGCCGGTGTCGGCCGCCGAGGAGCACGTGGCGATATCGCCGGCACCGACGAGCGTCGCGTCGGTCGGATCGGCCAGGACGACGAACGCATCGACATCCACCGTCGCCCCCGAAGACTCGGTCGTGATCGTGATCGTGTGCGTGCCCGGGGTCGGCAGCTGGGCCGTGAACACGAGTCGCCTACTGGACCCACTGCTGCGGTGCAGGTCAAGGAGCGCCGGGTCACGACCGTCGATCATCACGCGCACCGTCCCTTCGGCTGGTCCGAGTCGAGCAACCCAGCCAACTTCGTTGCCGGTGAACGTGAATGACGCCCTTTCGCCGCCCTGCGTCGTGACCGCTCTGTGGTGGCCGAAGGCCGACGACCGCCTGACGATCTGCCAGCCAGGAGACAGATCGAGCGCAGAATCGTTCTCCTGCGCTACTTCCATCCACACGGGCGCCGAGTAGGCCCAGTCGCTCGCGACGGCAGCCCTGTCGACGGCCCGAACGCGGAAGCGGAGCACGCTCCAGGCGCGCTGATTTACCGTCACGGATCTCGCCCGGCGGCTCGGCAGATTGACATCACCCCAGGGACCGTTGTCGCGGCTCAGCTGCAGCTCATAGCGGCCGATCCTTGGCCCGTCGCGCTGCGCTGCGGGCCACGTCACCTGCAGCGGCACGGTGGCGGAGCCGAGCTGGCCGAGTGTTTTGATGTGAACCTCGGGGGGCAGCTGGCTGGGCGCAGCCAAAGCGGGCATCGCCGTGCGCGCCGATATCCCTGTCGCGATGACGCAGGCAAACACAAGCACGGCCATCGTGCGCGTCGACCCGATCTTCACCTCGCGATCTTACCGAGCGCGCATGCCTGCGCCGATTGGCTGGTAGTCCTGCGACATGTCGGCGATGACCGGCGGAGGTGATACTTGGTTGGTGCTCACAGGTATCGATCACGCCATCGTTGCAGTCGATGATCCGATCGCGGCGGCGCGCTCGCTCGAGGAGGTAGTCGGCCTCATCGCATCGGGCGGCGGCCGGCACGAGGCGCACGGCACCCTCAACCAGCTGGTCTGGATGGGAGACAGCTATGTCGAGCTGATGGGCGTCTTCGATGCGCAGCTCGCGGAGCGCTCGTGGTGGGGACGGCACATCCTGCGCGTGCTCGAGAGCGGCGCCGATCGATGCGCCGGGCAGGTCCTGGCTTCGGACGATCTCGCCGCGGATGTCGAGATTCTTCGTGGCCACGGATCGACGGTGGGCGATCCGTCCACCGGAGAGCGGCGCGGCCAGGACGGGGAAATTGTGGCCTGGCAGACTGCGCGGCTGCCCGAGCCGGATCCCGACCTTGGGCTCACGTTCCTGATCCAGCACGACCTGTCTGGAGCGGAGTGGCGCGCGTCAGACCGCTCGGCACGGGCGGTTCGCGAGATGCCCGGCCTGGGGCGAGTCCAACTGGCCCGCGTCGAGTTCGTCGCGGCCGACGTGGCGCGCGCCTCGATGCGACTGTTGCGCGAGTTCGGTCTCCAGTTTCGTCCTTCGCTGGCCGGTGGCGGCGCTCGCGACGCGACACTTGGTGCTCAGACGGTGCGCCTCCTACCGCTCACGGCCGGAGCTCGCACGACGATTGTTGTGCGAGCCTCGGCGGCCGCCGGAGCTCGCACGTTCTCGATGCTGGGTTGTGATTGGCTGATCGTGCCTGGGGTGGCTATCTGATTCCGCTGCTGCCGACGACGAACGTGCCCGTCATCGTGGTCGGGTGGATGTCGCATTGGAACGTGTACGTGCCGGGCGGCAATCCTGCGAAGACGTACGTTCGCTGACCGGGGCCGGTGAACACATCGCCATTGCGCGCCTCGCCGTTGCCGTGGATGCTCACGTTGTGGGGCAGGCCGTCCTCGTTGTCGAACTGGATGGCGAACGTCTCACCCGCGGGGACCTCCAGCGTGGACTCGTCGAATGCCGTGTCATGAGCGGTGAGGTCAACCGTCACGGCCGGCGTTCCGGCGGGGGTCGGCTGTGCGCCGTTCGCCGCGCACGCGGCCAGCGCCAGGGCAAGGAACGCCGCAACGGTCAGCCGAAGCGGACCTGTAACGCCGGCCCTCACGCGGCGCGATCGGTGTCCGCGCGGTTGCCGCGCATGCCGATGATGTGGCGTGGCAGGCCGATCGCCCATTCGACCGACTCCCTTGTCCACTCCCGATTGCGCCGCAACCAGATCGCGATGGTCGTGATCAGGCCGATCTCTATTGCCTTGGCCAGGTAGGCGACGTCGAAGTAGGGACCCATGACCAGCCAACCGAGGATCGTGACTGCCGCGTACACGGCGACGGCAATCAGCACGACCGGCAGGACCCGGCGATAGATCAGGATCGTGCCGATGAGCACGACTACGAGCGTCGCATAACCCAATGAGTTGAGCAGGAGCATGGTGCCCCCGACCCAGTAGTGGATGTATCCGGTCGCCATAGTCAGGACGACGGCGATCGCCAGGAGCACTGAGTCGGGCAAGCGCAGACGATATGAGTTCATGGTCCCCTCTCTGTGTGGCCGCGGCAGTCGTGGCGACCAGTCCCACTGCGCAGTGCAATCGGCCCAACGTTGCAGCCAACCGATTTGCAATCCTGCGCTTGACGGGCGAACTTTAACTGCCCGGACAGCGCGTTGCAGTAGGACGCCAGACAGCTGTTCGCTATTCAGCCGCCCAGCGCCCGCCAGATCAGCTTTGCCGTTCGTGCCGGCCAGTCGGGCGGTGCGGACAGACCCGCAAGCTGGCGTTCGTACCAGGCGCCGGTGGGCAGGGCGACCGCGACTTCGATGTCCGCGTCCTCATCAATCTGGCCCAGCGAGCGAGCGTGCTCGAGGATCACCCGGATGCGCTCTAGGCGCGGAGCGATGACCCTGCGCCCGTACTCGGATCGGGAGGCAGCGTCGGTCCCGTCCTGGAGCATCGTGCCCGCCAGCGAGCGCTGGTCGGGCAGGGCCATGTTCCGTGCGAAGTCGGCCAGCTCACGCTCGAGGTCGCCACGCGGATCGTCGCTCACGCATAGCGCCTCCATATCCCCGTGTTGCGCGACCGCGTCCGCGGCAAGTTCGGACTTGTTCTGCCAGCGCCGGTACAGCGCCTGGCGGGTGGTACATGCCTCGTCGGCGACCGACGCCAGCGACATCGCCTCGTAGCCGACACACGAGAGCTGGCGACGGGCAGCATTGAGGATGCGCTCGTCGATGGAAGCGTCCCTTTTGCGGCCGCTGCGACTGGTGCAGGTCAAGCGTGTTGTCATACAGTGCAGTATTGTATTGCAATGAGCGACTGGAATACCAAGATCATCGACGAGTTCCGCTCGAAGGGCGGAGTCGGTGTCACCAACTTCGGCGACCGCCTGCTGCTGCTGACGGTTCGCGGCGCGCGCACGGGTCTGCCACGCACCATCCCGCTCGCTTTCCACAAGGACGGCGAGCGCTACATCGTCGCCGCGTCGAAGGGCGGTGCGCCAACCGACCCAGACTGGTACAGAAACCTGGTGGCCAACCCGGACGTGGAGGTCGAGGTCGGCGCGAGGCGCTTCAAGGCGCGCGCGAGGGCGCTTCGCGAGGGTCCGGAACGTGACCGCTTGTACGGCCAGCACGCCGAGATGATGCCGGGCTTCCGCGACTACGAGGCCCGCACCGAGCGAACGATCCCCGTGGTCGTGCTCCAACCGGACGTGGCCTCCGTCGCGGCCTGAACGGGTCCGCTGCTCGACAGCGCATCACGCGCTAATTCGATGTCGAGTCACACATAAGTGGTCGCGTCCATTGTTCCCGCGGTGGACGATCAGCGAGTAGGCGCCGCACTGCGAGCCGTCCGCATGCGGCGCGGCTGGACGCAGGCTGAGCTTGCCTCCCGCAGTCGTCTCGGAAAGACGACAATTTCTGAGATCGAGCGCGGACACCTCGACCACGTCTCAGCCCGTTGCCTTCGTTTGGTGGCGGCGCAGCTGGACGTCCGCATCACTTACAACGTTCGGCTCCCGCACGGCGAGCTCGATCGACTGCTCAACGCTGGACACGCTGCGCTTCACGAAGCAATCGCGCGTCTCCTCAACAGCATCCCAGGGTGGACCCATGCGCCAGAGGTCTCGTTCGCCTTCTACGGCGAGCGTGGCGTGATCGACATCCTTGCATTCAACGACCGCACGGGCGCCCTGCTCGTCATCGAGCTCAAGACCGAGCTCGTTTCGCTCGAGGACCTCCTGTCGACGATGGATGTGCGCCTGCGGCACGCCACGTCGATTGCCCGCGACAGGGGCTGGCACGCACGTTCGGTGAGCGCCTGGATCGTGTTCGCGGACACGGAAACCAATCGGCGCAGGGTGGGCGCCTACGCAGCGGTCCTGCGGACCGCCTATCCGGTCGACGGCCGGACGATGCGAGCATGGCTGCGGCAGCCGGCCGGCACGGTCCGCTCGCTCTCCTTTTGGGCTAACTTCGGGGTGGGCGACGCTGCTGCGAAGGTTGCCATGCGGCGCCGACTCCACAAGCGTGCGCGGCCCACCAGACCTCGTCAGATTGCCGGCGCAGGTGGAGTTAGCGGAAGTCGCCGCCATCCATGACGCGCCAACGCCGCCAGGAGCGGAATTGGCGGAACAGTTCGACGGAACAGCAGCCCGGCCGTCTAGGGTGGTGGCGCCTGCGTCCCGGTGACGAGGCCTGCTGCGACGACATGGCGGCACGGCCGGCCCTCGATTCCATCCGGGCAGGTGCACGTCCAATCCAGTGCGCCTTCGATGGACGCAAGCTCGACATCTGCCATGCCACCCCCGTCCTCAACTTCCGCCAGTACGCGCAGCGGCCCGAACTCGATCAGCCTGACCGCTCCGGTACCGGCGAGCTCTTCGCCGGCAGCCCAGATGGCAGGATCGGACGCCAGCTCCTTCAGCGCGGACTCATCGACGAGATCGGCAACGGACGCCATTTCGAAGGCGGCTCGGCCGGACGCTAGAGGTTGCCGCGCTTTGCCTGCTCGCGCTCGATGGCCTCGAAGAGGGCCTTGAAGTTGCCCACGCCGAAGCCGCGCGATCCGTGGCGCTCGATGATCTCGAAGAAGAAAGTCGGTCGATCCTGCACCGGGCGGGTGAAGATCTGGAGCAGGTAGCCCTCCTCGTCACGGTCGGCCTCGATGCCGAGATCCTCGAGCACGTCCATGGGGACGCCCACGTCGCCGACGCGCTCGGGTAGCGCCGCGTAGTACTCGTGCGGCATCCCGAGGAACTCGACGCCGTTTTCACGCAGGGTCCGGACCGTGCCGACGATGTCCTCGGTACGCAGCGCGACGTGCTGCGTGCCTGAATCGAGGTACCAGTCCAGGAACTCCTGGATCTGGCTCTTCTTCTTGCCCGACGCCGGCTCGTTGATCGGGAACTTGATACGCCCGTTGCCGTTCGTCATGACCTTGCTCATGAGCGCCGAGTAGTCGGTGTGGATGACCTTGTCGTCGTAGTGGATGAGCTGGCTGAAGCCGAAGACGTCGCGGTAGTAGTCGACGAACTTGTTCATGTCGCCCAGCTCGACATTGCCCACGCAGTGGTCGATCTCGAGCAGTGACAGCCCTCCCGCGGCGCGTCCGGGCTTCTTGATCTTGCGATAGCCGGGCATGAATGCGCCGTGATAGTCGTTTCGGTCGATGAACGAGTGGATGACCTCGCCGTAGGTGCGCACGGCGGAGCGGCGCAGCACGCCGTCATCGCCCCCGTCGATCTCGGTCGGCTCCATGACGCTGACGGCGCCGCGCTTGGTCGTCTCGCGCCATGCGCTCTCGACGTCGTCGACCAGGAAGGCGATGTCCTTGACGCCGTCACCGTGGCGATGGACGTGCTCGGCGATCTCGCCTTCCGGCGTGAGCGGCGCGGTGAGCACGAAGCGAATGTCGTTCTGGACCATCAGGTACGAGGCCCGGTCGCGCACCTTTGTCTCGAGGCCCGAGAAGGCAACCGGCGTGAAACCCCACAGAGCACGGTAATAGGCGGACGCCTGGCGCGCGTTGCCGACCCAGAACTCGACATAGTCGATGCCCTTGATCGGCAGGAAGTCCTGTGCCTCCGCGTAGGCGTTCTTGTTGACGTGCGCACCGGACTGGTTGAGTGCGCCGCGGGTCAATGTCTCGGTCATCGTTCGCTCCTCCGGCTGTCGCCCAAAAGGATACGCGGGTATCCCCCCGATTCCGGCATGTTTCGCGGTTGCGCGTGCTCCCCATAGCGCGGGACGTGGCATGATCAGTCGAGCGGTGGCTGCCGTGGCCGTTGGAGGGACGCATGGACGTCGTCCTAGTGGGTTTTGTCGCCGGGCTTACATGGGCCGGCTGGCGCACCGGTTTTGTTCGGCGCCTGGCGGGCCTCGCCTTCATCGCCATCTCGTTCGTGGTCGGCGCCTATCTGCAGGGGCCGTTCGGAGACCTGGTCAACCAGTTCTTCCCGCAAGTGCCTGCCGCGTACGCCGGTCTGCTGGCCTATACCTTCCTGTTCCCCGTGCTGCTGGTCATCCTGCACGTCGTCAGCAAGCCTTTCCTCAAGGACCGCAAGGTGGGCGGCATGACTCGCGAGCTGGACAAGGCGCTGGGCGCGATCTTCGGCTTAATCGAGGGCGTGCTGATCCTGTCGGTGATCGTGGTCATCTTCGACACTTACTTCGCTGTTGGCATTCAGACTGGAACGACGCTGGGCCTGAACCAATTCTCCAGCCTGGCAGCGTCGTTCAACGAGTCGTACACGGTCCACCTACTGCGCGAGACGACGGTTCCCTTGGTCCTGGCCGTGCTCGGACCGTTCCTGCCCAAGGACATCTCTTCGCTCGTGCCCGGCGGGCTGCCTGGGATGCCCGGCATTCCCGGCGTGCCCGGACTCAACCACATCCCCGGTCTGGGTACGCCCAAACCCTGAACCCGAGCCCAGGGTCCACCATTAGGCGGTCATGACGGCACCGATCAAGAGCACCGCGAACCGCCGAGCTGTGCAGCCAGAAGCCGACGGGCGCCGACTGCAGGAGCTCGAGTTCCTGTCGGAGGTGGCGCGTCTGGTCGGCTCTGCGCGAACCTGGGATGAGCTGATGGGCACGATCGTCGATCGCGCCACTGCCGCGTCGCAGGCGGAGGTGTGCTCGCTGTACCTGACGGATCGCGACGGCACAGGCGTGACGCTCGCGGCGACGAACGGCCTGGATCCTGAGCAGATCAACGTCGCTCGACTGCCACTGGGTGTCGGCATCACCGGCACCGCGGCGCAGACGCGCAAGCCGGCCACGAGCATCAACGTGCATCGCGACAAGCGCTTCCATTGGGTTCGAGGCGTCGATGAGCCGCGCTTCACGTCAATGTGCTCGGTGCCGCTCGTGTGGAATGACGAAGTGGTGGGTGTCCTGAACGTCCAGACCGTGCGCAGGCGCGAGTTCACCAAGCGCGACGTCTCCTTTCTCGAGACGCTCGCGGCGCTGCTCGCCGGCATCGTCGAGCGCAACCGTCTGCAGCGGGAGGCAGAGGCCCAGGTGGAAAGCCTGCGCGCGATCGATGAGGCGCGGGCCAACCTGGTGGCGGTCGTGACGCACGCGCTGCGCACGCCGTTGGCAGTCGTGCGCGCCTACGTCGAGCTGCTCGGCGGCGCCGCTCGCCGGCGTGATGCGGTCGATCCCGAGGCCGCCGAGGCCGCCCAGTGGGAGCGTGCGGCCCTCGAGCAGGTCGAGCGGCTCGACCAGACGGTCGACTCGATCCTGGCCAGCCTGCGTGTCCTGACGCCGGACGCGGGGCCGGTCGTGGCGCTCGACCTCGCTGCGTCAGTTGAGGAGACGGCGGCCGAGCTGGCGCCGATCCTTCGCCGCCACAGGCTGGCGACCGACTTCACCGCGCGCCCGCTGCGCGCCTTTGCCAACGCCGACCAGTTGCGGCGTCTGCTCGGCTACCTGCTCGAGAACGCATCGAAGTACGCGCCGCTCGCCGGAACTATCGACATCTACGGCTGGCGCAACGGCGATCGGGCGTTCGTGGCGATAACCGACGATGGGCCGGGCATCCCGCGCGAGTGGCGCGAGAAGATCTTCGAGCCCTTCGTCAGGCTGGACGACTCGCCGCGCGGCGCGGGAATAGGACTGTTCGCGGCACGTCACCTCGCCCGCTCGATGGGCGGGGATCTGCGCGCCGAGGACCGAGCGCCGCGCGGCAGCCAGTTCGTCCTGGAGCTGCCGGCTGCGGGCTAGCGAACGGCGCGCCTAGTCGCGCGGAATCTCCGGCCCGCGCCACCACTCGTAGAACGCAACGGCGCAGCCGATGACGAAGACGACGGAAACCAATACAAGCATCTGAATCCGCTTTCTGAGCGCCTGCCTGCGGCTTTCGCGGGGTCGCGAAGATCCGCCGAGGCCCCGCGGAAGCGGGGCCTCGGCGAGCGACAGGGAGGCTAGCTGCAGCTAAGCCGCAGCCGCATCATTCGCCGCGGAGCCGCGCCCCGACTCAGCGGCCATGAGGGGCTTTCCATCCCCATCGTGAAGTGCGTCGACGCAGTAGGGGCGGCAGCCACGCGCATCCTGCCCGGGCATCAACGAGGAAAAGTGACGGTATGCACCGTCCTGCGAACCAGTCAAGGCAACCAGGCGGCAGCCGCACACTGCGCATGTCGCCGGGCCAGTGGCGTCATGCGGCATTGGAAATCTCGTAACCGAGTAATCGCTCATGAGACCACGGTACGCAAGCGTCGCGCGCGGGTCAGCGCCGTGCCGGTGTCCGTTCGGTGGCGCGACGGTTGCGGAACCGCTAATGCATTGCTAACGGATGTTTGATCGGCCTGATCGCGGTCGCCGCCCTACGACTGATAGGCGACCTCGCCGTGCAGCGCAAGGTCGAGCCCGAGCAGCTCCGCCAAGAAGTCGACGATCTTGACGATCACGAGCGTGGCCACGGCCCAGCCAGGCGCTATCGCCCGCGTTGATCTCGCCCATCCTCGTCATCTCGCTAGCGGCGGTCCGAAACTAGACCGCCGCGCGACGGATGTCGGCAACGTGACGGTCAGAGATGAGTGCCTGCTGGGTAGGATGTGGGAGCCGATTAGGTGTCGGCACGCACCGCCTCGGTGCGGTCGTTCCGGGGGCGAAGGAGAGGGCGTCATGCAACAACAGCCTCAAACTTCGGCGCGCAGCCGGCGGCGGAGTGATCCGGTCGTCGGCGGCATCGTCCTGATCGTCATCGGCATTGCCCTGCTGGTGGCGCAGGCGTCGCCGGAACTCGGCCGATATGTCGTGCTGGTCATCGGACTTGGGCTGGTGGCCCTGTTCCTGGTCACGCGCTCTTACGGAGCGCTGATCGGCGGCTCGATCGTGACCGGCGTGGGAGTAGGCATAGTGGCGGCCGAGACGTATTCGGGCACTCTCGCCGGGGCCGCCTTCCTGCTGTCGCTGGCCGGCGGCTTCCTGTTCATCTGGCTCGCCAGCTACCTGTTCAATCTCCCGGAACGACATCCATGGCCGCTCATTCCCGGCGCCATTCTGGGCTCGATAGGGCTGGTCACGTGGATTGGCGGCGATGCCGCCAACCTGGCGTCGTACTGGCCGGTGATCCTGATCGTGCTCGGGTTCGTTCTCATCGCGGCGGCGTATTTCCGGCGCGAGACGAGAACGAGCGACGAATAGCTGCGGACAGTCACAGTAGGAACACAGCGGTCACACATACGCGCGTGCATCCACAACGCAAATAGTTCGGGCGTGGACTCGCCACTGCCGTACGCAGCGCCCGCTAACGCGTCGCGCGGCGCGCCGCGCAGCCGCCTGGCACGTGGCGCCGAATCGGCCTGGGTTCTGCCTGCTCACATCGGTGTGCTTGCGCTGGCAGCCTTCGTATACATCTTCAACCTGAGCGCCAGCGGTTACGCGAACGCGTTCTACTCGATGGCCGCGCAGGCAGCGTCGCAGGACTGGTCCGCGTGGTTCTGGGGGTCGCTCGACGCGTCGAACTTCATCACCGTCGACAAGCCGCCCCTGGCGACGATGCTGATGGGCCTCTCCGTCCGCGTCTTCGGCCTCAGCTCGTGGTCGATCCTGCTGCCGGAGGCGCTGTGCGGCGTCGCGACGATTGCAGTCCTGTACGCCATCGTCCGCCGCAGTGCCGGTCCGGCGGCCGCAACCATCGCCGCACTGGTGGCGACATTGACGCCGGCGGCCGTGCTCATCTTCCGCTTCAACAATCCCGACGCGCTGTTGACCTTGCTGCTCGTCCTGGCCGCCTGGGCGTTCATGCGTGCGATCGAGGATGGACGGCTGCGCTGGGTCGTGCTGGCCGCCCTGTTCGTCGGCCTGGCCTTCAACACAAAGTTCCTGCAGGCGTATCTGGTCCTTCCCGCGTTCGCTGCGGTGTACGCATTCGCCGCCCCGGGCTCGATCCGCCGTCGCGTCGCCGGGCTGGCGGTCGGCTTCGTCTCGCTCCTCGTTTTCAGCGGCTGGTGGGTGCTCGCGGTACAGCTCGTGCCGGCGGACATGCGTCCCTATGTCGGCGGCTCGACGGACGGAACGGCACTGCAGCTGCTGCTTGGTTATGACGGCCTCGCGCGCATCTTCGGCAACCTGGGCGGACTCGTCGGCGTGGACGGCGGCATTGCAGTCGACCTCCCCACGTTCGGCGGCGCGGGCTCGAGCTTCAGCGGCGAGCCGGGCATCCTGCGCCTGTTTGATGCCGAGCTTGGCGGCCAGATTGCGTGGCTGCTCGTATTCGCGGCGATCGGTGCGACGGCCAGCCTCGTGCTGCGCACGCGCCGGCCACGCACAGATGTGGCGCGCGCTGCCGTCCTGATGTGGACGTTCTGGCTGGTCATCCACGCGATCGTCTTCAGCCTGATGGGCGGCATCATTCACTCGTATTACGTGGTCATCATGGCGCCCGCGATCGGGGCGCTGGTGGGCACCGGGGTCGTCGATCTGTGGCGGGCGCGGTCCACGCATCCCACGGCCGCAGGGCTGGCGCTCGGCGCGGCAATCGGCGCGACCGCCGTGCTGGCGTGGGCCCTGCTCGAACGGACGCCCGACTTCCTGCCGGGCGTTTCGACGGTCGTGCTGGTGCTCGGCACGACCATGGCCGTGGTGGTCGCGATCCTCGCCTTCGTGCCACCCGATACCGTCATGCAACATGCGAGGTCGGTCAAGAGCCTGAGCCTCACCGCAGTCACGATCGGCCTGATCGTTGCGTTGGTCGGCCCCGCTGCGTACGCGGCAGACACGATGGCTACTGCCTACTCCGGTGGCGATCCCGCGGCTGGGCCCGCGAACAGACGGGCGATCTTCCCGGACCTGCCGGGCGGGGGGCCAGCGGCCCCTCCGCGCGCCGCCGACGACGGCCGTGGCTTCCGGCCGCCGCCAAACGACGGTGCCGCCCCCGACGGCCTTGGTGCGCCTGTTGGCGGCGGCAACTTCACGCGGCGAGAACCGGGCGGCCTGGGCCAAGCCGAGCTGGCCTACCTGGTCGCCAACCGTGGTGACGCGCGCTGGATCGTGGCCGCCAGCTCATCGAACGACGCCGCTCCGATCCAGCTCGCCACGGGCGAGCCGGTGATGGCCATGGGCGGCTTCAACGGCTCCGATCCGACACCGACGCTCGACCAGCTCCGCGCCTACATCTCTTCGGGCCAGCTGCGCTTCGTGCTGGCGGCGGGCGCCGATTTCGGCGGCTTCGGGAGGGGTTTCGGCGAAGTGGCCGGGATCCGCGCCTGGGTACGGGAGAGCTGCGAGCTCGTCACCGTCACCGGCGGCACGGCCACCGATCTGTACGACTGCGCGCAGGCAAATCCCGGCTGACTCGCGGAAGATCCAGATCTCGGAGCGCGCTCAGCTGTCGAGCTCGCCCTCCAGTCGATAGCCGACTCCTCGAACTGCGACGGGCACGGGCGCTTGCGCCGCGTTGAGCTTGTCGCGCAACCTGGCGAGATGTGGCTTGAGCCACAGCGGATCAGGGTCAGGAACGTCCGGCCACCCGGCCGCCAGCAGGTCCGCGTGGGCCACGAGCTCGCCCATGTGCTCGATCAGCGTCGCCAACAGCCGGAACTCGATGGCCGTAGCGGGAATCATTCCGTCGTGCCACCGGATCTCGTGGCGTCGGGCATCGAGGTCCCAGCCGCCGGCGATGCGCCGGCGCGGCGCAATCGCCCCGGTTGGCGAGCTGCCATGGCGCCGCACAACGGCCCGAATTCGCGCCAGAAGCTCACTCGAGGGAACTCCCTTGTGAACGTAGTCGTCGGCGCCCAGGTCAAGCAGCTCGGCCGGCGTCGCGCGATCGCGCTCGCCGGAGACGATGATGATCGGGGTGTCCGATTCGGCGCGGATCGTGCGCACGACCTCGGTGCCGTCGAGGCGCGGCATGGCCAGGTCGAGGAGCACGACATCAACCGGATCGGATCGGAAGCGACGCAGCGCCTCATCTCCGTCGTAAGCGGCAACGATGCGATGGCCGGCCTTGCCCAGGACGGCCCCCAACGCGCCGACCCAGGCCGGCTCATCGTCGACGACGAGAAGCGTGAGCGCGCGCCGCTCATCTCCTGCCGAGGGCGTGTCGGATCCGCTCACGCCTGATCCTCGCGACAGCGGTTGACGAGTCGTCCGATGCGCTCGATCTCGACGACCACCTCGTCGCCGTCGCGCAACACCTGCCTCGGATCGCGGAACCAGCCTATGCCGCCGGGCGTGCCGGTCGAGATCACGTCACCCGGCTCGAGCGTGAACGCTTGAGAGCAGAACGAGATCAGGTCGGCCACACCGAAGATCATGTCCGCGGTGCTCGCGTCCTGCATCACGTTGCCGTTGACGAGGCAGCGGATCGCGAGCGCCTGCGGATCGGGGATCTCGTCGGAGGTCACGAGCCACGGTCCCATGGGACAGAAGGTATCGAGCGATTTCGACCTCGTGAACTGCCGGTCCGCGTACTGCAGGTCGCGCGCGGTGACGTCGTTAATGCACGTATAGCCGGCGACGTGCTCGATCGCCTCGTCGACGGTGACGCGACGGCATCGCGAACCGATGACGACGGCCAGCTCGGCCTCGAAGTCGACCGCCCGCGTCAGCTCGGGCGACCAGCGGATCTCGGCGCCGTCGCCGGTGACCGCAGTGGCGAACTTGGCGAACATCACCGGATGGTCGGGTGGCTCGCGGTGCTGCTCGGTCGCGTGCAGCGTGTAGTTGACGCCGGCGCACACGATCTTGCCCGGCCGCGGCACCGGCGCCATCAGCACGACGTTCTCGATCGGCATCCCCGAGCCGGGCGCAGCGTGCGCAATCGCCTCCGTGAGACGCGCCGATCCTGCTGCCCAGTCGGCGAGCATGTCGGCCATCGTCAGCGGGACAAGCGGACCAAGGCTTTGGGCGGCGATCACACGGCCGCCGAGCACGACGCCGAGCTCTCCGCGTGGAGCGATGCTGACGAGCTTCACGCCGCCGCCTGGGCTGATGGCGTTCGAGGACGACGAGTCATGAGCTGACCTGACTGCGCTATGAGAACTCCGATGATCACGAATCCTCCGCCGACGAGCTGCACCGGCGTCAATCGCTCGCCGAAAAGCAGCGCAGCAAAGATGATCGTGTAGATCGGCTCAACGGTGCTGACGAGCGACGCCTGGGCGGCTCCAATTCGTCGCGCGCCAGCGTAAAACGCCTGCAGTGCGATGGCGGTCGACACGATGCCGACGCCTATGAGCGGCACCCACGCGTCGCTCGGTATCTGGTCCGGCATTACAGGATGTTTCGTGGTCAGTGCGATCAACCACCACGCCGCAGCCGTCGCCGAGAGCATGATCGCCGCCGTCGGCGCGGCGTCGCGCGTCTGCTCGGTGGATTCCGAATCATGCGGCGGCACGAGCGCGGCGTCGCCTGCGCGTTGCCGCGAACGCTCGCCGGCGAGGCGACCGGCCAGGACTATCCACACGGCATAGATGATCGGCGAGGAGATCATCAGGACGAGCCCGATCGGCTCGACCGGCTGATTCGGGTCGATGCCGCCGACTGCCAGCACGACGCCGAACGTTGCCAGCGCGAGCGCGCCCCATGCCCGCCGGCCTTCCAGCCGACGGCCGAAGCGAAGGGTCATCACCGCCACCAGCGCCGGGTACATGTACACGATCAGCGCTGCCAGTGACGCGCTGACGTACTCCAGCCCGGCGAAGTACGTGCCGCTGTTACCGACGAAGAAGATGCCGAGCAGGATCAGCACCACGAGCCTCCGCCGCGGCAGGTTGCGTAGCGCCCTCCGTTGCGCGGGCCACATGAGCAGCCACCCCCACGAGACGACGGAGGCGAACAGGAAGCGCCAGGCAAGGAGTGTCAGCCAGTCGACCCCAGCGCCATAAGCCGGCTTTGCGAAGAGCGGACCGGATCCATAGCCACAGGCGCTGATGATCACGAGCGCGATGCCGATCAGCCGCTCGCGGTCCATTCCTGCCGATGCTACATGGGCGGCCGACAGTCCTCCCGCAGCCAACGGCCAATCGATCGGTAGACTGCGCCGCGATGGGAAATACCTCGTCCGTGAACGTCACCGTGGCCCAGGTTGCGGTCCTGGCCGACGACCTGATCTGGGCATCGCGTTTGAGCGCCGCAATCGAGAAGGCCGGTGCCATGCCGTTGGCGGTGCGCCAGGTGGACCAGATCTCAACCCACATCGCGGTCATCGATCTTGGCGGCCGAGCCTACGATGGCGTCGAGGCCGTGCGTCAGGCGGCCGCCGCGGGCATCACCGTGCTTGCCGTGGCGCAGCACGACGACGCCGCGCTGCGGAACGCCGCGCTTGCCGCCGGTGCCAGGCGCGTCCTGTCGTACAACAAGCTCTTCAACGACGGTCCGGACGTGATGCACAAGCTGATCGAGGGTCGGCTGTGACTCGGCCGGTCATTCCTGCGTCGCGCTACGAGGAGCGACTCCGCGCGGCGCAAGGCGAGCTGCCTGCGCAGGATGCGTCCGCGCTGCTCGTGGGAGTCGGGCCAGATCTGCAGTGGCTGACTGGCTACGACGCCAAGGAGCTCGAGCGGCTGACGATGCTCATCATGCCGGCCGTGGGCCGGGCGACGCTCGTTGTGCCGCGTCTCGAGCGTGCCGCAGCCGAGGTATGTGCTGGAGTTGCGGCTGGGCTGGTCGACCTTGTCACCTGGGAAGAGACGGAGGACCCGTTCGAGCTCGTCGCGGCGCGTCTCGAGGCAAGCGACAGCCGGCCGGAGATCCAGCTCGGTGTGCTCGGAGGCGCATGGGGGCACCTCGGCGGTCTGCTCGTCTCCGATCGACTGTGGGCAACCTTTCTGCTCCGTCTTCAGTCGGTCGTCCCGGATGCGGCGTTTGGCCTCGCCTCGGCGGTCCTTGGTCCGCTGCGCTCGATCAAGGACAGCGATGAGATCTCGTTGCTGCGCGATGCCGCACATGCGGCAGACCGAACCGTCGAGGGGATCGCGCGCGGCCGGCTCGTTGGGCGCACTGAGACCGACGTCGCGCGCGAGGTGCGCGACCGTCTCGTCGACGAGGGCCATGACAGCGCGTCGTTCTGGATCGTCGCCAGCGGGCCGAACGCGGCCTCTCCGCACCACGAGCCTTCGGATCGCGTCATCGGGGCCGGCGAGCCGATCGTCCTCGACATCGGTGGCCAGATCTCGGGCTATTGCTCGGATACCACGCGGACGCTGTGGGTGACCGGAGACGCCGACGTCAGGCCGAACGCCGAGTTCAGCACGCTCTACGAGGCTCTCCAGCGCGCGCAGGCGGCGGCGATGGCGGCCGTCAAGCCGGGCGTCGCGTGCCAGGACATCGACCGCGCCGCGCGCTCGATCATCTCCGACGCGGGCATGGGCAAGATGTTCATTCACCGCACCGGCCACGGCATCGGCCTGGAGGCGCACGAGGATCCGTATGTCGTCGAGGGCAATGACGAGCCGCTCGAGGTTGGCAACGCATTCAGCATCGAGCCGGGCATCTACGTGGAGGGGCGCCACGGCGCGCGCATCGAGGACATCGTCATATGCGGCGTAGACGGGGCTGACGTACTCAACCAGAACGCCCGCGACCTGCTCGTCGTGCGCGGCTGAATCGTTGATCGGGGCTATGATCGGAACCCCGAGGGACAACATGAAGCTTGACGAGACGGCCGGCCGCACTGAAGACGCTCAAAGCCCGATCCAGACCGACCCGCATAGCGGCGACGATCACAACGGCCAGGCCCAGCACGGACCGACGGCAGCCCAGCTGCGACGCTTCATCAAGTCGCGCCCGTATGTGCCGCTGCACGAGCTGCGCCGTCGCTTCGAGCTGAACGGCGAGCTCGACGAGGTATCCGCCGTCGAGGTGACCGAAGGCCACGTCTTCATCGGCTTGCCGCCGCGCGAGGCCGAGTTCCTGGCCGCACTCGTGCGCGACGGCGAGATCGGCCTGGAGCTGTGCAAGGACCCGACTGTCGCGATCGTTGTCGGCGTATACCCGATGAGGCCCGTCACGCGCAATTAGGGCCGTTTGGCTCGCGGTCCGCTTGAGCCCGCTCGTATACTTGGGGGGAGTATGACGACACAGCCCCCTGCGCTGCCCGAGATGCCCGTGATCGAGCTCAGCCTTCCGATCGAAGGCATGACCTGCGCCGCGTGCAGCAATCGCGTGGAGCGTTTCCTGCGCAAGACCGACGGCGTGGTTGACGCGAACGTGAACCTCGCGACCGAGAACGCGCGGATCCGTTTCGACCCGACCCTCGTCGGCCCCGACGAGCTGGCTCGAGCGGTCGAGGCCGCCGGCTACAACATCCGGTCCGAAACGGTCGTGGAGGATGAGTCCCTCGATGCCGCCGCGACGGCTGACGCCGAACGTCACGCTCGTGAGGCGCGGCGCGTTGGCCTTGAGGCGGCGGCGGCGCTCGCAATAGGCGCGGCGATGATGGCCGCTTCCCTTTGGCTCACGCCGCTCATTCCACTCGCCCAGCTTAATTTCCTGCTGTTCGTGCCGGCGACGTTCGTCCAGTTCGGCCTGGGCCGGCGCTTCTACAGCGCGGCCTGGCGTGCCGCACGCCACCGCAGCGCGAACATGAGCACGCTCGTCGTTCTCGGCACGAGCGCGGCGTGGATCTACTCGACGATCGTCACCCTGGCGCCCAGCCTCGTCACCGCGGCTGGCGTCGAGCCCATGACCTACTTTGACAGCGCGGCGCTGATCATCGGCCTGGTCCTCTTCGGCCGCTGGCTGGAGGCACGGGCCAAGGCGCAGACCGCGACGGCCGTACGCCGGCTGGTCGGCCTCCAGCCGCACACTGCGCGCATCGTGCGCGACGGGATCGAGCTGGACGTGGAGCTCGCCGTGGTGCAGCCCGGCGACGTGGTCCGGGTGCGGCCGGGCGAGCGCGTGCCGGTAGACGGCCGCATCGTCGACGGCGCGTCTGCCATCGACGAGTCGATGCTGACCGGGGAGGCGATGCCCGTTTCGAAAGGTGCCGGTGACGAGGTCATCGGCGGAACGGTCAACACAACCGGCTCGTTCCTGTTCCGGACGACTCGCGTGGGACGTGAGACGGTGCTTGCCCAGATCGTCCGGCTCGTCGAGCAGGCCCAGGGCTCGAAGGCGCCCATCCAGCGCTTGGCCGATGCCGTAACGGCGTGGTTCGTGCCACTGATCATCGTGGTCGCATTGGCCACGTTCGCGATCTGGATGCTGTTCGGGCCCGAACCGCGATTGACTTACGCGCTGGTCACGACGATCAGCGTGCTGATCATTGCCTGCCCGTGCGCGATGGGTCTTGCGACTCCCACCGCGATCATGGTCGCGACCGGCCGCGGCGCGGAGGCCGGCATCTTGCTCAGGAGTGGTGACGCGCTCGAACGTGCGGAGAAGATCGACCGCGTCGTCTTCGATAAGACCGGCACCCTGACGCGCGGCCGCCCGGAGGTATCCGCGATCGTGCCCGTGCCGGACGCGGGTATCGACACGCGCGAGGTTCTGCGCGTTGCGGCCGCAGTGGAGCGAAACAGCGAACATCCATTGGCGACCGCGATCGTCGATCGAGCCGATCGCGACGACATCGAGCGGGTGGCCGTGACGAGCTTCGAGGCGACCGCCGGGCACGGCGCACACGCGACCTTCGAGGGCGCCGAAGCGATCGTTGGCAACGTCCGCCTGCTGGTTGACCACGGCTTCGACCTGACACCGCTCCAGGCGGCCGCGGACGAAGCCGCGGCTCAGTCCCGGACTGCCGTCTACGTCGCCCGCGGCCAGCAGCTGCTGGGGATCATCACGATCAGCGATCCGGTACGGCCCGAGGCACGCGAAGCGGTCCAGGCCCTCCGCGCGGCGCACATCGACTCGTGGCTGCTGACCGGCGATAGCCGCGCCGTGGCCGCAAGTGTCGCTGCGGCGGTCGGCATCCCGACCGATCACGTCGTGGCCGAGGTTCTACCCGCGGAAAAGCAGGATCAGATCAAGGCCTTGCAGGCAGGCGGTCATCACGTGGCGATGGTCGGCGACGGCATCAACGACGCACCGGCCCTGGCACAGGCCGACGTCGGCATCGCCATCGGGACCGGGACGGACGTGGCAATTGAGGCGTCGGACGTGACGCTCGTCGGCGGCGATCCGCGGCTCGTGCCTTCGGCCATCAAACTCTCGGCACGGACCATGCGTGTCATCCGCCAGAATCTCTTCTGGGCGTTTGCCTACAACGTCGTCCTGATCCCGGTGGCCATGGGCGTGCTGTATCCGTTCACGGGATTGCTGCTCGATCCCGTCCTTGCTGCGGCCGCGATGGCCTTCAGCTCCGTGAGCGTTGTGACTAACTCCCTCAGACTGCGCAGAATGTCGGCGGCCGTACCTGCAAGGCCAAACCAAGGTCGCCTACTGGCCGAGCCGCCGGCTCCGTAGATTGCGATCCGGGCCGAGCTGCGGCCGAAGGTGCATCGAGGGAAAGATGCGGTTCTTGAGCGGGCGTTGGCACATTGCGTTGCTCGCCGTCCTCGTGGCGGCGGCAGCGATGGCCGTCGTGCCGGCTCAGACTGGACTCGGGAGCAGCGGCCAGCTGACGGCCAGCGCCGACGCATGGCTGAACAAGAGCAAGCCGAAGCACAACTACGCCCTTGACACCGTCCTGCAGGCGAACTCCAGCAGCGCCCGCGCGATAGTCCGCTTCGATATCAGCAGCTGGAAAGGTGCGTCATTGCCTGGGCTGCATCTGACCCTCGACGGCATGGGCGGTCCATCGAGCGCCATAGTCGTCGACCTTGTCCGCAGCAAGTGGAGCGAATCAACGGTGACGTGGTCGTCGCGTCCCGCGGTTATCAGTTCGGGCGTCGGCTCGCTGCCCAGCACCAACGGGTCACAGGTCACCATTGATCTCCGCGCAGCGTTCCCTGGCGGGACGATCGACCGCTCCAAGCTTTCGCTCGTCATTCGCACCACTTCCAGCCAGGTCGTTTCGTTCGGATCGCGTGAATCATCGGTGCCGCCCACTCTGACACTGGACGATGGCGCGGGCCAGGCTCAGGCTGGCCAGATCAAGGCCAGTGCCGATACGTGGGCTGATTCCCAGCACCGCACCGCGACCCATGCGCAGGCGGCGTGGCTGCACATCGATGGCAACCCCAAGGCCGAGGCTTTCATCCTGTTTGACCTGACCGGCGCCACGGCGCAGTACTCGAGCATGGAGCTGCGCCTGCAGGTGCGCGCTTCCGGCGGCGGTTCGATCAGCGTGTATCGCGTTGGCACGCGCTGGAGCGACAAGACGCTCGACTGGTCCAACCGACCATCAGCCGGCACGCTGGTCGCACAGGTCCCGTCTGCGATCGCCGCCGGGCCACTGACGATCGATGTCGGCGACGCATTCAAGGACAACACGATCAATTCCGGACATCTGGCGCTGCGCATCATCGCGACGAACGCCACGGACATGGACCTCGCCTCGCGCGACGGCTCGAGTGCGCCTGCGCTCGCCATTGCGGCGTTGCCCCCAACCCCGACCCCGACCCCAACCCCAACCCCGACCCCAACCCCAACCCCGACCCCGACCCCGACCCCGACGCCGACCCCGACGCCGACCGAAACTCCGGCGCCCACCTTCGTGCAAGCCGTTGATCAGTGCGGACGGCCCCTCTACTACTTCAGCGGCCACGGGACGGACCACGGGGCAGGCATGTCGCAGTGGGGCGCGCGCGGTCGCGCAGCCGCCGGTCAGACCTACGACCAGATCCTGGCCTTCTATTACACCGGGGTGGCCTTTACGACGATTGATGGATCGACCCCGATCAGGGTGCGCCTGAGCGACTCGTTCATGCCAACGGCGGCCAAGCCGGCTCGGATCACGGCATACATAGGTGGCTGGCAGAGCTCTGCCTTCCCGGGGATGGTTTTCCCGCAGGGCAGCTATGTCGAGATGTGGCCGCCGTCACCATCCCCGACGCCCACTCCCGACCCAACTCCTACCCCAACAGCGACGCCAACAGCGACGCCCAGACCGACTGCAACACCGACCCCGACGCCGACTCCCACGCCCACTCCTACCCCGACCCCGGATCCATGCGGCAGCCAGCCGACCCCCGCGCCGACGCCGACGGACGCGCCGACCCCGACGCCAACCGACACACCGACCCCGACGCCGACAGATACGCCAACATCGGTGGTGGCCATGCCCATCCAGGGGCTCAGCTCCGCGACGATCCCCACGACCGGTTGGATGGCCACCGCCTACGACGCCCAGGGCAATGTCCTGGCCACTGCCCCCACCGACGATCTCCTCGTCGACCCGGTCGACCCCACGACCGGGGTTCTGTACATGACCTACCGCGACGAGCTGGCCAAGTACAAGGAATACCGCGGCTCGATGCGCCTGCTCGTCACATCGACAGGGCTTCAGACGATCAACATCCTCCCGCTCGAAAGCTACCTGCGCGGCGTCGTCCCGGCGGAGATGCCGGCGACGTGGCCGACCGAGGCGGTCAAGGCGCAGGCCGTGGCGGCCCGGACTTACGCCTGGTCGCACATCAAGCCCAGCAAGGCCTGGGATATCCAGCCGACCGCGGTAAACCAGGTCTACGGTGGCTACCACCACGAATACCCGGCCAGCGACAGCGCAATCGTCGACACGGCCAACATCGTGCTGACATACAACGGCAAGGTGATCAGTGCCGTCTTCCACAGCTGTGCCGGCGGCTACACAGAGAATGGCGAGTACGTCTTCACCAAGAACAACGGTGACCCCGGCTACGTGACTGCCTACCTGCGCGGAAAGCCCGACGTGGATGCGAACGGAGTCCCCTACGACCAGGCGGCGCCCAGCTATGACTGGCAGACGGGCCAGTTCTCGATGGCCGACCTGTCCGCGATCTTCGCTGCCGACCCCGCCACGGATGTTGGCGACATCTACAGCATCACCTACAACCGCGGCGTTTCGGGACGCGCCTATCAGGTGGTTCTCGAGGGCAGCAACGGGGTAAAGGCGCTCTACGGCGGGAAGTTCGAGAACGTCTTCAACGCGAATCGACCCGCCGGTGGCACCCTCAAGAGCCTCCTGTTCTACATCCAGCCGGTGCCCGCGAGCACTTCCTGAGCTCCCGTCGAGCGTGACGGTCGTACCGTTCGGGACATGACCTAGGTGGCCTCGCCGGCGTTGCTTTCGAGCACTAATTTCGAGGCATCAACTCGGCCGCGGCGCCCAAGCTCAACCCGTCGCCGTCGGCCAGCCGGAGGGTCATTTGGCGTCTCGATACCTTGGCCGCCTCTTCGTGGCGGCCACTCTTCTTGCGCTCGCGACAATCACCCCGACATTGGTCTCGCCTGTCTTCGCTGCCGATGCCACGCACCTGACGCCTGTCGCCGATGGCTGGGTCAATGCCGCCAATCAGTCACGGAACTACGGCCAGGCTCCCCAGCTTCACGCCCAGTCAGACTCGGCCGAGTCATATCTTCGGTTCAAGGTCGCGGCTTGGGATGGAAGCGATGCTTCAGGTCTCACGCTTCACCTGTACGGCGTGACAGGCGATCCTTCGACGCTGGTGATAAGCCAGGTCCAGGGCGGCTGGCGTGAGTCGGGCCTGACCTGGAAGTCACGCCCTGCGGCTTTGGGCGATGCATCGGCTGCAGCGATCGGTGACTCGAGCGGCGTTCACTTCAACCTGACGCCGTTCTTCCCGGACGGCTTGATCGAGGGCAACGCGATTTCGCTCCGCCTCACAAACGCGGCGAACACGGATGTCCGTTTCTCGTCACGCGAGACCCCCACCGGCGCGCAGCTCGTCCGCACCTCGACCGAGCACTCCCAGGCGTCGCAGCCGCTCAGCGTAGCCGACGCCTACGTGACGCCGCAGACACCCGATGCCAACTACGGCTCGGTCAAGACCCTGGCCGCCGACGGCTCGCCCATCGCCGAGGCATACCTCTCGTTCGACACGTCCGCTTCGGTTGGGCAGTCGGTCGATCACGTTCTCCTCTGGCTCACGACCAAGGACAGCGCAGGCGGCGGCCTCAGCTTCTATCGCATGAACGACGCGTGGTCGGAGGGCTCGGTCACCTGGACCACGCGCCCCTCGCCCGGGTCGTTGATCACGACCATCGCGGGATCGATACCACCCGGAACGATCGGCATCGACATCACCGCGGCGTACCCATCGGGCAAGATCGACTCTGATCACCTGTCAGTGCGCGTCGCGACGACAAATGACGACGGAGTGCTGTTCTGGTCACGCGAGGGCACGTCCCCGCCACGACTGGACGTAACCTTCGCCGACGGCTCTGGCGGTGGTTCCACACCGACACCCACTCCGACTCCGAGCCCGACGCCTTCACACACGCCGACGCCCACGCCCAAGGCAACGCCCACCCCCACGCCCACGCCCACTTCCACGCCGACCTCGACGCCTCGCTCAACCCCAACGCCAACACCCAACGAAGACGACGTGACCCAGACGTCGGGCTCGCTCTACATCAACGGCCGCGGGACCGATCACGGCGTGGGCATGTCCCAGTACGGCGCCCTCGGGCGGGCCAAAGCCGGCCAGACCTACGATCAGATCCTCGCCCACTACTACAGCGATACGACGCTGGGCACGATCGATCCGCACACCGTGGTTCGGGTCAAGCTGGCAACATCGCACGTCCCGACGAAGAGCTCGCCGGCACGCATCACCGCGCGCGACGGTGGCTGGCAAAGCAGCGCCTTCGTCGATGGCTCGGGCAAGCAGCGCGTCTTTCCGCAGGACAGCTATGTCGAGCTCAGCCAAGGCTCGAACGGCTGGGAGGCCGACGTGTACGACTCGAGCGGGGCTCTGCTCACGTCCACGCTTACCACCGACCTGACGCTGAAGCCCAGCGATGACACGACGCGGCTCGAGATGAAGTGGCGCGACAGCCTGCCCAAGTACACGCTCTATCGCGGCACGATGCGCCTGCTGGTCAGTGGCAGCGGCGTTGAGTGCGTAAACACCGTTTCCATGAACGACTACCTGAAGGGCGTGGTGCCGGCGGAGATGCCGCCGCTGTGGCCCGTTGAGGCGGTCAAGGCGCAGGTCGTGGCGTCACGTGGGTATGCCTTCGTCCGGCTGCGACCCGATCGCGACTACGACGTCGTGCCAACGGCGGGCAACCAGGTCTACGGCGGAGTGAACATTGAGCATCCTCGCTCGAACGCCGCGATCGATGACACGGCCAACGAGGTCGTCATGTACAACGGCCAGCCGGCCAACACCTTCTTCTTCACGGTCGGTGGGGGCTATACGGAGAACAACGAGTACGCGTGGGTGGGCAACAACGGCAAGGTCATCGCCGGTCCCATCCCGTACCTGCGCGGCGTGCCCGACTACGACGCCAATGGCGTTGCGTACGACGCCAACGCGCCCCACTTCGCGTGGCAGACCGACACGTTCACCTGGGCGCAGCTGAGCCAGATGCTGTCTGGCGATTCGCGGACCAGTGTCGGCACGTTGCTCGAGATCAAGTTCGAGCGCGGCGTCTCGGGGCGCATCTACCGCGTGACGATCATCGGCAGCTCGCGTACGACGTACGTGTCCGGCCCGGTCTTCAAGGGCGTCTACAACAACCAGCGGCTGTCCGGCGCCGGCCTGAAAAGCACGATGTTCTGGTTGGGGCCGGCGCCGAAGTAGCATCCGCGCGTGGCACGGCGGGGCGAGCAGATCACAGGCGACTTCACCTACGAGCATCCGATCGAGGTCCGGTTCGTCGACACGGACGCGTTCGGCCACGTCAACAACGCGGTCTATCTGTCCTACTTCGAGGCGGCGCGCGCCGGCTACTACGCCAAGGTTGCCGGGCAGCCGTTCATGACCGGCGCGCGCGGCATGGCCGATATGTTCGTCATTGCCGAGGCGCGCATCTCGTACCGCGCGCCGTCGTTCTTCGGTGAGACGCTGCTCGTCGGCTGCCGTTTCGCGTGGGCCAGCCGGACGTCCTTTGGTCTCGAGTACCGCATCCGCGCTGACGAGTCAGTGGTCGCACCGGCGCGCGTTGTCGGGGACGGCGAAACCGTTCAGGTCATGTTCGACCTGGAACGCAACAAGGTCGTGCGTGTCCCGGACGACCTGCTCGCCATGTTCGAGGCCTACGAGGCGCGCCCGATCCCACGCCGCTAGACGCAATCTGCGAGTCGGCTGCGACCGTTTTCGAAAACCAATCGGCGGCTGCCTGGCGGAAACGCATCCCGACCGGGTGCTACCCATCAATCAGGTAGCGAATTTCGAATCCATATCGAAAGTCGTCGGTCCGGAGACGGTCGACGTTGCCCAATCGACCGATCGGCCGGAAGTTGTCGAAACCTATTGAAATGGTGTCGTCGACACGCTCGAAAGGGCGTCCGCCGACGCGGTCATCAGCTCCTCTTCCGGCAGCAGCGGCTGGCCCAGGTCGAGCCGTCGCAGCTGGGGCACGAAGAGCGCGACGACGCCCACGACGCCGAGCGTCACCACGCCGCCCAGCGCGACGCTCGGCACGACGCCCAGGAGGCGCGCCGCGACGCCGCTCTCGAACGCGCCTATCTCGTTCGACGCGCCGATGAAGAGGTATTCGACCGACGCGATACGGGCACGCAGGTGCTCAGGCGATGCCGCGCGCGTGATCACCTGGCGGATGACGACGCTGACGCCGTCCGTGGCGCCGGTCATGAACAAGGCGAAGAGCGACAGGGCAAAGTTACGCGACAGGGCGAAGACGATGATCGACACGCCGAAGCCGGCGACGCAGGCAAGCAGCGTCATGCCGGCTCGGGCGCGCGGTGGACGCCACGCCGCGAGGCTCATCGCAAGCAGCGCCCCGATCGATGGCGCGGTGCGCATCAGCCCAAGTCCTCCCGGGCCAACCTGAAGGATGTCGCTGGCAAAGATGGGCAGCATCGCCATCGCGCCCCCGAACAGCACCGCGAACAGATCCAGGGACATGCCGCCAAGGAGGACGGGTGAGCGGCGCACGAAGCGAACGCCGCTGGCCAGACTTTCACGAAGACTCTCCGCGCGAGCAACGATGGGCATCGGCTTTGGCGCGATGAGCAGGATGGCCGCGACGCTGACCACGAGGAGGACGGCGAGTACAACGTACGTCGCGGTGACGCCGACGATGGCGTACAGGAAGCCACCGACGGCCGGACCGATGATGCCGCCCATCTGCCCGGTCCCACTCGATATCGACGCGCCACGCGTCATGTGCTCGATCGGGATGACCTGCGCCTCGAACGCCGTGCTGGCCGGCCGCATGAAGCCCGAGGCAATGCCGGTCACGAAGATGACGGCGAAGATGCCAGCCAGCCCGAAACGCGTCGGATCGACCGACAGCCACGCCAGCGCAAGGATCGATCCGGCGGTCACCAGCTGGCAGACGGCGTAGATCGTGCGCCGGTCGCGTCGGTCAGCCAGGTGACCGCCGAAGAGCGACAGGGAAAGGGCAGGTACCGCCTCGACGAGCCCGAGCAGTCCCAGCGCCAGGGGATCGCCCGTGAGCAGGTAGACCTGGTAGCCAACCACGACGGTCAGCGCGCTCATCACGAACCAGGCCGTGAAGCGCGTCACGAGCAGGAAGCGGAAGTCGGCGATACGCAAGACTTCTGGCAGGCGTGTCGAGCTCATTTCAGAAGCAGCCGAACTCCCCGCCTGGACCAGCTCTGCCGGGTCAGACCTCGAAGCGACGGAACACGGCTACGGCGTTCTGGCCGCCGAAGCCAAAGCCATTGATGATCGCCGTGTCGACCTTCGCCTGGCGCGCCGTCTGGGGGACATAGTCCAGGTCCAGCTCGGGCAGGTCGGCTTCCTCGTAGTTGGCAGTCGGCGGGATGATGCCATCGCGGATCGCTCCGATGGCCGCGAGAGCGTTGATCACCCCCGCCGCGCCGATCGTGTGGCCGACCATCGACTTGGTCGAGCTGATCGCGACCTTGTGCGCGTGCGCGCCGAACGCGCCCTTGATGGCACGTGTCTCGGTCACATCGTTGAGTGGTGTGCTCGTTCCGTGCGCGGCGATGTAATCGATCTCGTCGGGTGCGACGTCCGCGTCCCGCAGCGCCTTGGTCATGGCCATGCATGCCCCACGTCCGGTCGGCTCGGGCGCTGAGATATGGAACGCGTCAGCGGTAAGCCCTGCGCCGATCAGCTCAGCCTGGATCGTCGCGCCGCGGGCGAGGGCGTGCTCGGCCGACTCGATGATCACGACCCCAGCGCCCTCGCCGTATACGAAGCCGTCGCGATTCTTGTCGAACGGCCGCGACGCGTGCTCGGGATCGTCATTGCGCCGCGACAGCGCGTGCATGTTGCCCAGCGCCGCGAAGCCCATCGCCAGCAGTGGCGCCTCGGTGCCGCCGGCGACGACGACATCGACTTCGCCGCGCTGGATCATGCGCAACGCGTCGCTGAAGCAGATGATCGAGGTCGCGCACGCTGCGGATTGCGTGATGACCGGTCCGGTGAGTCCGAACTCCATCGACAGCTGGCACGCGGCCATCGACGCGGACAGGGCCGGAAACGCGAACGGGCTGACCTGCCCGGGCCCCCTTGTCTCGAGTGTCTCCTGGCCGATGACGACCTGTTCGATCCCGCCGCCGCCGGTGTTGATGGCGACGGAAACGCGGTCGCGCTGCTCGGGCGTCCAGGTGCTGAAGTCGAGTCCGGAGTCGGCGATAGCTTCCTTGCCCGCACCCATCGCGAGGTGGATGAAGCGGCTCATGCGCCGCGCCATCTTGCGGTCCATGACCGTCGCGGGGTCGAAGTCCTTGACCTCGGCCGCGATGCGTACATCGAAACCTGTCGGGTCAAAGCGCGTGATCGGGCCGACTCCGCTCTTGCCGGCGACGAGGTTGCGCCAGAAAGTCGGCTGGTCGTTGCCGATCGGCGTGACCGCGCCGAGGCCGGTGACGACGGCACGATGCGATAGATCTGTGGTGGGCAAGTAAAGGTCTCCTCGGAAGCTCGCGCGGATTGTATCTACGCCTTGACACGCGACAGCGGCCGGCCTCATACTCAACCACGCAGTTGATAAACCTCATGGTTGGAGATATGACCGTGGATTGGAAGCTCGAAGTGGCCGTCGTGCCGGTCGCCGACGTCGACCGCGCCAAGCAGTTCTATGCCGAAAAGCTCGGTTTCAACGTCGATGTCGACAACCAGCCCAGCCCAGATTTCCGCAACGTGCAGCTCACCCCGCACGGTTCCGCGTGCTCGGTCGTCATCGGCACCGGCTTGACGCCCGGACTGCAGCTGGTTGTCTCGGACGCCGTCGCGGCGCGCGACGAGCTCGTCGGCCGTGGCGTCGAGACAAGCGAGATCGTCCATTTCGAGGATGGCGTCCAGACGTCCGGACCTGGCGGGCCGTGGAACACGTTCTTCTTCTTTCGGGACCCCGACGGCAACAGCTGGGCTGTGCAGGAGAAGCCGATGTGACCGACGCCAACGAGGGTCCCGCTTCCGAGGACGCGCTGAGCCAGACGTTCGCCGCTCTGGCCGACCCGACCCGGCGCGCCATCCTCGCTCGACTGGCGGACGGCGAGTTGACGGTGAACGAGATCGCCGAGCCATACGCGATGAGCACTCAGGCGATCTCGAAGCACCTGAAAGTGCTCGAACGGGCCGGCTTGATCAAGCGCGGCCGTGAAGCGCAGTGGCGTCCGAGCCGCCTGGATCCGGCGCCGCTCAACGCGGCTTCGTCATGGATCCAGCAATACCGCGACCTGGCCACCGACCGAATGGATCGGCTGGAGGCAGAGATCAAGAAGCTGCAGACATCAACCGAAGGAGATGCACGAAATGGGTGACACAGAGATCATCATCGAGCCAGGCAAGCAGGACATCGTCTTCAAGCGTGAGTTCGATGCGCCACGCGAGATCGTCTTTCGGGCACTGACGGACCCCGCGCTCATACCCAGCTGGTGGGGTCCGCGCGCGTACGAGACGATCGTCGACGAGATGGAGGCGCGGCCGGGCGGCAAATGGCGCTTCATCAACCGCAGCCCCGAGTTTGAGACCGGGTTCCACGGCGTCTACCACGAGGTCACGCCGGACCGCATCATTCAGACGAACGAGTGGGAAGGCATGCCCGGCCATGTCGGGCTAGAAACGGCGACGCTCGAGGAGCGTGACGGCAGGACGCTGATGACGGCGATTGCGCTGTTCCCATCCGTTGCCGATCGCGATGCCAATGTCGCGAACGGCATGGAGGGCGGCGCGCGCGAAACCTACGACCGGCTCGACGAGGTCATCGAGAGTCTCGCCGCGCGCGTCTGAAGGGTCAGGCCGCTGAGCTGGCCCGCGCGGTGGCGCGGGCCAGCGTCGCGCTCAGCTCGGCAAATGCCGCCTCGTCGCGGCCGTCCGGGCCGAGTGCGTCGATCAGCGCCGAGCCCACGATCACCCCGTCGGCGCCGGCTCTTGCCACTGCCTGGACGTGCCCGGGTCGGCTGACACCAAACCCGACGGCCACGTGCAGCGCTGTGCTCATCTTCGCGCCATGCACGAGCGCGCTGATGTTCGACGGGCCGCGCGAGCGCGCACCGGTGACGCCTGCGAGTGACACGCAGTAGAGGAAACCTCCGGCGCGTCGTCCGATCAAGGCGACGCGTTCCGGAGACGATGTCGGCGCAACGAGGTAGACGAGCGCGAGTCCTTGCCCGTCGAAGGCCGCTTCGAGTGGCTCGCTCTCGTCAGGCGGCAGGTCGGCCACGATCGCGCCGGCGGCGCCGGCCGTGCCCAGCCGCGCGGCGATCGCGCCGGCGCCACGCGGGCCGAGAAACTGGTTGGCGTAGCCCATGACCAGCACGGGCTTGTCCGATCGTGCCCGCGCCACGTGTTCGACCATATCGAGCGAAGCGTCGAAACCGGCTCCGGCAGCGAGTGCCGCCGTGCTGGCGCGCTGGAGGGTGACACCGTCGGCCAGCGGATCCGAGTAGGGCAGGCCGATCTCGAGCAGGTCCGCTCCCGTGTCGAGCGCGGCGAGGGCGAGCCTCTCGGAAGTGGCCATGTCCGGATAGCCGGCCACGACATAGGGCACGAACGCGATGCGGCCCGCTGCGCGGGCCGCCGCGAAGGCCGCGCCGATGCGCCGCGAACCGAGTGTGTCGCGCGTCATCGCGGCGCCACCACCGGGCTCAGGTGGCCCAGGTCCTTGTCGCCGCGGCCGGACAGGCCGACGACGACCAGCGTTCCGGGCGAAGCGCCCGCGAGCAGCCGCGGCAGAGCCGCTAGCGCGTGGGCCGGCTCGAGCGCGGGCAGTATCCCCTCGCACCGCGCCAGGAGACGCATCGCGTCGAGCGCCTGCGTGTCGGTCGAGTCGGCCAGCTCCATTCTGCCGTCCAACGCCAGGGCAGCAAGCTGCGGTCCCACGCCGGGATAGTCGAGCCCTGCGGAGATGGAATGCGCCTCTTCCACCTGGCCGTCCGAGTCCTGGAGCATCATGGTCCGCGCGCCGTGGATGATGCCCAGGCTGCCGGCCGCCAGTGCGGCCGCGTGGTGGCCCGTGGCGATGCCGTCGCCCGCGGCCTCAACTGCCACCAATCGGACGGAACGCTCACCGATGAAACGGCTGAACAGACCTATTGCGTTCGAGCCACCGCCCACGCAGGCGACCACGAGATCGGGCAGGCGACCCTCCACGCCAGTGATCTGGGCCGCAGTCTCGTCTCCGATCACGCGCTGGAAGTCGCGCACGATCGTGGGATACGGGTGCGGACCCATCGCCGAGCCAAGCAGGTAGTACGTGTCGGCGACGTTCGTGACCCAGTCGCGCATGGCTTCATTTATCGCGTCCTTGAGGGTTGCGGAGCCGGACTCCACGGAGCGCACCTCTGCACCGAGCGTGTTCATCCGCAGCACGTTGGGCATCTGGCGCTCGATGTCGCGCGCACCCATGTACACGACGCACGGCACCCCGAGCCGCGCCGCCACGGTTGCTGTGGCGACACCGTGCTGGCCGGCGCCGGTCTCGGCGATGAGCCTGGTTTTGCCCAAGCGGCGCGCAAGCAGGCCCTGGCCAAGCACGTTGTTGATCTTGTGCGCGCCCGTGTGCGCCAGGTCCTCGCGCTTGAGGTAGATGCGTACGTCGGGATTGATCGTGGCCGCGAGGCGATCCGCGCGATAGAGCGGCGTTGGCCGGCCGGCAAAGCCGGTCTGCAGCTCGCGCAGCTCGGCCCAGAAAGTTGGGTCGAGTCGGACCTGGTTGTAGGTCTGCTCAAGCTCGATCAGCGCCGACATCAGCGTCTCGGGCACGTACCGACCGCCCAGGTCGCGGCTCGATCCCCAGCGGCCGTGCTCGTCGGCTGCCAGCAGTCCCTCGTTCGCCGGCTGCGGGCGGCTCGGCGTCACAGGCAGGTCGGAGCGCGCGGCCTGTGCACGCTTGATGAAGAGTGCAACTGCCAGCGGATCCTTGCGCGGCGGCCTGGTGCCTTTGATCTCGACGCCGGACGCGACGTCGACGCCTATGGCAGGCACCTCGCGGACGGCCTGCGCCACGTTGTGCGGGCGCAGCCCGCCGGCGAGCATCACCGGCATCTCGTTGGCTATCGCCGCCGCGGCGCCTCTATGTGCGAGATGGCCTGTGCCGCCGAGCATGTTGGCGTGCGAGGCATCCACGACTACACGCTCGACACCTGCTGCTCGCCAACGCCTGGCATCCGCGAGCGCAGATGAGTCGTCTGCACCGGCGCGGACGACCTTCCATGTCGGCCGGCCCGACGCACCGACCAACGCGGCATCGGCCTGCTCGTAGCCGGACAGCTGGACGATGTCCGGGTCGATCGCGGCCGTCCACGCGGCCAGCTCGTGTGGAGCTGCGTCGGCGACGACGAGGACGATGCGCGGCGGCTGAGGCATCGACCGTGCGTGGGCAGCGAGCGCGGCGGCGCGTTCAACCTCCAGGGCTCGCGGCGTCCCCGCAACGAGATTCAAACCGATGTAGTCGGCACCAGCCGCGCTCGCCGCCCGTACGCCGTCCTCGTCGACGATGCCGCAGATCTTGGTCTCGGGCGCCCGATCGGCGGCGGCGATATCGGCCGGAACCCTGCCCGCCGCGACGAAGGCCGCCGTCGTCGCCCGCGGTTCGGGCGAGCGCATCAGAGCCTCGCCGATGAGCGCCGCGTCGAAACCAAGCGCACGCCAGCGAACGATCGTGGACGTGTCGCGGACACCCGATTCGGCGACGATCAAACGATCGTCAGGTACCGATTCGCGCAGCCGCTCGGCGCGCCTGACGTCCACCTTCAAGGTGCGCAGATCGCGGTTGTTGATGCCGATCATGAGAGCGTCGCTGGCCACGGCCCGATCCAGCTCACGTGCGTCGTGCGCTTCGACAAACGGCTCGAGCCCAAGTGACCTGGCCTCGCGGACGAGCGCGCGCAGCTCGCGCGATCGATGCAGCACCGCGAGAAGCAGGACCACGTCCGCCCCCGACTCGCGCAGCAGTGCCAGCTGCGCCGCGGACACGACGAAGTCCTTGGCCAGGATCGGAACGCGGACCGCGGCGCGGACGGCGCGCAGATCGTCGAGCGAGCCGTTGAACCAATGTGGCTCGCACAAGACGGAGATCGCCGCGGCCCCGCCTCGCTCGTAGGCCCGTGCTCGCGCGACGACGTCGTCGTTGGCTGCGAGCTCGCCAACCGAGGGCGAGCTGCGCTTGACCTCGGCGATCACATGCAGGCCCGGTCGCGCGAGTGAAGGCAGCAACGGCCGTGGCGCGGACGCCGAGCCCGCTTCGCGAGCGCCCGAGCGTCGTACCGCGGTCTCGGCGGCCAGATCGGCTGCCCGTCGAGCCGCTATCTCGTGGACGATGCTCCGTCCTGTGACCGCGACTGTCATGCGGCACTTGCCTGATCTGAGGCCTCGCGCGGCTGGCGGAGCCTGGCGAGCAGCGCCCGCGCGCGGCCCGAATCGATCGTCAGGGCGGCCATTCGCACACCGTCACGCAACGTCCGCGCGCGTCCCGCCGCGAGCAGCGCCGCGCCGGCGTTGAGAAGCACGACGTCACGGTGCGGTCCCAGTGCGTCGCTGAGCACGCCCTCGACGATTCGCGCGTTCTGTGCCGCGTCACCTCCGCGCAGCTCGGAGCTCGCCGCAATGGCCAGACCCAGCGACGAGCTGTTGACGCGCACCTTGCGCACGCCGGCAGGAGAGACGTCGTACATCACGCCCGTGCCATCGAGAGGCAGCTCGTCGACCCCGTCGCCGTGGACGACCAGGCTGCGCTCGGATCCCAGGCGATGGAGAACGTGCGCGACCTTGGCCGCGGCTTTCGGATCGGCGACGCCGATCACCTGGCGCCGTACGCCGGCTGGGTTGGTCATCGGGCCGAGCAGGTTGAACGCTGTGGGCACTCCGAGCTCGCGCCTTACTGGTCCAGCGTGGCGCATCGCCGGGTGGTAGCTCGGTGCGAAGAGGAATGCGAAGCCGTCCGTGGCCAGCGTTTGGGTGGCCCCATCGGGTGTCAGGTCGATCGGGATGCCGAGAGCTTCCAGAACGTCCGCAGATCCGGTCGCAGAGCTCATCGCTCGGTTGCCGTGCTTCGCAACGGTCACGCCGGCCGCGGCAACAACGAGCGCTGCGGCGGTCGAGATGTTGAACGTGTTGGAGCCGTCGCCGCCCGTGCCGCACGTGTCGATCGCCCCGTCGGGCGCTTGGACCTTCAAGACCCGCTCGCGCATCGCCAGCGCGAAACCGGTCAGCTCGTCGACCGTCTCGCCACGTTGACGCAGCGCCAGGAGCAGCCCACCCAGCTGTGCGGGGGTCGCCTCGCCGTCCATGACCTGGGCCATGGCGGCATGCGCCGCGTGGGTGCCCAGGGTGTCACCGTCCATGACGCGGGCAATCGCGAACTTCACAGCGTCGGTCATGCCGCGACACCCTTGAAGCAGAAATCGCGGCGCGACTCGAGGATCTCCGGTGTGCCTTCCTCGCATCGGCGCAGGAAGCGAGCAAGGATCCGCGGACCATCAGGCGTCAGGACGGATTCGGGGTGGAACTGGACGCCCTCGATCGGCAGCGTCCTGTGGCGGATGCCCATGACCACACCGTCGTCGGCGAGCGCGCTGACGACCATCTCCGCGGGCAGCGTCCCGGCGTCGACGCATAGCGAGTGGTAGCGCGCCGCGGGGAAGGGCAGGGGCATGCTCGCGAGATAGCCCTTGGCGTCATGTCGGACGCTCGATGCCTCGCCGTGCACGAGCGTCGGAGCGCGCACGACACTCGCACCGAACGAAGCCGCGACCGCCTGCATGCCCAGGCACACACCCAGGAGTGGCAGGCCACGCTCGCGGGCGAGATGGACTGCTGCCATCGAAGCGCCCGAATCCTCCGGCCTGCCAGGACCAGGCGAGACGAGGATCCCGCGCAGCGGTCGCGCGTCGTCGTCGGCGAGCGCGGTGAGCTCGGCGGCCGTGATCTCGTCGTTGCGCACGACGCGCACGTCGGCTTCCGCAGCTTCGAGCGCCTGGACGAGGTTGTACGTGAACGAGTCGTAGTTATCGATGACCAGGATCACTTGTACCTCCCGGCGACGAGCGCGGCCGGGGGTTGCGGTTGGGCAGCGATTTCGGCTTGCTTCGCTCCCTCGGTCGCCATCTCGATGGCTCGCCTGATGGCCGCCGACTTGTGCTCGGTCTCTTCGAATTCCTTCTCGGGGACGCTGCCGGCGACGATGCCGGCGCCGCTGTGAAGGTGGATCTGGCCGCCGGACAGGACTGCGCTGCGTATTGCGATCGCCGTGTCGAGCGAGCCGTCATAGCCCAGGTAGCCGACCGCCCCGCCGTACACGCCGCGGCGTTCCCGCTCGAGCTGTGCGATGAGCTGCATCGCGCGCACCTTGGGCGCACCGCTCAAGGTGCCCGCCGGGAAGACTGCCCTCAGGGCGTCGAGCGCATCACGGCCCGGTCGCAGCTCGCCCTCGACGTGGCTGACGATGTGCTGGACGTGGCTGAAGCGCTCTACCTGCATGTAGCGCGACACGGCCACCGATCCCGGCTTGGCCACCCGCCCGACGTCGTTGCGCGCGAGGTCCACGAGCATGACGTGCTCGGCGCGCTCCTTGCGATCGGCGAGAAGTTCGGCGGCAAGCTCATCGTCGGCAGCGTCCGTGGCGCCACGCGGACGCGTGCCGGCGATGGGATGGGTAAGGAGCCTGTCGTGCTCGACCCGGAGGAGGAGTTCCGGGCTGGCGCCCACGACTTCGAAATCGGGCATGCGCACGAAGAAGAGATAAGGACTCGGGCTGACCCTGCGCAGCGCGCGGTACAGATCCAGCCCACCGGTGCCGCCTGCACTCACCGACTGCCTTCGGGCGAGCACGACCTGGACGATGTCGCCGCCGACGATGTGCTCCTTGGCGGTCTCGACGGCTGCGATGTATTCGCCGCGATCCAGGCTGGTTGTCATGGGGCCGCCGGTGCCGCCGCCTCTGGGTCCATTGTTTCTCGTTCGTCCGCCCGCGGAGGCGGTGCGCTCGAGCGCATCGAGCACGCCGCGTTCGGCGATGCGGTAGCGGGCTTCGAAGTCGGGAGCGGACGAATGGAGCGCGGCGATCGCGGACATGGTGTGCGTCAGGTGGTCGATGACGATGACCAGGTCCGTCTCCATGAACGCCGCGACAGGAACGCCTACCGGGTCCGTCGCGGGCAGCGCAACCGTGGGCTCGAATGCGCTGACCGCGTCATAGGCCAGCGTCCCGACCGCGCCACCGGTGAAGCGCGGCATGTCCGGTCAGGGGCGCCACTCTTCGCCGCGGCATGAAGCGGCGCAGTGCGTCGAGTGGGTCAGGAGCCGGGGCTACCTCGGCCGCGAGCTCGGTCGCGTGCTCGACTCCGACCGGACGTGTTCGGGTGATCGCCTTGCCATGGCGCACTTCAAGCAGGCGGCGAGGCAGGATGCCCAGGAACGAATATCGGCCGAGGCGCTCGCCGCCCTCAACGGACTCGAGCAGATAGGCGGGCGAGCCGTCGTCCAGTGCCAGGAAGGCGCCGATGGGTGTCTCGAGATCGGCATCGCGCGTGGCGCGCAGCAGCACAGTGTCGTAGGAGGTGGCGAGGCGCTGCGCCTGTGCCAATGAGATCGGCTCTTCGGTGAGTTCGGCCACTGTGTTCGCTCCGCAGAATCAAAACGACCCATCGTCCCTGGGACGAAAGGTCGTGCCTTCCGCGGTGCCACCCTCATTCGGCTGTGCCGCACTCTGTGACCGGCGGGGAGTTGTCTCCCGACTGGCGCTGCCCTGTATCGCTGGCGCTCTGCGCCGGAGTCTACTTGACCGCCGCTGGCAGCCGTTCGGTCCGGAGGCTCACAGGTCCATTCATCGCGTCGCCAGCCCGGGCTTGCACCAACCGCCGGGTCTCTGTTCTGGCAGATCGTCGACTACTCGTCCCGATCACAGCCCACGTATTCGTGATGTCGGCTGAAGTCTGGCCGCGTTTCGCCATCCCGTCAAGCGCACCTCATGGAACGCCTGTATGTACCTGGACAGGTACGTAACCAATGGGGTACACTCCGTCGCATGGAAGCCGTTCTGCAAGCGCTGGCCGACGAAAGCCGGCTGACGCTGCTGAAGACATTGGCCGACGGACCAGCGACAGCGGGTGAACTTGCGGCAGTGCTGCCTATTGCTCGTCCCGGTGTGTCGCGCCACCTACGGGTTCTTCGCGAGGCGGGGCTCGTCGATGTGCGTCAAGACGCGCAGAGACGGATCTACACCCTCCGCCTCGAGCCTTTGGCCCAGGTCGATGAATGGCTCGGCCCGTACCGGGCCTTATGGGAGCAGCGGCTTGATGCCCTGCACACTGAGATCGCGCGTGGAAAACGCGAACGGAGGCTTACGAGATGACGACCAACACAGCCGGCGATATCCGCATCCTCGGCACTCTCGGGTCAGCCGCGGGCAGAGGAGTGGTCCGCCTGGAAGACCGATTTGACACTGACATCGACGACCTCTGGAACGCCCTGACGGATCCCGCTCGTTTGGCGCGGTGGTACGGCGACGTCGAAGGAGATCTCCGCCTGGGCGGCAGCTTCCACGCGCGGCTCTTTGCCAGCGGCTGGGAAGGCATGGGCCGAATCGATGTTTGCGAACCTCCGCACAAATTCGTGATTGTGTCGAAGGAGCCCGACCAGCCCACAGAGGACGCAATAGAGGTGACCCTGACCGCGGACGCGAATCAGACGGTGCTCGTCGCAGTTCATACGGGTCTACCGCCTGAGCTGCTCTACGGCTATGGGGCGGGCAGTCAGATCGAGCTCGAAGACCTCGGCGACTACGTTGCCGGTCGGGAACGTCGGGAGGCGACAGACCGAATTGCCCCCCTCACAACGGCCTATAAGGTCATGGCCGCGAACCTCACCAACAGGCCCGACGGCCTGCGCATCCTGGGCAGTCTACGATCGGCAGATGGCAAGGGCGTCGTTCGCATGGAGGACCGTTTCGACACCGGGATAGATGACCTTTGGTCGGCACTGACAGATCCCCATCGTCTACGTCGCTGGATCGGTGAGGTCGGTGGTGACCTGCGCGTCGGCGGTGAGTACACGTTCCACTTCTTCTCGTCGGGATCCGAAGGCACCGGAAGAGTGGAGGCATGTGAGCGGCCAAGACGCCTGTTGCTGCAGCACGGACTCAACCAGGAGGACGTGAAGACGATCGAGATCGAGCTGACCGCGGTGGGCGAGCAAACACTTCTGGTCGCTGAAGAACGAGGCATGCCCCTCAATCTGCTGGCTGGGTATGGGGCTGGGATCCAGATCCATATTGAAGATCTCGCCGGCCACATCGCCGGACGGGAACGCCGCCACGACGACGACGCCCGGTGGAGCGAACTCGCACCTGCATATGAGGAGTTGGCGGGCAACGTCACCTGACGCCGCTGTCCTCCGTTTGACACGCGCCGGAAAAGGCGTACGCTGCGCGGCCAAATGACCAACTTCTTTTGGTATTACGTCTAGCGGGTGCGAGGCAGCCGAGCATTGCTCGGCAGCAAGATGACTCGTGCCCGCACAACGCAGGCGCCGCAAGGCACCTGCGTTTTTGTTTACTCGGAAAGGGCTCGCGAAATGATCGTGGTGATGAAAGCCGGAGCGCCGAAGGCGCAGATCGATGCCGTGTGCTCGCTCATCCGTGCCGAAGGACTGGAGACCTTCGTCAGTGAGGGCCAGGAGCGCGTGATCATCGGCGTCGTCGGAATCGACATCGACCGCGTTGCGCACGTGGGCACGATGCCGGGCGTCGAGCAGGCCATCCGCGTCACGGCGCCGCACAAGCTGGCCAGCCTCGAGCATCAGCGCGACCGGACCCGGATCAAGATCGGCGGCCGGGACGGAGTGCCCATCGGCGCCGGCGCCCCGCTGGTCGTCATGGCCGGCCCATGCTCGGTCGAGTCGCCCGAGATGCTCATCGAGACAGCCAGCCTGGTGAAGCACGAAGGCGCGCACGTGCTGCGCGGCGGCGCCTATAAGCCGCGCACCTCACCGTACGCGTTCCAGGGCCTGGGCGAAGACGGGCTCAAGCTGCTAGCGACGGCTCGTGCGGCTACCGGCCTGCCGATCGTTTCCGAGATGACCGACGCCAGCCAGATGGAGCTGTTCGAGGAATACGTCGACATCATCCAGATCGGCTCGCGCAACATGCACAACTTCACGCTGCTCCGTGCCGCGGGCCAGGGCCGAACGCCGGTGCTCCTGAAGCGTGGCTTTGGCGCCACGATCGACGAGTGGCTGATGGCCGCCGAGTACGTGCTCTCCGCCGGCAATGCCAACGTGATCCTGTGCGAACGGGGCATCCGCACGTTCGAGCACGCCACGCGCAATACGCTCGATCTCTCTGCTGTCCCTGTGCTGCGCGAGATGACTCACCTGCCCGTTGTCGTCGATCCGTCGCACGGCACGGGCAAGCGATCGCTGGTTGCGCCCATGTCGCTCGCGGCCGCTGCCGTCGGCGCCGACGGGCTGATCATCGAGGTCCATCCGGATCCGCCACATGCGCGCAGCGACGGCGATCAGTCACTTTCCTTCCCGGAGTTCGGGGCGCTGATGGACGAGCTGCGCCGGCTCGAGTACCTGCGTCGCGGGGAGAGCGGCGGCCGGCGCGCTGCCGCCGTGCCGTCGAGCGTCGAGGACATGCGCGAGCGCATCGACACCATCGACGAGCGGCTCCTGGGCCTCGTCGACGAGCGCGCCCAGATCGCCATGGCCATCTCGCAGGCCAAGGGCACTAACGGCCACGGCCACGACGCGCAACGCGAGCACGATCTGCTGGCGCGGGCGCGGAGCTCGGCCGGTGGCGCGCTCGACGGCGAAGAGCTCGAGATGGTCCTGTCTGCCGTTGTCAAGGCCTCACGCCAGATGCAACGTCGTCGCGCTTTGGAGCAGCGCGATGACGAGGTTCGGACGCGGGCATGACCGTGGCCGCGTCACGGGCGCTCCGGCCGGCCGCGAGAGTGCGCGGAACGATCAAGGTGCCATCGGACAAGTCGATCGCGCACCGCGCCTTGATCTGCGCTGCACTCGCGCAGGGCGAGTCGCGCGTGACCCTGCGCACGCCGGGAGATGACATCCGATCGACCCTTCGCGCCTTGCAATCCCTGGGAGTCCAGGCTCGCGCGACCGAGCTCGAGGAGGGACTGGAAGTCGAGGTGACAGGGCTCGGGCAGCCGGGTTCGATCGGACGGCTGGGCGAGGGAATCGCCGATTGCGGTAACTCGGGGACGTCGATGCGCCTGCTCGCGGGTGCCCTCGCAAGCGGATCAGGCACGGCCGCCCTGACCGGCGACGCTTCGTTGAGCGGCCGGCCCATGTTGCGTGTCGCAGATCCGCTGCGCGCGATGGGTGCCGACGTCGACCTTGCCGATGGTCACGCGCCGGTGGTCGTCCGCGGCAGGCGTCCGCTGCGCGCCATCGACCACCGCCTCAACGTGGCCAGTGCCCAGCTGATCGGCGCCATCTCTATCGCGGCACTCGCGGCGCACGGCACGACAACGGTCATCGTTCCGGGCGCCGTGCGCGACCACACCGAGCGGATGCTCGACGCGCTGGGTGCCGATGTGGCGCGACTGACAGATTCGAACGGCACGACGACTGCGATCAAGGGACCTGCCGGTTTGCGCGCGTTCGATCTCGACGTACCCGGCGACTTCTCTTCGGCGTCGGCGTGGATCGTGGCCGGGGCACTCCACGCCGACGCCCACATCCGCCTCACGGACGTGGCGCTCAATCCGACCCGGACGGCACTCATTGATGTCATGCGCGCGATGGGTGCGCAAATCGAGGCGACCGTCACGCACGAGCGCGCAGGCGAGCAGGTCGGAGACATCGAGGTGCGCGGCGGTTCGCCCTTGAGCGGAGTGTCCCTGGCCGGCTCGGATGTCGCGCCGCTGATAGACGAGCTGCCCCTGCTCGCCGTCGCGATGGCCGCCGCGCGGGGCACGAGCGAGGTCCGCGGCGCAGCCGAGCTGCGCGTCAAGGAGTCTGACCGGATCGCCGCAATGTCCGCGGCGCTCACAGCGATCGGCGCTCACGTTGAAGAGCTGGATGACGGCTGGCGCATCTCTGCCGGCCGGCCCCTCGCGGCCGCCATCGTCACGCACGCCGACCACCGCATCGCGATGGCCATGGCCGTCGCAGCGTGGACGGGCGTCGCCGAAAGCGTCGTGCTCGACAACCCGGAGTGCGTGGCCATCTCCTATCCGACCTTCTGGCGCGACGCGTGTTTGATCGGTATCGAATCATGAGACGCCTGCGACTGTTGACCGCGGGCGAGTCGCATGGCCCCGCCGTCTCGGGCGTGCTCGAAGGCCTGCCGTACGGCCTGCGCGTGTCCACGGAGCAGGTCAATCGCGATCTCCGTCGCCGGCAGCATGGCTACGGCAGCGGCCGGCGGATGCTCATTGAGCAGGACCAGGCCGTCTGGATGGGTGGGCTGCGTTTCGGGCGAACGCTTGGCTCGCCGCTGGGGTTCAGGATCGAGAATCGCGATTTCGAGAATTGGAAGGACCGTATGACGCCCGATTCGCTGCCCGCGCGCGGTCGACCACAGCAGGTCACCCTGGCGCGCCCCGGGCACGCAGACCTCGCCGGCGCGATCAAGTACGGGACCGACGACGTGCGCGATGTCCTGGAGCGTGCTTCGGCCAGATCGACGGCCGTGCGCGTCCTGGCGGGCGCGGTGTGCCGGCAGCTGCTCGCGACGGCCGGCGTCCAGATCTGGAGCTACGTCGAGCAGGTTGGCCCGGTTCGCGCTTTTCCAGAAGTGCCCGACACGCTCGAGTGCGTCGCTCAGGGTTGGCCCGAGGCCGATCTGGCCGATCCGACCCCGCTGCGCTGCCCCGACCGCGCCGCGGAGGCGCTGATGATGCGCGAGATCGATCGCGCCACGGAGGAGGGCGACTCGATCGGGGGCGCTTTCGTCGTGGTCGCTTCTGGGCTGCCTGTTGGCCTCGGGAGCGCGGCCGAGTGGGATACCCGGCTCGACGGCGCGCTGGCGGGCGCGTTCATGGCCATACCCGCGGTCAAGGCAGTCGGGATCGGAGCGGGTTTCGACGTTGCCGGCCGGCGCGGAAGCGAAACGCACGACGAGGTTCTTGCCGAGGGCCACGGTTGGCTGCGCGGAACGAACCGCGCCGGTGGCATCGAGGGCGGCATGAGCAATGGGATGCCCATCGTGATTCGTGCCGCGGTCAAGCCCGTGCCCACGATGCGCAAGCCGCTCGATTCCGTGGACATCGTCACGGGCTCAGCCGGTCGCGCACACATCGAGCGCAGCGACGTGGCGATAATGCCCCGCGCGGCGATCGTGGGCGAGGCGATGGCCGCCCTGGTGCTCGCGGATGCGCTGCTGACCAGCTTTGGCGGCGACACGATCGGCGACCTGCGCGCCGCCGTCGCGCGGCGCCGGCGGCGCGAGAAGCGGCCCCACTGACCATGGGCACGTTCCGGCTGATTGGCGAGCACATCGGCTATTCGGCCTCGCCTGCGATGCAGACCGCTGGGTTCGCCGCGCTGGGACTCGACCACACCTACGAGCTGTTCGACATACAAAAGCAGCGGCTTGGCGCCACCGTGCGAGTGCTGCGCTCGCGGGCCTTCATAGGCGCAAACGTGACGGTGCCATACAAGCGCGACGTGATGGCTCATCTCAACGGCATCGACGAAGTCGCGTCGCGCGCGGGGGCCGTGAACACGATCACAAAGCGTGGCGGCCGCCTGCTCGGTTCCAACACGGACGTGCCGGCGATCGCGGACGAGATCGCCGCTCTCCGGCCGCGGCCAAACATGGCCGTCATCCTGGGCACCGGGGGCGCCGCTCAGGCCGCCGCGCTCGCACTTTCGGAAGTTGCCGCGGAGACCGTGCTCGTCGCGCGCGAAGACTGGAGTCGGTTGCCCGACATCGTCGGTGACGCCGATCTTCTTGTGAATGCCACGCCCGTCGGCACGTCCGCCGATGAGACACCTGTGCCGGGTTCCTTGCTGCACGACGGTCTCGCGGTGCTTGACCTCGTATACCGGCCCAGCCCGACGCGCCTGGTACGCGAAGCACGCGCGCGCGGAATCCCCGCTCGTGGCGGCGCCGGCGTGCTGCTCGGACAAGGTTGGCGAAGCCTCGCGGCGTGGCTCCAGATCGAGGTGTCGGACGACGTCAAGCGGGCCATGGCCGACGCTCTCGTCACGGAGCTGGGGGACGGCGCCGATGTCTGACGGCATCGTGCTGACCGGTCTGCCCGGCGCGGGCAAGACAACCGTTGGCGCGTGCATTGCCGCTCGTCTTGGCCGGCCCTTCATCGACACGGACCGGGAGATCGAGCGCATGTCCGGCAGCCCTCCGTTCCAGATCCTCGAGCGAGACGGCGAGCCGCGCTTGCGCGAGCTGGATCGCGCCGCGGTCGCTGCTGCAGTTGCGACGCCGGGCGCCGTGATCGCGACCGGTGGTGGAACGGTTATCGATCCGCTCAATCGGTGGATGTTGATGGAGCACGGCTTGCGCGTCCGGCTCGACGCACCCGTCCATCAGCTTGCGGTCCGACTTCGGGCCGACACAGCGACGCCCCGGCCGCTCCTGGGCGGCGATCTCGAGGGCGGCCTACAACGGACTGCGGATGCGCGAGCCGCGGTCTATGCGGCGGTCGATGCCGTCGTTGACTCGTCGGGTCCTGTCGACGGGATTGCCGACTCGGTGATCGCGAGCCAGGGCGCCTCGCGCGCAAAGTGGCGGCCGCTGCTCGACCTGCCATTCGAGCGACGTCACTCGATGGGTCCCGAAAGCGGCCGGCTGCTGTCAGGCCGCGGCCTGCGACGCGAGGTTATTGACACATTGATCGTCGGTCGGCCCGCGTATGTTGTCGATCCACGCTCCAGATTTGAGATTGGCAGCGCTGGTCGCGCGTATCAGCTCGAAGGCGGCGAGCAGGTCAAGTCGATGGCGGAGCTCGGGCGCTTGCTGACCTGGCTGAGCGCGGAAAACGTGGAGCGTTCGGATCCGCTGGTCGTGATCGGTGGCGGCACAGTCGGCGACCTCGGCGGCCTGGCCGCCGCTCTCCATCGGCGAGGCGTGCCGCTCGTGAACGTGCCGACGACGTGGCTCGCCCAGGCCGACTCGGCGATCGGCGGCAAGGTCGCGATAGACCTGCCGGATGCCAAGAACGGCGTGGGCACTTTCTGGCCGGCATGGCTGATTGCGCAGGACGCGGACGTGATCGCGACGCTGCCCGTGGAGCGCCGCCGCGACGGCATGGCCGAGTGCCTCAAGGCCGGCCTCATCGGCGACACCAGTCTCTGGCAGCTCGTCGAGGAGCGCGGCGTCGCGGCGCTCACCGGCGACGATCCGGCCGCGGCCTTCGCCATCACGGAGCGCGCTGTGCGCGTCAAGATCGACATCGTGAACCGCGATCCATTCGAATCTGGCGAGCGGCGCAAGCTCAACCTGGGCCACACCATCGGACACGCGCTGGAGATCGAGAGCGGCTACGCGCTGGCCCATGGCGCGGCCGTTGCGCTGGGCCTGCGCGCCGTGGCCCACATCGGCCAACAGCGTGGCGCGCAGCCCCAGCTCGCCGAACGAATTGACGCCGTCCTCGCTGCCCTTGGCTTCGCCCTCACGCGCCGTTTCGACGCATCGGCTGTGATCGCGGCCGCGCGCGGTGACAAGAAGCGCGTGCACGGCGTACAGCGCTGGGTCCTGCCCATGGCCGTCGGCGAAGTCGTGGAGGTCAGTGACGTGACTGATGCGGAGCTCGACGCCGCGCTGGCGGTGATCGCGGCATGAGGATCCTGCTGCTCAACGGGCCCAACCTGGGCCGCCTGGGCAAACGCCAACCGGAGATATATGGCACGACCACGCTGCTCGAGGTGGTCGAGCGTGCCAAGGCCCATGCGCTGGCGAACGGCGCCACGCTGGTCGACTTCCAGTCGAACCACGAGGGCGCGCTGATCGACCGCCTCGAGGACCTTGATTTCGACGCGGTCGTGATCAACCCGGGCGCTTTCGGCCACACGAGCTACGCGCTGCGCGACGCAATCGAGGGCATCGCCAGGCCCACCGTCGAAGTCCACATCAGCGACGTGAGCAAGCGCGAGCCGTTCCGCCACCTCCTCGTGCTCGAGGACGTTGTCATCGGCCAGGTGATCGGCCGCGGCATCGACGGCTATCTGGACGCGATCGACATGCTCGCGGCCCTCGAGCCATGAGCGACGACCACCGCACCGCGATAGTCACCGGCGCCGCGTCAGGCATCGGCCGAGCCACTGCCGAGCGATTGCTGCGCGACGGCTGGATGGTCATAGGCATCGATCTGAGCGCCGACATGCCGGCGGACGCTACGGCTGTGGTTGGTGACGCCGCCGACTTGACGGTCATCGAAGCGGCCGTGGTCCGAGCCGATGGTCGCCTGAACGGCCTGGTCTGCGCCGCCGGGCTGCCACCCAACGCGAGCTGGGACGACGAGGTGGCCTGGGAAGAGCTGCTGCGCGTGGACCTGACCGGTCCCTATCGCGCGGTTCTGGCGGCGATGCCTTCGTTGTCCGAGGCGAATGGATCGGTCGTCTTCGTCGGCTCGATCGTTGGGCCGCTGGAGGGCTCGCTCCGCTCGCCCGGCTACGCCGCGGCCAAATCAGGCCTCGAGGGACTCGCCAGGACACTGGCGCTTGTCGGCGGCGCCGGCGACGTGCGGGTCAACGTCGTCGAACCTGGCGCGATCGACACGCCCCTCGACCCGCCACGGTTCCCGCCACACGATCGGCCGGACGTGCCGCTGGGCCGGATGGGCACGGCCGATGAGGTCGCCGCCGTCATCTGCTTCCTGCTCAGCGACGACGCCAGCTACGTGACCGGATCGGTCCTGCGCGTCGACGGCGGTCGCTCGATACTGCCGCCGGGTCGCGCGACCCGTCGATAGGCGGCGCGTGCCTGTGGCATCCACCGTGGCGGCCCAGGCACGACCGATGTCCAGGCCCTGACGGCTGTGCTGAGCGCCTTGGCAAGCGCGTCGTCCCTTGCGCTCCAGGGAATCTCGAATTCCTCGCGCAAGCGAGGCGGCACAAGCGCGATGCCCGGCATCCCCAGCAGAGCGACAACCCTGCCCGGTAACAGCGGCAGTGGCGGCCGCAGGATCATGGGCGACAGCCGGCGCCCCGTGTCTGAGGCGTGAATTGGTCCGTCGTCGGCGAGCATCCGCTGCCAGTAGTCGGTCAGCGCCGGCCAGTCGGCGGGGCTCAGCGACAGGGGAATGCCGAGGCGGACACCGACCGAGCGCGCTTCCTGCCAGAACTGCTCGACCTCCCTCGCGATTAACCGTCCGACCCAGCGCGAATACGCCTCCACGCTCGACTTGATGAGGGTGACCTGGACCCACAGCAACAGTTCCGGGTCGAGCGCTCGATAGCCCTCGCCACGGACGCCGGCATGGACGGAGTTGAGCCGGCGCACGGCCGCCTCTGCCCGCGGGCCGTCGCCGAAGACCAGGTCCATCGTCGTGACCAACGTGCCGCGCAGCCGCGCGATCGGGTCCTGCTCGAAGGTCGAGTGCTCGGCCACGCCCGTTGCGACGCTCGGGTGAGCGATCTGGAGCAACAGCGCCGCCGGTCCTGCGCCGAGCAGCACAGCCTCACGGTTGATGCGCCACATCATCGAGTCAGGCCCGTAGAAGCCCAGCACCGGATCAGGTCGGACAGATCTCACCCGCTGATTGTCGTCACCTGCCCGTTTGATGCTCCGGACGCCCGTTGATCGAGTGCCACGACACAAGCAGCAACCCAAGCAGCGCGATCTCCGAGAAGAGCGCGAGCACGAACGGCGCCGGGAAGCCGGCCAGCTCGATTACGATGCCCCACACCGCCGCCCCGACGCCGAGGGCAAGCTGGAAGCCGAGCGAGTAGGTCGCCATCGCCGCGCCCATCCGCCCCGGTTCGGCGCGATCCATGGCTAGAGCCATGGCCGTTGGAGACGTCACGGATGCGGCGAGCGCCCAGAGCATGCCCGCGATGGTGAGGCCCAGGACGTCCGTGGCGAATGAGGCTGCAACCAGGCCAGCGCTGGCCACGAGCGTTCCGCCGACAAGGACGCGCCCGCGGCCCACACGATCCGATAGACGAGCGAGCACGGCGCGGGCGACAACGAGCGTCGTGCCCACGGCCGGGTAGTACCAGGCCAATTGCTGGACATCTATCCCATGCGCGATCGCGAACAGGGGCGGGAACGTGAGGAACAGCGCCTGGACCGAGGTGAACATGAACTCGACCGTCATCGGCAGGATGGCGCCGCGCTCGAGCCACGATCGGGACAGCGGTTTGCGCTGTGAGACCTGCTTCGCGATGTGTCGGCCGATGCCGGTCGCGAAGGCCACGACGAATGCTGCCGCGCCCATGGCGGCGGCGACGAGGAACGCGCCATCGAAGCCGTATGCGGGCAGCAGGAGCAGCCCGATCGCGGGCATCATCACCGTCGCCAGGCCCGGCATCAGGTTGTAGATCCCGGACGCTTCGCCGCGTCGCGCCGGCGGCGCCAGTCGGCCGACCAGCGAGTGGCCGCCCGTGTTGAACGCGGCCCAGCCGACCCCGTGGACGATGCGCACGAGAAACAGGGCGGCGAAACCCGGGATCAGGTACCCGACGTTGCTCATTGCGATCGTCGCTGTGCCGCTGAGCAGGACGCCGCGCGTGCTCCACTCGTCGACGAGGCGGCCCATGATCGGCCGTAAAACGACGCTCGGCAGGCTGAACGCGGCAACGACCAGCCCGACCAGCGTCGCGTCGCCGCCGCGATCAATCACCAGCAACGGCAGGACCGGCTGGATGATGAAGTTGGACGAGAAGCCCAGGAAAGCAACGACGCACAGCGCCACGAACGCCCGTGTGAACAGTGCTATGCGCGTTCCGGGGGCCGACGGCGGCGTGTTCGCTGGCGCGACTGCCGTTGTGTCGGCCACGTTCAGCTCGGGCGTGCGGCGATCATCTCGAGCGCAACCGCCTCGATCATGTCCTCCTGGCCCCCGACGGCCTTGCGCCGGCCGATCTCAACGAGCAGGTCGCGCGCGTCGATGTCGTAGCGGGCTGCGGCCTTTTCGGCGTGCAGCAGGAAGCTTGAATAGACGCCGGCGTAGCCGAGCATCAGTGAGCTGCCGTCGATGATCTGCGGGCGGCGCAGCATCGGCGCGAGCACGTTATTCGCGGCATCGATCGTGGCATAGAGGTCGAGCCCCGTTTCGTATTCGGCACGCTCGAGGGCCGCGGCGAGAACCTCCAGCTGTGCATTGCCGGCGCCGGCGCCAGCGCCGAGCAAACAGCCGTCCAGGTAGTCGGCTCCTGCGTCCGCGGCGGCCAAAGCGTTGGCCACGCCCATTCCCAGGTTGTGATGACTGTGGAAGCCGATTGGCCTTTCCAGCTCGCTCGTGAGCAGCGCGACGCGCGCAGCCACGTCCACCGGCAGCAGAGCGCCCGCCGAATCCGCGAAATAGACGATGTCCGATCCGTAGCTCTCCATGAGTTGCGCCTGGACGAGCAGCTCGTCGGCCGGGATCATGTGCGCCATCATCAGGAAGCCAACGACTGTCATGCCCAGCGACTTGGCCAGGCCGATGTGTTGCTCGGCGATGTCCGCTTCAGTGCAGTGCGTCGCGACGCGGACCATTTGCGCACCGTGATCGCGCGCCGTCTGGAGGTCCGTCTTCGTGCCGATTCCGGGCAGCAACAGGATCGCCAACCGACTGTTCGAGAGCACCTTTGAGACCGCGTCGAGGTACGACTCGTCATCGGCCGCGGCGAAGCCGTAGTTGAAAGACGAGCCGCCCACTCCGTCGCCATGCGAGACCTCGATCCACGGCACTTTGGCCGTGTCGAGGGCGGCTGCAACCGCGGCCGCCTGCGCGGGCGTGAACTGGTGGCCGACAGCATGCATGCCGTCGCGCAGCGTCGAGTCGAGGAGCGTGATGTGCTTCGCGTCGTTCATGCCGCGGCCGCCTCCGCTTGCATGTGCAGCGCGAAGCGCTCCGCGGTCGCGACGGCGGCCGCGGTCATGATGTCGAGGTTGCCCGCGTACTTGGGCAGGTAGTCGCCTGCGCCGGTCACTTCGAGATAGACGCTCACGCGATCACCGTCGAACACCGGATCGGCGCGCAGCCGATAACCGCGCACGTATGCGGCCACGGACGCGACCATGTCGATGATCGATTTGCACAACTCCTCGCGGCTCTCGTCGGCCGCGGGCACGCGCATGTGAACGGTGTTGACCATCATGATCGGCGGCTCGGCCGGATTGAGGATGATGATCGCCTTGCCGCGCTGAGCGCCACCGACCTTGACCAAGCCTGCCGCGGTCGTCTCTGTGAACTCGTCGATGTTCTGACGTGTGCCCGGTCCAGCGCTCTTGGATGCGATAGTCGAGACGATCTCGGCATACTCGACCGGCGTGACGCGCGATGCAGCAGCGACGATCGGCACGGTCGCCTGGCCGCCGCAGCTGACAAGGTTCACGTTCGGGGCATCCATGTGATCACCGAGGTTGACGACGGGCACGACATACGGACCGCGCGCCGCCGGCGTGAGGTCGATGGCGACCACGCCGGCCGCGGCCAACGCCCGTGCATGGCGCACGTGCGCCTTCGCGCTCGTGGCGTCGAAAACGACGCGTGCCTCGGGAGCGTCGCGCAGTAGCCCGTCGATGCCGTCGGCGGTTGTGCGCACCCCCATCTCGCGTGCCAGGGCAAGGCCGGCCGAATAGGGATCGATTCCGGCCACGAGAACCGGTTCCAGGATTTCGCTGCGGGCCAGCTTGAAGAGCAGGTCCGTGCCGATATTGCCCGAGCCGAGCACAGCGCACGCGACCCTGTCGTTCGAACTCATCGCGTGACGCTCACGCTGACGGAGCCAAGCCCATCGAAAACGGCCTCGAAGCGCGAGGCCGATCCGAGCTGCGCCGACGAGCACATCGCGCCCGGCAAGACGATGCTGCCTGCACGGATGCTCTCGCCAAAGTCCGACAGCAGGTTCGCGGCACGCGCGACAGCTCGGCCGGGTGCCCGAGCACAGCGGCGCCCGTTCCACTCCCGACGGCGTTGCCGTCGCCCAGCAGCTCAACGGCAACGGCTGCCAGGTCCAGCCCGTCAATCGGTCGCCGTCTGCCGACCACGAAGCGTGCCGACGAGGCGTTGTCGGCGACCGTGTCGGGCAGGGCTATCTTCCAGTCGATGATGCGGCTGTCGATGATCTCGAGCGCCGGTGCCACGGCCTCAGTCGCGGCCAGGACATCGTCACGCGTCGCGCCCGGGCCACGCACGTCGCGCGCCAGGATGAACGCGATCTCGGGCTCGATGCGCGGTGAGATCAGATCGATGAGTCGTATCTCGCCACCGGACTTGACTTCCATCTCGTCGAGCAGGTAGCCGAAATCCGGTTCGGACACGCCCAGCTGTGTCTGCATCGCGGCTGAGGTCAAGCCGACCTTGCGCCCGATCAACCGGGCACCATTTGCCAGCCTGCGCTCGAGGAGCATCCGCTGGACCTCATATGCGGCACTGACATCGAATCCGTCGTAGCGTGACGCGATGGGGGCGACCGGGACGCGAGTCAGTTCGGCGGCCGCCAACTGGTCGGCGATCGCGACCAGCGACGGCCCCGCAGAAGCGTGGGGCGGTTGGGCGAGCGGCTGTGATGGCACCGCCGATTGGGCCTCGCTGAACTTCGGTGGCGTTCCAGAGAGTGAAACGCCGTTCCGGAGAACGGATTGTACGGTCCAGCCTGCGACCGCTGTCAACGGGTCGCGGAAAAGCCCTAGGAGGCCTGTCGATCAGCGCCGGCGCGTGGCGCTCGAACCGTTGCCGGGATCCGCCCGTTGGACGGTGCGCCCAACGCCGCCGAGATCTCACTGGCCGCCGCCGATACCAGCGCGCCGTACGACTCGATGTCCTCGACGCGCAGACGGGACGACGGTCCGGCGATGGAGATTGCGGCGATGATTTCGCCGTCATGACCGCGGATGGCCGCACCGATGCAGCGCAGCCCGGACTCGATCTCCTCGTTGTCGACCGAGTAGCCCAACTCACGTACCTTGGCCAGGTCGGCCACGAGGTCGTGGCGCTCGGTGATGGTCTGTGGCGTAAACGCATGCATGCCGCCGCGCTCGATCACCTCGGCGAGCTGGGTCGGCGTCAGATATGCCAGCAGAGCCTTGCCAACGCCCGTGCAGTGCGCGGGCAAACGTCGTCCCACCTGCGACGGCATGCGTAGAGAGTGCTCCGATTCGACTTTGTCGATGTACATGACCTCGCCGTCATCGAGGATCGCGAGGTGCGTCGTCTCGCCTGTCTCGTCGCGCAACCGGCGCAGATAGGGCCGCGCACGATCAATCCAGTCGGTCTGATTGAGAGCGAGCATGCCCAGCTGCCACAGGCGCATCCCGAGGTGGTAGCGCCGCGTCGCGGGGTCCTGGGCGACGATGTCGCGCCGGCGCAGCGACGCCAAAAGGCGGTGAGTCGTGGCCTTCTTGAGCTTCAGTGCGCGCGACAGCTCGCTGACACCGAGCTGTGGTCCGAGCCATTCGAAGGCTTCGAGGATGTCGACGACACGGTCGATTACCTGGGCGCCGTTGAGGGTCCTGTCGGATACCTCGACCAGGTCCAGTTGCTCGTCGTCGATGTCTCGTTCGCCGGCCGACGCCTGCTCGTCCACGCCTCTCTCGTAGGATCCGCCCAAAGACAGCGTGGGCCGGATGCTAACACCGCCGGAATGCGCGATCGCGGTTGACATCGTCTCTCGGCCATTCCTAGACTTGTGGACCACCGTTCCACGATGTGGAGCGCCACTGGACCAGCTGGCCGACCCGGCTTTCGTTTTCGAAGGGGACCGATGCCTGACCGTCGCCCGCGCCACCGCCAGCCGGAGGGCTGAATGCCGACCATGTGGGTGGATCTGCTCGGGACCCAGGTCCGTTACTTGGGCGACCGCTTCAAGACGCGCGTCGTCGAGTCAGGCAGTGGGGCTCCACTGATTCTCATTCATGGCGTCGGTGGCCACGCCGAGGCTTATTCGCGCAACATCAACCGTCTCGCTGAAAACGGCTTCCGAGCCATGGCGATCGACCTCCTCTGGCACGGCTACTCGGCAAAGCCGCCGTTCACCAACGACGCGGTGCCGACCTACGCCCAGCAGATCCTCGATCTGATGGATGCCGAGGGCATCGAGCGGGCCCACATCGAGGGCGAGTCGCTCGGTGGCTGGGTCGGAATGTGGATGGCGCTTGAGCATCCGGAGCGCATCGATCGGCTGATTCTCAACACGACGGCCGGGGTCCGCTTCGCTGAAGGGTCGGTTCACGAACGCCCGCACGAGGGTCGCGACCTGCTCCGGGAGCGCAGCCTCGAGGCTATAAACAATCCGAACCGCGACACGATCCGCAAGCGCCTCGAGTGGCTGATGGCCTCGCCCGATCGCGTCACGGACGAGCTGGTTGACGTCCGGCTCGCGATATACACGGATCCACATGCTCAGGCCGCATTGCATACCGTTTTCGAGAACTCGTTTGGCTTTGGTTCCGGCCCCAGCCGGATCATTCCCGAGGCGCGCCTGGCGGACCTGAAGGCTCCGACGCTCGTGCTCTGGAGCGACAAGAATCCGGGTACCGGTCCGGACGTTGGCCGGCACATTGCCTCGCTCATTCCGGGCAGCCAGTTCTACTGTGTTGACGACGCAGCCCATTGGCCGCAATGGGAACATCCCGAGGAGCACGACCGGGTCGTGACCGAGTTCCTGCTCGGCGGGAACGTCGGCGACAGCTAGAGGAGAAGCAGCCGATGGACATCAGGGCGCTGGCCTACGTGGGAATCGAGGCGACGGACGTCGCCGCCTGGCAGTCGTTCGGCGAAGAGGTACTAGGCATGCCGTCGAGCCGCGTCGGCGACGACGGCTCGCGCCTGCTGCTGCGCATGGATGAGCGCTCGTACCGCTTCGACATCCGCAAGGGGACTGAAGATCGCCTGGCCCGAATGGGTTGGGAAGTGTCGTCGGCTGCCGCGCTTCGCGAGGCAGAGAAGGAGCTGCGCTCGGCTGGCGTGAGTGTTGAGCACGGATCCGCCGACGACGCGCGCGAACGCGGCATCGTCGACTTCATCCAATTCGACGATCCGGCCGGCAACCGACTCGAACTGTTCTACGGCCAGGAGGCGGATTTCCGACCGCTGGTGCTGACACGGCCGATGAGCGGTTACCTGACCGGGGAGATGGGCATGGGCCACGCGGTCATAGGCATCAAGAACTACCGCGAGTGCATGGACTTCTATGTCAATACGTTGGGCTTCAGGGTCAGCGACACGTTCAAGAACTTCATTGCGTTCCTGCACTGCAACCCGCGCCATCACTCGATCGCGCTGGTCGAGACAGACGAGCCTGGATTGCGCCACATCATGCTCGAGACGGAGACGATCGACGACGTGGGCATGGCGATGGACCTGGCCAAGACCCGCGGCTGCATGACTCGGACGTTGGGTCGCCACACCAACGACAAGGCCGTCTCGTTCTATCTCGAAACGCCCGGTGGGTGGGAAATCGAGTACGGCTGGAGCGGCCAGCAGGTGGATGACGAGGTGTGGATCGTGCGCCAGCTCGCGGGTCCCACGAGCTTATGGGGCCACGAGCTAGTCGGCGGCAAAGAGCTCATGAGTACGGCCAAGTAGGTTTCAACTGATGGCAACAAGCGCAGCGATCGGCAACGCCGCGGAGCAACAGCCGCTGGCCGATCGCGCGCGGGCATCGCTCACGCCTGAGACGTTGGGCGACCTGTGCTTGGCCATGACGAGCATCGCAAGCCCGACCGGCGAAGAGCGCGAGCTGGCCGACTACCTCGCCAACCGCCTTGCGGACGCAGGGCTGGATACTCACGTCGTGCCTTTCGCCGAGCGCGGCGCCAGCGTCGTTGCCCGCCTGGGCGACGGCCGCGAAGGCCCGAACGTGTGGGTCTACGCGCCGCTTGACTCCGCCTTTGCCGGCAATGCCGCCGAGGATCGTCCATTTCTTGGCCTCGAGCCGCGACCGGACTTCGCGCTGCCACCGCGACGCGAAGGGGGCAAGATCATCGGCATGGCCGCGGACAACCCGAAGGGCTTTGCCGCCGCCGCGGTGGCAGCCTTCGAGAGCCTAAGTCGGGCCGGTCTCAAACCACGAGGGTCACTCGTTCTGACGCTTGCTGGCGGCTCCATGCCAGTTGGCGCCCGGCCGGGCATGGGCACGGATATCGGATTCGGCGCGGGCATCAAGTCGATCCTCGCCGGGGAGCCCAAGCCGGACTTTGCGGTCGTGCTCAAGCCCGGCTATGCCGCAGGCACTGAGGAAGTCGGTCTGGCCTGGTTCAAGATCACCGTCCGCGGCGCGATCAACTACACGGGCATCCGCCACAAAGGCCAGTACCGCAACCCGATCGTGATCGCTGCGCGGCTCATCACGCGCTTCGAGGAGTGGCTGCCGGAGTTCACCGCCGCGACCGGCAACGAGCTCGTCGCCCCACAGGGCTCGATCAACTCGATCAGCGCCGGCTCGCCGGATCGAGCCAGCTTCATTCCGGAGACGTGCGAGCTCGTGCTTGATCTGCGCCTCGCGCCCGACACCTCGGCCGACGACGCCCAGCGCGGCCTCGAGAGCTTCCTCGAGCGTGCTAAAGAGGCCGATCCGGAGCTCAGGTGGACGCTCGAGCGGCTGGCCGATATTCCGGGCACGCGCACACCGGTCGATGCGTGGATCGTGCGTTTGCTCATCCGCGCGTGGGAGGCGCAGGAAGGCAAGCAGCACGAGCCCGTCGGCCGCGGCAGTGGCGCTTCGGACATGGCCCTCATTCGCCACGCCGGCATACCGGCCGCACGCATGGGCATGCCCATGCCCAGGACGCCGAGCCCATTTCCCGGCTTCTCGATGGGCGTCGCCGACGAAGAGAGCATGTACAGGCTGGCCACGCTGTTGGTCGGCGCACTATCAGAAGCGGCGGCGCTAACTCGGTCAGAGGAAGTGGGACAAGCGAGGGGCTGATGGTCGGAACCGCGAGCGAGAAGCAGACGCCAGAGCGCGAGAGTGGCATCCACTCGCTCGGCCGGCGCGATTGGGCGAGTTGGCCCAAGTACGAAGCAGCCGTGCTTGGCTTCCGCAACTACTGGTACCCGGTCACGTGGTCCAAGCATGTCAAGGAAGGCAAGCCGGTGCCGATCACCCTCGCCGGCGAGAAGATCATGCTCATACGCGAGAACGGCGTCGTGCGGGCTCTGCACGATCGTTGTCCGCATCGCGGCGTGCCGCTGTCCCATCCGATGGCCAGCCAGGAGTGGCCCGGCACGTGGACTTGTTGCTACCACGGCTGGACCTTCGATCTCGAGAGTGGCGTTCTGGTAGCGGCCATCACGGACGGGCCGGAGTCGCCGATCTGCGGCAAGGTCGCGGTCAAGACCTACCCTGTCCAGGAGCGCCTTGGCCTCGTTTTCGTCTGGCTCGGTGACGGCACCGCGGGGGCCGTGCCTCTCGAGGACGACATCCCTGAAGAGCTACTGTCGCCAACGGCCATCGTCCTCGGCCGGATCACGACTCGCCCGGGCAACTGGCGTTTCGGTGCCGAGAACGGATTCGACGACGGACACGCCAAGTACCTGCACCGCAACGCGCTGTGGACCAAGCGCGTGAAGATGCCGGTCTGGAGCAAGATGCGCGTCGTGCGCGATGGGCCGTGGATCACGCGCATGAAGGACGCCATGTTCTACGAGGCGGAATTCCCCGACTTGGGCAGGTGGCCGCCCACGAAGTGGTATCGCAACCGCAAGGGCAACAAGACCAAGGTCTCGCTCCGACTGCCCGGCACTCTGCGCGTCAAGTACGAGACGTGGACCCATTTCGAATGGTGGGTACCGACCGGCGAGGACGAGCACATCTATGTCCAGATCGCCACGATGGATCGCGGCCCGGTGGAGAACCTGCGCTTCCGCATCTACTACCGCGCCTGGGTGCGGTGGATCTTCCACGGCATGTTCAACGACGAGGACAGGCTGATGGTTGACGTCATGGACGCGCCGCCGGAGCGGCTTTACCGGCCGGATGTGTCGATCACTGAGTGGCGCAAGCTGGTCGATGAGACCGCACGCGGCAATCCGATCACGGACGCGTACCGACCGAGCATCGCCGGGCTGCGCCAGCTGGGCTTCGAGCTGACCGGGTCGGCTTCCGAGGAGAATGCGATCGGAGTTCAGGGCAACTCGTGACGGTCAAGACGTCGCCCGACGCCGGCCACGTTCATTCGGATGGCTTCGATCCGGACGCCCCAATTACAGGTCCGCATCACCACCACACGTCCGATGAACGCGGGGAATTCCCGGTTGCCATCTGCGTCGAGGACGTATCCAAGGTCTTCACCGCCTCCGGCGAGACGAAGACTGTTGCGTTGCGCGACGTCTCGTTCGATATCCGTGTCGGCGAGTTCGTGTCGCTCATCGGTCCCTCTGGCTGTGGCAAGTCGACCTTGCTTCGACTCGTGTCGGGGCTGATTGGCCCGTCCGCCGGTCAGATCCAGATCAACGGCCTGAGCCCGCTCGAGGCGCGCCGCAAGCGCGAGTTCGGCGTCGTCTTCCAGACGCCGGTGCTGTTCGACTGGCGCACGGTCAAGGACAACATCGCGATGCCCCTGCAGGTCATGCACGAGAAGAAGTCGGCCATCGACGAGCGCGTCAGCCAGTTGCTCGAGCTGGTCGGCCTGCAGGAGTTCCGCGACCACTATCCGTGGCAGTTGTCTGGCGGCATGCAGCAGCGCGTATCCATTGCGCGCGCGCTGACCTTCGCGCCGCGCTTCCTGCTCATGGATGAGCCGTTCGGCGCCCTCGACATGATCACTCGTGACCGCATGGCGGAAGAGCTGCTCCAGATCTGGAGCAACACGCCGGGCACAACGGTGATGTTCATCACCCACTCGATACCCGAGGCGATCCTGCTCTCCGACCGCGTTGTGGTCATGAGCGCGCGGCCGGGTCGGGTCGCCCGCCTGGTCGACATCGAGCTGCCCCGGCCACGGACCGAGGCGGTGCGCGAATCGCCGACCTTCTATCGCTACGAGAACGAGCTGCGCAAGCTGCTCATCAGCGCCGAACCAGATGCGAGCCACCACGCCGTCAAGGAAGAATCGCACTGATGGACGCGCGCTGATGCCCTCCGAATCGATCAGCGCTTCGGCACTGGCGATTGAGACAGACGTCCCGCCTGCGCGTGGCTGGTTGCGGGCAACGCTGCGTGTCCTCGCCACGTTTCTGGTCATCCTGGCCATCTGGTATGCCATAGCCTTTCTCATCCACATCAGTGGCAATGAGATCGCTGCGCGCAAGATGCCCTACCCACACGAGGTGCTGGGCACGATGCTCCAGAACCCGGGCACGTTCATCGAGGCCACGTGGCAGACCGCATCGCGCGCGGTGGTCGGCTTCTTCTTAGGGCTCGTGCTGGGGCTGTTGGTTGGCGCCGTGATGGCCCAGAGCAGATTGGTCGAGCACGCCATCGTGCCGTACGTGCTCGCGAGCCAGATGATTCCGCTTGTCGCGCTCGTACCGATCCTGCACGCGGTGCTCAAGGACGCGGATCTGGTGCGTCTCTATGTGACCGCCTACGTCAGCTTCTTCGTCCTGACCATCGCCGTCGCGCGGGGTCTTAAGAACGTGTCGCTCAATGCGGTCGAGCTGATGGAATCGGTCGATGCCTCACGCGTCCAGACGATGCGCATGGTCCGCTTCCCGGCGGCGATGCCGTACATATTCACCGGCCTACGCATCGCCGCGCCGCTTAGCCTGATCGGGGCGATCCTGGTCGACTTCCTGGGCGCGCGCAACGGTCTCGGCTTCCTGCTCGTGGCCTCGCTCAGCCTGGGCCAGTCGCAGTCGGGCGTGCTCTGGGCGGCGCTCGTGTTATGCCTGTTGTTCGGCCTCATCGCCACCCAGCTGGTCGTGCTCGTCGAGCGCCGCGTGTGCTTTTGGGAGCCGGCTTACCGCGCCACAAGGATCGCCCAATGAGAACCGCGCGTCGGGCTGCGTCGCCCGCAGTCATCGCGCCGCTCGCTCTCGCCGTGGTCGTGCTCGTTGTCTGGCAGGCCGGCGTCTTCCACGCCATCTTCAATCTCAAGCCGTTCACAGTGCCGTACCCGAGTGCCATTGCCGATGAGGTCGCCAACTTTGGCGATCAGATGCTCAGTGAGGTGCTCGTCACCCTGCCCGCCGCGCTGCTCGGCTGGGCGTTGGGCATGGCTGCCGGTTTCCTGACCGCAGTGCTGCTGGTGCGCTTCGCGCCGGGCGTCATCCGCCATGTCCTGCCACCGCTATCGGCAACGAATGCGCTGCCCGTCGTGGCGCTCGTGCCGGTCATTCTGCTCTTCCTTGATCCAGGGATCGAGGTCAAGTTGATCGTGGTCACGATCATGACGTTGCCGATCATGCTGGTGTACGCCGTGCGCGGCCTGACCAGCCTCGACCCGACGACGGTCGAGCTGATGCAGTCGGTCGATGCGTCGCCTACGCAGCTGCTGCGCATGGTGCGCATCCCTTCGGCGTTGCCCTACCTGTTCACGGCGCTCAAGAGCTCGGTCGTCCTTGCTCTCATCGGCACGATCGTGGCCGAGACCGTCAGTGGCTTCGAGGGTCTGGGCTTCGTCATCGCTGACTCACTGAGTCGTTTCAACGCTCCCAAAGCATGGTTCGCGGTCATCGTGATCGCGGTCATGGGCATCGTTTGGTATCTGGTCTTGGGGGTCCTGGAGCGGGTGGCCCTGCCTTGGGAGATCGCCAGCCGCAGGCAAGAGTGACCGCCGGCCAGCGTCGCTGCGACGCGAGACGGCAATAGGAGGAGGAGGTTCTAGGAGTGCTCATTCGCAGAGTACTGGCCCCTATGGCCGTGCTGACGTTGGTCATCACGGCCTGTAGCTCAGGGTCAGCAACGCCAGTGCCGACGGCGGCTCCGTCTACCGCGGTGCCGGCCACTGCCGCGCCCGCCACGGCCGCGCCCGCCACGGCCGCGCCGGCCACTGCCGCGCCCGCCACGGCGACCGCGGCGCCAGCCACTGCCGCGCCGGCCACGGCAAGCGCAGCGCCAGCCACGTCAGCTCCGCCATCCGCCGTCGCACAGCAGTGCGCCGGTCAGACGGTCAACATGGAACTGTCGTTTATCCCGAATGTCCAGCACGCTGGCTTCCTTGTCGCCGACAAGGAGGGCTACTACGCGGACGAGGGCCTGACCGTCAACTTCGTCGGCGGCGGCCCGGATAGCGATCCAGTCCAGGATCTCGCCAACGGCACAGCCGACTTCTCGCAGGTCGACTACGTGCCCCTGCTCCAGGCACGTGACACGGGCGTCCCGGTGGTCGCGATCGCCCAGACATACAAGGATCCGTTCTTCTTCTGGTATGCCTTCAAGGACAGCGGCATCAACACCGTGGCTGATTGGAATGGCCAGAAGGTTGGCCAGATCCAGGTCGGTCAGTACCCTGAGCGGGACGCCATGCTGCTCGCCAACGGCCTGCAGCTGTCGGACATCAAGCCGGTCAAGCAGGACTTCGGCATCGACGACTTCAGCGCCGGCAAGTTCCCAATCGCGGAGGGCGTGGTCTTCTACCACCCGGCCCTCCTGAATGGAAACCCGGCCCCGATCGCCGGTCACGACAGTCACGCCTTCCCGGGCGACTTCAACGTCTTCCGCCCGCAGGACCTGGGCGCCGAGATGGCCTCGCAGACGGTTGCCGTCAGCGAGGATTTCGCGACGGCCCACCCGGACACGATCATGTGCTTCCTGCGCGCATCGGTCCGCGGCTGGCAGAAGACCTTCATGGACCCGCAGGCGGCGGTCACCGACACGATGACCTACGTCCCGCCGGGCGTCATCCCGGTTGAGGCCGAGCAGGCCGCAATCAACGACGTGCTGCCCATCGTGGGCACGGGCGCCGATGACACGACCCTGCTCCAGCTGACGCCGGAAGCGTACGCGTCAACGTTGGCTCTTCTTCAGCAGCTCGGGACGCTGCCGGCAGAGGCAACCACGGACGGCTCGTACAACTCGTCCTTCTTCGACAACATGGGGACCGTTCCGGCTCCCTAGGTCGTAACAAGCAAGCCATGTCGGGACCGGCGGAGCAATCCGCCGGTCCCGCTTGATTCAAAGTAAAGGAGCGGCAAGTGGCACGTCCGCATATCGCGGTCTTCGCCGGGCCGAACGCGACGGTTCTGAACAGCGAGCCGCTGGTCACGAGCAATAAGGCACGCTCGCGCGCGGGGCTACCGCCACGAACCGCACAAGACGGAAGCTCGCTGCGATTTGATGCCCTGCGCCCCCAACGGCTGGCGGCGCCGGTCACGGTGTACGTCGAGCAGTTCTCCGCGCATCCGCTCGAGGCGGAGGTCTTTAGCCTGTACGCCCCGCCCGATGGCTACGTCGGCGCCGACGGAGTCTTCTCGCGCGAACGCCGCACCGACGCCGACAAGCCCGTATACGAGATCACCCTCCACCCGGAAGACGGCCTGTACCCGTTGCCATACATGGCCATGCAGGCAGACGGCCGACCGTGGGAGGACGATGAGTCGGAGCCATTTGGACCGCCTGATCGAACGCGCCAACCTTTTTATCCGTCGGCGGAGCGGGTGTTCGAGGAGATCGATCGTACCGGCGTCGGTGACGATGGCCTGGGCGGCCAGCTGGCGCGCCGCGCCGAATTCGACTTCCTGCGCCCGGCGCCTCCGGGCGGTTACACGTCGCGCGGCGAGCAGCGCGGGCGCGACTTCTACCCGTATCGGCCGGCGCACCTGCTCCGTCAGCCGTCGCGCTTTACCTTGGCGCGGCTGACGAACACGGTCGCCGCGGCGATGGCGTCGGGCACCTACGCCGGCGGGCTGTGGATGGAGGGGTCGCCGTACGTCGAGGAGACCGCATACTGGCTTAACCTGGTGATCGATACGCCACTGCCGATCGCCGGTGTCGCCGCGCAACGACCGCACGGCGCGGTTGGTGACGACGGTGCGCGCAACATCATCGACGCCGTGACGTATCTAACGTCGGACGCTTGGCGCGACGAAGGCGGCCGCGATGCACTCGGCACGGTGGTCGTCATCGACCAGCAGATTGTCATGTCTCGCTCGATCCAGAAGGCAGACGCGCGTCCTGGTGGCTACGTCGTAACCGGCGGCCACGGAGGCGTTCTGGGCACGATCACGTCTATCGGGCGGGCGGTGGTGAGCATGCGCCCGACCTACCGCCACACTTGGAACTCGGAGGTGCGACTGACCGCCCTGCCCGATCCCGTGCGCTCGGAGGACGGCGGTCTGCGCGAGGACGCCATGCCGCTCGTCGGACTGGTCAATCACGGCCAGTACATGGAGGAGTCTGACGAGGTCGATCCCAAGCATCAGATCAGCATCCTGGCGCGCGTTGCGCGAGTATTGGAGTCGGGCGCGCTGGCCGGATTCGTCGCCGAGGGATCGGCGCCCTTCGGGACGCTCAACGAGTCATCAGAGGCTGCGCTCCTGCAAGCGGTCTTCTCGGGCGTCCCGGTCGTCAAGGTTGGCCGTGGCGGCGGCGGAGTCTCGGAAAGGACCTACGCGCCTTTCGCCATCGCCGGGGGCAACCTGACCGCGCCCAAGGCCCGCATCCTGCTCATCGCCGCGCTGCTCAAGCTGGGTCGACTGCCGATTGCAGCAAACCCGGCCTTGCCGACCCGCGCAGAGATGAGCGCCACGCGCGACGCCCTCGATCGCTACCAGGAAATCTACGACACACACTAATTTTGGCTTTGACGGTCGCAATCCCACGGTTGTGTCGGCGTCCATGTATTCCGAGTCGTCAGCGGCCGATGAGCTCGCGGAATCTGTGCGTCCAGGGCAGCTCGGCGCGCGAGTCGAGCTGCTCGGTTGATGGTTTCCAGCCAGCGAACGCGGGCGTCAGGTTCTGAGCAGTGCCGCGCGTGTCCGCCTCGACCAGCTTGCGCCACTCGGTAATGGCGACGTCCGGTCGATACAGCCGCTCTGGCGGCGCGTCCATGACGTCGACCATGAGCCGGTCCTCGTCGTTGAACATGCCGTGGAAGACCCAGCGCACCCAGAGCTTGTAGAAGAGCCAGAAGCGCAGCCGCTTGATCGCCCCGCCGCGTTTGGAAACGAGTTGCAGATAGATGTGGTGGTCCGGGTCGGTCGGAACCCACCATTCGTAGTGCTGCCAACCGGCCGCGGGGTAGGCGACGCGCAGAAAACAAGGTAGGCGGATCGAGACCACGGCGACCCCGCGTCCCTTCGAGCGCCAGACGCGCTTAGGCGGCCACGCGCCGAGACCTGGAAAATCGCTGTCGAAATGGACTTCATCCGGCTTGCGGGTGATCCAGCCCTCGCCGGTCGGCTCCATGTGGTGGCGAGTCCAGGTCGGCATCTGGCGGCGCAGGGTCCACAGCGCGCGGCGGTGGAGGAACTTGGCATGGCCCTCGTCAATGCCGTTCTCCGCGCCGAAACGCCAGTTCCCATGGCGATAAGTAAGTCGCCCAACGGTGACGGCGTCCGCGGCCAGGATCTCGGACGGGATATCCGATTCGACTGGAGGTAGCCCACCCTCTCCTGGCTCGCCGACGAAGACCCAGATAATGCCGAGCCGTTCGGCTACCGGATACGTCGCGTACGAGAGCTCCGACTCCGAGCTGTCGGGAGCCTCCACGCCCACACGCACCGCGCGCAGACCGGCGCTGTCGCGCACGAGGGACATTGTCTCGCCGCACAGCAGCGCCTCGACCGGCTGCCCGCGCTTGACCTTGCGCGACCAGGTGACCGGGTACCAGGAGTTGCGCAGCCCGAGAACTGCTGCTTCGTACTTGGGCCACGTTGCCCAGTCGAGCCTGCCAAGGGACGCGCTCGCCTTGGACCGAGCGCCCCGCTCTGTCGTGGCGGTCATCGACGCAGAACGTTACCGCCCATCGACGAGCGAGTTGACCGTTGAACCGGCGGGCACGGCAGTCACCACCTTCTCGGGATCCACGCGGGCGACGATGTCGGGTGGCACGCGGCACATGGGCGGGAACGTCTCTGGCGGCGCCGGTCGGGTCATATCGAAGATCAGCTTCGTCTCCATCGGCCCTTTCTCCTCGCGGTGATAGCCGTAGGTGACCGGGTTGAGGTGGCCCCCGAGGAAGTTGGGCATGATCGTCAGGTCGCGGTCGGCCTGGAAGCGTGTCGCCATCGACCACAGCGTGTCGGTCTCGTTGAACACGTCCACGTCGTCATCGACGACGAAGACGTGCTTGAGCAGCGGGTCCACGGCCAGCGCTGCGACTGCCGCGATCTTGGGCTCGCCCTCGACGCGCTTCTTCATCGAGATGTACAGGTGGGAGCGGGCCATGCCGGAGAGTGGCAGGTTGACGGCCGTGACTGACGGCATGGCCTCCTTTACCCGGCGGTAGATCGAGCCCATGCGCGGCAGCGCACCCAGCATCGAGTGCTCGGTGTGGGCGTTGAAGACGTCCAGAAAGATCGGCTTGGTGCGCATCGTGATGGCCGTGATCTGGATGTACGGCTGCGGCCCGACGCGCGTGTAGTAGCGCGGGTACTCGCCGAAGGGACCCTCGACCTGTGTCTTCTCGGGGTCCGTGTCGATGATGCCCTCGATCACTATCTCGGCGCGCGCTGGAACTTCGAGATCGATTGTCTTGCACTTGACCATCTCGAGCGACTCGCCCATCAGACCGCCGGCGACCTCGAGCTCGCCGCCGATGCCCTCGAGCTTCGACACGGCGCCCATGAGCATGGCTGGGTGATGTCCGATGACGAGCGCCACCTCCATCGGCTTACCAAGCTCGCGCATGCGACGCAGGATGTATCCGGTGTGGTGCGCGGGGTTGACCTGGATGCCGACCTGCCTGGGCCCCTGGAACTGGTGGCGGAAGATGCCGGCGTTGACGCGGCCGCTGTCTGGGTCGCGCACGAGCGTGCACGCGGAGGTTATGTACTTGCCTGCGTCGAACTCGTTGTGGATGAGCATGGGCAGCCGCGAGACGTCGATGTCGTCGCCGGTCAGGACGACTTCCTGCACGGGTGCCGCGGTCGCGTCGACGGTGGTCGTCGGGATGCGCTGGCCCTCGCGCTCAGCGTAGGCCGGCACCATGCCCTTGACGTCGGTTCCGATGGACAGGGCCAGCCGCTCATAGGTCGCGTGCAGGTTCAGGAGCAGCGGCATCGACGCGCCTTTGAGGTTCCGGAAGAGCACTGCCGGGAAGCCCGGGAAGTGCTGCGGATCGTCTTCCATGCGGTCGACAATCGCGGTCGCTTCGAAGTCCGGGTCCACCTCGGCGTCGACCACTCGCAACTGCTCGGGATGCTCGCGCAGAAGCAGGTCCAGATAGGTACGTAGGTCGTGGGACATCGCGTCTCCGGGGTAGCGCTGTAGCGGTTGGGTGGACCATAATACGGGACGGCTGTCCAGATAGCGGGATGATTTCCGGGCGAAGAGGGGTCAGCACAGGCTTGTCGATCCATGTTCTCGGCGTCGCCGCCAGCCCCCGCGACGGCGCTACAACGCGCCTCGTGAAGGCGTGCCTGAAGGGCGCCGAGACGATCGAGGGGACGACGACTGAGTACGTCTCGCTGGCCGGCAAGCGAGTCAGCGCGTGCGATGGCTGCCTGCGCTGTCTCGAGCCACCCGTCGGCGCAGGGCATTGCGTCATCGACGACGACATGCAACCGCTCTATCCGGCCATGCTCCGAGCCGACGCGATTGTTCTGGGCACGCCCGTCTACTACGGCTCACCGTGCGCGCTGGCCAAGGCGTTCATGGAGCGCGTAACCGGCTTGGGCATCCGCGAGAAGAAGCTGCGCCTCAAAGTCGGTGGAGCGATCGCCGCCGGCGGCAGTCGCAACGGGGGCCAGGAGAACACTCTGGCGGCTCTGCACCTGTGGTTCCACATCAACGACATGCTGCCCGTCGGCATCACCGCACCCGTCACTCAATGGGGCGTGACGTCGTCCGGCGGCCTTGGCGAGGACGATGTCGAGCACGACGTCTTCGACCTGCACATGTCGGGCCGGACCGTGCCGGCATTGGGCATTGCCTGGATGTACGGGCGCAAGGTGGCCACGGTGTCGAGCATCGTCGTTGCCGGCCGTGCCGCGACCGGTTTCGATCTGCCCAATTCACCGTATGGCTACGAGCTGCCCGAGTCATTCCCGAGCGACGTTCTGCACTTCGAATCGGAGGCCGCCACCAGTGGTTGACGCACACGCGCCCGCACCGCAAAAGCCGTTCGGGCCGTCGATCGGCAGGCGAATGCCCATGATCGACGCGGTCGCGCGCGTCACGGGCAACATGGACTACGCGCTCGATATCGAGCTGCCGGGCATGCTCCATGCCCGCCTGCTGCGCAGTCCGCACGCCCATGCGCGGGTAGTGCGTGTCGATGCCAGCAGGGCAGCTGCGCTGCGCGGCGTGACCGTCATCACGCGCGACGACATCCTGGGCAGCGACGCAAACCCGACGTTCGGTCTGTTCATCCGCGACCAGCCGCCGGTCGCGCTCGACAAGGTGCGCCACGTGGGTGATCCGGTCGCGGCCGTGGCGGCGCCGGATGAGGCAACCGCAGATGAGGCGCTCGACCTGATCGAGGTCGATTACGAGCCACTGCCCGCGGTGTTCGACGTCGAGGAGGCGATCGCGCCGGGTGCCCCGATCCTGCACGAAGGGCCACGGACGCTGTCCAGCCGCCGGCCGGACATCCTCGCTCGTCAGCCGGGCTTCGAGGGTACGAACATCATCCACCTCTTCAGCCAGCGCAGAGGCGACGTCGAGGCGGGCTTCGCGGAGGCCGATGAGATCATCGAGCACACCTATTACAGCCCGCCCGTGCAGCACGTGGCGATGGAGGCGCACGTCGTCGTCGCACGCTGGACGGACAACCGATTGACCCTGTGGGACTCGACGCAGGCGCCCAATTGGACGCAGACCGAGGTGGCAAACCTGTTCAAGCTGCCGTCGTCAGACGTGCGCGTCATCGTCAGCACGCTCGGTGGCGGCTACGGCGGCAAGATCGACCCGTCGATCGAGCCGATCGCGGCGTGGCTGGCGCGCAAATCGGGCAAGCCAGTACGCCTCGCGCTACGCCGCGACGAGGAGTTCCTGACTCATACCAAGCACGCCGCACGGGTCAAGCTGCGAACCGGCTTCAAGCGCGACGGCACGCTCGTCGCCCACCAGGCGACGTGCTGGTACAACGGTGGTGCGTACGCCAAGGAGACGCCCGAGAAGATCACCCGTGGCTACGCGTCAATGGGTCCATATCGGGTGCCCAACGTCTACGTCGACTCATACGGCGTGTACACCAATATCACGCCGTCGTGCGCTTTCCGCGGCTTCGGCATCCCGCAGGTGTCGTGGCCGCACGAGTCACAGATGGACCTGATCGCCAACTCGTTGGGCATGGATCCGCTCGAGCTGCGCCTCAAGAATGTGCTCGAGTTGGGCGACACGTTCTCGACTGGCGAGACGATCCGCGAGGAGATGCATTACAGGGAGCTGCTCCAGACCGCGGCCGACAAGATTGGCTGGAGCGAGGGCGTCGGCCCGTTCCCGGTCGAAGGCAGCCCTAACAAGGTCCGCGCGCGCGGCATCAGCGTGATTATCAAGGGCATGAGCGCGTTCCCTTCGAGCGCCGTTGCGAAGCTCAACACGGATGGCTCGCTCAACATCCTGACCGGAAGCGTCGAGATGGGCCAGGGGGCGCTCACTGCGCTGACCCAGATTGCGGCCGACGAGTCAACTCTTCCGGTCGAGCGGGTGCGCGTCTCGACACCTGACACTGCCGTCACGCCGTGGGACCAGATGTCCGCCGCGAGCCGCACGACAAACAACATGGGCAAGGCCATCCGCTTTGCTGTGGTCGATGTCAAGAACCAGCTGCTCGACATGGCTGCCCAGCGGCTCGAGATCAGCGTCGATGACCTCGACGTGGTCGACGGCATGGTCATGCCCAAGGGCTCGCCGGATAAGGCGCTGCCATTTGTTGCCCTGCTCGGCCCGGCGCGGATCGGCAATCTGCTCGGCCGTGGCACCTTTCAGGCCGTGTCCCACCTCGATCTGGACGGGCAGGGGATCGGCTCGCCCCAGTGGCATCCCGCGGTGTGCGCGGCGGAGGTGGAGGTCGACCTCGAGACTGGCCGCTCGCGCATCCTGCGTATGCACCTCGCGATGTACGTCGGTCGAATGATCAACCCACTTCAGTGTGAGCTGCAGGTCGAGGGTGCCGCGACGTTCGGCATCGGCCAAGTCATGTTCGAAGAGATTCTGTGGGACGAGAGCGGCAACCTGACCAACCCCAACCTGTCCGATTACATGATCCCGTCGATCATGGATGTGCCTCTTGGATTGAAGGAAACGATCCTGGAGGCGGACACGACGGAGGTTCACGGCATCGGCGAAACGGGCCTGCCCACGGTCGCGCCGGCCGTCGGCAACGCGATCAACCGGGCTATCGGCGTTGGCCCGGATGCGCGCGTGAGCGCACTGCCATTTACGCCGGAGAAAGTCCTCCGGGCGACGCGAGGTGATGCCTGATGGAGCTGCTCGAATTCGAGCTCAACGGTCGGCCGGAGGCGGTCGCGGCGCGCGAGGACGAGACACTGCTCGAGCTGCTGCGGCGCCAGTTCAAGCTGTTCGCGGTGCGCGAGTCGTGCGGCATCGGCATGTGCGGCGCATGCACCGTCATCGTCGACGGCCGCCAGGTCAGCTCGTGCCTGATGCTCGCGCCACAAGCCGCCGGCGCCCAGGTCGAGACGCTCGAAGGCATCGCCGACGACGGCCAGCTGCATCCCATCCAGCAGGCGTTCGTCGAGCACAATGCGTTCCAGTGCTCCTATTGCACGCCGGGCTTTGTGCTCGCAGTGCGCGAGCTGCTGGCCACCAATCCCTCGCCCACGACCGACGAGGCGCGCGAGTTCCTGGCCGGTAACCTGTGCCGCTGCGGCTCCTATCTCAAGATCCTCGATGCGGTCGATGACGCAGCGGCACGCATGGCTGCCGCAGAGTGAACTTCCGCGAGGCCGGCATCGGACGGCCGATGCTGCTCGTGCACGGCTTCCCGACCGACAGCCGTCTCTTCGAGGGCCAGCTGGATGCGGCGCGCGACGGCCGGATCGCCGCACGACTGATCGCGGTCGACCTGCCCGGCTTCGGATCCTCCCCGCTGCGCGACCCGGCTATCGAGGTCATGACCGTTGAGGATCTTGCCGCCTCGCTCGCCGGCCTGATCGTCAACGAAGGCTGGCAGGACGTCGTCGTGGGCGGCGTGGCCATCGGCGGTTACATCGCGATCGAGCTTGCCGCGCATCATCCCGAGCTAGTCGGCGGCTTGGTGCTGTTCGGTCCGCGGCCCGCTCCGGACAACCCTGCCATGGCGGCCAATCGCGAGCAGACCGCGCAGCTCGCCCTGGTCCACGGATCCGAGGCCTGCGCCGACGAGCTCGATGCGCGGCCACTGGCGCCGGGCACGGCCGAGGAGATCCGCGAACAGATGCACACGATGATCGCCGCATGCGATCCGCGCGGCATCGCCGCGCTCGTCAGGGGCATCGCAGTCAGGCCGGACCCACAGCCACAGCTGCCTCACATCGATGTCTCGGCGCTCGTCATTGCCGGCGACAAGGACCCCTTCAGCCCTCTCGACGAGCAGCGTCGAGTGAGCGAGTTGCTGCCCCACTGCGAGCTCGTCGTGCTCAACGGCATTGGCCACATGGCGCCGATCGAGGCACCGGACCAGGTTACCCGAGCTCTCGCTGCATTCATGGACCTGCTCGGATGAGCGCTCAGGCCGTGCCCGCGAAGCCCAAGGTCGCGCTCGTCCTGACCGGCGGCACGATGAACTCGCTGGGCAACGACCGACTCGACCTGGCGTGGTACATCGAGGCCGGCAAGCGTCTCGGGCCGGGCGAGTTCGTGGCGCGCATACCGGAGGTGGACGCGATTGCCGACGTCGAGGAGGTCACCTTCAGGCGCATGAACAGCCACGCCCTTGTGGACCACGACTGGCTCGATCTGCTGCGCTTCCTAACCGAGCAGATCGACAGTGGCAGGGACGGAGTGGTAGTCGGCCACGGCACGAACACGATCGAAGAGACGGCCTACTTTCTAAACCTGACGCTGAAGCGCGACAAGCCCGTCGTGCTCGCCGGTGCAATGCGCCCGGCATCTGGCATGAGCACGGATACGGAGCTCAACGTCGTCAATGCCATCCGCGTCGCCGCGGATCCATCGTCGGCCGGCCGTGGCGTGCTCGTCGTGCTTAACGACACGATCCTCGGCGCGCGCGACGTGACCAAGAGCGCGACGTATCGCCTCCAGGCGTTCACGGCGCGCGACGCGGGTCCGTTGGGCTACGCGGATGCAGACGGGCGCGTCGTCTGGCAGCACCTGCCCGCACGCGATCACACGACTGCCACTGAATTCGACGTCAGTAGCCGCGAAACGCTGCCGCGCGTCGACGTCGTCGTCTCATACGTTGGTGCGGACGGACAGATGATCGACGCGGCCGTTGCCGCCGGCGCGAAGGGCATCGTATCGGCCGGCACCGGCGCCGGCCGGCCGACGCCGCTCGAGGACGAGGCGCTCGACAGGGCGGCGGCCAGGGGCGTCGTCATCTGCCAATCAAGCCGCGTCGGATCCGGTCGCGTGGTGGCCGCGCCGGCGCTGCGCAAGCGCGGCTTCGTCGCGGCCGGTGACCTCCAACCGTGGAAGGCACGCGTCCTGCTTGCGCTTGCCCTGACTGTGACCGACGACGTCGACCGAATTCAGCAAATGTTTGATCGCTACTAGCGGCGGATTGAGGAGCCTGATTTGATCATCGACCAGAACGTAGTCATCAATGCTCCGGCCGAGCGCGTCTGGGAGCTGATGATGGATGTTCCTGAGGTGAGCACCTGCCTGCCCGGCGTCGAAGAAGTCAGCCTGATCGGGGACAGCGTCTACAGAGGCATCCTCGGCGTCAAGGTCGGTCCGGTCGCCGTGCGCCTCGAAGGCGAGGTAACGCTCGTAGAGCAGGATCGCGACCAATGGCTGGCGCGCATGGATGTCGTGGCTACGGACAGGCGCATCCGCGGAGCGGTCAATGCCAAGGCGTGGATGAAGCTGTATCCCAACGACGACGGCACGACCGGTCTGCTCGTCCACACCGACGCGTCGATCATGGGCAAGCTCGGCCAGTTTGGACAGGCGGTGCTCAAGAAGAAGGCCGACCAGATCATGGCCGAGTTCGTGGCCAACATGAGTAGGAAGCTGACCGAGGAGCCGGCGGCCGCCTAGGCCGGCAGGGGTATCGTTCGCCCGCCATGGCGAGAGTGAGAGGCAGCGACCGGCGACGCATCGTCGTCGGCATGTCCGGCGCGAGCGGTGTCCAGTACGGCATTCGCCTGCTTGAGGTCTTGCGCGCGATCCCTGAGGTCGAGACCCACTTCGTCATGACCCAGGCGGCCGGCCAGACGATTGCGCTCGAGACAGACACCACGCCACGCGCCGTCGCGGCGCTCGCAGACGTGCGTTACAAGATCAACGACATCGCCGCGACGCTGTCGTCTGGCTCGTTCCTGTTCGAGTCGATGATAGTAATTCCGTGCTCGATGAAGACGGCCGCGTCAATCGCGTGGGGCTTCGACGACAACCTTCTTACCCGTGCCGCGGACGTGACGCTCAAGGAGCGTCGGCGCCTGATCGTGTGCGCGAGGGAGACGCCGCTCCATCTGGGCCACCTGCGCACGCTCTCGCAGCTGGCCGATATCGGGGCCGTCGTCGCGCCGCTGATGCCCGCCTTCTACGGCCGACCGAAGTCGGTCGAGGACATCGTCGACCACCAGATCGGACGCCTGCTCGATCTGCTCGCGATCGAGCCGCCGGAGGGCATGCTCGAACGCTGGAAAGGGCCGATGTCCGTTGACTCAGAGGGAGCCGAATAGATATGCTCCACGCGACCGACTTGTGGACCGTCGTTCCACATTGTGGACAGTTGAGGACCTCCGAATGGCCCGCGCGTTGAGCTTCCTGCGCCCGACTTCCGTCGATGAGGCGGTGGCCATGCTTGTCCAGCATGGCGACGAAGCCAAGGTCGTGGCGGGGTCGACGGCGCTTACGATCATGCTCCGCAATCGGCTGATCGATCCGAGCGTGTTGGTCAGCATCGGCAGGTTGCCCGGTCTGGCCGAGATAGAGGAGAGGAACGGGACGCTGCGCATAGGCGCCCTCGTAACCCATCGCGACGTCGAGCTCAGCCCGGTCGTGCGCGAGAGCATTCCCGTGCTGGCCGACACCTTCCATCGCGTGGCCAACGTTCGCGTGCGCAACGTCGCCACCGTCGGCGGCGTTGTCGCTGAAGCCGACTACGCGTCCGATCCACCGTCGGTGCTGCTCGCGCTCGACGCTCAGATCGAGGCCCACGGACCGAACGGCAAGCGCATGATTCCGGCAACCGACTTCTTCGTCTCGTTCTACGACGACCGCGCTCGAGCCGAACGAGATCGTCACGGCCGTGGAGGTGCCTGTGCCTGCGGCCGGGACACACGCCGTGTACGAGAAGTTCGTAACGCGCTCATCGGAAGACAGGCCGTGTGTCGGCGTGATCGCTGCGGTTCGCATGGATGGCAGCAGCGTCGCCGAGACGCGCATCGGGGTCGGCGCCGCGTCGGAAAAGCCGGAACGGTTCACCGACCTCGAGGCGCTAGCCACGGGCAAGGAGCTGAGCGAAGACCTGGCTCGTCAGATCGCCGAGGGCTACGCCGAGCGCATCGACACGCTCGATGACATGCGCGGCAGTGCCTGGTATCGCACGGAGATGGTCAAGGTCTGGGTCCGTCGGGCGCTGCTTCGCGCGCGCGACGAGGCCGTTGCCGCGGCCTGATGGGCCAGCCCGGAATGATCGACGGCCGTGACCGTGTCACTGGCCGCATCAACTACACGATCAACATGGAACTGCCGGGCATGCTCCATGCCAAGCTCCTGCGCAGCGTGTCGGCGCACGCACGCATCGCGCGCATCGACGCATCGCGCGCACGTGCGGTGCCGGGTGTCGCGGCCGTATTGACCGGCGCCGACATCGCCGGGCGGACGGACGTTCAGCCGCGCTTCGGACCGATCCTGCGCGATCAGCCGATCCTGGCCATGGGCAAGGTGCGCTACGTCGGCGAGCCCGTCGCCGCGGTCGCCGCCGTTGACGGCGATGTCGCGCAGGCCGCGCTGGACCTGATCGATGTCGAGTACGACGAGCTGCCGCCCGTCTTCAGCGTCGACGACGCGCTCGCCGCCGACGCGTCGATCGTCCACGAGGAGCCGCCTCACCCAGGCCCGACCTTCGCCGACATCATTCTGCACACCGGCGCTGGCTCGAACCTCTGCAACCACTTCAAGCTGCGCAGGGGCGACGTCGAGCGCGGCTTTGCAGAGGCCGCGCACATCTTCGAGGACGTCTTCACCAGCCCGGCGGTGCAGCATGTGCCGCTCGAGACTCACGCATGCATCGCCCAGGCAGATCGCGAGCGAATCACGATCTGGGCCGGCACGCAGATCCCGTTCACGCTGCGCTCACAGCTGGCCGAGGTTTTCCGGCTGCCGCTGGCCAACGTGCGCGTGGTCGTGCCCCAGCTCGGGGGCGCGTACGGCGCCAAGTGCTATCCGAATATCGAGCCCGTAACCGTTGCCCTGGCGCGCGCAGCGCGCAGGCCGGTCAAGCTAGTGCTGTCGCGCGAAGAAGAGTTCGTGACGATCACCAAGCATGCGGTGCGCATTCGCATGAAGACCGGTCTGCGCGCCGACGGAACGATCGTCGCGCGCAAGATGACGTGTCATTTCAACACCGGCGCATACGCCGACATCGGGCCGCGCCTGATCAAGAACGGCGGCTACGGCACGGCCGGTCCGACGGACATCCCCAACGTCTGGATCGACTCGTACGCGGTGTATACGAACCTGCCCCCGGCCGGCGCGTTCCGCGGCTACGGCATCAGTCAGGCGGCGTGGGCGTACGAGACCCAGACCGACATGATCGCCGAGCGCCTGGGCCTCGACCCGCTCGAGTTCCGCATGCGCAACCTGCTCGAGAACGACCAGCACTTCGCCACCGGCGAGGTGGTCGAGGACGCGCATTTCAAGGACCTCCTCAAGACCGTCGCCGAGCGCATCGGCTGGGATGCGCAGGCACCGGTGCGCGTCGTCGGCGGAGATGGCTCGAAGGTCCGCGCCAAGGGCCTCAGCTGCATCATCAAGGGCACTGTCACGCCGTCGACATCGACCGCGAGCGCCAAGCTCAACGACGACGGCAGCGTCAACGTGCTGACTACTTCGATCGAGATGGGCCAGGGCATCCACAGCGCGATGGCGATTCTGGCCGCCGAGAAGCTGGGCATCCCGGTCGAGCGCGTGACTATCGCGCAGGTCGACACGGACGTAACGCCGTACGACCAGCAGACCTCGTCGTCGCGCAGTGCGCAGGCGATGGGCGTGTCGGTGATGGAGGCGATGGACGAGATCAGCGAGCAGCTCAAGGACAGGGCTGCGGACTTGCTCGAGGCGGCGCGCGACGATCTCGAGATCGTCGACGGCAACATCCAGGTGCGTGGCTCGCCGGCCCAGGCAATATCCGTCGGCGACGTAATCAAGCGAACGCGCAGCGGCAACCTCCTCGGACGCGGCAAGTTCGTCACGCACGGCGGGCTCGACCCTGAATCCGGTCAGGGCCGAGCCACTGTGCACTGGCACCAGGCCGCCGGCGCGGCGGAGGTGGAGGTCGATCTCGAGACCGGCCATGTCGAGCTGCTGCGCTACGAGGCTGCGGTCTACTCCGGGCGCACGATCAACCCCGTGCAGGCGCAGCTCCAGACCGAGGGCAACGTTGCCTTCGGCGTCGGCCAGGCGCTGTACGAGGAGTTGCTATACGACAACGGCCAGCTCCAAAACGGCAACCTTGGCGACTACATGATCGCGTCGTTCGAGGACATGCCCGGCCAACTCGGCATAACGGTCATGGAGGGAGCTCAGAACGCTCAGATCCACGGTATCGGCGAGACGTCGCTGCCGCCAGTCATGCCGGCGATCTGCAACGCCATCGCGCGCGCGACCGGTGTGCGTATCACCGACCTACCGGCCACGGCCGAGAAGGTCCTGCGCGGTCTGCGCGAACAAGCCGAGCTGGAGGAGGGCGCGTGATCGACACCGACTTCGATTTGGCGCCCGAGATCACCATCAGCGTGACGGTCAATGGGCGTGCCGAGATGCTGCGCGCACGGCCCGATCACACGCTCGTCGACGCGCTGCGCAACAACCTGCACCTGTTCAGCGTACGCGAGGGCTGCGGCGTGGGCATGTGCGGCGCGTGCACGGTGCTGCTCGACGGCGCGCCCGTGTCGGGCTGCCTCGTGCTTGCTCCGCTGGCGGAGGGCCATACGGTCGAGACGCTCGAGAGCCTCGAGTCGGAGAGCGCAGACCTTGACCAGATGCAGCAGTCGTTCCTTGACCACACGGCGTTCCAGTGCTCCTTCTGCACGCCGGGCTTCGTCCTTGCTGCGCGCAAGATGCTCGAAGAGCAGCCCGACGCGGACGAGATCCAGATCAGGGAGTACCTGTCGGGCAACTTGTGCCGCTGCGGAAGCTACAGCAACATCATGGCGGCGGTACTCGCCGCGCGCGACCGTGCTGCGGCATCGTGAGCGACGAAGCCAAACGCGGCATGGATTCGACCTCGATCCCGGAGATCGTGCCGCCTGAGCGGACTGGATGGGAAGCGTCAGTGCTGGCTCAACGGCCGTGGCGTGACACCCGCGAGTGGCTCGACCGGGTTCGCGCGGCAGGCGAGCTGCGCGACGTCAGCGGCGCCGGCTGGGAGTCGGATATCGGCGAGGTCACGGCTCTGCTCGATGCCGTCGACGGTTCGCCCTGCGTCCTTTTCGACGACGTCCCTGGTTACCCAAAAGGCCACCGCGTGATCGTCAACTGCAGTGGCACGCCCGTGCGCCAGGCGATCACTCTTGGCCTCGATCCGGCCACGGCCAACCACGAGACGCTGATGGCCTTCTGGCGCGCGACACTCGATGACCTCAAGCCGCTGCCCCCGACCGAGGTCGCCAGCGGGCCGGTGCTGGACAACGTGATCGAGGGTGACGCGGTCGACCTGGCGGCTTTCCCCGCACCGGTGTGGCATCCGCGCGACGGCGGCCGCTACATCGGTACGGCCGTGCTCAACATCATGCGCGATCCCGATTCGGACTGGGTCAACGTGGGCACGTATCGCAACCAGCTATTCGACGCAAAGTCGATGGGCATCTTCATCGCTCCTGGCAAGCACGGTCGGCTGATCCGCGAGAAGTACTTCGACCGCGGACAGCGCTGTCCGATCGTGGTCGTGTTGGGTGCGGACCCTTTGCTGTTCATGGCCGCATGCGCTGAAGGCATCGCCTACGGACAGGGCGAGCTGGAGTGGGCCGGTGGTGTGCGCCACGCGCCGATCGAAGTCATTCGCGGCCCGCGCACCGGCCTGCCCATCCCGGCCAACGCGGAGATCGCGATCGAGGGCTGGATCGACCCTGATGAGCGCCACGCCGAAGGCCCGTATGGCGAGTGGACGGGCTACTACTCGATCAGCGCCGGCGAGACGCCGGTAATCCATGTCGATGCGATCTACCACCGCAACGACCCGATCCTGATGGGCTGCCCGCAGGGCAAGCCGCCGCACGAGGACAACCGCTTCCTGGCCTACCTCAAGAGCGCGATGGTCGAGGACCAGTTGAAGCGCGCCGGCGTGCCGCGCGTGACCAGCGCATGGTGTCCGCCGGAAGGTGGCAACCGACTCATGGTCGTCGTAGCCGTCGACCAGGCCTACGCCGGTCATGCGACACAGGCGGGCCTGGTGGCGGGCCAGGTTGGCACGACGGCGTACGGCGGCCGGATCGTCATAGTTGTCGACAGTGACGTCGACGTGACGAACATGAACGACGTTCTGTGGGCACTGATGACGCGCTGCGATCCGCAACGCGATGTCCAGATCATCAAGCGCGCCTGGAGCGGCCCGCTGGATTCGGCTGTCGATCCCGACGAGCGGCCGTTCAACTCGCGGATGGTCATCGATGCGACGCGCCCGTACGAGTGGCGCGACAGGTTCCCCGAGGCTGTCACGAGCGCCGACGAGGCACGCGCTGCGCGTGAGCGTTGGGCCTGGATTCTTGAAGGAGGGTTACCCAATGGCTGAATTTGATCTCGTCTTGCGCAACGGCACGGTCGTCACCTCAGCAGGTCGGCGCGACGCCGACATCGGCGTGCGCGATGGACGCATCGCGTCTATCGAGCCGCGTGGAGCGCTGGGAGGGACGGGCACGGACGAGGTCGATGCCGGCGGCAACTTCGTCCTGCCCGGCGTGATAGACGGCCACGTCCACTTCCGCGAGCCGGGCATGGAGTACAAGGAAGACTGGATGACGGGCTCGCGCGCCGCGGTCATGGGCGGCGTCACGACCGTGCTCGATATGCCCAACACGATCCCGCAGACCAAGAACGTCGAAGGCGCGCAGATCAAGAAGGAGATCGCCGAGTCCAAGTCGTTCTGCGACTTCGGTTTCATCGGCCTGCTCGTGCCGAGAACGTCGCCGACCTCGTGCCCATGGCCCAGGCTGGGCTTGTCGTCGGCTACAAGGCGTTCCTCGGCATCACCATCGGCGGCATCCCCGCCCCACATGACGGTGCCGTTCTCGACGGCATGGCTCAGATCCACTCAGTCGGCATGCGGCTCGGCTTCCACGCTGAGAACAACGACGTGATGGCCAACGAGATCCGAAAGCTCCAAGAGGCCGGCCGCAACGATCCGCTCGCCCACGTCGAGAGCCGGCCAGTCATCGCCGAGGTCGAATCGATCCAGCGCATGGGCCTGTTCGCCAAGTACACCGGCTGCCCGGTACACATCTTCCATCTGTCGTCCGGCCCGGGGCTCGACATGATCGACGAGTGGCGCGCGAAAGGCGTCGACTACACATGTGAGACGGGCGCTCACTACGCCTTCCTGACGTCGGCCAACATGGAAGAGCTCGGCCCAATCCTGCGCATGAACCCGCCTGTCCGCGAGGCGGGCCACGGCGACGCGCTGATCGCCGGTCTGGCCGATGGTCGGGTGACGTGCATCGCCACGGACCACTCGCCGCACACGCACGAGGAGAAGCTCAACCCTGACATCTGGAAGGCGATCTCCGGCTTTGCCGGAGTCGAGACGAGCGTCCGGCTGTTCCTGACGTACGGTGTCAATGCTGGCCGCCTGACGCTGGAACAATTCGTCCGGGCCTCGTCGGAGGGTCCCGCCAAGACGTGGTCGATGTACCCCAAGAAGGGTGCAATTCAGATCGGCAGCGATGCGGATTTCACGATCGTCGACCTGGACAAGGAAGGCGCTATCCGCGAGGACGAGCTACACGGCAAGAACAACATCAATCCGTTTGAAGGCCACAAGACGAAGGGACTGGCCGTCGCCACGATCGTGCGTGGCCACGTACAGATGCGTGACGGCGAGCTGACCGGCGAGTCCGGTTTCGGCCGGCTGATCTCGCCGCTGTTGCCGGTCGCGACAGGCTGAAGTCGGACGACCCTCGCGAAAGGCTAAATGCCCTCTACCTGGAGGGCATCATCGAATACGTGGCGCTCGTCGCTCGCGACGACAACGCGTGCGCCTCGTGCAAGCTGGTTGCCGATCGCGGGTATCTGCCGCTGCACGCTCCGGCGCTGCCGGTCGACGGCTGCACGCGCGCGGACGGTTGCCGGTGCCGCTACGAGCCGTGGGTGACCGTCGTCGAGTAACTCTCGCCGCCGCCGCCGCCGCCGCGGCCGCGCCGCCCGCGCGCCATACGCCCGAGCATGACGAACGTGCCCGTGGCCAGGCCAATGCCCGCCAGGATCAGGGCCGCGCCCGCGATCTGCGGGGGTGACAGCGACTCGCCCAGGACCGGAATGGCCAGTAGCGCGCCAGTCAGGGGGTTGAGCATCAGGTAGGCAGAGCTCTCGGACGCCGGCAGGCGGCGCAGGCTCTCGCCGAGCAGCACAGTCGCCACTGCGCCGGCGGCGACGCCCAGCCATAGCACGGACAGCCACGCATCAGCTGGAACGGCCGACTTGACCCACTGGTCACCCGTTGCCACGCCGAGCAACACGCCGGCGATGCCGAGCATCGCGAAATTCGACAGTGTGATCTGTGTCGGGCGGATGCCCCATGGACGCTGCCAGCGCCGGCCGAGAAGAAGGAAAAGTCCGGTGACGACGGACGTCGAGCCGGCGACCAGGACGCCGGCGACATTGACGCCGCTGACGTCGAAGCCGGCCACGAGCAGCGTGCCCACGAAGGCGAGCAGCAGGCCAACGATCGCGGGACGCCGAATTCGTTCGCCCAGGATGAGCGGCGCGCCGGCGGCGGCGATGACCGGATAGGCGCCTGCGATGAAGGCCGTAATTGCGGCGCCATTGAGGGCGATCGATACGTTCATGCCGATGCCGAACAGCGCCCCGCCAAGTAAGCCGAGGATGAGGATGCGCAGGAAGCGACCCGATCTCGGCGCTGTCGGGGCAGTCGACTGGACGGCCGCGTCGCCGTGGGTCACCCACGCGACGACGGGTATAAGCAGCAGAACAGTAATGATGGAGCGTGCGACGGCCAGGCCAAAGGGCGAGAATCCGGACAGGGCGATGCCCGTTGCGACCCAGGACGTGCCGTACAGCACGGCTGCGCCGATCGCCGACAGCGGCCCGATCAGGCTCGGCCGCATGAGGTTCTAGCTGCCGGAGTGCCGTTGCGAGTGTGCGCGAAACAGCTCCGTCCAGCTGACGAGGCCCTTCACGAACGCCTCGACATGCTCGAGGGTGGCTTCATCCGTGAACTCACCACTCTCGTCGACAAGGCGCGGCGCCATGCGCACGTAGAGCGTCGGCTTGACCATCGCGTACGAGTAAGTCGACGCGAGCAGGAGGCGCAGCTGCTGCTGGGCGCGGACAGTACCGTTCGGCCCGTCGGTGGCGCCGCAGATGCCGACCGGCTTCGCCTGCAACGGAGACGTCGCCAGCGGCCGCGACAGCCAGTCGATCGTGTTCTTGAGCACGCCCGGCATCGAGTGGTTGTACTCGGGCGTACAGATCAGCAGGGCGTCGGCAGTCCGGACGCGCTCCTTCAGTTCGGCCACGGCGGTCGGGTCGCCACCCGCCTGGAGATCGCCGTCGTAGAACGGGATCTCGCCGATCTCGACAGGCGTGATCTCAGCCCCAGGCGGGCAGAACCTGATAGCGGCGCGCAACAGTGCCCGGTTGTAAGACTGCGGCCGCAGGCTGCCGCTGATGCCCAGGATGTGGACAGGCTCAGTCACGATCCGTCCCGCATCGTGGTACATCGTTCCGCATTCTGCCTCACCGCGGCCGAGTATAAAGTCGCACCATGACTTCGGCTGGATCAGCGCCCGACTATTCCGCGTGGACGATCGACGCCGTGGTTGAGCGCCTGGCCGAACGCGGCTACGTCGCGGATCGCGCGCTTGCCACCTCGGTGTTCCTGTCCCTGCGGCTCGGGCGGCCGTTGTTGCTCGAGGGCGAGGCGGGCGTCGGCAAGACGGAGCTTGCCCGCGTGCTTGCCGACCTGCTCGGGACGCGCCTGATCAGGCTCCAGTGCTACGAGGGCCTCGACGTCAACAACGCCGTCTACGAGTGGAACTACGCGCGCCAGATGCTCGAGATCCGCATGCTCGAGGCGCGCGGGGCGGGAGATCTGGCGAGCCGCGAGATCTTCAGCTCCGACTTCCTGATTCGCCGACCGATCCTCCAGGCGCTCGAGTCGATCGGTGGCAAGCCCGCGGTGCTGCTCATCGACGAGATCGACCGCGCCGACGAGCCCTTCGAGGCGTACCTGCTGGAGGTGCTGTCCGACTTCGCGGTGACGGTGCCGGAGATCGGCACGATCCGCGCGGATGTGCCGCCTCATGTTGTGCTCACATCAAATCGCACGCGCGAGGTCCATGACGCGCTCAAGCGGCGTTGCCTGTATCACTGGATCGATTACCCCACCGCTGAGCGCGAGACCCAGATCGTTCTTGCCCACCTGCCCGACGCTCCGCGGGTGCTCATCGCCCAGGTCGTCACCTTCATCCAGAAGCTTCGGGAAGAGGATCTGACCAAGCTGCCCGGCGTCGCGGAAACGCTCGATTGGGCGGCTGCGCTCATCGTGCTCGGAGCCTCGACTCTGGACGAAGACGCGGTCGACGCGACGCTCGGGGTGGTGCTCAAGTACGAGGAGGACGTCCACCGCGTACGCGGGGAGCGCGCGGCGGCGCTCGTCGCCACCGCGCGAGATGCGGCCTAGACGCAGGCTGCCGAGATGCTCAAACCGACCTCTGTCAGGTTGTTCGTACTGGCGCTCGCTGCTGCCGCGATAGTTGGTGCCTGTGGCGCGCTGGGCACACCGATGATCCTCAAAGACGCAGATGGACTGCGCACCTTCCCTCTTCCCGACGTCCAAGCATCGTGCAGCCAGATTGCCGCCCTTGATCCGGTGCACGGGACCCTGCATGGAGAACCCGGCGCAACCGATCAGGCGTGGCTCGTCTCAGCTGAGGGAGACCATCTGTCGATCGTCTGGCCGCAGGGCTTCACTGTCCGCTTCGATCCCGTTTTCGCACTCATCGACGATCAGGGTCGAATTGCTGCGCGGGCCGCTGACGACATCACGTTGCCTCAGATCCCGACCAGCGCGGCGGCCGGCTCCTATGGCGATCCTTATTTCGCCTCGGGATCGCTGTTCTCCGGCTGCTATCCGCGACGCTCTTCGAGCCACGGCCGCGCTGCATGACGGCCTCACTCCTCGATGCCAGTGTCGGCTTCACCGAGGCGTTGCGCCGCGCGGGATTGAGCATCGGCGTCGCGGATACCCTCGACTTCGTCCGCGCGCTGGAGCTGCTCGAAATCGGCAGGCGCGCTGATGTGCGCGCAGCGAGCAGGGCAATCTTCGTGCGCCGCCGCGAGGACGCCGCGCGCCACGACGAGGTCTTTGACGCTTATTGGCGCGAGCGGCGCGACACCGGCCGCACCGATTCCGAATGGGCAGGCGCGCACGGTCGAACCTCGTCGCGTGACGAGAATGCCGCCGGTGGCAAGTCAGCGCCGAGTGCGCGATCCGCCGGTTCGTTGGCGCCGTCCGGGCCCGGCGAGAGTGGCGAGCCCGATGGCTCGTACGCTCGCGCGACTTACTCGGCGAATGAGGTTCTGCGCGCGCGCCAGTTCGACAGGCTGACACCCGAAGAGCTACGTCAGGCCGAGGCCGCGATCGCGGCGCTCGCGATCACGATCGAGCGCGCCCGCACGCGGCGCACGCAGCTCGACGAGCACGGCGCACAGATCGCGCCGCGGCCGACTATGCGGCGCTCCTTCGTTACCGGGGGCGAGCTCGTTGATTGGGTCTACCGCCGGCCGCGACTGACGCCGCGGCCGGTCACCCTGCTGATCGATATCAGCGGCTCGATGGAGCTCCACGCTCGGCTGATGCTGCGCTTCGCGCATGTGCTACGGCGCATCGATCGGCGTACCGAGGTCTTTGTCTTCGGCACGCGCCTGACGCGCGTCACCCGTCAGCTCAACAAGCGCGACGTGGACCGGGCGCTGGCGAGCGTAGCCGGCGAGGTCCACGACTGGTCGGGCGGGACGCGCATCGGCGAGTCGCTGCGTGCCTTCAACCGTCGCTGGGTGAGACGCACCGGCGCGGCCGACGGCATTGCGGTCGTCCTGTCGGATGGCTGGGACCGAGGCGATCCCGAACTCACGGCAGTGGAAACGCGCCGACTCAGGCGTAACTGCCGGCGCCTGATCTGGCTCAACCCGCTGGCCGGGGCACCCGGCTATCAGCCGCTCGCCGGCGGCATGGCTGCGGCTATCCGCAATGTCGACCTGCTCCTGCCGGCGGCCACGCTCGACGACCTCGTGGCACTCGCGCGCTTGCTCGCCGACACGCGCTGGGGCCAGCGCGAGCGCTCTCCGCGCGGCCGTGTCGTGACGCGCGCCGGAGTGATCGAAGGGGAGCCAGGACGCGCGCGCAGCGTGGTGCGCGCGGATCCCACTCCACAGCCCGCGCACAACAACGATCGGTAGCGTTGCGGCCGTTGACGCCGATGTGGAGCGGCACGCGCAACTGACGCCCCGGGGTCCGGGTGCCGTCGAATGGTGAAATCGATCAAGCGCCGCGTCGCCTGGTCGCGCACGATAGGACGCATGAACAGCGTTCACGTCGACACGTTTGCAGGCTTTGTCGAGGCACTGGCGCGCGACCTCGGAGAAGCTTCGCTGCGTTCTGACGAGTTCGCCGCTCAGGTCTTTCTGTCGCGCAGCCATTTCGACCGCGTCATTCGAGCGGTATCAGGCGAGCCTCCGGCGTCATTCCGGCGCCGGGTGCTGCTCGAGCGATCGGCCTACCAGCTCGCGACATCGTCAACCGGGATCCTGGACATTGCCCTTGAAGCCGGCTACTCGTCGCACGAGGCTTTCGTGCGCGCATTCCGGCGCGCCTACGGCGTCAACCCGTCCGAATGGCGCGAGTCGCCACGCCAGATACGGCTGCCGACTCCGAACGACGTTCACTTCCACCCACCCGGCGGGCTGCGCCTGCCGACGAACACGGAGAAAACCTCAATGGACCTTCTCGTACGCATGGTCGAGCACCATGTCTGGCTGGTCGGTGAGCTGATCGACCACGCTGGCAAGCTCGACGATGCCAAGCTTGACCAGCCAATCACGATCTCGGTCGAAGGCGTCGACGACGATCCCACCATCCGCTCACTCCTCTCACGGCTCGTGGGCCAGATGGACATGTGGGACAACGTCATCCACGACAAGCCCTACGACTTTGATATCGAGCAGCACGAATCGCTCGACTCGATGCGTGCCCGGCTCGCCGTGGCGGGGCGCGACTTCCTGGCCGAGGTCCGCCGAGTGGCGAGCGAGAGCCGGCTCGACGAGACCTTCGTCGACGCTCACTGCGATCCGGTCGAGATCTTCAGTTACGGCGGCATGATCGCTCACGTGCTGACCTTCGCCGCCCATCGCCGGATGCTCGTTCTTGGCGCCCTCGCGTCGGCCGGCATCACTGATCTTGGGTCGGGCGACCCGCGCAAGTGGGTCGACGAGGCGGCCTAGCCCAGGCCGCTGACCTCGCCTGCACCAACGAAGGCGGCGAGCTCGGCAACAGCGGCTTCGACCGCTCGCCGAGTCGCCGCTTTCGGCTGCCCGTCCTCCCAGTGCAGCTTATTGACGACCAGAACGTTGGACTTGCGATCGACCTGTGAGTCGAGGCGGCCGACGAGTTCGTTGTCGTGCACGACGGGCAGCGTGAAGTGGCCGAACTTGCGCTCCGCCTTGGGCACGTACATCTCGAGCTTGTACTCGAATCCGAAGAGCTCGCTGGTCCGGTCCCGGTCGTAGATCAGCGGATCGAACGGCGACAGGAACGTGGTCCGTGACGGGCGCTCAGTAGAGTCGGAGATGGCCAGCGCCTCAGGTGTCGCCCAGGTGGGTCGCGCCGTCGTCGCGCGCGGCAGGCTGACCGGGATCAGCCGGCCCTCCTCGACAAAGCGCTCGATCGTCTTGGGCAGAGTCGACTTGGGCACCCAGTAGGTGCGCGTCTTGATCTCGCGCAGGTCCGCGACACCGAAGCGTGCCATGGCCGTCTGCAGCTTCCGCTCACCGTAGGCATCGTCGTCGAGCATCTCTTTCGGCGCGTCAGACGGGATGACTCGTTCGGGCAGGTCCCACAGTCGCTCCTGGCCCTCGCGGCCGGCTACGACCACCTCCATGGCCTTGCCCATGAACTCGAGCATGCGCGTGGTGTTCTTGCCATGCGTCCAGCCACTCGATTGCCAACCTTTGACGAGCATCGAATCGTCGATGTCGCGTGACTGGAGCGAGCCCCGGTCGCGCAGCTGGTCGAGGATCGAGTCATGGAACTTCTGGTTGGTCCTGATCCAGCCACCGACGCCGGCCCAGCGGCTGATCCAGGGGCCGCCCTCGTAGCGCAGCTCTGGCAGGCGCTCGATCGGAACGTAGAACGCGTTGTGCTCGATCAGCCTGTGGTCTTGCCACAGGAGGCGCTCGATGGCGGCCCGGTCGTAGTTGCCGATGTGCGTCCAGAGCACCAGGTAGTGCGTCTTCTCGACGGTCCGCGTCGGGTCTAGCTGGAGTGAGCCGAAGTGGCGGATGACCTTGAGGATGGCCGCGGCGTCATCCTTCGGCCGTGGCTCATTCGCTGCGAGCAGGCTCGACGCAACAGCGATCCGCCGCGCAGCGTCAGGCGTCAGGACCGTTGGTTTTGTCACGTGCGCAACGTGTGCGTACTAGGCGACGCGCTGTCACCGATCTGGCGAGGTCTGTGCACGACCACAGTTTCACCTACGCGCGGCGTGCGTGGACGGCATCGGATTTCCGCCTACGACGCTTTTGGCGCGTAGCCGGCATCGATTGGTGGACCCGCGCGAGTTATCGCGCACCGGGCGCGCAGGTGACACAGGTAGAGCTTTGACTCACGTAAGCAGCCTAGTCGGCCAGGTCGAGCGCCTCGAGCGGAACGTCCCAGTGCGCCTCGACCAGCTCGAAGCGGCGCCGTTCCTGTACTTCGTACGCCTCGCGATCGGGAAAGAGGCGAGCGGTCAGCTCGGCGTCGGAATGCGCCTGGATCGCGGCCCAATCGCGATACGTGATCGTGACCATGACGTCCCAGTCGGCGCGACCGTCGCCGTGGAAGCGCGGCTCGTAGAGCTTCACGTCGAGCATGCGACCGTCGCGCACGCCCTGGCGCAGCAGGGGCCAGTGATTGCGCCGGAACAACTCGAGCCACTCGTCGTGGAAGCCCCAGCGGATCTTGTAGTAGTAGGCGACGGTGACCGGTCGCGGCGGTTGGGTGCTCGTCATAGTCACTCCTTTTGGTCCAATGCCGCCCTGACGCGCACTAAGTGCTGTTGTCGCGGCACCGATGCCCCGACAGAGCTCAGAGTCGGGCTGCCAACAAGCGTGAAAGCGCCAACGTTCCTGTCGAGCAGTTGCGTCCTGGGTCGTCAGGAACAACATAGCGCTGGCTGGGACGTCATTAGACCAAGTCGGTCGCCGCGCGAGGTCGCATCACGAAGTTGTGGCGTGTCAGCGGGTCTCAGTCGCCTTCATAGTGCTTGAAGATGACCGCGCCGTTGTGTCCGCCCAGGCCCACGTTGTCGCTGATCGCATAACGGATATCCATCGGCCGCGACGAGCCATTAACAACGTTCAGGTTGATCTCGGGATCCGGGTCGCGGTAGTTGAGCGTGACAGGGGCGCACTGGTTATAGACGCTCAGCACCGTGAACACCCCTTCGACCGCGCCCGACGCGCCCATCAGGTGGCCGGTCATAGACTTGGTCGCGCTGATCGCGACGTCCGGGGTGTGATCGCCGAACACCGCCCAGAACGCCTGTGCCTCGCGCAGATCGCCGAGCGGCGTCGACGTGCCGTGCGGGTTGATCAGGTCGACCTCATCGGCCGGGATTCCGTGGCGCTCGAGCGCCTGGATGAGCGCGCGCCGCACTCCGTCGCCCTTCTCAATTGGCTGGATCAGATCCCACGCGTCCGCGGCTGAGCCGTAGCCGACGACCTCGGCGTAGATCCGCGCGCCACGTGCCTTGGCGTATTCGAGGTCCTCGAGCATCATCGCGCCACTGCCCTCGCCCAGGACGAAGCCGTTGCGCGTCTTGTCGAACGGCCGCGACACGGTCTGCAGGTCCTCGCCCGGCCGCGGCAGGCCCATGCCGCGCATGTTCGAGAAACCAATGTGGACCAGCTCATGAAGCGGGTTCTCCGTCGCGCCCGCGAGCGCCGCGATGTAGTCACCGCGGCGGATGCCCTCGGCCGCCTCGCCGATGTTGTGCGTACCGGTCGAGCAGGCCGTGACGATGCACATGTTCGAGCCACGGATGCCGGTCTCGATCGCGATCTGGCCACTGGCCGTGTCGGGCAGCATGTTGGCGATGAAGAACGGCGACACGGTCCGAGCGCCGCTGTTCTCCCATTTCTGGACGTTCTCCATGAGCAGGTACGGACCGCCACCGCCGCTGCCGTAGAGGACGCCGATGTCGTCGCGGTTGTCGTCGGTCACCTCGAGACCCGAATTGTCGAGCGCCTGCTTGGCGCTGGCCACGCCCATGACAACGTTTCGGTCGGTGCGCCGGATGGCCTTGAAGTCCATCCACTGGGTGCCGTCGAAGTCGTTGATCTCGCCTGAGACCTTGGCCTCGTATGGCGCGGGATCCCAGCGCGAGATCTCGTGCAGACCCGAGCGGCCGTTGACGAGGTTGTCCCACGCGGTCGGGATGTCCTGACCGACAGGGCTGATGATGCCGAGGCCCGTGACGGCGACTCGGCGCGAGAAGTCCGGACGGCGAATGCCCATGGCTAGGCGGATGCTCCTTGGCTGGTGGTGATGGGTAGGAAGTCGGGTATTGCGATGCCATCGGACGCTGACTGGTCGTCCAAAGCGACTGCCTGCGCCTCGGGCGCGATGCGCTTGATGAGGCCGACGAGGACCTTTCCGGGGCCGACCTCGGCGAAGGAGCCGACACCCTGCCTGGTCATGTATTCGACCGCCGCGATCCAGTTGACGCCGCGGGTGAGGTGCTCGACCAGCTCGGCGCGACATTCCTGCGCGGTCGTGAGTGGGCGAGCGTCGGCATTGGCCAGCAGCGGCGCGCTCGGATCCTGGAATTCGACGTCCGCCAGCACGCGTCTCATGCCTTCGGCCGCGCGTGCCATCAACGGTGAGTGAGCGGCGACGCTGACGGGCAGAACGATCGCACGCTTTGCCCCGAGAGCCTTGGCCGCTTCAGCGGCGCCGTTCACGGCCGCGCTTTCGCCGCTGACCACGACCTGTCCGGGTGAGTTGCGGTTGGCGATAGTGAATTGGCCGATCGCGCGGCCGGCTGACTCGAGGGCGCCTATCTGGTCATCTGGCAGGCCAATGATCGCGGCCATCGCCCCATCGTCGGCCGAGGCCTGCATCTGGCGGCCGCGCTCACGCACGAGGCGCAGGCCGTCGCCGAGAGAGATGACACCGGCCGCGACCATGGCGCTGTACTGGCCCATCGAATGGCCGGCATAGAAGGCGGGCGTCAGGTCGGCCTCGGCGCCGGGTCCTTCAAGGCGCTCGTTGAGCGTGCGCAACAGCGCGATCGAGTGGGTCAGGATCGCCGGCTGCGAGTTGATCGTCTGGTCGAGCTGGTCGGCGGGTCCGTCGAACATGAGCCGCGAGAGCGGCTCGTCAAGGACGATGTCGGCGGCGTTGAACGTCTCGGCCGCAGCCGGCGACGATGTCGCGAGGGCCTTGCCCATGCCGACGTACTGCGAGCCCTGACCCGGGAAGACAAAAGCGTGATGGGGCACTTCTCGCTGACCGTAACAGCGGGAACGGTGATGTACGGGCGATTACGTGCAATGATGCACGGGTGTCCGACGCGCGCGAAGACGACGCTCAGCTGAGCCCGGCGGTCGCTGCCGCGCGCGACCAGCTCCAGAATCCGCGCCTGCTGTCCGACCGTATCGCCATGGGCCGCGCGCTGTGGCGCGACCTTGTCGTTGGCTTTGCCGCGGATCTAGCCGAGCTCAAGCTGGGGTTTGCCCAGCTCGCGGCCCTTTACGCCGCGGACGGGACACAGACGCTGACCATCGCCGACCTGGCCGAGAGGATCGGCCGCTCGCCCTCGGCGACGAGCCGGGTTGTCTCAACACTCGAGGCACGTGGCCTCGTGCGTCGGCGCGAGGAGGTCGCGGACAGGCGGCAGAGGACGCTGGAGGTCACTGCGGAAGGTAAGAGCATGCTCGCGCGCCTTGATGGGGCGCGAGCCGAGGAGTTCCTGTCGATCGTCCGTCCCCTGCCGCCGCAGGAGCGCGCACTGGTGGCGATGGGCGTTGCCGCGCTTTCGACCCACGCTCTCAGCCGGCGCGGCCGGCTGATCAAGTCGCCGCCCTAGGAGCCGCTCAGGCACGCACCGGTATCGGCGTTTCCACCGTCGGCCGCGGCCCTGGCGACGTCCGCCGCAACCTCCGTCGGCGAAAGCGCATAACCCACGTCGGCCTCTGTGCGTGAGCGCGAAAAGGTGACGCCGCCGACGGATCCGTCAGGCAACACGACCGGGCCGCCGCTGTCGCCGGGCGCGACATCGGCGCTCATCTCGATCACCGTTCGGGCTACGATGCTGTTGCCGTAGATATCGCGCCCCAGCGCCTCGATCGGGCGGCTGATGAGCGTCGGAATGACCCGCAGGCCGCCTCCGCCGGTATAGCCGAGGGCCGCAGCGTTCTCGCCACGGGTCGGGAGCGAGGTGCTGAAGGTCAGTGGCGTCAGGCCCAGCGAGCCATCGACCGCGAGCACGGCAAGATCAAGGTCAGGGTCGAAGTACACGACCCCTGCTTCGTGCTGGTCGAGCGAGCCATCCGAGGTGAGCCATACGTAACTGGAGCCGGCGACGACATGGGCGTTGGTCACGAAACGGTCGCCCGTAACGGCAAAGGCCGTGCCGCTGAGGAGGCTGCCGCAGGCCACCGCCCCAACACGCAGCGTGCTTCCGCGCGCCGGCGCGGCGATCTGGTCGGCCTGCTTCTGGGTGGGACCCCCGGCGGGAATGTCGGCCGGCGGCGGCGCGCCCACGAATACGTCGGGCAGCCCGGTTGACTCGATCAGCCGCCCGAGCTGCGCAGCGACCATCACCGGGGACGGCAGGTGTGCGTCGATGGCACCGACGATCGCCGAATTGCGCGCCTCGGTAGCGACGCTTGCCAGCGGCAGGGCCGCTGCGAGCCCGCCCATCAGCCAGACCAGGAACACGCCGCGGACCAGGCCGAACGCCGCCCCGGCACCGGTGTCGACGCTGCCGACGACGCCGCTGCCCATGCGCCGTCGGAGAGCGGCCCCGAACGCTCCTCCGAGTGCCTGCGCCACGAGCACGATCCCGGCAATCGTCACGACGATGATCACGCCGCGTATCAACGGGTCGACACCGACCATGAAGCCGGCCAGGCTCGGCGCGAGGAACGCGACGGCGACGATGCCCAGCACGAAGCCGCCGAGGGCCATGGCCTGGATCACGAAGCCCGAGCGCCACCCGAGAAATATCGCGATGCCCATGATGAGCAGTGCCAGAAGGTCCACGAAGTTGACTGCGTCGATCACGATGCGAACCAGCTGGTGGCACCTTCAATCTCGATCCGGATGACCGGCCGCGACTCGAGCGCGTGACCGGCGTACTGGGCGTAGCGGGCCTTGAGCATGCCTACCGCCACGAGGTGTTCGGCGGCCGAATCGTCGTCCGGCCCGATCACGCGCGCGGAACCGCGCAGCCGCAGCCAGCCGAGGGCCGACCAGTCCTCGCTCCATTCGTCCACGAGGACAGTGACGCGCGGCCGCTGCCTAATGTCTCGAACGCGCGCGAGATCGCGCGGATCCGCGACCGACTTCGGTTTCTCGTCCAGCGCCGAGTAGAGGACGCCGTCGCGGAACGCGAAGGTGATCGGGACCAGCCTCGGCACGCCGTCTGCTGCGGTCGTCGCCAGAACTGCACGACGCGCGCCACGGAGCAGGTCGAGCTCGCGCTCGGATAGCGGCGTCACGCCGCGCTGTTACTCCTCGGCAATCTCAATGTGGTTGATCGTGACCGGTTCGGTGGGTCGATCCTGGGCGCCGGTGTCGGCCGTCGCGATCTTGTCGAGCGTGTCCTCGCCGCCCGTCAACTGGCCGAAGATCGTGTAGCTGGGTGGCAGGCGGTAGTCAGCGTGCATCACGAAGAACTGGCTGCCGTTGGTGTTCGGTCCGGAGTTGGCCATGGCCAGGACGCCGCGGTTGTACGGCCGGTTGACCGGCTCGTCGCGGAACTTGTAACCCGGGCCACCACGACCACTGCCCGTTGGGTCTCCGCCCTGGATCATGAAGCCGCTGATGACGCGGTGAAAGATGACCCCGTCATAGAAGCCCTCGCGCGCCAGGAACACAAAGTTGTTGACCGTGTTCGGTGCTTCGGTCGGAATGAGCTCGGCTGTCATCGAGCCTGCGGTCGTGTCGATAGTTGCCGTGTACTTCTTGGCAGGATCTATCGCCATCTGGGGCGGTGTCGGATAGGTCTTGGCCATGCGGCCCTCCTCATCTTCGTCGTTGACCTCCGAGCCTAACGCACCAGCGCCCGATCGGCCGTGGTGCCTTTGGGCAACTGGTACCGACGGCGGTCACGATTGGTACGGCAGGGGTACTTCTTACTCGGAGACAACCTGCGCTGTCGGCTGCGATCTTGTCCTCGCGGCGTGGACGGCTGCCTGCCCAATCTTGAGGAAGCTCATCGAAGATGGTTCACCAGAGGCACATATTCCGCCTCGGACGACCAGACCCAGGCCGTTCGAATGGTCAGTCCCTGGTCGAGTTTGCCTTGATCGTTCCGGTCTTTCTGATGATCGCGTTCGGCACGATTGACTTCGGGCTGGCCTTCGATGCTTCGATCACCGTCAGCAACGCGGCACGCGAAGGCGCGCGCGTCGGGGTCACCACGCCAACTACGGCGGCCATCACCGCGCGCGTGCGCGAAGTGGCCGGGCGCCTCAATGACAGCAATCTGACCGTCACTGTCGCGTGCAAAACATCATCTGGCGGCGCCTGTTCCGGTGGCATGAGCGGGGCCGTCTCCGGGACCACGGTCGCGGTCACGGTCGGGTATCGCTATCCGATGCTGACGCCGATCGCTTTCGGCACCGTCATTCCGATCTCATCGACGGCACTGATGAGGGTCGAGTAGTGTTCCGGACCGGGAACCGGGGGCGGGGCAGCACGAACGAAGGACAGGGCGGGCAGGTGCTCGTCCTGTTCGTGATCATGCTCGTGCTGATCCTCACCACGCTGGCATTGGTCATCAACGGCGGCCTGCTTCGCCGCTCGAACCAGGAGCTCTGGAACGCACTCGACTCCGGCGCGTTGGCCGGCGCCCAGAGCCTTCCGACCAACCCCACCCAAGCGGCAAGTGACGCGCTCAAGTTCGCAAAAGCGAACCATCAGGGGCTCGTAACGGGAAGCGTGACGTCCAGCTTTCGCTGCCTGGTCGGTGATCGCGACGGCAACGGCCAGCCTGATGCCAGCGACATACCGTCAGTGTGCAATCCGGGCGCCGGCGCCCATTGGACGTGCGCGGATGGCAAGTGCGCGGCCCCGTGCAACCCCAGCATTGCGGGACAGACCTGCAACACGATCGTGGTCACAGGCACGGTCGACACCAACTTCGAGTTGAACGGCGTTACCGGAGTGAACGGGGCCACGACAACGTACACGTCCGCGGCCTGCAGCGGCCTGTGTGGTGCGAATCCTTCCGTGCCGCTCGATGTAGGTCTCATCCTCGACAGAACGAGCAGCATGAGCGACACGGATCTGAACAACGTCAAGTCAGCCGCGCTGTCCATGCTCCAGGTCTTCGACCCCAGCCAGCAGTACGTGGGCATGGCCGTCCTCGGTCAGAGTCAGAAGTCGGCCAACTGCAGCGGCGGTAACGGACGCGGTCTCGCCGAACCGAACGCCGGCAAAGGCACGTGGGTGGTCGTGCCCTATCCGACCAACAAGTCACTCAGCAACGACTACGTCAGCGGCGGTGCGCTCAACAACAACAGCCAGCTGGTGGTCACGATCCGCTGCCTCGACCACTCGTCGACGGGCACCGACCTCGGCGATCCGCTGCACGACATGGCCCAGACCCTGCTCACGCGCGGTCGATCCGGTGTCCCCAAGGGCATCATCCTGTTCACCGACGGCGCGGCCAACCAGCCCAACACCGATTCGTGCAAGTTCGCCAACGACGCGGCCACAGCGGTCAAGAACTCGGGCGTCGAGGTGTTCACGATCGGGTTTGGAGTCGCCGGCGACTCGTGCGTCGACGCGGCCGGCGTGTTCCGAAACGTTTCGGCGAGCACCCTGCTCGCCAGCATGGCCACGCAGCCCTCCACCGACAACGGCTGCAATGCAACCGAGAACGCCGATGGCGATCACTACTTCTGCGAGCCGAAGACGCAGGACCTGAGCTCGGTCTTCAAGGCTGCTGCAGCCGCGCTGATCGGTGGCGCGGTCAAACTCGTCGCAGTTCCCGGAGGCTGATCAGGAGAGGCTCAGCCTCCCGGTGACGCGACTCCCGCGAGTCGGTAGACCGTGCCGTCGGAACCGCAGATCAATAGGGCGCCCTCGAGGTCAAACCCGAGACCGAGCACGTCGGGGAGGGCGAACTGGAGTGGGTCGACCCCTGGCTCGGGGTTGGTCCCACCGCCGATGACCTTGCTCATTGTCCCGTCGGGCGCGAGTCGCATGATCGTGGTGCCTTCGTCGCCCCAGAACACGGGGAAGTAGACGTTGCCAGCCTCATCGACGGTCAACGCCGAGGCGCGCGATATCGGAGTCTCGAGACCCGTCAGCTTCGCGTCGTAAGCCACCGCGGATCCCGTTCCCGTGCCGGCGTCCTTTGCCGCGCCGCCGTCGCCGCCATAGCCCTGGGTGCCGTTGCCTGCCAGCGTGTTGATCACGCCGCTGACCGGGTCGATGTAACGGATGCGCTGGTTGGTCGTGTCGGCGATGTACGGGCCTGAGACATCGAACGGCTGAGACAGCCATGCCCTGGTAGCCAGGCCGCCGTCGCCCCTGTACGCGGCATGATTCGGATCGCCGGCGATCGAGGTCAGGCCGCCACGTCCGTTGGGTGTCACGATTTGGCTGTTGGCCGTATCGGCGACGTACGCGATCGACGGTCCACCGCCGGCGCTTTCCGCACTGACGCCCTGTGGGCTCAGGAGGCCGCTCACGACGTCCATGATCGTGCCGCCCAGGACGGTCAGCGCGATCCCGAGGTTGCCGAAACGCCCGTCGGCCGCCGAAGGGCCGCGTCGGTGGCCAGCACTCTCGGCGCAACGGCCTGTCCTCCACCGCCGGCGAAGATCTCAACCACCGAGTCGCCTGGCTGTGAAGAAGGTTCCACTGACGACCCCGGCGTCGCCGTCTCACCGGCAGTCGCGGTCGCGTGCACCGTCGTCTCGGCGCTTGGCTCCACGGTCGCCTCGACGGTTGCCAGCGCCGTCGGTGCCGCGGTGACGAGAGTCGTGGCCGGCGGGCTGCTTGCCACCGGTGCGGATGTGGGTGCTGTGGAGGCAACGGGTGCGCTGGCCGGGGGCGCAGAAGATTGCGCGCTCGTGCAGCCTGCGACGAGCACAAGTGACGCGGCCACGGCGACCATGCCCCTCATTGCGCGTCAGCGGTAATCCGCCCGTCAAGGGGAGGATCCAGTGAACGCTGACTGCTAGCCTTCGGGCCGATGAACGACGCTTTCGCCAAGCAGATGGCCGACGGCTATGGCCTCGACCAACCCGCGCTGGTGCTCGGCAGCCCGATCCTTGAAAACGAGCTGTACAACGCCGCCCACGTCCAGGTGGCGCTCTCGATTCTGAACCGGCACGGCCTGATTGCCGGCGCCACCGGCACGGGCAAGACGAAGACGCTGCAGCTCATGGCCGGCCAGCTATCGCGGGCGGGAGTGCCGTGCTTCGTCGCCGACATCAAGGGCGACGTCACGGGCATGGCTGCGCCGGGCGACGCGACCAACCCGATGATCAGCCAGCGCATGGAGTCGCTCGAGCTGCCCTACGAGCCGATCGGCCATCCGGTCGAGTTCCTGTCGCTGTCGGGCAAGCGCGGGGCCCAGGTGCGTGCCACGGTCCACTCGTTCGGGCCGCTGCTGCTGGGCAAGGTGCTCGACCTGAACGACACGCAGACATCTGTCCTTTCGCTCATCTTCAAGTACTGCGACGACAACAACTACCCGCTGCTCGACCTCAAGGATCTGGCTGCCACGCTCAAGTACCTGTCGTCCGACGAGGGCAAGCCGTTTCTGGCCGACTACGGCGGCATGTCGGTCGCAACGGTTGGCGTCCTGCTGCGTTCGATCATCGTCCTCGAACAGGCGGGCGCCGACATCTTCTTCGGCGAGCCAGAGTTCGACGTCATGGACCTGCTGCGCACGACTGCGGACGGCCACGGCGTCGTCTCGCTGCTCGAGCTGCCCGACGTCATGGACAAGCCGCGCCTGTTCTCCACGTTCATGCTCTGGATGCTCGCCCAGCTGTACGAGACGCTGCCCGAGGTAGGCGACCTGCCCAAGCCCAAGCTGTGCTTCTTCTTCGACGAGGCGCACCTGCTGTTCAACGACGCGAGCGACGCGCTGATGGAGCAGATCGAGCAGACCGCGCGCCTCATCCGCTCCAAGGGCGTTGGCGTCTACTTCGCCACGCAGTCGCCGTCCGATGTCCCGTCGTCGGTGCTGTCGCAGCTCGGCAACCGCTTCGAGCACGCGCTGCGCGCGTTCACGCCGCAGGATGCCGACAATCTGCGCAAGACGGCGCGAACGTTCCCCATGAGTGATTTCTATGACGTGGAGAAGGTGCTCACGTCGCTCGGAATAGGCGAGGCAGCGATCACCGTCCTTTCGCCGCGCGGCGTGCCCACGCCGCTCGCGGCGACGAAGCTGGTGGCACCCGATTCGCAGATGTCGCCTATCTCAGACGAGCAGTTCGCGGCCATCGTCGCCGCGAGCCCGCTGCAGACCAAGTACGGCGCGACCGTGGATCGCGAGAGCGCGTACGAGATGATCACGGCCCGCATCGACGGGGCCCGAGCGGCCGCTGCCCAGGCTCAGCAGGCTGCCGCGCCGCAGGCCGCGCCAGCGCCGGCGGGTGCCGCTGCCGCGCCCGGCCCCGTGACCATGACTCCGGCCGAGCTGCGCCGCGCTCAGCAGCAGGCCGCGCGCGACGAGCGCGAGAGGATCAAGCAGCAGGAACGCGAGCGCAAGGCTCAGGCTGCCGCGGCCCGAAAGGCAAAGCAGGAGCAGGCCGCGGCCGAACGCGCACGACAGCGGACGATCAGCAGCGCCATCCGCGCCAGCGAGCACGTCGCCACCTCACGGCTGGGCCAGGACGTCATCCGCGGCGTCTTCGGAACGTTGTTCGGCGGCAAAAAGTAGCCGTCTCCAGGCACAATCGAGCCGGCGCGCTTGGTGCGGATTCAAACTGAAGTTCCAGGACGGACAGTCTTGGCGGCGCCGATCCCGCACCCGTTGCGGAAACCAGCCGTGATAAAGCCGGCTCGAACCTACAAACCACGCCGATCCCGCACTAGGTGCGGAAATCGCTGTGATTGTCCGCCCATTCCCAACAGACTGCGTCCTAGTCCGCACCAGGTACGGAATGCACAGTGGGCGGCCCGTATGCGGGCGGACTACTCGATTACGAGATCCTTGGGCAGATCGGGCTCCGGCGGATAGCTCGGCGTGAGATCGGCGAGGGTCTGCTCCAGGATCGTGGCCACGGCCAGGTTCCTGAACCAATTCCGGTTTGCCGGGATGACGTACCAGGGCGAGTCATCGGTTGACGTGCGCGACAGCGCCTGCTCGTACGCAGTCATGTACTCGTCCCAGTGCTTGCGCTCCTCGAGATCGCCCATCGAGAACTTCCAGCGCTTCTTGGGATTGTCGTAGCGTTCCTGGAAACGTTGGCGCTGCTCATCCCTGTCGATGTGCAGGAAGAACTTGACGATCGTCGTTCCGGTCTCCGTGAGCAGCCGCTCGAACTCCACGATCTGGTCGTAGTGCTTTGACCACACCGCGCGCGGCTCGAGGCCGTGGACGCGTACGACGAGGACCTGCTCGTAGTGCGAGCGGTTGAAGATCGCGATCTCGCCCTTGCCCGGGACGTGACGGTGGACGCGCCACAGGAAGTCGTGCGCGGCCTCCTCCGCGGTCGGCACCTTGAACGAGGCAACGTTGCAGCCCTGCGGATTGAAAGAGGTCATCACGCGCCGGATCGTTCCGTCCTTGCCCGAGGCGTCGATGCCCTGCAGGACGACCAGCACGCCGCGCTGTGCGCCGGCCCACAGGCGATCCTGCAGATCTGCCAGCCGCTCATCCAGGCCGGCCGTGGCGCCCACGGCGGCTCCCTTCTGCCAGCCGAACGTGGCCGCTGGGTCGAGCTTCGAAAGATGGACCTCGCTGCCTGGCTTGACGCGCAGCTCCGCGCGCAGATCGGGTGGTTCGCTCATCGGCGAAGCGTATCGGTCGCGGCCGCAGGCGGTGGCCTGCGCGCGTCTAGAATCCACGACCATGACACTGGCCGCGACCGAGCCGCATCCGATCTTCCTCGCTGGGCGTTGGGCCGACTCGCCCGAGCCGCTCGAGGTGACCAACCCGGCGCACCCCGACACGCTCGCGGGATCGACATACAACGCCACTGAGGCGCAGTACGAGGAAGCCGTGCAGGCCGCCGTCGACGCTTTCGAGGTGACGCGCCACATGCCCGCCTACGAGCGCGGCGCGATCCTGCGTTCGATCAGCGACGGCATCAGGGCGCGCCGCGAGGAGCTGGCGCGGACGATGACGATGGAATCCGGCAAGCCGATCCGCGACGCGCTCGTGGAGGTGGACCGCGCGGTCCTCACCTTCCGTCTCGGCGCGGAGGAGGCCGAGCGCATGACCGGAGAGCTGATCCCGCTCGACCTCATGGCCAGCAGCAAGGGCCGGGTCGGCATCACACGCCGCTTCCCGATAGGGCCGATCGCGGCTATCAGCCCGTTCAACTTCCCGCTCAACCTCGCCGCTCACAAGCTCGCGCCCGCCATCGCTTCGGGGAACACAATCTTGCTCAAGCCGCCGTCCAAGGATCCGCTGACGATGCTGACCGTCGCGGAGATCATCGAGCGGTCGGGCATTCCGGAAGGGGCCGTCAGCATCCTGCCCATGACGCGCGCCATGGGCGATCGAATGGTCGCCGACGAGCGCTTCAAACTGCTGACTTTCACGGGCAGCCCGGGCGTCGGCTGGCGCATGAGGGAGCGCGCCGGCAAGAAGAAGGTCGTGCTCGAGCTGGGCGGCAACGCCGGCGTGATCATCGACGAGTCGGCCGACCAGGATTGGGCGGTCAAACGCACGCTGACGGGCGCCTTCGCCTACGCCGGCCAGGTGTGCATCAGCGTCCAGCGCATGCTCATCCACCGCTCGATATACGACGCTTTCCTGGATCGCTTCATTGATGGCGCCCGAAACCTGAAGGTCGGCGATCCGCTCGACCCGGAGACTCAGCTCGGGCCGATGGTCGATGAGCAGGCCGCCCAGCGCACCGAGCGTTGGGTCAAGGAGGCAGAGGAGCTGGGCGGCCGCGTCCTGCTCGGCGGCCGCGCCGAAGGCTCTTTCTTCCCGCCAACCGTCCTGGTCGACACGCCCACCACGGCGCAGGTGTGCAGCAACGAGGCCTTCGCACCGCTCGTCGTCGCGTTTCCCTTCGATACGCTTGACGAGGCGATCGGAGCCGTGAACGCTTCGTTCTACGGGCTGCAGACGGGCATTTTCACCAACGACCTGGCGCATTCGTGGCACGCCTTCGATGAGCTACAGGTGGGTGGCGTGATCGTCAACGACGTTCCGACGTACCGGATCGACCACATGCCCTACGGCGGCGTCAAGGACTCCGGCCTCGGCCGTGAGGGTCTGCGCTGGGCGATCGAGGACATGACCGAGCTGCGCCTGATGGTCGTCACAGAGCCCGGATAGCGACTACCCAGGGAAAAGAGCTGGCTAGTCGATCTGGACCAGGACCGGGGCGAACTCCTCGCCACTCATCAGTGGCGAATGTTCCGGCCGCACCCGGATGGCGACCAACGGCCGTTGAATGCCGACGTTGGGCAGATGATGGAATTGCTCGCTGACGATCGCCTTGAGGATCATCCAGCCTGCCGAGAAGGTCTGCAGCTTGGCCTCGCCGGCGATGCGCGGCGCCTCACAGCTGCCGACCTCCACCACGCGCAGGCCGCGCCGATAGGCTCGAATGTTGCCGATGATCTCGTTGGCCCACCCGTCGATCTCCGGCGCCAGCAGGCGATGGTTCTCGCGCCACATGGCGTTGTAGCCGTACGTGATGTCGGAGTAGGCGCTGCCGAAGAGCACGTTGGTGAGGGTCACGAAGCCCCAGTTGCCGAGCCAATGCAGGGGGGTGATGTCGTCGCTTCGGCCGCCGGCCGAGAATTGGGTGCCCTTGGCGTAGTCGGCGCCATCAAGGAGAGTGTTGACGAACGACGGGATCTCCTCCGGATCGGTAGATCCGTCGGCATCGAGGTGAACGACGATCGCGCCGCGGGCGGCCTCGAAACCCTCACGCAGGGCAGCGCCCTTGCCGCGCTGGCGCTGGCGGACGATGCGGATGTCGGGGCGGAGACGCCGCGCCACCGCGATGGTGTCGTCGGTCGAGTTGCCGTCAACGAGGATCACCTCGTACACGTCGGCAGGCACACGCGGGAGCACGTGAGGCAGACTCTCGGCTTCGTTCAGCGCGGGTATCACCACGCTTACTGTTACATCCCGCAGCACGCTCGATCTCACTCCTTGGACCTGGTGCGCAGCTCGTTGATGCCCTTCGAAAGGGGAACGCCGAACAAGACCAGGACCTGATGGGAAAGGGCAGTAGCCCGGCGGCTTCTCCCATGCCGGCCGGAGATGTGAACCTAGTACTTGAGTACTAGTCCGGTCAATACCTTTGGAGGCCGCGCAGGGTGCAATCCGTTGCTGCACCGCAACGGAAGAGCTAGTCGCGTGCGGTCTTGTGCAGTTCGCGGAAGAGACGTTCGTACGCCTCCGCGGCATTACTCCAGGTATGCGGATGCGCGTAGCGGGTGCCTGTCATTGCGGTCACGTCACGCAGCGCGTCGGCGAGCCGTGCGACATCGGCTGCCGGCACCAGCAGGACGCCACCGTAGCCAGCGGCGGCCTCCGCGTTGCCGCCCACGTCGCTCATCACGATCGGCACTCCGTAGCCCATGGCGACATGAAGCGGCCCGCTCAGCGAGGAGCGGACGTAGGGCAGGACGACGGCATCGGCGCCGCGCATGTAGCCGTCCAGCTCGGCGTCAGTCACGTACCGGTTGACAATCGTCATGCGCGGACGACGCGGGCTGCGCTCGATCATCTCGAGCGGCTCCGTGTAGCCCTCCCATGTCTCGCCGACGACCGTCAGCCACAAGAGCTCGGCCTCGTCGTCGCTCAGCGCCTCAAAGGCCCGAACCAGGAGATCAAGGCCCTTGTACGGCCGGATGACGCCGAAGAAGAGCAGGTTGGTGACCGCCGCCGGCGCCTCGCGCAGGGGCTCGCCCTCGGCGCCGTCCGGATCGGCCTTGTAGTGATCGTGCGGACCGTGGGGAAGCACCTCAAGCGGTCGTTGGCCGCGGTCCAGATGCCACGTGTCCAACGCCAGCTGGCGGTCGAATTCCGAGTGCACTGCATAGCCGTCGGCAAGCCTGAAGAAGAGCGGCGCGAACGTGCGCACGTAGCGTCCGGCGAATGGGACGCCCATCTCCTCAACCGCGAGTATCTCGTGAAACTCGACCACGATCCGTGCCCCCGCGAGGCGAGCCAACAGGGCCAGCGCCAGATACGAGTGGACGATCGTGCCCGTCCACCACTCGAAGATGACGATCTCCGGACGCTGTCGCAGCAGGAAGGCCGCAGCGCGGAACATGGACGGCAGCCAGAACCAGTCAACGCCGTCGAATTGGGCGACGCGCGGATCGCGTTCCAGGATTGTCAGGTTGGCACCCACGCGCTTCCAGCCCGGATAAAGTCGCGCCGGGATGAGTCGCCGCATGGTGAGCAGCCCGACCCGGTGGCCTCTGCCGGCGAGCGCGTTTGCCAGTCGAACTGTGTAGACGCTGATGCCGCTCAGGAAGTGAGTTCCGGAGCCGATTACGACTATTCGCCTGCGACGGTGCAGGTCTCCGGCGGCGTCAGCTGTGGACTGTGCCATTCACCCGCCAAGTTTGAAGGCCGAGCGGCTCGAGTGAGACCTCGCTCAACTGAACGCCCATCTCGGCCAGGCGCTCGCGTATGGCGGGCTTGCGGTCGAACCGACAGTACAGGAGCATGTAGCCGCCGCCGCCCGCGCCCGTGATCTTGCCTCCGAGCGCGCCCTCCTCGAGTGCCGCCGCGTAGAGATCGTCCAGCTCCGGGCTGGAGATGCGTGGCGACATTCGTCGCTTGTGCTCCCACTCGAGGTCGAGCAGCCTGCCGAATTCGTCAAGCCGCCGATGCAGCAGCGCGTTCTTCATCTCGACCGTGAGCGCCTTCAGCTCGCGCAGTGCCGCGTTGGCCTCGGCGTCGCCCTGCTCGTAGCGACGCACCTGGTCGTCGATGATGTGCGAGGACAGGCGCAACTTGCCCGTGTTGCCGATGAGCAGGTTGTATTCGAGCTCGTTGATGATGTCCCGGCTGACGCGCAGCTGGTTCACGACGACCCTGTCCGACAGGAACTCCATGAAATTGAATCCGCCGAACGCAGCAGCGTACTGATCCTGCATGCCGCCTTTGATGCCCAGGTCGACGCGCTCAATCTCATAGGCCACCTGGGCGACTTCGTAGTCGGTCAGCTGCAGCCCGTGAAACTCCTTGAGCAGGCCGACCAGGGCGACCATCATCGCCGAGCTCGAGCCGAGGCCCGAGCCTGGAGGCGCATCGGTGTGCAGATAAAGGTCGTAGCCGACCTCCTGGTCGCCGGCGAGACGTTTGATGGCCGCTTTCGCCAGATCCATCTCCCCGTCGTAGTCGAGCTCCTCGCGGGAGGCGTACGTCAACGAAACGTCGAAGTCGAGCGATTTGACGCAGATCTGGCCGTCGTCGCGTGGCTGGAGCGTGCCCCATGCGTAACGGTTGATGGTCGAGCTCAGCACGCAGCCGCCCTCGCGCTCCGGAAATGGCGGCACGTCCGTGCCGCCGCCTGCAAAGCTGATGCGCAGCGGAGCCTTGGCGCGTATGACGGTCATCGGGCTTGGTGGCCCCCCAAATCGCTGGACAGTAGGCTGGACGTACGAAAGTTCACGAGCTTCGAGGCTAGGTTTGCGTCCGACGGCACGTCAAGCACCGGTACTTCAGTACTACGCTCGCCAGTCCCTGGGTTCGGTGCCCGCGCGCGACGCCATCACTGGTCCGTACCCCACCCTATTCCACCTGCCCGCAGTGCGATCGGCGCACTGCGGGCTCCTCGCGTTGCCACGGCGCACCGCCGAGCGTCTCGAGATACCGGAGAGCGCGAGTGGGAGTTCATTCCCATAGGCGGCACGGTGCCAGCCGAGAGAGGATCAGGCACCTGCCCTTGAGCCTCGTCTTACCATGGGTCGCCGCCGGCGGCACCAGCGTCCACGCGAGTGCGATGGCCAGGCAACGTCACTGGTACAGATCTCTTGGCAGACTCACACGGCAGCCATAGCAGTCCCTCGGTGGATGGTGTGCCGCCGCTGCCTGATACGCCACGGCCGCACGTCCGCCTGCCTCGTTGGCGGCGCAAGTCACCATGGTCGTTCGCGATCGTTGCGGTGTGTGTCGTTGGCGTGATCCTGCTGGCACCGGTATGGGTCGACCCCGCGATCGTTCGCGACATCCTCGGCATCGGGGCCTCGCCCACGCCCAGCGCAGTGCCCCAGCAGTCGGACGCCTTCGTGACGGCCACCAACGCGCCGGACATCCGCGGATCCGACGTGGCTCGCGACGACTTCTCGCGCGAGGTGCCGAGCGGCTTCGGCACGGCGACGGTTGGTGGCAACTACACGCAGCTCGGCGGCGGCACCACCTGGGTGACCGGCGGCAGTGCAACGATGTCCGTCGCGCAGAGCGCGGCCGGCGCGGCGATCCTCGGAGACCTGTCGCTCAAATCGGTCGACGAGCTGGCCACCGTGTCGCTCTCGTCGGGCGCGCCGTCCGCTCGCGTCGGCCTGGCCATGCGCGCCAACGGCGATTCGATGTACGTGGTCCTGGTGGGCTTCATCGGCGGTGTCGCCAACGTCACCGTCGACTCGGTGGTACAAGGGACCTGGACGACGATCGCCGGGCCAATCGAGCTGACCGATGTCGATGTGACCCAGCCGATTCGAGTTCGCGCAGACTCGGAAGGATTCGATCCAACGGCAATCCGGGTGCGAGCCTGGAACGCCGCGGCTTCCGAGCCCGGCCAGTGGTCGATCAACATCGTCGATTGGGCCGGACACATGCAGCGCGCCGGCGCGATCGGCCTGGCCTGGGCCATCTCCGACGATCGACGGGCGGTGGTACTCATAGACGATTACGCGGCGCAGAGCCCTGACTGAGGAGCACCAAGTGACAGACCTGGCCACGCGCCAGACAAACGAAGCACAGGCCACCGCCCAGACGCCAGTGCGGCGCCTGTACGTGGCCGGCGGCCAACAGCGGACGTTGCGCGGGATGACGGCCGATATGGACAGCTGGTACGAGTACCAGAAGGGCCTGATCCTGGAGCTCGAGTCCGGTTCAGGCACGTCCGAGGCGATTCTCGAATACGTCTCGCCGCCGGGCACGTGCCCTGAAGAGGAGCCGGCGATCCTGTTCAAGTCGGGCACGCTCGTGGGGGAGGAGCTGTTCATCTGTACCCAGACCGAGGTGATGATCTACAGCGTCCCGTCCTTCGAGCGCGTTGCCTACATCTCGCTGCCCATGTTCAACGATGTCCATCACGTTCGGCCGACTCCGACCGGCACGCTCCTCGTGGCCAACACCGGCTTGGACACCGTGGTCGAGATCACCCGAAAGGGCGAGCTCGTGCGGACATGGAACGTGCTCGGCCAGGACGCGTGGGGTGATGGACGCTTCTCGCCCGATACCGACTACCGACGGGTCAAGACGACCAAGCCCCACCTCGCTCATCCCAATCACGTCTTCTATATCGGCGACGAGCCGTGGGCGACACGTTTCCAGCAGAAGGACGCCGTCTCGCTCGAAGATCCGGGACGCCGCATCGATATCGGGCTCGAGCGCCTGCACGACGGCATGGTCGCCGGGGGCCGGGTGTACTTCACCACGGTCGACGGCAAGGTTGCCGTCGCCGACACGACGACCCTCGAGGTCGTGCGCATCATCGATCTGACCGAGGCACATCCGGACGACATGCTTCTCGGCTGGGCGCGCGGCCTGTATGTCGAAGGCGGCCGTATGTGGGTCGGCTTCTCGCGCATCAGGCCGACCAAGTTCCGCGAGAACGTCGGCTGGGTGCTGCGCGGGCTGAAGCGAGATTTCGGAACCCACGTCGGTTGCTACGACATCGAGACCGGCACATCGCTCGGGCAGTACGCGGTCGAAAAGTACGGGCTCAGCGCGATATTCGGCATATACCCGGCGCCAAGCAGTCAGCGGGCGGCGAGCGACACCCAGCTCACCTAACTGCACCGCACGTCATGGCGACGTGCCAACGGTCAACACTTATGGCTCTCGGGTCCCGTCGTGACCTTGACTTTAGTACTAGGCGGACAGACGATCGGCGGGCGAGGGGGAACCCTCCTGCCATCTCCCCACCGGGCAACCGCCCGCTGCGCACGTGAAGAGGTCCCATGACCCGCTCTTTCCTGGCTGGTTTCGTCGTCGCCTTCGTCCTGCTTGTGCAGGCCGGGTCTGCGCTCGCGGCGCCAGCCATCGACCAGCACGTCGTCGTCTCGCCGAAGAACGTCCAGCAGGACGTGTCGACCGCGCTGACGCTCAAACTGCCCGGGCGTGTCTCCGCCGTGCAGGGCCGCCTGTACTTCGATACCTCCGCGGCCGAGGTCATCGGCGTTGCCCCTCTCGGTAAGGGAGTGGGCCTGCAGCCCATCGCGATCGAGGGTGGCGTCGAGTTCGGCGCCTACGGCTTGCAGGCAAAGGGATCGCACACTGTCGTGCGCATCGTCTTCGTGTCGCACACGGACGGGCGGATCGACTTCCGCGTAGCTCTCGGCGCGCTCGCCGACGCAAGCGGCCAGCGCACCAACATTGCAGTGGCCCAGTCGCTGACCACCGTCGCGGCGGGCAGCGGCAGCGCCTCCTTCAGCGCTCCGAGCGGTATTGGCGGCGATGTGCCGACTCGTGCGGCTGGCTCGGTGCGCGACCTGAACGGTGACGGCGTCATCGGCCAGTTCGACCTCGATGCCGTGCGGGCAGCGTGGGATACCACGACCAATTCGTGCTCCGGCCAGGCGACGGACGCGGACGCCAATGGCGATGGCTGCGTTGACGTCGTCGACCTGCAAGCGATCCAGGCGGCCACCGGGAAGGTTGTCGGCACGGTTCGTCCGAGCGCCGACTCCGTTTCGCTCAGCAGCCTGAGCTCGGTCGCTTCCACGACCAGGAACAAGGTCACCGCGAGCGCCAACGCGCCCTTCGTGGTCAACAGCACGGCCGACACGCCCGACGCCCACAACGGTGACGGCGTGTGCTCCGACTCGCAGGGCCGCTGCACGCTGCGCGCCGCGATCACCGAGTCCAACTGGCAGAGCGGCCCCAACGTCATCGACTTCAACATCTCGGGCGCAAGCGCCCCCGTCGTGATCCAGATGACGAGCGCGATGTCGCTCATCCAGGACCGCACCGGTGGGACCACGATCGACGGCTACTCGCAGCCCGGTGCCAAGGTCAACACGGCCACGGTCGGCTCCAACGCGATTCCGGGCATCGAGCTGCGCGGCCTGAGGGCGAGCGGCAAGCGCGACAACGGCCTGTACATCAGCAGCGCCGACAACGTCGTCCGCGGCCTTTTGCTCAACGAGCATTACCGCTCGTTCTACCTCGATGGCAGCGACGCACACGACAACTTCATCGTCGGCAACCTCATCGGCTTCAAGGCCAACGGCACCGTGCAGACCGACCGTGGCGCAAACGGCCTCCGCCTCAACCTGGGCGCGAACGGCAACCACATCGGCACGAGCGCCCTCGCCGACCGCAACGTCATCGGCGACTACACCCACGCCGTGGACATGTATGGACCGGGCACGAACGGCAACTACATCCAGGGCAACGCGATGTGCATGACCCCGACGGGCATGGCCACCGCCTACTGCGCGACGGGCATCGACCACAACTTTGGTCCGAAGAACAACATCGAAGGCGGCCCCAACCCCGGCGACCGCAACGTCATCGGCGGCACGACCTTGAACGGCATCGAGGTCTCACATGGATGGGATCCGAGCACGAAGCACGTCAGCACCCCGACGTGGCAGAACAACGGCAACCAGATCATGGGCAACTGGATCGGCTTCCGCGGAGATGGCAGCTACAACGTCAACTTCGTGTCCGGCCAGAACAAGCCGAACAGCAACGACGCCAACGGCGTGAACGTCTATGACGGGTCCAACTACAACGTCGTCGACGGCAACTGGATCGGTGCCGCCTGGGACGGCGTCAACACCATGTCGCCCAACTCGACCGGCAACATCATTCGCAACAACACGATCGGCGAGTCGCCGCTCGGCCAGCCCGCGCCGCTCGGTCGCATCGGCATCAACATCCGCACCCACACCAAGACGGGTCTGATCGAGGGCAACACGATCCGCAACGCGGCCGACTATGGCATCGGCCTGACCCAGTGGGACGTCCTCTGGTTCACGTTGTCCAAGAACATCATCACCGACATGACCGGGCCGGCGATCTACCTGGCCCCGAATCCGAATGACCTGTCCAAGGGCGCCAATGATCTGCTCGAGGCTCCGGTCATCACCGGCGCGACCACGTCGCAGGCATCGGGCACGGGCATCCCCGGCGCGACCGTCGAGGTCTATCGTGCCTCCCGCGCAACCGGCCAGAGCGGGCTGCCGGTCGCATACCTCGGCTCGACCAAGGTTGCCAACAACGGCACCTGGAGCGCGTCAATCTCGGCAGCGTCCGGCCAGAACGTCGTCGCCCTCCAGACCAACACGGCCGGCAACACGTCTGCGCTGGGCATCAACGTGGCCGTCGGGGGCAAGAGCCCGCCACCGCCGACTGAGTACGCGAGCGACGCCTTCGGACGAACCATCAGCGGCGGCTGGGGTTCGGCCGATGTTGGCGGCAGCTACTCGGTCCAGGGCAGCGCGTCGAACTACACAGTGTCCAACGGAGTGGGCCACATCAACATGGCAAGCTCAGGCGGCACCGCTTCTGCGTTGCTCGATAACGTCTCGGCTGGTGACGTCGACATCACCGCCCGAATCTCGCCCAACAGCCTCGCCACGGGCGGCAGCTTCGTCGTCTACGTCGTCGGCCGACACACCGGCAGCAACGAATATCGGGCCCGTCTAACCTTCAACGGCAACGGGACGATCGCCGTCAATGCCAGCCGCGTCAACAACGGCACGGAGACCGCTCTCGGATCACCGGTCGTCGTCAGCGGCCTGACCCTGACGGCCAAGGCGTACTACGACATCCACGTCCAGATAACGGGCAGCAACCCGACCACGGTCAAGGTCAAGGCTTGGGCCGATGGTAAGTCCGAGCCTTCGGCATGGCAGTTCAGCGCGACCAACAGCCAGGCGTCCGTCCAGGGTGCCGGCAGCGTGGGCTTCCGCGTCTGGGTGGCCAAGTCGGTGACCAGCGTGCCTATCAACTTCCGTTTCGACGATTACACCGTCGGCACGGCCAACTAGACAAAAGGGGATCCTGGTTATGAGGCACGCCAACGTTCTCGGGTCGGTCGTCGGCCTGTCGCTGCTCTTCGCTGCGCTGGTTGCCGCGCCGGTCGCGGCGGCCGGGGGCGGCGTCAAGATCACCGTCCCGACCTCGGTCACGCCCGACGTCAGCAGCGCGATCACCCTTCATCTGCCCAACGGCGTCGCCGCCGTCGAGGGCCGCGTGCTCGTCGATCCATCGGTCGCCGAGCTGATCGGCGTCGCGCCAACGGGCAAGGGCCAGACTCTGGCGCCGAACGGCACGCCCGACGGATTCTCCTTCGGTGTGTACGGCATGAAGCCGAGCGGCAAGGCCAACGACGTGCGGCTCATCATCCTGCCTCACGTCTCGGGCGATCTCGGCTTGCGCGTCGTCATCGACGCCGCGGCCAACAAGGCCGGCCAGCGCATCACCTCACTCTCGTCGAATCTGGCGTCACGACTCAACGTCGGCCACGGCGGCCCGGTCTTCAATGCCCCGAGCGGTTTCGCCCGCTCAGTGCCGTCGCTGTCGAGTCACGGCGTTCACGGCCTGTTCGGCCGGCGCGTCATCTCGAGCGATGACATCGACATCTCGCGCGCAGCCTGGTACTCGGCCCGCGAGTCGGGCACGGGCTGTGCTTCGGGCACCGTTTACGGCGACGCGAACGGCGATGGCTGCGTTGACATCGTCGACCTCCAGGCGCTAGGCGCCGCCCTCGGCACGACGACATCGTCGGCCACGGTCGCTGGCGCCGAAGCAGTTTCACCTGCCGCGGCGAACTTGAGCGCGACGACGAGCATCTCAGCGGCAGCCACGACGGGGCTGACCTTCACTGTAACCAGCACGTCCGACAATCCCGATGCCAATGCCGGCGACGGCGTGTGCGCCGATAGCACAGGCCAATGCACGCTGCGCGCAGCTCTGACCGAGTCGAACTGGCACGCGGGGACCAACCGCGTCGAGTTCAACCTGCCCGGAACGGCGCCGGTCAAGATCCAGCTCGGCAGCGCGCCGATGTCCAATATCGGCTCATCCTCGAGCAGCGTCGTCATCGATGGCTATACGCAGCCCGGCAGCCACGTGAACACGGCGCAGTACGGCTTCAACGGCGTCCCCGGCGTCTACCTCCGTGGCAACGGCAACAGCGCGAGCAAGTTCATCTTCTACGTCGCCCAGTCAGGCAACACCATCCGCGGCCTGGCCTTCGACAACGCCTACCGCGGCATCTTCCTCGATACGCCCAACGCGCACGACAACTATGTCGTGGGTGACTGGTTCGGATTCACCGCAAGTGGCAGTAACGGCAACCGTGGCCACGCTGGCGTCGCTCTCAATAACGGCGCGAACCACAACTTCATCGGTACCGCGGACGTTGCCGACCGCAACGTAGCCGGAAACCAGGACAAGGCCCTGTACGCATACGGCACGGGCACCTCGTACAACTTGATGCAGAACAACCTGCTGTGCATCACGCCCGGCGGTGGCACATCGACCTGCTCGACCGGCATCGACTATGACTTTGGCCCGCAGCACAACCTGATCGGCGGCTCAAACCCCGGCGAGCTCAACGTCATCGGCCCGAGCACGCTCAACGGCATCGAGTTCTCGCACGGCTGGGATCCGACGACCAACCACAACAGCACGCCTCCGTGGCAGGTCAGCTACAACGAGGCGGTCGGCAACTGGGTCGGCTTCAAGGCTGACGGCAACTACGACCCGAGCTATCGGTCTGCGCTCAGCAAGCCTTCAGCCGACAACGGCCAGGCGCTGCACATGCACGATGGATCGACCTACAACACGTTCGACGGGAACTACGCGGCGGCCGCGTATGACGGCGTCACGATCGCCATGCCCAACAGCACGGGCGATGTCGTGAAGAACAACATCATCGGCGTCTCGCCGCGCGGCCAGGCCGCACCGATGGCGCGCTACGGCATCTACTTCACGAGCAACACTCGCGACCACACGGTCGAGGGCAACATCGTCCGCAACGCAGCTGGCGGCGGCATCCTGCTCATCGATTTCAACGTCCGCCAGGTGCTGCTGAGCAAGAACATCGTCAGCGACACGAACGGACCGGCCATCTTCATGGCTCCGGATCCGAACAATCCATCGACCGGAGCTGACGAGCTCCTCGCGCCGCCTTCGATCGGCAGCGCCACGTCCGGCCAGATCAGCGGCACGGGCATCGTTGGTGCGACGGTCGAGGTCTTCCAGGCGTCGAAGTCATCCGGCCAGACCGGGCTCCCGATCGCTTACGTGGGCTCGGCCATCGTCGCCGCCAACGGCACCTGGGCGATGACGCCGTCGGGTCTCTCGACCGGCGACCGCGTCACGGCAACTCAGGCCAGGTCCGATGGCAACACATCCGGGCTGTCGACCAATGTCAACGTCGGAGCGGCTCCGCCGCCCCCCGTCGCGGACTTCGTCTGGCAGCAGCAGTCAGGCCAGCTGGCGGTCGACTTCACGGACACGTCCACCGGCAGCCCGAGCAGCTGGAGCTGGGACTTCGGCGACGGGACGTCATCCACCGAGCAGAACCCGACCAAGACGTACTCGACTGACGGCGACTACACGGTCAAGCTCACCGCCACGAGCGGCGGCGGCAGCGACACGAAGACCGAGACGGTCAACGTGGCGCCACTCGGCGTTGGCTCGGTCGTCGCGGCGGACGCTTTCGGCCGCACCCAGAGCAGCGGCTGGGGCGATGCCGACACGGGTGGTCAGTACTCATATGAAGGCAATTCCACCAACTTCAGCGTCGCCAACGGTCATGGCTCGATCACGCTGCCCAAGGCGGGTGCCAATCGTGCCGCCGTCCTGGCCGGCGTAAGCGCCTCGGACGTGGATCTCCTCGTCCGCGTCAGCACCGACAAGATTCCAACAGGCGGCCCTTACATCGCCTACGGCATCCTGCGCAGCACCTCGAACAACGCTTATCGGCCCAAGCTCATCTTCAACACCGACAGCACCGTGGCGGTGCAGGCGGGCGTGGTCAAGTCGGGCAGCGAGTCGGCACTCGGCTCCGCCGTTCCGGTCGCGGGCGTGACCCAGAGCCCCGGATCGTTCATCTGGATGCGTGCCGAGGCCACCGGCACCAACCCGACCACCATCAGGGTCAAGGCCTGGGCGGACGGTCAGAGCGAGCCAGCCAATTGGCAGTTCGTTGCGACCAACTCGTACGCGGCGCTGCAGGGACCCGGGGCCGTGGGCCTGCGCGGCTATCTCGGCAGCGGCGTGACCAACGCGCCGGCCACGATCAGCTTCGACGACTTGACCGTGACCATCACCACGCCTCCACCTCCGCCCAGCGGCATCGCCAGCGACGAGTTCCAGCGCACGCTGAGCGGGTCGTGGGGCACGGCCGATAACGGCGGCACATACACCCTCCAGGGCAACGCCAGCAACTACGCTGTCGACGGCAGCGCTGGAACCATCACGGTCGCCAAGGGTGGGGTGACGCGTTCTGCGGTCCTTGACTCGACCTCTGCCAGCGATCTCGACATCACCTTCAAGGTCGCGCTCGACAAGGTCGCTACGGGCGGCAACGACTTCGTGTACGCGGTCTCGCGCCGCATCGGCAACAGCGAGTACCGGCCGCGCATCGTGTTCAACTCGAACGGCACGATCACCGTCAACGCGACCAGGGTCATCAACGGCAGCGAGTCATCGCTGGGTTCGGCGGTCGTCACCGGCCTGAGCCAGGCTCCCGGCACGTATGTCTGGTTCCGGGCGCAGGTCACGGGAACCAACCCGACGACGATCAACGTCAAGGCGTGGGCAGATGGCTCGAGCGAGCCGGCGTCGTGGATGTTCACGACGACCGACGGAAGCGCGGCCCTGCAGGCGCCGGGAGCGGTCGGTCTGCGTGTCTACACGGCCTCAGGCGTAAGCAATGCTCCGGTGACGTTCATGTTCGATGGGTACGACGTCGCCGCTCCCTAGCCACCGGAACAAGATGCGTCTGTATAGATCGTTGGGCGGGAGGCTCACCGCCAGGATCGCCGTCGCCCTCGCGACGGCGGCCGTGGCCCTGGGCGGGCTCGGTGCTTCGACACACGTCGCGCGCGCCAGCATCAGCGTCCCTGAGGGCTTTCTCGCCACCGATTACGTGTCGGTTGGCCAGCGGCTCACGGCGATGGCCTGGTCATCGGACGGCCGTCTCTTCATCTCGCAGAAGGACGGCAACCTTCGCGTGGTCAAGAACAATGTCCTGCTCACCACGCCGTTCCTCACCCTGCCCGTCAACACGACGTCCGAACGCGGCTTGCTGGGTGTCGCCCTGGATCCGGCCTTCGGGCCGGCCAACCCGTACATCTATGTCTACTACACGTTTGCCGACACGCAGCAGAATCGGATCAGCCGCTTCAGCGTCAGCGCCAACAACCCCGACGTGGGCAATCCCGCAAGCGAGCTGGTCCTGCTTGACAACATCCCGTCTGATTTGGGCGCGCACAACGGCGGTGCGTTGCACTTTGGACCTGACGGGAAGCTGTACGCGTCAGTCGGCGATTTAGCCTACGGTCCCAATGCCCAGGACATGACCACCCTCGCGGGCAAGATGCTGCGCATCAATCGCGATGGCACGCTGCCGGCCGACAACCCTTTCGTCGGCGTGCCGGCGACACGGTCGGAGATCTGGGCGCTGGGCCTGCGCAACCCGTACACGTTCGCCTTCCAACAAGGCAGCGGACGGCTGTTCATCAATGACGTCGGGAACAACACGGTCGAGGAGATCGATCAGGGCGCGAAGGGCGCCAACTACGGCTGGCCGATATGCGAGGGCCCGTGCGCCGACCCCAGCTACACCGATCCGATCTACTCGTACAAGCACACTGACGGACCGGGCAAAGCCATCACCGGTGCCGAGTTCTACAGCGGCAGCACTTTCCCGGCGGAGTACCAGGGCGACTACTTCTTCGGTGACTATGTCGGCTTCTACATCAAGCGCTACGACCCACAGACGGGCCAGGTCTATGACTTCGCGACCGACGCCCGGTATGTGGCCGACATTCGCACGGGTCCCGATGGCGCTCTGTACTACCTGTCCGTCGAGGCCAAGAAGGTCGTTCGCATCCAGTACACGGGCGTCGTGAACCCGCCGCCGACAGACAGCCAGGTATCGATCTCGCCCAGCGCCGACGTCCATGTCGCCTCCGGGGCTCCGACCACGAACTACGGCCACAGTCCACTGCTCTATGTTCGATCGACCAACGACGTCGACCGGGTGTTCATGAAGTGGGATCTCTCGGCCCTGGCTGGCCAGGAGATCCAGGGCGCAACGCTGCGCTTTCATACGTCCGGCGTCGCCGACGCGGGCTCAACCGCGAACGAACAGGTCCACCTCGTGACTGATGGGAGCTGGACCGAGACGGGCACGACATACAACAGCCAGCCGGCTCTTGGCACGGTGCTGGCCGATATCGGGCCGACGGTGCCCGATACGGACTACTCGATCAGCCTGCCCGAGAACGTCGTCCAGTCGTACGTCGGCGGCTCGTTCTCGATCGGGATCGATTCACCCGGCCCGCGCGACACCATGTACTTCTATTCGCGCGACTCGGCCGCCAATCGTCCGTCGCTGTTGATCGACTACATGACGCCGCCGCCGTCGATCGGAGAGCCGCCGCAGCCCGTGATTGACGCGCCGTCGGACGGCACCGTTTACCACGCCGGTGACACGATCGACTTCTCGGGTTCGGCGACGGACCCCGAGGACGGCCCGATCAATCCGGCGAACCTGACATGGGAGATCGTCTTCCACCACGACACACACACTCATCCGTTCATCGAGCCGTTCAGCGGCGCGACGAGCGGGTCTTTCGTTATCCCAAACACAGGCGAAGCGTCGGGCAACACCTGGTACCGCATCCACCTGAAAGCCACTGACTCCGATGGCAACAGCGCCGAGGTGACTCGCGACGTCGTGCCGCTCAAGAGCACCCAGACGCTGGCCACGAACCCGCCGGGCCTGTCCCTTTTGCTCGATGGGTCGCCGATCACTGCGCCGTACACGTTCGTCGGGGTCCAGGGCTTCAAGCGCCAGATAACCGCGCCCGCCACCCAGACCCTCGGCGGGCACACGTACCAGTTCGTCTCGTGGTCGGACGGCGGCAACGCCGATCACACGCTGGTAACACCCGAGTACGACGGGACGATCACCGCGACCTACGTCGATGTCACCAACCAGGGCACCCATGTCGTGTCCGACGCGTTCAATCGAACGGTCAACGGGGGATGGAGCTCGGCGGACGTAGGCGGCCCGTACACCGTCAGCGGCGGCACCGCCAACTTCAAGGTGGCGAACGGCACGGCGACCATCACCTTGCCGAATACGGGCGCCAACAAGTCGGCAACGCTCGAGTCGGTCTCGCTCACCGATGCCGACATCACGTTCCGCGTCGCGGTCGACAAGGTCGCCACGGGCAACTCCGAGTACGCATACGCCGAAGTGCGCGTCCTGGGCAACAATTCCTATCGGCCGAAGATCGTGTTCAACGCCAACGGCACGATCTCGGTCCATGCCGGGAAGGTCGTCAACGGCAGCGAGAGCTCGGTAGCGCCTCCGGTTGTCGTTCCCGGCCTGACCCAGACGGCGGGCGCCTTCTATTGGCTGCGTGCGCAGGTGACCAGCACGAACCCGACCACGATCAAGGTCAAGGCATGGGCTGACGGTCAGCCTGAGCCGGCGGCGTGGCAATTCAGCGCCACCAACTCCAATGCCCCGCTCCAGGGGGCGGGTGCCGTAGCGCTGCGTGCCTACTCACGCTCTACCAACGCACCGGTGACCTTTACCTTCGACGACTACTCGGTTGCCGGTCCCGAAACCGCGCCGGGTACGCCTCCGCCGACTTTCGGCACGGCCGTCGCCGGCGATGCATTCACCCGCACCATCAGCGGAGGTTGGGGCAGTTCGACCACCGGTGGTACCTACACGCTCACGGGCAATGCCACGACGTTCGCCGTCAACGGCTCGAGCGGCCTGATGACGCTGCCCAAGGCGGGCGCCACGCGCATCGCCGTCCTCGCGGACACAAGCGCCACGGATTTCGACGCGCGGGTCCGGATCTCGACCGACAAGGCCACGGTCGGTGGCAATTGGTACGGATACCTGATGCTGCGCCACCAGGCCAACTCGGCCTACCAGCCCAAGATCATCGTCCATGCCGACGGAACGGTCAGCGTCCAAGCCGGGTTGCTGATCGACGGCTCCGAGAGCCCGATCGGCGCGGCCGTCGTCGTGCCCGGGCTGACCTACACGCCGGGAACCGCGATCTGGCTGCGCGCCCAGGTATCGGGCACGAGCCCGACGACGATCAATGTCATGGCCTGGGCTGACGGTCAGCCGGAGCCGCTGGCGTGGCAGTTCACGGCCACCAACTCGAACGCCGCGCTGCAATCAGCCGGCGCGATCGGCTTGCGGGCGTACATTGGCGGGCATGTGGAGGATGCTCCGGTCGTCGTCTCGTTTGACGATCTCGCCGTCACGACGACTCCGTGAAGGCGCTGGGCGCGACGATCGAACCGGCTGAGCTGGTAGCACCGGAGGCGATCGCAACCTCCGGACAGGCCAGCACACGCAGGCTGGCGCGCGACTCGGCGGCGGGCTTCGGCCTGAACATCGGCAACCTCGCGGCAACCATCCTGGCGTCGATCGTCCTTGCGCGGACGATGAACGTCAACCAGTTCGGCCTGTACAGCTGGGGCGTCGCCCTGACTACGCTGCTGGTCGTGCCGGCCGTGCTTGGCGTCGACCGGCTGCTCGTGCGCGAGATATCCGCTTACACCGTCGGCAACGCCAACGAGCTGATCCGCGGCCTGCTGCGTCGTTCGACGCACATCGTGCTCGTGACTTCAGGCCTCATCCTGCTCATCGGCGGAGTGCTTCTCGTGACGGTCGTCGGCGTCGGCTCGCAGACCGCGCTTGTCATCGCGATCGCTCTCGTCAGCGTGCCGCTGCTGGCCCTGCTGCGCGTCGCCCAGTCGGCACTGATGGGCTTCCATTACATCGTTCGGGGCCAGCTTGCTGACATCTTCCTGCGGCCGTCCGTGTTCCTTGCTCTCGCCATCGGCGCCGCTGTGCTGCTCGGTCCCGACCTGGAGGCGCCGCTGGCGTTGACTCTCTACGCGCTGGCTGCGGGCGCCTGCCTGGTATTCGCCATCGGCCTGCTCAGGCGATCGACGCCGGGCGCTGTCCGCAACTCGTCGGTCACTTACGACACCCGCCGATGGGTCATTGCGGGCATCTCACTCGTCGTGTTGAGTGGCGGCCTCGTGATCAACAGCCAGACCGGGGTGCTGATGCTCGGCATCCTCGATGCGCCGTCATCCGCGGGCGTTTACGCCGTCGCGCAGCGGGGCGCTCTGCTCGTCTCGTTTCCGCTCGTCGCGCTCAACGCCGCGATCGCTCCGACGGCCGCGCGTCTGTGGGCGTCTGATCGGCGCGAAGACTTGCAGCGCCTAGTGACCGACGGAACGCGCGGAGTGATGCTCGCTTCGCTGCCGATCGCACTCGTTTTCATATTCGGCAGCAGCTTCATCCTCGGCGTCGTCTATGGGCCGGATTTCGAAAGCGGAGCCGCCGCGCTGGCCATCGTGTGCGTCGGCCAGCTGGCCAACGCGGCGACGGGGTCCGTGGCGACCCTGTTGATCATGACCGGCAACCAGTGGAAGGCCGCAATCGGGCTCGGCTTCGGCATCGTCGTCAACGTCGCGTTGTGCGTGATACTGATCCCCACCTATCACGCTACGGGTGCGGCGATCGCCGCAGCAGCGAGCCTTATCGTTTCCAACGTGATCCACGTTCTGATCGCGCGCGGATCGCTCGGCATAGACACCAGCATCTTCGCGCGGAAGCCTCGTCCATGAGCGCTCAGGCGGCCGCGTTCGCCACCACACACGCACCACGCATCACGCTGCCGTTGCGCTCGTGGTCATGGGGCCAGCTCCCGTATCTCGCGCTGACCGTCGCCATCGGCGTCGGCCTCGTCGCGCTCGGCAACGGCGGCGGCCGGGTTGGCGCGTGGTGGTCGGAGCTGGCGTTCTACGGCGGCCTGTTGCTGATCGTCATGCCCGGCGCGGTCAGACTCCTGTCAACCGAGCCTGAGGGCACGGAGCGGGTGTCCATCGTGATCCTGATCGCGGTCGGCCTGATGTGCTGCAAGTACGTCCACGACCCTGTCACATTCGACGCGTTCGACGAGTTCCTGCACTGGCGGACGGCGCAGGACATTGCCCAGACCGGCCAGCTGTTCACGCCCAACTCACTGCTCGCGGTGAGCCCCTTCTATCCGGGGCTGGAGCTGGTCACGAACGCCATATCGACCATGTCCGGCCTGCCCATCTTCGAGTCGGGCATGGTCGTCCTGTTTGCGGGACGGCTCGTGTTCATGGGCGCCCTGTTCTTCTTCCTGGCCATGGTTTCGGGCAGTGCCCGCGTCGCCGGCATCGCGTGCTTGATCTACATGGCCAACCCCAAGTTCCTGTATTTCAATGCCGAGTTCGCGTATGAGTCGCTCGCCCTGCCGCTGGCCGCGCTGCTGCTCTACCTGGTCGCCCGGCGCGGCCATTCGGCACCCGCGCGCTGGCTGGGATTGACCGTGCTGGTCATGGTCACGCTGCCGTCGATCGTGCTCACGCACCACGTCACGTCGGCCATGCTCGCGATCTTCCTCGTGCTGTGGGCGGTCTGCGGCTACGTCCTGCGCCGCCGAGAACGCGCCAAGCCGGGCCGCATCGCGGTCCTGCTGATGCTCCTCATCGCAGGCTGGGTGCTGTTCGTGGCGACCGCGACCATCGGCTACCTGGGGCCGGCCGTCACCTCCACGCTGACCGAGGTCCTTCGCCTGATTGCCGGTCACGTCGATCCGCGCCAGCTGTTTGTGTCGCCCGGGGGCGACGTCGCTCCACTCTGGGAGCGTCTGGCCGGCATGGCTTCGGCCGGCATCATCCTCTTGCTGCTGCCACTCGGCTTGTTCGTCGTGTGGGTGCGCTACCGGTCCAACCCGGCGGTCGTGGCGCTCGCCGTGGCTTCGCTCGCATATCCGTTCACCCTCTTCGCCCGCTTCACCGCGGTCGGGGCAGAGGTCGCCGGGAGGACCCCGGAGTTCCTGTTCATCGGCATAGGCCTGGTCATTGCCGTCGCCATCGTTCGGCTTTCGTTCGCCGGCCGGCGCGGCCTGATTCAGACGGGAGCCGTCACCGCGATCATCGGCGTGCTGCTCGTCGGAGGCGTGATCGTCGGCCAGCCGAGCTGGGCGCGCCTGCCGGGGCCGTACCTTGTCTCAGCCGACGGACGCAGTGTGGAGTCGGAGGGAATAGCTGCCGCGACATGGACGGGCGCCTACCTCGGCCCCGGCAACATCGTCGTCGCCGACCGCGTCAACCGCATCCTGATGGCCACCTACGGCCGCCAGGACCTGATTACGACGTACGCGACCCGCGTTCCGGTGCGACGCCTGTACCTGGCGACTTCGATCGGTCCGACACAGCGCGACATCGTCAACCAGAGCGACATCAGGTACCTCGTCGTCGACAGGCGCCTGACGACCGGGCCGCCCGTCGTCGGCCACTACTTCGACCGCGGCGAGGACCGCATCACGGGCGGCTCGGGCCAGGTGCTGGATCCGCAGATCCTTGCCAAGTTCGACCAGCAGCCCGACGTCAGTCGCATCTTCGATAGCGGCAACATCCAGCTCTATGACGTGAGCGCCCTGGGCCGGGAGTCGTAGCCCGACTGCACTTCGCGTCACCAGACGCGACCAGACCGCACACTTCTCCGCCGAACGTCGAAATGGGCCGTTACGTTCGTGCAATAGGCCGCCACTGCGTGCGCCGCAACCCTCCTTGTGGGTCGGTTCAAACGACCGGACGAGGAGAAAGGTGGCTATCGCGGTATGGCGCGCACGGGTCTTCGAAGCGCAGCGGTGGCGATCGCCGTCGTCGTTCTTGGCACTGGTTGGGCAACAGGATCGTTCCCGGTCTTTGCCGCGGACAGCAGCTCTCATATGCTGTTGACGGGCAACACCGGAGGCCAGGTCCAGATCAACCGGGCGGGATCGTGGCGCGACCTCGCGCTGCCCGTCGACTCCACCCGCGATGTTGATGTGCGAGCCAACCTCTCGAGCGAGACGACGCCCACGGGCCGTGGCCAGAACATGCTCGTCATCGCCCGCCGCGTAGCCGGCGTGGGCGAGTATCGCGTCCGAGCTCACGTGGATCCCGCGATGCGGGTCACGCTATCGGTCGTTCGTGTCGTGGGCAGCAGCCGCCGCGTGCTCGCCCGGTCCGTGGCCATCGCCGGCCTGATCGTCAAGCCTCGTGACCAGATCTCCGTCCACGTTTCGGTCATCGGGCACCTGCCGACGACCGTAAGAGTCCGCGTCTGGAGGACGGGCGCGCTCGAACCAAGCCATTGGTCACTGACCGCGACAGATGCCGGCTCGAAGCTCAATCAGCCGGGCTGGTCGGGCATGCGCTTTGGCGTCTCGGTCTCATCAACAGTCGTCCCTGTGACCTTTGCCTACGACGGCGTACAGGTCACGGGCGACGCGACTGGAAGCAACCCGACCCCGACCCCGACCCCGACTCCGACAGCCACGCCCACTCCGACAGCCACGCCCACTCCGACAGCCACGGCGACGCCCACCGCGGCACCGACGTCCCCTGCGACGCCATCACCGACTCCGACAGCCACGCCGACCCCGAAGCCCACGCCGACCCCGACAGCCACGCCAACCCCGACGCCGACTCCGACCCCGACGCCGGTGGGTCTACCGAGCGACGCCCATTACGTCGCGACGACCGGCACCGACACCGGGCAGGGCACACTCGCGAATCCATGGCGGACGCTGCAGAAGGCAGCAAGCAGCGCCGTGGCCGGGGACACCATCGTTGTCCGCAGCGGCACTTATGACGGCTTCACGATGACTCGCTCAGGCACCGCGGCAGAGCCCATCTCGTTCATCGCGTATCCGGGTGAGAACCCGGTCGTCGACGGCAAGAGCGCCGTCGCATACACGATCCGCCTGTCCTCGGTTTCGCACGTGGCCATGCGCGGCCTGACCGTCATCGGCGGCTATGCGGACCGCCAGGCGGGCGGTGGCATCTCTATCGAGAGCAGCTCGTACGTGGAGGTCAGCGACAGCACGATTCGCGACAACAAGGCTTTCGGTATCCGCACCGAGAACTCGACGTACGTCACGATCGCCAACAACGACGTCTACGGCAACGCCTGCGGCATCCATATCGGCCGTGGCGGCGAAGGCGTCGTGGTCCGCGACAACCTCGTTCACGACAACGACCAGATGATGGTCAACACGCCCGACATTCGCGGCGACGACGTTGGCGGCGAGGCGATTGCCCTGGTGCACTCCACGGGCCACGTGCTTGTCAGCAACAACAGGATCTGGGGCAATCGCTCCCAGAGCTATGACTACGGCTATGACGGCGGAGCCTTCTCGATCTACGCCGCGAGCAACTGGACGATCACCGGCAACACGACGTGGGACAACCGCAACATCCTCGAGACCGGTACCGACTCGGCGCGCACCCCGTGCGACAACAACGTGTTCACGCGCAACCTCAATTACGGCGCCACGTCGGTCGACAAGACCGTGGGCATGCTCCTGCGCTGCGCCTCGAACATGCTCGTGGCCAACAACACGTTCCGCGGCACGCAGGACTGGGTGTTCGATATCTCGCACAACCAGGGCTCGTGGGGCGGTTCGGTCGACGGCCTGCACATCATCAACAACGTGATCGTGGTGTCGGTCGGCAAGATATTTGGCATCGACACAGATCTCCCAGCCTCAGTCGTGATCGACTACAACCTGCTGCAGAACACCGGCAGCGGCTACCTCGGGACCTTCAAGGGCACGGGCGCCAAGACCCTGGCCGCCTTCACGACAATGACCGGCTTCGAGACGCACGGCATGGTTGCCGATCCGCAATTTGTCGACGCCGCGCACAACGACTACCGACTGTCCGCCGGCTCGCCGGCGATCGACAGCGGCGCGGTCGTCCCCGGCGTCACCGACGGCTACTCGGGTTCGGCGCCCGACCGCGGCTTCGCGGAACGTCGCTAGCTCGTTCGCGCCCGTCGCACGCGTGCGACGGGCGACAATCGGCACATGAGCGCCAGATATCCGGACTTCTTCATCGTTGGTGCGCCGCGCTCGGGCACGACCGCGATGTTCGACTACCTGGCGGCTCATCCCCAGGTCTACCCGTCGCGCATCAAGGAACCCCAGTACTTCGCCCGCGATCTCGACTCGGGCTCATATCTCGAATCGGTCACCTTCGTTCGTGATCTTGAAACGTACCTGGGCCTCATTGCGGACGCGAAGGCCGGCCAGCTCGCCGGCGAGGGATCCACCTGGTACCTCTACTCGAAGGTAGCCGCGCGGGGCATCCATGACGCGAACCCCGACGCCCGAATCATCGCCATGCTCCGTCACCCGGTGCACATGCTCTATTCGCTCCACGGCCGCCGCTACTACGCGCGATCGGAGGACATACCTCGCTTCGAGGACGCGCTGGCGGCCGAGGACGACCGACGCGCGGGTCGACGCATCCCGGCCCAGGCGCGCAACCCGAAGGCGCTGCTGTACAGCAAGGTGGGGCTTTACGGCGAGCAGCTCGAGCGCTATTTCGAAGCCTTCGGTAAGGACCGGGTGAAGGTGATCGTCTTCGAGGACTTCATCGCCGATCCAGCCGCGGCCTATCGCGACGTGACTGAGTTTCTCAGCCTCGGCGCTGGCTTCGAGCCGGATTTCGAGATCGTCAACGCTGGCGCCGCACGGCGATCACAGTGGCTCCAGCGCCTGATCCTGGCCAGGCCCGTCGTGGCAACTGCCAGGGTCGTCGTCCCTCGTCGCGCGCGGCCTTTCGTCGGTCGCACCTGGGACCGCATCAACAGCCGCCCCGAGAAGCGTGAGCCGCTCGATCCGGAGACCGCCGCCCGGCTGCGCGAGAAGCTGCTGCCCGACATCGAGCGCACGGGCCGGCTCATCGGCCGCGACCTGGTCTCACTCTGGCGCTGAGGCGACTGACTCCAGGGCCATCGAGACATCGTCGGCCGTGCGACAGTGCACGACCTTTGCCTCGAATGGGAGGAGCTCCTCGCTGAGCTCGTCGCGCGCGTAGCTTCGTGTCTCGGGCACCGACACGATGAGCTCACGCAGGCGCCGGCCGTAGTCGCGCAAGCGCAGGAACCGCTCGCGTCCGCGGCGAGACCGCGCCTCGGCGATTGCCTGGCTCAGGAAGCGCCGCACGATGCGCCCGCTCGACCGGTGCCACGGCACATGGTCGAGCCAGATGACAACGTCAGCTGCCTCGATCAGCGGCCGCGTCCAACCCAGCTGCACCCCTTCGGCTATCCAGCGCGGCTCGGTCAGGATCGCCGCGACGGCCGCGGCGCGCTCGTCCGCCGTCTTCTCCGGGCCGCGTCCGCCGCCCTCGCGCGCGATCTCGTCGAGCGCGTGCACTGGCAAGCCGGTGCGCTGCGACAGGGTCTGGGCGAGGGTCGACTTTCCGCTGCCGGGTCCGCCGCAGACGAAGACGCGCTTCGCCATCTTCGCGATCAGGTCCCGCGATTGGCCGGCACGAGGGTCACGTAGCGCGACTCGACGTCGCTGCCGTTGTCATACAGGCGCGCGACGATGGGCACGCTCTCCGTCCCAGCCGGCAAGTCGAGGATGGTCTCCCATGTCTGCTCGGCCGGCAGGTCGAGGTCGAATGTATGCAACGCCTGACCGGATGCACTGACAATAATCTCAAACCGGCCGCCGTCCGAGCCGGCGCGCATGCCCAGGCGGGCCTGATCCATCTCGCCTGACACAGGCAGCATCCATAGCTGAACCGGAACCGGCGATTGTTGGCTCTGGGCAAAGAGCCGGGCTCCGATCAGGACGTTGCCGACGATCAGGATTGCGAGGCCCAGCGCCAGCGCTGCGCCCAAAGGCATTGGCGCAATTCGCGGGCGAGCGCCGACGATGCCCAGCAGGGACCGCCGCGCCCAGGCGATCGCGATCAGGATGATCGTCAGGGCAACAAGGGCGAGCGGCCACGTTGCCTGATTGAGGCCGAAGGTGGGCCAGCCGAGGACGACGCCGACGAGAATGGTCAGGGCGATGCTCGTGCCGACCGATATGAGCAGGCGCTCGACGGCGGGCACTACGAGCGAAGGCAGCGCTGCGTTGACGAGCGCGTAACCGGGCAGGAAGAGCACCAGCGGCACAGTCAGCATGACGTGCAGCAACGGGATGCCGTCGAACGCGCCGACAGCGCCTATGCCGCCGAGCATCACGAAGACGGCCGCCAGCGCCAGATCCGGTTGGTCGATCAGCGCGCGTAGCCGCGTCACCCAGCGACTTCCTGGTAGATCGCCTCTATCCGCGGTACTACCGCGCTGGCCATGAACTGCGGCGCGCGCCGCGCAGCGGCGCGCGCCATCCGCTTCCGTTCGCGCTCGTCCCCAGCCAGGCGACCAAGAGCAACGCTGAGCGCTGCCGGATCGCCGGCACGGACGAGCAGGCCGGTCTCGCCATCGACGACCAGGTCCGGCAGGCCGCCGACACTCGATGCCACGACGGGCACGCCGGCGGCCATCGCCTCGATCGCGACGGTGGGGCAGGGGTCTGGAAAGAGCGACGGAATGATCCCGACGCTCGCGCGCTGCCATGCAGCCATCACGCCATCGTGGGACACGTCGGAGATCAGCGTCGCGCCGGGCGGCATCGACGGCGTCGGCTCACCCGTGGTGCGGCCGATCACGACTAGCGTCGGCACGTCGGACATGGATCGGTACGCTTCGAGGAGCACGGGCAGGCCCTTGTGCCGCGACAGGGCTCCGACATATAGCCAGTACCCACGCTTCGGCAGGGTGCCCAGCTGTGGGTGTTTCCCCGCGGGCGCCGACGCGATGTCGTCCGGGACGAAGTTGGGCACGATCTCGAATTGCGCGCCGGCGTCGGCGAGGCCGTTGTTCGTCGCGACGGCGCTGCTGACGGGGATGAAGCGGTCCACCGCGCGAAGGAGGACCGGCGCCGCGGCCCACGTGCCAAGCGTGATCATCTCGCCGCGCGCCGTGCCGTAGTGGTTCGCGGCGCAATGCAGGCATTTCGAGAAGCCCGGGCCGCTGCACTCGGCGCCGCGGTACAGGTAGCTGCGCTTGGCGCACACGACCGAGTAGTCGTGCAACGTCATCACCAGGCGTGGGCCAGCCTCGCGCTTGAGCGGCAGAAACGAAGCGACGGCCCAGTTGTGGGCATGAACTATGTCGGGCTGTTCCTGCGCGACTATCCGTCGCAAAGCTGCGACGACGTCGGGGTCGGGCGCCGGGGGCAGGTAGGGTCGTCCGCTGGGCATGAGCGACGGTATTCGTTGGATCGATGAGCGCACACGATGGACCACGACGCCGTCGACCGTTTCATCGGTCGCGACCCCATCCTCCGACATCGTGACCACGCTGACCTGGTGTCCGCGCGCGGATAGGCCTCGGGCCAGGTTGCGCACATACTCCTCCGACCCGCCGATGAATGGTGGGTAGAGCTCGGTCAGCATCAGGACGCGCATCAGCCGTCGAGAACCTCGCGATAGACATCGGCCAGGCGGGACGCCGATTCGTCCCAGGTAGGCAGATCGAGGTTCTCCGGCTCCGGCTGGCTCATCACATCGAGCAGGGCGCGCGCGATCTGCTCGGGCGTGGAGTCGATGGGCGTGGCTGCGACAAGTCCCTCACGGGCCAGCTCGGACAAGCCGGAAGTATCTGCGACAAGGACGCGCCGCCCGAGGGCCAATGCCTCCATGACCGCGACCGGGTTTGCCTCGTACTCGCTCAGCAGCGCAACGACGCTGGCGCTTGCCACCGTGCGTGCCATGCCCTCGCGGTCGACGGGATCGATGCTGCCAATGACGATCCGGTCGTCGAGACCCGATGCGGCGGCACGCGCGCGCAACTCGGGTTCATATTGTCCGGCACCGACGATCTGGAGTCGTGCGCCGGGCACCTCGCGGAGCACGAAAGGCAGCGCATCTATCAGCACATGGTGGCCCTTGTAGCGCTCCAGCCGTCCGACGCTCAGGATGAGCGGCTTCTGCGGGTCGATCCTGACCGGTTTGCTGGGCGGCGCCATCGCCGCGCCATTGCGGATCGTGACGAAATGCTCGGCCGGGATATGGAGCGTCTCCGAGAAGAACCGGGCTTCGAAGTGCGAGACGGCAACGAGCTTGCGTGCCCGGGACAGCAGCGGCCGCAGAGCCTGCCGCTGGGCGCCGCGCAGGCGGTTGCGCGTCGTCGATGGATGGCCGCCGCTGTGGAACGTGAGCATGTACGGAATGCCCGCCTGCGCGGCGCTGATCATGGCCAGGGGCGGCACGAACGTGTGGTAGCCCTGGCAATGGACGATGTCCCAGCGACCGTGGGCCACAAGGCGCGCCAGACCCGGGGCGACGTAATAGTCGGCCGCCTGCGGGTAGGCTGGCACACGCCGGATCAGGACTCCGTTGACCATTTCGCGCGCCGGCAGTGAACGGCTGCGATCCGTCGTCAGCACGGTCACCTCGAAGCCGGCCTCGGCGATGCGCGGCGCTACCTCGTGGATGTGCGTCTCGACGCCGCCCATGACCGGAAAGGCGTTGGCCGAGACCATTGCGATGCGGGGTCGACTGCCGCGGCTGTCATGGGTGATCATCTGGCAATGACGATGACGGACGTCGCAGGGTGGCCGCGCCAGGCGCTGATACTTGCCGGTGGCGCCGGCACTCGGCTGCAGCCGCTGGTCAGCGACGTGCCCAAGCCCATGGCGCCGATCGCGGGCAGGCCTTTCCTCGAGTACCTCGTCGCGCAGGCGGCCCGCGCCGGAATTGCGGAGATCGTCATGTGCGTCGGGTACAAGGCGGAGGCGATCGAGGGCCACTTCGGCGGCGGTGGCGCTTTCGGCGTACGGATCCGGTACTCGCGCGAACACGAAGCGCTCGGCACCGCCGGCGCCCTCAAGCTCGCGGAAGCGCTCCTTGTCGGTGATCGGTGGCTCGTGCTCAACGGCGATTTGCTGTTCGACATACCCATCGTTGAATTGATTGCCCGCCACGTCGAATCTGAAGCCCAGGCAACACTCGCGCTGGCTCGAGCTTCGGGCCTGGGCCGGTACGGTGCTGTGGCGCTCGCCGCCGGCGGGAGCGTGACTTCCTTCGTCGAGAAACCTGACATCTCCGCTCCGCACTTCATCAATGGCGGCCTATACATGATCGAGCGCTCCACTCTGCACCGGATACCGGCCGATCGTCCTGTGTCGCTCGAGCGCGAGGTGCTTCCGGCGCTCGTTGGCGGCGGCCTGCGCGGCGAGCCGTTCGACGGCTACTTCGTGGACATCGGCGTGCCCGCCGACTACCTCCGTGCCCAGTCCGAAGCAGAGCGCTTCAGCCTGCTGATCAGCGCTCCCCACTGACCCCGAGCGGCGTTCGCCGCTCGCCGAACAGGGCGCTCTCGACCATGGCGCTCCAGATGTGGCCGATCGTGATGTGTGCCTCCTGGACGCGCGGCGTGTCGTCGCTCGGCACGCCGACCCAGTGCTCGACCACGGCTTTCGCGTTTCCGCCCTGCGAGCCGGTCAGCGCCACGGTGGTCATGCCCAGCTCGTGTGCTGCCTCTAGACCGCTGACGACATTCGCCGCGTTGCCGCTGGTGGAGATGCCCAGCGCGACGTCGCCCGGGCGGGCCAGCGCACGCAGCTGGCGCGCAAACACCTCGTCAAACGAGTAGTCGTTGCCGATCGCGGTCAGCGCCGAGGTGTTGACCGTCAGCGCGTGCGCTGGCAGTGCCGGTCGCTCGATATAGAAGCGCCCCAGGAACTCCGCGGCGATGTGCTGAGCGTCAGCGGCGCTGCCGCCGTTGCCGAAAACGAAGAGTGAGTTTCCCGCGCGGTAGGCCGCGATCAGGACTTGCGCGACGTCGACACAGGCTCGTGTGTCTGCTTTGAGCCGTTGTTTGACGTTGATGCTCTCTTCGAGCTGCCGTTCGAACTCTTGCCTGAGGTCGTCGTGCTCTTCCACAGCCTCTCCATGTCGGCGTCAACCATCATGGCGACGAGCTCTTCGAAGCTGACGTTAGGCCGCCAGCCAAGATCTTCTCGCGCCCTGCTCGGATCGCCGAGCAACCGATCAACTTCCGCCGGCCGCACGAATGAAGGATCGGTCACGACGTGGTCTCGGTAGTCGAGCCCAACGTGTCGGAACGCGATGTCGCACAGATAGCGCACCGTGTGTGACTTGCCGGTGGCGATCACGTAATCGCGTGGGTCATCCTGCTGGAGCATCAGCCACATTGCCTGGACGTAGTCGCCGGCAAAGCCCCAGTCGCGGTCTGCGTCGAGATTGCCCAGGCGGAGCTGATCCGCCAGGCCGACCTTGATGCGGGCCACTCCGTCGGACACCTTGCGGGTCACGAACTCCAGGCCGCGACGCGGCGACTCATGGTTGAAGAGGATGCCCGAGACCGCAAACATGCCGTAGCTCTCGCGGTAGTTCACGGTGAGGTAGTGGGCGTAGACCTTCGAGACACCGTACGGGCTGCGCGGGTAGAACGGCGTCCACTCGTTCTGCGGCGTTTCGCGCACCTTGCCGAACATCTCCGACGAGGATGCCTGATAGAAGCGGATCGACGGATCAACCTGACGAATCGCCTCAAGCAGGCGCGTCACGCCGAGGCCGGTGACCTCGCCCGTCAGCACGGGCTGGTTCCAGCTCGTGGGGACGAACGATTGCGCGCCCAGGTTGTAGACCTCGTCGGGCGAGATCTTGGACAGGGCCTCGACAAGTGAGGCCTGGTCAAGGAGGTCGCCCTGGACGATCTCGAGATCGTCGACGATGTGGGCGATGCGTTCTGAGCTGACGGTCGAAGAGCGTCGCGTCATGCCAACGACGCGGTAGCCCTTCTCGAGGAGAAGCTCGGCCAGATAAGAGCCGTCCTGACCGGTGATGCCAGTGACGAGTGCGGTCTTGTTCACATCGCGCATTGTCGGCCAGTTGCGACAAAAGTGGCTTTGGTACGGGAGAGTCATGGGCGCGTTGCCGTAAGTCACCACCTCAGTTGCCCTTTGGAGCTCTCGCATCGCTCCTCTGGCACCGACAGGACGGCTGGTGTGACGATCGGGTCATGGCGGTGCCACGACGCAACTGCGATACGTGCAATCAGCGGAGGGACTACTTGCAGCAGACCCAGTCAACCGAAGAATCCAGCGACACCGGCAAACCTCAGCCAAGCGCGCTGCGCCTGGTGCGTTTGCGGCTGCGCCTCGCGCTCCTGACCATGGCGATTTTGCCGATGGTCCTGACGATTACGCTGTTCAGAGTGGTCATGGGCCCCGTCCAGTCGACCGAAGCGATCGTGATTTTCGGAGCGACGGTTGTCCTGACAGCGGCCATGGCCGCGCTCACGGTATGGATGACGCACCAGATCCTGCGCCCCGCCGAAGAGCTCGAGCGCTCCGGAACAGAGATGACGAAGCTGTACGAGATCGCGCGCGAGGACTCGATGCGCGACGCCCTTACCGGACTTGGCAATCATCGCGCATTCCAGGAAGAGCTCGACCGTGAGCTCGAGTGGTACCAGCGCTACAAGGTCCCAGTTGCCCTGTTGCTGATCGACCTGGACGATCTCAAGGTGACCAATGAATCGGACGGCCACGCCTTTGGCGACGAGGTCCTGCGCGACATGGGCCGATTGATCAGCGAGGTCACGCGCTACGCGGACCGTGCGTTCCGGATCGGCGGCGACGAATTTGCGATCCTCATGCCCCACACCGACGCTGAGGGCGCGATGCAGATCGCGCACCGACTGCTCCAGCACGCTTTCATGCCCCGCGGCGAAGGCCGCACGATCCCATTCTCGGGCGGCATCTCTGCGTGTCCAGAATTTGCAACGACGCGAACGCAGCTTTACGCACAGGCCGACGCAGCCTTGCACTGGTGCAAGCGTCACGGCCGCGCGTCTGTGGACGTGTTCCATCCTCAGCGTGATCGCGCGGCCAGCCAGGAGGCAAGCAACGAGACGGCAGTGCTCATCGCCAGGATCGTCAGCGAGCGCCTGGTGCGGCCCGTCTACCAGCCCATCGTCGACCTTTCCACAGGTCGCGTGGTCGGTTTCGAGGGCCTGAGCAGGCCGGAGCCTGATTCCGGCTTCACCGATCCCGCGACGATGTTCGCCGCCGCCGAGAGCGTCGGTCGCACCGTGGAGCTCGACCTGACCTGCCTGCACGCCGTGGTCGCCGGCGCACACGCCATGCCTGCCAATCAGCTGCTGACGATCAATATCTCGCCGCGCACGCTCGAGGCGCCGCACTTCTCGACCGACGCGCTGTTGGCGATCCTCGCCCGCTACAGCTTCCGACCCGAACGAATCGTCGTCGAGCTGACCGAGCGCGAGAAGGTCGAGGACAACAGTCGGCTCCAGTCGGTGCTCGCGGCACTCAAGAGGGCCGGCGTGCGCATCGCTGCCGACGACGTCGGCGCGGGCAATGCCGGCCTGCGCCTGCTCAGCCAGTTCCGCTTTGACATCGTCAAGATCGACCTTTCGCTCGTGCAGGAGGGCGCGGAGCGCGAATCGTCGCTCGCGGTCCTGCGCTCATTGAATGAGCTTGCCGCTCGCTGGGGTGCTTCTGTCATTGCCGAAGGAATCGAGACGGCCGGTCAGTTGCGCACGGTTCGCGAGCTGGGCATAACCGCCGGGCAGGGCTATCTGCTCGCGCGGCCGCTGCCGCGTGCCGACCTGACCACCATCGATCTCGAAGCGCTCGAGCAAGGTGGCGCGATCCTTGATCGCCGCATCCCGCAGCCGCGCTACTCCCCCGAGGCAGTCCGCGCGTCTTCGGCCTAGCCTCACGAGTCAGCGCCCTCCGAGCTTGCTGGCGACGTCCGCATATCCACGGTGACGTGGCGCTGCGGTCAAGGCACCGTCCATGTCCACGAAGGGCCGTTGGCGGCCCGCGGCCAACGGATCGAGGACGACAAGTGCCGACCGGATGCCCGCGCCCGGCAACGTGCCAGTCCACCACGCGGCGAACGCGTCGGTTGGATCCGGGCACAAGGCACGAAACGTCGAGGTTCTGAGGCGCAGCGCGTGGAGGACCCTCTGCGCTGCACAGGCACGCCATGACGTGGGTCACGCTGCGCCACGCTGAAACGCCTGCCTTCGCACGCATCTCATCGGCCAGGTAGCTTCGTTTGCCATTCCACGCCCCCGCGGCTTCCTGGATGTTCGGAAAACGCGTCCGGTTCTCGATGTGGAGCAGCGCTCTTCCCGCCACGTCCCAGGCCACGACGTCGGCTCGGCCGGCGAATTGGTAGTGCTGATAGGGCTCATCGATGCCCACGTGCCGCCCGAAGGACATCAGCCGTGTCGACTCAATCTCGCCCATATGGGAATGGACTACATCCACGAACGTGGGCAATCGGCCGCTGCGACGCGCGTCGGTGATCGCGATATCGAGTCTTAGCTTGAGAGCGCCAGCAAGCCGGCAATGCGCTCAACGGACACGGGTGCGACAGATTCCGCCTTGTGCGCCTGAGCCACGCTTGTGCGCGCCGCTGCCGCGAGCTCCCGGCTATCCGCCGCGCTGCGAGCCCGTCCATCACATCTCGCCGCCAAACCACGCGCGGCCACGCTGCAATCCATCGGCTGCGGGCTTCCTCCGGCGACGAAACAGGGCGACACGCGCGGAGTTGTTCGATAGGCGTGGAAAGTCCGATGCTCGCGACTGAGGTGGCTCGCCCGAACGCGGATACACTCGGCCGCGATGACACGTCCACTGAAGGTCGGGGTGCAGCTGCCTGAGGTCGAGCGCCTCGTGCACTGGCCGGAGCTGCGTGACATGGCTCAAACGGCAGAAGGCATCGGCCTCGACTCGATCTGGGTCGGCGACCATCTGCTGTATCGGCGCGAGACCGGCAATGTCGGCCCGTGGGAGGTCTGGACCTCGCTGGCCGGTCTCGCCGAGGCGACAACGAAGGTCGAGCTGGGTCCGCTCGTGGCCGCGACCAGCTTCCACGCTCCGGCGATGCTGGCCAAGATGGCCGCGACGGTCGACGAGATCAGCGGTGGGCGGCTGATCCTGGGCCTGGGCGCGGGCTGGAATGAGCCTGACTACTCGGCGTACGGCTTTCCCTACGACCGGCGCGTGAGCCGCTTCGAAGAGGCCTTCACGATCATCCGCACGCTGCTCCGAGATGGCGCCATCGACTTCAAGGGCGAGTTCTACGAGGCGCGCGACTGCGAGCTGGCGCCACGCGGCGCGACGGAGCGCCACCCGAACGGGCCGCCGCTGATGCTCGGGACGACACGGCCGCGGATGCTGAGCATCGCGATGCCGTACGTGGACTCGTGGAACGAGTGGCACGATCGCTTCGGCAACACGCCGGACAACATTCCCGAGCTGCGCGACGCAGTCGACGCGGCGTGCCGCGCGGCCGGCCGCGATCCAGCTGAGGTGACGCGCACGGTGACCGCCCTGGTGCGAATGACCGGCGGCAAGGGCAGGTCGACCTCGTATTCGGATCCCACTCCGCCGCACGATGGCACTCAGCCCGAGAAGGTGGCCGCAACTCTGAGCCGCTACGCCGACCAGGGCATCAGTCACGTCCAGCTCGTGCTCGACCCGATCACGGTCGCATCGATCGAGGAGTGCGCACCCATCCTGGCCGCGCTCGACCGCGGCTAGCCGCGGTCGAGACGATGACGGCGCCGCCGCTCGTCCAGACACTGCCGTTCGTCGCCTGGACACTGCTCGCGACGCTGGCCTTCGGCAGCTTCGCGTTCCTCGTGGCCACTCGGCAGCGGAGCGACGTGACGCCGGGCTACGTTCGTTTCACGGCCATCACGGCCGCGCTGCTGGCTCTGTTCGCCGCTCTCGTTGAGCCCGGCACGCGCGAAGCCACAGGCCCTTCCCTGGCGGTGCATCCGTCGACCACGACGGCCGACTGGAGCCAGCTCCTGACGGTCACCTTCCTCGTCCTGGCGGTGGTCTATGCGATCCGCTCCAGGAGCTCTCGCGAGGCGCTCGTCCTGGGGACCACGGGAATCCTGGCTGCGCTGGCCGTGCTCGGCTACGCGGCGGTTGACTGGGCACCCACGCTGAACGACGCCGTGCCGCTCCTCGTCCAGCTCGCCGTGCTCAGCCTGGTGACCGGCGGCTCCATGGCCGCAATCGTGCTGGGCCACTGGTACCTGGTGACGCCCAGGATCTCCGAGCGGCCGCTCATCATCCAGGCCCAGATGCTGCTGGGCATCCTCGTCCTCCAGGCGCTGCTCTTCGTCACCTGGACGACCCTGGGCGGCGGGCCTGGTCAGGATCCGTTCGAGTCTCTGAGCAGCGGCCCGGTACTGCTCGTTGTGCTGCGCCTGGTGGTCACCATCGCATTCCCCATCGTGCTGACGTGGATGGCGTGGCGCACGGCCATGACACGTTCCATGGAGTCGGCGACTGGCCTGCTGTACATCAACTTCGCGGCGGTGATGGCGGGCACGATCGGCGCAACCGCGTTGTACGTGTCGAGTGGCATCCTTGTCTAGATGCGCATAACGGTTCGCCTCTTCGCGATGCTCCGCCAGCAGGCGGGCTGGCGCGACCGCGATCTGGAGCTGCCCGACGGCTCGACCATCGGAGACGCGTGGCAGGCGCTCGCGGAGGAGTCACCGGCGCTCGCGCCGCAACGCCCCCACGTCCGCTTTGCTCGCAATCGCGAGTACGCCACGGCCGACGAGCGGCTGTCTGACGGCGACGAGCTGGCCCTCATCCCGCCCGTCGCCGGCGGAGCATCCGAGCAGCCCGATGCAGACGATTCGTTCGTGCGCCTGCAGATCACCGCTCAACCAATCTCGGACGAGCTACTGGCCGAGCTCCGCGGGAGCGTGCCTTCGAGCGCCGACGGCGCACTGGTCCTGTTCATCGGCCAGACGCGCGAGAGTCCCGGGACGCCGTCCCCGGGCGAAGAGGCCGAAGCCGCCACGCATTCCGGCCAACCTGTTGTCGGGCTCGATTACGAGGTTTTCGACGAGATGGTGCTCGATGTCCTGCGCGCGATCGCGACGGAGATCAGGGAGCGCTTCGGTGTCACGCGGCTGGCGATCGTCCATCGCTCGGGCGACGTGCCGCTGGGCGAGGCCAGCGTCGTCGTGTGCGCAGCGGCGCCGCACAGGAGCGCGGCCTTTGACGCCGCCCGATACGGAATCGAGGAGCTCAAGGCGCGCGCACCCATCTGGAAGAGCGAGCGTTACGCGGACGGCTCGGTCTGGATCGGCGCGCCACCCAGGGTCACGCCGCCCGCAGACGCTCCTGCCTCCGACTGATCGGACAGTACCAACGGCGTCCATCCGGTGATCGGCTGGTGGAGGGCCGGAACCGTTGCCAGGGCGCATCGTCGGTGGTGTGAAGCCACTGGCCATGCTCGTGGGCAGCTTCCTGACCACCTTCGTCCTGCTGGCGACGGTGTGGCTGACCATGGTCGGCCAGCCCGTTGCGCCCGGCCCAACCACGACTCCGCCTGCCGAGTTGATCGTGCCCGAGACAACCCGGCTTGCTTCGGCGAGACCCGATTCGAAGCCTTCGCGCAGCCCCACGAGCAGCCCCGACCGGACGATCGCTCCGACTGACGCACCCGGCTCGCCAGCCGCGGACGCCAGTGCGCCGGCGGGTGTGACCCGAACCTACGTCGTCGGCAGCAGCGCGTTTGCGTCATCCGATGTTCCCGATGGCGCGACGATCACGCCGCTCAACGACGCCATCGCCCTGGAGACTGCGCCGGGCACGACCGACGCGCTGCGCGTCACATACGTCCTTGATGCCGCCGACCTGCCCCTGGACGCAACGGTCCTCCTTGCCCGGGTAAAGGTCTGCGGCGAGGCAACCGGCTCGACCTACGAGATCGATGGCCCGTCGGGTGCGAGCGAGTCGATCATCGTGTCGCAGCCGCCGGAGGGCGACGGCTGCTGGCATCTCTCCTCGACCAGCCCGACGCAGCTGTCCGTCTCCGTCTCCGCGACGGACGGCACGCGCGTCGTCGTTCGCAGCGTCGAGTACACGGTGACTTTCGCGCGCTAATCTCGACGCATGGTTCGTGTCTACATATCAGTCGACATGGAAGGCGTAGCCGGCATCAGCCACGCGAATCCGACACGCCGCGGCGACCCGGGCTATCCCGAAGCCGTGGCGCTCATGGTCGGGGAGGCGAATGCGGCGATCGAGGGCGCTTTCGATGGCGGCGCGACCGACGTTACGGTCAACGACAGTCATGGCGGCATGTACAACCTCACTCCGGAGGCCCTCGATCGTCGCGCCCGGCTGGTCGAAGGCAAGAAGCCACTGTCGATGGTCGAGGCGGCCTCGGACGCGGCCTTCGACGTGGCGCTGTTCGTTGGCTACCACGCGCGCGCGGGTCACCCGACCGGGGTCATAAGCCATACGTACAACCCGCGCGCCGTCCTCGTCGAGATCGGCGGCCGCCCCGTGAGCGAGGCCGGCATCAATGCGCTCTACCTGGGCAGCCTGGGCGTGCCTGTAGCCATGGTCACGGGCGATGACGCGCTCGCCGCCGAGCTCGTGGATTGGCTGCCGTGGGCCGAGAAGGTCGTCGTCAAGCGCGCCATCTCGTACCAGGTCGCCGACTCGGTTCATCCGGCTCTGGCGCGCGACATGATCCGCGACGCCGCGCGCCGCTCGGTGGAGCGGGCGCGCGGCGAGGGCAGCACGCTCCAGCCACTGGTCATGGAGCCACCCATCCATCTGCGGATCGAGTTCGCCACGCCCGGACAGGCCGACTTCGTCGCCGTTATGCCCGGCTTCGACCGAGTCGGCGATCGGTCGGTCGTGTTCGCCGCCGCCGACGCCGTGCTCATGTTCCGGGCGCTCATCTCTGCGGTGCGCATGGCTCCAGCGGCCGAGGACTGACCACAGCCTGGCAACGGGCGCGACTGCGGAGCGCTGATACGCTGGACCGGTGAACCAGCCACGCAACGTCACGCCCGGCTACAGCAAGGACGACGAGTTCCCGCCCGGAACATTTCCGAATGACGGCCCGGGCGAGCGCCCGGGGGGCATGCCACCCGAATGGATCGGCTGGTCGTGGGCCCAAAACCGCGACCGCACCTTCCCGTGGCTCGGCCTGCTGCTGGTCATGGTCGGGGCCGGGCTGCTCATCCAGTATCTCCTGCCTGCGGTCAGCGCTACGACGCTGGTCCTGGCGGGCATTTCCGGGGCCTTTCTGGCCAGCTGGCTGTTCACCAGAGCGTTCTTCCCGCTGATCCCCGGCCTGCTCATCGGCGCGCTCGTCGTCGCCCGCCTAGTCGACGAGCTTGGCATCTACTCCGGACCCGGCGGGACCGCCATGGCCGTCGCTGGAGCGTTCCTGCTCATCTGGATCGCCAGTGAAGGGCTGCGCAGCAGCCGCCGTCGCCCGGCCGGCTGGGCGTTGTGGGGCGCGGCGATCTTCGGCCTGATCGGCTTCATCGAGATCTCCGGCAGCATCGGCAACGTCCCCGACCTGGGCGCCCTGTGGCCGCTGGCCATCATCGTCGTCGGCCTGGTGCTCGTCTTCGGCGGCAGCCGCCGGTCTGCGCGACGCTCCTAGTTGGTGTAGACGCCCGTCGGATCCAGCTCTTCGCGAATTAGACGCAGCTCGGCATCGGTCGGCGCGGGCGTCTCGGCCACGGAAGGGGAGACGCGGGGCGGCCAGCCCATTGAGTCGCGCACCTGATCGAGCGACGTGCCCGGATGGAGTGAGTCAAGGCGCAGCTCGCCGTCCTCGTCGCGGTGGTAGATGCCCAGATCGGTGACCACGACCTGGACGCGGTCGCCGACCGACGTCCGGAAGTCGAGGCGCTCCACGAACGAGCGCGGAGACTGACGCATGATCACGAAGATCGACTTCGCGTTCTGGGCAATCTCGCAGGCCCCTCCTGAGCCCGGCAGGCGCGTCTTCGGCGACGAATATGGCCCGATGACGGTCGTGTTGATATCACCGCGCGAGTCGATCTGCGCGGCGCCAAGGAATCCGACCTCGATCAGGCCGCCCTGCAGGTAGTAACCGAACAGCTCGAACATGCTCGTCACAGCCGTCGAACCGGTAACGATGGTGGGATCGCCGATCGACAGCGGCAGTCGCGCCGGACGGGCGCCGAAGACGCCCGCCTCATAGACCAGCTCGAGATCCGGTGCGACCGTGCGTTTTGCGAGATTTACCGCGATGTTGGGCAGACCCACGCCGACGAAGCAGACGCGCGTGCCCGCAAGCTCGCGCGCGGCGGCGACGATCATCATCTCCGAGGCCGAGACGCTGTTCACGCGCTCAGCCTAGACGCTCGCTAGTTGACGGTCAGGCTCTGCTCGACGAAGTCCCCGGCATTGGTCGCGCAGGCGATGAGCACCTGGTCGCCCTTGTGCAGATGAAGCTGATACGACAGGTCGACGCTGAAATGGCCGCTGCTGTTGGCCGTGCCGTAATCAAAGCCGTCGAAACCGGCCACCACGACGTAGACACCGTTCGCGAAGCACGTGCCCGAAACAACGTCCGTGGCCCGATTGGCCGTCCCGTCGACATGGGGCACGGTCCACGAGATGCCCAGCGCAGGCGCCTTGAGCTTCTCGCCACCGGCGACCCTGTACGACTCGGAGTCGGCCTTTAGGAACTTGCTCGAGAACTCGCCGCTCGTGTCGCCCACCGCGTCGCCCGTGGCGACCGTCGAGCCGCCCAGCTTGAGCGTGATGCCCAGGTGCCTATAGGGAGCCATGTAGCCGCCGAAGCTGGCCTGGCCCAGGGTCAGGAACAGTCCGGGGACGACCATGTCGCGGCGGAGCGTCACCGCGCCACCCGCTCCGGTGGCGCGCACCTCGAGCTGTGCGCCGGCCATCAAATCGATGCCCTCGTGGCCGAAGTCGTGGCTATAGGAGCCGGAGCCGTTCGCGGTGACATGCTTGATCTCGTCGTACGGGTCGTGGCCGAACAGCGGACCGCTGAAGTCGTACGCCTCGAGCTCCAGCTTCATGCCTGCCGCGGCCTTGCCGGAGGCGACGTCGGTGACCCGGTTGACCGTGAGGGTCAGGCGCGGGACCGTGTAGTTCAGCTGCTGGTGCGTGTCGTAATCGAGGACCTTGATGCGGTCGCCCGAATCGATGCCGTCGCTGTAGTAGTCGACGCAGCCGTACCACGATCCGTCGGAGGCGGCAAGCATCACGTCGCGGCCCTTGAGCATGCCGCTTGAATCCTTGACGGTGAACTTGACCGCCGTTCCGGGCTTGGCGTAGCCAAGCATGCAGCCGTCATCCATGAGCAGATCCAGGGTCAACGGCCGTGGCGCGGCCATTGCTGGAGCGGCCAGGGCGATGACCATGATCAGAGCGGTTAGCAGTGCACCGGCCGCTCGAGCGACCCTGCTCTTCAATGACCGCTGGCCAGTCTTGACAGTCGCGCTCATTGTCCACTCCCTCATGACCGCCGGGATGCCTGAGCATTTACTCGATGCGCTCCCGGGCGCGCCGGATTGTACGCGCCCTGCGAAGGGATCTCGGAGTGCCTTTCGGCCCCGATTTTCTAGCGGTACTCGCCGTAGTCCACTGAGCCTGATGGCGCGGGTGTCGGCCTCAGGCGCAGGACGCGCTCGTCGCCAAGCTTGGCCAGATATTCGCCGCGGTCGGCCAGCGCAAAGACCCAGTCCTGCAGCCAGCGGTCGAGCGATTCGGCGTCACGCGAAATCCTGTCCCACTCCAGGTAGAAAGCGTTGTCACGGTCGTAGTAGCCCTGCGCGTACGACGGATGAGCGCCGAACGGCTCGTGCACGACGGCATCCACGATCAGGCCGGGCAAAATCGTCCGGTTAGGGTCGGCGCGGATGACGGCCTCGTCGACCAGCTCCTCGACGACGACAATGACCCTCTCGGCGGCAAAGGCCGCTTCCTTCTGGCACCCGAGCAGTCCCCACACCTGCGTGTCGCCTGCCGTATCGGCCCGCTGGGCGTGGATGATCGCTACGTCGGGCGTGAGCGCCGGAACCGCGTACAGCTCCTCGTCGGAGTAGGGCGACTTGATCGGGCGAATGAGCGGATTTGCACGCGGCAGGTCAGTGCCGTCGTAGGAACGCAGTGGGAAGAAGGGCAGGTTCATCGCTCCGGCCGTATAGCGGCAGACCATCCCGAAGTGCGAATACTCCTCGAGCTCGATCTGTTGCGGAGTCGCCTCTGCCGCCCGACGCACCGCGTGCAGGCTGCCCACGCCCGGATTGCCGAGCCACGAGAAGACGAGCTTGTGCGCCACGCCTGCGGCGATCATCTGGTCGTAGATGAGATCCGGAGTCAGGCGGCACAGGGTCAGGTCGCGCTTGCGCTGGCGGATGATCTCGTGCCCCGCGGCAAAACCGATCAGGTGCGTGAAGCCCTCGATCGCAACGGCATCACCGTCGCGCACCAGGTCCGAGATCGCGTCGCGCATCGTGGCGACCTTGTTGTCAGTCACGGTGCCATGATCGCGCACCGCGTGCGATCCTCTGCGCCCGATGCGCATCCTCGTTCATGACTACGCCGGGCATCCATTCCAGGCCCAGCTCAGCCGCGAGCTCGCGGGTCGTGGCCACACTGTTCGGCACGCCTACCGATCCAAGCTTGGCGGCCGAGGTGGAGCGCTCGAGCGCTTAGCCGCGGATCCCTACGGCTTGTCATTCACGGCGATCAGGCTGGGGCCGCGTGCATCGGATCGGCGGGGAGTGCTGCATCGGTTGCGTCACGAGCTGATCTACGGTCAGGCCGCATCCCAGGTCGTCAACGACTTCCGGCCCGACGTCGTCATTTCATCGAACACGCCGCTGCTTATCCAGCGTGGTCTACTACGGGCGTCTCACACAATCCGCAGCGGCTTCGTGTACTGGATGCAGGATCGCATCAGCGTCTCGCAGACGCGCAAGCTCAGGCGCAGATACGGCGTCCTTGCCGCTCCGGCGGCAACGGCCCTGCGCGAGCTGGAGAGGTCGTCGCTCATCGGCTCGGATGCCGTCGTGGCAGTCACGCCTGCATTCGTGGACTTGTTGCGCGGCTACGGCGTCGCGCCCGAACGTGTCACGGTCATTGCCAACTGGGCTCCACTCGACGAGATAGTTCAGGTTCCCCGGACGAACGACTGGGGCACTGAGCATGGCCTGGCCGATCGGTTCGTGTTTCTGTACGCCGGTTCCCTTGGTCTCAAGCACGATCCGCAGATGCTCGTAGAGCTGGCGTGGGCACTGCCGGATGCTGTGGTCGTTGTGGTTGCCGAAGGAGCCGGCTCGCAGCTCGCGAAGACCGAGGCGGCCCGACGTGGGCTCACCAATCTCGTCGTGGTGCCGAGCCAGACCTACGAGCGGCTCTCGCACGTCCTCGGCACAGCAGACGTTCTCGTCGCGATCCTCGACAGGGAGGGCGCCGAATATTCCGTGCCGTCCAAGGTTCTGAGCTACCTGTGCGCCGGGCGACCGATCCTCGCGAGCGTGCCGCATGCAAACCTCGCCGCGCAGGTCATTCTCGAATTGGGTGGTGGTGTTGTTATCGAGCCCGGGGCCGCCGATGATTGGCTGGATGCCGCACGCAGGCTCGTGCGTGACGAGCAGCTCAGGCGCACGCTGGCCCGGAAGGGAAGGGATTATGCCGAGCGGACATTCGAGATTCGGCGCGTCGCCGACCGGTTCGAGGAAGTGCTCGGCAAGGTCCGCAAATGAAGCGTGACGATGCAATCCTCGTCGCAGGTGCGGGCGGCTTCATCGGCGGCCACCTGGTTCGGCGTCTCCGCAAAATGGGTTTCGCCGATATTCGTGGGGTCGACATCAAGCCGCTCACGCAGTGGCACCAGCTCGATGAGGCCGTCGACAACATCAGCGCGGATCTCAGTCGGCTTGAGGCGTGCACGGCGGCGGTCGAAGGGATCGATCTTGTCTTCAACCTGGCCTCCGACATGGGCGGCATGGGCTACATAGAGACGCACAAGACTGAGTGCATGCTGTCGGTGCTGATCAACACTCACCTGCTCATGGCCGCTCGGGAGATGGGCGCCCAGCGCTACTTCTTCGCCTCGTCAGCGTGCGTATATGCAGCCGAGAAGCAACACAGCGAACACGTCCAGCCGCTCAAGGAGAGCGACGCCTATCCCGCAGATCCCGAAGATGGCTATGGCTGGGAGAAGCTCTTCTCAGAGCGTATGTGCCGCCATTTCAGAGAAGACTTTGGCCTCGAGACACGCGTCGCCCGCTTTCACAACATCTACGGACCGTTCAGCGCCTTCCGGGGCGGCCGCGAAAAGGCACCTGCGGCGATCTGCCGCAAGGTCATCGAGGCACAGTTGAACGGTGTGCCCGAGATCGAGATCTGGGGTGACGGCCGACAGACGCGCAGCTTCACTTACATCGACGACTGCATCGAAGGCATGCTGCGCTTGACGGACAGCGACGTGATCCAGCCGCTCAACGTTGGATCGTCCGAGCTCGTTTCGATCGACCAGCTTGTGAGCCTCGTCGAGGACATCGCGAACGTTCGTCTCACGCGCCGATATTCCACGCACGCACCGAAGGGCGTCCGTGGCCGTAACAGTGACAACGCGCGTGTCCGTGAGCTGCTTGGATGGGAACCCTCAATCCGTCTGGCTGACGGTCTCAGAACGACCTATGGCTGGATCCGCGCGGAGATGGAGCGAGGAGGCTAGGCGGCTCAGCACAGGCGCGAAACGTTGAGGACCGGCTCGTGATGCTTGTCGTGGTCGGACTTCCAGCGCCAGTCCTGTGTCCCGCACTGGATCAGCGCGTCGCGCACCTGGTTGAACGACCAGTCGGGGTGCGCGAGGAGATAGAGCGCCACTGCCCCGCTGACATGCGGAGTGGCCATGCTCGTGCCCGACATCGCGCGATAGCCGCCGCTCTTGCTCGTCGACCAGATGCATTTGCCGGGGGCCATGATGTCGACGTCCTTGCCGTAGTTGCTGAAGCTCGCCAGGACGTCGTCACGATCGCCGGAGTAGTGGGGCGGGCATACCTCTGAATGGACGCCCAGCCCGCCCGGCTTGCCGTCGAAGTCGGACAGCGCGCTGACGGTGATGACCTCGTCATAGGAAGCCGGCCGGTAGTGCGCAGCGTTGTCTCGGTAGTTACCGGCTGCCACTACGAAGATGGTGCCGTCCGCGCTCGACGCGCAGATTGCCTGGTGCACCGCATCGTGATTGGCATTGCCGCAGTCTCCGTCGTCGGCGTGGCGCGTGACGCCGTGGAAGATCAGGCTCATGTTCGCCACCTCGATCAGCGCCTTGTCGCCGTCGCGCTGCGCTGCGATCCAGTCGATGCCGCATAGCAGCCAGCTTGCCTTGCCGCGGCCGCGGGAGTTGAGCACCTTGACCGACCAGATGCGTGCCCCTGGCGCGACGCCGACTACTCCAAAGTCGTTGTCCCTTGCCGCGGCCGTGCCCGCGACATGCGTGCCGTGCCCGTTGCCGTCGTCCCAACCGATCCGCGAGTTGGTGCAGTCGACGCCGCCCACGACATTCAGATCGGGGTGTTGGGCGACGCCTGTATCGACTATCGCAAGGTCGACGTCGACCAGGTTGTCGTGCCCGTTGAGATGTGCGCCGTCGAGCGAAGGTCGGCCCACTCGTTCGACACCGGTTGGCACAATCTGGCGGTCCGGGCCGGGAGTCGGCAGCGTGGCCCTGGGCGTCGGAGTCGGGTTAGGTGTCGCACTCGGCTCCGGCGACGGGCTGGGTGTCGGGTTGTTGTTTGCGTTCAGTGCTGGTTGGCGCGCGTCGACCTGCCCGTCGGCGAGGCCGATCTCCTCGTCCGGCACGATCGACGCCACCCTGGGATCGGCGAGGAGTGCGTCCACCTGGCGCGCTGAGAGGCGTGCCGAGAAGCCGCTAATCGCCGCGCTGTAGAGGTGTGTCGGGCTGACGGTGCGGGTGACGCTTGTCTTGGAAAGGAGCGACTGGACCGCTCCGGGGTCGGCGCTGAGGCGACTGTGGCTGGATGGGGATCCGCGCAGGACGACGATGTAGTCGCTGGCCGCGTCAGATGCGGCAACCGGGCCGCTCGCCAACAGCCCACAGAGCAGCATAGCCACGAGTACGGCGTATGCGGACGTGCGCAGGATGCCCTCCCTCGCCGCCGACCACCGGGCCGGCAATTCTGAAGTCTAGGCGTCGCGCCACGTAAAAGAGGGGCCATCTTGCGATGGCCCCTCGTGCCCCGGGAGCTCCCGATTGCTTAAAGCACTCGTCTAAGCGCGCGTCACAGATGCCCGGACGACATCCTTGGCCGCTGTGGCGCTCTTGGATTTCAGGTACAGATCGATGTACTTGTAGTCGTGAGCCTTTGCCCGTGGCTTGGCCTTGACCCGAATCTCGATCGTCTTCTGCTGGCCGGGGGCCAGCGTCAGCTTGTACGTATTGGCGTTGACCTGAGCGGTGACGTCGACGTTGCCGACGTAGATCCAGACATGGAACCGGGTCGAGCCGGTCAGCTTCGTGTACAGCTTGTACGTGTCCGTGTCCAGTCCGTCGTTCTCGGCGTGCACGAAGAACGACTTCGTGTCGCCTCGGGCGATGGCCTGGCTCAAGGTCTGGCCGGCAATCACCGTGCTCGAGTAGACGTTGTCACCCGAATACGTTCCGCTCGACGAGAGGGCGATCAATTCGTCCGGTACGCGGACCGACTCGGTGTACGTGCATGACACGTTCTCGCCTTCGCCGAGGTGGATGGTGACCTTGCGCTTGGAAGTCTGGATCGTCTCGGGCGTATCGCAGGTCAAGCCGATCAGGGCCCACTTGGACACGGAAGCAAGCTGGACCACGTAGGTGCCGGCCGGCTGGTTAGCAAAGCTGTGCGTGTTCGACGGGCTGCCGTCGTCGACGAGATTGAACGAGCCCAGATCACCATGGAAGGCGAACGACTGCGAACCGTCGGGCCGCGCGTCGAGGTTGATGGTGATCGTGCCTTGGGACGGGACGCCAACGTGGCCGCTCAGATTCGACATCGCGGTCGGAGTGTTGGGATCATCCGAGTCGACCTCGAGTCGCGCCGAAGGGCTGTTCGTCGACGGCGACGCGGGCAGGTGGTAGAAGACCGCGATCGTGCATGTGGCGTTCGGCGCGAGAACGGCGAGATCGCAGTTGTTCGTGTCGATGCCGAAGTAAGCCGGGTTGGTGCCTGCCAGGCCGACGCCCTGGATGGTCAGGTCGGCCGTGCCCGTGTTCTTGACCGTGAAGGTGAAGGGCGATGTCGACGAGTTGGCGACGATCGTGCCGAAGTCGTGGCTGGCTGGCGTGAGCGAGATCTGGGGCTGGGTGATCTCGACGCTCTGGGTGTACTCGTGCGAGTCGCCGTCCTGGTCGAAGATCTTGCCCTTGACCGTGATGTTGCCCGGGCTTGCTGGCGCAGTGCAGCTCGCGCTGGCCGTGCCCGTGGGCGAGCCGCTGTAGCCGGAGCCACAGTCGAAGTCGTACGTGAAACCTGCCGTCGTGTCCGCGCTGGACGGATCGCTCGGGCTGCTCAGGCTGATGTTGAAGCCCGTGCTGTAGAGCTGGCTCGTGGGAGCGTTGAACACGGCCGTGGGAGCGACGTTGACGGCAGAGGTGTCGAACGAATCATCGGCCGTCGAGCCGTTGGTCCCGTGCGCCGTGACCGTGATGGTCGTGGTGGCGAAATCGTCGTCCGGCGTGTAGTCCCACGACCAGGTGCCGTCACCGTGGTCGGTGAACGTGCCCAGGCCACCATTGTCGGCAGTGATGGACGCCACGTCGCCGCTGAACGTGCCGCTGGTAGAGAGCGTGTCGCCCTCGTTGCCGTTGGCATCGGCAGCGGCCGTGTCGACCGCGACCGAGATCGTCTCGCAATCCGAGCTCAGGTCGCTGCTGATCAGCCACGGCGCGAAGTCCGAGCCCGCGACAACCGTTGAGCCTGTGCCCGGACCGACACCTCCAAGGGCCACCGACGATGGCCCGGATGCGTCGCCCCACCAGTTGCATGTGGCGTCAAGCGTGCCTGATGGGCTCGCGTTGACGACGCCGTAGCGGTCGCTGCCGACGTCGAGGCCGTTGCGACTCACCAGCGCCGAGACGAAGGGAGCGTCGTTCTCGAAGAAGACGGCGATCCTGTCCGCGCTTCCTGAGACGAGGTTGGTGACGGTGTTGTGCTCGACGTCAGCTACGCTCGTTGGGCCTTCGAACGAGACGGCGTGTACCCAGCCGCCCGTCAGCGTGTCGAGCGTGTTGCCAGTGATCGTCAGCTCGGCGCCCGTGGCGTTGTTGGTCATGATGCCGTAAGCGCCACCGGCGTCGCTGGTGACGTTCTGGATAGTGTTGTCCGTGATCTGGACGCCGGTGCTGGCACTGGATGCACTCGAGTCACCGACGTAGATGGCCTGCGACGTCGCCCAGCCGTGGATGCCGTCGAGGAGGTTGTCGCTGATGGTGACGTCGTCCGGGCCGTTCTCGAGATAGATGCCCTCGGCGTGGGCCTGGTTGCCGCTGGTGTAGTCGGACAGGATGGCGCCCAGGATGTTGTTGGTGATCGACGCTCCGCTGCCGGCGGTCTTGACGAGGATGCCGATGGCAGAGCTGTTGATCGAGACGTGGTTCTTGATGGAGAAACCGTCAACGCTGATGTCGGCGGCCTGCAGGCCGAGCTGGCCGTTGATGGTCGACTCCGAGGCGTCCGCGAACGTGCGTCCGCCCACGGCGACGCCGTACTGGGCGCCGCGCAGGTCGAGGTTGCTGGTGGTTACAACAGGGCTCTCGTTGAACGTGCCGGGTCCGACGAGCACCGTACTGCCGGCGACGAGATTGACGCCTTCCTGGATGCGCCCGGTGACGCCGGTCTGCGAACCGAGGTCCGAGACGTGGAGCGTATGGAAGTCGCCCTGGAAGCCAGCCGTCCCGAGATCGCTGTCGGTGCCGCTGTCGAGGAAAGGCGTGAAGTCGACATCGCCCGTCATTGCGCTATTGATAGTTGATTCGTCATTCGAGCCCCACCAGTTGCCGGAGGCGTCGAGCCGGTTCGCAAAGTCGTTGGCCAGATAGTTGCCACTGATTTCGTGACGAGCGTGTTAGAAACGACACTGTGATGGATCGTACGGCCTGAAGTCGGCCAGATCGACGACCAGTACGCCGTTGGTTGTGTCATGGATGAAGTTTTTCTCGACGGTCACGTGGTTGCCCGCGTAGATCGACATGGCGTTAGCGACGTTGGAGATGTTATTGGCGCTGAACGTCGTCTTGCCGTACGCGTCGGGATCGGTGTAGCCCCAGCTACCGAAGATGGGTGCTGCCGGTGCCGGTGATGGTGTTCTGGTCAACCAAACCGTCGCGCGGCTCGGTGATCGAAGAGCCCGCGAAGTTGCCAGTCGATCTGGTTGTTGGCGAAGTGAACTGGTTGACGCCTGGGTTGATGTAGAAGGCGCGGCTGCGGCGACGCCTTGAGCGGCTCGAACATGTTGTCGTGGACGTTGACCGAGTCGACTTCGTCGGAATCGTCCCGGTGTAGGTGGTGAGCAGGCCCATGCCGTCGTCGCCGTTGTCCGAGGTGTTGTCGATCTGGCCGACGTCGATGGTGTTGTCCTTGATCTCGACCGAGCCAAGCTGCGTCCCGAGGTAGATGTTCGACGACGCATCTGGGAAGGCGTGCCGTCGACTCCCTTGATGGTGAACCCGTCGATCGTGACGTTGTCACCGGCGCTGAGGTCAGGGAGCCAAGGTAGGTCGGGCCGGTCTGAAGCTGGATGGTCGTGGTGTTGCGACCCGACTGCGACTGGAGCGTCAGCGACCTGTCGATGTTCGGACTCTCGTTGTAAGTGTCCGCCTTGACCAGGACGATGTCGTTGGCGGCTGCGTGGTCGATCGAGCCCTGGATGGTCGAAGTGATTCGCTTTGTGTTAGGGCAACTCGAAGGCCCGTAGCCGCAGTCGTAGTCGTAGGCGGTCAGGTCGCCGTTGGCCGGGTCTGGCCCGGCCATGACGGCACCGTCGAAGGTGTTGTCGTTGAACCAGTCCGCCCACAGGAACTCCGCGTCGACGATAGTGCCGCGCGAGCGGATGTACTGGGTGCTGTTCGCAAAGGTGTTGCCGCTGATCACGGCGCCGCCAACAGTGTTTGAGTACCACGGCACGGCTGTGCCCGAGCCATTGAACGAGATGCCGTTGTAGCCGTTGTCGTTCAGGTCGAAGTGGTTGCCCTTGATCTCGCGATCGCTGAGCGGGCCTGAGGAGCCGGCACCGCTGCTGATGTCGACGCTGGTGCCGTCCGGGAACACGTTGTCGAGCACGTGATACGCCTTGACGACCGTGCCTCCCGCGGACCAGTCGTTGATGTAGACCGAGCCGCCACCGGCGGGCACGTTGGTCGTCGAGTCCTGAGCGTGAAGTTGTCGGCGAGGATCTCGATCGTCTTGTTGTCGCTCTCGGTCAACGAGCCCGGGTCGAGGTTGCCGTTGATCTGGAGGCCCTGGATGGTGACGTTGTCGGCATCGACCATGAAGCCGTCTGGCCCAAAGCCCGGATCGCCAACCGTGGTCGACGTCTGCTTGCGTGGCGCTCGCATCGGTGATCGCCACGTCGCCCGCGGTGACACCGATGAGCTTGACCCCGGGTGTGCCGAAGTAGAGGCCAAAGTTGTAGGTCGCGCCGCCCACGTCGTGGGTCAGGTCACGGTTGAGGGCAGTCTCGGCATAGCTGCCCGGCAGTACGCGAACGGTGCCGTTGGCGCTGACCGTGTCGACCGCGGCCTGGATGGTCTTCTTGGCCGTTGACGGAGTGTCGCCGCCGAACAGGTCATTGCCGTTGGGACCGTCTACGTAGCAGACGGTCGTACAAGGCGTCTCTGGCTCGAAGTCGTACGTCGCGTCTGCGCCCGAGACTCCGATCGTTAGGGCATCGACGTTGCCGTCAAAACTGCTCCAATTGCTGCCGGCCTTGAAGACGATATTGCCGCTGATGGTGGCGTCCGGGAAGTCGGTGAGGACCGTCGCCCAGTCGCATGGCGCACCTATCGGGCACAGGCCATTAGTCCCATTCGACGCACCCTGGTGCGACGCCCACCACTTGCCCGTAAGCGGGGACCATGTCTGCCAGCCCGAGCCAACGCTGACAGTGCCGTTCTGATATGGCTCAAACACCAGGCGACCGTCATACGACGAATCGGCGGGACGGAGCTTGATATCGAAGGAGAACGCGATGGCCAACGTCGGCCCAGGCTGGTACGTCGAGTACTGAAGGCTGGTCAGCGTGTCGAGACGCGTCTCCGGGAAGGGCATGAGCAACGCCTGGCCGTCCGAAGTGCCAGAAACTGACAGGTGGGCGCTGCCCGTACCCAGTGGAGGAGTGCCCGGTCCCGCGACCATGCTGCCTGTGGCGGTTGCCGTTAAATCATGCTGGTCGTCATAGAACAACCAACCGTGCATAGAAGACGGCTTGACGACCGTCGTGACTGGTGTCGCGGTCGCGACGCTACCCAGCGCGGCGAAGGCGAGCAGCAGAAAGACAGGCAGAACGAACAAAGGACGACGCATGCAACGAGACCCCCGGGGCGCGATGGGGAACTGCGCTCTCCGCACTGGGCGACGGAGTCGGACACAGCAGAACCAAACCGATAGTACGGGGCTAGTCAATACCCAAGTACTAGTAATAGTTGCCCCGAGGAGGTTTCGGTGGCGGCGCGCACCATTTCCCTGCCAGGTGGAGCGCCACGGAAAACCTTTTCTGGTGCGGAAAACCTTTTCTATGACTTTTTGCAGGTACGCGCGCGGCGTTGCGAATTTGGGTGCGCGTGTCGCGCGAACGGTCAGAGGCTGAATCTAACCGTGGAAGCCGCGCCAGCTCTTCCCGCCGCATTGACGGCGCTGACGATCACGACATATTGCCCGTTTCGCAAATGATGGAACGAGATTGAAGTGTTTCTCGTGTACACGGTTCTGCCAGTGCTGAACTCGATGCAATAGCGTGCCACGGTGGTGCCCGCGGTGACGACGGTCCAGTGAATGGTCACGACCGATTGGCCGCGAATCGTTGCCCACGCGCTTACCGCGCCGGGCGTGCGAAGCGGCCGAGCAACGACGGTTGTCGCGGAGCTGGCGATGCCGTCTGCGTTCAGCGCCACCACGCCGTAGCGCGCGCGACTGGTGAGCACGGTCGTGTCGTCAAACCCCGTTGAGGCCACTGTCGCGAGGGCAACGCCTCTTCGACTGACCCGGTAGCGGGTGGCGCTTGACGCGTCCGCGGCGGCGGTCCAGCTGAGGTGCACCAGCGAGCCTGCGCCGACCACGGCCTTGAGCCCGGCCGGGCTTGATGGAGGTGGTGGCGGCGTGCCCACGATTTCGTGAGCAACCAACGGACCGATGGTTGCCTGGGCCGAGCCGGCATCAGTGCTCGTGACGTTGATCGACAGACTGTCGGCGTTGTCGTCGAGACGCGCGCCGGCGGCAATGAATGCGTCGCTCATCGAGGACGTGTCGGGAGTGGCGTCCAGGAGGCTGCTAGCTGGATCCACGTCGCCCGCGACGTAGTGGACGAAGACGCCGTCGCTTGTCGTCGATCCCGCGAAGGTGTCGAAGGCTCCACCTGAGCGGCGATATTCGATGGTCAGATATCCGCCGTCTGCGCGACCCAGCATGACAATGCGAGTCCCGGTTCCGGTGCTGTCCAAATTTGCAATGTCGAATGAGCCGACAGTCCCGCTGTCTAGAACGGCGATCTCGTCGGACGCCAGCAGACCCATCTGCACGCGCTCCCATGCCGACGGCAGGCGGACAATGCCTGAACCCATCAACGAGAACGGATCGCCGTACTCATCAGATGTGCATGTATTCGGATCGGCCAGCGACACGGCCGAGCCGTCTGCCGCGCAGGCGATCGAATGGGCATGCCCCGCGCCGAGATCGTGGCCGAGCTCGTGGGCTGCGTGATACAGACCGACATCGCCCTTGGCCGGCGCGTTGATGTAGCTCGTTGTGCCGCCGATGACGGCCAGACCAGCCCACGGGCAGACGTTCGTCCTGGGAAACAGGAAGGCGAAGTTGGTGTAGCTGCTCAGATCGACGTTGTCGCCCACAGCGGCGGCCTCAGCTGCCTCGGCCCAGGCACTGACGGCGCACGTGCTGTCGTCGATAGCTATCTGGTACGGGCCGAATACGTCGCCGGTGATGTCGAGCGTGCCGCGTGATGCGGCCCTGTAGAGAGTCGCGACTGACCGAACGCTGCTGAAGTAGGTTGCGCGCACGTCGGCAACGCTGACCACGAAAGCCGGCGATGTCGGCAGGATGACCATGATCACGGCCAGATGTATCCGCTCGAGCGCTGGAGCCGGCGTCGTTGCGCCGAGCACGGCGGCCGTTGGTGATGCCACGTTGAGCGCCGCTGCGGCGAGGGCGGCGACTGCGAGCGCGACTGACGCTGAGCGAAGGGATGGGGGCACGCCGGGCACCTGTAGCGGCTTCGCCGCGGCGGCGCTCGACACTGCCTCGTCGCTGGTGAGCGACATGAACCTAGATACGAGTTGGCGGTTGGCACAGTCGCCCGTAATAGCGGCGCGGCGGTACCGCAGTAACCCCCGCTGTCAGGTCTTGATGAGCAATGTGCGGTTAGGCGCGGCCGCATCCAGCGGCCGCCGAGCGAAGACGGTCAGCCGTCGACGTCGGCCTCGTCGGCGCCCCAGCGATGGGCATCTCGCAGCACCCCGGCCGGGTCTGCGGCGACGGCTGCCACCGCCTCGCTGAACAGCCAGATCGCGGTATTGACCTCTGCCTCGTTGACGATGAGCGGCGGCGACATGCGGACGACGTCCTCGCCCGCCTCGAGCACGAGCAGGCCGCGCTGGAACGCCGCCCATTGGACGGCCTCGGCGGTATCACCCGAATCGAACTGGACGCCGATCATCAGGCCCTTGCCGCGCACCTCCCGGATCATTCCGGGATGCTCCGCGGCGACCTTGCGCAGCGCCGTCATGGCCTGCTCGCCGCGCGCCGCGGCGTTGTCGATCAGGCCTTCCTCGAGCAGCTCGATCGTGGCCAACGCCGCCGCGCACGAGACGGGATTGCCGCCAAAAGTCGAGCCGTGGTGACCGGCCTGCCAGCTCATCAGCTCTGCCCGTGCCACGGCCGCAGAGATGGGCATGCCCGAGCCGATGCCCTTGGCGACGCACAGGATGTCCGGCTCGACATCCCAATGGTCGATTGCCCACATCTTGCCCGTGCGACCGGCGCCCGACTGCACCTCGTCGGCGATGAGCAGGATGCCGTTGTCATCGCAGATTTCGCGCAGACGCGGGAAGAAATCGTCATCGGGCACGATGTAGCCGCCTTCGCCCTGGATCGGCTCGACGATGATCGCGGCGATCTCGTCGGCCGGCACCAGGCGCTTGAAGACGCGGCTCTCGAGCTCGTCCAGGCCCTGCGAGCCGAAGGGAACGTGGATGACGCCGGGCAGCATGGGGCCGAACCCGGCGTGGTACTTGGACTTGGACGCGGTCAGCGTCACGGCGCCGTACGTCCGGCCGTGAAAACCGCCCACGAAGGCAACCAGGTATTGGCGGCCTGTGGCAAAGCGAGCGAGCTTGATCGCGGCCTCGACGGCCTCCGCGCCCGAGTTGCCCAGGTAGCTGCGCGTGGGTCCGCTCATCGGGGCGATGCGGTCGAGCTCCGCGGCGAGCTTGGCATAGATCGGCAGGTAGAAGTCCGACGCGCTGAAGTGGAGCAGCTCGTTGGCCTGCTGCTCGACGGCAGCGGTGACGCGCGGATGGCCGTAGCCGGTTGACGAGACGGCGATGCCGGCGGTGAAGTCGAGGAAGATATTGCCGTCGATGTCCTCCACGGCCGCACCGCGGCCGCGGACCGGCACGATCGGATATGCGCGCGGAAGGCTGGGCGAGGTGTAGCGATGATCGAACTTGACGTGCTCTTGCGCCCTGGGTCCGGGGATTGCCGTGCGCAGGTCGGGCACGGTCCGACCCTCGAAGGTCGGAACCCCGTCGAGCACCGAGCTCACCGCGGATAGCTCTCTTTCGGCCAACTCGGTCATTTCGTCACTCCGTTTGCGCGTCGAACAAGTGCATAAAAATCATGCAGTCTGCATCAAGCAGTGTACTCGGCCGCTCGCGTGGCTTCAGCCGCGAGTCACGGCAGTGGCAGCTGCTTGAGTCGGCTCACGATGCGCGCCGCTTCCTGGCTCGTGGCCGGGCGCGGAAAGCCGTTGTGGATCTCGATCGGGATCCAGTTGATCGCATCCACGCCGTCGGCGCTGAGGGTGACGTCCAGGATCGCTGTGTCGTTCTCGTTGCCCGAGAAATAGTCGAAGACGAAGTTGCCGGTGCTGTAGGCGATCACCTGATGAGCCTCGTAGACGTAGCCCTGGAGGACGTGCGGATGGGCGCCGATGACCAGCGCTGCGCCCGCGGCCAGGGCGGCGCTGTCGAACTTCTTCTGGGCCTTGTTCGGCTTGAACCTGTACTCGGTGCCACCGTGGACCATGACCACGACCACATCCGCGATCTGCTTTGCCGCCTTGACGTCGGCCGTCACCACGTCGGGCGTCCCGATCGCCAGGCCAGACTTCGTGTCGGTTGCCGCCCATTGCCTGGTGTTGAAGGCCGGCCTGCCGGAGAACGGCAGGACATAGCCCAGAAACGCTATGCGCAGCCCGTTCCTCTCGATGACCAGCGGCGCCCGCGCCGCATCGATGTTTGCGCCGCCGCCGAAGTGGCCGACGCCGGCGACGTCGAGGTAGTGGAGCGTGTCGGCGAACGCATCGCGCCCGAAGTCGATGGCATGGTTATTGGCATCTGTGACGGCATCGATGCCGGCTGCGGCCAGTGATGCGCCCGCGGCGATCGGCGCCCTGAAGGTGAAGGTCTTGTTCCAGCGCGTGCCGCGAGTTGAGATCGTGCACTCGAGATTGGCGACCACCAGGTCCGCCTGGTCGAAATACTGCTTGACCTGCGTCCAGGGCGCGAGCGGGCCTTTCTTCTTGATCCGCCGCCCGATCGTCTGTGCCAGCATCACATCACCGACCGCCATCAGCCGGACGGTGCCGCTCGGGGAGTTATCGGACGTGATCTGGACAGGCGCGGCGGCGGCATACGTCGGCCGCGCGAAGATCAGCGTCAAAAGGACCGCCAGGATCCCCAGGAAACGGCGAGATCTGTACATTTGATCCCCCTATCAGGGTGACGGCCGGATCGCGGTAGCCGTTAGGCTAGAGCAGCCAGTGGATCCCACGACGACGTTCACGCGCGATGCTGTCCTGACCGGTCACGGTCCGCGCATGCCATCACCGATCCCGGCCGAGGCGCCACCCGGGTTCCACCTGTTGGCCAAACCGACCGGTGCCGTCTGCAACCTCGACTGTACCTATTGCTTCTTCCTTTCGAAAGAGGCGCTCTACCCGGGCTCGAAATTCCGCATGTCGGACGACCTGCTCGAGATGTACATCAAGCAGCTCCTCGAGTCGCACCGGACACCGAACGTCACGATCGCCTGGCAGGGCGGCGAGCCGACGCTGATGGGCCTCGAGTTCTTCGAGCTCTCGCTCGAGCTGGTCGAGCGCTATCGGCGTCCGGGCCAGGTGGTCGAGCACACCATCCAGACCAACGGAACAAAGGTTGACGATGCGTGGTGCACGTTCTTCCGCGAGAACAGGTTCCTCGTGGGCCTGTCGATGGACGGGCCGCCCGACATCCACGACAAGTACCGCGTGGACAAGGGCGGCGGGCCGACGCACCACAGGGTCCTTGGCGCAGCGCGCCTCATGGCCGAGCGCGGCGTGGACGTCAACATCCTGTGCACGGTTCACGAGGGCAACCAGGAGCGCGGCCCCGAGGTCTACCGTTATTTCCGTGACCAGGTCGGCGCTCGCTACATCCAGTTCATCCCCATCGTCGAGCGCGCCACGCCGGAGACGCTGCCCGTGGCAGACGCGGGCTGGGGCACCGCCGGACGAGAGGTCAGGCCGCTATACACGCTTGACGGCTCGCTCGTAACCGGCCGTTCGGTCACTGCCGACGGCTGGGGCAGGTTTCTTTCCTCGGTGTTTGACGAGTGGGTCGCTCGAGATGTGGGCGAGGTGTTCGTCCAGATGTTCGACGCCGCGCTCGCGTCATGGGTGGGCGCGCCACCGGCCGTGTGCATCTTCTCCGAGACGTGTGGCAATGCATTGACCATCGAGCACAACGGCGACGTCTACAGCTGCGACCACTTCGTCGAGCCGCGCTACCTGCTGGGCAACATTCGCGAGAAACACCTGCTCACGATGGTTGCCTCGCCCGAGCAGCGCAAGTTTGGCACCGACAAGCTCGACACGCTGCCGCGCTACTGCCGCGAGTGCCCCGTCCGTTTTGCGTGCCACGGGGAGTGCCCGCGCAACCGGTTCATCGAAACGCCTGACGGCGAGCCCGGCCTGAACTACCTGTGCGCCGGCTACCTGTCGTTCTTCACGCACATCAAGCGGCCGATGGACCTCATGGCCGACCTCCTTCACCAGGGCCGCTTTGCGGACGAGGCGATGGGCATTCTGGCCGCGCCGCCGGCCCGAACCTAGCGGGCGACCGCGGAAAGGGCTCGACGCGCTGTGAGCAAGACTTTCAAGGGCAAGATCAACGTCGACATCAAGGATTCGACCCCCGACTGGGAGCCGTTTGCCCAGCCGATGGCGCCCGAAGGCGCGCCGAGCGTCGTCTACGTCGTGCTCGACGATGTGGGCTTCTCCGCGATGGAGCCATTCGGAGGCCTGATCGAGACCCCGAACATCAAGCGCATCGCCGCCCGCGGCGTGACTTATACGAACTTCCATACGACGGCGCTCTGCTCGCCAACTCGCGCGTGCCTACTGACCGGTCGCAACCACACCACGAACGGCATGGCCTGTATCACCGAGGCTGCGTCGGGGTTCCCGAACGCCAGTGGCCATATCCCGGGCCAGTCGGCGCTCATCTCCGAAGTGCTCGGCGAGCGCGGTTGGAACACCTACATCGTCGGCAAGTGGCATCTCACGCCTGAAGATGAGATGAACATGGCGTCAACGAAAAAAGACTGGCCGCTTGGCCGTGGGTTCGAGCGGTTCTATGGCTTTCTGGGCGCCGAGACGAACCAGTGGTATCCGGACATCGTCTACGACAACCATCCGGTGGACCAGCCCAGCCTGCCCGAGGACGGCTACCACTTCTCGGTCGACATCACCGACAAGGCGATTGGCTTTATCCGCGACGCGAAGTCGATTGCGCCCGACAAACCGTTCTTCCTTTACTACGCCCTGGGCGCCGCCCACGCGCCACATCACGTTCCGAAGGAGTGGGCGGACAAGTACAAGGGCAAGTTCGACATGGGCTACGAGGCGTATCGCGAGGTCGTGTTCGAAAACCAGAAGCGTCTGGGAATCATCGCCGCCAACACGGAGCTGTCGCCGATCAACCCGTACACCGACCTGACCGGCCCGCAGGGCCAGAGCTGGGGCGCGCTTGACGTCGTGCGGCCGTGGGACTCGCTGCAGGACAACGAGAAGGAGCTCTTCTCACGAATGGCGGAGGTCTACGCCGGCTTTCTGAGTCACGCGGACGATCAGCTGGGCAGGTTGCTCGACTACCTCGAGACGAGCGGCCAGCTCGACAACACCCTGGTCGTCGTTGTTTCCGACAACGGCGCTTCGGGCGAGGGCGGCCCGAATGGATCGGTCAACGAGAACAAATTCTTCAACGGCATCCCGGACACGATCGAAGAAGCGCTCAAGTACGTGGACGACCTGGGCAGCCCGAAGACGTACAACCACTATCCGACCGGCTGGGCATGGGCCTTCAACACGCCGTTCAAGATGTGGAAGCGTTACGCGAGCTATCAGGGTGGTACAGCCGACCCGATGATCGTTTCGTGGCCGAAGGGGATCAAGGCGACCGGCATGCGCGGTCAGTACACGCACGCGATCGACATTGTTCCGACGGTCTATGAGCTGCTCGGCGTTGACATGCCCGAGATCGTCAAGGGCTACACGCAGATTCCGCTCGAAGGCGAAAGCTTCGCGGGGAGCCTGAGCGATCCCAAGGCTCCCGGGAAGGAGACCCAGTTCTACTCGATGCTCGGCACGCGCGGCATCTACCACGATGGCTGGAAGGCCGCGTCGGTGACACCCGCTGCCCCGAACGCGTGGGCTGATTTCAGCAACCAGCGCTGGGAGCTATTCAATACGGCGAGCGACCCGAGCGAGGTCCATGACCTGGCCGGGAAGCACCCGGACAAGCTGCGCGAGCTGGTCGACCTGTGGTGGGCTGAGGCAGGCAGATACGGGGCGTTTCCACTTGAGTCGCGTGATGCGATTGGCATCCTTCTGGCACCCCGGCCGCAGCTCGCCAAGCCACGCGATCGCTACGTCTACTACCCCGACACCGCCGAGGTTCCCGAGTCGGCCGCACCAAACATCAGGAATTGTTCGTACGCCATGGCGGTCGAGGTCAGGATCGATACGCCCGAAGCCGCCGGCGTGCTCTTTTCGCAGGGCGCCCGCTTTGGCGGCCATGCCCTGTATCTGAAGGGCGGCAAGCTCAAGTACGTCTACAACTGGGTCGGCGTATTCGAGCAGATCATCGAGTCGGATCGACCCATTCCAACTGGCGAGACCGTCCTCTCAGCCGTGTTCCGCCGGGAAGGCGAGGGCATGCCCACTGAGGGCACCCTGAGCCTGTACTTCGGCGATGAGAAGGTAGGCGAGGGCAAGATCAAGACCCAGCCGGGCAAGTTCTCGCTGGCCGGCGAAGGCCTGAACGTTGGCAAGGAGGGCGGCGAACCGGTCACCGATGACTATCCGGGCAGCTCCCCATGGGCGTTCGTGGGCGGCGAGATCCATCAGGCGACGGTCGACGTGGCCGGTCATCCATGGGTCGACCTCGAGGCGGAGCTCGCGGGAGCGTTCGCACGTGACTGACGAGCTACGAACCTCTCCGGGTGGCGACTCGCATCCGGCCGCGGCGCTCGACGGCTGGCGCGACGGCGATTCGAGCCGAGCGATCGTCGCTTTCGTCGAACGTGTCGTGGCGATGGGCGTGCCTGTCGAGGAGCGCGTCGCGGTCTTCGACAACGACGGCACCCTGTGGTGCGAAAAGCCGATGCCCATCCAGGCCGACTTCATCATCCGGCGCCTGTCGGAGATGGCCGATCAGGACGAGAAGCTGCGCGAGCGACAGCCGTGGAAGGCGGCTCACGAGCGCGACTTCGCGTGGTTCGGCAAGGTGTTTGCCGACCACTATGCGGGCGACGATCGAGAAATCCCGGTTCTCCTGGCCGGGATCCTGGCTGCCCACGAGGGCATCAGCGTGGACGATTTTGAGATGCAGGCCGACTCGTTCATGCGCTCGACAGCGCATCCGACCCTTGGCCGCGGCTATCTGGAAACCGCGTACGTGCCGATGATCGGGTTGCTCCGCTACCTCGAAGCGAACGGCTTCTCGAATTACATCGCATCAGGCGGCGGGCGCGACTTCATGCGTCCAATCAGCGCCGAGGTCTACGGCATTCCACGTGAGCGGGTGATCGGCAGCGCGTCAGCCCTCGACTATGTGAGTGACGACCACGGCGGCACGATCACCCACAAGGCGGAGGCCGACTACCTCGACGACGGACCGCAGAAGCCGATCCGGATCTGGAGCCGAGTCGGCCGCCGGCCGCTGCTGGCCGCCGGCAATTCGAACGGCGACATCCAGATGCTCGACTTCGCGCAGCACGACGACAAGCCGTCACTGCGTCTGCTGATTCTCCACGACGACGGCGAGCGTGAGTTCGACTACACCGCTGGAGCCGAAGCGGCGCTCGACCGCGCGCGCCGCTTCGGGTGGACGGTCGCGAGCATGAAGGACGACTGGCTGACCGTCTTCTAGGCGGCCGTCGAAAGGCGGCTAGTCGACGACCGTCTGCGATTGCTCGCGCATGAACTGCTGGACGTAGTACAGGCCGCCGCCGGCCTTGCCGGTCGAGCCACTTGCCTTCCAGCCGCCGAACGGCTGAATGCCGGGCCAGGCACCGGTGGTCGCACCGGCGCGGCGATTCACATACACCACGCCAGCCTGGATGCCTTCCAGGAACTTCTTCTGTTCGGTCTTGTCCTCGCTGAAGAAGCCGGCAGTCAGCCCGTAGGCGTTTTCGTTGGCCAGCTCGAGACCCTCGTCGATCGAGTCGACCGGTGAGACGGCCACGAAGGGCACGAAGAGCTCGTCCTTGAACAGACGATGTTCTACAGGCAGGTCGATTGCCACCGTGGGCTCGACGTACCAGCCGATTCGTGCCCGGCATCGCCCAGACGATCGCCGCCGATTGCGATCTGGCCGTCATGGCGTGCCTCGGCGACGGCATTCTCGAACTTGGCGACGGCGCGCTGGTTGATCACCGGTCCGAGCCAGTTCTCGCGCTGGAGTGGATCGCCGACCTTGATCGCCTTCGTCTTGTCGACGAGCAGGCGGACGAACTCGTCGTACACCGGTCGCTCAACGTAGACGCGGCTGTTGGCCGAGCACTTCTGGCCGCCAAAGCCGAAAGCCGCGCGCATGACGCCTTCAGCCGCCTCCTCGAGATCCGCGTTGCGGCTCACGATGGTCGGGTTCTTGCCACCCATCTCGACGATGACCGGCTTCGGGAACTCGCTCGCAAAATGCTTGTACAGGTCGAAGCCGACTTCGTATGAGCCGGTGAAGACGATGCCGTCGATGCCCGGGTTCTCCTGGAGCTCGGCGCCCACAGTCTCGCCGGGACCGGCGACGTAGTGGAAGCAGCCAGCCGGCAGGCCTGCGTCGCGCAGGGCTTCGTAAAGCTTCATGCCCAGCAATGGAGCATCGCTGCTCGGCTTGAAGACGACAGTGTTGCCAGCGACCAGCGCGCCGCCGGACGGGCCACCGGAAAGCGCCATTGGAAAGTTGAAGGGGCTGATGACGGCGAAGACGCCATGTGGCTTGAGCACCGAGCGCGTGTGCACCGTGCTGTCACCCAGGTTGCCCATGGGTGTGTCAAAGCCGTCGTTGGCCTCCACCTGATCGCAGTAGTAGCGAATCAGGTCGGCCGTCTCCTCGACGTCGCCGAGCGCCTCCAGGCGATTCTTGCCGACCTCGTAGACCATCAGCGCCGCGTACTCGAACTGGCGCTCGCTGATCAGGTCGGCCGCCTTGCGCATGATGGCGACGCGTTCGCGCCACGGAGTCGCCGCCCACTTCGGGGCCGCGTCGCGCGCTGCGCGGATTGCGTCCTTGACGTCCTGGCGAGTGCCCTTGGCGAACCAGCCGAGGACCAGCTCGTGGTCGATCGGCGAGCGGTCTTCAAACTCACCTTCGCCATGGCGCGGCTCGCCATTGACGAAGTTCGGGTGATGCTTGCCGAGCTCCGCTCTGGCTTTCTCCGCCCCGTGTTCGAACTGCTCGTGGAGCTCTTCGTTGTCGGCTCGAAGCGTCGCGTAGGTGATCTTGAGCCGCGGCCGCTCGATGGTGTCAGTCATGCGATGCGATCTCCTTTGGGAGCCCTCCCGTTGGTCGTTAGCAGTCTAGCCGTCCCGGTAATCCGGCGACCTTGGCCGATCGGCCCTCGGAATGGCCGTCCAATGGCACGTTCGCCATGTATGACGACGGGCCTAGCGTGAGGCCAGGCATGCTGCCGAGCCCTTGCCCAGGACCACGGCCCTGGGCAACAACACTAGGAGCCAGACGATGACGACGATGAGCCCACGGCTCTCTCAGGAGCGCACAGCGATGGGGCCCACCGTCGCCGAGCTGCGCATCGGCGACAGGACGCTTGAGCTGCCGATCGAGAACGGCACTGACGGATACCCGGCGATCCAGACCAATAGCCTGCTCAAGGACGCCGGTTACACCACTCTCGACTACGGCTACGCGAACACTGCTTCGACGCGCAGCGCGATCACCTATCTCGATGGCGAGCACGGCATCCTGCGCTATCGCGGCTATCCGATCGAGCAGCTGGCCGAGGGATCGACCTTCCTCGAGACCGCGTATCTGCTCATCCATGGCGAGCTGCCGACAGCGGAGCAGCTGGCCGAGTGGACCGAGCTGGTCACGCGCCACACTCTGCTCCACGAGGAGTTCAAGCGCTTCTTCGACGGATTTCCGATGGACGCCCATCCGATGGGCATCCTGGCCTCGGCCGTGAGCGCGCTGTCGACCTTCTACCAGCGCCCGCACGACCCGAACGACCCCGGCGACGTCGACATCACCACGGTTCGCCTGATCGCCAAGATGCCGACCATCGCCGCCTTCGCGTACAAGAAGTCGATCGGCCAGCCGCTCGTCTATCCGGACAACGCGCTCGACTACGAGAGCAACTTCCTGCGCATGATGTTCGCCGTACCGGCCGAGCACTACAGCGTCGATGCCGACGCCGCGCATGCACTGCGCATCCTGCTCATCCTGCATGCCGACCACGAGCAGAACTGCTCGACGTCCACCGTGCGCCTGGCCGGCTCGAGCCACGCCAACCTGTACGCCTCCATCTCGGCCGGCATCTCGGCGCTGTGGGGCCCGCTGCATGGTGGCGCCAACCAAGAGGTGCTCGAGATGCTCCAGGCGATCGCCGACGACGGCGGAAACGTGAGCGCCAATACGTCGAGCGGGCCAAGGACAAGAACGATCCCGTTCCGGCTGATGGGTTTCGGGCACCGCGTCTACAAGAACCACGACCCGCGTGCGCGGATCATCAAGCAGGCCGCGGACTCCATCCTGAGCAAGCTCGGCGCCGAGGACCGGCTGCTCCAGATCGCGCTCGAGCTCGAGGAGGTCGCCCTGACCGACTCGTACTTCATCGAGCACAAGCTGTATCCGAACGTCGACTTCTACAGCGGGCTGATATACCGCGCGCTGGGCTTCCCGACCGAGATGTTCACCGTGCTGTTCGCCATCGGCCGGCTGCCCGGCTGGATCGCCCAGTGGCGCGAGATGATGACCGATCCGGATACGCGCATAGGCCGCCCCAGGCAGCTCTATGTCGGGCCGCCCGAGCGCCCCTACGTGCGCATAGAAGAGCGCTGAATTGGGGACTGCGGTCCTGGACCGCGGCCGAATATAGCCGGCCGCCCGCGGGCGCTCGGCGCAGGGCTAGCCGACGGCCTGCACGTCCCGGAAGCAGTCGGAGCAGTAGACAGGCTTGTCCTGGCGCGGCTTGAAAGGCACCTGTGCGGCATTGCCGCACTTCGAGCAGATCACCGCGAAGTACTCGCGCTGAGGCCGGTAGTCGCCACGCTCGTAGCCTCGTGGACCACCGATCTCGCGCACGTCGAATCCGCTCGTCTCGCGCATCTGACGGCGCGTCGCGCGGCACGTCGGGCAGCGCTTCGGATCGGACGCGAACCCCTTCTGCGCGTAGAACTCCTGGTCGGCCGAGGAGTGGATGAACTCCACGCCACAGTCGGCGCACGTGAGGGTTCGATCTTGATAGGACACCAGTGACCTCCCCTTGGTCAGCGAAAGAGCGGATACGTATGTTGCGCACCGGACCACCAGGTGGAGGGCGGCGCGAGCGACACCAAGGCGTGGCGCTGGAATGGGGAGCCGGGCGCCAACCCAGTTGCTCTGCCGAGGTCCCTGAAACTGGGGCGCACCGGTAACGGCGAAAGGTTATCACCGAGGTTCGAAGGCGGGCAGGAACGGCCAGGCAGGTGCGTCGTGCCCGGACGCGGACTCAGGCCACTCGAGTACGCCTTGGTTCTTCCGTCCTATGTCCGGCCCGGACCGGCGGCTGTCAGAATTGACTGACCGCAACGCTAATCGCCGGGAGGGTCCCAAAGACTCGATGCTGCGTCTCCTTCACATGGCTGATGTTCACCTGGGCGCGCGCCACGACGACCTGGGTCCCGCGGCGGCCGCCCAGCGCGAGCGTCAGTTCGACGCATTCAAACGGGCAATCGACCTGGCCATCGCCGAAAAAGTGGACCTCGTACTGATCTGCGGCGATCTCTTCGACTCCAACAGTCAGCCCAGGCGCTCGTTCGAACGCGCCGCGGCCGAGATCGGCCGACTGGTCCAACGCCACATCCCGACGGTTGCTATTCCCGGCACTCACGACTGCTACGACGCGGCGTCGATCTATCGCGTCTTTGACCTTGCCGCGCTCGCCGGCGCGACGGCCGACTCGAACCTGGTCACGTTGCTCACCGATACGTCGCCGTCAATCGACTTTCCTGCACTCGGCGTCACCGTGCGCGCCAAGGTGTTTCCCACGAAGCGCGCGACGGAGAGCCCAATGACAGCGCTGGCCGTCAGCCCGGACGACCCCTCGGTCAAGGCTGGAGGCTGGCAGATCGGCATGGTCCATGGCTCGCTCGCCGTTCCCGGCCGTTTTGACAACGATGACGTCTCGTTCACCGATGCCGAGGTGGCGCAGTCCAACCTCGACTACCTGGCGCTCGGCCACTGGCACTCGTTCCGTGAGGGGCGCTCGGGCAAGACCGTGTGGGCATATTCGGGCGCTCCCGAGCCGGTCGCTGTCGACCAGGACGGCGCCGGCCAGGTCCTGCTCGTGACCCTCGACGAGAGCGGAGGCCAGCGGAGCGTCAAGGTCGAGCCACGCGCCGTGGGTCGAACCCGCTTCCGACGGCTCGAGATCGACGCCTCGGGCGTTGCGTCACAGGCAGAGCTGGCCACGCGATTGCGCGAGATGGCCGATCCGGATCTCGTGCTTGACGCGCGCATCGTCGGCGTCCGCAACGGTGATCTGGATCTCAACATCGACGAGCTCGAGCAGCAGCTGAACGGGGCATTCCTGCGTGTTCGGGTGCGTGACGCATCGACGGCGCCGCTCGACGAGTCGCTGACGGTCTCACAGGACACGATCCTGGGCGCCTTCACGCGCGACTATCTGACGCGCATTGCCGAGGCCGAAGCACGCGGCGCGGAGGATCAGGTGGCTGAGCTGCGCGAGGCGCTGCGCTACGGCAACCTGCTCCTCGACGACCCCCAGCGCGTGACGCTGCCATGAACATCACCCGGCTCCGCCTGACGGACTTCCGCCGCCATCGCGATCTCGACATCGAGTTCAAGCAGGGCCTGAACATCGTCCGTGGCCCGAACGAGGCGGGCAAGTCGACCGTCCAACGCGCGATCGAGCTCGGCCTCTTCCGACGCCCCACGTTTGCTTCGGCCGAGCTCGATGAGCTGCGCCCGTGGCACGAGCCCGAATCAGATCCGGCCGTCGAGCTGGAATTCGAGCACGAAGGCGCACGTGGCCGTCTGCGCAAGGTCTTCGGTGGCCAACGCGGCACGGTCGAGATGGAGTGGGATGGCCAGACCCTGACGGATCCGGCGGCGGTCGAGGCACAGGTCGCGGCCCTGACCGGCCTGCCCTCCGAGAAGTTCTTGCGTGCGACAGCGAGCGTCCACCATGCTGAGCTGACCGGCCTGTCCCAGGACGAGAGCACGCTCCGCGATCGTTTGCAGCAGTCGATGAGTGGCGCCGACCGTGGCACTCATGCGGCGCGCAAGAAGCTCGAGGATGCCATCAGGCGCTACAGGACAGAAGGCGCCAAGAACCCGGGCTACCTCAAGGTGATGCGCGCAGACGTTGCTCGGCTGCAGGAGGAGCAGCGCGTCGGGGACGCCGCACTGCTCAAATTCGACTCCGATCGTCGCGAGCTGGCCGCGGCCCGGGCGGCCCGGGCCGGCATGGATGCGCGCATCGTCGAACAGAAGGACATCGCGGCCAGGGCAGAACGCGCGTCCCAGCTGGCCAAGCGCGCGGCCGAGGCCGGCCGCCGATACGCCCAGTACAAGCACGCCGTCGAGCTGCGCGATGAGATAGGCCAGCTCGATGCAATTCATCCATCGAGCGTGTCGCTGCCTGTGCTCCGGACCACGGTCGACCATCTGCGCCAGCTCGAATTCCGGCTTTCTGAGATGCGCGCCGAGCTGGCCGCTGAGCCCGACCTGTCGAGCTACGACGTGGCCATCCCTGCCCCGCGTTGGCAGCAATGGGCCGTGCTCGTGGCCGTCATGGCTTTCGTCGGGGTCTTCGCGATCGTGGCCGGCATAGCGCTCAACGCAGCGATCATCGGCGTCGTCGTCGGCCTAGCGGCGTTGGGCTTTGCCATTGGCGCATATGTGGTCATGCGCCGAGAACGAGAACGCCTGACGGACGTGCGCATGCAGAACGAGCTGCGCGAGTCGGAGATCGCGCGGCGGCTTGCTGGGCGTACGCAGCTCTCGGACAGGGTGCGCCAGGCCGAGCAGGAACGCATCGAGACGCTGAGCTCCATCCACCAGCCGGACGTGGCAGGCGCTGAACGAGTGCTTGCGGCCGAGACCGAGCATGTCGCCCAGATCGAGGCAAAGCGCGGCGAGTATCGCGGCCTGATGGGCGATCAACCGGCCACGGAGGACGTGGCAGTCCTGCGTGACAGTGCCGCGGCAGAAGCCGACGAGTGCAGGCACACCCTGGCCGGCATGGGCGAGATCGGCCAGGACCCTGACCGTGTGGCCGCATCGGCCAATCTGGCGCTCCAGCGCCTCACGCCCGAACGCGAGGCGGCGCTGCAGGCGGAGGCAAACGCCGACGCGCGGGTCAACACCAACCCGGTCGACGCCGAGCAGGTCGCGGCCGTCGCGGAATCGCTTGAGCAGGCCCAGGAGGCACTGACTGCGGCCGAGCGCCGGCTGCGCATCTACGAGGACGTCCTGGCGTCGCTCGATAGGGCCGAGCAGGGAACGATGAAGAAGGCTGCGCGTTTCCTGGAGCAGCACATGGCCCACGATGTCGAGCGGGTCACCGGCGGTCGCTACCGAAGGCTGCGCGTCGACGAGCAGACGCTCACGTTCTCCGTCTACTCGCCCGAGCTCGGCGACTGGATCGATGTCAGGTCGCTGTCACAGGGAACGCTCGACCAGCTCTACCTGTGCGCGCGGCTGGGGATTGTCCGCCAGGTCACCGAACCGGGCACGCCGCCGCTGCTCTTCGATGATCCGTTCGTGACCTTCGACAACGATCGTGCCGAGCTGGCGCTGAAGCTCCTCAAGTCGATAGCGACGGACTACCAGGTCGTCTTCCTGACCACGTCGGAGCGTTACGACGCACTTGCCGACAACGTGGTCGTGCTGGCGGCGCCGACCGCGCGCGATGAGCCCGATCCGGTGCCGCAGGAAACGACGGGAGAGGCCATGACGATGTGGTCCAGCAACGCGTTGCCCGTCCCGAACCCGGGCGGCTTCGGTCGAGCCGACGCCCATGACGACGCGAAAGCTCGCCCTTCAGGCACGGCCTCCACGCTGGCGCCATCCGAGCGGGCAACTCCACTCTGGCCGGAGGAGCACTGAACCTCAGCGGGCCAATATTCGGCCTGCTCTCCGCTCTCTCGTGGGGAACTGGTGACTTCGGCGGCGGACTGATCAGCCGCTACTCGAGCGTCTTCCTCGCCATCGTGACGAGCGAGGCGGTGGGGCTGATCGGCAGCCTGTTCATCGCCGTCGTCTCGGTGGAGCCCGTTTCCACTGCCTCTTCGATCGCCTGGTCGGCTCTGGCCGGCGTCGCCGGCGTGATCGGCCTGGGCGCTTTCTATTACTCGCTGTCGCGCGGGACGATGGGCGTCGTGGCGCCTCTTGCGGCGCTCGTGGGCGCCGGATTGCCGGTGATCGCCGGCATCGTCGGTGGCGAGTCAATCGACGCCGTCCGCGGCGTCGGTATGGTCGTCGCGCTAGTCGCCGTCGTGCTCATCTCTCTGCCGGGCGGCGAGCGTTCCACGGACGAGCGCCGGCTGTCGCGGATCGACATCAAGCAGCTGCCGTTCGTGCTCGTCGCCGGCATAGGCTTCGGCCTGTTCTTCATCGGCATCCATCAGGCGACGACAGGCGGCGAGATGTGGTGGCCGCTGGTCGTGGTGCGCGTCATCGGCCTGGCCCTGACGGTCGTCGCGTTCCTGTTCGTAACCGCACGGGCGCGTGAGCGGACGTGGCGGCGGAAAGCGGACGTAGTCCTTGGCCTGCCCAGGCTGCGCGCCCGCGCCCTGCCCGTCGGCGGGCTCGCGTTCCTCTTCGTCATGACCGGGACAGGCGATCTGGGCGGTAATGCCTTCTTCGTGCTGGCCGCGCGCACCGACTCCTTGTCGGTCGCGGTCGTTCTCTCTTCGCTCTATCCGGTGATCACGACGCTGCTTGCCGCGCTATTTCTGCGCGAGCGGCTACGGCCGCTGCAGATCGTCGGGGTCGTGCTTGCCTCGCTCAGCGTGCCGCTGCTGCGCTAGGAGCTGTGTCCGGGCCGGTCGCCGCGCCAGCTGCGCGGCTCGTTGCCCGTCGCGACAACATCGCCCACCGGAGCCATCGAGCCGGTCTTCTTGGCGGTGCTGGTTGAGACACCGGCCGGCTGGGCCGGTATCACGCGACGTGCTTCCCAGCCGCCGCCCTCGGCGGGGCGGACCTCGTAGCGCGGCTGGTCGAAGGTGGCCGGTCCCTGTGTCCGGTGTCCGGTGGCGAGCTCGAAGCGCGACGAATGCCAGGGGCACTCGATGCAGCCGTCGACCAGCCTTCCCTGAGCCAGTGGGCCACCGGCGTGGGCGCACACGCTGTGCAGCGCATAGATGGTTGCGCCCTGCCTGACGACCACGAGGCTCTGCGCGCCGGCTTTCGCGGCGGTCGGTGCGTTCTCGGGAATATCGGTCAGGTCGAGCATGGCCCAGCTCGACTTGGAGCCGAACCGCCACGCGTGGCGATTGACCATGTTGCCGAGGCCGTAGACCGCCTCACCGCCCGCCCATGCGCCTCCGGCAACGATGAGGTAGCCGATCACGGTCGCGGCGAACGCGATCGTTCGGTCGCCGGCTGGGCTGGCCAGCTGCAGTGTGAGAGCGATGGCGAAGATGACCAGGGCGATGACCATCAGCGTCGAGTGCACCGTGACGACCATGCGCGCCTCGTCGTCGGTGTCGCTGTAATCGGCCGCTCCCGCAATCGCCGCGCCGATCATGGCCAGGACGGCAAACGCGAGCGTAATGTCCGCCGCGCTGCGTTGGTCGACAACGTCAAAGACGAGGGCCAGCGTCAGCGCGCCAATCGGCACATCGGTCAGCAGGGCGTGGATGGAATGGCCCAGCCACTTGCCGTTGAGGAAGCTCTTGACCGGTGTGATCGGGCGGAAGACGGCGCTCAACCAGCGCACGTTGAAATTGCCCAACGGCCGCGCCCAGCCGGCCTGTGCGTAGACGATGCGAGTCAGCAGCCGACCGATCACAAGCTCACCTCCAGTGCGGTCAGGTTATGCGGCTGCCGCAAGTGCAAGCTGGCCGGCGATGGCGCACAGTGCGACGACGACGACCGGCGCCATCCGACGTGTGGCGAGCAGCGCAAATGCTGCTCCGGCTATGGCTACGTCGATCCATCCCGTAACCGCGCTCGTCCACACCGGGTTGTACAGCGCGGCCGCCAGCAGCCCGACCACAGCCGCGTTGGTTCCGCTCAGGGCGCGTCGGAATGGAACGGACGCGCGCAGCCGATCCCAGAAAGGGAGCGCGCCCCACGTGAGCAGGAATGCGGGCACGAAGATCGCACCGAGGGCGATCGCTCCGCCGATTACGCCGCCCGGCGGAGCACTGGCCACTGTCCCCAGGAACGCGGCGAAGGTGAAGAGCGGCCCGGGCACAGCCTGGGTCGCGCCATAGCCGGCAAGGAACTGGTTCTCGGAGACGAAGCCCGGGTCCACGGTGGCCCCGTGAAGCAGGGGCAGGACGACGTGGCCGCCACCGAAGACGAGCGCGCCGGAGCTGTAGATGCCCTGGATCATCCCGACCGTTGGCGACGGCGTGACAGCAGCGACAAGAGCCAGCCCGGCGAGCAGGCCGAAGAAGAGGCAGATGGCAGCCACTCCGACACGTGGCGAGACGCTCATCCGCTGCCGGACGTCGGCGGCCGCCGGCGGCGCGCGAAGGACCAGCAAACCGACCACCGCGCCGCCGAGGATCACTATGAGCTGGGTCAGCGGGCTGGTAAGCAGAAGCGTCACAGCCAGGGCCGCAACGGCCAGCGCGCGGCGCGGCCAGTCGGGCGTCAGCGTCCGGGCCATCGTCAGCACAGCCAGCGCGACGACCGCGACGGCGGCGAGCTTCAGGCCGTGGACCCAGCCGCTGCCGGACAGGTCGGCTGTGTTGGCGTAGAGCCCGAGCGCGATCAGGATTGCAGCTGACGGAAGGGTGAAGCCGAGCCAGGCGGCCAAGCCGCCTGCGAGACCGGCGCGCAGGGTTCCGATAGCGATGCCCAGCTCGCTGCTGGCGGGGCCGGGCAGCGATTGGGTGAGCGCGACCAGGTCGCCGAAATGCTCCTCGTCCAGCCAGCGCCGCCGCTCGACGTACTCGTGTCGGAAGTAGCCGATATGGGCGATGGGTCCGCCGAACGAGGTCAGGCCGAGGCGCAGCGCGACGCTGAAGACCTCGAGCGCGGAACCGGTCTCGTTACTGGGAACGCTCGCCACTCCAATTGGGTGCTGCAGCGCGGTCGATGACCCATACGCAGTTCGGAAGCAGCGCGGCCTGGGCCGGCCAGCGCGCCGTGTCGCGTTCCTCGCCGAGGATCCTGGCCACGATCTCCGCCTTGCGACTGCCTGACGTCATGACGAGCACGAGACGCGCAGCCGGCAGCACGCGCGCCGAGAGCGTGATGCGGGCGATGTGCGGCTCGACATGGTGCGGCGCCGGGACGCCGAGCACGATCGGCGCATCTGGCGCCAGGCCGGGCGAGTCGGGAAAGAGCGAGAGGATGTGGCCATCGGGTCCGACGCCGGCGAGAATCACATCGAACACCGGCACGCTGCCCTTGGCCGATGGAACGTAGCGCGCCAGATCGCGCGCATACAGCTGTGCCGCCAGCTCGACCGGATCGTCGTCGCTGAGCGCCTCGTCGACTTCGACCGGGTGCACATGCTCGGGATCTATCGGCAGGCCCGGAACATCGCCCGCGGCGAAGTCGTCGAACTGACCGCCATCGCCCGAGAGCCCGGCGGTCTGGGCCATCGCCAGCAGGGATCCGTATGCGACGCCTGCGTTCGACTGTGGGTGGTCGATCGGCACGAAACGCTCGTCGCCCCACCACAGATGAACCTTCCACCAGTCGAGCGCAGCGCGGTGCTCCGCCGTCCGCATGGCGCGGAAGAACGGCACGGCCGACGACCCGCCGGTCAGCGCGATGTGGGCCACACCGCGCTGGGCGACTGCCGCCGCGAGCACGGCGATCACGCGGCGAGCCGATTCCTCCGCGACAGCCTGATCATCGGCAACGACGACAAGCTCCGCGCCGCCCAGGTCAGCCACTGACGAGCCTCACGGCACGAACGAGGGCGGACTCGAAGATTCGATCGAGACCAGGCGACTCGAGCGCTTCGGCGATGAAGGGCGTCTCGTCGAATGGCTCCAGCCGTCCCGCTCGGCGCGATACCTGCGCCCCGTTCCAGTCCGCGGTGGCCAGCAGGTGGTCCGACTGGCGCGTGATCCGGGCGCGGACAGTTGCCTTCGTGCGGGCGGCTTCAAGATCGACCCTGACCAGCGATCCCGCGGCCCTTTGTGCTCCGTCGAGCGTCGATCGCACCGGCCGCAGCTCGATCCCGATCTCGCGCCGGCCGCGCCGGAAGGCGCCGTGCAGGTAGCCGTCCTCATCCTCGTCGCGCGTCAGCGGCCGTGACACATCCCAGCCCAGGCGCGCCGCGAGCCAGCCCAGATAGAACGCGGCCTTCGAGACGCGCAGGGTGGAAGTGGGCTTGGCGATGTCGATGCGTATGCGATTGATGTGGTCGAGCTCCTGAACGAGCAGCGGATGGTCGAACATCGCTGCCAGCAGCTCGCGCCAGAGATTGAGCCGCAGCCAGCCGATGTCGGTTACCGATACGCCGTCGGCGACGACCGTTCCAAGGCCGGCGAGGCTCTTTCCCCCGTCCTCGTTGAATGAGCCCGAGTCGACGAGCAACCTGTCCGCCGTGCCGACGACCTCTTCGAACTGGCGCGTGCCGAACGGCGGATCATCGGGCCACCAGAGCACGACCGGCAGATCGTGGATGAGCAGCGGCGTCACGACACGCGCGAGATGCTGCGAAAGCTCGCCGCCGGTCTTGATCAGGATCTGCTCCGTGCACATCTCGGCGCCGGACCGATCGTTGAGCTTGCACTCGGCGTAGATGTGCGCGTCCATATGAGCGGGGCCGTCGAAGTCTCCCGGCGACACGACGATGGCCCGCGACGGGTGGCGCTGGTGAAGGGCGTTGATCGCCGCCAGGGCACGCTCCGAAAGCTCCGGCCGTGGCGCGAGAACGACGAGGGTCAACACGCTCGTGCGCATCCGGACCCGCACCGAGGTTGGCGCCTCCATGTGGCTGGCGAGGCGCGGGTCGGCCATGGCCGTGTCGCGCGATTCGGGCGTCAGGTCGGCGCCCGATGCTTCCGCCGCGGCCTCGTTCCAGACCTCGGTCAGCTTGTCGACGCACTGCGAGATGCTCGACGCGCGAACATGCCAGCGCGAGGTGGTCGGGTCCATCTCGAGGGTCGTCGTCGCCTGCTGGTAGTCGGGGTCGGCCACCGGAACCGTCCGGGGCGGCGACGCGAGCGGCGCGATCGAAGCCTTGCCGTTGTTGCTCAAAGGGTGGGCTCCTACATCCTTCGCCAGCGGCGACCGTCATGCTCGATCAGCTGATCGGCATTCTCGGGACCCCACGAGCCAGCCTCGTAGAAGCAGATATCACTGTCCGGCCCGCCTTCCTTGTCCCATTCGTGCCAGACATTGATGATCGGTGTGGTGATGCTCCATGCCGCCTCGACCTCGTCGGCGCGGGTGAACAGCGCCGGATCGCCCAGCATCACGTCGAGCAGCAGGGTCTCGTATGCCTCGGGTGCCTCGCGCGCGAACGACAGGCCGTAGGCGAAGTCCATGTTGACGCTGCGCACGTCGAGGCCCAGCTCGGGCACCTTGGCCGCGAAGCGAAGCATGATCCCCTCGTCGGGCTGGATACGCATCGCGAGGAGGTTCGGCTCGGGCGGCGTGGCCGACTCGCCGAAGAGCATCAGCGGCGGCAGCTTGAACTGGATTGCGATCTCCGTCGCTCGACGGGCCATGCGCTTGCCGGTGCGCAGGTAGAAGGGAACGTCGGCCCAGCGCCAGTTCTGGACCTCCAGCTTCAGCGCGACGAAGGTCTCCGTCTTCGACTCTGGCCCTACCTCTTCCTCGCTTCGATAGCCGACAACATGCTTGTCGCCTACCCAGCCATCGGTGTACTGCGCGCGAACGACGTTGGCCCGCACGCGCGCATCCGTCCAGCGCGTGTCGACGGCGCGCAGCACGCGCACCTTCTCGTCGCGCAGCGCGTCGGCCTCGAAAGCGATGGGCGGCTCCATCGCGACGAGCGTCAGCAGTTGCAACAGGTGGTTCTGGAGGATGTCTCGGCTTGCGCCGGCCTGCTCGTAGAACTCGCCGCGGCCCTCGACGCCCAGGTCCTCGGCCACTGTGATCTGCACGTGGTCGACGTAGCGGCGATTCCAGAGCGGCTCGAAGATGCCGTTGCCGAAGCGGAAGACCATCAGGTTGCGGACGGTCTCCTTGCCCAGGTAGTGGTCGATGCGATAGACCTGCGACTCGTCGAAGACCTGGATGAGCGAGTTGTTCAGCTCGACCGCCGAATCGAGGTCGTGACCGAAAGGCTTCTCGACCACGATCCGCGCCCACCCCTCACCGTCCGCACCCTGGCGCTGGAGCCCAACTTTGCCCAGGTTGGCGATGATCTCCTCGTACGCCGACGGGGGAGTGGCAAGGTAGAAGAGCTTGTTGCCGCGCGTGCCGCGGGCGGCGTCGATCTGCTCGAGGCGCTCGGCGAGCTCGCGGAATGCCGATCGATCAGCGAACTGGCCGGGCTGGTAGAAGATGCCATCGGCGAAGTCGTTCCACAGGCCTTCTTCGACCTTGACGCGCGAGTTCTCCTCGACCGATGCGCGCATGGCCTTGCGGAAATCGTCGTCGCTCAACGGCCGGCGCGAGAAGCCGACGACGCTCGTCTCGGCCGGCAGCAAGCCGGCCCGGCGCAGGTTGTAGACGGCCGGCAGGATCTTGCGGCTGGTCAGATCGCCCGTGGCGCCGAACACGACAAGCAGGCACGGCTCAGGCACCTTCTCCAGGGACAACCCGACGCGCAGCGGGTTCTCGTATGTACGTTCCGTGCGCCGGTTGAGATGAACGGTCTCGTGCATTGCCGACGGTTTGGTCGTGCCCGGGGCCGTCTTTGGCGCCTTCGGCCGGCGCGTCTCGGTTGCCATGACGCTCGACGCCTACTCGCTCTTCACGGCATGGCCGCCGAATTGGTTGCGCAGAGCCGCGAGCACCTTGGCTGCGTAGCTCTCGTCCTGTCGGCTGGCGAAACGGGCCATCAACGACAGGGTGATGACCGGCGCGGGCACGTCGTGGTCGATCGCGTCCTGGACGGTCCAGCGGCCCTCGCCGCTGTCGGCGACCCAGCCCTTGATGTCGGCCAGGTCAGTGCCGTTCATCTCGAAGGCGCGCCCGGCCAGCTCGAGCAGCCACGACCTGATGACGGTTCCGTACATCCATGCCTTGGCGATCGCTTCCAGGTCGAGCGAGTACTCGGACGCATGCATGATCTCGAAGCCCTCGGCATAGGCCTCCATCAGCCCGTACTCGATGCCGTTGTGGACCATCTTCGTGTAATGACCGGCGCCCGGCGGGCCGCAGTACACGTAGCCGCCGTCCGGCGGCGCGAGTGACTTGAAGATCGGCTCGAGTGGCTCGACCACCTCCTTGTCGCCGCCGACCATCGTGCCGTAGCCGTTGACGAGGCCCCAGATGCCGCCGCTGATCCCGGCATCGACGAAGTTGATGCCCTTCTGCTTCATGAGCTCGTGGCGTCGCTTCGAATCCTTGAAGTTCGAGTTGCCGCCGTCGATGATCGTGTCGCCCGCGCTGAGCAGCTCGGCGAACTCGTTCATCGTCTCCTCGGTCGGGTCGCCCGCCGGGACCATCAGCCACACGACGCGTGGCTGCGTGAGCATGTTGACCACGTCCTGTGGCGTGAGGCCACCATCAAGGCCTTCGCCCATGATCTCGCGCGTCTTGTCCGGCGAGCGATTGAAGGCGACCACTCTGTGACCGGCCTGGTGCAGGCGGCGGGCCATGTTCGCCCCCATCCGACCAAGTCCGACGACGGCTAGCTCCAAGTGCCTCTCCTCCTCACGCGTCGCGCTGCTTAAGGCCTCAACGTGGCAGCGGCTCGGCCAGCGCGTGCTCGATTGCGTTGTGCAGCTCTGCCAGGCCGGCATCGGGATCGTCCGACAGGTTGACCCGTGCGACCGGCAGGTCGTGTGACTCGAGCGACATGAAGTCGCCCACCGCCTGGGCGTCGATCAAGGTTCCGAAAGTCTCGTGCCAGCCGGCTATGTCGAAGTCGTTGGGGTGGTTCGCTGTCAGCTGCAGGAAGCAGCCGGTCGACGGACCACCCTTGTGCAGCTGTCCTGTCGAATGCAGGAAGCGCGGGCCGAAGCCGATCGTCACGGCACGGCCGCTCCGATCGCGGAGCAGCGTTGCCATCTCACGCAGCGCGTTGGCGCGCGCGTCGGTCGGAGCGATGTAGGCCTGCAGGGCGATGTAGCCGTTCTTTCGCGTACGCGAAAGATGACGGCGCAGCTCGTCGGCCAATCCATCTTGCGCCCCGCTCAGGCGGAGGGGTGCGTCGCCGGTCAGCGTCAGGCGTCCTTCGCTCGTGAGCGGCGCCTCGCTCGGCAGCTTGTGCTCGTGCCGGAACTGGTCGAGCACGCGCTTGGTGTTGTCCTTCGACTCGGTCACGTTCGGTTCGTCGAATGGGTTGATGCCCAGTATCGCGCCGGTCACGGCCGTGGCGAACTCCCAACGGAAGAACTCGCCCCCCAGCGCGCCCGTGCCGCCCAGCATGGACAGGTACAGCACCGGATGGCCGGCCTCGGCCAGCTTCTCGAGCGACTGATCGACCGACTGCTGCCAGGCAGTATCTTCGCCGGTCGCGATGCGAACGAATACACGATCGTCGCCGTAAACGCCCGGATCACCCAGCTGTTCGCCGTCGACCGGCACGACGCCCACGCCGTGCTTGCCGGTGCTCTCCGCGACGAGCTGCTCGATCCACATGCCGAGCGTCGCATAACGCGGCTCGATGACCAGCGTCAGCTTGTCCCGCCCGGCACGTGCCAGCGTGCCGATAGTCGCGCCGAGCCACAGACCCGGGTTGTTGTCGGTGTTTGGCCGGCAACGCGCCGCAGTCTGCTGCGCGTCGGTCAGGAGCGCGCGCAGATCGATGCCCATCAGCGCCCCGGGCACGAGACCCACGTACGACAGCGCGCTGTAGCGACCGCCGACGTCCTCGGGGTTGAGGAAGACCTCGCGGAACTTGTCCGCATGCGGGATGTGGCTGACGCTCGGCGCGGGATCGCTCACGGCCACGAAGTGGAGGCCGGGCTTGCCGTCATGGATGGCGTGATGGATCTCTTCCTCGACGTGCCACAGATGCGACAGGAATGCCAGCGGCTCGGTCGTCGTCCCGGACTTGGAGGCGATGACGTACAGCGTTCCTGCGGGATCGCTGGCATCAGTCTCACTTCGAACTGCATCCGGGTCCGTTGAGTCCAGCACGTCGACGACGAGGCCCGGGCCGGCCGGCGTCATCGAGCTGGCCAGCACCGCTGGCGCAAGCGACGAGCCGCCCATGCCTGCTACGAGAGCCCTGACGAGCCCCTCTTCGCGCACACCAGCTGCGAATGCTTCGAGCGCGACGATCTCGTCGGCAAAGGTTGTCGGCAGGTCGAGCCAGCCGAGCCGGTTCGCGATCAGGGCCGCGACCTTGTCGTCGCTTGTCCAGACGCTCGTGTCGCGCGCCCAGATGCGCTCCGCCCAGCTCTCGTCGATCGCTCGCTGCAGAGCCGTGTCGATCTGTTGCTGCAGCTCGGCCGGCACGCGCGTGCCGTGCGCCGGCGCCACTGTCTCTGTCATCGCTTTTCCTGCTTCCTGTTCACGAGCTGGTGCGCGGCTTGGGTAATGGCATGCACGTCGATCTCGGCCAGCGCCAGCTGCTCTTCGGGCTTGGCTGATCCGGCCATGATCCGGACCGCCATCAGCTTGCCTTCGACGGCGACGCCCGACTCGGAGAGGGTGCTGAAGACCGCTTCGCCCAAGCCTCCTTCGGGCCAATGGTCTTCGACTGTGATCACGTGACCAGTTGCGCGCGCGGCCTCGATCAGCGTGCCGGTGTCGAGGGGCTTGATCGAATAAAGGTCGATGACGCGCGCGCGGATTCCATCCTTGGCGAGCGCCTCGGCCGCGACGACGGCCTCGCCGACGGTTATGCCGGCGGCGACGATCGTGACCTGGTCTTCTTTCGACGACTGGAGGACGCGGCTGCCGCCGATCTTGAAGTCCTCGTCGGGACCGTAGATGACCGGGGTCGCCTGGCGCGTCGTGCGGATGTAGTTGATGCCGGTGTTGTCGGCCATCAGGGCCATCAGTCGGGCGGTCTGATTTGCGTCGCATGGGTAAAGGACCGTGGAGCCGTACACCGCGCGCATCTCGGCGATGTCCTCCAGACCCATCTGTGACGGGCCGTCCTCGCCGATCGACACGCCTGCGTGGGAGCCGCACAGGTAGAGGTTCGCCTGGCTGACCGCGGCCATGCGGACGAAGTCATAGGCGCGGCTCATGAAGGCCGCGAAGGTGGCACTGAATGGCTTCCAGCCACGGACCTGCATGCCGACCGCCGCGCCGATCATCTGCTGCTCGGCGATGTACATCTGGAAGAAGCGCTCGGGGAACTTGTTGCCGAAAGTTTCCGTGTACGTCGAGTTGCCGACCTCGCCGTCGAGGACGACGATCGATCCGTCGGCCGCACCTAGCGCGGCGAGAGCATCGCCGTATGCCTTGCGCGTCGCGACCTTGGCGCCCTTCTCGTAAGTCGGCAGCTTCAGCTCGCCGGATGGGAACTTGTGCGCCGCCGCGCTCTCGTCGGGCGCGGGCGGCGAGAGGCGGATGCTGCGCCGGCCACCGAGCTCGCGAATGGCGTCCTCAGGGTCGTCGACGGGCTTGCCGTGGAAGCCGTTCTTGTTCTCCTCCCATGCCACGCCCTTGCCCTTGGCCGTGCGCGCGACGAGCGCCGAGGGCTTGCCCTTGGTCGCGATGGCTTCCGCGTACGCTCGGTCGACCGCCTCGACATCGTGGCCGTCGACCTCGATCGCATGCCAGCCGAAGGAGCGAATGCGCTCGGCGTAAACGTCGAGCTCCCACTCGTAGCGTGTCGGCCCGGTCTGGCCAAGACGATTGACGTCGATGATCGCGGTCAGGTTGTCGAGGTTTTCGAAGCTGGCCTGAGCGAGCGCCTCCCAGATGGAGCCTTCGGCCATCTCGCTGTCGCCGCACAGGATCCATGTCCGGTAGTCGAGCCGATCCAGGCGCTTGGCCGCGAGAGCGACGCCGACGCCGACGGGCAGGCCCTGGCCGAGCGACCCGGTTGCGACGTCGACGTACGGAAGGACAGGCGTGGGGTGGCCCTCGAGCCTGCTGCCCTTGAGGCGGTACGTCTCCATCTCCTGCTCATCGATCGCGCCGATGGCGAGCAGGATCGAGTAGTACAGCGGCGAGGCATGGCCCTTGGAAAAGATGAGGTGGTCGTTGTTGGGCGACTTGGGCTCGTCGACCCGGTAGTGGAAGTACTTGCTGACGAGCACCGACATGAGCTCGGCGGCCGACATGCTCGATGTCGGGTGGCCCGAGTTGGCGTTTGCCGCGACGCGGATCGAATCGAACTCGGAACTGCTGGGCGAGCTCGCGCCAGGCTTCGTGATCGGACGCTGAGGTTCGAATGTTGTTCTCGGTGTTCACAGCCATCGCGGTATCGGTCATCTCCATACCGTCAAGTCATCGTCACTGCGTAGGCTAACGCTGCGCGCATCTTGGGAGCGTTGCACCGTCATATCATTGCCCGCCGCCCTATGAAGAAGCTTCGACTCGTGTGCATCGGCGATCTCATGCTCGACGTCGTCGTGCGCGCCGACGCCAACCTTGAGGTCGGCTCCGACGTGCCCGGGTCGCTCCGCCTGCGCTTGGGAGGTTCCGCAGGCAACACCTGTCGCTCATTCGTCGCGTTGGGCGGTCAGGCAGCATTCGTCGGTGCGGTCGGATCCGACCCGCTTGGCAAGCGGCTGGCCAAGGCCATGCGCGTCGCCGGCGTTACGACGCATCTCGTTCACGTGCACGGATCGACGCCGCGCCTGGCCGCCTTTATCGCGCCGAACGGCGAACGGTCCTTCGTGACCGACCGCGGTGTGGCCGATGCACTTTCGGCGTCATCGCTCAAGGCGTCGTGGTTCGCACGTGCGGACGCCCTGCACCTTCCCGCGTACTCGCTGCTCCGCGCGCCGCTGTCAGAGGCATGCCTATCTGCCGTGTCCGTCGTGCGCGAGCACGGCGGCCTCATATCCGTGGACCTGGCCTCGCGCGCACCGCTCGTCGAGGCCGGGGCCGACCACGGCCTGCTAGCGGTGCGCGCCGCCGCGCCGGACGTCCTGTTCGCCAACATGGACGAGGTGACCGCGCTCGTCGGCCGCAACGGCGCGCCGCGCCTGCTCGACGTGGCGCCGGTCGTCGTCGTCAAGCTCGGGCCGAGCGGCTGCCTCGTTCTCTGGCGCGGCGCGCAGCCGCGCGCGGTGCTCGAGGTCGAGGTCGCCACCAAGCCACTCGGCGCCGTTGACTCGACCGGCGCCGGAGACGCGTTTGACGCGGGCTTCCTCCACTCTTTGCTCGCGGCGGGCGTGGATACCGCCGCCCCGGAGGCGCCGGCGCTGCGTCGCGCTGCGCTTGCCGGCCATCGCAGCGCCGCCCGCCTGCTGTCCGCGCGACGTCCGGAGCTGGCGCTGTGAACGATCTGTTGTCGGTGCTGGCCGTTGCCCCGCGCGTGGCCGAAGCGATCGCGGCGGGCCGCCCCGTCGTCGCCCTCGAATCGACGCTGATAACGCATGGCTTCGCTCATCCGATGGGCCTCCAGGCGGCCCGCCGCGCCGAGGCCGCTGTGCGAGCCAGCGGAGCCGAGCCGGCGACTGTCGCCGTGCATGCCGGCCGGCTGGTCGTCGGGCTGTCCGAATCGGAGCTCGACGAGGTCGCTGTCGCGGAGTCGCCGCGCAAGGCATCGCGCGCGACGTTGGCGCTCGCAGCTGGCCGACGGTGGCTGGGCAGGGACGACGGTCTCGGCGACGATGATCGCCGCGTCGCTGGCAGGGGTTCGCGTCTTCGCCACCGGCGGCATCGGCGGCGTCCATCGCGGCGGCGCTTTCTCCATGGACATCTCGGCCGACCTCGACGAGCTGGCGCAGACGCCGGTGCTCGTCGTCTGTGCGGGGCCTAAGTCCGTCCTCGACATTGATCTCACACTCGAGTATCTCGAGACGCGCGGCGTCCCCGTGCTTGGCTGGCAGACCACAGCCTTGGCGGGTTTCTACGCTCGCGATTCTGGGCGCGTCCTGGCTGGGTCGGTTGCTGACGCCGCTGAGGCAGCGCAGGTAGCGGCCGTTCATTGGGATCTGCGACTTCGCACGGGCCTGCTGATCTGCGTTCCGCTGCCCGCCGAAGCCGCGCTCTCGCGTGAGGAGGCGGAGTCAGCGATCGCCCAGGCGGTGGCCGACTCGGAGGCAGCCGGCATCCATGGTCCCGCCACCACGCCGTACGTCCTGGCGCGCGTCGCCGAGCTCACCGGCGGCCGCTCGGTCACGGCCAACCTCGCCCTGATCGAGAACAACGCCCGCGTCGCTGCCCTCGTCGCCACGGAGCTGAGCCGGTAGGCCAACCCTTAGTCGGTCAAGACGCTCCCCTCGGGCATTCGCTTTCGGGTGGCCCCTAGCCCGCACGACCTCCGCCGGCCCATAAGCGAGCGCTAAGTACCCGCGGCGATCATCGGACGATGGGAGCAGAGGATGACAGGCTCGCGCAGGCATCACGCGCCCTCCGCCGCGAGCTCGGCCTGCGCCAGCAGGACCTCGGGACGACGCGCTACGCAGCCCAGGAGATTGAGGCTGGCCGCTCGGGCGGGCTCAGAGTCGACCTCGTCCGCTCACATTTCGCGGGCCTGGGAGCGAGGGCGCAGTTGAATGTGTGGTGGCACGGTGCCGCTATCGATCGGCTCCTCGACGCCGACCACGCAGGGGTAGTCGAGGAGACATCCAGCATCCTGCCCAAGTACGGCTTCCGGGTGAAGACGGAGTATTCCTTCTCCGACTACGGCGAGCGTGGGTCGATCGACATCTTCGCCGGCCGCGATGACGTTCAGGCGGCGTTCGTCGGCGAGGCAAAGAGCACCTGGGGCTCGCTCGAGGAGACATTGCGGCGCCAGGACATGAAGGTCCGTCTCGCGCCCAAGCTCGCGCGGGCCGCGTTCGGCTGGACGCCCAAGGTGGTGGCCAGCGTGCTCATCTTCCCCGACGATCGATCAGCGCGCCGGATTGCCGATCGATACGCGGCGACGCTGGCTGGATACCCGGTGCGGGCGCGTGTGATCCGGGCTTGGCTGCGCCAGCCGACGGGGCCGCTCGGAGGGATCTGGTTCCTGACAAATGCGCGAGCTGGCGGGCGCCGTTTCGAGGGAGATGCCTGAATTGCCCGATTCCCTTGTCAGGTGCAGGACTGGTATGCGCGCGTCACGAAATCCCGAAACGGTGCAGACCAGTTCTGGATTTGTCAGGTCGCTGGCGTTTTCCGGGGCTAGGCGCCGTTGCGCAGGCTAGCGGTGTCGACGACCTCGAAGTCGGAGCCGTGGAGCTGCTGAAGCTGGTGCAGGTCGTCGTCGTTCCAGCGGGCCGATGGTGCGCCCGTGACATACCACGGCGAGCCGTTGTCGGCCAGGATCATGCCGTAGCGCTGGAGCGCCACGAGCAGTACCTGGGACTGAGGGCCGAAGCGCGAAATGTCGACGTTTGCCTTGAGTCGGACGCGCAGGCCCATCGGCGGCAGCGAGGCAGACGTGGAATCGGAGGCGAAGTGTCGCGCCGGATATATGTACGCGCGGCGAGTAAGCGGTGCCGTGAAACGAAGCGCGTGATTGATCGCGCCTGCAGCCACCTCGTCGTAGCGCACCAGGCCCGGCAGGATCGGCAATCCGGCCGCGTCGGCAGAGGTCCAGCCAGCCGGTCTCAGGGCGTTGGAGGAGAGGTCCCAGATCGCGCCCGAGCCGGCTTTCCACCCGGTTGTGGTCTTGTGCGCGGCATACAGCTCGTACAGCCGGCACTCCTTCTTCTGGACGATCAGGATGTGACGGTCGGAGCCGCCTTCGATCTTGGGGTGCTTCGGTATCGGGTACGGCCCCTTGTCGGACTGTGATGCGTACTGGAACTTGACCTTCTTCTTGCTGACGCGCGACCCGACCACGTTGTAGGGGATGCCGTAGCCACCGTCGGCGAAGGAGGAGAAGTCGGGGTGGAGGTAGGAATTGAGGCCGATCGACGCGACGAGCGTCGACGAGTCCGCTTCCACCGGCAGCGCGTCGACGCGCTCGTTCCAGACGTTGTCCGCGGGGAAGATCTGGCAGTTCGGCGCACCCGGCACCGTCACGCCCGCGGCCGCGGCCGCGGGCGTCTGCAGACAGACGACCATGGACAGTGCCGAGCACAGAGCCACGCCGAGTCGATTCATCAGAACCATCGTCGGCCGCGAAGCGAAGTGCAGCAAACCATCGTCCGTTCCAGCACGTTGCGTACTTTTTCCGCAATATTCCGTTGCGTCGCGGAACGAAAGCAGCGCACCACGCGTCACAGCGAGGTCGGCTAGAGTGCCGTTGCAGGAGGCGAGAGCCGTTTGAGTCAAGCTGTGTATCAGGGTTCGAGCCGCAGAGCCCCCAAGAACGAGCGATCCGGCGCCGTGGCCGCGGTCCTCAGTTTCATCTTTCCCGGTTTGGGACAGGCATACCTCGGTCGTCGGCGCGAAGCGCTCATCTTCGCCGTGCCCGTGCTCGTCCTCTTTCTCGTGCTTCTGGCATGGCTGATCAGCTCGGGCATGACGCGCGCGGGCGTGAAGCTGCTCGATCCGAGCATCGCCGCCCTGGCCGCGTTGATCTCGGCGATAGTCGTCATCTGGTGGGCGATCGCCGTGTGCATGGCCTGGCGCAGCGGCAAGCACAGCTCGCCGGCGACCGTTCTGGTGCCGATCGCCCTCGTCGCGATCCTCCTGTTTGTCAGCGCCGTTGACCGCGTCCCATTCGGTGCCGCGTGGCTGTACCGCATCTCGGTGGCAGACGCCGGCCTGAACAGTGGCGTGGACTGCACGATCCAGGCTTGCGACTACGGCACTCCCCAGCCACGCGCGACCAACAATCTGATCGGGCAGATGCCAAGCCCGACGATCCCGCAACCCGTCGCGTCCGATCAAACACCAGCCCCGACCGACGACGGGTCCGGTGACTACAACACCCCGTCCGATCCGCCACCGTCTCTCGGGGCGGGTCCCACGCCGGGCTTCGACATCACGACGCTCGATGCCCAGGACGACGGCTGGCTGAACGTGTTGCTGATCGGGCTCGACACGCGCTGCGCCGGCGGCATCGTCACCGGCGCGAACACCGACACGATGATCGTGGCCAGCGTCGACACATCAAACAACCACGTCTACATGTTCAGCTTCCCGCGCGACACCGCGCAGTTCCCGCTGTATGACACGGCCGGCGGGACCTTCAACGGCAAGATCAACCAGTTCGCGGGCTGGACAAAGGGCCAGCAGAATGCGGATGGGACTCCACGCTTTCCTGAACCCGGCCAGCCGTCTCTCGCATATGAGATCGGATTCCTGCTCGGAATCCCGATCGACTACTACGCATCGATCAACATCTGTGGCTTTCCGCAGCTGATCGACGCGGTCGGCGGCGTCGATGTGTGCAACACCAAGACGATTGACGATGCCAGCTATCCGCATGGCGACGGCACCTTCGGCTTCCACCTGGACCCAGGCGAGTACCACATGGACGGTGCCACGGCGCTGGCGTACGCGCGCTCGCGCCACGGCAGCAGCGATTTCGCGCGGGCCAAGCGGCAGCAACAGCTTCTGACGGCCATGCGCCAGGCGATCCTCCAGCCGCAGAACATTTCCCGGCTGCCGGACATCATCTCGGCCATGGCCGGTGTCGTGAATACGAACTTCCCGTCCGATCTCATCGCCGATCCCGATCGCGGACTCCTCGCGCTGGCAAACCGCGTCGACGCGACGCCGGTGGGGCAGTACGTCTTCGACTTCCCCGACTGGGCACAGCATCTCAACAGGAACCAGACCAACGGCCGCTCGGTCCAGTTCCTGAAGCTTGACGAGATTGCGGCGCTTTCGTACCAGATCTATGGCGATGCCAGCCTTTATGTGAAGAACGGGCCGGTACCCAGCGTTCTGCTTCCCCAACCGACTCCAAGCGAGTCACCGTCCCCTGGCGTTACACCAGTCTGCTGAATGCGGACGTACGAGGGGGCACTGCGCCACAACTACGAGGAGGTGCTGCGCTCACTGGGCGCGGTGCTCGATCAGCGTGGGATGCGCGAGATAACAGTCATGGAGTCGGACGACGGCTTCATCGTCCAGGGTCTTGCGCTCGTTCCCGGCGAGGAACGGGCGTGGAACGATCCCAATGCGCGACTCGACAAAGAGACCTTCCACCTCCGTGACGACGACCTCGCGCGCTTCGTCGAGGAAGCCCAGGGACGGCGTCCGGGCAGACAGACACGGCCGACCGCCAACTTGCACGACGACGAGGTCGGCTTTTACGAGACCGCGCTGCGTGTCATCGGTGGCTACGTAGATCAGCAGCAGCCACGCGACGTCTTCTTCTTCGAGCAGGACCACCAGTTCGTGATGCGCCTGCTGATGTCGACCCGCGCCGGGTTACGCCACGTTCTGGTCGAGTTCACGCGCGACGAGGTCGAGTCGATGATCGCCCAGGCGTACAAGCAGCGCGGCCTGTGACGCGGCCACTGACGCGGCCACTGACCAGGACGAGACCACCCCTTCCTCTTTGCGCTACCTTTGGGTTACAACGAAACACAACGGACCTGAAACGCTAACGAACCGCTCATCGGAGGACTCGTGATGAGGCTCATCAAGTTGCTCGTGCTGCTGCTGGTAGTTCTGCTGGCAGTCACCGTGATCGTCCCACTCGTCGCCCTGGCCGGCCTCTTCGTCTGGCTGAAGCTGACCGAGGAGGCCGATGACGAGGCGCTCGACCTCGAGCAGGACATGGATGTGACCGCCGACGCGGGCTCGATCTGAAGCAACCCGCGACCGGCGACGCGCCGGTCAGCTTTCTCATCGATTACGACGGGACGGTTTCGCGGATCGACATCGGCGACGAGCTGCTTCGCCGCCACTACGACAATCGGGCCGAGTTCGAACGGCTCGACGCGCTGTACGACGCGGCCAAGATCGGCTCGCGCGAGCTGATGAAGTGGGACATGGACGTGCTGCCGCACGACGGTGAGCTGTTGCGCAGCGAGGCCGCCGCGATGCCCCAGGACGAGGCGTTTCCAGATTTTGTGAGCGCGGCCCAGTCGCGCGGCGCCTTGGTAGAGATCGTCAGCGATGGCCTTGGCTTCTACGTCGAGTCGAACCTCGCCGCGCTGGGCGTCCGCGACGTGTTCCTCGCGACCAATGCCAACCGCGTCGAGTCGGGCGGAGAGGGAATGTCGTTCCCGTTCGGCCACCCGACATGCTTCGTGTGCGGAACCTGCAAGCGCGAGCGCGTCCGACTCCACCAGGCCGCGGGCCGCGTCGTCGTCTTTGTTGGTGACGGGACAAGCGACCGCTTCGGGGCCGCCCACGCCGACCTCGTCTTCGCCAAGGAGGGCCTCGCTCGCATGTGCGCTTCCGAGGGCTGGCCGTTCATCGAATGGGACTCGTTCGTCGACGTGTCAGCCGAGGTTGAGCGCGCCTTTGCCCACGGCCGACTGCCGGTTTCGGTCGAAGATCTGCCGCGTTGGAAGGAAACATTTGCGCATGGGCCGCGCCCGTTCATCTGCGGGCCGGAGGTGTGGGGACCCGGCAGAACGACCCCGGGACATGGCCCACATTAGGCCGAGGTCCGCGCGCAGGGCAGAACCGTCCGCCACGGCTATGATCGGCGCATCGTGCGCATGTCCTTTCTCGTGTCGGCGCTTCTGGCGCTGGCCGCTGTCGGCACCGTCATCAGCGTCGCTTTCTATCTCGGTCTCGTCGCGGCTCCCGGCGGCGTAGCGACTGCGAGCCAGACGCCGGGCTCCAGCTTCAGCTTCGTCCCGGCACAGCCGACACCCACGGCGCAGCCGTCTGTCGAGCCAACGGCGACAGCCGCGCCGACCGACGCGCCCACGCCCGGCGACACCTACACCGTCAAGTCCGGTGACTCGCTCAGCATCATCGGCGACAAGCTGGGCGTGCCGTGGATCCTCATCGCCGAAGCGAACAACATCGCCGGTCCCGACTACATCGTCCAGGTCGGCCAGGTATTGATCATTCCAACCGTGGCCGAGCTGACTCCCGGTGCCGGCCAGTACATCGTCCAACCGGGCGACAACATCACCAAGATCGCCAACCAGCTCGGCGTTGACCCGACCGATCTGGCCGACTTCAACAATATCGCCGACTGGAACAGCATCCAGGTCGGGCAGTTGCTGTACATCCCCGGCCCAGGCTGGACCCCGCGACCCACGGAGTCTCCTGCCTGATCCCCTGACACTCCTAGAGCTGGCGGTGTCGGCTTGGCCAGCACGACTCGCCGATCGACCGTGCAACGGGCGGGGTGAATTGGTAACATTCGAAAAACCCCGGAGGATCGAACCTATGGCGAAGTATGTCTTTGTGACCGGAGGCGTTACCTCCTCACTCGGCAAAGGCATCACCGCCGCCAGCGTCGGTCGCCTGCTCAAGAGTCGGGGCATCTCCGTCAGCATCATCAAGCTCGATCCGTACATCAACGTGGATCCGGGCACGATGTCCCCGTACCAGCACGGCGAGGTATTCGTCACCGACGACGGCGCCGAGACGGACCTTGACCTGGGTCACTACGAACGCTTCATCGACGAGAACCTGACCCAGCTCAGCAACGTCACCACGGGTCGCATCTACCAGGCCGTCATCGCCAAGGAACGCCGCGGCGATTACCTGGGCGGTACCGTGCAGGTCATCCCGCACATCACCAACGAGATCAAGGAGCGCATTGCGCGCGTCGCCCGCGACGGCAAAGCGGACGTGGTCATCGTCGAGGTCGGCGGCACCGTTGGCGACATCGAGAGCCTGCCGTTCCTCGAGGCCATCCGCCAGATGCGCAAGGACGTCGGCCGGGGCAACGTGCTCTACGTCCATGTGACGTTGCTGCCGGCCCTGAGCGCGACCGGCGAGCTCAAGACGAAGCCGACGCAGCACTCGGTCAAGGAGCTGCGCGGCATCGGCATTCAGCCCGACGTGATCATCGCCCGCTCCGACCAGGAGGTGCCCGACGACCTGCGCGAGAAGATCGCGCTGTTCTGCGACGTGGCCCTCGAGGCGGTCATCCCGGCACCCACGGCCGAGACGATCTACGAGGTCCCGCTCCAGTTCCACGACCGCGGGCTCGATGAGCTGATCGTCAACGAGCTTGGCCTGGCGGACCGCTCGCACCCGGCTGACCTGACCGCCTGGCGCGAGCTGGTCGACCTGATCAAGCGTCCCAAGCCGCAGCTCGAGATCGCGCTTGTCGGCAAGTACATCGAGCTGCCCGACGCGTATATGTCAGTGACTGAGGCGCTCCGTCACGCCGGCTGGGCGCAGGGTCGCTCGATCGTCGTGCGCTGGGTCGATTTGGAGGCACTGACGCCGGAGAATTACGCCCACAAGCTGACCGGTGCGGCGGGTGTGCTCGTGCCCGGCGGTTTCGGTCACCGAGGAATCGAGGGCAAGGTCCTCGCTGCGCGCTTCGCCCGCGAGCAGGGGGTCCCGTACCTGGGCCTGTGCCTGGGCCTGCAATGTGGCGTGATCGAGTTTGCGCGCGACGTCGTCGGCGCGCAGGACGCCAACTCGACCGAGTTCGACATGTTCACGCAGGCACCGGTGATCGACTTCATGCCCGACCAGCGCGAGATGGAGGACAAGGGCGGCACGATGCGCCTGGGACTCTACCCAGCGCGTTTGAGCGCCGGATCGAAGGCCGCCGAGGCCTACGGCGAAGAGGTCATCTACGAGCGCCACCGCCACCGTTTCGAGGTCTCGAACGAGTACCGCGAAGCGCTCGAGAGCAACGGCATGGTCCTTTCCGGCCAGTCGCCAGACGGCCGGCTGGTGGAGATCGTGGAGCTCAAGGATCATCCCTGGTACGTCGCGTCGCAGTTCCACCCCGAGTTCAAGAGCCGACCCGATCGCCCGCACCCGCTTTTCACCGGCTTCGTGAAGGCGGCCATCCAGCACTCCAGCGAGCCGATGGCACCGACTCCCAGCGAACCGCTCGCGACGACCGCGTAACCACACACAACCGATGAGCGCGGTCATCGATCCATTCATCCTGGAGCGCGCACCAGGACCCATTGTCGAAATTCCGCCTGCGCTCGTCCGGGCGCGAACGGCATTCGGGGCCACGCTCGACGCAGTGGCGCGCATCCCCGATGAACGGCTGATGAGCGCCTGGGACTGGGAAGGCAACGCGGCCGATGTCCGCTACGGCTTCTACCGCATTCTCGAGATGCTCGACAGCGCAGCTTCGATCGCGGCCCGCGCTCTGAGCACCTCCCCGAACAGCGAGGCACGTGATGCTGTCGGGGCCGCAGACGCCGCGCGCTGGACTCTCCACGGCGTGTTGGCGACGCTCGACGATGGCGATCTCGACGCGGATCCGGGCAACGGTGAGTGGACAGTTCGCCGCACTATGCAGCACATCATCAACTCGCAGCGCGGCTACGCGTGGGGCAGCGCTTACTGGCTTTCGATCAGCGACCAGCCGCGCAGTGCCGGGCCGCAGCGTGCGCCAGACGAGGCATTCGCGAGTCTGCCCGAGAAGGAAGACGAGGCGCGCGGTTCGCTCGCAGACGTCCGGCGCGAGCTCGACGACGTCGTCGACGCGACGTCGTCGCGCTACGCGACGCTGACGGACGCGGACATGTCCGTGATGAGTGGCTGGTCGGGCTTTCCCGTGAGCATCGGATTTCGACAATGGCGCTGGTTCTCACACATAGCCGAGCACACGATCCAGATCGAGAAGACGCTCGACATGCTGGGCAGGCATCGATCGGAAGTGGACTGGCTCACCCGGAGCAACGCCAGCGCCTTCGGTCGCTTGGGAGGCACGGTCTTCGGTCGCGCATCGGCCGGGGCTGCCTCGGATGTGCTCGAGGCTGTCGCTCGCGACCTTGGCCAGCTGAGGCCTTCGATCGTCGCCGCGGCGGAAGAAGGAGTTCCGGCCGCAGACTGGTAGGGCTCGGCTCAGAGGATTCCGCGGTGGAGCCTCAGGAATGACGGCCGGAAGCCCATGCCGCGCCAAGTTCGATTGGCCTCGATGTTCGTCGAGCGCCAGTCGGTGACCAGCCACTCGTAGCCCTCGTCCCTAGCCCAGGCCATGTAGGCCTCTGTCAGCGCGCGGCCTGCGCCCAGGCCGCGCGCGTCGGGCAGCGTCGCGGCGTAGCCGAGCAGTGCGCCGCTGACGGGTTTCATCATCGGCGTCCACGAGCTCGAGTCGTGGACTGATACGCCGACCAGGGTCGAGATGACGCGGCCCTCGTGCTCGGCCACCCAGAAGCGGTACTTCGGGTTCTTGATGTCGTCGGCGAGCTCGGTTTCGACTTCGGCCCGGTCGGGCGGATGGACGCTTGAGAAGACCGGCGAGAGGCCGACGTGCGTCGGCAGCACATAGTCAAGATCGACGAGGGCGGGAATGTCGGCCGCCTCCGGTTGTCGGATCACCAGCCCGTCCGGGTTGGAGGGCTGGAAGTCGACCCCGACCGGCTCCTGGAAGGCGTAGACCTGCTGCAGCCCGAAGCTCAGGCTGAACCACGCGTCGACAAGCTCGGTGTCGTCTGGCGGGACCATCGCCCAGTGACCGCGCAGACCCGCGTCGACCAGGTCGCCCGCAATCGCTGCATATGCCACGCGCACGGCTTCCGATTCACCGGCGTTGCCGGCGTCCTCGGCCCACGAATTAGGTCCCCACGGGGTGCTCGGCCGTTGCGTCATGAGCACGTAGCCCATCGCCTTGCCGCCGCTGAACGCAACCGCGCCGGTTGCCCCGTCCTGGCCCAGGCGGCCAGCGATGAGCGAGGCGCACCGGGCGGGATCCTCGAACGCGGCGTCCAGGGCGGGCACGGTCAGCCTGTGGCGCCTGTGGCGTGCCGCGAGCAGCTCGGCCGCATCGGCTGTCAGGTCGGGGCTGAATCGTTTGATCTCGTAGCGCTTTGTCACGCTGGCACTTTACGGTCTCGCACCGATCTCCGGACGTCGTCATCGCGATCGGCGCGTCAAGGGTAAAGTCGAATCCTTGCCGTAGATGACCAGCGCTGAGCCTTCCATCACCGCACGTCGTGTCGCCCGGGCCATCCGTGAACCGATGGACCCGGGCGCCTCGTCGACGGCCGGAGCGACGCTTCGGCTTGTATCTCCGTCAACACCGGCGCGACTCCTCGGACGGCGCGGTGCTGACGGTCTGGGCGCTTTCGTGGCGATCGCTGCCGCCGGCTTTGATCGGCGAGATCATCGACCACCTTGGCGCGCAGGCCGACTTCTATCTGATCGTGCTGCTTGGCGCTGCTGACGGTCGTGATCACGGCGATCCAGGCGCTATTCCAGGCCACGGGTCGCTACCTGACCGCGGTCAACGCGCGCGACATCGAGTTCGAGATGCGCGATGACCTGTTCCACCATCTGCAGCGCCAGGACCTCGCCTATTTCCAGCATCAGCGCATCGGCGACCTGATGGCGCGCATGACCAACGACCTGAACGCCGTTCGGATGATGCTGGCGATGGGCATCTTCAACCTCGTCCAGACGACGGCCATCGTCGGCCTTCGTGGTCGTCGCGATGCTCGGGCTGAGCGTCCAGCTGACCATCATCTCGCTCGTCATCCTGCCCTTCGTATCGATGACCCTCGCCGTCGTAGGCAGAGTCGTGCACAGTCGCTTCGAGCGTCTCCAGGCGCAGTTCAGTGACATATCGACCGCCGCCCAGGAGAACCTTTCAGGTATTCGCGTGGTCAAGGCTTTCGCCCAGGAGTCGTCCGAGATCGAGACATTCCGCGGGCTGTGCAACCTGTACCTGGCACGCGCGGTTCACCTGGCGCAAGGCGGACGAGTTCATCTGGCCGGCGATGGAGGGCATCCTGGGCCTTGCCACGCTGTTCGTCCTCGTCGTCGGCAGCCAGCAGGCGATCAACGGCCAGCTCAGCCTTGGCCAGCTCGTGCAGTTCGTGGCCTACCTGCGTCTGCTCGCCTGGCCGCTCGTCGGCCTGGGCTGGGTGTCCAACCTGTTTCAGTCGGGCTGGGCCTCGCTCAATCGGCTCCAGGAGCTGTGGGTCGCGCGTCCGATCCATCCACGACGAGCCGGATGCCACGCCCGATCCGATTCGCGGCGACATCGAGTTCCGCAACGTCACCTTTGGCTACGGCGATACCGCCGGTGCTCCGCGAACGTCAGCTTCACGTGCCGTCCGGGACGTCGCTCGCCATCGTCGGCTCGATCGGCTCGGGCAAGTCGAGCCTCGTCAACCTGATCCCGCGCCTCTTTGATGTCACGGAGGGCGAGGTGCTCATCGACGGCGTCGACGTGCGCCGCCACTCCTTGCCGTGCTGCGCCGCGCGATCGGCTATGTGCCGCAGGAGACGTTCCTGTTCTCGGCGCCGCTGCGCACGAACGTCGGCTTCGGCCACAGCCACGAGCTGTCGGAGCACGAGCTGGATCTCGCCGGCGATATCTCGCAGCTCAACAACGACGTAATGGACTTTCCTGACCGCTACGACACGATCATCGGTGAACGTGGCGTGACCCTCTCCGGCGGCCAGAAGCAGCGCGCGGCAATTGCGCGTGCCGTCGCCAAGAACCCGCGCATTCTGATCCTCGACGATGCCCTGTCGGCGGTCGACACGCATACAGAGGCGGAGATCCTGCACAGGCTGGACAACGTCAAGAAAACGCGCACCAGCGTCGTCGTCGCGCATCGCATCTCGACCGTCAAGGATTCGGACCAGATCCTGGTCCTCGCCGCCGGTCAGATCGTCGAGCGTGGCACTCACGAAGAGCTGATCGCGCACGCGCGGGCTGTACTTCGAGATGTTCCGCCGTCAGCAGCTCGAAGACGAGTTCGGCATCGCGCCCGATCCGCACCGACGGCGAAGCCACGGGGCTGACGGAGACGGCACCCGCATGAGCCAGGCAGTGGACGCCATCACGCCTGAGGACTTCATGGGCAAGGCCTATGACGCGCAGCTCGTCAGGCGGCTGGGCGGCTACCTGAGGCCATACCGGGGACTGGTCGCGTGGCGCTCGTGGGCCTGCTGCTGCTGGCTGTGACGGCGGTAGCGCCGGCACTGATCATCAAGCTGCTCATCGACTCGGCCGTTACGCCGGCCCTGAGGGGACGATCAGCGCCGTCCGAGGCGACGCTGCGGATTGCGGAGCTGGGCGCGGTCTACCTCTTCGTGCTGATCGCGCGCATCCTCCTGCGCTACGGCCAGAACCTGCTTGTCACCGTCATCGGCCAGCGTGCGATGCGAGATCTGCGGGTAGAGCTTTTCGCCCACCTCGAATCGCTGTCGCTCTCGTATTTCGACCGCAATCCGGTAGGGCGACTGATGACTCGCCTGACGAACGACATTGATGCGCTGGCCGACCTGCTCACGCAGGGCGTCGTTTCGATGCTCGGCGACGTTCTCCTGCTGGCCGGCGCCTCTGCCGTGCTCGTCCTCCTCGACGCGCGCCTGGCCGTCGTGATCTTCTTTGCCCTGCCAGTGGTCGCTGGGACTGACGTTCTTCTTCCGATCCAGGATGCGCGTCTCGTTCGTCAACCAGCGCATCCGGTTGGCGCGCATCAACGCGTACCTGAACGAGAACCTGTCGGGCATGGCCGTCGTCCAGCTCTTCACCCGCGAGCGAACGACGTACGAGGCGTTCGATGCGCTCAACGACCATCACCGCCAGGCGAGCCGGGACTCGATCCGCATCAACTCGACCTTCTCGCCGCTCATCACGATTACCCGAGCAGTGACGACGGCCGCGCTCTTCATCGCCGGTGGCGCCTGGGTGCTCGCCGGCACGCTGACGATCGGAACGCTGCTCGCCTTCTGGCAGCTCGTCGACCAGTTCTTCTCGCCGATCGAGGACCTCGCCGAGAAGTACGGCCTGCTGCAGCAGGCGATGGCGTCGTCTGAGCGCATCTTCCGCATTCTCGATACCGAAGCGGAGATCAAGGACCCGGCACAGCCGACAGTCATCGATCCTGTGCGTGGCGAAATCACGTTCGATCACGTCTCGTTCGCATATATCGACGAGGACTGGGTTCTGCGCGACGTGGACTTCAGGATCCGCGCCGGCGAGAGCGTCGCCATCGTCGGCGCCACGGGCGCCGGCAAGACCTCGATCGTCAGCCTGATGGCGCGTTTCTACGACGTGCAGCGGGGCCGCATCCTGCTCGACGGCGTCGATATCCGACGCTGCCCTTGGCCGACCTGCGCCGGCACGTCGGCGTGGTCCTCCAGGACCCGTTCATATTCGCCGGCACGATCGCCTCGAACATCCGTCTGCGCGACGAATCGATAACCGACCAGCGCGTCCGCGAGGCCGCGGCCTTCGTCAACGCATCAAGCTTCATCGAGTCGCTGCCCGACGGCTACGAGACCGAGGTGACCGAGCGCGGCTCGATGCTGTCAGTCGGCCAGAAGCAGCTGATCGGGTTCGCCCGCATCGTGGCCTTCAATCCCGAGGTCATGCTGGTGCTCGACGAGGCGACATCCTCGGTCGATTCGGAGACCGAGCGGCTGATCCAGGACGCGTTGCCCAAGCTCATGCGAGGGCGTACCTCGATCGTCATCGCCCATCGCCTCTCGACGATCAAGCACGCGGATCGGATCATCGTCCTTCGCCGCGGCCAGGTCGAGGAGAGTGGATCGCACGCAGAGTTGCTGGCCAGGAAGGGAACTTATCGCCAGCTCTATGACCTGCAGTACGACCTTCGCTGAGCCACGCGATTGACGTGTCGGAGCGGACTTTGCGGTCGCGCAGCGACGCTCGCGTAAGATGCGAGCACGAATGACAGGAGCGTAGGTATGAAGATCTTCCTTGACACGGCCGAGATCGAAGAGATCCGCACGGCTGCGCGCTGGGGCGTGCTCGACGGCGTGACCACCAACCCGACGCTGTACGCCAAGGTTGGCGGCTCATACGAGGATCTGCTCGCCAGATCTGCGACCTGACACCGGGCCGGTGAGCGCCGAGGTCGTGGCCGAGGACGTCGAGGGCATGCTGCGCGAGGGCCGAGCCTTCGCCAAGCTGGCGCCGAACATCGTACGTCAAGGTGCCCATGAGCGAGGAGGGCCTGGAGGCCATCTCGCGCTTCGCCGAAGAGGGCATCAAGACCAACTGCACGCTGATCTTCACGGCCAACCAGGGCCTGCTCGCGGCCAAGGCCGGCGCGTCGCTGCTGTCGCCATTCGTGGGCCGCCTCGACGACATCAACGAAGAGGGCATGGACGTCATCCGCGAGCTCGTGCCGATCATCGACACCTACGACATGGACTCCGAGGTCCTCGTCGCGTCCGTCCGCCATCCGCGTCACGTGACGGAAGCAGCGCTGATCGGCGCCGCACATCGCGACGCTGCCCTTCAAGGTTCTGCAGCAGATGGTCCATCACCCGCTGACGGACAAGGGCATCGTCACCTTCCGACAGGACTGGGAGAAGGCCCGCCAGGCCGCTGCTGCCAAGGATGCCGAGGCCGGCTCAGCCTCTGCCGGATCGAGCCTCAAGAACTAGGCACTCCGCGCGAGGCCATGGCGCGGCCGCGCACCACGCCCACGCCACAGCGCGTCGCCCGCGCTGCTCCGCCTACGCACCCGGCGCGTACTACCGCACTCTGCTCGCCCGCGCCACCCCGCCTACGCGCCCGGCGCGTACTACCGCACTCTGCTCGCCCGCGCCACCTCCGCCTACGCACCCGGCGCGTACTACCGCACTCTGCTCGCCCGCGCCACCCCGCCTACGCACCCGGCGCGTCATACGCAACAAGATCGTCCCTACGACGCACTGGGCGCGTACGCGGCTACCTGACTCGGCGGGGATCGACCAGTCCGAGCGTGGCGCAAGTCCGCGCAGCCAGGATCACGCTGACGCGCTGATTTCTAGTACGCGCGACGTGCGTAACTGGCACCTCGATCGGGCCACGGATTCGCCTGGGGCCGCCGGCGCATGCCGCGTCCAGCAGCGGGCCTTCGTCCAGTCGGCCACCTGAACCGATCAGCCAGTCTGCGGACTACTTGACCGCACTGCGCGGGCTGCTATCATCTGGGTGTCCCCGCTTCCCCCAAAGAACGGCCTTTGGCTGCTCATTGGCGCGTGCCAAAGCGGATAAAAACCCCCGTCGAGCGCTGCTTCACGGCACCCGTCTATTCGGTTCATCGACGTCAGTAGGTAGGCCCAACCCTCGCATGAACATCAACGAACTCAAATCCAAGAACTTCAACCAGCTGGTCCAGATCGGCGCCGACCTGGACGTCGACAACGCCCCCCAGATGCGCCAGGACGACCTGGTCGAGCGCATCCTGCAGAAGCAGGTCGAGCGCTCGCGGCCAGGTCTACGTCATGGGCATCCTCGACATCGTCGACGACGGCTATGGCTTCCTGCGAAGGCGCGGACTCATGCCGTCGCCGGACGACGTCTACGTGTCGTCGTCGCAGGTCAGGCGTTTCGGCCTCCGCGCCGGCGACCGCGTCGCGGGCGTCATCCGCAAGCCCAAGGACGGCGAGAAGTACTGGGGCCTCATTCACGTCGAGTCCGTCAACGGCGTCGACCCTGAGACCGCGCGTCGCCGGCCGCACTTCGACGCCCTCACACCCATTCACCCGATCGAGCTGATCAACCTCGAGACAGATCCAAAGAACCTTTCGCAGCGCCTGATCAACCTCGTCAACCCGCTCGGCAAAGGCCAGCGCGCGTTGATCGTCTCGCCGCCCAAGGCGGGCAAGACGATGCTCCTCAAGCAGATCGCCAACGGCATCACGGCCAACTATCCCGAGATCCTGCTCATGGTCGCGCTGATCGGCGAGCGGCCCGAGGAAGTGACGGACATGCGCCGCTCCGTCAAGGGCGAGGTCATCTCATCGACCTTCGACGAGCCCACGGAGAATCACACCCGGGCCGCCGAGATGGCGCTCGAGATCGCCAAGCGCCAGGTGGAGACCGGCCGCGATGTGGTCATTCTGCTCGACTCGATCACCCGCTTGGCGCGCGCCTACAACCTGGCACTGCCGCCCTCCGGCAGGACGCTGTCGGGTGGTATCGATCCAATCGCCCTTTACCCGCCCAAGCGCTTCTTTGGCGCAGCGCGCAAGATCGAGGAGGGCGGCTCGCTGACGATCATCGGCACCTGCCTGATCGACACCGGCTCGCGCATGGATGACGTCATCTACGAGGAGTTCAAGGGAACCGGCAACAGCGAGCTCATCCTGGACCGCAAGCTGGCCGAGAAGCGCGTCTTCCCGGCGATCGACGTCCAGCGCTCGGGCACCCGACGCGAGGAGCTGCTGCTCGAGGAAGGCACGCTGCGCATGGTCTGGACGATGCGCCGGATGCTGTCCGCAGTGGGCACCAATGAGGGCATCGAGCTGCTGCTCAACCGCCTCTCGAAGTCGAACTCGAACGCGGAGTTCCTCGCCGCACTGACCAAGAACGCGGCCGCCAACGAGGCCTGATCGCGGGACGAAACGACTCGACGCTCCTGGTCCGCGATTGGGTCAAGCCCGCCGCCGACCCTAGATGGCGAAACGGAAGATTGCGGCGAGCTCCTTACCGTCCGGGATGTCATCGGCGCGCACTGCCAACACGCGACCGCCATTCAGGTATGTCCGCCGCGCAACCTCGTCCGCGACGCCGTAGTCCCGTGCGTCATCGGCACCATCAAGCCTGATTGCCCCGGTTTCCTCGTCGACGAACCCAGGGATGTTCTGGTCGATGTCGACAAGCAGCGTGTCGACCGCGCCCATCGTCGCGGCGCGCGCGACCTGGGCCAGGTCCGTGGAGGCACGGCCGGCCGCGCGCCGACTCATGAACAGTTCACGCAGCTCCTGAAGCTGCCCGGCGTAGAGGCTGTCAAGCACTGCGCGCGAGGCCGCCGCGAGATCCGCGTCGGACATGGAGTCCGGGTTACCCTCGATGCCTTGGGCGACGAGCGCCGGCGAACTCTCAACGGAGCGGTAGATGCTCGCAATGGGCTCCGTGGCAGCCAGGATGAGCGGCTCGTTCCCCGACGTCACGTACGGCGCGATGGACCGTGAGACGGCGCGCGCGTACTGCGCCAGGCGCACCTTCTCGCCCTCGGCACCCTGGATGCGGCCCGACGGCGAACGATCGGAGATCGACGCCTTGTTCGCTGCGGATGCTGCGTCGCGCGGCAGATCCGCAACGCTCACCGTCACCGCAGGCAGGTCGGGGCTGACTTCCACCAACCGCACCGACCCCGCCGATAGTGCGAGCACGAGTGCAGTCTGCGGGAATGTTGTCGCGCGGAAGAGTGGCTTGACGTGGAATCGGTCGGAGACCTCCACAGCACGGGTCAGACCGTTAGCCAGGCGAAAGGTGACCACCCGATCGGGAGTCGCGAAGATGGCCAGGCTGTGCGCCATGGTCTGCCATAGTGCGTCGTCGTCGATAACGTCGCGCAGGTGTTCCTCGAGCTCGGCCAGTCGGCGCTTGTCAAAGTCGGCGTCGACCAACTGCCCGAGCGCCTCGTCGACCGCGTTCCGGAAACCAATCCGGCTCGCCCCCACCTCAGCCGTGATCGGCGTCGTAGGCACGTAGATCGACACGCTGCCGGGCTTCCTCGCGAGCAGCAGGCGCTCGATCTGGGCATTTGAAGGAATATCGACATGGAGCATCCAAACGACCTCACGAGTGACGGACATGGGTCACAAACACGCGGCTGTGGCCGAGCGCGATCGTATCCCCGCCCGGCCAAAGTAACCTTGGGCCTGCAATGTTCCTTGATGACGTGACGATAACGGTGCGTGGCGGCGATGGCGGAGATGGCGCGGCCACCATGCGCCGCGAGGCACATGTGCCTCGCGGCGGTCCGGACGGCGGTGACGGCGGCCGTGGCGGAAGCGTCTACGTGCGCGTCGACGCAGGTGAGTCGATGCTCCGCGAGTACCGCTTCAAGCACCACTTCAGAGCCGAGCCGGGCGGTCGTGGCGCGGGCTCCAAGCGCCACGGGAAGGCCGGCCGCGACCTGTATCTGAACGTGCCGCCCGGGACGCTCGTGCGCGATTTTGGCACTGGTGACCTCGTCGCCGATCTCGTATCGCGCGAGCAGGAGGTGCTGGTTGCGCGGGGCGGCCGCGGAGGCCTGGGCAACGTCCACTTCGCCACGGCAGTCAACCAGGCACCGACTCACGCCCAGAAGGGCGAGCCTGGCGAAGAGCACAAGCTCAAGCTCGAGCTGCGCCTGATCGCGGACGTGGGTCTCGTGGGCCTGCCCAATGCCGGCAAGTCGACCCTGCTGAGCGTCCTGTCCAATGCAACGCCCGAGGTGGCCGCCTATCCGTTCACGACTCTGACACCGAACCTGGGCGTGCTGGATCTATCGGCGTATGAGGCTGACGACGACCGCCGCGTCACCGTGGCGGACATGCCCGGCCTGATCGAGGGAGCGAGCGGCGGGGCCGGGCTGGGCCACGCCTTCCTGCGTCATGTGGCGCGGACACGGATCCTCGTCCACGTCGTGGACCTGTCCGTGCCTGATCCGGAGCGCGACTACCAGGTCATCCGCGACGAGCTGGTCGAATACGAGCCAGTGCTGTTGGACAAGGTGACGCTTGTCGTCGCCAACAAGATGGACGTTCCCGCCGCGCGCGAACAGCTGGCCGCGTTCAAGCGTGCCCGCGCGCGCGACGACATCCACGTCGTCCCGATCTCGGCCAAGGAGCGGACCGACATCGAGCAGCTCGTCGCGGCGCTCGCGGAGCTGCTGCCCGACGCCGACGAGCTGGCGCGGCCAGTGGAATCCGCGGGCGTGGTCGTGCACCGCGTCGAATCGGGACCGGATGTCTTCTCAGTCCAGCGCGAGGGTGAGGGCTTCCGCGTCGTTGGCCGACGCATCGAACGCCTGGCCGCCCAGACCAACTTCGACAACCCCGAGTCGGCGCAGCGCTTCCAACGTGACCTGGCGCGCCTTGGCATAGAGCGCGAGCTCGTGCGCGCCGGCGTGAACGCCGGCGACAGCGTCCATTTCGGCGGCGTGGAGCTCGAATGGGACGACGAATCTTGACCGATCGCTGGGGCATTGTCGGTGGCGTCTTCGATCCGATTCACTACGCCCATCTGGCCATCGGCGAGCAGTCGCGTGAAGCTCTTGCACTGGACCGGGTCCTGTTCATGCCCGCCGGCGAGCCGGTCCACCGTCCGTCGGCGCACGCGGTCGCCGAGCATCGGGCCAGGATGGTCGAGGCAGCGATTGTCGACAACGATGCCTTTTCCGTGAGCCGGATGGAGATCGACGAGGCCATGTCCGGATACTCGGTTGACACGGTCGCGCGGCTGCACGACGAGTTTCCGGGGCGCGATTTGTTCCTCATCCTGTCCACGGAATCCGCGGCACACCTCGCCGAGTGGCGCGATCCGGAACGGCTGCTCGACCTGGCCGAGATAGCCGTGGTGCCGCGCCTCGGTTACGCCAACCTGTCCCTCGAGTGGATCGAGAAGCACTTCCCCGGACGCGTCGACAGATTCTCGTTCGTGAGCACCTCACTGCTCGGCCATTCGTCGTCCGACATCCGCGCTCGGCTGGCAGTGGGGCGTTCGATCAAGTACCTCGTCCCGCCTGCCGTCGAGCGCTACATCGGCGAACATGGACTGTATGGAGCCGATGACCGACCAGAAGCCTGAGGACGTCCGGGGGCTGCCCCGCCGACGAACCGCCCGACCCAAGGCGAAGCAGAAGGGCGACACGACCGACGAAAGCGCGCTGGCGTTGGCGCGCCGGATCGTCGATCTCGCCTCGGACAAGAAGGCCGCGGACATCGTCCTCCTCGAAATAGGCGGCATGACCACGCTGGCCGACTACTTCGTAATCTGCTCAGGCTCGTCGGAGCGCCAGCTGGGTGCAATCGTGGATGGCATCGCCGAGGGACTGCGCGACGAGGGCGTCAAGCCGATAGGGCGCGAGGGCTCTGCGGGCGCGCACTGGATGCTGATTGACTACGGCTCGGTCATCGTCCACGTCATGGCGCCGCCCGAGCGCGACTTCTACCAGCTCGAACGACTGTGGGCTGAGGCTCCACTGCTGCTTCGCTTGCAGTAAATGGCGGTTGGGTCCGCATTGGTGGAGTAGGAAAGTCGGCGATCCCGACCCGTACCGCTGGGTCGTGTGGCAGTGCACCGGATCGTACCTAGCATCCCCGCATGGCTCGTTTGGGCAGTGGATGCCCGGTCTGCAATCGGAAGCTTTTCAACTCCCGCTTCGACGCGACCTTTCGCCTCGAAGATGGCAGCGAGAAATTCTTCTTTGCCCTGCCGGCGAGCCTGTGCGCGGTGTGCCAGCAGCTCTACCTTGATCCCGACCTGATCGAGCTGATGTCGGTGCCCGAGGGACGCTGCACGTTCGCGATCGAAACCGATACCGTCCTGACCCGCGGCGCCTGGTCTTCTCCGAACGCCTGACGCGTCAGGCGACGCGCCTCGCGTCTCCAGCGCCGTTGCGCGCGATATGTGTCGCGATCCAGGCAATCAGCGCCAGCTGCGAGCGATCCTCCGAGATGGTCGCCGGTGATCCGTCCCGGGCAATTCCCTTGCTGAGCATGTCCAGCTCGAGCAGCGCCGAGAGAGCCACGTCAAGCTCGTCCTGGCGCCACGCGCGCGCCTGCTCGGTCAGCTTCTGAGCCCTGAACGGCTGCAGCTTGAGCTCGCGCACCAGCTCGGGCGGCTTCGTCCCGGCCGCGAGATGGTCCGCCACCACGACCAGCTCGCGCAGCCGCCGATGGAGCTGCGTAGTCAGGATCTGGATCGCGACGCCGTCGTCGAGCAGGCGCGCGGCGAGGATTGAGGCCTCGGCCGAGCGGCGGCTGCCGACGGCGTCGAGAAACGCCCACGCGGATCCCGGCACAGCCTCGGCAACGAGCGCGTCGATGTCCTCGCGCGCGACCGTGCCGCCCGGTCGATAGAGAGCCAGCTTCTCGAGCTCGCCGTTGGCCAGCTCGCTCATCCGGCGCCGATCAACGTCGCTCTCGCGGACGTACGCGCCGACGCGCTCGGCGAGCAATCGGCCGGCGCCCGGTGCGAGCGTGATCTCCAGCTCCGCGGCGCGGCGGCTTATCCAGCCCTCCATCCGATCGCGTGATAACGCAGGGAATTCCGTGACCGTTCCACCCGCGGCCTGGATCGCGTCGCGCAGCACTCCCTGCTGTGCGGGTCCGCTGCCGCCGGCCGCGAGCAGGTCGAGGAAGACGAGGGCATTGCCGGGAGCGATCTCGGGGACGAGACGAAGAAGCCTCTCGCGCGCGGCCGCCTCGCGCAGCAGCGAGCCGGGTTGACGGACGATAACGAGCGTCCCGGCGGAGAACATTGGCGCCGTCCCAAGGTGTTCGGCGATGCCGTCGATGACTCGGTCGCGGCGCTTGCCCGCGGAGGTCTCTGCGCCCGTCTCTTCCTCATCACCGCTCGTCCGCCAGACATCGTACGGTTGTCCAGCCAGCTGCTCCAGACCGTCGCGAAAGTCGCGCCCGGCTCGCTCGACCGACCACGCGTCCCCGCCCCAGAAGTAGCCCAGGTCAGGCTGCGGCACGAAGGGCCTCCGTGACCCACGGCTGACGCTTCACGTCCCTGGGGCCGATGCCGGCCAGGCCGCAGATGTCCTGCTCGAGCTGCCTGGTGCGAGCCTCTGCCAGGTCAAGCGGCGGGCTGTCCGGATAGCGCTCATGCCAGCGCGCGAACCGGTCAGTCAGGCTGAGCAGATCCTGGCGAGCCCGCTTGTCGGCGTATGTGACGACGCGGCCGACGAGCCCGGCCGCTTCCGACCACGCCTCATAGCTGTCGGCGTTGCCGATCTCCATGACCGGATGGCTCGCCACGGCTGGAGCGAGCTCGTCGAAGCCGCGCTGTCGGAGCCACTCGGCACCGGCCGCCCCGTGGGGCAGGACCTTGAGCGGATCGTCAGCCGGGAGCATCTTGTCGAGGTCGTGGAGCAGAGCGGCGGTCTCGACCGTGAGAGCGTCGATCGCAACCCCCCGGCGGATCAAGGCAGCGGCGACGAATGCCGCCACCTCGGCCACGGCCGTGGAGTGACGCTGCAACTTTTCGTTCGGACGCAGGCTGAGCATAAGTGCGGCGGCCTGTGCTCGGCTGGGTACGGACACGACGACGATTGTAGGTTCGCGGCGCGCCTTGACCGAAGCCAACGCGATCCATCCACGCAGCGCCGCTGGGCGTCGGCGTCGGAGCCCGCCTCCGATCCGTGCTGACGTTGAGGTCGTGTCCATCGGTGCTGATCTCGACCGAGCCGTCGAGGTCGGTTCTGTAGACGGACGCACCATGGGCGGCGAGTCGCTCGAGCGTCGCCTGCGCAGGGTGGCCATAGGTGTTGTCGGCGCCGACGCTGATGACCGCGATGCGCGGGTGCAGGACATCGAGGAGCGCATTCGTTGTCGCCGTGCCCGAGCCGTGGTGGGCGACCTTGAGCACATCGATCGGACCGCCCAGATGGTCGGCCAGCCCGCGCGCGATCAGCTGCGGGTCGATCTCCTGTTCCATGTCACCGGTGAACAGCATCCGCCGGCTGCCAAAGCGCAGGTCGATGACGATCGAGCCGTTGTTGACCTGCTTGCCGACGTCGCTTGCCCTGGCCGGAACGGTGCCCGGCGGCGGCCAATCCACGTCGAGCTCGATTCCGTCCAGCGACAGACGGTCTCCCGCGGCGGCGATCGTCGTCTGGCGGCCCTGCTCCGCCAGAACTCGCCGGTAGGCCCCATCTCCGGGTCCGCGGCCGACCATTCCCGACTCGACCACCCTGCCGATCCTGTAGCGCTTGAGGAGCAGGGCAAGTCCCGCAACGTGGTCCTCGTGCGGGTGGGTCAATACGACGACGTCGATCCGCCTGTCCCATGCCGGGATGCGCGCGTCCAGCCGGGCCAGCTCGAGATCCGGGTCTGGGCCAGCGTCGATGAGCATTCGGCCGCCCGCCGGGCCTTGGAGAAGGATCGAGTCGCCCTGGCCGATGTCGAGCACGGTGACGTGAAGCCGGCCGTCCGGTCGTGCCAGCGCGACGACGGTGAGCAGCAGGGCGAGGGCGACCGCGGCACCGGCGCCGAACAGGTGCGCGCGGCGCACGCGCACGCGGGTGTGCTGCTTGCGTGGCGGTTCGAGGCTCTGCGTGCGTCGCCCGCGGCGACCAGCCACTAGGACGATGGCCACCAGGCTCACGGCGGCGCCGAGCAGGTTGAACGGCGACGGCAGATCCACCGACGCGAACGGCAGCGACGCGCAGAAGCGGGCAATCGCGATCATGGCCCCGACCAGCAGGGCCCCGACCAGCGATACGGGAGCCATCGCCACTGCCGGCAGGCCCGCCGCGAGCGTCGCGCCGGCGATGAGGCAGACAGCGGTCACGAGCATCGCCGGCGCTACCAATGGCGCGATGAGCAGGTTGGCGAGCGGCGCGACGAGAGACAGGCGACCGAACTGGAGGAGGATCAGGGGGAGCGTCGCCGCCTGTGCCGCGAGTGAGACGGACAGCGCCTCGATGAGCCAGCCCGGTGTTTGTCGCGGCGCCCGGGCGACCAGCCATTTGTGGAGCGGCGACGCCCAGACGAGCAGTCCGGCCGTGGCTACCGCAGATAGCTCGAAGCCGACATCGGCGACGGTCACGGGGTCGATCGCGAGCAAGGCCAGGCAGGTCAGTGCGAGGGCGGACCTGGCCTGGCCACGGCGGCCCAATTCGCGAGCAACGATGACCGCCGATGCCATCAGCGCCGCGCGCAGGATGCTCGGCGCGGCGCCGGCGATGATCGAGTAGGCGGCGATGGCCAGAAGGACCAGCACCGACCGCGGCCGGCGCGGCATGCCGCCGAGCAGCGCTGCGACGACGGCGCCCAGCATGGCGATGTGCCAGCCGCTGATGGCAACCACGTGGCTGAGGCCCGACGTGCGGAAGTCGTCGCTGACATCGCGCGCGACGACGTCGCGCAGTCCGATCGACATGGCCGTCGCCAGGCCGGCCTGTGGCTCGGGCAGGACGCGATCGATGAGCTCGTTCGCAGCGCGACGGATTTCCTCCAGCGCGGCCAGCGGCGAATCGTCTGTGCCAAGGCGCTCGAGCGCGCGTGCCTTGTCGGTGGCATCAATGCCGCTGCGCACGAGGTAGTCGGCGAAGTCGCCGTCGGCCGGTGGTGGCTCGAGGCGGCCGTCGAAGGAGATCACGTCTTCGGGGACGACCTGCGGGTAGCGAGGCAGCCAGACGTAGACCGTTGCGCCGGGCTCTGGCGGCCGCAGCTCGACCACAGCCCGCTGCTGCCCGCCGTCCGGCGTCCCCACCGACAGCACCAATCCCGTGTGGCGGCTGGTCGAGCTCGTGTCGAGCGGGCCATCCGGGACCGGTGCTGCGAGCAGGCCGCCGGCTGCGGCGCGACACAGGATCAGGACTGCGCCGACGGCCGTCGCGCCCATGGGCACGCGATGCTGAGACGGCGCCCAGCGCGCGGCCAGGAGAAGCGCGGCCGCGGCTACTGCCGCCGCGAGGCACAACCGGGGGTCAGAAATGTTGATCGCGACGAGCGCGCCAATCACCGCCCCTACCGCGGCCCAGCCAGCGCGAGGCACGGGTCAGGGAGTGGTTGTGACGAGGTCGCGCAGCTTATCGAACGTGGCCTGGCCGACCACGCCGCGCGACTGCAGCTCATCGACCGTGGCGAACAACGCCTGGGTCCGGGCGTCGATGATCTTGGCTGCCGTCACCGGACCTATCCCGGGCAGCGTGTCGAGCTCCTCGGCCGTGGCGTGATTGAGATCGATCAAGCCACCTGTTGCGGACGAAGAGCTGCCGTCGCTCGCGGCGGATGGCGCTGCCGCAGATTGCGTGACCGCGTCGCCCAGCGCTGGGACACGAATCTGCTCACCGTCGGACACCCGTGCGGCCAGGTTGAGATCGCGTCCGGACGCCTCGATGTCCACGCTCGGCGCGTAGCCCCCGGCAGCAGCGATCGCATCGCCCACTCGGCTCCCGTCTGCGACCTGGTGGAGTCCGGGCTGAACGACAGCACCCTCGACGTCGACTATCAGCGGCAGTCCGACGGCCGCAGCCCCATTCGGTGAAGCCATGGCGCGATCGCTCGGCACGGCGGCTGCTCTCGGGTCGAATGCCGAGCCACTCGCATCGACACTGACGCCGCCGGCGGGCAGCGTCATCCAGATCGCGACGGCGCAGGCCGCTCCCACGATCGCAATCGCGGCGCCGATCATCCAGCGCGGGACGCGATCCTCTGGTTCTGAGTGGCCCGACTGCGGCCGGTTGGGCTCATCTTCATCCGATGCGACCAGCCGCCAACCCGAGTCTGTAGCCAAGTCTCACTCCCGGGCGGGCAACTGGGCGGGCCGAGGAGCGGCGGGCGTTGTGTTCTCGCCGGCCGACCACCCGGGGCACATCGAGCGGTCAGGCAGGCGAGGCCTGAAATCTACGAACCGCGACTTATCGGCCGCTTATCGCGTCATTCGCGTACCGGCGCCGCACCGCGCGGCCCGATTTGTGAACAAGTGCAGGCCAGTTGGCGACTGTGCTCTCAACCGGAGCCATCTACGATCGGGCGATGAGCCACGGACGCATAGCCAGCTCGCGAGCGAAGACGGCTCGGCTCGCACTGGCCGTTGCGGCCGTGCTGGTCTCCCTCGCGTGCACCTCCGCGCCAGCGCCGACACAGACCGTCGTGCCGACCGCCATGCCATCACTCGCGCCCAGCGCGAGCCAATCGACGCCAGAGCAGAGCCCGGAGCCGACTGCGAGCGCGACACCGGCGACGACGGCCACGCCGCTGCCGGCGACATCAGCCCCATCAGCCCCATCCGCAACGCCATCGGTGACTCCGTCCGTGTCCCCATCAGCGACGACTTCAGCGCCGCCCACGTCGGTCCCGTCGGACAGGCCGACGTTCGCCTCGGTCGATGACGCCTACGGACAGACGGTCAACTGGCAAGCGTGCACCGTTCGCGGCCAGCCGGCGATGTGCGCCACCGTCTACGTCCCGACGAGCTATGAGCAGCCGGACGCGGGAACGACCGCAATCGCCGTTGCCCGTTTCACGGCAACCGGCAGGTCGGAAGGTGACCTGTTCATCAACCCAGGGGGACCGGGCGCCGGTGGGATCGACTTTGCCGGCTACCTTGCCGGAAGCGCCAGGACCCTGGCCAGCAACTTCGACATCGTCGGCTTCGATCCGCGGGGCACTGGCTCGAGCGACCCGCTCGACTGCCTGGCCACGTCCGCCCTTGACGCGCTGAACGCATTCGACCCGACGCCCGAAACGGCCCAGGAGAGCCAGCAGGGGATCGATATGGTCACCGCCCAGGGACAGGCCTGCGAGGACAACTCCGGACTGCTGGCGTCGCACGTGACGACCATCGAGACAGCGCGCGATATCGATGTCCTGCGCGCCGTGCTGGGCGACGAAAAGGTGAACTACTTCGGCTTCTCGTACGGCACGTTCCTGGGGACCACGTACGCCGCCTTGTTCCCGGACAAGGTCGGCCGTTTCGTCCTTGATGGCGCACTCGTGCCGGATCTCAACAGCATGCAGATCGCCGAGGTTCAGACGCGCGGCCTCGAGACCGGGTTGACCTCGTATATCCAGGATTGCGTCAAACGTGGAAGCTGCCCGCTCGGAACGAGCGTCAACGCGGCGAAGTCGAGGCTGCGTCAGCTGCTCGTCGATGTCGACACTGACCCACTTGTGACCAACGATCCAGCACGTCCGTTGACTCAGGGGCTGGCCTTCTACGGCATCGTCGACGCGATGTACAGCCCCTCGTCATGGCCCGTCCTGAGCGACGCCCTGGGCGCGGCGCTGGATGGCCGAGGCCAGGCCCTGCTCGACCTCTCGGATGACTACTTTCAGCGCTTCGGCGGAGGCTACGTCAACAACGAGCTCCAGGCCAACCAGGCGATCAACTGCCTCGACGAGCAGGTCGCCGGCGGCCCTTCTTCCGTACCGGAGGCAACGTTCGAAGCCGATTCGCCGATCGCCGGCGACATCATGTTCGGCCTAGCCTCGCGCGGATGTGGCGCTTGGCCGCCGAGCACCACGCTCAGCCCGCCGGACTACTCGGCACCAGGAACGCCGCCGATCCTGGTCGTGGGGACGACACGTGACTTCGCAACGCCATACACCTGGGCGCGCCAGCTGGCGAGCCTGCTCGACAACGGCGTTCTCCTGACACGCAACGGCGATGGGCACACGGCGTACCTGTCGGGCAACTCGTGCATCGTCAGCGCGGTGAACGCGTTCCTGGTCGACGGCACCGCGCCGCCTAACGGAACCCGCTGCTGACCGAGAGCGATCTCAGACTCAGCCAACGGCCGCGGCGAGCTTGGGCAGCACCTCGCCGACGAGACGTGTCATCGTCTCCTCGTCATACGGCGCAGGGAAACCGAACACGACATGTCGGTAGCCGGTCTCGACGAACGGCGCCAGGACCTCCACGACATGCTCCGGCGAGCCGGTCGGCTGGGCCGAGGCCGGTCGTCCCGCCCACGTTTCGGCTTTGCCGTTGTGCTCATAGACCTTCTCGAGCACGCTCACTGCATCCGAGCTCGAGTCGCGGACGATGATCGGCCCGATGTTGATCGTGCGCTCGATCTCGCGCTCGTCGCGCCCAACCTCCGCGCAATGCCGTCTCAGCGCCGCTTCCTTGCGCTTGAAGACCTCTATGCCACTCGCGAAGCTGATGTTGCAGCCGTCCGCGTATCTGGCCACCAGACGCAGGGTCACGTTCTCGCCGCCGCCCCCGACGATGATCGGGAGGTGGCCCTGGAGCGGCGGCGGGTCATTGCGCACGCCGTCCATTGCATACCGCGGCCCGCTCGCCGACGGCTCATCGCCGTGGACCATGCCGCGCACGACTGGCAATGCCTCGCGCAGCCAGCGCAGTCGCTCGCCCGGCGATTCGCCCATGTCGATGCCGAAGGCGCGAGCCTCGGACTCGTCCCAGGCAGATCCGAGACCCAGGTAGGCGCGTCCGCCGCTGATGTGGTCGAGAGCTGTGACCATCTTGGCAACGAGAGCTGGGTTGCGGTACGGGTTGGCGCCGACCATCAGCCCCAAGCGCACGTGCTCCGTGGCCATGGCCCATGCGGCCAGGGTCATGTAGCCCTCGAACATAGGCCCGTTCTCCGAGCCGACGATCGGGTACAGGTGATCCCAGGTCCAGAGAGAGTCGTAGCCGAGCGCGTCAGCTCGTCGACCCGCGTCGAGGAAGCTCGTCCAATCGGTGTACTGGTTCCAGCACAGCGCGCCGAAGCGCAGTTGATCGTTCATCAGTGCGAGGCTAGCGCACAAAAAAACAGCCCGTCGGGAGGAGGTCCGGCGGGCCGTGTTTATTGCGAGGTTGTATTTGGTTTGCCTAGGCGCGGTAATCGATGCGTCCGGCAGCGTTCTGGTCGCGTGAGTCAACTCCGAAGCTGGCGGCAGATGCCGCGAGCCCAGCGATGGCGCTCAGGATCACCAAGAAGATCAAGATCGCGTCCATGTCCTTACCTCCGACTCAAGAAACGGATCCGAGAAGGCTTCGCCGGCGCGTGCTTGCGACCGGCGAGGCGGTGCATTCTGGCCTCGCACGTCACACGCTCGAGATGCTCCTGGCGATCCTTCAGCAGCATTTGGGACTGATACCACACGGCTGGTTCCTCCTTCCTCTTAGTAACTCTTACACCCGCTTCAAGCGGTTACCTGACTTCGTCAGTCTAGACACTTGCGCGTAACCTGTCAATGGTGTACAACCAGTTACGGCAATGGAAACTCTGTTAACTTTTGAGAATGCCGAAGAACACACGGCCGAGGACTCCGAGCAGGGTCGCCACGGTCACCAGGCGTCCCTCTCGGACGGGCTCGACTTCGTCAACACGCTCGAGTACTCGAAGAGCGGGCCGAGCGACTATCTGACCGGCGCCGGCGTGGCGGTTGACTGGTTCCAGCAGCACGCTCTGCTTCACAGTGGGACGGCTGCGGCCCTGGTCAATGAGGTCAGCGAGGACGACGCCGCAGCGGCACGACTCCTGCGGCGCATCCGGAAGACCCGCGCCGCGTTGCGCGAGCTTCTGGACGCTGCTGTCGAGAAAAGGCCGCCGTCAGCCTCCGCCCTGCGCGAGGCAAATCGAGCCCTCCGGGCGCCGTATGTGTACGAGCTCGTGCCCGCCGCCGACGGCGTGTCGCTGGACCATCGCCACGAGGGCGACCCGATCAATGGCGCACTGGCGCGACTGTCCGAGGCGATCGCGCGCGAGCTGACCCAGGAGGACAAGGAACGCCTGCGCATCTGCGCCAACGACGAGTGCCGCTGGGTCTTCCGAGACAACTCTCCCGCGGGCCGACGCAAGTGGTGCGACATGTCCAGCTGCGGCAATCGGGCCAAGGCGGCCCGCCACCGCGAGCGACAGAAGCAGGCTGCGACTACCGACTGACGACCGGGCGCGTGCGACTTCTAAGCGCGCGGTCGCGTCACCACGTTCACGAGCCGGCCCGGGACCTGGATGACGCGCACCACGTCCTGGCCCTCGATCTGGGCTCGGATCTTGTCGCGCGCCATGACGATCTGCTCGATCTCGATCTCCGACAGGCCGGCAGGCACCGAGACCAGGTCGCGCAGCTTGCCGTTGACCTGAACAGGTAGGTCGATGGTCGACTCCGCGATCAGCGTCTCGTCGTAGCGCGGCCACTCGTGGGTGTGGATGGACGACCACTCGGTCCCGGCCGCGGCCAGCCGCCGGCTCCACAGCTCCTCGCTGATGTGCGGCGCAATGGGCGCCAGCATCAGCAGCAGCAGCTTGATCGTCTCGTCCCATTCCGGCTCGTCTACGACGTCCGTGCCGCGCAGCCGGATGAGGCGGTTGGTCAGCTCCATCAGCGCCGCGATCATGGTGTTCCAGTGATAGTCGGCGTGATCGTCGGTGACCTTCTTCAGCGTGCGGTGCGCCTGGCGGCGCAGTGCGTCGGCAACCTGTGCCGCAGTCTGGCCCGCTGGCAGTCGGCCGCCCTCCCGATCACCCGGCTCAACCCCGTGCGGATCCGTCGCCACGGTCCACACCCGGCGCAGGAAGCGATAGATGCCATCGATGCCCGTCGGGCTCCACGGCCCGCCCTGGTCCCACGGCCCCATGAACATCAGGAACAGGCGCACGGTGTCCGCGCCATATCGAGCGACCAGCTCGTCGGGATCCTGGACGTTGCCGCGCGACTTGGACATGCGCTCGCCGTCGGTGCCCAGGATCTGACCCTGGTTGAACAGGCGCTTCCAGGGCTCGCGCTCGTGGACCAGACCCAGGTCATTGAGCGCCTTGGCGAAAAAGCGGGCATACATCAAATGCAGAACGGCGTGCTCGGCACCGCCCGTGTATGACTGAACGGGACACCACACCTCGTCCATCCGCCTGTCTATCGGGCCATCTTCCTTGCCCACCGACAGGTAGCGCCACCAGTACCAGCCCGAGTCGACGAAGGTGTCCATGGTGTCGGTCTCGCGCCGCCCCGGGCCACCGCACTTGGGGCAGGTGGTGTGCAGGAAAGCCTCGTGCGTTTCGAGCGGGTTGCCCTGCGCCGGCCACTTGTCGATATCGTCTGGCAGCAGGACAGGCAGATCCTCGTACGGGACGGGAACCATGCCGCACGACGGGTCAGCCTGGCAGTAGATGACCGGGATCGGCGCGCCCCAGCCACGCTGACGGCCAACCAGCCAGTCACGCAGTCGGTAGGTGACGGCCGACTCTCCCTTGCCCTCCTGCTCCAGCCTGGCGACGATGGCCAGACCGCCTTCCTGGGCGGGCATGCCGCTGAACTCTCCTGAGTTGACCAGGACCTCGTCGGCGGCGTGCGCTGCATATGCCTCGGACAGGGTGATCATCGACACTGCGCCTCGCGGCGTGACGACCTGCCTGATCGGCAGCCCGAAGCGCTGGGCGAAGGCGAAGTCGCGCTCGTCGTGCGCCGGCACGGCCATGATGGCGCCCGTGCCATAGCCCATCAGCACGTAGTCGGCGATCCATATCGGAATGCGCTCGCCGTTGACCGGGTTGATGGCATCCGCTCCGATTGAGACGCCCGTCTTCTCGCGGTCTGTCGACAGGCGATCGATCTCCGACTTTCGACGTGCGTCGAACCGGTATTGCTCGACTTCCGAGCGGCGATCGGGTGCGGTCAGCTCGTCGACCAGCGGGTGCTCCGGCGCCAGGACCATGAACGTCGCCCCGAACAGCGTATCCGGACGAGTGGTGAAGACGCGGATCTCCTGGCCGCCGGCCTGTTGCTCGCCGGGTGCGACGGTGAAAGTCAGCTCGGCCCCCTCCGAGCGGCCGATCCAGTTGGTCTGCATGACCTTGATCGGCGTCGGGTAGGCCAGGCCGTCGTAGTCCAGCAGCTCGTCGGCATAGGTAGTCGTGCGGAAGAACCACTGCTCCAGGTCTCGTTTGATCACCGGCGTGCCACAGCGCCAGCAGACACGATCGGATCCGAGCACCTGTTCGCGGGCCAGCACGACCTGGTCCTTGGGGCACCAGTCGACGGGTGCCATCTGCCGATAGGCCATGCCGTTCTCGATGAACTTCAGGAACAGCCACTGGTTCCAGCGGTAGTAGGACGGGTCGGCACTGACCAGCTCCTTGTCCCAGTCGAAGCGGGCACCCATGGTCCGGAACTGGCGGCGCATTCTGTCGATGTTCTTGTACGTCCACTCGCGCGGATGGACGCCATGCTTGATTGCCGCGTTCTCGGCCGGTAGCCCAAAAGCGTCGAAGCCGATCGGGAAGAAGACGTTGTTGCCCTTCATGGTCTCGAAGCGACCGATGGCGTCTGTGGGCGTGACGATGTACCAGTGGCCGATGTGCAGGTCACCGGACGGATACGGGTACATCGTGACCAGGTAGTACGGCGGCCGCGGATCGTTTTCGAGGTCCGTCCTGTGCAGCCCGATCTCTTCCCAGCGCGCCTGCCAGCGTGGCTCGATCTCCGTCGGGTTGTACGCGTCTCGCGAACGCGAAACGTCCGTGTTCGCTAATGGCTGGCGCCGATCAGGCGCCGTCTGCTCCGTGGTCATGGCGATGCCCTCGTTGGGAGTGCGGGTGGGGACGGATCTGGGTTCTGGGTCACGCGGCGCGCGTTCAGGCGCCGGCGACCCCGCTAAGTGCGAGGCGGGCGCTCGAGCGGCCGATTCGATCCGTTACGCGAGCCATGAGATCGATATCTTACCGAACCTTGTACTCCCTGCGCGACGGGACTGTTACTGCCACTCAACGGTGACGACATCGACCGGCTGCGAGATGCCCTTGAGCTCGACGCTGCGCGGGTCGGACGTGCGGTACCTGCTGCCCTCCATCGTCTCGGCGCTGGCGACGATCTGGGATCCTCCGGCGATCGCGGCGATGCGCGCCGCCTGGTTGACGCCTTTGCCCTGGTAGTTCTGGCCGACCTGCGTTGCGTCGGCAAGGTGGATGCCGATCCTGACCTGCGGCGCGAAGCCGTGCTCGCGTCGATGTGCCGCGAGTGTGCGCTGTATCGCGGCCGCGCACTCGAGTGCATCATCTGGCGAGTCGAAGCCGACGAAGAACCCGTCGCCGGTCGCGACGACCTCCTGCCCGCGATGGGTGGCGAACAAGCCGCGCAACGTCTCATCGTGCCAGCGCAGCAGCGTCGACCACGCATCGTCGCCGAGCAGCTCAGCGAAATTTGTCGACGAGACGATGTCGGTGAACATGAACGTCTTGACCACGCGGCGCGCCTCGTCGCGCCGCGTGGGCAGCTTCCAGGCGAGCACCTCGCCGACCTCCTCGATCATGATCGCCAGCGTCGGGCAGGACAGGGCAGCTTCGCGCAGCACCTCCTCATCGACGCTGTCGATGTCGATCACGTCGGCCTTGGCGAAGTCGCCTTTGAGCCAGTCGAAAACGGTCGGCGCGATGGTGATGCAGTTGCCGGCGCCGACGCATACCGGCCGGTCTATGCTGACGCGCAGGGCCATGATCGCCTACACCGTGCGGAACGCGAACGCGGTCGTCTCTGCCCGCGAGCTCGTGCCGATGCGCGCATAGAGGGTGCTGAGCACGCCGTTCACACCCGCCTCATCGAGGCCCATCTCTTCGGCGATCTCCTTGTTTGAGCGGCCCTGAACGAGCATGCGCAATAGCCGCCCTTGACTCTCGTCGAGCTCCGCGTGCTGGGATGGCGACGGCGCGTTGGCCGCCGGCTCCTTGGCCGGCCCCGCAAGCTCGACCAGCTCCCTGCCGATTGGGCCACGGAACCAGCGCATCCGGATCTGCTCATCCATCATGCGCGCGGCTCCGAATGCCTCGTAGAACTGCAGCATGCTGCCGATCATGTGCTGCTCCTGCTCGGTGCCATGCGCGAGGACCGCGCGCGCCGCCGGCATAAGGATCTCCAGGTGCGGATCGTCACGTCTCGCCCCCATGAGATAGGCGAACGCCTTCCTGCCGTGCTCGAGCGCGGTGGCGCCGTCGCCGCGCACCATGGCGACCCGCGCCTCGGCCGCATCTGCCTGCGCCGACCACGGCGGTTGGCCGGGGAGCTGATCCGCGAGCCGGCGTGCCTCGCTTGCCGCATCTGTGGCGGCATCCAGCAGCTCGGCGTCGCCGGATGCGGCGCCAAGTCGGGCTGCCTCGATGGCCAGCTGGGCAAGTGTCTCTGCCTGCGCCGCGGGTCGGCGCTGATTGGCCGCCATCGTGGCGACCTCCCGGAGCCCCGCAACCATCGCCGCGGTTTCACCGCGCGCCCCGGCGATCAGTGCCGCCGCCGCTGCCACCCGCCGCGCACGGTGTGGTGTCGGCGAGATTGCCGCACAGGAAGCCGCGCGGTCGAGCCAACGTTGCGCGTCGTCGACGTCGTCCAGCTCCAGGTGCACGTGCGTCAGACCGATCGCCGAAAGGAACTCGAGCGCGCCGTCGCCGGATGCGCGAGCTGATTTGTAGGCCTCCTCGCCGCGTTCGAGGGCCAGGTCCGGGATCACTTTCGCGCGTGCGAAAACGTGCGCTCCATAGAGCATCTGGCCCTCTGCGTCCTGGCGCGCGCTGCCCTGCACGAGAGTCGCGACTGCCGTAGCCAGCTGCCTGATGCCTTCGAATCGTTGCGCTGGGTTGGCCCCGACGTGCAGGTCAGTGCCCCAGTTCAGATAGGCAAGGGCCACGATGGCCGACATGGCCCCACGGCGGTCGCCGACTTTCTCGAACAGCTCAAGGGCCGTGGTCAGCTGCCGTTCAGCCTCCAGCGACTGATCATGGATGGGCAGCTCGCGCTCGATGTCCTGGATCGTTTCGCCGTTGGCGATCCTGACCAGGTACGGCAGGTGTTCGCCGCGTTCGGCGAGCCCCATGAACCATGCTCGCACCCGGGCTACGCCGATCACTCCGAGCTCGCGCAGCGCCTGGGCGAGCCGGGCGTCCGAGCCCGCCTCTTCGGCAATCACCCGCGCGCGTTCGAATGCCTCCTCGGCCCCGTCGAGGTCGGACTCGCTGGGCGTGGGCGCGTAGCCCTCTCCGAGTGACGTGCGCAGCAAGGCCTGGCCCAGCTCGAAGCAGGCACGCAGCTCCGCGTTACGATCGCCGTCCGCGGCTGCTCTCGATCTGATCCGCCGGCCGGCGTCGGCCGCCGCCTCGTACCGTTTGTCCCCGCGCAGGGCGGCGACGCGGCGCAGTTGAACGTCGTACTCCGCCTCCTTGTCCCCGGTCGCCTCGACGAGCGCGCTCAGCTCGGTGATTGCCTCGAGTCGTTCCGTCGTGCGCCCCAGCGCGAGCAGCGCGTCGTCACGAATGCACAGCAGCTCGACGCGCTGGGCTGGGTGCGAGACGGAGCCGAGCGCCTCATCGACCACGCGCAGGGCCTCCTCCGGGGCGTTGGCCGCAAGCGCAGCGCGCGCCGCATCCCGCGAGTAGCGTCCGATCAGCTCGCTGTCGCCTGCCGCGAGCGCGTGGCGGACCACGACCGGAAGAGCCTCGGGAGTGGGGTCGCCGTCGGCAGTGAGCAACTCGACGATGGCGGCGTGCATCGATTGACGCTGGGCGGAAGAGAGCGCCTCGAGGGCGAAGGTCCGAACCTGCTCGTGGGCAAAAGCCATGTGCCTGTTGGCGTCTTCGCCCACTTCAGAGATGAGTCCCGCGGCGAGCGCCGGTCGCAGCAAGTCGAAGGCATGCTCCGGCTGACACGCGGTCGTCTCGCCGCGACGGGTACGCAGCGCACACACGTCTCCGATCCTGAAGGCGCGTCCAAGGACGGCCCCGGTAGCCAGGATCTCGCGCGTCTCGGGCGGCAACGGCGCAGAGCGTCGCTGAATGAGAGTCCGGACCGCTGAGGGCATCAATCGTTCGGCGTGCCGGCCGAGACTCCATGTGCCGCCGATGGGCTGCAGCAGGCCCGCCTCGCGATACGTGCGCGTCAGCTCGACGATGATGAACGGCACGCCTTCGGACTGGGCGTGGATCGTCGCGGCCGTGGTCGGGCTCGGCTCGCCACCAAGGATGCTGCGCAGCATCTGCGCCGTCTCATTCTGGTGAAGCCGCTCGACTCGCAGGCGGCGCAGAATGCCGAGGCGCTCCAGATCGGCCAGCAGGTTGACGATCTCGGTGACCTGCGCCGCTTCCTCCGGCCGGATCGTCAGCATCAGATAGATGCGGGCTGACGCGCTTGCCCGGATCACGTAGCGCAGCAGGCGGATGCTGTCCTGGTCGGCCCACTGGAAGTCGTCGAGCAGCAGGGCCATGGGCTTTTCGCGCGCGATCGCGAGCATCGCCGAGGCGCAGATATCGAAAGCACGCAGCAGGCGTTCGTCGGCGGGCATGCTGGCCATGCTGGCGTCGTCTTCGCCGCGCAGCGCCTTCCGAGCACGGTCGATCAATGCCCCGGTCTCGGGCGACATGTCGGCGCGCAGCTCGTCGTTGTCGAAGATCGCCCGGGCAATCAGCAGGGGGCCGCGAATCTCTTCGTCGGTGACGACGTAGACCGACGACATGCCGCGCGCGGCGGCAAGGTCAGCGGCAACCCTTACCAGCGTTGTCTTGCCGATCCCCGGTTCGCCCTCGAGCAGGATGCCGACGAGCGACTCGAGGGCGCTGTCAACGGCCGACTCGATCGCCTCGAGCTCAAGGGTGCGCCCCACCACGGCACGCTTGGCTTGTTTCGTTCTAGCTGAGGTTGACGTGCTTGAAGCTACGACCATCACCTGCACCACGGCCAGGGAAAGATGGTGGAGCGACGGGGGCTCGAACCCCGGACCTTCTGCATGCCATGCAGATGCTCTCCCAGCTGAGCTATCGCCCCAAGCGAGCGCGGATTCTAGCAGGGGAGGTGCCCTTCGCCATCCGGCAGCGAGCGGTTTCATCTACGCACCCGACGCGTTGTAGGTGCACGGGCAAGTCCGCGATGGACGGATCCGACACCGCTTACGCGTTGGGTGCGCACAGGACGCGGATTTGGGCACGTTTTGAGCTCTTGACCACGTTGAGTCACGCCTAACACGCACCAGTTGCGTAGACGGCTATTGGGGCTGCCGCCGGCGACATACGATCGCTTGGTGAGCGCGGACCGGCTGCCGACGATCGTCTACACGGTGCGTCGCTCGACTCGAGCGCGGCGGTCGCGCATCACGATCCAGGACGATGGTGCCGTGGTCGTCGTCCTGCAGGCGCGCGCGCCGGCGCGCGATGCGGACGACCTGGTGCGCCGCCACGTCCCGTGGATCGAGCGCCACGTCACACGGCTTGCCGCGCGCCGGCGCGCTCTCGCGCTGCGCCCGTCCCTGGCATACGGCCGCGTGCTGACGATCAACGGTCAACCCGAGCTCGTTCGCGCCGCCACGGACAAGGAACGCGCCGCTCTCGAACGTCGCCTGCGGCGCGCGGCGCGCGAGGCGATCAACGAACGCGTCGCCGCGCGCGCAACCGAAATGGGCATTGACTACAAACGAGTTTCGATCCGCGACCAGCGCACGCGCTGGGGCAGCGCCTCGCGCATCGGCTCGCTTTCCTTCTCGTGGCGCCTGGTCCTGACCCCGCCGGAGGTGCTCGACTACGTCGTCGTCCACGAGCTCGCGCACCTGCGCGCACCGGGCCACGGCCGCCAATTCTGGGCGCTAGTGGAGCGTTATGTTCCCGATCAGGCGCGGGCGCGAAAGTGGCTGCGCGATCACCACGACGAGGTTCGGACGGCGCTCGACTGATCGGCCGTTGGATCCGCGTGTCCCTGCTAACTTGGCTGGGATGAGCATCGCCGACCAGCACGATCTGATCCGGATCCACGGCGCCCGGGAGAACAACCTCAAGAACATCAGCATCGAGATCCCGAAGCGGCGGCTGACGGTCTTCACGGGCGTCTCGGGCTCGGGCAAGAGCTCGCTCGTCTTCGCCACGATCGCGGCCGAGTCGCAGCGCCTCATCAACGAGACCTACAGCGCCTTCGTGCAGGGATTCATGCCCAGCATGGCCCGCCCCGACGTCGACCTGCTCGAGGGGCTGACCACCGCGATCATCGTCGACCAGGAGCGGATGGGCGGCAACCCGCGCTCGACCGTCGGGACCGCGTCGGATGCCAACGCCCTGCTGCGCATCCTGTTCAGCCGCTTGGGCCAGCCGCAGATCGGCTCGCCGAACGCCTTCTCCTTCAACGTGCCGTCAGTTCACGGGAGGGGCGAGATCACCGTCGAGCGCGGTGCCAGCAAGACCGAGACCCACTCGTTCGCACGCACCCGCGCAGGTGGCATGTGCCCGCGTTGCGAGGGCATGGGCACCGTGTCGGACCTGGACCTCACGCAGCTCTTCGACGACTCGAAGTCACTCGCCGAGGGCGCGATCACCATCCCGGGCTACAAGGTCGACAGCTGGTGGACGACGGGCATCTTCATCGAGTCGGGCTTCCTCGACCCGAACAAGCCGATCCGTGACTACACCGAGCAGGAGCGCCACGACTTCCTGTACCGCGAGCCGACCAAGGTGAAGGTCAAGGGCGTGAACCTGACCTACGAGGGCCTGATTCCGAAGCTCGAGAAGTCGATGCTGTCAAAGGATCGAGACAAGCTGCAGCCGCACATCCGGGCGTTCGTGGACCGAGCCGCGACTTTCGCCCCGTGCCCCGAGTGCGGCGGCAGCCGGCTGAGCGAAGCGGCACGATCCTCGCGCATAGGTGGCATCAACATCGCCGACGCGTGCGCGATGCAGATCAGCGATCTCGCCGAATGGGTCCGCAGCCTCGACGAACCGTCCGTGGCGCCGCTGCTCTCGGCTCTGATGCAGACCCTCGACTCGATCGTCGAGATCGGCCTGGGCTACCTGTCGCTCGATCGGTCGTCGGGCACGTTGTCGGGTGGCGAGGCACAGCGGGTCAAGATGATTCGCCACCTGGGCTCGTCACTGACCGATGTGACCTACGTCTTCGACGAGCCGACCACGGGCCTGCATCCGCACGACATACAGCGCATGAACCAGCTGCTGATGCGCCTGCGCGACAAGGGCAACACCGTGCTCGTAGTCGAGCACGAACCCGAAGTGATCGAGATCGCCGACCACGTCGTTGACCTTGGTCCGGGAGCTGGCTCTGACGGAGGTGCGGTGTGCTACGAGGGCACGGTCGAAGGGCTGCGCTCGAGCGAGACCCTGACCGGCCGACATCTCGGATACCGCGCCGCGCTGAAGGCGACCCCTCGCAAGCCGTCGGGCATTCTCGAGATCCGCAACGCGACGCTGCACAACCTGCGCGACGTCAGCGTCGACATCCCTCTGGGCGTCCTGTGCGTCGTGACTGGAGTGGCGGGCTCGGGCAAGAGCTCGCTCATCCACGGCTCCATGCCGAAGGATGCTGGCGTTGTCTCGATCGACCAGACGCCGATTCGGGGCTCCCGGCGCAGCAACCCGGCGACCTATACGGGGCTCCTGGACCCGGTTCGCACGGCGTTCGCCAAGGCCAACGGCGTCAAGCCTGCGCTGTTCAGCGCGAACTCAGAAGGCGCCTGCCCCAATTGCAACGGCAACGGCTTCATCTACACCGACCTGGCAACGATGGCAGCGGTCGCCACGGTGTGCGAGGAGTGTGGAGGCAAGCGCTTCGACGCCGCTGTGCTCGAATACAGGCTCGGAGGCCGGGATATCAGCGAGGTGCTGGCGATGTCGGTTGGCGAAGCACTCGAATTCTTCGGGGGCAGTGACGCCAGGGTCCCGGCGGCTCGGGCAGTGCTCGGACGAATGGCGGACGTCGGTCTCGGTTACCTCGGCCTCGGGCAGCCGCTGACGACGCTGTCCGGGGGCGAGCGTCAACGGCTCAAGCTGGCCATCCAGATGGGCACGGCCGGCAGCGTCTACGTCCTCGACGAACCGACGACGGGTCTGCACCTGGCGGACGTTGAGCATCTGCTCGCGCTACTCGATCACCTGGTGGACGCCGGCAAATCGGTGATCGTCATCGAACACCATCTCGCGGTCATGGCTCGCGCAGACTGGATCATCGACCTGGGACCCGGGGCCGGACACGATGGCGGACGGCTGGTCTTCTCAGGTCCGCCCACCGACCTCGTCGCGGCGCATGACACGCTCACCGGCGAGCACCTCGCCCGCTACGTGGCCTGACGCTGCGCTCCGCGTGAAACGATGGTGGAGATGAGGGGACTCGAACCCCTGACCCCTGCGATGCGAACGCAGTGCTCTCCCAGCTGAGCTACATCCCCACGGGAGCGGCCAGTATACCGACGAGGGGCGCGCCGAGCCCTCAGCCGAGCCATCAGCACGGTGGCGCACAAACCAGTGGATTGCCTCAGCCGCTAGGCTTGAACTCTCACAAATGTGGGTTGGTGACCTTCGGCTCTTATGGCCGGGAGGTGCTGCTGACAACCTTGCCGTGGAGGTAAAACATGCGTCTCATTCGTGCCGTCTTTCTGTTTCTCGTCGGCGCCGTAGCGTCGCTGGCGCTCACATACCTGTTCGTATTCCGGCCGCGCATCAAGGCGTGGGGGGTAGACCCGGTCGAGGCCGAAGCGCCGTTGCCCGGCGATGACCTGATCCCCGAGCCGATGGCGACCGAGACCCGCGGCGTGACCATCGATGCGCCCGTTTCACAGGTCTGGCCGTGGCTTGTCCAGATGGGCTTCGGACGCGCCGGCTGGTACAGCTTCGAGTCGATGGACAAGCGCTACAAGAGCGCCGACGCGATCCTGCCAGAGTTCCAGAAGCTCGAGCCGGGAGAGGTCATGCCCATCTACAACGGTGGCGGCTTCGAGGTTCGCACGGTCGATCCGGAGAAGGGCCTCGTGCTCTTCACCGACACCGCGATCATGGAGCGCCAGGCCAAGGCGGCCGGTCTCGTCACCGATGAGCAGCTGGCCGAGGCGGCGCCGAAGCGCGGTCAGTTCGGCCGTGGCTCATACCCGGACTTCAGCGCCTCGTGGGCGTTCATCCTCAACCCGACCGACGACGGCCAGACTCGCCTGGTCGAGCGCTTCCGCGTCAAGGCACAGGGCGGCAAGATGCCGTCGGCCACACTGATGCAGGAGCTCATGAGCACGGGCATCGTGCTCATGGCGCGCAAGCAGATGCTGGGCATCAAGGACCGCGCCGAGCGACCGGCGATCGAGCCGATCGAGGATGACGGCAGCCCGCTTACGGGCTCGCACGAGCCGCAGATCGACATCCCCAGCCTGTCCAACGGCGATGCCGTGACGGAGCCGTCCACAACCATGTAAGCGCCAGGCGGCGCCAGCCCTACTGGACCGGCCCCGCCTCATTTGTCCAGAACTCGATGAGCCCCGCGGCGTTGCCCGTGGGGCTCATCGCATTGCTCAGGATGATCAGCCGATCGTCGGTCCAGTAGATGGAGGGCACGCCCTCGACATCGATGCACAGTCGCCTGCCCGCCGGCGAGCCCTCAACCTGGTATGCACCCTCGGCCGGCCAGGTTGCGTGGTCCTCGCATGAGCCACTGTCGCGGTCGATCTGCTGGGCCTCGAAGAGCTGCTCGTAGTCTGAATCCATGCCGATCGCGTCGGCGTATTGGGAGTAGGCAACCTCGAAGCCGCTGGGCGAGGTGCATAGCGCGTTGAACAGGAACGTCTGGGCCTTGCCTGTTCCCTGCACGCAGCTCGAGCGGATCTGTTCGGGGATGTGCAACAGGAATGCCTCGTAGCCGGTGGCCGGTGTGCCGGGCGCCGTTGGTCGGGTCGTGGCCGGGTTGGCGGTCGGCCCTGCGCTGCTGGTCGGCTCTGCGCTGCTGGTCGGCCCTGCGCTGGCGGTCGGGCTGCCCGTGGCGGTCGGGCGTTGCGTGGCGATCGGTGTGCTGGCCGATGGTTCGGGCGTCTCGCTGGGTGATCCCTTGAGCAGGTTGAGCACGAGCAGGACGACGATCGCGGCGAGCAGGACGACGATCGCGATCGCGCCGCCGACGAGCATCCGCGACGGTCCGCGGTTGACTGGCTGGGGCGGGATGTAGTTGTCGATGGACACCGGCGCGATCGTAGACGAGGCCTTGCCCGGCGTGCGCTTCCTATTGACGATTAGAACATCTGTTCTATCATCGGCAGATGTCCGCAGAACCTGCACTCAGCTCGGCTCTCGCCCGGCTCGAGTCGCGTTGGGGAAGCGCGGCAGTCAAGGTCGGCCTCGGCGTTCCTGCGGCTGATGCCCAAGCCCAGGCGCCGGCCGACGTAGACGACAGCAGTGACGAGATCGTGTCCACCGGCTTTGCCCGGCTGGATGCCTTGCTCGGCACAGGTGGTCTGCCGCGCGGTGTGAGCGCCTCTTTTCGGGGCGCGAAATCAAGCGGCAAGACTGCGCTCGCCTTGCACTGCCTTGCCCAGGCCCAGGCGCGCGGCGCGATCGTCGCATTCCTGGATCTGTGCCGGATCTTCGATCCGCTCGAAGCAGCGGCGCGCGGCGTTGACCTGCAATGGCTGCTCGTCTGCCGGCCGCAGGATATTGACGAGGGCTGGTCGCTGGCTGCGGCGCTCGTCTCCGGCCGCCAAGTCGATCTGCTCGTCATCGACCTGCCGGAAGGACTGCGTGCCAGCCACGAATCCGCCCTGCGCCGTTTGGCCGCTCATGCCCGGCGGTCGAACGTGCGCATGATCGTGCTCGAGCCGGTCAACCTGGCCGCGCCCGTCCACAGTGCGTTGGCTGAATCGGTCGGCCTGCGCCTGGAGCTGGAGCAGCTTGCTTGGCTGCGCGCCGGACGCGACGTGATCGGCCGCCGGGTGGCGGTCAACGTCGCCAAGAGCCGCTTCGGACTGCCCGGCCGGCAGACGGAGATCGAGATCCGCTACCTGTCGGACGGAGAGCACGCGATCGCGCTCGAGCGTTACGCCACGGCCGATCAATCAGTTGCTGCCGACGCGACAGACCTGAGGACTGCGATCGCCTGATCCCTCATTTGAGCAACTCGGGCGCCCAATAGGGCGGCCCAAGCGAAGACGCGGAAGGCGTGCCCCCTGAATGCGACTTCTATATCTCGATTGGCCTCATCTTCCCCATCGGCTGGAGGCGGCCCGCGCATCGGCGCCGCTGCCGGACCTGGTGGTCATTGGCGGACAGCCTTGGGAGCACGCGTCGGTGCTCGACGCGAGCCCAGCGGCGGTCCGTTTGGGCGTGCGCCGCGAACAGCCGCTCGGGACGGCTCATCGACTGGCCCCCGAGGCGCACTTCATGGCCGCCGATCGTGAGCATTACGCGCGCACGTTGGAGCGCGCACTCGATGCACTGGCCGCGTTCACGCCGGGCATAGAGGCGGACGCGGACCCTGACGCGCGCGCCTTTGGCCAGGTGCTGCTGGGCATAGAGGGCTTGCATCGACTGTGGGGCGACGACGAGCGGCTTGTCGAGCGTGTGCTAGGGGTGGTGCGCGACCTCCTGCCCGGCCGGCCCCGGGTAGGCATCGGCAACACGCGCTTCGGTGCGCAGGTCGCCGCGGTCGTCGGCAGGGGCCGGCTGGAGAAGATCGACCGCGGCGACGCGGCGAGCGAGGCGGCATACCTGGCGCCGCTGTCCGATCATGCTGCTGCCCGCGGACGACGACACGCGCGAACGGCTGCGCGTCTTTGGCCTGACGCGCATCGGCGAGTTCGCAGCGCTGCCCGCGTCGGCGGTCGTGGCGCGCTTCGGCGCGCACGGCGAGCTGCTCCACCAGCTGGCGCGGGGCATGGACGGCCGGCCGTTGCGGCCACGGAGACCGGTCCAGCATCTGCGCGCCGAAGCGGAGCTCGAGCCGCCGGTCGACACGCTCGATCCGTTGCGCTTCCTGCTCCACAACCTGTGTGGCGCATTGTGCGAGCAGTTGAGCGCGCGTGGCGCAGGCGCCACGCGCGCGCTGATGACGCTCGAGCTCGAGCCGGCCCGGCTGGGGCCGCTCGTCCTCGAACAGCAGCTGCCGGAGCCCGCGGCCGCAGCGGATCTGCTGGAGCGCCTGCTCTTCGCGCGGCTGGCGGGTTCGCCGCCAGCCGCGCCTGTGACCCGGCTCGCGCTCGAGCTGCGTGGCGAGCAGGTCGAGGCAGGCCAGCAGTTGGGCCTGTTCACGCCACAGCTCGCGCGCGCCGGGCGGCTCGATTGGCAGCTCGTCGGCCTTTCGCTCAGGTTCGGCGCGGATCGAGTGCTGCGTGCGAAGACGCTTGATCCGGAAGCAGTCGTGCCGGAGGCGCGCACCGAGTTCGTGCCCGCCACTTAGCCTCGCCACTTAAGCAATGACGAGGCTGCTCGGCCACCACCCGTTGATCGATGTCGATCTCGACGCGAGCGGCCAACCGAGCCGTCTGCGCTGGGGCGGCGGCACGTGAACAGGTCGAGGTCTGCAATCGCTGGCGGATCGAGGAGGCGTGGTGGCGCCGGCCGGTCAGTCGGGACTACTACAAGCTCGTCGGACGCGCATCTGCTGGCGCTGGTCTATCTGGACCGCGTCGATGGAACTTGGCACCTCGAACGTGTCTACGACTGAGCGCCGCCCGGACACACCTCGGCCCCGGGCAAATCCCGGGGCCGAGCACGGAGGAGTGGGTCTCGCCGGTCCGGGAGAGGAGGAGCCGAGCCGGGTCGTGACCGTGTCGTCGAACCTTGGACGATGCGGGTGCGCGGCCTGTGACGCGGTCTCCACAACCGTCAGTGAAGAGTCGGCGGACCGCCGGGCGGGACGGTCAGGACGACGATCACAACGACGAGGCTGGCGAGTGCAAGCACGAGCAACGCGGCGGCGAGGATCTGTCTCCTGGGCGGGCGCATCCAGCCAAGGATACGGCGTGACGGCTGTGCGGCGTCAGTCCAGCATCCGAGCGGGTCGCCCGGGTGCGATCTAAGGGGCCGCTGCTGCTGCGGCCGCCGCCAGCAGTCTGGGGCAGGCCGACCATGATCAGCACGATCACGATCGTGGCCAGGATGAAGACGCGAATCAGCGGCAAGGCAGCCCGCACGGTTTCATCGTCTCTTGGACGGCCGGCGGCCGTGCCTGTGACGCATCGAACTCATTCGGCGTGGCTGCAACGACCTCGGGCTTTCGCCGGGCGCAGCAGGTGACTGGGTCGGGCTCCCGCTCGGTGCCGCCTCGGAGGGAGCCGGGCACGCCGACATCTCTGGGCTGAACGACGTCTCCGGGCTGGGCGACGGCGGATTGACCTTGTCCTGAAGTCGCTGCGGCGCGTCCGGATCGCCCCACGGCAGGACATCGAGCGGGTTCATCCGCTCGCGCACGAGCGGCGGGTAGCCGAACTGGAGCAGCCTCGCCACAACCGGCTGCCACGCGCCATCCATGCGGATCAGGCCGAAGTGCAGGTGGCAGCCATTGGCAAAGCCGGTTGCCCCTTCCAGCCCGATCACGTCGCCCGCCAGGACCGGTGTGCCGGCCTCGACCTTGGCCTCGTTGAGGTGGACGTAGACGCTGCGATAGCCGTTACCGTCGTCGATGACGACGACGATCGGCTGGTCATTCGTCCGCCCGAGCCGCTGCAGGCGCGCGTAGATCGCTTCGGCGTTGCCCTGGTAGCCGAGGTAGGGATCGAAGTCGCGCCCGGCGTACAGGACCGTGCCGTCGTGCGCAGCGCGGACCTTGTCGTCGCAGTGCGTGGCGAGGTCGATGCCGTCGTGGTACGAGAGGCCGTCGATCATGACGAAGCCGCCGTCCGTGGCCGGGAGTGGCGCGAAACGAGTAGTGATGAACGCGTGGCGCACCGGCCAGATGTAGCCGGTCAGCTGGTTCGGGTCGACGCTGTGCGCTGGGATCTCCTTGAGCAGCGGGTCGAGCGGCGTAGGTGCGGCCGATGGGCCGGCCGTGGCGTTCGGAGCCGGATGCCGACGGTGCGCCTGCGAGATTGCCCGGACGACGGCGACTGCGAGTCGGCCGCCTGGGTTGGCGCGCCGGCGACGTCGGTCGGAAGCGGCGCCGGTTGGTTGGGAAGGCCGACAAAGACGAGCCACATGGCGCCGACGAGGAGCACGAGCGAGATGCCCAGCAGGGCGAGGCGGATGGGCGTCATGACTCGCGCACAGCTGGCACGTTGAACGGCAAGGGCATGTGTGCCGAATCGTTGCACGTATCGTCGCGCCGTGCGCCGCTCCTTCTGCACGGGCGCGCCTCTTGCCAACTAGAACAGACGTTCTATTATCGCCCGAGTGCCAGACGCCTTCGCCGAGCTGCATTGCCACTCCAACTTCTCGTTTCTTGATGGCGCCTCGGGCGTCGAGGATCTGGTCGAACGTGCGCTGGAGCTGGGCCTGACCGGCCTTGCCCTGACCGACCACCAGGGCCTCTATGGCGCCGTGCGCTTCGCCTCGGCGGCGCACGAGGCGGGGCTCAATGCGATCGTCGGCATGGAGATCGAGTTGCTAGATCCGGTCGCGCCGGACGCGGCTGGCGTCGTCCTCCCGCCGCGCAGGCGACCGACGCGTGGCAGATCAAAGCCCGGCGCAGGGTCGGTGCCCGCAGGTTCCGCGGGCTCGGTCAGCCCGGAGCCGCAACTCGACGGCCGCGCCGTCCGACCGACGGTCGAGCGCCCTCGTCCACCCGGGCATCGCGAGCCCAGGCGCGAGGATATGCGCGGCGTTCGGGCGCGCGAGCTCGGGCCGCACCTCGTCCTCATCGCCCGCGACATGTCCGGCTATCGCAGCCTGTGCCGTCTTGCGAGCAACGCTCAGCTGGCCGGCACGAAGGGCGCGCCGCGCTTCAATCACGAGCGCCTGCGCGCGGATACCCAAGGGCTGATCGCCTTGTCAGGCTGTCGCCACGGCGAGATCGCGCGGCGGCTGCTGGCCGGCGACCGGGAAGGGGCAATGGACGCCGCGCGCCGGCTGGCGAGGATCTTTCCTGACACGTTCTACCTGGAGCTGCAGCACCACCTGCTGCCCGACGACGACTGGCTCGTCTCGGAAACCGTCCTCCTGGCCGACGAGTTGGGCCTGCCGCTCGTCGTGACCAACGACGCGCACTACGCGCATGGCCGCAGACCGAGAGCTGCAGGATGTGCTGGTCTGCATCCGCCACGGCCAGCCGCTCGAGGAGAGCGGCCACCTGCGCCGGCCGAATGGCGAGTACTACCTCAAGGGAGCCGAGCAGCTGGCGGCGCTGCCACCGGCGACTGGTGCGCTGGGCGAACGCGTTGCGCAGGCGTGGCTGCAGGCAATCGGTGCATCGGCGGATATCTCCGCCGGCTGCTCGGTCGACTTCGACTTCGAGCAGTACCGCTTTCCCGGCTTTTCCGTCCCCTCGGGTGAGACGGCGTTCTCGTATCTCGAGACGCTGTGCCATTCCGGGATGCGCTCCCGATACCACCCGTTGAAGCCGGCGGTGGTCAAGCAGCTGGCGCACGAGATGGAGGTCATCGAGCGGACCGGCCTGGCCGAGTTCTTCCTGATCTGCTGGGACATCATGCGTTTCTGTCGTGAGCGCGGCATCCCGGCCCAGGGTCGCGGCTCGGCGGGCGATTCGATCGTGGCTTACGTGCTGGGCATCACGCGCGTCGACCCGATCCGCCACCGCCTGCTGTTCGAGCGCTTCATAAACGAGGGTCGCACGTCGTACCCGGACGTGGACATCGACTTTGCCTCGTCGCGGCGCGAGGAGGTCATCCAGTACTGCTACGAGCGTTACGGGCCCGAGCACACCGGCATGGTTTGCAATCTCGTCACGTACCGAGCGCGCTCGGCGGTGCGCGAGGTGGGCTATGCCCTGGGCTTCCCCCGGCCGCTGGTCGATCGGGTGGCAAAGGCGCTCGAGACGTACGACTCGGTCATGGTCCGGCGTGATCTGGAGGCCGAGGGCGGCTTCGCCGAGTTCTTCACGCCTTCCCCGGCCGCGGGTGGGGCAGTCGGTGGGTCGGTCTCGGCGGTCGTGTCCGCGGCGCTCGCCGAGGAGCGTGGCTTCGTCGATGGCATGGGTCAGCTCAACGACGGCCGTGGCCGGGCAGCGCTGCCGGGGTCGCTGCCCGGGTCCCTGCCTGCGCCGCTCGCGCCGGTCGACGTGAAGCGGCCCGGGCGGACGCCGCGCGGCACGTCCGACGACGAGGGCGGCCCGGGCGACACGCCCATTTCGGTGCGCTGGCTGCGGCGCGAGGCCGAGCGCGATGCACTCGAGGCGGACGGCGAGACACATCCAGCGCTCGTGCGTCGGCCGCGGCCCATCGATCCGGATCCCCACGGCGCGCCCGGGTTGCCCGACGGCGTACAGGCACTATCGGTAAACAGCAGCACAAACCAGGCCGGCGGGGGCCAGGACGACGTTCGACAGCCACATTTGAGGATGGTTCACGCTGTGGTCCCGGTAAACGAGCCTGCCGAGCTGGTCATTGCGCCACGGATTACAGATAGTGCCGATATTTCAGGAGCGACCGAGACGACAGCCACACGCGTGGCCCAGGCCGCGACAACCGTCGCCCAGACCGCGGCAACCGTCGCCCCGGCCACGGCGACCGTCGCGGACAGGCCGTCGACTGTCGGCATGTCGCCCTGGGAGCGGTGGCTGGAGCTGACCGGCCGAATTGACGGCTTTCCCCGACATCTGTCGATTCACACCGGCGGGATGCTCATCACGGCTGCGCCACTGATCGACATCGCGCCGCTCGAGAGGGCCACGATGCCTGGTCGTGTCGTCGTTCAATACGACAAACGCGACATAGAGACCATCAAACTCATCAAGTTGGACCTTCTGGGTCTGCGAATGCTGAGTGCGATCGACGACGCTTTGAGGGATATCGCACAGGATTGCGCAGTTCATGTCGTGCTTGACCGGTTACCAGAGGACATCCCCGAGGTCTTCCGCATGATCCAGGCCGCGGACACCGTCGGCGTCTTCCAGATCGAGTCGCGTGCCCAGATGCAGACGCTACCGCGCAGCCGGCCCACGACGCTCGACGACCTCGTCGTGGAGGTGGCGATCATCCGGCCCGGGCCCATCCAGGGCAACGCCGTCCATCCGTACCTGCGCAGACGGCAGGGCAAGGAAGAGGTGACCTATCTCCATCCCAGCCTCCAGCCGGCGCTCGAGGAGACGATGGGCGTGATCCTCTACCAGGAGCAGGTGATGAAGATCGCGATCGACGTCGCCGGCTTCAGCGCGGCAGAGTCCGACGGTTTCCGAAGGGCGATGGGCACGTGGCGTTCGAGCCGCGAGATGGAGAAGCTGCACCAGCGCTTTGTCGACGGCTGCATCGAGCGCAACGGCCTCTCCACGGACCAGGCGGAGGAGCTCTTCCGCCAGGTCGCGGCCTTCGCCAGCTTCGGCTTCAACAAGAGCCACGCCGCCGCCTTTGCGCGCACCGCGTACGAGAGTGCCTTCCTCAAGCTCTTCTACCCGGCCCAGTTCGTGACCGGGCTGATCAACGCCCAGCCGATGGGCTTCTACCCGGTAGAGGTGCTGATCAATGACGCCAAGCGCCACGGCGTCGCCGTATTGCCAGTGGACATCAACAGGAGCCGCTTCCGGTCCACAACCGAATGGGTGTCCATGTCCGACGAGCCACTGCCGCCGGACGCGGGCATCGACCAGCGACCGGAAGTGGTCGAGTCCTCTGCCTGTGTCGTGCCCGACCGCGCGGCACGCGACCGGTGGGCAGCGCCGACTGCGCAGGGCTACGGCATCCGCCTGGGCCTCCACCTCGTCAAGGGCATCGGCGAGACGGAAGGGGAGGCGCTCGATGCCGAGGTGGCGCGCGGCGGCCGGTTCACGTCACTGGCCGATCTCGTCGCGCGCACGGAGCTGACCGAGGAGATCGTCGAGCGGCTGATCCGCGGCGGCGCGCTCGATTCGCTCGGCGAGCCGCGGCGCAGGCTGCTGTGGCAGTTGCGCGAGGTCGCCGGCAGCGCGCGCAAGACGGGCGCCCGACCCGCCACAAGGGTGGCGAGGACGCTCGACCTGCGCCTGCCTCCGACCGACGCGCCCGACCTGCGGCCGCCATCAGAGCTCGAACGGCTGGGCGATTCGTACGCGATCCTGTCGCTCGATGCCCGTCACCAGGTGATCGATCTTTATCGTCCCGCACTCGATAAGTTGGGCGCCTTGCGTGCCGGCGACCTGGCCGATGCAAGGCCGGGCAGGGTCAGGATCGGCGGCCTGGTCGTGACGCGCCAGCACCCTATGACCGCGCGCGGCACGGTCTTCCTGGCGCTCGAGGACGAGACGGGCATGGTCAACGTCACCCTCTGGCCGGATACCTGGGCGCGCTTCCGTTCGACCGTCCGTCGCCACGCGCTGCTCTACGTCGAGGGCCGCCTCGAGCGCGAATCGAACGTCGTCAACCTGATCGCGGATCGGGTCGAATCGCTGTCAGAGATGGCTCGACCGGCCGGCGGCCCAAGCTCGCCCCAGGGCGTGCGGCACATGGGCCACGCCGGCATGCGCCGCGTGGGCTGATCGGAGATCCGGGCTCAGCCGGCGGGCTTGCCCTTGGCCGAGCGTCGTGCCTCCTGGCGTTCGTCGCGGCGCCGCGCCTTGGCCGCTTCCTCACGCTCCACCTGTCGTTCGCGGCTGCGCGTCTGCATGTTGCGCAGGATGTCGCGATACCAGCCTGCGAAGCCGCCGGCGAACATGCCCAGCACGAGCGTCTCAACCATCACGTAGACGCCAACCGTGGCCATGTCCGAGATCGTCGTATCGCCGAAGGCGCCGGTTGCTCCGATCGCGATCAGCAGCAGGATCAGGAGGCCGGTGAACAGTCCGACGATCGCGCCAACGAGGTACGAGGCGCGTGGCGCAAGGAAGCCGGCGATGAAGTAGGTGAATAGCGCCAGCGGGTTGAAGAACCACTGGAAGTAGAGCCCGACGTATGGCTGGAAGTCAGCTGGGACGGAGTCGAAGCCGACCGCGAGCAGGAAGCCCACCAGCGAGAGGATGAAAGGCAGCCACAGCAGGCGCCGCGTGCGGAACATGTCCGGCAGGCCGCGCAGGTCGCCCCGGATATCCGGGAACTTGAATAACGACCCTCGCGGCCGTCGCGCCGGAGTGTCGTTCTCGACTTCCTCCCCGCCGTCCTCTGGCTCCTGCTCGGCTGCAAGCTCGGCGCGCTCCTGCTCGCGCGTACGTCGGCGAGCCTCTGAGCGCGATGTGTTCTTGGCGCGTGCCAAAGCGGACTCCTGCTATCTGTGAAGGCGGTCGGGCCATCGTAGCGCAACTGCGCCCTTCGGCCACCGGCACGCACCGAATCAGGCGGCCGCCAGGCACGAGATAAGCACCAGCTAAGTCGCTGCCCCGACACTTCACGTCGCCCGCATCCCGCCATGCACCGGAGGCGGATGGTGATGGTTCAGGTGCGCGTCGCGCGCGTCGTTCGTGCGACGCTTGTTCTTGCTCTGCTCGGGTTGATGCTCACTTCCACGACCGTTCACGCGCTCGTGCCAGCTAACGGGCCGGATGTGTCGCCGCCGTCCGGCGTGAGCTGGCTGCCTTCGACCGGCCTGCTCGTCTCGGAGGTCGTGACCGGCGGCGTCAGCGCGTCGGACGAATTCGTCGAGATCTACAACGCGTCCGAGGCGTCGCTCGACCTCGATGGCCTTGAGCTTGTCTATGTCAGCTCGACCGGTTCGACCGTGACACGCAAGCAGTCGTGGGACTCGTTCGTGCTGCCCGCGCATCGCCACCTGCTGATTGCCAACTCGTCCGGTGTCTGGGCAGCAGGCGCCGACGGTCTGTACAGCGGCGGCTTGTCCGCGGCTGGCGGCAGCATGGTCCTGCGGGTAATCGGCTCGACGGTGATCGATTCGCTCAGCTGGGGGGAGGCGTCGAGCGCGTTCGTCGAAGGGACGCCCGGCGCGGCACCGCCCGCGGCGTCGAGCCTGGAGCGCGCGCCGGGCGGCGCCTCGGGCAACGGCGTCGACACGAACGACAGCTCCGCAGATGCGTTCGTCAACCCTGCGCCGGTCGCCCAGTCCACGGCAGCTGATGCGGTTCCGGCGCAGCCGCCCGCGCCGAGCCCCGTGCCGACCTTTGCGCCTGAGCCAACGCCTGCGTGCGTCACCGATGTGCCGTCACCGACTCCGGAATCCGAAGCGTCCCCAGCCGGTACGTCCACGCCGGCCATCGACCCCACGCCGGCACCATCGTTGTTATCGATTTGGGACGCGCGCACGGCGCCGCTCGATTCGATGCTTTGGGTGCGTGGCACGCTGACGACACCTTTCGGACTCCTCGCCGATGGCCGCCGTGCGTACCTTTCCGACAGCACAGGCGGCATCTCGGTCGAAACCGCTTTCGACCCGCCGCTCCTGCCAATCGGAGCCGATATAGACGCTCTGGGGACGATCGGCAGCGTCACTGGCGAGCTGACAATCTCGGTTGCCCAATCCTCCGAGCTCATCTTCCTGGGCACGTACACGGAACCGAACATGGCCGAGATCGCCACTGGACTGGCGTGTGAGCCGATGGAAGCACGGCTGATCGCGGTCGAGGGCACGCTCGTGGCCCAGCCAGGCACCGGTGCGGACGGGCTGCTCACCGTGATCGACGATGGTTCCGGTCGGCTACCAGTGCTCGCGCCCGTAGCCAGCGGCGTGAGCAGCGCGGACCTGGCTGTGGGCTCGCGAGCTCGACTCGTGGGAGTGCTGAGCCAGATGTCGGACGACCCGCCTGTCTACCGACTCATCCTGCGATCCGCCGCCGATATCCAGCTGATCTCCGCTCCGCCCACGGCGACGCCCACGCTCACGCCGACGCCGACCCCGGCACCCACGCCAACCCCATCGCCAGCTCCGACCGCGTCGCCAACGCCGGCTCCGACCGCGTTCCCGAGTCCGACACCCACCGCCGCGCCGTTGAGCATCGCCGTCGCCCGGACGCAGCCGATCGGCGCTGTTGTCCACGTCGTCGGCACCGTCACGGCCGCGCCCGGCGTGATCCTCGACGGCTCTGCGATCGCCATCCAGGACGCGACGGGCGGCATCTATGTCCGCCTTTCCGATCCGACGCTGCCGGGTCTCGTTGCCGGAGCGGTCGTCGATGTCGTCGGCGGAGTTGCCGCGCCGTACGGCAACCTCGAGCTGCGACCTGCAACCAACGGCGTTGGTGTGGTCGGCACCGCGCCACTGCCGCTGCCCGTGACCCTCGCGCTGGCGCAGCTCGGCGAGGCGACTGAAGGCCAGCTCGCCCGTGCCGACGTGGTCGTGGCGAGCATCGATGCCGGCACGTCCGGCAGCTTGACGCTGACCGTCATGGACCAATCCGGCGAGGGCCGGGTCTACTTCCATGAGCCGATCGGCACGACCAGATCCGACTTCGCCGTGGGTGAGGAGCTCGAGGTCACGGGCCTTGTCGCGGACCGGCTGGCGCTCTACCGCATCTGGCCCCGGACGCGCGACGATGTCGTCGTAACGGCGCCGGCACCCACACCGACTCCCAAGCCGACCGCAACCCCAAGGCCGACGGCCACGCCGACTACCAGGCCAACCTCGTCACCGAAGCCCACCGCCACGCCGAAGCCGACGGCTACGCCGCGGCCGAGCGCGACGCCCCGCCCGACGGCCACACCGAGCCAGGTCGTCACGATTTCCGAGGCCCTCCGACGGCCGGGCCAGGTCGTCACGATCGAAGGCGCGGTGACCACCAAGCCCGGCCTGCTCGATACCTCAGCCGAGCGCGTCACCATCCAGGACTCGACCGCGGCCCTCCTCGTGCACCTGCCCGCATCCACGACGGTGTCTGTCGGCCAGCGCGTGCGCGTCAGCGGCATGATTGGCACCTACTACGGAGCGCCCCAGCTGAGCGCCACCTCGCTCGCCGCGAACGGCCAGGGAACGGCGTCGACATCGGTCGTTCGCGGCGCCCCCATAGCCGCCGGCCTTGAGTGGCAGCTCGTGTCCGTCCAGGGCATCGTCGACAACGTCCTGAAGGACGGCGCCTCATGGCGCGCGGATCTGACGGTCTCCGGCGGGTCCATTCCCATAGTCGGCCTCGATCGCAGCGCGATCGCGTCGACGGCCCTGGTCGAGGGCCGCGCGGCGACAGTCGTCGGGATCGTCAAGCGCGCATACCCGACGGCCACAGATCAGCGTCTGGCAGTTGTGCCGCGCAACGCCGGCGACATCTCGCTTGGCAGCGTCACGCCCAGCCCATTGCCGAGACCCTCGGGCAGCGCCCGGCCGGTTGCCTCAGGCCTGAGCCAGACATCTCGGCCGCCGGCGAGCGGCAACGGTGACGGTGGCTCGTCGACGTCAGCAGACGCGACTGGCGCGCCCGGGTCGGCAGGAGCCGCGGCCACGAGCGATGCGACGTATGCCGTCGTTTCTTCGCTGGCCGCTCACGTCGGCGCAGAGTCCGCATCGGCGGCCGCGTCGTCTCCGTGGTCGACGAGACGATGACCCTCGAAGACGGGACCGGTCAGATCGTCGTGAGGCTGACACAGGATGCGGTGCTGATCGCCCGCCAGCTGATGCAGGGCGATCTTGTCAACGTGGTGGGTCTGGTCACGCGCGGTCCGGATGGTGTGCTCACGATCACGGTCGACAACGCGGCCGACCTGGCGCGCGTCTCTGCTGACGCGAATCGGCTGACATCAGATGCACAGCACGCTCCCGCGAGCAGCGGCAGCCGTGCCGGCCACGATCGACGATGTATCGACGATGTCTGGCGGCGATGGTGGGCCGTCGCCGCTGCTCCTGGTGACGCTGTCACTGATGCTCGTTGGCGGCACGCTCGCCGGCCTGGCCGCCGCAGGGCGCGAACGCCGAGCGAGGCTCATCGCGATTCTCAACCAGGCTGCTGGTCGGCGCGAAGGAGCGGATCGGACGCACCAGGGCCGCGGCCGGTCGAGGTTGACGCTCCGAACGAGCGTGACCCTATATCGTCTCGGCGCGCCCGCTATCAGGGCGCGCCGAGACAGGAGGAATTTGTGCCCATCGCGGACGACCGGGCGGGTTGGCCGAAGAGGACCGCCAGTACCACATCGACCTTGGGCCCGGCGATCTGGCCGAGTACATCCTGCTGCCCGGCGACCAGGATCGGACGGCGAAGGTCGCCGCCACTCTTCGACGCGGTCGAGCTTCAGAAGCGTCATCGCGAGTTCGCGACCGCGACGGGCATGTACAAGGGCCGCCGCGTCTCGTGCGTCTCGACGGGCATTGGCACAGACAACGTCGAGATCGTCATCGCCGAGATCCTGGCCATCACCGAGCACCCGACTTTCATGCGCATCGGCTCCTGCGGCGTCCTGCGCGAGGACATTGCGCTCGGCGACCTTGTCATCACCACCGGCGCCGTCCGCCTCGAGGCGACGACGAAGTACTTCGTCCACGACGGCTATCCGGCCGTGGCCGACTACGCCGCGGTGGCGGCGCTGGTCGAGGCCGCGCACACGTTTCGGCCACGCGGCCCACCTGGGCATCACTGCCACTGCGCCTGGCTTCTACGCGGCGCAGGGCCGGCGGCTCGCCGCAGCTTCCGATCCGCTATCCCGACCTCGCCGAGGAGATGGCCCGCCAGGGCGTGGTCAACTTCGAGATGGAAGCGTCGGCGCTGCTCGTTCTCGCTGGTCTCGCCGGCTGCCGAGCGGGCGTCGTGTGCACCGCCTACGCTCAGCGAACGACGCGGCGAGTTCGTGCACGGCGAGCAGGCTCGAACGCGCTGAAGCGGCGTGCGTCGAGACGGGTTTGGAGGCTCTGCGCCTGCTCGCGGAGATGGACGAAGCGGTCCGAAAGAGGCGATCGTGCACTGGCGGCCCTCCCTGTGGTCGCCAGTCGTGGCATCCTGAACGTAGTACACGCGTGGAGATGGGGCGAACGACCCCTTCCCACACCATGAAAAGTGACTTGAAGGAGGAGAGGTGGCAGAAGCCTATTGCGTGCGGGACAAGATGAAGGTCGAGATGAAGAACCCGCAGAAGATCACCATGAAGAACGGCAAGCCGGCCATGAAGGGCACCTGCCCCAAGTGCGGCAACAGCGTTTTCCGCATCGGCGCCGCCTGACGGATTTCGAGAGGTAAGAAGGGGTCCCGGTTCCGCCGGGGCCCCTTTCTGATTCCGTTCGATTGACTCCAGCCGTCGAGGCAGGCGCCCGTCCTGGCACTCGACCTGGGCGGCACCCAGCTGCGCACGGCCCTGGTCCTGCCGGACGGCACGTTGCTTGCGCGGCGAGCGCAGCCGACACCGCGTTCCGGCGACGCAATGGTCGAAGCGGCCGCCCGCGCGCTGCGTGGCGCTGCGGACGAAGCACGGCGCCGGGCGCAGCGGGCGATGCCGATCGCACTGGGCATCTCCGCGCCCGGTCCGCTCGATCCATTGCACGGGCGTGCTGATCGATCCACCCAACCTCGATCGCAGGCTGTGGGGCTTTCCACTGGCTGCAGACGCTGGGCAAGGCGGTCGGCCTGCCGGCTCACCTGGAGCGTGACACGCAGGTCGCGGCACTCGCCGAGGGCGAGTTCGGGGCCGCGCGCGGAGTGAACGACTACGTCTACCTGACGGTTTCGACGGGGATCGGCGGCGGCGTAGTGATCGGCGGCCGGCTGATGCGCGGCCCCGACGGCCTGGCCGGCGAGCTGGGCCATCTGACGATCGACATCGAACGGACCGCTGTGCGGGTGCGGCGCGCGCGGCCACCTCGAGGCGATCAGCAGCGGGACGGGCATCGCGCGCGCGGCTCGCGAAGGCGGACTGGGCGACATCGGCGCGGCGCAGGTCGCCGCACTCGAAGACGCCGGCGATGCAGACGGCGGCGCAGATCATGGATCGTGCCCGGCGCGCGTTTGCGGCTGCCCTTGTCACGATCGTCGATCTGTTCAACCCGACCCGAATCGTGGTCGGTGGCGGGATCGCGATCGGCCAGGGCGATCGACTGCTCGACCCGCGCGCGAAGCAGTCGAGCGCCTGGCCTTCCGCCGTCAGGCCGCGCGCGTCGAGGTCGTACCCGCTCAGCTGGGCGATGACGTGGGGCTGATCGGCGCCCTCTCGCTGGCCCGACTTGCCCGCGTGGGCGAAGATAGAGACTGATCTTGGACGCTGCGGCGGCGGGCCATGTGGCACTTTTGCCCGATCGGGCCTCGACGCACGATCTGAAACAAGCAAACAAAGTCGACAGCGCCAACACCCGAAGGGGCGAGTCGCGCAAGGACCCGCGGCGCGCGGGCAGAATCGGAGGACCCTGTCAAATGGCTGTCCGTGTCGGAATCAATGGCTTCGGGCGCATCGGGCGCCAGTCGCTCAAGGCAATCATCGAGCGCGACCGAGAACATCGAAGTCGTCGCCATCAACGACCTGGTCGACACGGAGATGAACGCGCTGCTGTTCCGCTACGACTCCACCTACGGCCGCTATCCGGGCACGGTCGACCACACCGACGACTCGCTCATCGTCGACGGCCACGAGATCAAGGTCTTCAAGGAGAAGGATCCGGCTGCGATCAAGTGGGGCGACGTCGGGCGTCGATATCGTGATCGAGTCGACCGGCCTGTTCACGGACGCGGAGAAGGCTCGTGCCCATCATCGAGGGCGGCGCCAAGAAGGTCATCATCAGCGCTCCGGCCAAGAACGAAGACATCACGATCGTGCTCGGCGTCAACGAGGAGATGTACGACCCCGACGCGCACACGATCATCAGCAACGCGAGCTGCACGACGAACTGCCTGGCCCCAGTGGCCAAGGTCGTCAACGACGAGTTCCACATCGTGCGCGGCCTGATGAACACGATCCACTCGTACACGAACGACCAGCGCGTGCTCGACGTAGCCCACAAGGATCCGCGCCGCGCGCGCGCTGCGGGTCTGAACATCATCCCGACCACGACCGGCGCTGCACGCGCCCTCGCGCTGGTGATCCCCGAGCTCAAGGGCAAGTTCGACGGCTTCAGCCTGCGCGTGCCGACGCCAACGGTGAGCGTCGTCGACCTGACTGCCCAGCTCGAGAAGCCGGCCACGACCGAGCAGCTCAACGACGCGTTCCGCGCGGCCGAGGGCGGTCGCATGAAGGGCATCCTGGGCGTGACCGACGAGCCGCTCGTATCGATGGACTTCAAGGGCGACAGCCGCTCGTCGATCGTCGACGGCCGGTCGACGATGGTCCTCGGCGATCTCGTCAAGGTCATCGCCTGGTACGACAACGAGTGGGGCTACAGCTGCCGCATTGCCGATCTGACGGCGTACGTGGCCGAGCGCCTGCCCGCCGGCACGCGCCAGATGGAGGCCGCCGGCGCCGCCTGATCAGACGCTCGCTCGCGACCTGATCAAGCAGCCTGAACAGCCCCCGAGGAAACGAAACTGGAAAAGCAGACCGTCCGGGATTTCGATCCGCAGGGCAAACGCGTCCTGATGCGCGTCGACTTCAACGTCCCGATCGAGGACGGCAAGGTCAAGGATGACTCGCGCATCCGGGCCGCTTTGCCTACGATCAAGTACCTGCTCGACAACGGCGCATCCGTGATCCTGATGAGCCACCTGGGCCGGCCAAAGGGCAAGGTCGTGGAATCGGCCCGCCTGCGGCCCGATCGCGCAATGGTTGAGCGCATTGCTCAAGATGCCTGTGCCGATCACCGGCGATCCGCTGGGGATCGGCACTCGTGATGCCGTTGCTCGGCTCAAGCCCGGCCAGCTGTTGATGCTCGAGAACCTGCGCTTCCATCGCGCAGGAGGAATCGAACGACGACGAGTACGCCAAGACGCTCGCCTCCTACGGCGACGTCTATGTCAACGACGCGTTCGGCACGGCGCACCGCGCTCACGCGTCGACCGTCGGCGTGACCAACTACCTGCCGGCTTACGCCGGCCTGCTCATGGAGCGCGAGATCGAGGCGCTGTCGAAGCTGCTCGAAAACGTCGAGCACCCGTTCGCGGCGATCATCGGTGGCGCGAAGGTGTCCGGGAAGCTGGGCGTGCTCAACAACCTGATGACGCTGTGCGACTCGTTCCTGATCGGCGGTGGGATGGCCAACACGTTCCTCGTCGCCCAGGGCTATACGGTCGGCAAGAGCCTGCTCGAGAAGGATCTTGTCGACGACGCAGGTCAAATCCTCGTCAAGGCGGAGGCAAAGGGCGTCGAGCTCCTGCTGCCGACCGACGTGGTGGTGGCCAAGGAGGTCACCCGCGGCGCCGAGCACAAGGTGGTCAAGGTCAACAAGATCCCGAATTCGTGGTCCGCGGTGGATATCGGCCCGGACACGACCGAGGCTTTCAAGGCGGCCCTCGAGCCCGCGCGTACGATCTTCTGGAACGGCCCGCTCGGTGTCTTCGAGGTGCCCACGTTCGGCGACGGCACGCGAGCAATCGCACGCGAGCTGGCGCGCCACGCGGACGAGGGCGTCACAGTCGTTGTCGGTGGCGGTGATTCGGTAGCAGCGTTGGAGGAGCTCGGCTTGACGTCCAAGATGACCCATATCTCGACCGGGGGCGGTGCCTCGCTCGAGTTCCTGGAAGGTCGCGAGCTGCCTGGCATTGCCGTCCTGCTCGACAAGACGCCGGTGGCCGCATGACCACCATCGAGTTCATCGACGCGCACGAGATCCTCGATTCGCGCGGCAACCCGACGCTCGAGGCGGTCGTCGTCCTCGACTCCGGGGCGGTGGGCCGCGCGGCCGTGCCGTCGGGCGCCTCGACGGGTGCTCACGAAGCAGTCGAGCTGCGCGACGACGAGAAGGATCGCTACGGCGGCAAGGGCGTTCGCCAGGCCGTAGCCAACGTGCTCGAGACGATCGCGCCCGCGCTGATCGACCAGGACGCCAGCGAGCAGGCCCAGATCGACCAGTTGATGATCGATCTCGATGGCACCCCGAACAAGGCCAGGCTCGGGGCCAACGCCATTCTCGGCGTCTCGCTTGCGTGCGCCCACGCAACCGCGGCCGCGTATGGCCTGCCGCTGTACCGCTACCTGGGGGGCCTGCGCTCGAACACGCTGCCCGTTCCGATGTTCAACATCCTCAACGGCGGCAAGCACGCGGCGGATTCGACCGACTTCCAGGAATTCATGGTCATGCCCGTTGGGGCACCGACCTATAGCGAGGCTCTGCGCGCCGGCTCGGAGGTCTTCCACGCGCTGAAGAAGCTGCTCCACGACGCCGGGTTCGCCACCGGCCAGGGCGACGAGGGCGGTTTCGCGCCGTCGCTGGCGTCGAATGAGGCGGCAATCGAGTACGTGCTCAAGGCGATCGAGGCGGCCGGATACCGTCCCGGCGACGACGTCGCAATCGCGCTCGATCCCGCGGTCAGCGAGCTGGTCGACCTCGACACCCCCGCCGATTCGAACGGCGAGCTCACGTACCGCCTGGCCAAGGAGGGCCGCGCGCTCAAGACGGGCGAGCTGATCTCTTTCTGGGAGGACTGGATCGCGCGCTTCCCGATCGTGTCGCTCGAAGACGGTCTGGCCGAGGACGACTGGGCCGGCTGGCAGGCGCTCAACGACAGGCTTGGCAAGAAGGTCCAGCTCGTTGGCGACGATCTGCTGGTCACCAACCCCGAGCGCGTTCAGCGCGCCATCGACGAGGACTCGGTCAACGCCGTCCTCATCAAGCTGAACCAGATCGGCACCCTGACCGAGACCCTGACTGTGGTCGACATGACCATGCGCCACGGCTGGGGCGCGGTGATCAGTCACCGCAGCGGCGAGACCGAGGACACGACGATGGCCGACCTGGCCGTCGCGACCGGGGCCGGTCAGCTCAAGTGCGGCGCTCCGTCGCGCTCGGAGCGGGTTGCGAAGTACAACCGGCTCCTGCGCATCGAGGCCGAGCTGGGCACAGCGGCCGTCTTCCCGGGCCTGGAGTCGCTCGCGCACTCACGTTGACGCGGTTCGCTATACGCTCGCGGCAATGAGCCGCGTAATCGACCAGGGCGCCATCTTTGCCGGCTGGGTCGGCCTTGGCATGGCCCTCGTGCTTGCCATTGCCTTCGAGTTGGTCATTCCAGTCCAGACGCTGGTGTTCGTGCTGGCGCCGCTGATGGGCGTGCTGATCGGCGTCTACGCCAATGTCAGATCGGAGCGCTGGCGGCCGCGCAAGCGCGTGCTGCTCAACTCCGCGTACGCCGCGCTCCTGACCGGCATGGGTGTCGCCGTTCTCTATGTCGCGCTCCGCCTTGTCTTCATCTACGGCGACACCGGCGCGCTGCCGGACGGCACGAGCATCGCCTGCCAGACCGGTCCGGATTGCATGTACCAGCGCTACGTGCAGACAAATCAGGCGGACGAGCTGGCCGGGCTCGGCATCGTCGATGGCAAGACGCTCGAGGCGGCCGCATGGCGCGAACTGCTCGTCTTCGGCACCGGCCTCGTCGTCCTGACGGTCGCCGGCGGCCTGATCGGTGGCGCCCTCCGATCGTTCAGCAAGCTGCCCAGGTCCGCGCCGCTGCCGGGTGGATCGGTCAAGGCGCGACCACAGGACGCCGCCTAGCCCTCATCGGCTTGCCCGGTTCATCCGGTGTATGCACCGGATGAATGAGCTCCGCCGTTTCGAGTGGTCTTGTGCCTATGGCGCGCCGGAAACGCACGTTCTCATTCGACACACGAATGAACCCCGGCGAATTTGCCGGGGTTCGGGCTCGTTTGCCTGTGTCTCAGTCGCCACCGGATTAATCCGGGGCCGGAACGCGCAGAGCTAGCTCTTCTTGGTGCTGGCCTTGGTCGCGGTCTTGGCAGCGGCTGCTTTGGGCGTCGCGCTCTTTGTCGCCTTCGCCTTTGCGGTCGTGGCCTTTGCCGTCGTCGCTTTCTTCGCCGTCGCTTTGGCCGCGGTCGACTTCGTCGCGGCGGTCTTGGCCGCGGAAGCCTTGGTCGACTTGGAGGCCGCGGGTGTCGCGGCTTCCGACGCGGCCGTAGCGGCCGGTGTCTCGGCGCTCTCGGCGCGTGACGTGCGGGCCAGCGCCGCGCGTGCCTTGCCGGCGGCCGTCTGGGCGCCCTTGGCCTTGGTCGCGCGCGAAGCGGCGATGCGCGCCTTGGCCTGCTTGGCGGCCGCAGCCTTGCCGATCTGGCGCGCGCTCTTGGCGGGCGCCGCGATGCCCTCACCACTGAGGGCGGCATTGATCTTGTTCATCAGCCGGCTCTTGCGCCGGGCCGCCGCGTTGCGGTGGATCGCGCCGTTCTTGGCAGCGAGATCGAGCGATGAGACGGCGCGCTGGACGGCGAGCTCTACCTCCGCCGGCGACGCTCCGCTGGCGGCAGACTCCGAGGCGACCTCGAGGGCCCTGCTGATAAGCGTCTTGGCCTGGGTGCGACGGGGCTGATTGATTGCCCGCCGGCGCTCGGTCTGACGTACTCGCTTGATAGCCGATGGTGTACGGGCGCCGGTCCAGCCGCGCGGTGAATGAGCCAAGTCGAACCTCTGGATGTCAGGTGGTTTGCGCGCGCAATGCCGCGACGCTGGATGGTACCAGTTGATCCCGCGAGACGCACCGCGGCCGGTATTCCGACGGTGGGGGATCGGATCCTATTTAAGCGACCCGTGCATGGCGAAGGTCGGTCAGATGCCCACGTTCTGGGGCAGGATGGCGATCGCGAACAGGCCGCCGATGAACACGATCGTCGCGAGCGAGATCATCATCCGGCGCACCCCCTGGCCCTTGAACTTGGTGCCCACGCCAGCGAAGAACAGGACCGACGCCATGAGCACCACGATCAGCACGAAGTTGTCGCTCGTCTGGTTCGATTGGCGCGCATCGGCGGACAGGGATTCAGCCTTCGCCTGCAGCTCATCAGCCTGGGTTTGCGCGGCCAGCACGTACTCGGGTCGCGTAAATGGCGTTCCGTCGGGAATGCTGCCCGCGGGGACTGAGTTCAGCCACGCGTCGAAGGCCGGCTGGAATTCCGCGCGAAAGCGTGCCTGGTAGAAATCTTGAAGACCCTGCTCCTTGCTGGCGTAAGCCTGCAGCCAGGCGATATACGACGCCACGTCCACTTGGCGCTGCGCCGTCGAGAGGTCCGACTGGCGGACCGACTCGGTCCGGGCAGCGGCCGCGGCGCTGTAGGAGTTGGCCTGGTTGCCGCTCCAACGCGTTGATTGGTAGGCGGCCCATGCCGACCCGACGGTCGCAAACGCGAGCAGGAATGCGGCGGCCAGCTCGATCCAGTCGCTCTTGCCGAACCGCTCGGCGAAGGTATCGGCGCGATCGGCAAGGCTGTCGGCGTGCTCCGGTGATTCGATCGAGTGCTCCTCGTCCGCCATGAGTTGCCAATCCCTCCGTCCGCGCCGCCAACACTGAACCAGCGCGAAGGGTATCGGTCGAGTCGCGATCCCGTCAGCGCCGCCGCTGACCCGAACCGTCGAGAGCCGGGGGCTGCTTCTATCCTCCACACGTGCCGATCCCCCAGTCGCGGCTGCGCAATTTCTCGATCATCGCCCACGTCGACCACGGCAAGTCGACGCTCGCCGATCGATTGCTCGAGCTGACGCACACCATTGACGCCCGCCAGATGACCAGCCAGGTGCTCGATTCGATGGACCTGGAGCGTGAGAAGGGAATCACGATCAAGGCCCGCGCCGTGCGCCTCGAGTACGACGCTGGTGACGGGCAGCGTTACGCGCTCAACCTGATCGATACGCCGGGGCACGTCGATTTCAGCTATGAGGTCAGCCGCAGCCTGCAGGCGTGCGAGGGCGCCATCCTCGTGGTCGATGCCGCGCAGGGCATCGAGGCGCAAACCCTGGCCAATGTCCATCTCGCCCTGGCCCAGGGCCTGACGATCATCCCGGTCATCAACAAGATCGATCTGCCGTCCGCCCAGCCCGATCTGGTGATCGAGGAGCTGGAGTCGGTGCTCGCGATACCGCGCGAAGAGGTCCTGCTCGTGTCGGCCAAGGAAGGCACCGGCGTGCCCCAGGTGCTTGAGGCGATCGTGGAGCGCGTGCCCCCACCGAAGGGCGACGGAGACGCGCGCCTGCGCGGCCTTATCTTCGATTCGCACTATGACCCGTACAAGGGCGTCGTCGCCTATGTCCGGCTCTTTGCCGGTCGCCTCGGCCAGCACGAGCCTGTTCGGCTGATCGCGTCTGGTGCGGAGAGCGAGATCCTCGAGATCGGCGTCTTTCGGCCGCAGTTGGTACCGGTCAAGGAGCTAGGCCCGGGTGAGGTGGGCTATGTCGCCACTGGCCTCAAGAGCGTCCGCGATTGCCAGGTGGGCGACACCATGACCAGCGCGACCCGACCTGCAAGCGAACCCCTGCCCGGCTACAAGCAGGCCAAGCCGCTCGTCTTCGCCGGCCTCTACCCGATCGTCGGCGAGGACTTTCCAGACTTGCGCGAGGCGCTCGAGAAGCTCCACCTCAACGACGCGTCGATCAGCTTCGAGCCCGAGAACTCGATCGCCCTGGGCACGGGTTTCCGGGTCGGCTTCCTGGGCCTGCTGCACATGGAGATCGTCCAGGAGCGCCTCGAGCGCGAGTTTGATCTCGATCTCATCGCCTCGGCGCCGTCAGTCGAGTACCGGGTCAAGCTGACCAACAACCGCCCTGCGGTCGTCGTCGACAATCCGGCCCAGCTGCCGTCCCTGGGCGAGATCGAGGCGATCTCCGAGCCGTGGGTGAAGGTGAGCGTGATCACCCCGAGCCAGTACATCGGGACGTTGATCGAGCTGGCCACCAACCGCCGCGGAACCTTCAAGACGATGGAGTACCTCGACGCGGATCGCGTGGTGCTCTCGTTCGAGCTGCCGCTGGCCGAGGTCATCGTCGACTTCTACGATCAGCTCAAGAGCCGCAGCCAGGGATACGCGTCGATGGACTACGAGGAAACGGGCTACCGCGAGGGCGATCTGGTCCGCCTCGACGTTCTCGTGGCCGGAGAGCCGGTCGACGCGCTGTCGCTCATTGCGCATCGGTCGCGCGCCCCAGCGGCCGGGAAGGCGCTCGTCGACAAGCTCAAGGAGCTGATCCCGCGCCAAATGTTCGAGGTACCGGTACAAGCGGCGATTGGCTCGAACGTGATCGCGCGTGAGACCATCCGCGCGATGCGCAAGAACGTGCTCGCCAAGTGCTACGGCGGCGACATCACCCGCAAGCGCAAGCTGCTCGAGAAGCAGAAGGCCGGCAAGTCGCGCATGAAGCGCGTCGGAAGTGTCGAGATACCGCAGGAGGCCTTCCTCGCTGTGCTCCGCTCGACCGAGTCGACCTAGCCGATGATCACCCTGTCGCTCGAGAACCTGATCATCCTCGCCATCGTCGGCCTGCTCCTGCTGCTGCGCTTCGACGCCGCGCGCTTCGGCGCCGCTGATTACGACGACGAGGAGTCACCGGGCGGAATCCGCAACCGGATGGGCCGGCTCTCGTGGTATGTCTTCGGAACCTTCCTGATCATCGTCGTCTACTTCCTGTATCCGCAGCCGTTGAGTGAGCTGCACCTGCAGATCGGCGATCCGCGTGGGCTCGTGCTGCTCGCCGGCATCGGCCTAGCGCTCATTGGCATGGTCTATGCGGCGGTCTACGCCTGGTGGCGCTACGGCGACTTCCGATTTCCGCCCCTCCACCGATATCCCGCCGGGATCCTGAACGCACTTGCGACAGCCTTCATCGACGAAGCGACCTGGCGCGGCATCCTGCTCGGCCTGTTGCTCGAGTCGAACTGGCCGACCTGGGGCGCGATCGGCTTCCAGGCCGTGCTGTACGCGCTTGCGACGAGGCTCGGAGCGCCCGGCCGGCCACGGGCGCTGCTTCTCCTGTCGCTCGCGATCGGCATCGTCGGCGGCTGGCTGACGGTCGTAACGGGTGGCATCGGCGCGATCCTGCTCGCTCACGCGGTGACGCGCTTCGCGATCTTCGTCGCCACGGGGCATGCCGGCCAGGTGACGCCATCCGCGGCCTTCGACGAGGAGATCGTCGAAGAGGACACCAGGATTGGACCAGCGGGATGGGAAGTCGTCGGAGAGAACCAGGGACGCTGACCATCGCTGGTGACGCGGCACAGTCGCGCGTGAGCTCGACGTCGGCGACGATCGATCCGGTTGCGCTGTATGTCCACTTCCCCTTGTGCCTGAGCATCTGTCCGTATTGCGACTTCGTCGTCTACGGCGGGCGCGCCGCGCGCGGACCTGAGAACCGGATCGACCAGCTTGTTGAGGCGCTCGTCGCAGAGATAGGTCTGCGTGGGCGCGCGGCGCGCCTCGGCAGCATCTACCTGGGCGGCGGCACGCCCTCGCTCATGACCCCCGCACACGTCGCGCGCCTGCTCGACGCGGCAGACACTTCGTTTGGCGTCGCCGCCGGAGCCGAGATCACGCTCGAGGTCAATCCCGGTCCCGCGGATCGCGGCGACATCGCCGGGTTTGCGGCCGCGGGCATCAACCGGCTGTCGGTCGGCGCACAGAGCATGAGCTCCGCCGAGCTGCACTCTCTCGGGCGGCGCCATTCCCCGGCCGACGTCGCCCAGACGGTCAGCCTTGGCCGATCCGCCGGCATACGCAGCCTTTCGCTCGATGTGCTCTATGACGTGCCCGGGCAGACCCTCGCATCCTGGCGCGCCAGCCTCGATGGCGTGCTGGCCCTCGAGCCGGATCACATCTCCGCCTACGCCTTGACTCTGGACGCCCACGAGCCGGGCGACGACCAGCTGGTTCCGTCACGCGGCGCCGTTCAATGGCGCGCGCGAGCCAGGCCCGAGCAGGACGAGGACCGTGCGGCGGGCATGTACGAGCTTGCCGACGACAGGCTCGCGCGCGCCGGACTGCGCTGGTATGAGATCTCCAACTGGTCGCGCGCTGGGCACGAGAGCCGCCACAACGGCGCCTACTGGAGCGGTGCCGCATGGCAGGCGGTCGGCCCCGGCGCGCACGCCTTTGACGGAGTCGGCACGCGGCGCTGGAACGATGCCCACCTCGGGCGTTACGTGTCCGCGCTCGGGTCCGGTCGACTGCCGCCCGGCGGCAGCGTGACCAGCGCCGCGGCGCTGGCAGGCGCAGAGCTGGCCGTGCTGAAGCTGCGCACGTCGGCGGGCCTGCCTGAAGCGGAAGCGCACGACAGCGCGTTCCAGCGGGCCGTTGCTTGGGGTATCGAGACGGGCCTGCTCGAAAGCAACGAAAGAGGCGTCCGGCTTACTCGGCGCGGACGCCTGCTTTCGAACGAGCTGTTCAGCCGTCTGTTGCCGGACCCAAACGGCGCGGCATAAGTCGAACTACATGGGGCGGTCGCGGAGTCCCCGGTCCGGGTCCGGCCAGCCCGGGTTGCGATAGTCGTTGTACTCGACGAAGGCTGTTGCCGATGTCGCGACCCACTGGTAGAAGAAGCCGGCGATGCCGAGCATGACCGCGGCGGCGACCCACACCCACGACAGCTCGTCCTTGATGTAGACGCCAACTGTTCCGAGATGCAACTGGTCGACCGGCACGCGGCCCAGGACGAGCGCTATTCCTGCCATCGTTGCAAACGCTCCCCCGAAGGCCGTGAACGCGATTGCGAGGAACTTGGGCACACGCAGCGCGATGAATATCACGGCAAAGACGGCCGCGAGGGCGAGGCCGATGATGAACGTGACGATGTCGAGGTTAGGCGTGAGCCAGGCCATGATGCCCGTGCCCAATGCATAACCAGCCGTTGCGCCGATCCACACCACTGCGAACCAGTAATACAGGTACGAAAGGGCGGCGAACAGCAGCGCGACGACGAATCCAATCACCCAGCTCAGGGTCGTCGCCAGGAAGGCGTCGCCCAAGAGATACGTGGTTGCGTCAGCGCCGACGATGAAGCCGAACAGGAAGCCCCACACGGGCAGGAGCAGCAGGAAGAACCTGAGGCCCCAAAACGTGAACGCAGTTCCGATCGCCACGGCCACCAGACCGAGCACGATCGCTTCCAGACTCATTCCAATCCAACCCTCCGCGTCTTCCCACTATTTGACCACTCTGGCAAGCATAGATCGCGCGATGCCCGCCGGGAGACCGCCCGGCGCAGGGTCGTGCGGCTCAATCGTCGATGGTCACCGAGTCGACCACAGGCTTGGCCAGCGCGGCGGGCGCGTCGCACAACCGGGCGAGCTGCCGTCCGACAGCACGGATCCGCAAGCGCTGCCAGAGGCGTCGCTGGGCGACGGCACGTCGAGCAACGGAGTGGTTGCTCCGCAGGCCGCTACCAGCAACGCTACGAGCGCAACTCCGAACCTGCCCATGACGACCTCCCGGCTATCGGCGTTCCAGCTATCCCCCAGTGTCCTGATTGTGGTTGGCCGAGCACCTGAATCCGTTGACCTGTGTTGTGTATGGGCGTAAGATGCGCACATCGTTAGCACTCCACCCATGAGAGTGCTAACAACCTTGAGACAACAGAGTAGGTAGCCAAATGGCGCGTCGCAAGGACCGCCCCACCGGCCCGCTCGATCCGCGTTCACAACAGATCCTGCGTGCCGTCATCGAGGAATACGTCACCAGCGCCGAGCCCGTGGGCAGCCAGACGCTCGTTGAGCGCTATCGCCTGGGTGTCAGTTCGGCCACGGTGCGCAACGTCATGGCCGAGCTGGAGCTGGCCGGCTATCTGATGCATCCGCACACGAGCGCCGGGCGGGTTCCCACCGACGCCGGCTACCGGATGTACATCGAGTCGATCGCGCCGCAGATGCACCTCGCACCGGTCGAGCGACTGATGATCAGGCACCAGTTCGGCCAGGTCGAGTTCGCCAGCGAGCAATGGTTCCGCCTCGCGGCGGCCGCGATTGCGGCTGCGACGCACGCTGCCGGCCTGGCGACCCCGGCAAAGCCGCGTTCGTGCCGTCTGCGCCACATTGACCTCGTCGCGACCGCCTCACAAACGGCGAGCCTGGTGCTCGTCCTTGCCGAGGGCTCGGTCAAGCAGGAGCTCATCCCGCTCGTTGAGCCGTTCGATCAGCACGATCTCGACGACCTCGCGCGACTGCTCAACGCTGAGCTCAACGGATGCTCGGCGCGCCAGGTCGCAAACCGGATCGAGCAGCTCAGCGCGGAGGCGGATATGCCGCCCCTGATGCTGCGCATCTGCCAGCGCATCGAGCGGATGATGCGCGAATTCGATTCGGCGGGCGTCGAAGACGTCTTCAGCGACGGCCTCCTGAACGTGATGTCGGAGCCGGAGTTCAGCGAGAGCGAAAAGCTACGGCGCGTGTTCGCGGCACTCCAGAACCGCGACTACCTGGGCTCGCTCATCCGCCGCATGTCCAGCGCGGACGATGTCCAGGTGTTGATCGGAACTGAAAACGAGGCGACCGAGATGCAGGACGTGTCGCTTGTCCTGGCGACCTACGGACAGCCCGGGCGCGCGATGGGCGTCGTTGGCGTCCTGGGACCCACACGCATGGCCTATCCCCATGCGATCGGCACGGTGCGCTTTGTAAGCGGCCTGATGAATGAACTCGTGGAGCAGCTATATCGATAAATCAACCAAGACACCGGACTCGCGCCGAGGAGCGCATTGCCGAGCTGGACACGTCGTCGCAGTCTCTCAGCGCTGAGATGGACCAGCTTCGCCAGCAGCTCGAGGCCGCTGAGCAGGAGGCGGCGGAAACGAAGGCAAACTGGCAGCGCACAGCCGCCGATTACGCCAATTTCAAGCGCCGCACCGAACAGGATCGTGAGCAGATGATCGGCATCGCGAACGAGCTGCTGCTATCCAAGCTGCTGGTTATCGTCGACGACTTCGACCGCGCGATCAGCAACATGCCGGCCGAGCTGCGTGAACTGAGCTGGGTTGAAGGCATCGCCGCCATCGACCGCAAGCTCGACCTGCTGCTTGCCTCCGAGGGTCTCACCCCGATCGAGGCGGTCGGCAAGCCGTTCGACCCGCACGAGCAGGAGGCGGTCATCCAGGAGGAGCGCACGGACGTTGCCGAAGGCACTGTCGTCGCTGAGCTCCAGCGTGGATATCTGATCCGGGATCGCGTGCTGCGGCCGGCGATGGTCGCGGTGGCCACGAATCCAACGAACGTCGCCGTCAACAACAACACACCCAACGAGAACCACACAGACACGAACTCCGGAGGACTCAACTAGTGGGACGCATCATCGGCATTGACCTTGGCACGACCAACTCGGTCGTGGCCGTGATGGAAGGCGGAGAGCCGACCGTCATTCCGAGCGCCGAAGGCGGGCGTACCGTCCCGTCCGTCGTCGGATTTACCAAGACAGGTGAACGGCTGGTCGGCCAGGTGGCCAAGCGCCAGGCGATCACGAACCCGGCCAACACGGTCTTCTCGATCAAGCGCTTCATGGGCCGTCGCTGGGACGACCCGGAGGTCAAGCGCAGCGGCGACCTCATGCCGTACAAGGTCGAGAAGGACCCCAAGAGCGAAGGCGTCGCCGTGGCTCTCTCCGACGGCAAGGTCTACACGCCGCCCGAGATCAGCGCGATGATCCTGCAGAAGCTCAAGGCAGACGCCGAGGCTTACACCGGCGAGAAGATCACCGAGGCGGTGATCACCGTGCCGGCGTACTTCGACGACACCCAGCGCCAGGCCACCAAGGATGCCGGCCGGATCGCCGGGCTCGACGTCAAGCGCATCATCAACGAGCCCACCGCTTCTGCCCTGGCCTACGGCCTGGACAAGAAGAAGGACGAGCAGATCGCCGTCTACGACCTGGGCGGCGGCACATTCGATATCTCGATCCTCGAGCTGGGCGATGGCGTCTTCGAGGTCAAGGCGACCAACGGTGACACCCACCTGGGCGGCGACGACTTCGACCAGCGCGTCATCGACTGGATGCTGACCGAGTTCAAGAAGGACCAGGGCATCGACCTGGCCAAGGATCAGCAGGCCCTGCAACGCCTCAAGGAGGCCGCCGAGAAGGCCAAGATCGAGCTGTCCACGACGGCATCGACCGAGATAAACCTGCCCTACGTCACCATCGACGCCGACAAGAACCCCAAGCACCTGGTCATGACCCTCACCCGCGCCAAGCTCGAGGATCTCGTGGCCGATTTGGTCGACAGGACGCGCGGGCCGGTCGAGGCCGCGTTGAAGGACGCCGGTCTCAAGCCGACGGACATCGACGAGGTGATCCTCGTCGGCGGCCAGACGCGCATGCCCGCCGTCGTCGAAGCGGTCAAGAAGATGTTCGGCGGCAAGGAGCCGCACAAGGGCGTCAACCCTGACGAGGTCGTGGCCATCGGCGCGGCTATCCAGGCGGGCGTGCTTGCGGGCGACGTCAAGGACGTCCTGCTGCTCGACGTGACCCCGCTTTCGCTGGGCATCGAGACTCTGGGCGGCGTCATGACCAGGCTTATCGAGCGCAACACGACAATCCCGACATCCAAGTCGCAGGTCTTCTCGACGGCCTCCGACAATCAGCCGCAGGTCGAGATCCACGTTCTGCAGGGCGAGCGCGAGATGGCCGGCGACAACAAGACGCTGGGCCGTTTCATCCTCGACGGCATTCCGCCCGCACCGCGTGGGATCCCGCAGGTCGAGGTCACGTTCGACATCGACGCCAATGGCATCCTCGACGTAAGGGCCAAGGACCGCGCCACCAGTCGCGAGCAGCAGGTGCGCATCACCGCCTCCTCGATGCTCTCCAAGAACGACGTGGACAAGATGGTCCGCGACGCTCAGGAGCATGCCGAGGAAGACCGCAAGCGGCGCGAAGAGGTCGAGACGCGCAACCAGGCCGATGCCCTGGCGTTCCAGGCCGAGCGTACGCTGCGCGACCTGGGCGACAAGGTCTCGTCCGAGGACAAGGCCGACGTCGAGGGCAAGGTCACAGCATTGCGCGAGGCCCTCAAGGGCAGCGATCTGGGCGCGATCAGCTCACGTTCGAGCGAGCTCGCCGAGGTGCTCCAGCGTGTCGGCGCGGCTGCCTACCAGGCAAGCTCCGCCGGCGGCCCGAGTGATGGCGCAGGACCCGAGGCCGAGAACGGCACTGGCGCCGGCGCCGGTGAGCCCGAGCCCGAGCAGGAGTCCGCCGAGGCCGACGAGGCAGTCGAGGGCGAATTCAAGGAAGTTTGAGCGCGGCGCGACCAGCGCCAGAGGACGGGACGCGGCATAGCCGAGTCCCGTCCTTTTGATATGCAGTCAGCGCACGGGCGCGAGTTGATGACCAACGGCACGGTTGACGCAACGGGTGACGGTAGATGTAGTATGTCTACTAAGTTACTGGACTTAGTAGGAAGGGTATGGCAATGCGTCTCTCGCCCCGTGTGGCTGTGGTTGCCGCGGCCCTTTTGATTGCCGGCTGTGGGACAGCCACGGCACCCGGATCGTCCATCCAGTCAGTCACCCTGAGACTCGGCTACTTCCCGAACGTCACCCATGCCGCGGCCGTGGTCGGCGTCGCAAAGGACATGTACAGGGACGCCCTCTCTGCGAACGTCACGCTCGAGACCAAGACCTTCAACGCCGGGCCAGAAGCCGTCGAGGCGCTCCTGAGCGGCGGTCTGGACGCGACCTTCATCGGGCCGAACCCGGCGATCAACGCCTTCGAGAAGTCCGGCGGCGCGGCCGTCCGAATCATCTCCGGCGCTACTTCCGGAGGTGCCTTCCTCGTCGTCCGGGATGGGATCAACTCACCGGCGGATCTGGTCGGTACCAAGATCGCCAGCCCGCAGCTTGGCAACACCCAGGACGTGGCGCTGCGCAAGTGGCTCGCAAGCCAGGGTTACACAACTGATGCGCAGGGTGGCGGTGATGTGTCGGTCGTGCCACAGGGCAACTCACAGACGCTTGAGACGTTCATAGCGCATCAGATCGACGGCGCCTGGGTGCCCGAGCCGTGGGCGACCCAGATGATCCAGAAGGGCGGCGGCCACGTGCTCGTCGACGAGCGCGACCTGTGGCCCGGCGGGCAGTACGTGACCACCCAGCTCGTCGTCGCGACCGACTTTCTGGATAAGCACCCGGAGGTCGTGAAGGAGCTCATCGCGGGACATCTTGCGGCGACCGACTACGTCAACAACAACCCTGCCGACGCCCAGGCCGGCCTTGTCGCGGCGATCAATCAGCTGACTGGCAGCACACTCGATCCCGATGTGATCAGTGCGTCATGGAACAACCTGACCTTCACCATGGACCCCGTCGCGCCGTCGCTCCAGTCTTCCGCCGATGCGGCAGTGTCACTCGGCTTTCTTGACTCCTCTGAGCTGACCGGCATCTACGACCTGACTCTGCTCAACCAGGTCCTGGGCGACGCCGGCCGGCCGACGATAGCCCAGCCATGAGCGCCGTCGCGATTGAGCGGCCACCGGTCGACCGACCGGCGGCCGCGCGACCTGTAACGGCCGGCGCCCAGGTCGTGTTGTCGGTGCGCGACGTGCGCAAGGCATACGGCCCCGCCGGCAACAACGTTCTCGCGCTCGACGACATCTCGCTCGACGTACGACGCGGCGAGTTCGTCTGCCTCGTTGGCGCCTCGGGCTGCGGCAAGACAACGCTGCTGAACCTGATCTGCGGGCTCGATCACACCACGCGCGGCGAGATTCGCGCCGACGGCCAGACGACGCTGCTCTTCCAGGAGGCCGCACTCTTTCCGTGGCTGACCGCGGCACAGAACGTGGAGCTGCCACTTCGCTTCGCTCGAGCAGCGCGCGACGAGCGCCGCGATGAGGTGGCTCGACTGCTGAGCCTGGTGCACCTCGATGGCTTCGGCGACAAGCGGCCGCACGAGCTGTCGGGCGGCATGCGCCAGCGCGTCGCGGTCGCGCGAGCACTTGCCCAGCACGCTGATGTCCTGCTCATGGACGAGCCCTTCGGCGCGCTCGACGCGATGACACGCGACCTGCTCCACGACGAGCTCGAGCGCATCTGGCGCGAGACGGGCGTGACGATCGTCTTCGTCACTCACAACGTACGCGAAGCAGTTCGGCTGGGTGATCGAATCGTCGTCCTGACCAGCCGGCCGGGCCGGGTCGCCGAGACGTTCGAGGTGACCATCCCCAGGCCACGCAACATCTCCGGACCCGAAGTGGCCGAGCTCGCCTACATCGTCACGGAGTGCCTGCGCGCGGAAGTCAGGCGGCACGCCGATGGCTGACATCGTGCGCATCCCGTCGGGTCGACTCGAGGAAGAGGTGCGCGGGCTCGACAACCTCGATCTGCCGATCCGGCCGGGCGCCGCGCGCTTGCGTCAGGTGTGGTCCGCGATGTGGCCGAAGCTTGCCGCGGTCGGCATCGCGCTCGTCCTCTGGGAGCTCGTGGTATGGGCCGGCTTCCGGCCCGACTATGTACTGCCCGGACCGAGTGCAGTGCTGCCGCGCCTGGTCCACGATCTGTTCGCCACGAATCTGCCTGGCGCTGTCGCGATAACCATGCAGCGAGCGATCATCGGTTTCAGCCTTGCGCTCCTGATCGGAACCGCTATCGGGTTGGCCATCGTCCGTTCGAAACTGCTCAGATCCGCGATCGCGTCGCTGATCACGGGCCTTCAAACGATGCCCTCGATCGCATGGTTCCCCCTTGCGATCCTGATTTTCGGCCTCAATGAAACCGCCATCATGTTCGTGATCATTCTTGGCGCGGCGCCATCGATCGCCAACGGGTTAATCAGCGGGGTCGACCAGATTCCACGCATCCTTTTGCGCGCCGGGCAAGTTCTGGGCGCTCGCGGCTGGGATCGGTATCGGCACGTGATCTTTCCTGCGGCGTTGCCGAACTTCGTTGGCGGCCTGAAACAGGGATGGGCGTTCGCCTGGCGAAGCCTCATGGCGGGCGAGCTGCTGGTGATCATTGCCGCCCAGCCATCAATCGGCGTGAAGCTTCAGTTTGCGCGCGAGTTTTCCGACGCTCCGGGCCTGCTGGCGACCATGATCGTCATTCTCGTCATCGGCATCGTCGTGGATCTGGCTGTCTTCGGGACGCTCGACCGTGAGATCAGGCGGCGCTGGGGCCTGCTCGAGCCGTGAGCGCGGGGCCTCAGGAGCCTGCCTGATCGACAGCGCTGGGTGAACGTCTGCGCCGGTTGAGCGAGATCCACGCCTCTGGATCGGTGGTCAGGTCGCGCACGTGGCTGGGCAGCTCGCCGTCGACGATGTCCTGGAGCGACGTCGACTCGAGGATCTGGCGCAGGCTGGCGCGCACGGCGACCCACACGTCGCGCAGCGTCTCGGCCGCGCCGACGTACTCGACCGTCTCGACGCGTTCGCCGCGGACCGTGGCCATGGGCCCGTCGACCGCGCGGTAGACATCAGCGACGCTTATGTCGGTCGCGGGCCGGGCGAGGGCATAGCCGCCTTCTGCTCCGCGGGTGCTCTTGACGATGCCCGAGTGCTTGAGGTCGAGCAGGATCGTTTCGAGGAACTTGGACGGGATCTGCTGGGCGGCCGAGATCTGATCGCGCTTCAAGGGCTTGCCGTCCGTTGCCGCCGCAAGCTCGAGCGCGGCTCGGACTGCGTAATCGGCCCTGGCCGAAACTCTCATGTCCCAATTCTCCGCGATCTCACAGGTACCACACAGTGCTGAGCGGGATCATCGCGTCTGACACAGATAGCAGGCAGCGGCGCAAAGCACCCTGCTGCGTTGTACCAGATCGCGGAGTGATAGTCGGCCCATGTCTTGGCATCGAATAACAGCATTTCTCTCCTCAATGGCGCTCGTGGCAGTTGTTGCCACCGGCTGCGTAACGCTTTCGAGCGCAGCCGTCACGCCGACGGACAATCCCACCACCGGCGATAACACGGCCCTCGCAGGGGCCAGCAATGCCCCCGTCAGTGAGGTCTCGTCGCCCACCGCGACGACGGCTCCGGCGACCGGCGCAATCGACCCGGACGCAGCGGTGGTGAACATCGTCAAGGGCGTTCAGTCGAGCGTGGTCACCGTCCTCGTCGATGGCGGCCTCGGCAGCGGCATCATCTACAGCCAGGACGGCTACATCGTCACCAACAACCACGTCGTCCAGGGCAGCAGCACCTACACGGTCGCGTTTGCCTCCGGCGAACAGGTCGACGCACGGCTCGTGGGCACCGACCCGCTGACCGACGTTGCCGTGCTCAAGGTCGACAAGGCCAACCTGCCCGCTGCAACGTTCGAGACGAGCCTGCCCCAGGTCGGCCAGCTCGCGGTCGCGATCGGCAGCCCGCTCGGCTTCGAGAACACCGTTACCGCTGGAATCGTCTCGGGCCTGCAGCGTACGATCCCCGGCTCGGCGCAGGAGTCGCAGGCCCTTGTCGACCTGATCCAGACCGACGCCGCAATCTCGCCGGGCAACTCGGGCGGCGCGCTGGTCGACTCCGACTCGAAGGTCATCGGCATGAACGTGGCGTACATCCCGCCAACCGCCTCGGCCGTGTCGATCGGCTTTGCCATCCCCGCGACAACCGTGACGAGCGTGGCCAACGACCTGATCGCGGGCAAGTCCGTCCAGCACGCCTTCCTGGGCATCCGCTACGGCTCGCTGACGCCCCAGATCGCGCAGCAGTACGGCATCAACTCCGATCACGGCCTGATCGTCATCGAGGTCGACCCGGGCACTCCAGCCGATCAGGCAGGCCTCAAGCCGGGCGACCTGATCGTGTCCATCGACGGCACGTCGATGAACCAGGTCGAGGACCTGATCGCCGCCCTGCACAACCACGCGCCGGGCGACACGGTCTCGCTCAAGATCGAGCGCGACAACCAGCCGCAGACCATCCAGGTCACGCTCGGCAACCAGTAACAGCCGCATCAAGTCGGCATCACCGACCGGTATCGCGCAGGGCACGCGATACCGGTCTTTTTCATGCCCGCGCAGGGCCCCGGAACGCTCCTCGCGCTACCATTCGGCGATGCCCACCCCGGCTTCGGAAGCCTCGCTTATCCGTGCCCGCGGACTGACCAAGCGCTTCCCGCTCAAGTCAGCGCCGAACGGCCTCTTCACCGCTGTCGATGCCGTCGATTTCGACGTTGCGCCGGGCGAGGCGTTCGGCTTTCTGGGCCCCAATGGCGCGGGCAAGACCTCGACGATGCGCATGATCTCGGCAGTGTCCCCACGCTCAGGCGGCGAGCTGTCGGTGCTCGGTATAGATCCCGACAGGGGCGGCGCGCAGATCCGCTCGCGGCTCGGCATCGTGCCCCAGCTGGACACGCTCGATACCGAGCTGACCGTGATGGAGAACCTGCTCATCTACGGTCGCTACTTCGACCTTTCCTATGCCGAGGGTCGCCGACGCGCCACGGAGCTGCTCGAGTTCGTCCAGCTTGCCGAGCGCGCCAACGACCTGGTCGAGCCGCTTTCGGGCGGCATGAAGCGACGGCTCACGATCGCGCGATCGCTGATAAACGAGCCACAGCTGCTCCTGCTCGACGAGCCCACGACCGGCCTGGATCCGCAGGCGCGCCACCTTGTCTGGGACCGGCTCTATCGCCTGAAGCAGGCCGGCACGACGCTCGTGCTCACGACGCACTACATGGACGAGGCGGAGCAGCTGTGCGACCGACTGGTCGTAATGGACAAGGCCAAGATCGTGGCCGAGGGCTCGCCGCGTGAGCTGATCGAGCGCTATTCGACACGCGAGGTGCTTGAGCTCAGGTTCCCGGTCGGCGTCCAGGAGACGCTGGACGGCCAGCTCGACGGCCTCGGCGAGCGCATCGAGAAGCTGCCCGACCGGGTGCTTGTCTATGCCGTCAGCGGCGAGGCGGCCGTGGAAGCAGCGTACGAGCGCGGGCTGAGGCCGGAGACGACGCTCGTCCGGCGCAGCAGCCTCGAGGATGTCTTCCTGCGCCTCACCGGCCGCTCGCTCGTCGAGTAGTCATGACCGCCATAAGCGCTCCGAATTTGCTCGGCGGCCTGCGCCTGCCGGGCCAGCGCAAGCTCGAGCACTCGCTGCTGATCTATCGCCGCGTGTGGCGCGGCACCATCTTCGGCACGATCGTCGCGCCGATCCTGTTCCTGACTGCGATGGGCGTTGCGCTGGGCAGTCTCGTGCCGACGACGACCGCGTTCGGCGGTGTTCCCTACATCGTCTTCCTCGCGCCCGGGCTCATGGCCGCCCAGGCGATGCAAACGGGCACCCAGGAATCGTCCTGGCCGCTCATCGCCGGCTTCAAGTGGAACAAGACCTTCGAGGCGATGATCGGGACTCCCCAGGGCGTGCGCGACATCGTGCTGGGGCACATGTACTGGCTGATCGTGCGCGTCGGCATCGTCACCGGTGTGTTCCTGATCGTCGCGTTCTTCTTCGGCGCGATCACCTCGCCGACGGCAGTCTTCGCATGGCCCGCGGCGATCCTGACGGGCCTTGCGTTCGCCATGCCCATGGCCGCGTGGACGGCGACTCAGTCGAACGAGAAGTCGTTCGCGGTCATCTTCCGCTTCATCATCACGCCGCTCTTCCTGTTCAGCGGCACGTTCTTTCCGATCGAGCAGCTGCCCCCGTTCTTTCAGACGCTGGCCTGGTTCACGCCGCTGTACCACGGCGTCGCGCTTACGCGCGCGTTGGCGATCGGGCATCCGCTCGACCCGCTTCTGCTGTTGGTCCACGCGTCGGTGCTGATCGGCATGGTTGTCGCAGGCACGGCGATCGCGCTGCGTACGTTCAGAAGGCGACTGGTGATCTGACGATGGCTTCGACACCCATGCCGCCGCGGCCGGTGCCGCCTTCGAGCGTGACGCGCGTCCTGCCCTTCGGCAGTCGCCACGCCGTGCACATCATCGAGCGCAACCGGCTCATCTTCAGCCGTGGCTGGATCGTCATCGTCAGCGGTTTCTTCGAGCCGGTGTTCTTCCTGCTCGGCATCGGCTTCGGCCTGGGCTCGCTGATCGGTACAGTGCCCGGTCCGAATGGAGTGGCCATTCCGTACGCAGTCTTCGTCGCGCCGGCGCTGCTGGCCACCTCGGCCATGAACGGCGCCGTCTACGACACGACCAACATGTTCTTCCGGCTGCGCTACGAGAAGGCGTACGACGGCATGCTTGCCACGCCACTCAACGTGGGCGACATCGCGCTCGGAGAGGTGACCTGGGCGCTCGGCCGCGGCGCGCTGTACGGCTTTGGCTTCCTCGTCGTCATGTTCGCCTTCGGGCTCGTGCCCTCGCCGCTCGGTGTCCTGGCGCTGCCTGCATCGATGCTCATCGGCTTTGCCACGGCCTCCGCCGGCCTGGCGGCAACGACCTTCATGCGCTCGTGGCAGGACCTGGATCTGCTCTTTGTGGTGACCTTGCCGCTGTTCCTGTTCAGCGGCACTTTCTTCCCGATCACGACGTACCCCGAGCCGCTGCGCACGCTGGTCGAGCTCTCGCCGCTGTATCGCGGCGTGGATCTTGTCCGTGGCCTGACGCTTGGATTGGTCGGGATCAGCCAGCTGATCGACGTGATCTACCTGTCGATCTTCGGTGTCGTCTCGATCCGCATCGCTTCTGGCCGCTTGGGAAAGATGCTGATCAAGTAGCGAATGGCCCCTGGCGCAGGCCGATGACGTTGCCCTCCGGGTCCTTGAGCCACGCTCCGCGAGCGTCGGGCCCCATCGACGCGATGCCATTCACGGTGGTCAGCTGCCCGCCCCTGTACTCCTCGAACACGCCGCCGCGCGAGCGGATGTCGGCCACGGCCGCCTCGATGTCGCTCACTTCGAAGTGGCACACCGTGTGGCCGCGCTCGACGGGCGGCCGCTTGAAGACCGTCAGCTGCGTGCCGCCGCCAGCGTCGAAGCGGATCCCGAACGGGCTTTCCTCGAGAACCTTGAGCCCGAGCAGGTCGCGGTAGAAGGGCATGGCCGTGTCGAGGTCAGTGACCGGGACGGTTGGCACGACCATCAGATTGGTGAGCATTGTTTCTCCCGTGACTACATGATCGCCAGCGATCGCTCCAGGGCGAGATCGGAGCGAAAGGCCCGGTCGACGATTGCCCTGAGCCGATACGACACCTTGACGCCCTTGTCGTCAAGAGTCGGCGGTGCGTCTGCGGGGATCGCAACGCGCAGCTTCGTGCCGCCCCGGAAGGCGTTCGGATCGACGGCCTGCGAGAAGAGCACCACGCCCGACAACGCGTTGGGAGCCTTGACGTCCGCCTGCAGCTCCAGGCGACCGCCACGGCCTGATCCCGCGCCCGGCCAGGTGACGGACACCTCGATCTCAGAGCCGGCGACGGCCGGCGGCAGGGGGCTTACGGCGATGCTGCCGTCGGCGACGGACCACGAGTCGAACAACGCGCCCTGATCGAGGCGGACGGCGCCCGAGCGCAGGTAGTCGATGTTCTGCGCGACGTCGACCAGGGCGCTCACACGCTCATCACTGCCCATCGCGATGTCCCAGCGGGCGTCGAGCGCCCAGGCCAGGATGGCACTGCCCATGTGCGCAGAGGGCGGGCCGAGACGCGGCGCAGGCAGGTTGAAATCGGTCTCGAAGGTCTGACCCGCAGCCATCGTCGTTGGCAGCGCGGGTTCGGTGAAGGGCAGCTCTTCGATCAACGACCCGTGGACCTCGACCCACTTCTCGCTGTTCACGACCTGGCCCTTGCTGTCGCGCTCCTCGCGCGATTCCTGGCGTTCGGTCAGCAGCACGCCGACGAGCCTGACATTCGCGGCACGTGCGTTGATGTCGCGGCGGGCGGTGATCCGGATGTGGCCCGCGATGGCCTCGCCGATGCGCGCCGGATCCTTGATCGCGATCTCGCCCTCGAGGCCGTTGCTCGTTGCCCGGACCAACTCGCCCATCGCGATCGCCGCGAGCGGGTGGCTGCCCTGGGGCCCGGCGAGGCGGGCGCCGTCTGCCGCGTCAAACGGTGTCGGGCAGCTACCGGACTTGCCGTAGACGCCGTACAGCTGCGATCCACTGGCCGCTACGGCCGCGAGAAATGAGTCAGCCAACGCCGCACCTCAGTGACTGTCGAATTCGAGAACCTGCCGATCGTAGTTGTCATGAAACGGTCGGACAACGTGCCGTGAACAGCGTTTGGCAGGAGGTCAATCGTGAGCAGCAAGGTGATTCACGTCGAGGTGACGGGCAAGGACGGACCGAAGCTCCAGAAGTTCTACAGCGATGTGCTGGGCTGGTCGCTCGACACCGACAATCCGGGTGGCTACGGCATGGAGCGCCAGGGCGACATGACCGCCGGCATAGGCACCTCGAACGATGGCGGACCCGGGCACGTCACGTTCTACGTCCAGACCGACGATCCGGCAGGCGTCCTGGCCAAGGTCGCGGCCAATGGCGGCCGGGTGATCATGCCGCTGACGGAGGTGGCGCCGGAGACGACGATCGCCCTCTTTGCGGATCCGGAGGGGCACATCGTCGGCTTGATGTAAGACGGGCTAGCTCGAAGGGCGCCGGCGGAGAGTGCCGACCAACCGGCGCGCGCTGCCCGTCGCCGGCGCCCACTCGAGCGTCGTTGCCTCGACAAAGTCCATGTACTCGCCGATCGCCGCGCGCAGCGCCGGCACGAATCCGTCCGATGCGCGCGGCGAGAAGCCGTCCTGCCACCAGACGCCCAGGATCCGCAACGTCCCGGACTTGCGCTCGATGCGCGGCTCGAAGCGGCCAACGAGGCGGTCGCCGAACAGGATCGGCAGCACGTAGTAGCCCCACCGCCGCTTGTGCTCCGGGACGTACACCTCCCACAGGTAGTCGAACTCGAACAGGTCACGAATCAGGCCACGGTCCCAGACGAACGGATCGAGTGGCGCGATGAAGGCGACGCCAGGCTCGCCCGTCGCGGCGCCTCGGGCATGCATTCGTGGAAGGTCTTCGGCCGGGGCGAAAAGGAGCTGCTTGTGCCGCTCGACGCGCACGGGCACGAGCGTGCCCGCCTCGACCATCTCGTCGGTCTGCCTGCGCCGTTCGGCGGCCGTGCCCGTGCCGACCATCACGTCATTGCCCGCACCCGGCCGGCTCAGGCCGATCGACTGATAGCGCGACAGCAAACGGTGCTTGGCGGCGAGCTCCTCGGTCTCCGAGCGGGCCAGGATGTCGGGCGGTACGAGGCGCTCGATCAAGTCGTAGTAGCGGCGGTTGCCAGCACGCCGGGCAATGCCGACCCGGCCGCTGACGAAAAGTGCCTCGAGGATCGCCCGCGACGCTCGAGTAGGAGCCCACCACCAGTCGACCGAATGGGAATGGTGGGCGAAATCTCCGGTGGTGAGCGGGCCGCGCTGCTCGATCTCGGACAGGATTTCGTCAACGACATCGGCGTGCTCGCGCAGGATGCGGCCGCCGTAGTACTCACCGAGCCGTTTCCACGTCAGACGGTAGTGCGGCAGCTCCCCGATCGGCACCATGTTCAGGCTCTTGTTGTAGATCTCGAACAGGCGCCGATCGTCGCCATACAGCCAGTGCTCGCACCAGCCGCGCCTGAAGCCTGCGATGCGCGATTGCAGCACGAGGTCGTGGTTGCGCGCGCCCGTCACCTCGAGAGGGTCGAACTGGAGCACGGCCAGGCGATCGACGACCGTCATCACGCTGTCTGCCGACGGAGGCAGTGAGCGCGGCGGGGCGAGCAGGTGTCGCGCGACCAGGAAGCGACGGGCGGCCTCGGTCGACAGCTCGATCGGAGCGGTTGGCACAGCGGGGCGAACTCTAGCGCTTGCCTATACTCGGTTGCGCATGGCCACCCAGCGTGACTACTACGACATTTTGGGCGTGCCCCGCGGCGCTCCGGACGACGAGATAAAGCGCTCGTTCCGGAAGCTCGCCCAGCAGTGGCACCCCGACGTGAATACATCGCATGAAGCCGACGCCCGTTTCAAGGAGATAAACGAGGCGTACCAGGTGCTGTCCGACCCACAGCGCCGGCAGGCGTACGACATGTTCGGCCATGCGGCGGATGGCGCCGGCGGAGGCGGCTTCGACCCGTTCGGTGGCTTCGGCACCGGCCAGAGCGGCAACTTCCAGGGCTTCGGCGACATCTTCGACGCGTTCTTCGGAGGCGCAGCTGGCGGCGGCCGTCGCGCGCGCGTGCCGACCGGCGCCGACCTGCGCTACGACCTGCAGATCACCTTCGCCGAGTCGATCAGCGGGGTCGAGAAGGAGATCGAGTTCACCTCGCTCGCCACGTGCGAGACGTGTGCCGGCAGCGGCGCCGAGCCGGGCACCGAGCCGACGACGTGTCCCAAGTGCCAGGGCACTGGCGAGCTGCGCAGCGTTCGATCGACGATGCTCGGCCAGATCGTCAATGTGGTGGCCTGCGACCGCTGCCGGGGCACGGGCAAGATCGTCGAGACGCCCTGTCACACGTGCAGGGGCGATGGCCGCGTCGAGCGCAAGCGCAAGCTGCGTGTGACCGTTCCCGCCGGCATCGACGACAGCCACCAGATCCGCCTCTCCGGCGAGGGCGAGGGGGCTCCGCGCGGCGGCGTGCCGGGCAACCTGTACGTCGTCGTCCATGTCACGCCGCACCCGGAGCTGCGGCGGCGCGACACGGAGCTGTTCTACGACCTGTCGCTGTCGATCACCCAGGCCGCGCTCGGGGCGCGCGTAACGGTCCCGACTGCCGACGGGGCGGAAGCGATCGAGGTCAAGGCAGGCACCCAGGCCGGCTCGGAGATACGCCTGCGCGGCAAGGGAGTTCCCCACCTGCGCCGCCAGAGCTCGCGCGGCGACCTGCACGTAATGGTCGACGTGCGCGTGCCCACGCGCCTCTCGTCGCGCCAGCGTGAGCTGCTCGAGGAGCTGTCAGTGGAGCTTGGCGACGCCGAGCCCGACACCGGCGACCCGGCCGATGGGGAAGACGGTGCCGGTGAGGCGCAGCCACGTACGACACGCCGGCGCGGCCGCAAACGCGGCCTCTCCGACCGGCTGCGCGACGCGATCAGCTGAGCGGGTCGGACATCGACGCCGCTGACGAAGGCTTGTCCGCGGCCGGGACGTGGCTGGAGCTGTCGGTCCGCGCCGACCAGGAGGCCGTAGAGCAGGTGAGCGAGATCATGTCGCGCGTCTGTCCCGGCGGTGTCTCGGTCGAGGCTCCTTTCGAGTTGCTCGAAGAGGGTCTTTCCGCGCGACTTGACACCCGGCGGCCGGCCGTCGTGCGTGGTTACGTCGCGGCCGCCGATGCGGCCGCCGCCCGCGCGGCCGTGGCGTCGGCACGTGCCGATCTCGCCCATCTCCAGGCCTTCGAGCTGCGCCAGATAGGCGAGGTCGAGACGCGCGTCGTCAATGAAGAGGATTGGGCCGAGGCGTGGAAGGAGCACTTCCCAGTGATGCGCGTCGGCCGTCGTCTGGTCATCCGACCGACCTGGCGCGAGCATGCAGCCACCGACGATGAGGTGGTCATCAGCCTCGATCCCGGGATGGCCTTCGGCACGGGCTTGCATCCGACCACTCGCCTGTGCCTCGCGGCGATCGAGGACCTGGCCGACCGAGGGCTGGTGGCCGGCGCCACCGTGCTCGACGTGGGCTGCGGCTCGGGCATCCTCTCCATCGCGGCCGGATTTCTCGGCGCCGGCAGCGTCCTCGGCGTGGACACCGACCCACTGGCCGTCGAGACGACAAGCAAGAACGCGGCGCTCAACGGTCTGGGCGACGTCGTGACGACGAGGCAGGGGAGTGTTCCGCTGGCTGGTCGCGACGACAGCTTCGCGGTGGTGTTGGCCAATCTGGTCGCGTCGCTCCTTGTCGACCTTGCCGGCCCATTGGCGGCGGCCGTCGAGGACGGCGGTCAGCTCATCGCGAGCGGCATATTCAACGACCGTGAGACGGAGGTCCGAATCGCATTTGCAGCCGCCGGTCTGCGCGTGGTCAGTGCGGGCCGAGACGGCGACTGGGTGGCACTTGAAGCGGTTCACGGAGACTGACGTGCTGCAAGGACTCTTGCCCGTCATTCTCGTGGTGCACATCTCGCTGGCGATCGGGTTGCTCGCGCCGAGCCTGCTGCTGCCGTTCACGACGCGCGCCAAGGAGCCAGGGCGCATCTCGCGCCGGCTGCTGTGGCTGCAAAGCAACGGCACCCTCGTGATTGGTGGCGGCCTGGCCGTGACTGGTGTGCTACTCGTGCTTGCGCTCGGGACGCAGCTGCTCGGGCAGCCGTGGCTGCTGCTGGCGCTATTGCTCTACGCGGCCGACCTGCTCGTCGCCTTCTTCATCCAGCGGCCCGGAGTTGCGCGCCTGCTGACGATGCGCGGTGAGACATCGGACGCGGCCAAGGCACGCCTGAAGCGCTGGGCCGTGAGGCAACGCTACGTCAGCTACATGATGGCCGGCCTGGTTGGCGCGATCGCCTTCCTGATGATGACCAAGCCCCAGTTCTGAGCTCGTCTGGACAAACGCACGGTCAATCGTAAGATCGCCCGATGCCGAACGAGGATTGCCTTTTCTGCCGCATCGCCGCCATGGAGATCCCGGCCGAGATCGTGTACGAGGACGACCAGGTCATCGCGTTTCGCGACATCTCGCCCAAGGCGCCAGTGCACATCCTGCTCATCCCGCGCCAGCACATCAAGTCAGCGGCCAGCCTCAGCGATGAGCACGGGCCCATGCTCGGTCGCCTCTTCGCCGTCGCCGCGCAGCTCGCGCGCGACGAGGGCGTCGCGCGCAGTGGCTTTCGCATGACGACCAACTCGGGCCCCGGCGCCGGGCAGAGCGTCAACCACCTTCACTTCCACCTCATGGGCGGACGCCAGATGGGCTGGCCCCCGGGCTGATCCCGCCGGCGCTGGCCGCTTGGCCCCTAGTCGTCTTCCTCGATTGGCAATGGGGGCGCGATACCCTCGCGGTAGGCGAGCAGAGCGGCTTCGACTCTGCTGCGCACGCGCAGCTTGCTCAGGATGCTCGTCATGTAGTGCTTGATCGTCTTCTCGGCCAAGCCCAGCCGCTCGCCGATCTCCTGGTTGGACAGTCCCGTAGCGACCAGCTCGAGCACCTCGCGCTCGCGCGTCGAAAGCTCGTCGAGGGGCGCCGAGCGCGGTCTGCTCATCTCACGCAACAAGCCCCACGCCAGCCCCGGGGCGACGTACACCTCGCCGGCGTTGACCATCTTGAGCACGTTCATCAGCTCGGAGGCGGCGGCGCCCTTGAGGACGTAGCCGGACGCGCCGAACTTCATCGCCGCGAGTAGGTCGTCCTCATCCTCTGACACCGTCAGCATCACGACCTTGGTCTGCGGCAATGCCGCGGTGATCTCGCGCGCGGCGAGCAGGCCTCCGCCGGGCATGGCGATGTCGAGAAGGCACACGTCCGGCTCAAACTTCACCGCGAGCTGGAGCGCCTCGGCTGCGGACGAGCCCTCGCCCACGACCTCGAAGTCTTCGTTCGACGCGAGCGACGCGACGACGCCCGCGCGGAACATGGGGTGATCGTCGGCGACGAGGATGCGGATGCGTTCGGTCACAGCGGCTTCGAGTCTCATTTGGCACCGACTCTCACAATGGCCATCGCACAGTCACCATGGCGCCGCCGTCGGACCTTGATCCGATCTCGAAACCGCCACCCAAGAGTTCGGCCTGCTCCCGAATACCGGCAAGACCAAGGCTGCCCTCCTGGCCCACGCGCGAAGGATCGAAGCCGGGACCGCCGTCCGTGACGGTCAGTCGAATCTCGCCTTGGTCGCCGCTCAGGTCGACGGAGACATCACGACCCTGGCCGTGGCGCGTCGCGTTTGACAGCAGCTCCTGGGTCGCTCGGAAAAGCGCGATCTTCGTCGGTAGCGGCGCCTCCGTGGGCAGCTTGCCCATCTTGAGCTCAACCGGCACGTTCGACCGTCGCTGGTGGTCGTCAACGGCTCGGCGCACCGCGTCCGCGGTCGACATCGAGCGCAGCTCCGGCAAGCGCAGGCCTGCAGCGATCGAGCGCATATCGCGCAGGGCGTCGTCCAGGGCGGACTTCACGTCGGCCGTCGCGCCCGCCCCAGCGCCTTCGTTCGTGGCTTTCTCGACCTCATCCAGGCGAAGGGCGGCAAGGGCGAGCATCTGGCCCGGACCGTCATGCAAGTCGCTGCTGATGCGCCGCAGCTGCCGCTCGGAAAGTGTCGTGTTGCGCTCGGCTGCAGAGCGAACGCGGTCGCGCAGCTGCTCGTTCTGGCCGAGCAAGGTCCGCAGCTCGGCGACCTGCTTCTGGAGAGCGACCTGCTGGTGGCGGATCGTGTCGCTGCCCTGGCGGACGATGCCGAACAGGAACAGGTACACGAGCGCGACGCCTCCGCCAACGGCCAGCCACGACTGGAACTGCGCCTTCTGGACTTCCTGGTCGATCTCGTCGGGCCGCTGATAAAACTCCGCCGCGCCGATGATCCGGTCGCCGTTCTGTCCCGGTCCGCTGCCGCGCACCGGGATGTACATCTCGAGCAGACTGCTGAAATCCGCGCGCGCGCTCGTCGATGTTCTCTTCGTTGTCCAGGTTGCTGATGTCGGCGACGACCGTCCCATTGAGTGCTTGCTGGAGTTTTGCGTCGATCTCGAATTGCTGGCCGATGAGCGACCGGTCAGGGCTGTAGACGACGACGCCGTCCGGCCGCCAGATCTTGAGTGCGACGATCTTCTCGCCAAACGTCGTATCCGTCAGCAGTGTGTCGAGGCTGGCGACGTCGGCCTTGGTCAGCCAGGAGCCGCTGTCCAGACCTACCAGATGGGGCTGGATGAAGCTCTCGACGTACAACCCCGTGACCGATGCGGTCCGGTCGATGATGCCGCGCGAGAGCTGGTTTCCGACCCACCAGCCGGCAAGAAGGCCACCGACGACCAGCACCAGCAGACTGGCGAGCAGGAAGCGGCGCGCGAGCGACGTCGACTGGTTGAGACCGACCAGAGCGCCGATGCGTGTCGCGAATCGTCGCCACGCTCGCGGACGCGGACGTGGGGGCGACGCGGCCGCCTGCGGACGTGTGCCGGAAGCCGCCTGACGCAGCGGCTCGTCGAGCGTCTGAGACATCACCGGCATCGTAGACCCGGGCCTCCGGCGTTCCTACGGACCTTCGTCTGAAAACACTTCCGGCGTTCGTCGGATTTATTTCCCGACCAGCGCCCGTGGCGCCGCCGCCGGCCGCACCCGGAACATGACGACCGACAACGCGACAGCAAACGCAACAACACTTTGGGAGGTTTCGAGAGAGATGATGCAGCTACTTCGCCGCATAGCCCTAAGCAGCCTGGGCCTCGGCATCTTGACCACCGGCATGTTGGCGACGGCGCCGGCGATCGCAGCCAAGGGCTCGGACGTCATCCGCACCGGCAACTGCTCGCTGAGCAGCGACTGGAGGCTAAAGGTCAAGCCCGACAACGGCCGCCTGGAGGTCGAGTTCGAGGTCGATCAGAATCGCAACGGTCAGGTCTGGAGCGTGAAGCTCAAGGACAACGGCACAGTCTTCTTCTCCGGCCAGCGCACAACCCAGGCGCCGAGTGGCTCGTTCTCAGTCACGCGCTTCACGAGTAATCGTGCGGGCACGGACAGGATCGTGGGCAAGGCGACCAATCCCAAGACGGGCGAGACCTGCAAGGGCACGATCAACTTCTAAGCGCCACACACAACCCATGACGCGAACGCGGCCGAACCTCCTCTCGGCCGCGTTTTCGTGTGCCCGCTAGACGTCGACGATCTTCAGCGGAGCGTCGGAGCCCGTCCAGCGCTGGACCTCGGAGCGCCTGATCTTGAGCGTGTGGGTGCGCGGAAAGTCGGCCTCCGGCCAGATTCGGAAGTCGTCGATGCGCTGGTGCTGGCTGAGTCTCGTGTTCGCCTCGCGGATCATCGGCTCGATGCGCGCGCGCAGCTCGGCCACCTCGGTGGCGTTCTTTGGCGGCGGGGGAGGAGGCGAGTTGGGCGTGATGATGGGTGGCGCGTCCGGCGACAGGACGACCGCCTCAAGTCGACCTGGCCTTGTCTCGATCACGATGGCCTGCTCCAGGCCGACATCGGAGAGCACGTTCTCGATGTCCTCCGGGTAAACATTCATGCCGTTGGGCAGCACGACGATGTTCCTGGTGCGGCCGACGAGGACGAGGTTGCCGCGCTTGTCGATGCGGCCGACGTCGCCGGTCCGGTACCAACCGTCGTCGGTCTTGGCCGCGGCCGTAGCGGCTGGATCCTGCCAGTAGCCGTCGAAGACGGTCGGGCCGCCGACGAGGATCTCGTTGGTGTCCTTCTCCAGGCGCAACTCGACTGGCTCCGTTCGCTTGCCGACGCTGCCCGTGGGATGGTCGCCGACCCTGGTCGCGGCGACCGGGCCGCATTCGGTCGCGCCGTAACCCTGGAGCACGATCACGCCCAGATCTTCCCAGTTGCGCTGCAGCGCGGGGGGAAGGTAGGCGCCGGCGCTGACCATGAGCGTGAGGCCGCCGCCGAGCTGCTCGTGCACGCGGCGGAACATTATCCGGCGCGCCCAATAGGGCAGATGGCGGGCGATCCGACGCGCCCTGTTGAATGTCTTGTCGCGGCCCTGGCGTTTGACCTCGCGCTCGAGCCCCATCCAGAACAGCTCGAGAAGCTGGGGCACGAGGACCATCGTCGTCACCCGCTCCTCGCGCAGCGATTCGAAGATGACTCGCGGGTTGCGCGAGCGGACGAAGAGGATGTGCGCACCGATCATCGTCCCGAACATGAGCACCGGGGCCTGCTCGAAGAGATGCGACGGGGGAAGCAGGCTGACCGCCCGATGTTCCCTCGGAGGCAGGATCTTCGCGATCGCCTCGAGGGTGGCCAGGATGGTGCCGTGAAGGAGCATCACGCCCTTCGGGACACCGGTCGTGCCGCTCGTGTAGATGACCTCGAACAGCGTCTCGCGTGTCGGTCGCTCCCAGGCGTCGACCTGCGCCTCCCAGTCGTCTGGAAATGCGACGTCGTCGCCGCCCTCGTCCGTGCCCGCCGCGTTCTGGTGCGCAGGCGGCGCAACGAGCCATTCGACCGTGCGCGTGTCGAGGTGCTCGAGCCCGCCCTCCTGCGGATCGGGCGCGTCGAGGCCCGTGCCGATGGCCAGCCACTGCGCGCCGGCGCTCCGGGCGATCCTCTGCAATACGTCCGGAGCCATGCGCAGGTCGAGCGGCACGACGACAGCGCCGGCGCGCATCGCCCCGAAGTAGACCGCCGGCAGTGCCGGGGTGGACGGGCTCCACGTCAGGATGCGGTCGCCGGGCCTGAGGCCCAGCTCGCGCAGGCGCCACGCCGCGAGCTTGGAGTGGTAGCTGATGTCGCGCGCCGACCAGCGCAGCTCGAGGCCTTCATCGGTGCGCAGCGCCATCTGCTCACGGCCGTCGTAACGCGTTGCCGCGTCATCGATCAGGTCGACCAGCGAGTCAAATGTGCGCGGATCAGGCAGCTCCCACATGCTCGGCCCGAGTCTATTCGGCTGGAAGGTGACCGCCATGTTGCGTGCACCGCCGCCCGGCGGACCGTGTGCGTGGCCCGCAACCGGCAGTGCCCATTTCGCGAGCCGCGGCCGACTGCGATTGCGGCCAGACGCTGATTGCGGGTACACTGCCGGAGCCTCAGCGCGGCTGGGCGTTCATGTCGTGTGACTCGTCGAACGCTGCGCGCACCCCGCTCGGAACACCGGCAGTCGAGTATGAGTGTGGCATGCAAACCCGCCGGCGGGAGGTGATTTCGGATTGGCTGAAGTCCGCGTAGGCGAAAACGAGACCTTCGAGAGTGCCCTGCGACGCTTCAACAAGAAGATCCAGCAGAGCGGCATTCTGGCTGAGGCTCGCCGACGCGAGCACTACGAGAAGCCCAGCGTCAAGCGCAAGCGCAAGGAAGCGAAGCGCAAGAAGGCTGCCCGCTCCGAGTAGTCCAGCTCCGACTACCAGCTCGGAACTTCGACTGCCCGCGCAGCCGGCGCCCACAGGGCGATGCCCCGCCCGAGGAACGCCATTTGGTCACTCTCGCAAGTAGGCTCCAGGAAGACCTGACTGCCGCCATCCGTGCCCACGACGACCTTCGTCGTGACACATTGCGGATGGTGATTGCGGCTGCCTACAACGATTCCAAGAAAGCCCGCCGCGACCTGACCGACGACGAGGTCGTGCAGGTCCTGACGCGCGAGGTGAAGACGCGCAACGAGTCGGTTGAGGCGTATGCCGCCGCCGGCAGGCAGGAAGCGGCGGATCGCGAGAAAGCGGAGATCGAGGTCATCCGCGCCTATCTGCCTGAGCAGCTCGAAACTGCCGAGCTCGAACAGATGGTCAAGGAGGCAGTCGACGAGAGTGGCGCGACGAGCGCCCGGGAGATGGGCAAGGTCATGTCCTTGCTGATGCCCAGGGTCCGGGGCCGCGCGGACGGCAAGCAGGTCTCGGCGATGGTCAACGACGAGCTGGCAAGGCGCGCCTAGTGCTGGCACGTTCGGCGCAGATTCGCGCCTTCACCCGGCGCGACGGCGTGCGCCTCGTCGTCATCGGCGTGCTGATCATCGTCGCGCTCGGCGCAATCCTTGCCGTCGACTCACTGCCCGGATCGTTCGGCGCGTCGAGCGGCATAGTCGACGGCGTCGCCACGGTCGACATCCGTGCGCCGAGCGCGCTCACGTACACCAGCGCCGTTGCCACCGCGCAGCGCCGCGACGAGGCGCGCCAGCAGATTGCGCCGCAGTACGACTACACGCCCGATCGCGCGCAGTCGATCACCGACCAGCAGCTCAACGCCTTCGACGCCACGGTCGCCCCTGTCGACTCGACCTACTCGTCCGCGCTCGACGAAATCAGCCGCGCAGCGGCACTGCGCGCCGCGATACCGCATCTGACGACGAGCGCGCAGGACACGCTGGCGGGCATGAACCAGGTCCAGTGGACGGGGCTGCGCGGCGAGATGACCCGGGTGCTCGAGTCGACGCAGCGCCAGGAAGTGCGTGACACGCTGTTGGCCGACGTCCGCGGCTCTCTCAGCAACCGCGTGAGCAACAGGTTCGCCGCCGACCAGCGCGCGCTTGCTGGCGAGATCCTGTCGCCGTTGATCGTCGCCAACTCGACCTTCGATTCGGCCGCCACCGAGCGCGCGCGCGACGATGCCGCGAACCGCGTCGACGCGGTCCAGTTCTCGGTCCGCAAGGGCGAGGTGCTCGTCTCGCGCGGCCAGGCGATCGACGATCTCGCGCGCGAGAAGCTGGAGACATTCGGCCTGCTCGATCCCCAGCCCGATCCGGCGCGGGCCGGCGGCTGGTTGTTGCTCGCAGCGCTGGCCGTTGTGCTGCTGCTCGGCTGGATCTGGCGCTTCAGGCCGCAGATCTGGCACCGCACCCCGGCTCTGCTGCTCGTGGCCCTCGTGCTCATCGTGACCGTGCTGGCAATGAAGGCAACCGGCGATCGGTCCGTGCTGCCCTATGTGATTCCGACCGCGGCAGTCGGCCTGTTGCTGGCCGTGCTGCTCGATGCTGGTGCGGCGTTGATCGTTACCGGCATCCTGGCCCTCATCGGGGGAACGATCGTCGGCGGGGTCGAGTACGCGGCGTTCGTGCTCCTTGGCGGCATGGCGGGCATCGTTGTCGTCCGTCGCGGTGAGCGGCTCACCTACTTCATCCAGGCCGCGATCGCTGTGGCCATCACGAACGTTCTCGTCGTGACCGTCTTCGCCCTGCTCGGTGACGGCGACGTCACCGGCCTGGCCGAGCTCGCCGGCGCTGGCGTCGCTTCGGCAGTTGGCAGCGGCCTGGCCGCGGTCGGGTCCTTCCTGGTCATCGGCAACGTCTTCGGCATCTCGACCTCGTACCAGCTCCTGGAGCTGGCCAACCCATCGCAGCCGTTGCTGCGCAGGCTGTTGCTGGAGACACCGGGCACGTATCACCACTCACTGATGGTGGGCAACCTTGCCGAGCGCGCGGCGGAGGCGATCGGCGCCGATCCGCTCCTCGCTCGCGTTGCCTCCTACTACCACGACATCGGCAAGCTCTCCAACCCGCTCGCGTTCATCGAGAACCAGGCCGATGGCCAGAACGTCCACGACGAGCTGACTCCGGAGCAGTCGGCGCAGCTGGTCAAGTCACACGTCGCCGCGGGCATCGATCTCGCGTACGAGTACAAGCTGCCGCGACCGATCATCGCCTTCATTCCGCAGCATCACGGCACAGCGTTGATGAGCTACTTCTACGCGCGCGCCAAGGAGCAGGCGGTCCAGGAATCCGGCCTTCGACCAGACACCCCTGCCGCGCGTGAGGTCGAAGCGTCGGTCGACGAGCGCAAGTTCCGCCATGCAGGGCCAAAGCCGCAGTCGCGCGAGGCGGCAATCCTGATGCTGGCCGATTCGACCGAGGCTTCGGTGCGCTCGCTGCGGCAGCCGGACGAGGCCCAGATCCGAGCCATGGTCAGCCGCATCGTCCACGAGCGCCTTGATGACGGCCAGTTCGACGAGTGCGACCTGACGCTGCGCGACCTGGAGCGCATCCGCGAAGCCTTCGTGGCGCAGCTGCTGGGCATGTACCACCGGCGTATCGAGTACCCCCAGAACAAGATCGTGGAGATCGAGTCACGTCGCGCGGCCAGCGGCGGCGGCCAGGCAAGCTGACGACCACGTCTGCGGCGCCCACGATGCGATCCGCCTACGTAGACCAATGGCGCATCGACCTGACCGTTCGCGACGGCGTGCGCTCGCCGCTGAGCGCGGCCGCAATCGCGAGGACGGTAGCGGCAACCCTGGACGCGGCCGGCGCACCCACGCCGGCGAGCGTGGCAGTGATCCTTTCCAACGACTCCGAGCTCACGCAGCTGAACGAGGCGCACATGGGCCACGATGGGTCGACTGATGTGCTCTCGTTCCCGCTTCTCGCGCCGTCTGCCTATCCGCCACATCCAGGCCAGCGCGCCGGGACACGCACCGTGCGCGACGCTGACTTTGTCCTGCCGCCGGGCCGACGCCAGCATCTCGGCGACGTGATCGTCTCGGTCGAGCGCGCGGCCGAACAGGCCGAATCGGGTCGGGGAGGGCAGACTGGCGACGTGCGCTGGTCGGTCGCCGATGAGGTGCGCCTGCTGGTCATCCATGGCACCCTGCACATCTGCGGCTGGGATCATGCTGATGCCGACGAGCGCGCCGCGATGCGCGCGCTCGAAAACGACCTGCTGAGCGAGACGAGCGACCGATGACCGACGAGCACGAGCACGACCACGACCACGATGCGCACGAGCATCAACATCGCCCGTACGACTGGCTTGCCGAGCTCCAGGCTCTGCGCGCCGCCGCCGCTCACTACTACGAGCACCAGTTCGACTGGCGCGGGTACGGGCCTCCCGAGGGATTCGACGGGCCGCGCTACTTCGAGCCCGCGCCCGACTGGCGGCTGATCGGCCGCCTCGACCGCGAGGTGCCCGGTGCCGGGGATCACGCGGAGATCGCGACCTCCACCGGACAGGTGCGGCAAATGCACATCGCCGGCGACCTCATCTTCGCGAAGGATGGAGCCGAGCACCGACTGACGTCCTTCGTCAGCGAGCGGGACGGCTACGAGGTCCTGTTCATCCCGTTTCGAGACGCGACGTCCGGCACGGAGACATATGGCGCCGGCAGATACCTCGAAGCACCTTTTGACTCGGATGCGCCCGACGAGCCGGTCGAGCTCGACTTCAACTACGCCTACAACCCATCGTGCGTCTACAGCGCGGCATATGACTGTCCGTTTCCGCCACCTCAGAACCGTTTGTCAGTGGCGGTCCGCGCCGGCGAGCGCCTGCCCACCGACGAGCCGCACAACTGACGGGGGTCAGCAGCCCTCCGCCTGCTGGCTGTACGTTGTCTGCGATGCATGTCCGGCCGAGAGTGTGACCACCTGGCTCACCGGCCCGCCCATCGATTGGCGGAAGAGCGTCACGCGCCCGCTCTGGTCGTAGATCTCGACCAGCCACGGCAGTGGCGGGGGCATGGGCTGCGTCAGGCCGCCCACGATCGTTTCCGTTGCGCCTGCCTCGACCGCGTCGATCCAGTCCGGGCCGATCGTCACGCGCACGGTCTGCGACAACCCGTTGATTATCTTCAGACGGAAGCCGCCACAGCCGGCTGAAGGTATTCCGGCCAGCTGTTCGGGCGTGGCCGTTGGGACGGCACTCGCGCCGGAGCAGCCAACCAGGAGCAGCACGGCCAGGCAGGCGACAAACATGCGCGGCCAGGCGACAAACATGCACGGCATTGTTCGTCCACAAGTATCGGGCCTGTCCGGAGGAGTACCATGCGCGGCCTGCCGGTCGGGCGCCCGATCGGCCGTATTTGCGTGTCCTCGAGGCCAGTCCGACGTCAACACGAACCTACGACCCGACTCAATACCTGGGCTCGGCAGCGCACTACCGGCGCGGTCGGCCGCCGTACTCGCCTGCCCTCGAGGCGACGCTCGTGCGCGAGCTGGGCCTTGATGGGCACGGCGCGCTGCTCGACGTTGGCTGCGGACCGGGCATCCTGGCGACTCGCCTGGCGGATCTGTTTCAGAACGTCGTCGGGCTTGATCCGGATGCGGACATGCTCGAGCAGGGCCGACTTGTGGCGACCGACTCGAGTCTGACGAATATCACCTGGGTCCAGGCGCGTGCCGAGGATTTGCCGGCGGCCGCGCCGGGGCCTTTCCGCGTTGTTGCTTTTGGCCAGTCATTTCACCGGACCGACGAGCTGCACGTCGCGCGCGCTATGTACGACATCCTCGAACCGACTGGCGCCGTCGTCATGATTGCCCACAGCGTGGAAGGTCGGCCCGTGCCGCCAGCACCTGGCCACCCGCCGATACCGCACGACGAATTGCGTGCTCTCGTGACTGAGTACCTCGGCTCGCTCACGCGCATGGGCCGGGGCACAGCTCCGGTGCGAGATCACCACTGGCAGGACATCCTGGCGCAGACGCCCTTTGGCGCCGTTGACGAGTTCTATGCGCCAGGTATCCCGGATCTGCTTCGCGACACCGACAGCGTCATCTCCGGCTACCTGTCGATGTCGTGGTCGGCGCCGCACCTGTATGGCGATCGCCTCGACGAGTTCGTGGCCGAGGCACGCGCGCTGCTCGCAGCGCGCTCCGTTGATGGCCTGTTCTGGGATTGGCCGGGTGACACGGCCATCGTTATCGGGCGCCGCACCAGGTAAGCGCGCGCCTAGTCGAGGGGGCCGGCCTCGAATGCCACGAACACGCCACCAGCGAACAGAATCAGTTGAGTCTGCGGGGTGAGTCCCGAGCGGCCCCCCGGTAGCGGGCCTGCCTCGAGTCGATCGAGCGTGTCCGTGCCATAAAGATCCAGGGCCGATCCGCCCACGAGCAGTTTTGCACTATCGAGCGCCGATCCGCTGACGCTGAACGACGAGTAGTAGGCACCCCCGCGCTCGGTCAGGCCAAGGTATGTGACGACCGAAGAACCTAGCGCAACCGGTTCACCGATCGAGTGGACGAGTGCGTGAAGCGGATCTGGGACCGCGATCGGAGGCGAGACTTCGCGTGCGGCGGGGGATCTCAATTCCGCGCTTGGGGAGGTGCGTTGCGTAGGGGCGATGGTGGCCTCGAAACTCGCAGCGGGTGTCTTGTTCGGCGTCGAGGCTGGTTCCGCCGCGCAGCCAACGACGAGCAGGACAGCCGCTAGCAAGGGCAATGGCAAACGCATGACACGAATGTAGTCGTACCTGCGGATTGACCAGACGCCATCAGTTCCGTCGAATGAAGACGAACGCCCTCGGCTTTCTGCTTGCGCTCGACGATATGGTTTGGTGGCCACGCACCGCACCACAAGCGTTCTTCGACTGACCGTATCCCAGGTGGCCCAGCCTTCGGGATTGAAGCCAGAGGCGTTTAGCGAAGGAGGTGCCGCGAGTCAATCTATCTGCCGTCTTTGTTCGTTTGCACTCAAGGAGGGAGATTCCATTGAGAAGACTGATCGTCGTCTTCGCTGCGCTCTTGCTGCTGATGACGCTTCCTGCAGCCGGCATTGCCGCTAAGCAGAAGTCATTGCCGGACTATCGGCCGGTCGCCCAGCTGCCCGCATCGCTGCAGGCTGAAGTGCAGCCTGCGTCAGCGTTGCATGGCAGCACGTCCGCAACCTCAGCCGATGGCGGGAGCGCCGACTACACGCCGATTACTGGAACGCCCGTGACGGGCATCCTGTACGACGACACCAGCGGCTACTACCTGGACGACTACACGGTTGCAGGAGTCGGCCAGCACATAGAGGTGTGGGTCCAGGACGACACGTCCTTCCCGTCGGGCGACCCGCGTGCCGCGCCTGTGATCACCCAGGCGCAGGTGGACTACCTGGTCAATCAGTTCGACAACAACATCTATCCCAAGGAGTCGTCGTTCTGGCGGACGCCCGAGACCCGGGTCGGCCTCAACAACGCGGCGCTGCCACCCGGATTCTGGGCGCCCACAGACGGCCAGGACCGTGTCATCGCGATGGTCAGCAACGTCCGCGACGACAACTACTACGACCCCAACTTCCCGGTCTACATCGCGGGCTTCTTCAGCCCGACCATCAATGCGTTCATGGATCGCAACGTGATCACCATCGACGCGTACGACTGGGGCAACAGGGTCGGCCCGGAGGGCTCGCCTTGGCGACCCGCCGACGGCGCGGCGAATGACCATCCCTACCTATACGAGGGAACGTTCGCGCACGAGTATCAGCACCTGCTGCACAACGATCAGAACCCGGGCGAGGAGAACTGGGTCAACGAGGGCCTGTCCGACTGGACCGAGTGGCTCGTTGGCTATGGCATCCCGAACGGACACTGGGATACGGCGCAGGCGTACGCCGAGAACTCCCTGGTGATCTGGGGTGACCAGGGTCAGGGCACGGAGATCCTTGCCGACTACGGCGAGGCATTCATGTTCATGCACTACCTGTACGGCAAGTACGGCGAGCCGGCGATGCAGGCGCTGTTCCAGAACAGCGGCTTCGGTATTGCCGGCTTCGACGCCGCGCTCGCTTCGCTGGGCATCGATGACTCGTTCGCCAACATGTACCACGACTTCGCCATCGCCCGACTGGTGCTCGCCAACAAGGGCGACTACCAGCTCAAGGACATCCCATCGCCGGTGATTCTCAACTCGGAGGCCTACTCGACCCCCGGGGCGCCGCCGTGGGGCAGTGATTACCTGAACATCGTCAATCCGAAGAAGGTCAAGTCGATTGACTTCGACGGCGTCGACCTGATCGCGAAGGACACCGCCTGGGCCTCTGTCGGCGACCCTGTCGACGGCAATGGCGACGTTCTCTATTCGGGACAGGGCGACGAGGTCGACCGCTGGGCGATCTTCGAGAACCCAGGTGGCAGCACGCTGACGTTCGACACGCTGTACGACATCGAGTACGCGTGGGACTACGGCTTCGTCATGGCATCCTCGGACAACGGGGCGACCTGGACGGCGCTGACCAACAGCGACACGACCAATGTTCTCGATCCGTCCGGCTATCCGGCCATCGCCGATGTCCTGAACGCCGGCGGTGAAGGGTTCAGTGGCTACGACGGATGGGTCAACGAAAGCTTCGCCATCCCGTCTGGCACGGATCTGCTCGCGTTCCGCTTCATGTCCGACTGGGGCACGAACGGCAATGGCAACCTCGCCGATCCGAACTGGTATGTCGACAACGTGATGGTTGACAGCACGCCGATCAGCGACGGCTCCAACGCCGCGGACTTCAAGGACATCACGTTCTACAACCCGACCCTGGTCGACTTCAACGTCGACCTGGTCTCCAAGCCCAACCTCAAGACGGGCAACTCGAACACCAAGGTCCTGCACCTGATCACCGATGACGCGACCGAGCAGGCCACCGCGTCGGAGATCAAGCAGCAGCTGCGCTCGTCGAACGTTCTCGTGATCGTCGTCACATACGACGCGCCACAGGGCGTCTCCGACTATGCCGACTACACGCTCAACGTGAACTACTAGCGACTTGATCGCTTAGGACATGAGAAGGGCCGTCCCGTCAAGGGGCGGCCCTTTCTTGTGTCCGCTCCGTGTGGGCCGGGAAGGGCCGCGACGATCGTGCAAGGCGGTAGGATCTGCGCACCCGAACCGAGGTCTCGGTCGGGCATATTTGCGTGTCTGGAAGGGAATGAAGATCGTCGTCGGCCTGGGCAATCCCGGGCGCCAATATGAAGGAACCCGTCACAACGTTGGCTGGATGGTGCTGGACCGGCTCGCAAAGCGAGCCGGTCTGACCGGCCACGCCAAGTCACGTGATGCCGCTGCCACGATGCGCGGCCGCTACAAGGGCATCGACCTTGTCCTCGTCAAGCCGATGACGTTCATGAACGAGTCCGGCCTCGCCGTGCGCAAGGCGCTCGCCCGCGACCACGTTCCGGTCGGGGACCTGCTCGTGGTCTACGACGACTTCGACCTGCCGCTCGGCAAGCTGCGCGTGCGCGAAAACGGCAGCGCAGGCACGCACAACGGCATGCGCTCGATCGTCGGCGAGATGGGAACGCAAAAGTTCGCGCGGCTGCGCGTGGGCATCGGCGAACCGGCGCGCAACGCCGTCGGCCACGTCCTGTCGCGTTTCTCGGCGGACGAGCGAACGATCCTCGACGAAGTCCTGGACGCGGCCGCCGATGCGGTCGAAGCCTGGGCCACCGAGGGTGCGGCTCGGGCGGCGAACCTTTGGAACTCCTGGATCCCCGCATCGCTCGCCGAGCCAGAGGCTGCCGTGAGCGCCGACGCGAGCACAGCGCAAACCTCGCCAAGCCCGCCCGAGCAGACCGATGGCGGTGCCACGATCGTGCGCACAACCACCGGATGGCGAAAGCTGCTGCGCCGTGACTGACGGATCGTCGACGCGCATTCGCGGCAGGACGACCCGCGAGCGGCGCATAGCCGACCAGGCAGCGACAAAGGCGGCGGAGCGTGCCTCCGCGCGCGCGGTCGAAGCCGACACCTCTTCGACCGGGACACCGCGTGCGCGCCTCCCGAACCTGATCTCGCTCACGAACCTGCTCGCCTCCGGCGGCGAGGTCGCTGCGCTTGCCGATCGCTACCGCACCGTCCGTGAGGGGCGTGTCGGTCAGGGCCTCCGCCATGTCACGTACGCGAACATGCCCCACGGCGCGAAGTCGTTCCTGGCCGCTGCCCTGACTGTCGCCAGCGGGGAGCGACTCGTCTGGATCGCGCGCGACTCGGAGATCGCCGATCGTGTCGCAGAGGAGCTGCAGGCATGGCTGGGCGACACGTCGATAGTCGTGACGCTCGAGCCGCGCACCTCGCTTGCCTATGAGCGGAGCGAGCTCATCAGCGAGGAATCGGCTGCGCGCGTGGCGGCTCTCGCGGCGTGGCAATCGGGCGTGCCCAAAGTGATGGTCGCGAGCGTCCAGGCACTTTTCCAGCACACCCTGGCCGCGGCCGAGCTGCCAACCCAGCCGGTCCAGCTCAAGCCGCGTCAGCGGATAGGCCAGGAGCGCGTGCTGCGTGAGCTGATCGATCTGGGCTACGAGGCACTGCCCGAGGTCGCCGGCCGCGGTGAGTTCGCCCGTCGTGGCGGCATCGTCGACGTCTTCCCGGCCGGCCAGCCGCTGCCCGTGCGCATCGAATGGTTCGGTGACGAGATCGAGTCACTGCGGGCGTTCGACCCGGCCAATCAGCGCGGGATCCGCACGATCGACGTCGTCGACCTGCTGCCCGCGAGCGAGTTCCTGCTGGGCTCTGGCGCCGGTGAGCAGCTTCGCGAGCGGCTCGGCAAGTCGGCGGAGAAGCTGCCGCCAGAGCTCGCGACCGACCTCGCCCATCTCGAGCAGGGCCAGCTCTCCGACGCCGCCGAGGTCTGGTCCGGCGTTCTTGCACCGACCACAGGTCTCGACCATGTCACCGACGAGATCTGGGTCCTCGACGAGCCGCAGGACATCAGCGCCGCGGCTGATTTCCTGTGGACCCAGGCTGATGAGCGGCGCGCCGAGCTCGAACGCGGCGGAGTCCTGCCCAGGAGCTGGCCATCTGCCTATCCGGATCGGCGCGCCTGGAAGCAGCGCCTCAATGCGGCGCGCACTCTCGAGCTGACCTGGGAAAGCGAGATCGACGGCGCGCCGCCGGGCGGCAACCCGTTTGGCTGGCACGAGCCGGTGATGCCGCCGCAGGCGATCGGCGACCTGGCCCAGACCGTCTCGCGCTGGCGGCGCGAGGGCGAGAGAGTAGTGCTCGCCAGCGATCAGGCGGCGCGCCTGTCGGAGATCCTGTTCGAGGCCGACGTCGTCGCGGCGCCGATTGCGGCGCTCGCGGAGGCGCCACCGCCGGGCGGCCTGGTGCTCATCGAGCGCAGCCTCAACTCGGGTTTCGCGGGTGGGCCGGAAGGCATGGTGCTGGTCACCGATCGCGAGCTCTTCGGCACCGTCCGCGTCCGGCGGCCGCGCGTCCTCCGGCGTGTCGTGCCCAAGGACCTGCTCGAGCGGCTGCAGCCGAGCGACCTGGTCGTCCATATCGACCACGGCATCGCCCGGTACGCGGGCATGACCCGCCGCAACGCCGGCGGAGACGGCAACGAGGAGCGCGACTTTCTCGAGCTCCATTTCGCCGATGGCGGCCGGATCTGGGTTCCGGTCGAGCAGATCGAGCGCGTCTCGCGTTATGCGGGCGGCGAGAACCCGCACCTGTCGCGCCTTGGCGGCGGGGAGTGGCAGCGGACCAAGACCCGCGTGCGCAAAGCCGTCACCGACCTGGCCAAGGAGCTCCTCGAGCTGTACACGGCGCGCGAGAAGGCCGGTGGGCGGCCGCTCCAGCCCGACTCGCCGTGGCAGCAGGAGATGGAAGCCGCCTTCCCCTACGAGGAGACGGTCGACCAGCTGCGCGCAACAGCGGAGGTCAAGGCCGACCTTGAGCGCGGACGACCGATGGACCGCCTGGTGGTCGGCGACGTTGGTTACGGCAAGACCGAGGTCGCTATCAGGGCCGCGTTCAAGGCCGTGTCCGACGGCATGCAGGTGGCCGTCCTCGTGCCCACGACGGTGCTCGCGTCACAGCACCTCGAGACGTTCCGCCAGCGCTTCGCGGCGTACCCGTTCACTGTCCGGATGATGTCCCGTTTCGTCGACCCGCAGCATCAGAAGGACATCGTCGAGGGGCTCGCTGCAGGGTCGGTCGACATCGTCATCGGCACGCACCGGCTGCTGTCCAAGGACATCCGCTTCCGCAACCTGGGCCTCGTCGTGGTCGACGAGGAGCAGCGTTTCGGCGTCGCCCACAAGGAGCGCCTGAAGCAGATGCGCACGGAGGTCCACGTCCTGACGCTGTCGGCCACGCCGATTCCGAGGACGTTGAACCTGGCGCTCGCGGGCGTGCGCGACATGAGCGTCATCGAGACGCCGCCGGAGGACAGGCTGCCGATCCAGACGCGCGTCGCGGAAGCGAGCGCAGGACTTGTGCGCGACGCGATCCTGCGCGAGCTCGACCGCGGCGGCCAGGTTTTCTTCGTCCACAACCGGGTCGAGACGATCGAAGCGCAGGCCGAGCAGCTGCGCCAGCTGCTGCCCCACGCGCGCGTCGTCGTCGCCCACGGCCAGATGGGCGAAGGCCAGCTGGAGCGGGTCATGCTCGCGTTCGCGGGTGGCGAGTACGACGTGCTCGTATGCACCACGATCATCGAGTCGGGCCTCGACATCCCGAACGCCAACACGATCATCATCGACCGCGCCGACGCGCTGGGGCTGGCTCAGCTCTACCAGCTCCGCGGTCGCGTGGGCCGATCGTCGCGCAGGGCTTACGCCTATCTCCTCTATCGCAAGCGAGGCCAGCTGAGCGACATCGCCCGCAAGCGGCTCCAGGCGATCTTCAACGCGTCGGAGCTGGGCGCCGGCTTCCAGATCGCGCTATCCGACCTCGAGATCCGCGGCGCCGGCAACATCCTCGGCGCCGAGCAGCACGGCCACCTCGCGGCGGTCGGCTTCGATCTGTACACCAGCCTTCTGGCCGAGGCAGTCGAGGAGCAACGCGCCATTCGCGACTTGCGCACTCCCGTCAAGCCGCGCGCCGAGACGGTCATCGACCTGCCCGTCAACGCCTTCCTGCCCGACGATTACGTGGCCGAGGAGCCCATGAAGCTCGAGCTCTACCGGCGCATGGGCAAGGCCGGCACTGAGGGCGAAGTGGCGGTCATTCGCGAGGAGCTGATCGATCGCTTCGGGCCTGTCCCGGTCCCCGTCGAGCGGCTGCTCGAGGTGGCCAGGCTGCGCATCGAGGCGTCACGCGCTGGCATTGCTTCGCTCGCCCGCGAGGGCCACGAGCTGATCGTCCGCTTCCATGCCGACTGGTCTCGCGCGGCCACGATGCGGGCGATGGCGCCGACCTCGCTGACCGACCGCGTGCCGGGCGTTGCTCCCGGCGCGGTGACCTATGGCTCGAACCAGATGCGCATCCGCCTCGCCAAGGACCAGGACGTTGCCTGGAACACGACGCGTGCGATCGTCGAGCGTCTCGCAACGCGTCAGGAACCGCCAGCGGTCTGATCGTCGGGCACGCCGGCTAGGGCGCGGAGTCGGCCGCGATGGCGTCGAGGGTCCTCCTCGCCAGCTGCTCACCAGGAACCGGGGGATCCAACACCGCCGCGCCCGGCTCTGCAGCTCCGTGTGCCAAAGCCTCGGCCCGCCACCGCCGGATCTGACGCTGCCAGGGGATGCCCAGTGCCAGCTCGCCGGATGTGACGGCAGCTTCCGTGTGGGCGAGCATCTCGATCAACCAATCCCAGCGTTCCAATCGGCGCACCAGGTAACCCGCCGGCAGCGCGAACTCGGTCATCACGTCCCTGGTCAGCGGTCCGAGATTCAGGTTCGCCTCAGCCAAGAGCTGCCGGCTGACGTCCGGATCGCCCCAGGTCGCCTCCACCGCCGAGGCGGCGCTGAGTGCCCGGGCCAACCTGTAGCCGCTGCCGGAGCGCCGCGCGAGATCGAGCGCCCTGGGTAAATGGCGGCGGGCCGGATCTTCGAGGCCGCCGAGCACAGCGGCCATGACGAGCGTGCTCAGGGCGTACGCGGCGCGTTGGGGTTGGCCGGTCTCTTCGAACAGTCGTGCCGCGCGAGCCAGCGAGGGCAGAGCCTGCCGGATGTGGCCCGCGTATGCGCGGCTCTCGCCGACGTAGTAAGCCGAAACGGCCAGCCCGGACCTGTTGCCGCGTGAGCCCAGCAGACGAGAAGCGCGCTGTGCGGCGCGTCCGCAGGCCGACCACTCTCCTCGTGTTGCGTGGACCTGGGCGATCGAAAGCAGTGCCATCGCCATGCCATCCGAGTTGTCCAGGCGCCGGAAGCGCCGCAGGGCGTCGGCCAGATGGCGCGCCGCACGGTCAATGTCGTTCGTGTTCTGGGCGGCCGAACCGAGCATGCGCAGAAGCCACGCTCGGAGCTCCTCTCCCACGGCTTGTTCGAGGACGCGCTCAACCCAGCGTATGCCCTCGGGGTGTAGGTAGCGATCGTAGAAATAGCCGTGCAGGGCCCGGACGGCAAGGCCCGCCTCCTCGCCGCGTCCGCTTGAGAGGGCGCTATCGAGGGCCTCGCGAATGTTGTCGATGTCGTCGTCCATGTCATTCAGGTCCGCTCCCGTCTGGAGCGGATCGGGACACCACGCCCAGGCCTTCTTCAGGTAGTGATCGACGAAGGACGGGGTCACCCGGGCGGCATCCGCCGGTGAAGTGGCCTGGAGGTACTCGCGAATCGGGATCAGCAACCGGTACACCGCCCGGCCGTGGGCCCGTCGCTCGACGACCAGCAGTGAGGCCTCGACGAGCCTGGCGATGCGGCCGGCGACCACGCGCAGGGTCGATTTAGAGGCGCACACTTCAAAGGCGTCGGCCAGGCTGAATGGCCCGGCGAAGATGGCGAGCGCGGCCAGCAGTTGAAGGTCGGCCGCGGGCAACAGGCTGACGCTGCGATCGATCGCAGTTCGCAGCGAGTCATCGGGCGAGCTGGCTTGGACGGCCTCACCGTGCCAGGTGAGGTCGGGCCCCAGTATCTCGCGCAGCTCACTGACACCGATTGCCGGCAGCCAGCTGGCCGCCAGCTCGATCGCCAGCGGAATGCCGCCGGCGCCACGGCACACCTCTTCAGCAATTGGAATGGTGTCGGGCCCCAGATGGAAGCTTGGATCGGTGGCATGCGCGCGGTCGGCAAACAACTGGATCGATGGGCTGGCCAGGATCTCGGCCGCCGTCGACGGGCGGGGCGCTGTCGCGGGAAGCTCCAGCGGCGCAACGACCCACAGCCCGCTGCCGGCCACGGGCAGCGGCAGCCGACTTGTGGCCAGCACGATCGCCGGCCCGGGCAAGTTGATCAGTGCGCTCACGAGCTGCCGACTCGACTCGCTGACGTGCTCGCAGTTATCGAGCACGAGCAGGATCCGGCGTGTTGCGAGCATGCCCGCCAGCTGCTCGAGTGTGGCCGCGTTCTGGCGACTGCGCGTCGATGAGGTGACGATGCCGAGCACGTCGGCGTCGCTTCTTGCCGTGGCGAGCGAGCTGAACCAGACCCCGTCCGGATAGCGGTCAAGTGACATCCGCGCAATCTCGACCGCGAGCCGAGTCTTGCCCACACCAGGCGGCCCCAAAATCATCACGGCCCGCTGCCTACGGAGCATCGTCTCGATTGCCGCCAGGTCGGACGATCGACCGACAAACGTCGTGCTCGCCTCGGGCAGGTTGTGCGCGGCGGTGCCAGCGTTGAGCTCATGCAAGGTGGGATCGTCGAGTCGGATGCGCTGCTCGAGCTCGCGCAGCGCCGGACCGGGCGCTATGCCGACCTCGCGACGGATGACCTGATCGGCCTCTCGTAAGGCACGCAGCGCTTCCGATGGCCGACCCGCCCTGTGAAGGCCCACGATCAGCTGGTACCAGCGACCCTCATCGAGCGCGTCGCGACCGAGGTCAAAACGAGCCAACTCCACGGCCTCGTGATTGCTGCCCAGCGCGAGCAGCGCCTGGACCCGCAGGTCGACCAGGTGGTTGTAGGTAATCTCGATGCGCCGTACCTCGCCGATCGCCCACAGCTCGGAGGCGTAGTCGGTAAACGACGCGCCGTTCCAGCCGGCGAGCGCCTCGTCGGTCGCCTCCATCACGCGCGGCCAATCGGCCTGCTCCGCCGCCGCGCCGGCCTCGACCGCGAGTCGCCCGACCAGCTCCACGTCCTCCGGCTGGCCAGCCAGCCGATAGCCATCTGCCGTGGTGATGATCAGGTCGGGCACCTTGCGACGGAGGGCCGACACGTGCATCTGGAGCGCGGTCCGCGCCGTTCGCGGCGGGTCATCACCCCACATTCGATCGGTGATCGTGTCGATGTCCAGTCCGGCAGCTGGTGCGAGGCAGAGGATCGCCAGCAACCGGCTCTGGGACGGTCGCAGCGGAATCGAGTCTTGCCCGTGTGCGCTGATCCTTACCGATCCGAGCACCCGAATCGCCGCTGGCGAGTCGTTGGCTGGGCCATTGGCATTTGCGGACAAGCGGGCCGCCGTTTAGTACGCGTTTAGTGAGCCTGCCTATTGTCCCGCGGTCGATCAACCCCAGAGAGGACCCGTTGCCTGATGTACAAGCGGCTTGCCAGCGTTGCGGCTCTTTCATGGGTGGTCGTGGCGTGCGCATCCGGATCAGCGGATCGCCCAGCGCAAGGCGCCGGCGCGACTCCGGATCCAGTCATCGGTGGTGCGGGCGCTGGTGCAATCGTGCACATTGCCGATGAGACGTGGTCATTGCCGACCATCGCCTGCATCTGGGGTGGCGGGACAAACCCGCTCACCCTCGCTGCCGCAGAGGGGATGATCGGGCTCGATCTGAGCAAGCCACACTTGACACTCAGAATCACCGACGACTCAGGCGCCGGCCGGTACGCGGGCGAGGGCGTCGTCTACGAGGTCCAGTTCACTACTGGCGCGTTGAGTGAGTCGGCTGTGTCGAGAACGGCGACGTCCGTCGGCGGCGAGCTGACCGTCAGCGTGGCGGGCAGTCGAGTCACGGCCCAGGGCATGTTCGATGACGAGATGACGAACGACGTCGTCGAAACCTTTCCCGGATCGGTCGACGCCGACTGCGGGCAGGAGGCGCCGCCGGTCACCGCGTCCACGCCGACGCCAATGGTCGCCGCCGACGGCACGATCACCGTTGACGGCACGGCCTTCGAGTTCACCTTCGGCTCGCCGCCGCGATGCGGCATCGACGGCGGCGACGGCCACGTTGTCGGATCCGGCCACCTGGTCGACGACCCGAACAGTCAGGTTTCCCTGTCCTATGCGCTGGCCGCTGATACGCCGAGCGGCGAACCCGCCATGCAGATCGTCATCGGCAGCGCCGACGGCACCCAGCTGTGGTACTCGGCCGTGGGCTACGGGATGGACGACATCGGATCGGTCAAGAGCATCGCGGTCGATGGCGACACGGTGACCATCAGCGGCACGCTGGCCGATGGCCTGGACCACACGAAGCTGTCCAGCTTCACCGCCCAGGCCACCTGTCACAAGTGATTCGCGTAGTCGCACGTCCAGCGTGTCTGCCGGCGTCGATCACGGCAAGGGAGGAGCAGAAATGATGAAGTCTCGATGGTCTCAGCCGGCGATTGCGCTCGCGGCCAGCGTGATGTTGTGCGTGGCTTGCCAATCGGGCGCTGCCGATCAGCCGGCGGCCGGCACGCCCGCGGCTGCGGCGTCCGACGCCCCGGCCTCACAGGGCGCACCGGCCCAGGCGACACCGGGCGCACCCGCCCCGGCCACACCGAGCGACCCAGCGGCGAGCGCCGGCACTGGTTCGCCGCCGCCAGCGCAGCCGCCCGGGAATCGCGGCAGCGCGCACCTGGTCGTGGGCGACCAGGAGTGGACATTCGACAACTACCTGTGCGCGTTTGGCCTCGCGAACACTCAGAGCGACATCTTCCCGTTCAGCTCGGCCAGCCGAATGACGAGCGATTCGGCCACGATCTACCTGAACGCCGACGTCGAGGACGATTCGGGGCAGGGCCTTATGACCGGGAGCGACGTGCTGTACGAGATCACCATCGACGATCTCGGGGACCTCGACATCGGATCGGACCAGGATCTGAGCATGGCGTTCGATGGCGACAACGTCACCGCGCAGGGGACGTTCTACGATTCGACAGCCGACGTCCATCTCCCAGGTACGTTCGAGGGCGTCTGCGGGCCGCAGAGCATTCGCTGACCTACGCCGGCCCCTGAAGCGCTCGAGCAGCGCTCGGCTGTCGCCCCGCGGCAGCCATCAGCACGTTTCGGTCGACTATGTAACGACGACGTTCGCCGAAAACTCGGACGTGTCGCCGGTCGTGGCGTTCGTTGCCGTCGCGGTCACGAGCTGCCCATGTGATGTCACGACGGTGGCAAAGCTGAACGACACGTCGCCGCCGCCATTCGTGGTCACCGATTTCGAGCCGAGGAAGATCTGGCCCTCGCCGTGGCCGGACGGGTCGGCGGCGGCCACGAAGAACTCGATCGTGAAGGTCGTGCTGTGCAGGCTGTTGAGGGATCCAGCGATCGTGGTCACCCCGTTCGACGCGCGATGAGCCAGCGTCAGCACCGGGAAGTTCTGCAATCCGTTGGGGCCGGTGTCGGGATCGTCCGTGTCGTTGGGCGTCACGCCGAAGGAATCATGGGGGCCGTTGATGTCGATGGCCAGGCCGCCGTTGCCGGCGAAGACGTTGGCGCTGAAATGACTGCCGTTGCCGGCAGTGACGAAGATCCCGACGCTTGTGTTGGCCAGAATGGCGTTGCCCGCGATCGTATTCGGGCCGGCCTGCACGAACATCCCGTCTTGGTCGTTTCGTTCGATGGCATTGCCCGAGACGGTGTTGTTCGCGGACTCGACGATTATCCCGTTGAAGTTGAAGAAGACGGCGTTGCCTGCCTGGCCGGCCCCGCCGACCGTGTCGTTGCCCGAGTCGATGAGCGTAATGCCGTTGATCTGGTTACCCAGATCGATCGATCCCGTCGCGCTCGTGCCGATCACGTTGGCCTGGATGGTGTTGTGGTTCGAGCGGTTCTGGATCTCGATGCCATGGCCACTGTTGGCGGATATCACGTTGCGGGCGTTCGTCTTGGGGCCGCCAATCTTGACCGTGCCGCCGTCCAGGACGTTGATCCCGTCTCCGCTGTTGCCCAGCGCAGCCGTGCCGTTCTTGTCGGTCCCGATGTAGTTGCCTTGAATGGTTGCGCCTGTTGTCCGGACCAGAAACAAGCCGGTACCGGAATTGCCCGAAATCACGTTGCGTGCGGCCGGTGTCGTGCCACCGACGATCAATCCAGCACAGTCGGCGACGATGAGGCCTGCTCCGTTGCCCGCCGCGTGGACGCCTGTCGCGTCCGTGCCGATGAAATTGCCCGTGACGGCGACGTTGTTCGCCTCGACCTGGATGGCGAAGCCGTCGAAGTTCTGGATGGCCAGGCCCTTGATGACCGTGCCCTTGGCCTGGATCAGGAACCCACTCTGGCCCGCGGCATTCGTCCCGTCGACGGTGATCTTGAGGATCGCGTTGTCGCCGACGGTGCGAGTGTTCGCGCTTGCTCCGGCCTGGCTGTAACCGTTGATCGTCAATCGCTGGGTGATCGCCGGCAGCGGTGTCGCGGGCTTGATCACCTTCGACTTCGTCTTGATGTTGAACTTGATTGTGTCCGCGCCGGCGAAGGCGTTGGCTTCCTCGATGGCCGCCCGCAGCGTGCATTGCAGCCCTCTGCTGGCAGACGTGTCGCACTTGCCGTTGCCTGGGGCAAGATCGGACGCGTCGCCGGTCCTGTTGACTGTGAACGTAGACGCGGCCAGGGTCGTCGGCGGCGAGCCGAGCACCAGACTCAAGAGCATGGCCAGGGACACGCCACCCAGGGCAATTCGCTGTCGCATTTCGGGCACCTCGCTGAGCGAGCGTCGAGGTTAACCGGTGACGGTGGTTACGGGAAGTCCTGCTATAGACTCATCGACGCCCAGCTGCCCAGACAGGGCATCCGAACTGGAGGTGACTCCCAGAGTGTCCGCAGACGATCTGCGCGCCAAGATCCGCGAGATCCCCGACTTCCCCAAGCCGGGCATCCTGTTCTACGACATCACCACGCTCCTCAAGGATGCCGGCGCATTCCGGGAGTCGATCGACTTGATGCTCGACCCGTTTCGTGACAAGAAGATCGATGCCGTCGTGGGCATGGAGTCGCGCGGTTTCATCTTCAGCGCGCCCATGGCCATCGAGCTGAAGGCCGGCTTTGTTCCCGTTCGCAAGCTGGGCAAGCTGCCGGCCGAGACCGCGAGCGTCGAGTACGCGCTCGAATACGGCACGAACACGCTCGAGATCCACAAGGACGCGCTCCAGCCGGGCCAGCGCGTGCTCATCGTCGATGACCTGCTCGCGACGGGCGGCACGGTGCTGGGCACGATCGACCTGGTCAAGACGCTCAAGGCTGAGGTTGTCGGACTGGCCTTCCTCGTCGAGCTGGAATTCCTGAAGGGCCGCGACCGCCTCTCCGACTATTTCACGCACAGCGTGATCCAGTACTGAGGATCTCCGCCTGATGGCGCACCGCGACGAAGAGCACGACTACGACCCGTCGCGGCGCGCGTTCTTCAAGCAGTTCGGCCGCCAGACGATCGAGAACGCGGGCGCCGTAGCCGGTGCCGCGGCAGAGATCCGGCGCACGAGCCTCGCGGCGGCGCGCGAGCTGCTCGACATGAACAATGTCACGTCACCGGAGTCACCTGCTACGCGCACCGTCCCGACCCCAGCCCTCGAAGCGAGCACGCCGCCGGAGACGTTCCGCAGCGCCTACAGGCACACCGGTGCGTCGCTCGTGGTCCTCGACCAGCGCGAGCTGCCCGGACAGGTGCTGACCTTCGAATGCGACGGCGCCAACGATGTTGCTTCGGCTCTGCGGTCGGGCGCCATAACGCCTGGGCCGGTAATGGGCCAGGTCGCCGCCTACGGCGTAGCACTCGCTGCCGCCAGCGCCATCGAGCGCAGCGATGAAAGTCGCGACCAGGTGGTTCGCGCCGCGGCCGACGGCATCAAGGCGGCCCGCGGCGAGGTCCGCGCAGTTGGCTGGGCAGTCAACAGGTTGGTGGGCCTGTACAACGAGCTCGCAAGCCAGGCTGCCGACGGCGCAGCCATCTCGGAACGCATCACTTCGGACGCTGACCGGATCGCACTGGAGACCACCGCGGCGTGCGCTGATGTCGGTCGACTGTGGGCCGTTCAGATGGTCGGCGACAGGATCGACCTCCTCATGCACGGCGACAGCGGGCCGCTGGCCTGCGGAATGGTGGGCATGTCCACCTCGGGCATTCGAGCGCTGCAGGATGGCCAGCGCCAGGTTCACGTCTGGGTAACGGAGGGCCAGCCAAGCGGCGAAGGAAAGCGGATCACGGCTCTCCAGCTGACGCAGCTCGACATCCCCCACACCGTCATCCCCGACAGCGCCGTCGGTTGGCTGCTGGCAAGCCGGAAACTCGATGCTGTTGTGCTGCGTGGGGACACGATCGCGGCGAACGGCGAGGCCGTGGCACCGCTCGGTTCGCTGTCGATCGCGCAGCTCGCCTCCGGCGCCGGAGTGAGCGTGCATGTGCTCGCGCCAGAAATGGTGTGGGACGCAAGCAGGCAGGATGCCGGGGACCTCGTGCTCGATCTACGGTCCGCCGCTGAGCTGGGTTCTTCGCACCGTGCGCGCCTCAACCCGCCGTTCGACGTGGTCCCGGCGCGTTTTGTCAGCGCGTATGTAAGCGAGCACGCGATCGTTCGGCCGTCGCTCGAGGCGACGACCTGATGGCGACCACGGCGCGCTCCGGCGCAGGGCTCGCCCAACGAGCGATAGTCGCGGCGCCGACACGCGACCGCCGGCTGCTGCGCGAGTTCCTCGAACGAGATCGGTTGAGCGCGGCGTATGCGCTGTGCGACCTGGACGAGAAGGAGTTCCACAAGACCAAATGGGGTGTCGCATATGAGCGTGGCGAGCCAACCGCGGTCGTGCTCGAATACGGTGGCCTCACACCACAGCCGCTTTTCGTCGCCGGCGATGCCGAAGGTGTCGCGGCAGTGCTGCGCGACGTGATTCGGCCGCGCGTCGTGTACCTCGCCGCAGATCGTTCGCACCTCGACGCGGTCAACCGCCAGTACCGCGTCGACCAGGGGCCACAGATGGTCAGGATGGCGGTCAACCGCCAGATGTTCCGTCCGATCTACGGACCGGTAGCTCGTCTCGAGCCGGCCGACATCGTCGATCTCAACCGGCTCTACGGCCTGGGCTTTGCCGGCTGGCTGCCGTCCGATTCGATCGCCAACGGCGTCTACTACGGCGTGCGCAGCTCCGGCCGGCTCGTCGCGGCCGCGGGCACTCACGTGATCAGCCGTGACCTGCGCATGGCCGCCGTCGGCAACGTGTTGACGCATCGCGACTTCCGCGGCCGCGGCTATGCCAAGGCGACGACGAGTGCCGTCACCCAGGAGCTGCTGCGCATGTGCGACGACGTCGTGCTCAACGTGCGCTCGGACAACCCGCCTGCGCTGGCTGCCTACCAGGCGATCGGCTTCGCCGAACACAACCGTTTCGAGGAGCGCCTTGCGCACCGTCGTGGCGGCCCCTGGGATAGCATCGTTGCCTCATTCACCCGCGCACTGTTGCGCAATAAGGAGCCGAATTGACCACGACACTCCCCGCGGACGAGCCGCGCACCGGTGGCCTGCCGCTGCACGATGTCGCAGACCTGGGCCTTGCCCCGGACGGCGTCCGGCGCATCGAGTGGGCTGAGCGCGAGATGCCGGTCCTGCGCCTCATTCGCGAGCGCTTCGAGCGCGAGCGGCCGCTCGACGGCCTGCGCATCGGCGCCTGCCTGCACGTCACGAGCGAGACCGCGAACCTGATGCGCACGCTCAAGGCCGGCGGCGCGCAGGTCGCCCTGTGCGCATCGAACCCGCTGTCCACGCAGGATGATGTCGCCGCGGCGCTCGTCGCCGAGTACGGAATTCCGACCCATGCCCGCCGCGGCGTCGACCGTGACGGCTACTACGGTCACCTGAACGCCGTCGCCGACACGCACCCACAGATGACGATGGATGACGGTTGCGACCTCGTCTCGCTGCTGCACAAGGAGCGGCCCGACGACCTCGCCGGCGTCTTCGGCGGCATGGAGGAGACGACGACGGGCGTTATCCGCCTGCGCGCGATGGCCGCGGACGGCGCACTGCGCTACCCGGTCGTGGCCGTCAACGAGGCCAAGACGAAGCACTTCTTCGACAACCGCTACGGCACGGGCCAGTCAACGGTCGATGGCATCCTGCGCGCGACGAACGTGCTGCTCGCCGGACGCCACGTGGTGATCGCCGGCTACGGCTGGGTCGGCAAGGGCATCGCGTCGCGCATGCGCGGCATGGGCGCCCAGGTCGCCATCGTCGAGATCGACCCGATCGTCGCGATCGAGGCGGTCATGGATGGCTTCCAGGTGATGCCCGGTCTGAACGCGGCCGAGTGGGGCGAACTATTCGTCACGGCCACCGGCAACTACCACGTCTTCCGTGAAGAGCACTTCATGCGCATGCGCGAGGGGGCGATCCTGGCCAACAGCGGCCACTTCGACGACGAGCTTGATCTCGACGCGCTGCGGCGCATGGCCGGTGGCGCAGTCCGCCAGATCCGGCGCGACCTGCAGGAGTACCGCATCGACGGTGATCGGCGGATCTACGTCCTGGCCGAGGGCCGCCTCGTCAACCTGGCTGCGGCGGAAGGACACCCGGCCCAGGTCATGGACATGAGCTTCGCCAACCAGGCGCTGGCGGCCGAGTACGTCGCGCAGCACCACGGCGAGCTGGAGTCGAAGGTCTACGTGGTGCCCGACGAGATGGACCGAGAGGTCGCCCGCCTCAAGCTGGCTTCGCTCGGCATCACGATTGACCACATGACGGCGGAACAGCAGGCTTACGCCAACTCATGGCAGGAGGGGACCTGAGACCGCGATGACCAGCATCGTCGACGCCGAGCAATATCTCTTCACGTCCGAGTCGGTGACCGAAGGTCACCCGGACAAGATGTGCGATCAGATCAGCGACGCGATCCTGGACGCCATCTTCCACAAGGATCCGCAGGCGCGGGTCGCGTGCGAGACGGCGACAACGACGGGCACCGTCCTGGTTCTCGGCGAGATCACCACGTCCGCCTACGTCGAGTTCCAGGAGATCATCCGTGAGACCGTGCGCGGCATCGGCTACACCGACGCCTCGTACGGCTTCGACTACCGGACTTGCGGGACGCTCGTTTCCATTCACGAGCAGTCGCCCGACATCAGCCGTGGCGTCAACGACGCCGAGGAGACGCGCGGCTCGGACCGCCACGACCAGGGTGCCGGAGACCAGGGGATGATGTTCGGCTACGCGTGCACGGAGACTTCCGAGCTGATGCCGCTGCCGATCACGCTGGCCCATCGGCTGACGCATCGCCTCGCGCAGGTTCGCAAGGAAGGGCTCGTCGACTACCTCAGGCCGGATGGCAAGTCACAGGTGACGGTCGAATACAGCCGCGGCCGACCGGTCGCGGTGCGCGACGTCGTGATCGCCGCGCAGCATCACGACGAGGTTGCAAACGATCGGCTGCGCGACGACATCATCGAGATGGTCATCAAGCCTGTCATTCCGGCCGAGCTACGTGGGGTCGACCCGAAGATCCACATCAATCCCACCGGGCGCTTCGTCGTCGGCGGGCCGATGGGCGATGCCGGCCTGACCGGGCGCAAGATCATCGTCGACTCGTACGGCGGCATGGCTCGGCACGGCGGCGGATGCTTCAGCGGCAAGGATCCATCGAAGGTCGATCGCTCAGGTGCGTACGCGGCGAGGTGGGTGGCAAAGAACGTGGTCGCGGCGGGTCTCGCAGATCGATTCGAGATCGAGATCAGCTACGCGATCGGTATCGCCCATCCGGTCAGCGTGTCGATCGAGACGTTCGGCACCGGCCGCGTCCAGGACCAGCGCATCCTCGGCCTGATCGACGAACACTTCGACCTGCGCCCCGCGGCGATTATCGACAACCTCGATCTGCGCCGGCCGATCTATCAGCAGACGGCCTCATACGGCCATTTCGGACGGCCCGAGCTTGATCTGCCGTGGGAACGGACCGACAAGGCAGACGCGCTCGCTGATGCCGCCGGCATGCGCCGGCCCGAGCTCGTGGCCACGACCGCAGGGTGACGTCCGACCGAGACTCCTCAACATATGCCGTCATCCTTGCCGGCGGCGGCGGCACACGGCTGTGGCCGCTCAGCCGGCGTGCTCGGCCCAAGCCTTTTCTGCCTCTGCTCGGAGAGCAAAGCCTCTTTCAGCTGACGCTGTCGCGCATCGCGCCCCTGATCAAGGCGGAAGACACCCACGTCGTTGCCGACCAGCGCCACCTGCCGCTCGTGACGCAACAGGCGCCGCAGCTCATCGGCCGAAAGCTGATCGGCGAGCCGTTCGGTCGCAACACCGCGGCAGCCGTCGCGCTGGCCGCATTGGTCATCGAGCGACCCGGCAGCGACGTGATGGTCGTCCTGCCCGCCGACCACTGGGTCGGCGACGAGCCCGCGTTTCGCGACGCCCTCTCGGTGGCGGCACGCGCCGCCGAGGATGGCGGCCTCGTCACCCTGGGGATCACGGCAGGCGGTCCCGAGACCGGCTACGGATATGTTGTCGGGACCGCTGACGGGGCCTCCCTGAGCGGCGCGCGGAAAGTGGAGCGCTTCGTCGAGAAGCCCGCCCGTGGGCGCGCGTTGGAGCTGCTCGCCAGCCCGTCCGGAGCGTGGTGGAACGCCGGTATCTTTGTCTGGCGCCGCGACGCGCTGGTCGCTGCTCTCGAGCGACATGCGCCGGCAATCATCGGAGGCATTCGCCGCGGACTCGATCAGGGTCATTCGCTGGCCACGATCTACGAGGCGCTGCCGGACGTGGCCATCGACCGCGCTCTTCTCGAGCCGGCCTCGCTCAACGGCGAGGTCAGGGTCATCCCTGCCGAAGTCGGCTGGAGCGACGTAGGGTCGTGGAACGCTCTGCGCGACGAGCTGGCCAAGCGCCAGGAGTCGCACAACGGCGTCGTCTCCATCGGCGACGCCCAGGATCTCGACTCGCGCGACATCCTCGTCCATTCGTCAGGCGGCCGGCTCGTCGTCACCGTTGGCATGGCCGATACGATCGTCGTCGACACACCCGACGTCGTGCTCGTGTGCGCCGCCGACCGAGCCCAGGACGTGCGCGCGCTCGTCGACCGCCTCGCGCAGGCAAAGGAGACTGACTACCTGTGACCACGCCCTCGACCCAGCCACCCCTGCCGCCGATCGTCTTTGGCACCGACGGCTGGCGCGCGCGAATCGGCGACGACTACACCTATGAGAACGTGCGTCGCTGCGCACAGGGCGTGGCCGAGTGGGCCAGGTCAGCCGGGACGAGCGCGAAGGGTGTGGTGATTGCCTATGACCGCCGCTTCTCGTCCGAGTTCTTCGCGCAGGCTGCCGCCGAGGTGCTGCTCGCGTACGACATCCCGGTGGCCATGGCACAGGAAGCGGTGCCCACGCAGATGACCTCATACGAGGTTGTCGAGCGGAGCGCGGCGTGTGGAATCATGATCACCGCCTCGCACAACCCGTACATGGACAACGGCTTCAAGGTGAAGTCGCCGAGTGGCGCAGCAGCCAGCCCGGACATGCTCGCCGTGTTCGAGAAGACGATTCGCGACAACGCCGGCTCCCAGCCGCCGCGACACTCCTACGACGATGCGTTGACAGCGGGCAAGGTCGAGCTGTACGACCCGTACGACGGCTACGTCGAGTACACCAGGCGCTCGCTCGACATTGATCGCCTGAAGGCCGCGGACATGCGCGTGCTCGTCGATCCGATGTGGGGCAGCGGAGCGGGCTGGATCCCACGCATCCTGGCCGGCGGCAAGATCCAGGTGACGGAGATCCACTCCGAGCGCAACCCATGGTTCGGGGGCGTCAACCCGGAGCCTATTCGGCCCAACATCGACGAGGCGCTGGGCATTCTCGCCGGCGGTGGCTACGACTTCGGAATGCTGCTCGACGGCGACGCCGATCGTGCCGGCGCGGCCGACGAGAAGGGCACATTCATCCACCAGCTTGAGGTGATGGGCCTGCTCATGTACTACCTGCTCGAGCATCGCGGATTGCGCGACCCGGTCGTCTCGACGATCAACGAGACCTCCATGGTCGGACGGCTCGGCAAGGTGTACGACGTGCCCGTCTACGAGACCTCGGTCGGCTTCAAGTACGTTGGGCCAAAGATGATCGAGACCGGCGCGATGATGGGCGGCGAGGAATCAGGCGGCTACGGGTTTGGCATGCATCTGCCCGAACGCGACGGTGTGTACGCCGATCTGCTGCTGCTCGATCTGTTCATTCGCGAACGGGAGAAGGGCCGTTGGCCGGTATCGGCGGCAGTCCAGCACCTGCACGACATTGCCGGCCCGTCGTTCTACCTGCGCACGGACGTTCACGTCGACCGCCAGGCCTATCCCGCGCTCAAGGCGCGCTTGCTCGTGGAGCTGCGCGAGCAGGCGCCGTCCGACATCGCGGGTCATCCCGTGGTTCGCACCGACACCCTCGAGACGAACGACGGCTTCAAGTTCTGGCTCGACGATGGGTCGTGGATGCTCGTTCGCTTCAGCGGCACGGAACCACTCGTGCGCGTCTATGCCGAGGCGACCAGCCCCGACGAACGCGACGCGATCCTGGCGCAGGGTTCTGCGCTGGTGCGCGGCGCATGACCGATGACTCGCAGGTACTCCTCGAGGATGCAGACGCAATAGGGCGACGCGATCCGGGCGGCATGCTCCGCGCGATCGCAGCCTTCGCGGACCAGCTCCAAGCCGGCTGGGCGCTGTCTCGCGAGCTGACCCTGCCCGACCGCTATCGCGCCGTCACAAGTGCGGCTGTGCTGGGCATGGGCGGCTCGGCGGTGTGCGGCGATCTCGTACGCTCGATCTTCAGCGACCGCCTGCGCATTCCAATTGTGTTCCGTGCGCGATTACGACCTGCCCGAATGGGTGGGCCAGTCGACGATGGTCATCGCGGTCTCGCATTCAGGCGCAACCGAGGAGACGATCGCCGCGGTCTCGAGCGCCCTCGAGCGACGCTGCCCGGTGGCCGTCATCACCACCGGTGGGCCTATCGGCGAGGTTGCCAAGCAGGTCGATCTTCCGCACCTTGTGTTCCCCAACGAGTCACCACCGCGTGCAGCACTGGGCTACACATTGATGCTCCTGACCGGGTTGCTCGAGCGCGCCGGGTTCCTCGACCTTGCCACGGCCGAAGTCGACGACGCGGTCGCGGCCGTTGGCGCCGTCGGGACATCGTGCGCGGCGGACATGCCCGCGCGCAGCAACCTGGCCAAGCAGCTCGCCTGGTCGTTGCTCGACCGGTTTCCGGTCATCGAGGGCAGTGGCTTCATGGCCGCGGTCGCGCGTCGCTGGAAGACCCAGGTCAACGAGAATGCCAACTCTGCGGCCGCGGCCGAGGAGCTGCCAGAGGCTACGCACAACACCGTCGTCGGCTACGAGCAACCGGAGACGATGCGTGACCACGAGTACGTGGTCTTCCTCGCGAGCGACGCGGACACGCCGCGCAACCGCGAACGCGCCCGGCTGTCCGCCGCCTTGCTGAAGGCCTCGAACATCGACCACCAGCGCGTCTCCTTCGACGGCCAGGGGCGGCTCGCCCAGGCGTGTGCCGCAATCAGCCTCGGTGACTACGTCAGCTTCTACCTCGCCCTGCTGTACGGGGTCGATCCCAGCAAGACCGAGGCTTTGACCATGGTCAAAGCCGCCATGAGCGAGTACGACCCGCTATCGGACGAGCACCAAATGGCCATGCCTCAGACCGATTCAGGGACTGACGGCAGCGGCCGGCTGATGTAGCCTAGGGTCTCGAATTCGCTCGGCTCCGGTGACACCGAGCGGGCGCCGGACTCGAGCGTTCAGCGGGTTGCGCGGAAGCGCACCCCGAGCGGAGGGTTGGGCCCATGCACTCCAGCGTTATCGGCAAGATCGAGAAGGCGCACCGCTATGCGCGCGAGCTCGATCGGATAACGATCGATCAGCTCTCGCTGACGTTTCGCGGTGACAACGACACACATCGCGTCTCTCTCGATGCCGACCGCTGGCAGTGCAACTGCCACTACTTTCAATCCCAGGATTCATGCGCCCATGTCCTGGCTATGCAGAAGATCCTGGGCCAGATGCTGAGCGAAGAGGCACAGTCCAGCTTCTTCGGCACGGCCGACACCGAGCAAGTGCTCATTGAGGCCACTCCGGCGTAGGCCGCCCCGCTCGCTCGAAAGAAAACAGGCCGGCGCCAGGGGCGCCGGCCTGTTTGCATACCCGGGATCCTGCTACGGCACTCTGACGTTCCAGCCGTAGGCCGCGTCGCCTCCATCGATGAACCGAATGAAGACCTGGACGATCCACTGCTCCCCGCCAGGCGGAGCCGGAAAGTGCGCTTCGGTGATCGGCGCCACGGACGGCCCGGCCGCGTCCGGATCGAACGATGGGTTGCCCTCCGCGAGAGGGACGATGTCGCCGTTGTCGCTGACGTAGCTGGCGCCCCAACCGGCGAAGGGATATGAGCCGGCAAGCTCGAAGCCGAGCTGGCCGCCCGATGCGCCCGGAGCCAGATCGGGCAGATCCGGGCCTCGCTCGCTGAAGGCGGGCGAGTCGGCGCACAAAGTCTGAGCGCCGAACGACCAGCAGTACGTTCCGAGCAGACCCTCGACGGGCTGTGCGCCAGCGGACAGCCAGCCGGCGGGTGGCGTGCTCGCGTCAGTCTCCGGCGCGACGGCAGACGGCGCAGTCGTCTCCGGTGGCGCCGGGGTTGGTTCAGCCGTACTCGTTGGCTCGACGGCCGGAGCCTGATCGGGTGGCGCCGCACTCATCGTCGTCGGCAGCGATGTGGCGATGGAGGAGGGTGGAGCGCCAGCGCCCACCGTCGCGGTTGGTCTTGTCGTGCCCGCGATCCCGCACGCGACCGCAAGCCAGAGCGTGGCCACAAGGACAGTCGCCGGCAGCGCCAGGGCAGATGGACCGTTGCGTCGCATGGTTTTCCTTCCTAGCACGTGTACATCTGGCCGCCGCTGTCGGTCTTGCCGAATCCGCAATAGCCGCCAATGGAGACGGTCACGCGAAGCACAAGTGACGTAGCTGACTCCAGGCCCTCGTTTGATGGGGCGTTGAACCACGCCCGGTAGTCGTAGGTGTCGGACAGGGTCAACGTCTTGGAGTAGCGGCCGTTGTCGTCCGCGGCCGACATGGTGCCGACGCTCGACCAGCTCGAGGCGCCTGGTGCCCGGCGTTGGAGCACCACGTGGCGATCGGCGAGAGGTTCCGACGCGAGCAACGGCCAGCTGACGTTGTCCGCGACCCTGAGGCGTGCAGTCAGTGTCACTGTGCTGCCGCGCGTGGCCGATGACGCGCCGGCAGACAGCGACAGGCTGGTGTCAAGGTCGAGGCACGTGCTGATTGGAGTCGAAGTCGTCTTCGGTTGATAGCGAATCTGGAGGCGAGCAACGTCGCAGCGGCCGAACTCGTGCTGGTTCCAACCCGCCTTCGCCTTGGTCTTTGGCGCCCAATGCATGACCGTGTCCGTCCACGTCGTGACGTCGGCGTCATCTGGATGATCGAGTGTCTGGACGTGGCCGAACTCGTGCAGCGTGATCATTTCGGCGTCGTAGCAGCCGTTTGGCGGAGAGTCATAGAACTGGCACCAGCGCAATGTGCCCCAGTCGAGCGGGTAGCCCTGGGGCCGGAGGCGCATCGTGAAGTAGCTCGGGATATAGGTGACCGTGTAGCCCACCGCCCAGCTATTGGGCAGGTCGGCCGTGTAGGCGACCCAGCTCCTGCCGGCATCTGATTGCGAGACCTGCGCATCCTGTGCGTCGCTGCTGTGATTCGAATCACTGGCCGCGGCGTTGATCGCAGCCCGCATCCACTGTGGCGGCACGTCGCCGTCGTGCCAGCGATATGTGACCCGCTGGTTTGGGTCCCATACCTTTCCGCCCGCCGGTGTAGGGGGAGTAGCGGAAGCCGCACCGGCCGCTGAGAGCAGCAGGGCAATCGCAGCGAAGGGGGTGAGCAGGCGCCTCATTGCGCCACCTCCGTCTCTCCCTCGGCAGTTTCGACGTGGACCACCGGATGGCCGCTCTCGTCCGTGCCCATCGTCGCCGTCCAGCCTTGCTCGACGACCATGCCCGTCTCGCCGGTCGTGCGATCCAGGCTGAGCACTGTGCACGGCAAACCGCCGCATGCGCCATAGGACACGAGGTGGTCGGGGGTGAGGCCGATGATGGGTCCCTGGCCGTCGCCATCGAACGTCGAGATCAGGCCCGACGAGAGATCGAGCACGCGTGTGCGGCATTGAGCGACGCCGCACGACTGGACGAACAGCGCCGTGCCGTCCGTCGCCAAACCGAGCTGGGTGGCGAACGTCAGGCCGAAGCGCGCGTCATCCGGCAGCGGCGGCACGACCTGCGTGACCTCCGACCCGTCCATCGCATAGCGGGTGACGCCCGCGTCCGAACGCGATGGATGGGTCACGCTGTGGACGTACACCGCGCCTCCATCAGGATCGAGGATGGCCGAACGGGCGATGCCTGCCACAACGGCAACGATCGTGTCGCAGTCGCCGGACATGTCCACGAGGTGGATCTCGGATCGTCCGCCGACAGTGGCGGAGTAGAGGAGCGCGTCGCCGATGGGGACGCCAACGAACGAGTCAACCGGCAACGACAAGGGCGTGCGTCCCTTGAGGGTCAATCCGCGACCCGCGAACTCGCCCCGATCGTCCAGCTTCTGAGTGGTGATTGGTGGAGCTGCGGCGTGTCTGTGCATGGCCCGCGCCGCCGCGCCCGGACCCGAGCAGTCGGCGGCGGCGGACGTTTGAGCGAGTGGCGCGGCGGCGGCGAGCTGTGCGGCGGCGAGTGATATCAGGGCTGCGGTCCCCAGGACGATCAGTGGCGGGCTGAACGGCGGCCGTATGGATGTGCGCCACCTGGCGCTGAGCATCTGCTACCTCCCTGGCGGGTGGCCTCTGGCGGGTCACCTCCGGCGAGTGGCAGCGGCACGTGCATGATCCCCAGGGCCACTTATCTGCGACTTATTCGTGAACGGCGCGAGATCAGGGCGTGGTTGGGGCAGCCAGCAGCCAGGCTTGTCGGCGTCTGGTTCTTGTCGAATGCTCGTTCAGGCAGGCACGGTTTCGTGCCCGACACCTGAACGCGCTGATTTTGCTGACAGACGCAGGTCTGGTCTGCGTCTGACAGAAACTCCCGAAACCGCGCAGACCAGGTCTGCATTTGGCGGGAACCACACCGTTTGCCGCTCCCCGGGGGCGGGCATCGCGCTAGACTTCGTGGACCAACTGAAGACAGGGCCGTGGGCTCCGCGAAGCCGGTGAGAATCCGGCACAGTCCCGCTACGGTGACCGACGCTACGGCGTCGGAAGTCCGGTCGCCGGACCCATGGTCGTGCCAATTTCCTTCGCGAGAAAGGGAACGCACCCGTGAGCAGAGACCGACCCGAGACCCCTCCCGCATCTTCCGCCGAGGGTTCTTCTGATTCGCGGCCGCCAGTACGCGTGGCCGTCGACGACTTGATGCAGCACGGTTACAGCTACGTGCTGACCGAGCCCGCGGGCAAGAGCTTCGATCCTGGTTTCCAGCCCCAGCTGACGCCCGGGCAGATGCTCGAGCTGGGCGTCTTCGGCGGGCGCTACATGACCGATTGCGTGGCCGAGTATCCGGACGAGTGGTTCACTCACGCCCGCTTGTGCCCGGAGCGGCATGACCCGAAGCTGAATTTCTTCGCGGTCAACGCTTCCCAGCCGCTGGCCGTCTGGCGCGCAAAAGGCTGGCTCCATCCCGACGACCCACGGGGGTGGTTCCAGTGGTACTGCCGCTACTGGCTCGGTCGACGCCACGCAGACGACCAGCGCCAGATCCGTCGTTGGCGCGCCATCCGTCGCCACGTCGCCCAGGTCCGACAGCACTGTCCGTCGGGAGCCCTCGACTGCCGGCCCAGGCAGCGCCAGGCGCTGCTCCACTGGGCATACGACTCGCGCGCGATCTGAAGGAAGGCAGCGAGATGACCAGGCGATGTTCCGCACTCTTCGCGACGCTTCTGTTGTTCGCCGCCTGCCAGACCGGTGGCGCCGCTACGGCGGTGCCGGCCACAGCCTCGGCGCCGTCGACCGTCCCTACGATCAGCGCGCCCGCCACGGCTACCAGTGCGCCCGCCACGGCCACCAGCGCGCCCGCCACGGCCACCAGCGCGCCCCTCACGGCCACGCTTGCGGCGCCAACCACAGCGGCGATCACCCTGACCGGCGACGACGGCGTGGCAGTCACTCTCGACAGTCCGCCCCAGAAGGTGATCAGCCTCACGCCTGCCACGAGCGAGCTCATGTTCGTCCTGGGAGCCGGCGACAGGCTCGTCGGACGGACCGACTACGACGACTACCCGCCCCAGGTCACAGACGTACCCGCCGTGGCCACCTTCCAGGGCGTCGAGATGGAGAAGGTCGTCAACATCGGGCCCGACCTCGTCCTCGCCGGTGGCAACAACTTCACCAACGCCGCCGACATCCAGCGCATGCGCGACCTGGGCTACCCGGTCCTCGTCCTGTACGCCCAGGACATAACGGGCGTGCTCGATGACATCCGGCTCGTCGGCGAGGCGGTCGGCGAACCTTACGCCACAGACAGGATCGTGGGCGACATCCAGGGCCGGATAAACGAGGTCACGACTGCGGTCGCAGACCTGTCCACGCCGCGCACGTTCTACGAGATCGGAAACGACCCCGAGCTGTACGGTCCCGCGCCGGACAGCTTCGTGGCCGATCTGGTGGGCATCGCCGGCGGCGACCCGATCACGACCACCGACCCGGCCATCTTCAGCATTCCGATAGAGCGCCTCGTGTCGCTCGATCCGGAGGTGATCGTGCTCGGCGATGCCGCCTACGGCGTCTGTCCCGACACGGTCCCGGCACGCCCCGGATGGAGCGGGATCACGGCGGTCAGGAATGGCGCCATCCGACCGGTCGACGACACGATCGTCACCCGGCCCGGGCCGCGCATCGGGGAGGGGCTGGCAGCCCTCGCATTGGCCATTCATCCCGAGGCCGCGATAGCGCCCGTCGTAGATGCCCCCGCGTACTGCTCGGGGCCACCTCCCTCAGCGCCTCCGTCGTGAGCACGCGCGTCGCCGCCGCGCCGGCGTCAAACGTCCGAAGCGGATGGCTGGAGAGTGTCCGCCGGCGCCCGGTCGCCCTCGCCGTTGTAGGGCTCGTCCTGGCTGTGGCGGCTCTCGTCCTGGGCGTGGCGCTGGGCAGCGTCAGCGTCCCCATCGGCGACACGATCGCGATCATCGGCCACCGCCTTTTCGGCATCCCCGCCGCGGTCACGTGGCCGCAGAGTGCCGAGACGATCGTGATCGAGCTGCGCCTGCCGCGGGTGCTGACGGCGATGGCCGTCGGCGCGGCGCTGTCGCTGGCCGGAGTCACGTACCAGGGCCTGCTGCGCAATCCACTGGCCGACCCGTACGTCCTGGGCACGGCCAGTGGCGCGGCGCTGGGCGCGGCAATCGCACTCCTGATCCCGGTCCAGTTCGCGCTTCTCGGCTTCGGCCTCCTCCATCTGTTTGCCTTCGTTGGCGGATTGGCGGCCGTGGCGGTGGTCTATCGGGTCTCGCGCCTCGGCTCGCTCAACTCGCTCACGGCCGTGCTGCTCACCGGCTATGCCGTTGGATCTCTGCTGGCGGCCGGTTTGGCCATGACGATGTACCTGTCGGGCAGCAACCTGCGCCAGATCTTCTTCTACCTCTTGGGCTCGTTCAGCCAGGCATCATGGCCGCAGCTGGCAATGGCCCTGCCGATCATCGCCGTCGGGTCGGTGATCATCCTCGGCCGCGCTCGGTCCCTCAACGCGCTGCTGTTGGGCGAGCAGACCGCAGCGCACCTGGGCCTGGACGTAAGTCGCGAGCGGCTCATCCTGTTGGGCGCGGCGACGCTGATCACCGCTGCGTCCGTGGCCGTTTCGGGCCTGATCGGTTTCGTCGGCCTCGTCATTCCGCACCTCGTGAGGCTTGTCGTCGGCCCGAACGCCAGGACGCTGCTGCCGCTCTCGCTCATCTTCGGCGCGGCCTTCATGGCGCTGGCCGATCTGATCGCGCGCATCCCTGGCGAGCTGCCGGTGGGCGTGATCACCGCGATCGTCGGCGCGCCATTCTTCCTGTACCTGCTGCGCCGCTACCACGCCGGATACGAGCTGTGACCGACTCCGTACCTGACCTTGCCCTGGAGGTTCGCGGGCTCGCTCTCGACTATGGGCCGCGTCGGGTGTTGAGCGACGTGAACCTGGCCATCGCTCCAGGTGAGCTTGTCGCCCTGATCGGGCCGAACGGCGCCGGCAAGTCGTCGCTCCTGCGCTGCGTGACTGCCCTGGTCAAGCCGACGGCCGGCGAGGTGCTGATCGAAGGCACGCCGGTCGGGCGCATCGAACGAGCCTCGCTCGCGCGGACGATTGCCGTCGTGCCGGGCCAGACAGTTGTCGCCTTCCCGATGCGCGTCGAGGAGCTCGTGGCACTGGGCCGGATACCGCACGAGCACCCTCTGCTCGGTCCGCGCGAGACCGACAGGATGTACGTGGACGCCGCTCTCGCGCGAGTCGGGATCAGCGAGCTGCGCGGGCGCGACGTGCGCGAGCTGTCGCTCGGTGAGCGCCAGCTCGCGGTGCTGGCAATGGCCGTCGCGCAACGGGCGCGGATCCTGTTGCTCGACGAGCCGACGGTCCATCTCGACCTGCGCCACCAGGTTGCGGTCATGGAGCTGCTGCGCGACCTTTCACAGCGCGACGGCGTGACCGTCCTCGCGGTGCTGCACGACATTGCGCTCGCGACGCACTTCTTCGAGCGGCTCGTGCTCCTCGACGGAGGTCGGCTGCTTGCCGACGGTCACCCGGCAGACGTGCTTACGGCGTCACGCGTGCGCACCGTCTACGGCGTCGACCCGCGGCTGGTCCTGGGTAACACGATCGAAGTGCAGCCGGCCCGGACCTGACCCGGGCGCAAGGTAGGTAGCCAGGCCCTCGTCGAACGGGGTCAGGCGGCGCGGCATTCGCTCGAGCAGTGGTCCGATGTCGACCGTGGCCGGCTGGTTGATGAAGTCGATCGCGTCGGGTGTCAACAGTGGCTCGGGCAACAACATCAGCGGAACGCTTGCGAGCTTGAGCAAAGGTGCCGGCGCGGGTACGACCGGCCGGCTGATGCCGGCCACAGCCAGCGCGCGCTGGACCACCTTGCGCATGCTCATCGTCTCGGGCCCGCCAATCTCGAACACCTCGTTCAGCGCCTTCGGATCGCGCAGCGCGTCGGCCACCAGCCGGCCGACGTCGTCGATGAAGACCGGTGCCATGCGCTGCCGACCGAAGTTGGTCAGCGGCACGAACTGGAGTCGGTGGGCGAAACCGACGAACCGGTTGAGCGAGACATCGTCAGGGCCGTAGACCCAGGTGGGGCGGATGATCGTCCATGCAAGGCCGCTCGTGCGCACGGCCTCCTCGGCGCGCCACTTGGCCCGGAACCATTGGCGATCGGCGTGCGGCCGTGCCCCAGCGCCGGACATGTACACCAGGTGTCTGACGCCGGCGGCACGCGCCGCATCGACCAGTCGCTCTGTGCCGGCAGCGTCGACGTTCTGGAACGTCCGTCCGCGACGGGGAGCCTCGATTGGCGAGTTGTGGAAAGCGAGCGCGATGACCAGCGCGTCTGTGCCCTCGAGCGCAGATTCGAGTCGACCATCGCGCACGGCCGCATCTGCCTCGCGCACATCGATGACATCGGGCAGGCTGCCGCGCGCCTCTTCCCCACGATGGGACAGCACGCGAACGTGCTCTCCCCGGCGGTGTAGCTCGCGAGCGATCTCACCACCCACGAACCCAGTTCCCCCGGCGACCGCGACCGTCAGCGGCGCCGAATTCTCCGCCGGGTCCGCGAAGATGCGCTCGATTGTCCTGGCCCGGTGGCGGAAGATCTGCTCGAGCTCATTGCGCACGAGCAGCTGATGACCCAGGTGACCGAGCGGACCGAGCGGAAGCTCGTACAGCACCTCGTCCTCCATCAGCGTGCCTGACTCGGTCGCCTTGAATGTGTGCCGGTGCCGCCAGCTTCGGTACGGTCCGGCAAGCTGGACGTCGGCGAATTGGTGCGGTGGCTTGAAGTCGGTGATTTGCGTCCGCCAGTGCGACGTGAAGCCGGGCAGGGGCTTGAGCCGGTAGTCGATGACCAGGCCTTCGCGCATCGCGAAGTCGTCACTCAGAAACTCGAAGCTCATCGAGGATGGCGTGATGCGCGCAAGGTTGCGCGGCTCGGCAAAGAAAGCGAACACCTCGTCGATTGGACGGGCGACATGCTGCGATGTGGTCAGGCGAAAGGTGGTCACGAATTCCTCGGGCTGTCGATGTCTCGCGTATGTTCAGTGTTTGTCCAATACTCTGATCGCTGCGCCGTGGCGTGTCAAGCCTTTGTCTCTGCTATCCTTCGACGTACGATGTACACGATCAAGCAGGCGGCCAGTCGCTGCGGCGTTCCCGTACAACTTCTGCGCGCGTGGGAGCGCCGCTACGGCGTCGTCACCCCAGGCCGCACCGAGTCCGGTTATCGGCTCTACGACGAGGCCGCGATAGCCCGCCTCAGAGCCATGCGCCGACTGGTCGACGACGGCTGGGCGCCGTCCACAGCGGCAGCACACATCCGCGAGCTCGACGATGCTGCCATTGCACAGATTGCCGGCGGACTCGAGCGCGACGCGTTGGGCGCGTCGACGGCGGCCCAAGTCGCCGACTCTGGCGAGCTGGCCGCTGCATTCGTCGACTCGGCAAGCCGACTCGATGAGTCGGCCGTCGAAACGATCCTGGACCAGATGTTCGCGCGCGGCTCGTTCGAGCGTGTCGCATCGGAGATCGTGATGCCGGCCCTGGTCGCCTTGGGCGACGGCTGGGCAACCGGCAAAGTCGACGTCGCCGGCGAGCATGCCGCCGCGAACGCGGTACAGCGCCGTCTCGCGCTGGCATTCCTTGCTGCCGGGCAGCCGCGCGACGGTGTCGGCCCCATCCTGGTCGGCCTGCCGCCCGGGGCGCGACACGATCTCGGCGCGCTGGCCTTCGCTACGGCCGCGCGGCGGGCCGGGCTGAGCGTGCGCTACCTTGGTGCCGACCTGCCGCTCGCGGACTGGCTCGAGGCGATCAAGCTGACGGGCGCCAGCGCGATTGTGCTCGGAGTGGTCATCGGCAAGGACGTCAAGGCAGCGCTCGAGGTCGCGCGCGCGGTGCGCGGCGCAGGTGACGATGTCGTGGTCGCCTTTGGTGGACGCAAATCGTCGGCGATACCGACAGACGGCCTGGAGCCGGTGATCGTCCTACCCGACGGACTGTCCGAGGCAGTCGACGCGCTCGACGAGCGGTTGCGCGTTCCGGCCTGACTCGCCAAGGACCCGGATCAGGCGAGTCCGCGGCCTTTTTCGAAGACGATCTGCTGGTCCTGGACGAGGCCGACCGAGAAGCCCACCTCCGAGATGGCCAGGTAGTACTCCCACATCCGGATGAAGCGCTCGTCAAAGCCCATCGAGCGCACCTCGGGCAGCTGTTCGAGAAAGGCGGCGCGCCAGGCGGCGAGCGTGGTGACGTAGTGACCGGCTATGTCCTGGGTCGAGCGGATCAGCAGCCGGGTCGAGTGAAGCGACTCTTCTATGGCTGCCAGCGACGGCAGCAACCCGCCTGGAAAGATGTGCTTCTGGATCCAGTTCGCTCCGCGGCGCTGGGGCTCGTATGCGACGTCTGGGAATGTGATCGTCTGGAGGCTCATCAGGCCGGCGGGCCGCAGCGCCCGATCGCAGGCCTTGAAGAACGCCTCGTAGTACTCGGCGCCGACCGCCTCGAGCATCTCGATCGAGACGATCGCGTCGTAACTCCCTTCGACATGGCGATAGTCGCGTAGCTCCACCTGCGCGAGCTTGTCGAGCCCGGCTTGTGCGATGCGTTGGGTCGCCAGCTCGTGCTGCGCGCGCGAGACCGTGATCGAGTCCACTCGACAGCCGAGCTCGCCCGCGGCGTACAGGGCGAATCCGCCCCACCCGCTGCCGATCTCGAGCACCTTCATGCCCGAGGTCAGGCTCGCACGATCGGCTATGACGCGGTACTTGTTGCGCTGGGCGTCGGCGAGCGACTGCTCGGGCGAGGCGAAGACCGCGCTCGAGTAGGTCATCGTCTCGTCCAGGAAGAGCCGGTAGAAGTCGTTGCCCAGGTCGTAGTGGGCTTCGATGTTGCGCCGGCTGCCACCGAGCGTGTTCCGCCGCGCTCGATGGCCGATGGTGCGCGGGATCTTGAGCGGCACGCGCAACCAGCCGCCGGTCACACCCAGCGACTCACGGTTGAGCGCCGCGAGGCGCAGAGCGGCCACGAGATCGGGGCTCGACCACAGGCCGTCCATGTACGCCTCGCCCGCGCCTGGCTCGCCCCCGAAGATGACGCGCCAGATCGCGCCCGGATCGTGGAGGCGGATCTCGGCGGTTGGACCTGGCTGCTCGCCTTCGAAGACGCGCCGCCGGCCGTCGGGCATGACGAGCGTCAGCCGGCCGACGCGGATGCGCCGGCCCAGCTCGATCGATAGCCGGCTGGCCGCGTCGGCGAGGGTGCTTCGCGCGCGCACTCGCCCGACTGGGAAGGAGTTCTCGCTCACCGACTGGCGCCATGTGCGGCCACGTCGGGCGACGACCCCGGGCGATAGCGAATGAACGGCACGCGACGTAGCCAGAGACGCAAGGCGTGCCAGTGGATGAGCGCGATGGTGCGCTGGGTCATGAACGGATGGCGCAGCAACAGCCGGACGATGTTGCGCGACGTCAGCGCGCGGCGGTGAAGGACCAGGCTGGTCGCCAGGACCGCCTCGCCTGCCTGGCGCAGGCCGATGCCGATGATCAGCGAGTCTGGTTCGTCGCGCACGGTGACTCGGTAGTGGCCATCGCGGCTGATGAACGGTGAGACGTGGAAGTCCTTGTCCATCGCCGCGCTGAAGGATCCGTCGGCGCGTTCCGGCCGGAGCGTGTAGAGGTGACGCTCTCGATACGTGTTGTGGACCTCGACCACGACCGCGACGAGGTCCCCGGCAGCATCGCGGCACAGGAAGAAGCTGGCCGGGTTAAAAACGTAGCCGAGCACGCGCAACCCCGTGACCAGTGTGATTCGGCCGCCGTCGACACGGATGCCCTCCCGGAGGAGGTGTTCGCGTATCGCGCGCGGCAGATCGGTCGCCGGAGTCAGCAGGTGGTCCGCGTCGCGGAACGAGACGATCGCCCGCCGGTTGCGGCCGACGAGCCAGCCGCGCTCCGTCGCCGCGTCGAGCTCGTCCATGTCGAGCGCGAAGTAGTAGACGTCGTGCTCGAGGTCGTAGCGCGTCGGTCGCGAGCGGCTGTGACGGACCTTGCCGTGCACGAGGTGGCTTCTCACGCGGCCTGCTCCACGGCCGTCCCGGTCAGCATCTCGGCCACCTCGTAGCCCGACCGACAACCGTCTTCGTGGAAGCCGTAGCCAAGGTGGGCGCCGGCGAACCAAGTGCCGCGGTGGCCCTGCAGCTTGCGCAGGCGAGTCTGTGCGGCGAGCGTGCGGAAGGTGTACTTGGGGTGGCTGAACATCCGGTCGACAAGGATGTCGTCCTCGCGCAGGTTCGTGCCCGGATTGACGGACACCATGTACTGCGTCGGCCCGTCGAGCGATTGAAGTCGGTTCATGTGGTACGTCATGGTCAGCTGATCGGCCGGCCGGCGGCAATTGCCGGTCTCGATGTTCCAGGCACCCCACGCGGTTTTGCGCGCCGGCAGAACACCAGTATCGGTGTGGAGCACAACTCGGTTGGCCGTGTATTCGAACGCGGCGAGCGCGTGACGCTCATGGTCGTCGGCATCTGCGAGGAGACGCAGCGCGTCGTCGGCATGCGTCGCGAGGACGACCGCGTCGAAAGTGTCGGCTGCTCCGTCGTGCGTCCTGACGGTCGCTCCCGTGGTGTTTCGGGATATGCCCACGACGGGATTCCCGGCACGGACGGTTCCGACTGGCATCGCCTCCACCATGCGCCGAACGTACATGCTCGACCCACCCGTGATGGTCCGCCACTGGAGTGAGCGGCGCAAACCGATCAGGCCGTGGTTGTCGAGGAAATGGAGCAGATAGCCGACCGGGAAGTCGAGAATCAGCTCCGGCGCCGTCGACCAGACGGCGGAGACGATGGGAATAAGAAAGTGTTCGCGAAATGCGCGGCCGTAGCGATGCTCTTCCAGCCACGCTCCCAGCGTTGCCATCGTCGCCACTGGCGCGTCCAGTGTGGCGCGCGCGTCGCGGTAGAACCGCGCGACGTCCCCAAACATTCGCCAGTGCTCAGGGCGGGCCAGGAGCGCAGGGTCACCCAGGAATCCGGCCGCTCCGCGTGAGCTGAAGGCCACCCCGCATGCCCGGCACGCCGAGCCGAGTGACATGTCGCTCGCCTGGGTTTCGACGCCCAGCTCGCGCAGGAGGCCGACGAAGCGCGGATAGGTTGTCTCGTTGTAGACGATGAAGCCGGTGTCAACGGCGACCGAACCGCTGGGCGTTTCTACGGCCACGGTCGCTACGTGCCCGCCGACCTCGCGCTCCATCTCGAACAGCGCGACCTGGTGCTCGTTGCGCATGGCGTATGCCGCCGACAGGCCGCTGACCCCGGCGCCGATGACGGCTACTTTCATGCCGCGCGCTCCTCGCCGGCGCCGGCGTCTGCCACGGCCATCTTGTCGAGGGTTCGTTGCATGCCATCGCGCGCGTTGCGCGCGATGGCAGCGAAGGCCCTGCCGGCGAATGGTGCTGCCAGTCGCAGCCAGCCGGTCAACTCGATCTCGGCCACGTAGTCGATGCGTGTCCCGCTGCCGGTCTCCTCGAAGGCGATGTCGTCGACCGCCGAAACGTTCGAGCCCAGGCCGGCCAACGTGACGCGAGCATTCGGCTCGAGCGCCACGATGCGGTACTCCATGGGCGCCACGCGACGGCCCATGCGCACGCCAAGATCGTAGCTCGAGCCGATCCTTGGCGGTCCCGCGGTAACGCTCCGTGACCAGGCAACGCCGGGATCCCAGCGCTGTGCGTTGGCGAAGTCGGCGACGAAGGCAAATGCCTGGTCGAGCGGAAGGCTGGTCTGGAGAGTCTCGTGCAGTCGCGCCATTGGTCCCCTGAGGTATCGTGTTTGTCTAATGCCAGAGTGATGAGACTAGGCATTTAGGGCAAGATTGTCAAGTGTTTGTATAATGTGGCAATGAGCATGAATGTTGTTGCCAACGCGATCGACTGGGGCCTCGAGCTGACTGTTCTGGGTAGCTTCAGCGGCATCGGGCCACGCATCAGGAGTGCCAGCGCGGGCTGGCGTTCGCCACTGCCCGACGCGCTGGCCGGTCGGACTGTCCTCGTGACAGGGCCGACCTCCGGAATCGGCCGGGCCGCCGCGCTCTCAATGGCAGCGCTCGGAGCGCGCCTCCTTCTCGTTGGTCGGGACGAGGAACGACTCCTGGAGCTGTCCCGGCGGCTGCCGGAGCCGACGGGCAGCGCCGGCCATCGGGTCGTGGTCGCCGACATGTCGTCGCTCTCGTCCGTCCGGGCCGCCGTTCACAGCGTGCTGGAGACTGAGACGCGACTCGACGTTGTGCTGGACAACGCCGGCGCGATGTTCGACGAGCGCGTCGAGACGCAGGATGGCATCGAGCGCACGCTGGCCTTGCTCGTATGCGGGCCGTTCGTGCTTCTGGCTGGTCTTGTGCCGCTGATGCAAGAGTCGGGTGGTGCGCGCGTCATCAACGTCACCTCGGGCGGCATGTACACGCAGGCGGTGCGTCTCGATGACCTGGAGTGGCAGTCGCGCGAGTTCGATGGCCCGCGCGCCTACGCCCAGGCCAAGCGCATCCAGGTCGAGTTGATGCGCGAATGGGCGCGACGATCTTCGCGCGCGGGCGTCTCCTTCAACGCGATGCACCCTGGTTGGACCGACACGCCCGGCCTGGCCGAATCGCTGCCCGGCTTCTACAGGTTCATGAAGCCGATCCTGCGCACACCCGAGCAGGGCGCCGACACGATTACCTGGTTGGCAACGTCGTCGGCCGTGACGCCACCCGGCGGCCGCCTATATCTCGATCGCCGTCCTCGGCCGTTTGATCGGTTGCCCCAGACTCGGCTGACGCTCGACGATCGAATCGAGCTGTGGGACACGATCGCCGAGCTGACCGAGACGCGGCCGGCGAGCGGCTGATCAGGATCGCTTGCGGGGCGGGTCAAAGAAGGGCAGCGGCACAACCGTGGCCGTGGCGCGGCCGCGCCGGCCTTCCACTGTCCATTCAAGGACCACGGACGAACCGGCCGGCTCGAAGGCGGGCTCGACTGACGCAAGCGCGATGTGCTGTTTGAGCGTCGGGCTCCACGTGCCGCTCGTGGCTCGGCCCACCTGCCGCCGCCCGGCGTACACGGGCCGCTGCTCGCGCCACGTCGTGGTCGCGACGGCGATCGGCAGGTCCTGCGCCTCGTAGAGCGACTCGATCGACTCGTAATCGATGCCCAGGCCAACGAGCCGGCGCGCTGGACCACCCGCAGGGACCTCGCGCTCGAGGGCGCGCCGGCCCACAAAGTCCGCTGCCTTGTCGAGATTGACGAGGCGGCCCAAGCCTATCTCGAACGGCGAATAGTTCTGCGCCGGGATGAGCGCGTGTTTGGCAGATGTGTAGTCGACATCGATCAGGATCAGGCCCGCCTCCAGGCGAGCCATGTCCAGCGCGAGCATGCCCGCCGGGCGGATCGCGTAAGGCCGGCCGGCATCAAGCAGGCGATCCCAGACGGCCGGCCCATGATCCGCATCGAACCACAGCTCGTAGCCGAGATCGCCCGTGTAGCCCGTGCGGCTGACATCGACGGAAATCGCGCCGATGCGCGCCGATCGGCGGTGGTAAAAGCGCAGGTCCGTCCAGTCGGCGCCGGTGGCAGCAGAAAGCACGTCGCGCGCCAACGGTCCCTGGAGCGCTATCGCGCCGGTGCTTTCGCTGACGTCCTCGATCTCGACGTCGAGTCCGCGCGCGTTGAGCGTGAACCAGCGCAGGTGCGGTTCCGCGCTGGTCCAGCGGAAGGAGTCGTCGCCGAGGCGCGCGATCGTGCCGTCATCGATGACCTTGCCGTGTTCATCGCACCACGGCGTGTAGACGACCTGGCCGGGCTTGATCCGGGTCGCGTCGCGCGTGATGACGCGATCTATCAGGCGCACCGCGTCCGGGCCGCGCAGCGCGTACTTGTGGAGCGGCGACACGTCGATCAGGACCGCAGCATGGCGGATGCCCACGTACTCGTGGATGTGCAGCAGGTCGTACTGGCTGGCGGCGTAATAGCCCGACCAGTCGCGCCACTCGCGCTTCCTGTTGAGCGGCTGCGTCCGAATGTCGAGCGCCGACCCGATGCTCATGCGGCGGACGCTATCACTACCATCGGCGCTGAGCAGGCAGGAGGCGGTCGATGGTCAAGAACCTCGAAACATGGGACATCTGGTTTCCCGGTGGCGGCGCCACGGGGCTGCCGTTCGCGCGCGGGAGGCTCGACCCCACAACGGTCATGTGGGTCCACGCCGCGCCGCGCACATTGTCGGTGACGGTGCGTGACGCGGACGACCGAGTCGTGGCGCATTCCGAGCCGCTGGCCCGCCAGGGCGACTACATGCCGCTGACCAGGCTGGAGCGCGCAGGTGCGGAGATAAAGCGCGAGGACCGCTGGCCGAGTGCGGCGGATCTGGGTGCGCTCGTGATCCTGCCCGGCGGAGAGGTCGGCACGCTCATTGAGTGGTGGAACGCCGACGACGGTCTCGAGTGGCGCTGGCGAGTCGAGTTCTACAACAGTCGCCGCTGAGAGCGCGCCGATACAGTAAGAACCGTGGCACGAGGGCGAGGGGCACAGGCATACGACGCCGTGATCGTCGGCGGTGGACACAACGGACTGACGTGCGCCGCGTACCTCGCGCGCGCCGGCATGAAGGTCGTGGTCGTCGAGCGACGCGAGATTCTCGGCGGCGCGACCGTTACCGAGGAGGTGTTCCCCGGCTTCAAGTTCAGCGTCGCGTCATACGTCGTGTCGCTGCTGCGCCCGGAGATCATCCGCGAGCTCGACCTGGTGCGCCACGGCCTCGCCGTGCTGCCCGTCGACGGGACGCTGACGCCGACCGGCACCAAAGAGGGCGATTACCTGTGGCGCGTCGACGACCATGCCACGACCGTGCGCGAGATCAGGCGCCACTCGAAGCGCGACGCGGAGGCGTACGAGGAGTACTCGCTGCTGATGGCCGAGATGGCGCGCTTCGTCAAGCCGCTGCTCGCCGAGGCCGCACCCGCGCTGGGCGGACTGCGCGATCCGCGTGGCCTTGCCGGCCTTGCTGGCTTCGCGCGCCGATTTGCCGCTCTACCCGAGCCGCAGCAGACGGTCTTCATCCAGCTCCTGACGATGTCGTCGGCGGACTTCGTCAGCCAGTGGTTCGAAACGGAGCCACTGCGTGCCACTCTTTCGGCGAGCGGCATCATCGGCACGTTCCTGTCGCCGCGAACGCCCGGCTCGGCGTACATCCTGCTGCATCACTACATGGGCGAGGTCGACGGCGAGTACCGCGCGTGGGGGCTTCCGGTGGGCGGCACCGGCGCGATCTCGGGCGCCATAGCGAAGGCGGCCACCGAGCTCGGCGCGGAGCTGCGCACCTCGGCGCAGGTGGCGCGCATCACCACTGATGGAGATCGCGCGACAGGGGTCGTGCTCGAGAGCGGCGAGGAGATCGAGGCACGCGTGGTCGTATCGAGCGCTGATGTCCGCACGACGCTCGGCAAGCTGCTCGAGCCAGGCACCCTTTCCGCCGCTGACGACGCCGAGGTTCGCGCTTACAAGTTCCGCGGGTCCTCGGGCAAGGTCAACTTCGCCCTCGACGGCCTGCCCATCTTCAGCTGCGTGCCCGGCGGCAACACGGACGTATACCGCGGGATGGTCTCCATCTCGCCCTCGATCGATTATCTGGAGCACGCCTATGACGACGCTGTCGATGGGCGCTTCTCCCGGGCGCCGTACGTCGACATGGGCTTCCCGAGCTTCATCGATCCCTCCGTCGCGCCGCCCGGCAAGCACGTCATGGCCTGCTTCGTCCAATTCGCGCCATACGACCTTGCCGAAGGCACGTGGGATGACCAGCGCGACGCGTTCGGCGACACGGTCCAGGCCACTATCGCCAGATTCGCGCCAGACCTGCCGTCACTGGTCCTTGATCGACAGGTGCTGACGCCGCTCGACATCGAGCGAACGTTCGGGCTGACCGAGGGCAACATCTTCCAGGGCGAGCTGTTGCTCGAGCAGCTCTTCAGCGGCCGGCCCATGCTCGGCGCGGGCTACGCCACGCCCGTCCGCGACCTGTGGCTGTGCGGCTCGTCGACCCATCCGGGCGGCGCGATTTCCGGGGCGCCGGGCCGCAACGCGGCCGTCGCGATGTTGCGCACCTTGCGCGGCCCGCGCGAGGCGGTGGCGTGAAGTACGACGCGATCGTCGTCGGCGGCGGCCACAACGGCCTGGTATGTGCCGCTTACCTCGGCCGCGCGGGCATGCGCGTGCTCGTGCTGGAGGGGCGCGAGTCGATCGGCGGCATGACCGAGCTGGCACTGACTGTGGGGCGACTTTCGTCCACCGTCGCGCGCGAGCTCGGGTTGCGTCGGCTAGGCCTGCGGCTCGTCCAGCCGGAGGCGCGCGTCTTCGCCCCGCAGCTCGATGGGCGAGCGCTGACGCTGTGGGGCGACGTGGCGCAGACCGCGCGGGAGATGGCCGACAACCCGCTCGTCGGACCGCGCGATGCGGAGGTCTATGCGACCGCTGACGCGCAGCTGCGGACTCTCGCACACGCACTGGCGCCGATCCTGCGCAAGTCCCCGCCGAACCTCGGTTCCGCTTCCCGGGGCGCAACGCTGCGCGCGGTGGCCCGCGCGTCGCAGCTCGATGCGCAGCTGTTGCGTTACATGCCCATGGCGGTTCGCGACCTGGTCGAGGAATGGTTCGAGTCCGATGCGCTGCGAGCGGCGATTGCGGCGAGGGGTGTGCTCTACTCGGCGCTCGGCCCGCGCGCCCCGGGAACGACCGGGGTCCTGCTGACCGACGCGGCGAGCAGCAACACCGGCCTTGCCGGCGAGGCCGTGTTTGCGCGCGGCGGCCCGCAATCGGTGACGAACGCGCTGGCCGCGGCCGTCAGGGCGACCGGTGGCGAGATCAGGACCGCCGCGCGCGTCGCGTGCATCAGACGAGACGGCGAGCGCGCCGTCGGCGTGGCCCTCGCGAACGGCGACGAGCTGGACGCTCGCGTCGTGGTCTCTGGCCTCGACCCCCGGACGACGCTGCTCGACCTGCTCGAGCCCGAGGTTCTCGGGCCGCGGCTGTCGTGGCGCGCCTCCAACATCCGCCAGAGCGGCGCGACAGCCAGCGTCACCTACCTGCTGCGCTCTCTGCCCGTGTTCAAGGGCGCGCTCGACGACGCGCGGCGCATGCGCGGTCGCATCCTGATCGCGCCGTCCATGCGCTACCTGGAGCTCGCGGCACGTCCTGCGCGCTACGGCGAGAGCGCCGATCAGCCATTGCTGCTGCTGACGATCCCGTCGCTGGTCGACTCGTCACTCGTCGGTCCGGAAATGCCCAAAGGCACGCATCACGTGATGTACGTGGTTGCCCAGGCAGTGGCCGGCGGTGACGGCCACGCAGTTGGCGAGACGGTGTCGCGTTCGATCGACCTGTACGCGCCCGGCTTCGCCGATCTGGTCATAGAGCGATCGGCGCACACGCCGCTCGACATCGAGCGCGAGTACGGCAACCGCGGCGGCCATCCGATGCACGCAGAGGTCGCGCTGGATCAGTGGCTCGAGTGGCGACCGTTGCACGGCTACGGCCGCTACCGAATGCCCCTCGACGGCCTGTACCTGTGCGGCTCGGGCGCGCATCCCGGCGGCGGCGTAACCGGCGCGCCCGGCAGACTCGCCGCTCGGGCGATCCTCCGGGATGCCGGCAATCGGCAATGAGCTCGTCTGGGCACGAAGCCACGCCTGCGGCCCACGGCGGGAGCGGTCGCTCGCGACCTTTGTTCGGTCAGCGCTCGTTGCTCCAGATAGGCGCACTGTGGATGCTGGTCTTCGGCGTGATCACGGTCATCGGCGGCGTCGGATACGTGCTGATTGCAGGCTGGTCCCTCGGCGACGGCCTGTACATGACGGTCATCACCCTGACCACGACCGGCTTCCGCGAGGTGGGCGATCTCGACGCCGCGGGCAGGACCTGGACTGCGCTGCTGTCGATCGCCGGGGTCGTGCTCATTTTCGGCACCATTGGCATCGTGGCCGAATTGTTCATTGCCGAGGCGGTCAGCGGAAGAAGGGAGAAGCGACGAATGGCTGAGGCTGTTGCGAAACTAGAGAGACACTGGATCCTGTGCGGCTACGGACGAGTCGGATGTACGGTCGCGCGCGAGCTCGAGCACAGCGGGGATCTCTTCGTGGTTGTCGACATCAACCAGGACTCGCTCGATCGCGCGGCCACCGCATGGTCGCTGGTCGTGGCAGGCGACGCGACGCGCGACGACGATCCTCGAGGAGGCCGGCATCGCGCGCGCCCGGGGCCTGATAGCGACCATGGATTCGGATCCCGACAATGTGTACGTGACGCTCTCAGGCGCGCCGCTCAACCCAGGCTGTTCATCGTTGCCGCGCGAACGGCGAGGAATCGGAGGCCAAGCTGCGCCAGGCGGGAGCCGACCGAGTCGTGTCGCCCTACAGTCGCGCCGGCCGCCAGATCGCGGAGCTTGCCTTGCGCCCACGAGTGGCGGACTTCCTTGACTACGCCCTCTCTCACGGCCAGCTGTCGTTCTCCGATCGAGGAGGTCGAGGTACGCGACGGAGGGTCGCTCACGGGCAGACGGTCAATGCGCTGACCGAGCGTGGCATCCATACGCTGGCGGTTGCTCACGGGCCCCAGGACTTCGAGGCCAACCCGCCCGGCGACCGGTGCTGGTCGCCGGGTGATCACCTGATCGTCAGTGGCGATGCCGAGGCCCTGGCCGGGCTGCGAGGCCGGCCGGTCTGACCCGACCCACCCGGTCGCCGTCGAATCTTCGAGAGGCGCTTCGCTGGCGCGTGGCCGAGCTGTGCTCTCGCGCACGACCAGCTCGGTCGCCAGCTCCATACGTGCCTGGGCCGGCTCGCTCGCCGCGCGCCTGGGCCACGACCATCTCGGCTGCCGCCTCGGCCATCTCGACCAGCGGCTGGCGGATCGGTCGTCAGTGGCGGGCTCGACCCAGCGGGCGACCGGCAGGTCGTCGAAGCCGACGACGCTCAGGTCCTCGGGGATGTGGTGCCGCAGCGTCGCGGCCGCCTGGTAGACGCCGAGCGCCTGGAGGTCGTTGCCGCTGATGATGGCCGTCGGCCGGTCGCCGTCGGGCCAGCAGCCGGCCGGCCGCGCGCGATGCCCTCCTCGACTGGAACGCGGCCGTGGCTGATCGAGCGCCGGGTCGACGGCGCGCCGGCCTCGTCCATGGCGGCTCGGAAGCCGTCGACGCGCGCGCGGCTGCACAGGACGCCGGCCGGCCCGCCGATCACGGCGATCCGCCGGTGGCCCAGGCCCAGCAGGTGGCGCGTCGCCGCCAGGCCGCCGTTCCAGTTGGTGGCGCCGACCGACGGGGTGTCGTGCATGCGGCTCGCCGGCAGGGTCGACGACGGCGAACGGGATCCCACGGGCCCGCAGCTGCTCGCGCATCGCCTCGCCCAGGTCCGAGAACACCGCGATCACGCCCATCGGCCGGCGGGCGAGGGCGCCCTCGATCCAGCCCTGGCCGGGCCGTCTGGCGGCCCTGCAGCTCCGGACAGCACGACGGCCAGGCCGTTGCGTCCGGCGACGCGCTCGACGCCGCGCACGATCTCCAGGCCCCACTCGCTCTCGAGCTCGTGGAAGATGAGCTCGATCAGCGGTGCCCGGCGCTGCCGCGGCCGGGCGCGCTGGTAGCCGCAGCGTCGCGGATGACCGCCTCCACGCGCCGGCGTGTCGCCGGGGCGACGTCCGACCGGCCGTTGATGACCTTGGAGACGGTGGGGACCGGACACGCCGGCCTCGCGGCGATGCACGGCGATGGTCGGGCCGCTGCGGCCGGCGTTCGGCGGCGCCGAGCGTGCGTCATGGCGCGGCAGTATACCAAATCGGCGAATTCTCGAAAGTTTCGGTGCTTCCCGTGAACGTGCGGTAGCCCGCGAGTATCGGGCCGGGGTTGACGCTCGCGCGAGGGCGGACGTATGGTGCCGAGACCGAAACGTCGCGGTCACGATCTCGCAACTTTCGGACCCGATCGGGAGGAATTCGCAACTCGCGATGCTCCGTGGACCACCCAGGCGTCGACGGCCCGAGGGCCATCGACCGACAGGTGGCTCCAGCGCCGGGCGACGTGGCCAGGTCCAGGCCCGCAGCCCGAGCAGTTCCCGCAACCGTGCGTATCAAGCGATGTGGAGCGAGCAGACGACACGATGACGATGTCCCGAGGACGGCTCGCCGCGCTGGCGGCGCCGCGAGCTCGCATTGGGCGTTCGGAGCCGCCTCGAGCGCGCCGTCGGCCGCGGCCGACGGCGCCGCCACGGCCGCCCGCGACCGAGGCCCTCGCGACGGCGCCCTCGCAGGCCGCCGCGCCCGTCGACGATCACCTGGTACCACATCCAGAACAACGATCCGGGCCTCAGCCTCGTGGAAGAAGCTGGCCGACGAGTACATGGCCGCCCACCCGAACGTGAAGATCGACATCCAGGTCAACGAGAACGAGGCGTTCAAGACCAAGCTGACCACGCTGCTGCAGCAGGGCGACGTGCCCGACCTGTTCCAGACGTGGGGCGGCGGCGGCCTTCGCCAGCAGGTCGAGGCGGGCCTCGTCAAGGACATCACCGGCGACATCGCGCCCTGGAAGGACGACCATCAACGCCGGCGCCCTCGGGCATGTACGCAGGTCGACGGCAAGAACTACGGCGTCCCGTTCGATCTCGGCCTCGTCGGCTTCTGGTACAACACGCAAGTCCTTCGAGGACGCCGGGATCACCACCCCGCCGACCACCTGGGACGAGTTCCTGGCTGACGTCCAGACCCTCAAGGACAAGGGCATCACCCCGATCGCCCTGGCCGGCAAGGACACCTGGACGGGCGCCTTCTACTGGGCGTACCTCGCCGTGCGCGAGTGCGGCCAGGCCGGGCATGGACAAGGCCGTCACCACCGGTGACTGGTCCGATCCCGTGCTTCGTCAAGGCCGGCCAGGACTTCAGCAGCTGATCGCCCTCGAGCCCTTCCAGGAAGGCTTCCTCGGCGCGCGCCGTGGGACGGCGCCGGCAGCTGCGGCTGCCGCGCATGGCCACCTACAACGGCGCCATCCAGCTCATGGGCCAGTGGCTGCCCGGCACCGTGAACGCGAACTCCGGCGACAGCCGGGCCATGGGCGAAGGCCTCGGCTGGTTCCCGTTCCCGGCCGTCGACCGGCGGCGCGGGCGATGCGTTCGACGGCCTCGGCGGCGGCAACGGCTTCGCCGTCGGCAAGGACGCCCCGCCCGAGACGGTCGACTTCCTGCACTACCTCGTCAGCCCCGACGCCGCCAACCAGTGGGGCGCCCTCAACTCCGGCATCCTGCCGACGACGAACGGCTCCGAGGCGTCCGTCGACCGACCCGATGCTGACGCTTGTGCTCGAGGGCCGCGCCAAGGCCAAGTTCGTCCAGCTGTACCTCGACCAGGCCACCACGCCCGAGCTGGGTGGCGCGATCAACGAGGCGGTTGCGACCCTGTACGCCGGGACGGGCACGCCCGAGTCGGTCGTCCAGGCCATCAGCGCGGCGGCCGCCGAGCCAGTAGCCTGATCCTCGACCAAGTCAGATGAATGGGCCGGCCGCAGCGCCGGCCCGTTCCCTTCCTCGAGTGACCACATGACGACTGCCGTCAGGCACGCGCTCCAGCACCCGCCGGAGCCGCGAGCGTCGGGCCTCGCCGGGCTGTTCCTGCTGCCGGCGCTGACGCTCTACGCCATCTTCGTCCTCCTCCCGATCGTCCAGGCGGCCTTCTACAGCCTGTTCAAGTGGAACGGGCTGAAGCCGCTCACAGTACCTCGTCTACCTGGCCAACTTCAGCACGCCCTGTCCGACCCGATCTTCCTGGGCGCCGTGTCGCCACAACCGCGATCATCGTCGTGCTGTCCTTTGCTATTCCAGATCCCCTTCGCCCTCGGCATTGGCGCTCATCCTCAGCCGACGCTTCCGCGGGCGTGCGCTCCTGCGCCTGGTCTTCTTCGCGCCGTACGTCATTGCTGAAGTCATCACCGGTGTCGTGTGGAGCCTGCTCCTGCAACCCAACGGCCTGGCCGAGGGCGTGCTCACCGCCATCGGCCTGGGCGCCGCTCTACCAGCCCTGGCTGGCCGATCGCCAGCTCGGTGCTCGATCGCCATGTTCTTCGTCATCTCCTGGAAGTACTTCGGCTTTCACATGATCTTGCTGCTCGCCGGTCTCCAGGGCATACCCCGTGAGCTCGAGGAGGCCGCCGCCATCGACGGCGCGTCTCGCTCGCAGACAATCCGCTACGTCATCCTGCCCCTCCTCGGCCCCACGCTGCGCGTGTCCATCTTCCTGTCGATGATCGGTGCGCTGCAGCTATTCGACCTCATCTGGGTGACCACCGGCGGCGGTCCGGTCAACGCCTCGAACACGATGGCCACGTACATGTTCGACTGGGGCTTCATGCGCTACCAGGTCGGCTACGGCAGCGCCGTCGCGGTCATCCTGTTCATCTTCTGCGCTGATCGTGGGCCTCGCCTATCAGCGCTGGGTCCTGCGTCGTGACATTGACGGCGCGTTGACCTCGGCTGGGGCAGTAGGCCGTGACGGCACCCATTGCCGACGCCACCGCACAGCACGGCTCCGGCTCTGTCGGACATGCCAGCCCCGGCGGCCTCGCCAGGCTCCGCCACGCCACGTTCGTTGGCCTGCGCTACGCCTTCCTGTTCCTCGTGGCGGCAGTCATCATCGTGCCCGTCGCTTACGCGGTCCTGGGCGGCTTCAAGGACAGCGCCCAGCTGGCCCATGACCCCGTCGCGCTGCCTGATCCCGTGGGTGGTGTCCAATTACACGGACACGCTGCTGTCGCCGACCTTCTGGCGTCAACTGGCCAACAGCAGCCTAATAGCGGCCGTGTCGACGGTGGTCGTGGTCGCTTTCGCGGCGCTGGCCGCCTTCGTGTTCGCGCGGCGCGAGTTTCCCGGGCCGCGAGGTGTTCTACACGCTCTTCACGCTCGGCCTGCTCTTTCCATCGGCTGTGGCCATCCTGCCGCTTTTCATCCTCGTGCGCAGCCTGGGCCTGCTCGACAATCCGCTGGGGATCGCGCTACCCGAGGCGGCTTTCGGCCTGCCGTTGACGATCGTCATCCTGCGCCCGTTCTTCCGAAGCATCCCGCAGGAGCTCGAGGACGCAGCAGCGATCGATGGCTGCAGCTCGTTCGGCTTCTTCTGGCACGTGCTCCTGCCACTGTCGCGACCGATCCTGAGCACCGTTGCCGTGCTCGCCATCGTCGCCTCCTGGAACCAGTTCCTGTTGCCCTTGGTGATGATCCAGACCGAGCCCAATTGGACGCTGCCGCTGGGCGTGACCAACTTCTCGACGCAATACACGACCGACACTGCGCGCATCCTGGCGTACACGACCCTCGCCCTGGTGCCTGCGCTTGTCTTCTACGTCTTCGCTGAGCGACAGCTGATTGGCGGACTGACGGCGGGATCGGTGAAGGGATGACAACGATGGCGCCCCCATACAGGGATGCGGACAGGCCCGCGGCCGAGCGCGCGGCCGATCTTGTGGCGCGGATGACGCTCGACGAGAAGCTCGCCCAGCTCAGCGCGGTGTGGGGCTACGAGCTGACGGACGGCGCTCAGCCGGATGAGACTCAGCTGCGCTCGCTGCTTTCCCACGGCATCGGCCAGATCACGCGTATGTCGGGCTCGACAAACCTGCGTCCGGGAGACGCAGCGCGCATGGCTAACGCCGTTCAACGCTTCCTGCTCGAGCACACGCGCCTGGGCATTCCGGCCGTCATTCACGAGGAGTGCCTGCACGGCCTTCTGGCCTTCGACGCGCCTTCGTTCCAGCAGTCTCTTGGAGCCGCCGCGACGTTCGACACTGATCTCGTCGGCGCTGTGGCCGCGACAATTCGTACGCGCATGATGGCGGTCGGTGCTCGACTCGCTCTGAGCCCGGTGCTGGACGTGGCGCGCGATCCACGCTGGGGCAGGATCGAGGAGACGTACGGCGAGGATCCCTATCTCGCTGCGGCCATGGGCGCCGCCTACATACGTGCGCTGCAGGGCAGCGAGCTGCGCCTTGGCGTGGCGGCAACCGCCAAGCACATGGTCGGCCACGGCCTGGCTGAGGGAGGCTTGAACCAGGCGCCCGTGCACATCGGCCGGCGCGAGCTGCGCGACGAGCAGCTCGTGCCCTTCGAGACGGCCGTCGTGGAGGCTCGTGTGGCCAGCGTGATGCCTGCCTATTGCGACGTGGACGGCTTGCCCTGCCACGCCGACCACGAGCTGCTCGACCGACATCCTCCGTGGCGAATGGAATTTCGACGGAGTCGTGGTATCCGACTACGGCGGCGTCGAGATGCTCGCCTCGGCACATCGGCTGACCGATGATCGTCGGGTTGCCGCGAAGCTGGCCGCCGAGGCCGGTGTCGATGTGGAGCTGCCGCGGCGCGACGTTTATGGCGACGGGCTGGGCGACGCAATGGCGGCCGGTATCGTCTCGACCGCGCTGATCGACCAGATGGTCGAGCGCGTCATGCGCCTCAAGTTCGAGCTCGGGCTCTTCGAAGATCCCTACGTCGAGGTGCCCGATGACAGCGCGATCGAGACCTTGGTGGCGCAGGAGCGCGCGGTCGGCCACGAGCTGGCGCTCCGCTCACTGGTTCTGCTGGCCAATGAGGGCGTGCTGCCGCTGAGCGCCGAGGCGCGCCGAGTAGCGGTCATCGGCGAAGCGGCCACCAATCCGCGCGACTTCGTTGGCGACTACAGCCACCTCGTCCACCTCGAGACCCTGGGGGAGGCGCGCAGGACGGGCAGCACGGCCTTCGGCATCATCAATTCGGCGCGGGTTGTCGCGGCTGAGGACGAGCTTGCCGGCCGGGCCACGCTGCTCGAAGAGCTGCGCAGGCGGCTGGTCGGCAACCCAGGTGACCTTCGCTCCGGGAGCCGGCGTCCATTCCGGGTCCGACGAGGAGATTGCCCGCGCAGCGAGCTTGGCGAGCGCCAGTGACGTGGCCATCGTCGTCGTCGCCGAACGCTCGGGGCTGACAATCAATTCGACCACGGGCGAGTTCCGCGATCGGCGTGACCTGGGTCTTTTCGGACGCCAACAGGAGATGCTCGAGGCTGTCGTGGCGAGCGGCACGCCCGTCGTCCTGGTCGTCGTCAGCGGTCGGCCCCTCGCTCTCGAATGGGCCGCGGCAAACTGTGCCGCGATCCTGCTCGCCTGGGTACCCGGCGAGTTTGGGCCCGCGGCGATCGCCGATGTCGTTGCCGGCCTCGAGGCGCCATCTGGCAGGTTGCCCGTGTCGATGCCTCGCAATGTCGGCCAGATCCCGCTCAACTACCGGCATCACCCCACGGGCGGGCGCTCTAATCCAATGGGCGACTATGTCGACGGCTCAGCCGGCCCTTTGTGGCCGTTCGGGTTTGGCCTGGGCTACACCGAGTTCGAGATGAGCAACCTGCGGGTGGGCCAGTCGGCGATCGCAACCTTTGACGGCCAGACGACGGTCAGCGTCGATGTCACCAACGTTGGCGACCGGCCTGGCAGCGAGATCGTTCAGCTTTACGTCCATGACGAGGAAGCGAGCGTCGCCCGACCGACTATTGAGCTGCGTGGCTTCCGGCGGCTCCCCCTCGACCCAGGCGAGACGCGAACGGTCGAGTTCGATGTGCATGCTCAGCAGCTCGCGTACACGGCCGCGGACTACCGGCGCGTCATCGAACCCGGTCTGATCACCGTGCACGTCGGCAGGTCGGCAGACGACCTGCCACTGTCTGCCTCGCTGACGCTCGAAGGCCCTACCGTCGAGCTGTCTCTGAGGCACCACTTCCTGACGGCATCTCGAGACCAACCCGCCCGGTGACCGGGTCCTGGTCGCCTGGGACCACCCCGGGCGCTCGCCCAGGACATGCCGGGCCACGGTCGGCGCGTGATCTGCTCGAACTGACGTCAACACAACGACGTCGACGACCTGTGCTGCATTCATCATGAACGGCGCGAGGACATCGCTGGCGCGATGAGTGCTGCACTAACCTGAGCGCCATGAAGCGTCGTCCGGCGGGGATCTGGGTCGTGGTCGGCCTGCAGATCGCCATGGCGAGCACCCTGCTGCCGGGCATTGCCGAAACCTTCCCCGGAACATCGCCTATCGACGGCGTCTCGCTCGGCGACATGTGGCGCAACATCTACCTCGCCTGGGCGCTGCTGAACGTCCTCGCGGCGCTATGGCTTTGGACCCTCAGTCGGCGTGGCTGGGTGCTGGTCATGGTCCTTGTCGGCATCGGCTTGATCGCCAACCTGTCCCTGTGGGCAATCGGCCAACCAAGCTGGGTGCGCATGGCTATCCAGGCTGCGACCGCTTTCTATCTCAACTCGGCTCCGGTCCGCGACTTGTTCGAGCGGCGCCACAAGGTCGAGCCGATCATCCTGCGCGACCCCGACGTGGAGCCGGCGTGATGGCGACCGAAACGCGACATCCCGCCAAAGCGAGCTCTGCTGCCGATGCTCACGTAACCGAGGTGCCGCTTCAGACGGCCCAGGATCCGGCGGACATAGCGCTTCTCAAGCGCTACGAGCCGATAGTTCGCTACAACAACGGTGAGCTCTTCTTTCCCACGGCCGTCGATGGCTACCTTGCCGAGTGTGACCTGCTCATGGGCCGAAACGAGCGTGATCAGGTGGTCGTCGTGGCGCACGGCTCTGTTTCACGCGACGCCCTCGGCAACTACATGGCCGAGCCGGGCAAGTCGCTCTACCTGCGCCTGGTGCAGAAGCCGCTCAACGGCTTCGAGCTCGCGCGTTGGCAGGTGCGCGGCGACCGGCCGCACTTCAGGGCGGCCGGTCGCCTGGCCCGTGTCGGACTCTTCGGCAGGCTGCTCGACGCGGGCTTCAATGCGTCGCTGCTGCTGAGGGGGACCGTCCCCGGCGGCACGGCCGCGGCGGCGCAGATCAAGTACGCCGCCGCTTTCAAGAACGATCCGCGTTACGTGTACTACGGGCGCGTCGTGCGCCGCCGCGGCTGGATCGTCCTCCACTACCTCTACTTCTACTTCATGAACGACTACCGCTCCACGTTCCACGGCGTGAACGACCACGAGGCTGACTGGGAGCAGGTCCTGGTCTACCTCGAGGATGCCCCGGACGGGCCAAGGCCGGTCTGGATCGCGGCCGCCGCGCACGACTACATCGGCGACCAGTTGCGCCGGCGCTGGGACGATCCGGCATTGGTGAAAGAGGGCGACCGCCCGGTCGTGTTCGCCGGCGCAGGCTCGCACGCCGCATATTTCGAGCAGGGCGAGTACATGACCAGCGCGCCGATAAGCGCGCTGCGCGGCCTGGTCGGCCTCCTGGACGCAGGGCGCAACTTCTGGGTCAACTCACTTCGCCAGCCCGACCCTGGAGACCTGGCCAAGAAGCTGGAGTCGACCCTGTCGGCGTCGTTCGTCGACTACGCTCGGGGCGACGGCGCAGCCATCGGGCCGGGCACGGACCGCGAATGGTCGCCCGTCCTCATCTCCGACGAAGACGCCTGGGTCGATGGCTATCGCGGCCTCTTCGGCCTCGACACGCACGATCGCTTCGGCGGTGAGCGATCCCCCGCCGGGCCAAAGTACACACGCTCGGGCAGCCAGCGCCTGTCGTGGTACGACCCGCTCGGATTCGCCGGCCTGGACAAGACCGATCCGCCATTTGAGTGGCCCGAGACGCTGGCCGCGCGCGAGACGGAGCTGCGCGTACAGGCGGCCGAAGTCGACGCCGCGATCAAGGACAAGACCGATACGCTGCCGGGGCTCGCTCTCGAGGTCCAGGCGCTGGGCTTTGACGGCGGGATGTTGCAGATACACCGTGAGCGCAAGAGCGCGCTCGCGGTCGGTGAGCTGGAGCTGCGCGGGCTGCGCGCCCAGAGAGCGGCGCTCGACGATCAGATTGCCGCGACCCACCGGGAGCGGGCGCGCATTGAGGCCGGCGACCTGGGCGATCCGCGTGCCCACCTGACGCATCCGCATCGGCCGGTTCCGGCGGACGACATCCGGCACGGTTTCATCGTCGAGATCTGGTCGGCGATCAGCGCGGGGGTCCTGCTCGTCGCGATCGCTTCCCTGGTGTGGTTGAGCATAGTGCCCTGGTGGACGGCCATCCTCGCCGCGCTGGGGGGCTACATAGTCATCGAGTCGGCCTTCCGCCGGCACCTCACGCAGCTGACGCTGCGCGTGGTCCTGATCCTTGCGCTGATTGCGATCGCGCTAATTGTCTGGAACTACATCGCGCAGGTGATTCTGCTGGGCATGCTCGGGCTGGCCATCTTCGTCCTCATCGACAACCTGCGAGAGGTTCTCGGCCGCTAACAAGGCAGCCTGCGCAGATCAGCGGCGCTCGTTCTCCGGCTCGGACTGAGCTGTCACGACCTCGTCCTGGCGGACGTCGACCGACGATGTCGGAACGGTCGCGTCGGTCTCGCCGGGGAGCGTGTCGGGCAGCGTCCAGCTCCAGCTCTTGAGCCGGGAGATCAGCCTGCGTGCGGTCAGATCGAGCTGAATGGGCGTTATCGCGATGCGCTTGTTGACGACGGCATCGAAGTCGGTGCCCGGCTCGGCCAAACCGGACGGCGGCGGGCCGCCGATCCAGTAATACGGGGTGCCGCGCGGATCGAGACGCTCGACCAGCTCGTCCTGGTAGATGCGCTTGCCCATGCGCGTCACCTCGACGCCCTGAAGCTCGGCGATCGGGATGGCTGGAACGTTGATGTTGATCAGCTCGCCGTCGGCAAGGCCGTTCTCGAGGATGTTGACCGCGGCCCGGTACGCGATTCGCGCCGCGAGCGTGAAATCAGGGTGTTCGTAGTACTCCTGCGAGATGGCGAAGGCGGGGCATGACGAAAGCACGGCCTCCATCGCGGCGCTGACCGTGCCCGAGTAGGTGATGTCGTCGCCCAGGTTTGCTCCGTAGTTGATGCCCGAGGCGACGAGGTCGAAGCCGACCTCGAAGTAGCCCAACAGAGCGAGACTCACGGCGTCGGTCGGAGAGCCGTCCGCCGACCAGCCGCGCGATCCGTCGGCCAGGGTCCGTTCGCGCACGCGCAAGGGGCGCATGAACGTCTTCGTGTGGCCGACCGCCGACTGGTTCGTATCGGGCGCCAGCACGTACACGTCGCCGATCGGTTCGAGCGCCTGCTTGAGCGCGAGCAATCCGCGCGACTCGATGCCGTCGTCGTTGGTCACCAGGATCCTTGGCCGCGAGTCCCATTCGGCGAGCGCCCGCGCGACGCGCGGGTGCGACCGTGGCGGAGCGAGGTGGTTATCGCGCAGGGACAATGGCTCGCCGCGCTCGAGGTCCATGTCGCGCCGCTCGACGCGCTCCTGATCCCTGGCGACGTCGCGATCGCGTCCGCCGCCGCCGGAGCGGTCGGCATCCGGCCCGCCGCGGTCGGTTCTCACGCCGTGGGTTCGGCGGGTTTGGCGGTCGTCGGCGCGCTCGGCGGCGCCTGCTCGGGGTCGTCCTCGGACACTGGCTCACCGGCGACGGACGCGCCGGAGACGCTGATCGGCGGCGCCTTGGGAACCCGCACCGCACGACCTTTGCGCTCCCCGACACGCTTCGCGGCCTGCGTCGCTACATCGCGTGGCACCCGTGCATTACGTGCCAGGAAGTGATGGAAGAAGGCAGCGATGACGGCCGCGAAGGGCAACGCGAATATCGCCCCTGCAATGCCCGCAATCTTGACCCCGATGAGCACCGAAATGAGCACGACGACCGGGTGGATTCCAATCGGCTTTTGACATGACTCGCGGCTGAACGATGTTCATGACCACGAACCAGCCAATGCCCATGATGATCAGGGCCGGGATCGCGGCCTCTGGCTTGGTCAGGACAGCGACGATGACCGGGGGCGTCCAGGAGACGAAGGGGCCGAAGAACGGGATGGCCTGCAGCACGCCTGCCAGTGCTGACGACGCTGGCAGGAAATCGAGCCCGAGGGCCAGGCTGGCAAACACGGCAACGCCGGCGTAGATCAGGCCCTGGATGAACTGGCCACGGATGAAGCCGCCGAACGAAGCCGACACGCTCTCTTCGAAGAGCGTCGCCTGCTCGCTGTAGCGGGGTGGAATCAGCCGGTTCAGGTAGGCCAGGATGCGGTCCTTGTCGAGCAGGATGAAGAGCGACAGGAAGATGACGATGAGCACGTTGCCGACGATGCCCAGGCTGAACAGCGCAACCCCCGTCAGCGGTTGAACCAGATCGCCGCCAAGGTTGCCCAGGTTGGACAGCACATCCTTGGCCGCCTGCACGGCGTCGACCTGGAAGCCGAGCGAGGTGAGCGCGTTCTGGAGCGGCGCGAGTATCTCCGGCAGCTGAGACTGGAAGGTGGGCAGTTGGCTGACGAAGCCCGCGATCGACGAGGCCAGGCTGCCGGCCACGACGAGAGCGATCCAGCTCAGGATGATGAACATGCCGAGGTACACGGCGCCCACGACCACGACCCTGGGCAGCTTTGGAAACGCGCGATCGAGGACACCGATGAGCGGCGACAGCATGAACGCCAACAGCCACGCAAGGAGCAGCGTCAGGAGCAGGTCGCTGAAGTAGGAAAGGATGATCGCGACCTGGGAGGTGAGGATCAGGGCAAGCACCAGCGTGCCCAGGACCAGCACAGCGTGTAGCCAGCGGCGCTCGGACTCCGGCAGCTGGATCTCCATTGCGCGCTGAGTCTACGCTGGCGGGTCGGTGCTCAGGGCGCTGCGCTGCCCCGATCGGACTCATACGCCACAATCCTCCGTATGCGAGTGTTCTCAGGCATTCGGGCGTCGGGCGAGAAGACCCTTGGCAACTACAGTGGCGGTTTCCGCCAATACGTCGAGACCCAGGCGGAGGCACTCGCGCATGGCGGCGAGGCGTTCTTCTGTGTCGTCGACCTGCACTCGATCACGACGCCCTTCGACCCGAACGTTCTGCGCGAGTCGACACTGTCCGTCGGCGCGTGGCTCTTCGCCACGGGCCTCGATCCGCAGCGTTCCACGGTTTTCGTGCAGAGCCACGTATTGGCTCACGCGGAGGCAGCCTGGCTGCTCGGCGCCGTGACCGCGTTCGGTGAGCTGCGCCGGATGACCCAGTTCAAGGAGAAGTCGGAGGGCCAGGACTTCGTCTCTGCGGGCCTGTTCAACTATCCCGTCCTGATGGCCGGCGACATCCTGCTCTACCAGGCCGACGTTGTGCCCATCGGCGACGATCAGCGCCAGCACCTGGAGCTCGCACGCAATATCGCCGAGCGCTTCAACCAGCGCTTTGGCGAGACGTTCACTGTGCCGCGCGGGGTCTATCCGCATGAGGGCGCGCGGATCAGGAACCTCCAGGAGCCGGAGCGGCTGATGTCAACGTCGCGAGGCTCTCCCCAGGGCGTCGTCCGCCTTGCAGACTCGCCCGACGAGATTCGTCGCAAGTTCAAGACGGCCGTGACCGACTCGGGCCGCGAGATAGTCCACGATCTCGAGAACAAGCCGGGCATTTCCAACCTGATAGAGATCATGGCCGTCGCGACGGGGGAGTCGATCAGCGACATCGAGGCACGCTACGAGGGTCAGGGCTACGGGCAATTCAAGCAGGACGTCGGTGATGCCGTGGTCGACCTGCTCGCGCTGTTCCAGGCTCGCTACCGCGAGCTCCGCTCGGACGACGCCGAGTTGCTCGCCATGCTTGCCATCGGAGCGGAGAAGGCCGCTGCCGCGGCGAAGCCCACGCTCGAGCTCATGTATCAACGCATGGGCTTCGCCCGCTAGATGCGCATGAGCGACGTGCTCCGCCAGCTGCGCCAGCAGCACTCGACCGCCGATGCGCGGCCGCGCTTGATGGAGCGCTACGCGGCGTTCCTGCCGGTCAGTGGCGAGACACCCAACATCACCCTTGGCGAGGGCTACACGCCACTTGTTCACGCGCGCAACCTGGGCCGCATGATCGGCTGCCCGATGCTCCACCTGAAGGTGGAGGGCATGAACCCGACGGGCTCATTCAAGGATCGCGGCATGGTCGTGGCCGTCGCAAAGGCGATGGAGGAGGGGTCGCGCGCGATCATCTGTGCCTCGACCGGCAACACCGCCGCTTCGGCCGCGGCATACGGTGCGGCCGTCGGGCTGGAGGTCGTCGTCGTCATTCCCGAAGGCCGGATTGCCGCCGGCAAGCTGCTCCAGGCACAAGCCGCAGGCGCGCGCGTGGTAGCGGTGCGCGCCAACTTCGACGCCGCGCTCGACGCGGTGCGCGAGCTTGTTGACGGCGCCGATGATCAGGAAGAGCGGACGGCCACGCTCGTCAACTCGGTCAACCCGTACCGGATAGAGGGCCAGAAGACCGCCGCCTTCGAGGTCTGCGAGGACCTTGGCGGGGCGCCCGACTACCTGGCCATCCCGGTCGGCAATGCGGGCAACATCACCGCCTACTGGAAAGGCTTCACCGAATATCGCGACGCGGAGCTTGTCGAGACGCGGCCGGTGCTGCTCGGCTTCCAGGCCGCCGGCGCCGCGCCGCTCGTTAACGGCCAGCCGGTCGACGCGCCCGAGACCGTGGCGACGGCGATCCGCATCGGCCGGCCGGCGAGTGCCGAGCACGCGCTTCGCGCGCGCGACGAATCGGGCGGTGTCATCGAGGCCGTCACTGACGACGAGATCCTCGCCGCTTACCGTGACCTGGCGCGCCACGAGGGGATCTTCTGCGAGCCCGCTTCGGCGGCGTCGGTCGCGGGAGTGCGCAAGATGGCCGCCGCGGGCAGGCTGGACTCCGGTGCGACGATCGTTTGCGTGCTCACCGGTCACGGCCTCAAGGACCCGGACACGGCACTGAAGCTGGCCGAGCCGCCGCTCGTCGCGGACGCGCGCGCAACCGACCTGCGCGCGGTGCTCGGCTGGTGACGGACCGTCCTCACCTGAGCGACGCGCCGGTCACCGTCGAGGCGCCGGCGAGCAGCGCCAACCTGGGCCCGGGCTTCGACTCGCTGGCGCTGGCGTTGGAGCTTTACCTGCGCGTCAAGGTCACGCCGTTGGCCGCGGGCGCCGAGCAGATCGTGGTCCAGGGTGAGGGGGCCGATGAGATCGGCCTCGATGCGGGCAACCGCTTCTTCATAGGTCTTGAGCACGGCCTGCAGGAGTTCGAGCTCGAGCCGCCGGTGATGCGCATCGAGATGGACAACCAGATCCCGCTTGCACGCGGCCTCGGCTCGTCCGCGGCCGCATGCGTTGCCGGGCTGCTGACAGCGGAGGCTATGGCGGGCGCGTCTCTGGGCACGGAACGCATCCTGCGCATCGCGACTGACATCGACGGCCATCCCGACAATGTCGCGGCCGCGCTGTTCGGCGGGTTCGTGATTGTCGGTCGAGACGAGGCCAACGCGCCGCGCGCCGCGCGCTTCGACCCTCCAGCAGCCCTGTACGCGTCGGTTTTCATTCCGGACAAGGCGATGCGCACGGCGGAGATGCGCGCGGCGCTGCCCGAGCGCGTCACCCACGCCGATGCAGCGCATAACGTCGGCCGTGCCGCGATGGTCGTCGCCGCGCTGACCACCGACCGGCTCGACCTTCTCGAAGCTATGAGCGAGGACCGACTGCACGAGCAGTATCGCGTCGCCCACATCACCCAGCTGCCAGCGCTCCAGAGCGCCGCGCGACAGGCCGGCGCGCTGGGCACCGCGCTATCCGGTGCCGGATCGGCTGTGCTCGCTCTGTCGGGCGACGCCTCGGTCGCCGAGGCGGTCGCTGCGGCGATGGTCGCAGCTGCCCGGGACCTGGACCTCAACGGTCGCGCCGTCGTGATTCGGCCCGCTCTTGGGGGTGCCCGGATCCTGGGTGCGGAGCAAGCGTGACCTTCCCGGCCAGGATCGAACGGTTCCGCGCCATTGACAGCACGCAGCGCGTGGTGCGCGAATGGCTCGCTCAGGGCGAGCCGGAAGTGTGCGTCGCGGTGACGGACTACCAGACAGCCGGCCGCGGCCGGCTGGACCGAGAGTGGGTGTCACCACCCGGCGCAGCGTTGCTGGCGTCGGTCGGATTCCGGCCCAATGCTCTTGCAGCTGCCCATGCCTGGCGCCTGGCAGCGATCGTCGCAATGGCGATGCGCGATGCGGCCGAGGAGGTGGCCGGCCTCAGGGATGGAGCGCTGTGGCTCAAGTGGCCCAACGACCTCGTCACCGATGCGCATGACGGGGGTCTGCGCAAGGTCGCCGGCGTGCTCGGCGAATCGATCTCGGCAGGCAGCGCGATCGAAACGGCAGTGGTCGGCATCGGCGTCAACACGGACTGGCGCATGACCGACTTTCCATGGGCACTCGCGCCAACGATGAACAGCCTGCGCGAGCTGGCCGGAAAGAGGCCGATCGACAACGACGCGCTGCTCCAGGCTTTTCTGGCCCGGCTCGAGCCGCGCTACGAGGCGCTGCGCGCGGGATCCTTCGACGCTGCCGGATGGACAACCGCGCAACGCACCACGGGCCGCACCGTGATCGTGGAGGCTGCCGGCGAAACGATCACCGGCAAAGGCGCCGGGGTCGACCCTGAGTCGGGCGCGCTTGTGGTGGAGGTCGATCCTGGGAAGACTGTTGCCGTCGATTCGGGCGAGGTCGTGCGCTGCCGCGTTCTCTGACAGGGTCGCACCGGCTGCCGCGCTCGTTCGGGTGCTTGGGTGTAACGGCTAGACTCGGCCGGTGTTGAGGAGAGGGAAGGACCGCGTTGCGGTTCCGGGCAGCCTGGATTCTGATCGCCCCGCCGTGGAGCGTGCTCAGCGTGATCCGGCGGCCTTCGAAGTGCTCTACAGGAAGTACGTGGCCCAGGTGTACAGCTTCGCGCTCTATGAGCTTCGCGATCCACACGCGGCAGAGGACATCACGGCGCAGGTGTTCCTGCGCGCCCTCGCCGCGCTGCCGCGTTTTCGTGAGCCAGCGGAGGGTCCCGACAGCAACTTTCGACCGTGGCTCTTCCAGATCGAACGCAACGCCCTGTCCAATGAGAAGCGCCGAGCGCGGCGTCATCCAACCTCCCCGATCGATCTCGCGCTGCAGCATCCGGCCGCTGACGACGTCCAGGCAACAGCGGGCAACCGGGTCGAGCTCGAACGTGTCTGGGCCGGAATTGATCGACTTCCCGCCGACCGTCGCCGCGCCCTCGTGCTGCGCTTCGTCAACGAGATGTCCACGCGCGAGATCGCCGCGGTGCTGGGCAAGTCGGAAGGCGCCACGCGCGTGCTGATCCACCGCTCGCTGCAATCGGTAGCGCGCCAGCTGGGACGCACGGAGAGATCTGCGGATCGGCCGACGCGCAAGCGCGCTGCCAACTGATGCACATAGAGGATCGGTCGAGACTGCTCGACGTTGACGAAGGGGCGGTCCAGAGCGACGCATACATAGACGCCCTGCTCGACGGTCACGCGCGACTGCCGATCCCGTTGTCCGGCGCGAGCACCTCGCTCGAACCGAGCGTGCGTCATGTCATCCGCGTGCTCGAGAACGGGCTGCCACGCTTTCACCCATCGTTCCTGTTCGAGGAACGCCTCGCCGGCCAGCTGCGCGCCGCGGCGAGCCAAACCGCGCCAGCGCCAGTTCAGGCGCTTGATCGCCGGCTGCTGATGGGCGGTGCCCTGGCTTCGGGCGTCTCGATCGGCGCCGCGGCGATGTTCGCGTGGCGAAAGAGGCAGGGCTGATGCCGATCAAGCTGCCTTTCGGAGGACGACGTGGCGAGGAGTATCCGAAGGATCTCTGGACCCAGTGTCCCGACTGCCAGGAGATGATCTACAACAAGACGCTCGACAAGGGTCAGCGCGTCTGTCCCCGCTGCGGCCATCACTTTCGGCTCCGGGTTGACGCTCGGCTGGCGCTGCTGCTCGACCGCGACAGCTTCGTCGAGCACGACGCCGGCCTCGAGTCGGTCGACATGCTCGCGTTCGTCGACCAGAAGCCGTATCCCGAGCGGCTGGCCTTGGCCCGCGCCGCGACCGGCGTTCACGATGCGGCCGAATGGGGCACGGGCACAATCGCCGGCACACGCATCGCGATCTGCGCGATGGACTTCGCATTCATGGGCGGTTCGATGGGCACGGTCGTTGGCGAGAAGGTCACGCGCGCCGCGGAGTACGCGCTGGCCGAGCGCATCCCGCTCCTGATCGTGTCCGCCTCGGGTGGTGCGCGCATGCAGGAGGGCACGCTGTCGCTGATGCAGTTGGCCAAGACGTGTGCGGCGCTGGGCCGCCTCGCGGAAGCCGGTGTCCCGTACATCAGCCTCATGACCGACCCGACAACGGGCGGTGTCTTCGCGTCCTTCGCCGCGCTCGGCGACGTGAACATTGCCGAGCCCAAGTCGCTCATCGGCTTCGCCGGCGCCCGTGTCGCGGCGGGTACGATCGCCGAGGAGCTGCCCGAGGGTTTCCAGCGCGCCGAGTTCCTGTTCGAGCACGGCTTCGTCGACATGGTCGTGCCGCGCGCCAAGCTGCGCGAGACGATCCAGGGACTGCTGCGCTACATGCGGGCAGCGCAGTCTGACAAGTCGAGCGGCAACGGCACGGGTCCCAGCGTCAAATCTCCGGCGATGCTCGACAGCCTTCTCAACCGCGAGCCGATCCATGGTTGACGTAGCCGTTACCGATCAGGAAGGCGCGGTCAACCCCGATGAGCTGCGCGCGGCGGTCTGGGATCGCGTGCGCATGGCGCGCAACGTCCGCCGGCCGCACACGCTCGAGCTCGTCAGGGCCATGGCGACGGACGTCATCGAGCTGCACGGCGACCGTCTCTTCAGGGATGACCCCGCGCTCGTCGGCGGCTTGTGTCGCTTCGACGGCCGGCGCGCGGTCTTCGTAGGGCATCAGAAGGGCGCCGAGACTGACGAGAACATCAGGCGCAATTTCGGCATGCCCCATCCGGAGGGATACCGCAAGGCCATCCGCCTGTATCGCCTCGCCGAGCGGCTACAGCTGCCGGTCGTCACGTTCGTCGACACGCCCGGAGCCTTCCCGGGCCAGGCGTCAGAGGAACGCGGCGTCGCCGAGGCAATCGCCCGGTCGATCATGACCATGACCGAGCTTCGCACTCCGATCGTGACGGTGATCACGGGCGAGGGCGGGTCCGGTGGAGCGTTGGCTCTCGCCGTCGGCGACGTGGTCCTCGCACTCGAGAACTCGATCTACTCGGTCATCAGCCCCGAGGGCGCGGCCAGCATCCTGTGGCGTAGCGCAGACCATTCGCAGCAGGCGGCCGTGGCGATGCGCCTGACCGCCGCCGAGCAGCTGGCGCTGGGCGTCATCGACGAGGTCGTCCCGGAGCCGGCAGGCGGCGCTCACGAGAACCACGACGAAACGGCGCGCCGCCTGCGGGCGCGCATCACCGCTCAGCTCGACAGGCTCGGGGGACGCGACAAGAAAGCGCTTGTCGACGCGCGCTACGCGCGCTATCGGCGAATGGGCGAGTTCGCCGTCGTCACGCCGACCGGCGAACCGGAGCCTGAGCAGCCGCGCATCTTTAACCGCATCAGGCATCTGCTCGAGAGCGGCCGCGCCGCGATCGGCGGAGGTGCGGCAACCCTTCCCAATGCGATGACCGATGGCGAGGATGAGCCGCCGTTGCAAGAGGATGTCTAGGGATGTCTGACGATCGGCTGGATCAGGCCGCGCAGGCGCGAGCAACCATCGCGCGTCTCGCCGAAGAGGTTGTGCCCAGGCTGATCGAGCGCCTGACCAGCAGCAATCTCGGCGAGCTCGAGGTGCGCGAGGATGGCTGGCGCATTCGTCTCCGGCGCCCCATCGCGGGCGGCGCCCAGTCACCTGATCAACCCGCGTCGCGCCAGCCGCATCCGGTCATGGCGCCGGGAGCGAGCGGGGCGCAGGCCGGTGGCGCGCCGCGCGATGCCCTCCGCGGCCTCGTCGCGTCTCCTGCGGTCGGCTACTTCGCGCCGCGCGATGGCGTCGAGATCGGCACCAATCTGCGCAGCGGCGACGCGGTCGGCTACGTGGATGTCCTCGGCGTTCGCCAGGAGGTCGTCAGCCCCATCGACGGATCCCTGCGCGCCTTCGAGGTCGCGACCGGCGAGGCGGTCGAGTTCGGACAGCCGATCGCGCGCGTCGAGACGGAGGCGCAGGCGGGTTGATGTTCACCAAGATCCTGATCGCCAACCGTGGCGAGATAGCACTCCGGATACAGCGCGCGTGTCGCAAGATGGGCATCGCCTCGGTCGTTGCCTACAGCGAGGCCGACCGCGATTCGCGCGCCGTCCAGCTGGCCGATGAGGCGATCTGCATCGGTCCGGCGGAATCGCGTCGTTCGTACCTGTCCGCGTCGGCGCTGCTGTCGGCCGCTCTCGTCTCGGGCTGTGATGCGGTGCATCCGGGTTACGGCTTTCTGTCCGAGGATGACACCTTTGCCGAGATGGTCCGCGCCCACGGCCTGACGTTCATCGGGCCGCCGCCGGAGGTGCTCGAGCGTTTCGCGTCGAAGGCTGGCACGCGCACCCTGCTCGGCAAGCACGGCCTGCCGACCATTCCCGGCTCCGGCATGTTGCGCGACGATGCCCAGGCGCTGGCCGAAGCCGATCGCATCGGCTACCCGGTCCTGATCAAGCCATCGGCCGGCGGTGGCGGCAAGGGCATGCGCATGGTGCGCTCGCCGAGGGAGCTGCAGCAGGCCATGACTGTCTGCCGTTCCGAGGCCATGGCCGCGTTCCACGACGACTCGCTGTACCTCGAAAAGTGGCTCGAGGACAATCGCCACGTCGAGGTCCAGGTCGTCGTCGACCGGTACGGCAACGGCGTCCACGTCGGCGAGCGCGACTGCTCCGTCCAGCGCCGCCACCAGAAGGTCATCGAGGAGGCGCGTTCGCCGGCCATGAGCGCCGACCAGCGCGACGCGCTGTGCGAGTCCGCCATCCGTGCCGTTGTCGCCGCCGGCTACGAGAATCTGGGCACGCTCGAGTTCCTGCTCGATCGCGATGGCAACTTCTTCTTCATCGAGATCAACTGCCGCATCCAGGTGGAGCATCCGGTGACCGAGATGCTGTCGGGCATGGACATGGTCACGGAGCAGATCCGCATCGCCGCAGGCGAGCCACTCGGCTACGGCCAGCAGGACATCACCCTGACCGGGCACGCGATTGAGTTCCGCATCAACGCCGAGGACACGGCCCACGACTTCCGGCCCCAGGCCGGCATCGTCGAGCGCTACCTGGCGCCCGGCGGCCCGGGCGTGCGCGTCGATTCGCATCTCTTCTCGGGCTACGAGGTACCGCCCTACTACGATTCGATGCTCGGCAAGCTCGTCGTCTGGGGAGCGAACCGCGATGAGGCAATCGCGCGGGCGCGAACCGCGATCGACGAGTTGGTCGTCGACGGCATCGTCACCAACATCCCGCTCCACCGGGCGCTGCTCGACCACGAGACGTTCCTGAGCGGGGAATTCACTACCAACCTGCTCGATCGCGTGGGCAGCGCCGCGTTCCTGCCCGCGGCCGCGGCATGACCGGACGAGAAGCACAGGAGGCACTTTTGACCGACGCGCCATCCACCGGCCGTGCCGATAACCCGCTTGCGCGCGAGGGCGTCGTGCTTTCCACGGCGGAGATCCAGAAGCTGATTCCGCATCGCTGGCCGATGCTGATGGTCGATCGGATCGTCGAGTACGACCCGGAGCGGGGATACATACGCGGGGAGAAGGGTGTCACCGCTACCGAGGCGCATTTCCAGGGTCACTTTCCGAGTCTGCCGGTGATGCCCGGGGTGTTACAGGTCGAAGCGCTGGCCCAGACGATGGCCGTCTACGTCGCCCAGCAGGAGGGCTTCGGCGATCGCATCGGCCTCTTTGCCGGCATCGACGGCTGCCGCTTCAAGCGCATCGTTCAGCCTGGCGATCGGCTCACGCTGGAAGTCACGATGGACAAGCTGGGGCGACGCTTCGGGCGCGGAACGGCGGTCGCCAGCGTTGACGGCGAGGTGTGCTGCGAGGCCACGATCTCGTTCGTCATCCCGAACGAAGGCGCGCTGCGCTGATGGCGATGCGCATCGCGGTCCTGGGCGACATCCACGGCAACCTGGCCGCGCTCGAGGCGGCCCTCGCTGAGATCAAGCGCCATCGCCCGGATCGCATCGCGATCACCGGCGACCACGTATTCAACGGGCCGCGGCCCGCGGAGGTGGTCGATCGCGTCCGCCAGCTTGAGGCGGACGGGGCGCTCGTCGTGGGCGGCAACACTGACATCGCCGTGACCGACTATGACTACACGGCGGCCTTCCCGTGGATGGAGCAGGCGCCGTCGACCTATCACTCCGCCGCCGAATGGGCGCACGAGCAGCTCTCCGACGAACAGCTCAACTGGCTGCGCGGCCTGCCCAACGAGCGCCGCGTGTGGTCGGCCGACGTCCTGTCCCTGATCTGCCACGCGTCGCCCGGCTCGATCACTTCCGGTCTGGCTGCTGACCTGGACCCGACAGCGACGGTCGAGCTCGTCACGCGCACCGACGCGAGGGTGATCTGCTGCGGCCACACACACGTCGCCGACGTGCGCGAGCTGGGCCGCAAGCTGCTCGTCAATCCAGGGTCTTGCGGGTACGCCTTCGATGGCGACCCTGGAGCGGGCTGGGCGATGCTGACCGTACCGGATGCTCCTGAGCCTTCCGACGACGACGAGCCCAAGGACGGCACGGCCCCCGAGGCGACGCTCTTCCGCGCAGCGTACGACGCCGATGCTGCTGCCGAGGAGGTCGCCGCGCGCGGCCTCCCCGGTGACGTGTATCGCGCAGCAACCATCCGCACCGGCAGGCTCGTCAGATGACCTCGCCCGCCCGCGCGCCGCGCCGACGAGTGGTGATCACCGGCATGGGTGCGGTGACGCCGCTCGGCAACGACGTGGCCACGTTCTGGCGCCGACTCGCGGCCGGCGAGTCCGGGGTGGAGACGATTTCCAGCTTCGACCCACAGCGGGTCACGAGTCGCATCGCCGGTGAGGTACGCGGGTTTGACCCGTCGAACGTGCTCGACCGCAAGGAGATGCGGCGTAACGACCGCTACACGCAGTTCGCGCTCGTCGCCTCGCGCGAGGCGATGGACCAGGCAGGTTTGCCGGCCCGACTCGAGGGCGAGCTGGCCGAACGAACGGGCACGATCATCGGCTCCGGGCTGGGTGGTTCAGGCACGCTGGTCGAGCAGATAACGATCAACGCCACGCGCGGTCCCGACCGGTTGTCGCCGTTCTTCATCCCGATGGCCATTGCCAACCTTGCTTCGGGCCAGACAGCGATCTCCTTTGGCGCCCGGGGGCCGAACTGGGCCACCGTGTCGGCCTGCGCCACGGCCGGTCACGCCATCGGCGAGGCGGCCGAGACGATCATCCGCGGCGACGCGGACGTGATGGTTGCCGGCGGCTCGGAGGCGCCCGTCCACGAGGTGCTCGTCGGAGCATTTGCCGCGATGCGAGCGCTGTCCACGCGCAACGACGATCCGCATGGTGCGAGCCGGCCCTTCGACGAAGGCCGTGACGGCTTCGTCATCGCGGAGGGCGCCGGCGTGCTCGTGCTCGAGGAGCTGGACCATGCACGGCGGCGCGGCGCGCTCATCCTGGCCGAGCTGTGCGGCTACGGCGCCACCGCCGATGCGAACCACATCACGCTGCCTGCGCCGGGCGGCGCGGGCGCAGTCCGCGCCGCCCGGGTGGCGCTCGCCAAGGCACACATGGCGCCGTCGGACATCGACTATGTCAGCGCTCACGCCACGTCCACCCCGGAGGGAGATCCGGCCGAGCTCGAGGCGTTCCGCACGATCTTCGGCGACCACGCTCCGAACGTGTCTGTAACCGCGACGAAGGGCGCGATCGGCCACACGCTTGGCGCCGCCGGCGGCATCGGCGCGATCTCCGCGATCTGCGCCCTGCGCGATGGATGCGTACCGCCGACGCTCAACCTTGTCGATCCATCGCCGGCCATGGGCGAGCTCGACTGCACGCCGGTCAGACCGCGTTCGCGTGAACTGCATGCGGCGCTCGTCAACGCCTTCGGCTTCGGCGGCCAGAACTCGGTGCTCATCATCAGGCGCTGGACGGAGGCAGGATGAGCACGCATGGCGACGGCTCCGGCGCGCCCGAGCTGGTCGATCTCATTGACCAGCTCGAGGGTCTGCTGAACGCATCGGAGCTGTCAGAGATAGAGGTCGAGGCCGGCGCCACGGCCGTCGTGTTGCGCAAGCCGGGCGCCTTCGCCTCGCAGGCCGCACCGATTGGCGGCGATTCCACCGCGGCCGCTGGCGCGGCCGGCGCGTCTCAGTCGGCGCCTGCCCGGGCAGCTTCCGATTCGACACCGGCCAACGCCGTTCTCGCGCCGCTGACCGGTCTGTACTACTCGTCTCCTTCGCCCGGCGCACAGCCCTACCTCGGCGTCGGGTCCACGGTGACGGTGGGCCAGGTCATAGGCCTGATCGAGGCCATGAAGCTGTTCAACGAGATCAAGAGCGACCGTGCCGGTCGCGTCACGAAACTGTGTGTCGAGGATGGAGCACTGGTGAAGGCAAAGCAGCCGTTGATCGAGGTCGAGCCATGATTCCAAAGAGCGTTCGCGTCACCGGTTGGGGCATGTACGCTCCCCAGCGCCGGCTGACGAACGCGGACCTCGAGCGCGTCGTCGACACCTCCGACGATTGGATCGTCAGTCGCACTGGGATCCGCGAGAGGCGCATCGCGGCGCGCAACGAGACAACGGCCACGATGGCCGCGATCGCCGGCAAGCGCGCCATCGCCGTTGCCGGTCTCGAGCCGGAGGACATCGACGTCATCCTCGTCGCGACCCTCACGCCTGACTACTGGATGCCTTCGACGGGCGCACTGGTCAAGGAGGCGATCGGCAACACGCACGCCGCTGCGATGGACGTGGCCGCCGCCTGCTCGGGCCTCGTCTACGGCTACACGATCGCCGACTCATATCTGCGTTCGGGGGTGTTCAAGCACGCGCTGGTGGTCGGATCAGAGGTCCTCTCGCGCTACCTCGACTTCTCCGACCGATCGACGTGCATCCTGTTCGGCGACGGCGCGGGCGCCATGGTCCTGTCCGCCTCCGATGAGGAGGGCGGCGGCATGCGCGGCATGGAGCTGACGACCGACCCGGACGGGGCATACATGATCTGGCTGCCCTCGGGTGGCTCACGTTCGCCCGCTTCCGGGCAAACGCTCGCGCGTGGCGAGCACTACATCCGCATGGAGGGTCGCGAGACGTATCGCTACGCGACCAAGACGATGGCTACCACGGCGCTGAAGGCGATAGCGCGCGCCGGCTGGCAGCCCGAGGAGATCGACCTCTTCATCCCCCACCAGGCCAACGTGCGCATTATCGAATCGGTGGCCAAGGGACTTGGGCTGCCGATGGACAAGATGTTCGTGAACCTGGACAGGTACGGCAACACGTCGGCTGCGTCGGTCGGCCTGGCGCTGGCAGAGGCGGTCGATTCGGGCCGTGTCCAGATCGGCGACAAGATCGTGCTGGTTGCCTTCGGCGCGGGCCTGACGAGCGGCGCGATCGCGCTCGAATGGACGGCCGATCCGACGTGCGGCGCTCGCGCCGCCACGGTCGACGCGGTCGCAAGCGTGCGCGAACCGGTGGACTGGGCGTCGGTCGACCCGATCCCCGAACGCCTGCGCCAGGTCCTCGAGCAGAACGGCCCGCCCGTGTCGCTCGACGACGTCGCGCCCGGCGAGCCCGAGCACGCCCACCGCGAGGTCCTCGCCTAGCGCCGACGTCCGCGCGATCGCGGGAGCCGAGCTCGCGGAACGCTTCCCGTCATTTGGGCGGCCAGGTCGACCTCAGGGTGGTCGTCAGCCGTGCCGGGTCCGCTGTTCGGCGCTCAACTGGCGCCACCTGAGCGTGGATCGGCGCTGCCCACTCGCTGGCTGCAGTCGGAGTGCTGTCCGGATCCCGCGTAATGCCGGCAGGCCGAGACATTTGACGGGCGCCGGATCACGCTGAGTGGCGTTCAGTCACGACTTACACTCGGCACCATGATTGATCTGACAGGGAAATCAGCCGTCGTTACCGGCGGCTCACGAGGCATCGGCAAGGCCATCGCGCTGCGCCTCGCGCAGCAGGGCGCCGACATCTGCTTGTCGTACCTGGGCAACACGGCCGCGGCCGAGGCGACAACCAGCGAGATCGAGGCTCTCGGCCGCAAGGCGCTTGCCGTCCAGGCCGACGTGACCCAGGCGCCGGCCGCCGAGGAGCTGATCAAGGCTGCGCTCGATGCCTTCGGGAAGGTCGACATCCTGGTCAACAACGCCGGCATCACGCGCGACGACCTGATCATGCGCATGTCTGTCGACGCGTGGCGCGACGTGCTCGAGACGAACCTCTTCGGCGCCTTCTACACGCTCAAGGCGGTGACGCGGCCCATGCTCCGCGCCAAGTCAGGGCGAATCATCCAGATCACGAGCGTCAGCGGCCAGGCCGGCCAGATGGGCCAGGCCAATTATTCGTCAGCGAAGGCCGGCCTGATCGGACTTACCAAGGCCGCGGCGCGCGAGCTGGGCTCGCGCGGCATCACGGTCAACGCCGTCGCTCCGGGTTTCGTGCTCACCGAGCTGACCGAGGGCCTCGCGGACGAATGGAAGCAACGCATCAACGAGCAGACCCCGCTCGGCCGCTTCGGCACGACCGACGAAGTTGCGTACGCCGTCGCCTTCCTGGCGTCGGACGAGGCCTCATACATCACCGGCCAGGTGCTCGCCGTCGACGGCGGGCTGGTGATGATGTAGGAGCCTTCCGCGGGCCGCGAATGGGCTCTTGCCCGGACTCCGCCGAATGGGCTAGTAGTGCTCTTCGTGCCTCGGCCTCGGCCTTGGTCTTGTGGACCGTGCCGGGGGCGTGCGCCGGCGGGGCGTAGATCGTGATCAGGCGCAGCGGGTCCGTACCGCGGTTGATGATGTTGTGCTCCGTTCCGGCACGGACGAAGACGAGATCCCCCTCGTCAAATCGGCGTGAGGCCCCATCGAGCACGGCCTCGCCCTGACCGGCGATGAAGATGAACACCTGGTCGGTCGTCGGGTGCACTTCCGAGCCGATGTCTTCGCCGACCTTGAGGGTCATGACGACCACCTGCTCATGATCGCCAGTCTCGATCACTGCCCGGAAATAGTCGTTGTCGCGCACTACATCGAGCAGGTCGGTTGGCTTCTTTTCGGTGAGGTTTGTCATCTCGAGTCTCCAGAAGATCTTGTTTCCAACCACGTTCGACCCGGAAGGACCCATCGCGACAGTGCCAAACGCACTGAGTCTGGCTCAGCCCAGGCCGCGTACGTCACCGGCCAGGTGCTCGCCGTCGACGGCGGGCTGGTGATGATGTATGGACCTAGTCGCCTACTTCGGCGGCCGCCCGCCTTCCGGAAAGCCTGCCAGAATTCGCTCGCGCCAACGGTCGTACAGCGCGCGCCGCTCCGCGGCACGCGGAATGTCCCACCGCTTGGCGTGGGTGAGGAAGCGATAGTAGGCGCGGTCGATGGCGTACGCGAGACCTCCCAGGCCGTCGCGATAGCCGCGCTTGGCGATGTACGCGCCGAGCTCGCGCAACGATCGCCAGACGAGCTCTTTGGGACTGGGGTATCCGCCCCCCCCAGCCAGCGCGTCTGTCGCCTCTATCGTCGTGTAGCGGTTCGTCTTGGACATGATGTCGTCGAGGCTCAGGCGCGTGAAATGCCACAGCGAGACCTCTGGTCGCTTGGGCAGCGTAGCGATACGGGCGCCGGGCACCGGCGTGAGGCTGTGATGCAGATCGCCGCTGACCTGGATCGCGTCCCTGCGGAACAGGCGCGGCTTGCCCGGCCACCACGGTGTGCTGCGCAACCAGCGACCAAGAAAGACGTTCGCGCGCGGAATCAGCGCCACGTCGTAGGCCGGATTCGAATCGACAAAATCACGGATCCATACAGCGAGCTGAGGCGTGACGACCTCATCCGCGTCCAGGGACAGGATCCAGTCTCCGCTGGCCTGGTCGACGAACATCTGGCGCGCCGCGCCGAAGTCGGTGATGCGTGGGTGCTCAAGCACGAGTTCCGTGTAGCGGCGCGCGATGGCCGCTGTCTCGTCCTCGCTGCGCATGTCGACGACGATCAGCTCGTCGCACCACGGGTACAGGCTGCGCAGGCAGTATTCGATGTTGAGCTCCTCATTAAGGGCCAGGATTGCGCCGGTGATTCGGGCCATCATTCGCCTCTTTCGCCTAGCAGCCCGTGCGCGGCCGTCGTGTGCGGCGGCCCATGCCCGTGTAGACGAGGCCCGCGGCGCGGACTGCCTCGCTATCGAGATGGTTGCGCCCGTCGATCAGCAGCCGGCCGTCCATCGCTCTCGCGAGATCGTCGAGCGGCACCTCGGCAAACTCCGCCCAGTCGGTCAGCACGAGCAATGCCTCGACGTCACGAGCAGCATCAATGGCGGACGGCACCATTGCCGCGGCAACGCTGGGAGGCACGTCTGATGGTCCAGATGGGTCGAAGATCGAGACGCGAGCATCCGCGTTCAGGAGCGCCCCGATGACTGTCAGTGCTGGCGAGTCGCGCGTGTCCTCCGTGTCGCCCTTGAACGTGACACCCCAGACGCCGATCCGTTTGCCCGCGATGTCGCCCAGCTCGCTCATCAGCCGCCGCATGATCTCGACTGGCCGCGAACGATTGACCGTGTCAACTGCAGTGAGCAGCGGCGTGGACACCCCGTTCAGCTCGCCAATGAAGCGCAGGGCAGCGACATCTTTGGGCAGGCAGCTGCCTCCGTAGCCCAGACCCGCGCTGAAATACGTCGTGCCGATGCGGCTGTCCATCCCAGCGCCGCGGAGGACGACGTCGACGTCCGTGTCCAGTGCCTCCGACAATCTGGCAACCTCGTTCGCGAAGGAGATCCGTGTCGCGAGGTAGCTGTTGGCGACGTACTTTATGAGCTCGGCGCTGCGCAGATCGGTGATCAATATCGGACCGAGATCGCCATACAGGTCGGCGACGGCGTGCGCGTCCTCCAGGGAGCTCGCGCCGATGACGATCCGGTCCGGGTGCAGGAAGTCCTCGACCGCCTGGCCCTCGCGCATGAACTCGGGGTTGGCGACGATTCGCAGCTCTCCGCCGTCAGCGGCCAGACCGTCCCGGACGATCGAGGCGATCGTCTCGCCGGTGCCCACGGGTGAGGTGCTCTTGTTGACGATGATCGGCCGATCGGCACCGATATGCGCCTTGATCGAATGCGTGGCGGCGCGTACGCGGCTCATGTCGACGGCACCGCTTGGCAGCGTGGGAGTATTCACTGTCAGGAACACGAAGTCCGCACCGGGGACAGCCTGAGCGTAGTCAGTGCTGAAGCCAAGGCGACCGGCCTCGACGCCCTCTTCCAGGAGCTCCGTCAGGCCCCGCTCGAAGAATGGGTGCGATCCGGCGTTGAGCTGACCGACGAGATTCGCATTGATGTCGACGCCGCAGACGCGGTGGCCGAGGTGGGCAAGGCCGGCTGCCGTCACCAGCCCGACATGGCCGCAGCCGACAACGGCGATGCGCCGCGCGTTCACTGCGACCGAGCGACGGATGGAGCGCCGACGCCCGCGCGTCGAAATGCCTCGATAGTGCGCACGAGGCCGTCCTCGAGAGAGACGACCGGCTCCCAACCGAGCACACTCCGGGCAAGGCCGATATCGGGCCGGCGCTGGTGGGGATCGTCTTCCGGCAGCGGCTGGAAGACGATCGATGCAGTGCTGCCCGTTAGCTTCTTGACGAGCGCGGCCAGCGCGAGCATGTCGTGCTCGATTGGACTCCCCAGGTTCACGGGGCGCTCGAAGCTCACGTTCATGAGGCGGACCAGACCTTCGATAAGGTCGTCGACGTATTGAAAGCTGCGCGTCTGACGGCCATCGCCGTAGACGGTCAGCTGCTCGCCTGTGAGAGCCTGGCGGACCATGTTTGAGACCACCCGGCCGTCGTTCGGGCTCATTCTTGGCCCGTAAGTGTTGAAGATGCGGCAGATCCTGATCGACCCGCCCACGGCCGCCCGGAAGGCCATGGTCATCGCTTCCGCATAGCGCTTGCCTTCGTCGTAGACGCTGCGCGGGCCGATCGGGTTGACGTTGCCCCAGTACGTCTCGGCCTGCGGGGTGACGAGGGGATCGCCATAGATCTCGCTCGTGCTCGCGAGCATGAATGCGGCGCCCTTGTCTCGGGCGAGCTCGAGCAGGTTGTACGTTCCGTCGGCGTTCACCCGGAGTGTCTCGATAGGTCGCGCCAGATAACGCGGGGGCGACGCAGGGCTGGCGAAATGCAGGATCCAGTCGATCTCGCCGCCAATATGCAAGGGCGCACACACGTCGGTCTCAATGAATTCGAACAATGGCGATCCCGCCAGGTGTTCCAGGTTGCCTGAAATCGCCGGTCGATAGATCGTCGACTCCGACGACACGGTTGTCGTCAGCCACCAGGCGATCTGCCAGGTGGCTGCCGAGGAAGCCGGCGGCGCCGCTCAGGACGATGCGCACGATGTCACAGCAACGAGTGCCGGCCGAGGTAGGCGACGATCTCTCCGACGTTGTCGGCGACGCTCCGATCGACTGTGATCAGGCGCAGCTCGGGCGACTCGGGCGGTTCGTACGGATCGGCGACACCGGTCATCTTCTCGACCTCGCCACGCTGCGAGGCCGCGTACAGGCCCTTGACGTCGCGCCTCATCACCTCGTCGAGAGGCGTGTCGACGTAGACCTCGATGAACGATCCAGGCCCGCCGGCCGTGTCGACCATGTCGCGCACCTCACCCCGCGTCGACCTGTAGGGCGACACCAGCGAGCATACGACGAGGCCGCCGTGGCGCACGACCTCTGCGGCTACAAAGCCCACGCGCCGAACGTTCTCGTCGCGATCCTCGCGCGAGAAGCCGAGGCCCTTCGAGAGATGGGTACGCACGACGTCGCCGTCGAGCACCGTCACGCTCCGGCCGTGGGCTTCGAGTTCCGGCACAAGCGCATCTGCCGTAGTCGTCTTCCCTGCACCGGAAAGTCCGGTGAACCACAGGCATGCGCCGTGCCGGGCGGGTCGAGTCACGAAAGCGTGGTCACGAGGCGGTAACCGCCTTGGTCGTCGGCGTTGCGGCCGCCGGATCCAGCACTGGCCGCTTGAACCACAGATCACCGAGATCGCGCCCGAGCATGAGCGAGAGGCGAGTCACGTCGGGCATGAACTCGTCCTCGAGCTGGTGGCGCAGCTCGGGCCGGAGCTTGGCCTTTCGGATCGGTTTGCGATGGAACCACGAATGGCGGAAGTCGCGTGCCAGCGCACGGGTGCGCTTGTCGCCGATGATCTTTGGCATGGCCCGCCACACGATCCATTGCGGAACGCGCCCGTTGAGTACACGCCGGATGAATGTCGAGCGCGCGCCATGAGCGGTGTTGTACGCAGCAAACGACTCGGGCTGCCAGTCGGCGTCCAACTGCAGGAACTCGAGCACCTTGCGGAACTCGGCCGCCGGGTCCTTGACCATGTCCTCGAGGACCCCGACGTGGACACGATCGCGACCGAACGCGTCGAACCAGCGTGGCAGCTGCTCGCTGAACCTGGCTCGATCGCGGTAGGTGGCGAGTTTCGGGTTCGAGTGCTTTGGGATGGACCGTCCCGCTTGGCGCTCGGCTTCCTGCGCCAGCGCCTTCTCGAAGTCGGGCTCATCCTCCGTGCCCGCGGCGAGCTTGTGGGCATGGAGTGACTGGATCATGTCGACTGGGTTGCGCAGCATCGCGATGATGAACGGGTTGGGCTGCGCCTCCTTGATCAGCGCGGCGGCCTCTGTCGAGTACAGATAGCGGGTCGACCCCTCGCCGGCGCGCTTCGCGTCGCCGGCCTCGTCGAACAGGCCGTAATAGAGCTTCTTGTCGCGCTCGTAGACGAGGAAGTTGCCCGAGTCGTCGAGCGCCAGGTCGCGCGCGAAGTAGCACGGCTCCTTGACCACGGACATGAACACGTCGGGGTGGCTCTTCAGGTATTCGTAGAGCGACGTCGTGCCGCTCTTGGGCGCACCGACGATGAACAGGTCTGGGATTCGGGACACTAGGCAGGCTCCGGGTTGCTCGGGCTGGCGAGCCTCGATGATACCGGGCTGGCGCCGTCCACCGGCGCGTCACTGCCGAACCACAGGCCGACCATGTCGCGTCCGAGCAGCTCGGACAGGTGCTCGACGTCGGGCGTGAGCTCCGACTCCAGGCGCTTGCGAGTCTCGATCGCCAGCGGCTGACGTGCAGCGCGACGACGATTGACGCGGCTCAAGCGGAAGCGTCGCGCCAGGCGCTGGGTTCGCTCTGTGCCGAGCAACGCGGGCAGCGCCGAGTGCGCCGTCCATTGCGCGGTCCTGGAGTCGAGGGCGGCACGGACAGCTCCTCCGCGCAGCCGATGACTGGGATTCGACGCCGCAAAAGTCGCCGGTTGGTAGACAGGGTCGACGTCGAGGAAGTCGAGCACTCGGCCGAACACGGCCCCCGGCTGCCCGACCATGTCCTCGAAGATGGCGACGTGGACTCGTTCACGGCCCAGCGCCTCGAGCCAGCGCTCCAGCTGCGCCGCGAACGATGCCGTAGCGCGATAGACGCTCCCCAGCGGATTGGCGTGCGGCGGCAGGCGCTTACCTGCGCGGCGGTCCGCGTCGGCAGCCAGAGCGGCGTCGAAGTCGGTCAGCGGCTCCACGCCAAATGAGACCCGTTCGTTGTGCAACGCGTGCATGAGATCGACCGGGTTGCGCAGCACGGCGATGGCGCGCGCCTCGGGTTGGAAATCGCGCACGAAACGGGGAGCTTCGGGCGACACCAGATAGCGCGTGGAAGCCTCGCCGGCGAGCTGATCGGGTCGCGCCTTCTCGAACAGCGCGAGATAGCGGGCCTCGTCCTCGGGATACGCGAACAGACGGCGCAGGCCGCCCTGGACGTCGGGGCAGAAGTACATCGGTTCCTTGACGGCCGACAGATACAGCTGCGGATGCCCCCCGAGCCAGTCGTACAGGGACGTCGTTCCCGCCTTTGGAGCACCGATGATGAAGAAGTCGGGCCGACGCACGCCGGTCACGCGCGAGCCGCCTCCGCGACCCGGCGATGAGCCTCGTAGAAGGGCGCCAGCACGTCCTGGATCCGGTAGGCGCTCATCGACGCTGCAGCGCGCGGCGCGATCTCGTCGCGCGGCTGGCCGACGGCCCACGCGACGCCGCGCGCGAGCTCATCTGCGGTCCGCTCCGCGGCGACCCAGCCCGTGCGCTCGTGGTCGACGATGAGGGGCACGTCGCCAACCGCGGTCGAGACGACGGGCAGGCCGCACGCAAGCGCTTCGAGGACAACGAACGGGGCGCCTTCGTAGGCCGAGGTGAGCAGGAGCGTGTCTGCCGCGGCCATCATGCGCGGCAACGTATCGTGGTCGAGAGGCCCGACGAAGTGCGCGGCTTCGCCCACGCCGGCCGCACGCGCCGCCTGCTCAGCTGCATCCTTCAATGGGCCGTTGCCGACGGCGATGAGCTGCGCGTTCTCGAGGCCGCGCAGGCGGCGCGCCCGCGCGAACGTCGCGATCAGCAGATCCGGGTCCTTCTGGCGATCGAGGCGTCCGCAGAAGAGGAGCCACGGACCCGCTTGGGCAATCCCTGTCTCCGAGCCGAGCTCGGCGCGCGCCGCGGCACGCTCATCGGCCGAAAGTGGCCTGAACTGCGTCGTGTCCACACCGTTTGGCAGATAGCACAGCCGCGTGTCGTCACCAGTCAGCGCTAGGTAGTGCTGCTGGGTGGCACGGTCGACGAAGAAGACGCGCTCGGCCCGGCGGAAGCTCATCTCCTCGACACGACGTAGCGCCCACGCCGAGTGGCGCCACAGTGTCCCGGTCGCATGCTGGGCGAGGTTGTCGGGTGCGTTGTGGACCACGCGGATGATCGGTGCCGTGCGGCCCCACAGGGGCAGGTCCATCGCCGGGGCGTGGATCTGGATGACAGCACCCTTGGTCGGAAGGTCGCGGCGTGATAGCAGCAGGCCCAATGTCGCGCGGGCCTTGACCGGTACACGGCCCCTCACTCCGGTGCCGGCCAGGCGGGCGACGGCGAGAAAGCGGACGTCGCGTCCGGCGAGGGTGTCCATGCGCCACGTGCGGCGGTCGCGACCGGTCTCGTCGCCGGCTCGCTCGACGCCCGCTATCGAGACCGAGAAGTCGTCCGGCATGTGCGTCACGAAGCTGCGCACGAAGTTCGAGATGCCGCCGGCCCAGTCGTCGGCCAGCGGCGCTGGGGCAACGATGAGGACTCGGACCGGACCACGCATCCCGGCGAGTCTAGGGGAGAGGCGCGCTCATCCTCGCCAGCCGGTCCGGGGTCTTCACGCGCTATCCTTCGCGGCGCATGCCCCGACCCGATTTCTTCGTCGCCGGCGCGTTCAAGAGCGGCAGCACAGCCCTCTATGACCAATTGCGCCGGCATCCGCAGATCTTCATGCCCTTTCACAAGGAGCCGCTCTATTTCGGCGACGACCTGACCCGGCGTTATGGGCGCATGACCGAGGCCGACTACCTGCGCCTGTTCAAGGGCGCCAAGGCCGGCCAGCGCATCGGCGAGGCAAGCACCTGGTACCTGTACTCGACCAGCGCTGCGCAGGAGATCAAGGCCTTCTCGCCCGACGCCCGGATCATGGTCGTGCTGCGTAACCCGGTCGATGTCATGTACGCCCAGCACAACCAGCTCATCTTCAACGTCATCGAGGACATTCCCGACTTTGCCGAGGCGCTCGCCGCCGAGCCCGACCGGCGCGCGGGCAAGCGCCTGCCACCCGGGCCGATCAACGTCGAGAACCTCTTCTACCGCCACTCGGTCCAGTTCGCAGAGCAGCTCGAGCGCTACTTCGATGTCTTCGGCCGCGACAAGGTTCACGTCATGCTCAACGACGACATGCGCCGCGACGGAGCCGGCGTCGTCCGCGGCGCGCTCGAGTTTCTGGACGTCGACCCGTCGCTCGCCGCTGCCCCGCCCAAGTCGAACGAGAACCGGCGCGTCCGCTCGCCGCTCGTCCAGCGCCTGATATTTGCGCCCAAGCTGCTCCTGCCGCTGGCGCCGTACCTGCGCCGTTTCCCGCTCGTCCGCTCGGTGCGTACCAGGATGCTCGAGATGAACAGCGAGGCAAAGCCGCGGCCGCCCATGGATCCGGCGCTGCGCCGTCAGCTGATCGAGGAGTTCACACCGGAGATCGAGCGCCTGGGCAAGCTCATCGACCGCGATCTGTCGGACTGGACGGCTTCTCCCGTGCCCGCGTCGAGCCAGGTCCCCGTTTCGTCCGCCAAGCCGTCGTCGGCGGCCTGAATTCGCGATTGGCGCCGGCGACCCGTCATTTGTCACCCGTGGCGGTCCTTATGCGGCTGCTTCCGTCGTTCCGACCGCACCGCGAGGCTGCCTGAGCGTGGAATCGGCCCGCCCAATGGCAAAGTCGGCCCGCCAAAGCTCCAAATCGGCACCCGTACTCGATTAAGGTCGACTGGGAGTGACATTTGACGGGACCACAAGGCGCGTGACGCGATGAAGCGACCAGACTTCTTCATCGTCGGTGCGTTCAAGGCGGGAACGACGGCGCTGTACGAATACCTGCGCGCCCACCCGGACATCTTCATGAGCGTGCCCAAGGAGCCGATGTACTTCGGCCAGGACCTGACGCCGCGCTATCGGCGCATGACCGAGGACGAGTACCTGGCCCTGTTCAACGACGCACGGCCCGATCAGAAAGCCGGAGAGGCGTCGCCGTGGTACCTGTATTCGCGAGTCGCGGCCCAGGAGATACGCGACTTCAACCACGACGCGCGGGCGATCGTCATGCTCCGCAACCCGGTCGACGTGATGTACAGCCAGCACAGCCAGCTGGTCTTCAACCAGCGCGAGGACCTCGCCGACTTCGAGCAGGCACTCGCCGCCGAGGACGACCGGATGGCCGGTCACCGACTGCCCGCCGACGCCATCCGACCCGAAGCTCTCTACTACCGCCACAGCGTCAACTTCCCCGAGCAGGTTGCGCGCTATCTCGACGTCCTGGGCCGCGAGCGCGTCCATTTCGTCGTCTTCGACGACCTGGTCGCGGACCCACGGGCCGTCTATCGCGCGACGCTCGAGTTCGTCGGCGTCGACCCGTCATTCGAGGTCGACCTGTCCGTCTACAACGCCAGCAAGCGGCCACGCTCGGGTGTCGTCCAGAAGCTCATCTTCGCCCCGCGCGGGCCAATGAAACGCGTCTTCGGCCGGCTGCGCGGCATGCCGGTGATGCATCGCGTGCGAGATGCGCTCGTTTCGGCCAACAGCACCGCCGCGCAGCGCCAGAAGATGGATCCCGAGCTGCGCCGTCGACTGACTGACGAGTTCGCCCCGCAGGTCGCCGAGCTCGGTGCCTTGATCGGCCGCGACCTGTCGAGCTGGAGCCGCTAACAGCCTCCTCAGCGGCCGAGTGCCGAGCGGTAGACAGCGACGGCCTGGAGCGCCGCTTTGCGGTGGCTGAACTCGGCGGCGCGCTCCAGGCCCGCGCCGCGTAGACGCCTTCGCTCAGCGTCGTCGCTCAACACGCGAGTCAACGCCTCGGCGATTGCCGCCTCGTCGGTCGGATCGACCAGCAACGCGGCGCTGCCCGCGACCTCGGCCATGGCCCCCAGGTCCGACGTGACCACGGGCACTCCGCAAGCGAAGGCCTCGATGATCGGCAGCCCGAAGCCCTCGTAGAGGGACGGATACACGAACGCGCCCGCGGCGTTGAGCAGCGCCACCAGGTCTTCGTCGGATACGTAGTCGGTGAACACGACTGCGTCGGCGATGCCGAGCGCTTCGATCGTCGGGCGCAGGTCCTTCGACTTCCAGCCCCACGCGCCGCAGATGACGAGCGGCTTGTCGAATCCGTCTTGCCTGAGCCGGGCGAATGCGCGCGCGAGCCGGACGAGGTTCTTGCGAGGTTCGATTGTTCCGACGAACAGGAGGAACCCGGGCTGCAGTCCGAACCTGCGGCATGCCTCGGCTGACGCCTCCCCGTCGATGACCCGGAACCGAGGGGCGACCGCTCCGGAGACGACATGGACTCGATCCGGATCCAGGTTCAGCAGTGTCACAGCGTCCTGAGCGGCGCTGGCCGTGGGACACACGACCGCACGCGCCTTGCGCGCGGCGAGGCGCATCAAGGGACTCAGCAGGAGGACGCGCTTGGCCGGGTGCTGCTCCGGTGACATGAGCAGGGACATGTCGTGCAGCGTCACGACGACCGGGATGCGGCCGAGCAGCGGAACGTCGAAGTTCGTGAAGTGACCGATCTCGACCCGCTTCCGCGCGGCGAGAGCGACCGGCAGCACGGCCTGCATCCAGGCCGCCCGGCTGGGCAGTCGCGGCGCTCTCAGCCATCTCTGGCCGGACAGCTCGACGCGTACCGCAGGGTCGTCCACCTGTCTGTTCGAGAGCAGCTCGAGCTGGACATCGGGTGCCTCATCGCGCAGCGCACGGAGCAGCTCGAGCGTATAGCGCGACACTCCTGAGCCGCGCTCCGAAAGCGGCGTTACGTCAAAGCCGACGCGCAACGTGCACCTCCGGGCTTCAGGTGAGTGACGCGTCGTGCGCGGCGACTTCGCCCGGCGCGCGGCCGCGCACGACCGCCGGCCACCCTGCGGCCGCGGCGAGGCCGAGCGTGGCCCACCACAGGCCGCCGGTCGGATTGAACGCCAGGAAGTAGTCGATCAGGCCGTGCGCCAGGAAGGCGACCACGGCGGCAAGGATCGCCGCCAACGCGATCCATGCCCGGCTCGAGAGCTCCGGCCCGCCGCCGTCCGTCGGCCGGCGGCGGGCCAGCACCCGGACCAGAGGCAGTGTCGCCAAGCCGACCACGGCCAGAAAGACGATCAGCCCGATCAGTCCCGTGGTCGCGCCGATCTCCAGGTACATGTTGTTGGCGTGGGTCTCCACGCCTCCGCTGATGCCTGCGTAGCCGTCGTAGCGCAGGCGATACGTGCCGGGACCGACTCCAAGCAGCGGCCGTTCCGTGATCATTTGTAGCGCGACGGACCACAGCTGGGAGCGCGTCGGGCCGACCTCATCCGCATACAGCACGAGCGTGTTGGCGCCCGACCCGGAGTCGGCGCCGGGCACGGCCCCTACGCCCAGCCTCGTGGCGGAGACTGGGACGCCGCGCATCGAAAACCAGCCCCAGCTGCCGCGCACCATGTCCCAGGCGACCTCTGCCTGGGTGCCGGGCGCGGGAGCCGCGATGGTGACCGTCACCTGGGTCGACTGACCCGGCACGACGGTGCCCACCTCGACACGTTGCGCGCCATCGGCAAGCACGTCGGTCGTACCCGGGCTGAGCCAGTGATAGCCGAGCGCGTAGTCAGCGGTTCCGCCGTCGTTCCACGTCAGCGAGCCCGTATTGGTCAGGTTGACTGTTACCGATGCCGTGCCGTCGGTCAGGACGACGGCAGTCGGGGCAGCGTACGTGGCGCCGTAGAGCCCGCGCTCCGCGTCGGTGAAGAGGCGCTCAACCGGCGCGACACTGACCTGGACGACGATCGCGAAGGCAGCGACGGTGACCGCCGACACGGCAAGAGCCGCGCCAAGGCGCGGGCGCCTGCTCAGGACGGCCAGCCCGGCGATCGCAACCAGTCCGACGGCCGCGCCGACGGCCGCGCCTCGGCTGAGCGTCAGCGTCATGGCCACGACGATCACGCCGATGGCGGCGATCTCCGCGCAGACCAGCGCCCGTCGCGTCTCGAGCGCAACCAGCGCCACGCCGAGAAGGGCAGAGGCTTCGAAGGCCATGGCCGCGGTGTTCGGGTAGTCGAATGTGCCGGTCAGGCGGGGCACGCCGATGGTGAAGAACCGCTCGATGTGGAGAACGTTCGTCATGTCCGGGAACGCCAGGAGCGCGAGGCCGATCAGCGCGGACACGGACGCCCCCGTCAGGATGGCGCCGAGGGCGCTGCGCATCGAGCGCTCGTCGCGGACCATGTCGGCGATGGCCAGGCACAGCAGCCAGCCTGCAGCGCTGCGGCCGACGAAGACGAATGCGTCGGCGTTGTCACCGTCGGCAAGTGCGGCCGAGGTCACGCCGACAGCCAGCAGCAGTCCGAACGCAACGGGCAAGCCGCGCGGCAGACGCGGCCGCCGACGCGACACGACCGTCGCGGCCAGCCAGCAGGCGATGGCCGCCATCCAGACCGCTTCGAGCGTCGTGATCGTGAAGCGGCCCAGCGCAAGCCCCGGCAGCCAATACTCGTACGGCAGCAGAACGAGGGTCAGGAGCAGCAGCCACCAGGCGACTCGGCGCACGATCTGGCCTGTATTGGGCAAATTCAGGCCAGGCGTCAGAACTGCTGCTCAGCCATTCGCCTAGTCTACGGACGGCGATGGAGGCTGAGCACTTTTCTTCGAGCACGCAGCCCGCGCTGCCGCGCGAGATCCTGATTCGTGAGGCCGGCGTGTCGGTTCACGACGTCACTTTTGACGAGGCCGTTGCGCTGATCCTGGCCTGGGCGCGTGACGGCAGTGGCGGCTACGTCAGCACGCCCAACGTTGACCATCTCGTGCGCGCCAAGCGCGACCCGGCGTTTCGCGAGCTGATGCGCGGGGCTCGACTGCGCGTGCCCGACGGCATGGGCCTGATCTACGGCGCGCGCCTTGCGGGCACGCCGTTCCGGGGCAAGGTCACCGGCCGATTGCTGCCCGAGGCCCTGATTCGCGTTGGTGGGCCTGATACCCCTCCGATAGCGATGATCGGCGGGCGCGACGACGCCCCGCAGAAGGCGACGCAGCGACTGCGCGACCTGGGCGGTACCGTCGTCGCCGCAGTCAGCCCGCCGATGGGCTTCGAGATCGGTGGCCCGGTCGACCAAGAGGCAGTCGAGACGCTGAAGGCCGCCGATCCACGCATCGTCATCGTAGGTTTCGGCGCGCCCAGGCAGGAGACCTGGATGGCGCGCCACCAGGCGGACCTGCCCCGCGCCGTGATGCTCGGGCTCGGGCAGACCGTCGATATCCTGGGCGACCGTGTCCCAGCCGCCCCGCAGTGGATGACTCGCATCGGGCTGGAATGGGCATTTCGCATGATGCGCGACCCCAAGCGCATCGGTCGGCGCGTTTTCATCGACGATCCTCCGTTCTTCACCTGGATGTTGCGTGAAAGGTTGCGCCGCCGCCGGGGCCGTTGATCGGCTATGGTCGTCAGGTTCCAGACGCTGGAGGGGAACATGCTTCAGCGAAGGCCGCGGGCGCGATGGCTCGCAGCACTGCTGCTCGTTTTCATCACTGCCGGCCCGGGAGGCCTGGCGGGACCGGTCAGCACGGCCGCCTTCAACTTCCAACCGTGGCCGTGGCTCGAGCTGCTGAGCAACCTCATCACTCCGATCACCGCCACGCTGCACGTCGTCGCGCCGGGTCAGATCGACAAGGGCAGCGACGGCCGTCTGACCGTCCTGCTGGTCGGCTCCGACTGGCGACCGCGACTGGTAGGCACGGGCGAGCGGACGGACGCCATGATGATCGTGACGATCGACGACCAGAAGCAGATATCCGCCGTCAGCCTGCCGCGTGACGTGGGCAACGTGCCCATCGGCCCGAATGAGGTCTTCAAGGCCAAGGTCAACGGACTGTTCAAGCACTTCAAGCAGACCTACGGCACGCGCGAGCTTGCGCTCGAGCACATGCGCCAGGCGTTCGAGTACACGTTCGGTATCGAGATCGACTATGTCGCGTACATCCGCTTCACCGGCGTCGACAGGCTGGTCGACAAGGTCGGCGGCGTGCCCGTGGCCGTGCCCTACGACATCCACGATTCGACCATCGTCGACGACCGCAGCGACCGTCAGCACGGGGCCAAGTTCCTGGCCAGCGACTCGACCCTGATGCGCGGAAGCTCTGCCCCGCTGTGCTACACCGTCGGCGATCCGATCAACTGGGACGCCACGCCAAAGTGCACTCGTGCCCTGCTCTACGTCCGCAGCCGCCACGGCCCGGGCAACAACGACTGGCGCCGCGCGCGCCGCCAGCAGGGCTTCGTGTTCGCCACTATCAATCGGGTCATCTCGCGTGGCAGCGGCCCGGACCTCGAAGCGTTGCGCGTTGCCGCATTGAGCAACGGCGACGACTTCTACACCACCCTGCCAACCGATCCCGCCAGCGTCCTCGCGCTGTACAACATGCTCGACGGTGCCACGATGCCCAACCAGGCCGTGCTGATGCCGTCCAAGTACGCATTCTCCGTGCCCGGCACCAGCAAGCAGGAGCTGCATCTGGACGTCGTGCGCCAGCTGACACAGGAGTGGTTCGCTCCGCTCAACTAGCGAGCCTCTGGCCAACGCACCAAATGTCGGTTGCGATCGACACTTTGGTGGCGCTATCGTCCGCCGGAAACAAGCCAGCCGCCAGTTGAGGATGGGTGATGCACAACCGACGTCCGCGCGCCTTGGCCATCGCCGGCCTGCTCGCCCTGGTCATGGCCGGTTCGGGAGCGCTCGCGGGGCCTGTGTCGGCGGCGCAGTTTCACTTCAGCCCGCTGCCGTGGCTCAACGCGGCGCTCGACGTGGCCAACTTCTTCGGCGGCGATGCCGCGGTTCAGAACGTCGTCGGACCGACCAGCGTCAGCGGCGGAAGCGATGGCCGGATCACGGTCCTGCTCCTCGGCTCCGACTGGCGGCCGCGCCTCACAGGCACGGGCGAGCGCATGGACTCGATCATCTTCATGACCATCGACAACAGCAACCAAATCTCCGCCATCAGCCTGCCGCGCGACGTGGGCAACGTCCCGATCGGACCGGGTCAGACGTTCAAGCCCAAGATCAACGGCCTGTTCAAGTACTACAAGAAGCAGTCCGGCGGCAGCCGCAACATCGCACTCGACAAGGTGCGCAAGGCCTTCCAGTACGCCTTCGGGATCCAGATCGACTATGTCGCTTTCGTGCGCTTCACCGGCTTCGAGCGCCTCGTCGGCAATGTCGGTGGCGTTCGCGTCACCGTGCCCTACAACATCTACGACCCGAGCATCTATGACTCACGCGCTGTCTTGAAGCCAGGGGCCAAGTTCCTTGCCGGTTCGACGCTCGAGAAGGGCGCCGACGCTCCGTATTGCTACACGGTCGGGACGCCGATCAACTGGAACGCCACGCCCAACTGCACGCGTGCCCTTGAGTATGTCCGCAGCCGGCACGGCCCGGGCAACAACGACTGGAAGCGGGCCAAGCGCCAGCAGGGCTTCATCTATGCGGCAATGAAGCAGATCTCCTCGGGCCAGGTCGAGGGGCTGCGCCAGTCGACCTTCTCCAACCCCAACGACTTCTACACGACGCTGCCGCTTGGCTCCGCGGACGTCGTGTACATGTACAACCGGGTGCACAACGCGACGATGCCCAACCAGGCTGTCCTGCAACCGCCGACTTACGCCTCGAACGTCAAGGGAACCAGCAAGCAGCAGCTCAGGATCGACGTCGTGCGCGCTCTCTTCCATAGCTGGTTCGGACCGCTCAATTAACCGCTCGGGAAGCGAACCGGACGTGATCCGGTTGACGGGGGGCGCGTGAGCCTACGGGCGCACATGGTTCGGGGCATCTTCGGCACCCTGGGCCTGACCATCAGCGCGGCCGGGCTGACGTTCATCAATGGCGTGCTGCTTGCGCGCCTGCTCGGGGCCACCGGCTACGGCATCTACGCGTCCGCGATCGGCGTGGTCCTGCTGATCAGCGCACCCCTGGCGCTCGGCCTGGATCGCCTGCTGACGCGCGACCTTGCCGCCAGTGGCGCCCTGGGGACCTGGGGCCGGGCGCGGGGCCTGATCGTTCGCACGGTCGAGGTCGTCCTGCCCGTCTCGCTCGTCGCCATTGTCATCGTCGGCTTCGGCGCCGGGATGCTGCGCGGCGCGCTCAGCGACGAGGCGCTGCCCGTCCTGTGGCTGGCCCTGCTGATGGTTCCCCTCCTGGTGCTGACCGCGTTGCGTCGCGCGATAACGCTCGGCCTGCAGCGCATCGTCAGCAGCCAGCTGCCGGATTCGCTCGTGAGGCCCGGGGTGTTCACGCTCCTGCTCGCGGCCGCGTACCTAACGACTGGCGTCCTCACGGCGCTCGGCGCCATGACTCTGAATCTCGTCTCGGTCATCGTCGCCTTCGTATTCGGCCTGCTCCTTCTATGGCGTCAGCTGCCACGCGACATGCGCGCGACGCCGACCGAATACGAGACGCGGCGCTGGATGCGCGAGGCCGTGCCGTTTGCGCTCGCGGCGACCGCGACGACGCTGATGAACCAGATCGACGTTGTGCTCGTGGGTGCTCTCGCGGGGCCCACGGCGGCAGGCCTCTACTCGGTCGCCGTGCGAGGCGCCGCTCTTGCTCTCTTCGGGGCGATGGCCGTCAACACCACCCTCGCCCCGACCGCCGCCCAGATGTGGACACGAAACGAGCGCACTCGCCTGCAGTACGTCGTCACGCGCGCGGCGCGCGGCGCGTTCTTCTTCGCCCTCGGAGTCGCCATTCTGCTGTGGCTGTTCGGCGCCCAGTTCCTGCTCCTGTTCGGCGAGGACTTCAGCCCGGCCTATTCGACGCTTGCCGTGCTCGCCTTTGCCCAGATCATCGATTGCGGTTTCGGGGTCGGCGGCCTGATGCTCTCGATGACCGGTTTTCAGGGGCTCAACTTCACCTCGATTGCCATCGCCGTCGTGTTGCGCATCGCGGTCGGCGTCGCCCTGATCCCCACGCTCGGCGCCCTCGGCGCGGCGGTGGCCGCGGTCGTGGCGATTACTTTGATGAACGTGCTCGCGACGTACTTCGCGGGGCGGCGCCTGGGCATCGACGCGACCCCCATCGGGGCCTGGCATCCGAAGGCTTCGGCCGCACCTCCGGCATAGGTCGCCGGGGGCTCAGGTCAGATCATCGGCTCGCGAGCGACCGCGAGCGAGCGAGAGCGCGACGGCGACGACGCCGAAGAGCAGGTAGATGCGCGGCGGCGAATCGAACATCGAGCTTGCCAGCGTTTCGATCAGCGACTGGACGAAGACCATCCAGGCGCCCAGCAGGAAGGCGCGCACGAGCAGGTCCTGAGCCCTGGCTTGCGCGGCGCGCCACACCTGCACCGTCAACACGAGCGTGAAGATGATCAGGGCGAGCAGACCGATCACGCCCGTTTCGCCCAGGATGCGCGGCCAGAACGTGTCGCTCACATAGCTCGAGTGCTGTGGGCTCAGGCCGTCGATCTGGTCCAGCCCGTACTGGGCGTACACGGGGCTGTACGGATCGCGGCTGACGCCACTGCCATAGCGGCCCAGCCCGACACCCAATGGAAAGTCGTCGCGCGCGATCAGGACCGACGTCGTATACAGCGCAACGCGCGCATCGGGTGTCCCTTCACGCCGACCCGGGTGTCGGGTTGAGCGTGGCATCGGCCAGGCCCGCCAGGGAAGGCAGGAATGCGAGTGCGACCAGGAGCACACCCGCGACCAGCGGCCACCACGCACGGACGACCGGACGCCAGGAGCGCTCGACCGAAGCAAACGAGCAAATCCCGGCGATCAACGCTGCTGCGAGCCCGGCGATGGCTCGGCGGCGGCCCGCGAGCACGGTCCCGATGCTGAACAGCGCAGCGCCTAGCAGCAGCCACCAGCGCCGCAAGTAGATGTACCCGGCGACCAGGAAGATGCCGATGAAGGCCGTGAACCAGGCGAACAGGACCGGGTGGTAAAAGAGCGATTTGACGCTGGGGAGGCCCTCTCTGGGCGCCGATATGTCGCTCAGGTTGAGCACAGAACGGAAGCGCGGCGGGTCGAGCGCCTCAAACGGCGCGAGTGCCAGGACCACGACGCCGATCCCGAGCACGAGCGGGTAAAGCTGACGCACATCGGCCGCGCCGAAGTCGTGCCACAGGACGATGTACAGGAAGGCAAAGACCTTGACCAGAAGGAGCAGGCCCAGTGGCCAGACCGAGGTGGGAACACCGTTGACAAGGCTGCTGCCGACGCCGGCAACGAACATGACCAGCAAGGCTCCGTCGCGCAGCGGGTCGATCAGGCCGCGCCGCCACGGACGATTGCGGATGGCCGCGGCCACGAACAGGACGGGCACGACGATCTCGTCGACATGCCGAAGCTCCGGCGTCAGCCACCGCCCGAGCGTGTGATAGAAGAGGACAAAGAGCGCGAAGACGAGCAGAGTCGGCTTGGGCCACGGCACATAGGCCAGCAGGATCGCGAGGCTCGCGACGGCCAGCGCGGCCACTCCCCGCACGGTTTCCGGCGCCAGCAGCGCGACCGCGGCCGTGAGCGCCAGGATCGCCGCGCCGAGGAGAGGCGGCAGCCACGGGCTCGTCGAATGGGCATGGAAGCGCTCGCGAACGAGTGCGAGCCCGGACGGCCCCTCGCCCATGGGATTGGTCACTGAAAGTTCAGCGGCCTTGCTGGTACACGAGAGCGGGCACCGTGCGCGCGATGATCTTCAGGTCCAGCCACAACGACCAGCGATCGATGTATTCCAGGTCGCGCTCCACCCAGTGGTCGAAGTCCGGGTTGTTGCGCTCGCTGACCTGCCACAGGCCGGTAATGCCGGGCTTCATCGACAACCGGCGGCGATGCCAGACGTCGTACCCGGCGACTTCGTCGGGCAGCGGTGGCCGCGGCCCGACGAGGCTCATCTCACCGCGCAGCACGTTCACCAGCTGCGGCAGCTCGTCGAGGCTCGTTCGGCGCAGGAACGCGCCGGTGCGCGTCAGGCGTGGGTCGTTCGTGATCTTGAAGGCTCGGCCGCGGACCTCGTTGAAGAGAGCCAGCTGCTCGACCTGCGCGTCCGCGCCTCGAACCATCGTCCGGAATTTGACGACGCGAAATTCCCTGCCATTGAGGCCGACGCGCGTTTGCCGGTAGATCACCGGCGCGCCGTCGGCGCGCCGGATGTAGATGCCGACCATGAGCAACAAGGGGCTGGACAGCACGAGGCCGATCCCTGCCAGTGCCACGTCGAGCAGGCGCTTCATGAACAGGCCGATTGCGCGGTCCGGTCCGTACACGAGCGATGTGACGGTCAGCCCGTCGAAGTCCTCGGCGTAGCCGCCCGCGACCGGCGGTCCGCCATCGGATGGGATGCGCACGATCTTGCCTTCGCTGGCGCACAGCTGGGTGAGGGGCTCGACGAAGTTCCACGCGCCGACCGGCAGGCAGACTGCGATCTCGTCGACGACCTCGCGATGGAGCACTGTCTCGATGTCGTCGAGCACGCCGAGGACCGGCCGCGAAGGTCTCGCGTCATCCTCGCCGAGCGCGCGCAAGTGTCCAATGACGCGCAGGCCCAGGTCATCCGCTCGTTCCAGGCGATCGGCAAAATCCTCGCCGATCGGCCCGGCGCCTGCGACCAGCACGAAGCGGGTCATGTGCCTGCGCCGACGCAGCTCGGCGAGGACCGAACGGAGCACGAAGCGGGTCCCCACTCCCACGACCACGGTCGCGACGACAAGCGAGGCAATCAGCAGACGGCTCGCGTCCGATACGCGCTCGACGAACAGGAACACGACCATCGCGACGCCCAGGATCGCCCCGGCGCGAAGCAGAGCCACTGCCTCGCTGCGCAGCGCGTAGCGAGCGCGCACTCGGTACAGGCCCTGCAGCCCCACGAGCGCGGTCCAGCCCAGGCCGTAGACCGTCGCTGCGAGCAGCGCATCCACGCCCAGCCTGTCCCAGCTCGTGTACCAGGCGCTGCCGTAGCGGGCGATCGAGAGGACGACGAACAACACGGCCGCGCCGATGAAATCGGCTGCCATGAGGCTTGCGCGCAATGCCGTGGTGTGGCGTCGGACCATTCAACTCTCCTCGCGGCCGCTCAGTGCGCGAGTATCGACGGGTCGACCCCGAGGCCGACAAGAAGCCCGGCGAAGGCAGAGCGAAATTTTGGCACGCTGAATTGTTCGGCCTGGCTCCGGACCGTTTGCTGGTCGAACTCGATGCCGTCCATCCTGTCCAGTGCGCTCGTCAACCCGCCGACGCTCTGGTCGTCGAACAGGACGCCCGTGACGCCGTCGAGCACGGTCTCCGAGGCACCCCCGCGGTTCAGTGCGACAACCGGCTTGCCTGCAGCCATCGCCTCGACCGGGGCGATCCCGAAGTCCTCCTCGCCGGGGACGAGATATGCGTCGCAGCGTGCGAAGAGATCGAGCAGTCGCGCGCGCGGGACGAAGCCCTCGAAGGTCACGCTCGGTCCCGCGCGCCTCTCCAGAGCCGTGCGCTCAGGGCCGTCGCCGACCACCACGAGCCGCCTGCCCGTCGCTTTCGCCGCGTCGACCGCGAGGTCGACGCGGCGGTAGGCAAGCAGCCTCGCTGCCACGAGCAGGAAGCCGTCGTTGGCCGTGGAGACGGACTGGGCATCGACATCGACCGGCGGGTAGATGACGTCTGCATCGCGGCCCCACCAGCTCCGGATCCGTTCGCGGACGTTGTTCGAGTTGGCGACCATGTGGTCAGGTTGTCGCGAGGTTCGCCGGTCCCACGTGCGTAGTGGGGCGCCCAGCATGCGCCCGGCGACCCGTGCCCCGCCGCCCAGCGACGACCCGCGCTGGTACGACTGGAACTGCCACGCGAAGCGCATCGGGGCGTGGATGTAGGCGACGTGGAGGTGGCGCCGAGAGGTGCGGGCGGCCTTGGCAAACGCGGACGAGTTGCTCACGACAAGGTCGTAGTCGCGAAGGTCGAGGGCCGAGAAGTAGGCCGGATATAGCGGCAGGAGCGTTCGGAAGCGGCCCTCGTCGTAGCGCCCGGAGAGCGGCCAGGCGTGCACGCGGGCAGGATCGATCCGGTCGCCGAATCGCTCGGCGTTGAAAAACGTCGTATACACCTGCGCGCTGGGCAGCAGTCGCGCCAGCTCGATCGCCACGCTCTCGGCTCCGCCGTCCTGTACGAAGTAGTCGTGAACGATGGCCGCCCTCATCAGTCCGGTTCCAGTCCCTTCAGCGGAGGTGGCTTGGGCTGTCGCCCGGCCCGGCGAGATAGCCCATCAAGTGGCCGGCGGCCTGGACGTACTCGAGCCATAGCGCAGATGGCGTGCTGAGCACGAGCTCGCGCCGCAGGCGGCCTTTGGCGAAGCCCGTGCGCAACACGCGGCCCACGCGCCACGCCGGGAGCCAGAACGCGACGGCCATGCGCAGCCAGTCCTCGCCGGCCATGCCACGCGCGCGCCGGAAGGCCGAGATCGACCGGCCGTTGTGATAGTGGATCTTCGTCGTCCAGGCCAGGCCGACCGTCTCGAAGTGATCCACGATCATGCGATCGTCAACACGCAGAACTTCGCCGGCTTGTGCCAGCCGGCGGTTGTAGAGGATGGCCATGAAGCCGGAGCCGTCATCGGGGTCGTAGCGTTCTATTGCCCAGCGCTTGTACGAGACATTGGCTTCGTTCGTGGTCATCGGCACGGGACGATCGCCGAGCGGCGCCATATGCGGACCCTGGGTGGTGAAGTAGCTCGCCCATTCGACCGCGCTGTCCGTCGAGCCGTTCTCGATTGCCCCGCCGATTGCCGCGGCCTCGGGATGCCGGCCGTGGGCGGCCAGGATCGCTGCGACCCAGCCCGGCCGCGGGAGAGCGTGATCCTCTGTCGTGGCGATGACGTCGCCGCGCGCGGCGTGCAGGCCCACCGCAAAGAGCTGAAAGACGGAGTCAGCGTCAGACATCAGCCATGTGACGGACCGAGGCAGCTCGCTCGATGCGGGCGCGGAGCGGCCGCTGCCGTCGACGACGATGATCTCCGATCCACTGGCTTCGGCATCGGCGGACAAGCCGGCCACGAGGTCGCGCACGTACGGCCAGCCCTCGCCCGTCCCGACGACGATTGACAGGGGTGGCCGCGCGGCCATCAGCTAGAAGAGTCGACGCGGGCTTTCGCCCGGGCCGGCGGCGTAGCCGAGCAGCTCGCCGGCGATGGCGCAGTACTGGAACCAGATGTGGGCTGGCAGCACCCGGGCCATGCGCGTCACGCTCATGCCCTCCTGCATGTTCTTCTTGCGCACGATGCGCATCTGGCGCACCGCGCGATAAGCGGGCAGTACGGGTGAGCCAGCGATGCGCAGCCAGTCGCCCCGCGTCATCTGGCGGCGCCGGTAGCCGGCGATCGTGCGCCCGTTGTCGAATTCGGCACGCGACGTGCCAACGAGACCCTGCGACTGACTGTGCCAGACGCGAATCGAGTCTTCGGCGACCAGATCTTCGCCTTCCAGGGCGTGGGGCAGCTCCAGGAAGTCGATCACACCCTGTTCCTCGTCGCCCCCGAGTCGCTCCAGAACACGCAGCTTGTAGGAGACATTCGCCGGCCCTGAGATGCGCTCCGAGACGCCGTTCGCGAGGGGCTCCATGAACGGTCCCTGGGTCAGGAAGAATGCGGCCCAGTCGACCAGCTTCTCGTTGGTGCGATTGAACACCGCGCCGCCGATCGCGCCGGCATTGGGATAGCGACGATGTGCTTCGAGGATGCGCTCGATCCAGTCCGGTGCGACCGCGACGTGGTCCTCGGTTATCGCCACGACCTCGCCGCGCGCCGCGCGATAGCCGGCGAGGCGCAGCTGGAAGACCGAGCGCCCGGGCATCGACATCCAGCGGATCGGACCGCCCGCCTCGTTCAGCTGCGCGGCGCTCGGCTCCGGCTTGCCCGAGCCATCGGCGACGATGAACTCACCGCCCGCGGCGAATGTCTGGCCGGCGATCAGGCCGACTGCCTCGCGGGCGTCGGGCCAGCCACGGATGGTGGCAATCAGGGCGGTGATGGGCAGCGTGTCGCTCGTCATTGGCCTCCCTCCGTGTGTGCTAGTGAAGCTGCTGGCCGCTGTTTCCGGGACCTCCAAGATATCCGACGCCTTCGCCTAGAGCGTGGGCCGCGTGCAGAACGGCGACGATCGGCAGGCTGGAGAGGACCCGTGCCTCGATATCGGGCTTGGTGCGGGCCACCTGGGCCGTGCGCAACGTCCTGTGAATCGCGATCAGGCCCGGAGCCAGCGTGCGCACCCAGTCGCGCGGCGTCATTCGTCGCCGACGCAGCCCGGCAATGAGGCGCCCGTTGTGGAAGAGAAGCCGCGTCGTCGCGGCCAGGCCCGCGGACTGGTAGTGCGTGACCGCGGTCCTGTTGGTCGCTATCACCCGGAAGCCCGCATCGCGCAAGGCCGCGACGTATCGGAACTCGAGCACCTGATCGTCGAGCGGTGGTGAGACCTCGAAGACCCACCTCTTGAACGACAGGTTGGCGTGACCCGGCGCGCCGCGCCCCGCCGGCATCGGTGGCGCCCATGGTAGGTAGCCCACGCTGTACAGCGCCCAGTCGACGATCTTTTCGCGCGAGCCGTTGGCGACGACGCCGTAGACGACTGCGGCGCGACTCTCACGTTCGTGCTCGGCGATGATCGCGGAGAGCCAGTCGGCGGCGGGTATGCAGTGGTCCTCCGTGATCGCCACGATCGGTGCCCTCGCCCGTCGATAGCCGGCTTGGCGCAAGCCGTAGCTTGGCACCCTGAGCAGGTTCAGCCAGCGAACGTTTTCGTTTGCCGCCATCTCCGGCACAGGCAGTCCGCTCGCATCAGCGACGATGAGCTCGCCGTCGGAATCTCCAAGCTGGGACAGGACGGCCTCTGCGCAGGGACGCATCGACGGCCACCCAACTCGGGTCGGTATGACGACCGAAACACGATAGCGGCGCGGATCGCGCGCTCCATCCACTTACCTTCCCTCCCTCGAATAAAGCATTCTAGGAACGGTGAGCGACAAATCCGAAACGGTCGTAGTCGACGTCGGCCCCGTTCGGGCACAGCCAGCTGGCGTGGGCCTGTACGTGGCACGGCTCGTGCGCGAGCTGGTTCGGGACCGATCGTTGGCGCTCGCCCTGATCGGGGCGCGCCCCGATGCGCGCTCCCTTCCCACGGCGCACGACTGGTTGCCCACTCGGCCTTTCTCGACCCCGACCTACCACGCCTGGCTTCAGCTGGCCGCCGAACGTGACGGGCGGGCGCTCGGGGCGCGCCTCATTCACTTCACCAACGCGGCCGCGCCCATCATCGGGCGCATCCCGTATGTGCTGACCGTCCACGACCTTTCGGTCGCGCGCATGCCGACGACCCATCCGATCAGTCGCTGGCCGATCGTGCCCGTCAACCTGCTGGCGCTTGCCCGTGCCCGGGCGGTGATCGTGCCGTCGCGCTGGACGGCGCGCGAGCTGGCCCGGATCGGAGTCGGCGCGTCCCGTGTCACCGTCATCCCCCACGCACCGGCGCTTCCGCCAACGACCGGAGGCAACTCTGCCGTCGCGCGTCTTGGCCTGCGGCCCCGGCAGTTCGTGCTCTACTTCGGCACGCTCGAGCCGCGCAAGAACATCGTCCGTCTGATCGGAGCGTTCGAACGCCTCGCGCAGGACCGGCCGGGGCTGCAGCTCGTGCTTGCCGGCGCTCGCGGATGGCGCCATGGCGCGATCGATGAACGCGTGGCGCGGAGCCCTTATCGCGACCGCGTCGTCACTCCGGGCTACGTAGAGGATGACGATCTTGCCGCGTTGATCGCTGCCAGTGGCGCCGTCGCGTACGTGTCGGTCTACGAAGGGTTCGGCATGCCCGTGCTCGACGCCATGGCGGTCGGCGCGGCCGTCGTCACGTCGCGCACGACGTCAATGCCCGAGGCCGCCGGCGGTGCCGCGATTCTTGTCGATCCGCGCGACGAGGCCGATATCGCGCGCGGCATGGCGGCCGCGCTGGAGCGCCATGCTGAGCTCGTCGAGCGCGGCCGTGCGCGCGCGAGCCACAGGACCTGGGCGGATGTCGCGGGCGAGCATGTCGACGTGTACCGCCATGTCCTGCGCGGGCTGTGAGCCGGTGACCGATCAACGCCCGCGCATCGCCCGCGGCGCGAATGGAGCCGGCCCGCTGCGCCGTCTCTATCGCCGCTCGCCCGCGCGTCGGCTACTGCGCATCGACCTTGCGCACCGCGGCCTCCATCCCGACGATGTCTTCCTCGCGTCGTATCCGCGTTCCGGCAACGCGTGGCTGGCGTTCATCGTGCTCGAGATGTCGGGCCGACGCGCGGGCTTCGACTCCGTCCGTTTCGATGCGCCGATCGTCGGTGCCCATGCGAAGGCGCCGTCGCTGGTGCCCGGCGGCGGCCGCTTCATCAAGACACACGAGCCGTACCTAACCGTCTATCGCCGGGCCATCCACCTTGTGCGCGACCCGCGCGACGTGGCGCTCTCCTACTTTCGCTTCATGCAGCGCGACGGCCGCCTCGTGCTACGCGAGGGCGACGATGTGGATGCGACATTCGACCGTTATCTGGACGCGTTCATCGCCGGCCGACTGCACCCGCACGGCACCTGGCAGGCCCACCTCGAACGCTGGCTCGACGCGCACACAGCGCGGCCGGAATCGATCCTCCGCCTGCGCTACGAGGACATGCGCGCCGATGAGCCGCGCGCGGTCGCGCAGATCGCACAGTGGCTCGGCTTGCCCGTGACCAGCGAGCGGGCGGCCGACATCGCGCAGCGCTGCTCCCTCGAGCGCATGCGCGAGGCCGAGCGCGAGGTGGATCCGCAGGTATTCGGGCGCGTGCGCCCCGAGGTGACTTACATCGGCCAGGCGTCGGTCGGTGGCTGGCGACAGATCCTCAGCGCCGAGCAGCAACACCGCTTCGCTCGCTTCGCGGATGGGCTCGCGGCGCTCGGCTACGAGGCGCCCATTTGACTCACCGCGCCGCAGCGGTACCGGTACCAAAGAATGGGGTCGACGTCCGGGGCGCGCGGCCCGATGCTGCCCAGATGGCGGATCCAAACTTGGAAGGCGCGCCAGCCGCTCCGGGAGGCCGTGAATCGCGCGAGCGCACGCTTCTGCGTCGGGTTCGCCGCACGGTCTACGGCGTCCTTGGCGTCCTCGGGCTGCTCGCCGTGATCGGCATTGCGCGCGCACCAGGCGACATGCTCAGCCTGCTCGAGCTTGCCTGCGTGCTCGCCCTCGGTGCGGGAATGTGGACGCAACACGAGCTGAGCCGGCGGCTCGTAGCCCTCCAGTCGGCGCGCGACGCGGGCCTGACGCGGATGCTCCAGGGCATGTCGCGCTCGATCTCGTCGGACGCGATCGTCCAGACGATCGTCGACGAGCTGCGCGGAGCAGCCGACGCGGACCACATCCTCGTGGCGCGGTTGCGCCCGGTCGACGGCGTCGTGGAGGCAACCCTGGTCTCGAGCCGGGCGCGCGTTCCGGCCTCACGGACGGTCCTTCCAGCGGGCGTGCTCGACCCCACCCGCCTCCCGGCGGCACGCCGTCCGACGCCACCCGGGACGGACTCGCGCGAGCAGAACGCGCAGCTCGTCGCCGACGAGATCGCGCGCCGCCTGTCCGAGTCGTACGCGCTGCCCAACACGCTGGCCGTGCCTCTCGTCGCCGATGGCGCGATCCTCGGCGCCCTGATCCTGTCCCGTCGTCAGCGGCGCGACTGGACGAGTGCGGACCGCAGGCTCCTGTCGTGGGCCTCGGCTGAGCTGTCGGCCGCTCTCGCCAGAGCCTTCGCGTTCGAGAACGCCGAGAATCAGGCCAACATCGACGCACTCACAGGCCTGCCCAATCGGCGCTACCTGGAGGAGCTGCTCGCCAGCGCCGGCCCGCGACGACGCGCGCTAGACCAGCTCGGCGCGCTGATGATCGATCTGGACCACTTCAAGAAGCTCAACGATCGCTACGGTCACGCAACCGGTGACCGAGTCCTGCGCGCCGTGGGCGAGCGCATCTCCACGGCCGTTCGCGCCGAGGACACGCCTGCCCGCTACGGCGGCGAGGAGTTCGCCGTCGTCCTTCGGCGCGCCACTTCCGACCAGGCCGTCGAGATTGCCGAGCGCATCAGGACACAGGTCGAAGACATCCCGCCGGTCGAGATGGGCATCGCCGAGAAGGTCACGGTGTCGATCGGCGTTGCGGTCGGCGAGGTGCGCGCGGGCGAGGTCCCGATTCTTCTCGCCGCAGCCGACAGCGCGCTGTACAGCGCCAAGCGGCAGGGCCGCAACCGGGTCGTTCTGGCTGCCTAGGAGGGGCCTCCGAACCACAGCTCGACTAGGTCGCGCCCGATCAGCTCGCCCGTCGCCACGACGTCGGGACGGAACTCCTCCTCGAGCCTGATACGCAGCTCGGAGGGGATGGGTGGGCGCGCGACCTTTCGACGGTTGAGGCGGCTCTGCCTGAAGCGATGCGCCAGCCGCGCCCGACGATGCCGTCCGAGCAACGCGCCGGCAACGTCGTCACTCAGCCACGTGCCGGCGCGGCTCTCGACAAGCCGCCGCATCCACGTCCGCTGCCGGTGACTGGCATTGCGCGCGCTGAGACTCGACGGAGCGTAGTCGGTGTCGACCGCGAGGAAGCCGAGAACGGCGCGCAGCACAGAGGCGCTGTCGTGCACCAGGTCATCGAAGACGATGACGTGGACTCGGTCGCGTCCAAGCGCGTCGATCCAGCGCTGTAGCGCAGCGGCGAAGAGCGCGCTCTCGCGGTAGACGGCGCCGAGCGCGTTGGCCTCGCCTGGCAGCTGGCGGCCCGCGGCTCGATCGGCGTCTGCGGCCATCGCAGCCGCGAAGTCGAGCAGCGGCTCATGGCCCTGCGAGACGCGCTCGTTGTGAAGTGCGTGCACGAGGTCGACCGGGGTACGCAGCATCACGATGGCGCGTGCGTCGGGCTGGAACTGGTGGACGAGCCCCGCTGCCTCGTGGGACACGAGGTAGCGAGTTGTCGCTTCGCCGATGTGCCGGGCTCCGCGCGTGTCTCGGAACAGGTCCAGGTAGCGCTCCTCATCGGCCGGATATGCCAGCGGCGGCGGTCCGCGCCAGCCGCGCACATCGGGGCAGAAGTACAGCGGCTCCTTGACCGGTGACATGTACATCTGAGGATGGCCGCTCAGGTACTCGTAGAGCGATGTCGTCCCGGACTTCGGGGCACCGACGATGAACAGATCGGGCTTGGCCATCAGCCGGCGGATGATACGAGTGCCGACTACGCTGCGGTAGATGAGCCCCGCACGCAGATCATCCCCGCCGCGGCCGAAGCGCGTCGACATCCCCACTCGAACCGAGGCCGACAGTGAGGCGCCGGCTCTCAGCGAAGAGATCGCCATCGATCCCGATCAGCCGCCGTACGAGACCCGGCCCCGTGCTTCACGTGGGGACGACGTGGCGCTGCTCGGCAACGACGAGCTGGCCCGCATCTTCTTCGAGATCGGCGACATGCTCGAGATCCAGGGCGAGCTGCCATTCAAGATCGGTGCCTACCGGCGCGCCGCAGAGTCGATCGCCCATTCTCCGCAGGATGTCGCGCGGGCCTACCGGCTCGGAACTCCGCCGCGTCTGCCGGGCGTCGGCAAAGCGATCGATGAGAAGCTGGCCGAGCTCTCCGACACGGGCCGACTGCGCTACTACGAGCGCCTGCGCCGCGATGTGCCTCCGTCCGTGGTCACACTGCTGCAAGTGCCCGGCCTCGGGTCGCGCACGGCCGGAGAGCTATGGCGCCAGGCCGGCATCGACTCGATCGACGCGCTCGAGGCGGCCGCGCGCGCGGGAGAGCTGCGAAATCTGAAGGGCATGAGCGCAAAGACGGAGGAGCGGCTGCTCGACGGCATCAAGTCATTGCGCGCGCGGCCGCCGCGCCGCATGCGCCTGGGAGAGGCCAGGGAAGTCGTCGAACGAGTCACCGGGGCACTGGAGAAGTCGAGTGGGGTGCGCTCAGTCGTCGCAGCCGGCTCGTACCGCAGGCGGCGCGAAACCGTTGCCGACATCGACCTGCTCGTCGAGACGGATGATCCGGAGGGGGTCCTCGACGAGCTGCATCACGCGCCCTGGGTTGAGCGCGTTGGCGGGCACGGCGGGCGACCTGGTGGCGGCTCGCGGACGACGGTGCAGCTGATGCGCGGGCCGCAAGTCGACCTGATGACGATGCCGCCGGGTGCCGCCGGCACGTACCTGGTCCACTTCACGGGGTCGGCGGCGCACAACGTCCGCCTGCGCGAGATGGCCCGCGATCGGGGCTGGTCGCTTTCGGAGCACGGCTTCACCTCGCTCGCCGACGAGACTCAGCGGACCACCTTCGCGACCGAGGCGGAGGTCTACGAGTTCCTCGGCCTGCCGTTCATTGCGCCGGAGCTGCGCGAGGATCGCGGGGAGATCGAAGCGGGCATTGCGCGGAGCTTGCCGGCGCTCGTGACGCGTGACGATGTGCAGGGCGACTGCCACACCCATTCCGACTGGTCGGACGGCCACTTTCCGATAGAGCGGATGGCGGCCGAGGCCCGCGCGCGAGGGCTGCGCTACCAGGTTCTGACCGACCACAGCCAGAGTCTGGCCATCGCCAACGGCCTGACTCCTGCGCGGGTCGAACAGGAGCGGCGCATCATCGGCGACCTGAACGAGCTGTTTGCGCGCGACGGATCCGACTTCCGCCTGCTCCACGGATGCGAGCTCGAGATCCGGCCCGACGGGGTCCTCGACTATGACGACGCGCTCCTGGCGCGCTTCGACGTTGTCGTCGCGTCGCTCCATGTCGGACGGCGCCAGCCCAGGGCACAGCTCATGGCTCGCTACCGGGTCGCCCTCCACAATCCGAACGTGGACATCATTGCCCACCCATCAGGGCGCAAGATCGGAATTCGCGACGATCTCGACCTCGACTGGGAAGCGTTCTATCGCGAGGCAGCCGAGACGCGCACAGTGCTCGAGCTGAACGGATCGGAAGAGCGGCTGGACCTTGACGATCGCCACGCTCGCGCTGCGCTCGATGCCGGCAACCGTTTCGTCATCGACTCCGACGCGCACTACGTGCACGAGTTCGACAATCTCGACTGGGGCGTCGCACAGGCACGGCGGGCGTGGCTCGAGGCGCGCGACGTGCTCAACACTCTGCCCCTGGCCGACTTTCTCGAGCAGGTCACCGATCACCGATGACCGTCCCTTCTGACGAGCTCATCGCCGTGCGACCGATCACTCAGGCCGGACGCGCAACGCGGTCCTCGACCCGTCACTTGTACGCACTCGTCCGCCTTGCTCGACTCGCTTGCCCCACCGGCCGTGCTTCCCGACCCGTGCCAAGCGTGAGTTGACGCGTTGCGCCCAGAAGGCGGGGCGAGAGTGGAGGTGGCGTCCGGTCTGATGCTGGCGGGGCAGAACAAACGACGGGCCACGAGGCGTGCACCTCCGTACCGCGTAAGTTGCAGATAACCGGTCGCGGCCAGACTTCTACCCGTGCTCAACAGGCGAGTCGGTGACGTGCACCGCAGGCTGCGCCAGCGCGCCCGACTCACGCAGCTTGCGCTGAGCGAGAAGTCGGGCGTGCCGCGCTGGAAGATCGGCAGGCTCGAGGCGGACGACCTCGCGCACCTCCGCTTCGACGAGGTGAGCCGCTGCCTCGCCGCGCTCGGGGCCGAGCTCGAAGTGCGCGCGCTGTACCGCGGCGCGGCCGCAGACAGGTTGCTCGACGAGGGGCACGCCGCGCTCGTTGGAGTCGTCGTCGCCACGCTGCGCAGACTCGGCTGGGAGGCGCGCGTCGAGGTCGCTTTCAGCGAGTGGGGTGAGCGTGGCTCGTACGACATCCTCGCCTGGCACGCGGGAGCACGAGCCGTGCTGGTGATCGAGGTCAAGACAGAGCTCGGATCAGTAGAAGGCACGCTGCGTCCGCTCGATGTCAAGGTCCGCCTCGCACCGACAGTGGCGCAGGATCGGTTCGGTTGGCGCGCGCGCTTGGTGGGTCGCGCCCTGGTCATGCCGGAGGGACGCAATGGTCGACGCGCCGTCGAGCGGCACTCGGTCGTGCTGCGCGCGCAGCTGCCGGCCACCTCGCGCGGGCTTCACACGTGGCTGCGCGCGCCGGTCGCTGAAATCGGCGCCATCTGGTTCGTGAGCGCGCCGGATGGAGGCGCCTGGCAGCAAAATCCGTCGTCTGTGCGGCGTGTGCGGTCGCCCAATAAGGCCGGGTAGGCCGGCGGACTGTCGCGATCCAGCCGATCCGCGTGACCCGGCACGAGTTTTGCGACCCGTCACATGTGTGCGCCGGTCGGCACTGATCGGGTCGCCCGCCCGAAATCGCCGATCCCCACGGAAAGCGCCTGCACGGCCAAGCGTGCGTTGTCGACGTCTAGCAGCGAAATGCGCTGCCGACCGGCTTAATGGTGGCATCGCCGTACAAACGACGGGTGGCGCCTCGCGTCGCGGCGAGGGAGTCCGCGGCGCAAGCCAGCGCGTGCCTAGAGGAACGTCGTGGCAACCAGCACGAGCGACATCACGACCAACAGCAGCGTCACGGCCCAGCCAAGGATCAGGTTCATCCTTCCGCTGACCAGGTCGCCCATGATCTTGCGATCGCCCACGAGCAGCATCACGAACACCAGGATCACCGGCAGGAGGAGGCCGTTGAGGACCTGGGCGCTGAACATGACCTGGATCAGCGGCAGGCCCGGGATGAGCATGAACAGCGCGGCGAAGCCGATGAAGAAGGCGAGCAGGCCGTAGAAGGCCGGAGCCTCGCGCCAGCGCCAATCGACGCCCTGCTCCCAGCCGAACACCTCGGCCGCGGTGTAAGCCGACGCAAGCGGCACCACGCCGAGCCCCAGCAACGACGCCGCGAGGAGGCCGATCGCGAACACGACGGCCGCAACGTTGCCCGCGATCGGCTCGAGTGCCGTCGCCGCATCCGCGGCACTTGTGATGTCGAAGATGCCACTGGCCCATAGCGTGGCGGCGCAGGCGACGAGAATGAACGCCGCGATCACGTTGGTGATGAACACGCCGATGAGCACATCGATGCGCTCGGCAACCATGTCTTCCGGACGCAGGCGCTTGTCGACCACGTAGGCCTGGATGAAGCCCTGTCCCCACGGCGTGATCGTGGTTCCGACGACGCCGACAACGGCGAGCATGTACACGCCATTGAACGAGCCCTGCGGCACGATCAGGTTGTGCAAAGCGAGGCCCCAATCCGGATTCGCCAGGATCGCCGACACGATGTAGGCCCCGGAGACGACGACGCCGATGCCCACGAACCCGTACTGCACGCGACTGAATGAGCCGGCGCCGATGAGCGTGATCACGGCGATCGCGGCCAGGATCGCGGACAGTGCGGTGGGCACGCCGAAGAGCGACAGCGCCGCGCCAATGCCCGCGAACTCTGACACCGTCGAGCCAAGGTTGGCGATGATCATCGTGATTGCAGCGAATGCCGCCCAGCGCAGCCCAAAGCGCTCGCGGATCAGGCCCGTCAGGCCCTGTCCCGTGGCCAGGCCCAGTCGGGCGCCTATCTCCTGGGTCACGAGCAGGGCGAGCTGTGTGACGAGGATCACCCACAGCAGGTCGTAGCCGAAACGAGCTCCGGCAATCGAGTAGGTCGTGATGCCGCCCGCGTCGTTGTCGGCGAAGCCACTGACGATGCCCGGGCCCAGGACCGCCATCGTGGCCACGAAGCGGGCACGTCTCCCGAGCCTTCGGCGCGGGGCTGGCTGAGCTGCCGCATCCGCCGATGGCGCGGCCGTCGTCATCGCGAGAGCCTTGTCTGGCGGCGCGGGTGCCACAGCCTCCCGGCTTCGGGCGCGACGGCATCGAGGGCATCGTCGACCGTGACGATGCCCTCGAGGTGGCCATCGTCGTCGACGACCGGCACGGCGAGCAGGTTGTAGCGGGCGATCACCCCGGCCACGTGATCCTGGTCGTCGAGCACGTTGACAGTTATCGGCTCCCTGATCATCACCTGGCCGACCTTCGTCTCAGGCTTGGCCACGATCAGGTCGCGCAGCGACAGGACGCCGACGAGCGTCTCGTTCCGGTCGACCAGGTAGACGTAATAGATCGTCTCGGCGTCCGGCTCCAGCTCACGCAGGCGGTCGATCGCCTGCGCCGCGGTCACGCTCGCGGGCAGGGCGATGTACTCGGTCGTCATGATCCCGCCCGCGGAGTCCTCCGGATAGGCGAGGAGCTCCTTGACCTCGTCGGCCTCCTGGCTCTCCATCAGAGCGAGGATCTCCTCGCGAGCCATCTTCGAGAGGTCGGCTACCAGGTCAGCCGCGTCGTCCGGGCTCATCTCCTCGAGAATGTCCGCCGCCCGATCCGGCATGAGGTCCTCGAGCACCTCGACCTGCACCTCGGGCTCCATCTCCTCGATCGCGTCCGCAACGTGCTCGTCGTCGAGCGAGGCGAGCACGCCGGCCCGGTCTCGCGGCGTGAGCTGGTCGATGATCATGGCCAGGTCCGATGGATGGAGCGATGCCAGGCCGGCGTGCGGCACGCGCAGGCGCACCGCCGCGATGGATGTCTCGAGCGGGTCCACGTCCTCCCAGTCGATGTAGCGCTCATGGACGGCCAGATGCAGGTTGCGTGCAAGCACGCGGTAGGGACCCTCGATGCCCAATCGCCGCAGGATGCCCGCGGCGCCCACGTCGACGGCCACGAGGCGCATCGAGCCGCGGACGACGTCGAGGCTGACGTCGTTGACACGCACCACGCGCCGTCCGTCTATGTCGACGATCTGCTTGTCCATCAGGTCGCCGCGGAGCAGGATCTCATTCGGTCGCTGCTGGAACTTGTTGATATCGAGCGTCGACGTAGTCAGTCGCGCGCCGTCGATGTCGAGCCCGGCAACCGACGACCAGGGCAGGAAGATATGGCGCCGGTCGGTGCTGATGACGAGACCGGTGACGGGCGGGTAGCGCTCGCCGACAGCGACGATGAGGTCCGCGACCTTGCCGATCGGCTCCCCGTTCATGTCGCGAACGGGCCGGCCGATCACCTGACTCAGGTAGAGCATTTCGATACCTCGGCGGGTGGTCGTCCCGGGAGAGGCGCTCGACGCTCTACTGAGCGAGCACCTCCCCGTGGATGGGACCGACCGTTGTTGAGCTCACGGCGCACTGCGCGCCGCCACTACGGCATCCGGTGTCCACGAGTGGAGAGCTTCCTCCAGGCAGTTTTGGCAGTCCCGCGGGGCGCGCGCACCAAGGCACGGATCGCACTCGGGGACCTTGGTGAGTATATTAGTCATTGAATTCCCAAATCCCCACCCGTCCCGCGGAACGCCGGCGCGCGCCCGCGAGGGTCGCAGGCGAAGGACAAGTAACCACTGATGAGCTTTTCGATCACCGACGGCAGCCAGGCGCAGCCAGCAATCAACGCGACGCGCCTCAAGCGGCAGTTGACCGACCAGGCGATCGACGCCGCCACGGCCGCCGACTGGGAGCAGGCTGCGGAACTCAACAAGCGCATCCTCGAGCTCGGCGCGGACTCGGAGGCCGAGAACCGTCTCGCCAAGTCGTACTGGGAGCAGGGCGAGCTGGCCGAGGCGCGCGAGCATTACCAAGCCGCGCTGGCGCTCGATCCGACGAACCGCATTGCCGAGCGCAACATCGGCCGCCTGCGCATGCTGCTTGCCGAGGCCGGCAAGAAGACCATCGCGGCCAAGAAGACGGACAAGGCGCCCGTTTCGATCTTCGTCGAGGAGACCGGCAAGACCGGCTTCGCGCACTTGGTCGACCTTGCCGATCCGAAAATGCTGGCCCAGGTCAACCCGGGCGATTCGGTCGAGCTGGCGCCTGATGGGCCGCGCCTTGTGGCCCGTGCCAACGGCCGCCAGATCGGCCACGTCGAGCCGCGCGTCGCCGCCCGGCTGCTGAAGCTGGTTGCCGACGGGAACAAGTACACCGCGGGCGTCACGAGCCTCGGCGAGCACGACGTCCGAATCATCATCCGCGAGACCTACCAGGATCCGGCCAATTACGGCAAGGTGTCGTTCCCGACCGCGGCCAAGGTCAGCGACCTGCGGCCGTACACCAAGGGCACGCTCATCCGCGAGGAGATGGATCTCGAGGAGGAGCTTGAGCTCGACGAGGAAGACGAAGAGATCGAGGACATCGGCCGCGTCGTGCCCGACGACCTGACCACCGACGAGGCCTTCGAGGAGGAAGAGTCGGGCGATGAGAACGGTGAGTCAGAAGAGGAATAGCTCCTCGCCATGCCGTTGACGCCATCGCTGAGGCGGCACTGACCAGAGCGGCACGACCGCGCTCGCCGGGCAACGCCACCTAGATAGACTCGCTTCCAATGGCGGACCCACTTTCGTCGCTCATACGCCCGAATCTCGGCCCGCAGCTGCCCGTATTCGAGCGCTTCGCGCCGCCGCCGGCAGACAACGTCGTGGCGGCCGAGCTAGCCACGCGCACCGCGCCCGGCGACGTCGTCATCGACACTCACGGGCGCGGTGGCTGGATAGCGCGCAACTCGATCGCCGCTCTGCGCCGGGTGTATTCGCTCGAATCGACGGCGCTTACCCGGCTGCTCGCGGAAGTGGTGCTTCGGCCCCCTGACCTGCGCCATTTCGATGCCGGCCTGTCGGCCGTGGCAACCGTTCCCCATGGAGAGGTCGAGCTGCGTCGTTTCATCGAGCAGAGCTTCACGACGCGCTGTCCGACGTGTGGACGGCCAGTCGTCGTCCAGGAGTTCATCTGGGATGCGGGCGCCACGGAGCCGGCCCGCAAGGTCTTTCGCTGCTCGTTCTGCCGTGATCAGGCGGGCAGCGGCGAGCCGCGCATCGTTACCGTTGACGAAGATGACATCAAGCTCGCCGCGAGCGTCGACGCGACAGCCGCGCGCAGCAATCTCAAGGCGCGCTTCCCGGTCATCGGCGCCGGCGGCTCGCTGCCCGACGAGCTGCTCGGCCTGTACACGCCGCGCACGATCGTTGCGCTTGACGAGATCGTCGCCCAGCTCGACTCGCAGCTGAAGGCGCCGGCCGTGGCCGCAGGTCTGAAGCTGGGCCTGGTCCACGCGCTGCTCGCGGCCAGCCGCTTGAACGGCTATCCCGGGCGCGTCGCGGCCCTGCGCATTCGCCACGGCCACGTCCAGCAACCCAACTCGAGGCAGTGGCGCGAACGCAACCCGTGGCTCGCCTTCGAGGAGGGAGTGCGCGAGGTTCGTAGCTTCATCTCCCGTGTCGAGCCCGGCGCAGCCAGCTTCCAACCGCGGCCCGGCGACGACATCGAAGCGCTCATCGACGGCACGGCCAACGTGGTCATGCGCACAGGCCCGGCCTACTTCAGCGGCAACGAGCCCATGTTCTGGTCGCGCCGGCCGGTCCTGCCCGGACGGCTGGATCCGCGCTCGCGAGTTCGACTCGTGCTGACCCAGCCGCCCGTGCGCTGGTCCGTGGAGAACGTGAGCTTCGCGTATCTCGCCACCGCGCTCGTGGTTGGCAAGGAGGCCGCGACGCAGCTTCCGCTCGAGTGGGTCTTCGGTGCGCCGCCATCGAACGATCGCGGCCGCGAGGCGACCGCGCTGCGTCGATCCCTGCTCGCGGTTCGGCCGGTCCTGGCGCGCGACGCCAAGGCCGTCGTGATACTCGATCGCGGCGGTGCATCGGCGCTGGTGGCGGGCGTCCTCGGCGGCGTGGGCGCAGGAATGCGACTCAACAGCGCCGTGCTGGCCGAGTCAGGAAACCAGATCGGCGGCGTGCTCGAGTTCAACGTCGGCCCGGCCGATGAGGACCAGGCTGCCCACGCGGAGCTGGCCGACCTGCCCAGCGCGCTGCCCGGCGAGCCCTTTTCGCTGGCCGACGTCGAAAGCGCCGTCACCCAGGTGGCCGTCAGCGTTCTCCAGGCGCGTGGCGAGCCCGCGAGCGGTGAGCGTCTCCTGGGCGAGGTGCTCGTGGGTCTCGACCGGCTCGGCCACCTGCGTCACCTCGTGGCCACGGAGACCTTTGGCGAGACTGAGGCCGCAGCTGCGTCCGCGGTCGCCCGTGAGGCGCCGACGGCCGAGATCGACGACGCGGACGACGCAGAGCCCGACGCTGCCAACGAGGTGGATTCGGCCAACGAGCCCGGCGCGCTGGACGACAGCCCAGCGCCCGACTGGGCGCTGGGCAGTGGATCGGCGACCGATCACGTCCGGCTGCTGATGGAGATCGTGATGGGCGAGTTGCGTCGCCCAGACCATCCGCGGCTGCTCGAGATCGAGCGTGGCAGGTGGTGGCTGCGCAGCGACAAGGACCTCGCACAGGCCCGCCCGCCGCTTTCCGATCGGCTCGAATGGGCGGCCTACGGACTTTTGTCGACCAGTCGCGGCATCGACGAGCAAACCTACTTCGAACGCGTGGCGGGCATGTTCAAGGGCCACGACACGCCCGATGCCGAGCTGGTCCGCGCCGTGCTCGATTCGTACCGCGACCCGGCCGCCAGCGTTGTCCAGCTTCGTCCCCAGGACGAGCTCCCGGCACGCCACGAGGAGCACGGCGAAATCTGCGGAATGCTCGTCGAGTACGGCCATCGGCTTGGTCTGCGCGCCCACGTGTCGGCTCGCGAAAGCCGGCGCGCATACCGTGGCGGAGTCGTCGGCGACCTGCTCAGCGATGAGGAACAGCGCGCGTACATGCCGCTCATCGCGTCAGGCGACGCGCAGACGTTCGAGGCACTCGACTGCGTCTGGTACCTGCGCGGCAAGGCGACGCTGCTCTTCGAGGTCGAGTGGACGGCCATGCTGACCGACGCGTTGCTGCGCCGCGGCCCGCGCATCCCGGCCGACGACTCGATCGTCCGCTTCCTTGTCATCCCCCCTGAGCGGACCGAGCTGGTGCGCTTCAAGATCGCGCGCTCGGCGCTACTTTCCAAGGCGCTTGAAGAGCAGAACTGGCATATCCTCAAATCTGATCATCTGCGCCGACTGGTCGCCCGCGAAGAGGCCGACCTGGATCAGCTTGGCCCATTGATCGGGCTTGACCCCGAGATCGAACGCGAAGCGGAGCAGCTGGCGCTCTTCGGCTGAATCCCGCTCGAGCACCAAGTCGAACGAACGGAGGGTATGCGTGACCAGCGTGGACGTTGGCAGGCCCGTAATTGATCTCGCCGATCGCTTCTGGCAGTGGATCCTGTCGCGTCAGCCGATGTCGGCGACGATCCTGGGTGATGAGCGCTATGACGATCGACTGAGCGATCCCTCTGCCGAAGGAAGGCTTGAGGAGGTAGTCGCGCTCAAGGGCTTCCGTGCGGAAGCGAATCGGGTCGACCGCCTTGACCTGGGCCAGGAGGACGTGATCACGCTCGACATGGTCGAGGTCGTGACCGATATCTGGCTCAGGCAGCACGAGCTGAACGTTCACCACTTTGAGGCGATGGATCAGCTGGCAGGGCCCCAGAACCTGATCGGCGACCTGGCTCGCTTCCAGCGAGTCGACACGCCCGAACGCGTAGACCGCCTCATCCGCCGCCTGGAGCTCTTCCCCGAGAACCTGGCTCAGCATCGCGCGAACCTGCTTGAGGGCGTCGCCGCGGGCAGAACGGCCGCTGCGCCGGTCGTGGCGCGCGTGATCGAGCAGACGCGGCGGGCAGTAAACACGCCCGCCGACGAATCGCCACTGTTGATCAACCACCCCGAGCTGGACGATCAGACGCGCGAACGTATCGCGCACGCCGTCGACGAGTGGGTGATGCCCGCCCTCAACGATCACCTCGCGGCGCTGGAGGGCTATGCACCGTTTGCGCGCGATGGTGAGGGAGTCTGGGCACTGCCGGACGGCAAGGAGCTGTACGAGGCGATGATCCTCGCTTCGACAACGCTCCACGAAACGCCGGACGCGCTTCATGAGTACGGCCTCGAACAGCTCGACTTGATACGCGAGGAGTCGCTCGGTGTCGCCCGAGAGCTCGGCTTCCGCGACGTTCCGGAGATGCGCCGCGCCCTCGAGAGCGAGAAGTCGAACTACGCGTCGACCAGCGCCGAGATCGTGGATATGGCGACTGCGTTCATCGACAGGGCCGACGAAGCCGCGCCACTGTGGTTCGGTCGTCTGCCGAAAGCGCGCTGCGAGGTGCGCGCGGTTGAGCCGTATCAGGAGGCAGAAGCGCCGCCGGCGTTCTACTACCCACCGGCGCCGGACGGCTCGCGGCCGGGCATCTATTTCGTGAACACCTATCAGCCTGAGAACCGGCCGCTCTATCGGCTGGCGACGACGACCTACCACGAGGCAACACCCGGCCATCATTTCCAGATCGCCATCGAGGGCGAGCTGGAGGAGCTACCCGACTTTCGGCGCTTCGGGGCTCGCCTCACCGGTGCCGCATATGGTGAGGGCTGGGGCCTGTACAGCGAGCGGCTCGCTGACGAGATGGGTCTGTACGAGAACCCCTGGCAGCGTCAGGGCATGCTCGACGCCCAGGGTTGGAGGGCGGCAAGGCTGGTCGTCGACACCGGCATGCACGCCTTCCGGTGGACCCGCGAACAGTCGATCGAGCTGCTCATGACCGTTGGCCTGTCGAGGCTGGAAGCCGAGACCGAGACGGATCGCTACATCACCTGGCCCGGTCAGGCGCTGGCGTACATGACCGGCATGCGCGAGATCGTCGCCCTGCGCCACGAGCTCGAGGCGCGCGATGGTGATCGCTTCAACCTGAATGGCTTCCACGATGAGCTCCTGGGCCATGGGACGCTGCCCCTCGCGACGATGCGCCGCGTTCTGCCCGGCTGGGTCAAAGCGCGCGACCAGTAATCGCCCGCGGCACCTGGTTGGTGCCTGCTCCGCACCTGGCGCGGATTGCGGCCTAATTCGACCGGATCCACGGCCAACCTCCGCACTCGCCGCGGAAGATGCAGCCAAACGACGCTTTTCGAAGCGATTTCAAGCCGGCGCAGAGACCCCCCTGGTCCGTATCCGCATCGGGTGCGGAACCACCAAATTCGACCGCTAGAGCAGGATCCAGCCGGTCGGCGGATGCTTGCCTTCGCGAAGAGTGCTCATGACCGTCGCGGTGCGCAGCCGCGGTAGATCGCGGAGCAACTCGCCGAGCTCGCCCATCACCATGCGGTTGTGCCTCGTGTCGGCGACAACGAGCAAAAAATGATCGACCGGATCGTCGGCTCGCTTGCGATTGTGGCTCCGCGTGGTCGCCTGCATGTCGCTGACCCTGGTCTCGAGTTCGATGCCCGTGCGTTCGCCCGTTCCGTATACGACCGCGTCCCATGCCCGCAGCTCGGGCATGCCAGCGGGTCGCGCAAGCGGCACCTCCGCTCGCCAGGTTAGAGGCGTGCCAACCTGCGCCAGGAGCCTCAAGGGCCGCGGTGCCTGCGCCGCATCATGAATGGGGGCGCCGTTGGGACAGGTACGACCGGAGAAGTCCAGTCCGACAACCGCCGCGACCAAGCACGCATCGACGACAGAAAGCGCTGGCGCACGCTCGTGCTCCAGCCTCCAGATCTTGTCTCCGGAGACCCCGGCGCGTCGCCCGACTTCTTCCTGGCTGAGACCGGCCGCTGCCCTGGCGCGGCGAATTTCAGAGGCCAGCTCGCTGAGCGTTCGCCGCGCCCGTGCCCGGCCTCTCGTGCGCACTCGCTCCCGGATTGACATGCCCGAATCCTCACTGTCGACGCTTACCTGGGACCTACCCCGTCCGCGCAAGTGGCGGAGCTCGTACTCATCTGAGTACGCCGGCAGGGCGCGCGTCGGTTATCGGCCCGTCGTCGTCACCGCTAACCTTCTCGGGTGCCAGACGCGCAGGCGTTCTTCGATCAGCTGAAGTCGTTCGACGTATGGGTCGTCATAGTTCAGCTGCTGCTGATCGTGGTCATGACCTTCATTGCCCTGCGCTTCGCGCGCGGCATCGTCAGGGCGGCCCTTCATCGCCTGTTCGATCGCGAGGCATCTGAAGGCACGGCCCAGGAGCTCAGCGCTTTCGAAGTCGAACGGCGTAGGCGGACGCTCGAGGACCTGACGTTCGGGGTGCTGCGCGTGGTCATCCTCGTCATCGCGTTCCTGATGGCGCTGGCAGTGCTGCAGTTCGACATCGGCCCGGCCATAGCAGGGCTGGGCATCGCGGGATTGGCTGTCAGCCTGGGCGCACAGAGCCTGGTGCGTGACTACCTGGCGGGGGCGTTCGTGCTCATCGAGAACCAGTACTCGAAAGGCGACATCATCCAGATTGCCGGCGCCACAGGCACCGTCGAGGACATCAGCCTGCGCAGGACGGCTCTCCGCCAGGTCGATGGCACCGTCGTTTTCGTCCCTCACGGGCTGATCGAGACAACCGCGAACCTGAGCCGTAACTGGGCTGCGATCCTGCTCGATCTGCCGTTCGAGTACGGGGTGGACATGGCCCTCGTAACTGCCGCCGTCGACGCCGCGGCCGATCGAATGGCCGAAGATCCCGAGTGGCGTGCCGCAATCTTCGAACGTCCGCGGGTGGCCCGGGTGGAGCGGCTCGCCGAGCAGGGTGCCGTCGTGCGCGTGACCGGCCGAGTCGCGGCCCTGCACCGGACGACTGCAGCGGGCGTCCTGCGCGGCTTGATTCTCGAAGAGTGCGCCAAGCGCGGACTGACGCTCGGCTGGCCCCAAATTGCCTATCGAACCGCCACGCAAGAAGGGAGAGCGGAGTGAGCGATACCAACCTGCCGGGCTCGATGAGCGAACCTGAACTCGAGAACCTGATGGCAGAGCGACGGACCTTTGCTCCGCCGCCCGAGTTCGTAGCACGAGCGAACGCGACCGCGGCGCTGTACGACGAGGCGGAGCGCGACTACGAAGCGTTCTGGAAGCGCCTTGCGTTGGATCGCATCAGCTGGGACACGCCGTTCGAGCGGACGCTCGAATGGGAGGCCCCATTCGCAAAGTGGTTCGTCGGCGGCAAGCTCAATCTGGCCTACAACTGCGTCGACCGCCATGTCGAGCGCGGACTGGGCGACAAGATTGCCTACCACTGGATCGGCGAGCCCGGCGATCGGCGCGACATCAGCTTTGCGCAGCTCCAGGCTGAGGTGTCGAAAGCAGCCAACGCGCTGCTCGAGCTGGGCGTGAAGACGGGCGACCGGGTGGCGATCTACATGCCGATGATCCCCGAGCTGCCTATCGCGATGCTCGCTTGCGCCCGAATTGGTGCCCCGCACACGGTCGTCTTCGGCGGCTTCAGCGCGGAGGCGCTTGCCGGTCGGATCGAGGACGCGCAGGCCAAGGTCCTGATCACCGCCGACGGTGGCTGGCGACGTGGCAAGGCGGTCAACCTCAAGAGCGCGGCGGACGAGGCGGCCGAGATGGGCTCGACCATCGAGCACGTCCTCGTGGTCAAGCGCATCGGCGACGCAGGCGACGTGCCCATCGACATGAAGGACGGCCGCGACATCTGGTGGCACGACATCGTCGATGGACAGAGCGAGGCATGCCCGCCCGTCCCCGTCGACTCGGAGCACATGCTCTACCTGCTCTATACGTCAGGGACGACGGCCAAGCCCAAGGGCATCATCCACACCACCGCCGGCTATCTCCTGGGCGCGTCGTTCACCCACTGGGCTGTATTCGACGTCAAGCCGGATGACGTCTATTGGTGTGCCGCGGATATCGGCTGGGTCACCGGTCACTCGTACATCGTCTACGGGCCGCTGGCCAATGCCACGACGAGCGTGATGTACGAAGGCGCGCCCGATGCGCCGGCATGGGACCGCTGGTGGCAGATCATCGAGGACCTCAAGGTCAGCATCCTGTATTGCGCGCCGACGGCCATTCGCGCCTTCATGAAGCAGGGCGAGGAGTGGCCGCGCAAGCACGATCTGTCATCGCTGCGCCTGCTCGGCAGCGTGGGCGAGCCGATCAATCCCGAAGCCTGGCTGTGGTATCAGCACAACATCGGCGCCGGGCGGGCTCCCGTCGTCGACACGTGGTGGCAGACCGAGACCGGCATGATCATGATCACGCCGCTGCCGGGCGTGACGACCACCAAGCCGGGGAGCGCCACCTTTGCGTTCCCGGGTGTTGGTGCCGACGTTGTCGACGCGAACGGCAACTCCGTGCCTCTGGGCGGTGGCGGCTACCTCGTCCTGACGCGTCCGTGGCCCTCGATGCTGCGCGGCATCTACGGCGACCCGGAGCGCTACAAGGCGACCTACTGGTCTCGTTTCCCGGGCAGGTACTTCGCCGGCGACGGCGCCAAGCGCGACGAGGACGGCTACCTCTGGCTGCTCGGTCGCGTCGATGACGTCATGAACGTGTCGGGCCATCGCATCTCGACCATCGAGGTCGAATCGGCGCTGGTCGATCACCCCGCGGTCGCCGAGGCTGCCGTCGTGGGGCGTGCCGACCCCATCACCGGACAGGCGATCTTCGCCTTCGTCATCCTGCGTCTTGGCCACGAGCCGACCGACGAGCTCGCGACAGAGGTACGCGAACACGTGGGCAAGGTCATCAGCCCGATCGCAAAGCCCAAGTACCTGCTCTTCACCCCCGACCTGCCGAAGACGCGCTCGGGCAAGATCATGCGTCGCCTGCTGCGTGACATCGGCGAGGGCAGGCCTCTCGGCGATACGACGACGCTGGCCGACTCGGCAGTAGTCGAGACGATCCGCGACCGCAGCGGCGCGGCGACGGAGGAGTAGCCGTGCCCTCGTTTCGGACCAGCGACGGCCGGACGCTCGCATTCAACTTCATCGGCAGCGGCCCGCAGCTCCTCTGCCACCCGGGTGGGCCGGGTTTTGCCGGAGCCGAGCTGGCCGACCTTGGCGGGCTATCGGCGTCGCGAACGTTGGTCGTGATCGATCCGCGTGGCACGGGCGGCTCTGATCCGGCCACGGGCTACTCGCTCGACGGCTATGCCGCTGACATCGACGAGCTGCGCGTCCACCTCGGCCTTGACCGTGTGGACCTGCTCGGCTTCTCGTTTGGCGCGGTGGTCGCCATCCACTACGCCGCGACGTATTCGAGTCGGATGCACCGGCTCGTGCTGGCCGGTGGCCTGGCCGCCTTCACCGAGGAGGGCCAGGCTTTCGCCAACCAGGTGATTGCCTCGATGGCCGACCAGCCCTGGCACGCCGACGCCGTTGCTGCGCTGGCCCAGGAGGAGAACGGCGAGATCGACGACATGGCCGGACTGTGGGAGCGCGAGGCGCCGCTCTATTTCGCCCACTGGGAAGAGCGCTTCCGGCCGGCGATCTCTGCCGGCGCGGCTGGCGCCAGCGCCGAGCCGCTGCTCGAATCCAACCGCATCGGCTTCGATGTTCGTGCCGAGCTCGGGGGCGTGACGGCGCCGACGCTCATCGTGTGCGGCCGCGACGACTTCATCTGCGGCCCGCCGGCGGCCGAGGAGATGGCACGCGGTATCAGCGGTTCGCGAACGGTCATGCTCGACCACACCGGACACATGATGTTCATCGAACAGCCCGACGCGTTCCGGACCGCCGTGGCAACCTTCCTCGCGGAGAGCTGAGCGGGAGTGAGCGCCGGTAGACGTGAGCGTCGGCCGGCGAGTGGGGCTCGCCGGCCGGCTTGCCTTGCGCCGCGGGCAATGCGACGCAGCACGGCGGAAGGACTTGCCAAGCGTGTTCTTCTCGCGCTGCGGCGACAATGGGTCAGAGATGCTTATTAGAGACGCGCTTGGCCGGCCCATACACGACCTGCGCATTTCCGTCACCGACCGCTGCAACTTCCGCTGCACCTACTGCATGCCGCGCGAGGTCTACGGCCGGGAATACCAGTTCCTGCCCCGCGCGGAGCTTCTGACCTTCGAGGAGATCACCCGTCTGGCGCGCATGTTCGTCACGCTCGGCGTGCGCAAGGTCCGACTGACCGGTGGCGAGCCGCTCCTGCGACGCGAGCTTCCTACGCTGGTCGAGATGCTGGCCCAGATCCCCGAGATCGACGACATCACCCTCACGACCAATGGCTCGCTTCTCGCCAGGCAGGCCCAGGCGCTGGCAGATGCAGGCCTGTCGCGGATCTCCGTCAGCCTCGACTCGCTCGATGAGCAGACGTTCGGACGCATGAACGACGTGGGCTTTCCGGTCAGCGCCGTGCTCGACGGCATCGCCGCCGCCGAGAGTGCCGGCCTCCGCCCGATCAAGGTCAACATGGTTGTCCGCCGCGGTCTCAACGAACAGGACGTCGTGCCGATGGCGCGCTACTTCCGCGAACGGGGCCACATCCTGCGTTTCATCGAATACATGGACGTGGGCCACACCAACGGCTGGCGTCTCGACGAAGTGGTGCCGGCCGACGAGATCATCGCCGCGATCGATGCCGAGATGCCTCTCGCGGGCCTGCCGCCCAACTACCCGGGCGAAGTCGCCAATCGGTGGGCGTATCGCGACGGCGGCGGCGAGGTCGGCGTCATCGCATCGGTGACCCAGCCATTCTGCCGCAACTGCTCACGCGCTCGACTCACGGCCGACGGCCAGCTCTATACGTGCCTCTTTGCCGGTGTGGGCCACGACCTGCGCGGCCCGGTCCGCGCCGGGGCCTCGGACGATGAGCTGCTGGAGACAATCAGCAGCGTGTGGGCCGCGCGCACGGATCGCTACTCAGAGCTGCGCGCGCTGGCGACTGATCGGCCGCTCCCGGTCCTGGCGCAAGATCCGAACCGGGTCGAAATGTCGCGCATCGGCGGCTGACCAACCCCGCGCCGACGCAAAATCGTGTCGCACAGTTTGCGGCAGGACGCGTCGAGCGCGATACTGGACTGAAAGACGCACCGCTGGTGCCCGATTCTGACAAATCGGCGTGGCGCGGGCTTACAGTCTCGCTATGCTCAGGGCCACCAGTCGACGAACGGGACCGTTCACGCCCACATGCCGCTCGTCGGACTGCCGGTAACCGGCCAGCGGTCAGTCGCCGCACAAGGAGGAGCTAACTCAGGATGAACGACCCGAACAGCCCCGGTGGTCAGCAGCCGCCCGCGCCGCAGACACCGCCCGCGCCGCAGACACCGCCCCCGCCACCGCCCCAGGGCTGGCAATCGACGCCCCAGCAGCCCGGCCCACCGCCGATGGGTGGTGGTCAGCCCAGCAGCGGCATGCCCGCATGGACAAACAACCTGACCGACCGCGGAACGATGGCCGGTCCCGGCGGCGTTGCCCTTGCCGACGCGCCATCGCGCTTCATTGCGCTGTTCATCGACTTCATTGTCCTGGGGATCATCGGCTGGATCGTGAACACGATCACGACCGGCATCTTCGGCGACAACTTCCTGGGCATCTTCGGGCTCGCCTACAAGACCCAGTCACTGATCGGCGCCATCATCACGGTCGTGATCATGCTCGCGCTGACCGGTATCTACTTCGTCTACACGTGGACCCGCATGAACGGTCAAACGCTTGGCAACCGCGTCCTCAAGCTCTCCGTTCGTGACGCAGCTACCGGCGGGCCGCTCACCCAGAATCAGGCGATCACGCGCTGGGTGTTCCTGGGTGCGCCGTGGGCCGTTGAATTCCTCTACGGCTGGTCCATCGGCTGGCTTCTCAGCCTCCTGATCCTGATCTACTACATCTACCTGGTCGTCAGCATCGCTCAGGATCCGATGCGCCAGGGCCTGCACGACAAGCAGGCCAAGTCGGTCGTGGCCAAGCTGGCCTGACACTCGTCGAGCGACAGGGAGAAACCCCGCCGGGCAACCGGCGGGGTTTCTCTTTTGCCATTCGCCTCTGTCTGTCCACCGGTTGTCCACAGCGACGGTGGATTGGTGGATGGCAGCGCTACCCGCTTATGAAATGCGTGGATAAGAACGTTGACCTTCCGCTATCACGCCCTTAACTTTGGTCTTGCCCGGAGGGGCCGCGAGAGACTTGGAAGCCGAGATCACATCAAAGGCGACTGGAGAGCTCGATTGGCTTCTCCGGGCATTTGCATGTCCGGCGCGACAAGATCCGCGAGGGACTGACGTACGATGAGCGCGACTGACCCCGTTCCCTTTTCGACCCGCCTCGATGCCCTGGAGCGCGCCGTGCGGGAACGCACGGATCTGGTCCCGTCACTGGGCATCGTCCTTGGTTCGGGACTCGGCACGCTCGCAGATGTTCTCGACGAGACGACGGTCATTCCGTTTGCAGACCTGCCCGGCTGGCCCGCGGCATCGGCGCCCGGTCACGCCGGTCGACTGATCCTGGGGATGCTGGAGGGACTGCCGGTCGTCTGTCTGCAGGGCCGGCTGCACCTTTACGAAGGCCACAGCGAGCGCCTGGTCGTGGAGCCTGTGCTGCTGATGGGCAGGCTTGGCGCCCCGCGCGTGCTGCTGACCAATGCCGCGGGTGGCGTCAACGCGTCTTATCCCGCGGGCACGCTGATGATCATCGCGGACCACATCAACATGACCGGTCGACAGTCGCTGATCGGACCCAACGATGATCTGCTCGGCCCACGTTTCCCCGATCTCGTCGACACCTGGAGTCCGCGACTCCGGAATGCGATGCGTCGTGCAGCGACCGAGGCGGGTGTGGCGGTGGAGGAGGGCATCTACATCGGCCTGACCGGGCCTAGCTACGAAACGCCGGCCGAGGTGGCGATGCTGCGCACGCTGGGCGCAGACGCGGTAGGGATGTCGACCGTGCTGGAGGCCGTAGCCGCGCGCTGGGCGGGCATCGAGCTTGCGGGCGTGTCGCTGATCACCAACCCGGGCGCCGGAGTCACCGGACTGCCACTGACCCATGAAGAAGTGCTGGCGGCTGGCGAGGAGGCCGGACCCAGGTTCCGGATGCTCGTCAAAAACTTCGTCCGCGTACTTTCCGGCACGTCGGACGCCGAGTAGGTTCGCCCTTACAAAGGACCTTGCCAAGGTGGCTGCTGGTATCCCGGAGGTGGATAGCTCCGTGGTGCGCCGAAAGTACGCCGGTATCCGACCACCAGCACTTCAGCGTTGCCGTGCCGCTGCCACTCCTGATGTACTGGCTGGAAGCCCGAGGTCGCTGCACGCTGCGCATCCTGGGAGAACTGGGCAAGAGCATCTGATCGCGTCCAGCCCTGATAGGTCGCGAACACGTCAGCGGCTGGTTCGCCGGACGGCGGGCCGTACTTGTTGTAGCCGGGTGTGCTGGGCAGGAGCATGAACACGAGCAGAATGAGAGCACCGACGTACGGGATCAACGTGATCCAGAACCACCACCCGGAGTGGTCGCTGTCGTGTAATCGCCGGCAGATCAGGGCGAAGCTGGGAATGATCGAGGCTAGGTACAAGAGCAGGATGGCGAAGCCCAGGATCGCGCTGACTGAATACAGGCGCGCAGACGCGACAAATACAACGAGAACGACCCAGGCCACCACGACCAGTACCAGGAACAGCTGGAACCACCAATACTCCGACCGGGAAGCGCGTCCGCCGAACGTTGCGTAGTTGCCATATACCGAGCGGACAGATTTGCCGAACGACATCTAGACCCTCCCGCTTATCCGCTGGCGGTGGCTACGGGCGCAGCATTCGCCGACCAGTCAACTGATCGATACCCTGCGGCGCTACAGGGTAGGCAGGTCTCGGCCGGCCGCCTTTGCTGCGGCCTTCTTATCGGCCCACGCTGCCAGGACATTGTCTTTGTGCGGTCGGATCGGGCAATGCTCGTCGCGGTTGCGATCCTCGTCGCAATAGCCGAGCGGCACGCACTTTGGCGCGAGGAACGAGCCAAGGAACGGTGAGACCGCGAACACCTCGTGACGGATGAGCTGGAAGAGCCTGCGTATCTCCCACTGGGCCATCGTGCACAGGCGCAGGCCGGACATGTGGATCAGCGAGCGCAGGTTGGCCGTCATGATCAGGTTCGTCCGCGTCGCGTTGGGCATCACGAAACGGGCATCCTCGCCGGGTATGCCGGCCTCGAGCATCTCGCCGTAGAACTCAAGCGAATCGTCCATCTCGGCCACAAAACGGTCGTGGAGCGCGGGCGGCGCGTCGGCGAGCGAGCCGGGGATCATGTACGAGGGGCGCTTGTAGTTCAGATAGCGCTGCGATTGCTGGTCGAAAGCGACGCCCGCGCGGTGGCGCACGAGCTGGTGCGACAGCGTCCTGGTCACGCCACTGATGGCGAACGTGAACACGATGTGCTCGATCGTGGAGCCGTGGCCTGATTCGATCACGCGCCGGATCAGGTCCTGCTGCTTCTCGGTCGCGACCTGGCCGGTCGTGGCACGATCGAAGATGTCCTGGGGCAGCAACTCGCTGTAGCAGGTCCGGCACGCGGTATAGATGAGCGGGAGGTAGTACTGCTCGGCGATCTCGTGTGTGGGGAAGAGCAGAGTCGCCTTCATGCCCAGGTCGCGCGTCGCAGGACTGCGCGGCGTCGCCGTCGTCGATTGGGGCTTTGACTTGGGGGCGGAGTCGACGGCCATGGAAGGCCTAGATTAGCCGCCCGGCGGCTCAGCGGATGCCCGTGTCGTATCCGAGTGTGATGGCCACGCTACGGCCGCCCGGCACCGAGAAGGCCGCTGGCTGCGGTGGCCGCATCAGCCCCTCCGCTGCCGCGGCCTCCAGGTAATAGGCGCCGCCCGGCACCGAGAAGCTGACCCGGCCGTTGGCGTCAGCGGTGGCGCTGGACACTTCGGCGCCGCTCGGATCACGTAGCACCACGTCCGCGTTCTGAACGGGCCGGGGTGCACAGACAGGATCAGGCGAGGCCTGCTGAACCGGGCACACCGGTCCGGCGACAAGGATCACCGTGACCGATGCTGGGTCGGACGTGCCTTGGTCAATGCTGACTTCGACCTGGTCGCCCTGCTCGCTGACGAGCTTGATGTCGCCCCCCTGGCTCACGGAGTACGTCCACGTGTGCTGATTGATGCAGCCCGAGAGGCAGTCGCCGGATCCCATGGTCACCGACACCGTGTAGCCATCGTTGGTTGCGGACGCTTCGTACCAGCTTGAGCGCCCAACCACGCCCTGCGTCAGTGGCGCCACCGCGCTGAACTTCGGATCGGACGACAGGACGAGTGCCGCCGCCTGCGCCGGTGACGTGATCTCGATGGAGGTAGAGGGGCTCGCCGTCGGCGTCCCAGAGGCCGTTGCCGGGGGAGCGGTATTGATGGGCGAGGACGTGCTGGCCGCGCGAGAAGGCGTCGTTTCGACGCTGTTGGCTGCCGAGGGGAGCGTTGGTGATGTGCCGGCGCTGCAGGCGACGAGAGCCAGCGCAGCTACCAGAGCGCCAGCCGACCCGATTGCGCGTGTCAGACCCATAAGACTCCCGACGGCCGAACCCTCGTTTGAGTTCCGATCGGCGACCTGTGGCATTCTCCGTACCTGATGTCATTTCGCAATTTGTTCAACCCGCCCACCCATTCGACCAACCAAGCACAACCAGTCGTGAACGATCAGGCCGAGACGGAGACGATCAGGCGCATTGTCCGCGAACTAGAGGCGGTTGACCCGGGCCGGCGTCGGTATCTGGCCGGCTTCGCATACGTGCTCGCGCGCGCCGCTCATGCGGACCTGGAGATCACCGAGGATGAGGCCAACGAGATGGAGACGATCGTCTCCCACATCGGCGGCTTGTCCATGGCCCAGTCGGTGCTCGTGGTGGAGATCGCCCGCAACCAGAGTGAGCTCTACAGCGGCACGGAGGACTTTCTGGTCACGCGCGAGTTCAACGACAACGCGTCCGCCGAGGAGCGCCGCGCAGCCGTTGCCGCCTGTTTTGCAGTCGCGGCTGTCGACCATGAGATCACGGCCGAGGAATATGCCGAGCTGACCGAGATTGCCGAGGAGCTGGACCTGTCCCGCTCAGAGCTCAACGAGATCCGCGCCCAGTACCGCGACCAGCTCACGGCAATTCAGCAGATGCGCCGACAACAGTCGGGATCGCAGCCCGCGCCCAAGACCGAGTCAGCCAACGGGCTGACTCCGGAAAAATAGCCACGCACCCACTCACCCAGGAGTCGGTTCCGCGTGGCGACTTCAGGTCGTCACCAGCCGACAGGACGCCGTCGGGTGGGGAAAACGGCAAGCGCGGTCATGCCAGGACGGTTCGCAGGGCCTGCACAAAAGCAGCTATGGCCGCCTCGTCGCGTTCGTAGTAGACCCACCGGGCGTCGGCCTGATGGCGGCTGGCCCGCACGAGGCCAGCATCACGCAGACGCGCGAGGTGATTGCTGACGTTGTTCTGGCGCTCGCCCAGGGCCGCGGCCATCTCGCACACGCAATGCGGGCCGCCACGCAGGATGGCCAGGATGCCGGCCCGGACCGGGTCACCAACGAGCGCGCCAGCACGGACGGCCTCGCGCGTGTCAGGCGCCGTGAGGTCGAGGCGCAGTTCGGGCACGACCGGCAGCTCAATCCGCATTTCGGCCCCCTAGCGGCTGCTGGTCGCGGCCGGCGTTAGCACCGCGGAATCGACCAGCACGACGGAATGGAACCAGCGCGGCGCGAGGCGCATCGCGGCCCAGACCAGGAAGAGCATCACCGGGACCTCGATCAATGGGCCGACGACGGTAGCCAGGGCGACAGTCGGGCTGAACGCGGTGATGGCGATAGCGATGGCGATTTCGAAGTCACGCCCGGAGGCGTTGAAGGCGACGGCGACGCCATCGCGATAACTGAAGCGCAGCCGGGAGCCGATGAACAGAACGGTGAAGAACATGATCCCGAAGAAGAGCGCCATCGGGATGGCCATCTCCAGCACGATCCCGGGTCGCTGCAGGATGAGGTCGCCCTTGAGCGCGAACATCACGATGAGCGTGAACAGCAGGCCGATGATCGACAGTGCGTTGAGGCCCGGCTTGAGCCGATCCATCGCCTCCTCACCACCGCGCCGGACGACGAGGATGCGGGTCAGCACGCCAAGGAGCAGCGGCAGCCCTAGGTAGAGGATCACACTCTCGCCGACGACCGCGACGTCGAAGCTCACATCGCCGATCAGAAGTCGGGCGTAGACCGGGATGAGCAGCATCTGGATGACCGAGTTCAGGGCGACGAAGACGAGCGCCATGGGCGTGTTGCCCTTAGCCAGGTAGGTGAAGATGATGACCATCGCGATGCACGGCGCCAGGCCATAAAGGATCAGGCCGGTGCGCAACTCGGGGTCGGCTACGAAGACGTTGGCCAGCACGAGCATAACGAACGGAGCAACCAGGTAGTTGAAGAGCAGCACCACGCCCAGCTGACGCGGCGACCGGAATGCGGCCCCCACCTCACCGAGGCGGACGTTGGTCATCGCCGGGTACATCATCAGGAACAGGCCGATCGGGACGCCGAGGCTGATCGCGCTCGGCACGCTCAACTCGAATGTCCCCGCGGCGATCGACTTGATTGCCTCGATGGGTGGCGTCAAGGCGAAGTCGGAGATCGACAGTGCATTGCCGATGAAGATGCCGATGGCCATGCTGATCAGGACGAAGATGGGCAGCAGGCGGAAATCCTCGAGCTTGGCAAGCAAGTTGCTGGCGGTCATCAGTTCCTCGGGAATGCAGTTAAGATCAGGCTGAACATCTCACGTAACAGTGTTGCATTTCTGGATGTAATGGTGATTGGGCCACCAGTCGACTGTTCCGGGGGCCGGATGGCCGGTTAAGCCACCCAAGGTAGGCGAGGCCGGTGCACGGTCAGCGACGCCATACCTCGCCGGTACCGATGGCCCGCAGGGTCCCTGCGGCGACAATCAACCAGAAGGCGACGAGGGAAACGAACAGCAGGACGCCGAGCGACTCCAAAACACCCACGTGCCAGGCTCGCGCGAGGCCTATCGTGCTGGCCGTAAAGGCGCCCAGCGGGAAGGTGAACGCCCACCACCCGAGCCCGTAGGGCAGGCGGCCGCGCCGCAGATAGGCACCGAGCAGGACCAGTGCCGCCGCGAGCCACCAGACGCCGAAACCCCAGAGCACTGCCGCTCCGATCGACGACAGAGCGGTCACGGCCGGCGCCGCGTCTCCCCAGACCGGCGCACCCGCCCGAGCGAGCCCGAGCAGCGCGAGGCTTCCGACGCCGATCGGCCCGAGACCGATCCACAGGGCAGGCGCCAGCGGCGCAGCGGGCAAGGAATGGAAGACCAGCCGGTCGTAGAGCAGGGAGGCGACGAGCACGAACAGCAGAAAACCCATGCCCCATGATGTGTAGCCCACGAAGATCAGCAGAGGCAGGTCGGAAGCCGATACCCATGACGCCGAGTGGCGTCGAGCACCATCGGCACGATGATCATGACCACCGGTGGGATGAACCAACCACCGTTCACGGCCTCGGGTTCCACGCGGTGACTCGTGAATAGCAGGGCCGCAAAGGCCACGCTCATGGCAAACGCAAGCACTATCCCGACGACACGCGAGGATCGCCACCAACGCGTTCGAAGCATCCGGGGGACAGAACAGACGGCCCGACGGTCGCGATGCCGATGGCCAGCACCAAGATCCCCGCCGGGAACGTGGCGTACAGCGCGCCGGTCACCGGATTCGCCAGGTCGGCCCGCGCGGCATCGGGATGGCGCAGCCAGCGACCGACATACGGGACGCCGAGCCCCACCGCCAACAGACCTGACAGGCCGACCATCAGCACACCGAACGCGCGCAGGCTGTCGCCGAGACCAGCCACCTGTCCGGGGTTCTGGTAGGCGACGATGCCCACGATCGCGGTTCCCATTACCGCCCCATACCAACCCGGGTGGAACCCGCGCAGCCGGGCGAGCGGTGGAGCTTCCGATCGATCGTCAACAGAAGCGAGGGTCATCGCGGTCCCTTTCTGTGTGTGGCGGGAGCCAACGTTGGTCTCATCCGAACAGGTCGAGGGCCATCTTGGCGGCGATGACCCAGAGGAGGATCCCGATGAACAGCTTGAGCTGGGCGCTGGTGAGTCTCGTCTGCATCACGCGCGCGCCGACGAGCGAGCCACTGGTCGCGAGGAGCGCCATCGTGACCAGGAATACAGGGTCGAGTCCACCCAGCGCCACGTGGCCGAGGAATCCCGACAGCGAGGCGAACACGACGGCGAGGGCTGTCGTGCCGGCGGCGACCTTGGCCGGCAGCCCGAGCCAAGTCAGTCCGGGCAGGATGATGTTGCCGCCGCCGACGCCGAGCAGTCCGCCCAGGAAGCCGGCGATGCTGCCGAGCGCGGCTCCGATGCCGGCCTCAGCGGCGGGGCCACGGTCCCGGGCGTTGGTGCGCGGCCGGTAGAAGAGCATCATCGCCCCGGCGAAGACGAGGAAGCCCACGAACAGTGCGAGCAGAAGATCCTTGTCGACGTGCGGGGTGATGGCGGCTCCTAACGGGGCCAGGATCACCGCCGCGATGAGCACCGGAATGCCGGCGCGCCAGTCGATCAGGCCGCCGCGGGCGTAGGAGACGGTCGCGGCCGAGAGGCTCACGGCGTTGAGCAGCAGGGCGGTCGAAGTCGCCTCGCCGAGCGGTAGGCCAAGGTAGTAGAACAGAGGCACGAACAGGAATGCGGCACCCAGCCCAGCCATCGCCATGACGCCCGAGCCGACGAATACCGTCAGGCCTCCGACGACGTAGAGCATCATTGCTTTCGGGCCGCCAGGCGCTGACTCAGCGCGGGTAACCCGAGCAGGCGCCGCAGAGCACTCGTTCCCTCGACGACGCGCAGGTAGGGCTCGGCGACGAGCTCGCGGCAGCGCGGGCAGACAGCGAAGCGGACCACCTCCTCGGGCTCGCTCCACTCACGCCCCTCGATTGGACCGACGGTCATGATCTCGGTGGCAGGCACGTCCCAGACGAGGTGGACAACCTCCATCTGCTCCTCTTCGGGTATCTGGGTCGGCGGCACGCCTGCGGCACGTTTCTGCATGACCGGCGTCGCCTTGATCTGCGGCTGGAGGGTCGGTCGGTAGGCGACGCGAACAGCCCGGCTCGATGCCTTGTCGACCAGGGTGACGGCGAACTTGCCCTCGCCCGATCTTCTCTATGTTGCCCTTACCGAAGGTGCAGCCGGTCGTGAACTGGATGCCGTCGCCGAAGCACATTCCGCCGTGGTAGTCGCCGGTCTCGATGATCGCGTGGAGCTGCTTGGCGCCCGCCCGGGTCACCCCGAGCTCGCGCATCGCCGCCAATCCAAGCCGGACGCCGGCGGTGCTGGCCCAGCATTTGTGGCCGTGGAACTCGAGCGCCTGCTCAAGGATCGTGGTGTCGTTCATCGGAGTCACTCCTGTGGTTGCGGTTCGATCGTGATCAATTGCCGGCGCGACGGCACCGCGGGGCGACCCTGGCCGCACGGCTCTGGCTCGAGCTGGAGGGTTGTGTGGTCGACGCCGATTCGGCGCAGGGCATCGGTCGCGTTCTGGAAGAATCTCGTGCCGATCAGCGTCAAAGTCGGTCTCCAAATGGGCCGACACGAGGGGAATGTCTTCTGCGAGCGCCCAAACGTGCAGGTCATGGACCGCCTTGACCCGCGGAATGGCATGCAGCGCCGCGCTCACCGCACCGAGCGAGATGCCCGCGGGCACACCCTCGCTCAACAGGTGGATGATCCCGCCGAGGAGTCGGAAGCCGGCCAAAGCGAGCAGGAGCGCGATGAACATGCTTGCCGCCGGATCGGCAGCCGCCGGCCCGCCGGCCATGATGATGATTGCCGAGACGATCACCGCCAGGGAACCCAGGGCATCGCCACCCAGGTGCACGACGAGCACGCGCGTCGCCGCGGTGCGCCGTTCGGCACCGTGGACGATCAGCGCGGAGCCACTGTTGACCAGGAACCCGATCGTGGCGATGAGCAGCACTGCCGGCGCATCGACGTCCGACGGTGCCAGCAGGCGATTGATGCTCTCGACGAACACGACCGCCGACGCCGCGATCAGGAGCACCGCGTTGGCCAGCGCGCCGATCGTCTCCATGCGGTGAAAGCCGTATGTATGGGCGTCGTTCGGGGCGCGGGTCGCGAAGCGTGCCGCGCCGAGCCCCACGAGGAGGGCGACGATGTCGACGAGCACATGGGTCGCATCGCTCAATAGCGCCAGGCTGCCACTCAGCAGGCCACCGAAGACCTCGAGCGCGAGTACCGCCGATGCGCGAGGGTCAGTGCGACCAGGAGTCGCCGACGGCGCCGATGGGCGGCCGACTATGCCCGCACTGCTGGGCCGACGGCGCGAGCGCTTCTATCGGGCTTGCCATCAGATGGCTCCCACGACCGGGACCTGGCCGCTGGTCCGGCTATCGGGCGCAAAGTGCAAGCGCAGCTTGGGTGCGGCGCGCAGGTACAGGACCATCAGCAGGATCTGGAAGATGGGCATAGTGGCGGCCGGGATGGCCACCAGCGGCGAGAACGCGGTCGTCGCGATGGCGATCGCAGTGCCATTGTTCTTGCCGGTGCTCGTGAACGCGACCGCCATGTGCTCCGCATAGCCCAGGCCCAGGCGCCGATCGAGCCAGGTAAGCACGAGCAGGCTCAGGCCGATGAAGAGGGCGTTGGGAATGAGCAGGAGCGCGACCGTCTGCCAGCGATCGAGGATTAGCGCCGCCTTGCCGAAGAAGATCAGGAAGACGATGGCGTACATGCCCAGCAGCGACAGCGTCGGGAAGAGCGGCCCAATGGCCGCGAAGCGCTCAGCGCCCAGCCGCCGCAGCAGCACTCGCCGGGTGGCATAGCCAAGCAGCATCGGCGCCACGAGCACGGTCAGGATCGAGCTGATGAGGTCGCTCATCGGCACCGCCACCGCGTAGCTGCTCGCGAACAGCGTCATCCACAGCGGCACGGCCACGATCGCGAGCACGAAGCTCAGCGCGACCACGACCGTGGCCAGCTCGAGGTCGCCCTTGGCGAGCCCGGTGTAGCCGATGGCCATGCTCGAGCAGGGCACGACCATGACGAGCAGAAAGCCGAGGGCCAGGAGCGGATCGGGCAGGAAAACCGTGGCCAGCAGCCAACCAACGATTGGCGCCCAGACGAAGTTGAAGAAGAGCGCGATGCCGATCCCGCGGACGTTCCGCCCCGCCCGCCTCAGGGCCTCGAAGCGGACGTTGACCATCATCGGGTAGATGATCAGGAACACGGCGACCGTCGTCAGTCCGCTGACCGTGCTGGCGTGCGTCTTGGTGACTCCCTCCAGGGCGCTGCCTAGTACGAGTCCACCGACGATGGCCGCAGTGACGTAGCCGAGCATCCAGCGGTTGAGGTGCTCCTGGATGAGGCGGAGTGTTGACCGTGGTCGGTGCACCAGGGCGGTGCGTGGCGAATGGCTGGGCATCTCAACCGCGAGTGTGTCATCGCTGGCTGATATGTCTGAGTGCCGTGTGTCATTCGACGACGGGCCGGACGGCAGGCAGGTACACCGTGTGCCCACGCTGGCGGCGTGGCCTCGCCATTGATCAGTAAGTTTGGTGACGCGTCCCGATCTGGCCCGCGCTCTCGCCTGCGCAGCTGCGTTGCGGAGGGATTATGAAGATTTGTGCCGCCTCAGGCGGTTGGGTCGGCAGGTGTGCGCAGTCCGCCGAGTAGTCGATCGATGCGCTCGGCGTCTGGCTGTCCGATCAGGCAGTGGGATCGGCCGGCGTTCGCATCAGGTCCGCCTCGGGCAGGAACAGGTAGCGGTACATGAGCGCCGCGATTCCTGCCCCGACGAGCGGACCGACGATCCATACGTAGCTGTTTTCCCAGTTCAACGTGACCGCAGCCGGACCGAACCAGCGCGCCGGGTTCATCGCCGCACCGGTCAGCGCGCCGCCCATGAGGATGTCCGCTGCCACGGCGAAGCCGATCGCCAGGCCTCCGACCTTCGGCGCTCGCGGATCTACGGCCGTGCCGAAGACTGCGATGAGCAGGATGACGGTCAGCACGGCCTCGATGATGATGCCAGCGATCGGTGTCACGCCGTCGAACAGTCGCGGAATACCCAGGTTGGCGCGGAACGTCTCGCTGGGAATGACGGCCCACAGCAGCCATGCTGCCAGGATCGCGCCGATGAGCTGGGCAAGGACGTACGCGATGCCTCGGCGCCATGGCATCTGGCCGGAGACCCAGATCGCGAACGTGACGGCGGGATTGAAGTGGGCGCCGCTCACAGCTCCAAGGGCGCTGACAAGGACGGCGAGCGTGACGCCATGGGCAAGTGCAGTGACGACAAGAGCGGAGGCTGGGTCGACCGGATTGTTTCCATTGACGAAGGCCAGGGCCCCTATTGCGCCAATTCCGACGAAGAAGAACAGGAAGGTTCCGGCCATCTCAGCGATGACGGCGTTCCAACCGCTGCGCATACCCCTCTCTCCCTCTTTGCGAACGCTTGCCATACTACGCATGCTCACTTCTAACTGGGAGGCACATGGCACTGCTTCGTGATTCGGCGCTCGCTGACACGCAGCTCACGCACACCACGGCGCCCGAGGCGCCCGAAATGGACAGGCGCATACGCCTGCGTGACGGTCGCTGGCTCGGATACTGGGACTCCGGCGATCCATTGGGCACGCCGGTCCTGTTCTTCCACGGCTTCGGCACGACGCGCGTCGTGTGCCCGCCCGCGGAGACGGCGCGCCAACAGGGAGTGCGGCTGATCGCGATGGACCGACCCGGGATAGGGCTGTCGACTCCCAAGCCCGGGCGCCGACTGCTCGATTGGCCAGATGATGTCCGCGAAGCAGCGGATCAGCTCGGTCTGGACCACTTCTCAATCGTCGGCTGGTCGGGCGGCGGACCGTACGCCCTGGCATGCGCCCGTCGGATGGCCGACAGCGTCGATTCAATCATCATCGTCAGCGGCGCGGCACCGCTTGCCGACACGAAGCGACATGACTACCTGCGTCGCTTCGATCGCAACGCCGTGCGCGCGGCGGGCCGCGCGCCGTGGGTGATCCGGCTCGCGCTCTGGCACTGGGGACGCGCCCAGCGACGCGACGCGGAGAGATTCTTCGAACAGTCAGTGGCCGACATGTGTGCAGCTGACCAGGAGGCGCTGTCCGAGCCGGAGCTGCGCAGCCAGATGATCGCCAACTCCGTTGAGCTGTATCGCCAGGGTGGGCGAGGGATGTACGACGAAGCACTCGTGCTGGCCCGACCGTGGGGCTTCGATCTTTCCGAGATCCAGGTTCGCGTAGAGATATGGCATGGCGCCCATGACCGGACGGTGCCCATCGGCATGTCCGCCCACCTCGCCGAGTCGATTCCCGGCGCGCAGCTGCGCCTGTTCGTCGATGAGGGCCACCACCTGCTCTATCGCCATTGGCCGGACATCTTGAGCTCCCTCGTCCGCGTCCATCCGGCGGCGGGCCGCGCGCCCGCGACGAGGCCCGAGATGCGTGGCGGACTCGTACCGCTGCCGGGCGCCTAGACCGTCTCCGCGTGCGCGGCCACGCGACAACCGTCGCTGTGGCGCGGGACCGAACGGTCTGGCTCCGTTCAGTACCGATGGCACTGTCGGCCACACGCGCCGCGACACACACTGGGCGAAGCGTGAGAGGCAGCTCAGGTTGCCCCACACGAGAAAGTTGTTCGTTTCGCACCGACTGTCGCAGCCAGCCGGTGATCAGCGGGCCGGGTGTCGTGGGTCATCCGGCCCGCTTTCTATTTAGGGGCGGAGCACTGCCGTACCGCTGAGACTGCCGGTCTTGAGCTGGCCGAGGGTCTCGTTCGCGGCGCTCAGGGGCTTTACGTCGATCTCCGTCCGTATCGGGATCTGGACCGCCAGGTCCAGGAACTCGCGCGCGTCCGCGCGGGTGTAGTTGGCCACGGATTTGAGAGATCGCTCGCGCCACAGCAGGTCGTAGTCAAAAGCAGGCACGCCGTCGAGGTGGATGGCATTGATGGCCACAGTTCCGCCGGGCGTGAGCGAGCGCAGCGCGGCTATCACCACGGCGCCCACCGGCGCGAAGGTGATCGCACCGTCGAGGGCCAGGGGCAGCGCTTCGTCGAAGCCACCGACCCACTTCGCACCGAGCCGGCGGGCGCGCTCCTGCTCGGCCTGCGAGCGCGTCACGACGAACACTTCCATGGCCCGCTGAGTTGCGACCTGGATGGTCAACGATGCCGAAGCTCCAAACCCGAACAGACCCAGCTTGCCGCCGGGTCGGACACCCGACAGTCGCAGCGACCGATAGCCGATTACGCCGCCGCAAAGCAACGGGGCAATATCGAGATCGTCCAGCTCCATGCCGAGGTGGAATGTGAAGTCTGCGTTTGTTGTCAGCCAGCCAGCGTAGCCACCGTCGGTGTCCCAGCCCGTGAAGCGGGCATTCGGGCAGAGGTTCTCGAGGCCCCGCTCGCATAGCTCGCAGTCCCCACATGACGACGCCAGCCAGCCAATGCCGGCCCTGTCGCCGACCTGCCAGCCATCGACGTCGCTGCCGACCGCCGCGACCCGGCCGACCACCTGGTGGCCCGGTACCACCGGCTGGCGATGCGGTGGAAGGTCTCCTTCGCAGATCTGGAGGTCAGTCCGGCACACGGCGCAGGCGGTAACACGAATGAGGAGCTCTGCTGGCCCGGGCGCGGACGGATCGCGCGGAGCAATGTGGAGGGGCCGCTGCTCGATGGGCGCGGGCGCCTCCAGGATCGCCGCGTTACGCGCCTCGGTCGGCGTCATCCGGCGCGGGTCCTGGCGGAGTAGTCGGCGAGGCGTCCTGGCGCGTCTCGCGGACCACAAGCACGGAACAGTGGGCGTGGAGCAGCACGTTGCGCGCAACGCTGCCGGCGAGCGTGCGCCGTACGCCTGTGCGACCGTGCGTGCCGACGACTATGAGGTCGGCATCGCTCTCATTCGCGCTGCGCAGCAGCTCAGCGGCCGGATCACCCTCGACGAGGCGTGCTTCCGCGTTCATTCCGGCCGCACGCAGACGCTGGACGGCGTCGTCTGCCCAGCGCTGATGTTCGATAACGATCGCGCGCTCGCTGTCGGAGTAGTCGAAGCTGCCGGCATACGCGCTGAGGGCGAGGCCTGACGTCCACGATGGATCCACGTTCGCGATGGACAGAACGTCGATCGTGCTGCCGGCAAAGATCGGCCACGTCCGGAGCACCCCCTCAGCGCGATCGCCGAACTCCGAGCCGTCAACGCCGAGCACGATTCGCGAAAGGGAGCTCTTGCGGGCGACGATCACCGGGCAGTGCGCGTGATCGGCAACCTCTGCGCTGACGGAGCCCAGGACCATCGAGCCGATCGTTCCGTGTCCACGGCTGCCGACCACGATGACGTCCGCACGGACCGTCTCAGCCTCCTCAACGATGGCGGTTGCGGGCCGGCCGCTGAGCACATGAGTCTCGATCCTGGCCCCTGAAATCGGCCATTGACGAGGCGGCGCCGTTGAGCTCCTGGGCGATGCCGCCGATCATCGGCGCCGACAATTCAGGGCGTTCAGCCGTATCGGTAAGCGGGCTTATGGAATGCGAGCTCGGAGCGTGGTCGACAACGGTGACAATGTGCACGACCGAGCCTTCCGGCCAGTGCGTGGTGCGCACGAGATCGATCGCTACCTGGGCGCACTCGGACCCATCGGTCGCGACAAGGACGGTCAACGCTGTCATGGCTCACCTGGTTTCGGCTGCCTGAAATAGACCAAGGCCGCGATAAGGAAACGCAAGAGGAGCGAAAGCTCGTACGCCAGGCACCAGATGCACACGGCCTTTATGACGAACACTTGCAGGTACAGGAAGTAGCCATCGAAGATCACGCCTATGAGCGACAGCGCGTAGTGCGCCAGAAGAAGGCCATAGATGTCCGTCTTCCACCACGCAATTGCCAGGCTGAGCAGGGTGATCGACAGGATGACGCCGAAGACGGCGACCGGAACGCCGAGGAAGTTGTTGTACTGACTCTTCGCTACCTGCTCACAGCCTTCGATGATTCCGCAGGTGGGAATACCGCCCGATAGCTCGACGACCGCCAGGTAGCCGGCGACCAGAAGTCCGACCGCGTCGAGGGCGGCCAGGATCAGGCCGGGATGAATCCCGAGCAGCCTGCGTGCCGGTACGCGCCGGGTGATCACGGTGCGCTCGTGCTCCGAGCCGGCGCATTGGGTGCGGGGGTTGCTGAACCAACTGCGGCACTGATTGCGCCCTCGATGTCGGGGAGCGTCAGGCGGCCCGTGTACAGGGAGCCGTTGAGCTTGATTGTCGGCGTCGAGTGGATGCCCGCGGCGAACTCGTCAGACGTGTCCGACTCGACCGAAGCCTGCTTGTCGCCCGCGGCCATGCAGCTGTCGTAGGCGCCCATGTCCAGACCCGCGGCCTCGGCGATCGAGCGCAAGCGGTCTTCGGCAAACCCCCCGGCATTCTCGCCCGCCTGGTTGGCGAAGAGCCAGTCATGCATCTGCCAGAACAGCCCCTGATCGGCTGCGCAACGCGCGGCCGAGGCCGCCTCCACGGACTCGTCCCAGCCGCTGCTCGATGACTGCCCGAGGAATGCGAGATCGTGGAACACGAGGCGTACGTAACCCGGGACCACGTACTGGTCGATCAGAGCAGGCTCGATGAGCCGCGCGACCTGGCCGCAGTACGGGCATTGGAAATCTGCCCAGATGTCCAAGGTGACCGGCGCCTCCGCGTAGCCCATGGAACGGCCGTCGACGAGTTCGGTAGGAATCGTGGTGGTCGGCGCGATCAACCCGCCAGATGGCGACGCGGGACCCGCCGGTTTGCTCACGAAGGCGAACGCGATGACCACGATGCCGACGAGCAGCGCCGCCCCGGTCATGAGTGCGATGGGAGAGCGCCACGCCGGCTGCGCGCCCTTCCGTGGGGCGTTCCGCTGACCCGAACGCTCCGAGCGCTGGGCAGCGCGACGCTCGCGTCGGGTATCTGGCGTATTCGCGTTTGGTTTGCGGTTAGCTGTCACGTGGCGCCTCCAGCCGGCTCAGGGCGCCGATCCCGACCAATGGTGATTCCCAACGCATGAAGCGTACGACAGTTCCTCGATCGGGCCCGCCAGCCGGGATGCCACGTGACGCTCAATACGCCGCTGTCCACGGAGCGGCATCCGAAAACGCAGCGGGCGCCGGGGAGGCGCCGGCTGCTGCGGCCATGATCGCGTCGCCCAGGTCCTTGACTGTGAGCTGACCCGTGTATTCCACGCCGTTGAGCAAGATCGTCGGCGTCTGCTGGACGCCGTCCGCGGTAGCCAGATCCGTCTCGGCGTTGACCGCGCTCTGTTTGTCGCCGACGGCCATGCAGCCGTCGTAGGCCGTCATGTCCAGCTCGGCGCTCTCGGCTATCTGGCGTAACCGCGCGGGCCGGAATCCGCCCATGTTCTCGCCATCCCAGTTGGTGAACAGCCAGTCGTGCATCTCCCAGAAGCGGTCCTGGTCCGCGGCGCAGCGCGCCGCCGCCGCCGATTGCACCGACTCGTCCCATGAGCTGGTTACGTTGCGACCCTGGAAGGCGGCATCGTGGAAGACGATCTGAGCGTAGCCGGGTACCACCAGCTGGCTGACGATCGGCGGTTCTACTCGCGTGGCGAGCTGCATGCATCCCGGACACTGAAAGTCCGCCCACACGTCCACCGTGACCGGCGCATCAGGACTGCCCAGCGCCCGCCCATTGGACAGACCGGCAGGAACAGCCGCGATCGGGGCCGTGAGCGTCTCAGTCGGCGCACTCGGCCCGCTCGCGAGCGCGAGGCCGATGACGATCGCTCCGACGGCGAGTGCGGCCACGGTGAGGATCACCATTGGGGAGCGCCAGACCACCGCCTTCTGCTTCGTCGTCCGTTGCGTCCCTCGCTCCGCCCGTTGTGCGGCGCGTCGCTCGCGCCGCGTCTTTGGCGCCGCGACCGCCTTGCGATCCGTGTTCACGATTGTCGGTCCGACCGGCCCAGGGAGGCGACAACCAGGAGCGCTCCGCCGGCGATGACGATCACGGGCCAGATGAGGCTGAAGTCCAGGGAGGGGAGGTACTGCCGCAGGAGGAATGATGCGCCGACGACGATCAGTATCAAACCCACGGCGAGCGCCCCGGCCCCCTCTCTGTGTTCGTGGCGTCGGCCGTAGTATCCGGCGCGATAAGTCCGAGACGATCGCGTTGTGGTCGCAGCGGGCTGGTCCGGAGCCGAGGCGCCCGGCTGGCCGTCGGGACCCGCCGGCTCAGCAGCGCCGGTCGCCGCCCCATCCGTCCACAGGCCTGCGTCGGCAGGCCGGAGTGGAACGACGACGACCATGACCAGGTACAGGAGCAGGAACAGCCCGCCCGTGACGAGAATCAAGAAGGCCCAGCCCACGCGGACGAGCGCCGGATCCATGTCGTAGGTCTCGGCCATGCCACCGGCCACCCCGGCGACGATGCGGTCGTCAGGCGACCGATACAGGTGGTTCACTGACATTCTCCCGATCTATCGAGCCTGATGGTCGACAGGTTGCTGGTGATGTGTAGCTCCGACGCGGCGGGGACGATGCCTGGCGTCGCCCAGCTCTCGCCGCCGCCCTGCAGACCGGCCGCCGCGAAGTTGTCCGAGCCGAGAGTGTTCGAGTAGTGGATGAGCAGCGCGCTCGTCGGCGCGACACAGACGGTCAGCGATGCGACGTTCAGCGTGAGGCTTGCCTGAACCGCGCTTTCGGGCAACATCAGCCGGACAGAGCTTGCGTTGAGCGTTGCGCTGACGCTCGAGTCGGCCGCCGCGCCGCGCAGGTCGAGGAGTGAGTCGGCGCCGTTGAACGTGGCGCTTACGTGGCTGAGCGCGCCGTTGCCGAAGGCGAGCTCGCCCGACGCTGCGTTGAGCGTGACTCCCGCTGCGATGGTCGTGGAGCTTGGCAGGCTCACGTCCCAGCGTTCGTTGGAACCGCCCGGGAATGGCCCGACGAAGCGCGCGTCGGCGGAGCGCAGATCGAGGGAATCGGCGTCTGCCAGCACGATCGGGGCACCGTCGTCAGTGGCCACGGAGACAGACCACGCCTGCTCGCCGCTGCGCGCGAGGGTCATCTCACCGCAGGTGAGCTCGATGTTTACGTTGGCGGTCGGCCCGGCGAAAGACCCGGCCTGGGTGGCGAAAGACCCGGCCCGGGTATGGGGCGCACCCGTCGGATCCGCGCCGGCGCATACGAAAGCCGCCGACGCGAGGCCGCCAGCGAAGAAGACGCCTATGACGAGTCCCATGACGGCGGCCGACAGAACGCCCCCCAGCACCCGATAGCGGGTCATGCGCAAGACCAGGCTGAGCCCGATCCCGACCAGGATCAGCGGCCACAGACGAAGGATGCTCGCGGCCGTGCGGGCATCAATCCATCCGAGCTGGACGCCGAGCGGGACGATGCCCAGGCAGATCAGGAATACGCCCCACGCCAGGTAGCGACGATGGAAAGTCATCGGTACTCCCTACTGGAAGATGGAAGACCTGATTGAGGCTGGTTCGCCTGCGACGATGGGCTTGATCACCGCCGGCTTCCTCTGAAGCGTTCCGAGGTGGCAGGCCGGTTGGCAACTGTCGCCTGGTAGCGCGGCGGGTCGCTCATGGTCACGCCCGCAAGCGTCGCAGCGCGACGGTGTCGCGAGACGTGGCGCGCGGTACCGAACGGGGTAGGCCGTTTGGCACACGCGTCCGGTCGTTTCGGCGCTTCGTAGTGGGGACGGGTTCTGGCTACGCTGCCGACCATGGCTCCCAAGCGGGTCACGATCACTGCTGCCGGCCCGGGCCTGCGCCTTGTCGCGGGCACGGCGTCCGGCCACGCGGTGATGTTCGACGACGAGGAGGGCAACTCGGCGGCGCGTCCGACAGAGGTTCTGCTTGCTGCGTTGGGCGCGTGCACGGCGATGGACGTTCTATCCATCCTGCGCAAGAAGCGCCAGCCGGTGTCATCCTACCGGGTGCGCGTCGATGGCGACCAGCGCGACGAGTACCCGCGGGTGTTCACGGAGATCCGAATCGTCCACGAGGTCGAGGGCACCGGCGTTGACGGCGATTCCATCAAGCGCGCGATCGAGCTGTCAGCCAGTCGCTACTGCACGATCTCAGCGATGCTCTCGAGCGGCGACGTGCCCATCCATCACTGGTACGTGCTGCGCGGCGCGACGGAGCAAGGCGACGAGGTGGGCGAGGTTCTGGTCACGGGGCCACACGCCGCACCGGGCTCTGAAATCACTGCCGGCGGCGCGCTCGTCGCCCAGGCGGCAAGCCGCTGACGTTTCCGGCACACGTGCCGTTTCCCCGCCGGACGGGCCGCTCAGATGAATAGGGCTCGGCGCGCCTCGGCTGTCAGCTCGTCACGGAAGCGCGGATCGGCTACCGCTATCAGCTGACGCGCGCGTTCGGGAATGGAGCGGCCGTGCATCTCCGCCACTCCCCATTCGGTGACGATGGTCTCCACGTGGGCGCGCGTCGTGACCACGCCGGCGCCCTGTGCGAGATAGGGGACGATGCGCGAGATCTTGCCGCCGGCAGCGGTCGACGAGATCGCGATGATCGCCCGCCCTTCGTCGGCCAGTGCCGCGCCGCGGATGAAATCCATCTGCCCGCCTACGCCGCTGTACATCCGCGAGCCGATCGAGTCGGCACAGACCTGACCGGTCAGGTCGATCTCTATCGCCGAGTTGATCGCCACCATCTTTCGGAAGCGGCGGATGATGGCCGTGTCGTTTGTGTATTCGGCGGGCCGCATCTCGACCATCGGATTGTCGGCCGCCCAGTCATACAGCCGCTGCGATCCGAGCATGAAGGTAGCCACGACGCGGCCGCGGTTGATCTCCTTCTGGCGCCCCGTAACCACGCCCTGCTCCACGAGATCCAGAACAACGTCGGTCATCATCTCGGTGTGGATGCCCAGGTCGCGTTTGTCGCGCAGGGCGGTCGCCACGGCCGACGGGATCGCGCCGATGCCCATCTGGAGGGTCGCGCCGTCGGGCACCAGGTCGGCCACGTAGCCAGCGATCCTTGCCTCGATCTCGCCGACCTCGGCCAGCTGCGTTGTATAGGGCGGCACATCGACTTCGACCCCGAGATCGATGTCGTCGACATGGACGAAGCTGTCGCCCAGCGTCCGCGGCATAGCTCGATTGACCTGGGCAATGACCACTTTGGCCGTGTCTATGGCAGCCGGCAGCGCGATGACCGACGTGCCCATCGAGCAATAGCCGTTCCGGTCGGGCGGTGAGACGTTGATCAGCGCCGCATCGAGAGGCAGGATGCCGCGCCGAAGCAGCGTCGATGCATCGGACAGGAAGGCGGGTATGTACTCCGCGCGACCCTCGTTTATCGCGCGGCGGGCGTTGGGGCCGATGAAAAGTGCGCGATGGAAGAAGTGACCGGCCATTTCTGGCGCGAGGTGCGGCCCGGGCCCCTCGATATGGAAATGGAGGATCCTGACGTCGCGCAGCTCGGGAGCACGCGCAACCAGGGCGTCGAGCAGCACGGACGGGGTTGCCGCCGCGCCGTGGATCCAGACCTGGTCGCCGGAGTTGATCCCGGCTACTGCCTCAGCGGCGGAAACGATGCGCATTTGCTAGTGAGGCTGAAACGCGGCTAGTCCGACGTCGAGTGCCGCTTGGCCAGATATGCGGCGGCCTGGGCGCGGCGTTGGAGGTTCAGCTTCGAGAGGATCGAGCTGACGTAGTTCTTGACCGTCTTGTCGGAGAGGAAGACGTCCGCCGCGATCTCCTTGTTGGTCTTGCCTTCCGCCACCAGGAGCAGGATCTTCTGCTCCTGCGAGGTCAGCTGCGCGAGCTCGTCCGTGGCGCCACCGGTCGCGATGCGCCGCACCCGCTCGAGCACCTTTTCGGTCACGGCCGGATCGAGCAGAGATTCGCCGCGGCCGACCGCTTCGAGCGCGGCCACGAGGTCGCGCGCACGGACCTGCTTGAGCAGGTAGCCGCTCGCGCCGGCGACGATTGCCGAGAAGACCGCCTCCTCGTCCGGATAGCTGGTCAGGATCACGACGCGGGTCGAGGGCAGCTCGGCGCGGATATCGCGGCACGCCTCGATGCCCGACCCGTCAGGCAGACGCACGTCCATGATGACGAGCTCCGGTTCGAACCGGCGCGCTGCATCCATCGCCTCGGCGACGGTACCTGCCTCGGCCACGACCTGGAAGTTTGGCCGCCTGCTGAGCATGGCGACGAGTCCCTGGCGGACGACCTCGTGATCGTCGACCACCAGCAGGCGCAGCTGTCGCTCGGGGGTCTGTGGGCTGGTCATTAAAGTCTCGCGCTCTCCCTCAATCACCAGGAGCGCCCGACGCTTGGGTCGCGATGGGGATCGCGAGCTCGAGCCGAGTCCCGGCACCTGGTTCGCTATTCAACTTCATGGTGCCGCCGACTGCCTCAGCCCGCGCATAGAGATTGGTCAGGCCGCGCTGGCGGCTGCTGCGAGCTTCGCTGACGTCGAAGCCCCGGCCATTGTCGCCGATCACCAACCGCATCGTGCCGTCGCGCGCCGCGAGTGACAGTGACGCTCGAGTCGCGCCGGAGTGGCGCGCGATGTTGCTCAGCGCTTCACGTGTTATTGCGAGGACGTGAGCCGAGTGCACGCGGGCCGGCTCCGGCAACAGCGGGTCGACCGCCAGCTCGAGATCGATCAGAGTGTTCCCTTCGAATTCTGCCGCGAGCGTTTGGAGGCCCGTGGCGAGGTCTGCGTCGGCGAGCATCTCGGGCTGAAGGCCCATGATGAAGTTGCGGATATCGCGGATCGTGCCGTCAATCGAGTCGATCGCCTTGTCGGCGCGCGAAGCGCCCTCGTGCGGGTCCTCGGTGATGACATCGGGCAGGTCTTCCAGCGAAAGTGAGATCGCGTACAGGCTCTGGATGATCGAGTCATGCAGGTCCTGGCTGATGCGCTGGCGTTCCTCGACGATGGCCAGGCGGCCGATCTCCTCGTGCAGCCGGGCGTTCTCGATGGCGATGCCCGCATGCAGCGCAAAGCGCTCAACCAGCTCGAGGTCGCCTTCGCTGAATGAGCCGCCGCCGATGCGATTGGTGAGGTACAGATTGCCTACCGAGTGGCCCTTCGTATGGACGGGAACGCCCAGGAACGAACGCATCTCGGGATGGTTCGGTGGGAAGCCGTAGCGGCGTTCGTCCGTCGCGATGTTGTCGATCAGGATCGAGCGATCCTCGCGAATTATCAGGCCCAACAGGCCGTGGCCTCGCGGCAGCATACCGATCTGGGCGCGGGCGTCGGGCGCGATGCCGCTGGTGATGAATTGCTCGATCTGGCCGAAGGTCCCGACTATCCCGAGTGCGGCGTACTGCGCGCGTACGAGCTCGCGCACGCGGTCGACGATCAGCTGGAGCACACGCTCGACCGAGGAGATCGTGGCTATGCCGCGCACGGCACCGTCGAGCGCCTCGAGCTGGCGACGCTGGCCGGCTGCCTCCAGCTCGGCCCAGGCCGCGGTCACTGACAGCTCGACCGCATCGACGAGCCGATCGATGTCGTCTGGCAAATCTGAGTCCACGAGCAGCCTGGTGGCGTTGCGCTGATTCGAACCGACATCGACCGCCCGTTCAATCAACGTGGCCGGCGCTGGGCCGTCGGCCGAGGCAAGACTCCCGGCGCTTATGTCAGTCGGCACGAGAGGCGGACTGTCCACGATCAGTCGTGCCCCGCGAGCCCCGTAGGCGGCAACCATCCGCACGAAGCTCGCGCGGATGGCGTCGAGCCCCTCGTCCGTCTGCTCGGCCTGACGGGCCTTGAGGCGAGCCAGGAAGTCATGGAGCGGCAGCAGTGATGACTCCTGGATCGGCATCCTTTAGAGCGTAGCAGCGGCGTCCCTCGTAAAGCCGCTGCTACCGGTTCGGGCGGGTGTCAATGAACCGAGCCGGCTCAACTTCCGTGCCTTGCCGCACCTTGGGTCACGCTCAATAGGGCCGAACGTCACTGTCGCCTTCGGGCCACGTCCGCCGACCATTCATCAATGGCAATGCAGTTCGACCGGCACGATTGAGCGAGGACCTTGGCATGGTCAGCGAAGCCATCTCGCTCGAGCAGGCGCGCAAGAACGACCCCGAGCTGGCAACACCTCGCACACAACCGAGCAAGATCAAGACCGTCCTTTTGGCGACGGATCTGACCGGTGCCTCGGAGGTCGCCACTGACCAGGCGATCGATCTCGCCGCGTCGATTGGCGCCAGGCTGCTGGTCGTCAACGTGCTCGACCCCGGCAAGCCGGGCGGTGGACCGGTCGTGCCCTATCCAAGCGGGATACGTATCGACCAGCAGCGTGCCAGCAGAGAAGGCCCACTACTCAACATCGTTGAGCGAGCACGTATGCGAGGCGCCGAGGCCGCATTCCTGCTCTGGACGGGCGAGCCAGGTCAGGGCATCGTCGCCGCGGCCGAGGCGGAGGGCGCGGACCTGATCGTCGTCGGTACCCGCGGCCTGGACCGCGCCGGCCAATTCCTCCTCGGCTCGGTTTCGGATTTCGTCGTCTACCACAGCAGCTGCCCGGTGCTCGTCGCCCACTGAGTGGAGTCGGCAGGCGACGATCAGGCTGCGTCGCTTCGCGTCTGAAGCTGTGCCTCTGCATCGGCGACCCTGGCCAGAATGGCCTCGCGCATTCGATCCAGGCCCAGCGCCACCTCACCGGCGGTGCCGCGGATTGATGTCAGTTGGGTCTTCAGCCGACGCAGTGCTTCCAGCTCGTTCCTGATCGCCGATACGGCACCCAGGACGCGAGAGACATCCAGCGTGTCCTCGCGCCCCGATACGGTGGCCAGCGCATAGAGGCGCGCCAGGCGGAGCGCTGCGTCAAGCGTTGCCTGATCTGGCTCGTCCGGGTTCACGACGCAGAAGACATGTCCGTAGCGGAGGTCGAACGGCTCGATGCCCGTCGGCGCATGCTCCGGGGAGAAGATCGCGAGCGCCATGGCAGCTCCGCGGTTGCGCTTCGCGGCGTCGAGCTCCTCGCGGACCTCACGCCACGACAGACGCCGGTTCTTGGCCTCGATGACGACGCGCAAGTCTGCCCCGTGACACCACTGTGGATCGATGGTCAACAGGAAGTCACCCTTCTTGGAGCAAATCACATCGCCATCGACCGACCCCGTCCGTTCGACGAGATCACCGGCCCCACGCGCTGTCTGGCCGAGCATCTCCTCGAGAAGATCCTCGAAGTCCGCGCCTTTGGCCGTCGACTTGGATCGCTCGCCGATGCGGGCGATCTGGGCGGCCTCGAGGGCGGCGAGGCGCTCATTGAGCTTCTCGAAGCCAAGAGTCATCTCGTTCCTGAACTGGTGCAGCGGCGAACCCAGACGGGTCGGATCGAGCAGCTGCGCCAGTCGCGACGCGTCTCCGTCGAAATAAGTGCCGAGCAGCTGCCGCATGCGGCCGATGGCGCTGTCACGCTTGGACTCGTCAAAGAGGTCTGAAACGAACTTGTTCAGCTGCCCGCGGTCGCCGAGGAAGCGTTCGAGAGTGCGCGGCAGTCGGCCGTCCTGATCCGCGAAATTCGTTCGCAGAACCTGGTCGAGCTCGCGCGCAGCGTGTTCGTTGGCCGACGCGTTGCGCTCTAGTAACGCATCGAACTCGCGGCGCACGAAGTCGACGTCGATCGACGTGCCCGCGTCCTGGAGCGCGTGCAAGCCGATGCGCAGTGCGCGCTCGACCAGCTCGGCCCGATCGTCCGGAGCCCGCTGCGCCACGAACGCGGCAAGAGCGCGGTCCGTCAAACGCAGGCGCTCGACGACGATGGCATCGTCAACCACCGTCACGGGCAAGGCCTCCGGCGGGGGAGGGGCGACTCTGAGTGCGACGATCTGGGCCGTTTCCATGCGCGCATCGTCGACCCGGTCGGTGACAGCTAGCGTGTCAGCATGATTCAACCGAAGAAGGAATTCAAGCCATGCCGGACAGCATCGTGTACCTCGCCCACGGAGCCTCGGGCAACGCTGCGTCGATGGCCCCCTACGTCGGCGGCCTCGACCGTCGCGGGCTCGACGCGCGCGCAGTCGGTCTGCCGGTGCGCAAGGCAGAAGAAGTGACCGGCCTGTACCTGGCGCAGGTCGAGGACTACCCACGAGCGGTGATAGGCGGCCATTCCTTCGGCGGTCGTGTCGCCAGCCTCCTCGCTGCCGAAGCGATGCCGCGGGCGCTCGTTCTGCTCAGCTATCCGCTCCACCGGCCCGGCCATCCCGAAGATCTGCGCACGGCGCACTGGCCGAGCATCAGCTGCCCAGTCCTGGTGCTATCGGGCGAGGCGGATCAGTTCGCCCGGATCGACCTGTTGCGCAAATCCGTGAGCCTGTTGCCAGACGCGCGCCTGGTTACCTATCCGGGCGTCCGTCACGGTCTCATCAGCGTGCTGGAGGACGTGCTCGACCGGCTAGTCGAGTTCGTAACGGCGCTGGGCTAGGAGCTCAGCGCAGCGGCAGAGACAGGGTCGTGTCCTGGTGGCCGCCGTACTTGTCCGTGCCCAAGACATCGAGCTCCACGGTCCCCGCGTCTCCACCGGTCGGCAGCGAGAGCGTCACCTTGTACTTCTTGCGCGCGACCTTCGAGGCCGTCACCTGCCAATCGGACTGACCCGGCATGCTGACATGGACGCTTGGTGCTCCGCTGAGTGGCTCCGTGGTGACGATCTTGAGCGTCAGACTTCCGCCCCGCTCCGGCGAGTCGATGGATGGAGTGATGCGGAAGGCGCCGGCGTAGAAGGTCCGCTCTTCGGAGTAGGTGCCGATGCCGGTGCTGGCCGTGACGACGCTGCGATACCAACCGTCCGGCGCCCAGGAGCCTGAATCGGTCTTGCCGTCCCACTTGAAGACGAGCTTGGCCGCGCCGGTCGCCGACATGCCGCGCAGAGTGCGCACCGTCGTGCCGGTCTCGTCGACTATGTCGACGCCGAGCTGCGCCGGGTGCGTGACCGTGACAGCGAACTTGACTGCCTTCGAAAGCTGGTCCGCGTCGCGCGCAAAGAAAGCCGCCGAGGACGGCTTACCGAGCTTGGCGGCCGTGAGCACGAGGGCATCGATCGAGACCGGGTCGCCGGTCACGCCGGAGGTGTCGCGTGGAACATAGATCAGGGTGTAGCGACCGTCAGGCACCACTGCTCCGGCATTGTTCCTGCCGTTCCAGATCGAGGTTGTCGTGCCTGCTGCAGACCAGATCGAATACGTACGGACCACGTCGCCCGCCGTGTTGGTCACCGAGGCATCCAGGTTTGCCGCCCGGCTGACGGTGTGGGTCAGGACCAGGTTCTCGTCGAGCCCATCGCCGTTCGGATGGAACGAGACCGGGTCGCCGTCCGAAAGCCCGGCCGTCTGGGTCGAGCCGCTTGCCGTGAGCGACGTGATGGTTGGCGGCTCGTTTGGTGCGCCACCGTTACCGCCGCCGATGCTGCCGGTCGCACTGGACCGGAAATCGGCAGCGGTCATGCCCAGGTCTCCCGTCACGGCACGCACGTAGCCGTATTTCTTGTGAGGGTCCAGGTGGATGGTGGCTCCCGGAGTTCGCTCAGAATCGAAGCGTGTCTCATTCCAGCCCACGTAGCCAGCCGGCGAGCCCGCCGCGGCGCCCTTGGCCGGCGTCATGAACAGGTCGTCCATCGCCAGGTCGGTGTTCATCAATGCTGCCGGGTAATCCAGCCTCTGCCACCAGACATAAGCAAATACGGCCCGTGCACCTATGGCCAGCCAGCCATTGGCCATGTTGTCGACGCGCTGGCGGGCAACGTCGAGGGTCGGGATGGCCATGCCCGGCTCGGCATTTCCGGTCGAGTAGCAGAGGTGATTCAGGTACACGATTGCATTGGGCGCGAGGCGGATGCTCTCCTTGAGGCGGTTCGCGCCGTAATACGTGTACTGGTTCGGGCCACTGCCGTCGAAGCTGTTGAGGCCCATGCCGTCCTGCCGCGACTCGGTCAGAGTGCTCGTATACCGGCTCGGCCAGCCGTATCCATGACCCATGTACACGACGAGGTTCGCGCCCTGGATGTTGGCCAGCACGTTGGCCCACGTCGCATGGGGGAAGAAGACGCGATGGACCTCCATGCCGGCAGCCTCGGCCTGGCTGGCCATCCGCTCCGCATCTGTCAGGTCGGTGTCGGTCAGCGAACCGGTGGGACCAACGATGAAAACGGCCTTCGGCACGGGGGCGCTATCGGCCCGCACGGGATCAGCGCCAAGCGATCCCGGGCCGAGCTGGGCGACGATGGCGAACAGCGCTGCCATGCCGATGGCTGAGACGGCATGCCGGGACCGGCTGGCGCGCTGGCTGGACGCTCTCTGAGCGCCGGACCGGACTCGCAAAATCCCTGCCTCCCTCCATCCCGAACACCGCCCACGGCGGCGGTGACGATGGATTTCGACTCTTCTCATTCAACACGGCTGCCGGCACGGGTTGCAGCCGACGCGTTCCTCCTCTGCCTCGACCGCTGGGGCGGTGTCGGCCGATCGGCCCTGGGGGACCGACCGCATTCGCGTGAGGCCAGTATGACAACGAGCGCAAGACCCTGCCTGCAATTTGCCACCATCGCTAACCTTCTGGCCATGATCCGGCCGGAGACGATTCGCGAGGCGCCCAAGGTCCTGCTCCACGACCATCTCGACGGCGGCCTGCGACCGAGCACGGTCATCGACCTGGCGCGCGAATGCGGCTATGACGGGCTGCCGACAACGGACCCGGTCGAGCTGGCGAAGTTCTTTACTGCCGGCGCGGACCGCAAGAGCCTTGTCCTCTATCTGGAAGGATTCGAGCACACCGTCGGCGTGCTTCAGACGCCCGACGCGCTCGAGCGCGTCGCGGTCGAATGCGCCGAGGATCTTGCTGGCGACGGAGTCGTCTATGCCGAGGTGCGCTATGCGCCCGAGCTGAGCACGCACGGCGGCTTGTCACCCGATCAGGTCGTCCAGGCGATTCTGCGTGGCTTCGCAAAGGGCGAGGAGGAAACCGGCATCCGCATGGGCCTCATCGTTACCGCGATGCGTCAGTTCGCGCGATCGGTTGAGATTGCCGAGCTCGCGGTCCGTTACCGCGACGATGGAGTGGTCGGATTCGACGTGGCGGGACCTGAGGCCGGCTACCCGCCGACGCGCTATCTGGATGCGTTCAACCTGATCCACCAGGCGAACTTCCATCTGACAATCCACGCCGGCGAAGCCTTCGGACTGCCTTCCATCTGGGAGGCGTTGCAGTGGTGTGGCGCGCACCGCCTTGGGCACGGCGTGCGCATCGTCGACGACATCAGCGTTAGTGAGGGCGGCCACGTCGCTCTCGGTCGCTTGGCCACCTACGTTCGGGATCAGCGTGTGCCGCTCGAGATGTGTCCGACCTCGAATGTCCATACCGGCGCCGTGGCTGCAATCGAGCAGCATCCCATTGATCTGTTGCGCCGATTGAGATTTCGGGTGACCGTCAATACCGACAACCGTCTGATGAGTGGCGTGACGATGAGCAGCGAGTTCGAGACGTTGTCGCGCGTCTTCGACTTCGGCCTCGACGAGATGGAGTGGCTGACTCTCAACGCGATGAAGAGTGCGTTCGCACCGTTCGACGAGCGGCTGCGTCTGATCAACGGTGTCATCAAGCCTGCCTATGCGCGCCTGGTTGCTGAGAACGATTTTGCCGAGGCCGCCGCGCGCTACTGACCTGCGCTGTCGTCAGGCGGCGATGGGCATCTCGTCCGCAGTCTCCGGTTCGTACGACCAGGTCGTTCCGCACTCCGGGCAGGACTCGCAATCGCCAGCGAGTCGCACTACAAGCTCCGCCTCGCACCACGGACAGGTCTCACAGCCAGGCATCTTCTCCTCCATGCTCCTGGATCGCCGGATCCGCGGCAAGAGTCCTCTCGGCATGTGACAGCTTGTGTGTCACGGCCTTAGGCTCGTCGTGTGACAAGCGAGGAAAATCCGGGGCTGACGGCGGAAGACGTCGTGCCGGGGGCTGGCCCGGCGACGGACGACGGCGCCGGGTCAAGGATTGCCGGAATGGCGTCGTCGTTCGCGGACGCGGCTGGGCCGGTCATCTCCGCAGCCATGGCACCGGTCCGATCCTTCGCCAGTGGTGCTAACCGAATGATCGGCGAGCGTCCCGGCGCACGTGTTCGTCGTGTGCGGGCGATGGGCCACCGGGACATGGTCAATCTGTGGGACGTCCATCCGGAGGCCCGTCGTGCCTCCATCCGCGAGCTCGGGCTGCGGTCCGTTCCCATCGAAGCCATAAAGGGGACCGCTGTCGAAGGTCCAGCGCAACGGGGAGGAGACTTCCTGCCGCTCAAGGCGCGCCGCTCCGAAGACTGGCGTGGGCGATGGCAGCGCATCCTCGGAGCCATCGAGAGGCTTGAGTCACTGCCTCCGGTGGACCTGATCAAGTTCGGTGACGAGTACTGGGTCGTCGACGGCCACAATCGCATCGCGGCCGGCCTGTACAACGGCCAGGTCGAGACCGACGCGGTCGTCGAGGAGCTGCGCTTGCCTGGCATGGCGCGTGACACGACCGGGCCGGCGCCGTCGATTGCGTCGGTGCTCGAGGGCAGCCGAGACCTCCGCGCTGCTGGCTCAGGGCGCCTCACGCGAACCGCGCAACGGCGGGACGACTACGACTCCGAGCGAATAGCGCGCGCGTTCGAGGCGGAGCTCGGCGCGCCGGACAGCGTTCGTGAAGTCATTTCCGACACGTCACCGGCGCGCGACGACTCGCCCGACGAGGCATCCGAATGATCCGCCATGTGCGTCTGCCGTGGCCGGACGGCAAGAGCAGCGACGTCCGCCAGCCGGTCCGCCTGCTGGCGGTGTCGGACGAGCCGGAGCGGGCCCTCGATTTCGAGCGCAACCGAGACCAGATCGGGCCGGTCGACGCCGTTCTAGGCTGTGGAGATCTGGAACCGGACTACCTCTCCTTCGTGGCCGATGCGTTTCGCGCTCCACTGCTCTACGTGCGCGGCAACCACGACCGCGGGCTCAACTGGCAGGCGACCAGCGAGGTGCTGCCGATCTCATTGGGCGATCGGTACGAAAAGGTCGGAGGCGTAGCCGTCATCGGATTGTCGTGGCCCGGTGACGCACGCGAGACGCACGCCATCCATGACGAACAGGCAGCGTGGAGGCAAGCCTTCAAGGTGGCCCTGCGCCTCCCGCGCCACAAGCCGCTGATCGTTCTCAGCCACGTGCCGCCGCTCGGCCTGGGAGACACACCCGAAGATGACTATCACCGCGGCTTCGCCGCCTACCAGTGGCTCTGCAGACGCCTGAATCCGACGCTCTGGCTGCACGGCCACACGTCGATGGCGGCCGCGCGCGACTGGCGCGTAACGTGGGGTGATACGACCTTCGTCAACGTGACCGGCGCGGTCACCGTCGAGATAGGTGCTGGCGCGCGCCAGTCGGCGGCGATCGAAATGGCGATAGGAGAGGCGAATTGACGAGGATCCTGCTGTATACGGGCAAGGGTGGCGTGGGCAAGACGAGCGTTGCCGCCGCGACGGCCGTGCTGTGCGCGAGGCGGGGACTGCGCACGCTCGTCGTCTCCACGGACATCGCTCACAGCCTCGCCGACGCGCTCGACGTGCCGGTCGGCCCGACCCCGCGCCAGATCGCGGACAACCTGTGGGCACACGAGCCCGATGTGTTCTTCAACATCTCGCGTTACTGGAAGACGATCCAGGCATATTTCTCGAGCCTGTTCTCGTGGGGCGGTCTTGACGAGGTGATGGCCGAGGAGATGACGGTCCTGCCCGGCATGGACGAGCTGGGCAACCTGCTGTGGATCGGAGACCACGTCGACGAGGGCATGTACGACCTGATCGTGGTCGATGCCGCGCCAACCGGCGAGACGGTCCGCTTGCTCAGCCTGCCCGAAGCGAGCCGATGGTGGATCGAGAAGATCGCGCCGATCGGCCGTCGAGTCCAAAAGCTCGGTGGTCCCATCCTGCGCCGGATGGTCGGGGTACCGCTCCCGTCCGATGCCGTCTACGAGGCCGGCGAGCAGCTGCTCGGGCGCCTCAAGTACGTCCACGAGCTGCTTTCGGATCCGGATCGCTCGTCGGTTCGCCTCGTGCTCAACCTGGAGCGCGTGTCGATCCAGGAGGCGCAGCGCTCGTTCACCTATTTCCACATGTACGGCTTCCCGACGGACCTGATCGTCGCCAACCGTGTCCTGCCCGTCGCGAGTGGCTCCTACTTCGAGGCATGGCGTGCAGCCCAGGCGCGCTACCTGCCCATGGTCGAGGAGCAGTTCGCACCCGTGCCCGTAAGAACGATCCCGTTCTTCGACAAGGAAATGGTCGGCATCGAGCGCCTCTCCGAGCTCGGCACGGCCCTGTTTGGCGACAGTGACCCGCAGGAGTTCCTGTATCGCGGGCGGCCGTACTCGATAACGCGCGAGGAAGGTGGGTACACTCTCGCGCTCGAGCTTCCATTCACCTCGCGCGAGGAGATCTCCCTTTCGCGCAGCGGTGACGAGCTCGTTCTCCAGGTCGGGGCCTGGCGTCGTAATCTCGTTCTGCCGCGCCTGCTGCTCGATGCACCAACACGGGGCGCGAAAATGGAAGACCGCGTGCTCAAGGTACGCTTCGCCGAGCCAGCGAGGGCGAATGCTCCTCGGTAGCACGACGCTTCAGCGCAAATAAGCGGAGGGTTCGACATGGACGATGGCCGCCTCGAGCGGATCGAGCGTCGGGTGGATGAGCTCGACCAGCGCGAGAGTGCAATGGAACGGACCATGGACAAGGCCATGGAACGCTCACGGGCAGCGATGGGCGCGATGCTGCCTGCGGATACACGCCAGCACCTGCGGGCCGCGTGGCGCCACAACATCCTCGCCGTCAGAAGCATGCTCGACCACTGGGCTGCGCGGCTGGACGACGGCCCTGGCAACGGATCGGATGAGGCCGCGGACGCGCACGATACCGGCCGAGAAAACATCCACATCGACTGACGGGGATGGCGATCGAGATCAGGACGGTCGCGGAGCCCGACCTTCAGCGCTGGGCCGAATCGGTCTCGTTCGCCAATAGCAGCGAGATGACCGACCAGGAATGGCTCGACGTGGCGCCGATCGTCGAGCCAGAGCGGACGCTCGGAGCCTATGACGGCGAGCAGATCGTCGGCGGCGGCAGCATCTTCTCCTTCGATCTGACGGTGCCAGGCGGGTTCGCCGTTCCGGCAGCGGGCATCACCTGGATCGGCATCATGCCGACTCACCGCAGACGAGGCGCTCTACGCAAGCTGATGACGAGCATGATCGAGGATGCTCGACGGCGCGCCGAGCCGCTGGCCGTCCTGTGGGCCTCGGAAGGGTCCATCTACCAGCGCTATGGGTACGGCCTTTCCACCCTGTCCTCGACCATCGATCTCGAGCGCGATCGGGCAAGCTTCGCTTTTGCCGCTGAGCCATCGGGCAGCGTTCGGCTGATCAGCGCGCCCGAGGCCAAGGAGGCATTTCCGCCGATCTACGAGGCCAATCGCGCCACGGTTCCCGGCTTCTTCTCGCGCAGCTCGACGTGGTGGGACGTCGATATCTTGAATGACTTCAAGTGGGCCCGTCGGGGCTTCGACAGAAAGTTCTTCGCACTTCACGAGCACGACGGAAAGCCGGACGCATACGCGATCTATCGCGCTCGTCAGGACTGGGCCAACCACGTTCCTGGAAGCGAGCTGATGGTGCTCGAGATCATGGCCGTCGACGGCGCCGCGTTGCGCGAGATGTGGCGCTACATCCTGGGCGTCGACCTGATCAAGCGCATAACGACGCGCAGCGGAGCACCGGACGAGCCGCTGATGCTTCTCGTCGCGGAGCCGCGTCGCGTCAACCTGCAGGTGCGCGATGGATTGTGGCTGCGCATTCTCGACGTGCCCGCGGCCCTCCAGCGGCGCGGCTACTCGGCCGACGACAGCATCGTGCTCGACATACAGGACGACTACCTGCCCGACGTCGGCGGCACGTTCCGGCTGACGACGAGCGACGGGCGCGGCACCGTGGAGCGCACCTCGGATAGGGGGGACTTGGCGCTCACGGCGGCCGATCTGGGCGCCGTCTATCTGGGTGGCTTCACGATCGACGATCTGGCACGCATCGGTCGGACACGCGAGCTGACTCCTGGCGCCCGGATGCGGGCAGACGCCATGTTCCACTCCGCGGCTCGTGCCTGGTGCCCGCAGGTCTTCTGACCTTTGGGTCGTAGCGGCAGCGACGCTTCGGGCCAAACGTCTGACTCGCCAATCGCACATCCGAATCCGAGATTTGACTTGTCGCGCACGCTCGTAACTTTCGCCTGCCTGATCGTGCTGCTCGTGGCTGGCTGCGGGCGTCCGTACCACCCGCCATCCCCGAGCACGAGCGCGCGTCCGACCGCGTCCCCCGCCGCCGCCAGCTCGCCGCCGCCAACTATTGTTCCGCCCTCGTCCACGCCGACGCCGCCCCCAACGCCTGCGCCGAGTCTCTCACCACGGCCGAGCCCATCGATAGCCCCATCGCCAACGACGACGCCCTCGCCGACGCCGACGAGCACTCCGACCCCCAGCGCCACAGCGTTTCCCGACGGATCGGTGATCGTGACCTTCAAGGTGGTCAACGAGAAATACCGCGTGCTCGTGACAGCTCCCGCCAACGTCCTGATCGCGCAGCAGCTCCTGGCCGGTCAGGATGCACCGCGCATACCCAACGGGGTCGTGGTGCGCGGTGATCCCAGCGTCAACATCGGCTGGAGCTGGCATATCGACCCCGCGACGTTCGAGTTCGCCGATGTGACCACCGAGGTCTGCGACGGCAAGCCCTCATACGTCGAGGACCAGACGATTTCCGGCGATCACTTCTGCCCGTGGAGCGCCAAGGTCGTGGGCGTCGAACCAGCAAACCACTGACTGGGCCCCGCGCAACACAAGGAAACGCCCGAAGGAGCCGCCCGGCTCGGTTATCGGCTCCTCTGGCGAACCATTGGCTCCGACCCCGTTTCCGTGGCCCCTTCGGGACGACCAGAGAATATCGGTCGCCTGGGCCGGCAGGCAATAGCGGTTGTCCACGAATCGTGGGTGGCGGCAAGGTTTATCCACGCTTCATCCAGACAGGCCATCCACAGCGCGCTTTGCCGCGCTGCCCGATGATCAGCGCGCAATGAGCTTCCCTAGATGAACTCGACCGACGACTCGACGCCTGCTCCGGCAGGATTCGGCACCCAGCCAGCGCCAGAGCCACTGCCCTGGTCGCCACCTCCAACACGACCCGCCCGATCGATCGCGGCGCTGCTCGTGCTCATCATTGTCTTCGCCGTTGGCGTGGCCGTCGGTTCGAGCGGCGCTCTCGGCCGTGCAAGTGGCTCAACGGCGCCACCAGTTCCGCAGGCCAGTGCCAATCCGGGGCCGAGCAGCCCAGCGAACGTGCCCGCGGACTTCGGCGTCTTCTGGGAGGCTCTCGACGTCATCCAGAAGAATTTCGTCGGCCGTGCCGACATCGATCCGACGACGCTGACTTACGGCGCGATCCGGGGCATGGTGGAGGCGCTCGGAGACACGGGTCACAGCGTCTTCCTGACACCTGATCAGGCTCATGCCGAGCAGAATGCCCTGGACCAGAACGTCGTGGGCATCGGCGTCCTGCTCGGCGAGAAGGACGGCCAGTCGGTCATCGTGTCGGTGGTGCCGGACAGTCCGGCCGCGCAGGCCGGTCTCAAGGCAGGCGACGTGATCACGGCCGTCGACGGTCAAAGCACAGTCGGAGTGCCTCCCGACCAGCTTGTCGACCAGGTCCGTGGCGAAGAGGGTTCGCAGGTCACGGTCACCGTCCAGCGGCCGTCGACCGGCGAGAAGCTCGACTTCACGATCACGCGTGCCAAGATCAAATTCCCGGCCGTCTCGTGGACCATGGTCCCGGGCACCGACATCGCTCTGATCCGCTATTCGCAGTTTTCGGCTGGCTCCGCGGACGAGCTGATCGCCGCGCGCGACCAGGCGCTCGCCGATGGCGCAACTTCGATCATCCTCGACCTGCGTGGCAATCCAGGCGGTTATGTCGATGAGGCGGTTAAGGCATCGAGCGCGTTCCTGGACGGCGGAACGGTGTACATCCGCGAGACGGCCGACGGGCAGCATATACCGGTGCCGACCGATGACAGCGTGACGGCAACGGACGTGCCGCTCGTCGTGCTTATCGATAACAACACGGCCAGCTCGGCAGAGATCATGTCCGGAGCGCTCCAGGACGCTGGACGAGCGCAGCTAGTCGGCGAAACGACGTTCGGCACCGGGACCGTGTTGCTGCCCTTCACGCTCTCGGATGGATCGGTCGTTCGTCTGGCCATCGAGCGTTGGCTGACACCCAACGGCGACCTGATATTTGGCAAGGGCATCACGCCAACCGATGAGGTCTCGCTCGGCCCGACGGACGTGCCCATCGAGCCGGGCGACTTGAGCTCGGTAACGTCCGATCAGCTGGGCTCGATAACCGATCTCCAGCTGCTCAAGGCGATATCGCTCCTGGGCGGACCGACGTTTACGCCTGCGCCTGCCTCGAACGTTCCGTCTGCTGCGCCTTAGGAGCTAGTGGACGGGCCCGCCGCTTGGCTGCGGGTCGGTCCCGGCGGCCGTTCCAAAGCGGGCTTCCACGGTCAACTCCTCCGCGCCGCGCACGAGCTTGACCTCGAGTGACCCGTTAGCCTGGACCGCGCCGAGCACGTCATAGACGTCATCGGGCTCGACTATGGGACGGCCACCGGCTTCCACGATCATGTCGCCCTCGCGAATGCCGGCGCGGGCGGCAGCGCTGTCATCCTCGACCTCGCGGACGAGGACGCCCGCGCGCTCACCCAGCCCAACGGCGCTGCGCATCCTGTTGGCGACCCATGACGGGGCGATGCCGACGCCCAGCCGCGGCCGCTCGGTCGACTCACCGCGCTGAAGCGTCGCGATGCGGTTCTTGAGCGCCTCGTCGGCCGGCAGTGCCAGGTAGAAGCCACTGCCGATTCGATTGGTGTTGAGTCCGAGCAGCTTGCCGTCGCGATCGACGAGCGGGCTGCCCGACGAGCCCGGCGCCAGGGGAGCCGTGTGCTCGATGCTGCCCGAGATGCGCCGGCCGCGCGGTCCGCGAAACGATCGAGCGACGCTTGAGACGAAGCCGAAGGTAGCCCGATTGGCGCTGCCATTGGTGGTCACCGCAAACGCCGCGGTCCCGATCGATGCCGCGCGCGTGGACCACTCAACGGCCGGCGCCGAGCCGGTGTCAACGGTCAGGACCGCGAGGTCACCGTCGATGTCGACGCCTGCCAGCATGGCCTCTGCCTTGCGGCCGTCGGCGAAGGTCACGGTCTCCTCATCGCCGCGGATGTTGTGCGCGTTGGTCACGATCGCGCCGCTGGCTATGACGACGCCGGTGCCGCCGCGCCACCCGCCGAGCCGGACCACGGACGGGCCGACCTTATCCAGAATTGCTGAGAACGAGGATTCGAGTTCGTCGAGTGTCGACATATGCTTTGGACTCCGCTGGTGACGCTCTGGGCCAGTAACTTGCAAGTTGCAAGTTAGCATTGGCCGCCATGAAGCGCAAGACCACGCGGGGCGTGTCAGGATGGAGGCCGTGGCACAAGAGAAGGAGCGCTCTATCTCGCCCTTGGACGGCGCGCTCGCGCGCGTCGGCGATCGATGGTCTTTCCTCGTCGTTGAGGCGCTTCTGGATGGTCCGCGCCGTTTCAACGATCTCGCGCAGGCCGTCTCGGGCATAGCGCCCAACATCCTGACCGACAGGCTGCGTCGCCTCGAGCACGAAGGCGTCGTCGTCAGCCGCGCCTACCAGCAGCGGCCTCCGCGCCAGGATTACGCGCTCACCGAGGACGGCCGTGAGCTGGCCGGAGTGCTGCGCCTGCTTGCCGTATGGGGCGCATCGAACGCGTCGGCCGGGCCTAGCCTCGGATTGGCCCTGCGTCATGTCGCATGCGGCTCGGCGCTCGAGGCGCGCTGGTATTGCCCGACCTGTGCCGTCAGTGTCGACGACGACGACGCTTCCAGCTTGACCTTCACATAAAGAATTGGGGCACATAGTCACAAGTTGCTAGCGCGGACACCCCGGGCAGGGGTTACACTCGCGGCTCCTGCCTGCCGCTCGTGCTCGGCAGCACGCGAGTGGAGTCTTCAGTTGTCAAAGATTGCAACTCTCCCCGGTCAGGCATCAGCCCGTGACGTCCTGACTGAATCCGAAGCGCAAGCGCGCGTGACGCGCGTCAGCGAGGTTTCGTATGAGATCGCGCTGGACATCGTCGGCGGCCAGCCCACGTACAGCGGCGACGAGACCATCCGCTTCGTCGCCTCCGGCGACGGGCCACTCTTCCTCGACTATCGCGGCCATTCGATCGAGCTGCTCGAGGTCAACGGGCGTCCCGTCACGCCCGATTGGACCGGTTATCGCCTGACACTGCCGGGCGAGCTCGTGAACGGCCAGATGGAAGTCCACATCCGCTACGTGAATGAGTTCGACCACACGGGCGACGGGTTTCATCGTTTTGTCGACCCAGAAGACGGCGAGGAATACGTCTATACCAACTTCGAGCCGTACGAGGCGCATCGCCTGTACCCGTGCTTCGACCAGCCCGATATCAAGGCGACCTATCGCTTTACGGTCACAGCTCCCGCCGCGTGGCAGGTCATCGCCAACTCGCCGATCGCCGAGACGGCCACGGCCCGTGACGGCCGCACGACCCACCGCTTCGAGCAGACGGAGGTCTTCAGCACGTACCTGACTGCACTCGCGTGCGGGCCGTTTGCCGTGCGCCGGATGACGCACGGCTCCCTCGACCTGGGCCTCTATTCGCGACGCTCGATGGAGAAGTACCTCGCCGACCAGGCCGAGGAGATCCTCGAGATCACGGGCCAGGGCATGGATTTCTACTCGAACATGTTTGACCAGCCTTATCCGTTCTCCAAGTACGACCAGGTATTCGTGCCCGAGTACAACTCCGGCGCGATGGAAAACGTGGGCTGCGTTACTTACAACGAGGCCTACCTGTTCCGCGACAAGGCGACGGAGAACGAGCGCCTGGATCGCGCCGAGACGTTCCTGCACGAGCTCGCTCACATGTGGTTCGGCAACCTCGTGACGATGCGCTGGTGGGACGACCTGTGGTTGAACGAGAGCTTCGCCACGTACATCAGCTACGTCGCGATGACCGAGGCGACGCGCTTCGGCAACGCATGGAAGGTTTTCAACGCCGACATCAAGCGCTGGGCGTACCAGCAGGACCAGCTGCCTACGACGCACCCGATCGCCGGCAGAGCGGCCGACACCGAGATCGCATTCCTGATCTTCGACGGCATTACGTACGGCAAGGGCGCGTCCGTGCTGAAGCAGCTCGTCAAGTACATCGGCCGGGACGCGTTCCGCGATGGGCTGCGCCTGTACTTCAGGCGTCACGGTTGGGCCAATGCGACCCTGACCGACTTTCTGCGCTGCCTGGAAGAGGCGAGCGGAACGAGCTTGACCGAGTGGGCACGGCAATGGCTGCAGACCGCGTCCGTCAACACGCTCTCGGCGCGCTGGCAGGCGGTCGACGGCACCATCGAGTCATTCACCATCGAGCAGACGGCATCCGAGGCATATCCCACGCTCCGTCCTCACGCGCTGGAGATCGGCTTCGGCACCGAGACGCACGGTCGGCTGGGTGTGACGGCTTCAATTCCGGCATCGATCGACGGGCCGCGGACCAAGATACCCGCGGCGGTGGGCATCGCTGAACCGCAGCTCGTATTCCCGAATGTGGGCGATCACGCATACGCGAAGATCGAGCTCGACGAGCGCTCACTCCAATACGTGCGCGACAACCTCGATCGTGTCGATGACGATCTGTTGCGGAGCCTGCTCTGGGCTTCGCTGTGGGAGATGGTGCGCGACCGCCAGTTGACCTCGACCGACTATCTCGCGATCTGTCGCGCCCAGCTACCGAACGAGCGAGACCAGGACATCGTGGAGGTCGTTCTCGAAAGGGTCGCCATGGCGCTGGTGCGCTATGTGCCCGACAGCTCGCGCCTGGCCGAGGCGCATGAATGGTTCGAGATCGCCCTGGACGCCATCTCGCGCGCCAGCGAGCCGGATGCCAAGGTCGCGTGGGCCCGCTCGGCAATACGAGCGGCCGCGGCGCGCGACGATGTCGCGCGCCTGGTGCGCATCGTTGATGGTTCCGAAACGCTCGATGACTTTGAGTTCGACCAGGAGATGCGCTGGGCCATCGCGGTCCGCGCCATCGCCCACGGCCTGCCGGAAGCCGATCGCCTGCTGGCTCAGCAATCGGCGCTCGATCCGTCAGATCGCGGCCGGCGGGCCGAGCTCCAGGCGGAAGCCGCGCGGCCGACGGCCGAGGCAAAGCGAGCGGCCTGGGAGCGAATCAACGGCGAAGGCTACGGATCCTTCCACCTGACCCGTGCCGCGATGATGGGCTTCTTCTGGGCCCACCAGGATGATGTGCTGGCGCCGTACGTCGACCAGTTCTTCGGACAGGTACGCGACATCTTCGAGGAGCGCGACCATCCGTTCGCGCGCGCCTACATCCAGTCGCTTTTCCCGGCCTATCGCGCAGATCCACGCGTGCTGGACCAGTCGCGCCGGCTGCTGTCGGAGCTCAACGGCTCGCTGCCAACGCTGTCCCGTCAGCTGCTTGAGCATGCCGATGAGCTGGACCGCCAGATCAAGGTGCGCGCGTTCGCCGAGCTGGACTAGCGCTCCGCTCTTCACTTGGGACGCCGAACAAGCAATGGCAAATCGTCGCTGGGTTGAGCCGGTCGTGCTCGAGGGCTCATGGGTCAGGATGGAGCCTCTTTCGCTCGGCCACATCTCCGGACTGACTGACGTTGGCCTCGACTCGGAGATCTGGCGCTGGATGCCCGTCTCTGTGCAGACTCCGGGCGAGATGCGCGTCCTGGTTGAGAACGCGCTGCGCGATGCGGCCGACGGGTCGCAGGTGCCCTTCGCGACCGTCGAACGAGCATCCAACCGCGTGGTCGGCAGTACCCGCTACCTGAATGTCGACGGGCCGAACAGACGGCTCGAGATCGGCTGGACATGGATCTCACCGCACTGGCAGCGCAGCGCGATCAACACCGAAGCGAAACTGCTCATGATGCGCCACGCGTTCGACACGCTTGGCGCGCTGCGCGTCGAGTTCAAGACCGATTCGCTCAACGAGCGTTCGCGCAACGCACTGCTCGGCATAGGTGCGATCGAGGAGGGGATCCTGCGCAATCACATGATCACGCAGGGTGGCCGGCGCCGACACTCCGTCTACTTCAGCGTCATCGAGGAAGAGTGGCCGCGCGTCAAGCAGGACCTGGAAACGCGCCTTGCGCGTCACGCGCGCGCCGTGGACGCCGCTGCGGCGGAAGGCCTCCCGGAGTCTGCGCCGGACGCCTAGGCCGAGCGCATCGCCGCCGCTCGCGCTTGCCGCGCGCGGTCAAGGTTGTAGGCGCTGTTGACCAGTCCGACGTGGGTGATCGCCTGGGGGAAGTTGCCCAGCTGGCGTTTCGTGGCGTAGTCCCACTCTTCCGACATCAGGCCGACGTCGTTGCGCAATGCCAGCATGCGCCCGAACAGCTCGGCCGCCTCGTCCAGCTCTCCGATCTGGGCGAGGTTGTCGATCAGCCAGAAGGTGCACGGCAGGAACGTGCCCTCGCCGGGCGGCAGGCCGTCGTCCGTCTCGCTTGAGTTGTAGCGCATGACGAACCCGTCTCGCATCAGCTCGTTCTTGATCGCGCCAATCGTGCCGCGCATGCGCGAATCGGTCGCAGGCAGGAAGTGGACGAGCGGGATCATCAGCAGGGCCGCGTCGAGACCCTTCTCGCCATAAGCCTGCACGAACGTGTTGCGCTCGGCGTCGTAGCCGTTCTTGAGCACGTCGTCGAAGATCTCCTGGCGTGTGCGCCGCCAATCGTCGACCGGCCCATCAAGGCCGAATTGCTCGATGGCGGTGACCGCTCGGTCGAGCGCAACCCAGGCGAAGACCTTGGAGTGCGTGAAATGGCGCCGCGGCCCGCGTATCTCCCACAGCCCCTCGTCCGGTTCGCGCCAGTGGTCGACCACGAACTGGACGAGGTGCTTCTCGAGCGCCCAGCCCGCCTCCTCGGTCTCCATGCCCATCGTGCGCGCGAGGTGGAGTGCGTCGATGACCTCGCCGTAGACGTCGAGCTGGAACTGACCCGCTGCGGCGTTGCCGATGCGGACCGGTTTGGAGCTCTCGTAACCGGGTAGGAAGTCGAGTGTCTGCTCGATCAGTCGCGTCTCGCCGGTGACGCCGTAGAGGACCTGGACCTGGTCGGGATCGCCCGCCGCGGCACGCAGCAGCCAGTTGCGCCACGCCCGTGCCTCCTCGCTGTAGCCGCCAATGTTCAGCGCCCACAGCGTGAAGGCCGCGTCGCGCAGCCAGCAGTAGCGGTAGTCCCAGTTGCGAACTCCGCCCAGCTGTTCGGGAAGGGATGTGGTGGGGGCCGCGACGATGCCGCCGGTCGGGCCGTATGTGAGTGCCTTGAGGACCATCAGCGACGTGCGCACGTCGTCACGCCACTCGCCCTTGTACTGCAGCCTCGTGCACCACGAACGCCACCATTCCAGCGTCGCGTCCAGCGAGCCGCCGGCATGCGGTGGCTCGCGTGGCTCCTCGAACGACGGGCTCCACGACAACACGAAGGACGCGAACTGCCCCTCGCTAACGGCGAAATCCGCGTAGGTGCGTGCGTCGTGGCCCTCGGTCGGGAGGTCGGTGCGCAGCGTGATCGAGTCGGGACCCGAGACGAACACCAGGTCGCCACCCACACGCCGCGCCCATGGCACGAGGCGCCCGTAGTCGAAGCGGACGACCAGCTCCATCTCCATTTCCACCGTGCCGCTGATGCCATGCACGAGGCGGATGACATCGGGGTGCGTGGCGCGCAGGGGCATGAAGTCGGTCACGCGTGCCAGGCCGGTGTCGGTTTCCCAATCCGTCTCGAGAACCAGGGCGCCGGGCAGGTAGCGCCGCCGGGTGGCGCGCTGCATGCCTTTGGCCGCAAGCCGCCAGCGTCCGTTGCTGTCGTCGCCCAGCAGCGCAGCGAAACAGGCCGCGGAATCAAAGCGCGGTGCGCACAGCCAATCGATCGAACCGTCGATGCCGACCAGCGCGGCGGTCTGCGTGTCCCCGATCAGTGCGTAGTCTTCGAGCCTGAGTGGCACGACGTCAGGCTACTCGGGAAGCCGACGCCCGGACCTGCTTTGTCTGCGCGCGTGGGCTGCGCGCTCGTGTGGTTGCGCGCGAGCCGGACCGAGTCGAACCTCGCGCCGGGCCGTCGGGCGGAGCCCCGATGGTCGGCTCGAAGCCCTTGACGACGCGCACGGGCAGATCTCGCTTGAGCAGTCGGTTGATCTGCTTGAGGTAGTCCTCTTCCTCCGGCGCGACGAGAGAAATGGCCACGCCGGCCGCGCCGGCACGACCGGTGCGGCCGATGCGATGGACGTAGTCGTGCGGCGTATGCGGCAGCTCATAGTTGACGACGGTCGGAAGAGAATCGATATCCAGCCCGCGGGCGGCGACGTCGGTCGCGACCAGAACGCGCACGGATCCGCTCTTGAAGTCGGCCAACGCGCGCTCGCGCTCTGGCTGCGTGCGATCGCCGTGGATCGAGATCGCCTCGACGCCATCGCGATCGAGCTGTGACGCGAGGCGGCCCGCCTGGAGTTTTGTCCGCGTGAAGACGAGCACCTGGTGCAGGTTGCGGCGGCGCACGATCTCGGCGAGAAGCTCGCGCTTGCGCGTGCTGTCGACGATATATACGACCTGGTCGACGGTGTCGGCCGAGGTCGTCTGTGGCTCGATATCGACCGAGACGGGGTCGCTCAGAAGCGTTCCGGCCAGGGCCCGGATCTCTGTCGAGAAGGTGGCCGAGAAAAGCAGTGTCTGCTTGCGGTTCGGCAGCAGGTCGACGATGCGTCGGATATCAGGCAGGAAGCCCATGTCGAGCATTCGGTCAGCCTCGTCCAGGACGAGGATCTCGACCTGCGAAAGGTTCACCGTGCGCTGACCGACGTGATCGAGCAGGCGCCCCGGCGTCGCGACGAGGATCTCGACGCCGGCGAGCAGCTCCTTGGTCTGTGGCTCGATGTGCACTCCGCCGTAGACCACCGTGTAGCGCAGCGGCACGTGGCGGCCGTACGTGCGGAAGGAGTCGTAGACCTGGACGGCGAGCTCGCGCGTTGGCGCCAGGATCAGGGCGCGGACAGGGTGGCGCGCGGGCGAGAAGCTCGTGTTTGCGTGCCTCTTGAGGCGTTCGAGCATGGGCAGCGCGAAGGCCGCGGTCTTGCCGGTGCCGGTCTGGGCACGGCCCATCACGTCGCGGCCCTGTGCAACCAGCGGCATTGCCTGCTCTTGGATGGGAGTGGGTATCTCGTATCCCTGCTCGCTGACGGCGCGCAGGATCTCCGGGCTGAGCCCGAAATCATCAAACGTCAAACGTAGGTTCCTCTCAACTCGGAGTATGCAGCACCAAAGCGGTTCACGTGTGTGAGCTGTGCGGATCGCAATGGGCAGGTGCCATTCACGCCTCGCCCCGGCGCCACTGCCAAAGCCAGTACACGGGCGCGATGAAGACGCGGTCGTACGCCGGCAGCATGCGCACCACGCGACCGCCCCAGCCTTTCTTGAAGCGGTAGACGCCATCAAGCGGATCGCGTCGGGCCTCCGCTTCGAGCGCCGCGAGTTGCTCGGCGTCCAATGAATTGGTGGCTGCGGCCAACTCATAGCGGCCGCGCGCGTCGGCGATGCCCCACAGGTCCCAGGTTGCGGCGCCACGTTCTTTGGCCCAGCGGATGGCGTGCCACTGAAGGAGGTGCGCTGCGCGATGCTCGAGTCCGATCGAATTGGAGCCCGCCGCGAGGTACGTGCCGTGGCGCCCGAAGGCCAGGACCAGAGAGGCGCCAATCGGCTGGCCGTTGATCTCAGCGATCTGCAGGCGTGCCGATTCGCCGAAGTCGAGCAGCAGCCGGCGGTAGTAGCCGGCGCTGTGGAAACCGAAAGTCTTGCGTTGGTTCGTGGCCACGAGCATCTGGCGCAGGATCTCGGCATCGGTCTCCGGCGCGCCGACACGTATCACGACTCCGTCACGCTCGGCGCGCCGTATGTCCGCTCGATGGCCCTTCGAGAAGGCGGCCAACAGCTGCTCCTCGCTCGGCGTCAGGTCGAGCTGAATGGTCGAGCGGGGCTGAAGGGTGCGCTGTGACGGCTTGAAGCCGTGCTGCGCCAGGGAGGCGGCGAGTGGATCGGCGGCGGAGTCATCCTGCAGGATGTCCGGCTCGAAGCGCACGAACGCCGCGCGCCTTGAGCGTGCAAGAGCGATGATCGCAGAGGTCAGGGCAGAGGTGGACGCGGCATTGCCGGACATCATCGGTCCGCGCGGTACGTACGCCACAGCGAGACCGCGATAGGGCCGAATCAGAACCTGCGCGGCTGCAGCGCCATCGGCCGTGGCCAGTCGTGTTGGCTGCCAGCCGAAATGCGATTTCAGCTCGCCCCATGCCCACGATTGAAACGGCTGGCCGGCGTGCGTGGCGATCAGCTCGTCCCAGACCCGACGCTGGGAATGGAAGACGACTGAGTCGGCGCGGTCGATGGTCGAATTGTCGGCGCTGGCGGTCATCACTCCCGATTGTGACCGGGTGATCAGTGCAGCGTTCGACGTGCTCCGCAGATGGGGCAGGTCGCGCCTGTGCCGGACGGATCCGGCTGAAGGTAGGTCGCGCAGCCGTTCGTGGTGCAAAAAAGTCGGTTGCTGGCCGACGCACGGCGGATACGACGCCGGGCAGAGGCTGTCTGCCCGAAATTGCTGTGGCTGTAACTGGAACGGGGTTGCATTGAACTCGAAACTTTCTGTGTTGCCTGCCGGCTCGTTGGTTTTTGTGCCACCGGTGGCTATTTCTCATGCTCCACGACGCTCTAATCGCATGCGTCGGAGCAGTAATCCAACCAGGGCCGTGGGAGCGAGGGTTTGATGCTCAGACCTACGGGCCTATTCGGTTGTCAGGGCCCATTCTACCTGAATCCGCCGATTCGCCTCCCGGTACGAATGGCTCTGCCTCTGGGCCGCTCGGACTAAGCCCGTTTGCGCGCTGCTCCGCCGGCGCACGAGACGCGTGCTGCGCTGCGGGTCGATCCGATCAGGCTTCGCTCGGGTCATCGGTTCGTGCCACCGCGCGATCCGGCCAGATCCAGCTCCACCTACGCGTGCGGCGCGTCTTGGGCGTCACTTCGGCACCGCTGACGCAGGTGGTGCTCAAGCGGTGATCGAGGCGTCGGTAGATGCGCAGCACGCCCTGGATGTGAGTGGCAGAGCCAGAAATTGGACGCGCCGCGTGCGCAGGTGGGGATCCGTTTGTAGTGCGCCGACGCCGCGCGTCGTCCTACTCCTGCCGCGCGTCGTCCTACTCGGGCGGCGCAGCGCGCATCGCGGCCTTCTTTGCACGTTTGCCGGCCTGGTACTCGGCCAGGGATTCAGGCCCGTCCACATCGCCGAGCGTCGGATGTGCCGGAGCGACATCCTCCCAGCCGGGCGGCTTGACGCCGAGGCGCTTGCCAATGATGGCTATCAGTGTCTTGGCCTTCATCTCGCCGATGCCGGGCAGAGCCAGCAGGCGCTGCTCGAGCTCCGCGCCACTCTTTGCCTCGCGCCAGATGCGGCTGGCGTCGCCGTCGTAGTCGCGTGCCAGGGCGGCCGCGATCTCTTGCGTCCGATGGGCCATGTTGGCCGGGAACCGATGCAGGGCCGGCCGTTCCTTGAAGGCTGCCTCGAGCTTCGCCGGATCCATCGCCGCGATCTTGCGCGGGTCAAGCGTGCCCACTCGCTTGCGCAGTTCGTACGGACCTGAGAAAGCCTTCTGGAGCGGCACCTGCTGATCGAGCACGAAGCCGTACAGCAGCGCGTTCGGATCATCGACGAGGAGCTGGTCGGCATCGTCGTTGCCGGTGAACGGAAGAACGGGGGTGCTCACTGTCATCGGCGCTGATGTTAAGTCCGCTGCGGCCGCCTGGGCTGGGTCCCGCTTGAGGTCGGGTCGTAAGGTTAGGCGGGTGGGATGAGAAGAGGGAGGTGTTGTTCCGATGACGGATCCAAACAACCAGCCCACGCCCGCGGGCCAGGTTGTCCCGGCGCAGACTCAGAGCCCGGACGTCATATCGTCGGTGGTCGCGAGATATGGCCGCAACGAGCTGCTCATCTCCCTCGGGGCGCTGATCGTCATCCTCGATGATCTGGTCTTCGACATCTTCGGCGACTACAGCTTCTCCACAGTGACCTGGGCCGCGTCGGCCGTCGCCTTGGCGCTGATCGTGCTGAAGCGCTGGTTGCCGGAGGTTCTGGCGAGGCACCAGGCGGCGATCCTGATCCTGGTCGTGGGCGTGGCCGTGGTGGTCACGATCCGCGACGCGCTGCTTGACTTGACCTTCATCCCGGGCCGAAATCTGGACGTGACGTTCTTCCTGGGGATGGTCGGCCTCTATGCCGGCGTAGTCATCATGGCTGTCGGCGCCTTTGGTCTCTGGCGCGCCACCCGCTGATCGACTGCCGATCCAGCCGCGCCTTCAGGAGCAGAACTCACACCTCACAGGCGTTCCCGATTTTTCGGTCACGATCAAGCTCCAGATCGTGGAGCGTGACATGGTCGCGACGCTGAGGACGTTTTCGGCGACGCATAAAGGTGAGTTCAGGGGGCCCCTCCCACCGGCAATCGCTTGGCGTTCGATGTGCTCGAGACGCTGTCAGCTCATTTCAATGGGCGACGCGGGTGACGACACGCCCAGGCCCACCGGGCACGAGACGCCGGTCGAGTGGTCGGGGCAGTATCCGTTGGGGTTCTTGGCCAGATATTGCTGGTGGTAGTCCTCGGCGAAGTAGAACTCCGGGGCAGCGACGATCTCGGTTGTGATCTCGCCGTAGCCGGCCTTCGAAAGCTCCTGCTGGTAGGCGTCGCGTGATGCCTGCGCGGCGACCAGCTGCTCCGGGCCGTAGGTGAAGATGGCCGATCGGTAGCTGGTGCCGGTGTCATTGCCCTGGCGCATGCCCTGGGTCGGATCGTGCTCCTCCCAGAAGACCTTGAGCAGCTGGTCGTAGCTGACCTTGTTCGGGTCGAACACGACCCGAACGGCTTCGGCGTGGCCGGTCTTGCCCGAGCAGACCTCCTCGTACGTCGGATTCGGCGTGTATCCACCGGCATAGCCGACGGCCGTGACGATCACTCCGGGCACGTTCCAGAACGTCTTCTCGACACCCCAGAAGCAGCCGGCGGCGAACATCGCGATCTGAGTGCCATCGGGATAGGGCGGAGCGAGGCGAGCACCATTCACGAAGTGGCGCTCGGGGACGGGCATGGCAGTCGCGCGGCCGGGCAACGCCGAGTCGGGCTCGGGCATATCCATCTTGTCTCGGTTGAACAGGAACATTGCGCCCTCCGGGGATCTACGTTGTCTATCCAGTCTATTTACGCTCGCCGCGGCCGCACGGATCGGCTCTCGGCGGACCTGTTGTACACGTCTGCGCAACGACTGTCAGACTTAGCCGGCCGTGGAGATGAGGGATGGCGCTCAACGCGCCACCTTGGGTTTGCATATGTTCGTGGCTGTGTTGGTTGCGCTCGGTCTGATGACCGTTGTTTCGCGGCCGGCCACAGCCGCGAGTCCCGCGCTGCCCGGAATTGACGCTTCCCATTGGAACGGGAAGCCGGACTGGAGCCAGGTTCAGGGCAGCGGTGTGAAGTTCGCATTCCTGAAGGCAACGGAGGGTCGGGCCTTCCTCGATCCGATGTACGCGAGCAACAAGCAGCAGCTCGAAGCTTTGGCTTTGCCCGTGGGCGCGTATCACTTTGCTCTGCCCGACAAGAGCAGCGGCGATGCCGTAGCCGAGGCGGACTGGTTCGTGTCCAACGCCGGACTGAAAGGCAAGAACCTTCTGCCGGTGCTCGATCTCGAGGACAGCGGCGGGCTCGGCACGCGCAAGCTCAAGCGCTGGGTCAAGGCGTGGCTGGGAGAGGTCGAGGCGTCGTCGGGCGTCAAGGCCATGATCTACACGAGCCCATCTTTCTGGACCACGCACATGGCAGACTCGCGCTGGTTCGCCGACCATGGCTATCGGCTCTGGATCGCCCATTGGACCGCGGCCGCCCAGCCCTCCGTTCCTGCGGCCAATTGGGGCGGCCACGGCTGGACGTTCTGGCAGTTTGACAACTGTGGCTCGGTCGACGGGATCTCTGGCTGCATCGATCTCGATCGGTTTAATGGCAGCGGCGTGCGTCCGGTAAAGATCAAAAGCAATCGGTGAACGGCCGCTTCGTGGCTGGTAGGCGGCGGTTGGAGCCTCTACTCGTCGGGGTTCGGGTTGCCTCTGGGCGGGTCGAAGAAGATCGCGACGCGTCTGTCGGGCGCGTCCTCGTCCGGGGCCTGGACCTGGTAGCCACCGCCGAAGGTGCCGCGCAGCCCGCGGCGCAGGTCGTGGACGGTTCGATTGGTCAGGGCGATGTCGGCCACTGCCTGAGCACGCTCGGCAGCGACATTCGACGGCCAGAACCGCGCGTAGACGTGGATCGCCTCGAATCCGTCGGCGTTCCAGTCAATGCGCACCGAGCCGTCTGTCTCCATGCCCCAATTCTGACCGGCGCAGTACCAAAGGGCCCGTTGTCGCCCCGCACCACCTCAGCGGACCATAACCGCCTGCCGTGAGAGTTCTGTCCAGGCGTCGGTTGACGGCCATCCTCGCGCTTGCCGCCACCGCGCTCGGGTCCCTCGTGCCCGTCGCAAATGTCAACGCGGCCACGACCGAGCCAGCCGGCTTCGAGTATTTCCACACCTACGCGGAGAACGAGCAGGTGATCGACGACGCCGTCGCCGCCCATCCGGACATAGCCATGAAGTTCTCGATCGGGAAGAGCTACGAGGGCCGCCAGATCTGGGGTATCAAGATCTCGGACAACGTCGCCACCGATGAGAACGAGCCAGAGGTCTTCATCCACGGCCTGACCCACGCCCGCGAGCGCGCGTCAAATGAGGAAGCCCTGGCCGTCATCCAGATGCTGACGGGTGAATACGCCACCAACGCGCGCATCAGGTCGATCGTCAACAGTCGTGAGATCTGGATCGTGCCCATGCTCAACCCGGACGGCGCCGAATTCGACATGTCGGGCGGCCACTGGCACAAGTGGCGCAAGAACCGTCAGCCGATTCCGGGCTCGACGGACATCGGTGTCGACCTGAACCGCAACTGGGGCTACGCCTGGGGCGGCGGGTCGGGTCACGGAACGGATGGCAGCGTCAATCCGGCCAGCGACTACTACCGCGGCTGGGCTCCCGAGGTGGCGCCCGAGGTGCAGGCCTATGAGGCCTTCGAGGCAAGCCGAGTCATTGACGGCCGTCAGCAGATCCGTGCCAGCATCGGCTTCCACAGCGCGGCGCACCAGGTGCTGTGGCCGTACTCGTACACGAAAACGGACGTGCCGCCCGACATGTCGGCCGACGACCACGCCGCATTCGTCGCTCTGGGTCAGGATGTCGCCGCGCTCAATGGCTACCGTCCGCAGCAGGGCAGTGACCTGTATCCGGTCTACGGCGACCAGGACGACTGGGCCTATCACGAGTACCGCATCTTCGGCTATACGCTCGAGATGACCAAGGGCTCAGCCCATCGCTACTATCCCACCCAGGCCGAGCTGGCATCGGACATCGCCGCGAATCGCGACGCCGTGCTGACCTTCCTCGAGTTCGCCGACTGCCCTTACCGCGCGGCCGGGCTGGCAACGGACTGCGGCCCGCTCTATGACGATTTCGAGTCCGGCCGCGGCTGGACAGTTGATCCCCACGGCACAGATTCCGCCACGGCCGGGGAATGGCAGCGCGCCGATCCAGCCAAGTCAAAGGCGGGATCAGGCATCAAGCAGCGAGGCGACACCGTCAGCGGCGTGACAGACCTGGTAACCGGCGCCGCGCGCGGGAGCAATCCGAACGCCAACGATGTCGATGGCGGCGTAACGAGCGTCGCCTCGCCCGAATTCACGCTGGGCAGCCACTCGAGCACCGGCTGGCACCTCGACTTTTCGTACACGTTCGCGCACAACAAGAAGGCAACAGGTACCGATTTCTTGCGGATTTCCGTCAACGGCACGACCGTTTTCACTCAGACTGGGTTTGCGGGTCAACGCAACGCGGTCTGGACTCCGGTGTCGGTCGACCTCGACGCGTTCGCCGGCCAGAGGGTGCAGTTGCTCATCGAGGCCTCCGACGGCGGAAACGATTCGCTCGTCGAGGCAGCCGTCGACGACGTGCGCGTCTATCAACAGCCGTGAACGAGGGAAAAGCACAGTGACCGCACCAGTCAAGATCGTAGGCCGTCTGGCCGCACCGCTGCTCGTGGCGTTCACGATGCTGGGCATCTCCGGTCCCTCGGCTGTCGCGGCCGACGCGGCAGATTTCCCGGCGGGATACACCGGTTACCACACCTACTCTGAGATGACCTCGGACCTCAAGTCAGTGGCTGCGGCGTACGGGAAGGGAACGGGCCAGAGGGTCACCAAGCTGATCAACATCGGCAACAGCTTCGAAGGCCGACCCATCTGGGCGATCAAGATCAGCGACCATCCGAACAGGGATGAGGCTGAGCCTGAGGTGCTCATCGAATGCAACATGCATGCTCGCGAACACCTGACCACCGAGCAGTGTCTGTACCTGGTCCACCTCCTGACGGACAACTACGGCAAGAGCACGCCCCTCGGGACACGGGTCACTAACATCGTCAACCATCGCGAGATCTGGATCATTCCGATGCTCAACCCCGACGGGGCGATGTACGACATCAGCACCGGCGCGTTCACCGGCTGGCGCAAGAACCGGCAGACGAATCCAGGGTCGCTCAAGGTCGGTATAGACCTCAATCGGAACTGGAGCTACAAGTGGGGTTGTTGCGGCGGATCGAGCGGAAAGACAAAGTCGGCGCGATACCGAGGCCAATATCCGTTTGAGGCGGTCGAGAATCAGCGCCTGCGTGACTTCATCCTCAGCCGCCGGGTGAATGGCGTGCAGCAGATCACCGAAGTGCTGAACGTCCACAGCTACGGACAGCACGTGCTCTACCCATACGGCTATACGAAGGCCAACACCGGCCCCGACATGTCCCAGAACGACCACAACGCGTTCGTCGCCATGGCTCAGCAGATGGCGTCACTCAACGGCTATCACGCGATGCAGGGCAGCCAGATGTACATATACGACGGCGACTTCATCGACTGGGCGTTCGGCGACCAGCACATCTTCGCCTTCACGTGGGAGCTGTACCCCAAGTGGGGCTGCGGTTGTGGCGGCTTCCATCCGCCCGACACCGTCATTGCGCGCGAAACGAGCCGCAACACGGATGCCGCGCTCTACTTCTTCGAGCAGGCTGATTGTCCATACCGTCAGGCCGGGCTGGCCGGTACGTACTGCTCCTGACGATGGACCTGGTGACCTGGCGTCGCGGCGTCGCGACGTCGATGGCCATGGGCGCGCTGGCCCTGCTCGTCCTCGGCGGCGCGCCCGCCGAGGCGGCACGGGCGAGCGACTTTCCGCCGGGCTACCAGGGCTACCAGGACTATGCCGGCATGATGGACGACATCAACGCCGTCATCGCTGCCCACCCGGGCATCGTCGCCAAGCAGGCGATCGGGCAGAGCTACGAGGGCAGGACGATCTGGGTCGTCAAGATCAGCGACCACGTCAACACCGACGAGAACGAGCCGGAGGTGCTGTTCGAGCACCTCCACCATGCCCGCGAGCACCTGGTGGTCGAGCAGGCGCTCGAGATCATTCACCTTCTGGCGGACAACTACAGCACCAGCCCGGCCACGGATCTCCAGCGCCGAGTCTCCAACATCGTCAACACGCGCGAGATCTGGATCGTTCCCATGGTCAATCCCGACGGCGCCGAGTACGACATCAGCACGGGACAATTCCAGAACTGGCGGCGCAACCGTCAGCCGATCCCAGGCAGCTCCTCGATCGGAGTGGACCTTAACCGCAACTGGGGCTACATGTGGGGCTGCTGCCACGGCTCGAGTGGCCAGCCGGGCTCAACCACCTATCGCGGCCCGCAGCCGTGGTTCGCGCCGGAGGTACGAGCCTTGCGCGACTTCGTCCTCAGCCGGCGCGTCGGCGGCAAGCAGCAGATCACCGAAGCCATCTCGTGGCACACGTTCAACGAGCAGGTCATGTGGCCGTACGGTTACACCAAGACGGATGTGCCGCGCACCATGACGGCGGACGATCACGCGGCACTCGTAGCTCTCGGCACGGGCATCGCCGATCGCAACGGGTACACCGCTCAACAGATGAGCGATCTGTATCTACTCGACGGCGACGCGACCGACTGGCTGTACGGTGACCAGCGCATCTTCGCCTTCACGATCGAGATGTATCCGACCGACAACTCGCACGTGGGCGGGTTCTATCCACCCGACTCCGTCATCGGGCGAGAGACCACGCGCAACGACGCCGCCGTGCTCTGGTTCCTCGAACAGGCCGCCTGTCCGTACGGCGTCGTACCGTCGCTCGCCGTGACACACTGCGGGCCCCTGAACGACGACTTCGAGACCGACCGTGGCTGGAAGATCGACGCGAATCACTCCGACACCGCGACGTCCGGCGCGTTCGAGATCGCGACGCCGCAGAAGACGCGCACCGGCTCGGGCGTCAAGCAGGCCAAGCACGCCTACAGCGGCCTTGCCGAGCTGGTCACCGGTGCGGCCGCTGGCTCGTCGGCCCAGGCCAACGACCTCGATGGCGGCGCGACCTCAGCGCAGTCGCCGGCGTTCAAGCTCGGCGGCCGCAGGTCCAAAGGCTGGACGCTCGACTTCGAGTACACGTTTGCCCACAACAAGAAGGCCACGTCCGCCGACTACCTGCGCGTGCTGGTCAACGGCAGCGAAGTCTTCCGGGTCGCAGGCAACGGTGCGAACCAGAACGCGGTATGGACACATGCGACCGTGGGTCTCGACGCGTTCGCCGGCCAGACGATCCGCGTCACGATCGAGGCCGCGGATGCCGGGGCGGATTCCCTGGTCGAGGCCGAGGTCGATGATGTGAGGCTCTACCGCGCTCAGTGAGCACCGACCTTGTGGGGTCCTTGCGATCACGTTTGATGTGGACCTTGCTGGAGTCCGGTAGTAAGATTTACCTCTAGCGAGGTGCGAGCGTGACGAACGACCGCAGTCGCCTTCAAGAGCGGCTCCACAGGAGGAAGAGAGGCATCACGGCCTCGCCGGTCCTGCCTGCCACCGCGGACGAGTTCCGGGGCTCGACGAACCTCGCCTTCCAGCCCAGAGCGGGCAACATCAGCTCCGATACGCGAGCCGGCATACCCGGGTGACCCGGGGCATGTGCGGACCGTGCCCTCCGCGCGCCGACGGATCGCCATCAATGATGATCGGAGGCCCACACTCGTTCCCGGGGTGTGGGTCTTCTGTTTGACCGGGAACGATCACGAGGGATGCTGCGCCGTGGCCGACATCACTGACCCAGCCGCCGAACAATACGCTCGGGAACACTCCTCGAAGGAGCCCGATCTGCTCAGCGAGGCCGTGCGCAACACGCGCGAGTTCTCGGGTTCGTACGGGATGCTCACAGGGCACCTCGAGGGCCGCTTTCTGAAGATGCTGGTCGCGATCAGCGGTGCGCGGCGCATCCTCGAGATCGGCACGTATACCGGCTATTCGGCCATCTCCATGGCCGAGGCGCTGCCGGAAGACGGCCGGTTGATCACCTGTGAGATCGACGAGCGCCACGCCGAGATGGCCCGCCGCCACATCGCGACCTCACCCGACGCGGCCAAGATTGAGGTGCGCGTCGGACGCGCCCTGGACACGATCGAATTGCTCGACGGTCCGTTCGACATGGTCTTCATCGACGCCGACAAGACTTCTTACCGGGCCTACTACGAGGCGGTTCTGCCGCTCCTCTCCGAGCGTGGCTTCATCTGCATGGACAACGTGCTGTGGTCGCTGCGCGTGCTCGACGCCTCTGACAACGATCCCTCAACCGTCGCCTTTCGCGAGCTGAACGATTTCGTCGCCAGCGACCCGCGTGTTGAATGCGTGATGGTGCCGATACGCGACGGGGTTTCGATCGTCCGCCGTATCTGAGCTCGACTAGGTCGTCTCGGTGACCTTGCTGATCGTGCGCGGTCTGTCGGGGTCAAGGCCGCGCGCGCGTGTCAGGTGATAGGCGTACAGCTGACCCGGGAGGATGTCCACGACCGGTGACAGCCAGCCGGGAACTCCGCCCGGCAAGGCGAGGCCGCGATCGATCGCGCGCGCGGCAGCATCGTCGGACATGACCAGGACCCGGGCGCCGTGCACGTCGCGCAGCTGCTCGAGCACGTCGCGCTGAGCGTCGAGCGGCGGGCCCGCCGGGGCGACGGCAAGCACGGCAAAGCCGCGTTCGGCAAGCGCCATTGGGCCGTGCTCGAAGTCGGCGGTCGAATACGGCACTGCCAGCAGCTGAGCCATCTCCTGCAGCTTGAGCGCCCACTCGCGTGCGGTCGCGTAGCAGTAGCCGCGGCCGAGCACCACGCAACGCGTCCTGTCGGCATGCGCCGTCGCGGCTGTGCGCGCCTCGTCCTCAACCTGCAGAGCCGTGGCCATCAAATCCGGGATGCGCGCGAGATCGCTCTGCTCCGAGCCCGATAGCGCGTCGAGCGCGCCTGACAGCAGCGCAACCGCCAGCAGCTCGGTCGTGTACGTCTTCGTCGCCGCAATTGCCAGCTCCGGTCCAGCCTCGATTGAGATGGCGTGGTCCGCAACGTCCGCCAGGGGCGAGGCGGTGTCGTTGGTGAGGACAACCGTCGGCGCCCCCTGGCGACGGGCCTCGTCGACCACAGCAACAATGTCCGGAGACCGTCCGGACTGCGAGATCGCGATGACCAGCGCCTGCGAGTAGTCGGGCCGGGCCCCGTACAGGGTTATCGCAGATGGCGTGGCAAGCGCTACAGCGAGTCCGTTGCGTATGCCGAACAGGTACTGCGCGTAGAGCGCCGCATTGTCCGATGAGCCACGTGCGGCGATGACCGCGAACCGGGGCCTGCGTCGGGCGAGCATCTCGCGCAATGGCGCGTATGACACATCGGCCGCCCCAAGCAGCCGAGCCGCCGCGGCCGGTTGTTCGAGGATCTCGTCGCGCAGGGCCATCGGCGTCAGGTTAGCCCGTGGCCGCGTTCATGCAGCCCACTGATCTCGACGGGCAGGTGGCCCACAAACGGCTTCTCGCCGAAAAGCGCAGCGGCAAGCGCCTGCATCGACGGCTCGAGGATGCCGTACGAGCAGATGTACGTTCGAGCCTGAGGCACGGCGCGAATGTCCCACGGCGCGCGCAGCGCGACCCAGACCGCGCGGGGATGGTTGCCGACGACGGCGCGCGCGAGGGCAGCCTGCGCCGGACGAAGGTACGCAGCCTCTGTTCCGACCACGACCGCGTCATAGCCAGCGACTTTCTCGCGCAGCGCCGCGATCTCGATGTCGGTCGGATCTGCTGATGCGAGCAGCTCATCGGTGTTTGGCACCCGCTTACGCACATGGCGCGCGAGAGACGGCGTGACCCGGTCCGTGGTGTCCGCGGGCGTCAGCCGGCTTGGCCGCGACTGCACGACGGCAATGCGCATGTCCGCACGGGCACGCAGTGGCAGCAGCCGATCGTCGTTGCGCACGAGGGTGATTGAGCGCTCGGCCACGTCGCCCGCGAGGGCGACGTGCTCGGCGCAGCCGACGACGTCGAGCGCCGGCTGGTCGAAGCCGAGCAACCAGTGGCGCAGCCGGAAAAGGCGATCGTGCAGCGCGGCCCGCAAATCGCCGTCGAGCAGGTGGCGCTTCTCCGCCTGGGCGAGGCCCGCCTCGATGCGCGCGATCAGGTCCGGGTCCGCGGTGCCCAGCAGCAGGTCCTCGCCCGCTCGCACCGCCGTGATCACGTCGACGACCTGCGCCGCGCCCTGGGCGACGGCGCGCATGTCGAGGGCGTCGGTGATGGCGAGACCATCAAAGCCGAGCTCGTCGCGCAGCAGGCCGGTGATGACCGGCCTGGCCAGGCTGCCGGGCAGGTCCTCATCACCGGTCACGCCCGGCAGTGCCACGTGGCCGGCCATGGCCAGCCACGCGCCGGTGCCGATCGCGGCCCGAAATGGGACGAGCTCGCGGCCCAGGAGGGCGGCACGCGTGGCGGGCACCGACGCCATCCCAACATGTGTGTCGGCGGTCGCATCGCCTAGCCCCGGGAAATGCTTGATCGTTGCCGCGACGCCCTCTTTCTGCAGGCCCCGGACGTACGCCGCGGCAAGCCGGCCGACTGCGGCCGGATCGTCGCCGAAGGATCGAATGCCCAGGGCCGGGTTGTCGGGCGCCGTGGCCACGTCGCACACCGGCGCATAGTTGACGTTGACGCCCATGGCGCGCAGCTCGATCGCCGTCGCCCGTGCGACGCGCTCGACGAGGTCGGCATCACCCGTCGCGCCGAGTGCCATGGCGCCGGCGAACTCGGCCGGTCCGTCGCCGAGCGCGTTGAGCTGCCCGCCCTCCTGGTCCGTGGCGATCAGCAACGGCCGGCTGTCGGCGCGCGCTGCCGCCTGCAGGGCAGCCGTCAGCGCGCGCACCTGCGCAGGAGATTCGATGTTGTGGTCGCGAAAGAGCGTCACCCCTGCGAAAGGGGACAGGCTCAGCGACTGGGCGACCTCGGTGGGAACGGCCATCCCCGCGAAGGCGATCATCAGCCGCTCCGCGGTCACTTGACTGAGCCGGCCAGGATCCCTCTGACGAATGCGCGCTGGAGCACCAGGAACACGATCAGCGGAACGATCATCGTCACGAACGCTCCCGCGGTCAGAACGTGCCATGCCTCGCCGTGACTACCGACGAGCTGGTACAGCGCAGTGGGCAGCACTCGCGCGTCCGTGTTGACGCCCAGGAAGACGAGGGCCACGAGAAGGTCATTCCAGACCCACAGGAACTGGAAGATTGCGAACGCGCCGATAGCAGGCCACGACAGCGGCAGGACGATCTTGGTGAAGACCTGGTAGTGCGTCGCGCCATCGATCGCTGCCGATTTCGAACAGGTCGCGCGGCAGCTGCGAGATGTAGTTGTAAAGCAGGAATATGGCCAGCGGCAGGCCGAACGCCGTGTGTGCCAGCCAGATACCCAGGAACGTGCCATTCAGGCCGAGCTTTGAATACTGCTGCAGGATGGGCACGAGCGACATCTGGATGGGCACGACCAGAAGTCCCACGACGATGGCGAAGAGCACCCCACGGAAGGGGAAGCGGATCCACGCAAAGGCATAGGCCGCGAAGGCTGCGATGGTGATCGGGATCAAGGTCGAGGGCAGAGTCACGATCAGGCTGTTCACGAAGGCATTGCTCATGCCGTCGGCGCCCAGGACCTGGCTGTAGTTGTTGAGTGTCCACGTGCCCGGCTGGAGTGGGTGCAGGAGAGCTTCCCACCAACCGGTCTGGGTGATCGCCTCCGGTGGTCGGAAGGAGGTTACGAGCAAGCCAACGGTTGGCAGCGACCACAGGACGCAGATCAGGATTACGGAAAAGCGAAGCGGCGCGCTATGCATCAGCCACGGTCGCCAGGCGGTTCGCCCGCCGGCCCGCGTCCGCTGGATAGCTTCGGGCGCTGCGGTCATCGGCCGACCCCCTGTTCGCGCAGGTTGCGCAGGTTGATGTACATCACCGGCAAGACGCCAAGGAACAACACCGTCGCCAACGCGGCTGCACGACCGTCATTGAAGAACTGGAAGGCCTCGAGGAACATCTGATTGGCGATGACGTTCGTGTCAAATCGGCCGCCGGTCATCACGTACACGATGTCGAAGATCTTCAAGTCGGCGATGGCGATCGTTGTGATCACGGCCAGGATCGAGCCTTTGATGATGGGCACGATCACGCGGAAGAAGATCTGACGCTCGTTGGCGCCGTCGAGTCGGGCAGCCTCGAGCACCTCCGTGGAGACGCCCTTGATGGCGGCCGAGAGGATGACCATGGCAAAGCCGGTCTGGAGCCAGATGAAGATGATGATCAACAGGTATGTGTTGATCGGCGGGGTATGGATCCAGTCGACCGGCTGGCCGCCGAGACCCGTCCAGACCGCGTTGAGCAGGCCGTACTGGGGCTCGCTGGCCGGGCGCCATGTGTACACGAAGCGCCAGATCACGGACGCGCCGACGAGTGAGATCGCGAGCGGCAGGAAGATGAATGTCTTGGCCAGTGCCTCGCGTCGCACGCGGTCGAACATCGCCGCGATCAACAGGCCCAGGACGACGGACCCGCCGGTGCCAACGATCAGCCAGATGATGTTGTTACGGATCGTGGCGACCGTGTCCGGCGCAGCAAGGGATTGCCAGTTCGCGAGTGTGAGTGCGCCGGTCGTGTTATCCGTGAAGCTCGTGATGACCGTCACGATCGTCGGGTACACCAGAAACGCGAACAACAGGAGCATCGCCGGGATGATGAAGACCCACGGGATGAACTTCTCCTGGGTCTTCGGCTTGAACAGGCCGACGAGCGCGGCGAGGCCTGCGTACAGAAGCCAGATTCCACCTACTCCGGCAACGAGGGCGACGACGGCAAGAAGAAGCTTGGCCGGCACCTGATCGGAAGTGCCGTTGCGCACGCCATCGGCCGCCGCGTGATTGCCGATCAGGTCGTAGATCGAACCGAGTAGGTTCTGCGCGCCGTGCTGGTCGGCCAGAAAAATCAGGCCAACGACGACGAGAGCTATCCCTATGACGCCGCCGACAGGCAGCAGGAGCCGACGTGCGGTGGCTCCTCTATCGGTGCCGCTGGACACAACCGCCATGAGCCCCTCCCGGCTTAAGACGCTTCGAAATAGTACAGGGGCGCGTCGCTGCGCGACGCGCCCCTGTGAAACAGAGGAGGACTACTTGCCCATTACCGCTACTGGGCTGGCCAGGCAGCGTCGATGCGCTGGAGAGTCCCCTGCGTATCCGCGCCGTTGTTCTGGATCCAGGTGGTGAGCTCGCTCCACTCTGCGCCCTGACCGACCGCGGGCGGCATGAGGTCGGAGGCATCAAAGCCGAATGCGGTTGCGCTCGACAGGATGTCGGCCGCGACCTTCAGCTTGTAGTAGCCCTCGTACCACGATGACGGCGTGGTGGTGTTGGCGGAGATGGCGCTACCAGCCTCGATCCAGCGCTGGGTGCCCTGTGGCGTCGAGAGGAACTCGGCCACGGCCTTAGTCGCGTCCGGCAGCGGAGAGCCGTCAGGCGGCGCGATGACCATCAGGGTGTCGCCGGCGCCCAGTGCAGGAGAGCCCTGCGCGGAGTCGATCGGCGGGAAGTAGAACAGGCCTACATCCTCGCCCAGCGTGTACTGGGTCGTGGAGCCGGGGTTGGCCTTGACATCCGGGAAGAAGTCCGGGCCGTACCAGGTTGCCTGCTTCTGCATCCAGCAGCCGGGGTTTGCCATGTTGTCGTTGAACATCGGATCCATTGCGTCGGTCTGATGCGTGGCGACGATCGCGGTGTTGCCACCGTAGACATAGTTGGGGGTGAAGAAGATCTTGGCGACATCGTCCATGGCCGCCGTGATCTCAGGCGAATCGAACTTGAGATCGCCGGTGATCCACTTCTGGTAGGCGTCGATGCCGGCCGTGCGGAGAACAACGTCCTCCAGCCAGTCCGTCGCCTGCCAGCCGGTGGCCGTGCCGGCCTCCATGCCGATGCACCACGGGTTGCTGCCGTCAGCAGCGATCTGGTCGGACAGAGCGAGAAGCTCGTCCCAGGTCGTCGGAACCGTGTATCCCTTGGCCGCGAAGGCCTTGATCGGATACCAGACCGTCGACTTGACATCGACCTTATACGGGATGCCCCAGATCGAGGCGCCGTCGGTGACAAAGCTGATCGTGGCCGCGTGCTCAGCGGTGAGCTTGGTTGCGGGCATGAACGATGCAATGTCGACCAGCTTGCCTTCCTTGCCGTATGCGACTACGGCGGATGGCTGAGCAATCATGGCCAGGTTCAGGGAGCTGTCGTTGCCCTCGATGCGCGTCCGGAGGACGGTCTCGTGGCTCGACCCGACGCGGTCGACGACGACGTCGATGCCGGTCGCGGCCTCGAAGTCCTTGAGCGAATTCTCGAAGTTGTCGCCCTCTCCACCGATCCACTGGACCTGGATGGTGACCTTCTTGCCCTTGAAGGGCTGATCAGCGCCAAGCGCTGCGTCAAGCTCGGCATACCCGGTCGGTGTGGTCGGGACGGCCGGAGCCATGCTCGCCGCCGGAGTGGCTGCGGCCGGCGTCGCCGTCGCTGCCGCTTCCGAGGCGGGCGCATTGGAGGCGGGCGGTGCCTCGGTCGGAGCCGGAGTCGTCGTCGTGCCTGAGCACGCAACGGCGAGCATCACGGTGACGACCGACATCGCCCACCAGTTTCTATTCCTCAATTTCTCCTCCTACTAAGACCAGGCGGCGTTTCCGCCCGGTGCATAAACCCGTATTCCCCCCAGAATCTTGTTTCCCCCCGGGATGTTGCTTCCCCCCAAACTTCGAGCGTCCTCTGCCTCCTCTGTCCTATCGCTCGCCCACCCCCATTCGCTGTTCGGCGAGGACGCGTCGGCGAGCGATTGTCGCTGCGCCTCGAGCGCCTGCCTCCAGTTGAGGTGGCAAGATCTCAACCCGCGCGTCGGCAAACGCTGCCTCCACGAGGGGGGATGCCGCACGCTCCCGGCCAATGGCCTCGAGCACGGGCTGGAGAAGCGCATCGCCTGCGCCCGCCACGCCGCCTCCTATGACGACGTGGTTGACGCCAAGTGTCAGCACCAAACCACGAATTGCGCGGGCGAGGCGCTCGGCGAACGTCGTCGCGAGCTCGCCCGCAACAGCGTCGCCGGCCTCGGCGGCGCGGAAGACATCTGTGGGAGTTGAGTCGGGTCCAAGTGTAGTGGCCCTGGCTCCAGCCGCGGCGTCGTGCGCTGCGCGCGCGATCGCAGGCCCAGCCGCGACATGCTCGAGGCAGCCGACGAGTCCGCATATGCAGCTGCCGTCGCCCGGGTCCGCGCTGACATGACCAATCTCGCCGGCGAGGCCGTTGGCGCCGCGCAGAACGCGTCCATCGAGCACGATGCCGGCCGAGATGCCGGTCCCCACGCTGAGATAGGCAAGGTCGCTCGGGCTGTCGTCGGGATCGCCACTCGAGTTGATCCAGGTTGCTGCAGCGCGCGCGTCGTGCTCAATGAAACAAGGCAGGCCGACTGCCTCCGTGAGCAGAGCGCCCAGGGCCAGCTCGCCACCATCACCGCTCGGGCCGAGATTTACGGCGAGTCGGATCGTGCCGCGTTCAGGCTCTACGTGACCGGGTACGGCCACGCCGACTGCCCCGACCGCTGGATCGCCGTCAGGCGGGAATCGATCCATCGCGCCACGAATCATGTCGCTCAGCTGCCCTGGTAGACGAGTCGCCTCGGTCAGCAGAACCTCGTGATGCAGAACGCGATCAAGTGCGTCGGTCACCACGCAGGCGGTTTTGGTTCCGCCGACGTCGAGCCCGACGGTGAGAAGACTTTCACCGCCCAATAGGTTAGGCGCTTGGGCAATAAGAGGCGCGGTCATCGGGCCAGGCTCAGTCCGAGCTCATGTGTCATGAGCAGCGCAGACGCGCCGATTACGACGTCGTTGCCGCGCGCTTCACCAAGCTCGATGTGAGTCGATCCCGCGAGCAGCGGCAGCGCGCTCGCCTGCGCCTGGCGGCGCACCTCGGCGATGTATTCGAGGCCCAGGTGAGTCGCCTGGCCGACTACCACGACGCGGTTTACGTCGAGCGTCGATATCAGGGCGGCAATGCCCTCACCGAGCTTGCGTGCAGCCTCGAGCACGATCGGGCGGACGCGCTCGTCGCCGGCCTGGAATGCGTCGATCAGGCCGCCATCGTCTTCGATTGCCGGTACCAGGGCGTGGGCTGCCTCGACCATGGCCGACACGCTCGCCACCGTCTCCAGGCAGCCGACCCGTCCGCAGCGGCAGCGCAGGCTTCCGGCTGGCGGCTGCGGAGAACCGACGATCAAATGGCCGATCTCACCGGCCCCCGACCCCTCGCCCTGGTAGAGCTGTCCGTCGAGGATGATGCCCGCGCCGATTCCCCGGCCGACCCGTACGACGATCAGGTTCTGCGGCCACGGTATGTTGCCGTACGTGCTCTCCGCAACGGCCGCAGCATGACTGTCGTTGGCCACCAGGACGGGCATTCCGAAGCGCTCGCGGACCAGCCGGGCGAGGGGCAGGTCCGTCCAGCCGAGGTTGACCGACCAGCGCACGATGCCGGCACGCGCGTCGACGATGCCGGGTGCTCCGATGCCGATCCCCAGCAGCCGGCTCGTTCCGTTGCGCCTGATGAGGCTCTCGACCAGTCCGAAGACCATCTCGACCGCTTGATCGCCGTAACGACCCTCGAGCTCGACGTGCGCCGAGCGCACGACGCCGCCGCGCAGATCCACGAGTGCACCATTGAATCTGGGTGCGCCCAGGTCGAGCCCTATCGCGTGCCGGCCGTCGGGCTGGACACGAAGCATTATTGGTGCCTTGCCGCCGGTAGAAGGGCCGCGCCCGGTCTCTTCGACTATGCCGTCGCGCATCAGCTCTGCGACGAGCGCCGAGACTGACGTGCGCGTCAGACCGGTCAGCCGGGCGAGCTCCGCGCGACTGACATCAGATCGGTCGTAGATCGCGCGCAAGACAAGCTGCTGGTTGAACGTTCGCGTCTTTTGGTGCGTGGCTTTCTCGGGAAGGTTCGCCATCGCTCCCTGCATAGCTGCCGCGCCGTCCGCTCTCCTCTGGCCGTTTGAGCGCCCCCCACGCACGGCCCAACGAAATTCGGCAGGTCAGATCTCGAACGGTTTTCGCACATACCGCGATGCTTTGTCAAGGGACTGAACGAACTGAAATCGTGGCCTGTCAGGCTCTCCCGCCAGAGCTCAGTACGAGATGCTCAGCCGGAAATGAGGCGCTGGTACCAGCGCGCACTCTGCTTGGGCGTCCGCAGCTGAGTCGCATAGTCGACGTGGACCACCCCGAAGCGCTTCGAGTAGCCCAGGCTCCACTCGAAGTTGTCCATCAGCGACCAGACGAAGAAACCGCGCAGCGGCGCACCGGCATCGATGGCATCGGCAGCTGCGTTGAGATGGCGCGCAAGGTACGACTCGCGGTCGGCATCGTGGACGATGCCGTCGGCACCGACCTCATCCGGGTACGCGGCACCGTTCTCGGTGATCCATAGCTCGCGTGGCTGATACTCGCGATTTACCCACAGCAGGCTCTCCGTCAACCCCTTGGGCACAACCTCCCATTCCATCTCGGTCAGCTCGATGTGCGGCCGCGGGCGGATCTCCCAGTCGAATGGAGCATCGGACCTGGCGTACACCGTCTCCTGGCGGTAGTAGTTGACGCCGACGTAGTCGAGATCGCCGGTCGGCGGCGACGACAGGTCCACGCCGTCCAGGTGGCCCGCCGCCTCGTGCGCTGCGAGGCCGAGATCCGGGTAGCCACGGCCGAAAAGCGGATCCAGGAACCAGGTGTCACGCGCCGCGCGGTACATGGCAGCGGCGCGGACGTCGTCGTCCGAGTCGGTCGCGGGCACGAAGTGGTTGATGTCGACCGCAATGCCTATGCGCGCGCCGCCAACCTCGCTGCGTATCGCCTGCACGGCTGCGGCGTGGGCGCGCAGCTCGTTGTCTGCAACGCGGATGGCCGTCGGCCAGTCGCGCAGGCCGGGGGCGTGGATGCCGTCGGCGTGGCCCAGGAAGGCGTACACGGCGGGCTCGTTGAACGTCATCCAATCGGTGACCGAGTCCCCGAGGCGTGTCGCAACCAGGTGGGCGTAGTCGGTGAACCAGCCGACTATGTCCGGGTTGGCGAAACCGCCCTTGTCCTGGAGCGCCTGGGGCAGATCCCAGTGGAACAGGTTGAGCGTTGGCGCGATTCCTGCCGCGCGAAGGTTGTCGACCAGCCGGCGGTAGAAGTCGATGCCCTTTTGATTGGGCGTGCCGCTCCCGGTTGGGAAGATACGCGGCCAGGCGATGCTGAAACGGTAGGCATCGGCTCCGAGCTCGGCCATGAGGCGCACGTCGTCTGCGTGGCGGTGATAGTGGTCGCACGCGACGTCTCCGGTGTCGCCGTTATCCGTCTTGCCCGGCGTGTGCGAGAACGTGTCCCAGATGGAGGGCCCCCTGCCGTCCTCTCTGACGGCTCCCTCGATCTGGTAGGCAGATGCGGCGAAGCCCCAGCGAAAGTCCACCGGGAAACGCTGGGCCAGTCGCTCGGGTTTGCCGTCAGGATCGTTTTCGTAGGCGCTCACGTGCCTATTGTGACGGCCCTTAGAGATCGTCTTCCTCGCCGTCGCGCGGCTCAACGCCGTCGCGCGGCAGGGTCAGCGTGAAGGTTGCGCCGCCGCCGGGCGTGTTCGAGTACGAGATCTCGCCCCCGTGCGCGGCGGCCACCGAAGCCGCGATGGACAGCCCGAGCCCGGAGCCGCCGTGATCGCGCGAGCGGCCGGAGTCGGCGCGATAGAAGCGGTCGAATACGTGCTCAACGTGGCTGGGGTCGATGCCCGGACCGTGATCGGCCACCTTTAGCGTCGAGTAGCCGTTGCGAGCCCGGAGCACGACCTCCAGCGGCGTGTCCGAGGGCGTGTGCATGCGCACGTTCGTGAGCAGGTTGCCGATGACCTGGCGCAGGCGATCCTCGTCGCCCTTGATTACCACGCCCGGCTCGACGTTCGCCTCGACGGCACGATCCGGATCCACTGCGCGGAGATCGAGCAGCGCGTCGTTGACCAGGTCGCTGAGCGGGACCTGATCGTGGCGCAACGGCCTGCCCTGATCCAACCGTGCCAGAAGCAGCAGGTCCTCGACGAGTGTCGCCATGCGCCGGCTCTCGCTGCCTATGCGCGTCATTGCCTGCTCCAGGGAATCCTCGTCGGCCAGGCCGCCGGCGCGATAGAGCTCGGAATACCCGCGCACCGCTGTCAGCGGTGTGCGCAGCTCGTGTGACGCATCGGCAACGAAGCGACGCAGCTGGTCCTCGCTGCGCTCCTTGGCCAGCAGCGCGGCATGCTGGCTGTCGAAGAGCGCCTGGATCTGGTCGAGCATCGTGTCGAAGGCGTGGCCCAGGCGGCCGATCTCCGAGCCGTCGTCGGGCACCCCGACGCGTTGCGAGAGGTCGCCCGCCGAGATCCGCTCGGCCGTGGTCGTCATGCTTTCGAGCGGGCGCAGATCGCGCCGGATGATGAACCAGCCGATGATCAGCATCAGCGCGAGGACGACCGTGCCGACCGCCAGCAGCGTTCGCGTCAGGACCTCGATCGAAGAATTCGATGCCCTGCATGGGTGCGGCCAGCACGAGCGTCACGTTTTGCGGCCCGAGCTGGCCGCGCAGCGTCAGGACGCGATAGGCGAACTTGCCATCGGCGGATGGCAGCTCGACGATCTTGTTCGACGGCAGAACGGTCGGGCTGTCGTCCGGCAGCGCCGGCGGTGAGTCAGGTGCATACGCAAGGCCCGAGGGCAGGACATTGATCTGCTCGCCGCTGGAGTCGTAGACCAGCAGCGCGAAGCGGCGCCCGGTTGGGTCGTTTTCGCCGGTCGGCCCGGGCGCCGTCGAGATGTCTGCCCCGGTTGCGGTGAGCAGGTCCGTGTCGAGCTGCTCGATGAGGCTCTGGCGGGTCAGCTCGATGACGAGCGCGCCCGAAACCGCAAGCGCGGTCGCCAGCAGGATCGCGAGCGTCAGCAGCAGCCGCGCACGGAGCGTTAGGCGACGCGTGTCAGGCAGCCTCGGAACGGAGCGTGTAACCGAAACCGCGCACGGTCCGGATCAACGGATCGTGGTTGGCGTCCAGCTTGCGCCGGAGGTAGCTGATGTACGTCTCGACCACGTTGTCGTCGCCGTTGAAGTCGTACTGCCACACGTGGTCGAGTATCTGCTGCTTCGACAGGACGCGCTCCGAGTTCAGCAGCAGGTAGCGCAGCAAGCGGAACTCGGTGGGGGAGAGGCGGACCTCCTCGCCTGCGCGCCAGACCTGGTGACGATCCTCGTCCAGCTCCAGATCGCGGTACTTGAGTCGCTGGGTCTCGTTGCCCGACCCGGCAGACTTGGTGCGCCGCAAGAGCGCACCGATGCGCAGCGTCAGCTCCTCGAGCGAGAAAGGCTTCGTGACGTAGTCGTCGCCGCCGCGGATGAAGCCGGTCACACGGTCGTCCTCCTGGTCCCGCGCCGTGAGGAAGATGACCGGCACGAAATCCCCGTCGGCGCGAAGCCGGCGGCAGACCTCGAACCCGTCAATGTCAGGCAGCATCACATCGAGCACGACAACATCCGGCGGCGTGCGCGAAGCAGACTCGAGCGCGGTCATGCCGGTGCGCGCGGTGGTCACCTCGTAGCCCATGTAGCGCAGCGCGGTCGACAAGAGATCCGTGATCGACGACTCGTCATCGACGACCAGCACGCGCCCGGCAGGTTCCGTGCGCATCCCACTAGGGGAGGGCATTGCTTTCACGCTGGGAATTGGACTCCCTTGGGATGGGAACTTCCTGTGAGTTCGCCTATAGATCGATGTGCCGACGCCGGGAATGATTGCATGTTGGGTCGAAGCGCGTCCCCAAATAGCGGGGCGTTCGCCGCGACTCACAGGTTGTTCTCAGATATCCCTGTGGGTTCGCTAAGGTGCGATGCCCAATATTCAGCACTAGAGACGACAAGGTGTCGACCGAACCGCTCTCCTCGTCTCCCTCCTCCTCCGAGGAGAGCGGTTCGGGAGGCCCCCTGGCGTTCTCCCTCCCTCCCCTTGCGGTGACCACTCCCTCGGTCGCCGCTGCCCTGATTTCAGGCGCCGCTGCCCTCGACGGCTAGTGGACCTGGCCGTGTCCGGGCTCGCTGCCGCGCTCGCGCAGGAAGCGCTCGATCTCGCTGATCAGCTCGTCGCCTTCTGGCAGGCGCGCCTCGTCGACCATCGCCTCGAGCCGCTCGACATAGGTGCGCGTCTTCTCGTCGGCCTCCGTGGCCGAGTCCAGACGCGTTCTCAGCAGCTGCGCCTCGGCACGGAGCTCGGTCACATCGACCTCGGCGTCCACGTGTCGGCCAAGCGCCTCGACGAGAGCGATGGCGGCCGGCGCGTAGTCGCCGCTTATGTAGTGCGGGATCTGGGCGTAGTAGCCGACAGTCGGAATGCCGGCGTCGGCGATCGAGATGTCGAGCACGGATACGCACGCGGCCGGCACCCGTAGCAACCCGGCGGGTCCGGGCTGCACGTCGCCGCGCAGCAGGCCGGGGCTTGACTCCGTGCCCAGGATGGGCACGGGCCGGGTGTGCGGCACGGCTGCAGGGATTGCTCCGAGAGTGATCCACTGAGCCACGTCCAGCTGGCGCGCGAACGCGACCAGGTCATCGGCCAGCTCGCGCCAGCGGAAGTCAGGCTCTGGCCCGGTCAGGGCAAGCACGTCGCGATCGCGAAGCACCGTGCGCCTGATCGTCAGCTCGGGCCAATCGAGCGATGTTGGTCGGCCGTCGATGATCTCCAGCGTCGGTCGGCGCGCGCGGTAGTCGAAGAGGACGTCAGCCTCGAACGTGGCCACCGGCCGTCCGTCCGTGTCGATGAGCGCGTCAATGGCGTTGGTTGCGGCCGAGCCCGCGTCGACCCACGCATCAAAGGCGACGACGACCGTGGGCGCGACCAGATCGCGGATGTCGTTGGTCCGGAGTAACGCCACGGACGAAGGATATGACGGGTGCCGTGATACGGCCTCCAGCCATCGGAGGCAGCCGCATGACTACAAGCGCCTCACCGGCTTGCGCCAGATGTCCGCGGCCGGCCCGTTGAACAGCAGCTCGATCAGCTCGACGTAGATCGGCTCTATGTCGAAACCGGCCCGCTGGCGCTCGAACCACGCCTGGACGTTGCCCAGGTCGCGGTACAGCAGGTCTGGCGCAAATTGATTGTTGAACGAATCGACCGCCTGCGGAAAGTCGATGATCACCAGTCGACCCTGCCACCAAAGCATGTTGTAGACGGACAGGTCGCCGTGGACAATGTGTGCGCTGGCCAGCGCGCGAAGGCTGTCGAGCATCTGGTCGCGCGCGCTGCCCGCCTCCTCGGACGTGAGGTGGGCGTTGGCCACTCGAGGAGCGGCGCCCGATTCGTCGCCGATGTACTCCATCAGCACGCCGTCCTCGGTCAGCTCGACCGCGAATGGGACCGATGCTCCGGCCGTCCAGCCGCGGTCGAGGACATCGAACTCGAGCGCCGGCCACATGCCAGCGGCAAGCTCGTGGCCGAAGCGCGAATTCTGGTCCAGGGCGCGCCGGTCGCGCGCCTTGAGCCCCCATCCCGCCGAGTACACGGAATCCGCGCGATAGATCGTGCCCTTCGAAAAGCCGAGCGCTTCAAGCTCGCCCTTCTTCGGGTAGCGCGGCCTATAGCGCTTGTGCGCCAGCAGGCATGAGGATCCGTCCTCGGCGATGCGCTCGACGAGGAAGACCTCGGCTTCTTTGCCGGACTTCAGAACGCCGGCGTCGTGATCTTCGTATGAGTGGGTGATGAGCCAGGGTGGTGCGGGCCGTTCGTCGGCCAGCAGGTAACTAGACAACGCGATAACTCCGATGCGGATACGGACAAGCGACGGCACGGGCCGGCGGCACCGGAGCAGAAAGAGAGGGAGCGGGCGCTATCGCCTCGCTCGGGGAGCGCGGCACCCGTTGGGGCGCGCAGTCGGGCTAGTTGCCCGAGCCAACCTCCGGCCAGCCGGAAAGGGCGGTCGCAACGACAGTCATATGACCTCTCCCTTCGAGCTGTGGCGGTAGGCAGGAACGGTCCGCAGTGTGCCCTATCGAGCGCGTCGGCGCAAGCCCCGTGAGCTCAACGAGTGAGGGCCCACCTGCGCAACGATTTCTTGTCGTCGCTCGCCGGAGCTCGGCGGCGATTGCTCCTCCTGGCAGGCACGGGGTATTCGGAAGACAGGCGCGCGCCCATGGTCATTCGGTCGAGAGGTTGGGCAAACAGGAAGCCCTGGCCGAGATTGCAGTCGAGCGCGATCAGGTGTTGAAGCTGTTGCTCGGTCTCAATGCCCTCGGCGGTTACCACGAGACCCAGTCCGTGAGCGAACGCGATCGTGGCACTCACGATCGCCGTCTTCTCGCGTTCAACCCCCAGCCCACGGATAAAGGAACGGTCGATCTTCAGCCCGTCGACCGGCAGCTGGTTCAGATAGCTGAGGGCTGAGTAACCGGTCCCGAAGTCGTCGATGACGATGTGCACACCGATGCGGCGCAGCTCGCGCAACGCTGCGATCGATTTCGTCTCGTCGCCGAGCATCATGCTCTCGGTTATCTCGAGGGTCAGGCAATTGGCCGCCAGGCCGCTGACCGCAAGCGCCGATTCGATGCCGCGCACGAAGTTCGGCTCGAAGACCTCGCGCGCGGACGTGTTCACCGAAAGATTAAGCAGCTGTCCGGCGCCGACCTCCTGCTGCCATTGACGAGCTTGTTGGCAGGCCTCGTTCACCACCCACGAGCCGATGGCGACAATCTGGCCAGACTCCTCGCTGACGTTGATGAAGTCGCTCGGATCGAGCCGGCCACGCGTGGGGTTGTGCCAGCGCACGAGTGCCTCGACTGCTGCGGTGCCGCCCGTGACCAGGTCGACGATCGGCTGGTAGACGACAAATAGCTCGTCGTGCTCGACAGCGGAGCGCAGCTCTGCGTCGAGCTCGAGTCGCGCCAGCTGATGGGCGAGCATCGAGGGCTCGAACACGGCCAGGCCGCCGCGGCCGTTGGCCTTGGCGCGGTACATCGCGGTGTCGGCGTCGCGCAGAAGCTCATCGGCCGAAACGTCGTCGCCTGCCTGGTCCAGGGCGAGGCCGATGCTGGCCCGGACCGAAACTTCGCGCCCGTTGAGCTCGAGCGGTTTGGCGAGCGATGCCAGGACGCGCTGCGCCGTGGCGGTCGCCTCGGTCATGCTCTTGACGTCCTCGAGCAGGATTCCGAACTCGTCTCCACCCAGACGAGCGACCGTGTCGCCCGCGCGCAGCCCTCCGTTCAGGCGAGCGCCGACCATCTTCAATACCGCGTCACCGGCCGCATGCCCGAGTCCGTCGTTCACGAGCTTGAATCGATCCAGGTCCAGGAACAGGACCGCGGTTCGCGTTCCCGAGCGCACACGGCGGGCAAGGGCGTGCTCGATGCGATCCGCAAAGAGGCGTCGGTTGGGCAGGCCGGTCAGTGGGTCCGTCACTGCCGCGCTCATCAACCGCTCGTGGGCTGCTGCGTTCTCGAGCGCAATGGCCACGTGGTTGGCAAACAGCTTGACCAGCTCAAGGTCCTCGTCGTCGAAGCTCGACTCGCGCCGATACAGGTTGAGGGCGCCGATGACCCCCTCGAGGCTGCGCACCGGTGCGACGATCAGTGCCTCGTGCTCGTCCTGCGGCGTCCCCGCGATATCGACTGCACGCCGGTCCGTCGACGTGTCCGCGATCCGCTCCGCCTCGCCCTTCTCGATCACGTCGCCGGTGATGCCGGCTCCGAGCGCAGGACGCGTGGCCAGGATCGCCTCGGCGTACTCGTCGCGGGCGAACATGGGCACGAGGAAGTTGTGCGTCCGATCGACCAGGTAGATCGTCAGGGTGTCGTGGGGCACGACGTCCGCGAGCGTGTCGGCGATGGCATCGAAGATCTGGTTCTGGTCGCGCGTCAGCACGAGCCGCTCGGTGATCGCCAACAGCTGACGCTGGCTGGCCAGGCGCCGCTCGAGCGCCGCTCCGCGGCGCTCGAGCTCCTCGAGCTGCCGGGCGTTCGACAAGGCGACCGCGGCTTGGGCGCCAACGATCTCGGCCAGGCGCAGGTCCGTGCCGTCGAAAGCATCGCGACCGAGTCGGATCAGCTGCAGCACGCCAAGGACGCTGTCCTCGTACACGAGCGGAACCACGATCATCGATTCGTCGACGTCATCGGTGCCGGGGATCCTGGCTCCGCGCGGGTCGCTGCGCACATCGGTCACGATCTCGCCCATTCCCGACGCAGCGACGTGCCCGGCCAAGCCCGTGCCTATCTGGATCCGGAGCAGCTCGGGCGTCTCTCGCGCGTAATGCGGGACGGTGCTGCGCAGGACGATTGCCTCGAGCGTTTGCTGGTCCTTGCCAACAACGAAGAAGCGCAGGCCGTGCCAGTCGATGACGGAGGCAATCTCGCTCGCGACTGCATCTGCCACGGCGTGCACGTCGCGCGAGCGGCTGAGCTTGCGTGAGAGAGCATCGATGCGCTCGAGCTGCTGGCTCCAGCGCCGGGCGTCGGACAGCAAGCGCGCGGTGTCGACGGGCATGGCCGGGGACGGACCTTCCGGCCGCGTCGAATCGGCCGTCACCGGGTCGCCGGGCGTCGATCGAGCGTCACGCGGATCCGTCGCGCTGGCGTGCAGAGCCCCTCCTTTGAGATCCATGGGTGTGCGGCCACGTTAGGCGACGAATACGCGTGAGGAGAGCGGCGCTGTTGTCAACACTGAATAGCCGGATAGTCCTCCCGCTCTGGCGCCTGCGCGGTGAGTTGTCAGGCGCGACACTGGGCCGCCATGGATCTCGCGCCCAGTCAGCTGCTCCGGCAGTCCCCGATACACGCTGCGCACGTGTGATGGAGGATCTGCGCACGCTGGCCAACGAGCACTGGCGCTGGTTCTACCGTGGTCTAGTCGAATCTCTGGGCGGCGAGTGGCGTCGATTCGGCAACGTCGACGCGATCTCGACGCCGCATGTGCCGGCGCCGTTTGCCAACGGCGTCCTCGCGATGGAGCCGGCCGGGCCCGCGGAGCTGATGGAGGCAACGCGCTGGGCCCAGGCGCCGGGGGTGCCGTATCGCGTGCGCATCGATACGGCGCTCGGTGCGGACCTGGCCGCGGCCGCGACGGGCCTCGGCCTGGAGCGAGAGGGATGGACCATGCCCGGGATGGTGCTCATGCCGGTGCCGGTCGCCCCTCCGCCCGCGCCCGGCGTAACGACCGAGCGCGTCGTCGAATCGAACTACGCCGACTTCATCCAGGCCACGGTCGACTGTGGCATGCCTCGTACCGTTGCCGAGCAGGCGTTTGACCTCGGTGTGACGGCGCAAGGCGCCGCCGACTTCTTCCTGGCCCGGCTCAATGGACGACCGGCCGCAACAGCAACGCTGATTCGGACCGACGACGTCGCCGGCATCTACGCAGTGGCCACCGTGGATGATCTTCAGCGACGCGGTCTTGGATCGGCAGTGACGTGGGCCGCCGTGAGTCGTGCTCGCGATTGGGGCGCTCGGGCCATCATCCTCCAGTCTTCGCCAATGGGCTTCTCGCTGTACAGCGCGATGGGCTTCCGCACAGTCGTCGAGTACGCGGTGTTTTGCGCCGTCGATCAGCAGCTCAGGTGACCCAGTAGCCGACAGCCTCCCGGATCATGAAACCGGCGGCGATCACGATCGAGAACGCGAGCCACGCCCAGTTGAATGCTCGCTGGCGCTGGCCCAGCACGGCCAGCACGATTATCAGCGGGAAGAGGGCCAGCGCGTGGCGTGACGCGGAGAACCACGCCACGCCGGTCGACATGGCGAAGATCAGTCCGGCCGCCGAATAGCTCGAATACGAGAGCGGAACCAGGCGGGTGCCCACGATCAGGACCACGACCATGGCGACCATCGAAATGAGATCAAGCCAGCTGTAGGTCCAGTCGAAGCCCTGCAGCGGACCGTGGATGTAGCCGAGCAGGACGTCCCACGGCAGGTGCAGCCCGCGGCCCCACGTGGATCCAGCGTGGAAGTACGCCAGCGGATCCCCGAACAGCCACCACAGGTAGCCCACGAACAGCCCGAGTCCAAGTGGCGGGCCGATCAGCGACAACCATGACAGTGGGCGCGCGCGCTGGCGGTACAGCTCGACAGCGATCGGTATCAAGAGCAGGACGCCGAACGGCCGCGTGAGCGCGGCCAGCGCACCGGCGACACCGCTCCGGCCCCACTCACCAGCGCGCGCGTGATAGAGCGACGCCACGGCCGCGGCCAGGAACACGGGCTCGGCGTAGACCGAGGACAGGAAGAGCGTCGTCGGAAAGACGAGCACGTACAGGACGGCGCGGCGCGCCAGCGAAAGAGAGAAGTCGCGCGCCACCAGCGCGGACAGGTAGAGCAGGGCGATGAACAGCGCGAGGTTGGAGATGACCAGGCCGACGAAAGCGCCGGTCTCCGTGTCAACACGGCCGACGCCGAGGAGCACGAGGCGGATCAGCAGGGGATAGAGCGGGAAGAAGGCGATATTCGACTCCGGCTGAGCTGGCGTGTCGTAGCCGGTGACGGCGATGTTCACGTAGTGCCGCGCATCCCATTGGGCCCACATGTCGAACGCCGGCATGTGCGGCATCGGGTCCAGATGACGAGCGCCGATCGGGAGTACTGCAATGGCCACGATCCCGATCAAGGTCAGCGCCAGGCGTGTGCCAAGGAGCAGCCCAAGGTCATACAGCCATTCGCGCCGCCACACTTGCCTCAGCGTCACCCACGCAGTGTGACTCTTTGAGCGCCCGGAAACCGAACCGGCCGTGGCGCTGACCGACCGGAACCGAGCCCGCTGGGACAGCTGCCCGTCAGTCGCGGACTGATGGCCCGGGCACGGGCCAAATCCCTGAGCCGGCCGCTTGGCCAGACACGCTTGACGGCGACCGGGTCGGAATTGAGCAAGGTACGAAGAACTGCTGTCAAATTAGACGACAGACTTGTGTTTGTGATAGTTGTCCTTTACTATTCGCAACTGCGACTTTATAGAGAGGGCATTATCAGCGATGCAAGTGTTCAAGCTGCGCAACTTCCGCCTGCTGTGGATCGGCGAAGCAGTCTCGGGTCTGGGCGACCAATTCGCGTTCATCGCCCTGCCCTGGCTGGCGCTCGTTCTGACCGGCAGCGGACTGGCTCTTGGCTCCGTCCTCGCCGTCATGGCAATCCCCAGGGCGGTGCTGATGGTCATCGGCGGCGCGTACGTGGACCGGCTCTCGCCGCGGCGCGTGATGATGCTGTCAAACGCCGTTCGCTTCGTTGCGGTGACGGTGCTCGGCGTGGCCGTGGTCGCCGGCATCGCCCAGCTGTGGATGCTTTATGTCTTCGGCATCGTCTTCGGCGTCTCCGATGCCTTCTTCTTCCCGGCGCAAACAGCGATCGTGCCTGCGCTGGTGCCGAGCGACGAGCTCAGTCATGCCAACGCCGTCGTCCAGGGCACAGCCCAGCTGACCGTCTTCGTCGGCCCGGCCGTGGCCGGCGTGTTGATCGTCATCCTGGGCTCCAGCACGGCACAGCCGTCGGCCGAGGGCATCGGGGTCGCGCTGCTGCTCGACGCGCTGACCTTCATCGTGTCTCTCGCCACCCTTTGGCTGATACGCGGCGGGTCCGGGAAGGTTGCAGAAGTCGCGACTTCGGTGATCGACCAGATCAAGGAAGGTGTCTCGTTCGTCTGGAATTGGCCCACGATGCGCCTGATCGTGATCCTGTCAATGGCCATCAACCTCTTGATCGTCGGCCCGTTCGAGGTGGGTATCCCGGTTCTTGCCTATTCGCGACTGCCCGAAGGCGCGGCCGCGTTCGGCATCATGACCTCTGCATTCGGCCTGGGCTCCTTGATCGGCCTCGGGGCGGCAGCGGCGCTGCCTGCACCACGGCCTGCGCTGTTCAGCACGGTCGCGCTGGGCACGATCGCCGTGGCCGGGCTCATGCTCGCGTTCATGTCCGCCGTTTACTCGACTGTCCCTGCACTGGTGCTGTCGCTGGTCATCGGCATCAGCCTGGGCTACAGCAACCTGCTGACGATCACCTGGATCCAGCGCCGGGTTCCGGGCACGCTAATGGGCCGCGTCATGAGCGTGCTTATGTTCGGCTCGCTTGGCCTCGTGCCACTTTCGACGATGCTGGCCGGCGTGTTTGTCACCATCAACCTGTCGGCACTGCTCATCGTGGGCGGCGTCGGCATGGCCGGACTCGTGCTCGCATCGCTCCTGTTCGGCCCGATCAGGCACATGGGCGAGGAGCCCGTTCTGCCGTCCGAGAACTCATCCGCGGGCACGGAGGCTGCGGCCGCCGTGGCCTGATTGCGAAAAAGGAACCATTGCGCAGGCAACCGGTAGGCGATCCTCCGCGTCATCCGCAGGCCGCGGACTTCCGCGAACGCTAACCGGAGAGTGAACGTGCTAATCCATACCCAGGGGCGTGGGCTGCAAATCTTGGCGGCGACCGCGCTGACCACGCTCGCTGTCGCTTGCGGATCGACGGCGCCGACTGCAAGTCCCACGGCCAGCCGACCACCGACAGATGCCCCGACTGCGGTGCCGAGCCCAACGCCGACTCTTGAGGCGCCGTCACCCAGCCCCAGCTCCAACCCCGCGACCGCGGCTCTCCTCCTCGAAGTGACCAGCGAAGGTGGCTTCATTTCGCCTTCCGCGCATCTTGGCGAGCTGCCCGTCGTCGTCGTGGACACCGACGGAAATATCTACACGGCCGATCCCAACGCGACTGCCGCGCTGCTCATCCCCCAAGTCGTGGTGCGCAACGTTGGTCCAGACGGTGCCGCGCAGATACTGGCCGCCATGCACGACGCGAGCCTGGACACCGAAGGCGACAATGGCGGGGTGCCTGGCGACACCGGCGTTACCGTCTTCACGTCCGAGATCGATGGCCAGGAGTTCGTGAATCGCATTACGGCCGGAGGTCCTCCAGGTCCGCCGCGCCCGGGCCAGTCCCCCAACCCCGCTACCGATCTCCTCAACCGGCTGCTTGATCCGACCGACACGTGGGGCGCGACGGACCCGTCGAGTGCAACATTCACCCCGAGCGCGTACAAGGTGTACGTGGCACCCACGACTGCAACCGCCACGACCGCCGACTGGCCGCTGACGGCATCGCTGGCCGACTTTGGCACACCGGCCCAGCCCGATTTCGGCGTCACCGACCTGCGCACGGGGGCCGTGCTGGCCGCAGATGCGACCATGCTTGCGAGCGCTCTTGGCACAACGCCTGCCGGCACGTTGATCACGTCGGACGGGCAGACGTACGAGGTCTGGGTGCGGCCGCTCCTGCCACCTGAACTGGGTCAGTGAAAAAGTCGCGGCGGGGGTTCGACCGGGCACGGCCGACGCCTCCGCCGCGCACCTCCGCTTCACATTCGTTCCCTGAAGGCGAAGTGGCGCCCCCGCCCAGCCAGCTGAGGGTGGCGGCGTGGGCGCTGCTGCCGCTGCGCATCTTCTTTGGCGTCACCTTTGTCTACGCCGGGCTCGACAAGCTGCTCGACCCGGGATTCTTCAATCCGGACAGCGCTACATCCATCCAGGCCCAGTTCCTGATCTTCGAACGCGCGTCGCCGGTGGCGCCCCTGATACACGCCGTCGAGCCGGTCGCACCGCTGCTCGGCGCCCTGATCGCACTCGGTGAGATAGCGGTCGGGCTCGGCGCGCTGACCGGCCTTGCCTACCGACTCGCCGCCCTCGGCGGGGCGGCGATATCGTTCCTGTTCTTCCTTACCGCTTCGTGGACGACGCACCCGTACTACTTCGGCAACGACCTGCCCTACATGTTCGGCTGGCTGACCCTTGCCCTCGCGGGGCACGGCAATCTGCTCGTGCTTCGCCTGGCGCGTGTCCCGCCGGAGCCGTCTGAGAAGGCCGCGGACATGACTCGGCGCACCGTCGTTCAGGTCGGGGCGCTGGCAATCGTGACGCTGCTCGTCGGCGGTGGTGCTGCTCTCATCAGGTTCATTCGCAACGAGGCGCCGGGTGACGTGGCATCCCCCAGTCCGGGGGCGACTGCAGTGCCCGGCGCGACGCCCAGCCCAGCCCCGAGCGTCGCGGCTGGCATCGCGATCGCCAGCATCGCGGACGTGCAGGGCGCCGGCGCGCGCCGCTTCACGGTGCCGGTCACGGCGCCGGCGCCGCTTCCAGCGGGCGATCCAGGCATCATCGTCGCCCTCTCCGATGGCACCTTCGCTGCGTACGATGCCCTGTGCACCCACGAGGGCTGCCGCGTCGGCTACAGCACGAGCGCCGGCATCATCGTCTGTCCGTGCCACGGTGCGGAGTTCGACCCGGCCAATCACGCCGCCGTCCTCGCCGGCCCAGCGCCCGAACCGCTGCTCGAGCTGCCCCTGGTAGTCAATCAGCAGGACGGAACAATCGCCCTCGCCATCTCCTGAGAGCCGGCGTCGATGCACCTGCCATATGTCGCCCGCGAGATTGCCCGATCGGCACTACTGACGACCGTCACTGGTGCGCAAGATCGATGGATGACCAGAGCACAACGAATGTCGATGGCCGGTTTCGGCGCACTCGTTGCGGCACTTGCCGCCATCACCTCCGCGCTGGGGGTCTTCGCCCGCGGCGACGGAGCTTTTGCCGCCGTTACGTCCGTGCGCGGCGTGGCATATGACATGGCCACCAATGGCGTCTATGCGTTCAATTCCAAACAGGTCGTCGCGGAGGGCGTCGGCTGGGATGTGTTCACGCTGGTAGTCATATGTCCCGCGGTGCTCGGGGCGATGTTCTTCGTTTACCGCGGCTCGCTGCGGGCGCGGCTCGCGGCGATCGGCCTCTTTGGCTATTTCGTGTACCAGTACCTCGAATACGCGGTGACCTGGGCGCTCGGTCCGCTGTTTCCGCTCTACATCGCCATCTACGGGCTCAGCCTGATCGCCATCGTGTGGTTCGCCACGAGCGTCGCTCGTGAAGGCGTAGAGGGTCGCTTTGCGGCGGACTTTCCGCGCCGCGCGTACGTCGCGCTGAACGTGGCCATGGCCGTGCTGCTGCTCGCGATGTGGTCGGGCCGGATCGCTACGGCTCTCGGCGGCGATCTCGTCGGCGCCGGACTGCTCGGCGAGACGACGCTCACGGTCCAGGCACTCGATCTCGGCCTGGTTGTGCCGATCGCCCTCGTGTCGTCGTATATGGTCCTGCGCAGGACGCCGGCCAGCTACGCGGTTGCTGCTGCGTACGCCGTCACGTCGGTCGCGATGGCGGCCGCGCTCGTGGCGATGCTGACCAGCAGTGGCATTGTCAGTGGCGAGATGCCCTGGCCGCCAATCCTGATTTTCGGCGCCTTCTTCGCGGGCTTTGCGCTTGTCGGCCGCAAGATCTACGGCGGCATCTCCGAGCCCGGCGGCGCAACGGATCGGGCCGAGTCGCGCGGCCGCAGCCGAGGAGGTCTCGCAGAGCGCGGCTCTGCAGTCTGAAAGCCGGCAGAGCCGGCGTATCGTTCGACGATGGAGGGAAGCGTCCCGTTCGGCTCGCTCGACTACCTGTACCTGCCCAGCCGGGACGTGGCTGCCGACCTGCGCTATTTCGTTGACGCACTCGGCGGGCAGCCAGTCTTCGCCATCGATGACGGCGGCACTCGCGTCGCGATGGTCGCGCTCGGTGACGAACCGCCGCAAGTGCTGCTGACGGATCATCTGGACTCGGACGCGCCGATCCTCGTCTACCGGGTCACGGACCTAGCGGGACACGTCGCCCGCCTGCGCACGCACAAGGTCGACGGCTGGCGCCTGGAGCTGCCGATGGGTCCGGCGTTCTCGTGGGCCGCCCCGGGCGGACAGCGCCTCGCGATCTACGAACCGACGCGCGCGGGCGTGGTCGACCAATTCGTGGGTCGCCACGACTTCTGACATGCGCACGTTCAGCTCAACGCTCGATATCGACCGCCCGGCGGAGGTCGTGTGGGCTTATGCCACGGATCCGCTCCAAGCGGCCCGGAGCTGTGAGCGCCTCAAGCAAATCCTCGAGTCGCGCTAGTTGATCATCTCTCCGCGCATACTTGGATGGTGATGGCCTTCTCACACCCGCCGACAGGGGCGCCGCCCATGACGCGCACGGATTCCGGCTCGGGCTACCAGGCCGGCGTATGCAACATCGGCCCGGCGGAGATTGCCCGTCGACGCCGCATCGGCCACGTGGGCCTGATCTCGACGATCTTGCTGTATGCGGTAGTGGTGCTGCTCGACGCGCCGCCGCTGACGCGCTTCATCGTAGCGTTGCCCGCGGCGATGTCTGCGGCCGGCTACATCCAGGCGGCGTTCAGGTTCTGCATCGCGTTCGGCTCGGCCGGCGTCTTCAACTTCGGCGATCACGGCTCACCGCAGGAAGTCGTGGACAGCTCCTCGCGTTCGCGCGATCGAATGCGCGCCATCCAGCTGTCGGCCACGTGCGCCGCGGTCGGGGTCGCTGTCGGCATAGTCGCGGTCCTGCTGCCGATCTGATCGACGCGATGACGCCGCCGTCGCCCTGGGCTGGGAGGTAATGCGGCTCGCGCAGTTGTTCGGACGCGATCTCGAGCTCGTCGTGCGCTCGGTCAGCTAGACCGCGGTGCCGGTCAGCTCCTTCGCGATCGAGTCGGCCCACGCCCGTATCTCATCCCACGGCCGGTAGTCGCCCCAGGGCGAGTCGACCATCCGCACGATCGTCCTTTCGGTCCAACCCAGACCGTTCTTCTCGAGCTTTCCCGCGAACACTCGATGCTCGCGCCCGTCGACCTCGGCCAGCAGACGGTCGCCTTCGGACGAGTCGTCCGCGTCGCTGGTTTCGGTGATGGGTCCGCTCGAGAAAAGCCAGACCGGCTTGCCTCGCAGGATGAAGAAGTTGTTCGAGATCAGGTCGCGCGCCTCGGCTATCCAGCGGCCCATATATACGGCGCTGCCGAGCACGAAGGCGTCGTAATCGTCGAGCGGTGGCAGGTCGAGGGGCGGCATGACCTCTACCTCGATGTGCGCGTCGCGCAGCCGTTCGGCGATGACGTCGCCGATCTCCTTGGTCGCCCCATGCTTGGAAGCAACGCTGACCATGACATTCATGGCCTGACCTCTTTCCGTCGCTCGGGAATCGTTGCCAGCTGGTAGGCGATGCAGGCGATCACCACGAGCTGGATCGTGCGCAGGGTGAGCCCCCAGATCTCGAACGGGGGAACGCGCACGCCGCTCACGGCGACGTACATCGCGAAGATGAGCAGCTGTATCACGAGCGCCAGGGCCCAGATCCACAGCCGGTCTGTGAACTCGAAGACAGCGGTCATCACGAGGAATGCAGTGCCCGCGCCGATGCCGAAGGCGAACAAGTCGACCTCGGCACTGGGAGCCGCGCCGCCCACGCCGACGACGCCGAGGCCGATCAAGAAGTAGATGCCCGCCATGAGCAGCGCGGCGAACGCGCCGACATGTCGAATGCCGTGCCGTGTGGGGTGCATCAGGCCGCCTCCAATCAGGCCGATCGTCGGCCGTGGCTAAGGAGACGGCCAGTGCCGAACGTCCGCCGAAGCGGACGACCTTTGGCCGCGAGATGGAGGCCGAGCTACTCGATGGCGACGGTCGCGAGCTCAGATGTCGGTTCGCCGTAAACGTCTCCCTGGGCATCGATCACCTGGCCAACGACGCGGTTGGGAATGAACAGAGCGACGACAGCCGCAACAGCCACGACGGCCGCGCCAACCCAGACGGCCGGAACCAGACCGTCGACATACGCCTGCGGGTCGAAATATGACCCGTTGGCCGAGAACACGGCGGCCAGCACCGCAACACCGAACACGCCCCCGACCTCGCGGATGGCGTTGTTCGCGCCCGACGCCTTGCCTTCCTCGTCACGGCGCACCGCCGACAGGACGACGTTGGCTATCGGCGCGAAGAACATGCCCATGCCGGCGCCACTGACGATGAAGGGCAGGACGAAGCTCGAATACGGCGTTGTCGGCGTGACTATCGCCGCCAGCCAGGCCAGGCCGATCGCCATTAGCGCAAGGCCGGTCGCGACTATCGGCCGCGCGCCGATGCGGCTGCTGGCAAGGCCGGCGAGCGGGGCAACGAAGGCGGGCATCGCCGTCCAGGGCAGGACCCGCAGACCGGCCTCGAAGGGGTTGACGCCCTGCACGACCTGGAAGTACTGAGACAGCAGGAAAACCGATCCGAACATGCCGAAGTACATCAGCAGCGAGGTGACGTTTGCGGTCGTGAAGCCACGGCTGCGGAAGAGGTGGAGAGGGAGCATGGGCGAGCTCGCGCGGCGCTCCCAGAGAACGAATGCCGCGAGCAGCACCGCGCCGATCACGTAGCCGGCGATGATCTGCGGGTCCGTCCAGCCGCGGTCGTTACCGTGGATCGTCGACCACACCAGGCCGAGCAAGCCGAAGCTGACGAACGCGAGCCCGGGAACGTCCAGCCTGCCCTCCGGGCCGTACGACTCCTCGAGCCTGAAGTAGGCAAGGACCGCGGCGATGAGGCCGACCGGGACATTGAGCCAGAAGATCCAGTGCCAGTTCACGCCCTGGGCGATCGCACCGCCGACAACCGGGCCGATCGCAATCGCCAGACCGCCGATGCCACCCCACGCGCCCAGCGCGAGGGGGCGCCGCTCGGCTGAGACCGAGGCCGACAGGATTGTCAACGTGAGCGGCAACACGATCGCGCCGCCCACGCCCTGCATGGCCCGGGCCAGGATCAGCACGCTGCTGCTTGGCGCCAGCGCGGCGGCGGCCGAACCCAGCGTGAAGATGATCACGCCGATGATGAACATCCGTCGCCGGCCAAAACGATCACCCAGCGCAGCGCCGGTCAGCAGCAGCACGGCGAAGGTGAGCGTGTAGGCGTTGACCATCCATTCGAGGTCCTGCAGGCTCGACCCGAGGTCGGCGCGAATGACCGGAAGAGCGGTTGTTACGACCAGGTTGTCGAGCGCGACCATGAACAGAGCGATCGACGTGATCGCAAACGTCCAGGCGGCCGGGGATGAAGATCGAATGCGAGCCATGGCGTGGGTTCCTCTGTGCTCCTTGCTTGTTGTTCCTGCTTAGCGCCTCAATACTTCCAGGACCCACCTCGCGCCAGGTTCATGGTCACTGAGTCATTCAGGCCGCCGACCGCGGCGGCGACGTTGCACAGCATTCCCTCCGCGAACCAGACGTGGAGGGCAGCTTCGTCAGCGCCCGAGACGGCCGCGACCGATTCGTAGAGGGCCGTCCATTCGTCGCGTACGACCGATTGGATGTCGGGGTCATCGCATGCCGCGTATGCCTGGAGCTGGAGCCGAAGCAGGTCGCGATCGCGCAGCAGGTCCAGGTACGCATGGCCCATCTCGCGCAGGACGTCGCTCGGATCGCTGGATTTCGTTCGTGCTTCGCCGGCCACCAGCTCGAACTGGGTGCGCACGCGCGTGAAGCACTCGCGGATCGCGGCGATGAACAGGTCGCGCTTGGTGCCGAAGAGCTGGAATAGGTATGGCTGTGAAACACCGACGCGCTTGGCGATGTCCTGGGTTGACGTGCCGGCATAGCCGCGCGCCGCGAACTCGTGCGTGGCGGCGGCCACGACGGCTTCGCGACGCTCTTCAGCTGTTTGTCGGACGGTCGTTGCCGCGTTCATGGTGGCGGATCTTAGTGAGTACTAAGTAAGTATGTCAACCCGAGATGGAACCGAGCCTGTAACGTCACACATATCAATCGCCCCAGCCGGAACAGTCGCCACAGACACAAGGAGTCAGCCGTGAACTTCAACAGCATCCTGATCGGGTCGGAGAACCCGGATCGCCTGAGCGAGTACTACACGAAGGTGTTTGGAGCACCGACGATGAGCGAGGGCGGCTACACGACCTGGGTGATCGGCAGCGGAGGGCTGACCGTCGGCCCGCACAGCGAGGTCCACGGAGCGAACGCCCAGCCCGGCCGCCTGATCTGGAACATCGAAAGTGACGACGTCCAGGGCGACTTTGCGCGCATGCGCGACGCCGGCGCGAGCGTCGTCCGCGAGCCATACCAGTTCGAAGGCATGCCCGACACGTGGATCGCCACGCTCACCGATCCAGACAACAACTACTTCCAGCTCATGACGCCTTTCGATCCAACGCAGATGGGAGGCGGCGAAGGCTAGGCGCCGCGGGGCCGCGCCAGAAGCTCGAACACCGGGTGCGTCCGACTGGCGCCGAGCGGATCGCTGAACATCTCGCCGGCCGTCATCCCGATGAACACGCGGCCGAACAGCCGCAGATAGAGCGGCATGCGGCCGATTCCGGCAGGCAGGTCGGTGCTGAAGAAGTGCTCGGCTTGCGCGGGGCTCAGCTCATGCGCGTGGAGCTTCTCTGTTCGGCGGCCGTGGCGCACCTCGAGCTCCGGGCAGGCACGCAGGTTGCGGCACCAGTTGACGTCGCCGAACGTGCCGATCAACCAGCGCCGACCCTGGTCGCTGAAGATCGCGAGGGGTTGGGTCCGTGGCTGCCCGCTGACCCTGCCGCGGACGGTGACGAGCACGTTCGGGCCGAGCGGGATGCCCCACCCGAGCAGCTTGTTGACCAGCGGACCCGGCAAACGGATCAGCCCCGGCGCTCGGGCGGGGGATTGTTGAGCACTTGCATGCGTCATTCGGTCACCTCGGAGGCTTTGGCTTCGTCAATCGGTTGACGGAACCAGGAGAGAAGACGTGACCGACCCAATTCGCGACCAGCGCGCCGATGCGCTGGCCGCGACCTTCGAAGCCCACCGACCGCGTCTGCGCGCGGTGGCGTATCGGATGCTCGGCTCGCTCGCAGAGGCAGACGACGTCGTGCAGGACGCATGGCTGCGCTACCGCCGCGCGGACACGAGCGCAGTCGAAAACGTCCGTGGCTGGCTGACCACGGTCGTAGCGCGGTTGTGCCTCGACGCTCTGCGCACGCGTCGCTCGCGCAAGGAGGACCCGATGGGTTTTCGGCTTCCGGAGCCACTGATCAGCGGCAGCGGTGGACCGGATCCGGAACAGCAGGCGGTGCTCGCCGATGCAATCGGCATGGCCATGCTTGTCGTGCTCGATCGGCTGACGCCACCCGAACGTCTGGCGTTCGTGCTGCACGATGTCTTCGGCGTGCCATTCGAAGAGATCGCGCCAATCGTCGAGCGAACGCCGGAGGCGGCGCGCCAGCTGGCCAGCCGCGCGCGGCGGCGCGTACGCGGCGCGACGCCCGCGGCGGACGTCGATTTAGATCGACAGCGTCGCGTGCTCGACGCGTTCCTGGCGGCGTCGCGGGCGGGTGACTTTGGTGCGCTCGTAGCCACGCTCGATCCCGATGCCGTCGTGCGTGCAGATTTCGGGCGACCGCCCGAGTCCGAATCCGCGGTCGCCGGAGTCACGGAGTCGCGCGGCGCGGAAACGGTCGCTGCGCAAGCGTTGCTCTTCCGCCGTTTTGCACCAGGCGCCCGCCAGGCAATGGTCAACGGGGCGCCCGGACTCGTCGTCTTTGCAGGAGACCGTCCTTATGCGGTGCTGGGCTTCTCACTGCGCGACGATCGCATCGTCGAGATCGACATTCTGGCCGACCCGGCGCGCCTCGCGCGGATCGACTTCAGCGTGCTGGACGGCTGACGAGGGATCGCGAGCTGTCGTGCCACGGCTCAGGCGGGCGCGGGCGCAGGCTCGGACGTCCGCCGCATCAGCTCCTGCAGCACGTCCGGCCATTGACGCAGGTCGAACAGGAGCGTGCTGCTGGTGATCTGCCGCCCGTCCGTGGTCAGGAACTCCGCCGACAGGACCTTGCCGGCCGGCGTGTCCGTCACAAAGTCGTACAGCACAGCTGCGTTGGTGCCGTCGATTAGCACCTGGCGCCGCTCGTAGCGAAGGTAGATGGGCGCCAGCCGCTGGAAGCCGCCGATGAAAGCCTCGCGTCCGCTGGTCCCGCCCTTGATCGTGCCACCGAAGGTCGCGTCTTCGTGGACGAGCTCAGCGAGCCGTGGCCAGTCCTTCGCGCTCGCGCAGGAGATGTAGTCGCTGACCAATTTCCTGATGTCGCCTTCCATATCGGGGCCTCCTTCTGATCTGGTGCAGATTAGTTGCGAATCTAAAGTGGCCGACTTGAGAAAGTCAAGTTACAATTTGCCGGCAATGAAGACATACGCTCAGTTCTGCGGCCTGGCCCGCGCACTCGATATCGTCGGCGAGCGCTGGTCACTGCTCATCGTGCGCGAGCTACTCGACGGGCCGCGGCGCTACAACGAGCTCCTCGACGGTCTACCCGGCATCGCCAGCAACCTGCTCGTTGACCGCTTGCGAGGTCTCGAGCACGACGGCGTCGTCGAACGCCAGGAAGACGGCCGTTACGCGCTCACCGAGTGGGGCCAAGGCTTGCACGAGGCCGTCTACGCACTCGGCCGCTGGGCCGGGCCGCTGATGGCGCGCAGCCGGGGCAGCGACGCATTTCGGCCCAATTGGATCCGGCACATGGTCATTGCTCGCTTCGAGGGAGCGGACCCGCAACGTGGCGACCTGACGGTGGAGCTCCACTTCGACGGCCAGCAGCGCATGACCCTCATTTCCTCGGCAGGGAGCGTCCACCTGGCGGACGGACCAGCCTCGAATCCGGATGCTCGGCTGGCTGGCCCCACTGAGCCCACCGTGGCGCTCCTGCTGGGCAGGATCTCGAGGAGGGAGGCCATCGAGCGCGGGGTCAAGACAGCTGGTGACACGCGCCGACTGCGAGTGTTACGTCCGCGCGGTGAGCGGCGTCCCCTGCGCCGCCCGTTCCGGATGGAAAGCCGGGCGCCTTAAGGACGCGCGTTTGTTCCGACGAACAGCGTGCTGGCGCCGCCACGGACGTCGATCTCGTAGCGGTCGGTGGTGGAGGTGTCGGATTTCGAGGCCACCCGGCGCTTGCCTGAGATGTTGGTGTACGTCTTGCCATCGAAGACGAGGTGCGAGATGCCGCCTTCGACGCGAAGTGTGACGGGCACGCCGCGCGGCCGCGTGAAGCGGGCGTTGCTGATCACGCCGCGGATTCGAATGACCGCGGTGCCACTCGGCCTAGGCAGCTCGAGGTCGATGTGGTTGGCGCCGCCGTCGAGCTCGAGTCGCTCGAGCGAGATGGCGGCGAGCGAGCCGGACAGATCAGTCAATCCGCCCTGGATCTCGATTGCCCACGGAATCGCCGCGCTCAGCGCCACCTCCGCTTCACGCGTCGTAATGGCCACCAGAGCGCCGCGCGAATAGCGCACGCGCACGGTACCCGCCAGGGCGCGGACATCCGGCAGGGGGCCTGCGAATGAGGCACCGACCAGCTGTCCGCCGGGGGCCGCGCCGGCGAAGTGCAGCCGTGAAGCGCTGGGCTCGACGATCACACGTGCTGCGGCGCGTGGGCCGAGCGGCGAGAGATTTATCGATAGTCGTGGCGCGCCGCTCGAAAATGTGAGCAAGCCTCGGACCACCTCACCGGCAGGGGCGGAGTACGTGCGGCCGACGAAACCGCCCCGGACACTGGCGCGCAGCGTCTCTGTTTCAGTGCTAACCGCGGCGGCCGCTGTATCGAGGAAGGACTGGATTGCCTGGCGCTGCTCATCCGAGTAGCCGCCCAGCAGCTTGTCGAGCGTGCCGTCCAAGCGCGTGACCACCGCTCGTACCTCATCGGTGGCAGACGTGGGCCGGATCACAAATCGCCGGCGATCGGTGGGGTCGGATTTGCGCTTGACGTAGCCGGCCTTTTCCAGGCGGTCGACCACGCCGGTAACAGCGCCTGTTGTCAGGTCAGAGCGTTCGGCCATGCGGCCCGGCGTGAGACCCGGCTCATCGAGGACCAGCTCCAGGCAGCGCAAGTCCGTGACGTTCATTCCCAGGCGCTCGGCGAGGGCCTCCTCGTATGTGGCGCTGCGCAGGGCTTGACGAATTCGGAGCGGATCGCTCATGATGCCGATATCTTAGCAACTAAGATATTTAGAGGTACAAGCATGATTCTAGCGAATGATAGCCCGGCAATCGAGGCTCGAGGACTGGCCAAGACATACCCCAACGAGGTCCGTGCACTTGATCGTCTTGATCTCGAGGTGGAGCAGGGGTCCATCCACGCGCTGCTTGGCCCGAACGGTGCGGGCAAGTCCACGACGGTCAAGATCCTGACCACGCTCTCGCGGCCCGACGAGGGCAGCGCTCGGGTCATGGGCATCGACGTCCTGTCAAGACCAGATGACGTGCGCCGCAGCATCGGCGTCGTCGGCCAGAGCGGCGCTGTCGATCCGGAGGCCACAGGGCGCGAGAACATGCTCCTCCAGGGCCAGCTATATGGCATTGGCGGCGCGAAGCTGCGCCGGCGCGTCGACGAACTGCTCGCGACGTTCGGGCTGACCGAGTACGCGAAGCGCATCGTCAAGACGTGGTCGGGCGGCAACAAGCGCAAGCTCGACGTTGCGACCGGTCTCGTGCATGAGCCGTCCGTCCTGTTCCTCGACGAACCCACGACCGGACTGGATCCCGAGGCACGTGCGGAGCTGTGGGCCGAGGTCCGCCGCTTGAACGGGGAAGGCCTCACGATCCTGCTCACGACTCACTATCTCGAGGAGGCCGACAACCTTGCCGGCCAGGTCGCGATCATCGACCGCGGCAAGATCGTCGCGCGTGGCGCGCCGGACGAGTTGAAGGCGAGCCTGAAGGGCGATTCGATCCAGGTCGAACTGCAGGAGCCTGCACTCAACGGCAACGCCAGTGCTGTTCTCGCGCATCTGCCCGAGCTGCGTGAGCCGGTCGTCGACGGCCGCACCGTGCGCGCCCGCGCCGACAACGGCGCACGTGCCGTTCCTGGCGTCCTCGCCGCTCTCGACTCGGCCGGCATCGGCGTCGCGTCAGTGACCGTTGCCCGGCCGTCGCTCGACGACGTCTATCTCAAGTTCACCGGCCGCTCGTATCGGCCCGATCAGCAGGAGGCTGCGCTGTGACTGCCATGACTCAAACGGCCCGCATGACGGGTCGCCACCTTCGCTTCTTCTCGCGCCAGCCGTACTTCATCGCGATTTACCTCGTTCAGCCGGTCATCTGGCTGCTGCTTTTCGGCGCGCTGTTTCAGAACGTCATCCAGATCCCGGGGTTCGCCTATGACGGCAGCTACCTCGACTACCTTGTGCCTGGGGTGCTGGTCATGACCGCGCTGTTCTCGTGCGGCTGGGCGGGAATGTCGGTCATCGAGGATCTCGATCGCTCGATCATGAACAGGCTGCTGGTGACGCCGATCCACCGCAGCGCGATCATCGCTGGGCTGAACCTCTACGAGGTCATCTCGCTCGGCATCCAGGCGTTGATCATCGGCGGCCTTGCGCTCCTGCTCGGCGCCGAGTTCAAGGGCGGCATCGTCGGCTTCGCGGTCCTGACGCTGTGCGCGATGCTCGTGGGTGCGAGCGTCGCGGCGGTTTCCGACGCGATGGCACTGACGCTGCGTCAGCGCGAGTCGGTAATCGGCATCAACACACTGCTGACGCTGCCCCTGACCTTCCTCTCCGCGGCGTTCATGCCGCTCAATCTGGCTCCCGCGTGGATCGCCGCAGTCGCCGTCTACAACCCCGTCAACTGGGCCGTGGAGGCCGGCCGCCAGGCGCTCACGGAAGGTCCCGACTGGTCGTTCGTCCTGCCACGCATGGCCGGCCTGGCGATCCTCGCGCTCGTCACCACGGCCTGGGCGACGTTCACGTTCCGCTCTTATCAGCGCTCGATCTGATCCGTCTCGCGCCGCGCTTCGTGACGCGGCGCATAAGCACTATCCATAGCCGAGCGTCAAGACACGCGCTGTGAGTCCTCGCAGCGCGTGTTTCGTTCATTACGTGCTTGCACGGGAACGTGGTCGAGCGTGACAGGAGCCGGTTGCGTATTCGAAGGCGTCGCGGGCGCCGCTGGAGAACCCGTTCGGGCGCCCGCTAAAGATAGTGCCTATGAGCGGCTCGCCCGGAGCACTCCCCGGAGTTCGCCCCGGGGCTCGCCCGGAGCCGGCTCAGGCTTGTTCAGGCCCGGTCGACGAGCGGCTTGACCTCGCCGATGAAGCGCTCGATCGTCTCATCGTCGTAAGGTGCCGCGAGCTCGGCGATTGCCTCTGTGAAGCCGATCTCCTTGCGCGCGATGAGGTACTCGGCGACGAGCTCACTCGGGCCGTTGACGAAGGTGATGTCGTCCTCGACTTCGCTCATCGGCGTCTGGTTGTGCGCCATCTGGGCGCGCATGACCTTCTCGGCCTCGGCCACCGAGTTGCGGATGACCGGCTTCAACGCGGTCGTCTTGATGATCGTGCTTGGGTCCCGATTGACGTCATGGCAGTGAGCCATGAGCACTTCCATCTTGTGCTGCATCCGCTCTGGGCTGCCCATGCCGTTCCACATGTCGGCGTACTTGGCGATGGTGCGCAGCGTCTTGCGCTCGCCGCTGCCGCCGATCATCAGCGGCACGTGCTGCTGAAGCGGGAGGGGCTCCTGGCGCAGATGATCGAAGTGGTAGCGGCCGCCTGGCTCTGAGGTGACCTCTCCGCCATCGAGGAGTGTCCGAATCGCGATCGTGGCCTCGTCCATCCAGTCGAGCCGCTCGCCCGCACTGTGTCCGAAGTCAATCCCGTGGCGCTCATGCTCGTAGTCGAACCACGCGCCGCCCAGGCCCATGATCGCCCGGCCGCCGGAGATGTGATCGAGCGTCGTAGCCAGCTTGGCCACCAGGCCCGGATTGCGGAACGTGTTGGCACCGACCAACAGCCCCAACCGAACGCGAGACGTCGACTTAGCCCACGCGCCCAGCGTCATCCAGCCCTCGAAGATGGGTTGCTGCGGCTCGCCGAATATGGCGTGCAGGTGGTCCCACGTCCAGAGGTGCTCGTAGCCGAGATCGTCGACTATTCGCGCCGCGCGTTCGAACTCTGGCCAGGTCGAGGACTGGGACCAGAGCAACACGCCAAGCTTGAAATCATCCATGGACGTCAGGTTAGCCGTGGATGTCCTGCTCTGGTGGCGCGGGCTCAGGAGCCGGTTGTGACCGGCATGCCGGCCGCCTGCCAGTCGGTCATGCCGCCGGCCATGCTCGTCACGTTGCTGAAGCCGGCCTGGCGCAGGATGTCGCGGCCCTGTGCCGAGCGATTGCCCGAGTGGCAGACCACGAGGACCGTCCGGTCGTGCGGCACCTCGGCCACGCGGCTCGCCAGCTGGCCGAGCGGGATCAGCGTTGCGCCGGGAATGTGGACGGCCGAATACTCGGACGGCTCACGGACGTCGAGGACGAAGGCACCCGCGTCGCGCAGTGCCGACGCCTGCTGAACGCTCACCTCCAAACCCAGGCTCGGCTGAGCGGCGGCGGCCGGAGGCGCCACCGTGGGTGGAGTGGCGGCGGACCCGCATCCAGCCAGCGCGGCCGCGGCGACCAGGATCAACAGTGCAAAGAGACGCCTCATTGCTTGAGGCTACGCAGTCGCATCGCGATCTCGACACTGCCGTCCGGCCTGTCGCGACCCACCGTTTGGTCTGCGGGCTGGTGCAGCGCCGCCCGCCTAAGCGTGCGGACGCCGACGCAGGTCGAACTGTGGGTCGCGCCGTTCGGCAACCAACACGCCGAGCAGTGTGAGCCCGTATGCGATCGCTGGAATCGCGTACCAGAGGAAGCCGCTGTCGTAGTCGTTGATAAATCCTGGCCCATTCGGATTCGCACGCTGGCCTCGGATCGGGAACGCTTGGGGGATGAGCGTCAAGCTGATTGCCAGCGCGCCGGTCGAGACCGCCAGCGCGACGATCGCGGCCCAACGTCGGCGGCGCAGCAGACCCGCTGCACTGACGATCTGGGCGATCCCGACAGCTGCGACAAACGCTGCGCCCAAGACAAGACCAATATCGGTTCGTCGGTCAATCGGAACTTGGGCATCGCCGACTCGCAGCGTCGCGATTCCGAAGAGCACCAAGAAGACACCAACTAACGTAAGAGGAACTCCGAACACGACCAGCAGAACGGCGGCGAGCCGGCGCCATCGCGTGCCCCGTGGGCCGACGCCAAGCGCAGTCAGGACGTCTCCCGGAGCGCTTTCCGCACTGGTTTTGCGATCGCTCTCATCGGTCACTGGGAGTAGGTTACGCGTGCCTAATGAGCGTCCAGAAAGGGCCCCTTGACTCGCCCCATGATCCTGAGTCAATGCCACTGCCGCAGCCGGGCATCTTTGCCCTCGGCACCAACTCGCACGCTTACCTTGAGTTCGACCTCGCGCCGGGTGCTGATCCGGGCACGGCCGTCGCAGCGGCTGCGGCTCTGCGCGAGCCACGGACGACGATCGGTGGCGTCAACCTCGTGGCGGGATTCCGGCCCGAGCTGTGGGCCTCGGTCGCTCCGCAGCTGGCACCGAAGGGCTTGTCGGGCTTCAACGATCCGGTCGTCGGCCACGACGGCTATACGCTTCCGGCGACCCAGCACGACATGGTCATGTGGCTGACTGGGCCGTCGTACGACGTGGTCTTCGACCTTTCGCGCTCGATCATCGTGGCGCTCCAGGCCCACACGCAGCTGGCTTACGAGATGGTCGGCTGGCCATATCACCACGATCGAGACCTGACCGGATTCATCGACGGAACGGAGAACCCGACGCTCATCGAAGCGACGGCCGCGGCCGTCGTCCCGGCCGGCGAGGCGGGAGAGGGAGGGTCGGTCCTTCTTCTGCAGCAGTGGGAACACGATGTGGCGGCGTGGGAGGGCCTGGGCGTTCGGGCCCAGGAGCATGCGATGGGTCGGCGCAAGGAAGATTCGGAGGAGCTCGATCCCAAGCCACCGGCGTCGCACGTGGGTCGCACGGATCAGGACCGGCTGGGCAAGATCTTCCGGCGCAACATCCCGTACGGTTCGGTCGGCAAGCACGGCACCGTCTTCGTGGGCTTCTGCGCGCAACAGGAACCGTTGCGCGACATGCTCGAAGCGATGGTCGCGCTCGACGGCGGCCCACGCGATGAGCTGACACGGTTCACCAGCGCCCTGACCGGCGCCTACTACTTCATCCCCGCCGCCGAGCACCTCGCACGGCTGGGCAGCGCAGAGAGGACTTCATGACTCACGCCGACACCAGGATCCCCGACCAGCCCTCGAGCACGGACTGGCAGCCGGAGATCGATGCCGAACGAGCAGGGTGGTATGAGCTCGCCGATCTGGTGCGCTCGCTGACGCCCGCCGAGTGTCTCGTCCCGGGTTACTACAGCGATCCTGACTGGACGGTGCGCGACATGGTTGCGCACATTGGCACGTGGCTGGCCGAGGCCGAGGTCCAGCTCGAGCGCATGGTCGGCGGCACGTATGACGGCCACGACATCGACATCGACGCGGTCAATGCCCAGCTGCTCGATGCGATGCACGACCAACCCTGGGACGTGGCGTGGACGATGGCCAACGCCGCGCGCACGCTGATGCTCCAGGACTGGTTCGGACTGCCTGCGCGGAACGACGAAGCGGCTTGGTGGGTAGACAAGTCCGGCGGCCATCACTACGGCGAGCACCTGCCCCGCCTGCGCAAGTGGGTCGCGGAGCTCATTGCGCGACGCGCTTAGGAATGTGGGCGACCGAGACCCGCGCGTAGACGACTACCTCGCCCCGCTTCCGGCCTGGCAGCGCGACCTGTTCCTTGAGATCCGCGAGCTCCTCCACGAGGCCGAACCAGACATGGGCGAGACCATCAAACGCACTGTCCAGCCCTATTTCGTGCTCGATGGCAACGTCGCTGCGTTCCTCGCCGCCAGGGACCACGTGACCATGTTCCTGTACGACCCGCTTGTCGACGACCCGTACGGGATCATCACCGCCGGCCACGACAATTCAACCGGACGCCAGATCGTCGATCACAACCGCGCCGGCGGGTGGCGCCAGATGAAAGCCGATGCGCAGGGCTGACGACCCGCCACAGCGGGCCGAACGACTCTCGTAGCGCCACGTCAGGCGCGCAACCATGGTGACCTGACGGAGGTGAATTCGATGAAGGTTCTTGTTGCATATGCGTCACGTCATGGCGCCACAAAAGAAATCGCCGAGCGCATCGCTGAGACGCTCACTGAACGAGGCGTCGAGGCGACGCTGACACCCGCGGGCAAGGCATCGGACGTGGCCCAGTACGACGCGTTCGTTGTTGGCGGAGCGACATACGCCTTTCACTGGATGAAAGAGGCCAGCAAGTTCGTCCGGCGCAACACCGAGGTGCTTGCCGGCAGCCCCACATGGCTGTTCAGCAGCGGCCCGCTGGGAGCGGACAAGATTGATCCGAAGACCGGCAAAGACGTTCGCCAATCGGCCGCGCCGCGGGAGTTCGCCGACTTCAAGGTCGAGATCAATCCGCGCGGCGAGCACATCTTTTTCGGCGCGTGGGATAGCGAGGCGGCCCCGATCGGGATGATGGAGCACGTCGTGCACCTGATCCCGCCCGCCCGGGACTCCCTTCCGTCGGGAGATTTCCGCGACTGGCCCGAGATCGAGGAGTGGGCAGGACAGATCGCGACTCAGCTTCAGAGCTGACGAACGCGTAGCCGCGCCGACCGGCCGTCCGGCCGAGAGTCATCAAATGGAAAGGTAGTCCGCTTACACTCATAAGTCGGACTGTCCCACGGAGCCGGATCGGTGCGCGTGCTCGTAATCGAAGATGAGCCCAGGCTGCGCTCCGTTCTGATTCGCGGCCTGGAAGCCAATGGCTACCTTGTCGATTCGGCCGCGACGGCAGAGGACGGCATGGATCAGATCGCCTTCACCGAGTACTCGGTCCTGGTCGTCGACTGGCGGCTGCCGGGGATGAGCGGCCTTGACCTCGTCCGTCAGGTGCGCAAATCGAAGCTAGACGCCGCGATCCTGATGCTCACGGCGCGCGACGCGCCGGCCGATCGAATCAATGGCCTCGATGCCGGCGCCGACGACTACCTGGTCAAGCCGTTCGACTTTGGCGAGCTGCTGGCGCGAGTCCGTGCCCTGCAGCGCCGCTCGGGTGCGACGGACGGCCGGGTATTGCGCCGCGGCGAGCTCGTGATGGACACCGCGCGGCGCCAGGTGCTGGCGCGTGGCGCGGAGCTCCACCTGAGCCCGACCGAGTTCCGGATCCTCGAGCTGTTGATGCTTCGCGCGCCGGCCGTGGTAGACCGGCGTCAGATCGCCCATCACGCATGGCGCGACGAGACCGATCCGCTCGGGTCGAATGCCATCGACGTTCGCATGGCTCGCCTGCGCGCGAAGCTGGCAACGTCCGGGTCGCAGATCGTCACAGTCCGTGGCGCCGGATACCGGTTGGCGGATACATGAGCCTTACGTCAGGCAGCGGCTTTCGGCGCCTGCCGCTCCGAGTGGCGCTGATCTCGACCGCAATCGTCGCCGTCCTGTATGTCGTCGCCGCGGTCGCAGTTCTCGCGATATTGCGCAACAACCTCGTCGCCAGCATCGACGCCCGCCTCACTCAGCAGCTCGGCGTGATCCAGGCTCGCCCGGATGCGATCGCGGAAGCATTCGGAGGCGACGGCACCGACCTCGACAACGACGGCGACGCGCGGCGCTTCGATGCGCCGCTCGTCGTCTGGGTCCGAGGCCAGGCAGGGGAGACGTACCAGAGCGACGCAAACGCGCCGTTGCCCGAGCAGCTCGAAGCAGTTCCGGGTCCCGCAACGGCAACTATTGGCGGCGCCGAGATGCGCCTCGTGGGCGGGCCGCTCGCGGCCAGTAGCGGACAGGGATGGGTGACGATCGCCCAGTCGCTCGGCGAGGTGACGAGCGCGATCAACACGCTCATCGTCGCGGAGCTGCTCATTGCGCCGGGGCTGCTCGTGCTCGTGTTTGGAGGCGCCCTGCTCGTGGGCCGACGCGTAGCGGGACCCATCGAGCACGCCAGGCTGGCTCAGCTCGCCTTCACCGCGGATGCGTCGCACGAGCTGCGAACGCCCTTGACCGTGATCGAGGCCGAGGCATCGCTCGGTCTCCAGGCGGATCGCGAGCCGGCCGCCTACCGACAGACCTTGACCCGCATCAAGGACGAGACGCAGCAGCTGCGTCGCCTCGTCGATGACCTGCTCTGGCTGGCACGCTTCGAATCGACGCCGTCTACGCCGTCGCCTGAGGCGGTCGATGTGGGCGTCCTGGCCGATGCCGCGGCCGAGCGTTTCACGCCCATCGGTAACCAGCGCGGCACGACCATCACGGCGTCCGTGACGGGCCGTGCAAATCCCGTGATCAATGCAGCGCCTGAATGGATCGCTCGGTTGATCTCGGTCCTGGTCGACAACGCAGTCCGCCATACGCCTGCGGGAACGACGGTGGCGGTCAAGGTCGAGGCCGAGGGCAACCGGGTCCAGGTTGCGGTCGAGGACGACGGGCCGGGCATCCCCGCTGACCAGCGCGACCAGGTGCTCGACCGCTTCCACCGCGCCAGTGACGCCCACGAAGGTGCCGGCCTGGGCCTGGCCATCGCCGACGCGATCGTGAGTGCGACGGGCGGCCACTGGGAGATAGGCGAGTCGAACACCGGCGGCGCGCGCATGGCCGTGTCGTGGCCGCGTGCCTCGAGTCGCGCCTTCGATGGCCCCACCGCTCAGGAGGCGACACGCGAAGCTGACGCGGAAACGCTCAGTCCCGGGCCAGAAGCCGCTCGAAGCCAGAACTCATGACCAGGTGCCGATCCGAGGAGATCGCGCAGGCTTCGTAGCCGTCGACCTCGCGCGCAATCCAGTCCGCCCCGCGGACACCCATCGCAAAGGCGGCGGTAGCCAGCGCGTCTGCCCAGGCCAGGCTGGAACCGACCACGGTCATGCTCGCGATGCCGTCCGGCGGCCGGCCCGTGCTCGGGACGATGACGTGGTCTCCACGTTCATATGCCCCGGACGTGGCGATGGCCATGTCGCGCAGCTCAATCACGGCGGCGGTGGTGTCGGAATCCCAGGGGTTGCGAATGCCGATTCGCCATGGCGAACCGGGCTCTGGAACGCCGCGGGCGACGATGTCGCCCGCGGCGTTGATGCAGTAGTTGTCGATCCCGGCCGCGTCCAGGATTCGCGCCCCTGTCTCCACAGACCAGCCCTTGACGAGCCCTGACGGATCGATCGCGCCATCGTTGCGGTGGCGGCGGATGTCGAAGTAGCCGTCGCTCGCCAGCCGCGCCTGCTCGCACATGGCGAGGACGTCGACCATCTGCCCGCTCAGGTCCGACTCGATCAGGCGGCCGGCGTTGAAGAGGCTCACCTCGCTGTCCGGCTTGTACGTGCTGAAGCGCCGGTCGACGGCGCGAAAACGGTCGAACGCTGCCTCGATCGCGGACTCGACCAGACCGTCGTCGGGCGCGGGCGGACGCACCTCGATCACGATCGCGGTGCCCATGATGTGCTCGATCCTGGACCGAGCCACTCCGGCCAGCGTCGTCACATCTTCTGCAGTGCCGACTGAAGTGACAGGTAGAAGCCGTACGAGGTGTAGCTCGCACCGGAGACGCCGTTGATCTTGTCGCTCTGGGCGCGCAGCACCTCGTCGCGCAGCATGGGCCCGGCCTGGGCGCTGATCTGGGCCGACAGTCGCCGGTCGGAGGGTAGCTGCAGCTCCTGGACGTCGACTATCTGTCCGTTCTGCACGACAAGCGCGATCTGGACGGTCCCGTATGCAGTGTTGATCGCGTCCCCTGTGAAAGTCCCGCTGACGGCGTTGCCGTCTGACGGAGACGTGGGAGTCGGGTCTGGCGCCGGAGGCTGATTGACCGTCTGGCTGCTGCCACCGTTCGATCCCGCACCGCTCGTGCCGTTGCCGGAGGAGCTTCCGTTGTTGTTCGTTGTCGGGCGCCGGGTCGGTGTCGGCTGCGGGGCTGCTGCTACGGGCTGCTCGGTGGCGGCTGGTGGTTGGCTGACAACCGGCGCCTGGCTGGGCAGGCCGCCGGCCAGCGTGGTCGGGTCGGCGGGCTTGAAGCTGAACAGCAGGACCACCGCGAGAACGGTCGTGACGAGCGCGACCGCACCCCGTCGGGGAACGTTGCTGAAGGCGCCTGGGCTAGTACGCGAAGCGTTCAACGTGGATCTGACTGTTGGAGACATCGAGCGCACGCAGGTTGCGGCGCACGGACTCCATCATTCGGTCCGGGCCGCAGACGAAGACGTCGCGCACTCGAACGTCGGGCACGAGCTTGGCAATCGAGCGCGCGTCGAGCGGATTGCCGTGACGGCTTCCTGCCTCGCGATGGCCGACCAGATAGTGGATCTGGCCGCCGTTGCGGGTCGCGAGCTCGTCGAGCTCGGCGCGGAAGACGATCTCGTCCCAGCTGCCGGCGCGATAGAGCACCATGGTGCTGCCGTAGGGTCCGCCGCGGAGCTCCTCGAGCAGCGCACGCAACGGCGTGATGCCGATGCCGCCGGCGATGAGCAGCACGCGCGCATAGCGCCGGCGCAGGCTCGTGAAGGCACCGTACGGGCCTTCGGCGAAGACACGAGTGCCGCGCTTGACGTTCTGGATCCAGGCCGTGTCGTCTCCGCTGCGCTTGACGGTGATGCGCAGGTACTCGCCGTTCGGCGCAGCAGACAGTGAGAAGGGATGTGCGCGCCACCAGCCTCCGCCGCTCATGAAGCGCCACAGGAAGAACTGCCCAGCTCGCGCAGCGAGCTCGTCGAGGTGCCGGCCGGTGACGTAGATCGAAACGACGCCGGGCGCTTCGCGATGCACTTCGGCAATGCGCAGCTTGTGGCGCATGTTGAGCATTATTGGCTGGCCAACGCGGAAGACGAGCACGAGGGCGATCACAGCGACATACAGCGCGATCCAGTAGCCCAGCGCGATGGGGTCGTCAACGAAGTCGCTGCCGACGACGATCTCGTGCAGGAAGGCCAGGGCGACGGCCAGATACGCGTACAGGTGGATGCCGTACCACGTCTCGTAAGAGAGCCGCTTGCGGGCCGCCCTGACCGACGCGATACCGACCGCGATCATGAGAACGAGCGCGACGGTGGCCATCAGCACGTACTGGTAGCTCGCTAGCAGGGCAACCAGCTCGTCGATGATGGACGTGCCCGCCTCGAATGCGAAGCCGACCGTGGTGAACACGCCATGTCCGACCAACAGCCACAACGTCGCGAAGCCCACCCACCTGTGCCAGCGAGCGAGGCCACCGAGGCCGAAGATCTGGTCCAGCCACGGGCTGCGCGCCATGAGCACGATGCCGACAAGAGCGAAGAAGGTGCCCAGCAAGGCCGTGATCTGGCCGGCCGCGGTGAACAGGCCGCCCAGCGTGGAAACGTTGCGTGCGCCGCCGTGGATGAGCCACATGCCGGTGATCACGACGATGTTTGCGATGACGACGGTCCAGACCTCGGTCTGTCCGATCGGCCAGACGCGTGGGAGCGGCGGGATCCGCGGCCGCGAACGCATGGTCTGCTGCATCGCGAGCGACGCTAGCGCAGTGAACCTGACAGTTCGATGATCGGACCCAGGTTGGACAGCGCGTCGCCTGCACCGTCAGTACGCGAGAGTCAGCTCGATGGACTCCCATTTGTCGATCAGGTCGAACAAGCCGATGCCTATGAGCAGCGCACCGGAGACGATCTCCACGCCGCGGTGGTGAGCGACGATCCAGTGCACGACCTCGCGCCCGCGGACGGACGTGAGCAGCGACAACAGCACGAGCGGCAGTCCAAAGCCCAGACCGAACAGTAGAAATGTGCCGATCTTGCCGGTCGCATCCGCGATGCCGAGCGAGATGCCCAGCAGGCTGACAAGGAAAGGCCCGGCGCAGGGCAACGCCAGCGGGCCGAGAAGCATGCCGTACACGTACGCCTGCGTGTACGGATTCGAGACGATCGGGACACGCACTCCGGGCAGCCGATTGAACGGGTTGCGACCCGCCAGCAGGAGGACGCCGAGCGTAATCAGGAGGCCATCGATGAGCGGTGTCGCATACGCGAGGAGCCGGCTCGTGGGCGCCGCGATGGCGACAAGCAGGATGCCTATCACGATCATCGTCGACAGCACGCCCGCCAGCACCAGCAGGCCGAGCAATCCGGTGGCCCGGCGACCTTCGAAGGCCGTGGCATTGGAACCCAGGTAGGCGATGAACCCGGGATAGAGAGGCAGCAGGCACGGGCTGGCCGCGCTCAGCAGGCCTGCGCCGAAAGGTCCGAGTGCGAGGGTGAAAGCCGCGAAGTCCAAGGCCGCGCGTGGCGCTCTCTATACGCCGTGGTCGGCAGCCAGGGCGATGAGCTCGTCGGCGCTGTGATGGCCGGTCAGGTGCGTCACCTGTCCGTCGGCGCCGACGATGATCAGGTTGACCGATGGCGGGCTGAGGACCACATCACCGAAGTCCTCGGCAAGGGAGCGCGACAGGTCCCGATCAGCGATCACGTAGCGGAAGGGAAAGCCGTTCTGCTCGCTGTAGCGCGCCAGGGCCGCCGAATCTTCCGAGGACTCGACGTCGACGCCTATCCACTCGATGCGGCTCGGATCCAGTCCAGCGAGCGCGGTCACAGCGTCGCGCTGCTGGGCGCGGCAGTTCGAGCACCAGGTCGCCATGGTCTCGATGAACAGCACCTTGCCCTGGGCCGCCAGGTCGGCGATGCGGAACTGCTCGCCGCTGGTGACATCGGTCAGGCTCGCCGTCGCCCACGTTTGATCCAGCACAACACCCGCGTCCTGGGGACTGGGTTCAGAAGTTGGGGGCGCATCCGGCGCGCCGGCGGAAGGGGGCGGATCGGTCGCAGCCTGGTAGAGCGTCATGCCCTCGGTGTACACGGGCATCGGGCTCGCCAGGTTCGGGGCGATGGACTGTCGGACGCTCGGAGTTGCCGGCCCGACCGTCTGCTGCACGCCAGTGCCCGCGCAGGAAGTCGCCACCAGGGCGACAAGGATCGTCCCCAACATTCGTCGCAAGCTGCTCATCGGCGCAATGATGGCCGGGGCGCATGACGGCACGGTGACGGCGCAGGACGCCGTCCGCGCCGCCGTCATAGTCGCGTCACGCACGGGGACTTACGATCCTCATATGGCTGGCCCATCTGCGGGCGGTCCGATCCTTGTCGTCGACGACGACGAGAAGATCGTCCGCCTGGTTCGCACGTACCTCGAGCGCGAGGGCTATTCCGTCATCGGCGCCGGAGACGGCGTCTCCGCGCTAGACGCCATCGAGCGCCACCACCCGTGCTTGGCCGTGCTCGATTTGATGCTGCCCGAGATGGACGGCCTGGCCGTGATCAGGGCACTGCGCGACGAGGGCGTTCCGACGCCCATCCTCGTGCTGTCCGCGCGCGGCACTCTTGCCGACCGCATCCGTGGCTTCGAGGACGGCGCAGACGATTACCTGCCCAAGCCCTTCTCGCCGGCCGAGCTCGTGCTCCGCGTCAAGTCGATCCTGCGCCGCGCCGCGCCGGAGTCCAACCCGATCGTGCGCGGTGACCTGGTGGTCGATCCGGCACGTTACGAGGTTCGGCGTGCGGGCGAGAACGTCGAGCTCACACGAGTCGAGTTCCAGCTGCTGCTGGCGCTGATCGAGGCGGATGGACGCGTGCTGACCCGTGACCAGCTGCTCGACGCGGTCTACGGCAACGACGCGACGGAGGTGCTCGACCGCACGATCGATGTTCATGTCGGTCGTTTGCGAGACAAGCTGCGCGACGATGTCGACGCGCCGCGCTATATCGCGACCGTGCGCGGTGTCGGCTACCGCGCCGCGCCGGTGGCCGCATCATGACCGGCCGCGGCATCGCGGTGCGCATCTTCCTGGCGCTCGCTGGTCACAGCCGGCGTCGGGCTTGGCATCCTGCTCGTGGGCGTGCTCATCGTCGGCGGCCGATCGTTCGAGGCGCTCATGGTCCAGGCGGGCAGCACTGCCGAGCACGCCCGGGAGATGTTCAACCAGTCCATCAGCAGCGTCGTCCTGGTCGCGGTCGTGCTCGCGATCGTGGCCAGCATGGTCATCTCGCTGGTCCTGGCGCGACGCCTTGCGCGGCCGCTCTCGGATGTCGGCAGCGCGGCGCGCCGCCTGGCGGACGGCGATCTTTCGGCGCGCGTGCCGCGCGAGGGTCCCGAGGAGATGCGCGACCTGGCCGATTCATTCAACCAGATGGCCGCCAGCCTTGACCAGCAGGAGCAGGTCCGGCGCGACTTCATCGCCAACGCTGCGCACGAGCTGCGCACGCCGCTGACCAACCTGCAGGGCTACCTCGAGGCGCTGCGCGACGGCGTCATCCAGGCCGACGCTGCGACCTACGACTCGCTGTGGGAGGAGGCCGACAGGCTGGTTCGGCTTTCCCGCTCGCTCGATGCGCTGGCCGAGGGCGAGGCCCGGCCGATCACCCGCCACGGCTCCAGGAGGTCGACCTGTCTGCCGCGATCCATTCCGCGGTCGAGATCGTCGCAGCCGCAGATCGAGCGCGCCGGCCTGACCCTGTCGGCCGATGTCCCCGACTGATCTTTCCGCGCGCGCCAACCCCGATCACCTCGCGCAGGTGCTCGGCAACCTGCTCTCCAACGCCATCCGCTACACGCCCCGCGGAGGAGTCGGTCAGCGTCCGCGCCGAGCGCCGCCCGCACGACCTGCTCGTGTCGGTCATCAACTCCGGCGAGTCGATCCCGGAGGCAGAGCTGGGTCGCGTCTTCGAGCGCTTCTATCGCGTCGAAAAATCGCGCGACCGCGCGCGCGGCGGCGCAGGCATCGGCCTCGCGATCGTGAAGAACCTCGTCGAGGCGGCCGGCGGACGAGTCGGCGCCGACTCCTTCGAGGGCGGCACCCGCTTCTGGTTCAGCCTCTCGTCATAGGTCCGTCACACAAGCGCTACGGCCGCGTCACTCGAACGCAATTCAGCCGTCATTGCGTCGCTTCAGGGTTGCCGCCATCCCGGCGCGATCGCCCGGGCATAGCAGGAGGCTCCACGCTTGAAACGATCTATCGCTGGCCCTGGCGATGGCCGGCCTTGCGCTGGCCGCGCTCAGTCCCGCATGCGTCCGCGGCGCACAACCGAGGGCGCCGTGTTCACGCTCTCCAACAACCCGTCCGGCAACCGCGTGCTGATCTGGGAACGGGCCGCAGATGGCAGCCTCCTGGCGGCCGGCGCGGTGTCGACCGGCGGCACCGGAACCGGCTCCGGCCTCGGCAGCCAGGGCGCCCTCGCGCCGTCGCCCAACCACCGCTGGCTGTACGCCGTAAACCCCGGCAGCGACGAGATTTCCGTCTTCCGCGTCCGGGGCACGCATCTCTCGCTCATGGAGGTCGCGGCCATCGGTGGCGACATGCCCATCAGCGTCACCGCACACGGACGTCGTGGTCTACGTGCTGAACGCTGGCGGCGACGGCAACATCCAGGGCTTCAGGCGCAACCCGACGGGCATCCTCGACCCCATCGCGGGATCGGATCAGCCACTCAGCCAGGCCGCGCCCGGGCCGGCGCAGATCGAGTTCTCGCCCAACGGCCGGCACCTCGTCGTGACCGAGAAGGCCACGAACCGCATCACCTTCTACGACGTTCACGGTCAGGCGTTCGCCGGCGCGCCCGCTGACGCGCCTCGGCAGGCAGACACGCCATTCGGCTTCGAGTTCACCCCGGCGGCACGCTCGTCGTGTCCGAGGCCGCCGGTGGCGCCACTGACGCGAGCTCAGTCTCGAGCTACAAGCTTCAGAGGCAACGGCCACCTGAGCTGCTCGACGGATCCGTCTTCGACGACGGAGACGGCGGCGTGCTGGGTGGCGATCACCAGCAACGGGCGATTCGCGTACGTGACCAACGCCGGCAGTGCCAGCGTTTCCGGCTACAGGATCGCCGCCAATGGCCATCTGACCCTGCTCGACGCCGACGGAGTCACGGGCTCGACAGGCGGCGGGCCGATCGATATCACTTTCGATCGCACCAGCCATCACATGTACGTGCTCAACTCAGGGTCCGACACGGTCAGCATCTTCGATGTCATGCCTGACGGCTCCCTGGACGCAATGGGCTCGGTCTCGACTCCCGACGGTGCCGCGGGCCTCGTCGCCTACTAGCTTCGAGCTCTCCTCCCGTAAGTCGCGGCCGGGGCCGGGCATCCGCCCGGCCCCGGCCGCCATGCGTCCTGGAGCAGCGCGTCAATCAGCGCTGAGCATGGAGTCGCAGCTCGCGGCCAGCCAGCCGGTAGGCGCCCTCGATGGCCACGGCCAATCCGACCAGCGCCGCCAGCACCAACAGATCTTGCGGATTCGTCGTCGCCGTCTGCCACACGAGGGCGACCAGCGCCGCAACGCACGCCGCGGCTCCGATCACCGAGATCCACGCTCGGCTGTGCGTCTCACTTCTACGGCTGACATTGGCCACGTTGACCGCGGCGAATATCAGCAGAAAACCGGCGCTGCCCAGCGTGGCGACGCTAGTCAGGTCCAGGACGTTGGCCACGACGAGGGTCAGCGCCGCCGTCACCAGCAGGCCGGCCACGGGTCGGCCCCACACCGGTCGCTCGAGGATCGCGGGCAGCTGGCCGTCCTTGGCGATCGAGTAGCTGAGCCGCGCCGAGCCGTACAGGGTGGCGTTTATCGCCGAGACAGTGGACAGCATCGCGGCCACGGCGATGAGCGTGAAACCGGCCTGACCGAGGAATGGCTTCGCGGCTTCCGCGAGCGCGTAGTCCTTTGCCGCGACTATCTGGTCGACGGGCAAGTTGCCAACCGTGACCAGCGCCACGAGGACGTAGAGCACGATCACGGATCCGACTGCCACGTAGTACGCGCGAGGCAGCGTGCGGGCTACGTCACGCACGTCCTCGGCCGCATTGGCGATCAGCTCGAAGCCCTCGTAGGCGAGAAAGATGATCATGCCGCCGGCGACGAGCTCGATTGGCGGAGCCCAGGTCGATGGGCCAATCGACGGGGCCTGGATGCTCCACAGGCCGGCGCCGACGAAGAGCAGCAGGATGGCCACCTTGACGCCGACGATCCACGTTTCGGCACGGCCGATGATGTCGGCGCTGAGCAGATTTAGGACCGTGATCCCGACGATGACCGCGGTTATCAGCACGTGTCGCCCGAGCTCCTGCCACTCGGCCGGCAGGAAGGTTGCGGCATAGCCACCGAACGCCTGCGCGTACAGCGCGAGCATCACGATGTAGCTCAGCCAGAGCAGCACGTTCAGGCTGCCGGTCAGGACTCCAGATGCCGAATGCGCGATCGAGGAAGGTCACGGTGCCGCCTCGGCTCGGGTATGCAGTAGAGAGCTTGGCGTAGGCGTAGGCAGTCAGGAGCGCGACGACGCCCGCGACGGCGAAAGCGATCGGCGTTCCGCCGTGGGCGAGCTCAACGGCCAGGCCCAGGACCGCGAAAATACCGCCGCCGACCATGCCTCCAACACCGATGGCCACGACGCCCCAGAACCCGATCGTGCTGCCCGGTTTAGTCATCAATCATGTCCGCTTGACTGCGCGGCTCCGCCAAAGGGCGTATGCTGGTGCCTCACTGCGCTGTGCGGTGGCTCCGTGTGTGATCGCTTCGTCTCGAACAGATCGTACGCAGGTAATTGATCGTTCGAGAGAGTTTGGAGGGCCACTGTGGCCACCGGTACCATCAAGAAGGTCGTTTCCGATCGTGGATTCGGCTTCATTACTGCGGGCGATGAGAAGGATTACTTCTTCCATCGCAACTCGCTCGACTCGTCGCTCGACTTCGACCGCCTCGTAGGCGGGGAGAAGGTCGAGTTCGAGATCGAGAACAGCCCCAAGGGCCCGCAGGCCAGCCGAGTTCGCGCCGCCTAACTAGCGCTTCGGTAGAACCGGAAGCCGTCCGCAGCAATGCGGGCGGCTTTTTGATTCGCGCATCGAGCACGTGGCGCTTGACTCCATTGGTGATCGTGAGACCCTGCACCGTGGTCGCGGTTAGCTGAAAGGAAGAGCAGCCCTGGCAATGTCAGACAAGCTCGACTTGCCCACCGGCACGGTGACGTTCATGTTCACCGACATCGAGGGCTCGACCAGGCACCTTGCTGCGATGGGCGAGGACTTTGCGCCGATGCTCGCGCGCCACCACGACCTCATGCGCTCGAGCATCGCCGCGAACAATGGGCTTGTTGTCGGCACGGAGGGCGATGCCTTTTTCGCGGTCTTTCGCGATGCCCCGGGGGCGTTGCGTGCCGGAGTCGATGCCCAGCGTGGATTGAGTGCCGAGCCGTGGCCCGGCGGCGCAGACATCCGCGTCCGGATGGGGATGCTGAGCGGCAACGGTGTGCTGGGCGGCGACAACTACATCGGGCTCGACGTTCATCGCGCCGCGCGCATCGCCGCAGCGGCCAATGGTGGCCAGCTCGTTATCTCCGACTCGATGCGCGCGCTGGTCGAGAACGACCTGCCCAATGGCGTGGATCTGCGCGATCTCGGCGAGCACAAGCTCAAGGACCTGCCTCGCCGCGAACGGATCTTCCAGGTCGAGATCGAAGAGCTGCCGGTCGACTTTCCGCCGCTCCGCTCCTTGGACGCCCGCCCCAACAACCTGCCGGTGCTCATCTCCAGTTTCGTCGGCCGCGATCGCGAGACGGCGCAGCTCGTCGAAGCGCTCGAGTCTGCGAGGCTGCTGACTCTGACCGGGCCGGGTGGCACTGGGAAGACTCGGCTTGCCATACGCGTCGCGTCCGAGCTGCTGGAGCAGTTCGAGCACGGCTGCTGGTTCGTGCCGCTCGAGACCTTCGAGGAGCCTGACCTCGTGCCTCCTGCGATCGCCGAGGCACTTAACGTGACGCTGCCCGGAGATCGTCCTGCGATCGACGTCCTCGCAGAGTGGCTGGCCGACCGTCAGCTGCTGCTCGTCCTCGACAACTTCGAGCAGGTCGCGGCCGCTGCGCCGTTGGTGGCACGGATGCTTGCCGCAGCGCCGCGGCTCACGGTCCTGGCTACGAGCCGGACGCCGCTTCATGTCTACGGCGAGAGCGAGTACCCGGTTCCGCCGCTGAGCACGCTCTCGGAGCTTCGCGCCGCCGCGGCCTCGGTCGAGGCGCTGACCCAGTACGCGGCAGTCCAGCTGTTCATCGAGCGTGCCGTGTCCGCCAGGCCATCGTTTGCCGTGACGAATGACAACGCTCCCGCGCTGGCCGAGATCTGCATCCGCCTCGACGGTTTGCCACTCGCCATCGAGCTCGCCGCGGCGCGCATCAAGCTCCTCAGTCTCGAACAGATCCTCGTTCGCCTCGCCGACAGCCTCACCCTGCTGGCCAGCTCGGCGAGCGACCTGCCGGCCAGGCAGAGGACGCTCAACGGGGCAATCGACTGGAGCTTCCGGTTGCTGACGGAGGCGGAGCAGCGCCTCCTCGCGCGCCTATCCGTCTTCAGCGGCGGCATGTCCCTGGATGCGGCTGCGGAGATCGCTGCCGATGGGCTGGAGGTGGACGCGTTCGACGCCCTCGCCTCGCTCGCGGACAAGAGCCTGCTGCGCAGCGAGGAGCTGGCCGCCGATACACGCTTCGTGATGCTCGAGACGATCCGCCAATATGCGGCCGCACAGCTCGCTGCTGACCCGCCCGAGCGGCGGGCGATTCTCCAACGCCATGCCACGTTCTTCTTCGCCCTGGGCGTCACGGCAGAGCACGAGATCGTGGGCAAAGATCAGTCCGCCTGGCTGGATCGCCTTGAGCGCGATGACGACAATCTGCGCACTGCCTTCGGCGCCGCGCCGACAATAGGCATGCTCGACGACGCGCTCATTGCGGCAAGCTCGATCTGGCGCTTCTGGCAGCAGCGCGGCCGTTTCGCTGAAGGGCGGGCCATATTCGAGCGCCTGCTCGAGGAACCCAACAGTTCGCCCGCCTCGCGCGCAAGGGCTCTCATGGGGGCAGGCGGTATCGCCTACTGGCAGGCCGAATACCAGACCATGGCGGCGTGGTACGTCGAAGCGCGTGAGCTGGCCGAGCGTTCTGGCGACCACCTTCTCCTGGCGGACGCGCTGTTCAACGAGTCGTTTGTGCCGATGAGCGCCGGCGATCTGGCCTCCGCCGCCGCAATCGCCGAGCGCGCCCACGACCTGTACGCGGAACAAGGCGATGACCTGGGCGCGGCACGCTCAGACGGAACCATCGCGATGGCCAACTTCTGGCAGGGTGATTACGTGGCCGCCATGCATCACGTCGAGCGGGCGGTCGCGGTCTTCCGGGCGAGGGGCGACAAGCTCGAGCTCGCGGACCATCTCACCAACCTCGCCGTGGGTCTCGCGTTGGACGGTGATTGGAAGGAAGCGATTGCAGCGTTGGACGAATCCGCAGCGATATTCGATGAGGCCGGCAACGAGCTGGGCGTGGCGATAGTCATGGAAGGCTATGCCTCGATGTCGGCGTGGGCAGGAGAGTCCGAGCGCGCAGCTCGCCTGTTCGGGTTCGTCGATGCAACCAAGGATCGGGTCGGCGGCAGCCCGCCGGCATTCTTGATCCAGTCCGACCAATTCAGGGCGCTAGCGATCGAGCAGCTCGGTGAAGGCGAATTTGCTCGCCTCGCCGCCGAGGGCGCTCGGCTCTCCGTGGCCCGGGCAATGGAGATAGCACGCATGCCCTTGCCCGATGACACACCGCCCTGGCCGCGATTGAGCACGGCTTCCTGACGGCAGCGGCCGACGCGCTACGGGTTCGAGTGAGGCCAGCTCGTGTAGGCAGGCGGCCAATCGTCGGCAGTGGGCCGCTCACCGAGCAGGACGTGGTCGATCATCAGCTCATAGAGCGGGTATGAGTCACTGACTGTGAAGAACCAGTCCTGCGCGATCTGCGCGCGCAAGTCGGGATCGGTTACCTCGACGGCGCGGCCGCGCACGAGGAACTCGCTCGGCGCGTGGGGATCGAGATGGATGTGGAATGCGTATCTGCCGTCCTCGTCCAGGTCGCGCCGCTTCGCCGACCCGCCCTGCACGAACGTATAGAAACGACCGTTCACGATGCCGGCGTTAACCGGATGGACGCGCGGCGGCAGGTCGTCGCGGACCGTGACCAGCATTCCCTCGCCAGCACCCGAGCGATACATCAGCTCGCGCCCGCGCGCGGCCATCTCCGGCTCTGACGCTTCGAAGTCCGTCCAGGTTGTCATGTCTCTCACGTGGACCTCCGGCCTCGCTATGGGGCGATGGCCGGGATTGATCCGCTGTTGGGGTTGACGACCTTGGCCAGGCAATCGGTGGCGTTGCCGGACTGGCCGGTCGTCCCGCAGTAGAGGGCCACGAACGAGTTTCCGCGTGCCGCCAGGCCCTCGTAGTCGCCCAGGAACAGGCCGCCAGCATCCGGCGCGGTGAGCATGTCGAAGGGCTTCGAGCGCAAGGCGATATCCGGACCAAAGTTCTTGCCCTTGGGCGGCGAGATCTTCATCCAGTAGCCGGTTGGCAGTGCAGCGTTGGATGAGTCGTAAGCGCGGAAGTCGTAATAGGTCACCGCAACCTGGCCAAGCGCATTGACCGCGACTGATGGTGTGAACGCCGGTTGGCCGCTCTTGGTGCTCACGCGTCGTGGCTTGCTCCATCTCGTTCCGTTTGTGGAAGTCGAGATGAGCACCTGGTTAACGGTCCCGCCGGTGTGTCGGGCGTCCTCCCAGACGACATACATCCGCCCCGTCGCCGGGTCGATCGCGGCCTGTGGAATGGCGTTCACGCCGGTCCTGATGCTGGAGCCGCCCGGGTGCGGGTCGGAATCAGTGACACCATGGTCGCGGGTGATGAGCGCTGGCTTCGACCAGTTGTCTCCGCCGTCGGTCGAGCTCATGACCAGGTACTTGCCCAGCTTCGAGTCGTAGAAGCGGTAGAAGAAGTCGTACAGCGTGCCGTCCAGCGGATTGACCACGATCAGGTTCCCGATGTCGCCGTGGCTGTTGCTCGCCGCCGTTATCTGCTGGGGTGCGCTCCAGGTCGCTCCGTAGTCGGTCGTCTTAGAGAAGAACGACGGCCCGGGATAGTCACAGCAATCCAGGACGCGGTCCCATACGACATAGGCCGTGCCCGCGATGTTCGGGTCGGCTGTGACCGTTTCCTTGTCGTGAAAGTAGGTGTCGGTTTCAGCGGCGATCTCCGTGAGATTGCCCCACGTCTCGCCACCGTCTGTGGAGGTGGCAGCGGCAACGTCATTGCGCGCGCTGTTCTCGTCGAAGGAGATGCTGACTGTGTAGGCCGTGCCGTCCGGCCCGAAGGAGACCCACGGGTCGCTGGCTCGCTCATATGGCAGCCCGCCCGGCGCGCAGGAGGAGAACGGAAGCGCCACGACGTGGAAGCTGCGGGCGCCGTCGTGCGAGACCATCGCGACCAGGCCGTGGGCGCCGCCATCGTTCCAGCGGTCCTGCTGGACCACGCCGATCACGTTGGTGGTGTCGGCCGGATTGACAGCAACCTGCGGCTCGACCTCCGCGTTGGTGTAGTTGAGCGTGTCCGGTCCACCAGAGCCGATCGTGCAGCTCGAGTACGGGTTGCTCGGTGTGGCAATGACGTTGGGTTGCAGCGGATCCGCAGCCGTGGCGACCTGGGCCGCGAAGAGCATGGCCAATACAGAGACAAGCGCAGCACGCAGCAGCCGATTCGAGACGTTCAGGATCAACGAATGAGACCTCCCAAGCGCGAGCCCCCTCGACCGTCGACGGACGCCCCGGTGGGCCAAATCTACACGTGTGTCGCGCGCAGTTTCTGCCGATGTCGGACGGCCGCGTTGGTTGAGCGCCCGCCGAATTCTGGCGCCCCTTGCTTGCCAATGAACCGGCGATCGACATAAATTGGTTGGTGGAGGGAGCGTCGCGATGTTCCACGTGGCTGAGACCGTTTCGATCAACTGCTCGCCGGACGATGCATTCGCGTTCGTCGCAGATCTCCGCAACTTCCCGTTATGGAGAGCCAATCTTGCTTCTTCGGAGGTCGTCTCCGAGAGACCGACCGACGTTGGGGCCCGGTGCAAGGAAGAGATCCAGATGGGTCCCAGGAAGATCGCTGCCGTGTGCGAGATCACGTCCTACTCGGCCGGTCAGGCATTCTCGTTTCGCGCGGTCTCTCCCGGGTTGGTCTACGACGGCCGGCTGCGGGTAGATCCGGCGGAGAGTGCGACCAGCCTCACGCTATCTGGGGACGTGAGACCAACGGGCTTCCTGAGACTGCTGCAGCCCGTGCTCAAGCGCCGCATGCAGGCAGGCGTAGACAGCGAGGTCGCTGCGATCAAGGCGCGCCTGGAAAACGCAGCTCCCTGAATCGGTCAGCCGGAGCGGGAGAGACGCTCTCCGGGCAGGGTCATCGGCTGGCCGATTGATCCCTGGTGCTGCGTTCGCGCCGGACGGGTGGACTGCCACGGGCGATTCGACGGCTGCGGGCGTCCATTCCCGCGAGGGCGTCTGGTGTCTGGTCGACCTTGGTTCGACCGTCCGCCGAAGCGGGCGGCGTGGTCGGCCGATCGAAGCTGGATGGCCTGTGGGCGGATGGTCGGGTCCGGAGCGAAGCCCGGGACGATCTCCTGCTCGATGCGGTGGCCAAGGAGTCGCTCGATGTCGGCCAGGAGCGGTCGCTCGTCGACGCACACGAGCGAGATCGCGTCACCGTCAGTGCCTGCCCGGCCGGTGCGACCGATGCGGTGGACGTAGTCGGAAGCGACCATCGGCAGCTCGTAATTGACCACGTGCGGCAGCGCCTCTATGTCAAGGCCGCGCGCCGCGACCTCAGTTGCGACGAGGACCGCGACCTTGTTTTGCTTGAAGTCGTTCAGCGCACGGATGCGCTGGGGCTGGCTCTTGTTGCCGTGGATGGCAACGGCGGTGATGCCGTCCAGCGTGAGCTGCTGGGCCAGGCGGTCGGCTCCGTGCTTGGTGCGCGTGAACACGAGCGCCTGGTAGATGCGGCCGCTCTTGACGAGATGGCTCAAGAGGGCGCGCTTCTTCGACCGGTCGACCGGGATGACGATCTGCTTGACGAGATCGGGCGCGGTGTTCTTGGGCGTCACCTGGACGAAGGCCGGGTCTTTCAGGAAGTCCGCGGCGAGCCTCCGGATCTCAGCTGAGAACGTGGCGCTGAAGAGCAGGTTCTGACGCTGGGTCGGGAGCAGCGCAAGGATCTTTCGGATGTCGTGGATGAAGCCCATGTCGAGCATGCGGTCGGCCTCGTCGAGGACGAGCACCTCGACCTGGCTCAGGTTGATCGTGCGCTGCGTGACGTGGTCGAGAAGCCGGCCCGGCGTGGCCACGACGATCTGGGGACCCTGGCGCAGCCGGCGGACCTGCGGGTCGAAGCCGACGCCACCGTAGATGGCAACGCTCGAGACGGGACGCTGAGCGCCGTATATGCGGACGCTCTCCTCGACCTGGAGCGCGAGCTCTCGGGTGGGAGTGAGGACCAGGACGCGGATCGGCTGGCGACCCTGGCGCTGGCTGGCGTTCAGGCGCTGGAGGATCGGCAGCACGAAGGCGGCCGTCTTGCCGGTGCCGGTCTGCGCGCCGGCGAGCAGGTCGCGGCGGGCCAGAACATGGGGAATCGCTTCACTTTGCACGGGCGTGGGCTCTGTATAGCCCTGCTGCGCGACCGCGCGGAGAAGCTCGGGCACAAGCCCAAGTTGGTCGAATGACACGAGTAATAGCTCCTGACGAGGCCCTCCCGCGGGTGCGGGGCCCGGTCAGGGCTCGAATAGTGGGTCGAGGTCGAACGGAAACTTACCGGGGCGCGGACCGGAGCGCCCTACGAACACGAAGTGGCCCGAGCATAGCGCATCTGATGTGAACACGTGTTCGACATCGTCTGTCCGTGCTTTTAGAAATTGGGGGCTTACGGATAGAAGCGGAGTGCCTTGGCCTGGTGTCGACGATGACGCTGGTCAGGTTGATCCTCATCGTCTTTTCCCTTCATCTTCATCCAGGGGCCAGCGCCCGAGGGCCTGCCTGAGCGGGCCAAGCTGGAGCTGGTGGAACTTGTAGCGGCCCTCTCGCCGCGTGCTGACGAGTCCCGCGCGCTCGAGCGCGTCAAGATGCTGCGAGATCGCCTGGCGGCTCGAGCCGACGCCGTGGTGCATTGCCAGCCGGCCGCACAGCTCGAATAGCGTCTGGCCGTCGCGATCGATCAGCTCGTCGATCATCTGGCGGCGCGTGGGATCGGCGAGCGCTCGAAACACCTCGTCATCCCCCACGAGCCACACGATATGCAAGTCGTCACTTGCCTGTCAAGGGGAGGCGTCCGACGTCCTCGCGGCGTCGTCCTACGCCGTAGCCGGGGTGGGCTTTGCGATCGAATCCTCGGGCGCATCGGCCAATTCTTCGCCCGTGTCGACCTTCGACGGCAGCCCACCGGTGAACGCGAGCGAGGCGAGGGCAAGGAGCATGGCCGCGAGCAGGCCCGCCTTGAGTGCCTGGAGCTGGGCCACCTCGTAGTCGTCGACGAGAGCGGCGGTCGTGGTCGTGTCCAATCCCGCCTGCTGGGCAGCGGCCTCGATCTCGGTCGAAGGCACGAAGTCCAGCCCGGATCCGACCGCGACACCGATCTGGCTGGAGACCTCGGCCCCGATCCGCGTGTCGTCCTGGATAGTCGCTGATGAACGTGCTCGTCAACCCGGCGAGGACGATCGCTCCGATCAGCGCTACGCCGAGCGACGAGCCGAGCTGCTGGCCCGTGTACTGGAGACCGCCCGCCTCGCCCCGACCGGACGCGTCGACAGACGATTGGACGACGAGACCCAGCTGCGATGCGATGAGGCCCATACCCACGCCCAGAACGGCCATGGAGGTCGCGAAGCCAAGTCCGTTGAGCTCCGGCTCGATCGTGCCCAGCAACGCCAGGCAGGCCAGGCCCACGATCATGAGCCCGGCCCGCGTGATCGTCCGGACCGGATAGCGCGCTGACAGGCGCGACCCAACGGCCGCAGTCACGAACATGGTGATCGAGACCGGCAGCATCTTGATGCCCGTTTCGAGCGCGTCGAGACCCAGCACGAGTTGCAGGTACAGCGGCACCGTGAAGAAGATGCCCATCAGGATGAGGTTCTGAGCGAAGAGTCCGGCGAGGCCGGACCGCAACGGCGGGATCTTGAGCAGGTCGAGGTGCACCAGTGGATCGGTGTTCATGCGCTCGCGGCGGCGCTGCCATGCAACGAAAGCCCACAACAGGGCGCCGCCGCCTGCGATGACGAACAGCGTCGGGGAGAGGCCGAAGATCTCGAACGGGGCGTCATTGGGCCGGACCACGCCCCATGTGCTCGACTCGAGAACGCCCAGCACGATGGTGCCAAAGCCCGCAGCGGACAGGATCGTGCCAACGACATCGAGGCGAGGCTTGGGACCGCTCCGCAGCGCGTCTCCAACGAAACGGACCATCGCCAGGATGCCCAGGACGATGAGCACTTCGCCGACGAAAACGACGCGCCACGAAAGCACGGTCGTCGCCCAGCCGCCCACGATTGGGCCAACTGCGATGCCGGCGCCCGCCACGCCACCGATCACGGCGTACGCCACCTTCCGATCCTTGCCCTCGAAATTGCCGGCGATGAGCGCGGCCATGGCGGGCAGCACGAGCGCCGCGCCGACGCCTTCGAGAATCGACCAGCCAAGAGCCAGGACGGCCACGTTCGGGGCCAGCGCGGTGAGGGCGGAACCGCTCGCGTAGATGACGAGGCCGATTACGAAGGCCCGGCGTCTGCCGATGATGTCGCCGATCTTCCCGCCCGCCAGCATGAGCATGGCCATGACCAGGCAGTACAGGGTGATGACCGTCTGGATCGTGGTGACGGTGGTGTTGAAGTCCGCCACCAGCTGGCTGATCGACACGTTCATGACCGATTGGTCAAGAACCATGATGAACTGGGCGCCAGCCAGGGCGACCAGAGCCCACCGGTTCTTCATCGCCTGCGAACCCCTCCACAATCTCGCGCCCACGGGCGAGCACTGCGGCCTCTAGGTTAGAGATTCGGCAGGGAGCCGGACAGGCACACAGGTCAAAAGGGGACCCCGTCGCTCGTCGCTTTGAGTGAGACGGCCGCCGCCCTCAGGCATCGGACGTCACGCGCACCAGCCAACTGAGCGACGGGGTCCTGCGCTCCATGGCCGCGCCCAAGGGCCAGGTGCGCTATCCGGCTGGCCGTTTTCAGGGACGGCAGCCAGGATCGCCTCGCGGGGAGGGAGGTCCTTGAGGCTGAATGATTCGATCTCTCATGGGCAGTCTCCGGCAGCGCTCGTTCGGCGTCATTACGGTCCGTAATCTGCCCGGAGACGGTCGGGGCGTCTCAGCTCTGTGCCGTTGCCCCGTCATCCGGTTCATCGGACCATCCGCGGTTCGAGAACGTCGGTATGAAGCGATAGCCCTTGCCCGGCACGGTGGCTATGAACCGGGGGTGGCGGTAATCGTTCTGCAGCTTCACGCGCAGGCTGCGCACGTGGCGATCGACGACGTTGCTCTCGGATACGAAGTCGGTGCCCCAGATGGCGTCCATGATCTCGTCCCTGGTCACTGTCCGACCGCCTCTACTGGCCAGCAGGTACAGCAGGCTCTGCTCGATGCCGCTCAGATGGATCAGTGACTCCCCGGCGCGTACTTCGCGGTGAACGATGTCTATCTCGACTTCGCCCAGCCTGATCTTGGGCACGATGGGACGATCGGTACCCAGGGCGCGGCGGCTGATGACCATCGCCCGGGCGAGCAGCTCCTCGGGCGAGAAGGGCACCGTCAGGATGTCGTCAACGCCCATGTCGAAGGCCTTGAGCTTGGTCTGCAGGTCACCGCGCCGAGTCAGGCCCAGGACGGGCGTGGCGCTGCCAGTCAGGGCCGTGAAGGCGGACAGCGACTTCATCAGCGGCCCGCTGGCGTCGAGATCCATGTCGATCACGGCCATATGCGGGTGCCACTCGGCGAGGATTGCTTCGGCCTCCTCGAGATTACTCGCAGCGCGGACCACGAACAGGCCATGATTGAGCGTCAGCTCGATCAGCCCTACGACCAATTGGCGCTCGTGGAGCACCAGCGCCCTGAGCAAATCCGCTCCCGGGTCCAGGACTGTACCTCCGCCAGCCACGAGGTCTACCGTGGTCCGCCTCCCCAGCGCCAGTCTTGCCGATGCGATCTTAGTCCGATGCGCGCGAGCTCCGCGTAGACTCGGAACATGGCAGAAGTAACCAAGCCCGAAACCCCGTTCGGCCTGCGCGGTGCCTACGAGAACATCTGGCACATCGCCGCGGCCGAGCGCTGGAGCGATGGCGTCCTCATTGGCCACCGCACTTTCTGCGGCCGCAACTACCCCGACACAGACGAGCATCCCGATCCGGCCGGCCTGACCGACGTCTGCTCCGATTGCCTCGCGCAGGTGGCCCAGCCCCACTGACACAAACGAAGACCGCTCCGGTGAACCGGAGCGGTCTCTTCCCCTCGGCGGGCAGACTGGATGGGGGTCCAATCGGCCCGCGCGTCCTCCTCGGACGGGTGCCCTTAAACGGCGACTGGAGCGCCGTGGGATGCCAGTCGTTGGATGGAGTGTAACACGTACAGTCTGTGTAAGATATGACACAGGTAGTTACAGACTGGTACGAGGTAGGTTCGAGTGCCCAGAATCGAGTTCGAGGCAGATACAGAGGCTGAGCTGCTGGCGCTTGCGCGACGGTGGGTGATGGGACCCGATTCAGGCGTCGCCGCAGTTGCCGGTGTGGCGGACCAGACAGAGCTCCATCGTCGGCAGCTGGGCGAGGCGCTGAACGCCATCCGCGGCGCCGACAGCCGTCGACTCCTGCGCGAGGTTGCCGAGCTGTCGCTGCACGGTGCGGCGCTGCCGTTGAACGCGGATCTCGCCACCCGCTACGGCAAGCGCAGCGGAACCGCTTTTGCGGGCATCGTCGCGGGGCCGAACAAGGTCATGCGTCGCATCGCGCGGCGCGATCTGGTCACCTGGGATCCAGACGCCCACGGATATCGGATGGACCCGGCCGACGCCCAGATCATCTTGCAGCGTTGGCCGGCGGCCTGAGGCTGTGGACATGAGCAGGGTCCGGCCGGTCAGCGTCGCTGTCCTGGGCGCTGGTGCGCGCGGTCGCCTCACCTACGGCGCGTACTGCCTGGCCAACGCGCGCCGAGTGCGCGTGACCGCCGTGGCCGAGCCCGACCCTGACCGACGCGAGCTGTTCGCCCACGAGCACGCGATCCCTCGGGAAGGACGGTTCGCCGACTGGACCGACCTCCTCGCGCGAGGACCGGCGACGGACGGGGTCATCATCGCCACGCCCGACTGGACGCATGTGGAGCCGGCCATCGCCGCCCTGAGACTCGGGCGTGACGTCCTGCTCGAGAAGCCGGTCGCGCGCAACCCGGCAGAGCTCGATCGGCTGCTCGCCGCAGCGCGCGCCTCCACTGGCCGCCTGACCATCGCCCACCCGCTGCGCCATGCGCCCCTGTTCGAGGCGATTGCGCGCCTGCTGCGCGAGGGTCGCATCGGCCGGCTTATGACGATCGACCACGTCGAGAACATCGGCTACCTGCACTTTGCCCACAGCTATGTGCGTGGCAACTGGCGACGATCCGACGAGACCGCGCCGATGATCCTGACCAAGGCCTGCCACGATCTGGACGTGCTCGCCTGGCTGGCCGGGGGCGACTGGACGCAGCTCTCGTCGTTTGGCTCGCTCTCGCACTTCCGATCGGAGACCGCACCCGCGGGCGCCCCCGCGCGCTGCACCGACGGCTGCCCGGTGCAGTCGACATGTGCGTTCGATGCTGTTGCCTTTTACCTCAACCCGGACACGCTGCCGGCGTGGAAGACGACCGTCACGCCCAATCAGACGGAGTCGGGCATCCGCCACGCCCTTGCCACAGGGCCTTACGGGCGGTGCGTCTACCGCAGCGACAACGACGTTGTCGACCACCAGGTCGCGATCATCGAGTTCGCCACGGGAACGACCGCGACCCTGACGGTGTCCGCATTCACGGCCGAGATGACCCGGTCGATCCGGCTGATGGGCAGCGCCGGCGAGATCGCGGGCGATCTGTTGAGCGGCGCGCTGACACTGACGTCGTTCACGCCGGGCTCGCCTGACCCAGCGATCATCGAACCTGTCGAGATGGCCGGCGACGGCCACGGGGGCGGCGACGATCGGCTGCTAGACGCTTTCGTTGACGGGCTTGAGGTGAAGCGGACGGGTACGCGCCAAAGTCTGGAACCGGGTGCGCTCGCGGCGTCAGTCGTCGGACACGTCCTGGCCTTCGCCGCGGAACAGTCGCGCGTGACCGGAGGCGCCGTTACGCGCCCTTGGTAGATACAAAGGGCGGGTGCTCAGGCTGGGCGGATCAGGACTCTTGGCCGGACGCTCGGCGCCCAAAGGTGTCGCGGAGGCGTCGGCGGACGCCGCACAGGGCGGATCCAGATGAGCCGTTTGTCAGCTTGTGGTCGAAGCTATCGGCAGCTTCGTACTTGTTGCTGCTCCGGCGCCGGTGAGCAGATCGGTCGATCGCGCCGAGCACTATCGGTTGCCCGCGCGGACGCGTGGTTGCGTGTGATCCATGGTGCTTCTCCTGTGGCCTAACGCTGGGGCTTGTCGACACGACGCGGTTCCGTGGCTCGTCGTCGGGTCGAGTGGCCAGAGGATCTTGCGGTTCGCTGCCTTGCAGTCGACCTGAGTCTAGGGCAAGTTGAACATTTGTTCGTAAGGCGGCTTCCTGCGGATTTCGCAGTGTTCAGCGAGCCAGGTCCGAGTCCTCCAGCGCCTCCAGTTCGTGTGGCGGCCACGCGTCGGCCTGCAGGAATTGGCGGACGGTCGCGAGCCAGGCAGCAGTGAGGATCGTTGCCATGGCGAGGACGAGCAGGGGAGGCGCCGGCGCGAGAAAGCCGACAACCAGTGAGGCTGCCGCCGCGACGGCCATGACCAGCGCGATGCGCCTGTAGACCGCGGAGAGTCGGTCGAAGACCACCAGTGTCCACGCGGCCGCGATCGTCGAGAGCATGGCGAGCGCCACTGCGCCGCTGATGAGCCAGGCAATCTCGGGAGGGGTGTGAGCGTCGCGAGCGTGCTCGAGGAGGCCGACCATGCCCGCGCCCGTGGCCGCGATTGCGACCGTGATTGGCAGGTGGATGAGCGTCCAGCCGGCAACGGATCGGCCGGTGTGGCGCGGCAGGCGATTGCCGATGATGTCGAAGTAGATCCACCAGAAGCCAAGGCCAATGCCCAGCGCCAGGACACCGGTGACGATGGTGATCGGGTCGTGCTCGGTGTGGCTGAGGCCGCTCGACGACCCCGATCACGACCTCGCCCAGGACAATGATCGTGAACAGGCCGAAGCGCTCGGTCATGGAGCGTGTGGGGACGACGCCACGGCCGAAAGTAGGACTCAGTCCTTGGCGGGCGAGGAAGCCGACAAACAGTACGGCGTAGAGGCCCCAGACAATAATGCGGGCGTCCGCGGGCAGGAAGGCGCTGATTGCGATGACGACGGTCGAGGCGAGCATCATCAGCACATAGCGCCGCGTGATTGCGCGGAATTCCGCGGAGTCCTGGAGGCGGACGGACTGCCAGAGCCACGTCATCACGGCGAGGAACGCGGCGTAGACGAGTGCGAACGCCTGGCCGTCGGTGCTCGTGGCGTTGGCCGTGAACACGGCCAGCAGACACAGGATGCCGATCTGGATGAAGACGTACGACCGGGTTCGGCCGTCGTCCCTGCCGTGCAGCTCCAGCCACAGAGTGCCGTTGATCCAGGCCAGCCAGATCAGGGCGAACAGGACGGCGAACTGCGCCACGGTGGTCGCCGAGATCTCCCTGGCCATCGTGGCCGCGGCCTGCGAGATCGCCGCGACGTAGACCAGGTCGTAAAGCAGCTCGACCGGGCTAACTGTCCGGTCGCGGATCACATCGCCATGCGCCCTCGGCGGCCGCCAGAACCAATCTCGAAACCGGTGGCCGGACGTCACAACGGGCACTTTATTCGAGGGGCGTAATCGGTCAACTCCCATACCTGCCAGTGGTGCAGCATCAACGCAGCAGCAGTGTGATGCTATGATGCTCATCCGGTGAGAACAACCGTCACTCTCGATCCCGACGTTGCCGTCCGACTGCTTCGGCTTTCCTCCGAGCGCGGCAGCTCGTTCAAGGCAACGATCAACGAGGTGCTCCGTGCGGGTCTCGATGGCGGCACGGACAAGAAGAGCCCTTACCAGGAGAGCGTGCGGTCGCTCGGCGCCCGTCCCGGAATCGACCTGACCAAGGCGCTCCACCTGGCCGACTCGCTCGGCGACGAGGCAATCGTTGGCAAGCTCGAGCTACGCAAATGAGGATCCCGGACCTGAACGTCCTGATCTACGCCGTCGACAGCGATGCGGCCATGCACGAGCGGGCGCTCGATTGGTGGAACGGCACGCTTTCCGGGACGGAGACGGTTGGGCTTGCGTGGACCGTGTTGCTGGGCTTCGTGCGCCTCACGACCAATCGATCGGTGTTCACTGCGCCACTGACGACTGATGAGGCGCTCGACTACGTTGACCGCTGGCTCAGCCACGGCATCACCACGGTTATCGAGCCCACGCCGCGGCACGCGACGGTGCTCCGTGACCTGCTAGCCGACTCCGGAAGCGGCGGAAACCTGGTGGCCGACGCCCATCTCGCGGCGCTGGCGATTGAGCACGGCGCGCACCTTTATTCAGCGGACCGAGACTTCGGCCGCTTCGCGCGCGTGAGGTACGTCAATCCATTCGGCTAGCTTGAGTCGGATTCGGTCAGCGCTCGCGGTAGCGGCGGACCTCCAAGCGTTTGCCCTTGATCTTGGCCGACCCGAGCACGCCGGCGATTTCGTCGGCAGCGGATTCGGGCACCTCGACGAGGGAATAGCTGTCGGCGATCTGGATGGCACCGATCGAAGCTCCGGTCACGCCGGCTTCGTTCGTGATCGCGCCGACCAGGTCTGCGGGTCTCATTCCGATCCGCCGGCCACCGCCGACGAATAGTCGCGCCCACGGCTCGTTGCTGTGGCGTTTGCTGGGTCCACCTTTGCCTCCTTTGCCTTTGCGTGGAGGTCCGTGAGGCGCGAAGTCGCGGTCGGTTGGTCGGCGCTTGTTTGACCCTCGTGGGCTCAAAGACCGCTCGTATGTCGGAACAAGCGAGATCGTCGGTATTTCGCCTTCGTCGGTGGCATCGCGCCCGGTCGACTGGTCGGCCAGGCTGACTGCGGCAAGGGCCACGTCGAGCACGTCGAATTCCTCGGCGAGGCTCTCGACGACGGCCCGATAGCGATCGATGCCGTCCCCGAGCATCTGTTCGCGCAGGCTGGCGCCCAGGAGCTCAAGGCGACGCTCGCGCAGATCCGCGGTTGTCGGAACCTGGGCGAGCTCGAGGCGGATCTTGATCGTCCGCTCGATGTTCTTCAGCAGCCGGCTCTCGCGCGGCTCCACCAGCGTGATCGCCGTGCCCTCGCGGCCGGCGCGACCGGTACGGCCGATCCTGTGCACGTAGGCGTCCGGGTTTGACGGCACGTCGTAGTTCACGACGTGCGAAACGTGTTCGATGTCGAGCCCGCGGGCCGCGACGTCCGTCGCAACGAGGACGTCCAGGTCGCCGTCGCGGAAGCGGGTCATGATGCGGTCGCGCTGTGCCTGATCCATGCCGCCGTGGAGGGCGGCCGCGTCGTGGCCGCGGCCGCCGAGCCGTTCGGCAAGCTCCTCGACCTCACCGCGGGTGCGGGCAAAGACGAGCGCGGAGGTCGGGTCCTCGACGTCGAGAATTCGCCCCAGCGCCGCGAGCTTGTCGGATCGGCGGACCACGTACGCGACCTGGCGGACTCTGGCGATGCCATCTTGGGAGGTCTGCTCCGCATGGATGGTGACGCGCTGCGGATCGCGTAGGTGGCGCTGGGCGATCCTGGCGATGGGCGCAGAGATCGTGGCTGAGAAGAGGGCGGTCTGGCGTGCTGCGGGCGTCGCTTGGAGGATCGTCTCGAGGTCCTCGGCGAAGCCCATGTCGAGCATCTCGTCGGCCTCGTCGAGGACGAGCATGCGGACGCCGTCGAGGTGGATGCTGTTGCGCTTGATGTGATCCACCGCGCGGCCGGGCGTGGCCACGACGACGTCGACACCGCGTTGAAGGGCTCTCAGCTGAAGGCCGATCGCCTGGCCGCCGTACACCGGCAGCACGCGGATGGCCACGTTCTCGCCGTAGCGGTGGATCGCCTCCGACACCTGCATCGCCAGTTCTCTTGTTGGAACCAGAACCAGGGCGGCGATCCGGCCGTGACCCCTGTCTTGGTGATCTTTCCGCGTCGCGAGCAGCCGATGAAGCATGGGGAGGGCGAATGCCGCGGTCTTGCCCGTGCCCGTGGGGGCCTCTGCGAGGACGTCCTGGCCGGCAAGGAGGAGGGGAATGGCCTCGCGCTGGATCGGCGTCGGCTCCTCGTACCCCAGCTCGACGAGCGTCGCCATAAGCTGCTCGTCGAGGCCAAGCGCGCCAAACCCCTCGTTGACGCCTTCTCCGCTTGGCTTGGGTTTGGCCTTAGCAGCCTTCTTATTCGGTGGCCGGCGATCAGTCATACCTGCACATGGTCGCCTATCCCGCGGACGCCGCCGCTATGCAGCCTTCCGGTCACCGACTACCGCTCCCCATGACCGTGAGCCTAGTCTGTAGTTCCGAGCCAATTTGACTGTGGAGGGCACGAAGGTATGGTCCGCCTCAAGCGCATTCCCGCGGTCCGCGCCGCCAACATGCTGACGCTAACAATCGCGATCCCTTACGGGATCATCCTGGCGCTTGCAGCGCTCTTTGTGTTCCCTGCATACGTCACGGTCAACGGCGCCCCCCAGCAGTCGTCGACGTCGCTGCTACCGCAGCTGCTTGCGGGCTGGTTCGGTAGTTGGGCGATAACCATTCTTACCATCTGGCTCTTTGTCGCGATCGTCTGCGGCCTTTACAACCTGATCGCGGGTCGCTTCGGCGGCATCGAGCTCGAGTTCACCACCATCCCGCCGATTTCGTGACCGACGAGTTTTAATCGGGGTAGCTGAAGTGCGTCTCGGCTGCCCTTGGCAGTGCGGCGCGCGGTCGCTCGATGCGGCTGAGGAAGAAGTCTCGCGTCGCCGGATCGACGAAGTAGACGCAGCAGCCACGAAGTCCGCGGGTGAGGAGCACGCGATAGGTGTTCTTGACGTAGTCCGTGAAGGCTTCGCGAGAGCTCCGTTTGACTACGGGATCGCGCGACTGGTCGGGAGGTGCACAGGTTGAAATTACCGGCGAGCAGACCCGATCAACGCATCGAATCGGTGCTGTCGAGCATCGCTTCAGACGGCCCACCGGATTGTTCAGGAGGCCGACGGCCACCTCCACGTTGAACTGGCTGACTCGAATGTCGAGGCTTGGTATCCGATGTTCGAGGCCGCTCCGCGCAGGGGAGGCAGTTCGACTTTCGCCGTCGGCCTGATCGCGTTAACTGCAACCGGAAGTGCTGCCGCAGTTGAGGCACTTGTAGCAGCTGCCGCTGCGGACCATGATCGAGCCGCAGTCGGAGCAGGACGGCGAGTCGGCGCTCACGCTGAAGGCGACCTTCGTGCCGCCGCCCAGGTCGAGCGGCTTGATCTGTTGGGCGCTACCGCCGCCGTTCGCCGAAGCCCGGTTGGAGTGGCCGTTCGCAGCGTGGCCGTTTGAAAGGACGGGGAGGCCAGTGCCGTCAACGCCCGCTCGAGGAGGCTGAGCGAGTTCGTCCGCTGACGCTTTGGGCCCACCGGCCTCCCCGACGGGCTCCTTGGGCGAGTCTACTTCTGAACCTGCGGCAGTGCCGAAGCTGATTCCGGAGCCGAACCCGTTGGCGCTTGCCGGTGGCTCCGTGACATACGCGTCGCTCGAGATGATGCCGAGCGCATCGCGGTCGTCCTTGGACAGGAACCGAGCGCCCATCCAGCGGAATATGTAGTCGACGATGCTCTTGGCGATGGGGATCTCGCTGTTGCCGGTGAAGCCGGCGGGCTCGAAGCGCATGTGGCTGAACTTGTTGACCAGGTCGCGCAGCGGGACGCCGTACTGGAGCGAGATGCTCGTCATGGTCGCGAGCGAGTCCATCAGGCCGCTGACCGTGCTGCCTTCCTTGGCCATGCGCAGGAAGATCTCGCCTGGCTGACCATCCGGGTACAGCCCAACGGTGATGTAGCCCTCGTGCCCTGCGACCTGGAACTTGTGCGTGACGGCACGTCGCTCGTCGGGCAGACGGCGCCGGTACGGCTTGGGCTCTGTGGCGAGCTCGGACTTCGCAGGCGCGACCGCCGCCACTGGCTCCGCGTCTGCTTCCTTGCCCTTCTTCTTGCCCGTGCTGAGCGGCTGCGAGCGCTTGGAACCATCCCGATAGATCGCGATGGCCTTCAGGCCCAGCTTCCAGCCTTCCATGTACACGTGGCCGATCTCGTCCGCGGTCGCAGCCTCCGGCATGTTGACCGTCTTGCTGATCGCGCCGGAAAGGAACGGCTGGATCGCGCCCATCATCCGGATGTGACCCATGTAGTGGATGCTGCGCTCGCCGTTGACCGGCTTGAAGGCGCAGTCGAAGACCGTCAGGTGCTCGGGCTTGAGAGCGGGTGCGCCCTCGATCGTCTCGCGCTCGTCGATGTACTTGACGATGTCCTCCACCTCGGTGGGGGAGTAGCCGAGCTTCTTGAGCGCAGACGGGACCGTCTTGTTGACGATCTTGAGGAAGCCCTCGCCGACCAGCTTCTTGTACTTGATCAGCGCGATGTCGGGCTCCACGCCGGTCGTATCGCAATCCATCATGAAAGCGATCGTGCCGGTCGGCGCAAGCACGGTCACCTGGGCATTCCGGTACCCGAATTGCGTGCCCAATTCGAGTGCAGAGTCCCAAGATGACCGTGCCGCGTCGATTAATTCCGCCGGCGCATGCGAAGCGGGGATCGCATACGCGGCGGCCGTGTGTTTCTTGATTACCCGGAGGAACGGCTGCTCGTTCTTCCTGTATTCGCGGAACGGGCCGCCGTGGTCACGCGCGATGACAGCCGACTGGGCATATGCCTCGCCGGTCATGATCGCGGTCAGTGCAGCGGCAGTTGCTCGTCCCTCGTCGGAGTCATACGCCAGGCCGCGGCTCATCAGCAGCGCGCCGAGGTTCGCGTAGCCCAGGCCGAGCGGGCGGAACAGGTGTGAGTTCAGCTCGATCTGGGGCGTCGGGTAGCTGGCGTTGTCGACCAGCATCTCCTGCGCGGTGATCGTGATTCGCGCGGCATAGCGGTACGCCTCCGAGTCGAACTCGCCATCGTCCTTGACGAACTTCATCAGGTTGAGGCTGGCCAGGTTGCACGCCGTGTCGTTCAGGAACATGTATTCGCTGCACGGGTTGCTGGCGTAGATCCGATCCGAGTTGGCGCTGGTGTGCCAGTCGTTGATCGTCGTGTCGTACTGAATGCCCGGGTCGCCGCAGATCCACGCGGCCTCGGCCATCTCGCGGAAGAGCTCCTTGGCCTTGAACGTGCCCGCCGGCTCGCCGTTCGTGACGTTGAGCGTCTTCCAGTCCGAGTCGGTCTCGACCGCATGCATGAACTCGTCCGTGACCCTTACGGAGTGGTTGGCGTTCTGGAAGAAGACGCTGCCGTATGCCTCGCCGGTGAAGCTGGCGTCGTAGCCCTGCTCGATCAGAGCCCAGGCCTTGCGCTCCTCGCCGGCCTTGGACTCGATGAACTCCTCGATGTCCGGATGGGTCACGTCGAGGATGACCATCTTGGCCGCACGGCGGGTCGTGCCACCGGACTTGACCACGCCGGCGAAAGCGTCGAAGCCCTTCATGAAGCTGACCGGGCCGCTCGCGATGCCGCCCTTGCTGAGGCGTTCCTTGCTGCCGCGGATGGGGCTCAGGTTGACGCCCGCGCCGCTGCCGTATTTGAAGAGCATGGCCTCCGTCTTGGCCAGGTCCATGATGCTGCCCATGTCGTCGTGGACAGAGTTGATGAAGCAGGCGCTGCACTGCGGCCGCTCCTCGACGCCCACGTTGAACCAGACGGGCGAGTTGAAGCTCATCTTCTGGTGCACCAGGAGGTGGGTCAGCTCCGCCTTGAACGTGGACAGGTCTTCGTCACTGCGCATGTAGTGCTGCGTGGCGGCGTATGCCGCGATCGTGTTCACGACACGGTCGATGAGCTGCTTGACGCTGCGCTCGCGCTGCGGCGTGCCGATGTGGCCGCGGAAGTATTTGCTGACCACGACGTTGGTCGCGAGCTGGCTCCAGAAGCTGGGCACCTCAATGTCCGTCTGCTCGAACACGGTCTTGCCCGACTCGTTCTTGATCTCCGCGGAGCGCATCTCCCAGGTGATCTCGTCGTACGGGTGGATGCCCGGCGTCGTCCAGCGACGCTCGAAGGTCAGGCCCTCGACGCCGATGCCCGTGAAGCGGCCGTCGTCGGCGATGGGGCCGAGCTTCTCGCCGCCCTCCAGGACGGCCTTCAGCGCGGGATTCGCAGCGATCACTTGGGTTCCGTCATCCGTCGTTTCTGGTGTCACAGCGCCCGCAGCTCGAGCCATTTCTCTTGCCCTCTCCCTACCACCGACGCCGATGTCCAATGGGCTGGACTGCGGCGCTCGCAATCGGCAAATGCTATTCCTGGCTCGGGGCAGTGTCAAGCCGAAAACCACAACATCTGGTGGTCATGCCACTGTCGCAGGGCTAGCGCTTGTGTAGCGCCAAAAATCGTCGTGGACCACCGGTGGAGCGTCCGTGGACCGTCTGGGGACGGCTCGTGGACGGTTTCCCGCCGCCTGTCGGGGCTCCCGTCGCGCTCGCGTCAGGCCGGCGCCCGCGATCGCTCGCCCGGTACCGCCCGCGATCGCTCCCCCGTATTGCGTGCAACATTGCGGCCGGCTTAACGGTCGCCGAACGATCTGCGGTGCCCCTGGCCAGCTGCTCCTTGGCGGCCCTCGGCGGGCCGTCCTGGGAGCGGCCTTAGCACCTCCAGGATTAGTCCGCGCTCAAGCAGATGCGTACGGGCACCGACCCACCGCTTTGAACCTCGCCCAGGACGCAAAACTGCCTGCGTCAGCACCCTCAGTGCTGGATCGTTCGATAGCGGCGAGCCTCGGCCGGGCAAACGGTGGGGCTATGCAAGAACTAATCCTGTGGGTGCTACGCGAGCGCCCGCAGATTTGTCCGTGCCCGGGTCAGCCGGGCCTGTCCCAGACCGCCGCGTACCACAGGCCGAGTCGGTCGGAGCCGCGTTTGCTGAAGCCAGCGGACGCGAGCTGGCGCTCGATCTCGTCGTTCGAGTGCACGAAGCCCGGGCAGCCGCCGCGGCCGAGTCGGGAGGGGATGTTCTCGACGCGCCACATGACCTTGTTGATCAGGCCGCGCCACCCGCGCGAAGTAGGGACGGTGAAGGCCACGCGACGAGTGGCCGCGCGGGTGGCTGTCGCGAGCAGCCGATCGAGTCCGGGATAGCAGCACATGACGCGATCGAGCACGACCCAATCGTGCGCAGAGTGGTCCATCAGTGACGCGTCGCCCTGCTCGAACGTCACGCGATCGCTGACGTCCGCGGCTGCCGCGCGGCCTCGTGCCGCGTCCACCGCGTCGGGCGAGAGATCGACCGCGTCCGCGCTCGCGGCGCCGCGCCGCACCAGCTCGACGGTCAGTGCCCCCGACCCGCAGCCGAGCTCGAGCACCGTTGGCGCAGCCGCCTCAACGTCCCCGAGCAGCACGAGCAGCATGCTCGACACGTCGACCATCTGGGGCAGCTCGCCATCTTCGGTCAGCTCGGCTAGGCGGTTGTTGAAGTGCTCGGCGATGCGCGCGTCGACCGCGCAGCAGTCGATCGTGGTCGTATCGGTGGTCCGCGATGAGTCGGAGCCCATCACGCCGCCCGTGGCACTAGCATCGGGGGACGTTACACGCTGGAGGACGACTTATGGGTGTCTACCGCAAGAGCCTCGACGAGCCCGAGGCTACCGAGGAGTACGACGGCGACGGCGAGGCAGAAGCCGTCCAGATCGGCGACAGCGTCGTCTGGCGCTCGCGGCTCAAGCCGGGCTGGAGCTGGACGAAGAACGCCGAGCCGCGCACGGGCATGGACTTCTGCCCCGCGTCCCACCACGAGTACGTCGTCCAGGGCACGATCGTCTACCGGATGCGCGACGGATCCAAGGTCGAATGCAACGCCGGTGACTTTGCGATCATCGAGCCCGGCCACGCCGGCGAGGTCACCGGCAAGCAGGAGTGCATCCTGATCGACTGGTAGTCCCGCACCGCCGCGCCATTGAGCGAGCGGGTGATGACTTGAAAGCGACTCACGGGCAGGGAGGCAACCGCCCTCAGCCGCGCCCACGCAGCGCCTAGAGGTTGTTCGTGCCGAACGTGTCGCAGTCGGACGGATCGCCTCCGCGATAACCCGTTGAGAACCAGCTCACGCGCTGCTCCGATGATCCGTGAGTCCAGCCATCCGGATTGACAGTGCCGCCGGTGTGCTGCTGGATCCAGTCGTCGCCGACGACCTTCGCCTCGGTCAGCGCGTCGTTCACGTCCGACTGCGCGAGCGGCTCGATGTAGCCCGTGTCCACCGCATGCGCCGCCCACACGCCCGCATAGCAGTCGGCCTGCAACTCGATGCGCACGCTGTTGGATGTTGGGCCCGTGTCGCCGTCCTGCGCTCGCGCAAGGGTGCTCTGCAGATCCTGGACGTGATGGCCGTATTCGTGAGCGATCACGTAGGCCTGGGCCAAGGGCGCGGACGTGCCGCCAAGCTCCGTGTTCAGCGCGTCGAAGAAGTTCAGGTCCAGGTAGACATTCTGGTCGGCCGGGCAGTAGAACGGCCCGGTCTGTGCCGAAGCCAAGCCGCAGCCGGTCTGGTACTGGTCGGTGAAGAGCGTTGTCTGCGCATCCTCGTACGCGACACCCAGCTTTGGGAGCTCTCCTGACCAGTAAGCCTGGACTGAGTTGACGTAGCCCACGATCCGGCAGTCTTCGCGCGCGTTGGCGTCGGCGCCGGTCTGGCAGGACGCGAGGTCAGTGCTCAGCGGACCCTGATTTGAGTTCGAGCCGCCGTTGAGCCCGCCGCTGGCGACGATGTACAGGCCGACGATCAGGGCGATGACCAGGATGCCGACAATTCCGCCACCGGCTGGGACGCCAATGCCGCCACCGGTCGATCGACCGCTGGGGAAGCCGAAGCCGCCCGGCATCCCGTACCCGCCGCCACCGCTTCGGCCGCGAGCGTCACGAACCTGGCCCGGGTTGAGCCGGGCGCCGCGCCGAAACGTCATAGCCGCCCGGGTCTAGCCGGCGAGGACCGGGTCTCCCACGGTGGGCGCGGCGCTGCCGAGTGATGCGCCGAGCAGCAGCGGCCGGCCGAGACGGTTGTGGTACTGCGGCCGGAAGCGCGCCGGGTCGTACATGGTGTTGACGTCAACCCGGCGCGGGTTGCCCGGCTCGGGGATGGGCACGTGCGCGTACTTGCCGTCGACGATGGCCATCATCCGGCCGTGCTCGTGGCCGTCGCGGATGAGGTCGGCGGCGATGTTGGCGAAGGTGATCGCGACCATCTGGTCGATCGAGTCGGGCTCGCCGGCGCGCAGGTCGTAGGTCAGCTCGGAGTTCACGGCGTCCTCGCCGGTCCGTTGCTTGATCTGCTCGACGAGGGCAAAGCCCACGTCTTCCTTGCGCCGATGGCCGTAGGCGTCCGCCTCACCGAACTCGTGCAACTCTCCGCCGCGCCACATCGCGCCCTCGGAGGCTATGACGAAGGCGTAGCGCGACGGGTTGGAACGTTTGTCCTCGACCAGCACGTCGAGCAACCGGTCGAGCTCGAACGGCGCCTCGGGGATCACGCACCGCGCAGACGTGACATAGGCGGTGTACAGCGCCGAGAAGCCTGCGTCGCGGCCGAAGATGCGGAAGACTCCGATTCGTTCGTGCGAGCCAAGCGTTGTGCGCTGGCGGTTGATGGCCTCCTTGGCACGCGTGATCGCGGTCGAGAAGCCGATGCAGTATTCGGTGCCCTGGACGTCGTTGTCCATCGTCTTGGGGATGGCGATGACCGGCACGCCCGCCCGATCGAGCACGGCCGAGTACGACAGCGTGTCGTCGCCGCCGATCGTGATCAGGTAGTCCAGGCCCAGGTACTCGATGTTGTCGAGCACGATCGGCGTCAGGTCGTAGATCCCGTCCCCGGTCTCCATCGACGCCAGACGCTCGGGGGCGACATTCCCCGGAAGCCGATCGGCGCGCATCTTCGAGGGGTTGGTGCGCGATGTGTGCAGCACCGTGCCGCCGGTGCGGTCGATCGTGCGCGTGTTGACCCGATCCAACGGTCGGATGTAGTCGCTGTCATAACGACCGCCGGCGGACAGCAGCTCCTCGACGCGTTTCATGTGCGTCAGGCCTTCCCAGCCGCGGCGGATGCCGATGACCTCGCAACCGATCTCGGTCGCGTTGTAGACCACGCTCTTGATGACGGAGTTGAGGCCGGGGACGTCGCCGCCGCCGGTCAGGATGCCGATTTGTCTCGCTGACATTTACAAACCGCTATAGCTGTGTAGACCACCGAAGAAAAGGTTCCCCCCGAGATAGGTGAGCATCACGGCGCCGAAGCCGATCACGAGTATCAGCGCGGCTGGGCGTCCCGCCCAGCCGCGCTGGCTGCGCGCGTGCAGGTACACGGCGTAGATCAGCCACGTGACCAGCGCAGATGTCTCTTTTGGATCCCAGCCCCAGTAGCGTCCCCACGCGATCGATGCCCAGTACGAGCCCAGGATGATCAGGGTGGCGAAGATCGGGAAGCCGATGATGACCGCCTTGTACGCGACCTCGTCGAGCACCTTGGCCGGCGGCAGCCACGAGACGCGGTTCTCGCGGCCCTGGATCAGATAGCCGACCGCGGCGCCGAAGCTGACCGCGAAGATGCCGTAGCTGATCATCGCCATCGCGACGTGGATCGTCAGCAGCGGCGGGTTGTCGAGTGCCGGGACGAGCGGGCTGATGTCCTGCGGCAGCGTGAAGGCATAGGTCAGCAGGAAGAAGGCGACACCGATCGGCAGGAACGCTATCGCCTTGATCGGATAGCGACGGCTGAGGAACAGGTAGCCGAGCATGATCCCGAACGAGAACGCGACGCTGAACTCGTACAGGTTGCCCCACGGGCCACGGCCCACGAGGTAGGCACGAATCAGGAGTCCGAGGCCCACCAGGATGAAGCTGACCCACGTGAAGACCTGGGCGATGCTGCCCGCGGAGGTCGACGACACCGAGTCCGACGTGGTCACGGTGGTGGTTATGGTTCCGCCCGAGGCACCCGCGGCGACCGCGGCCTGACGCCGGCCGGCGGCAAGCAGCGTCGTGTGGACGCAGAAGAGGATGAAGGCGATGCCGAGCGTGACCATCGCCACGTCGAAGGCGTAGTAGCTGATGTGTGCCATCGTCAGGGTGCTCCGCGGCCGTCAGGCGATTGCGGCCCCACCGGCCGGCGGCGCGCCGCGGCGGCTGACGACGATCGGCGCCAGGGCAGCCCCGAGCTGATAGCGCGTGCCACACGTCCGGCACAGCTCCTGGCCCGCGACGCGCAACGACCCGTCCACCGGGCAGCGCACACGGAGCTCCTCGCCATCGATCGGGCACTCACGCATGGTGGCCGGATAGATCAGGCGATGGGTAGGGCAATAGGGCACGTTCGGCGGGTAGTCGTACGTGCCGTCGGCGAGCTGATCAGCCGGGACGGGCATGGGTTCGTCGGTGCGCACCTTGCCGCGCCGGTTGCTGGCCAGGACGTAGACCCAGTACGCGGCGAGCAGGCTCAGCGCCGGCCCGATGACGCCCAGCACGATCAAGATCGGCAGCAGCGTGATCAGGCCGTTCCAGTCGGGAATGATGATCGTCTGGAGCCACGCCAGAAACGCGGTCCAAGGATCGACTGGTTGCGCCACGGATCGAATGATATGCCGCTACGCGCAGGCTTTCAGCGTTTCGCGCGCCGGGGGTTGCCGCGCTTCTTGGTCGCGCCTCTGCCGGGCTGCCATGGCTCGCGCTCTTCCTCCGGTTCGGGCGGCGGCCGCACGCCCTTGCGCCCGATGGTCGTCCGTGCCGCGCTCGGGCTTTCCAGCAGCGGCTGCAGCCAGTCGAGTCGCTTCGTGCGCGCGCCCAGATGCCGGGCCTTGTCGGTCAGCGCGCGGTCGTCGGTGACGATCGTTACGCCGGCGCGCTTTGCCGGGGCGGTGTCGCGAATGATGTTGAGCAGCGCCTCGTCGGCCGTCATCGAGCCCGCATGGTGGATTTCCAGGCCGCGCCGGATCCGCTGCCGACGATCGGTGCCACTCGCCGCGTGGCCGTCGAGCATGACAACGGTCGGCGTCGTATCAGGTACCGCGCCGGATAATCGGGCGAGGAGGAGCCGGATCGATCCTGGCTCGACATTGCCGCTGACCCGATGAAGCAGGTTGTTGCCGTCGATCAGCAATCGATTGATGCCATCGAACGGCGTCATACCATCAACCCGTGCTTCTTCTCGTTGATCTCGACGGTGTCGTCTATCGCGGCCGCGATCCCGTCCCGGGCATGCCCGAGCTGCTGCGCCGGCGCTCCGCGGCCGGCGACCGGATCGTTTACGTGACCAACAACTCGCGCTCCCATCGCGACGAGTATCGCCTCCGGCTGGAACGCCTGGGGCTGCCGCTCGTTCCGACGCCCGACCAGAGCATCGTCTCCGCAGCCCGTGCCACGGCCGTTCTTCTGGCCGAGGCGACCCCACCCGGCCGCGTCGCGATGGTCCTCGGCGGCGCCGGCCTGGCGCGTGAGCTGCGCGACGTGGGCATTCGGGTCGTGTCCCCAACCGAGCGCGGCCTGGGCGCCGCGCCGGACACGCTCGTCGTGGGCGTCGACTTCGCACTGAGCTATGCGCGTCTCTCCAACGCGGCGGAGTGCGTCCGGCGCGGCGCCCGCTTCTGGGCGACGAATCGGGACGCGATCTTTCCGGCCGAGGATGGGCTCCGCGCCGGGGCCGGATCGATGGTCGCGGCCGTGGCGTTTGCCGCAGGGCGCGAGCCCGACGTGGTCGTCGGCAAGCCCGAGCCGCGCCTGTTCGAAACGGCCGCCGAGCTGGCGGGCGCGGCTGCTCGCGATGCTGTGGTCATCGGCGACAACCTCTATACGGATATAGGCGCCGCGAACCGCGTTGGCGCCCGCTCCGTGCTGATGCTCACCGGCGTTACCTCACGGGCCGACCTGGACGCCGCCCCAGACTCGGTCCGCCCCACCCGCGTCGCCGCAGATGCAGCCGGCCTCGCCCTGGCGCTCGACGAGATGTCCGAGGCCTAGCCCCGCTCTCTGACTGCTGTGTCTTCGTCCGCGCGCTCCCGGCGTCGGGCGCTCCGGAACCTCGACCCGCCGGCTGGTCGCGCCGGCACCAGCGCCGGCGGCCCTGGCCGTGAGTCGCTTTCAAGTCATCAACGAAACGTTCGCAATCAGGGGAACCGTCCCGATATCGGGGAACCGTCCGATATCAGGGGAACCGTCCGATATCAGGGGAACCGTCTGCTATCAGGGAACTGCGGGCGCCAGATCGTTCCTTGCCGGATCGTTCCTTGCCGGATCGTTCCTCCCGGCATTCAAGGGTTCGGACCGGAATTCGATCGCCGATAAGCGGATGTCGCTCGGTGATGACTTGAAAGCGACTCAAGAAAGGGAATCCGGCCACGGGGTCCGACCTGGCGAGGATCACGGCGGGTGTGTCGGCGCGGCACTCCTGACCAGATCAGCTGGTTGCCAGGGCTGGCTCGGTCGCGGCGAAGGCAGAGAACTCCTCTTTGAGTCGGGCGCGCAGTGGCTCGTCGTCGTGCAGGAAGGCGGCGTCGAGGGCGTGCAGGTTCATGCGCCACAGATCGGCGACCGAAACGCCAATGACGGAGTGCGTCTGCTCGTACTCGCGCACCAGTGTCAGGTCGGAAACGGTGCGGTCGTCGGTCGACAGGGTCAGCGGCACACCCGCCTCGATGAGCGTCGGCAGAGGGAAGGACGCCAGCGTCGGAAAGATCGAGGCCTGGACGTTGCTCGTCGGACACACATCGAGCGTGATGTTGCGCGCCGCCAGCTCGACCATCAGCGAAGCGTCGTCGGCGGCGCGCGCGCCGTGGGCGATGCGCGTCGGAGCAACGCCTTCGAGTGCCCTGCGAACCTGCGCCGCGCCGCCCCACTCGCCGGCATGGATGGTTATGCCCAACCCGCCCTCGCGTGCGATCTCGAATGCACGCGCGTGCGCGAGGGGGTCCGGAAAAGCCTCTTCCTGGCCGGCAAGGTCGAAGCCTGTCAGGCCTCGGTCGATGAATGATGCCGCCACGCGCGCCATGACCGCGTTTGCGTCGGGCGGATGGGAACGGATGGCAACCGCGATGAGTCGGGCGGTCACGCCGGTCGCGACGGCTGAGTCCCGTGTGCCGGCGACGACCGCGTCGATGCCGGCTGCGAGGTCCACTCCGCCCATTACGTGCAGCAGCGGCCCCCAGCGCACCTCGACATAGCGAGTGCCGTCGGACGCGACGTCCTCGACGAGCTCATATGACACTCGGTACAGGGCCTCGACGTCCTGCATGAGGGCGATCGGCAGGTCGAAGGCCTCAAGCAGCTGCGCCTGGCTGGCCGCCTGCGGAGGCGCCTGGAGCCTGTCCGTCATCGAAGCGAGGTCCATGCCCTCGTCGAGACCACGTTGGCGGGCGAGCTCTAGAGCGGTGGAGGGGCGCAGCGACCCGTCGAGATGCAGGTGCAGCTCGGCCTTGGGCATGCGCGCGAAGAGCGCGCGTGTGTGAGCGGCAGAGTCAGAGGGGTTCATGGCCACTAACCCGATCGTACGGCAGCGGACCGCCCCGGAACGAACCTAGACTCGGGATCGATGGGGATCCGAACGAGATTCGCGGCAACGGTGCTGCTGGTGCTCGCCGTGCTCGGCGGCGCCGGTCTTGCCGTGGCCGCCGACCGCTATCAGGATCCGGGCACAAATCCAGGTCTGACGTGGGCCGCCGACCACGGGGCTCGACCGTGGCTGACGTTGCTGGCCGCTGACCTGGGGGCAGTGAGCGTGGCATCGGCCGATCTGGACCACGCTGCGCGCGACACGGCAGGCAGCCTGCAGTCGCTCAATCTGGCCGCGATGGGCGCCGCCGTCACTGACGGTGACTCGTCGGCGAACGTGGTCGGCGGCGCGCTCCACAAATTGAACGACGACTACGTCCTGGCTAATGCCGACATCGACCGAGCTCATCTGAGCCCGACCACTGCCGCACAGCTCGACGCGATCGATGCGGCAGTCAGCGCGGCGCCGAAGCTGTCCTCTGACTGGACACTGATCAAGGCGCGCGCGACGGACCTGGCCGCCCTCGTGGCAGCTCTCCTGCATCACGATGAGCTCGTCGTAGCGGCCACAACCGCCGGTCGTCGTGGCGATTGGGCGGCCGCACTGTCGAGCTTGTCCGAGGCGACTACTGCGCTCGACGATGCACGTCGAGAGCGGGACGCCATGGGCATCAAGGTCGGCACGCTCGACGAGCTGATCACGCGCTATGACACGTACGACTCGGCGTTGAGCGGGCTGTACGCATACCTCCTTGATGGGGTCGCTGGCAGTGGGCCGACGTTCGCGGCGCTCAGCACGACCGTAGAGGTCGCCCAGGCTGCGCTGCCCGGTGACAGCGGCGTGTACTCGCTCATCGTCGGTGAGAGCGGCACCGGTATGACCGACGCGCTCTTCGGGCTGGAGCGAGCACGCGACGACATCGACACGGCCCTGGCCGACCTGCAATGAACATTGATGCGACGGCGGTCGCGTTTGCGCTCGTCGGATCCGCGATCGGCTTTGCCGCTGACGCGCTCGCGCGGCGCTGGCCTGCTCATGAAGACGGCTATGCCCGCGCGAGGTTCGACGCTCGAAGCGTGGTCGTGATCGTTTCAGGGGCCGTGGCATTCGGCGCCCTGGGATCTCGAATGGCGAACGACCCGACATCATTGCTCATCTACATCCCGATGTTCGCGGCGCTCATCGTGCTGCTCGCCACGGACCTGGATCAACGCTTGCTGCCGGACCTGTTGACGCTGCCGCTGATCGTGTTCGCGGCCGCCGTCCTCATCCTCGGCAACTCACCGGCCCTGGCCGGCAAGGAGCTGGGCACGATCAGCGGCCTCGCCGCGGCCGTGATCTTTCCCGTGCTGATGCTCGTCCTGGATCGGCTGATCGGTGGCGACCTTGGCTTCGGCGACGTGAAGCTGGCGATCAGCCTGGGGCTCATGTTCGGCCTGTCGGCGTTCTTCTACGGGTTCCTCATCGCAAGCATCGGCTTCGCCGCCGTACTCATCGTGCTCATGGCGACGAGGAGGATCGGCCTGCGCAGTGCCGTGCCCTTCGGGCCTGTGCTCATCTTCGCGGCCTTCATCGCGGCACTTGCGACCTGATGGCTTACGATTCGCGGGTCGTGCCCGGATACCTTCGAAAGACAATCGCCGCCGCTCTGCTTGCATTGCTGGCCTGTCTGCCGATGGCCGCGGCGGCCGTTGCCCAGAACGGGACGTCGTCGAACTGGATCTGGCCGACGACCGGCAATATCACCCAGCCCTTCGGCTGCACCGGCTTCTGGGCCGAGCCGCAACGCGGCAACTGCGCCCATTTTCATTCCGGCATCGACATCGCCAACGACCGCGGAACGCCAATCCGGGCGGTCGCTGACGGCGTGGTCGAGCTCGTCGGCTGGGATCCGTGGATCCATCCCGACCCGGACTGGATGGTGATCATCGACCACGGCAACGGCCTCCGAACCATGTACGCGCACCTGCGCGCCAAGCCGGTTGATGGGATCACGAAGGGCGCGCAGGTTGTCCAGGGCCAACTGATAGGCCTGATGGACATGACCGGCCGCGCCACCGGGCCGCATCTCCACTTCGCGGTGTATCTCAACGGCGATGCGGTCAACCCGCGCCTGTACCTGACCGGCCCAGTGCCCGGCGCCGAAGGCAGTGCCGGTCCGCAAGGCTGCATCCCGGCCCAGGAGGTCAACGGCGTTGGTGCCTGGCTCGGCGGTCGAACCGCGATGTTGCCGCCCGGCCCGTCGTCAAACTCCTGCTCCGCGTAGCCAACGGCCTCGACGTGGCTCTCAGGCGGTGTAGCATCGCCGCGTGAAGCCGGTCACCGCCGTCGTCCTTGCCGGTGGGGAAGGGGAGCGGCTATCGATTCTCTCCGCGGTCCGTGCCAAGCCGGCCGTGCCGTTCGCCGGCAAGTACCGCATCATCGACTTCACTCTTTCCAACTGCGTCAACTCCGAGATCGACAACGTCCTTGTCCTGACGCAGTACAACCCGCGCTCGCTCAACGATCACATCGGTGCGGGACGGCCGTGGGATCTCGACCGCAACGAGGGCGGTATCCGCCTCCTGCAGCCGTATATCGCCCGGGGGCGGCCGTCAGAGTGGTACCGCGGCACTTCCGACGCGGTCCTGGTGAACCTGGAGATGATCCGCCAGCAGGCGGGTGACATCGTCCTCATCCTCGCCGGCGACCACATCTACAAGATGGACTACCAGCCGTTCATCGCCTTCCACCGCCGAAATCGAGCCGACGTGACGGTCGCCGTCAAGCGCGTGCCCCTCGGCGAGGCGTCGCGCTTCGGCATCCTCGCCCTCGACGATGACGGCCGCGTCAACGAATGGCAGGAGAAGCCCAAGCAGCCCAAGAGCGATCTCGCCTCACTGGGCATCTACGTCTTCTCCAAGCGCGCGCTGCTGGCCTGGCTCGATGAGTCGCGTACCGACTTCGGGCGGGACGTCCTTCCCGCCATGCTCAGCGGCGACGCGCGCGTGTACGGCTACCAGTTCGACGGCTACTGGCAGGACGTCGGCACGGTCGAGGGCTACTGGCAGGCGCATATGGACCTGCTCGAGGAGCATCCCGGACTTGACCTGTACGAGAAGGAGTGGCTGATTCATACCCGCTCCGAGGAACGTGCTCCGGCACGCATCGGTCCGACTGCCAACGTCCACCGCTCGCTGATCAGCCACGGCTGCCAGATCTGGGGCACGGTCGAGCGATCGGTTCTATCGCCGGGCGTCCGCGTGGACCCGGGTGCGGTGGTGCGTGACTCGATCATCATGTTCGACACGGTCGTCCGTGCGGGTGCCGTCGTCGACCGGGCAATCATCGACAAGGAGGTCTCGGTCGGACCGAACGCCATCGTCGGTATGGGCTCAGACTTCGAGACGCCCAACCGCCAGGAGCCGAGCCGGCTCAACGCGGGCATCACTGTTGTGGGCAAGCGCGCGGTCATCCCGGCCGGCGTGCGCATCGGACGCAACGTCAAGGTCAACGAGGATGTGCGCCCAGCCGACTTCGGTGGCCGGCGCAACATCCCGTCGGGCGGGACGGTCGAGCTCAAGCGGAGCGCGGCAGGCCGCGGCAAGGGAGCGGCCAAGGGTCACGAGGGCGAACCGATCTCCGAGCGCATGAGCGCCTCAGGAGGCCGCGGCTGATAGCTCAGGGAACTCGATGGACCCCTGGCACGGCGCCAAGGATCGATCGCTGGCTGTCTGACCTTGGACTGGAACCCGTCGAGCGAGCCGAGCGCGACGGCGCAGTGTCATGGGATCTGGTCCTCGACGGTCGCCGCCGTCGCGCGCTGCGCATCACCCTGATCCTCGATCCTGCCGTCGCACTGGTCGCGTGGGTCCACTTCGCGCCACCGATGACCGACAACTACCGCAAGGCATACCGCCAGCTGCTGCGCTGGAACGACGAGCTGCCCTTCGCCAAGTTTGCACTGTCCGACGACGAGCGGCCAATTCTGACCGCCGAGGTCGCGCTGTCCGGCCTCGATCGGGACGTGGTCGGCCGCCTGCTGGCGCGCGTGCTCGCGATCAGCGACCTGGTCCACGTACAGACCCTCGAGCTGATCAACGAGCTGTCACGGACCCAGACGAAGCTGGCCGCAACCGACCCGAATCCGAGCGGCGTAGCGCTCCTTGAGCGCTACGCCGCCGATATCTTGGAACTGACTGGCCCTACAGAACCTTGACCGAGCTGCTGACCCAGTCTCCGGTCGTCTGCAGGCACTTGATGACGACCCTGTCGCCGGTCTTGATGTTCGCCGGCGAGTAGCCGGGATATGAATGTGGATTGGAGAAGTCGGCGACGAAGTTGCCGTTGGGATCGTCCGTATAGCCCCACAGGACGCCGCGCGTGTTCCCGCCGGTGCGGTAGACCTGGGCGATGTAGTTGCCCGTCCCGGTCCCGGCGTCGTAGCACCGACCGGTGACCACGTCGGTCGCCTTGTTGGGGCTGATGTCGATGTTGGGGACGATGAAGTCGGCGTCCGAGGCGAGGGATGGCGCGACAAAGCGCTGACCGGGCATGACCTTCACGCCGTGGCTGCCGGAGTTGCGGAACTTGCCGGCGAAGTCGCCCCACGCGGGTCCTGACGTCGTGTCGGCCGTGGCCAGCAGCGCGTTGGTCGATCCACTGCGAAGAGTCAGGCTCTCGTCGCTGAACGGGCTGATCGTGCCGGTGAAGTTCGCGCTCCCCAGTTTGAGCGTCACGCTCGCAGCCTGGGTGTTGTACTCGAGCACATCGTTGTTAGGCGACTTCCACGCAGCGGTAGCGGCCAGGCCACCCCAGATGTCGTCGATGTCCCTGGGCCGGTATGACCAGTTGCCATCGGCCGCGACGCGCACGCCGTGGATCTCGGAGTAATCAGCGAGGTTTCCAGCTGGGTAATAGATCTTGATCGTGCGACTTGCAGGTCCGGTTCCGTAGAACCTGTCCGTCACCCGGTCGGCGACGATGCTCAATGACGGGACGACGTAGTTCCGGACGTAGGTGCCGACCTTGGCCTTGACCGTGTCACCGGCCACGAGGAAGTCGCTCCCGCAGACGGTCCACCCGCCGCCGACACTGGTAGCGATCGTGTCCTGGCCCTTCAGGGCACCGCCGCTCGAGAGCCAGGTCACCTTGACCGTCGAGCTCGGCGCGACTCTGCCGCTGATGCAGTTGTCGCCGTAGTAGATGTAGAAGATGACCTGTGCCTGCGCCGCCTGGGTGACTGCCGGGACCAGGGCGACGAGCATCAACCCGATGCCCAGCGCGATGCCGAGACCGCGCCTGGTGGGGATTCGAGACATGTGCTGCGCCTCCAACGAATAGGACTGGAGGATTAAAGCGGAATGAGGGCCCGCGTGCGTCTGAAACGGCACCCAACCTGGTACGTAACGACGTCTACGTGGCCGGCTCTCCCGGTATGCCTCCACCCACGTTCAGGCTGGCCACCATATCGCGACCGCGCAAGTGCCGAACGGCGTCCTGTGTGACCGCTTTCAGCGCGTCGCGAAAGCGGCTCTCAGCCTTCGTTCGATAAGCGCTGCCTCGACAACCAGGCGCTCATCGGCCGAGTCACTGCGCTCGAGCAGCCGAATGGCCTTCGCCATCCACCACGGCGCAGCGCTGATCCGGAAATGATCGAGCGCCAGCCGTCCGGCAGCGGACGCGGCGGCGCGCTCGTGGCGCGCCGCCGCGACCCGACCTCGCATCAGTTCGAGGGTTCCTCGACCAAGGTGTGCCACGTTGCGTGAGGCGGCGATTGCTGCGGCCATCGCCTCGATGGCACGCTGTGCACCGTCGAGCTCGCCGGCCGCCACCCACGCCCGCACAACGCGATCGACGGCGGCCGCCCACGACGGCAGGTTCGCATCGTCGCCGAACGAGACAATGCGCGACTCGACCTCGGGCATGAAGTCCGGCCACAGGCCGGACTCGGCGAGGTCGAGGTCCTGGGCGGTCCGGATCACCCGGGAATATGGCGAGTCGGGAAAGTCGAACTTGCCCTCGAGGCTGAGGTACCAGCGCGCGCAGCGCTCGAGCACGCCGCGATCGGCGCGTGCCGCGCCAATCGGCACGGCGACGTGGATCGTGCGCACGGTCAGGCGCAGGTAGTCGTTGGCTTCCCCGATGTCCATCGTCGCTGCACAATGCTCCAGAGCGCGATCCCAGTCGCCCGCCGCGAAAGCGACCTCCGCGTCAAGGTAGGCGATCCAGCCGATTTCCTCGGTGTAGCCGTGGGCGATGGCCAGCTCGCGGGCCGGGCCGAGGATGTGAGCGACATTGCGCGGAGCGTCGTCAACCGAGTAGATCGCGGCATTGGTCGAGGCATCGACCACGTCACGGGCCAATCCCAGGCGCGCCGCCCGCTCGGCAATGTCGAGCCATGACGCCGCGTCGGCCCGGCCACCCTCGGTCTCCGCGCCGGTGCGCGACTTGTGTGCGCGCAGCTTGAGCTCTTCGTCGTCGGTCTGATCGGCCAGCTCGACGGCAAGGGTGATATCGGCCGCCGACTGGTCCGACGCACCACTCGAGCCCATGCTGCCGAAGGCTCGTGCCATAAGCAGCCGCGCACGCGAGCCGGGATCGGCATCAGGCAGCTCGGCGAGCACGGTCCCGGCCAGGTCGCGCGAATCGGTAAAGCGCAGCTGCTGGTACCACACACCGGCCAGCTCGCTCGTGGCGCGTGCCACGCTGGCGATGGCCGGCGCGGTCCGTGCCTCGGCCAGGGCGTTCCGGTAGTGGCCCAGGGCAAGCTCGTAGGCGTGGCCACCTTCGCTCATGTCGGCCGCAAACGCCGTGGCGTCGGCTAGCCGTTCCCAGCGCCGGCCGAGGGTCATGGCGTCTGCCTGAGGCGCGAGCTCGATGGCGCGCCGGAAGAGCGTGCGCGCCGCGTCATGGGCGGACATCACCAGAGCCGCCTGTCCGGCCTGCTCGTGCCAGGAGGCGGCTAGCTCGCGTGTCTGCTCGCGGTCCAGGCCCTCGCCGACCGTAGTCGCCAGCTTCGGAGTGCTCTCGAGAGCGGCGGCGTAGTGGCCCGCGATCTGTTCGGCAACCTCGGCGCTCCGGTCGCCGGCGGCCTCCTCAAGCCAGCGCGCCAGACGCACGTGGAGACGTGATCGCTCGGCCCTGGCCAGCGACGCATAGCCGGCGTCGCGCAGCAGCGCATGGCGATACGAGAAGGCGTCACCGAGCAGGATCTCCGGCAGCGGCCCGCTGATCAGCTCGCGCCGGCGCAGCGGCTCGAGCCCGTCGTCGGGCGCGTCGAGCGCATCGAGGGCGCGCAGTGGAAAGCGGCGTCCGGCAACCGACGCGCGACGCGCCAGGCGCCGCGCGTCGGGCGGCAGATCGTCGAGCTGTGCCGAGTAGATTGCCTGGACGCTCTGCGGCAGGGCCACCTCGTCCGCAGCGACCGCAAGCCGCCATCCGTCGTCGTCCGGGACGAGCGTGCCGACGCTCACCCAGGTCCGGAGCAGCTCCTCGATGAAGAGGCAGTTGCCGTCCGAGCGTTCGACGATGCGCTCGACGAGCTCGCCAGGCAGCGCGTCACCGACCAGCGCGCCAACCAGCTCGGTGGCGTCCGTTGGCTGGAGCGTGTCGAGGCGCATGACGTGCGGCCACGGGCCTGATCTGTCGGTGCCGTCGACCGATTGCGCCTCGAGCAGCGACGGCCGGGCACTCTCGATGACCAGCCGGCCGTGGGGTGCGGCGCGCGAGCCGGCCAGGCCGAGGAACGCGAGGACGTCGCCGCCGGCCCAGTGGGCGTCCTCGACCAGCCAAAGCTGGCACGCGTCGCCGGCCAGCGCGTCGAGGCCGTCGAGCCACGCGCCGAACAGCGCATCGCGATCCTCCCCGGCCTGGCGCGCACGTGCGTCGGTGTCGCGCGGCCAGACCAGGTTGGTGCACAGCTCGGCGACCAGCGCGGCGCGCGCGTCGGCTGAGCCCGTGGCGACGAGAGAGGCGCGCACCGCTGCGGACGTATCGTCGCGCGCCAAATCGCCCGGCAAGACGGCCCGTATCAGGCCCGCAATTGCCTCGAACGGCGAGACTGCTCCGGATCGGGAGCGTGCGCGCAGGACGGTGAAGTTCCCGAGCTCGGGTGTCATCTCAGCCAGCTCGCGCAACAGCCGTGACTTGCCGACCCCCGGCGGGGCCACCACCAGCCAGCGGTCGGTTCGACCCGCCGCCGCTTCCAGAAGCGCTTGCTGGAAAGTTTCGATCTCTGCGACTCGACCCACCGTTGGCGCCTTCAACCCGCCCATCGCCTGCTCGCGCGACGGCTCCGGTCGAAACCCAGTCACGAGCCGGGCGCCCACCGGCGCCGACTTGCCCTTGAGCTCCAGGAGCTGCTGGTCGCCAAGCTCGGCCACGTCAGCAACCGCCAGAGCGGTCGACTCGCCGATGAGCAGGCCGCCTGGTGGCGCAGCAGTCTGCAAACGCGCGGCGACGTTGACCGTGTCGCCAGTGATTCGACCTTCGTCACTGCCGCTGGCAGCAACGACGGCCTCGCCCGAGTTGACCCCGACGCGAAGGCGCAGCGCATCCTCGTCGAGGCCCAGCTCGGCGCCCAGCTGCTGAACGGCGTGGATCAGCGCCATACCTGCGCGGACAGCCCGCTCAGCGTCGTCGTCGCGCGCTCGCGGCACGCCAAAGACGGCCATCGCCGCATCGCCGATGAACTTCTCGAGCCGTCCCCCATATCGCCCGACCGTGTCGCGCACGGCCGCGAAGTAGCGATCCTGGATAACCGCAACGTCCTCTGCATCGAACTCCTCGGACAGCGTCGTGAAGCCAACGAGGTCGGCGAAGAGAACCGTGACGATACGCCGCTCCAACGCGTCATCCGCGTGCATCCGCTCATCGTACGAGCGGGCGTGAGCGATCGACAAAGGCTCGCGCTAAGGGGCGCATGGGCGGGGGGATGGCCGCAGGTGCAGATTGGGCGCTGCTAGACTCGCGGCGCTCCGCACCGGTTGGCGCAGTCGCGCGGCCGTTTGTTGCGACAGGCGTTCGAGGGCCAGATAGGAACGTGACCGAACCAACCTCGCCCCGCGCCGGCATACGTCGCGCCCCCTCTCGCGAGATCCTGTCCGGCGACGCCTCGGACGTCTACTTCAGCCGCGCCGAGGAGATCCTGTCGAAGGAGAACCTGGACCCGGTCGTGGTCATGGAGGTCTTCGGCCGGCGCGATGCTGTGCTGTGCGGCATCGACGAGGCCAAGGTGCTGCTCGCCGACGTGCTGACGGCCAATGGCCATGCGCGCGACGCACAGATCGAGGCCCTTGCCGACGGCGACCTCGTCCAGCCCAAGGAGGTCGTGCTGCGCATTCGCGCGCGCTATCGCGCCTTCGGATTGTTCGAAACCGCGCTGCTCGGGATCATGGCCCAGTCAACGGGCTGGGCGACGGCCGCGCGCGAATGCGTCGAGTCTGCCGCGCCCGAGCCTGTCATCTCGTTCGGCGCGCGCCACGTGCATCCCGAGGTCAGCGACACGCTCGACTACGCGGCGATCATCGGCGGCTGCGTCGGCGCATCGACGCCGGCCGGCGCCCGTCTCGCCGGCTTGTCGCCGACAGGCACGATGCCCCATTCGCTGGTGCTGATCTTTGGCGACACCGTGGCGGCGGCCGAGGCGTTCGACCGGCACATGCCGCCCGAGGTGCCGCGCATCGTGCTCGTGGACACCTTCCGCGATGAGGCGGAGGAGGCGCTCAGGGTGGCCGGCGCGCTCGGGGATCGGCTTTACGGCGTCCGCCTCGATACGCCCAGCGAGCGCGGACGGGTGACGCCCGACCTGGTCCGCGAGGTCCGCGCGCGGCTCGACCAGGCCGGCCACAGCCACGTCAAGATCATCATCAGCGGCGGCCTCAACCCGGAGCGCATCACATTCTTCAAGTCGGAAGGTGCGCCGGTCGACTCGTATGCCGTCGGCTCGTATATCGCCGGCGCGCGACCGATCGACTTCACCGGCGACCTCAAGGAGATCGATGGCAGGCCAATCGCCAAGCGCGGCCGGATCCCCGGGCTGACTCCGAGCCCGCGGCTCCAGAAGCTGGATCTCAACGCCTGGCGCTCCACGGAGACGTGATCGCCGTCCGGCCGCGCCCGCCAGAGCCGCGCCGGATGAGACGGATGCCGCGCGCCGTGGCAAAGTTCCCGCGGATGAACTCAGAGGACAATGAGCGACTCGACGAGCTCGCCGAGCGTGAGACCGCGTATGGGCTGTTCCAGCGCGCAGGCGCGCTGCTCAAGCGCCGCCATCATGCACAGGCGGCCGTGTTGCTCGAGCGCGCCGATCGACTCGAGCCGGGCAAGGGCTCGATCGTCGAGGCCCTGGCGCGCGCCTACTACAACAGCGCCCAGCATGAGCGAGCGGCCGAAACATTCAGCCGGCTGCTGGACATCGACCCCTCGACGCCGTACGGCCACTTCGGCCTCGGCCAATCACTGAAGATGCTCGGCCGGCGCGATGAGGCTCGCACTCACCTCCGGCTGGCAGTGGCCCTCGCACCGAACAGCTCGCTCTACCGCAACGCGCTGGCCAGGCTGGGTGCGCCGCGATGACGCCACGATCGGCCCAGGTCCTGACCGCGGCGCTCTCGGCCCTGCTCGTGATCCTCGTCGGGGCGACACTGTTCGTGCTCCTGGCACGTCCCACTGCTGGCCCATCACCGACTCCGATTCCGACACTGCCCTCGTTCACCCTGCCGTCGCCGACGGCAACGACGGTGGCGATCGAATCGCCCGCCGCATCCGTGACACCGACCGAGTCGGCAGCGCCGACGAGCACTCCGACCCTCGCCCCGACCCCGACGCCCAGCCCGACACCCCTCTTGACCACCGACGCAACAGCAACCGCGCCGACCCCCACGCCGACCCCGACCCCCACGCCGACCCCGACCCCTTCTCCGACGCCGACTCCCAGCCTTACGCCGGCCCCAACCCCCACGCCGACCCCGACCCCGTCGATTTCGCCCACAGCGCCGCAACGATTGATCCAGCTCAACAACGTTGGTCTCGACCAAGCCTGTGGCCCATCAACGCCATGCGGTCGAGTACCGCGCACACTGACTTTTGCGGTTGACGGGCAAAGCGAAATCGCGGCACAGGTGAGCAACGCATCTGGCGCGGTTCGCCTGTGCATCTGGCCTGAGCCGTTGATCACTCAGAAGAACTGCCACACCGTCCGCAACGGTGGCTTCAGCGAGATTGTCGCCACCCAAGACTCCTCTACGTGGCATGTGTCGATGATCGGAGCAAACGCCCCGGTCACGGCGACGCTGAGCGTCCAGTTCAACGCAAACTCGCCGAGCGTGTCGATCGAGAACCTGCGTTTCCAGGGCACGGCGACCCCGGCCTACGACGGCTTTGATGCTCAGGTCGACGCTCTCGCTGACGGCCAGATCCGCGTCCAGGCCGCGTTCGACGATGGCACCAACGGTTCGTATGACTATCGACTCGTGATCAAGCCTGCTGATGGAGATCCGTTGCTGGATCAAACCGGAGGGCCGACGCAGAGCGTCGACATCAGCCAGGACGTGGGGCCCGGGACCTACATGGTCACGCTCAGCGACCCGGACGAGATAGCCAATCCGGGTGCGTCCGTGTTCGTCCTGGCCACGATCAGCTGGCCGTAGCAAGAGAGACGGCCCGTCAGGCCAGCTCGGGCACCTCGCCGGCGCGCGCGAGCGCCTCGACCTCGTACAGGCCGATGATGGTCTTGGCGTCCCGGATCTCATGCCGCTTAGCTTCCGCGAGCGCATCCGAGAACGGCACTATCTCGAGATGGAGGCGCTCGTCCGGGTCCGGGCCCTTGTACGCGGGATCCGGAGAAAGCTCGGTGGCGAGGAACATCGTCATCAGCTCGCTCGCGAAGCCGGGCGCAGTGAAGAACGTCCCGAGCTCCCGCCACTTGCCTGCGATATAGCCCGTCTCCTCGCTCAGCTCTCTCTTGGCCGCCGGCAGGCGCTCTTCGAGCGAGCCATCCGGCCGGCGATCCAGGGTCCCTGCCGGGAGCTCCAGCAGCGCTTCGCCGGCCGCGTGCCGGTACTGCCGTACCAGCAGCAGCTGACCGTCGGCGCGGATGGCGACAACCGTCACCGCGCCCGGATGGAGGACCACATCGCGGGTGTGCTGACGACCGTCCGCATCGAGCACCGTGTCCCGTGTGAAGACCATGTAGTTGCCCTTGTGCACCACCTGTGAGTCGACGAGGCGCTCGGTCAGATCGTCATTCACGCTCAAAACCCCTGATTCGGTGTGTTTGGGGCAGCGTACTGGTACGAACCTCCCATGGTGGGCAGCCGCCCGGTGAACCTAGGATCGCGACCTCGACGACGCACCAGTGTCGTGCGCAACTGGAGACGGTCACATGAAGAATGCTCGCCAGATTGCCTTCAGCCTCATGGTTCTGACGGCCTATCTGCTCGTCCTCGCGGCTCCGTTCCGCTGGCATTTCTAGGTCCAGTCGAACAGGGAAACCGCCCGATCCAGCTCTGACTGATCAACCGGGCGCACACCACATCACGGACAACGGCGCGTTCGCAAGATCGCGCCGTTCCATGTATTCGACGGAGAATCGCTTCAAACGATGCTGCTCGTATATGCGGTTGCCATCGGCATCGTCGTCGGAGTGGCGACGCGGGGTCGGCTAAGCGAACTCGCGTCTGTTCACATCCGCCTGTGGCCCGTGGCGCTCGCAGGCCTGCTATTTCAGGTGCTCCTGTTCAGCTCGCCCGTAGCGGCGAGCGTGGGCAGCCTTGGTCCGTCGCTGTACGTCATGTCCACGGCGCTCGTCTTGGCATCGCTCATCGTCAACCTGCGCCAGCCCGGCTTCTGGTTGATCATCGTCGGTGCCTTCCTGAACTTCGCCGCGATCGTTGCCAACGGCGGCTACATGCCGGCCTCGCCCGACGCGGTCGCAGCGCTGCGCGGCATTGCCGTCCTGCCCACGAGCGACTACACGAACTCGGCGCTGGCCACCGGCTCGACCGCGCTACTCTGGTAGTAAGCCTGTCCTGGCAATCCCGCGGTCTCGTGCGCCGGGTGCGGTGGCCACCCCTTCCGCGGTGGCCACCGCAAGCCGCGAAGTCATTCCTCTCGGGTCACCAAGCCCTGCAGCAGGGCGAGATTCTGCGGGCCCGGGCTCAGCTCGCCGCGTTCGATGCTGGTGGCAAGCGCGACAACCGCACGGTTCACCGGAGCCGCAAGGCCGAAGGCCTCTGCCGTCTGCACCACGAGCCCGTTGAGATCGTCGACCTCGCTGTGCCGGCCTTTGCGCCAGTCCTGCAGCACCGTGGTTTCGGTCTTGGGCATCACGAACCCCGCCAGCAGCGTGTCCAACAGGGTCTCGACCACCTGCTCGCGGTGATCGAGATCGGCGGGGGCGAGCCCGAAGATGGGAAGCACCGGGAAGCCCTGCGCTGTCCCGGCGTCCAGGGCTTCCTGCCCGGAACGGATCATCAGCTCCCGCATTCCCTGCAGCGCAACCGCTTCCAGCATCGGCACACCCAGCACCGCGGTGGTGACCAGCGTCGTGGCGTTGCTGACCAACTTCATCCACTTGGTGGCCCGGATGTCGTCCACGATGTCGACGGCTCCGGCGAACTCGAGCAGGCGAGCGATGTCCTTCTCCCGACCGACCATCTCCTCGTCGAGGGCCCCGACGGCAAACCAGGAGCGGGCGTGCGCGGAATCCCGTCGAACCACCCCGGGCTCGTACATCGTCGAGGAGATCTCGATGACCGATCCCACGGTGCGGCGAGCGCCCACCACGTCGGCGATGACGTCCACCGTCATGCCGTTCTGCACTCCGACGACTACGCCGTCAGCCGTGAGATGTGGCTTGATCAGCTCACACGCCCAGCGGGTGTCGTAGGCCTTCATCAGCACCAGAACGATGTCGAAGGGTCGCCTGAAGGTGGCCACCTCGCACAGGTGGTAGGCCTGCACAGGTGTTTGCAGAACGTCGTCGGGCATCTCGATCCGCACGCCGTTGGCGCGCATGGCCTCGACATGTGCGGGCCACTGCTCGATCAGCGTCAGGTCCACACCGGCGACGGTCAGGTCGGCGCCGATGGATGCTCCGTTCGCGCCGGCGCCGAGGACGGCGACTCTCGGTTCAGGCACCTCAGTCCTTTCCGTTACGGACCGCCCGGTCTCCGCCGGACGGGCTCTCGGGTGATTCGATCAGCCGGGCGGCCTCCGCGTTGGCGGCCAGTTCGATGCGGGTGCGCCTGATGTGACCGACCAGAACATGCTGCGCTGCCGTGGAATCACGGCGTTCGATTGCATCCAGCAGCAGTCGATGTTCGGAGTCGACCACCCAGTGCCGCCCGGGATCGGTGTGCTGGACGAACAGCCGTCGATAATGCTGAGTGCTGTTCCAGAGACGGAACACCATCGTCATGAGCGTCTGGATCCGGCATCCCCGGTACGTCAGGAAGTGAAACGCCCTGTCGAGCGGGATGAACTCGCTGACCGATACCCCGGCCTCCATCTGCTCCAGAAGTGCATGGGCCTCGGCGATGTCGGCGCTCGTGAGATGCGGAATGCTTTCCTGCAGAATCAGCGGCTCCATGCGCTCGCGCAGCTGATAGATCACATCCATCTCGTGCAGGGTCAATTTGGGAACCTGCGCACCGCGATTGGCCTGATGTGTGGTCAGGCCCTCTACCTTCCAGGATCCGCAGAGCTTCACAGGACCGGCAGGCGACTCGCACCGAGCCGCCGGGCGATGTCCTCCTGACGGATGAAGTCGCCCGGCTGGTACTCGCCGTTGAGAATGGCCTCGCGGAGGTAATCCGCGATCCGGTCCGGCGCGGCCTTCGGTGGCATCTCCGGTTCTGTGGAGGGTGCGCTCATTTGTTGCCTTCTTTCGTTGCGGCACGAGCCTCGGCCAGATAGAACGCCCTTCCTGAAGGATAGGAGACCAGTTCGAACTGCATTCCCCACGGCGAGAGGAAATAGATCCACCTCTGACCCAGGTGCGCCCCCTTGCTCGTGGTGGGCGTACCCAGAACCTGCACGCCCGGTTGCTCGCGCAGGTAGGCGACCGCGACGTCCAGGTCGTCGACGTACAGGGCGACATGGTGGCCGCCGACGTCGCTGTTCCGTGGCTGCCGCCGGCCCTGGTCACCAGCTCGGTACTCGAACACCTCGAAGGTCGCCTGGCCATCGACCCGGAAGAAGTTGATCCTGGCCTCCGCCCGTGGATCGACGTCGAGATGATCCGCCATCCAACTGCCGTCGGCGTCGCTGTACGGGCCCAATTCGTACAGGAACTCCCAGCCCAGGACCTCGACGAGGAATTCTCTCGCCTGTCTCAGGTCCGGCACCGTGAACCCGACGTGATCGAACCGGCGGAGCCCCGGCAGTCCGCCAGCACCGGTACTCGTCATGCAGTAGCTCCTCAACTGGATCCAATCAAGGACATAGGACTCGCCGATCTTAGAATGTCTCCGCTACGCTCTTACGATATTGGATCCAACCCCTGTGTTTCCTTCGAGGTCCGACTATCGGCGCCCCGGTGGCATGTCACAGCGATGATCACCTTCCCGTTTGCCTACCACCTGCCGTTGGGGACTGGATCACGAAGCGCCAGAGCTTGGAGATGGCCGCCCCGAGTGGGTACAGCTCGCCCCGGACGAAAGCGACTGGGCGCTCCGGATCCCGAGCTGCTGATCGCGATGTTCGGTCAGCTGGTGCTCATCCGGACCTTCG
>CAWCIK010000005.1:0-294956 GCA_963795645.1 uncultured Chloroflexia bacterium | reverse complement strand
CGGTGAGGGAAGCACGTTCATCGTTACGCTTCCGCGCCATCCGTCGCCTGCCCTCGACGTCGTCGAAGAGCCGCAAGGCGCCGCGGCCGGCGTCTGAGTAGGACTGACTTCAAACAGAATCGCGACAACTGGACCTTGCCATGGACCCCAACAACAAAACCGGCTGCGGACGACTGGTCCTGGTGGTCGAGGACAACGAAAAGAATGCGCAGCCTGACGTTGGCGATGCTGGGGGCCGCGGGATACACAACGCGCTGGGCCGCCGACGGCGACGAAGGACTCCGCCTGGCGTGCGACCTGCGGCCGTGCCTGATTCTGACCGACTTGCAGATGCCAGGGTTGGACGGCGTGGCCATGACGAAGCAGCTCAAGGCCAACGCAGCGACCGCCGACATTCCCGTGATCGCGGTGACGGCGCATGCCATGGATGAACACCGCCAGGAAGCGCTGGCCGCCGGCTGTACGAAGTTCTTGACGAAGCCGTTCCGATTCCAAGCCCTGCTCGCCGAGGTGGCCGATGCCATTCAACTCGCCACTTGCTGATGCGGGGACACACCCCGGTGGGCGTCGCCGAGCCGCCCTCACCGGCGGTGGGAGTCCACACGCCGCGGGTGCGCCACGCGCAGCCCGTCGCGGCGGAACCCACCGACAGCGGTAACGGCAACGTCCTGATCGTGGAAGATGATCCGCGAGGCGGATCGGCTGCTGGAAGCCCACCTGCGCGGCGCCGGCTACCGGGCCATCGTGGCGGAGTTGGGCAGAGGTGCGATCGCAGCCATCGAACAGGCGCTGCCGGATATCGTGCTGTGCGATGTCTGCCTGCCCGAAATGGACGGCATCGAATTCACTCGCCGCCATGCAGGCTGCAGGAACGCACGGCAAACCTGCCGATCGCCTTGATCACGTCGAGCGACGACTCGCAGATTCTGGCTCGCGGGCTGGATGCCGGGGCCGACGACTTTTTGTCCAAACCCGTCAACGCGCTCGAGCTGCGGACACGGGTCCGCTCGCTGTTGGGCAGAGCAAGGTGCTGGCCGACGAGCTGCACAGTGCGGGGACAAGCAGGGCCATCGCCGAGCGCTGGTACGGCAGTCGGCGACAACGCCGGCGGAGCCATCCAGCAACGAACAGCCGCTGGTGCTGCTGATCGAAGACGAGCGCAAGGGGTCCGCCGGCTGACTGGAAGCCTACCTGTCGGATTTCGGGTTTCGCACGCGGCCCCGCTGACAGCGCGGCCACGGGTTTGGACCTGGCCCGCGAATGCCACCCGGACCTGATCGTGCTCGATCTGCTGCTGCCCGACCGCAGTGGCTACGATTTCATCGAATCACTCAAGCAAGATTCGCGTTGCGCTCACGTGCCCGTGCTGGTGGTCAGCGCGATGGCCGAAGTGCAAGATCGCGTGAAGGCTCTGGAAGTTGGCGCAGATGATTTCATTGTCAAAGGCTTCGAGCGGCTTCGTTTGAGCAAGCTGCGCGGCGCTGCTGCGGCTGAAAGCGCTCGCTCGACCATCTCAACACCCGCTGCGACCAGGCCATGCGGCTGGCCGTGACCGACAGCCTCACGGGGCTTTATACCCACGGGTTCATGCCGAGACGTTGGATACCCAACTGCATGTGCCCAACGGTACGGTCATCCCTACTCGGTCATCTTCGCCGACATCGATCATTTCAAACAGGTCAATGACCGCCACGGGCATGCCGCGGGCGATGCGGTGCTGTGCGCGGTCGCGAAGACCCTCAAAGGCATGGCTCGCCAGTCGGACACGCTGGTCCGCTACGGCGGCGAGGAATTCGTGGCCCTGCTGCCGGAAACCGAAGGGCCGGACGCCATGGCGCTAGCCGAACGGATGCGCAACGCGGTGGTGGCCCTGGATGTCCAAATCGATGCCACGACCAACATCCGCGTCACGCTAAGCCTGGGAGTGGCATCCTATCCGGCGGATGCCGCCGACGGCGAAACGCTCGTGCAGCGCGGCGACGCAGCCATGTACACCGCCGAGCAGAACCGGCGCCACCGCACCGTCGGCTGCGCCACGGCGCAGTCGCCCTTGCCGACGCGCAGAATCTTGCTGGTCGACAACAGCGACCAGAGTTTGAAATTGCTGGAGGCGTATTTGGTTTCGGAGGGCTGCCAATGCTTCACCGCGGTCGGCGTCGAGGCAACTGGAAGTCGCCCGACTGGAACAGCCCGACGTGATCATAATGGATGCCATGATGCCGCGGCTGACCGGCTTCGACGCCTGTCGGCAACCTAAGAACGAGATCCCAAAACGCATTGGCTGCCTGTCGTGCTGGTCACGGCGGCGGGGGACCGCGACGACAAGCTCCCGAGCACTCGAGGCCGGCGCCGACGAGTTCATCGCCAAGCCGGTCGACCGCATCGAGCTGGTGACCCGCGTGCGCTCGCTGGTGCGGCACAAACGCGACATGGACGTGCTGGAAGACGCCGAGACGGTGGTCTTGGCGATTTTGGCGCAGGCGGTGGAAGATCGGGATCCACTGCTGGGGAACCACATGGAGCGCATGGCGGAATATGTCGCGCGGGTTCGGCCAGTCGTTGCAGCTCACCGAGCGGGAGCTGAAAGCCCTGCAGCGTGCCGGCCGCGTTCATGACATCGGCAAGATCGCCATCCCGGATGCCATCCTGTTCAAAAGCGGTCCGCTCACGACCGAAGAATTCACCATCGTCAAGGAACATCCCGACAAGGGGTTCCGACTGCTGAAGGCGATGCGCACATTTGACAACACGCATGCCGGCAGTGCGCTTTCATCACGAACGACTCGACGGCTCGGGATATCCCCTGGGCCTGCGCGGTGATGAAGTGCCTCGCCTCGCGCAAGATTCTGGCGATTGCCGACGTGTACGACGCCCTGACGGCGCGACGCCACTACCGCGAGGCCTTCGCACCGGAAAAAGCCGTCGAAGTGCTGCGCGAAGAGGCTCCCCCAGGGCTGCACGACTCGGAACTGGTCGAAATCTTCGTGGCTGTTGTGGCCAGCCCCACCCTTGGCAGCCCGCAACCCCGTCGTGTCGTCGACCGAAACAGCCACGATGGCCTAGGCGACAGCGGTGCTGCTCTCGACAGGGCCTTCCTCACGGCGCACAATCAAGCGCTACCCTGGCTCCTCTGCGCAATTGCTCATACACTAACGGTCAGCCGCGCGAGCGAATGCGGACGCGTCGGCGGGCAAGAATCTGCGTCGCTCGCCGAATCCTCAGCAGGCGGCTGCACGGCCGTGTACCTCACGGGGATTGCCCATGCACCGCGACTATCGGTCAGGAATCGTGCTAGCGGCATTGGCGTTGATGGCGTCACTTAGTCTGTTAGATCGCACCGGCGGGCAGGATGTGCCGCCTGCCGAGCCTGCGGCCACGGAACCGGCCAGTGAGCCCCAGCCGGAAGCAGCCGCGCAGCCGGATGCCGTGCCAGCCGAGAGTTCGGTCGACCCGGCGGTTTCGCCCGAGCAGCAGCGAGGTCCGACCGACGTCAAAGAACTCGAGGCCTTTGTCGACGGCATCATGGAGGCGCAGCTCACCGACAAACATATCGCCGGGGCGACGTTTGCCTTTGTGGTCGACGGCAAGCCGTTTTTCGCCAAGGGCTACGGCCACGCCGACGTGGAAGCAAGAAACCGGTCGATCCGGCCACCACGATGTTTCGCGTCGGCTCGGTTTCGAAGCTGTTCACCTGGACGGCCCTGATGCGATTGGCCGAAGAGGGGAAGCTTAACCTGGACGCGGACATTAACGAGTATCTCGAGGATTTCAAATCCCCGCCACGTATCCCGAGCCGATTACCTCGAAGCACCTGCTGTCGCACACGCCGGGTTTCGAGGACCGCGTGATCGGGCTGTTCGCTCACAGACCCGACGAACACCGCTGGGCGAACTGCTGGTCAGCGCACCCCGCCCGCGGGTCCGCAAGCCAGGCGAACTGGCCTCGTATTCGAACCACGGCACGGCGATCGCGGGTTATATCGTCCAGCAAGTCGCCGGCCGGCCGTGGGAGGAATACATCGAAGAGACGATTTACTCAAGCCGCTGGGCATGAAACACACCACGGTCCGCCAGCCGCCCGAAGACGAGCTGCCGCCGGAGTTGTCGAAGGGCTACAATATGACGGGCCGGTTCGTCGAGCAGGGCTTCGAGTATGTGCCGCCGGCGCCGGCCGGCTCGATGAGCGCCTCGGCCGGCGACATGGTCCAGTTCATGATCGCGCACCTGGCCGACGGCAAGAACGGTGACGCGCGCATCTTGCAACGAAGACACGGCCCGGCAGATGCACGGCCAGCTCTTCACCCCGATCCGCGCTTGGAGGGCATGGCTTACGGATTCATGCGGCAGAACTACGGCGACGAGCTGATCGTCGAGCACGGGGGCGACACGTTTGCCTTTCACTCGTACTTCGTGATGCTGCCCGAGGCAAAGCCGGATTTTTCGTTTCGTACAACACGACCGCCGGCGGGTCTCGCGCAACACCCTGCTCAAGTCCCTGCTGGATCACTACTATCCCGCCGCCGGACGAGCCGCCCGCCGCAGGCGCGCGGCCGATTTTGCCAGCCGAGCGAGCCGCTACCGCGGCCAGTTTGCGCGCGATCCGACATTCGTATGCAGATATCGCCAGCTCGGCATACTGTTCGGCGTTGCCGAATGTCGCGTCGACGGCGATGAACTGGTACTTTCCTTGACGGAGGAAAAGGCCTGGCGCATGGTGGAAATCGAGCCGCGCCTTTTCGCGAGGTCGGCGGGCAGCGAATGTTGGCGTTCCGCGAGGCGCCAGGCAACCAGTCACGCACATGTTTCTCGGCGGCTCGCCGGTCGCCTTGGTCGCGTTTGCCCTGGTACGAAACGCCGAATTTCAATCGTGCTGCTGATCGTCGGCTGCGTGGGCGTCTTTCTTGTCCGCCGTGATCGGTTGGCCATTGGCCGCCTTCATCAATCGGGGGCACGGCGGCGCGGCGCAACGCACCGCGGCTCGAAGCTGGCCAGTTGGATCGGCTGGATCGCGAGCCTCGCCATTCTGGTCGTGATCGGCCTGGCGATGATTCCGTTTTCGAATCCCGAAGAGATTGCCTTCGGCATGCCGAAGCTGCTTGTCGGCCTGCAATGGTCGACGCTGGCGATCATCGCACTGGTGGCGGCGGCTTTCCTGTGCTCGCTGGTGGCCTGGGCGCACGGCTATGGCGCGTGTCGGGACGACTGCACTACACCTGGGTGATCGTCGCCGGCCTGGCCTTTCCCTGGTTCCTGTACCATTGGCAGATGTTTCCCGTCACGGTGTGAATCGGCGCAGTGCCAAATGACTGCGTGGCGGGAATTCGACCGACCGTACTGCTGTCGGCGAGCTCGCGAATTGACAGCCCCGGGCAGGCGGTAGGTTGCCGGTCGCATCGGCCGGTCGATGCGACTTCACGACGCCGCTATTCCGCGAGGCCCGCCATGCTCACCATCCTGGGTCGTGCCGATCGCCAGAGTTCGTTTTGCGATCACGTTTCGCGGCGCAACTTCCTGAAAATCGGCAGCCTGGGTCTTACCGGTCTGACGCTGCCGCGGCTGCTGGCCGCCGAACAACACGCGCCTCGGCCAGCTCGGCCAAAAGCGTGATCATGATCTACCTGGTCGGCGGGCCGCCGCATCAGGACATCCGGGATATCAAGACCAAGCGCCCCGCGAGATCGCCGGCCCCTTCGGCCGATCCGCACCAACGTGCCGGGCATCGAGATCTGCGAGCACATGCCGCGGTTGGCCGGCAATGGACAAGCTGGTGCCGATCCGCTCGGTCGTCGGCGCCAGGCCGACCACGACGCGACGCATGCTACACCGGCCGGCCGCCCGGCGCAGCGGGCGTGCCCGCCGGGGGCTGGCCGCAGATGGGCTCGGTGGTCTCGCGGCTGCAAGGTGCCGCGCGCAGCGTGGCACCGTTTGTCAGCTTTTGCTACCCCTGCACGCATCCGCCCTACAACGAGCCGGGGCCGGGCTTTCTGGGCGTGGCGCATGACGGCTTTCGCCCACTGGGTCCCACGCGCGGCGACATGGTGCTCAAGGCATCACGCAGGATCAGTTGGGCGACCGCCGCCGCTTGCTGACTAGCCTCGACCGCTTTCGGCGCGAGGTCGACGCCTCGGGCCACATGCACGGCATGGATCGTTCACCCAGCAGGCGATGGGCATTCTCACCTCGTCGCGGCTGGCCGAGGCACTCGACCTGTCCAAGGAAGACCCGCGCGTCGTGGAGCGCTACGGCACGGGCGACGACAAGGTCCACATCGACGAGAACGGCGCGCCCGCGTGCCGCAAAGTTTCCTGGTCGCCAGGCGGCTGGTCGAGGCCGGGCGTGCGCGTGGTCACGCTCAACTACAGCAATTGGGACTGGCACGGCCACCCTTATGGCTCGTGCTTCGATCGCTGCCGGGAAGACCTGACCGTGCTCGACAAGGCCTTCTCCGCCTTGATCGACGATCTGCACGAACGCGGACTGGACAGCGACGTGACGGTGGTCGTGTGGGGCGAATTTGGCCGCACGCCGCGGATCAACAGAACGTCGGCCGCGACCATTGGCCGCAAGTGGCCTGCGCCTGTTGGCCGGCGGCGGCATGCAAACCGGGCAGGTCATCGGCGCGACCGACCGCCTGGGCGGCGAAGCCGTGGCCCGCCCCGTCACTTTCCAGAGGTGTTCGCCACGCTCTATCACAACCTGGGCATCGACGCTGCCAGCGTGACGTCAACGATCTCAACGGCCGCCCGCAGTATCTGGTCGACGACAACGCCCAACCGCTGGCCGAGCTGATCTGATCGGCGCGTTTGTTCATGCTGAATCGGATGCGCGGCGAGAGCGGATATCGCCACACGCGGCACAGCGGCCGTTCGCTGCGCTGGTATCCGCTTGGCCGTTCTCCTTCTCGCACCCGATAGGCGTGTCCACCGGTTTCGGGATTGGTCCATTCGTAGAGCGCCACCGTCGTCTTGGCGCAACTTCGGTCGACCGCCAAACCGTAAAATGCGACCGCGCCGCGGGATTTCTCCTGCCGGACGGCTCGCTTGTGTTCCGCGATGTTGCAAGCGGATATGTCCTTTGGCGTCTCGGGTCATGCAAGATCGCCATCCGGCATCGGATCCGCGGCCGGTCAATGCGCCATGAACAAACGTCGCCACGCGGCTTGTCGGTGTTTTTCGTCCTGCGTGGCGTTTCTACACCGCCACTGGCAGCACGACGCGGGGTCGTCCAGGTCGAGCGCGTACATGATCTGGTTGTAGTCGTAGCGCGGCGTCGGCGCGTCGTTGCCGGAGAAGAACGTGGAGTAGGTGCCCTCGAAGAAGATCCGCCGGCCGTCGCGTGGTCGAACATCGGATGTTGCCGCGGATTGTAGAAGCGTACTTGTCGTGGGTGACGATCTTGCGGGCGTAGACCCAGGGCCCCACCGGCGTGTCGGCTTCGGCGTACCAGATCTCGCCCAGAGAGGAACTGCCCCCCGATTCCTCGGCGATCATCACGAAGCGGCGACGAAACGGCGTTCAAGTTGACGCTCCCCGCATGGGCCGTGACGCTTCGCCGCTGTCGCGTCGCGCAGCGCAACACGGTTCTTGTCCTGGCGAGCTTCTTGCCGAGCCAATCGCCTGCTCGCGAGCGGCTGGCGGCGGGCGCGTCGGCGCTTCCAACCCCAGGCGCAATCCACCGGCGATGTCGCGGTCGAACGCCGGCTTGTCCGAGGTCGAGCGCGGCCAGCGGGTGAACGCTTCGTACTGCGCCGGATCGGCCAGCGCCTCGGCTCGGCGCGCACGCGCACCACCGGGTAAGGATTGCCAAAATAAAGATATCGCCGCCGTCGACCGTGTGGGGCAGGGCATGCCCAGCGGATAGAGGGGGGCCGAGAAATCAAACGTCACGACTTTGCGAAACTGTCGGGTGGCGTCGTCCCATTCCACCAGCCCGCGCTCGTAGACTTCTAGCAACTTGCGGACCTTGACGTACTTGGCGAACATGCGCTCGCGCGCTGGCGTCGCGCAGACGCACAGCCCGTCGATCCAGGTGGGCCCGTCGCCCGGCATGCGGCAGGTGTCGGCCACGAAGCCGTCATCGCGCGTGAAGTACTCAGGTCGACGCCGCGGTCGATCGGCAGCCCGCCCTCGGCCGGCAACCGCGAGACGTCGCCCCTGGCACGTGAAACAGCCCAGCGGATAACCCAGGCGATTGGTGTCGCCCCAGAACCAATACCACCCGGCCGCCGAACACGGCGGTGTTGACGCTGTCGCTGCCCGCGACCTGGGCGTTGTCAGCGGTTGCCGATGGGCACCGCGCGGCCCAGCAGCACGCTGTCGCGATAGATGCCGGCGCGGTCACGCGATAAAGCCGCTCGGCCACGTTGAGCCGATGGAGTGCCAGCGTGGCCGTCTCGCCGGCGCGACCTGTAAGTGCCTTGCCGCGAAATCCGAAACCATCGGCCGGAAACTCATAGCCGTGGCTGCGCACGTGAAAGAACACCTTTGATTCACCAGGGCCGGCTCGTCGATCGCCGCCAGGCCCGCCGATCGGTGACCAACAGCGAGTTGTCGACCGTGCGCAGTTCGACCAGCGGCACGCCGCGACCGGTCGCCGCGTCGACTACTTCGATCGCGAACGGCACGGCCGGCGGCGCCACGATGGGCTGGCGACTGCGCAGCAGAACCAGGCGAGCGAGGACATGAGACGTGGGTAAGTGGCTGATGGCGAGAAAGTCGGATTATGGGAAGTATATCAGCCCAAACGACGCGGCCGGGAGCACTGGCTTGTGCCCTGTCCTGCGGCTTGACGCTCCTTCGGCCACTATCCACAATTGACATTCAGACCCACCCCCTGCGCCTTCTTATATCCCTGAATGAGGACATTCCTATGGCGGAGCATCTCGAACGGCGCGAATTTCTGCGGCGGGCGGTGCTGGCGGGTACGACGACGCTGGCCGTGGGCAGTTCGCCCTTGCTGCGCGGCCGGCCGGCACTGGCGGCCAAGGGTCCCAACGAAAAGCTGAACCTGGCGTGCATCGGCGTGGCCAACAAGGGCGCGCACAACATCGAGGAATCTGACCAGCGAAAACATCGTCGCCCTGTGCGACGTCGATACGGTCAACCTCGCTCCCATGGCCGAAAGCATGCCCGGCACCACCACCTACGCCGACTTTCGCAAGCTGTTCGACAAGGAAAAGTCGCTGGACGCGGTGGTGGTTTCCACGCCGACCACACGCATGCGATTCCCGTGATGTGGGCCTTCACACGGACTGGACGTCTACTGCGAAAAGCCGCTGGCACATTCGGTGTACGAAGTGCGGCAGATGCGCGAACTGGCCGCCGAAGCAAAAAGCCGTCACCCAGATGGGCACGCAAATCCATGCGGGCGAGAACTATCGCCGCGTGGTCGAGATCGTCAAGGCGGGTCAGATCGGGCCCGTGTCGCGCGTACACGTGTGGATGGGTGGCGGCATCCGGCCGGGAGTGCGCATGAAAGAAGGCACCCCGCCTGCGACCGTGGATTATGACCTGTGGATTGGTCCGGCCCCGATGCGTCCGTTTGACCTCTCGCACTTTCATTTCAACTGGCGGTACTGGTGGGATTTCGGCGGCGGCTCGCTGGCCGACTTCGGCTGCCACTATATGGACTTGCCGTTCTGGGCGTTGGACCTGCGTATCCCACGACGGTGGTGGCCAAGGGCGAGAAGACGTCGCAACAGGAGCCTACGTTTGCTTCAGCCGTTCGTCGCTTGGCCGAAGTCGACCTTTTCGCCGGCCTTCCGCCTGCGCGTCTCGAAAGCGCAATGCGTGCCGCCACAGTCCGCTCTGTCAGCGCCGAAGAGGTGATCATTGCGCAAGGCGAGGAAGCGGATTTCTTCTACTTGATCGACGAGGGCAGAGTCATCGTCACGCAGACGCGGGCGTCTGGCGGGCCGCCTCTCGTCCTGCGCGAGATGGGCGTTGGTGAGGTCTTCGGTGAGATAGGGTTGTTGAGTCGTGTGCCGCGCACGGCGACTGTCACGGCCGCCACGGACGTGCGCTTGGCTGCACTCGGAAAAGATGCCTTCTTGGACCTCGTCGGCTCCGGTCCGGGCTTGACGTACAGCCTTCTCGACCTGCATCGTGGAGGCATTCAGCCGGCAGAGGGTTAGTGAATGGACGCCGATTTCGCAATCGAGGCGCTCGCTCGGTGTCCGTTGTTCGTGCATGCCGATCAGTCCATGCTCACCTCGCTGTCCAGCCGGCTGCGCGTGCGCAAGTTTCGCCGCAACGAAGTCATCATGCACCAGGGCGATCCTGGCGACTCGCTCCACATCGTCGGCGCCGGCGCCGTAAAGATCGTTCTGCCCTCTGCAGAGGGCGAAGAGGCGATCATCGCTACGCTGCGGCCCGGCGACTTCTTTGGCGAGTTGGCGCTACTCGACGGGGCGCCACGTTCGGCGACGGCTACCGCCCTGGAGCCGTCGGAAACCCTTGTTCTGCCCAGGCCGGTGTTCTTCGAGTTGCTCGACACGGTTCCGGGACTTCGCGACGCGTTGCTCGCAGGTGTGGCCAGGGAGCTGCGCCGTCTGACCGGTCACGTTGAGGAGCTCCACTTCCTTGACTTGTCCGGGCGATTGGCAACCCGCCTTGCGCGATTGGCCGAGGAAGCCGAGCCGGATGCGCAAGGCGAGATACTTCTGAGCTGGCCGTATACGCAATCGGACCTTGCTGCGATGATTGGCGGTACGCGGCAAAGCGTCAACAGGCTGCTCAGTGAGCTGGTTGATGACGGGCTTGTGCGTATCGAACCCGACTCGATCGTGATCGTCGATCTGGAGCAGCTCACGAGAAGGGGGGAGCGTTGATTGATCAGATTGAGTCGCCCAGTTGGCGCCCCAACTGTCCAGAAGGTGACACCGGGCATGTCGGATCTGTACTTGAGATCCCACGGGGCGGTTCTAGTCTGAGCACAGGCGCTGCACAAGCAAGCGGCACATAACCAAGGGAGGTTCTACGAATGAGCCAGGAAAAGTTGGACTCCGTTTACAGGATCGGCGACGAGGACGTCGAGGGCCATCGCATGTCCAAGATCCCGGCCTCGGGCGACGAGGACGTCGAGGGCCATCGCTCGCTCGCCAATCCGGCCGACGGTGACGAGGACGTCGAGGGCCATCGCATGTCCAAGATCCCGGCCTCGGGCGACGATGACGTCGAGGGCCATCGCTCGCTCGCCAATCCGGCCGACGGTGACGAGGACGTCGAGGGCCATCGCATGTCCAAGATCCCGGCCTCGGCGACGATGACGACGTCGAGGGCCATCGCGCTTTCGCGAATCCGGCTTCCGGCGATGACGACGTCGAGGGCCATCGCGCGCTCGCGAATCCGGCTTCCGGCGACGACGACATGTCTCCGGAGGGCCGTACTTCCAAGACTTGACGCTCAACTGCAATGAGTGATCGCGGCTTGACCGCCGCGCTCCAGGCTCTTCGCCTGGCGGCGCGGCGGTCTGCCGTTGCCCGCCGATTGGACGCGGGCACAGAGCAGGATCTTCTGCAAACGATCGTCGAGGCAACCGTCGCGCTATTCGAGGCAGAGGCTTCGTCGATAGCTTTGTTCGAGCGCGATCCCGAGCGGCTCGAGTTCCGCGTCGCGGCTGGAGCACAGGGCCAGGGCGCCATCGGGTTGTCAGTGCCCCCCAGCCGCGGCATTGTCGGATTCGTGTTCTCTACCGGACAGCCGATCGCGCTGTCCGACGTGCTGAGCGACCCACGTTTCGATCGCGCCACGGCCGAGCGGACGGGCTACGTGCCGCGCTCCATCGCGGCCGTGCCGCTCATCGACCGCGACCAGACGGTCGGCGTGCTGCAGGTGCTCGACAAACGAACGTCGCCGACGTTCACGCTCAAGGACATGGAGCTGCTCGCAGTATTCGCAACCCAGGCAGCGGCCGCGATCCGCGCCGCGCGCGTACAGCGCGACAGCGAGCGCCTGGTGCGTGCGGTGCTGTCGCGCGTCGGCGATGACATGACAGAGGACCAGCTCGACGACCTGGTGAGCGCCGCTGCCGTAGAGCTGGACGCAGACGCCGACGCGCCCTTCTGGCAGCTGGTCGATCGAGTTGCCCAGATGCGCAACCTTTCCGACCGCGAGATGAGCATCGTTTCGGACATGCTAGAGGTCGTCGCCAACCACGCCAGCCGCGGCCGACGAACGCGCTGACGCGCCCTCATCAATGACCCAGCCGCTCATCCCTGCGTGGTCCGAGCCCTTTCTCGAGGAGGTGCGTGCCGATCTCATACACGCTGCGGCGCTGCGCCAGATCGACCGCGAATGGGCCTGGGGTGGCTCAACCGGCGCCGGCGTCAAGGTCGCAATCATCGACAGTGGCATCGAGGGCAGCCACCCGGTGGTCCAGGGCCGCTTGGTCGAGTCGGTGACGGTCGAGATCGTCGACGACGAGGCCAAGGTGGTGCTCGATGAGCCGATCGACCTGTACGGCCACGCGACGGCGTGTGCGGGGATAGTTGTCGGACTCGCTCCGGAGGTCGAGCTCTACTCCGTGCGCGTTCTCGGCGAAGATCTGCGTGGCAAGGGCGCGGCCTTCCTGGCCGGTCTCGAATGGGCCGTGGAAAAGGGCGTGGACGCCATGAACCTGAGCCTGTCGTCCAAGAGCGAGCGTCTCTTCCCCTATTTCCACGAGATCGTCGACGAGGCGTACTTCAAGCACGTGGCCCTCGTGTGCGCGGTTAACAACGTGCCCGGGCTGAGCTACCCATCCACCTTCTCATCTGTCTTTTCCGTGGCCGCGCACATGATCCCGGATCCGGAGGTGTTCTTCTACAACCCCGCGCCTCCGGTCGAATGGGGCGCGTGGGGCGTGGATGTGCCGATCGGCTGGAAGGATGGCGGCACGACCGTCGCTACCGGCAACAGCTTCGCCGCACCTCACGTCTGCGGCTACGTCGCCCGGATCCTTTCCAAGCATCCCGGACTGACTCCGTTCGAGGTCAAGGCGGTCCTGGCCGCGATCGCCGACAACCCTCAATCCTGACCGCGATCTCGTTCGCTTAAACGAGCCGCACGCAAAACGCCGACCGGCAAGCCGGTCGGCGTTTTGGTTGATGGAGGGTGTTCGCTAGATCAGGACGATGATCGCCAGAAGCACCATGACCATCGCTGCGGCAGCGATGACGCGGACGGTGAGTGCGCGCTGGTGAGCTTGCTCCATGCCCTTGAGGAAGTCGCTGTCGGTGTGACTGCGGCGGTGGCTGTTGGCCTCACGCAGCGAGTCGTGCTGCCAGTGTCCTGCGTGAACCTGCATCCCTACTGGTCCGTACATCTCGCTCCTCCTTGTCCGTCTTTCGGCGGTCGGTTGGTGTTTGATTTGATGAAGGAATACTCGGCCCACGCGGCTGCAAACACGATCAAGTGGGCGACCGCGAGCGAGTAAACGTGGCTACCTCCCGGGTGTCGGCGACACGCGCCCAGAGGCGTCAAGCGGGCGACACTCGTGCCCAGGCCGCCCAGCAGCCGGCCCCTGCTACGATCGCCGCCCGATGACCAATCGCCAGCGCTATTACCTGACCACAGCGATCTTCTATCCCAGCGGCCAGCCGGCCTTGCACTCGTTGTTCGAGGCGATTGGCGCTGACGCTGTGGTGCGCTACCGACGCCTGATGGGCTACGACGTGCGCTTCCTGACCGGCATGGACGAGCACTCGGCCAACGTCGAGAAGGCTGCCACGGAGGCCGGCGTCGAGCCGCGTGATCTCGTCGATCCGTGGGCGGCCAACTGGCGTGCGGCATTCGACAAGTTCGAGATCAGCTACGACCGGTTCATTCGCACGACAGACGCGGATCATGCCCGCGCATCAACAGAGATGGTTCGTCGCGCCATGGCCGCCGGCGACATCTATAAGGGCACCTACTCAGGCTGGTACTGCCCGGGCGACAACGAGTTCAAGACAGAGGCGCAGCTCGTCGACGGCCACTGTCCGGACCACCCGACCCTGGAGCTGCAATGGCTCGAAGAGGAGAACTGGTTCTTCGCGCTGAGCAAGTACCAGGAGCGCCTGGAGCAGCTCTACGCCGAGAACCCCGCGTTCTGCGAGCCGGAGCACTTCCGAAACGAGGTCCTGGGCTGGCTCCGCGATGGCCTGCGGGACTTCTCGATCAGCCGTGCCGGCACGAACTGGGGCATCCCGTTCCCGGACGACACCGACCACCGCATCTACGTCTGGTTCGACGCGCTGACCAACTACATCACCGGCGCCGGCTTTCCGGACGACATGGAAGCGTTCGCCTACTGGTGGCCGGCTGACGTGCATGTGATCGGCAAGAACATCACCCGATTTCACTGCCTGTACTGGCCGGCAATGCTGATGAGCGCCGGCCTCCCGCTGCCGCGCAAGGTCTTCGCTCACGGCTTCATGCTCGATAAGGGCGCCAAGATGAGCAAGACTCAGGGCAACGTTCTCGATCCGGAGCAGATGTCAGATCTGATGGGTGTCGATGGCGTGCGCTATGCCGTGCTCCGCGAGGTCCCCTTCGACCGTGATGCCGATGTCTCATACGACGGCTTCGTCCGGCGCTATAACGCCGACCTTGCCAACGACTTCGGCAACCTGCTCAACCGCACGCTGAACATGGTCGGCCGTTATCTCGACGGTGAGCGCCCGGCCCCGACCACGGGCGAGCTCGCGGACGCCTGGGCGCGGGCATGGACGGCATATGGCTCGGCCATGGACGCCTTCCTGCTCCACGAGGCGCTGGCCTCCGTATGGGGGTTCGTTGGCGAGGCAAATCGGTTCGTCGACCGCGAGCAGCCGTGGGCTCTGGCCAAGCAAGCGAAAGAGGGTGACACGCAGGCGGCCGACCGACTCCGCGGCGCTCTTGGAGATCTCCTGGAGGCCTGCCGCGTGATCTCGCTCGCGGCAGCGCCGTTCATGCCCGGCGCGGCCAAGCGCGTGCAGCAACAGCTCGGCCTCGAGTACGCGTACGACGACAACGGCAGCGCCGGGGCCCCACTCGATGAGGCCGTTGCGTGGGGCAGCACACCGCGCGGCGGAAGAATTGGCAGTTCGGAAATTCTGTTCCCCCGTGTCGAAAACGAAACGGCCTGATCGTTGTCATTGCGAAGGAGGTGCTGACCATGGCACACGGACAAATCACCCACATCGAGATCCCCGCCGACGATGTCGACCGCGCGCGGCGCTTCTATAGCGAGCTGTTCGGGATCGAGACCAACGAGATCGACGGCATGCCCGGCTACTTTCTGTTCAGCTTCGGCGAGATCAAGGGCGCCGGCGGCGCAATTGGCAAGCGTGGCACTGACATCGCCGAGAACCTGCGCGTATACGTCGAGGTCGACTCGATCGACCCGGTGCTAGCGCGAGTTCCCGAGCTCGGCGGCAAGGTCAAGACGACACGCACGGAGATCCAGGGCTGGGGCTGGTTCGCGGTAATCGACGACAGCGAGGGCACGGAGCTCGGGCTGTTCGAGGGCTTGCCCGAACAGGCATGACATGCGCCTGATCGACGCGCACGCCCACGTTCAGGCGGACGCGTTCGATTCGGATCGATCCGAGGTAATCAGCGCGGCACGCGACGCCGGCGTCGAGCGCATGCTCGTCCCGGGCTGGGATCTTCCCTCGTCGCGTGCCGCGTTAGCTGTTTGTGCCGAATTTGGGCTCGACGCCGGCGTCGGCATTCATCCGCACGTGGCGCGCGACAGTGACCGGGACTTCGCGTCAATCGCCGATCTCGCGCGCGACCCAACTGTCGTCGCGATCGGCGAAACCGGCCTCGACTACGACCGCGGCTTCTCGCCGCGCGACGACCAGCTGGCCAATCTGCGCCGCCACCTTGCGCTGGCGACTGAGTTGGCCAAGCCCGCGATACTGCACTGCCGCTCCAAGCCGGGCCAGCGCGACGCGCAGGACGACCTGCTGAGCGAGATCGACGCAGCCGGGCGGCCGCCGGCGCTGCCTGCACTCGTTCTCCGGACCGCTCGATTACGCCGAGCGAGCGCTCGAGATGGGACTGGCGATCAGTTTCTCGGGTCTTGCCTTTCGCACGGGGGAGGAAGCCAGCGCGGAGGTTGCTCGACGGGTTCCCGCCGATCGCCTGCTTGTCGAGACCGATTGCCCGTATCTCGCACCGCCGGGCGCGCCCAAGCGGCGCAACGCGCCTGAATGGGTGGCGGTGACGGCCCAGTGGCTGGCCGAGCAGCGCGGCCAGGTTGAGTGGACGTCGCTCGGCCCGCAGCTCGTCGCCAACTACGACGCGCGCTTCAGGGGCCGTGCCTCAACCGGAATCTGACACCTGGGCCGAGCAGCCAGCTGACAACCTCGACGTCTTATGGCTGACATCCGCCAGGCATGGCGGCTCCGTTTCGCAACGCCGCGATCTTCAGCCGCCGACCCACTGGCCGGGTCGACGTCGAGAGTCGCCCGGAACAGCTCTCGGCCGCCTTCGTCGGCCATCTGGTAGGCCCACGCCGGGCCTCCGGCCAGCCCCGCCCTGTCAGCCGAGTCCGGGCGTGGCCGAACCCACGAACTCGGCTCGATAGCGCCGCGGAATCGGCAGCCGGGCATCGATCGGAGCCTCGTACATGGTCATGTACTGCTCGTCGAGATAGTCGAGGTAGCCGGCGTTGTTGACGTGCGCCATCGGGTCCGTTTCGCTCCGCCTGACGACGAAGGTTCGCTCGTTGCGTCGGGTGCCGAACCGCCGGATTGACGCGCAGCGGCGTAAAGTCGCTCTTGCTGCCGAAAGCCTCGGGGATTTCGTCCGGCGGCCGCACGGGGCGGCCAGCGTCGTTGAGCAGCACCCAGTCGGTGAATGCGGCAGCGACGACGCGCTCGGAGCCAGGCAGCCGAACTCGCTCCGCCGCCGAGCGACCACGCGGCGGAAGCCGATTACCTCGGTCGAGACGAGAACCTCCGTCCCGTACTCGATGTCCTCGAGGACGTCGAGCTCGACGCTGCGCACGAGCCATATCAGGCCTCGCTCGCCGTACCACTCGCGGCCGAAGCCGGCGCTCTCGGAGTGGATCCAGGCCAGATCCTGGGCGAAGCGCAGGTAGCCGCCGACTCGCGCAGCATTCCGTCCGGACCGGCTTCGTCGAAGCGGACTCGGTATGTGCGCTCGATGCGCGGGTCGACCTGCTCGCTCTGCCGGCGCTCCGGCGCCGCGGCGACGCATGAACTCGACCACGCGTGGGTCGATCCAGCCCGCGGCCGCGGCGCGCTCCTCGAGGTTCTCGACCGACATCCACTCCGTCAGCGCCGTTCGCCCAGCGCACCGTCCCAGTCGTCGGCAGCTCGCGCGGCTCGCCGGTTCGCTGCAGGCCCACTTCGAAGAGTCTCGGCCAGGCCGCCGCCGCGGCTGATCGTCGCCGGCGTGTAGCCGGCCTGTTCGAGCAGCCGCTGCATCTCGGCCGCGAGGCGCGTCATCGATCGGCAGCAGATCGCTCGACCGCGGGGCGGTCCAGGTAAAGGTGGTTCAGCTCGAGCAGCCGCACCAGCTCGTCGACCGGCGCCGGGTGATCGTCGACGCGCAGGTCGATCCAGCGATCAGTGCCGCCGCCGTAGCCGCCGCCTCTGCGGACGACGAGCAACGCCGCCGATTGGCGGCCGCGCCTGTCGCCACCAGCCGCGTCGGCCGCCTTGAGCGCGCGCAACAGCAGCTCGGGGAACGCCGCGCCGCCGGCGATGAACGTTTCGAACAGGCGTCGACCACGTCGCGCCGGGCGAGGATGTTGCCCTGCGCGCGACGTTGTCGGCCGTGCGTCCGCCGGCCCACGAATGCACGCGCTGCCGGTGTAGGTGGCCGCCTCCGAGCGGCGTCGACGACGCCCAGCTGGCGCTGGTCACGGCCGTCATCGGCGCCCGTCAGCTGGGCGGCGACGGCGTCTGCCCGGGCTCCCTGGCGCCAGCAGCGCCAGCCCGTCGGCGCCGTAGCGGACGTTCGCCAGCGGACTGCGTCGCCACGGCGCCGACGCCCGCCTGGGCATGGGGCACGACGGCGCCCACGGCCAGGAACTTCGACGCCACCGCGACGCCCAGATCGCCCGTTAGCGGATCACGCGCGACGATCGAGAAACGTCACCTCTGCCTCTCGTCGCTTGACGCTTGACAACCGCCGCCCGGCTGCCCTAGTCTGCTAGCACTCTCAGGTTGAGAGTGCTAATCCAAATGAGTGTTGCCCGCGGTTGGTCGTGCGCGCCGGGTTTTCAGCGCCGCCGGCCTCGCGAGCACACGATCTTGACAGGAGGGTAACGCGTTGGCGACCGCCACTGCGACGAAGCTCCGGCCGCTCGGCGACCGGGTCGTCATTCAGCCGACTCCGCGCGAGGAGATGACCAAGAGCGGCATCGTTCTGCCTGATACGGCGAAGGAGAAGCCGCAGGAGGGCAAGATCATCGCCGCCGGTCCGGGCCGCCTGACCGACGAGGGCAAGCGCGAGCCGATGGACGTCAAGGAGGGCGACACCGTCCTCTACGCGAAGTACGCCGGGACCGAGTTCAAGGTCGATGGCGACGAGCTCCTGATCGTCAGCCAGAAGGACATTCTGGCCATCGTCGAGAACGCCTGAAACAGGGATCTGGCGTCTCGCGAGGCGCCGCCGTAGGAGGAATCCACTCACGTGGCAAAGCAACTCATCTTTGACGAGACCGCCCGACGTCGCTCAAGCGGGGCGTCGACCGCCTCGCCGACGCGGTCAAGGTCACGCTCGGCCCCAAGGGCCGCAACGTCGTCCTGGACAAGAAGTTCGGCGCGCCGACGATCACCAACGACGGCGTGACCATCGCGCGCGACATCGAGCTCGAAGATCCGTTCGAGAACATGGGCGCGCAGCTGCTCAAGGAAGTCGCGACCAAGACCGACGATGTTGCCGGCGACGGCACGACGACCGCAGTCGTGCTCGGCCAGGCGCTCGTGACCGAGGGCCTCAAGAACGTCACCGCCGGCGCCAACCCGATGATCGTCAAGCGCGGCATGGACAAGGCCGTCGAGCGCGTCGTCGACGAGCTCAAGAAGAACGCCCGGCCGGTCGACAACCGCGAGCAGATCGCGGCCGTGGCCGCGATCAGCGCCGCCGATCCCGAAGTCGGCGAGACGATCGCCGAGGTCATGGACAAGGTCGGCAAGGACGGCGTCATCACCGTCGAGGAAGGCCAGTCGCTCGGCCTCGAGAAGGAATACACCGAGGGCATGCAGTTCGACCGGGGCTACATCTCGGCGTACTTCGTGACCAACCCGGACCGGATGGAGGCGGTTCTCGAGAACCCCGCCATCCTGATCACCGACAAGAAGATCTCGAGCATCCAGGAGCTTCTCCCGGCGCTCGAGAAGGCCGTCCAGCTCGGCCGCCCGCTGTTCATCGTCGCCGAGGACGTCGACGGCGAGGCGCTCGCCACGCTGGTCGTGAACAAGCTCAAGGGCACCATCTCCGTGCTCGCCGTCAAGGCCCCCGGCTTTGGCGATCGGCGCAAGGAGATGCTGCGCGACATGGCCATCCTGTCGGGCGCCAACGTCATCAGCGAGGAGCTCGGGCGCAAGCTCGACTCCGTCACTGCCGAGGACTTCGGCAATGCGCGCCGCGTCGTCTCGACCAAGGACGACACGACGATCGTCGACGGCGCGGGCTCACGCCGACGCGATCAAGGGCCGCATGACCCAGATCAAGGCGCAGATCGAGGAGACCACCTCCGACTACGACCGCGAGAAGCTCCAGGAGCGGCTGGCCAAGCTGGCCGGCGGCGTCGCCGTGATCAAGGTCGGCGCCGCGACGGAGGTCGAGCTCAAGGAGAAGAAGCACCGCATCGAGGACGCGCTCTCGACCACCCGTGCGGCGGTCGAGGAGGGCATCGTCGCCGGCGGCGGCACGGCGCTCCTGCAGGCCATCCCGGCGCTCGACGAGCTCAAGCTCGAGGGCGACGAGATGATCGGCGTCAACATCGTCCGCCGCGCTCTCGAGGCACCGGTTCGGCAGATCGCCGAGAACGCGGGCCAGGAAGGCTCGGTCATCGTGCCGCAGTCAAGGGCATGAAGGTCGGCGAGGGCTACGACGCACTTCGCGGCGTCTATGGCGACATGTACGAGAAGGGCATCGTCGACGCCGCCAAGGTGACTCGCTCCGCCCTCCAGCACGCTTCCTCGATCGCGGGCATGGTGCTGACGACCGAGACGCTGGTCACCGACCTGCCCGAGAAGAAGGAAGCCGGCGCCGGTGCCGGCCACGGCCACGGAGACATGGACTTTTAGTCAGCTCCATCGCCTGGAACAGTAGATGGAGGCCCGGACCGCGAGGTCCGGGCTTTTCCTTGCGCGTCGCCCGCCGTCGGCCTCACCTGAAACGAATGGTTGCCGGGGGCCAGGTGCCAGTAGCATCTAGGGCAGGAGGGTGAATGATGGAACAGAGTGATCCACGCTTGCTTCAAGGCGAGAATGTCGTCTTCAGCACCAAGAAGCACTGGTTCGCGCCAGTAGCCGACTCCGGGGTCGCTGCCTTGATGATCATCGGCGCCCTCGTTCTGGCGTGGCTCCAGACAGATCAAGCGGCCGGCGTCATGGGTTTCGTGAACCGGGTTCTCGGGCTGGGTGAATTGGCCCTCTTCCTGGGTGGCATTGGCTGGATCATCTACAACGTGGTGGCCTGGCGAAGCGCGGAGTACGTGGTCACCAACTTGCGCCTGTTCGGCCAGGAGGGCCTGCTCCGAAAGAGGTCAACCGACAGCCTGCTGACCTCGATCTCGGACCTGCGCATGCGCGAGTCGTCTCTCGGCCGCATGTTGGGCTACGGCGACGTCCAGATCATGTCCGCCTCAGGCAAGGCCGGCTCGGACACGTTCACCACGGTGGAGAAGGCAGGAGATCTCAAGAGGCACGTCATCGAGCAGAAGGTCGCATCAGGCGGAGCGGCCGGGGCAGCCCAAGCCGCCCCGCCGATGCCTGCTTCTGGACCGTCGCCCGCTCAGGCTGAGGCAATGGCCACGCTCAACTCGCTGGCCGCCCTGCGCGACTCGGGCGCGATAACAGCCGATGAGTACGAGGCCAAGAAGTCCGAGCTGCTCGCGCGGATCTGAGGTAAAAGCGCTAGGGCGCGAAGGGCCCAGCCTGCTCCTGCCAGAACTGGATCAGCTCTGCCCAGGTGTGCAGATCCTCTCGGTTCGAGAAATAGCCGATCACCTTCAGCTCGTCGCTGGTCCACTCCATGACGTGATACAGATCGCCGGTCGTAGCGTTCCTGTGTGCGCGGCAGTTCACCCTCCCAACCGGGGCTCCATCGATGGCGTACGCGGCCTCGTAATTGGCTTCGCTGCACGTTCCGCCTTGCTCGGGCGGAAACTCGCCGATATTCAGATCCTCGTTGTACCCAGCGGCCATGTCTGCGAATGAGCCGAACAGGCTGTAGGTGAAGGGCAGGTCCTGCGCGCCGCACTCGATCGATGCAAGCTCCGAGTCGTATACCTGATCGATTGGCGAACAGGTGCTCTCGAGCTCAGGAAGCACATAGCTGAGGAGCATGTCGGTCGGCGAGCCGGATCCAGCTGGCCCGGAGGGTGATGCCGGAGTCGTGGGGGTCGCCTCCGAGACCTGCGTCTGAGCAGGCTCCGGCGTCGCGACCGGACTGGACGTGGGGCTGGGCGTCGGCGTCGGCGTCGGGGTAGGTGTCGGCGTCGCGGTCGGCACTGGCGTCGCGGCAGATGGTGCGCTGGTCGCTGGCTGTGCTGTCGAGGTAGGGGCCTGGGTCGGGGCCGGAGAGCCGCTGCAGCCGACGAGGGAGATGATCAGCAGAAGCAGCGCTGCGTTGACCCTGCCCGCCTTCACAACGACGTGGAGGTGGGCGCTGGTTTGCGACCCCACGGCCGTGGCACGAACGAAAGGGCAAAACCAAGGACGACGCCCACGATCACCAGTATCCAGGGGGTGAAGTCGCCCAGGGCGTAGAAGTTGTAGACGATGGCCATCAGGCCGAGACCCAGGCCGAAGATCAGCCCGGAGATCAGGCCCCGGATCGGATGGCGCTTCTTGCGCTGGATCATGGGTGCGCCAGTGGTGCTCGTCATGACTCACTCGATCCGCTGTGAAGGTGCTCGCCGTGATCGGGATCGGTCTCCCAGCTCGACGAATACGGCGTCACGATGAGTCCAATGATTCCAGCGCCGAGCATGCCCATCGCGACGGTCCACGGGATTGTGCCCATTGGATTGCCTACGATCTGGATCCAGATCTGGGCGGTGCAAGTGTTCTGGTCGTTGTTGCCCGAGATCTGACCGTCGACACGGACGCCACCGACGAATTCGAGCTGGCACGGGCGAGATCTTGTTTATCGCGATCGTGCCCGTCTCGTCGATGTCGCGCGGGTTGTCGTCCGATCCTGACAGGACCGGGATGCCGTCGACCTTGACCGCCCAGTGGTTGTTCTGGAACACCACCGGTGTCGTAAACAAGAAGTCAATGGTGCCGTCCCAGTCAACCTTGAACGGTTCGCTAAGAGTGCTTGTGCCGGTTGGCAGCGATCGTTCGTCGAGCACGTTGCCGGACGCGTCGAATGACCGCCCCGCGACGATGCAACCGCCAACGATGTCGGTTGCCGTCGCGGGCACCGCCAGCAGCATGAGCAACATGCCGGCGACACCGGCAGCCGCAACCAGACGTCGCATCTGGCCCTCCCTCTCCTGCGCCCGATGGGCTTCGGGCGAGTCGAGCCAACATAACACCGCCGATCAACCATCAGAGGTGATGGCTGGTCCGGCGGCGGCGCGGGCTACGGAGCCAGCTGGATCTCGATCGAGATCTGGACCTTGTTGTTGGCGGGCACGATGTCGGTGAAGCCGGGGGGAGTCTTTACTGCCAGGGTCAATGTCGCCGGGCCGATCGCAGGAACATTGATGGTTACGTCGTGCACGTCCTCGGACCCATCCGATATCGGCCCAGTCTGGTAGGTGACCGAGAACTGTTCCTGTGGAATGGAGACCTTGACCGTTACGGGCGGAACATCGCTGCCGGCAACGGACACATGTATCGGGATCTTGTAATCAGTGTTGTTGTACCAGGGGTTGGGGAGGTCATCTGTCATGACCAGGATGGCCAGGTCAATCTTGGTCGGCTTCGGCGTGGGGCTGGGGGTTGGGGTTGGCTTCTTGGTTGGCTTGGCACTGGGTGTTGGCGTAGGCGTGCTCGTCGGAGTCGGCGGTGGCTCGATAGCCGGTGTCGTGACCGGCGTGGCCTCGGTGCTCGCCTCCGCGGTAGCTTCGGAGGTTGGCATTGCAGTGTCCGGTGCCAGCGATCCAGGAACGGATGCCGACGGCGGCAGCGAAGCCAACCCGGACGGGCCCTCGGTCGCGGCCGGCGAGACTGTGGCGCACGCCGCACACGCCAGGACAACAAGCGGGAGGAGGACTCGGGAGACTTTCAAAGCTGGCCTCGAGGTGGGACGAGTGGAGCGGGAGCATACGCTTCCGCTGCTACGATCGGGCAGGTGAAAGAAGTCCCCGAGACCATGGTGCAGGACACGCTCGATCTCCTGCCGCCGGCGGACGAAGGTCCCGGCCTGGATCTCGAGCCAAGCGATGATTCGCCCGATCCGCGACCGGCAGCGCGACGCAAAGGTCGCGAGCGACACGCCGCCGGGGAGCCGAGCGCAGCTGTGGACGAGGCGCCGCACTTTGCCGACTGGTTCTCGTCGCGCGGCTCACAGCCGGCAACTCAAGTCAGGCGCGAGGCCGAGGACGCGGCTGTGCACACGGCCAAGCAGCGCAAGGCGCTCGCCGCCGAGATCGTCTCGCGCCTGAACCCGGAACAGGCGCGCGCCGTGACGACGACCGACGGGCCGCTGCTGATCCTGGCAGGCGCGGGCTCGGGCAAGACCAGGGTGCTCGCGCATCGCGTCGCGTACCTGATCGGCGTCAAGGGCGTGAAGCCCTGGCAGATCCTCGCCGTGACGTTCACCAACAAGGCGGCGGCCGAGATGCGCGCGCGCATCCTGGCGCTCGTAGGTGAGCAGGCGCGCGACGTCGCGATGGGCACGTTCCATTCGCTCTGTGCGCGCGTGCTGCGCCGCGACGGAAGCGCGATAGGCATCGACCCGCGTTTCGCGATCTACGACACGGACGATCAGACGAGCACTATCAAGCTCGTCCTGCGCGACCTCGACCTGGCCGGCACAAGCGAGCTCCGGCCCCAGGCGATCCTGGGCCAGATCGGGCGCTGGAAGAACGACCTGGTCGGCCCGGAAGCGGCCGAGACCGCTGCGCACGGTTACCAGGAAGAGATCGCGGCGCGAGCCTACCGGGCCTACCAGGGCCGCCTGAAGGCCGCCAGCGCGCTCGATTTCGACGACCTACTGAACGAGGCCGTGCGTCTCCTGGAACAGGCGCCCGGCGCGCTCAGCCACTACCAGGATCGCTGGCGCTACCTGCATGTTGACGAATACCAGGACACGAACCGCGCGCAATACCTGTGGATCCGTCTTCTCGCCGGGGAACGCAAGAACCTCGCCGTGGTCGGCGACGACGACCAGAGCATCTACTCGTGGCGTGGTGCCGACCTGCGCAACATCCTCGATTTCGAACGCGATTACCCGAACGCCACCGTCGTCAAGCTCGAGCAGAACTACCGATCCACACAGCTCATCCTCGACGCGGCGCACGCGGTCGTTTCGCGCAACGAGGCGCGCAAGGACAAGAAGCTGTGGACCCAGAACCCGCGCGGCGTTCTCATCGAGCGCTTCGAGGCAGGCTCCGAGGACGAGGAGGCCGAGTGGGTTGCGCGCCAGGTGGAGGCGCTCGTTGGAGGGCGTGGTGCAGGGGGCTCGTTCCTGGCCCGGCGTGCGGATGAAGGCGACGATCGACGCTACAACCTGCGCGACCTCTCGATCATGTACCGGACCAACGCGCAGAGCCGGGCGATCGAGGAGGCCTTCCTACGTTACGGCCTGCGCTACCAGCTTGTCGGCGGCACGCGCTTCTATCAGCGACGTGAGATCAAGGACGCGTTGGCCTATCTGAGGGTCCTGCGCAGCGACACGGACACCGCCGCCTTCGAGCGGATCATCAACGTCCCGCCACGCGGAATCGGCGACAAGACGATCAGTGCCGTGCGCGCCGAATCCACCCGGCTCGAAGGCGACGTATGGCAGGCTCTGCGCGCGCTGGCGGCCTCGGATTCGACACAAATTGCGGTCGCCACGCGAACGAGAACTGCTGTCGCGAGCTTCGTGGCGATGATCGAGAAGCTGCGCAGGCGAATCGGCGTGCTCGACCTGCCCGAGCTGCTCGACGTAGTGCTCGAGCAGTCGGGCTACCGCCAGATGCTCTTCGACGGGTCGCAGGAAGGCGAGGATCGCTGGGCCAACCTGCTCGAGCTGCGCGAGGTGGTCACGCGCTACGCAGACCTCGACCCCGAGGATGCCCTCGATCGCCTGCTCGAGGAGACCGCTCTCGTGGCAGACCAGGACTCGTACGAGAAGGATGCCGACGCAGTGACGCTCATCACGCTCCACGCCGCGAAGGGCCTGGAGTTCGACGTCGTCTTCATCACCGGCCTCGAGGAGGGCGTATTCCCTCATTCACGGTCGCTCGACGACCCGCGTCAGATGGAGGAAGAGCGGCGGCTGGCATACGTGGGGCTCACCCGCGCGCGCCACCGGTTGTACCTGACCCATGCCGCTACCCGCGCGACGTGGGGCAGGGGAGGGTTTTCGATCCCTTCGCGCTTCCTGATGGAGATCCCGGCGGAGCTTATGCACGGGCCTCGACTCGTGGCCATGGAGGACGACGCGGACGACGATCAGAGGCCCGAGGAGGAGCGCGCGGGCGACGGCTATGACCTGCGCTACATCCTTGGGCCGCGCGCTGCCTCGCGCCTCGTGGGTCGGCGCGCTTCGTGGATGAATGGCGGATCCAACTCCGTTTCGATGCGCGGCGGCCGGGCCTTGCCGCCCGGCGGTGGCTACACGCCGCCGCCGGGCGCCCCGCGCGAAGGCGAGCCTTTCAAGCCGTCCCGCGATCTCAACGCTCGGCGCGAGCTCTACTACGGGCAGCAAACGGCTGATCTCCCGGACGATCCGTCGCCTCAATCGCATTTGCCCCCGCCGACTAGGTCCGTGGCGCCGGGGCGCCCCGTGATCCCGGGTGAGCGCCGCTTCCGTGACGGCGACCACGTCCGCCATCCGGCGTTCGGCGAAGGGACCGTCGTGACCTCGAAGCTGACGCGCGACGACGAGGAGGTCACTGTCGCGTTCCCCGAACGTGGCGTGAAGAAGCTCCTCGCCTCCCTGGCCAACCTCGAGATCCTCGGCTAGCTGGAATCGACAAGGCCGGCCGCCCATGATGGGCGGCCGGCCTCTTTCAGATCTCAGATCCGCGTCAGCGTCTCCTGATGATCACGACAACGATCAACCCGACGATCAAGATCCCGGCTACGCCAGCCAGCACGAGCGGGTCGATACCACCACCGGTCGATCCTGACGAAGTCGTCGGGGTCGCCGTGGCCACCGGGGCCGTGGTTGGCGCAGGCGTTGGAGCCGTTGTCGGAGGTGCGGCCGTGGGTGTCGCTTCCAGGCTCGGAGTCGGGCTCGGCGACACCTCGATGACCGGCAGGACGACATTCGTATATGGATTGCCGTTGGTGATCACCGGCACGCCTTCCGCGCTGCGGAACGTGCGCGTGTCGTCGAACACGGTGGCCGCTGCCAGATAGGTCTGCGTCCGGTCGACATTCTCGACCGGGAACGGGATCTGGAAGGGCACGAGAGTCGAGCCGTAAATCGGCCCGGACGTGAGGCCCAGTATTGACCCGTCGGACTGGTTGATGACGAAGGCCATCGCCCACGCGTTGAGCGAGATATCGGACGGGAGATCCGTGATCGCGCCTGTCACCTGGCCCTCGATCAGGTCAGGACGGAACACGAGTGGCACCTGAACGTCAGTGGTCGGCGCGCCGTTGGTCGCGACCTTGATGCCGCTGTCAGACGTCCAGGCGTTCGTGCCGTCGACGAGTGACGCGTACAGGAAGGCGTCCTTCGTCGGATCCAGGAGCGTCGGATCGAGCGTGACGCTGAACGAGATCGGCACTGGGCCGGTGTTCCTGATCTGCTGCTCGCCGACAGTCTCGACCGCAGGACCATTGACCTGGACGACGACAACGGTCAGCACGGAGGCGTCCGTCAGGGTCGCAGGCTCCTTGTATGTTGCCTGACCGGTGACCGTGCCGGGGACGGGGATCGGGCTCTCGCTTGGCGCGGCGCTCTCGGACGGCTGAGCGGACTCGCTTGGCGCGGGCGTCACAGAGGCCGTCGGCGCCTCGGTCGGCGTAGCTGTAGGCGCCTCCGTCGGCGTCGCTGTCGGTGCCTCCGTCGGCGTGGCTGTTGGCTCCGGCGTGATAGATGGCTGGCTGCTCGGCAATTCGCCAGGTGCCTGGCTCGTCTCGGGTGTCCCGCTCGCCCCCGGCGTGGCACTTGCCTCCGGGGTCGGAGTGGCTTGGCCCGGAATCACGCTGCCCGTCAGGGCCAAAGTGAGGTCGTAGGTCGCGTCAGGCGCGATCGGGGTACGCGGTGACGCCCACAGCGCAGAACCGTCGATAAGGCCACCGACCACGACGTAGGCGTCGTCGGGGTTGATCAGAGCTGCGTCGTAGCCAACGGTGAATGGCACGGGCAGCGTAGTCGGATGAGGGAATCACCTGGCGCGAAACGACGCGGCCTGTGGTCGCGTCCGAGAGCGCGGCGAAGGCCACTGCAGAGATGCTCGGCACCGGTCCCGGCGGGTAGTGCGAGCGTGCCGCTTATCTGGCCGGACGTCTGGTAGGCAGGCAGGTTCAGTGGCACGACCAGCCCCTCGGTTGGTCCGCCCGTGATGGTCGGGACCGGCTCGGGGTTCTGCCACTGCTTGTTGCCATCGATGAGGGACGCGTAGATGGAGTAGGCATGCTTGGGGTTGATCACCGCCGGATCGAACTGCACCGCGAACGCGTCATTGCCGGTCGCGCCGTCGATGCGCTGCTGGCCGATGATCGTGCCCTCTCCGTCCTTGGACCGGTCGGTAAGTGTGATGACCGCGACAGAGGACGGCGACACGGCGATCCGCTGCTGGAGCTGGAGCGTGCCGGTGACCGTGTCGGACTGCGCATGTAGCGGTCCGACAAGGATCAGGAAGTTCGTGACCACAAGAGAGCGGCGAGCAGGACCCGAATTCGAGCGCGTGACACAGACGGACCTCCAACATGACGGCAGAAGCGGTTGCCAGGATTGAGTCTGACTGTGCCATGCGCGGTTCCCTCATGCGCGCGGGGTGATTTGATCGTCCCCGTTGACCGGTCGCACAGCCCTCGCCGGAGTCGCGCCGATATCCTCCGCGTGTGACGGAGTCGGATCGGGCCAGCCCGCGCCGCTGAGCTGCGCGAACAGATCGAGCGCGCCGACAGGCTCTACCACGAGCAGGATGCGCCTGAGATCAGTGACGCCGAGTACGACGCGCTGTTCCGCGAGCTCGTGGATCTTGAGGAAGCCAACCCGGAGCTGCGCACGGCCGATTCGCCCGACACAGCGCGTCGGCGGGCCCACCGCGAGCCAGCTGACCGAGGTTCGCCACTCGGTGCCGATGCTGTCGCTGAACAACGTGTTCTCGTTCGACGAGCTGCGGGCGTTCGATGCGCGCGTGCGCCGCCTGCTGGGCATGGACAACGACAAATCCGCCCGCGCGCTGCGCTATGTGGCCGAGCTGAAGATCGACGGGCTCGCGGTCGCGGTGCGCTACTCGCGCGGCGCTCTCGTGCAGGGTGCCACGCGCGGCGACGGCATGACCGGCGAGGACGTCACGGCCAATCTGCGCACGATCGAGTCGATACCCAAACGACTCAACCCGGCCCGTACGCTCGAGGCGCGCGGCGAGGTGTATATGCCCAAGGCCGAGTTCGCGCGCATCAACGCCGAGCGCGAGGAGGCCGGGCTGCCGCTGTACGCCAATCCGCGCAACAGCGGCGCCGGGTCACTGCGCCAGATCGACCCGGCTGTCACCGCTTCACGACGGTTGGCGGCCTGGTTCTACGTGCTGATCGATGAGGGATCGCCGAATCCCAATCGGAGCCCTCGCGCGCATGGAAGACCTTGGGCTGCCGGTGGAGCCAAACCGCGAGTCGGGGCTCGATGTCGATGGCGTGATCGCGTTCATCGAGCGCTGGCACGAGCCGCGCCACGACCTGCCCTATGGCACGGATGGCGTCGTGGTCAAGGTCGACAGCTTCGACCTCCAGCGTGCCCTTGGACATGGTTTCGCACGCACCGCGCTGGGCCGTCGCGTTCAAGTACCCGCCGGAGCAGGTCGAGACCTTCGTCGAGGACATCGTCGCCTATGTGGGCCGGACGGGCACGCTCACTCCGGTGGCTCACCTCACGCCCACGCGTCGTGGCTGGTTCGACCGTCGTCGCGCGCGACGCTGCACAACCTCGACGAGGTTCGGCGCAAGGACGTCCGCATCGGCGACCACGTCGATCCTGCACAAGGCCGGCGACGTGATCCCCGAGATAGTCCGCGTGATCCTGGACGCGCGCGACGGCAGCGAGCGCGATCTTCGAGATGCCGGCGCTGTGTCCGGTGTGCGGCACGCCAATCGTCCGTGATCCGGACGCGGTGCGCCATTACTGCCCGAACACGCTGTGCCCGGCCCGGGTCGGCCAGGAGTTCGAGCATTTCGTTGGCCGGGGCGCGATGGACATCGAGGGTGCTGGCTGGAAGGTGCTCTCGCAGCTGCTCGAGAAGGGTCTGATCAAGAAGCGCGGCGACTTCTTCCGCCTGACCGTCGAGGATCTCGAGTCGCTCGATCGCTTCGCGCGCAAGAGCGCCGAGAACCTGTACGCGTCCATCCAGCGCGCGAAGGTGCGGCCGTTGTTCCGCATCATCAGCGGCCTGGGCATCCCACAGGTCGGCGGCCAGACTGCGATCGACATGTCGACTTGGATCGCGCGGCCGCTGGCCGCCGCGGTGACGACGAGCCGATGGGCGGAGCCGACGGTTGGCTGCAACGCGTCGCCAACGAGCTGCGCGCGCTTCCGGCGGACGAGATTCGAGGACATACCGGGTGTCGGTCAGTCGACCGCCGCGAGTCTGGCATCGCTGGCTTGCCGATCCGGCGACATCAGGCATCCTTGATGACCTGGTCGACGCTGGAGTCGAACCTGAGCGGCCGGCCCTGGTCGCCGGCGTGCCGGCGGATGGACCGCTGGCGGGCAAGACCGTCGTGGTCACCGGCTCCCTGGGCGGCTTCGATCGACACGGCTGCCGAGGAGGCAATTCGGGCCGCCGGCGGCAAGGCGGGCGGATCCGTTTCAAAGAAGACCGACTATGTAGTCGCCGGCGACAACGCAGGTTCGAAGCTGGCCAAGGCGCAGGAGCTCGGCGTGCAGGTGCTCGACGAGGAAGGATTCCGGAGGTTGTTGGATGGCGGCAAAGACTGACCCATACGAGAGGTTCGAATTTGACCGACCCTCATGGCCGAGCATCTCGTTTCAAGCAAGGACTACCTCGAGTTTCTGCGCCGCGACTCTATGTCGGCCGGTGTCTACGTCCTGGAGGCCGGCGCCGACGATCCGCAGCAGCCACACGGCGAGGATGAGCTCTATTACGTGATCGAGGGTCGCGCTGTGCTGGAGGTAGATGGCCATCAGCGGGCGGTCCAGCCGGGCTCGCTGGTGTTCGTCGCGGCCGGTGTCGCCCATCACTTCCACAGCATCGCGTCTAGGCTGTCCGTGCTCGTCGTATTCGCCCCGCCGGAGACAACTGGCTAGCAGGCTCGCGGCTATCCTTCGCGGGTGGCCATGCTTTCACGAAGCGATGTCGAACATGTCGCGCAGCTGGCGCGCCTGGGACTCTCCGACGATGAGCTGGCCAGGCTGGAGAGCCAGCTGAACCACATTCTCGACCAGTACGCGATCCTGGCCGAGCTCGATACCGAGCACATTCCACCCACCGCGCAGACGATCGAGCTCGAGAACATCCTGCGCGAGGACGAGCTGCGACCCAGCCTCGATCGGTCCGAGATCCTCGATCTCGCGCCGCAGCGCTCCGGCGACTACTTCGTCGTGCCGCCGATCCTCGGTGAACACGGCAACTGAGTGCCAGACAACGTGCCATGTCTGCTGACCTGACCCGACTCTCCGCGCGCGAGATGGGAGCCGGACTGAGCCGCGGCGACTTCAGCTCGGTCGAGCTGACGACCGCCCACCTTGACCGCATCGATCGCACGGACCGCGCGCTCCACGCCTGGGTGTGGTGGAACCGGGACCTGGCGCTCGGCCACGCACGCGACGCCGATGCACGACTCGCGGCGTCCCGGGACAAAGCCGACCTGCCGCGCCTGCTCGGCGTTCCGGTCGCGCTCAAGGACCTGGTGCTGACGCGCGGTGACGCCGCGACCGCCGGCAGCGCGATCCTCAAGGGCTACGTCAGTCCTTACGATGCGCACATCGCCGAGCGGCTTCGCGCTGCCGGCGCCGTGCTGCCGGGCAAGACGAACATGGACGAGTTCGCGATGGGCTCGTCGACTGAGTTCTCGGCCTACGGGCCGACGGCCAATCCCTGGGATCTGGACCGTGTCCCGGGCGGCAGCAGCGGCGGTTCCGCCGCGGCCGTTGCGGCTTACCAGGCGCCACTCTCGATCGGCACGGACACCGGTGGTTCGATTCGCCAGCCTGCGGCTCTGACGGGCACGGTCGGGCTCAAGCCCACTTACGGCAGGGTCAGTCGCTACGGCATCGTCGCCTTCGCCAGCTCGCTCGACCAGATCGGGCCCTTTGCGCGCGACGTGCGCGACGCCGCGCTGCTGTTGGGCGTCATCGCCGGCCGCGACGACCGCGATTCGACGTCGGCTCCGGTCCCGGTTCCGGACTACCTCTCCTCATTGCCGGAGAGCGACGACGAGGCTGCCGCGTCGCTCAAGGGCGTCCGCCTGGGTCTGCCGCGCCAGTACTTCGTGGCGGGGATGGAGCCCGGCGTCGAGAAGCTGATCCGCGATGCCGTCGGGCGGCTGGCCGCGGCCGGCGCGGAGATCGTCGACATCGACCTGCCGCACACCGACTACGGCCTGGCCACGTACTACATCGTCGCGCCGGCGGAGGCCTCGGCGAACCTGGCGCGCTATGACGGCGTCCGTTACGGCCACTCCGTCCGCGAAGCCGGCGGCGACTACATCGCCGACTACCTGGCCACACGCGGGAGTGGCTTCGGAGCCGAGGTAAAGCGCCGGATCATGCTCGGCACCTACGCGTTATCGGCGGGCTACTACGACGCCTACTACTTGAAGGCGCAGAAGGTGCGGACGCTGATCAAGACCGACTTCGACGCTGCCTTCGAGCAGGTCGACGCGCTGGTGGCGCCGACGAGCCCCACGGTCGCCTTCAAGTTCGGCAGCCGTCTGGCGGATCCGGTTGCCATGTACCTGTCCGATGCATGCACACTGCCGGTGAACATGGCCGGGCTGCCCGGGCTGTCTGTGCCGTGCGGTCTGTCCGAAGGTCTGCCGGCAGGCCTGCAGCTGATCGGTCGGCCATGGGATGAAGCGAGGCTGTTCGAGCTCGGTCGGGCGTACGAAGCGATAACGCGCGACGACGCCTGGCGCAAGATCGAACCGCGCGACCTCGCCGCACTCGAAGACCCGTTGACCCCCAGCCCAATCGCGCGAAGTGCGGCCTAGTTCAGCGCCGTATCCGTCAGCTTCCCAACTTTGATCGCGAAGATCTTGTCGTGCACAAACAGGACCTCGTTCGTTTTGGCGGATTGGCCGCACGAGATGCTTGCCTTGGACGAGCTCGACAACTTCCGGGTGAGGCTTAAACCCAGCCAACCGATCGCGTAACTCGACGCGTCCATGATCAATCGCCCCTGATCGGTCGCGCGGGCGAGTTGGAGCTGGCAGGTGACGTTCGGTTGGGCACCCGACAACAGCGAAAGGTGAGACGTGGTGAACCACGCACCCGCTGGGATCGACAAGGAGGCAATCGAGTGAAGCGCCTGACTCGGGGCGATAGGACCGGCGTCGTCGCTGTAGGCGCCTATTACTGTCGGCGAGCCGCTTCCGCTGGTCGCGAGCGTGGAACCGAAGTGCCCGTACTTGAGCGTTCCGACCTTTATCGCCGATATTGCGCTGCCGCGGATCGACCAGTTGGCGTATGTGTCCTTGCAATGGACGTAGACGTGGTCAGGCGCGGAAAGGGCCACGATTCCCTCGAGCCCGATGCTGCGACTCGCGAAACTCTCGAAGTCTTCGATAAGGGTGTCGGCTGTACTGGAGCTGGAAGCGAGGCTGCAGTCGACACGGTCACCGGACGTGTTGCCGAAGCCCCATCCCGTCGCTCGAACGAGCCAGGTTCCCGCAGGCAAGGCCAAGTCCTCGACGTCGTGGACGGCCGTATCGAAGTACAGCCGCTGTGTTGAGTCCGCTCCGGAGATCGCCGTAGGCGATCCGCTGCCATACGTCACTCCACCGACCGTCAGCTGGCCGACCTTGATGGCAGTAACGTGGACGTCCCGGATCATGGTGTCGCCCAGCCAGTAGCCCTGATCGCACTTCAGTGTCACCGATCCCGACTTGGCGAAATGGTGCGCGAGCTGCAGCTCCATCGCGGCGAATGAGCCTGTCCAGTTATACGTCGGATCTGTGCGTGCTTCGTATGAGTCGACGCCGGCGACGAGGTCGCAATACGTGGCCAATACCGGCTCGGTGCCCTGTATCGTCGCGGTCGCTGTGATGAGCCAGTTGCCGGCTGGAACCGCCATCTTGGCGATTGTGCCGAAGGCCCATTGGCCGCTTATGTCGACGGCGCCGCTGCGGTGGACGGCGATGACGGTGGGACCGCTCGTCGCCGCTTCGGTGCTGTGCGCGGGGACCAGGAGAAGCCCCGACGCGAGCGACCCGACCACGACGGCACGACTTATGTGCGTGAGGCTCACAGCACACCTCCTTGGAGCCGATGGTGGTACCGCAGGATTGAGTCGGTCAAGTTAAGAATGGCTGAGAGCCCGCGCCCGAGTTTTCGCTTCGCCTGCTCCTATACTCCCCCCAGAGTTCAGAGGGTTAGATGACGACTGAAACGTCGGTTCTCCAATCGCGCCTGTCAGAGCGGGTCCGCGCAGTCCCGCCGTCGGGCATTCGCAAGTTCTTTGACGTCATTGCGACGATGCCCGACGTCATAAGCCTTGGAGTCGGCGAGCCCGATTTCAACACGCCGCCACAGATCGTCGAAGAGGGAGTGCGTTCGCTCCGCTCCGGTCGAACGCACTACACCAGCAACTACGGGACCGTCGAGCTTCGACGAGTGCTGGCGGGCCACCTCGAGCGTCTGCACGGGCTGTCGTATAACCCGGACACGGAGATCTGCATAACAGTCGGCGCGTCAGAAGCCGTCGCCGCGGCCATGTGCGCAATCACCGACCCCGGCGACGAAGTCCTGCTGCACGAGCCCTCGTACGTCGCGTACCTGCCGGCGATCCTTTTCAACGGCGGCACCCCCGTCCTCGTCTCGACCACGGCCGAGACCGGCTTTGCGCTCCAGGCCGAGCAGCTCGAGGCGGCCGTGACGCCGCACACCAAGGTCCTGTTCATGGGCTATCCGTGCAACCCGACCGGTGCAGTTCTCGACCTGGAGACATTGCGCGCAGTTGCGGCCGTCGCCGAACGTCACGACCTGATCGTCGTCAGCGACGAGATCTACGACCGGCTCGTCTACGGAGGCCATAAGCACGTTCCGGTGGCGAGCCTGCCCGGCATGCGCGACCGGACGATCACGATCGGCGGCTTCTCGAAGGCATACGCGATGACCGGCTGGCGCGTCGGTTACGTCTGCGCTCCGCGAGAGTTGCTCGAAGGCATCGTCAAGGTCCACCAGTACGAGATCATGTCCGCGCCCACAGTCGCCCAGGACGCCGCTCTGGTCGCGCTCAAGAGCGCCGAGCCGGACGTCGAGCGCATGGTCCAGGAGTACGACCGACGGCGCCAGATGTTCGTCAACGGGCTCAACCAGATGGGACTGACGGCGGCTGAGCCGAAGGGCGCCTTCTACGCCTTTCCGTCGATCCGCTCGACCGGGCTCTCGAGCGAGGAGTTCAGCGAAAAGTTGCTCTACGAGCAGAAGGTCGCCGTCGTGCCAGGCAATGCGTTCGGGCCATCAGGTGAGGGTCATGTCCGCGCGACTCTCGCGACGAGCTACGAGCAGCTCGAGGAGGCGCTCGTGCGGATGAAGGCGTTCGTCGACAAGCTGCGTTGAGGACGCTGGTTAGCGGAATTCTTGACGTTTGCGTTGCTTTGCGTGCTGGTCGCCTGCCAGTCGAGCGAAAGTGGTGGGGATCTCAACGTCGGTGACTGCTACAACGAGACGCAGAGCGTCGACGCCAATGGAGACCAGGTCCGCGCCTACTCCATCGTCGATTGCTCCACGGCGCACGATGGTGAGGTCTTCAGCGTCCTTGACTACCCCAACGCCGATGTGTTCCCGGGCTACGAGGCGATCGGCGCCTTCCAGCAGTCGCAGTGCGACGCGGCGTTCCAGTCGTACGTGGGTGTCCCATGGAACGAGTCGCGCTACACGATCTCGTATGCGAGCCCCGACGATCAGGGCTGGGCTTCAGGCGACCACACGATCCACTGCCTGCTTTCCGACGGGCAGTTCGCGCCGATAACCGGCTCGGTGCGCGGAACAGGGAAGTAGGGCAGTCTAGAGCCATGACCGTCGCTTCCGAGACCGCCTACGAGGTCGTCGTCGGCATCGAGATCCACGTCCAGCTCAAAACCGCCTCGAAGATGTTCTGCGGCTGCTCGACTGACGTGCGCGGCGCGGAGCCCAACACGATCACCTGCCCGGTCTGCCTGGGACTGCCGGGGGCGCTGCCGGTCATCAACAAGCGTGCCGTCGAACACGTTCTGGCGACGGGTATGGCGATCGGCGCGTCGATCCCCGACGTGACGCGCTGGGATCGCAAGAACTACTTCTATCCCGATCTGCCCAAGGGCTACCAGATCTCGCAGTACGACCTGCCCTTGACTTCGAATGGCCGGCTCACGGTCGAAACCTCACAGGGCGAGGTCGAGGTGCTCATCCTGCGCGCACATCTCGAGGAGGACACGGCCCGACTCCAGCACCAGGACGCGCCGGGCGGTGGGCGGCTGTCGCTCGTCGACTTCAACAGGAGCGGCATGCCGTTGATGGAGATCGTCACGGAGCCCGTCATCCACTCCGCCGAAGCCGCCCGCCGCTATGCCGAGGAGCTGCGCCTGCTGCTGCTCACGATCGGCGCATCGGATGCGGCCATGGAGGAGGGCCAGATGCGCGTCGAGGCCAATGTCTCGATCCGCCCGCGCGGCACGGAAGCTCTCGGCACGCGCGTCGAGGTCAAGAACATGAACTCGTTCCGGTCGGTGGAGCGCGCGATCGCGTTCGAGATTGAGCGTCAGACGCGCGCCCTCGAAGCGGGAGAGAGGCTCGTCCAGGAGACGCGCGGCTGGGACGACGGCCGCGGCGAGACGTACACGATGCGGCTCAAGGAAGAATCTCAGGACTACCGCTATTTTCCAGAGCCAGACCTGCCGCCGCTGCGCACGGATCCGGCCTGGCTGGAGTCGATTCGCTCGGCACTGCCGGAGCTTCCGGCGACAAAGAGGGTGCGCTATCAGGCCGACTACGGGCTGTCTGCCTACGACGCCTCGGTGATAGTCGCGTCGGCCGGTGCCTATTTCGATGCCGCCGTCTCCGATGCGCGCAAGCCCGACCCGAAGCAGGTTGCCAGTATGCTTTCGAAGATCGCCCTGCGCGAGCAGAAGTCGGAGCCTGATCTTCTCGTCCATCGATCCGGCGCTGAGCTGGCCGTCGTCCTGAGCATGCGCGCGAACGGCGAGATCTCCAGCCAGAACGCCGAGGAGGTCTATGCCGACCATCTGCGCAGCGGACGCGCCGTCGCAGACATCGTCGCCGAGCGCGGCCTGCGCCAGATCAACGATCGTGACGCGCTCGGCGAGGCGATTGACAAGGTCATCAGTGCCAACCCGGCGGCCGTGGCCGACTACAAGGCCGGTAAGACCGTCGTGGTCAAGTTCCTCGTCGGCCAGGTGATGAAGGAGACGCGCGGCCAGGCCGACGCGGTAGTTGTCCAGCAGCTGCTCGAGGAGCGACTGGCCGCAACGGGTGACGCTTGATCGACATCGTTCTCTGGGTCGCTGGCTTCGTCCTTCTCGCAGTCGGGATAGCGAAGGTTGCCGGACCGTATCGGCGGATGAGCGAGCTGGATCGGTTGGCCGAGAACTCCAGGCGTTACGAATCGTGGCGCGGCGCCTCGCGGCTGACGTCCGCCGAAGGGGAGACGACCGGCGCCGACGTGATGCGCGCCATGATGCGCCGGCAGGTCCTGAACTGGTCGGCCGTCGCCGCGCTCGGCATCGTGCTGATCGTGGCCGGCTTCGCCATTCGGTGACCATCCCGGTGCCGCCTCCGCCCGACGACGACGGGTACTTCGGAGCAGACGTTGCTGCCCGCTACGACGAGGACGGCGGGACGATGTCGTCGGCCGAGGCCATCGAACCTGTGGTCGCAGCGCTGGTCGATCTCGCCCGCGGGGGACCCGTGCTCGAATTCGCAATCGGCACGGGCCGCATTGCAGTGCCGCTCGCCGCACGCGGCGTCGAGGTTCACGGCATCGAGCTGTCGCGCGCGATGGTCGCTCAGCTGCGCGCCAAGCCGGGCGGCGAGGCGATCCCTGTCGAGATCGGTGACATGGCGACCACGCGCGCGACGGGCAGCTTCTCGCTCGTCTACCTCGTGTTCAACACGATCGAGAACCTGACCTCGCGTGACGCGCAGATGGCCTGCTTTCGGAATGCAGCCGCGCATCTCGTGGACGGCGGCAGCTTCGTGATCGAGGTTGAGAACCCTCGCCCCGAATTGCTGCCTCCAGGCCAGCGCTTTCGTGTCTGGGATGCGAGCGCCGCCCATTGGGGTATCGACGAGTACGACATCCCGAGCCAGACGATGGTCTCGCATCATTTCTCGCTGACCGACGGCCATTGGCAGCTCGCGTCGATACCGTTCCGCTACTCGCCTCCGGCCGAGCTCGACGAGATGGCGCGACTGGCCGGCATGCTCCTCGCGGATCGCTGGGCGGACTGGAATCGCGCCAGGTTCGTGTCCGACAGCCCGTCGCACGTGTCGGTCTGGGAGAAGGTTTCAGACTCGGCGTTATAGGCACTATCGCTAGAAGGGCGCGCAATCGTCGACTTCGCACTCCGTTCGCCTCCGCCGACGAGGGGGTCACGGGTCTGGTCGTGCCACGGCCCGGCGCCAGGCGCTGCTTTGGGCATGATCGGACCGCCAAGCGTCCAACTAAAGATAGTGCCGATAAGCGGACGGCTATCGGTGGCGTGGATTCGGCGGGCGAGAGTCAGCGACGAATTCGCCGGTATTCGATTCTTGTGCAGCGGTCCATGACGACCGGCAGGCCGGCCTCGTGCGCGATCTGCGCCGTCTCCCAGTTGACCACGCCGATCTGGAGCCACAGCGCGCCGGCGCCGGTGGCGACCGTGGATCGCGCTATGTCGGGCGTGTGCTCGGGACGCCGGAATACGTCGACCAGGTCGAAGCGACCCGTGGCCGCGGTCGCATCCTCCAGCGTGGCGAAGCTCCGCTGGCCCAGCACCTCGGCCCAATTGGGGTTGATCGGGACGACCTCATAGCCGGCGTCGAGCAGGAAGGCCATCACGCCGTGGGACGGCCGGGCCGGGTTGGGCGAGGCGCCGACCAGCGCGATGCGTCGGCTGCGCGCCAACAGCCCGGCAGATTCGTCGGCAGACAGGATCGGCACGGGCCCGGTGCCTTCCTGCGCGTCGATGATGTCGAGTGCGCGCATCCGCTCATCATTCATGGCGAGGACTCTACGCGGCTGCCTCTCGTTCGTACGGCTGCCCGTCAGCGGCGGGCGCGACGCTCCGGCCGATGACTCCGGCGAGGACGATGATCGTCACGAGGTAGGGCAGCGCGTCGTAGAACTGGGGCGGAATGTCCTTCAGGAAGTTACCCATACCGTTGTCCGGCGCCGCGAACTGGATCGCGCGGCCGATGGCGCTCGATGACGCAAACAGAAGCGCGGCTCCAAACGCGCCAATCGGTGTCCAGCGCCCGACGATCATCGCCGCCAGGCCAATGAAGCCACGGCCGGCGCTCATGCCGGCCTGGAATGACGAGGTCAGCTCCATGGACAGGTACGCGCCGGCCAGCGCCGCGATCGCGCCGGACATGATCACGTTGCGATAGCGCAGGCGGATCACGTTAATGCCTACCGTCTCTGCCGCGCGCGGGTGCTCGCCTACGGCTCGCGTGCGCAGGCCCCAGCGCGTTCTGAACAGCAGGATCTGCACGACGATCACCAGGATGATCGTCCCGATCGCGATTGGGCCCTGATCGAATATGGCATTGATCAGCCAGCCGATGAGGGGAATATTGGCGATGTTTTCCGGCACCTGGAGCGGCGTGAACTTGCCTGCCCCCTGGGGCGAGCCGGACGATATGAGCGTGTTCAGGTAGCCCGTCAAGCCAACAGCGCCGATATTGATGATCACGCCGCTGATGATCTGGTCGGCGCGTACATAGATTGCCAGCCACGCATGCAGGGCGGCCAGGATCATGCCCGACAGGAGCGCCACACCCAGGCCGATCAACAGCGGCACGCTGATGCCGAACACGTCCGTCCGGGCCGATGCCAGCTCTGGCGGCAGGAGCGCTACGGCCAGGGCGCCCATCGACCAGCCGACGAATGCCGCCGTGAGCATCATGCCTTCGAGGCCGATGTTGACCACGCCCGAGCGCTCGCTCACCACTCCGCACAGCCCGGCCAGGCCGATCGGTATCGCAATCGAGACCGCCGCGTGGCTGATGATCGGCAGCTGGTCGACCATGAAAACGAGGAACTGGATGACGAAACCGATCACCGGGATGTCGGTCATCTGATCGCCTCGTTTCCGTAGCTGCGCGAGATGGTGTCCGTAGTGCCCAGGTTGGCCTTTACGTCACGCAGCTTGAATACCCGGGTCAGAACCGGGCTGGCGACCAGGAAGAACAGGATGATGGCCTGCAGCAGGTCAACCAGCTCGGCCGGCACGCCGGCCTGAATCTGCATCTGGCTGGCGCCGGCGCGCATCATTCCGAAAAGCAGGGCGGAAAGCATGATGCCCACCGGGTGCGAACGACCGAGCAACGCGACGGTGATCGCGTCAAAGCCGACGGTCGTGCTGAACGTCGCGTTCATGCGGTGGGTGATGCCCAGGATGGTGATCGTTCCCGCGAGACCGGCCAGCATGCCGGCCGCGCTCATCGTGATGATGATGAGTCGTTTTGGCTTCATGCCCGCGTAGCGCGAGGCCTCAGGATTGGCGCCGACCGCGCGAATCTCAAAGCCCACCGTCAACCTGTTGAGCACGAACCAGATGATCGGGACGGCCAGGAAGGCGAGGATTATGCCCATGTGCCCGTCGCGTCCAAACAGGATGGGCAGTGCCGCGTTGCCTACGTCCGGGGTAACAGGCTGCGGAGAGCGGGCTTGGCGCAGCGGCCCGGTAATCAGCCACGAGACCGTCGCCAGCGCGACGAAGTTGAGCATGATCGTGGTGACCACCTCGTGCGCTCCGGAGAACGCCTTCAGGGCACCGGGTATGAACCCCCAGGCTGCGCCCGCGATGGCACCGACCAGGAGCGAAAATGGAATTGCGATGAGCGGATCCTGATCGCTCACGAGCGTCGCGCCCGCGACACAGAAGACGGCGCCGATCAGGAACTGGCCCTGTGCACCTATGTTGAACAAGCCAGCCTTGAAGCCCAGCCCCACACCCAGTCCGGCCAGCATCAGTGGCGCAGCCTGGACGAGGGTCGTTACACGCCCGTTCTCGCTGCCCAACGAGCCGTCCCACAGCGCCTGGTAAGCGCGCAGCGGAAGCCCAACATCGAAAGTCGCACCGGGCTCGAGCACGCTCGTCAGAACGATCAGGACGGCGCCGACGACGAGCGCCAGGACAATCGCCAGCAGGGGCATGGCCATGACCGACCACGTCTGCAACAGCAGCGAACGTATGCGACCGGACCAGCTTCGAGGCGCCTTCCCGGGCTGTTCGGCCGTGCCAGGACGCGACGGCTCGGGCGGCTCGGGAGCCACGGTCGGCTGGTCGGTCATTTGCCCGATACCGGTGGCCCATCGGCGTCGCCATGTTGCTTGCCGCCGGTGGCCATGAGCAGTCCGATTTCGTTCTTGTCGGCCGTTCGACCATCGCGCTCGGCAACGATCTGCCCGCGGTACATGACAGCGATCCGATCAGACATCTCAAGGATCTCGTCGAGCTCTGCCGAAACGAGCAACACGGCGGTGCCCGCATTGCGCTTGTTGATCACCTGGCCGTGGATGAACTCGATGCTGCCCACATCCAGGCCACGCGTGGGCTGATCCAGGACGAGCAGCTTCAGATCGCCATCGAACTCGCGCGCGACGACCACCTTTTGCTGGTTGCCGCCGGACAGCGTCCCCGCACTGACCGTTGCGGAAGGCGTGCGGATGTCGAAGTCGGCGATGTTCTCCTCGGCCTCCGCCTGGATGGCGGCGTCGTTTCGGATCCCGTAGCGCGCGAATGGAGCGCTCATGTACCGGGTTAGGACAAGGTTGTCGGCCACCGAAAACGACAGGATCAAGCCGAACCGATGTCGATCTGCGGGTACATAGGCGATGTTGTGCTCGTGGATCTTGCGCGGCGACGACCCGGTGATCGGATTGCCGTCGAGGCTGATCGTGCCCGACGAGACCCGCCGCAGCCCGACAAGCGCCTCGACCAGCTCGTCCTGGCCGTTTCCGGCGACGCCGGCTATGCCAAGGATCTCGCCGGCGCGCACGTTGAGCGATACGCCACGGACGGTTTCATGGCCGCGGTCGTCCTTGACGTGCAGATCAGCGACCTCGAGGACTTGTCCGGCGGGCGTCGACTTTCCTCTGTCGACGGTCAGCAGGACCTCACGTCCGACCATCAACTCGGCCAGGTCCTCTTCGCTCGTCTCTCCGGGCAGGCGCTGGCCGACAACCTTGCCGCGCCGGATGACCGTTATCGTGTCGGCTATCTCCATCACTTCATAGAGCTTGTGGCTGATGAAGATGATGCTTCGGCCGCTCTCGGCCAGACGGCGGAGGAGGACGAAGATCTCTTCTGTTTCCTGCGGCGTGAGCACCGCCGTTGGCTCATCAAGCACGAGGATCCGCGTGTCGCGGTACAACGCCTTGAGGATCTCGACCCGCTGCTGCTGGCCGACGGACAGGGCTGCGACCTTTGTGTCCGGATCGATCTCGAATCCAAAGCGCTCGGCGAGATCGCGAATCTGGCTGCTGGCCGCGCCGTGGTCGATGAAGCCGCCCGGATGAAGGGTCTCTTCGCCCAGGATGATGTTCTCGGCGACGGTCAGTACGGGCACGAGCATGAAGTGCTGGTGGACCATGCTGATGCCGCGTGCGATCGCGTCAGAGGGTCCTGCAATCTTGATCGGCTCGCCGTCGAGCAGGATCTCGCCCTCATCGGGCACTGCCAGCCCGTACAGGACGTTCATCAGCGTCGTCTTGCCGGCGCCGTTCTCGCCGAGCAGGGCGTGGATCTCACCCGGCTCGATCTTCAGATCGATGTGGTCGTTGGCGACGACGCCCGGGTAGCGCTTCGTGATGCCGTGCATCTCCAGCGCGGGCGTGGCGTGCGCTAAGGGAACCTCGTCGACAGTGGCGACGGTCGTTGGTGGCTCCGTTGTCACCGACGCTGGCTCTCCCTGATAAAGAAAGAGCGGGTCGCGAAGGAGTTCGCGACCCGCTCTTGGCTACAACTTGGTTGGGGCCCCCCTACTGGGCTGAGCCGCAATTGTCCGGGCAGGTCTGGAGTGACCCGTCCTGCATGCCCGCCAGAGCGGTGTCAAGCAGGGTCTGGATGTCGGGCGTGATCAGCCCCTTGCCATCGTGCTCCGGAGAGACACCGATGCCATCGTTCGTCGCGTTGAAGTGCAACGATCCGAACTGGTCGAGACCCAGGTCAGTGCCCAGGTAGATCTGCTGGATCGTGTTGGAGACCGAGTTCGAAAGGTGCTTCTCGGCCGACGTCACGATGCACTGATAGGTAGGGTCGTTGTCGGCGTTCAGTGACAGCCACTGGTCGACGTCAACGCCGATGCCGTACAGGCCGTTCGAGCAGGCCGACTCCAGGATGCCGTTGCCGGTCTTGCCTGCGACCTGGAAGACGACGTCCGGATTGTTGGTCTGGATGAACTGGTCGGCGTAGTTCTTGCCCTCGCCGGGGTTGTTGAACGCGACGCCGAAGTCCGACGTGGACACGTAGCCCGTCTTGACGTTGATCTTGTTGCTCACCGACTGGGCGCCGAGCTCGAAGCCCTGGATGTAGCGCACCACGGCCGGAACGGTATTGATGCCGCCGATCGCGGCGACCGTCTTGTTCTGGCTGATGCTTCCCGCGACGATCCCCGCGAGGTAGCCCGCCTGGTCTTCCTGGTACTGCAGGCCGACAAAGTTCGGCAGCAGCTGGCTGGCATCGCCGGCGCACGTGAACGTGCTGTCGGGGGCGCCGGTCTCATCGACACAGGCGTTCTGGTCGACGCCGATGAACCAGACATCCGGGTTCGCCTTGGCGGCCACCAGAGTGTCGTTGTTGAGGTTGAAACCAACGGTGACGATCATGTTGGCGCCGTTATCCAGGAAGCTCTGGATGTCTGAGGCGTACTCAGAGGCGTCGGCGGGTACCACATACGCCGGATCGGTTGCGCCGATCAGGCGAGCACCGAGCTGTGCGCCCTCGTACGAGTACTGGTTGAAGTTCTTGTCGTCGATGGTGCCGACGTCGGTCACAACTGCGACAGTCCACGCGCCCGCTTGTGGCGTGCTCGGGGCCGTCGTTTCAGGCGCGGTCGTCTCCGGTGCCGTTGTTTCAGGCGCGGTCGTCTCGGGGGCCATGCTCTCAGGGGCCATGGTCGGCGTTGCCGGCGCGACCGTCGGCGGCGCCTGCGTCGCAGGCGCCTCAGTGGCCGGCGCCTGGGTGCTGGGGGCTGTTGTCGCCGTGCCGCCGCTGCACGCAGCGATGAGCACGACCGTCGCCGCCCCAAGGGCAAACGACTTACGAATTTGCATCTGGTGATTCCTCCTCTGGTCGCGAACCGACGTCATTCGCACAGTTCTCCGACCCTCGCAACGCATGCTATTCGCCCCGCGTCGGGCTCGCAAGGAATTGCCGCACGATTGCATCCGCGCTCCATCGCGACCGCCTTTGCGTGGCATACTCGGACGGCCGGTTCCGAGCGTGCCCGCAGGGACCTGAGACTTCGGCTTCGCCGAGATCGAGGCCGCACAGCAGGAGGATCATGGGCGTGCAGGACGTGCCTGCCGACGGGCACCTGAACGGCGGTGTCGACGAAGTTACCGTCGCCGCCTTGCTGGCCAATCGCAAACCCCTCGTGCTCGTGATCGAGGACGAGCCCACCCAGCGCTCGTTGCTGATGCGCGTGCTCGACGGTGAGGGCTACGACTCTCTTGGCATCGGCAACGGCGAAATGGGTCTGCGCGCGATCGTCGAGCACGCGCCGGAGATGGTTCTGCTCGACCTGTCACTTCCCGGGATGGACGGTTTCGAAATCTGCCGCAGGCTGCGTGCCGATCCGGTGACCGCGACACTGCCGGTGATCGTCATCACGGCCCACACGTCCATGGAAGACATGGTCGCCGCGCTCGACGCAGGCGCCGACGACTTCCTGACCAAGCCGGTCCAGCAGGTCGAGCTGCTCGCTCGCATCCGCAGCGCAATGCGCCTGCGTCGGGCCATCACGTCGCTCGAACGGGCGACGCAGATCGTGGCCGCACTGGCCAATGCCGTCGAGGCAAAGGATCTGGGTCTCGTCCACCACTGTCGGTGGCTGGCCCATCACGCTGCTCGCGTCGGGGCCAACCTGGGCCTACGCGGCGAGGAGCTCGAGGCGGTCGCGTACGGCGCCTTGCTGCATGACGTCGGAAAGATCGGCGTGCCCGAGCACCTGCTGCGCAAGGAAGGACCGCTGAGCGACGATGAATGGAGCCTGATGCGCCGCCATCCTGAGATTGGCGAGCGCATCTGTCGGCCGCTGAGCGCGTCGCGCACGTTTGCGCCGATCATTCGTCACCACCACGAGCGCTTCAACGGAGGCGGCTATCCAGATGGGCTGCGTGGCGAGGGCATCCCCCTCGGCGCCCGCATCGTCGCCGTTGCAGACGCGTACGAAGCCATGGTCCACGGCCGGCCGTATCAGCCCGCCCAGGCCCACGAACGAGTGCGCGACGAGCTGCTTCGACTGCGCGGCAAGCAGTTCGATCCGGACCTGGTCCCGGTCTTCCTTGACGAGCTGGAGCGCGACACCCAGGGAGTGCCTCCGCCTGTGGCGCTGCCGCAGATCGCTGTCCTTGAGCAGGAAGCCGTCGCAGGCGCCTGAGGCCGACGGCGTACCCAGGTTCACGCCGCAGCCTCCGGGCCCGCTGCGGCGGGCTTTTCTGCGCTACGGAATCCGCTTCTTTGTTGGGTGCTACCTGCGTGTACGACACGATGGCTTCGACACCCTGCCCGAGCCTCCGTATCTCCTGAATTTCAGCCACCCGAGCTGGGTCGATCCATTCCTGCTGGCGTCGCACTGGCCATTGCGGCATCCCGTTTTCATCTTCGGACCCAAGGAAGAGGACATGGGCACGGGCTGGCGCAACGCCCTCATTCGCTGGTCGCACATGGCCGTGCCGTTCCGGCCTTCGAAGACGGACTTGATCGACACCACCCGACGAGCGACGAGCGTGCTCAAGGCAGGCTACGTGCTCGCTCTCGCAGGGGAGGGACGACTGTCGGACCGCGAGGGAGAAATCGTGCCACTCGAGGATGGAGCGGCCTTCTTCGCGTTGCGCGCCGGAGTGCCAGTTGTGCCGATGGCGATCATCGGCACGCGCTGGCTGCGCTTCGGCAAGCGCGTGACGATGCGCGTCGGCCCGGTCGTGGCGCTGGCCGGGCGGCGGGCCGACCGCGAGGGAGTCGCCTCGCTCACCGTCGAGCTCCAAACGGCTCTCGAACTGCTCCTTGTCGGCGTGAAAGACGAGCCACCACCCGGCCTGGTGGGCCGTTTCATCACCGACGTATTCAGTGAGCGGCCGTGGCTGCTCGATCAGAGGGACGAGACTGCTACGTCCGCTGGCGACGCTCCCGGGCCAGCTCGTACAGACGAGCGTCGCTGATCCCCAGGTGGTGTCCTATCTCGTGGAAGAGCGTCTCCTCCACGAGCGCGGCCAGGTCATGTGAGCCGCGACTGTGCGCCTGAAGCGGCGCCCGAAACAGGGTGATCTTGTTCGCATAGGGCGCGCCATCGGCGCCGAGTGCCGTACGGGGAATGCCCTGGTAGATGCCGAACAGGCCGTGGCTGTGCGTCGCGGCGAGCTGCTCGGGAGTCGCGTAATCGTCCACGACGATGGCTACCGAGTCGAGCTGCGCCCGAAACTCGGGTGGGAGATTCTCAATTGCGGTAGCGATCAGGGTGTCGAATTCGATCTGCATCGCTGTCCTCCGCGGCGTCGCCCGCGGTGTCCCGGCCGACGGTCACGAAATCGTGTCGAAATCGATGGTGATGGGCAGCTCGATCGAGCCTCCCGGCTCGATCGGGGTCAGGGCGCCGGGTTCGCCGCGCACGTAGCGCCGCAACGGCTGCGGCGCGTTCGTCTCGGGCTCGACGGCTATCGCACCGCGCTCCGGGGCATAGGCAGCCACGATATGGAGTGTCGGAGAGGGCGCCCGCATGGTTGCGTGGATGCCGTGCTCTCGCCACCACAGCTCGACCGGCGGCTCGTCCGGATCTGACCACGTCGCGTCGACCCCGGTGCTCAGAGGCTGACGCGAGCGGACGTCGAGGATCCCCAACGCGGGCACGGGCACGGTGGATGGGCCGCTGTTGGAGCCGTACGTCAGGCCGCTGTTGATGCGGACGTCCACGGGCACCGGGAACCACGGATGAAGGCCGATGCCGCCCGGCATGGTTTCGTCGGACAGGTTCTGCAGACGCAGGCTGATCGCGACGCGAACGTCGCTGACCGAGTAGGAGATTTCCACCCGGTAGCGCCACGGCCAGCCTTCGCCGTCGCGCTCGATCGCGAACGTCGCGTCCCCGACCTGCTCCCAGGGCGCTGCATAGACCTGACCGTGAATGGCCGAACCGTCGGGAAAGTTGGGCGCCAGATCGACGGCCCGACGACCGATCGTCACCGTCTCGGGGGTTATCCGGTTGCACCATGGCGCCATCACGTAGGCACCCCAGAAAAGCGGGTCGGCCAGATGGTCGGCGGAGTCGGGCGGGCATCGCAGGAGCTCCGCGCCGCGTAGTCGCAGGCTATGCATTCGGGCTCCCGCGCCGGGCAGGACGACAAGCTCGATCTCGTCACCCGCGACGCATACTTCATCTGGCAGTGGCATGTTTGCGGGCAACGCTAGCACGGCGCCTGCTTCCTACAATCTGGCCATGGACGAGTTGCGCTGGGGCATCCTTTCTACCGCGGATATAGGACGCACGAAGGTCGTGCCGGCGATGCAGCGGGCGGCGCGCAATCGCATCGTCGCCGTGGCGTCGCGCGACATCGACAAGGCGCGCGAGTACGCCGCGGCGCTGTCGATCCCGACCGTGCACGGCTCATACGAGGCGCTCCTGGCCGATCCCGAGGTGGATGCCGTCTACATCCCGGTGCCCAACCACCTGCATGCCGAATGGACGATGGCGGCGGCGCGGGCCAAGAAGCACGTCCTGTGCGAGAAGCCGTTGGCGATGAACGCGGCCGAAGCGGCGCGGATAGTCGCGGTCTGCGAACAGGAGGGTGTCCTGCTGGCGGAGGCGTTCATGTATCGCCTGCATCCTTCGTGGCGCAAGGTGCGCGAGATTGTCGCCAGCCGAAGAATCGGTCGCCTTATCGCCGTGGAGTCCTTCTTCGGCTACTACAACGACGATCCGACCAACATCCGCAATGTCTTCGAGGCTGGCGGCGGGGCGCTCTACGACGTGGGTTGCTATTGCGTGAACCTGTCGCGCCTGCTGTTCGACGGCGAACCGCATCGAGTCGTGGGCTCGGCAGTACGGGATCCGGAGATGGGTGTCGACGTCCTTACCAGCGGCGTCCTCGAGTTCGACACCGGCGTGGCCACGTTCATGTGCTCGACACGCACCGAGAGCGACCAGCGCGTGCACATCTACGGCACCACCGGCCGGATCTCGATCGGTATCCCGTTCAACATTCCCCCGGACCGGCCCACGGAGATCTACGTCACCGCGGGCGGCGACCCGCCGGTGGCGCCGTCGACCGAGACGATCACTTTCGACACAGCGGATCCGTACACCGTCCAGGCCGAGGTCTTCGCGGCTGCGGTGCTGGACGGGACCGCTCTCCCGTTCGAGCCGTCCGACGCGATCAACAACATGCGCGTCATCGATCTGCTCTTCGAGACAGCCGCGTCCGACTGAACCGCGCTCAGGATGGCGCGGAGGGCCGGTGAAACCAATCCGCGAGGGCCGGGTATAGCTCGACATAGTCGAGATAGCGCTGGGCATAACCTGCCTGCGCGCTGCTCGGAGAAGCGACTGGCCGGGCGCTGACCAGCACTGCGCACGCTTCATCGACCGAGGCGAACCAGCCGGCGCCGACCGCAGCGAGCACCCCGGCGCCGTACGCGGCGCCCTCGGTCGTGTTCGGCGCTGCGATCTCGGCGCCCAGGACGTCGGCCAGGATCTGTCGCCACAGCGGGCTTGCCAGGCCTCCGCCAGACGCCCGAACCTGCACCGGGCGCGCCATGCCCGCCGCGACCATCAGCTCCATCCCGTCGCGTAGCCCAAAGCTGACACCCTCGAGCACAGCACGTGTCATGTGGCGCCGGTCGTGGGTCACGTTCAGGCCCACGAACGCACCGCGCGCGCCGGGATCCGGGTGCGGGCTGCGCTCGCCCGTCAGGTAGGGGAGGAAGTACAGGCCGCTCGCGGCAGCATCGACCTCGGCGGCGGCCGCAACCAGGTCGCCAAACTCCACTTCCGGAGCGAGTGCATCGCGGAACCAGCGCAGGCTGCCGGCCGCGGAGAGCATCACCGACATCATGTGCCAGCGACCGGGCACGGCGTGGCAGAAGGCATGGACGCGGCCGAGAGGCTCGTACAAGGGCGAGTCCGTCGCTGCAAAGACAACACCGGACGTGCCCAATGAGAGGGCCACGACCCCGGGCGCGACGGCGCCCACGCCAACAGCGTTGGCCGATTGGTCGCCGCCGCCGGCCACGACCGGCGTCCCGGCAATCAGGCCGGTTGCGGCGGCGGCTTGCGCAGTGATGGCGCCTGTGACGACCGGCCCTTCGTAGGTGGGCGGCATCAGGCCGCGATCGATGCGCAGCGCCTGCAGGACCTCATCTGACCAGTCGCGGGCCGCCAGGTCGAACAGGATCGTGCCCGATCCATCGGCCTTGTCCATCGCGTGTTCGCCCGTCAGCCGAAGGCGCAGGTAATCCTTGGGCAGCAGGACGTGACGTGTGCTTCGACCAGATCTCCGGCTCGTGGTCGCGGACCCAGACCAGCTTGGGAGCAGTGAAGCCGGTCAGGGCATCGTTGCCGGTGATCTCGATGAGCCGCTCGGCGCCGACCGAGTCCCGGATGACCTGGCACTCAGCGGCCGTGCGCTGGTCGTTCCACAGGATCGCCGGCCTGAGCACGGCGTCGGCTGCGTCGAGCAGGACGGCGCCGTGCATCTGGCCGGTCAGGCCAACTGCGGCGACCGCCGACCCGTCAACAGCGGCGCCCTCGAGCGCCTTGCGGATGGCCAGCACGGCACCGTCCCACCAAAGCTGTGGATCCTGCTCCGTCCAACCCGGGCGAGGGACCTCGTAGCCGTACTCGGAGACTCCGACAGCGGCTACCGTGCCGTGGCCGTCGAGCAGGACCGCCTTTGTCGCCGTAGTCGAGACGTCGATGCCCAGAACGAGCGGCATTGATCGCCGTTCAGCTATGCGCGCTGCGTTCGACCGACCAGATGTGCTGGTTGACGATGTTCTCGAGCATTTCCTGATGACCCGACGCCCGATTCGGGTTGATCGTGCCTTCGGCGACGCGTTGCTCGAGTTCGGCGAGCGAGACTTGTCCATCACGAATTGACTTGCCCAGGTCTCCGTCCCAGCCGGCGTAGCGTTCATCGCGCAGCCGGCCCAACGCATCGTTCTCGGTCATCGAGGCAGCGACGAGCAGCGCCCGCGCGAGGGTGTCCAGCCCGCCGATGTGGGCATAGAAGAGATCGTTACGGTCGATGCTCTGGCGCCTCAGCTTGGCGTCGAAGTTGAAGCCGCCCGGAGCCAACCCACCGTTGTGCAGGATCTCGTAGATCGGCATGGCCAGATCCTCGACCGAGTTCGGGAACTGGTCCGTGTCCCAGCCGTTCTGGGGATCGCCGCGATTGGCGTCGACGCTGCCCATGACGCCGTTGGCCACGGCGATATGCCACCTCGTGGTGGAAACTGTGGCCGGCCAGGGTGGCGTGGTTGGCCTCGATGTTGACCTTGTATTCGTGCTCAAGGCCGTTCTTGACCAGGAAGCCGTAGACCGTCTGGACGTCGTAGTCGTACTGGTGCTTGGTCGGCTCCATTGGCTTGGGCTCGATCAGCAACTGTCCGGTGAAGCCGATCTTCGCCTTGTGCTCGGCGACGAGGTGCAGAAATCGAGCGAGCTGCGTCTGCCTCGCGACGCAGGTCGGTATTGAGCAGCGTGTCGTAGCCCTCGCGACCGCCCCACAGGACGTAGTTCTCGCCGCCCAGGCGCTGCGTGACCTCGAGCATGTGCTTGACCTGCGCGGCCGCGTACGCGAACACCTGCCGGGTCGGGGTTCGTCGCGGCGCCGGCCTGGTAGCGCGGATGGGTGAACAGGTTGGCCGTGCCCCACAGGAGGCGGACGCCGGTCCGCTCCTGGTACCCGGCGGCGTCATCCGCGAGCGCGTCCAGGTTCGTCGCGGAAAGTCGCGGTAGCTGTCGCCCTCGGGCGAGACGTCGCGATCGTGGAAGCAGTAGTAGCGCGTACCCAGCTTCGAGAAAAACTCGAACGCGACGGCCATCTTCGTCCGGGCGCGCGGCCATCTCGTCATCCGTGGCCGTCAGCCACGGCCGGTCCATCGTGCCGATGCCGAACATGTCGCGACCATCCCAGGCGAACGAGTGCCAGAAGCAGACCCCGGCCCGGAGGTGATCCTCCATGCGCTTGCCGAGGACGACTCGATCCGGTTCGTACACCTTGAAGCTCAGCGCTTCGTCCGAGTCGAGCCCGCCGAAAGGAATACGGTCGGGCACGTCGGCAAAGAAATCAGGCACGTCGGGCTCTCCCTCTCCAGCGACGCCCGTGCGCCGTGCGTCTCAGGTAGCGAGCTCCGCGAGCTCCTCCTCCGTCGCCTCGCCGCGCTTCTTGCCGAGGATGATCATGCCCAGCACCTCGTCAGAAGTCACGTCGGCTGGCTTGACGACATGCGACGACGCGGCCGTGGTACATGACGCATATCCGGTCGGACAGGTCGAAGACATCGTGGATGTCGTGGCTGACCAGGAAGATGCCGATGCCGTCGGCCTTCAGCTGGCGGACCAGGCTGTGGACCTGCGCCGTCTCAGCCGGGCCGAGAGCGGCCGTCGGCTCGTCCATGATCAGGATCTTGGCGTTGAAGTAGATAGCACGGGCGATGGCAATCGCCTGGCGCTGACCGCCTGACAGGTGCTCGACGGGCTGCTTGAAATTTGTGAAGTTGGGATTGAGCCGGTTCATGATCTTGCGCGTCTCGGACTCCATGCTCGAGTCGTCGAGCGAGCCGATACGCGTTGTCAGCTCGCGCCCCAGGAACATGTTGCCGGGCGCATCGATGTTCTCGGCCAGTGCCAGGGTCTGGTAGATCGTTCCGATCGCGTAGTTCTTGGCGTCGCGCGGGTTCTTGATGCTCGCCGGCTTGCCTTCGATCAAGATCTGGCCGCTGTCGGCCGGATGCGCGCCTGAAAGCGCGCGCATCAGCGTCGTTTTGCCGGCGCCGTTGTGTCCGACCAGCCCGATCAGCTCGCCGGGATAGAGGTCGACCGAGACGTCACGCACGGCATGCACGCCGCCGAACGCGATGTTGATGTTGCGCATCTCGACGAGGGGGCTCTGGGTTGCGACGGTCATGTCTCGGTCCCTCCTTTCGCTCAAGCGCGCCGCCACGGCGACGATTCCAGGTGTCGAAGCCGACCGCGAGGATGAGCACCACGCCGGCGACCACGTTCTGGCCGGGCGAGTTGACGCCGATGAAGCTCAGCCCGTATGACAGTGACTGCATCACGAACGCGCCTATGACGGCACCCGGAATGGTGCCGATGCCACCGGCAAACGACGTGCCGCCAACCACTGCGGCGGCGATGACGTAGAGCTCGTAGCTGGTACCGATATCGAGCGTGGAGCCGTTCAGTCGGGCGGCGGCGATGGCGGCCGCGAGCGCGCACAGCACGCCCATCAGGACGAAGGTCTTGAGGATCGTCCAGCGCGTGTTGATGCCGGCCAGATCGGCCGCGTCAGGGTTGCCGCCGTAGGCGTAGACATAGCGGCCGAAACGGCGCCGGCTCGCGAGCCAGGTCATGGCCAGGGTCACGCCTATGAGCAACAGGACCGGGTAGGGAAAGCCGGTCGGGATCAGCAGTCCACCGGGAGGTGGCGTGATGCCATTCGCCTCCGCGTACCTCTGGGCGAGACCCTTGGGCCAGAAGCTGTTGTTCGCGAACCACGACAGGCCGAGCGCCGCGGCGCTTCCGACGGTCGCGATGAGCACCTCAGCCCACATGGGACGGAGCGGGAAGCCGTAGCGCCGGCGTTGACGCCGATTGTTGTAGAGCAGTCCGATGATGGCGATACAGCCGATGATTCCGATCGCCCAGGTGACGAGCTCGCCCGCCGAGCCGAGCGCGCCGCCGCCGATGAGCTGGAAAGTGGGATCGAGGCCAGTGACGGCGGCTCCCTGCGACTGGTACCAGATCAAGCCGCGGATCGCGAGCAGCCCGCCGAGGGTGACGATGAACGACGGCACGCCGATGTAGGCGATGATGAAGCCCTGGAGCGCGCCAACAGCGGCACCGATGCCGATGCCGAAGACCAGCGCCAGCGCCCACTGGAAGGGAACGTCAGGCCCGATGCCGAAGATGTGCGGAAACCAGTCCGTCATCAGCAGCGCGTAGCTCATCGAGATCAGCCCGACGAGCGAACCGACCGAGAGGTCGATGTTGCGCGAGACGATGACGAGGACCATCCCGGTCGCGATGATCGCGATGCCGCACGCCTGGACAGCCATCGTGAGGATGTTCACCGGCTGGATCAGCTTGCCGTCGCTCAGGACGTTGAACGTCAGCAAGATGAGCGCGAGGGCGACAAGCATCCCGAACAGCCGCAGATCGATCTCGGTCTGGGCAAAGAGCCCGCGGATCGATCGGCGCGAAGGCTGTCGGGCCTGACCCTGAACCGGCGCCGTGCTCGGCCACGTTCGTCACGATGGCCCTCCCTGGTCGCTGATCGGTTTCGGAGCAGGACGTGGTCGAGAAACGACCTGCGCCCCGGGCTTCCGGGGGCGCAGGTCCGTTTGACTAGATCAGTCGTCAGACTGCTACTGGCAGGCGGCTGGTGCCGTCGCCGACGTCGGATCGACGCCCGCGCAGAGCTGGTCCTTGGTGATCTGCCCGCCGTCTACGGCCAACTGGAGGTTGTCCGCGGTGAGCGGCGTGGGCTGGAGGATGAACGAGCTGACCGTGTTGCCACCCGGGGTCGTGAACGGCTGAGCCGTCAGACCTGCCGTCGGCGCGACGGACGGATCGATCAGGCCGTCCTGAAGTGTCAGGGAGGCCATATCGCCGCCCGCGCAGAGTGACAGTGCAGCAGCACCGGCTGTCTTGCCGAGCTCGTTGGCGTTCTTCCAAACGTCGACGTACTGCTTGCCAAGCGCCACATTGTTCAGGTTGGCGATGTCGCCGTCCTGACCGCTGAGGGGCGGATAGCCATAGCTCTTGGCCGTGAGCGCACCCACGACGCCGAGCGCCGTGCTGTCGTTCTCGGCCAGGATCGCGTCGATCGGCGTGCCGTCAGAGACGGCCTTGTCGATGATCGCTTCCATGTTCGACTGGGCCTTCTCGGTCTTCCACGCGTCGGTGAACGTGCCGTCAGGTCCGTTAAGGATATTGATGGTGCCCGCATCAACGGCGGCCTTGAGGCCGGCATTGTCCCAGCCACTCGGCAGGAAGGTCGAGGCATTCGGGTCGCCCGGGTCGCCCTTGATCAGGACGTAATTCGCGGGCGCGTCCGTCGTGCCGGGCGGGACCTTGGCGAGAATCGCGGATGCCTCTGCCTGGCCGACGCCGACGTTGTCGAACGTGATGTACAGGATCTGAAGGATCCTCGATCAGGCGGTCGTATGCGATGACAGGAACGTTCGCATCATGCGCGGCCTGGATGGACGGCAGTGACTGCGGTGGTGTCCTGGGCCAGCACGATCAGGACGTTGACGCCCTGGTTGAGCATGGTCTGGATGTCCGTCGCCTGCTGCTCGTTGCTCAGGTTCGCGTCAAAGTCGAGGTATGTTCCGCCAGCGGCCTCGACCGTCGACTTGATATTCGGCTGGTCGTGTGCTGCCCAGCGTGGCTGCTGGAAGTTGTTCCACGACACGCCGACCTTGCATGCGGTTGCGCTGGGCGCCTCCGACATGGGCGCTTCTGTTGCAGGTGCCTGCGTTACAGGCGCCTCCGTTGCCGGTGCCTGGGTGGCAGGTGCCTGCGTTGCAGGTGCCTGCGTGGCAGGTGCCGTTGTCGCCCCACTGCCACCGCACGCGGCCGCCACGACCACCAAGGTCGCGAACAGGGCCACGGCTCGCCTATTGAACATGTAGTACTCCTCCTCTGTTGAGTTACACGACACGCCCCCCTCGTCTTACCGCTCTCCTTACGCTACCACCCTCCATTCTGTGAAGACACTTTTTCAGTCACCGAGGTTGGATCGTCGAGCAATTGCTCGAAGGCCAGCTCGGCAGCTCCGAGCAAGGGAGCCTCGACACCCAGCGCCGACGGCACGATCGAAACCACCGCAGATGAGGGCCGAAGCGCCAACCTGGCCGCGTCCTTGTTCATCCGCTCCTCGATGTATGGATAGACCCGGGCAAAGAGCCCGCCAACGACGACCAGGCGCGGATTGAAGCATATTGACAAGTCCTGCGATGCCGCGCCCAAGCCATGCTACCGAGATGTTCCAGGGCAGCCAGGCCTGCTCGTCGCCTCGGGCCGCGCGACGCAGCACCTCGTCGACCGCGCCACGGCCGCCGTTCGACGGGCAGGCCGGCGCGGTCAGGAGTGCCGTCTCGCCGCATCTCGGTCTCCCAGCAGCCTGTCGAGCCGCAGCCGCAGGGGCGACCATCCGGGTTGAGCGGCATGTGTCCGACTTCGCCGCCGAAGCCAAACGCACCGGTCATGGGCCGTCCGTCGACGATCAGGCCACCGCCGACGCCGACCTCGCCTGAGATGAACAGCAGGTCGTCGATCCCGGCACCGCGCCCGCGCCGGTGCTCCGCGAGCGCGCCGAGGTCAGCCTCGTTTGCGACGAGCACGTTGACGCTCGTCCCTAGCGCCTCGCCGACGAGCTGGCCGAGAGGCACCTCCGACCAGCCCAGGTTCGGCGCCATGACAACGACGCCATCAGTCCGCCGGACGATCCCGCAGAAGGCCACGGCCACGCCCGACCAGCTGCTCGTGGCCGTGTGCGCCGTCCTCGAAGTCCCCAAGGGTTCGCGCAACTCGTGCGAGATCGGCGATCGTCTCGTCCGCCGATGACTCTGCTGCGCTGACGGTCGATGCGCGCCGAGCGGAGAACCTGACCGCCGAGACCGACGATCGCCGCAGCGAGATAGTCGACCGCGATCTCCAGCGCCAGAACGACCGCCCTATCGGCACGCATGCGGACGAGGGTCGAAGGGCGGCCGGGCATGCCAAGCAGCAGCCCGCTGGTCTCTTCCACCAGGCCGGCATGTGTCAGCTCACCGATGAGCACGCGAATGGCAGCTGCGCGTCAGGCCGGTGCGCGCGCCGAGCTCAGAGCGCGAGAGAGGACCGTTGACGTGCAGAGCGCGAACGATCGCGCTCAGGTTCGCGCGGCGGATCGTTTCGCTTCGGAGACCAAGTTCCAGGCGGCGCTGATCCAACAGTTTGTAATCCTCTGCGCCAAATGATTGTGTAAGACTCCTACAATCTCACGCGGCGCAGTCAAGCGCTGATTTTCTTTACCTGGAGAGTCGATCGAATGGAACGCTTGGCTGGACGTGTCGCGTTAATCACCGGAGCGGGTCGTGGCATAGGCGCCGCGACGGCAAGACTCCTCGCCGAGAACGGCGTTCGCCTTGCCCTCGCGTCGCGCCGCGGCGAGAACCCGGGCGTCGAGGGTGCGCTCGTCCGCGCGTGCGATGTGCGCGATCCTCAGTCAGTGCAGGCGATGGTCGCTGCCACGGTCGAGACGTACGGTGCGCTCGACATCGTCATCGGCAACGCCGGAGTCGGCGGCTACGGGCCGTTCCTCGAAGTGCCCGACGAGCAGATCGAGGACATGATCGACACGAACGTGAAAGGCCTCATCTATACGCTGCGCGCTGCGCTGCCTCAGTTGATGAACAGCGACGCCGCGGACGTCGTCACGGTCGCGAGCGAGGCGGGCCGCCGGGGCCTGCCCAACGAGGCTGTCTACTGCTCTTCGAAATTCGCCCAGGTCGGTCTGACCAGCGCCCTCGACCACGAGCTGCTGCCGCTTGGCATCCGTTGCACGAACGTCTGCCCCGGCGGAGTCGCAACAGACTTCGCCATGGGCACCGGGCGAACGCCCGATATGCCCGCGTTGGCCGGCATGATGCGCCCCCAGGATGTCGCCGAGACGATCCTGTTCGTGCTCACCAGGCCGCGCAACCACCGCATCCTCGAGGTCGCCTTCCGCCCGGTTACCGAGCAATCCTGGGGCTAGCCGCGCGACGCGGCGTCTAGCTCGGCGGTGGCAGCTCACCCACGTTCAGCCACCGGTCACCTGTCGCGCGGCGAACCGCGAACATCGTGTCGAACGGCTCCGTTGTCGTCGACTGCATGCTGCCCGAGCTGTCGTAGGTCTCGATCGTGACCGTGCCTGTGCCGTGGAAGCCCAGGCTGAGGCCCGTCTGCTTGCCAAAAGGCACGAGCAGCGACACGTCCACGGTGTCGAAGTGGTAATGGCGCAACGTCGTCATGCCGCTTGACTGGGCTTCGCTGAGGGCGGCCTGCATCTGGATCAGACGGTCGCCGTGATCCACGGCCTCGAGCAATGACTCGTCGCCCCGAAGCAGGGCCTGGTTCTCGACCTCCAGGTTCTGGGCCAGGGTCACCAGCACCTGCTGAATTCCCGTGTCGGCAAGGTCATGGTCGAAATCGATGACGTCCTGGGCAACTGTTATCGACGGCAGGGTGGCCGGATCGATATGTATCGGTGTCCGGGTCAGGAGCTCGGTTGTGTCGGGGGTTACGTAGCCGCGCGACGGAGTCCCCGCCAGCACGACCGCGACCGGAAACAGCAGCAGCGCGAAGATCGTCACGCCGACTCCCGCCACGCGGCGTGACAGCCGGGTCGACACGGGGTCGCCGAGCACGAGCCCGCCGAAGAAGGCTCGGAATGTGTCGTTCGTCGCTTTCGCCGCGGGAATGAGACGGTCGAGCAGCGGGCGCGCCGCACACAGGACAACGAGGCCGGCAAGCAGAGCCACCTTCGTCCCGAACTCGTCGCTCTGCGTTGCCATTCCCAGCACGCTGGCGACCGCAACGAGAGACCCGAAGACGACGCGACCTACCCGGCCGCCGGGAACGGTCTTGGGGTCCGTGATCATGAAGAAGAGAAAGATCAGCGTCTCGGGCGACGTGACGATCACGCGCCAGTAGTCGAAGCCGCACACGGGCGAGAAAGCCCAGTTGGCCGTCATGCAATGGCCCGATGCCGCGAGCACGCCCAGGCCGATGCCGAGCACGGCCCAGAACGAGGCGGCGAGAACGAGCAGCCTCAGGCGGCGCGTAACGAGCAGGCCGCCGCCAAGAATCATTACGTACGCCAGCACGAGCCCGGGGCTGATCGGGCCCCACCAGAAGTCGAGCGGCTCCACGCGCGACGCGCCAAGGACGACGAACGTCACTACCAGGCCGATGTTGGACGGGTTGAAGACGTGCGAGCCGTGATATCTGATGACGTACTTGGACAGCAGGGACAGACCGGCGACTATGGCGAAGGTCTCCCAGCCATAGGTCGTCCAGTGATCGTTTGGTGACGTCCCTACGACGCGCAGGATCAGCGCCACGCCACTGCCGGTGAGCATCGCGCTCGCTGGCCACACCAGGGACCGGGTCTGGCGGAAAGTAATCGCGACCTCAATGACCGCGCAGGTGACGATCGCGGCCAGGATCTGGGGGATGCTGACGGCGAAGCCGAGCGAGACCTGGCCCAGAACGTGGATCGTGATGATCACGGTCGCGACGTGCAATCGCGGGTCGCGAAGGGTCGGCAGCACGACCGGATAGCTGGCGCCACCCAAGGTCAATGTGCGTGCGGTCATGGTGACGGTTGAACCCTCGTTCTCGTGAGGAGGGCGACCGGTCCGTCCGGGTCGGCGGTTCGACGCGATCGCCTCAGCGGGGGCATCATACGGCGGGGGCTTGTCCGGCCGATGTTCACGACCGGTTCCCGTTCTTGCAGGGGTTGAGATGGCACGCGACGACGAACGAGCGCAACGCGCACAGGAGGAGCCGATAGTCGGTGGCCTGCCCGAGGTGCCGGGCATCGGTGTAGCGATGAGCCTGACACCCAAGCTGGGGACGCATCTGCGCGGACTCGCCGATCAGCTGCTCGTCGATGATTACCCAGGTGCGACGCTGTCGCGTGCGCAGCGCGAGATGATCGCGACAGCGGTCTCGGCAGCCAATGACTGCTTCTTCTGCATGGACTCGCACGCCGCGCACGCCACGGCGCTTCTGGAGCGCGACAGCGACACCGGTGCGATCGAGCTGCTGGACACTCTGAAGACCGGTTCCTCGCAGGGTTTCGATCCGAAGATGCAGGCACTTCTGCGCATCGCGCGCAAGGTTGGGGGCGATGCCCGCGAGCTGAACCTTGGCGATGTTGACGCGGCCTGCTCTGCCGGCGCCAGCGACGGTGATGTCCAGCTGGCCATCCTGATCGCGGCCGGCTTCTCGATGTACAACCGGCTGGTCGACGGCTTCCGAGCCAGGACGCCCGCAAATGTGGCCATGTATCACGGGCGCGCCGACGAGATCGCACTGTACGGCTACAGCGCGCGCGGCCCCGCGCCATTGCCCACCACGGCGTCCGCCGCCGAGACGCGCGGCGCCGATTGACCAATCGGCGACTCGTCGCCGCGGGAGCGCTGACAGCCCTTATCGCCGTCGGAGTGCTGGCCGCGGTGACCGTGCCCCGACTTCTTGCCGACGCAGCCGGTGCACCGCCGCATTTTGTCGATGAGGCCCTCGCCGCCGGCGTTGTTCACGAGTACACGGGCGAGTTCGACTACTTTGTCGGAGGAGGCGTGGCCGCATTCGACTGCAACGACGACGGCCTGCCGGACCTGTACCTGGCCGGCGGTGACTCGCCTGCGACACTCTTCGTCAACCAGTCGCAAAAGGGCGGAGCGCTCAGCTTCGCCGCGCGACCGGGCGACGCCACCGACATGACCGCCGTCACCGGCGCGTACCCGATCGACTTCGACGGTGACGGGATCATCGACCTGGCTGTTCTCCGGCACGGCGAGAACGTGCTGCTGCGCGGCCTGGGCAACTGCGACTTCCGGCGTGCCAACGAGGACTGGCAGTTTGCGGGCGGAAGCGAGTGGTCGACCGCATTCAGCGCCAAGTGGGACACTGGTTCGACGTGGCCGACGATTGCCGTGGGCAACTATCTGACGCCCGAGGCGGCCGATGGCACCCAGGCGTGCGTCGACAACCAGCTCTTCGATCCCGCGCCGGCCGGAGCGGGCTTTGCCGCGCCCATCGAGCTGTCCCCATCATGGTGCACGCTATCGCTCCTCTTCACCGACTGGGACCGCTCCGGCCGGCGCGACCTGCGCGTCAGCAACGACCGTCACTACTACGGTGAGCTGAGCAACGGCCAGGAGCAGCTGTGGCGCGTCGCGCCGGGCGAGCCGCCCACGCAGTACACGGCCGCGGACGGCTGGCAGACGCTCAAGGTGTGGGGCATGGGCATCGGCGACTACGACGTCAACGGCGACGGCTATCCCGACTACTACCTGACCAGTCAGGGCGATAGCAAGCTCCAGATGCTCGCCGACGGAGCGAGCCAGCCGGACTACGCCGACAGCGCGCTCAAGCTCGGTGTGACGGCAACCCGGCCGTATGTCGGTGACACCCACCTGCCGTCGACTGCGTGGCACTCTGAGTTCCAGGACCTCAACAACGACGGACGTATCGACCTGTACGTCTCCAAGGGCAACATCGACCAGGTCGCCGATTATGCGATGGACGACCCGAGCGACCTGTTCCTCGGGCAGCCCGACGGAACCTTCGTGGAATCGGGCGCGGACAGCGGCATCGACCAGTACCAGAAGTCGCGAGGCGCGGTCATCGTGGATCTCAACAACGATGGCCTGCTGGATCTCGTGATCGTCGACCGCGTGTCCAATGTGCGCGTCTACCGCAACGTGGGCTCGGGGACCGAGTCGGCTCCGCAGCCGATGGGCAGCTGGATCGGGCTCGACCTCAGGCAGGAAGGCCCAAACCGCGACGCGATCGGCTCGTGGATCGAGGTGCGGACGGCGAATGGCACACAGCAACGAGAGCTGACGATCGGTGGCGGCCACGTCAGCGGCGAGCTCGTGCCTGTCCACTTTGGCCTGGGTCAATCGACCAGCGCGGACGTGCGCATCACGTGGCCGGACGGGAGCGCGGGTGACTGGCAGACCGTCGAGGCCAACAAGACGTACGTGATTGAAGCGGGCACGGCGCCGGCGCCAATCGGCCAATGACACGGGCAGGATCCCCTCGACTCGCATCCGCAAACGCGCCTCCGCGGGGCCGTGCGCGGCTCGAGTGGGTCGACCTGCCGGCCTTCGGCTATCCGGACACTCAGCCGCTGCTTCCGGGCGAGCTATATATGGACCGCCTCGCGCGCCTGCGCGCGCGCATGGCCGATTCGCTAATGGACGTCGTCCTGGTCTATGCAGACCGTGAGCACAGCGCCAACATCTCGTATCTGACCGGCTTCGATCCACGCTTCGAAGAAGCGTTGCTCGTCGTCGGCGCGGACGAGGTCGCGATCCTCGTCGGCAATGAGTGCTGGGCGACGGCCGGAACCGCGCCGGTCGCGCCGCGTCGTCACCTGTTCCAGGACTTCAGCCTGCCGAGCCAACCGCGCGACCGGTCCCGACCGTTGACCGAGATCCTGTCCGATGAGGGCATAGCCAGCGGCACGCGCGTCGGGCTCATCGGCTGGAAGAGCTACGCCCAGCCGTGGATGACCGACGTGCCCGCGTACATCGTCGACACCGTGCGCGGCATGTGCGGCCCGGACCGGGTAACCAACGCAACTGGTCTGCTGATTGACGCTCAGGACGGCCTGCGCGTCATCAACGAGCCCGAGCAGATCGCGTACCTGGAGTGGGCCGCGTGTCACGTCTCGAACGGCGTGCGTCGGCTGCTGTGGGACCTGCGGCCCGGGATGAGCGAGCACGACGCGGTTGCGCTCCTGGGCTGGAACGGGACTCCTCTTTCGTGCCACCTGATGCTGACTGCCGGCCCGCGCGCGAAATTGGGACTCCTGTCGCCCTCCGACCGACGGATCGCGCGCGGCGACCCTTTCACCACTGCCTATGGCATCTGGGGCGCGCTGACGTGTCGGGCTGGCTGGATCGTCGAGGACGGCACAGAGCTGCCCGGGCCGATCCGCAACTATGTCGACAAGCTCGTCGCGCCGTACTTCGAGGCGGTGGGGGAGTGGCTCGAGGCGCTCCACGTCGGCCAGACGGGCGGTGCCCTGTACGAGATCGTCGCCCGCCGCCTCGGCGACAGGTTCTTCGGCATCTTTCTCAACCCGGGCCACCAGATCAGCCTCGACGAGTGGGTCAACTCGCCCGTCTGGCGAGGCTCTACGGTCGAGCTGCGCTCGGGTATGGCGCTCCAGGTCGACATCATCCCGGCCACCGGCACGGACTATTTCACGACCAACATCGAGGACGGCGTTGCGCTGGCCGATGAGTGGCTGCGCGCGATCCTCGCGGAGCGCTATCCGCAGATGTGGCGGCGTATCCAGGATCGACGCGCGTTCATGGCCCGTTCGCTGGGCATCGACCTGCATCCGGACGTGCTGCCGCTATCGAACATGACCGGCTACCTGGCGCCGTTCCTGCTCCAGCCGGATCGCGCCATGACAAGGTCTTGAGCGTCCTTCTTGGGCTAGAACGCACGTTCTATACTGATCCGCTGGTGGATCGTTCGTGGACGAACTTCGGGGATAAGCCGCTGGCGGATGCGAGGCTCGCGGCCTTACTGTCGAGACGCCACGGAGGGGAGCTTTCTTGACTGTCGCGCCGAACGACTTCACGCACCTGCACGTCCATTCCGAGTTCAGCCTGCTTGATGGGCTGGGCCGGATAAATGAGCTCGTTGCGCAGGCAAAGACGCTCGGCTTCGATTCGCTGGCCGTGACGGATCATGGCGCGCTGTACGGAGCGGTCGGTTTCTATCAGGCATGTCGCTCGGCGGGCATCAAGCCGATCATCGGCGTCGAGACATACGTAGCGCGCAGATCCATGACGGATCGCGAGGGCAAGGCCGACGAGAAGCCCTATCACCTGGTGCTGCTCGCGCGCGATTGGACCGGCTACCAGAACCTGTGTCGGCTGATCACCGGCGCCCATATCGACGGCTATTACTACAAGCCGCGCATCGACCACGATTTCCTGGCCAGGCACTCCGAGGGCCTGATCGGAATGTCTGCGTGCCTGGCCGGAGAGGTGGCTCGCTCGCTCGAGGTCGATGACTGGGACGAAGCTCGGCGGGCGGCGGCGAGATACCAGGACATCCTCGGCAAGGGCAATTTCTTTCTCGAGATCCAGGATCACGGCCTCGCCGAGCAGCGCCGCCTCAACGAGCAGCTGCTTCGCCTCGCGCCCGAGACGGGCATCCCGCTCGTTGCCACGAACGACCTGCACTACGTCCGGCGCGAGCAGGCAGAGGCACACGATGTGCTGCTGTGCGTGGGCACCGCATCGAACCTCGACACGCCGGGACGGATGAGGTTCGAGTCGCCGGAGTTCTACCTGAAGTCCGCCGCGGAGATGGCGGCGCTGTTCGGCGATGTGCCCCAGGCGATCGCCAACACCAGGGCGATCGCCGAGATGACCAACCTGGAGCTGCCGCTCGGCAAGACGCTCCTGCCCGACTTCCCCGTCCCGGACGGCCACACGGTCGAATCGTGGCTGCGGGCCGAGTGCGAGAGAGGGCTGCGTACGCGCTACGGCCAGATCACCGACGAGCTCCAGAAGCGCCTTGACTACGAGCTCGGCGTGATCATCACCATGGGCTACGCGGCGTACTTCCTGATCGTCGCCGACTTCGTCCAGTTCGCCCGCGACCAGGGCATCGCGACGACCTGCCGCGGCAGCGCCCCGGGCTCGATCGTGACCTACACGCTGGGCATCACCCCGGTCGACCCGATCCTCTACGAGCTGCCCTTCGAGCGCTTCCTCAACCCCGACCGCGTGACCATGCCGGACATCGACGTCGACTTCGAGGACGCGCGACGCGGCGAGGTCATCGACTATGTCGCGCGCAAGTACGGCAGCGACCACGTCGCGCAGATCATCACCTTCGGGACGATGCTTGCCCGCGCAGCGATTCGCGACGTCGGCCGTGTCCTTGGACTTGGCTACGGCGAGGTCGATCGCATCGCCAAGGCCATCCCGAACCAGCTCGGCATCAAGCTCGAGGAAGCGCTCACGATCGCACCGGCACTGCGCGAGATGCGTGACGCGGACCCGAAGGTGGGCAAGCTGCTCGAGCTGGCCGAGCAGCTCGAGGGCGTCGCGCGCAACGCCTCCACGCACGCCGCCGGCGTCGTGATCAGCCGCGAGCCTCTGACCGAGCTCATGCCACTTCAGCACGCCACAAACTCGGACGGGCTGATGACCCAGTACGAGATGCACGGCGTGGAGGCGTTGGGCCTGCTCAAGTTCGACTTCCTGGGACTATCGAACCTGACCATCCTGCGCCAGGCCGTTGAGATGATCGAGCGCGAGCGCGGTGAACGCATCGACATCGACAATCTGCCGCTCGAGGACAAGAAGACGTTCGAGCTCCTCGCCTCGGGCGAGACAACCGGCGTCTTCCAGCTTGAGTCGCCGGGCATGCGTCGCTACGTCAAGGAGCTGCGGCCGACCTCCGTGCTCGATCTGGCCGCGATGGTCGCCCTCTTCCGGCCGGGACCCATGGACAACATCCCGTCCTACATCCGGCGCAAGCACGGACAGGAGAAGGTCACCTACCTGCACCCGCTGCTCGAGCCGTACCTGAAGAAGACGTACGGAATCTTCGTCTACCAGGAAGACATCATGTCCGCGTCGATGGCCCTCGGCGGCTTCACCGGGCCGGAAGCCGACACGCTCGGCTACGCCATCCGCAAGAAGAAGTCGGACGTCCTGCGCGCCCAGAAAGAGAAGTTCGTCGAGCGCGCCGTAGAACGGGGAGTCCCGCCGCAGACGATCGACGCGGTGTTCAAGGCGTTCGAGCCCTTCGAGCGCTACGGCTTCAACAAGGCCCACGCGACGTGCTACGGCTTGATCGCGTACCAGACCGCGTATCTGAAGGCGAACTACACCGTCGAGTACATGACCTCGGTCCTGACGGCCTTCCGCGACACGACCGAGAAGGTGGCGGCGGCCATCGCCGAGTGCCGCCGGTTGGGGATCGAGGTGAAGCCGCCCGACGTGCACGCCTCGGGCCTCGATTTCACGGTCGAAGGGGATTCCATCCGCTTCGGCCTGCTGGCGATCAAGAACGTCGGCCAGGGGGCGATCGAATCCATCGTGGCGGCGCGAACCGAGGGCGGCGACTTCAAGTCTCTGTCTGATTTCTGCAATCGGGTCGACCTGCGCCTCGTGAACCGGCGTGTGCTCGAGTCGCTGATCCGTGTCGGCGCCCTCAATCGGCTTGGCCATCCGGCGCAGCTGCTGGTCGCCCTCGACGATGCCCTGGCCGCCGGCCAGGCGGCCCAGCGCGACAGGCTCACCGGCCAGGTGTCGCTCTTCGATTCGGGCGCGGACGCCACGGTGCTCGAGCGGCCGTTGCCGGACAACATCTCCGAGGCCATGCCCCGCGAGCGCCTGCGCTGGGAGAAGGAGCTGCTCGGCCTGTACCTCTCGGACCATCCACTGGGTGAGCTGGCCGGCGTGATCGGCGAGTACGTCACGGCGTACAGCGGCGAGCTCGGAGAGGAGCTCGATCAGCAGCGTATCTGCGTCGGCGGCGTCGTCACGGAAGTGCGCAAGGTGATCACCAAGTCGCGCGCGACCATGGGCGTGGCGACGCTCGAGGATCTCCAGGGGGCAATCGAGGTCATCGTCTTTCCGAAGGTATACGAGCAGACGGAGCCGACCTGGGCAGAGGACGCGATCCTGCTCGTTGCCGGCCGCGTCGACCACAAGGGCGACGAGACGGTCCTCCTCGCCGATGCCGTCTGGACGTGGGAGGACGGCCAGCGGATGGGCTCGGCGGAGTTCACCCGGCAGCTGGGTCGAATGGACCGTGGGCGCCGATCGATGCGGCCGTCGAACGGCTTCGGCGCGGGCAACAACGGTAACGGCAACGGCCGTGGCCAGGCGGACGGCCCGGTTCGCGTGGCTGAGCCAGAAGCCGCCGAAGCCTCCGTCGTCAGGTCGATCCCGCTCGTGTCTCCGCTGCGCGGCGGTGAGATGACGGGAACCATCGAGGTTCGGATCGGCGGCGGCGCTCGCACCGCGGTGGCTCCTGCGCCGCCGTCAGCGGTCGCGGACGACGACGAGCCGCCGTTCCCGGACGAGGTAGCTGCGTCCGTCATGGCGGCCCAGGACGCCACGACGCAGCCGATCGAGGCCGCTCCTGATCAGGCTCTGCATATCCACTTCGCGCGCGACGGCCAGGAGCAGGTAGTGCGGGCGTTCGGCGCGCTGCGCGAGATCATCCACGAGCGACCCGGGGTGACCAGGGTGGTCCTGTACGTGCCAACGGCCGACGGCCGAATGCAGCGCATGGACCTGCGCGTGGGCGTTGCCTATGACGCCGAGCTTCTCGCCCTTATCGATCGGAAAGTCGGGCGACGATCCGTGGAGCTGCGTCTCGCGGCGCAGTGACCGCCGCGTCAGAGCGGCTCGATCGTCTCCGTTGGCTCATCGGGAACCTGCACGCGGATCTGGGTATCACAGTCCGCGCAGCGAAAGATCCGGCCGCGCAACCAGCCCCGCTCGGGATCCTCGTTCGCGCTGGACGTGTCGGTGACCTCGGTCATGTCGTGCCACTCGCCGTCGTGGCCATGCTGGATCTGCGCAATTTCGAGACTCCTGGACGCGAACACGCTGACCTCCGTCTCCAGTTTCCGCGGCGTGGTCGCCACGGCGTCGCGCCAGCCTAAAGGTTGATCACGCGCTCGACCAGCGGGCCAGTGTCAGATGCGCCGGCGACCGACGAAGAGGTTGTAGGCGACGAGGACGATCGCAGCGATCAACAGGATGTTGATCAGGCCACCCGCGATGTTTGCCACCAGGCCGACCAGCCACAGGACCACGAGCAGGACCACGATGGCCCAGATGAGGCTTGCCAAGGTTGCGAGATCCTCCGAGTTGCGAACTTGCTGCCTGTGCATCGCTGAGTGTGGCACCCTCGGCTCCGGCGGACGCGGCTATAGTCGAGGCGCGCGGCGGTGGTGGAACGGCAGACACGATGGCCTCAAAATCCATTGTCCGAAAGGACGTGTGGGTTCGAATCCCACCCGCCGCACCAATGGCGCCCCTGGACAATTGAGGCCGTCGACCCGTCGTCCTTTGCTAGACTCGGCGCACTGTCGGTGATTGCCGCCCGGCGCGCAGGCCCGCACGTTGGGGAGCTCTGATTTCGTGGAGGAGATCGTCCGCGCAGCTGTGGCGACCGACTCCGAGCCAGCCGTTCCGACCCCACCGGCGAATCGCGATGCCCGCCGGCCCTTCGACGAGCAGTCGAACGCGCGCGATCGCCAGCTCGTGGAACGTGCTGTCGCCGGCGACCTTGACGCATTCAACCAGCTCGTGGAGCTCTACCAGGGTTACCTGTTCTCACTCGTGGTTCGGGTCGTCAACGACCGTGATTCAGCGGCCGATGCGGTGCAGGAGGCGTTCTTCAGCTGCTACCGCAACATCCACCGCTTCCGCGGCGATTCCTTCCGATCCTGGTTGACACGCATCGCGCTCAACGCTGCGACCGACATCCTGCGTTACCGCAAGCGCCGGCCGGCTGATCCGTATCCCGAATGGGAAGACGACGCGTGGCAGCCGCCAGCCGGAGAGGATGCTTCTCCGGAGCGCGAGGCCATGCGCCGAAGCACGGCTTCCTTGCTGCAAAGTGCGCTTGCGCGGATCTCGACCGACCAACGAACGGCAATCGTTTTGTACGACGTCGAAGGCTTCGACTACCAGGAGATCGCCGACATGACCCACGTTTCGCTGGGTACCGTCAAGTCGCGCATTCATCGCGGCAGGCTCGCGCTTCGAGATCTTCTGGGCAGCGACGTGGAACTGCTGCGGGATTAGGGACGTCAGAAGGCCGTGAGCGACAGTCGATCCCTGAGCCAGGAGCATGGCCAACACGATCACGTGTTGGTCGCAAGGTACGCGGCCGGCGACGCATATCCGGGCGAGTTGGATCAGGCCCGTCGCCTGGTCGAAGGCTGCGATCAGTGCGCGGCACTGGCGGCGGACATCGTCCTGATCTCGGCGCGCAACGCTGAGCTGCCTGCCATCAAGCGCACGAGAGACTTCCGAAATCGATGCACAGACGGCCGCTGCGCTGCGTGGCTCGTGGCTGGAACGACTCATGCGCGGGTTCTCAGGTCCGCGCTGGGGTGTGCTCCAGCCTTTGGCCGGCGCTGCACTGGCGATAGGCCTCGTGTTCGTCGTCGTCGGCGCGCTTCCGATCGGCAGCCTGACTGCTGGCGCAGCCCCGGAGGCAGCTCCGGACGCGGCTGCCCAGGTCACCGGCGGCCTCGCCTCGTCATCGACTCCGTTGCCCGCCGGACAGGCCCAGCCGACGCGGGCGCTGATCGAGGATTCGAACGCCTCGCCGCAAGCACCTGCGGCAAGCGGCGCAGCGCCTGAGTTCAACGCCGCGCCCAGCGAGGCACCGGCGAAGGGCGTCGATGTCGTTCCGACAGTGCCCACAGACATGTCTGTGCAACAGCCGACTGCGGACCAATCTGCGCCTCCTGCGTGGCAGGCGCCCGCGACGCCATTGTCGGCACAGGCTTCACCGCCCGGTGGCGCAAATGTCGCGCAGCTTCCAGCTCCCACTTCTGCGCCCGGCCCCGTGGCGGGCCAGGCATCGGTGCCGACCGCCGCGCAGTCGTCCCTGGATCACTTGTCGTTGACGGTCGTGGGGCTGCTCATTGCGCTCCTTGCGCTCCTCATACTGGGCGTCGTCACCGTCGCCAGGCGCCGTTACGCGGACCCGCTCATTCGCTAGGCGCTCGTCCTCGGCGCGGGTGTCGCCAGCGTCCCGATCGGTACACTCGGAGCCGTGAAGCGGCTCATGCTCCTCGATTCGAACAGCCTCATCTATCGCGCCTATTTCGCGCTGATCAACACGCCGCTGACGACGAGCAAAGGGACGCTCGTCAACGCCGTGTTCGGCTTCTGGAGCATCGTTCTACGCGGCTTCCAGGACGTAAAGCCGGACTACGTGATCGCCTGCTTTGACCTCGCCGCGCCAACCTTTCGCCACGAGCAGTACGCGGAGTACAAGGCCACGAGAAAGCAGATGCCCGACGACCTGCGCGAGCAGTTTCCGATCGTGCGCCAGATCATCCAGGCGTTCGGCGTCCCGATCTATCAGCTCGAGGGGTACGAGGCGGACGACCTGATCGCCACGCTCGTTCACCAGGCGGAGGATCGCGAGGTGGAGACGACGATCGTGTCGGGCGATCTCGACCTGCTCCAGATCGTGAGCGACCAGACCACGCTGATGACGACGCGCGGCGGCGTTCAGCAGACGACGTTCTACGACCCGGCCAAGGTCATGGAGCGCTACGGGCTCAAGCCCGAGCAGATGATCGACTTCAAGGCGCTCAAAGGCGACACGACGGACAACATTCCGGGCATCGCCGGGGTGGGCGAGAAGACCGCCGCCAAGCTCGTCCAGGACTGGACCTCTCTCGACGGCATCTTCGACAACATCGCCGACGTTCAACCGGAGAAGCTGAGGCTCAAGCTCGAGGACAACAGGGACGATGTCTTCCGCTGGCGTGACCTGGTCACGGTGCGCGCCGATGTGCCCATCGACCTCGACCTTGAGGCGGCCCGTCTTGGAGACTACGACCGTGACGAGGTCCTGCGCCTGTTCCGAGAGTTCGAGTTCCGATCGCTCGTCGAGCGCCTGCCCGGCATGGCTGGCGAAGAAGCACGCACGCCGGGCGAGCTGCTGCGCGAGGCAGACCGCAGTGCCCCGATCCCCGCGGTTCAGGTAGCCGGCCGGCAATCGGCCGCCGAGCGCGCCGCAGCCGGAGCCGGCGGAGGGGGCGGCATGCAGCTCAGCCTGGACCTCGGAGCGGCGGGGTCGGCGGGTGCCGAGACCGCGTCGGACGGTCACTTGCGGGCATCGGACGTCGCGCTCGCCACCGAACCGACCGTGGAGGGCGCCGTTGGCGGAGCGGTCCAGCGCCTCACGCAGCAGCTGGCCGACCCGGCGCGGGCGGAGCGCTTCGCCGACGCCGTTGACGTCGCTGAGTGGCTGAGCCGGCAGCACGAGCTGACCGTGGGCGTGGCCCTGACCGATCACCGGCCGCGGCGCGGCGAGCTGCTCGGCATCGCCGTGGTTGACGCGGCCGGCCGGCTGGTCACAGCCGGTTCGGATGACGCGCAGCGCTTCGCCGATCTGATTCTTTCCGCCGGCCGGCCGCTCGTCGGCCACGAAACGAAGCAGCTGCTCGTATGGGATCTCGCGCGCAAGGATCCGACGGCGACCGGTCGCGTGTTCGGTGATGCTCGGGATCTGCCCGCGGTCAGTCTGGACACGCAGATCGCCGCCTACATCCTGAACGCAGCACTGCGCAGCCAGACATTGGCAAGCATCTGCTCCGAGCGGCTGGAGGTTGAGCTGCCCAAGGACGGCGAGCTGGGAGGCGCGGATCACGCCGCGTTGCAGGCTGCCGCGGTTGCGGCCGTGCGCGAGCCGATCGATGCCGATCTCGCCGCGGACGAGGCCCTGAGTCGGCTGCTTCACGAGGTGGAGCTGCCGCTCATCCCGGTTCTGGCGACGATGGAAGCGGTTGGAGTTGCCATAGACCGGGCGGCCCTGGCCAACCTTTCGACGGCGTTTGCGATCGAGATCTCGCGCCTGGAGGAGGAGATTTACCGGGACGTCGGTCACGAGTTCACGATCGGCAGCCCGAAACAGCTTGAGCAGGTCCTCTTCTACGAGCTCAATCTGCCTCGTGGGCGGCGTACCAAGACAGGCTTTTCGACCGATGCTGCCGTGCTCGAGGATCTGCGGCCCGCCCATCCGGCGATCGACAAGATTTCTCGAATGGCGGTCCTACACGAAGCTGCGCTCGACGTACGTCGAAGCCCTGCCCCTGCTGCTCGACCCGCACACCGGTCGCCTGCACACGACGTTCCATCAGGCTGTTGCCTCGACCGGCCGGCTGTCATCGACCGATCCGAACCTCCAGAACATCCCGATCCGATCGGAGCTGGGGCGGCGCATTCGACATACGTTCGTCGCCGGTGGCGACGACGTCGTCCTGCTGGCCGCCGACTACAGCCAGATCGAGCTGCGCATCCTCGCTCATGTCTCCGGCGACGTTCACCTCAAGGAGGCCTTTGCGCGCCACGCCGACATCCATCGCGAGACGGCCGCGCGGGTGCTGCGCAAGGACCCGGCCGACGTGACCGGCGACGAGCGGTCGATGGCCAAGATGGTCAACTTCGGGCTCGCCTACGGCATGAGCGACTTTGGCCTGTCGAGCCGGGCGAACATCTCGCGCCAGGCGGCACAGGAGTTCATCAACTCGTACTTCGCCGCCTATTCGGGCATCAGCTATTACATGATGCACATCAAGGACATCGCGCGCGAGCAGGGCTTCGTGTCGACGCTCTTCGGCCGGCGGCGATGGATCCCGGAGCTCCAGGCGCGCAATGCCAGCCTGCGTGGGGCAGGGGAGCGGATGGCGATCAACATGCCCATCCAGGGGACGGCCGCGGACATCGTCAAGATCGCGATGAATCGGCTCTACGAGCGGCTGATGAAGTCAGACACGAGGGCCAGGATGCTTCTCCAGGTTCACGACGAGCTGCTGCTCGAGGTGCCCAAGTCGGAACTCTCAGACATGGCCCAGATCGTGCGCGAAGAGATGGAGGGTGCAGTGAAGTTGGACGTGCCCTTGACGGTCGACGTCAAGAGCGGCGCCGACTGGGAGTCGCTCAAGCCGCTTTAGCGCTGACGGTCCGCAGCTGGCTCGCGGCGCGAAGTGCACCAACGGTCGCCGCCGCAGCCGCGATGGACAGCAGTCCCCAGGTCAGCGCGGTGCTCGTTGCGAGCAGGCCGCTGAAGCCGAAGAAGTCGTATGGATTTACGACGAACAGCGCGACGCCCCACGCGATGAGCGCGATGGTCACAAGCACCATTCCCGTAACGGCGATGAGCGCGGGTTTGACGGCACGGCGATACATGCTCGCGTCGATCGTGCTGATGCGAGCGGCGACGCCCAGCGCGATACAGCTAACGGCCACGGCCACGAATCCCGCGCCGAGCCAGACACCTAGCATCAGCGCTCTGGGCACGTCGTCAGTGATCGAGAACGGAATACTGGTAATGGCGGCGGTCACACCTAACCAAGCGAGCACGGCCACGACCGGCGTTGCCAGCAAGGCGAGCTGACTCCAGCGCCGCTGGCGAAATGCGTCGATGGCGATGGCGGCGGCGATCGGGACGCCGGCGATCAGCAATCCGACGAGGCTCACGAGCGCGCCGATGAACACGACGTCGTATGCGAGGTCCGGAACCATGGCATCGAGGAACCGCGGGTTGAGGAGCGGATCCTCGGTCAGCTTGGCGAACCCCGATCCCGCGACGGCCAAGATCACCCAGCACACGAAGATCACCAATTCATGGTGGCGAAGTCGGTCGATCATCAGCGGCATCCTCATGTTGGTCGATGGGTGCAGGCGCGCATCCACGGCGCTGACCAGAACGTCGAAGGCCACGCCGGCCGAGATGCCGGTCTGGCCGAGAAGCTCACGGAATTCGTCCTCATAGCGAGACCGCCACTCGGCAGGAAAGAGCCGCAACAGGAACGCGGCTGATCTGTCCTCACTCATGGGCCACGCTGCGACGCGCGAGCAGAACCACGCGCTCGAGCGCATCGACCTCCTTGTCAAGCACGGCGGCTCCGGCCGCTGTCAGGCGGTAAGGGCGGCGTCTGTCAGTCGACTCGAGTGGCTCGATGAGCCCGAGCCTCTCCAGACGCGCGATCGCGCCGTAGAGGGTGCCCGGGCCGAGCTTCACGCCGGCCGAGCGCTCGATGTCCTCGATCATCGCGTAGCCATGGCGCGGGCCGTTCGCCAGGCTGGCGAGGATGAGGAGCGCAGGATCGCGCGATCGCATCGTGGTCGAGTCGGTCATATGTCACTGAACGATATATCAGTGTCCGTAGTATCGCAAGTGGCGGCCCAGACCCGAGCCGCCGCGCCGAATAAACTCGGAAACCCATGCCAGAGCTTCCCGAAGTCGAGACGATTGCCCGCGAGCTGCGACCGCTGCTCGTGGGCCACACGATCACGGACGCCTGGTTCGACTGGCCGCGGCAGATCAAGCACCCCGCGCCGAAGGATTTCGTGCGCCAGATTCGCGGCCGCCAGATCCTCTCGGTCGACCGCCGGGCCAAATGGATCGTGGTCTCTCTGACTGGTCAGAGCGGCGCCGAATCGGCAGGTGACGAGGCCGTCCTGGCCATCCAGGTCAAGATGACCGGCTACCTCCACGTCGTCGCCGCCGAAGAGCCGACCGACAAGCACGTGCACTTCAAGTTCACGCTCGAGGACGGCAACGAGCTGCGCATGCGCGACCCGCGCAAGTTCGGGCGCATGGGGCTGTATCGGCGCGATGAGGCGGGCATGGTCCTGGGCGCCGATGAGGCAGGCGAGCTGTTCGCGGCATTCGGCCCCGAGCCGCTCGACGACGCATTCACGCTGGCCGATTTCAGGAGGCGCATCCGGCGCCGCAAGGCGCGCCTGAAGACGCTGATGATGGATCAGGGCTTCGTCGCCGGAGTGGGCAACATCTACGCCGACGAGGCGCTCTGGCGCGCCCGCCTCCACCCGTTGCGCAGCGGAGCCGGCCTCAACTCTGCCCAGGAGCGCGAGCTTTACCGCTCGCTGCGGGCCGTGTTGAGCGAGGGAATCGAGCGCCGCGGTTCGTCGGTCGACTCGTACCGTGCCCCGGCCGGTGCCGGGAACATGCAGCACTTCCTGAACGTGTACGGCCGCACGGGAATGCCGTGTCCGCGCTGCGGCAGGCCAACCCGGCGCATAGTCGTCGGCGCGCGAAGCACGCATTTCTGCTCCTGGTGTCAGCGCCTGCCGCAGCGCGAGCGCACACCGGGCACAGCCAGGATGCTGGCCGGGATGCGCTGAGCGTGGCAATCCTCCGCCTGGCAGGCGTGCGCCGCGAGATTGGCACGCTGGTCATTCTCGACACGCTCAATGCGGCAATCGCCCACACCGATCGCATCGGCCTCGTCGGCGCCAACGGGGCGGGCAAGACGACCCTGCTACGGATCGCCGCCGGACTCGAGGCGCCCGACTCGGGGGAAGTGACGCGCAAGTCGGGGCTTCGGATCGGCATGCTCAGTCAGGAAGCCAACCTCGACAAGTCGTTCATCGGGGCGCCTTCACTTCGCGCGGCAGTAAGGAGTGGCGCGGCCGAGCTCGAAACCATGGAGCAGCGATTGACCGAGCTCGAGGCCGCAGGCGCCCAGGCGGTCCAGTCGGACGAGTACGCGCAGCTTCGCGAGTCGTTCGAGCATCGCGGTGGCTACTCGCTCGACGTGCAGGTGGACGCGGCATTGTCGGGTCTGGGCTTCGAGAGGACCGACTGGGAGAGGCCTCCTAGGGATATGTCCGGCGGGCAGCAGACACGGGCGGCCCTGGCGCGCATGCTTGTCGCCGAGATCGATCTGCTGATGCTCGACGAGCCGACTAACCACCTGGACCTGGCCGCGATCGAGTGGCTCGAGCAGGCGCTCGCGCAGCGACCTGGCGCGTTGCTCGTGGCATCGCATGACCGGGCGTTTCTCGATGGCGTTGCCGATCGGATCTGGGAGCTGCGCGACCGACGCTTGACGGTCTTCCGCGGCAACTACTCCGCGTACGCCATGCAGCGCGAGGAGCGCGACGCGCGCCAGCGCAAGGAACAGGGGACGCTTGCCGAGCAGATCGCCAGGGAGCGGGAGCTCGTGCAGCGCTACAGAAGTCACCGCAAGTTCTCGAAGATGCACGAGCACGAGGCGCGTCTCGAGGCGCTGCTCGACACGCAGACTGCGGCGCCCGAGCGACACAAGGCCGGTGTTCTTGCGCTAAACGGCACCCTGGGCAGCTCGCGCACCCGTTCAGGCGATGTCGCGATCAGCATTGATGGGCTGGTCAGTGGCTATCCAGGCAAGCCGGTCGTTCGCGTTGACCGGCTGGAGGCTCGTCGTGGCACGAGGATCGGTCTCGTCGGTCCCAACGGCGCGGGCAAGACCACCCTGTTGCGTACGATCGCGGGCGAGCTTTCGCCGATCGACGGGGGTTTGGACCTTGGCCACGGCGTGCAGATCGGCTATCTCGCCCAGATCCGCCAGGCACCGGCCCCCGGCGCAACCGTGCTCGACGCCCTGGCTAACGGCGGCGGCCTCGACGCCGGCCCGGCCCGTTCCTACCTCGCTCGCTTCCTGTTCCGCGGCGACGATGTCTTCAAGCCGGTGGAGCAGCTGTCGGGCGGCGAGCGGTCGCGTCTGGAGCTTGCCCTGGTTGGCCTCCAGGCGGCCAATGTGCTCCTGCTCGACGAGCCGACCAACCACCTCGACATTCCGGCGCGCGAAGCACTCGAGGCGTTCCTGCGCGACGCGCCCGGTACGGCGATCGTCGTCTCACATGATCGCCGACTGCTCGACGCCGTCTGCACCGAGCTGTGGGTCGTCGAGGACGGCGTCGCCGGCGGGCTGTCGCGGGTAGCCCGCTTTCCGGGCGGCTACGGCGAGTGGCGAGAGGCAATGGCCGACGGCTGGACCGTCGCGGGCGTCCTCGACCGTGCGCTGGCAGACGGCCATGGCCCGGCACGTGCGAAGAAGGCCGATCCAGCTCCATCGCGGCAGCCCACTCCCAGGTCCGGCACAAAGCCGACTCGTCAGGTCCTGTCCAAGGACGCCTACCGACGCCGGCGCATGGTCGTCGAAGACGATCTGACTCGGCTCGGCCTGCGCAAGAGCCAGCTCGAGCTTGCGCTCGGCGACCCCAAGGTACAGGCGAACTTTGTCGAGCTGCGGCGCATCGCGAGCGAGCTCGCCGACGTCGACGCCGCGCTGGCGCAGGCCGAAGACGCGTGGCTCGTCCTCGCAGATCAGGCTCCGCGGTGATCCCGCCCATCGGCGGATGGCCGGAGTCCGACGACAGCCGTCCGCTGCTGATCGGCGTGACCGGGCCGATCGGCTGCGGCAAGTCCACGGTGGCCGGCATCCTGCACGAGATTGGAGGCACGATCATCGATGCCGACGACCTGGCGCGCGAGGCGACGAAGCCAGGCAGCGCCACATTGCCGGCGATCCGCGAGCGGTTCGGAGACACCGTCTTCGACGAGGATGGAAGCCTCCATCGGGCTGCACTGGCCAAGGTTGTCTTCGCCGACGCCGTCGCGCTGGCGGACCTCGAACGCATCGTGCATCCGGCTGTCCGGGTGCTCGCCGAAGGAATAATCGAGGGCGCGACCCGGGATCGCGTGCCCTTCGTCGTGATGGAGGCGATCAAGCTGGCCGAGGGCGATCTGGCCGACCGTTGTGACGAGATCTGGATCATCACCTGTGACCCATCGACGCAGCGTGCCCGACTCATCGGCCGTGGCGCCACTGCCGATGACATCACCCGCCGGATCTCGACTCAGGGTGACGACCTTGTGGAACGCCTTGGCGCGTTGCTCGAGGGCCGCGCTCCGGTCCGCCTTGTGAGCACGGAAGGCACCCTCGACGAGACCCGAGAACGGGTCGAGGACCTGCTCGCCGAGTCGCTTGACCGCCCGATCGCCGGGCAGGGCTAGCTCAGCTATTCCTCAGCGGCGCGGCAATCTCCCAGATGTGGCCGTCTGGATCCATGAAGGTGGCCGTGCGGATGCCCCACGTCCGATCCTGTGGCCCGTTGAGCAGCGGCACTCCGTTGGCCGCCAGCTCCGCGCAGGCGCGATCGACGTCCTCCACCTCGACGGTTATCTGGAAGGCGCTGCCAGCGTTAGGCGCAGCCACAGGCGCCGGATCGATCAACTGTGGAGCAGCCGCCCTGACGAGCAGGTTGATCACCATGCCCTCGAATGCAAACGCTGCTGAATCCGCGTCTTCGACAAGCAGTCCGGCGCCGAACACGCGCTCGTAGAACCGTCGCGACGCGTGTGGATCTGCAACGAACAACGTGATCGCGTCGATTTTGGTGAGTGGGGTGGTCACGGCGTCTTCCTAGGTACTCAGGGCCGACAAACTCGAGCACTATTTTGCGACCCGGGGCGTTCACATGAGAGATACACGTGACCTGCAAGGAGCTGTAGACATGGCTCCGCCGCGCTCCCGGGCACGGGGGCGCGGCGGAAAGAGGCAGGCGAGGGTTCGGTTCTAGGGGGTTGCCGATGCGGCCGGTGACGCGTCAGGTGCGGGCGACTGATCCGCACTGGGCGAACCGGACGGGGTCGGTGAGCCTGTCGGCGTGCCGCCAGGGATGGGTGAGCCACCCGGAACCGGGGTCAGCGGCGGCCCGAGCAGCTTCGACAGATCGATCAGCTGCGGAGCCGGGTATAGGTAGGTCATGATCAGTCGGTCGGTCGTTGTGCCGAACTGGGACGTGTCGGCCGTGCGCGTGTCCTCGCCTGGCCGCAGAGCGAGGCTGAAAGAGCCGGGCGCCAACTGCTGTATGTGCGCGATCTGCTCTGCCTGGTGGAGGTCGACCTTGATCACATACATGTCGTCGTCGGGCGTCGACTTCAAGACTTCGAGGTCCTGAAAGGTCAGCTTTGTCGACTCGCCGGTCTGGAAGCCTTGGGCGCTGGCTGTGTCGGTCTTGACATACTCGCCGAGGTCGTTCTGAACGAGGACGTCGATCTCCACGCTGACGATGACATCGACATGGTCGCCGGACTTGATCTCGCCACCCACGGCCCGGTTCGCTGGAACTTCGAGGGCAACGGCACGCCACGGCGGCGAGTCCGCGGTGACCGTGTCGCCCGGGCCAAGGATGCTGAAGTCAGCGTCGGCCGTCGCTGTGGCGAAGAGGTTTGGTGTCACCTGCTGGTCCGTGTAGATCGGCACCGAGGTCACCCGTCCAACGACGTCGGCGGACGCCTGATACGACTGGTCGAGCGCTTCGGCAACTGGCACGTCGCGCGTGGTCACGTCATCTTCACTGACCGTCGTGCGAGCCGGAATGTCACGCGCGGCGACAAGCACCATTTTCTTGGGCACCTCGACCTGTTGCGTGCCGTGAGACGCCAGGGTGAATGCGCTGAGACCCGCGGCCGCGGCGAGGACAGCCCCGACCATGACGAGCAGGAACCGCCGTTTTCGGGCGGGATCCTTGAATTCCATCTCCATGCGCGGTAGTGCTCCTCGGGTGATCCGATGTTGTGACTGAAGGCAACGGTCCTACGAAGCCGAAGTTACGAACGGGAACGCCTCGGTGATAGGGGACTGACTGGCCGTTGGGGTGAGTACCAAGGGCCTATCCCGACCGATTGGAACAGATGTGCTGTAGAGTCCCGCTGATGCCCGACTTCAGGCTCGAAGCCCCGTTCAAGCCGACTGGCGACCAGCCCCAGGCGATCGATAAGCTGACCGACGGACTGGGTCGCGGACTCAAGTTCCAGACCCTTCTCGGGGCCACCGGAACGGGCAAGACGATGACCGCGGCGTCGGTCATAGAGAAGCACCAGAGGCCGACACTGGTGCTCTGCCACAACAAAACTCTTGCCGCACAGCTGTACAGCGAATTCCGTGAGTTTTTCCCCGACAACGCGGTCGAGTACTTCGTGTCGTACTTCGACTACTACCAGCCGGAGGCGTATCTGCCGCGCTCCGATACCTATATCGAGAAGGATTCGTCGCGCAACGACGAGATAGACAAGCTGCGCCACGCGGCGACCAGGGCACTCTTCGAGCGGCGTGACACGATCATCGTCGCGTCCGTGTCGTGCATCTACGGCCTGGGGGCGCCCGTCGACTATGGCGCGACGGTCGTCCGCCTGCGCCAGGGCGGCCGCTACCGGCGCGACTCCGTGCTGCGCCAGCTCGTCGATCTCCAGTACCAGCGCAATGACGCAGCGCTCTCGCGTGCCCGGTTCCGCGTCCGAGGCGACACGCTCGAGCTCCAGCCGGCATACGACGACTTCATCGCCCGCGTCCAGTTCTTCGGCGACGAGGTGGAGCGCATCGTCGAGGTCGACCCGCTGACAGGTGAGGTGCTCGCCGAGCGCAAGGAGCTGAGCGTCTATCCCGCGTCGCACTACGTGACTCCCGCAGAGAAGATGTCCGAGGCGATCGTCGACATCGAGCAGGAGATGCAGGTCCGCGTGGAGCAGCTGCGTCAGAGAGGGATGGAGCTGGAGGCCGAGCGGCTCCGGCAGCGAACGACGTTCGACCTGGAGATGATGCGCGAGCTCGGCTTCTGCTCCGGCATCGAGAACTACTCACGCCACCTCTCGCGTCGTGAGGCCGGCTCGCGCCCGTGGACTCTGCTCGACTACTTCCCGCCGGACTGGCTGCTCATCGTCGACGAGAGCCACATGACCGTCCCGCAGGTCGTGGGCATGTACAAGAACGACCGGACACGCAAGGAGGTCCTTGTCGATTTCGGCTTCCGCCTGCCCAGCGCGCTCGACAACCGCCCGCTGACGTTCGAGGAGTTCGAGGACCACCTCAACCAGGTCATCTTCATGTCAGCGACGCCCGGGCCGTACGAGCTGCAGCGCTCCGAGAAGATCGCCGAGCAGCTCATCAGGCCTACCGGCATCGTGGACCCGCAGATCACGATCCACCCGACCGAGGGCCAGATCGACGACCTGATCGATCGCATCCGCGACCGCGTAGTGAAGCACGAGCGCGTCCTGGCCACGACGCTGACCAAGAAGATGGCGGAGGACCTGGCCGACTATCTGCACGAGATGGGCGTCAAGGTGTCGTACCTGCACTCGGAGGTCGACACGCTCGAGCGGGTCCAGATCCTGCGCGATCTGCGGCTGGGGGTCTACGACGTCCTGGTCGGCATCAACCTGCTGCGCGAAGGCATCGACCTGCCCGAGGTGACGCTTGTGGCCATCCTCGACGCGGACAAGGAGGGCTTCCTGCGCTCGGCGTGGTCGCTCATCCAGGTCAGCGGTCGCGCTGCGCGCAACATCGGCGGCGAGGTCGTGATGTACGCCGACCGCATAACCGAATCGATGCAGGTCGCGATCGACGAGACGGCGCGCAGGCGACGAGTGCAAGAGGAATACAACGTTGAGCACGGCATCGTGCCGCAGACGATCATCAAGGGCGTTCGCGACATCAACGACCGCCTGCGCGCGGTGGCTGAGGCGAGCGGCGCCTATGAGGCAGGCGGCCGCGCGCGCGAGCTGTCGGCCATGTCGCGCGAGGAGATCGGCAAGCTCGTCGCCCAGATGGAGGCAGAGATGCGCGCGGCCGCACGCGAGCTCGAGTTCGAGCGCGCGGCAGCGTTGCGCGACGAGATCCAGCAGGTCAGGCTGCGCGTCCTCGAGGAAGACGCGTCGGTGACGATTGCTCGTGCCGCCGAGAATGCCGCGGCGGGTGCCGCCCAGCGCGCCGACAAGCAGGCATCGGCCAAGCCGTCAGAGCGCGCGGCCGCGATGCGCTCCGGCAACCGCCGCGGACGCCGCGCGCTGGCCGAAGGCGACGCCAGCGACCTCGAGGTCACGTCGGTGACGGTCCTGCCGGCCGACGAAGAGCCGTCCCAGAATCTCGATGGCCAGCCTGATCCGGATCAGCTCGACGAGGGCACGGCCGCAGACTGGCTGCCGGGAATTCGGGACGAGCACGAAGGCGACGACGCGGGCTGGATGGCGCGCTGGATCGACCGCCAGACATGGGATCGTCGAGTAACGCCCAACGTCATCAAGCGCACGGGCGAGCGTCCGGCGCGCAGGGGTGGCCGAGGCCGGTTCCGCTAAGCCCACAGGCCCCGCGCACCTGATCGCGGTACAGCCAGGCCTCTGGAAACAAAGGACTAGGCCAAGCGGGACCATTGGCCCCGCGTCATTTTTCTGCGAATGGCGCTTGATTTACGTGGTGGGCCAGACGGCCCGTTTTCGATTTGGTTGGGAAGTGATCCGACGATTCAGGGCCAGAGACGGTAAGGCGGGACAGAGTCTCGTCGAGTTTGCCTTGGTCATACCTGTGTTGTTGACGCTAACGCTGATCGCAGCCGACTTCGGTCGCGTCTACTTCACCTCGATCCAGGTCACCAACGCGGTGCGTGAGGCGGCCAACTACGGTGCCCAGTACCCGAGTGATCCGGCCGGCATGCTGGCTCGCGCCAACGCCGAGCGCAGCTCACAGACCCAATCTGGGCAACAGAACGCGCTGACGTACCCCACGAACATGTCCACGAGTTGCGCGTCCTCCGGTGGCGGATCGATCTCGTGCAGCGATGCCCCTGGTGGATCCGGCAGCGGCAATACCCTGACCGTCACGATCACCGAACCGTTCGATTTCATCACCCCGTTCATCAGCAACCTGTTGGGCGGCGCCGTGAATATCCGCTCGTCGGCCACCGTCACGGTCATCGGCCTCGCAGCCGACCCAAATGCCTCCAATCCGAACGGCTGCGACGCTCCCGATACTCCGGTGCTGACCCTCACGGCGACCAATCTGACCGTCGTCCTGGATCCCGCAGGATCCATGCCTGAGTCTGGCGTGTGCACCATCTCGGGTTACAACTACGACTTCGGCGACGGACAAACCGGTGTCGGCGGTACGGTCCCGACGAACCACACCTACGGGACCGCCGGCTCGTACACGATCAAGCTCACCGTGACCAACCAGGGCGGATCGGCCAGCGTCTCGAAGACGGTCACCGTGCCACCACCCACACCTACGCCAACGGCGAGCCCGACGCCGACGCCGACGTCTGGCGCCACGCCGACGCCGACTCCGACCTCGGGTTCAACGGCGCCACCAACGGCGACTCCAACTGCGGCACCCACGGCCACGCCTACCTCAGCCCCGACGGCCACTCCGACCCCGAAGCCGAGTGTCTGCACCGCACCGACTGCGGGGTTCACGTTCACGACTTCGTCTCATGGAAGTACCGGCCACGCCGACTTTACGGACACGTCCACCTACTCCATCGGGTGCCCGATCACCACGTGGCTGTGGGACTTCGGCGACGGCACCCCATTGTCCAACGCCCAGAACCCGTCACATGACTTTGATAACAAGAACGCGACCTATACGGTCAAGGTGACGGTCACCAACTCTGCTGGATCGCAGTCGATCAGCAAGTCGGTCGATCCCAAATGACCGGTCGCGTCACGCTCGCCAACACTCGGAGTCGCGGTTCTCGGCGCTCTGGTCGCGGTCAGACGCTGGTCGAGTTCGCCATCGTCATTCCGATCTTCATGTTCACCGTTCTCGGCCTCATCGATGTGGCGCGCTTCGTGTACTTGAATTCGACGCTCTCGCAGGCGGCACGCGAAGCGACCCGAGTGGGCAGCGTGGAGGCGAGCTATCGCGGAAGCCCTGACCCGGCGTGCGGCAAGTCCGGTGGTCCAATCTGCCCGTCGAACGACTCTGCGCTCGTGAGTGACATGCGCAGCGGTGCAAACCGGATGATGACTCCCTTCGGGTCAGTTACCAACGTCTACGTCAACTGCGTCGATGACACCGCCAGCCCGCCGAGTGGCAACTGGACCGGGTCGATGTGTTCGAAGAACTCGAACGGCAACATCATCTCGGTCCGCGTTACGTCTCAGTTCGTACCCATTACGCCCGTGCTCAGCGACCTGATAGGCATGACGCTGTCAGGCTCGGCGAGCATGACGATCAACTAAGAGGAGCACCAATGACGCGCAGAGTCCGAGAGGGAAACGAGTCGGGCCAGGTCCTCGCCCTGTTCGCGATCACGCTGACAGCAATCGTGATGGCCGTCGGGCTGGTCGTCGACGGAGGCAACGCCTTGAACCAGCGCCGAACGTCGCAGAATGCGGCCGACTTCGCTGCCCTCGCAGGAGCGCGGATCGTGGCCGAGTCAATCGGCGGCGACACAGTTAACGGCACCGATGCGAACGTGAAGTCGGCCATCAGCAGGTCGATTGCAGCCAACGGTGGTAGCACTGTCACGTTTGGCGAAGGCGGGCCGAGCTACATCAACAGCTCAGGCAGCACAATTGGCCATGTCGGCAATGGCTCTATCCCGGCCGGCGCGATGGGCGTCCGAGTTACGGCATCGCGCGATTTTTCGACTTTTTTTCTTGGCATCGTTGGAATGAACTCAATGACGGCCGACGCCACGGCCACGGCACGCGGCGGCTTTGCCACTGGAGCACCCACAGGGAACCTCTTTCCCGCGGGCATCGCCCTCGCCTACTTCCAGACCTATCCATTCTGCGTGGGCGATGTTGGCTCCAGCTCTGACTGCGATCCCCAACACCTGACGCCGGGCAGCCTCAACGTACCCGGTGGGTTTGGTTGGCTCAAGTTTGGATGTAGCGGCTACGGACTGGGTCAGGTCCCGCCTGCCAACATCGGTGGCTGCTCTGACAGCAAGGTTTTTCTTCAGGATGAGATCGGTCCGCCAGCCAACTCGTTTGGTTGCTGTACCGCGGTTGGGCTGAGTGGAAGCGCCGATCTCATTGGCAGTCTGCCCGGCAACAAGGCCAGCGCCGACTGCTCGTACTACATAGATAACAAGGTCACGGTGACTGTGCCCGTTTGGGATTACGCCGGTGGCACCGGCTCAAATGCCTGGTATCACATCGTCGGTTTCGCCGGATTCCAGCTGACCGCTTGTGACGGCGGCAAGGACATCGAGGGCGTCTGGCGCAAGGCTTTCTTCGCGGGCCCCGTCACGGCCACGGCCGATGGTCTTCCATTCCAGGCTCTCGGAGTACAGCTCATTCGCTAACTGACGGCGAGTCCGCTGTTAGAGTCCCGCCGAGGAATCGGGCCGCCGCACGGCCCATGGCGGCAGACGAGCATCATGGGCGCATCAAGTGACCGAAGGCACAGGCACGCGTTGGTCCATCGGCGTCTCCGAAGGTCTGGATGCGGTTGCGTTCCTTGGCGCGCTGTCGGGCGCCCAGCTGTATGTCGACGAGTACCCAGCCGAAACCGCTGAGTTCTCTGCACGGCTCGGCGCCGATGTCCTGACCGATCTAGCGAGTTTGCGCGCCGAAGCCGCCGCGGGCGGGTTCGGCCTCCTCTGGCCGATCCTGGCAAGCATCCTGTCGGCCGCACCAACGGACTCGATCGACGCCGTCATCGACCTGACTACGGACATGAATGCCCGAGTCCTGCCCGGCTACCGTCTCAGCCAGCTGTGGAGCGCCGAGTCGTGGGCATGGCTCACGGCGGCCGTACCCCGCCTTCGAGACGTGCTGGTGGCCATGCGTGGGGCGGGTTTCTCGGAATTTCGTTCGCGGCTGGTTGGCAACGAATTGGAGGAGCGCGCCGGGCAGCTCGGACGTCAGCTCGAGCCGTTCGACGTCATAGATCTGCAGCGCAAGCTGTCGGGCAAGGAGCTCGACTCGGCGATTGAGATCGTGCTGCTCTACTTCTGCCGGCCGCACGGCGTCAGGATTCAGGGTCAACGCTTCATCCAGTCGGCCGATTTCGACCTGATGACGACGGTACGGATCGCCGCGCATGAGCTGCTCCATCCGCCGATGGACATGAAGGGTCGCGTCGCGACGGCCGTATTGCGCCAGGTCGAGAGCGACGACCTGTTTGCGCGCATCGTGCGCGAGCACGACCCCGCCTGGGGCTACACGACGATCGAGGGCTATGTCAACGAGGACGTGTGCCAGGCGCTGGATCAGCTGATGATCGAGCAGCTCAGCGTGGCCAGGAATCCCGCCGATCGGTGGCGCCGCGCCGACGACGGCATGCATGTTCTGGCGGCAGGCCTGTACGGCCTGCTGCGCGAGGACCGCTGGGTCGAGCACGGCGGCTCCATCGAGGCCTGGCTGGCCGACGCGCTTGAATTCGGGCCGCCTCGAGCCCGCCGTGCTTCATCCCGTGGCCGCGCGCGTCCTCGAGCGGCCGGTCGAGTCCCTGTGGCCGCTGGAAGCGCTCCAGGCCTGACTCCGGACTACGCGGACCAGCGGATGGCCGCGATCATTTGACCGGTTGAGCGACCTTGTCGTCGTCGTCGACCTCGATGCCGTGCTTACCCGCGGCGGAGACGATCTTCTTGCGCGCGCTTTCCCTGGCTGACTTGCTGTCGAAGTCGGTCTGATTCCAGCGCGCCATGGCGTTCCGGATGTGCGCCTCATCGTTGATCGGAAGCTTGCGATCGCCACTCTTGTCGATGTAGGCATAGTCGCTGTCCTTGAGTTTCTCGCGGTCGTCAGTATCCAACTCGGTCATGCTGCACCTCCTGCCGACAAGTTAGAAATCGCGCGGTGTGAGAGCCGCAAACGGCCCTCCACGCGACTGTTTCAGGCTCCTTGCAAACCGAGAGCGAGTCCGCTGATAGAGTCCGGCCGATGAATCGCGCCCGCACGAAACAGGTCTGCACCATAGGCCCGGCGAGCCTGGACAAGATCCCTCAGCTCGTGTCCGCGGGCATGGACGTGGCCAGGGTCAATTTCTCGCATGGCACGGACGAGGAGCACAAGACCTACGTCCACGCCGTCCGTGCCGCCGCCCACAGCGCCCGCCGCAGCGTCGCCGTCATGGCCGACCTGCCCGGGCCCAAGGTTCGAATTCGGCGAGCTTGCGGGTGGCGAGGCTCGGCTCGAGACGGGCGCCGAGTACATGCTCCGTCCCGATGACGGCACGCCCGGCGACGCCGCCGGCGCGACGGTCGCGCACCCCGAGGTTACGAAGAACCTGCAGTCCGGAGATCGAGTGCTGCTGGCCGATGGAGCCGCCGAGCTCCGCGTGGTTGAGATAGACGCCGACACGGTGCGCTGTGAGGTCGTCAGCGGCGGCCTCGTCCGGTCGCGAGGCGGCGTGAACGTGCCCAGCCACCGGCTGCCTGGCGACGGACTGACCGACGAAGACCGCGCCGCCGTTCCGCGCGCGCTCGAGATGCGCGTCGACCTCATCGCGCAGTCGTTCGTGCGCACCGCAGACGACGTTCGCGCGCTGCGCAAGCTCCTGCCGGCAGACGGCCCGAAGGTCGTCGTCAAGATCGAGACGCGCATGGGCGTCGACAACTTCGACGCAATTGCCGCAGAAGCTGACGGCGTAATGGTCGCGCGGGGCGACCTGGGCGTTGACCTGCCCTTCGAGGACGTGCCTCTCGTTCAGAAGAACCTCGTGCGGCGGGCCACGAGCGCCGGCAAGTTCGTCATCGTGGCCACCCAGATGCTCGAGAGCATGACCGGCGCGTCACGGCCTACCCGAGCCGAGGCGAGCGACGTCGCGAACGCCGTTCTCGATGGCGCCGACGCGGTGATGCTTTCCGCGGAGACGGCCATCGGCCAGTTTCCGGTCGAGACACTCGAGGCCATGGAGCGCATCTGCGCCCGCGCCGAGTCGGACGGCGGCGCATTCATGACTCCGTCGGGCTATTCAGGCGGTGACACCCTGGCGGACGCAATCGTCTCGGCGGCCACATATGTCTCGCTGCGCGACAGCGCCGGCCCCGGAACACCCGATGCGATCTGGTGCTTCACGCGCAGCGGACGCACGGCCGAGCTGCTTTCGCTGGCCAGGCCGGCGGTGCCGATCGTCGCCTTCACGCTCAGTCCCGTCGTTGCCCGCCGCCTGGCGGTCCGCAGTGGGGTGATGCCCGTCGTGCTTTCGGCGAGCGCCAAGAGCGGGACTCTCGTCGAGCGCATGGAGACGGCATGGCGCGCGCAGCGCGGCACCGACGACATCAAGTCTGTCCTTCTGCTGACAACATCGCAGAACCCGGCCGGCATCAACCGGCTCGAGGTCCATCAGCTGGACGGCGCCGCCGGACGCTGACCGTGGACTCGATAAGGGTCTGGCTCGAGACGAACTACGACCACGGCCGGACAGGGGCCTGGCTGCTCGATTGGCCTGGTGCGTTTGCCTGGGGCGAGACGCGAGAGACGGCCGTCGCGCGAGTGACTTCGGCTGCGCATCGTTTCGTGGACTGGCTCGCCGACCATGGCGAAGACACGACAGCGGTGCCTTTTGGCCCGGCTGAGATCGTCGATGAGGCCGCCGCGTACACATTGCCCGACGGATACGAGGTCAACGCGACGTTCGCTCCCGACGAGCGCCCTGTACCACTCGCTTGATCATCTCGAGGAGCTCGACCGGCGCCTGGCTCTGGCCGAACGGCGCGTCGAGCGGGTCGAGCTCCGCCGCGGCGCACATCTCGACCCCGCAGATCTCAGACACCTGTTCGCATCGGCCGGCCTCGCGCGCCGTGCCAGAGACAGTGACGAGTTCATGGTCCGCTGGTTGTCGGGCACCAGCGTGATCATCAGTGCCTGGGACCGCGACGATCTGGTCGGCTTCGTTCGGATGCTCAGCGATGAGACGACCAACGCGTACGTCGCGACGGTCGCGGTGGCGCCGCGCTGGCAGGATCGTGGTCTCGGCGCCCGCCTCATGGGCGCGCTCATGGAGGGTCGCGAGTCGCTGAAGTTCGTGCTCGAGGCCGCCCCCGGCGCGGAGCGCTTCTACGAGCGGCTCGGCTACGTCCGTGCACCGAACGCGTTCGTGCGCCCCCGCCCGCCGTCATGATTTGCCGTTCCCGACGGCCGGAGTGTTGGCTATCCTCTCGCGGAGGGTTCGAGTGAAGTGGAGGGCATCGCCACGACCAACGGAGAGGTTGTCCGTCTCTACGCCGACGCGGCGACACGCTGGGACTTCGATGCGCTGGCCAAGCTTCGACATTCGGAGTGGACGGCAGTGTGGCCTCAGTCGGGTGAGGTCGTTCGCAGCACGGAGGCTGATCGGCAGATAACCCTGGGCTACCCAGGCGGCCCGCCGAGCCTGCTTCCCGGGCGCATTGTCGGCAGCGAGGACCATTGGATTACGTCGCCGCTTGGCGGCGCCTATCGCGTCGCTGGTGACGGTGACTCGTGGTGGGCCGAATGGAGCATGGCGTATCCGGACGGCCGCACATGGTTCTCGGTCACTCTCGTCGAGCTGCGCGACGGCAAGATCTGGCGTGAGACCCAGTTCTGGGCGGAGCCGTTCGACGCGCCCGAGTGGCGCAGCCAATTCGTCGATCGCCTTGGAACTCCTGACCCGCAACATGGGGCTTGATCCGGAAATTCGAGCGGAGCTCGACACGCTCCAGCGTCGCGTCCAGCAGAACGACGACGAGCTCGACGCGATGCAGATCGCGGCTGCCCACGCTCGTGGCACACGTTGGTACCGGGAGCCGGCGATCCTCATCTCAATCATGTCGCTCACGCTTGCACTTGGGACGACGGCCATCTCGACGATCAGGCTCGAGGAGGACAGGCGCCACCAGGCGCGCAACGAGCTGACCGGCTACATCGGTCGCTTGGTCGACATCCCCAAACAGCAGTCGGACATCCTGACCGCCGGCGGCGCTAATGCGAACAACCTCATTGCGCAGCTCAACGGCGAGCTGTCGTCTGTCGCAAGCCAGGCGCGGAGCGACATTGTGGCCATTCCAGAAGAGGTGTCGACGGCCGAATACCTGGCCGTGGCCTATGCATTCCAGTCGGTGGGCGACTTCGAATCGGCCGACGCCCTGTACCAGCAGGGACTGGAACGCGCCAGGAGCAGCGCCGAGAAGATCTACTCGTTGCGCTCTCTCGCCGCGCTCAAATTCCTGGCCGGTGACATCGACAACGGACGGAAGCTGATGCAGCAGGCGCGTGACGTGCACGCGAACGACGCGACCACTGCACCATTGCTGGCCGCCAGCGACGACGCCCAGACAGAGCTGATCTGGGCCAGCTCTGAGCTGACCTGGAGCAACTGCACGGAAGCACAGACCCACATCACAGCGGCGCAGGCGATCATGGCCGGCCAGCCCCTCGCCAACCTGAACGGCCTGCTGCAGCAGATGGTGACCGGACTCTCGTCGTGCGCGCCACGGACGGGCTAGGCGCCGTCTAGACCGCCTGAGGGCGCGAATTCGCGCCTTCCGCTACGCTGGACCGCGAGACCCACGCGACACGGAGAAACAGATCATTCGTTCTATACTTGGCGCGTGCCCGCCGCCGCTCGTATGATCCAGGAGATGCTCGTCGTGCGCGGCGCGCGCGAGCACAACCTGAAGAACATCACCGTTGAGCTGCCACGCGATCGCCTGGTGGTGATCACCGGGCTTTCTGGCTCGGGCAAGAGCAGCCTTGCCTTCGACACGATCTACGCGGAAGGTCAGCGGCGCTACGTCGAGTCACTGAGCGCATACGCGCGTCAGTTCCTCGGCCAGATGGAGAAGCCTGACGTCGACCAGATCGACGGCCTTTCACCGGCGATCTCGATCGACCAGAAGGGCGCATCGCGCAACCCGCGTTCGACGGTCGGCACGGTGACTGAGATCTACGACCACCTCCGGCTGCTGTTCGCGCGCGTCGGTCACCCGCACTGTCCGAACGGGCACGAGATCGAACGCCAGAGCGTGCCGCAGATCGTCGACAAGATCCTGGCCCTTCCAGACGGGGCGCGGATCCTCATCCTCGGCCCGCTCATCCGCGACCGCAAGACAGAGGGCGATCGTGTCTTCGAAGCTGCGCGCAAGCAGGGCTTTGTCCGCGTTCGCGTCGACGGTGAGCTGCTCGACCTGGACGAGGTCCAGTCGCTCGACAAGTACAAGCGGCACACCATCGAGGTCGTTGTCGACAGGCTTGTCATTCATCACGCCGACGACGATGGCAAGCCCTACACGTCGGAGTACCCGAATCCAGATCGCGGCCGGTTTGCCGATTCGGTCGAGACCGCTCTGCGTCTGGGCGAAGGCGTCCTGGTCGTGGCGCCCGCAGACGAGGCGGCATTCGAGGAGCAGCGTTACAGCGAGAAGTACAGCTGCCCGTTCGACGGATACACGATCGACGAGCTCGAGCCGCGCTCGTTTTCTTTCAACTCGCCCCACGGCGCGTGTCCTGATTGCACCGGTTTGGGCGTGCGCATGGAGTTCGATCAGGAGCGCGTCGTCAACCGCAACCTGTCGGTCTCGGAGGGAGCGCTGCTGCCGTGGTCACGCATGACGATGACCGACTCCTGGTACGGCAAGGTCGTGGAGGCCGTCGCCAAGCGGCGTGGTTTCTCGGTCGACGTGCCGTTGAACAAGCTCAAGCCGGACGATCTTGACTTCCTGCTCCATTCGCCGCGTGGCGAGAAGGTGCGCATCGGCTATCGCCACAACGGACGCACGAACCATTACGAGGCCACCTTCGAGGGCCTGCTGCCAAATCTCCAGCGCCGCTATCGCGAGACGGACTCCGAGTGGGTCAAGCAGGAGCTCGAGAAGTTCATGGTCGCCCGCCCGTGTCCCACGTGCGGCGGCACGAGACTCAAGCCGGAGTCGCTGAGCGTGACCGTGGACGGCAGGAACATCGCCCAGGTCTCTGCTCTTTCGGTGACCGACTCGCTGCACTGGGCGGACGTGCTCCCAGATCGCCTGAGCGACCGAGAGCAACAGATCGGCCGCCAGGTGCTCAAGGAGATCCGCGCGCGACTGGGCTTCCTGGCCGATGTCGGGCTCGACTACCTGACCATCGACCGCACGTCGTCGACGCTGAGCGGTGGCGAAGCCCAGCGCATCAGGCTCGCGACGCAGATCGGGTCGTCGCTCATGGGCGTCCTGTACATCCTCGACGAGCCGACCATCGGCCTGCACCAGAAGGACAACGCGAAGCTGATTGCAACGCTCGTACGCCTGCGCGACCTGGGCAACACACTGCTCGTGGTCGAGCACGACGAGGAGACGATTCGGACGGCCGACTGGGTTCTCGACATCGGGCCGGGCGCGGGTGAGCACGGCGGCGAGGTCATCGCCTCGGGCACGCTTGACGCGATCCTGGCTGAGCCGCGATCGATCACAGGTGCTTTCCTGCGCGGAGAGCGCAGCGTGCCCGTCCCGAAGAAGCGCAGGAAGGGCAGCGGCAAGTCGCTCGTCGTGCGCAATGCCCGTTCGCACAACCTGAAGAACATCGACGTCTCGTTTCCGCTCGGGACGATGACCGCGGTTACCGGCGTCAGCGGCAGCGGCAAGAGCACGCTCGTGACGGAGATCCTGTTCCGTGCGCTCGCGCGCGCCGTGAGCGGCGCGCGCGAGGAGCCCGGTGAGCACGACTCGCTCGATGGGACAGATGCGGTCGACAAGGTGATCGAGATCGATCAGTCGCCCATCGGCCGGACGCCGCGTTCGAATCCAGCCACCTACGTCGGCCTCTTCACGCCCATCCGCGAGCTGTTCGCGGGCGTGCCGGAGGCGCGCCTGCGCGGATACGGGCCGGGCCGCTTCTCGTTCAACGTCAAGGGTGGCCGGTGCGAGAACTGCAAGGGCGACGGGATCATCAAGATCGAGATGCAGTTCCTGCCCGACGTGTACGTGCAGTGCGAGGTGTGTGGCGGCAAGCGCTACAACCGAGAGGCGCTCGAGATCCACTACAAAGGTCGCTCGATTGCCGACGTGCTCGATATGACCTGCGAGGAGGCGCTCGAGTTCTTCAGCGCGGTGCCCAGGATTCGCGACAAGCTGTCGACCCTGGTCGACGTCGGCTTGGGCTACATGCGCCTCGGCCAGCCCGCCACGACGCTGTCGGGCGGCGAGGCGCAGCGCGTCAAGCTGGCTACCGAGCTGTCACGCCGCGCCACGGGCAAGACGGTCTACCTTCTCGACGAGCCCACTACCGGCCTTCACTTCGCCGATGTCGAGAAGCTGCTCGAAGTGCTTCACCGACTGGTCGAGGGCGGCAACACGGTCATCGTCATCGAGCACAACCTCGACGTGATCAAGACGGCAGACTGGATCATCGACCTCGGTCCGGAAGGCGGTGCGCGCGGCGGCCGCGTCGTCGTCGCGGGCACTCCGGAGAAGGTCGCGGCGACCAGGGGATCGGCTACCGGGGAGTACCTCGATCGCATCCTGAAAGGACAGCCGCTGCTCCCGCTCGCGGACGTCTCGTTCGCCGAGGCGGCCGGCCGCTCGAACGGCAATAAGCCTCGGCCGCAGATGTCGACGGACGTCGCGCGGACTGCCACCGCGGGTCGCTAGGCGAAGGCGTCGGCTGATCGCCCGTAGACTGTCGGACGTGCCGGATATCGAATACGCATTCCTCGCCGACGCGGCCGACGCGCGTCCAGGGCAGAAGTTCGCAGTGATCGGCGGCGGCGTCACGCGGCTCGGTGGCAGCCAGTTTCCACTGCGCCATCCGCACCTCGCCCTCGTCTGCGGCATAACGGTCACGACGCCAGAGTTCAACATCGAGCACGATCTCCAATTCGTGCTGCTGACGCCTGACGGCCAGCAGCTCTCGAACGCCACCGCGAAGGTCGTCGCCAACGGCCCGCCGGACGGGCGCGACACGGTGCTCACGTTCAGCCTGGACATGTGGAATCTGAGCTTCCCCGAACCCGGCGACTACTCGATTCGCATTCTCGTGGACGGCTCTGAGCGCAAACGGCTGCCGCTCGTCGTCGAGCAGAACGTCGCCGACCAGGGACAGTCACGGCCGCTTGCAGAGCCACCGTTCCCGCCGCCCACCGGCCAAGCCTGATCGATGCTCCATTTCATCGACCAGATCGTCATACCGTTCCTTGAGAATCTTTACGGAGCCGTCGGATACATAGGGGTCTTCGTCGCCATGGCGATCGAGTCCGCGATGATCCCGCTTCCGTCCGAGATCATTCTTCCGCTGGCCGGCTTCCAGGTGTCCAATTCGACGCTCATCGAACCGCTGACGAATGGGCCGTGGAACTTCTGGATCGTCGTCATCGTGGCCACGATCGGCAACACGGTGGGCTCGCTGATCGCCTACGGGATAGGCGCTTGGGGCGGGAGACCGTTCCTGGAGCGTTGGGGCAAGTACCTGCTCATCCGCCAACACGAGATCGAGCTGGCGGAGCATTTCTTTGACAAGTACGGCGCCGCCACCGCCTTCTTCAGTCGTCTGCTGCCGATCGTGCGCACCTTCATCAGCTTCCCGGCTGGCGTGGCGCGCATGGATCTGCGCAAGTTCATCATCTACTCCACCGCAGGCGCCTTTATCTGGTCGGCTGTGCTGGTCCAGGCGGGCGTGTTGCTCGGGGATAACTGGGCAGCGATCCGGACCTCGCTCGAGCCGTTCGACCTGCTGATCGCGGTGATCGTCTTCGTGCTGATCGGTCTCTTCATCTGGTGGCGGATCGGGTTCCCGGGCCTTGGCCGGCTGCGGCGCAACGATTCTGCAAGTGCCGCCACACCGCCGGCGGCGCCGCCGGCGGCCCCACCCACCGAAGGAGAGTGACGATGCCGACACGCGACGACTCCTGGGCGCTGCTCTGCGAATGGACGCAGTCGGAGGCGCTGCGCAAGCACGGCCGCGCTGTGGAAGGAGCCGTGGCGTGGTACGCGCACAACAAGTTCGGCAAGACCGGCGACGAGCTCGAGACGTGGCGCTCGGCTGGTCTGCTGCACGACTTCGACTATGAGCGCTACCCCGACGAGCACCCGCTGCGCGGCGCGGACGAGCTGCGCAGCCGGGGCTATCCGGAGGAGCTCGTGCAGGCCGTGCTGGGCCACGGCGACCACACCGGCATACCGCGCACGACCGACCTGGCCCACGCTGTTTACGCGTGCGACGAGATGACCGGTTTCGTGACGGCCGTTGCGCTGGTGCGACCGAGCCGAAGCCTCGACGAGGTCGACGTCGCGGCCGTACGAAAGAAGATGAAGGACAAGGGTTTCGCGCGCCAGGTGCCGCGCGATCAGCTCGAGAAGGGCGCCGACGAGCTGGGCGTACCCTTTGACGAGCATGTTGCCAACGTCATCGAGGGTATGAAGACGGTGCGCGGAGACTTGGGGCTATGACCGAGGAAACTGTTTCGACTGAGGCCCACATCGACATATCTGATCCGGTACGCACAGTCCGCGTCCAGCGCCGTGTTGACGGTGAGCCGTATCGCGTCTATCGCGCGTGGGCCTCGCCCGACGCCTTGGCCGAGTGGTACCCGGATCGAGTCGAAGGCTCGCTCGCGCCCGGCACGCGCAGCACGCTCGTCTTTCGAGATCACCGTGTGTGGTGGGACGTGCTCGAATCCGACCCTGATCGCCGCTTCCAGTTCCGCTGGCCGTGGTTGCCCGACGACAAGTGGATCACGGTCGTGTCGGTGGTCATCACCCCACGCGGTTACGGATCCCTGATCACGGTGGAGGACGGTCCCTTCGATCTGACCCAGCCCGGCGTCCTCGACGCGTACGCCTCGTGCCTGGCGGGTTGGGGCGAGTGGTTGGCCAACCTGCGCGCGGTTGTCGATTACTCGGTGGATCTCCGCCGCAACCGCTAAGGTCACGCCGCGATCTCTGCGGCACCGGCAGGCATCCTGCCATTCGGCACATGCCCGCCTTGAAGATGCTGCTTACCCTCGCGGCCGCGGCAATTTGTCTGTAAGACATCACGGAGGGGGTTAGGGATGCCAAGGCTCGGCCAGTCCACGTGGGTCCTGCGCATCGGTCTGCCGGTTCTCGGAGTGTTCCTGATCACTTCTCCAGTCGCCGCCGCGGGCTGGCGTGCCCCGGTCGTCGTGGGAACGTCCTCGGATGGTCTGGCCTGGATGAACAGCCTCGCGGTGACCGAAAACGGAACGGCAGTTGCCGTGTTCACCGACCCATCGGGACAGAACGGATACCAGGCAGCATTCCTGAGCCGTAGTGTGAACGGCGGGGCGACGTGGTCCAGGGCGTCAAAGCTGTCAGACCCGTCCGTGTGTGCCGCCGGATCTGCGGCCGTCAGCGCAGTCGGCAGCAACGTCGACGTTGCCTGGGGCGAATTCCCCGCCGCAGATTGCACGCAGCCGCATACCGTCGGAGCAGTGTGGTACGCGCACAGCTCGGATAACGGCAAGACCTTCTCTGCAGCGAAACGGCTGTCTCCCGCGAGTGGCTTCGCCGGAGTTCTCGACATCGCTTCGGCGAGCAGCGGCCTGGTGGTCGTCGGCTGGACAGACGATGGGAGCGCGGCCATGTATGTCCGCCGTAGTACCGACAGCGGTTCGAATTTCGAACCAGCGCAATTGATCGGGACCACGACTGCTCATCCATTCGAGACGAGGCCCGACCGTCCTGATGGCAGCGTGACGGTCGCTGCCGGCGACGGCGTGGCCTATGTCGCCTATCTGTCCAGCCAGTCCACCATCAAGATGCGCCGATCATCTGACTCCGGGACGACGTGGAGCGCGCCGGTCAAGCTCGCCGCAAACGCCGACGGCTTCTCTGAGATCGACCTGTCTGCTGAGGGCCCACGGGCAGTCGTCGCGTATGCCGCGACTAACGGCAAGACCGATTGGGCACGCTACCGCGAGACAAAGGACGCTGGTGTCACCTGGCGCAGCGCGGTCAATCTGACAACCAAGAGCCAGCCTCATGCTTGGTACACGGCCGTGTCGATTGCCGGGGGGACGGTCCGGTTCGCCTACACACGCTGCGTGACCAAAGCGTGCAACAAGGAAGCTGTCTACTACCGCCAGCGAGTTGGCTCAGCTCCTCTTTCGTCACCGTCTCGCGTTCCCCAGCTGGACGTGATGTATGCGGCCTACGCTGCGGGCGTCACTGCGGTCAACGGCAAGCCGATCGTCTTGTACTTCTCCTACAACGGCCTGGGGTCGTTCGTGACCGCCGTCTCGAAGCCGTAGGACCGGTCGCGACTGCCGATCACGCCGTAAGCTCGCCGGCGCCCAAGGTGCCATGCATGAACGGCGACGGCAGGTCAGCTGTCGAATACGCGCGGCCCAGTGTCGGTCAGCCGACAGCGCGCGCCGGGCCGTCCCAGTAACATCCGGCACCGGCGAGGCAGCCCATTGGCTGGCGGGTGGATGGAGGAGAGGTACTGATGAGTGGGCAACGCGCGTGGCGGGCGGCGGCGGCAATGGGCCTGGCGGCCCTGGTGATGCCGTTGGCGGCCCAGCCGGCCGCGGCGCTTGCCGCGTCCATCCACGTCACGACCACGTCCGACGCTGACGACGGCACCGACGGACTGTGCTCGCTGCGCGAAGCCATCATCGCGACCAACGTCGGCGGCGGCTACAAGGACTGCGTGGCCGGAACGGCAGGCATAGACACGATCTACCTCGACGTTTCTCCCATCAACGTCACGAGTCAGCTGCCCTCAATCACTGTGCCCGTCCACATCGACAGCTACCTCGGCGGCCCTCGCGCGGAGCTGCATGGCCCAGGCAGCGGCACGGGACTCCTGTTCGGCAACGCCGCTGACGGGACAACGATCCGAGACCTGATCATCGACAACTTCGCGATCGGGATCGACGGCGGAAGTTCCGACATGACGATCGCCGCCAATGTCATAGGTCCCAATAGCGACAAGGGCATCTCCGTCAACGGTGGCACGGTCACCATCGGCGGAGCGAATCCGCGCACGTCCGGGGCCTGCTCCGGCGAGTGCAACCGGATCTCGGGCAATGGCGGCTACGGGATCTACGGCGGCATGAATGGGTCGATCAAAGGCAACCTGGTCGGCCTCGACGCGGCCGGCACGGCAGCGCAGGCAAACGGCCACGGCATCGACGTTGGGGGCGGCGTCACCATCGGTGGCGGGACCGCCGACGAACGCAACGTGATCGGTGGCAATACTTTCTACGGCGTCGGCCTCGGACCTGGATGTGGCTGCACGGTCCATGGCAACTACATCGGCACGGACGCGTCAGGTACCCACGCCGTACCGAATGGCACAGGCGTCTGGACTGATGGGTCGATGAGCAACAACCCGGGCGGCACCGTAACGGTGCTGGGTGGCACGAATGCCGGAGAAGGAAACGTCATCGCTGGCAACACTTCGGCTGGAGTCGTTGCCGACAAGTGGGGCCAATACGACTCTCTAAAAATCCAGGGCAACAAGATCGGCGTCGGAGCCGGTGGTGCGCCGCTGGGCAATGGCGGCGACGGGATCGTGCTTGGCAGCGGGGGGTCGAATTGGGTCGTTCATGTCTACATCGGCGACCCACACATCGCCGCAGCGTCGAACACGATCGCCTTCAATGGTGCAGCGGGAGTGCGCCTGTCGGGCCAGTTCACGACAGCCGATTACATCATCGGCAACTCGATCCACGACAACAGCGGCAAGGGCATCAAACTGCTCGGCGGATCCGACGATGGCATCGCTGCCCCGACGATTACGGGCACCAACCCCGTGGCGGGCACGGCGTGTGCGAACTGCGAGGTCGACGTCTACTCCGACTCTGCCGACGAAGGCCAGAAGTACGAGGGCTACGCCGTCGCCGACGGATCAGGCAACTGGACGTTTTCGGGGACGCCGAGCGGTCCGAACGTCACGGCGACTGCTCTGACCCTCGCTCGCGGGACCTCCGAGTTCTCGGCGCCTGTCGCCGTGGCGCCATCGGCCAAGCCGGACGGCCGCATCCGCAAGGGAAGCGGCGCATTCGTCGGCAATAACGTCTACAACACGACCGGTCTCAACCAGACCAAGTCCGGCTCCAAGGCACGAGGCGACACGATCAAGTTCGGCATCTCGATCCAGAACGACAGAACCGTGAGCGACAAGTTCAAGGTCGTGGCTGGAGGAGCGGCGGTCACCGGCTACACGATCAAGTACTTCCGCGGAACGACCGATATCACGGCCGCCGTTGTTGGCGGGACTTACACCACGCCTGTGCTGTCGGCCGGGTCGAAGTTGCTCATCACGGCGAAGGTGAAGGTCACGTCCACGGCCCCCAAGGGGTCGAGCGTGACGCGTTTGGTGACGATCACGTCGGCCGCCGACGGCAGCAAACAGGACGCAGTCAAGTTAATCGTCAGTCGTAAGTGAGCTCGGCCGCGCTGAAGGCGTCGTGCATGAACGGTGACGGCGCGGCCGGATCGTAGACAAGCACGAGCGACTTCTTGGCCCTCGTCCAGGCGACGTAAGCCAGGCGGCGCTCCTCCTCCATCGCGCGACTGGGATCGTCAGCGTCCTCAAGCGTGCGCCGGCTCGGAAAGACGTTCTCGTCCAGGCCGATCACAGCGACGTGGTCGAACTCGAGCCCCTTGGTGCCGTGCGCCGTGGCGAGCACGAGCTGCGCGTCGTCACGACGCAGCTCGCCACGGCGCACTCGGGCGTCGTCGATCGCGGCACGGAGCTCCGTCGCGGTCCCACACGGCAGCGACCAGCCAAGGACCATTCGCCCCACGGGGCTCGGATTGCGCGCCAGCACGACGGCTGGACGCGCGTCGGCGGGCAGCGCCGCGAGCACCTCATCGATGCGAACATCGTCGAGGGCCAAGCCATCCTCGGTTGCGCGATACGGGATGCGACGCTCGAGCGCGACGGCTGCGAACGGTGCGAGCTCCATGTTCGTGCGTGCGAGGACCGCGTGGACGCCTGGCTCGAGTGTCAGCCACTGATCGAGCAGCCGTCGGGCTCGAGCCAGCTCGTCGCCCGGATCCGGTGCGAGCAGCAATCGACCATCCGCGGCCGGGCCGGCGCGGATCGTTTTCACGAACCGCTCGCGGTTGACCTCGATAAGGCGAACGGCCCGCTCGACTACCGGTCGCGGACAGCGATAGTTCGTCACCAGGTCCACACGCGTCAGGCCCGGCAGAGAGGAGGCGAGGTCGAGCACGCGACGCACGTCTGCGAGGCGCCACGCGTAGATGGTCTGGTCGTCGTCGCCGACTAGGAAGATATCGCGGCGCTCGCCCGCAAGCAGCACGGCCAGGTCGAGCTGTGAGCGGTCCACGTCCTGCACCTCGTCGACCAGCAGCGTCGCGCATCTTTCGTGCCACCGAGCCAACAGAACGCCGTCGTCGCGAAGCGCTCTTAACGCGCGACGAACGAGGTCGTCGAAGTCGAGCGCGTCGTTGGCCGCCAGCCAGCGCTCGTATGCAACAAACGCCAGTAACAGCTCACGGCCTGCGTCATCGGGCGGCAGATCGGCGAGCCGGGTGGCGGCTGTGGCGGCGTCCAGGCCCTCATCCAGCTTGAGCCGCGAGAACCCGTCGTCGAAGCGACGCAGCGCGGCTGCGCCCAGCCCTCGGCCGCCGTTGAGCGTCTTCAAGGCCGTGGCGCGATCGACAAGGTTCGCGACCCGAACGCCGGCGTCTATCAGGATTTCGCGCCCCAGAGCGTGAAACGTACGCACGCGCGGCAATGCGTCCCCGGCGACGCCGATCGGCTCCAAGGCGACGGCCAGGCGCTCGCCCAGCTCGTCCGCTGCACGCTTGTTGAACGTCACGGCCGTAATCCGATCCGCGGGCGAGCCGCAGGCAATGAGCCACGCGATGCGCGCGACGAGCGTCGTCGTCTTGCCACTGCCGGCCGGAGCGACACACAGCACGGGTCCCGGTGGCGCGGTGGCCGCGGCGCGCTGGTCAGGCGCGAGTCTGGCGAGACGCTCCTCGACAGCGGGGTGAATGGCGGGCGTGACGGCCATCGCGCCATCCTCGTTAGCGTCGCTTATCGGCTGCTTATGCGGCGTGTATCGGCGGCCCATGCTGCCGTGTACGCAACTGACGCGTAGTAGGCGGCTCTTCGCCACTTGCCCGGTTGCACGCCGGCGCTGGGCGAGCGTGGATGGCGAGGTCGACGTCGAACCGCGCATTCGCTTGCGCGCAAGATGCGTACCTGGTGTCGCGGCGACGTCTAGTACGCGCACGGCGCGCAGGCGGCGGCGGATCGGGCGACGGCGGAAGTTTGTACGCGTGCGGTGCGTAGACGGCGCCGGATCGGGCGACCGCGGGCGTTTGTACGCGTACGGCGCGTAGGCGGCAGCATGCCCGCGGCGCGGCCACGAACCGGCGGCTGACTTAGCATCGACTTGACGATGCCCAAGATCCCGATGACGCCTCAACTCACGGCGACGCTGGCTAAGCTGCCGACAAAGCCCGGCGTGTACCTGCTCAAGGACGACCGTGGCCGCGTGCTGTACGTGGGCAAGGCCCAGAGCCTGCGCAACCGCGTGCGGCAGTACTGGCAGAGCAGCCGAGGTACCCAGGCACCGCTGCGCATCGAGCAGGCCATGGATCGCGTCGCCGACGTCGAGTACACGATCGTCGACAGCGTCAGCGAGGCGCTGCTGCTCGAAGCGACTCTGATCAAGCGCCACCAGCCGCGCTTCAACGTCCGGCTCAAGGACGACAAGAGCTACCCGTACATCAAGGTCACGCTGGCGGACGACTTCCCGCGCGTCGAGCGGACGCGCAAGCTGCCCAACGACGGCTCGCGCTATTTCGGCCCGTACGCGAGCGCAAGCAGCGTGGACGAGGCGATGAACCTGATTCGCCGCCTCTTCCCGTTCCGGACGTGCACGATCGAGATCAAGGAAGGCAAGCGCGCCCTGCCGCGGCCGTGCCTGCTGTACCACATCAAGCGCTGCCAGGGTCCGTGTATCGAGGCAATTTCGAAAGAGGATTACCGCGCCGACATCGACCAGGTGATGCACTTCCTGGAGGGCCGCCAGGAGCTCGTCGTTGGTCGCCTGCGCGAGGAGATGAAAGCCGCCTCGGACGCGACCGACTACGAGCGCGCAGCCGATATGCGCGACAAGCTGCGCGCTGTCGAGCGGACGATGGAATCGCAGAAGATGGCCGCTTTCGCGCGAACGGAGATCGACGTGCTGGGCTTCGCCCGCTCCAGCGGCGGCGGCGCTGTTCAGCTGTTCGCAATACGCGAGGGGACGACGATCGGGCGCGACGTCTTCCTGCTCGAGAACGTCGGTGATTCGTCCGATGAGGAAGCACTGTCGGCGTTCATCAAGCAGTACTACTCGGCGACAACGTCGATCCCGCCGCGCGTCCTCGTCCCGTTCCTGCCGCCGGATGCCGCGGAGCTGGTGACGTTCCTCGAGTCACGCCGCGGCCGCAAGGCAGAGCTGGCCGTGCCCCAGCGGGGCGAGCGCCGCGAGCTCATGGAGCTCGCGGCGCGCAACGCGGCCGACACGCTCGAGCGCGAGCAGGCCAGATGGCTGGCCGATGAGGGCAAGACGTTCGCCGCGCTCGACGAGCTTGCGGGTGCCCTGGGACTGGCTGCGCCGCCGCTGCGCATCGAGTGCTACGACATCTCGACGATCCAGGGCACGAACACGGTCGGCAGCATGGTCGTATTCGAGGAAGGCAGACCGCGCAGCGGCGAGTACCGCCGCTTCCGGGTCAGAACCGTGGAAGGCACCGATGACTTTGCCTCGCACCGCGAGGTCCTGCGCCGCCGCTTCTATCGCGCGCTAGAGGCAGAGGAGGGGGTGGCCGAGGAGCTGCGCTGGCGTCTGCCCGACTTGGTGGTGATCGACGGCGGACTGGGCCAGGTCAACGTCGCCCGCGAGGTCCTCGATTCGCTCGGCCTGCACGACATGCCGGCTATCGGCCTTGCCAAGGAGCGCGAAGAGATCTTCATGCCCGGCATCAACCAGCCGCTCGTGCTTCCCTCGAATTCGCAGGCGCTGTACCTGCTCCAGCGGCTGCGCGACGAGGCACACCGCTTCGCGATCACGTACCACCGGAAGCTGCGCGCCAAGCAGCAGACGAAGTCGGTCCTGGACGACGTGCCCGGAATCGGGCCCGCGCGCAAACGGGCGCTGCTGCGCGTGTTCGGATCGACGCGCCAGATGAAGAGCGCGACGGTGGACGAGATTGCGGCCGTTCCCGGCATCAGCCGCGCGCTGGCGGAGAAGATCCACGAGGGCCTGCAGCCCTGAGCGAATGGAGTCTCCGAGGGCGACAGAACGCCTGTTAGCAATTTCATTGCTATAGTCCGGTCCCGAATGCGACGATTCCTCCCCATCTTGGTCGTGGTCATAGCTATTGCTGCGCTCGCGATCGACTTCTTCACCGTTCCCAGGCCTTTCACGGACCAGGTCTGCGCGCCTCCGACCAACACGCAGGGCTGCATCGATACGCGCCTCGGCCTGGACCTCCAGGGCGGTTTGCGCGGCGAGTACCAGGCGCTGCCTACGTCTGACCATCCGGTCACGGTCGACGACATGAACACGATCAAGACGATCATCGAGAACCGGATCAACCAGTACGGCGTGGCCGAGCCGGTCGTCCAGACACAGGGCACGGACCGGATCGTGGTCGAGATCCCCGGTGTCAACGATGTCGAGGCGGTCCGAGCGCTGATCGGCTCGACCGGAAGGCTCGATTTCGTCGGCGTCCCAACAGGCCGCGAAAGCGAAGTCGTCACGGGCGGGCAGATACCGGCCGACTTCCCGGTCATCTTCAGTGGCGACAAGATCGCCAGTGCTGCGCCGGGCTTCACCCAGACCGGCCAGCGAGCGGTGGATGTCACGTTGACCGACCAGGGCGCAACGATCTTTGACGACTACGCCGCGAGCCACTATCAGCAGCAGTTCGCGATCGTCCTCGACGGCAAGGTCGTCTCGGCCCCGGTCATCCAGGCCACGCACTTCGGCGGCAAGGCGCAGATCTCGGGCAGCTTCACCTCGCAGGCCGACGTGACCTCGCTCGTAACCGTCCTCAAGTACGGCTCGCTGCCACTCGCGGTTCAGGAGGTCAGCTTCAGCCAGGTCAGTGCAACGCTGGGCTTGAACTTCCTGCAGCAGTCGATCCTGGCCGGCGCAATCGGCATTGCGCTCGTGTTCATCTTCATGCTTGTTCACTACCGACTGCCCGGCGCAATCGCCTGCGTCGCGCTGATCTTCTACACGGTCGTCTCGTTCGCGATATTCCGCTTCATACCGGTCACCCTGACTCTTGCTGGAGTGGCGGCATTCGTGCTCTCGGTAGGCATGGCGGTCGACGCCAACATCCTGATCTTCGAACGAACGAAGGAAGAGCTGCGCTCCGGCAAGACGCTCGTGACCGCCATGGAGGCGGGCTTCAATCGCGCGTGGAACTCGATCTTCGATTCGAACATGTCGAGCATCATCACCGCGACAATCCTGTTCTACTTCGGGTCTGCCACGATCCGCGGCTTCGCACTTGTACTGATCATCGGCGTCCTGCTTTCGATGTTCACCGCGGTGACTCTCAGCCGCCTGATGCTGCGCTGGGTCGTGCATCAGCCGTGGGCGCGCCACGCGTCATATTTCGGAGTCAGCGAGGACGAGTTTGTCGTCGCGGCGCCGGTGCGCAGCAGGTCGCGCCAGGCAGGGGCCAGTGTTTGATCTGATCGGCAAGCGGCGCTGGTTCTACCTGTTCAGCGCGCTGATAACCATCCCGGGCTTCATCTTCATCCTCCTGACCCCGCTCACCGGGGGCAGGGTCGGGCTCCAGTTCTCGATCGACTTTACCGGTGGCACGGTGTGGGAGATCCACTTCGCCAATGGAACGCCGACGCCCGCCGACGTCCAGGCCATCATGGCCGATCAGGGCCTGCCCGGGACGGTCGCGATCACGACCGCCGGCGACAAGTCCTACGTCCTCATCCGGACCGAGCAGATCGGACTGGCCGAGTTCGCCAGCTCGAGCCCGAGCCCAGGTGCCTCGGCGTCGCCCGGGGAGTCGGGATCTCCTTCCGCATCGGGCTCGTCCGCGGCGTCCGAATCGCCCGCGGCATCGGTTTCGCCGGCCGCGTCTTCGACGCCCGGAGCTTCGTCGTCGTTAGCGGCTTCGGCCGTTCCGTCCGCAGGCCCGAGCGCGGCACCCAGTGCATCACCCGCTCCGTCTGCGTCGCCGTCACCCGGCGCCGTCGTGCCCGGCAGCAGCCCGTCCCCGTCCGCGTCACCTGATGCCGGAAGCGCCATCGGCCTCCCGACGACGGGCAAGCTCGCCGACCTGCGTTTCGCGCTCGAGGACCAGTTCGGGCAGATCGACGAGGTTCGCCAGGAGGCCAACATCGGCCCGATCATCAGCAACGAGATCGCACAGCAGGCGCTGCTGCTCATCGTCCTCGGCTCGATCGGAATCCTGGGCTGGGTCACCTTCCGCTTCCGCGACTTCCGCATGGGTGCCACCGCGATCGCGGCGCTAATCCATGACGTGCTCGTCGTGGTGGGCACCTTCGCCATCCTGGGCACGTTCTTCAACCTTCAGATCGATGCCCTGTTCGTCACCGCGATGCTGACCGTCATCGGCTTCTCCGTGCATGACACGATCGTGGTTTACGACCGAATTCGCGAGAACCGCATCCGCCACGCCGGCGAGCCGTTCGACGCCATCGTCAACCACAGCCTGCTGCAGACCGTCGGCCGGTCGCTCAACACCTCGCTGACGACGATCCTGGTCCTCACCGCGCTGCTGCTGTTCGGCAGCGACGCCACGCGTGCCTTCGTATTCGCTATGGTCATAGGCATCGTGTCAGGGACGTACTCGTCGATCTTCAACGCCAGCTCCCTGCTCGTCGATTGGCACCTGTATGACGAACGCCGCCGACAGCGCGAGTTCACGGTCGCTCGCAGTCGCTGAGCGCGGCTCGCCGTACCTCGAGCGGCTGGGACGCCGCGTCGGGATAGTTCGAACGACTCTGTGCCTGGGCATCGATCCGGATCCTGCGGCACTCCCTGACGGCTGGCCCCGCGACGTCAGCGGCGTCGAGCGAATGGCAAGGCTGCTCATCGAGTCGGCCCTACCGCGCGCGGCCGCGGTCAAGATCAACGTCGCGTTCTTCGAGGCTTTCGGCAGTGCCGGGATCGCGGCCCTGGAACGCGTCCGCGCGATCATCCCCGACGACGTGCCCTTCATCGCTGACGCGAAGCGCGGCGACATCGGCACGACTGTCGCCCGCCAGGCCGTGGCGCTGTACGACTCGCTCGACGCCCACGCCGTGACGGTCAATCCATACCTCGGACCCGACGCGATTGCCCCGCTGCTCGAGCGCTCCGATCGCTTCGCATACGTGCTGTGCCGGACGTCCAATCCTGGGGCAGGGGAGATACAGAACCTGGACGTGCATGGCGAGCCGCTCTACATCCATGTCGCACGCAGGGCCGCCGAGTGGGCATCGGATCGCGCCAATATCGGGCTCGTGGTCGGTGCGACTGCTCCCGCTGAGCTGGCACAGATTCGGACCGCCGTGCCGGCTCTGGCGCTCCTCGTTCCGGGCGTTGGCGCCCAGGGTGGCGATGCGCAGGCCGTGCTCAACAGCGGCCCGGCTACAGCCGGTCAGGCGGGTGGCCTGCCCGGTGGTGGGCTGCTCGTCAACGTCTCTCGTGGAATTGCCGGATCCGCCCTTGGCAGCGACCGCCCCGAAGAGGCCGTCGCTGCCTCCGCAGCGCACTGGGCAGACCGCCTCCAGTGCTAGGATGAGCCCATGCCGTTCAACATCGGCCCGTTCGAGCTCCTGCTCGTCCTGATCCTTGCACTCCTGATCCTCGGACCGGGCAAGCTGCCCGAGGTTGGAAGCGCATTGGGCAAGACGATTCGCGAGTTCCGCAAGGCTTCTGGTGACATCGAGGAAGCTGTGCGCGTGGAGCCGACGACCACCGCATCTGCTGCTGCAAAGCCAGTGACACCCGCCGCTCCGGCTGCCGATGCGACCGAGGCGGCCACCGAGGACCGCACGGCCAGCTGAGCGAGCTCCCGCACGCGGAGGACTCCTCCGCCGACGTTCCCGACGATGACCAGAAGGTCATGACCATCGTTGAGCACCTGTCTGAGCTTCGGCGCCGGATCTTCATCAGCCTGCTCGCCGTCACAGTCGGCGCGATCGTCGGCTTCATCGTCACGCCCCAGGTGATTGCAATCCTGAAGGCGCCGATCCCTGAGCCGCTCTACTTCACGTCTCCCGGCGGGGCCTTCTTCCTGCAGATCAAGCTGGCGCTCATGGTCGGGATCGTGCTCGCGTCACCAATCGTCCTCTACCAGCTGTGGGCGTTCGTGTCGCCCGGCCTGACGCCGTCGGAGCGGCGCACCATCCGGCCCTGGGTGCCCCTGTCGCTCATATTCCTGGTGCTCGGTGTGGGCGTGGCGTACGTAACACTGCCGTTCGCGGCCGGCTTCCTGCTCGGCTTTGCGATCCCCGGTCTGGTCGAGCCGCTCATCACCGCTGATGCCTACTTCGGCTTCGTCACGACGCTCTTCCTGGCGTTCGGCCTGATCATGCAATTCCCGTTCGTGATCCTGCTTCTCTCCAAGGTCGGCATCGTGACCATCGATCAGCTGCGCAAGAATCGGCGCTACGCGATCCTGGGCATCGCCATCTTCGCCGTCGTCGTGACGCCCGGCGGCGACCCGTTCAGCCCGACGATCATGACCATCGTGATGGTCATCCTCTATGAGGTCACGATCCGCCTCGTGTCGCGGTCCGCGACGCCTCAGTCCAAGTCAGCGGGTGCAACAGCCGAATGACGATCGAATCCACGCCCGGCCCACGGGCCGCCCAGCCCCACGTCGCCATAATCAGCGGCCTTTCCGGGGCAGGCAAGACGGCCGCGAGCAAGCTGCTCGAGGACGTCGGCTACCGCGTCATCGACAACCTCCCGGCGGAGCTGCTTCGCCATCTCGCGCAACTCGTGGCACGTGAGACAAGCCAGTTCGAACGCGTCGCGCTCGTGCTGGACGCACGCAGCGATGATCCGGCCTTGGCCTACAGGGAGGCCGTTCACGCGCTGGAATCGCGCGAGATCACACCAAAGGTCTTCTTCCTCGAGGCACGCCCCGACGTGCTCATTCGTCGATTCAGTGAGACGCGACATCGTCACCCGCTCGACAGCGACGAAGGCGGAGTTGCCGCGTCCATCGAGCGCGAGCGCGAGCTGCTCTCGGAGATCCGGGCGGAGGCGGACGTGATCATCGACACATCGGAGCTATCAGGGCGTCAGCTGCGCGAGCGCCTGTACAGTTCGCTCGACCTGCCCGACGACGGTGAGACGCTGGCCGTGCAGCTGATCAGCTTTGGCTACAAGCACGGCATCCCACTCGAAGCGGACATGGTCCTAGACGTCCGCTTCATGGAGAACCCGTTTTACATCGACCGGCTCCGGCCTCTGACGGGCCTTGATCAGGAAGTTCGCGAGTTCGTCCTTGCCAAGCCGATCACGGAGCGTTTCGTCAGCCACGTGACTGACTTCCTGCAGTTCGTCATTCCCGGCTTCCGGGACGAGGGTCGAAGCCGGCTGACCATCGCCTTCGGCTGCACGGGCGGACAGCACCGCTCGATCGCGATCGTCGAGGAGGTCGCCCGCCGCCTGCGCGAATCGGGCTCGACGACGCCCGTCACGGTTTGGCACCGCGAGCTGGAGCGCTCGTGAGCGAAACCCAGGACGACAGCCGCAGCCGGGCGCGCCGAATCCTGGACTCGGACGCCGCGGTGCGCGCCAACGAGAGGCGCCAGGTGTTTCGGCGCTGGCTGCGCCCCGGCATCGGCATCAAGCGCTGGCTGGTCGTGGCCTTCCTGGGCGAGATACTCATCGCTATCGCCGCGGCGCTCGTGTTGCGCCCGATCCTGGCTCAATCGCGTCCGTCGGACGCGGTCAACGAGCTCATTGAGTTGGTCACCCTCCAGTTCCTCGATCCAGGCGTGCGGGTGGTGGTCTTCTTCACCATCGGCGCGCTTCTGTTCATGTACGGCGGATGGCGAGTTCTGCGCGCGCTCGTCGAGCCCTACCGCCTGCGCGACGAACCTCTCGCGGACCTGCTCTACCAACGTCGGCTGCGCGCGCGCGGTCCACGCATCGTCGCCATAGGCGGCGGCACAGGTCTGTCCGTGCTCCTGCGCGGCCTGAAGCAGGTCACGAGCAACATCACCGCCGTCGTCACCGTCGCCGACGACGGTGGCTCCTCAGGCAAGCTGCGCATGCAGATGGGCCTGCCGCCGATGGGCGACATCAGGATGTGCATCGCCGCGTTGGCCGACGCTGAGCCGGCGATGAGCAGTCTTCTCCAGTACCGATTTCCCGCCGGGAACGGCCACGACCAGCATTTCGCCGGGCACGCCTTCGGCAACCTGCTCATCGCCGCGCTGACCGACGTCAGCGGCGACTTCGAGGAGGGCGTTCGCCAGTCCAACAGGGTGCTCGCAGTGCGCGGCAGCGTGGTCCCCGTCGCCGGTCAGCCGATTACCCTTCACGCCGAGCTCGATGACGGAACGCTGCTCGAGGGCGAGTCGCAGATCGAGCGCTCTCACGGGATCAAGCGCATCTGGATCACTCCTGACGACATCCAGCCTTCGGCCGAGGCCCTGACTGCTATCGAGAGCGCGGACGTCGTCGTGATCGGCCCGGGCAGCCTGTACACGAGCCTGCTCCCGCCGCTGCTCGTGCCCGGCATGCGCGAGGCTCTGTCCCAGACACACGCTGCGCGTGTCTTCGTGTGCAACGTCGCCACGCAGCTGGGCGAGACGGAGGGTTTCGGTGTCTCGGACCACTTGGCGGCACTGTCAAGCCATGGCCTGTCCGGCTTGATCGATGCGGTCGTGGTCAACAACAACTCGTCAGCGCGGCAGCTGCCCAGCGATCCAGCTTCGCCGGTGGCTATCGACGTCGAAGCGCGGCGACTGCGTCCGCCGCTGATCGTGGCGCGCGACGTGGTCGACGTGGACAACGCCCACCGCCATGACTCGCGCAAGCTGACGACCGCGATCATCGAGCTTTACGACGACCGAACGGCAATGCGCCGCGAACAGGCGCTCGGCAGTTGACGGGGGCCGCACCGAACGACCTCGTCGCGGCCCTGCGCACCGAGCTGGCCGCGATCGAGCCTGCGCGGCGGTGCGACCGGACAGCCGAACGCGCCGGCTTAGGTTCGGCCGCACAGGGAAGGGCCAGAACGCCCTCGATAGGCAGGCTCGCGGTGCGTCTTGATGATGCGGTGAGCGAGACAGCGTTCGACTGGGACCTGGCCGCGGACCATTGCCGCACGGCATACCTGCGCGGCCTCTTCCTGGCCCACGGATCACTCAGCGTCACGTCGACCGGCACGCATCTCGAGCTCCTTGTTGCGGACGACGAGCTCGAGGTCATGGCCCGTCGGCTGACATCGCTCGGACTCGCGGCCAACTCGCGAATGCGCCGCGGAAAGGGAGTCCTGACCTGGAAGAACGCCGAGACCGTGACCGAGTTCCTGCGTCGCATCGGCGCCTCGGCGGCGACTCTCGAGCTCGAATCACGGCTGATAAATCGGTCTCTCGCGGGCCATCTGAACCGCGCGGTGAACGCCGAGAACGCGAATCTGAAGCGTGCCGTGGAGGCCGCGCGACGTCAGCTGACCGAGATTGCGCTGCTCGACAGGCGTGGTGATCTGCGCCGCCTGCCGAGGGACGTGCGTCGCGTTGCTGCCGAGAGGCGCCGCGCTCCCGAGGCGACCCTTTCCGAGCTGGCCGCCAAACTGGACATGTCGCGCAGCCAGGTTCAGCGGGCATTCAATCTGATCGGGAGCGCGGCGCTCCATGACGTTGCCAACGACCAGGAACAAGCCCAGAGGTGGACATGAGCTCAACGCGGCCGGTGATCATCGCCGGCAACTGGAAGATGAACACGACTCCGCTCGATGCCTCGTTGCTGGCCGGCGACATGGTGGCGGCGACGGACGTTCCCGGCGTGGTGCGCGTGATATGCCCGCCCTTCGTATGTCTCGAATCCGTGGCCCGGGCCCTTGCCGACACGGACGTCGCGGTCGGTGTCCAGAACATCCATGCAGAACCGTTCGGCGCCTATACGGGGGAGACCTCAGCGCCGATGGTCACGATGTTGGCGACCTGGGCGATCATCGGCCACTCCGAGCGCCGGCGCGATCAGGGCGAAACCGACGAGCTGATCGGGCGCAAGGTCCTGCGCTGCGCCGAGTTCGGGCTGCGACCCATCCTGTGCGTTGGCGAGCAGCTCGAAGAGCGCAAGTCCGGCGCCGCCGAGGCGACTGTTCGGCAGCAGCTGGACGGGACGTTTTCGATGATCGACGGCGCCTCCGCGCGCGTGCCGAGCGACCTGGTCATCGCCTACGAGCCTGTGTGGGCGATCGGCACTGGCCTCACCGCGCGGGGCAGCGACGCGGCCACGATGGCCCAGGCGATCAGGCAGGCTCTCGCCGACCACGGCGTGCCGAACGGCGCCGCGCACGTGCCGGTGCTTTATGGCGGCAGCGTGACGAGCGGCTCGATCGACGAGTTCCTCAACGAGCCGGACATCGATGGCGCACTGGTTGGCGGCGCGAGCCTCAAGGTCGATGAGATGTCCGCCATCGTCGCGCGCGCAGGACTGACTGCCCAGGCACGCGCGAGTGCCGCCGCCGGCGCGGCATGAGCACCAACCAGAAGGCGCGCCCGCGCCCGCTTGTGCTCGTCGTCCTGGATGGCTTCGGCGTCGGCAGGCGACCCGAGGCGGACGCCATCGCGGCGGCGCACATGCCGATCTGGCGCGACCTGCTCACGAGATGGCCGCATTCGCTGCTTGACGCATCGGAGCAGGCTGTTGGACTGCCGACGGGCCAGATGGGCAACAGCGAGGTTGGCCACCTCAACCTCGGTGCGGGGCGGCCCGTCACCCAGGACCTGCCGCGCATCGACGCATCCATCGAGGACGGCAGCTTCTTTGCCAACGCCGCCTTGCTCGAGGCCGTCAGGCGTGCCGCGCAGGGTCATCGCCTGCATCTGATTGGTCTTCTCGGTCCGGGAGGCGTGCATTCGGTGGATCGTCACGCGGTCGCCGTCGCCCGCCTCGCGCGGCAGGAGGGAGCCGAAGACGTTGTTGTCCACGGGCTTCTCGACGGCCGCGACACCCCGCCGCGCTCGGCAGGCACCTTCGTGCCCGACTTCGAGCACCGCCTCCACGACGCCAACCCTTCCGCGCAGATCGCCACGATCGGTGGCCGCTACTGGGGCATGGATCGAGACAAGCGCTGGGATCGGGTCGCGCGCCACTACGAGGCCATCGTGCACGGCCGCGGCCTCCACGCGTCGTCCGCCACGACGGCCGTGTCGGATGGCTATGCGCGCGACGAAAACGACGAGTTCATCCAGCCGACGGTGCTCGACGGCGTCGACGGCACTGTCCGAGACGGCGACGTCGTCGTTCACTTCAACTTCCGGGCAGATCGGGCGCGTCAGCTGATCCACGCGCTCGTCGACGGCGACGAATTTGATGCAGCGTGCTTCGATCGCGGCTCGCGCCCGCGCGACCTGCTCGTCGTGACGATGACCGAGTACGAGGCAGAGCTGCCTGTGGTCGTCGCCTATCCACCGCTGACGGTGACCAGCCTTGCCGAAGTGTTCTCCCACCTCGGATGGCGGCAGTTCCACGTCGCCGAGACCGAGAAATATGCCCACGTGACGTACTTCTTCAACGGCGGCATCGAGGCCGCCTTCCCGGGTGAGGAGCGCCTGCTCGTGCAGAGTCCAAAGGTCGCGACATACGACCTGCAGCCGGAGATGAGCGCAGCCGGCGTCACGGACGCACTTGTCGAGGCGATGGGCAGCGACCGCTTCGACTTCATCGTCGCCAATTTCGCCAACCCGGACATGGTCGGGCACACCGGCGTCTGGAGCGCAACGGTCACGGCGCTCGACTTCATCGACGGCTGCCTTGGCCGCGTCCTCGCCGCGCTGCCGCCAGACGGGTTGCTGTGCATCACGGCCGATCACGGCAATGCCGATGAGCTGAAGGACGGGCAAGGCCAGCCATTGACGGCCCACTCCCTGAACCAGGTCCCGGTCATGTTGATCGGCCGTGCCGTCGAGGGGCGAACGATGCACAACGGCGTCCTTGCGGACGTCGCGCCCACGCTGCTCGAGCTGGTGGGCGTTCCGCCGGCGGAAGGCATGACCGGCCGATCCCTGCTCGACCGGTGAAGCGCCTGCTGCTGTTATCCTGCGCGCCGTGACACCCTTTGTACTGCTCGCCCAGATACTGATCAGCATCGCGCTGATGGCCTCGATCCTGCTCCAGTCGCGCGGCGCCGGCCTTGGCGCGACCTTCGGCGGCGACTCGAGCGTGTACCGCAGCCGCAGAGGCATCGAAAAGCGCCTGTTCCAGTTCACGGTCGTGCTCACGATCGTGTTCTGCATGACCTGCTTCCTGAGCTTCAAGCTCGTCTGAGAGGTTCCTGCGGCGCGCCGAGTCGTGCCTGGAGGCGGGCTCGGTCTGATCTGCCGGTCGTGCTAGACTCGCTGCTCGCCTGAAGCGCAGTGATGTGTTGCAGGCTGCGCGCCGAGGTGGCGGAATAGGTAGACGCGCTAGGTTCAGGACCTAGTGGCCGCAAGGTCGTGTGGGTTCAAGTCCCTCCCTCGGTACCAGCGCCCAGGTGGCGGAATTGGTATACGCGTACGTTTGAGGGGCGTATGACGCAAGTCATCCGGGTTCAAGTCCCGGCCTGGGCACCAATTCGCTGATCGACGGCGGCCTCACGGCCGCCGTTATTCTTTGCCCAGCGCAGCGCATGCATCGCCCGGGCGGTTAGCTCAGTTGGTCAGAGCGCCTCGTTTACACCGAGGATGTCGGGGGTTCGAGTCCCTCACCGCCCACCACCACCCACCACCACCACGCATTACCTTCGGATGATTAAATCGCGGCCGTGCTGGGCTAGTCTTGCGGGCAGAGAGGTCATCCAGGTAGCACAGATGCCAGACATCGACTTCAGGGGATACTCGGGAGATTGCCTCATACACGGCCGTCTCGAGTTGCCCGAAGAGTTCCGGCTGACCGACTTCCTGAATACCGCTGACCTCTACCCCGTCAACAGCGTCTCCCTCTATGCCCTCGAGGACGGTCACCAGGTCTCGGCGGGCAGCCAGGAGCTCGCGGTGGACGACCTGTGGGCGGTCGAGCCGACCGATAGCGGGGTCCGTGCGCAGTTCCATGTGCCGACGCGCGCCGTGAACGTCGAGCTCGAGATGCCTCCATACCGAATAGCCGGCTACCTGCACGGCGTCAACACCGGTGACCCGCTCGCTGCGGTGCATCGCCGGCGACGCATGATCCCACTTACCGATGCGGTCATCCAGTTCACGTACGCCGGTCGCGAGGTCAGTCGCGAGACGAACGTCCTGATCGTCAATCGCGATCACGCCGTCAGCTTCAAACGCGTAGCTCACGAGCGCTCGAAGCTGGATGACCTGGCGCTTCCGCCGGTCGATCCACGAGCCAGGGACATGACAGGCGAGATCACGTTCGATCGAGAAGGCGCCTAGCTCCGGGACCTCGCTCCGAGCCGGCACGACGCGCTGATAGACTTGCCGCGTTCGGGCCGAGTGACTCGTGGCTCGCTATTTCGGAGAATTGATGACCCCAATCGTGTGGATCGTGCTGATCGTCATCGCCGTCATCGTCATCGGCGGGATCCTGATCTATAACGGCCTCGTCCAGCGCCGTCTGCGCATCCGCGAAGCTTTCGCCCAGATCGAAGTACAGCTGAAGCGCCGCTGGGACCTGATCCCGAACCTCGTCAATGCCGTGCGTGGCTACATGGGCTTCGAGCAGTCAGTGCTCGAGAACGTGACGCAGGCGCGCGCAAATGCCGTCGCCGCCGGTGCCCAGGGCCCGGCAGCACAGGCGCAGGCAGAGAACGCTCTGACCGGAACCCTGCGCTCGCTGTTCGCGGTGGTCGAGAACTATCCGGACCTGAAGGCGAACCAGAACGTGCTCGAGCTCCAGGAGCAGCTGACGACGACGGAGAATCAGATCGGCTTCGCCCGCCAGCACTACAACGCGACGGTGCTCGATTACAACACGGGCATCGCGACCTTCCCCAGTGTGCTCATCGCAGGTCCCCTGGGTTTCAGGCCGGAGCAGTTCTTCGAGGCAGAGCCGGAAGCTCAGCAGGTCCCCCAGGTCAACCTGAGCAACCTCGCTCCACCGACTGCGCCTCCACCTGCGGCGCCGCCCTCCGCCCCGCCCTCGGTGCCACCGACCGCGCCCCCGTCGACGCCGCCCACCGCTCCGCCCGCGGGCTGAGCCCAGGACCCTGACGGGCCGGCCATGACAGGGGCCGGCCGATACATATGAACCAGCCGCCGCCGCCGCCGACCCTTGTTCAGCCGGTGCAGAACTTCTATCAGCAGATCGCCGCCAACCGGCGCCAGTCGCTCCTGCTCGTCTTCATCCTTACCGCGCTGCTGGCGGTCTTCGGATTCGTAATCGGCTATGCCCTTAGCGGCTACTGGCAGGGCGGCGTTGTGGCCCTGGTCATCGCCATTGGCGTGTCGCTCCTCCTGTCGTCCTTCTCATACTTCTCCGGCGACTCCCTGGTTCTTTCGGTTTCGGGCGCGCGAGAGGTGGATCTGAAGACCGCGCCGCAGCTGTTGAACGTCGTCCAGGAGCTGGCCATCGCGGCCGACATTCCGTTGCCGCGCGTCTACGTGATCAACGACACGGCGCCAAATGCGTTTGCCACGGGCCGCGATCCCAAGCACGCGAGCGTGGCGATCACGCAGGGCCTCCTCGAGAAGCTGGATCGCGAGGAGCTGCAGGGCGTGATCGGCCACGAGATGTCACACATCCGCAATCTCGACACGCGCTTCGAGCTGCTGGTGGCCACGCTCGTGGGCTCGATCGCGCTGCTGGCCGACTTCTTCCTTCGCTTTACCTTCTGGGGCGGCATGACCGGAGGTGGCCGCCGTGGTCGGAGCAGCAACAACGATGGCGGCGGCGCGATCGTGCTCGTGATGTTCGTGATCGGCTTCATCCTTGCGATCGTGGCACCGGTGATCGGCGCTCTCGTCCAGCTCGCGGTCAGTCGCCAGCGTGAGTATCTGGCCGATGCGTCGAGCGTCGAGCTGACCCGCAATCCGTACGGCCTTGAACGGGCGCTGGCCAAGATTGCTTCCGACAAGGAGGTGCTCGAGGTTGCCAACCGGGCGACCCAGCACCTGTACTTCGTGAACCCGATCAAGAAGTGGGAGGCACGCTCTTCGGGATTGATGCAGACCCACCCGCCGATCGTCGACCGAATCAACCGGTTGCGCGCCCTGACGGGTGAGGGCCCCATGGATGCCCAGGCCACTGCGGCTCTCGCGGGCCTCGACTGACTGTGGTTCAATACCGCTGGTCGTTGCCGCGACCGATACGGGTCTGGACGCGCCGAGATAGCTCAGTTGGTAGAGCACGCGACTGAAAATCGCGGTGTCGCCAGTTCGATTCTGGCTCTCGGCACCACCACACCCGGAATACCGGGCGGTTTGATCACAAGCGGGAGTGGCTCAGCTGGTAGAGCGTCACCTTGCCAAGGTGAAGGTCGCGGGTTCGAACCCCGTCTCCCGCTCCATTCTTCCTACGCCAACTCGGCCGACGAGGTCCACTGGCCCTTCGTCTAGCGGTAGGACAGCGGACTTTGGATCCGTTAACCCTGGTTCGAACCCAGGAGGGCCAGCCACAATCTGAAGGTGCCGGTAACGGCCCCGACCCGGGGCGACGTACCCAAGTGGTTAAGGGGGAGGTCTGCAAAACCTCTATTCACCGGTTCGAATCCGGTCGTCGCCTCCACAACCTGAGCGCGAGACGGCCCTTCGGGGCCGTTTTTTTGCGGCTCTAGAGGCTCGGCGCGGAGGCGGGTTTCCTACAGGGGCGGGCAGCCGGGATAGGTTATATCGCAGACGTCGATGAACAGAGCCGTGGGACCGAACGTGCCGTCGGGCAGGCTGCCCTCGATGAACGTGACTCCAAAGGTCAGCGCCGACGAGTCGCCCGAGGCCGTGTCGAGCTCCACGACGGAGTCCGTTTCGACGCCGTTACCGAGGATGGCCACGTCGGCGTTGGGTGGGTCGGCCGCGAAGCTGCCACTGCCCGGGTCCCAGCCTGCGAGGAAATCCGCGACGCTCACGTGCCCCGCGTGTCGTTCAGGACGGTCGGTGAACCAGATGACGCTGGGCACCCCATTCAAGGTCAGCGTCGTGCCCTCGATCGAGCCGGAGGCGCCGCTGATCGCGTACAGGTCAGGACCGGACGCGCCAGGGCTCGAGCTGGGACTAGGGCTGGCGCCCTGGGTACATGCCGCCACCAGCAGCAAGCTGGCAACGATGGGAAGGAAGTGTCGTCTCATCACGATGAACCTCCGGCGGTGCTCGATCCTATCCGAGGTATCCGGGCATCTCAAACCTCAGCCTCGGGCGCGTGCCACGCCGGTGCTGGCGAGGGCGCGACCTGATGCTGCGCTGGGGGCGGTACGTCGACGTCCGTACTGATTGACCGAGGCTGTTACGGTCCGCCGACAACGAGTCCCGTGAGCGGCACGTACCGCATCCGGGCCGTGGTAGACCTCGAGTTCTCGCACACGCCGCCGGCACCATCCCGCTGACCCTGGAGACACTCGTCACGGTCACCTCGATCGGGAACCCGGCCAACGTCGACGCGGTCCGCTTGACGATGGTGTACGAGGTCCCACCAGAGACCTAGACCGCCGCCAAAGTCAGTGAATCAAGAGGCCCGGGCTCCATTTGGAGCCCGGGCCTCTTCTGGCGGCTGAGTGGTTCGGCAGTCGGCTACGACAGGGCGCTGAAGACGGCCTCGGCCTCGGCCGGGTCGGTCGTGTCGACCAGCCACAGCACGTCGCCCTGCACGTAGGCATAGGAGACGCTGCCGGTATCGTCCGTGAACGTCGTGACGTTCTTGCCGCCGACGGTGGCCTGACCAACGGTCGGCGGTGCCTGGTCGGGGTTGCCGATCGCTGCGAGCTGTGCCCAGACTGACAGCAGCTTGCCCGAGTCGGCGCCAGGGGTATGGAATGCCCCGACCTCGACGGGAGTGCCGTTCACAGTCGCCACGCCATTGCCGATAGCCAGGGTGGTCGCGTCGATACCGGCGCCTGTCAGCGCAGCAACCTCAGCCTGCACCTCCGCCTGGGTCTCCGCGTCGGTGCCGAAGGCCTGGAAGAACGCGATGAAGCTGTAGGTCTTTACATCGGTGACCGGTTGACCGGCGACAGTCTGTGGAAAACGGGCTGCAAGCGCCGGATCAGCGTTGGCATCGAAGCTAGGGATGGCAAAGCTCGGGATCTCGAAGCTGCCTGTGGGCAGGGTCGGGATCTCAATCGACGGGATGGCGATGGAAGGAATATTGATCGGTGGGGTGGTGGGCCCCGAGGACGCGGCTGGCGTGCCGCCGCTGCAGGCGGCGGCCACGGCACCGGCCACGATCAAGCCGGAGACAACAGACAATTTGTGCATCGGGACAATCCTCATTGATTTAACTACACGGCACAGCGGCGGCATTCTCCCACGCCACGAACAACCGTGTCGTGGAGATAGACTCGCCCGAGGTTACAGCCATGTGCCGAAGTGGCGGAACGGCAGACGCGGCGGATTTAAAATCCGCGGCCCTTGATGGGCGTGTGAGTTCGAATCTCACCTTCGGCACCAGACAGGCAAGATGAGGAGACCTACTTGGACTGGTTCGTGGTGATTGCTGTCCTGGCGGCGATCGGGATGATCTTCGGCGCGATCGGCTTCGTCATCTGGTGGGTCCGCAACTGACGGCAGGCCTGCGCATGAAGCGCCTCGCGGTCCTCTTTTCTGTCGTCTCAGTGCTGCTCGTCGTACCGGCCGCGGTCGCGGCAACGCCGTCGTCGGCCGGCATGGGCGACGCCGGCCAGGCACCGTCCGGCGCTCCAGGGCGTAGCGTCGCAACTGCCTCGCCACGGCAGCCCTGTGCAGACCACAAATACAACTTCCTGGGTCCCCGGGCGAGCTGGCGCCACAGCCTCGATTGGTCGTTTCGATCGTCGTCGGTGCCCGCCGGGCTCTCGCGGTCGGCCGTTCTGAAGGTCATTAAGCGCTCATTCGCGAATGTCACAGGCGCGCGCAACGACTGTGGCCGACAGGACGCGATCAGCGCAACGAGCACCTATCTGGGGAGCTCCACGCGCAAACCGAACGTCACAGCCGGCGGCGGTTGCGGCTCGCCAGACGGTCACAACGTCGTCGGCTTCGCGCCGCTCAGCCGCTACTACGCCGGTTACACGTGCATCTGGTGGTCGGGTCAGGAGATCGTCGAGGCCGACATTCGACTGAACAGCACCACTCGATGGGCGCTTGCCCGGGCGTCGTGCGCGAACGACCTGATGATGGAAGCGCTGGTCACGCACGAGGTGGGACACGCATTCGGTCTGGCCCACGTTGGCGAGGCGAAGCACGGCCGGCTCACCATGAGCGTGTACATCGACGGGCTATGCGAGAACCAGGAAGCCACGCTCGGCGCAGGTGATCTGGACGGCCTGGAGAAGCTCTACTAGGACATCCTGACGGCGTGCCGCAAATCAGGAACGCCCGAGGAAGCCTCGCAGTCGGCCGCGGCGCACTGGCTGGGCCACGGCATCGTCCAGCCTGGTCTGGGCCGTCAGCTCGGCCAGCTGCTTGATTGCCAAGGCGGCCGGTGATCGTCGCGCCAGCAACACAAGAGGTTGGCCGACGTTGACCGAGCGCAGGAAGCCCTCTCCCTCATATGGCACGCTCACGCTGATCCGGATACCGAGGTGCTCCTCGATCTGCTCCGCGGTGATAGTGGACCTGGGGTATATGTCGTTGAGCACGAACAGCGTCTTGTCGGTCAAGGGCCCCGCTTCGGACATGACCTGCAGCGCACCATGAACGAGCCGCAGTGAGGGGATGTCGGGCGTGATCGGCATCACGATTGTGTCGGCACGCTCCAGAACCGAAAGAGATCTGACGTCCTGCGTGGATCCACAGTCGAGAATGGTCGTGCCGTAGGCGGACCTCAGTGCGTCGGCCAGCGAGGCGAGCTGTTCGCCCGCTACGTCCAGCCCTTCGTCGGCGCGATACGGCCCACCGAACACGACCAGCCCGCTTGAGTGCTGCTTGCCGGCTTCATGGATGTTCTCGCGCGACAGGTGTTCCTCACGCGCGGTTTGTGCCGTCGAGTGGCGCGCGTAGATATCGAGGTGCGTCGCTACCTGTCCATGCATCATGTCGAGATCAGCAATTGCGACACTGCCAGGCGCCATCTCGGCCAAGACGAGGGCCGTATTGACTGCTAGCGCCGTGGCGCCTGAGCCGCCTTTGGCGGCCGCGAACGCGACGACCCGACCGGGTGCGGCCGGTGTCGGGCGCGGAGGCGCGGCCACCGGTTCGCCGCCGCCCTGGGACGGTGTGGGCGCGCTGCGGAACATGAGCGCTTCGACCAGGGCCTCCAGCTCACGCTCATCGACCGGCTCGGCCAGCACGTCATCTGCTCCTGCCTCGAGGAGGCGAACGCGTGCGTCAACATCGCGACTGTGCGCGATAGCGAGGATTGGCGGGTGACGGCTGCCCGTCTCATCGTTGATGCGCCGACACAGCATCGCGAGATTCGACTCATCCTGGGCGTCAAGCACGATCAGCTGGTGGTCGTTGAGTCGCGCCAGCGCGACTGCCGGGTCGCGCGTAACTGAAACGGACATTCCGTGGCGCTGGAGCGGCTCGACGATCGAGTCTCCAGCCTGGCCGTCGACGGTGAGGAGAAGAACCTGGTTCGACAGCGCGGAGACCTCCGACCTGATGGTGGCTCTATTTAACCCTTTGACACGCCCGGCCGGCATGGCCAACCGGCTATCGAGCACGAGTCTAGCGATCCGTTATCGGAGCGAACCCCACCCAAGGGCACCAGACTGGCATAGGACGACCGGCGGCTATACTGTCAGCAACCTTTCAGCTCCGCCAGGGACCTACGGACCACAAAGCGGGGCATATCCCATGGGAAGGAGAACCATGCGACGTTATGAGTTGATGCTCGTGCTGCGTCCGGACACGCCCGACGAGCAGGTCCAGGCGCTTCTTGACCGCTCGACGCGGTCGATCGGCACCACCGGAGGGCAGATCGTCAAGGTCAGCCCGTGGGGCCGCCGCCGATTGGCGTATCCGATCGGCCAGTACCGCGAGGGCTCGTATTTCCTCGTCCTCTTCGACGCCCCGGCTGAGGCGGTGCTCGAGCTCGAGCGCGGCCTGAACATCACCGAAGAGGTCATGCGTCACCTGGTCACGCGCGTCGAGCGCCCGACGGCCCGACGGCCTGAGGCCGATAGCGACGAGGGTGACGACGGACGAGGATATGGGGCCGCCCGAGGACGATGACGAGATCCCCGATACCGAGTTCATCGACGAGTCCGAGAGCGAGGCCGCTCCCGCCGCCGTCGAGCGCTCATAGGGCAGGAGGACAGTGCCATGTCGCTCAACAAGTGCATGATCATCGGCAACCTGGGCAAAGATCCGGAGATGCGCTACACGCCCAGCGGCCAGGCGGTGACCCAGTTCACGGTCGCCGTCAATCGCAACTACAAGGATCAGCAGGGCGAGCGCCAGGAAGAGACCGAGTGGTTCCGCGTGGTCGCCTGGGGTCAGCAGGCCGAATTCGCCGCAGAGTACCTGCGCAAGGGCGCCAAGGTCTACATCGAAGGCCGCATCCAGACCCGCCAATGGGAGGGCCAGGACGGTCAGAAGCGGTACACGACCGAGCTCGTGGCCAACACGATCCAGAACCTTGAACGACGGGCCCGCGAGGACACCGGCGACGGCGGCAGCCAGCTCCCGCCGGAGCGACCTCAGCGTGCATCGGCCGGAGCGTCAAAGCAGGCCGCACAGCCCGAGCAACCCGACAACGAATTCGACGACCTGCCTTTCTAGGCATTCGAGAAAGGAACGCTGAGATATGCCTCCCAGCCGAGCCAAGAAGCGCGATGACATGTATCGCGATCGGCGCCGCCGCAAGGTGTGCGCGTTCTGCGCCGACAAGACGGCGCAGATCGACTACAAGGAGATCAACCGTTTGCGCCGCTACCTGTCGGAGCGGGCCAAGATCGAACCGCGGCGCAAGACTGGCACGTGTGCCCAGCACCAGCGTCAGCTGGCGATCGCGCTCAAGCGCGCACGGCATGTTGCGTTGCTGCCCTACGCCCCGGAGCACCTGCGCGCCTGACAGCGCCATCGGTCGGCCGGGTCGCAACCAGGTCAGGTAGCGGCTGATGCAGATCGTCGAGCTTCTCGTCGCTCTCGCGATCATTCTGATCGCGGCCGAGCTTTTCACCAACGGCATCGAGTGGTTCGGGCACAAGCTCGACCTCGCGGAGGGGGTCGTGGGCAGCGTGCTCGCGGCCGTCGGAACCGCTCTGCCGGAGACCATGATTCCGCTCGTCGCCATCCTCTTTGGCGGCGGGTCTGGCGATTCGGAATCAGCCCACGCAATTGGTGTCGGGGCAATCCTCGGCGCGCCGTTCATGCTCTCGACGCTGGCCATGTTCGTGACAGGTGTCGGGGTCATCGTCTATGCGCGACGGCGCGCCTCCGGCCAGGTGATGACCGTGGACACGAGGACGATGGGCCTCGATATCCGTTACTTCTTCCTGGCCTATTCGATCGCCGTCGGGGCCGCTTTCGTGCCCGCCGACCTGTCGTTCATTCGTTACGGCGCGGTCGTCGCGCTGCTCGGCATCTACGCCTGGTACGTCAAGTCACACTTCGAGGCCGATTCGACGGTCGACGCGGCAGACCTGAAGCCGCTGCGCTTTCATCGCGTCGACGTTCCCGGCTTTCGCGGCAACCCGAGCACGCCGCGTCTGCGCGTGATCAACCTCCAGGTTCTCGTGGCGCTGGCGATGATCGTGGCCGGCGCATACGTGTTCGTCGATGCTGTCGAGCAGATCTCCATCGGTGCCGGACTCGATCCGCTGCTCCTTGCACTCGTCATCGCGCCCATCGCGACAGAGCTCCCCGAGAAGTTCAACAGCCTGATCTGGGTGCGGCAGAACAAGGACACGTTGGCGATGGGCAACATCACTGGCGCGATGGTCTTCCAGGCGGTCATCCCGACTGCCATCGGGATCGTGCTTGCCGCCAGCGCGTGGACCATTTCGGAGGACAGCCTGCTCAGCTTCGCTTCGGCCGGCATCGCGTTCCTGTCTACGGCCGTCATCTTCGTGCCGATGGTCAGACGCGGCACACTGACCGGCCGGCACCTGTTGGTCGGCGGCGTCTTCTATCTGATCTACCTGGTGCTCGTGCTGACTAAGCTGGCAGGCATCTGGTGACAGGCCCTATGGACCCGCACGAACGTCCAGACGGACATTCTGGCCAGTCCAGAGCGGACGTATACTCGGCCACATGCTGACTCACAAGCCCGCCGTCGCCCCCCTGACGGCAAGCGGCACGCGTCCCCCTGACGCGAACCTCGTCTGCTACTTCGAAGGTGAGTTCGTGCCTCTGTCCGAGGCGCGAATCCCGGTCATGACGCACGGGTTCCTGTATGGCACGGCGGTCTTCGAAGGTATCCGCGCCTACTGGAACGAGGAGCAGGAGCAGCTCTACGGCCTCAGGCTTATCGAGCATTACAAGCGCCTTTGGGACTCGTCCAAGGTGCTGCTCATGAAGCCACCCATGCCGCCGGAGCAGCTGGTCGATCTGACCGTGGACCTGCTCAGGCGTAACAATTTCCGGCAGGACACCTATGTCCGGCCAACCCTCTACAAATCGACCGAGGCGATCGGCGTCCGGCTGCACAACCTCGACCAGCAGCTGGTCATCTTTGCCGTGCCATTCGGCGAGTACATCGCCGTCGACCGGGGCATCAGCGCACAGGTTGTTTCGTGGCGCCGGAACAGTGACCAGTCCCTGCCGGCGCGCTCCAAGATCGTCGGCGCCTACGTCAACAGCGCATTCTCGAAGACGGAGGCAGTGCTCAACGGCTATGACGAGGCGATCGTCCTGTCGATCGACGGCCACGTCTCCGAGGGCAGCGCGGAGAACTTCTTCATCGTTCGTGACGGCAGGTTGATCACCCCGGCGATCACGGACGACATCCTCGAAGGCATCACTCGCGCCGGGCTGATCCAGCTCGCACGCGAGGAGCTGGGCATCGAGACGGTCGTGCGCTCGGTGGACCGGAGCGAGCTTTACGTCGCCGATGAGGCTTTCCTGTGCGGCACTGGGGCGCAGATGTCGCCGGTAGTCGAGATCGACCATCGGCCCGTCGGCAACGGCGAGGTGGGGCCGATCACCCGCAAGCTCGCTCAGGTTTACTTCGACACGGTGCGCGGCAAGCTGCCCGCCCACAGCGATTGGGTCACGCCCATCTACTGACCCTCTGGCTCGGCCCAAATCGAGAACCAAAAGAAGCGGCGGCCGCTCGCGCGGCCGCCGCTCTCGTCTTGTGCGGAGGGGTGGTCAGTTCACGTACGCGAAGTACGCGTCCTGGCCCTTCCGCGTGACGCCCGCGAAGGTGGCGTCGTCGCGCATGTCGGTCCAGTACGCGACGACGTGCGTGGTGCCCGGGACCACAGCGATGTTGCTGTAGTCGCCCAGGAAGCTGGTCGCGTGTGGGTACGACAAGTCGAGCGTCCCCGCGAACCAACGGTCGCCTTGGGTGGGATCTGACTGGGTGTCCGTGACCGGCGCGAACGAGGAGCCAGGCCCGGTGAATGTCGTAAGCGAGTAGTCGTATTTGTGGTTGGCCGGATCAGTGCTGCGATCGAATGTGCCGATGCGCAGGCTGCCGGAGCTATCAAATGCTGCCCAGGGCTGGAACTGGTCCCTGGCAGCGGTGATGGCCACGGCCGACGACCAGGTTCGCCCGGAGTCGGTCGACTCGCTCACGATCACATCAGAGTTCGTCGTCGACGTGTACGGATTGAAGTCGGCCGACGGCGCGGGGCTGTTGCGCATGTCGGACCAGACCACCGCGAGATGCGCGGGATTGGTCGGATCGGCGGTGATGTTGCCCGCAGCCCAGCTGCGGAAGATGCTGTCCTGGTAGGTCTGTCGACCCAGCGCGATCGGGTAGTCGGTCGCTCCATCGTAAACAAGGCTCACGGGGAACGGCCCGGCAAGCAGCGCGCCGGTGGCAGGGCTGACCTCCACCACGTAGTACGTGTCGCGGCCGGTCACCAGATCGTCAGTGTTCATGAAGGTGGCGAAGATGCGGCCGTCGGAAGTGACCGTCGGGACCGACACGAACGAATTGTGCAGGCCGCCACCAATGTAGGTGGGCTTGCTCCAGGTCTTGCCGCCGTCATGAGTGACGACGTCATAGATCTTGCCGCTGATGTAGCTGCCCTTGTGGCCCAGGCGGAAGTCGCCGAACGTGACGATCGCGTTGCCGTGGCCCCAGGCCGCGATGTATTCCTTGTCGAGCAGGTCGCCGACGCTCGTCTCGACGCCGCTGCCGGCTGCGACGCGGACTGACTTCCACGTCTTACCGCCATCAGCAGAGTTGCCCACCACAACGTCGGGATTGGTCGCGTTGTTTGGGCCGACAAAGCGGAAGCCGAGCGTCGCGTAATAGGCGTGTCCGTCGGCGTCGAACGCGACGGCCGGGTCACCGGTGCCCTGGTAGGCGGAGTTGGTGAAGATCGGATACATGGACCACGTCTGGCCACCGTCGAAGGAGACGTGCGCGCGAGATGCAACGCTCTCGGTCACGTGGCCGCCCGGATTGAGACCGAGCTGGTAGTCGTTGGCGCCGCCGATGATGTTGTCGTGGTTCATCGGGTTGACGGCGATCGAGGTCTCGTTGTGCGGGCCGGCCGCCTTCTCGCAGTCGGTGTTCACGTTGGCGGCGGTGGACGTCGGCGTCGTGCAGATCGCGCGACCGGTCTTGTACGCCGGCCCTGTGCCGAACACCGCGCCCGCGACGGGGGCAGCGTCCTGCACACCGTTGTGACTGAAGTCGACCGGTTGGCCGCCTTCACCTCCATCCTGAGCGAGGGTCAGGCCCGCTCCGACCACGAAAACGGCCGCAGCACCGACCGCAGTCGCTCGCATCAGCAGTCCACGTCTCTGTGACATATGTCCTCCACGGCTAATGGATGACCGCGTGGGTTGCCGGCCCGCGCGGTTCGCGCCATCTGGGGTGGCACGACTAGCTGAACCGGCGGCATGCAGCCGTCGACCACCTCATCCTAGCGCGGGCGTCGAGTAGGTATTCTTGACGGCCCATGTCAGTCGAATCGCGGGCGGAAAGCCCGTTTCAGCCTGTCGCGCGCCAGCCCGACCTCCCAGCCCTCGAGCACGAGATGCTCGCGCTGTGGAACGAGCGGCGGACGTTTGCGCGCCTACGTGAGCAGAACGCGGGCAACGAGCGCTGGTCGTTTCTTGACGGGCCTATAACGGCCAACAACCCGATGGGCATTCATCATGCCTGGGGGCGGACGTACAAGGACCTGTATCAGCGCTTCCACGCCATGCTCGGCCAGGACCAGCGCTACCAGAACGGCTTCGACTGCCAGGGTCTGTGGGTCGAGGTCAACGTCGAACGCGAGCTTGGCTACACGAGCAAGCGCGACATCGAGGCCAACGGCATCGCCAACTTCGTGAACCTGTGCAAGCAGCGCGTCCTGACGTATGCGGCGCTCCAGTCGGAGCAGTCGATCCGCCTGGGCATGTGGATGGACTGGAACGACCCCGACGAGCTACGCCGGCTGCGAGACCTCCTCGCTGCCGACCCGTCTCAACAGGTGACCGTGCAGGGGCCGCACGGCCCGGTCACGGACACGGTCGAGATGATCGTCGGCCGGCTGGGCATGCGCGAGATCGGCGGCTCGTATTTCACTTTCAGCAACGAGAACAACGACCTGATCTGGGGCTTCCTCGCAGAGTGCCACCGACGCGGCTGGCTGTACAAGGGCCACGACTCAATGCCGTGGTGCACCCGTTGCGGCACCGGCATCAGCCAGATGGAGATGAACGAGGGCTATCAGGATCGCGAGGATCCGGGCCTGACAGTTCGTCTTCCGCTCGTCGACCGGCCGGGGGAATGGCTGCTGGTCTGGACGACCACGCCATGGACCCTGAGCGCCAATGTCGCCGCGGCCGTCGGGCCGGAGCTGACGTACGTCAAGGTGCGCCAGGGTGATGACATCTACTGGCTGGGCAAGGGCACCGTCAAGAGCGCGCTGCGCGACAAGTTCGAGGTCCTCGAGGAGAAGAAGGGCAGCGACCTGGTTGGCTGGCGCTACAGCGGGCCGTTCGACGACCTCGCCGCAGTCCAGGCTGCGTTCGCCGCCGACAAGGATGATGACGGTCGAGCTGGCTATGAGCATCACGTCGTGCCGTGGGATGAGGTTGGCGAGGAAGAGGGCACCGGCATAGTCCACATCGCGCCCGGCTGTGGCGCGGAGGACTATCAGCTGGGCAAGGCGCTTGGGCTACCCGTCGTGGCGCCGCTCAACGAGGACGGCCACTACCTGGCCGGCTTCGGCTGGCTGACCGGCCTGGACGCACACGCGGTCGCAGAGCCCGTCGTCGAAGATCTCGAGCAGAAGGGCTTCTTCTACCACCTGGAGCCGTACTCGCACCGCTACCCGCACTGTTGGCGGTGCGGCACGCCGCTGCTCTTCCGCGTCGTCGACGAGTGGTACATCTCGATGGGCGAGGTCTACGACAAGCCGCGCGGTGAGGTCACGCCGGCGGAGAAGGAACGCAGCCTGCGCTACCAGATCATGGATGTCGTCGACCAGATCCGCTGGATTCCCGGCTTCGGTTACGAGCGCGAGCTCGACTGGCTGCGCACGATGGCCGACTGGATGATCTCCAAGAAGCGCTACTGGGGCTTGGCGCTGCCGATCTGGGAATGCACCGCGTGCGGCCATTTCGATGTCGTCAGCGGCCGCGATGAGCTGAAGCAGCGCGCCGTGTCCGGTTGGGACGAGTTCGAGGGCCACACCCCGCACCGGCCGTATGTCGACGCGGTCAAGATTGCCTGTAAGGAATGTGGCTCGCCCACCGCGCGCATCGCCGACGTGGGCAATCCGTGGCTCGACGCGGGCATCGTGCCGTTTTCGACGATGCACTACCGGACGGAGCCTGAGTTCTGGCGCGAATGGTTCCCGGCTGACTTCGTGACTGAGTCATTCCCCGGCCAGTTCCGCAACTGGTTCTACTCGATGCTCGCGATGAGCACGGTGCTCCGCTGCGAACCCCCGTTCAAGTCGCTGATGGGCTATGCGACGCTGTTCGGCGACGACGGGCGACCCATGCACAAGAGCTGGGGCAACTCGATCGAGTTCAACGAGGCGGCCGAGCGTATCGGCGTCGACGTCATGCGCTGGATGTACGCCCGCCAGCGCCTCGAGGACAACATCCTGTTCGGCTATCGCACGGCGGACGAGGCGCGTCGCGAGCTGCTCGTGCTGTGGAACGTGTTCGCGTTCTTCATGACTTACGCGCGCCTCTCGGGTTGGCGACCCGGTACGACCGAGGGCGGTGCGCCGACGGAGACGCTGGATCGCTGGATTTGTCGCGCACCGCGGCCGCCGCTGAAGAGGTGAAGGCCGAGCTGTCCGAGTTTGACGCTCGTGGCGCCACGCTGCGCCTGGGCCGGCACATCGACGACCTGTCGACGTGGTACCTGCGCCGCAGCCGCCGCCGACTCTCGCGCAACCCCGACGAGACAGATCGCGATGCGGCATTCGCGACGCTGCATCAGGCGCTGGTAGGGACTGCGCGCATGATGGCGCCGATCCTGCCGTTCATGTCCGACTACATGTACCTGCGCCTGGTGGTCGCGGTCGACACGTCAGCAGTCGACTCGGTTCATCTGACGCCCTGGCCTGATGCCGACTTCGCTCCGTCGCGCGACCGTGCGCTCGAAGAGGCCATGAGCGTCGTCATGCGCGCGGTCGATCTGGGCCGAACATTGCGCTCGCAGGCGGCCATCAACCTGCGCCAGCCCATCCGTCGTGTGTGGGTCGCGCTTCCGCCGGACGCGAACGTGCCCGATGACGTGCTCGCGATCCTGGGCGAGGAGCTCAACGCCAAGTCGGTGTCGCTGATGGCCGATGACTCGGACCTGATCGAGCGCCACGTCCGGCCGCTGCTGCCCAAGATCGGCAAGCGGCTCGGCGCGCAGACGCAGCTGGTCCTCAACGCCGCGCGCAACAACGACGTCGAGTACCTCGCCGACGGTGGTGTGCGCCTCGCCGGCGCCGAGCTCGCCGCGGACGAGGTCGAGATCCTCGCGACGCCGCGAGCAGGAACTGCCATAGCGCATGACAACGGACTGGTGGTCGCCATCGATACCGAGCTTGACGATGAGCTGCGCGCAGAAGGTGATGCTCGCGAGCTGACGCGCGCCGTGCAGGACCTGCGCAAGCAGGCGGGCCTGGAGCTCGACGACACGATCGAGCTTTGGCTTGTCGCGCCGACCGAAGCGCTCGCGACGCTGGAGCCATACATGGCCCGCATCGCTGAGGACACGCTCGCGGGATCCATCTCGCACGGCCAGCCGCCGTCCGAGGCCACAGCTGCCAGCCAGACGATCGGCGCGGGCGAAGTGGTCATAGCGTTACGCCGCGTGGAGGCTTCTTGAAGGCTGGATCGGATCGCCGCTCGCGCGTGCTCGTCTTCGTCGGCATCGCGCTCCTGGTCATAGCTGCCGACCAGCTGACAAAGCTGTTCATCGACGCGAACTTCCAGCTGGCATCCGTGCACCCGTCTGCAGGCGGCGCGGCTCCGACCCCAGTGATCGGCGACTTCGTGCGCATCGCCAAGTCGTACAACTCCGGCGGAATCTTTGGCCTGTTCGGTAACTCGGCGGTGTTCCTTGCGCTCTCGAGCCTGATCGTGATCGGATTGATCGTCGTGTATGAATGGCGCGAGGGATCCCAGAGCTGGTTGCTCACGATCGCGTTGGGACTGCTGCTTGGGGGTGCGATCGGCAACTTCATCGACCGCATCCGCCTTGGCTGGGTGGTCGATTTCGTGGACATGGGCATCGGAGACACCCGCTTCTACACCTTCAACGTCGCCGACTCGGCGATAAGCATCGCGCTGCTGCTGCTGATCGTGATCGCCTTGTTCCACGAGCGAATCGCCCGGATGACGCGCCAGGCCAGCCAGAGCTGATGGCCGAACGCGTGTCATTGACCGTTCCGGCCGGAAACCGGCCGGCACGCGCGGACAGGGTTGTTGCGGACGCAGTTGGACTTTCGCGCACTCACGTCCAGAGGCTCATCGCTGATGGGCGGCTAACGGTCGATGGCAAGCCGGTCAAGAGCAACACCGTGCTCGATGCGGGCACGAGCCTCGAGCTCGACATCCCCGATCAGATTGCGCCAACGATCGCAGCCGAAGAGGTCCCGTTGCACATCGTCTACGAGGACCCGGACGTCCTGATCATCGACAAGCCGGCCGGGCTCGTAACGCATCCGTCGCCGGGCAGGAACTCGGGCACTCTCGTCAACGCGCTGCTCGCGCGCGGCGGCGTGGAGGCTTACGGGACGGTCGCAGGTGACGACCGGCCGGGCATCGTTCACCGGCTCGACCGCGACACGAGCGGCTTGATCGTGGTCGCCCGCAACGACCACGCGCAGGCGGCGCTGATGGCACAGCTCAAGGCGCGACGGGTCAAGAAGACCTATCTCGCTCTCGCGCAAGGTGCCATGCCGGCAGAGAACGGCAGAATCGAAGCGCCGATCGGACGCGATCCGCGCCACTATTCGCGAATGGCGGTCATACCCTCAGGCAAGTCCGCGATCACTGGATATCGCGTCCGTGAGCGCTTCGCGGGCTGGTCGCTGCTCGAGGTAGACCTGCTCACCGGTCGGACGCACCAGATTCGCGTCCATCTCGCCTCGATCGGCCATGCTGTCGCCGGCGACCCCGTATACGCGAGCGGCGCCGCGAGGACCGGCCCAGACGGTCTGAAAAGGATGTTTCTGCACTCCTGGCGCATCGAGTTCGCAGCGCCGGATGGCGTACGCCTGATCAGGGCCGAGGCGCCACTGCCGCCGGTTCTCGAGTCGGTCCTGCACGAGCTGCGCGCGGTCCGGCCATGACCAGACACGCGAAGCCGAGCGTCTCGATCCTGATCTCGGGCCCGTCGCGGACGGGCAAGACCACGGCCGCCAACAACCTTGCCGAGCGCTACCAGATTCCGAACATCAAGATCGGCGAGGAGTTTCGCAAGCGAACGGGAATCGACACATCGAGCTTTGCGCCACGCGACAAGTCGCTCGACCAGGAGATGGACGACTTTCAGGCGGCCAAGATCAGCTCAGCGACCGCCGACGAGCCGTTCATCCTGGAGGCCCGTCTGGCCGCATATCTGGCCAGCCGGGAACGCCTCAAAGCGGATCTGCCGGTTGTCACGATCCTCTTCTGGGCGCCCGAGGAGGTCAGGATGGAGCGTCAGCTGCGCAAGGTGCGACGTGAAGACCCGGCATCTGACGCGACGCTCGAAGATCTGCTCGCGGGCGAGCGCGAACGTGAAGCTCGCGACCGGGCACTGTGGAAGGAGGTCCACCCGGACCTCGACGATCAGAACGTCTTTGACCCCGATCTGACCGACGAGACCGGCACTCCTGTCTACGACCTGGTGGTCGATACACGCGTTGGAATGCCGGACGCGGTTGCCGAGGTCGTCCACGACTGGCTCGTTCAGCGCGGGGCGTTCGGCCGCCACGAGGACTAGCTCCGTTTCCAGCCTGGCGGTCGAGGTGGCCGTGGACGCTGCCGGCCCGCGCGGCGGTCAAACGTTCACCTACGAGGTGCCGCGGGCGCTGGCGGGCGTCGAGCCGGGTGAGGCTGTCCTCGTCGAGTACGGCCGGCGTCGCGCGCTCGGCGTGGTGCTGGGCTTGACTGAAGGGGCGCCCGAGCGAGAGATCAAGCCGATTCTCGCGCGGGTTCGCTCAGATGGACCGCTTCTGCCGCCGCTTCAGGTCGAACTGTGCCGTTACGTCGCCGAGCACTACCTGGCACCTCCCGCGCTCGTCCTGCGCGCGATGCTGGCGCCGGGAATGCTCGAGCGCGTCGAGCGCGTCACGAGCGAGCCTACGCCAGGTCAATTCGAGACCGAATGGACGGTGCGTCCGCCGCAGGCACGAGAGAAGGTGGAACGCCGTGTGCGGTTGTCCGACACCGGTCGCAGTGTCGCTTCCGGCGCGACTGAGGCTGTCCGGCTCGGGCCGCGGCAGGCCGCGCTGCTGGCAGAGCTGCTCGGCGCGAACGAGTCAACGCCGGCGGCGGAGCTTGCGGCGCGCCATGGCACGAGCGCAATCCCCGGGCTGCTCAAGCGCGGCCTGGTGGAGGTCGAGATCGCGCGCGTCGAGCGTCGCCCCCTGGCCGATCGCGCCGCACCGACGCGCGGGTCGCGACCGGACGACGTGGCGGCCACGCCGGCCCAGCGTGACGCGACGATCCGGATCGAAGAGCTGATCAAACAGCACCGACACCGTACCGTGCTGCTCGAGGGCACGACTGCGAGCGGCAAGACCAGCGTGTATGCCGAGATCGTCCAAGCCGCGCTCGATCAGGGCAGGGGAGCGCTGGTGCTGGTCCCGGAGATCGCTCTTGCCGTCCCCCTTCTCGATCGCCTGCGCTACGACCTGAATGTGGAAATCGCCCTGTTGCACAGCTCCCTGGGGGACGGCGAGCGTGCTGACGAGTGGCGTCGCATCCGTGCCGGTGAGGTGAAGGTCGTGGTCGGCACGCGCATCGCAGTTCTGGCGCCGCTTGCCGACCCGGGCGTGGTGATCGTCGACGAGGAGCACGATCCGGCCTACAAGTCCGACCGCACGCCGCGTTATCAGGCACGCGACGTCGCAATTCGGCTCGGGCAGCTCGCTGGAGCGCCGGTCATCCTCGGCAGCGCCACGCCGGATGTCGTCACGTACGGCCTGGCGATGACCGGCGCATTCGACCGGATAGTGCTTCCGCGCGTCGTCGGCGCGCGGCCGAAGGTCGAGATCGTCGATCTGCGCGCGGAGCTGGCGTCCGGAAATCGAGGTCTGCTGTCGCATCAGCTGACCGACGCGCTGGCGGCGTTGAGCACGGACGTCGGTGAGCAGGCGATCCTCGTCATCAATCGGCGCGGCAGCGCGTCGGTCGTGGTCTGCCGCGACTGCGGCTACGTCCAGATCTGTCCGGAGTGCCAGCGCCCACTCGTCTTCCACGCCAATACGCTGTCGCTGCGCTGCCATCACTGCGGTGCCACGGCGCCCGTTGCTCAGCGCTGCCCCGCCTGCGACTCGGTGCGCATCAAGTACCTGGGCGGTGGCACCCAGCGCGTCGAGCGCGAGGTAGAGATCCGTTTCCCGCAGCTGCGCGTCGCGCGTCTCGATCGGGACGTCGTCGAGCGCAAAGGCGCAGCGACGCGCGTCATCGACGCGTTCTCGGCGGGCGAGGTAGACGTGCTGGTAGGAACAGCGCTCGTGTCAAAGGGCCTTGATGTGCCGCAGGTGACGCTCGTGGGCGTCGTGTCCGCCGACATCGCGCTCAACTTGCCCGACCAGAAGGCTGCCGAGCGCACCTACCAGCTGCTGACCCAGGCCATCGGCAGGGCCGGCCGTGGCGACAAGCCCGGCACCGCGATAGTGCAGACGTATCTCCCGGACCACCCGGTCATTGCCGCTCTCGGCGACGATGACGCCAGCGAGTTCTATGACGCGGAGCTTGCCTCGCGCCGCATGTTCGGCGCGCCACCCTTCGGCGAGGTGATCAAGCTGACCGTCGCCCTCGAGGATCGCGCCGCGGCGGAGAAGAAGGCACTCGGCATGGCGGCTGCGCTCCGTGAACGAGCCGCTGAATCGAGGGCAGCGGTCGAGATCCTGGGGCCGCTGCCCGCGTACATCGCGCGCCGCGCCGAGCGTTGGCGTTTCCACGTCGTCCTGCGCGGCGAGCGGCCGCTGAAGGTGCTCGGTGGTGATCCCGGCGCGCCATGGTCGGTCGACGTCGATCCCGAGAGCCTGCTCTAGCGTCCGACCTATACTCGGGCCGACATGAGCGTGGTACCGATCATCACCCTGGGCGACCCGCGGCTGCGGCTGAAGGGAGAGCCGGTCGACTCCTTCGGCAAGTACCTGCACGAGCTGCTCGACGACCTGGCCCATACGATGCGCGCCGCACCTGGCGTCGGGCTCGCGGCCCCGCAGCTCGGCGTCGCACTCCAGGCGTGCGTGGTCGAGGTCGAAGGACAGCTCCATGAGCTGGTCAATCCGAAGATCGTCCGCTCGACGGGCGACGACCACGATCTCGAGGGCTGCCTGTCCATCCCCGGCTACGTCGCGTATGTGACCCGCCGCGAGCAGGTCTGGGTTGTGGCCCAGAACCGCCACGGGCGCAAGATCAAGGTCAACGGCGGCGGCCTGCTGTCTCGCGCATTGCAGCACGAGCTCGACCACCTGCAGGGCAAGCTGTACATCGACTACCTCGAGTCGATGGACGAGCTGATCCCGGTCGCCGCGACGCACGACGAGATGGACGCCTCCGAAGAGGAGCTCGCGCCGCTGGCGTGACGGTACGCAGTTGAGCGGCCGCACGCGGACCGTCTTCCTGGGCACGGGCGAGTTCGCTGTCCCCGTCGTCGCCGCGCTCTCCGACGATCAGGACGTGAATCTTGTCGCGGTCGTCAGCGGGCCGGAGCGCGTCGGGTCGCGGAACAAGCCGGCGCCAGCGCCAGTGGTGGCGTGGGCGGCCGAGCGTGGCTTGCGCCAGCTGCGCCCAGCCCGTCTTCGCGCGCCCGAGACGGTGGACGAGATCCGAGCGCTCGATCCAGAGCTGCTCGTCCTCGCCGACTACGGCCAGATCGTGCCCGGGACGCTGCTCGACGTGCCGCGCCACGGGGCACTGAACCTGCATCCGTCGCTACTGCCTCGACACCGCGGCGCGATCCCGATCCCGGCAGCGATCCTCGCCGGCGACCGGGAGACTGGCGTCACCCTCATGCGCATGGACGAGGGCCTGGACACCGGGTCGATCATCGCCCAGAGACGGGTGCCACTTTCCGGATCCGAGACTTCGCCGATGCTCGAGGGCGAGCTGGCTCGAGTTGCAGCCGACCTGCTCATCGAAGCGCTCGGCGGCTGGCTGTCAGGCGACATCAACGCCGCTCCCCAGCCAACGCTCGGCGCGACGGTCACCCACCCGCTGCGCCGCGCGGACGGCCGCATCGATCCGTCGCTGTCCGCGGCGGAGCTGGAGAGACGGATTCGGGCCTTCCAGCCGTGGCCGGGCAGCTTTCTCGAATTGGGCGCGGATCGCCTTGTCGTCTGGCGTGCCCACGTGGTCGGCGATGTCCCCGACGTGGATGTCGGCAGCGTGTGGCGCACTGAGGACGGTGGACTCGGACTTCGGACGCGTGATGCGGGACTGATCCTCGACGAGGTCCAGCCGGCCGGAGGGCGGCGCATGTCGAGCGCCGAGCTGGTGCGCGGGCGACCAACGATCGTTGGCAGCAAAGTCGCGCCGTCAGCCGAAGCGGACTCTTGACGATACGATCTCGCGATGAGCTCCGAACCTGCGCCGGAGCAACAGGTCTCGCCGCTGATCAGCCTTCCGCGGCCAGGCGTGCGCGACACGCGCCCGGGCCTTTCGGGCGTTCCGGCCGACGATCTGACTGCGTGGCTGGCTGACCGCGGCCAGCCTTCGTTCCGCGCCCGCCAGCTGGCCGACCACCTGTGGTCCGGAGCCGCCCAGTCGACCGACCAGCTGACGACGATACCGACGCCGTTGCGGGTCGAGCTCGAGGACGCCTTTCGCGTTTCCACGCTGCGAGCGACGGAGATCACCCCGTCTGACAACGGCCTGACACAGAAAGCGCTTCACCGTCTCGACGACGAGATGCTCATCGAGTCGGTCCTGATGCGCTATCCGGCGCGCGGGTGGCGTCGCGCACGGGCCACTGTGTGCATCTCGAGCCAGGCAGGCTGCGCCGTCGGCTGCCCCTTCTGCGCCACCGGCGAGCTCGGCTTCGGACGCGACCTCGAGGTGGCCGAGATGGTCGACCAGGTGCGCTTCTGGAGGTTGTGGCTGGCCGGCGTGGGCCAGCGTCTGACCAACGTCGTGTTCATGGGCATGGGCGAGCCGTTGCTCAACTCGGAGCGGGTGATGGCCGCGGCCGCGGCCATAACGGACCCGGAGCGCTTTGGGCTGGGAGCACGCCACGTCACCATCTCGACCAGCGGCGTGGTGCCCGGAATGGATCTCCTCACCGGTGCGCGACCCCAGTACACGCTCGCGGTCTCGCTTCACGCGGCGCGGACGGAGCTGCGCGATGTGCTCGTCCCGCTCAACCGGCGCTATCCGGTCGCCGACGTGGTGCGCGCTGCCGACCGATATGCGGAAGCAACCCGACGGCGGGTGACCTACGAGTACGTGATGATCGACTCGATCAACGACACCCCCCATGACGCCGAGGCGCTGGCCGAGCTGCTCTCTGGCCGGCTGATCCATGTCAACCTCATACCGATGAACCCCGTGGCGCACACTCCCTGGCTGCCGAGCTCCGGCGAACGGACTGAGGCGTTCGCGGCCCGACTCCGTGAATCGGGCATCGGCACCACCGTTCGCCGAAATCGTGGCGTCGACATCGGTGCCGCATGCGGACAGCTGGCCGCCACGCGCGCCGGCGCGCCGCCTCCGGCGGCCGTCGCGCGCCGGCGCGAGCTGCTCGTCGTCCAGAGCGCGAATGCGCTTTCCGCCACTCAGCGTCCCCAGTAGCCGTTACGGCCGTGGCACACCAGGTCGAGGTCGCGGCGAGCATCACGACTGCTGACTTCGGCAACCTTTACCGCGTGGTGCGCAAGATGGAGCGCGCCGGCGTCGACCGGCTCCACCTCGACGTGATGGACGGCCACTTCGTGCCCAACATCACGTTCGGGCCAGACGTCGTGGCCGCTATCCGGCGGCTCTCGAGGTTGCCCATCGACGCGCACCTGATGATCAGCGAGCCGTCGCTCTACATGGATCGTTTCATCGCCGCCGGCGCCGACACCCTCACATTCCACGTCGAGGTCGACGAAAGCAACGATATGAAGCACGAGACGATCGCCGCGATTCGGGCAGCGGGCAGGGTGCCCGGACTTGCCGTGTCGCCGGCGACGCCGACCAGCGCCGTAATGAGGTTTCTCGACGAGATCGGGATCATCATGATCATGACCGTGGAGCCGGGGTTCGGCGGTCAGCACTTTATGGCCGACCAGGCACCCAAGATCGCCGAGGCGAAGCTGATGTTTGCCGGGCGCCCCGGCACGGCCGTTCACGTCGACGGCGGCGTCAGCGCCGACACCGCGGCGATCGTGGGCGCGTACGGAGTCGACGTATGCGTTGTCGGGTCGGCTCTCTTCCAGCGCGGCCTGGACACGGCCGTCGTGGTCGGCGCCGTAAGACGTGAGGCAGCCGCCGCCGGCTAGGCACGGGTCGCGGTGCGGCTCCCCAGCCGTACAATTGAGGGCAGGGAGGGAGGAGCCTGCGCGTGATCCGCGAGCTGATCTTCAGCGCGACGCGGACAGTCGGCCGGATGTTGCCGCTGCCCGTGCTGATCAGCCTGCTCTATCCGCTGGCTGTCGCTCGCGCCGGGCTGGAGTCGATGGTCTGGCGAGGCAGACGTCCGCCCCGTCGTCTGCCTCCAGTTGGGGGCGGTGCCACGCGCCGTGTCGAGCTGCGCGAGAGATCGTCGGCTTGGCTCAATACGGCCGCTTTGCTGTGGGCCGACCGGTTCAACCGTCCGCCCTGGAGCGAGCGCATCGAGACCACGGATCTCGATCGGTTGCGGGAGCTCGGCGCGCACCGACCGGTGATCATCGTCACCCTTCATTTCGGTGGCATCTTCGTGTTGCCTTCGATTCTGCGCGCCAACGGCATCCCCACTGCGGCAGTCGTCGGCGACAAGCTCTGGCCGGTTCGTTGGTGGCGTGAACGGCGCGCTGAGCTGACGCAGATCGAACGGCTCCCGGCCCACCTGCGCTCGGGTGACGCGCGGGCAGTGATCCGCTACCTGCAGCCTGGACGGTGTCTCCTGGTTGCGCTCGACTATCCCCTCGGCGATCAGATCGCCACCCGCTTCGACGGGTCGTTGGTTCATCTGTCGACACCTGCGTTGCGCCTGGCGCGGATCGCGCATGCCGTGGTGCTCCCGATGCTTGTGAGAGTCGATGGTCCCTGGCGATATCACGTCGTGATCGCTCAACCGGTGCCCGACGCGGTATTGGCGACGAAGGATGACGCGGCCGCGCTCGCCCACGTCGTCGGCGAGCTCATGCCCGTGGCTGCGGCGCGACCTGAACAGGCGCTGCCCCTGTTGGTCAGGGCATTTCAGGCTGATAACAATGTCCGATAGCCTGCGGCCGCTCGACGATCCGATTGTCGTCACCGGCATGGGTGCTCTCGGGGCCGGGGTGCAGTCGGCCGGCGACCTTTTCGACGTTGCCTCCCGCGGCGCGTCAACGGGCGCCTGGATGGATTTCGCGGGGCTGTCGCAGCCTGTCGCAGTCAGCCGCGCCCCGGACCCCGAGCTGGCCGGTCCCGAGCTGCGCTACGCGCGGCGCCTGGATCGCGCGGCGAGGATGGGCCTGGCCGCGGCCGGCCAAGCCATCGATCAGGCACACCTGACGGAGGGCGTGAGGCCCGAAGACGTCAGCGTGCTGATCGGTTCGAGCCGGGGCCCGATCGGACGAGCTCTCGAAAGCGCGCGCGATCTGTCGTCTGGCTCGGTCGCGCCAACGGCATCTGCTGAGACCACACCTGCATCGCTGAGCGGCGTAATCAGCCAGGCATTCGGTTTCGGCGGGATGAGCGCTGTCGTGACGGCTACATGCGCCTCGGCGGCAACCGCGATGTGCATCGGCGCGATGCAGATCGCCGCCGGCGAGGCGGAGGCTGTAATCGTGGGCGGCGCCGAAGCACCATTAATCGCGCTCCTGGTCGCGCAGCTGCAGGCCTCTCGGGTGACCGGCTGGGCCGAGGACCCGGCACTGACATGCCGGCCCTTCGATATCGATCGCAACGGCCTCATGCTGGGCGAGGGTGCAGCCGTCATCGTGCTCGAACGTGCGAGCTCGGCCGAGCGGCGCGGTGTGCTTCCGATTGCCAGGTTGAGCGGTTGGGGGGCCGGGTCGGACGATGGTGGCCGAACCGGCGTGACCGATGACGGTGAAGGACTGATACGGGTCATGCGCCGCGCTCTGAGCCGTGCCGGCATTCCCGCCAAGCGGATCGGCCACGTCAATGCGCATGGCACCGCGACCAGGCTCAACGACCCCGTCGAATCGCGTGCGCTGAACGTGTTCTTCGGCGAAGGGCGTGTTCCTCCGCTGAGCTCGACGAAGCCGATCACCGGCCACTGTCTCGGGGCAACTCCGGCACTCGAGGCGGTCATCGCGATCGAGGCACTCCGCAGTCAGCGTCTGCCGCCCACCGCGAATCACGTCGCGCTTGATCCGGCTTGCCAGGTCGACGTCGTCCACGGCGAGCCGCGCGCAGCGGCGATAGAGGCCGTCCTGTCGACGTCTCTCGGCTTCTGGGGCGTGCAGTCCGCCCTGATCTTCGAAATCGGCCTGAAAGTTGCGCCTCTTGCTGCAGCGTGTGCTGCGTGCTCACGTCAGCGTGGACGATCAGGTCGTTGGGCGGATCGGGCCCGGGCTCGTGATCCTCGTCGGCGTCGGACACGATGACGATGAGCCGGTCGCACTCGAGCTTGCCGACAAGACGGCTGAGCTGCGCATCTTTCGCGACGACGACGGCAAGACGAATCGTTCGTTGATCGACGTCGGTGGTCAGGTGCTGGCAGTCAGCCAGTTCACGCTCTACGCCGATACGCGCAAAGGTCGGCGGCCCTCGTTCCTCGACGCCGCGCCGCCAGACAAGGGCAGCGCGCTCTATGACAGCTTTTGCGCCGCCCTCGAAGGACGTGGAATCACCGTGGCCAGAGGGATCTTTGGTGCCGAGATGACGGTCGAGCTGGTCAACGACGGGCCGATGACGATCTGGTTGGACTCAGCGAAGAGCTGAGGAGCGCGAGCGCCGCAACGCGGCGGGACCGATCTAGGCGGTCTTCTGAAGAGTCCGGCGGCAGCGGGTGCAGACGAGCGCGCGGCCGGTCTTTCCCTTCCGCTCGAGCTGCATGGGCTGCAGGTTGGGCCGCATCTGACGGTGCGCGCGGACGCGGTTCATTCCGACAGACTGCGGGTTGAAGCCGCCCATCGACGTTTTTCCGCAGATTGCGCACATGCGAGACATGTTTCTAGAAGACTCCGGATCAGAGGAAGCAGGCGCACCGAACGGCCGCGCCGGCTGGCTACTATAGCACGGTGGCCAACGCGTCAGACTCGCGGCAGCCGGGCGGCCATGGACAGGTCGACGAGCGCCAGGTAGCCCGGATAGCACGCAGCGCGGCGCTGGCCGTTTACGGCGTGACCGACGTCGTCGGGGCGCGCTGGCATCAGCGCTTGATGGACCGCCTGGGGCTGGGTTCGCACGGCGTGACCGTGAGGACGGCGCCGGCGCTCGAGGTCGCACTCAACCTGGAGCTGGCGCCGGGCGTGCCGCGCGAGAGCGTGCTGGTCAATGCCGCCGACGCGGTTCGCTACACCGTGCAGCGCGATACGGGACGGCCCATTGACGCACTGACCTTGACGGTCTACGGAAGGTGACGGATCTCGCCTGGGACGGTAACGGCCTGTTGGCCGCGTTGCGCCACTCTGCGGCGACGCTCCATGCGGAGGTCGATGAGGTCAACGCGCTCAACGTCTTTCCGGTACCCGACGGCGATACGGGCTCGAACATGCTGGCCACGATCCAGGCGGCGGTTGGCGAGGCCGAGACGGTCCCAGAAGCAGAGCGCACCGTTCCGCGTATCGCGGCCGCAATGAGTCTCGGCGCGATGATGGGCGCGCGTGGCAATTCCGGCGTGATCCTGTCACAGCTCTTCCGTGGCCTTGGCGAGGCCATCGACGACGTCGAGGAGATCAGCGGGCGAGAGCTGGCAAGAGCCCTCGAGGAAGGTTGCGCGGCTGCCTTCTCGGCCGTGTCCCATCCGGTCGAAGGCACAATCCTGACGGTGGTGCGCGACGCGTCCAGCGCCGCGTCGAAGGCCCTCGTGGCCAACGGCACGCTCGAGCATGTGCTGGCCGCTGCCGCAACCGAAGCGTCAGCCTCGGTAGCGAGGACGCCGTCGATGCTGCCGATCCTGCGCGACGCCGGTGTCGTCGACGCGGGCGGCAAGGGGCTGGAGCTCCTGCTCCGTGGGGCGCTGGCCTCCGTTCGCGGTGAACGCGAGCCGCGTGTATCGCACGTGCAGCACGACATTGCCCTGCCCGCACTCGATGCCCTCGAGGACGAGGGCTTTGGCTACGAGACGGTCTTCGTCGTCGTTCCGCGCGACAACGAGCTGCTGCTGGTCGATGCGATACGAGCGCGCCTGAGCGAGCTTGGTGAATCCGTAATCGTCGCCGGCGACGCAAACGCGGCCAAGATCCATGTCCATAACGAGCGCCCCGACATGGTCATCGCCTACGGGCTGACGATCGGGACGCTGAGCACGATCACCGTCGAGAACCTTGATCGCCAGGCGACTGCCGTTCGCGAACGCGTGCAGTCTGAATCGCCCCGGCCACCGGCGCTCCCTGAGCACGAGCCGGCCTCTGCGCCAGCCACGGGTCCCGCGGTCGTGGCGGTATCACCTGGCCCAGGCTGGACTCAGGTCTTCCGGGCGCTGGGCGTCACTGCAATCGTCGACGGCGGACAGAGCACAAATCCCTCAGCCGGTGAGCTGGCCGACGCGATCCACGGGACGGACTCGGCCGAAGTGATCATCCTGCCCAACAATCCGAACGTGAAGCTGGCGGCGAAACAGGCCGGCGCATTGACTCCAAACGTGGCGGTCGAGGTCGTTGCCAGCCGCAACCCCGCGGAAGGCGTGGCCGCGATGCTGGCCCTCGAATCGGACCTCGATCTGAAGACCGTCGCGAAGGCAATGACCCGCGCCTGCGGACGGATCCAGACGCTGCAGGTAACGGCAGCCGTGCGTGACGCGCGCATGGGCCGGCGCAAGGTGCGCCACGGCGAGTTCATCGTGCTGGGCCCGAGTGACGGACTGGTGGCCGCGGACCGCGATCGCACGACCGCCGTCCTCGCGGCGGCTTCCAGCCTGAAAGCCGGCTTCGAGCTGCTGACGATCTATCGCGGCAAGGGGATCGACCATGCCGCCGCGGAACAGCTACGCGACGCGCTTCTTGGCGCTCTGGAAGGCGTCGAGGTGGAGCTGGTCGACGGCGGCCAGCCGCACTACGACTTCCTTATCGCGGCGGAGTAGGTGAGCGCACCCGGCGCATCCGCGCGCGCCGCGCAAACCACGCCGGAGAATCTTCTCGACCGTGCGCTGCGCGATACCAAGATCGTCGCGCCGGGCATGGCGCGTCATCTGCGTCGAATCCACATAGAGACCGTGCGCGATCTGATCTTTCACTTTCCGCGCCGCTACAACGACTTCAGCCGGCCGATGACGCTCCGCCAGCTACGCGACAAGCCCGTGGAGGGTCCGGTCAGCGCGACCGTCGAGGTAGTCGATCTGCGCGTCGAGCCCGGTTTCCGGCGGCGCGTGCAGAGGACCGTGGCTCGACTGCGTGACGACACCGGCGAAGGGGAGGCGATCTGGTTCGGCCGCCGCTATGTCGAGCGCCGCCTGGCCGCCGGGCAGACGGTGGCTCTGTCAGGCAAAGTGGATATCCGTGGCTGGCTGCCGCGCTTCCAGAATCCGGAGTTCGGCGCGCCGGGCGGCGAATCGCTCCACGCCGGACGGATCGTCCCGGTCTACCGACTTACCTCCGGAGTCACGCTGCCGACCCTGAGGGCGCGTATCAAGGACGCTCTAGACGATGCATTGCCCACGCAGCCCGAATACCTGCCGGCTGAGGTGCGCCGCGACCTCGAGCCCGATGTCGGCCGCCTCGTGGATGCTCGTGATGCCATTGAGTGGATCCACTTTCCGCCCGACTTCGACAAGCTCGACGACGCCCTGCGCAGACTGGCGTTCGACGAGCTCCTCGCGCTGCAGCTGGGCATGGTCGCTCGCCGACGTCAGCGCGAACGGGAAAAGGGATTGCCGATCGGCGTCTCGGCCGAGGTTCGCTCACAGGCCCAGGCCGTGGTCGAGAGTGTGATCCGCGAGCAGGTCGCGGCGCGGAGGGCGCGCGCCGGCCTTGAGATCGAGACGGACGTCGCCATCAGCCTGACCGACGACCAGAAGGCCGCGCTCGCCGACATCAGCGCCGATCTGGCCGGCGCGCGCCCGATGATGCGCTTGCTCCAGGGCGACGTCGGATCCGGCAAGACCGCGGTTGCAGCGATTGCTATGGCGCTCGTGGCCGCCGCCGGCCACCAGTCGGCGCTGCTCGCTCCAACCGACCTGCTAGCACGACAGCATGCCCAGACCCTTGCACGACTGCTCGCACCGCTCGACCTGGACGTGACGCTGCTTACCGGGACATTGACCGCCGCCCAGCGCGCGGAGGCGCTCGCAGCTCTCGGCGCACCGGCCCAATCAATCGAGGGCCGCATGCGCGGACGTGTCGCAGTCGGTACCCACGCGCTGGTCCAGGATGCCGTTGCGTTCGCCGACCTCCGGCTGGTGGTCGTGGACGAGCAGCACCGCTTCGGCGTCGCCGAACGTGAGGCGCTGGCCGACAAGGGCTCCGCGCCGCACGTGCTGTTGATGACCGCGACGCCGATTCCGCGCACTCTTAGCCAGATAGTTCACGCGGATCTCGACGTGTCGGACCTGCGCACATCACCGTCAGGTCGGCTGCAGATCCGGACCGGCATCAGGCACACGGACGAGCTGCTGCGCCGCGCCGACGGCGGCCAGGGTGCATTGCCTTTGATCGTGCGCGAGGTTTCGGCGGGCCATCGCGCGTTTGTCGTCGTTCCGCTCGTCGAGGACGATCCTGAATCCGGCGCACGGTCGGTAGAGGAGGGTGCTCGTCTGATCACCGAAAACTGGCAATCCGCAGCCGAGGTCGCGGGCGTCGTGCAATCCATGCCGGCAGTCGAGATCGTGCACGGCCAGATGAAGGCTTCCGAACGGGACGCGCGAATGGAACGCTTTCGCGCGGGTGAGGTGCCAATCGTCGTCGGCACGACCGTGCTCGAGGTTGGCGTCGACGTGCCGGAGGCGACGGTGATGATGATCCTCGACGCCGACCGATTTGGCCTGGCTCAGCTCCACCAGCTCCGCGGCCGAGTGGGACGCGGCGAGGCCGAGTCATTCTGTGTGCTGGTCAGCGAGCGCTACCCTCGTGACCCGGAACATCCCGCAAGCGAAGAGGAAGAGACGGTGATGACCCGACTTGACGCCCTGACCGGCACGAGTGACGGATTCGTGCTGGCCGAGCTGGATCTCGAGCAGCGGCGCGAGGGCGAGCTGCTGGGGCTCTCGCAAAGCGGACTGCCGCCGCTGCGCGTCGCGTCCCTTTCCCGAGCATCGGACCAGCACATGTCGCGCCGCGCCAGAGAACTGGCGGACAGGATCGTGAGCCCGGACGGGCGGCTGAGCGCCGAATTCAGCGACCTTCAGCACGAGCTGACGAGCGGCTGGCTGGAGAGCGTCGGAGCGGGCGAGGTGCTGGAGGTGGAGGATGTCTGACGCCGGACGGGTGGTTGCCGGTACCGCGCGGGGCACACGGCTCGAGGCTCCGCCGGACGGAACCCGGCCGCTCACGGACCGCGTCAAAGAAGCGCTGTTCGCCGCGCTCGAGGCAAGCGGTGCGCTCAATGGGTCGTTTCTCGACCTCTTCGCAGGCAGCGGCGCAGGCGGCATCGAGGCGCTCAGTCGCGGCGCTCCGGAGGCCACGTTCATCGAGCGCGAGGGACGGACGTGTCACGTGATCGGCGACAACGTCCGCCGCGCCCATGTCGAGGACAGGGCGCACATTGTTCGCGCCGATGTCGTCAGCCACCTGTCGAGCGGTTCGACCGCCGCGCGCACGCCATTCAAGGCCGTTCTCGTTGATCCGCCGTACGGTGACGAGATAGTCGTTCGGACGCTGGAGCTGCTCGGGGATGACGACCGTGGCTGGCTCACCCCGGACGCCACGGTGGTGGCCAAGCACTTCTGGCGCGACGCGCTCCCGGAGCGCTTCGGCAGCCTGGTCATGGCGCGTCAACGGCGCTTCGGCGAGACGATGGTCTCCTTCTACACTCGCGAGCAATGACAACAGCGATATATCCGGGCTCTTTCGATCCGATCACCTTCGGCCACATCGACGTAATCGGCCGTGCCGCAACGGTTTTCGACAGGCTCGTGGTTGGTGTCCTGATCAATCCGAGGAAGTCGCCCCTCCTGTCGCTCGACGAGAGGGTTGAGGCCATCCACGAGGCGATAGCGAACGCGCTGCCCGACCAGGCTGGTCGGATCGAGATCGCAGGCTTTGACGGCCTGACGGTTGATTTCGCGGGCACGATCGGAGCACGCTTCATCGTGCGCGGCCTGCGCGCGGTGAGCGACTTCGAATCCGAGCTCCAGATGGCACATACCAATCGCAAGCTCGCGCCGCAGGTGGACACCGTCTTCTTCATGACCGCCCTCGAGCACTCCTACCTGTCGTCGAGCCTGGTCAAGGAGATCGCGCTGTTCGGGGGCGATGTAAGCCGGATGGTGCCGCCTGCGGTGGCGAAGCGGCTCGGAGCGACATCAGGCCGTACAATCGAACGTTGAGGGCGCGAGTCTCGAGCAAGGGCAGCACGGACCGCCCGGCACGCGCCCGTCACGCGCCCGGAGGCCACTCCCATCGACATCATCTTCCTCATCGAACAGCTCGAACGGCTGATCTCGAGCGGCCGCAACATGCCGCTGACAAGCAACGTGATCATCGACCAGGCGCGCGCGCTCGACCTGCTCGATCAGCTGCGCGTCGCGGTACCCGAAGAGGTCCGCCAGGCGAAGCGCATCAACGAGGAGACCGAGCGCATCGTCGAGCGCGCCCAGGAAGAGGCCGAGCGCATCCTGGCCCGCGCCCAGGAGCAGGCTGCGTTCCTCATCGAGGAACGCGAGCTGACTCGCGCGGCGGAGATCAAGTCGAACGAGATCATCGCCGACGGTCAGCGCGAGGCTGACGAGATTCGGCGCGGCGCTGACGAGTACGCCGCGAGCGTGCTGGTCAAGCTTGAAGGCGTCCTGATCCGCGAGCTGCAGAGCATCAAGCGCGGGCTCTCCATGCTCGACGAACGCTATGGAGACGAGGAGCCGGAAGGCAACGGCGTCGCGCCCGCGCCAGAAATGCCGAGCGGGGTCGGGGGACGTGCTGAGCTATAACGTCGCGACTCTGCTGCGGTCGGCACCGGGCACGGAGCGGCATTACACGGTCGACGATGCGCGCCTCGACATCGCCGACGACGTCACGCTCGCTGCGCCGATCATCGGCGAGGTGCGGCTGTCGCGCACGGGTCGGAGCGTCCTGGCTCGAGCGCGTCTGAGCACGGCCATCGAGGGCTATTGCGGCCGCTGTCTCAAGGCTGTTGTCGCGCCGATCGACGTCGACATCGAGGAGGAGGCGTTGCCGTCGGTGGACATCGACACGGGCCTTCCCGTCTACGTCGACGAGGATCCCGACACGCTGAGATTGGACGATCACCACGAGTTGGATCTGGCCGAGCCGGTGCGCGAAGCCATCTCATTGGCCGAACCGATTATTCTTCTGTGCCGCGAAGATTGTGCTGGACTTTGTCCGACGTGCGGCGTTGACCTGAACAGCGTCACAGATCATTCGCACTCAGAAGAAGCGATCGACCCGCGGCTGGCCGGCCTGGCCGAGTGGCGCGACACGGCCGAACCGAACTAGATCAAGGAGCACAGACCGACATGGGAGTTCCCAAGCGGCGCGTATCGCACGCCCGCCAGGGCGAGCGTCGCTCGCACCACGCGCTGACCACGCCGCAGCTCGAAGAGTGTCCGCACTGCCACCAGCAGAAGCGGGCCCACCACGCGTGCGCCAACTGCGGCTGGTACAACGGCCGCGAGGCTGTTCGCATCAAGACCAAGACCAAGCCCGAGAGCGCGTCCTGAGCGTCGCTCCACTGACGCTCCTCGGTTCGAGGAGAGGGCAAATTGGACATTGACGTTCTGCGCGGCAGGGATGCCGGGTCCGACGCCCGCGTCCGTGTCGCCGTGGATGCCATGGGCGGCGATCACGCGCCCGAGGAGGTCGTCGCCGGCTCGGTCGAATGGGCTGATCACAACCCTGACACCGACGTGATTCTGGTGGGCGACGAGGCGCGCATCTCGGCGCTGATCTCGTCGAGGCCGGCCAATGTGACGATCGTCCCGGCCACCGAATCGGTGGGCATGGACGAGCATCCGGCTCAGGCCGTGCGCCGCAAGCGCGACGCTTCGATCAATGTCTGCATGCGCCTGGTCAAGGCAGGCGAGGCCGACGCAGTTGTGACGGCCGGACACACGGGCGCGGGAGTTGCCGCGGCGATTCTCAACCTTGGACGGTTGCCCAGCGTGGATCGTCCGGCGCTCGCGGTCCAGATGGTCACCGACAAGGGGCCCATGGTTCTGCTCGATATCGGCGCGACCACGGATTCGACGGGCAAGAACCTGTATCAGTACGCGCATATGGGCACGATCCTGTCCGAGCAGGTCCTGGGCGTGAGCAATCCGAGCGTGGCCCTGCTGAGCATCGGCGAAGAGGGCGGCAAGGGCGAGCAGCGGGTCCAGGAAGCGACCGAGTTGCTCTCCCAGAGCAGCCTTCGTTTCGTGGGCAACGCAGAGGGCAAGGACCTGCCCCACCATCCGGCCGATGTCGTCGTGTGCGACGCTTCCGTCGGCAACGTGACCATCAAGTTCTTCGAGGGCCTGTCGACATTCATCTTCGACATGGTCCGGACCGAGTTCGAACGCAAGCCATGGGGTCCGCTCGGCTACCTGTTCATGCGACCCGGTGTTTCTCGGATCCGGCAGCGTTTCGACTACGAGCGCCTCGGCGGCGCCCCGCTACTGGGAGTCAAGGGCACGGTCCTGATCACCCACGGCCGCGCGCGGCGGCGCATGATCGGCTTTGCCGTTGAGGTCGGCGCGGCCGCGGCGCGCGCCCGGATCCCCGACCGGATCGCCGATGCCCTCGCATGACCACGAGCGCGAGGCCCGCCAGCTGGCGCTAGCTGCGATTTTCGAGGCCGATTTTGGTCAACATACCGCGCGCCAGGCCCTGGCGCGACGCATCGCCGAAGAGAACACGGCCCGAGCTGCGGCCGAGCTGGCAAGCGTGATCGTGGCCGCCGCAGTCTCCAATCGAGACACGATCGATGCCCGAATCGAGGAGGTCGCGCCCAGATATCCGGTCGTCCAATTGGCCAGAATTGACCGCGCATTGCTCCGTTGCGCGATGGCTGAACTGCTACACTCCCGCACGACGCCGGCCCGGGTAGCAATCGCCGAGTGGGTCGAGCTGGCGCGCACATACAGTGGCGAGCCAACCCGTCGTCTGCTGAACGGTGTTCTCGGCAAAGTCGCCAGAGAGCAGCAACAGGAGGAGCACTGAGTGACCGCAGATACATATGAGCGTCTGAAGAAGATCGTTGTAGAGCAGCTGGGCGTCGAAGAGGACCAGGTGACTCCAGAGGCGAGCTTCGTCGACGATCTCAATGCGGATTCGCTCGACCTGGTTGAGCTGATCATGAGCCTCGAAGAAGAGTTCGGTGCCGAGATCTCGGACGAAGACGCCGAGAAGATCCGCACCGTTCAGGACGCGGTCGACTACGTCGAGGAGCGCGCCAACTAACGCAGCTCCGGCTCCGGACCACATGGCGCCGGCGGCGGAGCTTGCCGAGCGCCTCGGGCTCCAGTTCAGCGACCTGACGCTGCTCTCGCGGGCGCTCATTCACAGCAGCTATCTGCACGAACAACCCTCGGCCGGTCAGTCCAACGAGCGCCTCGAGTTCCTCGGCAATTCTGTGATCGGCCTGATCATCTCGGAGGCGCTCTGGCGCACTTATCCGGAAGACGACGAGGGTTCGCTCACCACCCGTCGCGCGGCGATCGTTTCGGCCCGCGGCCTGTCGCGCATCGCCGAGCGGCTCGACCTGGGCGAGTACCTGTTCCTGGGCCTTGGTGCAGCGTCGGCTGGGGAGCGAACGAGAAAATCGGTCCTTGCCGCGCTCTTCGAAGCTGTGTCCGGCGCGATCTATATCGAGTTCGGCCTGGAGCGGACGCGCGAGTGGCTCCTGACGGTCGCCGAACCGGAGCTCTCCGAGCCGATGACGATCGATGCGCTCAAACCGGCCAAGAGCGTCCTCCAGGAGCTGTCATACGCACGGACGGGACACGCGCCGCACTACCGCCTTGTCAGCGACGAGGGTCCGGCGCACGCTCGCGAGTACGTCGTCGAGGCGATCATCGGTGGCGAGGCACTGGGCCAGGGCCGCGGCCGTAGCCGGCGCGAAGCCGAGACCGAGGCGGCGCACGAGGCGGTCATCGCGCTCCGCCAGACACAGGCCCAGTGAGGGTGATCATCGCCTGATGGCCGAAGCTCGCCTTACCGCATTGCGCCTGGTCGGCTTCAAGTCGTTCGCCGAGAAGACCGTGGTCGAGTTTGGCCCGGGCATCAGCGCGGTCGTCGGGCCTAACGGCAGCGGCAAGAGCAACCTGGCCGATGCGTTGCGCTGGACCCTTGGCGAACAGGGCCGCATGTTGCGTACGCGCCGGTCCGAGGACGTGATCTTCGCCGGCTCATCGTCGCGGCGCGCGATTGGCATGGCCGATGTGACCCTCGTCGTCGACAACAGCGACAGGCTGCTACCGGTCGATTACGAAGAGGTGGAGATCGGGCGCCGCCTGTATCGCTCAGGCGAGAGCGAGTACCTGCTCAATCGCCAGCGCATCCGATTGCGCGACCTGGTCGAGCTGCTCGACGCGGGCAATCTCGCGGACAATGCCTTCCTGTTCATCGGCCAGGGCATGGTCGATCAGGCGCTTGCGCTACGACCAGAAGAACGACGGCCGTTGTTCGAGGAGGCGGCCGGCGTACGGCGCCACGAGCGGCGTCGGCGCCAGGCGGAGGCCGAGCTGGTCGAAGCCGAGGGCAACCTCGATCGGCTGCGCGACCTGCTCGCGGAGCTTCGTCCGCAGGCCAAGCGACTCGCGGCGCAGGCTGAGCAGCTCCAGGCAAGGCGCACGGCGGGTGTCGAGCTGGCCGAGGGTCTGCTGGTGGCGGCTCGAGCACGCTGGATGGCCGCCTGCACAGACGGCTCTCAGCAGCACAACGACGTCGAGCGATCGGGCGCGCGCCGCCGACACGGCCCTCGCGCGCTCAGGGCGGCCGAAGAGGAGTCGGCGGCGCTGGCAATCGCCACGGCCCAGCGCGCCGACACCGAGCGGGCGCAGCGCGACGCCCTCGACAGACAGCGCTCCAGCTGACCGAGCTGCGCGTCGAGTCCGCCAGCGTCGACTCGGAGATCGGCGCCTTGAGTCGGGATCGTGATCGGCTCGCGGGCGAGCGGATGGCCGTCGAGAAGCGAATAGCGGAAGCGGGACGCTTGTTGGGCGCGCTCGGTCGCGCCGCCGTCAGCGACCTCGACGAAGCGCTGCGCATGGTCGAGCGCCAGCTGGAACAGCTCGAGCCCACGCGGTGACAGCGTCGACGCGGGCAGGAGCTTCGCGCGCGGCGTGCGGAGCTCGAGCGCCAGACTCGCAGACGACGCCGTCCATCGCTTCTTCGTTGGATGGCGCCAAAGCTCCCGCTGGATGCGCTGGCGCACGGCTCGCGCAGCGGAGGAGGAGCGCAACAAGGCCACACTGGCAACACGGTCTGCCGACGAGGCGGCCACGCAAGCGGAAGCGGCCGCGGCCGACGCACGGAGATCGACCGAACAGACGACGTCCGCGCGCGCCATCGCCAGGGAACGGCTCGCCGAGACCGAAGCCGAGCTGGGCATCCGTCAAGGCGCGCATCTCTGCACTCGATGCCGCGCTGGCCGGTGCGGACGACGGACTTGCTCGTGCAGCGCGCGCTCGTGGCGGCACCTTGCTTGGCGAAGGGCTCGAGGTCGATCCCAGGTTCCGCGCCGCAGTCTCGGCGGCGCTGGGAGCCGCCGCGTCGGCGCTACCTCATCGGCGAGGAGGACGTGCACCGCGCTCGCCGGCCGCCGCGGGACGCTGGCCGTCAGCGGAACGCGATCACGTATGGCCGCCGCCCAGGCAGAGGCTGTGCGCAACGCCGCGGCACAGGTGGGCGGCGGACCGCTCGGCGACGCGATACGGCGTGACCCGCAGACGGAGGTGACCCGTCTTATCGAACGCATCGTATGGACGCCGGATCTGGCAGCCGCGCTGAAGGTGCGCGGCGCGCTGGCCCCGGGCTGGTGCGTCGTGACGCTGGCCGGTGAGGTCGTGCGCGAGGACGGCATCGTGTCCATGTCGAGCGGTGAGTCGGTCCTCGATCGGCGCGCCGAGCGCGATGTGCTCATGCGCGAGGCAGACGAGCACGAGGAGCGCGCAGCGACGGAGCGGAACGCAGTGGCGCGGGCGAACAGGGCGGCAGACGACGCCGCACAGACCGCGGCCGCCGCACTTTCCGCCAGTGACGAAGCCCGTCACGAGCGGCGACGCAGCGAGGAGCAGGAAAGAGTCGCTCAGCGGCGCGCGGAGCAGCTGCTGCGCGAGCGTGACTGGGAAGCGGCCCAGGTAGAGCGGCTCGTCGCCGACGTCGCGTCGGTCAAAGCGCTGGTCGAGCAGGTCTCGAAGGACGTCGATCGGCTGCAGGCGGCATCCAGCGGCACAGCAGGGGGCGGCGCAACGAACGGCCGCCGATGCGGCGCGCAGAAACGAGCTGCGCATCAGGCGCGACGAGATCCGGCGCGAGATCGACCAGCAGCGGGCGCGTGTCCGTGACACGGAGGACGCGCGCCGAACCGCCGAGATCAGACGGGGACTCGACGAGGCCCGTCTTGCGGACCTGGACGCCCAGACGCTCGCCCTGACGGGTCGCTCGCTGGACCTGGAGCGACGCCGCGAGCAGCTCGCGTCACGCCTTTCTGATGCCGAGGCGGCGGTGCAGGACGCGGCACGCAAGCTGGAGGAGCTGCTCGCCGCCGGCGCCGACGAAAGGACGCGCCTTGTCGCGGCCGAGCGAGCAGCCGTCGATGCGCGCGAGAAGCTGCGCCAGGCCGAGACTTCCAGCCGGCACGCCGAGATGGCGGCCATGGAGGCCCGACTCCAGCTCGAGCAGACACGCGAGCAGCTGCTCGTGGAGCTGGCAACGATAGGCAATGACGGAATGCTCGTGTTACGTGCTGCCGCCGGTCTTGCGCAGGCCGAGGCGCACGAGGACGAGAGCGCAGCGGACACGATGGAGGAGCTGCTCGGCCTGGTCTTCGATCGCTGGCAGGAGGACCGCGAGGGCGCGGTGGCCACGCCATCGGCGGGCAGGCTGGCTTCCTTGCGCCGGCGCTTCAACGAGCTCGGCGCGGGAAACCCGTTCGCGGTAGAGGAGTACGACGAGCTGCGCGATCGGCTCGACACTCTTGAGCAGCAGCGGACCGATATGGAGACCGCCATCGACAACACGCGCGCCCTGATCGCTTCGCTCAGCGCGCTGATAAACGAGCAGTTCAGGACGACCTTTGCCGCGCTCGAGGACGCGTTCGAGCGTCGCTTCCACGAGCTCTTCGGCGGTGGCGATGCGCAGCTCTCGTTGACCACGCCGGACGACATCTCGGCGACTGGCATAGAGATCCACGCCCGTCCGCCGGGCAAGAAGCGCCAGCCGTTGTCGATGCTCTCGGGCGGCGAGCGCGCCCTGACCGCGGTCAGCCTGCTGCTGGCGATGCTCGAGGTGCGCCCGGTCCCGTTCTGTGTCCTCGACGAGGTTGACGCGGCGCTCGACGAGGCCAACGTTGGTCGTTTCTCGAAGGCGCTGCGCGGTCTTGCCAAGCAGACCCAGTTCATCGTCATCACCCACAACCGCGGCACCATCGAAGGGGCCGACGCTCTGTATGGCGTGACGCTCGGTGACGACGCGGTCAGCCGGGTCGTCTCGCTCCGTCTGCCGGGTGCCGCGGCGAACGGACACGATCCGGACCTCGACGAGCAGGTCACCGAGGCGGCTCTCGCTTGACCGGCTACGAGCAGGGCGTCGAAAAGACGCGCCAGGGAGTCTTTTCCCGGCTGCGCGGCGTGTTCGGCCGGACCATGGACGACGAGGCATGGGAGCAGGTCGAGGAAGCGCTCATTGCTGCCGATGTCGGCGCTGTGCTGGCCTCGGAGGTGGTCGAGCGGGCGCGTGCTCGACGCGATATCGACGACCCGCAGAAGGCGGTCGAGACGGAGCTGCTGGCCCTGTTCGCGCCACGTGACGAGACGCCGTGGCCGCGCGTGGTGGCGCCCGGCGTGCCGGCTGTCGTGCTGGTCGTCGGAGTCAACGGCACGGGCAAGACGACGACCGTGGCCAAGCTGGGCCACCGCTTCTCAAGGAGGGGAGCGAAGGTGATTCTGGCCGCTGCGGACACATTCCGGGCCGCCGCGATCGAGCAGCTCGAGACGTGGGCGCAGCGTACGAATCTGCCGCTCATCGCCCACAAGTCAGGCGCCGACCCGTCGGCCGTGGTCTATGACGCGCTGGACGCGGCCGCGGCCCGCCACGCCGATGTGGTGATCGCCGACACGGCGGGCCGCCTACACACCAAGAGCAACCTGATGGAGGAGCTGGCCAAGATCAGGCGCACGATCGCGAAGCGGCTGCCGGAGGCCGAGCCGGAGGTCGTCTTCGTGCTCGACGCAACGACCGGACAGAACGGCCTGGCCCAGGCCAAGGCATTCAACGAGTCAGCCGGCCTCACGGGCATCATCGTGACCAAGCTCGACACGACTTCGCGCGGAGGGATCGCATTCGCGATAGAAGACGCGCTCAAGGTGCCGGTCCTGTTCGTGGGCGTCGGCGAGAAGATCGACGATCTCCTCGACTTCGACCCCAACGCCTTCGTCGAGGCCCTCTTCGCCTAATCCGAGACGGCCACCTCTTCGATAGTTCGGATCCCGCGCACTGGCGAGAACCACACGGCGACGACGCCCAGAAGTCCGACCGCAGGCCCAAGGATCAGCACCTCCCGCAAGCCGATCTCCAGGGCGACGAAGCCCGCGACCAGCGTTGCGACGAGCTGCGCGAGAAGTGTCGCGACCATGACGGTCGCATTCACGCGACCCAGCGCGCGGTCGTGAATGATTGTTTGGCGGAGCGAGACGTCGGTGATGTCGTATGCGGTCATCGCCGGGTCCGTCACGAGCTGCTGACCGATGAGCAGAGCCATGGCCGACAGCGGTGCGCCGATGGGCGCCAGCGGCACGAAGAAGAAGCCCAACACTCCGATCAGAGTGCTCGCGATAAGGACGGGTCCGACGCCGAACCGGCGCGTCACACGGGCGGTGACCAGCGCCGCGAACAGCGAGCTCAAACCTCCGACGGCGGCGACGATGCCGATGGCCGCGGCGTCCAGGCCCAGCTCGGTGATCGCGAACAGGTACCACAGGGCGCTGAAGACGCCCCACGCCGCAGCCATTGCCATGGAGGCCAGCGTGGTCGCACGCAGGATGGGATTGCCGACGACGAGCCGAAGGCCGGCCGCGATTTCGCGCAAGACGGGTTCCCGCTCCGTCTTGGTCGGCGGGGGAGGCTCCTCGACGCGGATCGAGCCGAGCAGCACAGCCGAGACAATGAAGCTGACGGCGTCGACGAGGATCGCTATCGGAGCGGTGAGTATCTGGACCAGGAAGCCGGCTGCTCCGAATGCCGCGAACTCCGACACGGACGACGAGGCGGCCAGGGCGCCGTTGGCCCGGACCAGGTCGTTGCGTGGGACGATCGTCGGCAGAAATGCGTTGTCGGCCGCATCGAAGAAGGTGGTCAGGACGGCCGTCGTCAGGGCCACGACCAGGAGGAGAGGCAGGGACAGCCAACCACCGATCGCCGCCAGCGGGATCAGGCCGAGCAGCGCGGCACGACCCAGGTCGGCCGCGACCAGCACCGGGCGGCGTCGCAGCCGGTCGACCCACGCACCCGCCACCAGCCCGACGGCCAGGCCAGCCAGTAGATCCATGCTGCGCACGAGCGCCACACCTACGGAGTCCGCATTGAGCGTGACGATGGCTACGAAGGGCAGCGCCACACGGGTGACGAGGGAGCCGAAGATCGAGATGGTCGCCGCTGCCCAGACGCGCTGGAACGCGCCATTTCGCCACAGCGACGGACCGGGCAGCTCGTCGGGCGGTGGGAACGCTGGATCGCGCAGCGGTTCTGATCCAGCCATCGGCGCGAGGGTATGCGATGGAAGACGACTAAACTCGACGTTCCGTGTTTGATGATCTTTCGGAACGACTTCGTGGTGTCCTCGGCCGCCTGACTGGTCACGGTCGAATAACCGAGGCTGACGTCGACGCAGCGATGCGCGAGGTGCGCCTGGCGCTGCTCGAGGCGGACGTCAACTTCCGCGTGGTCAAGGAGTTCGTTGCCCGCGTGCGGGAGCGCGCGATCGGCCACGACGTGCTCGAGAGCCTCAACGCCGGCCAGCAGGTCATCAAGATCGTCCACGAGGAGCTGACCGCAACCCTGAGTGCGGGCGATCACACGTTCCACATCAACGGCTCGCCGGCCGTGATCATGCTCGTCGGCCTGCAGGGCTCGGGCAAGACCACGGGCTCGGCCAAGCTTGCGCGCTACATCACAAAGCAGGGCCGCCGACCGCTGCTCGTTGCGGCAGACCCGTATCGGCCCGCGGCCGCCGATCAGCTGCAGACGCTGGGCAAGCAGATCGACGTCCCGGTCTATCGAGCGCCAAATGGAACGAGCGTGCCCGACATCGCAAGGGGCGCGCTTGATGCGGCCAAGACCCAGGCGCGCGACGTGCTCATTCTCGACACAGCCGGCCGGACCTCGATCGACGAGGAGATGCTCGACGAGATCCGCGTCCTGAGCAAGCAGGTGCAACCGACCGAGACTCTCCTCGTCGTCGATGCCATGGTCGGACAGGAGTCGGTCGCGGTCGCCCAGGCGTTCGTCGACGTGGCGCCTGTGACGGGCATCGTGCTGACCAAGATCGACGGTGACGCCCGCGGCGGCGCCGCGTTGTCGATCAGCGCGGTGACCGGCCTGCCCGTCAAGTTCATGGGCACTGGCGAGCGGACCGACGCGCTGGAGGTCTTTCATCCCGATCGTCTCGCGGGCCGCATCCTGGGCATGGGCGACGTCCTCTCGCTCATCGAACGGGCCCAGGAGAACATCGACGAGAAGGATGCCGAGGAGCTGCAGCGCAAGCTGCAGCGCAACGCCTTCACGCTCGAGGACTTCCTGTCACAGATGCAGCAGCTCAAGAAGATGGGTCCGATCGGCGGCCTGCTCGAGATGCTCCCCGGCATGGGTGGCATGGCCAAGCAGGCGCAGGAGGCGGTGGACAGCGGCGAGCTCAAACGCGTGGAGGCGATCATCCAGTCGATGACCGTCGCGGAGCGCCGCGACCCCGACGTGCTCAACGGCAGTCGCCGCCGCCGGATCGCACGTGGATCCGGCACGACGCTTCAGGACGTGAATCGTGTCGTGAAGCAGTTCGGTGAGATGCGCAAGATGATGAAGCAGCTCAGCGGCCCCGGCGGTAAGCGCGCGATGCTGCCGTTTGGCTCACGCCGCTAGGTATCAAAGGCGTTCGACAACGCGTCAGGCTCATGGGAGCATGGACGCAACACTCCTGGAGACTTCGATTACATGACTGACGACGGCGCGGGCATGGGCGACGAGCCCACGCGCATCGAGCACGAACCACCTTCCTTCCCAAGCGTCAGCGGATCCGGCGGTGCCGGATCCACTCCCGCCGGCGGACCGCTCTTCAGCGCTGCCGGTACTCCCGATCCCGCCGCGCGACCCGTACAGCCGAGCACGTCCGCCGTCGGCGCGCCGGCGAGCGGTGGCCTGGGCAGCCGCGTGCGCTGGCTCGTAGCCGGTCTGGCGACACTGCTGGTGCTGGTCGTCGTGGGAGGCGTGCTGGCGCTCGCTACGCCGCGTGCCGGGGCTCCATCCGCAATCGCTCATTACGTACCGGCCGATACCGCCATGTACGCCGAGGTCCGACTCGATCTGCCCGGCGACCAGCACGACAATCTGGCCACGTTCATGAGCCATTTCCCGGGCTTTGCCGATCAGGCCAGCTTCCAGCAGAAGCTCGATGAGACGCTCAACTCGGTTCTCGGCCGCACGAATGCAGGCCTGAGCTGGAACGACGACGTCAAGCCGTGGTTCGGCGGCCAGATCGCGGTATTCGGCGACCTTCAGGCAGCGCAGATGAGTGCCGACGGATCGTCGCTCGCCGATGCCGTGGCCAGCTCACCCGACGCCGTGATCGCTCTGACCGTCGCAGATTCGGCGAAGCTGCAGTCGACTATCGACGCCCAGGTCGGCGGCGCCCAGGTCGCCTCGACCGACTACCAGGGACAGGAGATCAAGACCCTGGCTCAGCCAGGTGGCACGGCCGTGTCCGTTTCATACGTGATTACCGACGACACGCTCCTCGTGGCCTCGAACCCGGACGCGCTCAAGGCGGCGCTTGACGTGAAGGCCGGAAAGCAGCCTGCGCTGGCCGACGATTCGTACTTCACACAGCAGCTCGGCGCGCTCCACTCGGATCGGCTGGCGACGCTCTACTACGACGCGGGAGCGCAAATGGCCGCGGCGATGCCGCTGGCGAGCAACTCGATCGTTCCTGCCCAATGCGCCCAGATGATGCAGGACGGCGCGAGCCTGAAGATGGTCGGCGAGCTGCGCGCGGAGAGTGATCACCTTGCTTTCACCGTTCGCAGTCAGCTCCCGTCGGGCGACTCGGCACCGCCACTGCCGAACAACAACCAGACGACGTTGGCTGAGGCCATGCCTTCGAACAGCGTCTTCTACCTGGAGATGCGCAACGTGGGCGGCACGGCGGGTTGGTTGATCAAGAACCTGCTTTCGTGCGTGTCGACGATGCAGGGATCCGGCGGCCCGCTGCCGAGCGCGCTGGGCGGCCTGGGCAACCTCGGCGACCCGTCGCAGCTGTTCGAGCAGTTCCTGGGCGTCAAGCCGGAGGGCTACCTCGACTTCGTCGATGATGCGGCCGTGGCGGTCACGGTCGACGGCGACAAGGTCGGTGGCGGGCTCGTGGCTACGGTCGACGATGAGGCGGTCGCGACTCAGCGCATGGCCAAGGTGATTGGCCTGCTCAACCTGGTCAGCGGCTTTGGGGGTGCGTCCAGCGCCCAGATCACGACGGCCGACGTCGACCACAACGGCACCAAGGTGACCGAGATCCACATCTTGTCGAGCGAGCCTGGCGGTCAGCCGCTGACGATCCAACTGGCTGTCGCCAACGGCCGTTTGTACCTCGGGGTTGACGACTTTGTAACGTCGGCCCTCGATCGGTCGTCGAACGACTCGTTGGCCTCCAACGCTCACTACCAGAAGGCAATATCGAGCGGCCCCGCAGACAACGCCGGCATCCTCTACGTGGACCTCAACGGCCTGGTGAGTGTGGCCGAGTCGAACATGCAACCGGCCCAAAAGGCTGACTTCGAGACCAACGCGAAGCCGTTCGTCGACCCGCTTCACAGCTTCGTGGTCATCAATCGGATTGATGGCAGTATCGTCATCAGCGACGGGTTCCTGTACGTCGAGTAACCTTTGCCCGCACTTTCCCAGGGAGGCATTCTGAATCTGTGGCAGTAAAAATCCGTTTGACGCGCGTCGGGGCGACAAAGCAACCGACCTATCGCTTCGTCGTTTCCGACAGTCGTAACGCGCGCGATGGGCGTTCGCTCGACACGCTGGGGCACTACAACCCGCGCACTGACCCGATCGAGATCAAGGTCGACGAGGTCAAGGCGCGCGAGTGGCTGAGCAAGGGCGCACAGCCGTCGGACACCGTTGCGCGCCTGTTCCGCCGCTTGGCGTTCTGCCTGAGCAGCCAGCGAAGGCGAAGTAGCGCGATGTCTGCTGAGTCGCTCGTCGAATATGTGGCTCGTTCATTGGTCGATAGCCCGGACGAAGTCACGGTCAAGACGCTCGACGACCAGGACGGTCGTGTGATCGAGCTTCACGTGGCAGAGGACGACATGGGCAAGGTAATCGGCCGCAACGGGAGCGTGGCCAAGGCACTGCGCACGCTGCTCAAGGTTGTCGCAGCGCGCGAAGGAGAGTCGGTCTCGCTCGAGATCGTCTGAGCTACGTCCGGCACATGACCGACCGTCTCGTGGTCGGCCGCGTCCGCGGCGTGCACGGCCTGCGTGGCATGGTGCGCGTCGAGATCCTGTCGGACAATCCAGAGCGTTTCGCGGCCGGCAACGTCCTCCATCGTGAGGGCGATGACCGGCCGTTGACGATTCTCAGCGCCCAGCGCGACGGCCCTGGTCTATTGGTTCGTTTCGGCGAGGTGACCAACCGAGGCGCCGCGGACGCGTTGCGCGACGCATACCTCGAAGCTGAGGCAGTTCCGCTTCCGGCGGACACGTTCTACTGGCACGACATCGAGGGCTGCACGGTTTCGACCACCGAGGGCGAGGTCCTGGGCGCGGTTGTCGATGTCTTCCGAGCCGGTGGTTCGGAGATCTACGTCGTGCGCGGGGAGAGCGGTGAGACCCTCGTACCCGCCGTGGCGTCGGTCGTCCTGGAGATCGCCCCGCGCCGAGAAGCGAATCGTGGTCGATCCGATTGCGCTCGGCCTCAAGGGTGACGACGATGCTGCAGACGAGGATCAGGGACACGACTGATGGCACTGCGCATCGACGTCGTCACGATCTTTCCCGAGCTGTTCCCCGGGCCGCTCGGCGCGAGCATTCCCGGGCGGACCCTGGAGCGCGGTCTGGCCCACCTTGAGGCACACGATCTGCGCGAGTGGGGCCTCGGGCGCCACCGCAGCGTGGACGATTATCCGTACGGCGGTGGCGCCGGCATGATCATGCGCGTCGAACCTATCGCCGCAGCCTTGGCGGCGCTGGCCGAGCCGAACACGACCAAGGTCCTGCTGGATCCGGGCGGACGTCGTTTCAGCCAGCCCATCGCCCACGAGCTGGCGGCGCGCGAGCACCTGCTTCTTCTCTGTCCGCGCTACGAGGGTGTGGATGCGCGCGTGCGCGAGATGGTCGACTTCGAGCTTTCGATCGGCGACTACGTGCTGTCCGGCGGCGAGCTGCCGGCGATGGTCGTCATCGACGCCGTGCTGCGTCTGCTTCCCGGAGCGATCGACGACGCGTCACCGGTCGAGGAGTCCTTCTCCAACGGCCTGCTCGAATACCCGCAGTACACGCGACCGTCCGAGTTCGAGGGCCGCGAGGTGCCTGACGTCCTGCTGTCCGGCAACCACGGCGCGGTCGACGAGTGGCGTCGCGAGCAGGCGCTGGCGCGCACCCGCGCCAGCGGCCCGACCTGCTCGAGAACCTGGAGTAGCGCTCCAGTCGCTTTCGGCGGGCACGCGCTCGGGAGCGTCGATGACGCAGAAGCGGTTGCCCTCTGGGTCGGCCAGGATCATGAAGTCCGCGTCGGGTGGCTTGCGCCGCCAGTCGATTTCGGTCGCGCCGAGCGCCTTGAGCCGCTCGACTTCGGATGCCTGGTCGCGGGCGTACAGGTCGAGGTGGAGGCGCGGCGGGTTGTGCAGGTCCGCATGCCAGCGATCGAGCGAGATGCGCGGCCCCGGCCGGCCGTCGCGCGGTAGCAGCTGCGTGAAGTCGTCGTCGGCGTCGTCGCGCGGCGACATAATCGAGGGCAGCCTGCCAGAAGGCCACCTGGCGCGCCATGTCATCGACGCGGATCACGATCGAACCGACGATCAGCATGGCCCGATACTAGGCTGTGCACCAGGCAACGACGTGGATGTCGGCCGAGCCGATGTATACTCGGCCGCCCGACCTGAAGTTTCGGCCGCTGTTGCAGCGCGCCCCCTAAATCAACGGTGAGTCAAAACGTGAGCGTCATCGACGAGATCAGCGCGGAGCAGCTGCGCACCGACCTGCCAGAGCTAGCCTCCGGCGACACCGTGCGTGTTTCCGCTCGCGTTCGCGAGGGCACCCGCGAGCGCATCCAGGTCTTCGAAGGCACCGTCATGCGCCTGCGCGGAGGCGGCATCAGCCGCTCGATCACCGTGCGCAGCATCCGCAGCGGCGTCGGCGTCGAGCGCACCTTCAAGGTCCACTCGCCGCGCATCGAGAAGATCGAGGTCGTGCGCCACGGCGTTGCCCGGCGTGCCCAGCTCTACTTCCTGCGCAAGCGCGTCGGCAAGGCCGCTTCTCTCCGCGAGCGCCGTCCGAGCTGAGACCGTCGCGCGCGCGGCGAGCACGTCGCCTCGCCGCATGCTCACGCGAACGTCCGCCGCGTCGGCCCCTCGTGGCACCGGCGGCGCTATTCGACGGTCAACTACGCGCTCAGGGCACGCGCCGCTGACAGCGGACGGCGCGCCGGCGGACGGACTAACCTTCCGCTCATGGGGGTCATCATTCCGACCCGGCGGCTCGAGCTCCGACTCTCACGTGAGAACGGCTATCGGGTCATCCTCGGCCTCGATGAGGTCGGCGTCGCGCCTTCTTCCGGTCCCGTCGTCGCCTGCGCCCTGGCCATGCCGCTCGACAAGAAGCCCATCCCTGGCGTGCGCGACTCCAAGACACTCTCCGCACTTCAGCGTGAGCGGCTGGCGAAGAAGATCCTGCGCCGTGCCACGACCGTCGGCCTTGGCGCAGCCTCTGTGCGCGAGATCGACCGGCTGAACATCTACTACGCGACCGTGCTCGCCATGAAGCGCGCCGTGACTCGAGCAGGCGACCACGACTTCGTCATCGTCGATGGCCGCCATATTCGCGGCTTCGAAGAGCACGCCGGTCCGTATCGAGCCGTCATCGACGGCGACGCGCTGTGCTACGTGGTGTCGTGTGCCTCGATCGTGGCCAAGGTCACGCGCGACCGACTGATGGCCAAGCTCGCCGTGCGCTATCCGGGCTACGGCTGGGAGCACAACGCCGGATACGCCACGGCCGACCATCGGGCAGGGATGGCGGCGCTGGGTGTGACTCCCCACCACCGACGCTCCTTCATCACCACCAAGCGTGTCCTCGAGGGCGAGCAGACCTCGTTCGACCTCTTCGCCGAGGCACCCGACGAGCCGGGTAAGGACGCGGCCACCATCCCGATAGAAGTGGGCTCGGAACAGAGCCTGGACCTCGTCGTCCCGGCCTGACCATGCGCGCACTGGTCGCGGCGGTTGTTTGTGTCATTTCCGTGGCATGCGGCGGCCCGGTTCCCCGACGACGCAACCCGCCTTGTTCTTCGTCAACGTCCAGAACATCGACGGCCCGCCCGTTCTGATTGCGGTTATTGGCGCCTAGGTGGGCCGGGTGACCCGCGACGATCCGCGAGCCCTGGAGTTGAGAGCCGGACAGTCCGGCGTGCCGTCACCTCGTGGGTCGTGATCGTGAGCGCGGCCGAGGGCACGGTCCTTGACACGTGGAACATTGACGGCAGTGCGGCCTAATTCGCATTCATCCGCCGTTATGGGACGATGCTCCAGCAGGCGTCCTCGATAAACCCCGGTCCAGGCCCGATGCTGCCCTGCCCATCGATGTACTTCGACACACCACAACCCGAGTAACCGGAAGATAAGCGCGCCCGGATACGGTCGCGCGATGCGGACCGTCAGGCAGAGGCGCGGAGCGTATGCCGAGGATCTGGCGGCCGGGTGGCTGATGGAGCGCGGGTGGCGGATCGTCGCCAGGAACGTAAAAGTAGGTCCGCACGACGAGATCGACATCGTCGCCGTCGATCCAGTGCCAGCGCCTTCGCTGGTCTGCGTGGAGGTCCGCTCTGCGCGCAGCGCGGCTTTCGGAACTCCGGAGGAACGCGTCGACTGGCGCAAGGTCGGCCATCTGTATCGGGCGGCGAGGGCGTTCGTGCGGTCGCCGCAGGCCCGCGAACTGGGAGTCGGTGGCACGAGGGTACGTGTCGACCTGGTCGTCGTGGACCTCCGCACCGTGGAGCCCGCAATTCGGCATCTGCGCGGGCTGGAACCGGCGTGACCGCGTCGTTATGCACGCGGAGAATGAGCTTTACCCGTTTCGGGCCGAGGCAGGCCATTCGCGAGCCCTTCTATTCGCAGGGCGAATGAAGCGGCGGCTTTACGGGCGCTTCGAGCCGGTCGCGGCGACAATCCGTCGCCGTTCATTCGGGCGAGGAATAACAGGCAATTACCATCGTTCGGCGGGGCGATTCGGCCTTCGTTGTAGACTTGTGCGCGCCGCCAAAGCGGCAGCCGTCGCCAACGACGGACATCTCACACGCGTGAACGCTCCCCGCGAGGTGCCTCACAGGCCACGCAGGCCCAGAGGTTGCGGAACAAGGACGCACGCGGAGGCACAACCGAAACCGGAGGTCCCAGTCCCCATGCCCACTGTCTCAATGCGCCAGCTGCTCGAAGCCGGCATCCATTTCGGTCACCAGACGCGGCGCTGGAATCCGAAGATGCGCCCCTACATCTTTGCTGAGCGCAACGGGATCCACATCATCGATCTCGCCCAGACCGTGAAGGGTCTCGACGAGGCCCTCCAGTTCGTCACGCGGACCGTCGCCCATGGCGACTCGATCCTCTTTGTGGGCACCAAGAAGCAGGCCCAGGAGCCGATCTCCGAAGAGGCGACGCGGGCCGAGATGCCGTATGTCAACCAGCGCTGGCTGGGCGGCATGCTGACCAACTTCGTCACCATCCGAAAGCGCCTCGGCCTGCTCGACCAGCTCGAAGCGCGGCACGACAACGGCGAGTTCGAGCGGCTGTCCAAGAAGGAAGCCGGCAAGCTCACCGACGAGATGAACAAGCTCTCGCGCACGCTTGGGCGGCATTCGCAAGATGCGCCGCTTGCCGGGCGCGATGTTCGTCATCGATCCGCAGCGCGAGCACATCGCGGTGGTCGAGGCGCGCAAGCTGGAGATCCCGGTCATCGGCACGGGCGACACGAACGTCGACCCGGACATGCTCGACTATGTGATCCCGGCCAACGACGACGCCATCCGCGCCATCCGCCTGCTGTGCCAGCTCGTCTCCGACGCGGCGATCGAAGGCGCACAGGAGCGTGCGGCTCGCCCGGTCGACGAGCCGGTCGCGGCCGTCGAGGAGCACGAAGAGGCAAGCGACGAGATGGTCGCGGCGCTCGCCGCGGGCGGCACGTTCAGCTTCGAACCAGAGCCCGACGAAGACGAGCTTCTGCCGACCGAGGTCGTGGCTGAAGCGGAAGCGAGGAGCCCGACGCCGAGGAGGCTGCTCCGGCTCCGCATGCGCGTCCTGCTACGGCCCGTCCGGCTACCGCTCGGCGTCAGGCGGCCGGCACGAAGAGCGAAAAGGATGGGGACGAAGCGGCCAACTGACGGCCGGCCCCGGGTACAGACAAAGAAGCACGCCGATCGCGCAGTGGCGACCGGCTGCGCCAGGATCAACGAAGGACAACATGGCTGACATCTCTGCACAGAAGGTGAAGGAGCTCCGCGAGCGAACTGGCGCGGGCATGATGGACTGCAAGCGCGCGCTCGAGGCGACGGGCGGCGATGACCTAGACAAGGCAGCGGTATGGCTGCGCGAGAAGGGCATTGCCACGGCTGCCAAGAAGGCCGGACGCGATGCGCGCGACGGGCTCGTCCACAGCTACATCCATGCCGGCGGGCGGCTCGGCGTCCTCATCGAGGTCAACAGCGAGACCGATTTCGTCGCGCGCAATGAGGAGTTCCAGAAGCTCGTCCAGCAGCTGGCGATGCAGGTCGCCGGCCTGGCGCCGCAGTACGTAACCGTCGAGTCGATCCCCGCCGACGTCCTCGAGACAAAGCGCGCTGAGCTGCTCGCGGACGAGACGACGCAGAAGAAGCCGGAGAGTGTCCGCGCTCAGATCGTCGAAGGTCAGCTGCGCAAGTGGTATCAGTCGGTCGTGCTCTACGAGCAGCCCTTCCGCGACACGGACCAGAGCGTGGGCGACCTGATAACCGACTCGATCGCGCGCATCGGTGAGAACATTCGCGTACGCAGGTTTACTCGCTATCAGCTCGGGGAGGAGATTTGAGCGAGTCCATCGCTCGGCCTGACGTGACCGTCGCGCGTGATGCGCGCGGCGAGCGGGAGGGCGTCCGCTACGGCCGCATCCTGCTCAAGGTCAGTGGCGAAGCCCTCATGGGTGATCGCGCATACGGCGTCGACCCGGAAATGACCCTGTTCATCGCGAGCCAGGTGCGCGAGGTTCACCACCTCGGCGTTCAGGTCGCGATCGTCGTTGGCGGCGGAAACATCTTCCGGGGCATGGCCGCGGCTGCGTCCGGCATGGACCGCGCCACTGCCGACTACATCGGCATGCTCGCCACGGTCATGAACGCACTCGCGCTCCAGGATGCCCTGGAGCGTGAAAGCGTGCCGACACGGGTCATGTCGGCAATCGCCATGAGCGAGGTCGCCGAGCCCTACATCCGCCGCCGTGCCGTGCGCCACCTGGAAAAAGGACGAGTCATCATCCTTGCCGCGGGCACTGGAAACCCGTACTTCACGACCGACACGGCGGCGGCGCTGCGTTCCGTGGAGATCGGCGCAGAGGTGCTGCTCAAGGCGACCAAGGTGGACGGCGTGTACGACAGTGACCCGATGACCAATCCGGGCGCCCGGCGCCACGAACAGCTTGACTACTCTCAAATGATCAACGATCGCCTCGAGGTGATCGACGCGACTGCCGTGACCCTGTGCATGGAAAATGACATGCCGATCGTCGTGTTCGATCTCAACCAGCCCGGCCACATCCGGGCGGCGGCCCTCGGCGAGCGGATCGGAACGCGCATCGACGGGGGAAACGGAGTGAGCCAATGACCGACGACATACAACGCGACGCCGAGGCCCGCATGAGCCGGGCCCTGGAGGCATTGGAGCGCGATCTCTCCGCGATTCGCACGGGGCGCGCGGCAACCGCCCTCGTCGAACGCATCCCGGTCGAGTACTACGGCACTTCCACGCCGCTCAACCAGCTCGCCAGCATCAGCGTCCCGGAGGCGCATTCGATCGTCATCCAGCCCTGGGATCGAAGCGCGCTGGGCGCAATCGAGAAGGCCATCCAGAAGAGCGAAGTCGGCTTGATACCAAATGTCGACGGTACCGTCGTGCGCCTCAACATCCCGCCCTTGACCGAAGAACGTCGCAGGGACCTGGTCAAGCTCGTCCACAAGCGTATGGAGGAGGCCCGGGTCGAGATCCGCAACCATCGACGAGACGTGGCGGACGAGATCAAGCGTTCGGAGAAGGATGGCGACATCACCTCCGACGAGAGCCGGCGCGAGCAGGACCTGCTCCAGAAGGTGACCGACCGCTGGACTGCCGAGGTGGATCGTGTTGGCAAGCACAAAGAGCAGGAGATCATGGAGGTCGGATGACGTCGGTCGAGCTGCGGCGACCATCTGACGTCACCGAAGGCGCCAAGGCCGAGCCCTCACAGTCGAGTGATGGGTCTCCGGATATCGTCCCGCGCCACGTGGCCATCGTCATGGATGGCAATCGACGCTGGGCAAAGCTGCACGGGCTCTCGGAGGCGGAGGGACACTCCGCCGGCGTGGATGCCATCAGGCCCATCGTCGAGCACGCCTCCGACCTGGGCATTGAAGCGCTTTCCATCTATGCCTTCTCGCGTGAGAACTGGGCGCGCAGCGACGAAGAGGTCGAGACGCTGTTCGCACTGCTCGAGGCGGCCATCCGACGCGAGACGCCGGATCTAGTCAGGCAGGGCGTCCGTGTCCAGATCCTGGGCCGCCTGCACGAGCTGCCGCAGACGACTCGAACCTCGATCGCCCAGGCCATCGCAGCCACAGCCGGCGGCCGGCGGATGACGCTCAACGTCGCCTTCAACTACTCGGGCCGATCGGAGATCGTAGACGCGGTCCGCTCGGCGCTGCGCGACGGCGTGGATGCGGCCACGATCGATGAGGAAGCAATCGGCGAGCGCCTGTACACGGCCAACGTCCCGCAGCTCGACCTGCTCATTCGCACCGGCGGCGAGACGCGCATCTCCAATTTCCTGATCTGGCAGGCAGCGTACGCCGAGCTCTACTTCACCGACCTGCTTTGGCCCGACTTCGAGCCGGCCACTCTCGACGCGGCTCTGACCGAATTCGCTCGACGTAGCCGACGTTTCGGGCGCTAGGCTCAGGCCATGCGCCAGCGCCTGATCAGCGCGGCCGTGCTCGTGCCGGTCGTCGTCATCGTCTTTCTGCTCGGGGATCCGTGGCTCACCTTCGGCATCGCCGTGCTAGCCGGAGTAGCAGCGTTCGAGACGGCGCGGCTCATGCGCGGGGCAGGCCTTGGCAGCGACACACCATTTGTAGTTGTCGTAGCCGTTGCGCTTGTTTTGGCCACCCGCTTCCTGCTGAACTATTCGAGCGGTTTTGGAGCCGTTGACAGTGGCGAGCCATCGCGGAGCCTGGTTGGCGCCGGTGCGGTCACGGCGCTGCTCGCGATAGTGGTCGTCGCGGGATTACTTGCCCTGCGCCACGACGACACGGGCGCTGGCTTCCGTTCGTGGGCTGGCAACGTGCTCGGCGCGCTCTATCCAGGCCTGCTGGCAGCCCTTGCCGGGATCCTCCTGGTGGCCCCCTCCATTCCTTCCGGCGCTGCTCTGGCGGGCGTGCTCGACGCCGGACGGATGTGGCTGTTGATCCTCGTCTTGACGGTCTGGTCGTTTGACACCTTCGCGTACGTCGCCGGCAAGTACCACGGCCGCGGGCGGTTCATGAACCACATTTCGCCGAACAAGACGTGGAGCGGAGTCGTCGGCGGAACAGTCGCTGCTCTGCTCGTGTCGACGCTGCTCGTCTGGGCGGCCGGCCAGCAGCCGCTTGCCGGCCTCGTCCTTGGCTTGGCCGTGGCAATCACCGCTCAGGCGGGCGACCTCGCCGAATCGAGTCATCAAGCGAGCAGCGAGCGCGAAGGATTCGAGCAATCTCATACCCGGCCATGGCGGCGTGCTGGACCGGGTCGATTCGTTCCTGTTTGCCGGGCCGGTGATGTTCCTGGCGTTGACCTGGGCGCAGATCCTTGTGCGGCCTCTGTCATGAACGAGCGCACCCGAGTCGCCGTGTTGGGCAGCACCGGATCGATCGGACGGCAGACGCTTGACGTCCTGGACGGGCTCGCGGATCGGTTCGAGGTCGTGGCGCTGGCCGCCGGGCGGGACGAGGCGACTTTCCAGGAGCAGATCGCGCGATTCGGACCGCGCATGACGGCCTTGGCCAAGGACGGCCCGGCGGCCCTCGAGGACTTCGCAGCAGCCGATGACGTGGATGTCGTCGTCGTCGCGACAACGGGCGTGGTCAGCCTTCGAGCGACGGTCGCCGCGCTCGAGCACGGCAAGATCGTGGCCACGGCAAACAAGGAGACGCTTGTCGCCGGCGGCCACCTGGTCATGCCCCTCGCGCGCCGCCTTGCCGCCGGCAACGGGGACGATGATCTTGCCGCCGGCGCGCTCAATTGGCTGCGGCCGATCGATAGCGAGCACTCGGCGATCTGGCAGTGCCTGGCCGGAGAGCGGCGCGCGGACGTCCGGCGCCTGATCATTACCGCGAGCGGCGGACCGTTCCGGACGTGGCCCGCTGAGCAGCTCAAGTCGGTGACTCCTGACCAGGCCCTGGCACACCCGACGTGGCGCATGGGCGGCAAGATCACGATCGACTCGGCAACCCTCATGAACAAGGCGCTGGAGGTCATCGAGGCGCGCTGGCTGTACGATTTCACCGACGATCAGGTTGATGTGGTCGTCCAGCCGCAGAGCATCGTCCACTCCCTGGTCGAGTTCGAGGACGGCTCGCTCAAGGCGCAACTTGGCCTTCCCGACATGCGCATCCCCATCCAGTACGCGCTGACGTATCCGGCGCACCTCGCATTGCCGGCGCCGCGAGTCACGCTCACGGACTTGCCTCCGATCAGCTTTGAGGCGCCCGACGTGGACCGCTTTCCCGCGCTGCGCATCGGCCGCGAGGCGGGTCGTGCAGGTCCGCGCGCCTCGGCCGTGCTTATTGCCGCGGACGACGTTGCGGTCGACCGCTTCCTGGGCGGCAGCCTCGACTTTCCAGGCATTGCCAGCTTGTGTTCGGACGCCGTGAAGCGCTTCGGCGAAGGCTCGGAGCCGCGGCTCGAAGAGCTCATTGATCTCGATGTTCAGGTCCGCGCGTGGGCCGCGTCCGCAACCGTCAGCAGCTCTGGAGCGTCTCGAAACTGATGTTCAACTTCATCGATGTCGGCAACGGCGTGATCAACGTCGTGCTGTTGCTGGTGATCCTCGTCGCGCTCGTGGTCATCCACGAGTTCGGCCATTTCATCGTCGCCCGCCGCGCAGGCGTGAGGGTGCACGAGTTCGGTATCGGCTTCCCGCCCCGCGCACTGACCTACGCCCGGGACAGCAAGGGCACCGAGTACACGCTCAACTGGCTGCCGATCGGGGGCTTCGTGCGCATGGAAGGGGAGGAGGGCGACTCGGACGACCCCAACTCGTTCGTGCGCCAGAGACTTCGCACCCGGCTCGTGATCCTGCTCGCCGGCGTGGGCATGAACGTCTTGCTCGCGTTCGTGATCTTTACGGGCATCGCGCTGCTCGCGGATCCAGTCGCCAACGTTCGGATCGGCAACGTCCAGGACGGCAGCCCGGCGGCCAGCGTTGGCCTGCAGGGTGGCCAGCAGACCGGAACCGACGCGCAGGGCAATGCGATCTATGACGACTCCGGTGACGTGATCATCGCCATCGATGGCAAGCAGTTCCCGATCTTCGACCATGTCGACGCGCCCACGCCGTCGCTGGCCTACCTGCGCGCACACGCCGGACAGCAGGTGACGCTCACCGTCGAGAGCACCGATGGCTCAACGCGTGACGTGACCGTCACCTTGCGCGACGCAGATCAGGCGGCGCAGAACGGTGCGCTGGGCGTCACGATCCAACCCGAGCTGGTCCAGGGCAGCGTCGGCCACGACGTGCTCAGCGCGGTTTCGCTCGGCTTCCAGCGCACGCTCGACGCTATGACCCTCATCCTGCGCGGCCTGGGCGACCTCGTCAGCAATATCGCCAATCCGCCGGTGTCGGGACCTGTCGGGATCGTCGGCGCGATCGGTCAGGTTCGCACTTCGCTGCCGCCGGTCTACCTGATCTGGTTCATCGGCCTTCTGTCGGCCAACCTGGCCGTCGTCAACGCGCTGCCCTTCCCGCCGCTCGACGGCGGTCGCGTGGCCGTGTCGCTGATCCAGGCCGCGACCGGCAATCGGATCGGGGCGGCTGCCGAGCGGCTGGTCTACCTCACGGGCTTCATCGTGCTAATGGCCCTTCTGGTGTGGGTCACCTACTTCGACATACAGCGCCTGGGCTGATGGCCGTCACTCATCCCGATACCCCGGTAGAAGGGGAGGCGCATCTGCCGGGTCGGCGGCAGACGCCGTCCGTGAACGTAGGAGGGGTCCTCGTCGGCTCGCGCCACCCGATCGTCGTCCAGTCGATGACGAACACGGACACGGCCGACCCAGACGCCACGGCCCTGCAGGTTGCCGCGCTCGCCCACGCAGGCTCCGAGCTGGTGCGCGTTACGGTCAACAACGATGGCGCCGCGCTCGCTGTCCCCGAGATCCGGCGCAAGCTCAACGACCTGGGAGTCGGTGTGCCGATCATCGGCGACTTCCACTACAACGGCCATCAGCTGCTGGTCGAGTACCCGCGCATGGCAGCGACGCTCGACAAGTACCGCATCAACCCGGGCAACGTCGGTGCAAAGCGCCACGATGAGAACTTCGTGACCATCGTGCGCGTCGCGCTCGAGCACGACAAGCCCGTGCGCATCGGCGTCAACTGGGGATCGCTCGACCAGGCGCTCCTGACTGAGCTGATGAACGTCAACGCCGCGCTGCCCGTCCCCGCCGACTCACGCGACGTGATGATCGAAGCGATGGTCCAGTCTGCGCTGCGCTCGGCCGAGCTGGCCGAGGAGACGGGTCTGGGCCACGACAGGATCATCCTCAGCGCCAAGGTGTCCCAGGTGCGCGACCTGGTCGACGTCTACACGCTGCTCGCGACACGCTGCGATTACCCGCTCCACCTCGGCCTGACAGAGGCGGGCATGGCCATGAAGGGCATCGTCGCCTCGACGGCCGGACTGTCGCTGCTCCTGACCAAGGGCATCGGCGACACGATCCGCGTTTCTCTCACTCCCGCGCCGGGCGGCGACAGGACCGAGGAGGTGCTCGTCGCGCAACAGGTGCTTCAGTCGCTCGGGCTGCGCTCGTTCACGCCGCAAGTCTCGGCTTGCCCGGGCTGCGGCCGGACGACGTCGACCTTCTTCCAGGAAATGGCCGAGCAGATCCAGGCCTACCTCCGCACGCAGATGCCGGTTTGGTCGGCCGAGTACCCGGGCATAGAGGACATGCGTGTCGCGGTCATGGGCTGCGTCGTCAACGGCCCGGGCGAATCGAAGCATGCAGACATCGGCATCTCGCTGCCGGGGACGTTCGAGGAGCCTGTCGCACCTGTCTTTGTTGACGGCGCACTGAGCACGACGCTGCGTGGCGAGGGCCTGGTCAAGGAGTTCATCGCCATCCTCGACGACTACGTCGCTGACAGGTACGGGGCTGCACGCCCGGCTTCGTAAGTGCCGCCATCGGCTAGGATTACCGACCGCCACCCACAGCTGTCGGAGTTTCCGTGTCCAGCGAACAGCAACAGAGCCGTTTCGTCGCATCCATCACGTCCCAGTCGCAGGACTTTCCGGGCTGGTACAACGACGTCGTCCTCAAGACGGAGATGGCCGATTACTCGCCCGTGCGCGGGTGCATGGTCATCCGCCCGTACGGCTACGCGATCTGGGAGTCGATGCGCGACGAGCTCGACCGCCACATCAAGCGAACCGGCCACGAGAACGTCTACTTCCCGCTGTTCGTGCCTCGGTCACTGCTTGAAAAGGAAGCCGAGCACGTTGAGGGCTTCAACCCCCAGGTCGCGTGGGTCACGCACGCCGGCGGCGAAGAGCTGACCGAGTGGCTCGCGATCCGGCCCACGAGCGAGGCGATCATCGCCGAGAAGGTCAAGGAGTGGGTCCACTCGTACCGGGATCTTCCTCTGCTCTTCAACCTGTGGAACAACGTCGTTCGCTGGGAGTTGCGTACGCGCCTTTTCCTTCGAACTGCCGAGTTCCTGTGGCAGGAGGCACACACTTTCCACGCCACGGAGCAGGAGGCGCTTGACGAGGTCGCGATGGGCCTCGAGTGCGTACCGCGCCGCCTCTGAGGATTGGCTGGCGATACCAGTCATCAAGGGCCGCAAGACGGAGAGCGAGAAGTTTCCGGGGGCCGTGCATACCGATGCCATCGAAGCGCTGATGCGCGACGGCAAGGCGCTTCAGGCCGGCACCAGCCACATGCTCGGGCAGAACTTCGCCAAGGCTGCCGGCATCGAGTTCCTCGATCGCGATAACAGCTCAAGCACCCCTATGGCACGTCGTGGGGCTTTTCGACGCGCATGGTCGGCGCCGTGATCATGGCCCACGGCGACGACTCGGGCCTTGTCCTGCCGCCCAACGTAGCGCCGATTCAGCTGGCCATCGTGCCCATCTTTCGCAGCGAAGATGAGCGTGCACTGTGTCGCGGCGGCCATCGATATTCTCGAGCACTCCCTTGCATCGGTCCAGACGGCGTCCGGGCCGCTGCGCTTCAAGACCGACTGGCGCGAAGAAAAGCCGGGCTTCAAGTACAGCCACTGGGAGCTGCGCGGCGTCCCGTTCCGGCTCGAGATCGGGTCCGCGCGACGTGGCCGCCAACCAGGGCGTGCTCGTACGGCGAGTCGACCGGGACAAGCAGACGATCGGCCTGACGTCGCTGGCGGCGAGCTGCCTGCAGCTGCTGGCCGACTACCAGCGGATGCTCTTCCAACGCGCGCTCGACTTCCGTGCGGCGAACACGCACTTTCGCCGACACGTACGACGAGTTCAAGGCCGTCCTCGACCAGGAAGGCGGCTTCCTGATGGCGCCGTGGTGCGGCGATAGCGCTGACTGCGAGAAGCAGATCAATGCCGAGACCGGGCGCCACGATCCGCGTCATTCCGTTCGACTCGCCCGACGAGACCGGGCAAGTGCATGGTCTGCGGCAAGCCGCTCCGAGCGCAGGGTTCTCTTCGCCCGCGCCGTACTGAACCTTTCGCTTGACTATCGAGTGTAAGGTGACCGCCCGGCGCACCTAAGTCTCCACTTTGGCGGGGCTCCGTGGGTATAGGTGAGGTGCCCCGTGCGAATCCCCGAAGATGGTGCTTGCCGCTATCTCGATTGGCCTGCTGGCAGCCTGTGGCGGCGGCGCCTCATCGCCGACCGCCACGCGCTTACCGACCAGCGCCGGCCTTCCGACTGACGTGGCCTTCGCCACGCCTGCGCCGAGCGCCGCCACGGCCGAGACACCTCCGTCAGGCGAGGCCAACGTGGACGCCTGCAGCCTGCTGACGCCGGCCGATCTGAATACGGCTACGGGCAAGGACAACTACGCGCCCGGCGTGGCCGACGGTGTCGGTGGATGCGTGTGGAACCTCGAAGGGCTCGACTCGAACCAGGGCGACCTGGTCACCGCAGGCATCCAGGAGATCGGCCTCGATTTCGTCAAGGGCTCGTTCGGAAGCGGTGGCTTCGACGTGATGGTCAACGGACACGTCCGCGTTCTACAACCCAACCGATGGTTTGTGGGCCATGTGGGTGGACATCGGCAGCGGCCGGCTGCTGGTGCTGACATTCCCGCGCTCCGGTGATCTGCCTACGGCAATGAACCAGGTCGTCCAAGACCTGGCGGAGACCGCCGTCGGCAATATCTGACCCTTCTATCCGGCCAGCGCGGCCGCGAGCCATTTCGGCGAGCCAGGTGAAGATCGGCGCCAGGACGAGTGCCGGCAGGAAGTTGACGACCCGGACCGCTTGATCTCGAGCAATCGCAAGCCCACGCCGAGCAGCATCACGCCGCCGACCGCCGAGGTGGCACTCAATGGCGACAGGATCGAGGCCGGTGCCCAGCAGCGCAGGCGGCCATCGCGATGCCGCCCTGGACCACCAGGACCGACCGGCCGGCCAGGTAGACGCCGGCGCCGAGGGCCGCGGCGAAGGCCATGCTCGTCACAGCCGTCGAGCAGGCTCTTGACCGCCAGCAGTTGGATGTCGCCTGTCAGGCCGTTCTGGATCGAGCCCAGGATCGTCAGCGGCCCGACAACGAAGACGAGGCTGGCGGTGACGAAGCCCTCGCTGACGCGCGATGGTCGATCGCCCTTGGCCAGCCGGCGCTGGAACCAGTCACCCAGTGCGTCGAGGCCTCGGATAGTCGCAGCAGCTCGCCTATTGACGCGCGCCGACCAGCAGCGCGCCGAGGACGCAAGTCCGTCCCCGCCGGTGCCGCGTCGTCCATCAGCAGCTCCAGCGCGAGCGCGAAACCGAGCGCCAGTGTGAACAGTCCCGATGCCGTCGGTCAGGGTCTCCTGGACGCGCCGTGGCAGGCGCGAGCCGAGCAGCAGGCCGACCGTCGTGCCAATGACGACGGTTAGCGCGTTGAGCAACGTGCCTGACAGAACACGCGAGCGCCAACTCTAGGCCGCCTGAGCGTTCGGAGTACCGAGGTCGCCGTGTATACTTCAGGCGCGAGTTTTTATGCCGCCTGTGAACGTGGGTGACGCCCACGTTTATTTATGCGGCGGGACAGCCCACGACAACGGGGACGACATAGTCAGCGAAAGGAGGGCGCAGGTGAACCGTGACTTTGTCGGCGCGCTCCTGCAGCTGAACGCAGAGAAGAACATCCCCCGCGAGCAGCTCGTCGCCACGCTTGCCGAGGCCATCCAGTCGGCCTATCGGCGCGCGACGCCGAACAACGAGAACGTCTTCGTCGAGGTCGATCCCGGAGTCGGGCAAGCTTCAACGCCTACCGGGCGATGTACGTCGTCGACGAGATCGAGGACCCGCTGACCGAGTTCAGCCGTCGAGGACGCGAAGAAGCACGACGCCAAGGCCAAGGTCGGCGACCTGGTCAGATCGAGGAGCCTCGATGCGTCGAGCTTCGGTCGCATCCATGCCCAGATGGCGACGCAGCTGGTTCGGCAGCGGCTGCGCGAGGTCGAGCGCGAGCAGGTCTTCGGTCAGTATGCGCAACGAGAGTCGGAGATCATCACCGGCACCGTCGTCGCGTGTTGAGCCACGCGGCGTGATCCTCGACGTCGGCCGTGCCGAGGCGATCCTGCCGACCAGCGATCAGAGCGCCACAGAGCACTATCGCATCGGCCAGCATGTCAAGGCCTTCGTGCTCGAGGTGCGCCGCACGACCAAGGGGCCGCTGATCTACGTCAGCCGCACGCACAAGAACTTCCTGCGCCGCCTATTCGAGCTCGAGGTGCCCGAGATCCATGCCGGCACTGTCGAGGTAAAGGCGATCGCGCGCGAGGCAGGCAGCCGTTCGAAGGTCGCCGTCTCGAGCCGCCAGGAGGGGCTCGATCCCGGTCGGCGCGACGGTCGGCCAGCGTGGCGGCCGCGTGCAGGCGGTCGTCGCCGAGCTGGGCGGCGAGAAGATCGACATCATCCCCTGGCACGAGGATCCGGCCGTCTTCGTGGCCAACGCGCTCAGCCCCGCCCAGGTCGTCAACGTCGAGATCGACGAGGAGAAGCGGATCGCGGCAGTGACCGTGCCCGAGCGCATGCTTTCGCTGGCCATCGGCCGCGAGGGCCAGAACGCGCGTCTGGCGGCGAAGCTGACCGGCTGGCGCATCGACATCCGCTCGGATCAGGCGCCGCCCCGATCGCGCCTGAGGCGGCGCCGGACGCCGATGCGGAGCAGGCGTCGGGGGCCGCGGCCGACCCGGTGGCTGCCGCCGCTGAGGCTCGCGGCCGCCGGAAGAAACCAGCGCTCCAGAAGCCGCGCGTCGCGAGCAAGCCCACGAAGAGCTGCCGCTGCCAAGAGAGCCTGCGGCTCCATGACTCGCCCGATCCTGAGGGCGACGCGCCGGCCGCCAAGAAGGCCCGGCCGCCAAGAAGGCCCGGCCGCAAAGAAGCCGCCGGCCGCCAAGAAGCCCCGGCCGCCAAGAAGCCGAGCCGCAGCCAAGCGCCGGCCACCAAGACAGCCGCGCCCACCAAGAAGCCGCCACCAAGCAGCCTGTTGCCACGACTCCAGCGCGTCGCTCGCGCAAAGTCCGCAACGGCCGTGGCCGAGGTGGCATGGGTGACGGCACAGGCACTCGACACGACAAGCCAGCCGCAGCCGTCGCGCCGCTATCCGACGCGGACGTGCGTGGCATGCCGCGCTGAGCGACAGAAGCGCGACCTGGTTCGTATCGTTCGCGCGCCGGACGGCAGTGTGGCCTCGATATGACCGGTAAGGCAGCCGGCCGAGGCGCATACCTGTGCGCTGATGGCTCGTGCTGGACCGCCGCACTCAAGAAGAAGTCAATCGAACGTGCGCTGTCGACGCCGCTGCCGTCGAGCTTCGAGCCGGCTCGAAGGCGGCAGCGAGACGCTCGAGCGCTGCGGGAAGGGAAGCATCAGATGGCCCGCAGCAGAAGCGGCACGCGCAATACGCGCGGACCGCGCAAGCCGCCGCGACGATCGGATCAGAATCAGTCCCAATCATCGGTGCAGACGCTGGATACCGAGCCGCGCGCGGCGCGAGTCGAGATTCCCAATTCGATCACCGTCAAAGAGCTGGCGGAGCTGCTCGGCGTCAACGCCGCCGACGTGATCCGTGAGCTGATCAAGAGCGGCATCTTCGCCAACATCAACCAGCCAATCGACCGCGACACCGCCTCGCTCGTAACGAGCGAGCTTGGCTTCGAGGTTGCCGAGGCACAGAAGACGGAGCAGGCCGGCGCGGACGCGAAGAACGGCGATGCGCCGGTGCCGCAGGCAACCAAGGAGGTCCTCTTCGAGGAGGACGATCCATCGCTGCTCGAGCCACGGCCGCCGATCGTTACGGTGATGGGCCACGTCGACCACGGCAAGACGAGCCTGCTCGATGCCATGCGCTCGAGCGAGCGTGGCCGCCGGTGAGCGGGGAGGCATCACCCAGCACATCGGTGCCAGTGAGATCGACAGGGATGGGCGACGCGTCGTCTTTCTCGACACCCCGGGCCACGAGGCGTTCACCGCGATGCGCGCGCGCGGCGCGAAGGTGACCGATCTAGCTGTTCTGGTGGTCGCCGCCGATGACGGCGTGATGCCCCAGACGCTCGAGGCGATCGACCATGCGCGCGCCGCGAAGGTGCCGATCGTGGTCGCGGTCAACAAGATCGACAAGGCCGACGCCAATCCGGATCGGGTCAAGACCGAGCTATCCGAGCACGGCGTCGTGATCGAGGAATACGGCGGCGACACGCCCTTGGTGATGGTCAGCGCGCGCACTGGCGAAGGCCTCGACGATCTGCTGGACACCATCCTGATCGTGGCTGACGTCCAGGAGCTGAAGGCAAATCCGAAGCGCGCCGCCATCGGCACTGTCGTGGAGGCCGAGCTTGACAAGAGCCGCGGCCCCGTGGCGACGGTCCTCGTGCAGACCGGCACGCTCAAGGTGGGCGACGTGGTCGTCGTGGGCGACACGTACGGCCGCGTCCGGGCGCTGCAGAACAGCCTAGGCGAGCGGGTAACCAAGGCCGGTCCATCGTCACCGGCGGTCGTCCTGGGTTTGGCAGATGTGCCTGCCGCCGGCGACATCATGCGCGTCGTGCCCGACGAGAAGACGGCCCGGACAATTATCGAGGAGCGCAAGGCCGGCGCGACGCCCGAGCAGACGGGCCGAGCCACGCTCGAGGACCTGTACCGCCAGATCCAGGCAGGTCAGACCAAGGAGCTGCGCGTCATCCTCAAGGCCGACGTCCAGGGTTCGCTGGGCGCCATTCGCCACGCGCTAGAGCAGGTCCAGACCGACGAGGTCCGGATCAATCTCCTGCACGAGGGGACGGGCGACATCACCGACACCGACATCCTGCTTGCGTCGGCATCCGACGCGGTCGTCGTCGGCTTCAACACCAAGCTCGACCCCCAGGCGCGCCGCACGGCAGAGGCAGAGGGCGTCGAGGTGCGCCTCTACGACATTATCTATCAGCTCACCGACGAGATGGGCGCGGCGCTGCGCGGCCTGCTCGAACCCGAGGTCATCGAGGTCGTCGAAGGCCGCGCCGAGGTTCGCCAGATCTTCCGTGCCGGACGCAACGTTATTGCCGGCTGCTACGTGACGGAGGGCCGCATCGTGCGCGGTGGGGCTCGCGTCTACCGTGGCGGCAAGCTCATAGTGACCGACCGGATCGAGTCGCTGCGTCGCTTCCGCGATGACGTTCGTGAGGTCGCCACCGGTTACGAGTGCGGCATCGGTCTCGACGGCTCCAACGACATCGAGGAAGGCGACATCATCGAATGCTTCACGCAGCAGACGGTCTCCCGCGTCGCCTCTGCCTGAGAGGACGATGAGCGAGCGCACGGCGCGCCTCGATGAGCTGCTGCGCGAAGAGATAAGCGAGGTCGTCCGGCGCGAGGTCGACGACCCGCGCATCGGCTTCGTGACCATCACCGACGTGGAGGTCAGCCCCGACCTGCGTCACGCCAACGTCTGGGTATCTGTGATCGGCACGGCCGCCGAGCGCAAGCAGACGCTGCGCGCACTGGCGCACGCGATGCCCTTCGTGCGCGGTCGGCTGGGCAAGCTGCGCCTGAAGCGGATTCCCGCGTTGCACGTCAAGGAGGACGACTCGTCCGAGCGTGGGACACGTCTGCTCGCAATCATTGACGATCTCGGGCAAGGGGGCGAAGGCGAGGTGCCCGAGCTCGTGGAGACGTTGCCGACGCCCACGGGTGTCTCCGCCGTCGACCCTGTCCCGCCACGCCCGAAGAGGACACGGAAGGCCAAATGAGCGCATCGTCCGTCCAGCCGAGCCTGAGCTCGCTTCTGCCGACTGACATCGCCAGCGTGCCTGCCGAGGTCGTGGCGCGCCTGCTTGCGGGGCGCAGGGTCTTGACCGTCTGCCACGAGAACCCCGAAGCGGACGCGCTTGGTTCGGCCTTGGCCGTCGCCCTTGCCGTGGAGGAGCTCGGCGGTCGCGCAACACCTGTGTGCAGCGACGTGGTTCCGGAGATGTACAGCTTCATGCCGCGCATCGATCGATTCCGACAGGACCCCGAACCCGACATCGACTACGACCTCATCGTCGTCGGCGACTGTGGCGACCTCGCTCGCGTCGGCTCGGTCCTTGGGCGTCACTCCGAGCTCTTCGCTCGTGTTCCGATCGTGAATATCGATCACCATGTCTCGAACCCCGGCTTCGGCGCTGTCGACTGGATCGACCCGTCCGCCGCCGCGACGTGCGAGATGGACACATTGCTGATGCCTGCACTGGGATTGGGGCTCGATGCGGCCGACGGGTCGATCGCGGCCAACCTCATGGCCGGTGTCGTGATCGACACGGCCAACTTCCAGCATCCCAACGTGACGCCACGGACGCTGCGTGTCGCTGCCGAGCTTGTCGCCGCGAGCGCGCCGCTGTCGGATACCGCGCGCCTGATCTATCGCACCAAGCCGAATCAGCAGCTGAAGCTCTTCGGCCTCGTCCTGGCGCGCCTCGAGCAGGATATGGGCGGCCGGCTGGTCTGGGCGACGCTGTACGAGGATGACTACGCCGCTAGTGGCGCGACAGTCCAGGACAGCGAGGGACTGAGTGATCTGCTGAGCCAGAGCAAGAGCGGCCAGATCGTGATCATGTTCCGCCAGGTCGCGACACGGACGAAGATCAGCGTTCGCACGCGCGAAGGCGGCCCGGATGCGACCGTGCTGACCGGCCTGTTCGGCGGAGGCGGGCATGCGCGCGCCGCTGGCGCGACGGTCGAAATGCCCATCGGCGAGGCGATTCCGCAGGTGCTCGCGGCCGCGCGCGCGATGCTTGCGACCAGTGACTGAGTCGCTCGAGGGCGTCATCGTAGTCGCCAAGGCGCCCGGGCCGACCTCGCACGACATCGTCGCCCTGGTGCGCCGCCTGACGGGCGTCAAACGCGTCGGCCATGGCGGCACACTCGATCCATTCGCTGCGGGCGTCCTACCTGTTTTTGTCGGCCATGCCACGCGCCTCGTTGAGTACCACGTGGGCGACACGAAGGAATATCGAGCCGTGGTCTGCTTCGGCGCTCGTTCGACAACCGACGACCTCGAGGGTGAGCTGAGCCCCGTGGATGCCCCGTCACCCACGCGCGAAGAAGTCGAGCGCGCCCTGGTGCAGTTCACCGGCGAGATCGAGCAGGTGCCGCCTGATTACTCGGCCGTCCGCGTCGCGGGCCGCAAGGCATACGAGCTGGCGCGTCACGGCGAGAAGCCCGAGCTCAGGCCGCGACGGGTGACCGTCAGCCGGCTTGAGCTGACCGACTGGGATGCTGACGATCCTGCTCGCCCGGTGGCCCGGATCGAGATGCGCTGCTCAGCCGGGACGTACGTTCGCGCGCTGGCGCGCGACCTGGGAGCCACGCTCGGCTGCGGCGCCTACCTTGGCGCACTGACCCGGGTAGCCAGCGGGCCGTTCACTCTCGATGGGGCGCACTCGATCGACGAGGTCCGGGCGGCCTTGAGCGGCGGCCACGCAGACGAGTTGATGTTGCCAATGGACGAGGGTCTGGACTTTCCCCGGATCCAGCTCAGCGCCGTGGAGCTGACACACCTCGCGCGCGGCCAACAGCTGCGGCGCGCGACGGACGACGGGCTGGTCCGCGTCGTCGACGAGTCCGGGCGGCTGGTGGCCATCGCGCGCGCCGACAAGGGCGTCCTGCAGCCGGAGAAGGTCTTCGTCCAGTGAGAGTGCTGCATGACATAGACGAGCTGCCCGTCGGTCTGCCGTTTGTGCTGGCGATAGGCACGTTCGACGGTCTGCATCGTGGCCATCAACGTGTCATCGCGAAGCTTGTCAGAAGCGCGTCCGAGCTCGACGCGCGGTCGGTTGTGCTGACCTTCGATCCACACCCCGCGGTCGCCCTGGCGGGCAACGAACCGCCGGCGTTGTGCGACCTGGCCGAACGGGTCGCCCGGGTGGAGGCGATGGGTGTCGACATTGCCGTCATACAGCGCTTCGACGACTCCTTCGCCAGTCAGTCGCCGCGCGAGTTCCTGGAGCGTCTCAACACCGGCCGCCAGCTGCGCGGATTGGTGATGACCGACGAATCGGCATTCGGGCGTCAGCGCGCCGGCGGTGTTGCAACCGTGCGCGAGCTCTCGTCGGAGTTTGGCTTCAGGCTGATCGAAGTTGCGCGCGTTGAGAGTCACGGCAAGGTGCTCTCGAGCACCCGTTTGCGCGGGCTGCTGAGCGAGGGTCGGCTGGCCGATCTCACCCGGCTGCTCGGCCGTCCATACGCCGTGATCGGCACGGTGGTCCGTGGCGACCAGCGCGGACGAGAGCTCGGCTACCCGACAGCCAACATGAGCTTCGCCAACCACGTGGCGCTACCGCCGGACGGCATCTACGCGGTGCGCGTCTCGTGGGGCGGCGACAACCCGCTTGCTCCGGCTCACAGTGCGGATGGTGTTGCATCGCTCGGCGTTCGACCGACGTTCGCTGAAGGCGGCGCACGCATCCTCGAGGTCCACGTTTTCGACTTCAGCGGCGACCTGTACGGCAAGCGGCTGCGCATCGAGTTCGTGCGCCGCCTGCGCGGCGAGAAGCTCTTTTCGAACGTCGATGCGCTGGTCCGCCAGATGGATCGCGATGCCAAGCGCGCGCGCGCTGTGCTGGGCTCGCAGGGCGCCTGAACGACGAAGCGTTTGCCGCCTGTACCCTGCGCGCGATGTCCTCGAACGAACGTCCCGCCGCCCGGCTTCTGGTTTGGTGCGCTCGTCGTCTGGTGTCTGGTGCTGACGCCTCCGCGGCGCCGCTCGATGCCTTCGATGACGAGGAGTGGCGTGTATTCATAGGCGAGGCCGTTCGACACTCCTGCCTCCCTCTGGCCTGGCGGGCCTTGGGCGACGTCGAGGGGGTGCCGGCGATGATCCTCGACGACCTGCGCATCGGCTTCGAGGCAAACACCGCGCGCAACCTGAGGCTCGCCGGCGAGCTCGTCGCTGCGACCAGGCGCCTGGCCGCAGCCGGCGTCACGACAGCGTCGTGGAAGGGGCCGTTACTTGCCGAACGTGCCTACGGAGACCTGCGCATGCGCCAGTTCTTCGATCTCGATCTGCTGATACGACGATCGGATCTTGAGGTCGCTGTCGGGGTTCTGGAAGGGCTCGGGTTCCTTTCCGAGCGCTCAATCACTCCGGCGCAGCAAGGTGCCTACGTTGACCACATGGGCGAGCTCGAGCTGGTCCGCGAGGCGGATGGGCTGTGGGTCGAGATCCATACGGCGATCGTGCCGACCTACTTCGCCCGTGGTCGTGGAACTGACGACATGTGGCGGCACCTCAGGCCGGCACGCCTCGCGCGTACCGAGGTGCTCGCGCTTGACCCGGTGGACGAGCTCGAAGCGCTGTGCGTGCACGGCTCCAAGCATCGCTGGGAACGTCTCGCCTGGATTGTCGACATTGCGATGCTCGGCCGTCAGCTCGACGTGTCGGAGTGGCAACGGCTGCAAGAAGGCGCTAGTCGGCGCGGCACGATGAGGATGGTGAATGCCGCGCTTGCGCTGGCCATGAATATCTGCGCCGCCACGCTTCCTGACGAGGTCGCTGCCGGCGTTAGAGCGGACACGGCGGCGCGCAGTCTTGCCCGTATGGCGCGCAAGTCGCTGTTCGATCGTCAGCCGGGGCGCTCGGCCGAGCTGCGCTTCCACTTCCGGATGTGGGACCGTGCCTCCGACCGACTCCGCTACCTGGCCAATATCGCATTGACGCCGAGCGTGGCCGACTGGGAGTTCATCAGCCTGCCCCGACCGCTGAGCCCGTTGTACCTGATCGTGCGACCGGTGCGGATGGCATCGGATGCGCTCCGAAAGCGTGGCCCCGGGACGGGTCACTGAGCGCACAGCCTGCGCCGCTAGACTAGGGGCCCTCACGAAGGAGAAGCGAGTGGAACAGCCCGCGGCCGGCGGCGCATACGTGTTGCGCGACGATGTCGTGGCCACGGTTCTCGACCATGGCGCCCTTCTGCTCGACCTCGACAGCAAGTACTTCTACCTGCTCAATCCGTCCGGCTGGGCCGTAACGCAGCTGTTCGAGGACGGTGCCACGCTCGACCACGCCGTCTCACGGGCACATACGTGGGGCGCGCCGGACAGCGATCTCCCTGGGGTTCGATCCACCCTCGTCGCCATGATCGCCGAGCATCTCCTGGAGCCCGCAGACGCACCGGCGAATGCGGCCGGGGAGGCGCCCGGCACATGGGAGCCGGTGCGCTTCGAGCGCCAGGCTGAGCCGCTTCAGAAGGTAATCGTCAGCGCCTTTGATCCAAGCATCCCGCTCGCCGAGTAGGCCGGGCGCCATTCGTCTCGACTCCGGCGCGGGCCCGCTCGCGATCGGCATCGAGGGCGCGGCTGGTCCCACGCTTGAACTGCTGCGCAGCACCCTTTCGCTCTATGACGTGCCGTGGACTTTGACGCCGCTCAAACCGGTCGAGATGGTTTTGGAGGTCGTGCCGGCACCGGTCTCCGAGCCAGCACACGGTGGCTACCTCGTTTGCGCTCAGATGCTCGTGGATGCTCGAGCGGAAGGCTTGCGTGCCACGACCTCGCGCGGTGCCTTGATGACCGGCGCGTTCGAGAGCGATGCCGAGATTTGGCACATGGTCGTGCCACAGCGCATTCCCGACGAGGGCTGGTGGCCCGAGGTCGAGGATCTGGTAAGCCTCGTGGTCACGACTGGTTGGCGCAGGGCGGGCTGGGTGCCGCTCCACGCCGCCGGGCTGGTCAGGGATGGCACCGGCGTCCTGGTCTGCGCGGCAAGTCGCGGCGGGAAGACGACTTTCTCGCTGGCCATGGCCCGTCGTGGCTGGCGTGTCGTCGGCGACGACAAGCTTCTCCTCGGCAGCGTGGATGGCACTGCGGTCACCGCGGCCGTAAAGCACATGCTCAACGTCGACCCAGCCGCCCGGGAATGGTTCGCGGAGGTCGGCGACCTGGACCATCTCCCGCTGTACTCGGAGTGGTCGCCGAAGCGCCGGGTGGCACTGGCAAGCATCTTTCCCGAGGCGCCGGCCGCGGACATGCGCGCGACCCACGTGCTTGCGCTGTCGCGTAGCGCGACGGCTTCTGTGGCGCGGGTCGAGGAGATGGACGTGGCCGAGACGTTGTCGACGCTGCTCCATCAGACGGTGATCCCGTCGGATCGCGCAACGGCCCGGCGCATCACCGGCACGCTGGCCGACATCGCACAGGCTTCGCGCGGACTCCGTTGCGAGCTGCCGGAAAACATCTACCACGACCCGGGCGCAATCGCCGCCATCGAGAGGGCGCTCGTTTGACGCTGGACCCGGCAGTAACGGTCATCGTGCCGTTCCTGAACGCCGAACGGACGATTGGCGCCCTCCTGCGCGGGTTGGCGACGCAGCAGCCGACGGGCCTTGGCCCTGTTGAGATCCTGTTCGTCGACAACGGCTCCAGCGACGCCAGCGCAGAGCTGGTCGAAAGTGCTGCCGTTCCTCACGGTCGGACCCTCCAGGAAACAAAGCCCGGCGTCTCGGCGGTGCGCAACCGCGGTCTGCACGAGTCGCGCGGCGAGGTTGTCGCGTGCGTGGATGCCGACTGTGTGCCCAGCAGGGCGTGGCTGACCGAGCTGGTCGCTCCATTCGCAGACCCCGCGGTTCATCTTGGCGCCGGCAGCCTGGCCAGCTTTCCGCCGCGAACCGGCGCTCAGCGCTTCGCGGCTCGCTATGGCATGAACGACGGCCGCCGGCCGCTGGCCATGGCGCTCCCTTTCGCGAACGGCCGCAACATGGCCGTGCGCAGGTCGAGCGCTATCGAGGTCGGGGGCTGGCCCGAGGACATGACCGGTGGCGACGACATCGAGTTTTCGACCCTGGTGATAGATCGCTTCGGTTGTCCGATCGAGTACCGCGAGATGGCGCTCGTGTACCACCAGGACCGGGAGACCGACGAGGAGCTGTGGGCCCAGGCAAGGTCCTACGGCCGCGGCATCGCCCTGGTCTATGAGCGTCATCCGGATCGGCTCGCGTGGGGCGTCAGTCAGCGCCTCCTCCGTGCACGAATGTCACTTGTGCGCCGGGCCAGGGCGAACTTCGCGGCGCTCGGCGGCGCCATCGGCTTCGTCGCGCCAGACGACTCGGAGTTCGCGCGCTACCTCGCGGGCTGGGATCGTTGGTTCTGGCGCGGATTTCACGAGGAGCGGCACCGACGTGGGGCACATCACAGGTGAGCGAGCCTCGCGTTTCGGTCGTCGTCCCGGCTCGAGATGCCGCAACGACCCTTGGCAGCTGCCTTCGCGCTCTCGCCGACCAGCGCATGGCCCCGTCCGAGTACGAGGTCATCGTCGTGGTCGACCTGCGCTCGACCGACGACACGGCCGCCATCGCTCGCGCCGCCAGGGTGCAGGTGGTCCAGATCACGCCGATGGTTGGAGAGGCTCGCTACACCGCGGGCGCCCGAAACGCCGGGATCGCCCGCGCACGTGGGCCGTGGGTCGCGTTCACCGACGCCGACTGCGTGCCCAGCCGCGGCTGGTTGCGGGCACTGCTGGCCGCGGCCGACGATGGCGTGACGGATCTGCTGGCCGTGGCCGGCCAGACGGTGGGCTTGGTTTCGAACACGCCCGCGGCACGCTACGTCGATCTCACCGGTGGGCTGCGCTCGGAGCGCCATCTCGCCCACGAACGGTATCCATGGCCCGTCGCCCTGAACGTCATGTACCGGCGCACGGCGCTGGCCCAGGTTGGTGGCTACGACGTTCGGTTTGAGTCGTACGAGCAGGCGGATCTTCACCTGCGGCTGGTGCGCAAGGTGGGCGGTCGGACGATCATTGCCGACAAGGCGCTGGTCAGCCACCGCCACCGCTCCGACTGGCGTTCCTATTGGCGCCAGCAGGTGAGCTACGGGATCGGATACGGGCAGTTCTTCCTGAAGTACCGCGACGAGCTGCCGTGGAACGTGATGCGCGAGGCTGGCGTCTGGCTGGCACTCGGCCCGCTCGCGCTGCGCGCGGCGGTCCCCGGCACAGGTGACGGCGCGACGCTTCGCCGCGGGGATCTCGTCAAACGCTCTGCGCAGCGTCTCGGCTTCGCACGTACGTATTGGAGCAGGCGCGAGGCGGCGCGCTGGCGCCGAAAGGCCACAGACCCTGGGAGCCGCCTGCCATGACTTCCTCGCCGCAGTACCCGCGCGCCGCGCCGTGGTGGACGCCATGGGGAGCCGTGCTGCGCCTCCGGCGAACCGTCCGCGACCCGTCCGATGTGCGCTGGCTGATGAGCATCGGTTGGTTCGTCATCCGTCTTCCCGCGACCGTCGAGCAGAACCACCTTGCTGTGCTGCTCGACAAGCTGGCCGGCGCGCCGCGGCCGCGCGCGTCGAGCCCGGACGCCGCTGCCCAGCGGATCGTTCGACTCCGCCAGCCGTGGCTTCGGCTGCCCGGCCTCCGCTCGCGCGATACGTGCTACGTCCGTGCTCTGACGCTCTATCGCTTCCTGGACACGGGCGGCCGGGATGCGCGCCTTCGGGTCGGCGCTGAGTGGTTTGACAAGCCGGGTGGGGTGCTGCGCGGTCACGCCTGGGTGACCATCGACGGGGAGGTGCTCGAAGGCCCATCCGAGGTCGACGACCACTCGCGGCTTCAGCTGATAGAGATCGGCTGAGAAGGCTGCATCGCCTGCGGATCGGCGGCGGCGATGCCGCGCAACATGCGGATACCGGACATGGTCATGCTAACCAGTGAAACAGGGACAGCGGCATAACCGAACGCCTGTTAGACTCGGCTCGAACAAAGAGAAAAGGAATCGTTGGAGGAACGGGTGCCCCTGGCGCGGGAAACCAAGGAAGGCATCGTGGCGGACTACGCCCGATCGGAGACTGACACAGGATCGCCGGAGGTCCAGATCGCTCTGTTGACAGAGCGAATCAAGGGCCTGACCGAGCATCTCCGCACCTTCCCGAAGGACAATCATTCACGCCGGGGTCTGCTCAAGCTTGTCGGTCAGCGACGCCGACTCCTTGCCTACCTGATGCGCAAGGATCCCGCCCGTTACAGGGCCGTCATCAGCCGGCTCGGGCTGCGCCGCTAGCTCGACTTCACCCGTCCTCCGCCATTGGAGGACTGATGCCAGTCACAACACTTTCGACCGAATTCGGCGGTCGCACGCTCACGATCGAAACCGGCAAGCTCGCACGCCTCGCCGGCGGATCGGTCACCGTTCGCTACGGCGACACGATGCTCCTGGGAACGGCCAACCGTTCCGAACCCCGTCCGGGATTGGACTTCTTCCCGCTCACGGTTGACTTCGAGGAGCGCATGTACGCTGCGGGCAAGATCCCGGGCGGCTTCATCAAGCGCGAATCGCGTCCGTCGGAGGCGGCCATTCTTGCCGCACGACTTACCGACCGGCCCATTCGTCCGCTGTTCCCCGAGGGCTACAAGGACGACGTGCAGCTCGTGCTCACGGTGTTGTCCACGGACCAGGAGAACGACCCGGACGTGCTCGGCACGATCGCCGCGTCGGCTGCTCTGACGATCAGCGAGATCCCCTTCATGGGTCCGATCGCGGCAGTTCGAATCGGACGCATCGACGGCGAGTTTGTGATCAACCCAACCTTCAGCCAGCTCGAGCAGTCGGAGATCGACCTGATCGTGTCCGGCACGCGCGACGCGATCATGATGGTCGAGGCTGGTGCGAAGATCGTGCCCGAGGCCATGATGGCCGAGGCGATCATGTTCGGCCACCGCTCGCTCGCGCCCATCCTGGATCTGCAGGACCAGCTGCGCGAGCAGGTCGGCAAGCCCAAGCGTCTGCCGTACATCGAGCCGAACGTCAGCTCGGTGCTCAACTTTGTCGATGCGTTCCAGAACAACAAGCCGTTCGTCGTTTTCGATGTCGAGACCACGAGCCGCGATGCCAAGCAGGGCGCGCTCGTCGAGATCGGCGCCGTCAAGGTCAGCAACGGCCAGATCGAGGACCGCTGGTCCACGCTGGTCAACCCGGGCAGCCCGATTGTCGGGCGTCAGCTACACGGCATCGGCGACGCCGACGTCAAGGACGCGCCGGCGCCGCAGCAGGCCGCACAGCAGTTCATGGACTGGGCCGGCGACGCGCTTCTCGTGGGCCACAACATCGGCTTTGATATCGGCTTCCTCGAGGCTGCTTTGGGCGGCGGCGCGAAGATCGAGATGGGTCGCTACCTGGACACGCTGGTCATCGCCCGCGAGGCATATCCGGATACGGACCTCAAGCTGGCCGACCTGGCCCGATTCTTCGGGCTCGAGACTGAGCCGAACCACCGGGCTCTGCCCGATGCCGAGGCTACCGCTCAGCTCCTGATCCACTTTGGCAACGACCTGCCGGATCGGATCAAGCTTTACCACGACATCGTGGCCGAAGCCATCCGTTCGCAGCGCAACGGCGCCTCGCCGGAGGAAGTGGCGGCACAGATCGATCTGGCACGCAAGAGCGCGCGCTTCTCCAAGGGCCTGTCCGGTCTGCTGCACAAGAAGACCGTGCGCGAGCTGGTGCTCAACGAGGGCCTGCGCATGGACGGCCGTGACTTGGCCACCATCCGCCCGATCTCGGTCGACGTAGGCCTGCTGCCTAGAGCGCATGGCTCCGCGCTGTTCACGCGCGGCCAGACCCAGGCGCTGTCGGTAGCCACGCTCGGACCCTCGTCCGACGTTCAGCGCATCGACACGATCAGCCCCGAGGAGTCCAAGCGCTACCTGCACCACTACAACATGCCGCCCTACAGCACCGGCGAGAACAAGCCGATGCGCGGCCCCGGGCGGCGAGAGATCGGCCACGGCGCGCTCGCTGAGCGAGCGCTGATCCCAGTACTGCCGAGCCAGGAGGAGTTCCCGTACGTCATTCGCGTCGTAAGCGAGTGCGTCACGTCGAACGGCTCGACGTCGATGGCCTCGACGTGCGGCTCGACGCTCGCGCTGATGGATGCCGGTGTGCCGATCAAGGCACCCGTCGCCGGAGCGGCGATGGGCCTCGTGACCGGCGAGAACGGCAACTTCGCCGTGCTGACGGACATCCTGGGCAAGGAAGACGCGTTCGGCGACATGGACTTCAAGGTCACCGGTACGTCGGAGGGCATCACTGCTCTGCAGATGGACATCAAGGTGACCGGGCATCAATGAGGCCATCATTCGCGATGGCCTCGAGAAGGCGCGCATCGCACGTCTCTACATCCTCGACAAGATGATCTCGGTCATCCCGGAGTCGCGGACGGAGATGAGCGCCTATGCGCCGCGCATCATCACCATCAAGATCAACCCCGAGAAGATCCGCGACATCATCGGCAAGGGCGGCGCAACGATCCGCAAGATCCAGGAGGACACGGGCACCGAGATCAACGTCGAGGACGACGGCACGGTTGAGATCGCCGCGGTCAACGCGGACAACTCGCGTGCGGCGATCCAGTGGATCGAGTCGCTCACTCGAGAAGTCGAGATCGGCGGCCTGTACCTGGGCAAGGTCACGCGCATCATGGGCTTCGGCGCATTCGTCGAGATCCTGCCCGGCAAGGAGGGCCTGGTGCGCATCGGCGAGCTCGCCGACTACCACGTGCCGACCGTCGAGGATGTCGTCTCGGTAGGCGACGAGATCATGGTCGTCGTGACCGAGGTCGACCGTCAGGGACGCGTCAACCTGTCACGCAAGGCGGCGATGCAGCGTCACCTGGCCAAGTCGCCGGCGTAAGTCCGGCAGCGCAACTCCAGACTCGCGAAACGGCCCGCCGACAGGCGGGCCGTTTCTTTTGACGCGAGCCAGGTGGCCGACCGCTATCGCGTAGCGGCCCCGTGCCCGAGCGGCGGGGTCAGTCCGCCAGGGACATCATCGCGGCAACATGGCAGCGGGCGTGACCCACGATCACGCTGCCGATGGAAGCGACTCCGACGTCCGCGGATCGCCACCGCCGGGGGAGGTCGGCGGTGGCGCTTGCGCGGCAAGAACACGCCAGCGCTGCTCAAGGCTGCGCAGCTCCGGTTCGACCGACCAGGGCGGGCTGTCCGGATCGAACGTCGCGTACAGGTCACGTGCCGCGGCCAGCTCATCGGCGACCACGGCCAGCTCATCTTCAATCGAGCGACGTGGCCGAGGAGCGGGCTGAGGCGCGTGTCCTGCGGCGGGTTCCCTGCGGAGAGGTGAAGTAGGCATGCCCGGAATCCTGATCGGTGCTCGTTAATGCAGCATTAAGCCGAGCTCTCACATGACGTTAATTCGGGCGAACGCAGGATCCGGCTCAAGCCTCGCCGGCGGTGCGGCCGGCGAGGCGCCTTCCATCTCCCGCACAGGAGAGCTCACCATGAACAAGCTTGCACTCGTAGGTGCTTCACTGGCCGTTCTGGTCTGCGCGACGGTGGCCGTGGCAGCGACGCCAAACCTCTCAGCCTCGTCGCCCTCGACTGTCTCAGGCTCGAGCGGCTCAGCCACGGCCGGTCAGCAGGCACGCTCCACGACGTGGACCGCCGACGTCAACCCGGTGAATATCAAGGGCAACGCGACGGTAACCAAGAACGCTGACGGTACTGGTCTGGTGACCCTGACGCTGACTGGCGTCATCAACGACACGACATGGACGGTGGACATCGAGCCAGGATCGATAGACCATCCGAACTCCGGAGTCACCATCGCCTCCAAGCAGGGCTCGGACGTCAAGAAGGTCGCGCCCGATCAGATCCAGGTCAAGCTGACCAAGGACGAGATGGATGCCTTCGCCCACGCGCTGACCGCCAACCCAGCCGGCGTGACGATCTTTGTCAGCGACGGCCATCGTCTTTCCGCGGCTACCGTGACGGCCTCTCAGCCGTAGCTGCCTCACTGTCAGCTGCCAGCCGGCGCGCCTGGGGGCGCGCCGGCTTTCGCGCGCAAGTGAGCAGACCGGCGTTGGAGCGAGCGCAAAGTCCCACGTTGCTGCCAGCGGCCACTCATCTTCGTCTAATGAAGACGGCCCAGTATTCAGCGCTGGGAGGTTCCTCCGATGCGCCTGCTGCTGGTTGAAGACGACACACGCCTGGCCGGGCTGCTCGTGCGCGGCTTCAGGGCCGAAGGCTATGCGGTGGATGTCTCGGGCACCGTCGAGGAGGCGAGCTGGCTCGCAGGCGAGAATCCGTACGACGTTCTCATCTTCGACGTGATGCTGCCCGATGGAGACGGCTTTGCGCTGTGCCAGCAGCTGCGTCAGGGTGGCAACTGGACGCCGGTCCTGATGCTGACGGCTCGCGACTCGGTCAATGATCGAGTGCGCGGGCTCGACGCAGGCGCCGACGACTACCTTGTCAAGCCCCATTCATTCGCTGAGCTGGCGGCTCGCGTGCGAGCACTCGTCAGACGGGGACGGCCGGAGCGGCCGGCAGTGCTGAAAGTCGGCGGCCTGGCGCTCGATCCCGCCACGCACGCCGTCATGGCCGATGGCCTGCCGGTGTCGCTGTCGCCAAAGGAATTCGCCCTTCTCGAGCTCTTCATGCGCCACGCCGATCGAGTGCTGTCGCGCAGCGACATCCTCGACCACGTCTGGGACTGGGCATACGACGGGACGTCGAACGTAATCGACGTCTATGTTCGCTATCTGCGCCAGAAGATCGGTGATGGGCCCAGGCTGCCGCGCATCGATACGATCCGGGGGGTCGGCTATGCGCTCAGGACACCGTCAGCCGCCTGACATGGATATCCGGCGTCTCGACGTGAGGCTCGCGAGGCGCGCATGAGCATCCGGTTGCGATTGACGCTGTGGTACGGCGGCGTCCTCGCGCTCGTCCTCGTCGTCGCCGGCGTCATCGTCTGGTTCGTCCTGGGTGACTCGCTGCGCGCCTCGCTTAACGATGCATTGCAGGTCCAGGTGACCGACGTGCTGGCCGACTTCGATCAGGAGTCGACCGTATCGCTGGCCGTCCGGGACCCAGCCCGTCCGAGCATCTTCACGATCGTCTACGACCCATCGGCGCAGCTCCATCGTGGAACCCCGAACGCACCCACCCTTCCCGCCGAACCGCCTATCGGCACCTCCGAGACGTCGATCGGCGGCCATCGCTATGCGCTGTACGCAGCGCCGGCTGGCGACGGATCGCTGATCGTCGCAGGCCAGACGCTGGCCGAGGTCGAACGGGCGGTCGACGGCCTGGCGCGGCTGATGCTCGTCGTCGCCACGGGCGCCGTCGTGACGGCTCTGATCGTGGGCTGGTGGCTCGCCGGGCGCGCGCTTGCGCCGGCGGCCGCACTCGCCAGCCAGCTTTCGTCGATCGGCGTAGGCGAGCTTGGCCGTCGCGTCGACACGCGCAGCGAGACCGACGAGGTGGGCCGTCTCGCAGGGGCGATCAACTCGATGCTGGCGCGCATCGACGATGGCGTCCATAGACAGCGCGCCTTCGTCGCCGCGGCTTCTCACGATCTGCGGACACCGATCGCCGCGATGAGAACGGAGCTTGAGCTGGCGCTGCGCGGACGGGCCTCGAAGGTAGAGCTGCACGAATCAGTCGAGCGAGCGCACGCCGACGCAGTTCGCCTGGGCAACCTTGCCAATGACCTCCTGGCGCTTGCCGAGAGCGAGCCAGGAGGCCGCGACGTCGTGCGCCAATCGGTAGGCGTCGACCAGCTCGTCGAGGAGTGCGCCGCGGACCAGTCGGCGGTGGCTCGCGCGCAGGGCGTGCGCGTCGATGTCGAGGCAAGCACCGACGAGGTAGTTGTCGATCGGTCACGCATCGAGCAGGCGATCCGCAACCTGCTTGCGAATGCCATTCGGCATTCGCCGACTGGCGGAACCGTTGAGATTCGTGCCACCGTCAACGGAATTGCTGGTGCCGGCAACGGTCGGCGCATGCTCAAGGTCGAGGTGCTCGACCGTGGGCCCGGCGTCGCAGAGGCAATTCGCCCGAGCCTCTTCCTGCCATTCGCCGCTCACTCGGGCGACGGCCACAGCGGCCTTGGCCTGGCCACGGCCGCCGCGGCAATCCGTGCCCACGGTGGGGCAATCACTTATGCCGACCGGCCGGGCGGAGGCGCGGCATTTGCCTTCAGTGTCCCTGCCTAGCCGCGCCGCCGTCGCTCCGGCGCTGTTCCCGACACGGGCTCATAGCCCGCAAACTCATCCTCGAGCACGCCCTGGCCAGACGTGACGCCGGGCAGCCGGCGCTTGATCTCGGCCAGGTTTGCGGTCGGGGTCAATGCGACAATCCGGGCGACATCGTCGGTCGAGACCTGTCCAACGACACGCACCCCGAGCTGGCTCAGAAGCTTGACGACGGCCGGCGTTGAATGACTCGGCACCTCGAGCTTCAGTCGCGTCGTCGGCTCGCACACGACGGTCCCCGCCCGCTCGAGAGCAGTGCGAACGACCAGCGCGGTAACGAGCCGAAAGTCGCGCGCGGTCGAACCCGTGCGGAAATAACCGGAGTCCCACACGACGACGCGGCAATCGGTGACTGCCCATCCGTGCAGTCCGTCCCGCAGCACGTCGATCACGTACTCGGCCAGTGCCGCGTGGAACGCGTCGGTCGTCTTGTAGATGTACAGCGGCACCAGATGCACATCGACCTCGACGTCGACCTCGATACCGGTGCCGGGAGCTCTTGGCTCGATCCGCACGCCGAGCGTGGCGCGGTAAGGGTTGGTGCTGTCCGGCGACGAGCGGCCCGAGATGTTGGTGTGTGTCGGAGCGCTGATCAGCTGCTCCTCGGCACCCATTCCGGCCGGCCGCTCGATGTGGATCACAGTCGTCTCCCTGAACGACACGCGCACGCCGTAGTCGCGTTCGAGGGTTGCCTCGATGACCTCGCGCTGGACCTCGCCGTAGAGCGACACGGAAATCTGATCGCTGTCGTCGTCCTGGCGGAGATTGATGAGCGGATCCTGCTCGGACAGCTCAGCCAGGGCCGCCCGCATGCGCCCCTTGTCGCCGCGCTCGAGTGGCGCAACGACCGCTTCGAGGGTCGGCGGCGGGAACTGGCGTTCGCTCATATGGGCCGGGCGTGAGCCGATGTAGTCGCCGACACGTACCCGTTCGAGCCCGAACAGGCCGGCAATCTGGCCGGAGCCGACGCTCCGTCCCGGTTGAGGGCCGCCGGGCTGATACACGTTCAGCATCGTGACCCGGCCCTGCCGGGCGTCGCCATAGGCGATGTGCTCGCGCACCGTCAGTCGTCCAGCGAACATTCTGGCGATGGCCGTACGCGCGCCATCCGCCGTGCGCTCGATCTTGAAGACGCGAGCGCTCACTGGCGCCCGATCGTCTGCCTCGGGCGACGGCATCAAGCCGCCAATCACGTCGAGGACAGCGTCGACGCCAGCGGCGTTCAGTGCGGATCCCACGACTGTTGGCTGCACGAGCATCGCGCCCGTCTGCGTGCGCAATGCCGCGCGCAGCTGCGCCACGGATGGGAGCCGGTTCCCGTTCACGACCGCCTCGAGCAGTTCGTCATCGTTCTCCGCCAGCGTCATGGCGGTTTCCATGCGCCACGCTTCGTCGAGCCCGGCGCGATACGTCGCTTCGCGCGTGCCCTCATCGACGGCGCTGCCCATGGGCACCGGGGTCAGATCCAGGCGCCTGCGCAGCTCATCGAGCACTCGCCCCGTGTCCGCGCCGGCGCGATCGATCTTGTTGACGAACAGGGCAGTGGGCACGCGCAGGCGCTCGAGAGCGCGCATCAGCAGCGGCGTCTGAGGCTGAATGCCCTCCACGGCCGAGACAACGAGAACCGCCGCGTCGAGGACGCTCAGAACGCGCTCCACCTCGGCGATGAAGTCAGGGTGGCCCGGCGTGTCGATCAGGTTGACCGCGATTCCGTCGATTTCGAAGCTCGCGACGGCGGAGCGGATGGTTATGCCGCGTTCCCGCTCGAGAGCCAGATAGTCGGTCTGGGTCGTTCCGTCGTCGACGCTGCCGATCTTGGTGATCGCACCGGCGGCGTACAGGAGCCGCTCGGTGAGAGTTGTCTTACCGGCGTCTACATGCGCGAGGATGCCGAGATTGAGAGTTTTCACGGGTAGTCATGCCTTCCAAAGAAGTTGAGATCGTCTTCCGGTCAGACATGACGGGTCCCATGCCACTCCTTTCGCGTAAAGCGTCCTGTGCCCGTCCAGAGTGCCATGCTCGTCAACGGCGACATTCAGGTCGGACACGCGCAGCCTCGGCTCGGTATCATCGACACGCGTGCCCAACAAAAGATCGCTTGCGGGTTTGACCATGTCCAACGGGGGCGGAGAAGGGCACGAATGGATGCAGCAGCAATGGTGACGCCGGACGAGCGTCGCCTTGCCCTGGAGCAGATCGCGGCAGAGGTCTCTGTCTGTACGCGCTGCGCGCTGCATGAGGGCCGCACCCTCGCCGTGCCCGGCGAAGGCAGCCCAGAGACCGAGGTCGTGTTCATAGGCGAAGGCCCGGGCTACAACGAGGATCAGCAAGGCCGTCCGTTCGTCGGCGCGGCTGGCAACCTGCTCAACGAGCTGTTGCGCCAGATCGGCTGGAAGCGCCAGGAAGTATTTATCACCAACGTCGTCAAGTGCAGGCCGCCGGGTAACCGCGACCCGGAGCCCGCGGAGATCGCGGCCTGTGCGCCGTACCTCAAGCGTCAGCTGGAGGTGCTCGATCCGGCCGTTATCGTCACCCTCGGCCGTCACTCTCTCGGCCATTTCAATCCGGGCGCGCGAATCAGCGGCACGCACGGCACCGTGCAACCCGTCGATCCCCAAACAGGAGCTTCTGACGCAATGACCTTCGCGATGTATCACCCGGCAGCGGCGCTGCGCCAGGGCAGCCTCAAACAGACGATGCTCGAGGACATGTGCGCACTACCCGAGACTTTGATCGAGGCACGCAGGCGCAGGGCGACGTCGTCCACGGCGCCGTCGACGGAGACGCCCACGGAGCCACAGCCGGCTACGGAGCCGGTCGCGATCGACCTCGAGCCGGAACTGATCGCCGTGGCAATCGCCGATCAGCCAGCCGCGGATTCGTTCACCGACCCGCTCGCCGATCCGATCGAGATCGACGAGAACCAGATGTCGCTCTTCTGATGGCAGAGGTGCTGCGCATCATGCCGCTCGGCGGCGTGGGCGAGATCGGCAAGAACATGTACGTCTTCGAGTACGGAGACGAGATCGTCGTCATCGATTGCGGGCTCATGTTCCCCGAAGAGGAGATGTTCGGGGTGGACTTCGTCGTGCCCGACGTGCAGTACCTCCTCGATCGGCGCGCCAAGGTCAAGGCGTTTCTGATCACTCATGCCCACGAGGATCACGTGGGCGGCCTGCCGTTCATCCTGCCGTACTTCCCGGGAGTGCCGATCTATGCGTCCACGCTCGCGCGCGGCCTGCTCGGGTTCAAGATCAAGGAGCACAAGCTCAACAACAACCCGATGCGTGCGCTCGAGGCGGGTGAGACCGTGGAGCTCGGTGCTTTCACCGCCACTGCCTTTCGCATCGGACACTCGATCCCGGACGCGATGGGAATCGCCCTGCACACGCCCGTAGGCCTTGTTGTCCACACTGGCGACTTCAAGTTCGATCACACGCCGGTCGACGGCAAGATGTCCGATTTCCACGCCCTGGCCGAGTTCGGCCGCGAGGGCGTTCTGTGCCTGCTGTCCGATTCCACGCGCGCCGAGAACCCTGGCTACACGCCCTCTGAGCGAACGGTGGGCGAGGCCTTCCGGGGCATCATGGAGGGTCTCGAAGGGCGGATCATCGTGGCGACCTTCGCGAGCAACATCGCCCGCGTCCAGCAGGTCTTCGACGCCGCCCGCACTTTCGACCGCAAGGTGACCGTCATCGGCCGCTCGATGGAGCAGAACGTGCGTATCGCGAGCGACCTGGGCTATCTGACATATCCGCCCGACCAGCTCGTCTCGAAGGACCGCATCAAGGACATCCCCGACAACAAGCTCGTGATCGCCACGACTGGTGCCCAGGGTGAGCCGATGGCCGGCCTGGCACGGATGGCCAACCGTGACCACCGCTGGGTGGAGATTCAGCCTGGTGACACGGTCATCGTCAGCGCCAGTCCGATCCCGGGCAACGAAGAGGTCGTCGGTCGAACGATCGACAACCTGTTCAAGGTCGGCGCGAACGTCTTCTACCACGACATCAAGCGCGCCCACGTGTCGGGCCACGCGAGCCAGGAAGAGCTCAAGCTGATGATCAACCTGACGCGGCCCAAGCACTTCATCCCGATGCACGGCGAGTTCCGCATGCTTGTCCAGCATGGCCGGCTCGCCGCCGAGCTGGGCGTGGAGCCGGAAAACATATTCATCATCGAGAACGGCCAGCCGATCGAGTTCTCCGAGGACGGCACTGCGCGGCGCGGCACGCCCGTTGACGCGGGCTACGTCTACGTGGACGGTCTGTCGGTCGGTGAGGTCGGCGACGTCGTCCTGCGCGATCGGCGCGCGCTGGCGGCCGACGGAATGTTCCTCGTCGTCGTAACTGTCGACAAGCAGACCGGCAATCTGATCGGCAGGCCGGAGATAGTGACACGGGGTTTCGTGGGCGGTCCCGACGATCCGGTTATCGCCGGGGCGGCGGAGCGAATCAGCAGCGCGATCGAGAATCCCGGCGACCACACCAGCGAGATCGGCCTGCTCAAAGCGCAGATCAAGGACAGCATGTCGCAGTACCTGTACGAGCGCACCAAGCGCCGGCCGATGGTCCTTCCCGTCGTGGTCGAGGTTTAGCGCGAGGCATGGCAACGCGGACGACACGGCGCTCGACGGGCAGTTCTAATCGATCGCGCTCCAAGAAGCCGTCAACGGCTCGGTCAGTCGCCCGCAATTTCTCGCTGCCACCGCACGTCGCTCGGTCGCTGATCGGGCTGTTCTTCCTCGTTCTGGGCGCGACGACAGTAATCGCCCTGCTCTTCCCACAGACGGGCATGCTCAATCGCTACGTCGATTCCCTCCTGCGCCCAGCTTTCGGCCAGGGCGCATGGCTGCTGGCCGGCCTACTGATCGTGGCCGGCATGGTCATCGAACGTCCGCCCGTCGCGGGCTACGGTTCGATGCTGACGATCATCGGCGGGGTGCTGGTGTTCGTGGCCGGCCTTGCGATGATCCACTTGCTGTGGGGGCATGGCGCCTCGGATGCGTCGCTGCGCGGTGGTGGTGGGTTGCTGGGCGAGTGGCTGTCGAGCGCATTGACCGCTCTTGTCTCATCGCTCGGCGCCTTCGTCGTCCTGCTCGGCCTGATCGTCGCCGGCCTGCTGTTGATGTTCAACACCTCGTTGCGCACGCTCCTCAGCCCGGCCACGGCCGGCGGCCGGATTCTGGCCGGCGCCGTTACGAGCGCGAGCGCGAGCGCGCGGCGCCCCGACGGTTCGATCGCCGTCGAACCCGAGCCGCCTGTTCGCACTCCGCGCCGCGAGCGTGCTGTCAAGGTCGCGCCAGAGCCACCTGAGCTGCCCCAACCGGAGCGGATGTTCGCTCCCCTCAGCCAGACGATCTGGACCGGACGCCCGGCCGGCGGTGCCGCAGCGGCCGCCACGGCAATCGCGGACGCACCCATCGCGACCGATGCGGACGTAACGGCCGAGGAGCCAGAGCGTGTCTGGCACTTGCCCCAGTACGACCTGCTCGACCCGGCCAGCATCGGCGGCCGCGGTCAGCGCCTGGATCACGAACGCAACATCCGCATCATTGAGGACAAGTTGGCCAGCTTCCAGATCCCGGCCAGCGTCACCGCGACCAATACTGGGCCGGTCGTGACGCAATACGAGGTCAAGCCCGACGCACGGGTCAAGCTGTCGCGCATAGAGGGCCTGGCCGATGACCTGGCCATGGCGCTGGCGGCCCGTTCGATCCGGATCGAAGCCCCGATCCCGGGTCGCGACGTGGTCGGCATAGAGATCCCCAACCATTCGAGCGAGATCGTCGCTTTCCGGCAGCTGCTCGATGATGCCGGCATGAGCGACGCGTCGAGCAGCCTGACCTTCGCTCTCGGCCGCGACGTGTCGGGCAAGGCCTACGCGGTCGATCTCGCGCGCATGCCCCATCTGCTCATCGCGGGCGCGACTGGCTCGGGCAAGAGCGTGTGCGTCAACGCGCTGATCACCAGCATCCTGATGAATGCGACGCCTGATGAGGTTCGGCTTGTTCTGGTCGATCTCAAGCGCGTGGAGCTGGCCGCGTACCGCGACCTGCCCCATCTCGAGACGCCGGTCATCGTCGAATCGCACGAGACGCGAGCCGTGCTGACGAACCTTGTCCATGTCATGGAGGAACGCTACGAGCTGCTGGCCAACGCCATGGAGCGCAACATCGGCGCGTACAACTCGAGCGCGCGACGAACCGGCAAGCCGTTGCCGTACATGGTCGTCGTCATCGATGAGCTCGCCGATCTGATCCTGCGCGAGGGACGAAAGGTCGAGGATCCGATAGTCAAGATCGCCCAGAAGGCGCGCGCCGTCGGCATCCACCTCGTCCTTGCCACACAGCGTCCGAGCGTCAATGTCGTGACCGGCCTGATCAAGGCCAACGTCCCGTCACGGATCGCCTTCGCGATGGCCTCCAATATCGACTCGCGAACCGTGCTCGACGCGCCGGGTGCCGAAGATCTGATCGGCCGCGGCGACATGCTCTACCAGCCGGCGGACCTGCCTCGACCGGTGCGTCTGCAGGGTGTCTTCGTGAGCGATGCCGAGGTCTATGCCGTGACCGAGTTCTGGCGCAACCAGGCGGAGCCGAGCTACAACCGCGACCTGCTCCAGGGCGCCGTGGACGACGAGGCAGGCGAAGGTGGTGGGCGCTTCGGCTTCCTGCTCGGGCCGGACAGCGACCAGATGCTGCCCCAGGCGGCGCAGCTCGTGACCGACACCGGCCGTGCCAGCACTTCGATGCTCCAGACCAAGCTCAAGGTTGGCTTCAATCGCGCGGCACGGCTGATGGATGATCTCGAGAAGCATGGCATCATCGGACCGGGCGACCCGCGCAATCCGGCCACGCCGCGTCAGATCTACGGACCCGACAATTGGCTACGCGGTCCTGCCGACGCCGAGACCATCGATTAGGGGCGATCTCGGGTCGAACCTTTAGACTCGAGGCTGCGCGTCAGTGATGGCGTCACCCGTGCCAGGACAACGAGGACAGCCCCACCCACATGAGCGCCCGCCATCAACTGCGTCTCGGTAAGCGGCTGGGTCGCGATCGAGCGCCGATCGATGCGACTCCGGCACTCCCCGTAGGCGAGACACTTCGGGCCGCGCGGGAGCGAAAGGGAGTCGATCTCTATCGCGCCGAACGCGACACTAAGATCCGCCTGCGCTATATCGCCGCGCTCGAGGACGGCGACTGGGACGAGCTGCCCGCGCCTGTTTACACGAAGGGCTTCCTGCGCAACTACGCGATCTATCTGGGGCTTGAGCCTGACGAGATCCTCGACCGCTGGCGCGACGAGATGGAGCAGCTCAGGACTGCTACCCGCGTCGCTGTCGCGCCGCCACCGATGCCCCTTGCAGAGCCGGGCGGACGGCGACTCACAATCTCGCCGGCCATGATCGTGGCCGGTCTGGTGGTCCTCGTGATCGCCCTCTTCATCGGCTACCTGGGCCTCCAGTTCCTCCGCTTCGTCGATGTGACTGAGGTGACGTTGACCTACCCGGCCAACGTGATCTCGACCATCGATGCCCAGGAGGTGACCCTGCAGGGGACTGCGGGACGTGGCGCCAACATCGCCATCACGGGCACCGACGGCCAGGTGTACACGACCAAAGCCAACGAAGTAGGCGTATGGAGCCAGCGCGTTCCGCTCGTCCGCGGCCGGAACAACTTCACGGTCGTTGCCACCGACACGGTCACCCAGCGTGACTCCACGCCGCTCCAGCTGACGATCACCGTGCCGCTGCCGAGCGTGTCGCCCGGCGCGTCGCAGAGCGTCGCTCCTCCGGCGCCCATCTCGATGAGCCTTTTTGGACCGGCCAACGGCTTTGCCACCACCAGTCCCGACGTCACGGTCAGCGGTACTACGACAGGTACGCGGATCACGATCGCCAGCACATATATCGGCGCTCCGCCCACGACTCCGGCGCCCAGCGGCCTGCCCCTGCAGAGCGAGGCGCCCGGTGCGAGCGCAGCGCCGATCGGCAGCGCAGCGCCGCCGGCCGGGCCGACGGCGGACATCACGGTCGCTGGAGGCTCCTTCTCACAGTCTCTGACCTTCCCGATAGGGCATTGGCGCCTGACTGTGACGGCGTACGCGACCGGCCTCGCGCCGATCGCCCAGGACGTCGAGATTCTGGTCCAGCCCCCGCCGGTCCAGCTGATGAGCCTCGACATCTTCGTGGCCGGCAATCGTGTCACGCTCAAGGTCACCGCGGACGGCGTTGTCGCCGAGGGGCTGGACGGCGTCGCCGTCAACGACCAGGACCACTTCACCGTGACCGCCGCCAACCAGTTCTGCGTCCGCACCAACAACTCCGGCGCCATCTCCCTGACACTCGACGGCAGTCCGCTCGGGCTGCTCGGGTCCAAGGGTCAGAACGGCAGCTGGATAGTGAAGACCGGGCAAGACCCACAGCCCGCGTCTTCACCCTGCTGATATGAGCTCAACGGCACCGGCCGATGAGCTCTCGCCCCTCGTCGCGCTTGCGGGCAGGATTCAGAAAGGGATGCTCGAACGCGGCCTGTCGCTGGCCACGGCCGAGTCGTGCACGGGCGGCCTCATCGCCCACGTGCTCACGGAGGTGCCCGGCTCCAGTGACTACTTCGTTGGCGGCATCGTCAGCTACAGCGACGCACTCAAGGAAAATGATCTCGGGGTGATGGCTGAGACCCTGGAGAACCACGGCGCCGTGTCGGCACAGACGTGCATGGCCATGGCCGAAGGAGCGCGGCAGCGCTACCACGCCGATGTGGCCATTGCCGTTACGGGCATCGCCGGACCCGGCGGAGGGTCACAATCAAAGCCAGTGGGACTTACCTACGTTGGCATCGCCGACGATTACGGCCACGAGGTGCGCCGCTTCGTGTGGGGCGACGACCGACATGTAAACAAGATGCGCAGCGCTGACGCTGCACTGACGCTCGTGCTGGACCGTTTTGACGCGCCTCGCGACTGAGATAGGCAAGGGTCTGGCCCCGGCGCGCGAAGCGCGTCCGATCCGCCCTGCGGAGCGGATCCACGTCCTTGGCGCGGCCGGCGCCGGCGCGTCCGCGGCAGCTTTGTTGGCATATCGCGCCGGCGCCCTCGTCAGCGGTTGCGACCCGGGCGGTCCCACGGCGTACGCCAACGCTTTGGTAGAGGCCGGCGTAGAGCTGGCCTGGCAGCACTCGGCTGAGCACGTGCTGCGTGCCGGCGACGTCAGCACCCGACCGGAACGCCTGGCCGTTACCAAGGCGCTGACCGCGATAGACCCAGACCATCCCGAGCTGAACGCCGCGCACGAACTTGGCATCCCCACCGAGCCATGGCAGCAGCTCATTGCTGATGCCGCGGCCACGACCGGCCAGACGCTCGTTGCCGTCGCAGGCACTCACGGCAAGTCGACCACGACCGGCTGGCTGATCGACCTGCTTGTTCGTGCCGGACGCGACCCGTCGGCTTTCGTGGGTGCGCTGCTCGACGCGCATCTTGTCGGCAGGACGCCAAGCACGGCGCGCTGGGGTGCAGGGCCCGAGTTCGTTGTCGAGGCTGACGAATATGCCGGCAACTTCGACGCTTATCGCCCGTCGGTGGCGGTGCTTCTGAATGCCGAGTGGGATCACCCGGACGTCTTCGCCGATGAGCAGGCTGTGCTCGACGCATTCGAGGCCTGGATCCGTCGTGCGCAGCCCGGCGCGACGCTGGTGGCGGGCACTCGCGACCGTGGCGTTGCGAGCATCGTCGCCCGACTGCGCGACAACTGGGCGGGCACGATAGTCGAGGTGAATGACGAGCCGAGAAGCTACCAGATCGGCCTGCCCGGACCGGCCAACGCGGACAACGCCATGGCCATCGCGGCGGTCGGTCGCGTGCTCGGCATCGACGATTCCGTGATCCGGGCGAGCCTCTCCGCTTTCGCCGGCGTGGGCCGCCGGCTGGAGCTCAAGGGTGAGATCGGTGGCGTCGTCGTGCTCGATGACTACGGCCACCATCCGACAGCGATCGCGAGGACGCTGGAGGCGGTTCACGGGCAATATCCCGGTCGGCCGGTGTGGGCGGTGTACGAGCCGCTCACGTTCCATCGCACGGCCCTGATGCTCGACCGGTTCGCCGACGTCCTGTCCACCGCTGATCACGTCGCGATCGCGAACATCTGGGCTGGTCGCGATCCGGATACGACGATCACAAGCGCGCAGGCGCTTGCTGATGCAGTCACGGCACGCGACGGGGTCGCGCAGACGGCTGCCGCACCCGGCTCGGTCGAGGAGACCGCCGATTTTCTCGCCGAGCGTGTGCGCCCGGGCGACGTCGTCCTGGTCATGGGCGGCGGGCGGTCATATGTGATCGCTGCGCGCCTGGTTGAGGCTCTGCTCGGACGCAGGCGCGGCAGCGCCTAGACTTTGGCCATGCCTCAACTCACGCCGGGAGACGGTCAGGACCTGCTCAATGCCTGGAAGCGCGGCTGGGAAAGCCGCAATCCGGACGCAATCCTCGACCTCTTCGATCAGGACGCCGAATATCGCCAGGCACCGTTCACGGAGCCGCTCAAGGGCGCGAATGCCATCCGCGAGATGTGGAACGCCATGGCCGCCAATCAGGCCAACGTCGAATTCGATGCCGAGAACGTGTGGGTAAGCGGTTCGACGGTGCTGGCCAGCTGGCACGTTGCATATACGCGGCGCGACACCGGAGGTGAGCGCGTTCGTGCCTACGGATTCATGACTGCGGAGCTGAACGACGAAGGCAAGGTCTGGCGCCTGCGCCTGTGGCCGGTCGAACGTGTCGTCGGCCGCGACTCGACCTTCAAGCCGGAGGGCAATGAATAGTGGCTGGAGAGGTTTCGTTCGACATCGTCAGCGACTTCGATCGCCAGGAGCTGGTCAATGCCGTCGACCAGGCGCGGCGCGAGATCGCAACCCGCTTCGACTTCAAGGGCTCGAAAGCGGAAATCGAGCTGGACAAGGACGAGATCATCATCCGCGCCGACAACGAGTCGCGCGCCAAGGCGATGCGCGACCTGCTCGAGTCGAAGGCGATCCGGCGCAACCTGTCGCTCAAGATCTTCGACTGGGGCGAGATCGAGGAAGCCGGCGGCAACACGGTTCGGCAGCGAGTCGGACTCAAGCGCGGCCTGCCGGACGACCTTGCCAAGAAGATCAGCAAGCTGATTCGCGACGACTTCCCCAAGGTCAAGTCGCAGATCCAGGGTGACGCGATCCGCGTGAGCGGCAAGAGCAAGGACGAGCTGCAAAAAGTGATCAACCGCCTGCGCGAGGAGTCGGATGCGCTTCCCGTGCCGCTCCAGTTCCAGAATTACCGCTAGATCTTCATGAGCACTGACGATCCGCGCGTTCGACGCATCCTGCTCGTGCTGGCCGTTGTCGTGGTCGTTGGCCTGCTGATGAGCGCCATTCCACGCCCTTGACGACCGTTGGACGACTCATCGCCGACGGCCTGGCCACGGCCGGGGTCCGCTGGGCGTTCACGGTCCCGGGAGAGTCGTTTCTGGGCTTGCTCGACGCGCTGCCTGCGGCGGGCATCGAGGTAGTCGCTGCACGCCATGAGGGCGGTGCTTCATACATGGCCGAGGCCGTCGGCCAGCTGACCGGCAGGCCGGCCGCGGTGCTCGGGACGCGCGCGGTCGGCGCGGCAAACATGAGCATTGGCATCCATACCGCGCGGGCTAACTCGACGCCGATGGTCGCCCTGCTCGGGCAGGTGCAACGCGACCACCTGGGCCGCGAGGCGTTCCAGGAAGTCGATCTGGTCGCGTCTTTCGGCCGCCTCGCGAAGTGGGCCGGCCAGCTCGATGACCCTGCCGACGCCGCGCGACTGGTGGGGGAGGGCATGAGCGCGATGCTCAGCGCCCGCCCCGGTCCCGTCCTGTTTGCCCTGCCCGGGGACACCCTCGATGTCGATGTGACATCTGCCCCGGTCGCCCTCGAGGTGGCACTTCCGAGCGCGCCGTCCCACGCTGCGGTCGGCGCGATCGTCGAGCTGCTCAACGGAGCGCAGAGACCCGCCATTCTGGCCGGTTACGGCGTCATCGCCGCCGGCGCGCAGGATCTGCTCGTCGAGTTCAGCGAGCGGCTCGCTGTTCCCGTCTTCGCTGCATGGCGGCGGCCGAGTTCGTTCCCCAACGACCATCCGAACTACCTCGGCACTACCGGCTACGGCGCGCCAGCTGTTGTCCGTGAGCGGCTGCAATCGAGCGACGCGCTGCTCGTGCTCGGCAGCAGGCTCAACGAGGTCGCGAGCTTCGACTATTCGATTCCAGCACGTAAGACGCGCTGGGCGCATGTCGATCTCGAGCCACGGATCTCGCATGCGGGCCTGTCCGCGCCCGACCTGGCGCTGGCAGCCGACGCCCGGGCCTTCCTGAAGGCTGCGCTGCGCGTCGCACCGGTCACCGGCGCCGGCGGCCGACGCGACAACCTGAACGCCGATCGAACCGCGTACGTATCCGCCACGAGTACCCCAGAACACGATTGGGACGGCCCCGGCGTCGATCCGTCGCACATTGTCACCGTGCTCCAACGGACGCTCGCCGCCGATGCGATCGTGACCACTGATGCCGGCAACTTCGGGCTCTGGCCGGCGCGCTATTTCCGATACGGGCGCAACCAGACGCTGCTCGGTCCAACGTCAGGGGCGATGGGCTACGGACTGCCCGCCGCCATCGCCGCGGCGCTCGTCGCGCCCGATCGGCAGGTCGTAGCCTTGTGCGGCGACGGTGGCTTCGCGATGACGATGAACGAGCTCGAGACGGCCGTCAGGACGGGCGCCGGGCCTGTCGTGCTTGTCTTCGACAACATGCGTTACGGCACTATCGCGATGCACCAGGCCAACGAGGATCGGGACTACGTCGCCACTGGCCTTGGCCCGGTCGATTTCGCTGCCGTGGCCCGGGCGTGCGGCGCGGAAAGTGTCCGTATAAGCGCCAACTCGGACTTCGAGCGTCAGCTCACCCAGGCAATTGCCTCTCGCCGCCCGACCGTCGTGCACCTGGATCTCGATCCGCGCTGGGTGACGCCAGACGCGGTATTTGACAGATAGTTCATACCGCATATACTTCTGGCGTGGCATTGAACGTCAACGACCCATTGAGCAGCAGCCAATCGCGCGAGAAGATAGTCGACGACGTCCTTGCCGAGCTGAACCAGATCAGCTTCCGTGACTTCCAGGGCGCGCTGAAGCGCTGGCACGAAGGCAGCCTCAGCCTGATCCATCTGAACGTGCTCATGCAGCTGCGCGCGAACGGCCCCATGACGATGACGCATCTCGCGGAGGTGTTGGACGTCTCCGTGGCCAGCGCGACCGGCATAGTCGATCGCATGGAGAAGAAGGGCGTCGTCGAACGCCACCGCATCGACGAGGACAGGCGCGTCGTGGAGGTGCGGGTCACCGAGCGCGGCGAACAGATCTTCAGCGCGATGCAGTCCGAACGCCAGATTCGCCTCAACCGGCTCCTGGCAGAGATCGACGACAGCGATCTGCTGTCTCTGCTCACAGGACTGCGTGCGTTCAGGGAGGCCCGTGAGCGGGTCCTGGCCCAGGTTCCACCAGATGAGGGGAGCCACGCGTGACCACGCTGCTGCGCCAGTTCCTGGGCCGCTACCGGAGATCGATCGCGATCGTCATGGTCCTGCTCTTTGCGCAGGCCCTGACGACCCTCTATCTGCCGGAGCTCAACGCCGACATCATCAACAACGGCGTTGCCAAGGGCGACACGACCTACATCCTGAGCGTGGGCGCGGTGATGCTCGTTGTTACGGCCATCCTGGGAGTCTGCTCGGTTGCTGCGGTCTACCTCGGCGCCAAGGTGGCCATGGGCTTCGGACGTGACGTTCGGCTGGCCGTCTTCCGACAGGTTGCCGGCTTCTCGCAGGTGGAGATCAACAAGTTCGGCACGGGCTCGCTCATCACGCGCAACACGAACGACGTTCAGCAGGTCCAGATGGTCGTCTTCATGGGCCTGACGATCATCCTGCTCGCCCCGATCATGGGCATCGGCGGCGTGATCATGGCTGTGCGCACGGACGTATCTCTGTCGGCGCTACTGATCGTGATCCTTCCGATCATGTTCGGCTTCATCTTCTTCATCACCAGCCGCGCGGTGCCGCTCTTCCGGGCGATGCAGGTGAAGGTTGACCGAATCAACCAGGTGATGCGTGAGGCCCTGGCGGGCGTGCGCGTCATTCGTGCCTTCGTCCGCGTCGAGCACGAAGAGCAGCGCTTCGACGAGGCCAGCACCGACCTCTTCAACACGGCGCTGCGGGTCAACCGGCTGTTCGCCATCACCTTCCCGGTGATGCTCCTCATCTTCAACCTGTCGTCTGTCGCGGTGGTCTGGTTCGGCGCATTCCGCGTCCAATCGGGCGAGCTGTCCATCGGCGGCCTGACCGCGTTCCTGGCCTACCTGATGCAGATCCTGTTCTCGGTCCTGATGGCCGTGTTCATGATCATCTTCGTGCCGCGCGCCGCGGTATCGGCCGGACGTATCCGTGAGGTGCTCGAGACCGAGCCGAGCGTCGTCGACCCTGCATCCCCGGTTGTCCTGGCGGTTGTTCCCGAGGTCACTGCCGCAGGCGCAGACGGCAACGGACACCATCCGGCGCCGGACGGCAAGCCGCAGCGCGTTGGCGCCAGGGTCGAATTCAAGAAGGTCGAGTTTCGCTATCCGGGCGCCGAGCAGCCCATCCTGCAGGACATCTCATTCGTCGCAGAGCCGGGCCAGACCACGGCCATCATCGGCAGCACCGGCAGCGGCAAGACGACGCTCATCAACCTGATCCCGCGCTTCTACGACGCGACCGGTGGAGAGGTCCTGGTCGATGGGGTCGATGTTCGCGACGTTCGCCGCGAGGACCTGTGGCGCCTGATCGGTGTCGTCCCCCAGAACGCGTTCCTGTTCAGCGGCACGATCGCCTCGAACGTCCGCTACGGCGACGCGAACGCGGACGACAAGGAGATCGAGCATGCGCTCGAGATCGCACAGGCGATGGAGTTCGTGTCCGAGCTCGAGGACGGCATCAATGCGCCCATAGAGCAGGGCGGCGCGAACGTCTCGGGCGGGCAGCGCCAGAGGCTTGCGATCGCACGCGCGATCGTCAAGCGAGCGCCGCTGTACATCTACGACGATAGCTTCTCGGCGCTCGACTTCCGCACCGACGCTCGGCTGCGAGCAGCGCTGAAGCAGGACCTTTCTGCCTCGACATTGATCATCGTCGCTCAACGCGTCGGGACGATCCTCAATGCCGATCGGATCATCGTCATGGACGAGGGCCGCGTCGTGGGCATCGGCACGCATCACGAGCTGCTCGAATCGAACGAGACCTACAAGGAGATCGTGTACTCGCAGCTGACCGAGGCAGAGGCGGCAGCATGAGCGCCGAAGGCACGCGCCGCCCGCCGCAGGGCGGAGCTCCGACGACGACGGGCCGCGGGCCCGGCGGCCCGGGCGGTCGACGGCCAGGTGGCTACGGCCCCGGCGGAATGATGATGGGTAGCCTGCCGCCGGAGAAGTCGAAGGACTTCGGCAGATCATTCCGGCGTCTGCTGGGCCGGCTGCGGCCGGAGGCTCTGCGCGTCGTCCTCGTGCTCGTCCTGGCCGTCGTCAGCGTCACCTTCGCCGTTGTCGGGCCGAAGATCCTGGGCGAGGCGACGAACATCATCTTCGAGGGTGCCATCAGCTCCCAGCTGCCGCCTGGCATGACCCAGGCGCAGGTGGAAGACATGCTACGTGCGGCCGGACAGACTCAGCAGGCCGACATGATCAGCGGCATGACCATCACGCCCGGCGTGGGCATCGATTTCAGTGTTCTGGCTGGCATCCTCGGCGTCCTGGTCGTCCTGTATGTGATCAGCGCAGCCTTCGGGTGGGCCCAGGCATACATCATGGCCGGCGTAACCCAGCGCACCGTGTATCGCCTGCGCCAGGACGTCGACACGAAGCTTGGCCGGCTGCCGCTCAAGTACTTCGACGACCACTCTCGCGGCGACCTTCTCAGCCGTGTCACGAACGACATCGACAACATCGGCCAGACCCTGCAGCAGAGCCTGACGCAGCTGATCACGTCCGTCCTGACCGTGTTCGGGGTGTTGATCATGATGATCTCGATCAGCTGGGAGCTGGCCCTTATCTCGGTGCTCGCGATTCCGGCGTCGCTGATCGTGACCGTGCTGATAATTCGACGCTCGCAGCGCCTGTTCGTGGCGCAGTGGGCGTCGACCGGCGCCCTCAACGGGCAGGTCGAGGAGATGCACACCGGCCACAACATCGTCACCGTATTCGGCCGCCAGAAGGAGGCGGCGGAGCACTTCGAGGAAGAGAACGTTCGGCTCTACGAAGCCTCGTACCGGGCGCAGTTCATCTCCGGCATCATCCAGCCGGCCATGAACCTCATCTCGAACCTCAACTACGTTGCGATCGCCGTGATCGGCGGAGTGCGCGTCGCGTCGGGTCAGATGTCGCTGGGCGACGTGGTGGCCTTTATCCAGTACTCGCGCCAGTTCACGCAGCCGATCGTCCAGGCGGCGAGCATCGCCAACGTGCTCCAGTCGGCTGTCGCCTCGGCCGAACGTGTCTTCGAGCTGCTCGATGAGCCGGAGCTCGTGCCCGAGCTGGAGCAGCCGACAAGGCTGACCAACGTCCGCGGCCAGGTCGCATTCGAGAACGTCTCGTTCCGATACCGGCCGGAGACGCCCCTCATCGAGGATCTGAGCCTCGACGCGCAGCCAGGGCACACGGTCGCGATTGTCGGACCGACCGGCGCAGGCAAGACGACTCTCGTCAATCTGCTGATGCGCTTCTACGAGATCGATGCCGGACGGATCACCGTCGACGGCGTGGACACGCGCGATTTGACTCGAAACGACCTGCGTCGCAACTTCGGCATGGTCCTCCAGGACACGTGGCTGTTCCACGGCACGATCCGCGACAACATCGCCTACGGGCGCGAGGGCGCGACCGAGGACGAGATCGTCGCGGCCGCCGAGTCGGCGCACGTTGACCACTTCGTACGCACGTTGCCGGATGGCTATGACACGGTCATCGACGACGACGCCACGAACCTGTCGCAGGGCGAGAAGCAGCTGTTGACCATCGCCCGGGCATTCCTGGCCGATCCGAGGATCCTGATCCTCGACGAGGCCACGAGCTCGGTCGACACGCGCACCGAGGTTCTCATCCAACGCGCAATGGCCCGCTTGATGAGCGGCCGGACCACGTTCGTCATCGCTCACCGGCTATCGACGATCCGCGACGCAGAGCTGATCGTGGTCATGGACCACGGCTCGATCGTCGAGACCGGCACGCACGACGAGCTGCTCGACAAGCGCGGCTTCTACCACGAGCTCTACCAGAGCCAGTTCGCCGAGGCCGTCGCCGAAGCGGCTTAATCGTCTTCTAATGGAACGCGACCGATAGTCGCGGCGGTGGCGTCCACCCAATCTCCGCCGCACAGCCGGCGCCGGACCCATGTCCGGTGCCGGCTGTATATGGCCGGCCTCCGGGCTGCACATGGGATGGGCGGTGATCCTCGATCGCAGCGAATTCAAGGCCGTGGCCGTCGCTGCGACCAACCTTGCGTATGGGCTCGGCCGCAGGAGGTGCTCGATTGAGGCATTTATCCAAGCTTCTCTACGTTCCGGCTGCCGTGGGCGGCTCGCTCGCCCTGTTGCTCGGGATGGCGTTTGCCGGCACGGCGGCCGCGGCCAGCGTCATCTACGTGGCACCCGGGGGCAACATCGCCAATGCCGGCACGTCGTGCGCCTCGGCGCAGTACTCGACGATCGGTGACGGGGTCACGGCGGCAGCCGCTCAGGGCACAGTCGTCGTGTGCGCCGGCACGTACGACGAGATGGTCACGGTCGACAAGGCTCTGACCTTGACCGGCCAGTCGGCGACGATCGACGCCTCCGGCTACGACAACGGCATCCTGATCACCCACTCATGGGTGTCCGTGGCCGGTTTCAAGGTCGAAAACGCCACCGGCGAGGGCATCCTGGCCATGGGCACTCCGGAGTCGACCGGTGCCGTGAGCTCAGCCACCTTGACGAGCGGCACGCCAATTGCGCGCGTGAGCATCGAGCACAACGTGGTCCGCAACAACGATCAAGGCGGCCCGCAGTCCTCGTACCTGGAGTGTCAGCCGAACGGGCAGATCCCCGGCGACTGCGGCGAAGGCATCCACCTTATGAGCGTCAGCTCCTCGAAGGTGCGCGCCAACCTCGTGACGGGCAACTCGGGCGGCATCCTGCTGACCGACGAATTCGGTCCCACCCACGACAACCTGATCGCGCGCAACGTGGTAACCGGCAATGCCTACGACTGCGGCATCACGCTCGCGTCGCACAACGCGGGCTGGAATCCCGGCACGCAGAGCACTGATCCTTCGTTCGCAGGCGTATACCACAACACCATCCGCAGGAACGTGATCCACGGAAACGGCCTCAAGGGCGAGGGTGCCGGCGTCCTCATTGCGGCGGCCTTCCCGCTCGCGGCCTCGTATGACAATCACGTCATCGGCAACACGATCACCGGCAACGACCTGGCCGGAGTCACCATCCACTCGCATCCGGGCGGCGGATACATCAGCGACAACGTGGTCGCATGGAACCGCATCGGGCGCAACAACCTTGGCGGCGACCCCGATGCTGGCGTTCCGCAGACGACCGGCATACTCGTCTATTCGACCGATCAGCCGGCCAACGTCACGATCAACCACAATTTGATCTACAAGGACCACTTCGGCATCTGGTACAGCTCATCGACGGTCTCGCCATCGATGCTGCACAACACCTTCGTGCACGTCGCGGTTCCGGTGAAGAACGGCTGACGGCTCCCTTCGCCTATTCAGCACCCTGGCGGGCCTGCGGACAACCGCGGGCCTGCCTTTTTCATCTCACCGCCTGACCGACCACGCGCTCCATGGCGAACGCGCCGAACGATTTGCCCGACTCGACATCCGGACCGCCACTGACGACGGTGAAGCCGATGTCCTCGTAGAAGCGATGCGCTCCGTCGTTGGCGCCGAAGACCCACAGAACGAGTCTCTGCCCACCCCAGGTGTCGGCCCATGCGGCCAGGGAATCGATCAACAGGCGGCCCACGCCGACGCGGCGAGCGTGGGGTGCGACCCACATCGAGAATACGAGGCAGTCGTGGGGCGGGCGCCGCCTGGCCTGGACCAGTCCCGAGTCGGTACCGTCGACGTTTGCGATGAGCCACGTGCGCGAGTCGCCACTGGCCGCGGCGCGCGCGTTCTGCTGCCACTCTTCGTCGGGAATGGCCAGCGCATTCGAGTGCGTCTGGCCGAAGGCCTCCGGTGCGTCGAGGAGGCTGGCAAGGCGCAGCTCGCGCAACACCGGCCACTCTTCGGGCTGGATACGCCTGATCGTCGAGGCCATCGCGGGAGGTTAGCCGAGCGCGCGTTTGGCCGATCGCGCCGGCTCAGGCAGGCAACGGTTGCGTGCAGTTCGGGCAGCGCGTTGCGGCGAGAGGTATCTCCGTTGCGCAGAAGGGGCATGTCTTGGTCGTCGGCGCCTCGTCCTCGCCCTGCTGGCGGCGCGACTCCATCGCGTTTCGCGGCTTGATCAGGAAGAAGAACAAGGCCGCTGCAACCAGGATGAAGTAGACGACATCCTGCAGGAACAGGCCGTACATGAGCTGCGAGCTGCCCACGGTCAGTGACCAGGTCGACATGTCGGGGATGCCAAGGAGACCGATCAGCGGCGTCAGCAGATTGTCGACGAACGACTTGATGATCGCCGCGAACGCGGCGCCGATAACGAACGCGACGGCCAGGTCGATTACGTTGCCGCGAAACAGGAAGTCGCGAAACTCCTTCAACATTGGGTGCCTCCACAACCCGCGGCGTGACAGTGCCGTCGGCTAGCCATGCATTCTGGAACAGCCCGGCGACTCATATCGGGCGATCGCGCACGGCCGGCGGTGGCTCGGTCTAGCGCTTGGTGCGCGCCGCGATGCGCTCCAGGGCGCCCTCCCAGCCGGCATCGAGCGGAACTCCGGGCGCGTCAATGTCGACGAAAAGCGGCGCGTGGTCGGACGGAACGGGAAGGCCTTTGCGTGCCTCGCGATCGATCTCTGCTCCGACGAGCCGCTCGGCAACCGGCCTGCTCAGCAGCAGGTGGTCGATGCGCATGCCCAGGTTCTTGTGAAAGTTGCCGGCGCGGTAATCCCACCAGGTGAACCTGTTCGGCTCCTGGCGCAGCTGTCGGTAGCCGTCCACGAGCCCCCAGTCGAGCAATGCGGCAAAGGCAGCGCGCTCCTCGCTCGAAACATGCGTTCCGCCATGTACCGCGCCCTCATCCCACACGTCGGCCGGCGTGGGGGCGACGTTCATGTCGCCACCGAGCACGAGCGCATTCGCCTGCTGCTCGTTCTCGCGCAGCCAGCCCAGCAGGCGCTCGAACCAGGCCAGCTTGCCGGTGAAGAAAGGCGATCCGACGACACGGCCGTTGGGGGCGTAAAGCGATACGAAACGGATACCGTCGACCACGGCGCTGACCATGCGCGCTTCGTTGAACGGGTCGAAGTCCTCCTCGGCGAGACTGGTCGACGTGCGCGCGCCGGAATCGCGCACTGGCCCATCGCCGAAATTGGTCACGATCGAGCCCGGCTCGGCGGGAGATCGCGAGGCGATCGCGACTCCGTTCCAGCGGCCTTCGCCATGATGGACCAGCTCATAGCCGCGCATGCGGAACGGCATGACCGGCGCGTCGGCGTCGGACAGCTTCGTCTCCTGCATCAGCAGCACGTCCGGCTGGGCACGGTCGAGCCAGTCAAGCACGCGATCGAGGCGCGCTTTGAGCGAGTTGACGTTCCAGGTCGCGATGCGCATCAGCGAAACGATTATCCGCCGCCGAGGGCCAGGTCAGTCACTCTCCGCTGGCTCGATCGTGATGTCGTCGAGGAGCGGGTCCGCATCCGACAAACGTTCCTTGAGTCGCGTGACGACAGCGGGAATGTCGCTGCGACCTGGCGAGAACCTGACCCGGGCCGTGAGCAGCACATGGCGTGGGCCAAGGTGCATCGTGCGCACAGACACGACCTTCGTGACAGCCTCGTCGCTCTCGATTACCTTGCGGACCATATCGGTCAGGCTGCGACTGGCGCGCTCACCCACGAGCAGGCCGCGGCTCTCGGACGCGAGAAAGAGGGCGACGAGGGTCAGCGTGGCGCCGATCGCGATCGATCCGAAGCCGTCCCAGCGCGGATCGCCAGTCACGCTCGCGAGCGTGATGCCCAGGAACGCAGCGCTCAGGCCGACAACCGCTGCGCTGTCCTCGAGCAGCACCGTCACGACGCTCGGGTCCTTGCTGCGCAATACGGCCCGGCGCAGCGAGCGTCCGCCACCTTGAGCCGATATCTCCCGATAGGCGATGGTCCACGACGTCCCTTCGAGCGCGAATGAGATGGCCAGGACCACGTAGCTCACCATCACGTTCTCGATGGGATGGGGGTTGAGGACGTGGCTGATGCCCTCGTAAAAGGCGAGCCCGCCACCGACCCCGAACAGGACGATCGCGACGACCAGGCTCCAGAAGTAGAGCTCCTTGCCGTGGCCGAACTCATGATCGTCGTCGGCGGGCTTGTTGGAACGGTTGATGCCGATCAGCAGGAGTCCCTGGTTGCCGGTGTCGACGAGAGAGTGGATGCCCTCGGACAGCATCGACGAGCTGCCGGTGATTGCGGCGGCCACGAACTTGGCCACGGCGATCCCCAGGTTCGCTGCAAGGGCGCCGTAGACGGCTATGGGCGACTCGTGTCTCGTCTTGGCTGACGGCACGCTTGCGCGCTGCTCTAGAGTTCGCCCGGGGTTCGACGCGCCACGAGCCAAGTCTATTGACCGTCGCGCGCGCAGACACAGCAGGGGAGTGCCACGTGCGTCGCGGAGGATTGGGAGTTCGCGCGTCGATCTCGTTGCGCCTTTTCGTCGTCAGCATGCTTGCCGTCATGGCCGGCTCGGGCGCACTGGCCGGCCCGACTATGGCCGCGGCGCGCAACCCCTCGGCGTTGGGTCTGCTGCTCGGCGCATTGAGTGCTTTTCCGGCGCTGACGGTCGCGCCCGTCCCGTGACCAAGGGTCGCCTCGAGGCTTTCAGCGATGGCGTCCTGGCCATCGTCATCACGATCATGGTTCTCGAGCTGCGACCTCCAGAGGGTGCAACGATCGAGGCTCTGTCGGCCCTGTGGCCCAAGTTCTTTGCATACGTCCTGAGCTTCGTCTATCTCGGCATCTACTGGAACAACCACCACCACCTGCTCCACGCGTCCAAGACGATCAACGGATCCGTGTTGTGGGCCAACCTGCACCTGCTCTTCTGGCTGTCGCTCGTCCCGGCCGGCACGGCGTGGGTCGGCGCGACAGGCTTCGCTCCCGTGCCGGTCGCCATCTACGGCTTCATGCTCCTGATGCCGGCAATCGCCTTCACGATCCTGGTTCGCGCGCTGCTTGGCGTTCCCGCCCAGAATCCGGCCCTGGCCGAGGCGATCGGGAGCGACATGAAGGGCAAGGTGTCCATAGCGCTGTATGCGATATCCATCCCCGCGGCCCTCGTGCTGCCGATTCTGGCGGTGGCGATCTTCGTCATCGTCGCGGCCATCTGGTTCGTGCCCGATCGGCGACTTGAGCCGCGGCCCGATAGCCTCCGCTGATGACGTCGACACACCTCATCCCAGGCGCGCTTCTGACCGAACGCGAACACGGTGTTCCGCTCGACCATTCCGCTCCCAACGGAGAGCAGATCACTGTCTTCACGCGCGAGATTGCCAGCCCGGACAGCGCTGACAAGTCGTATCTCCTGTACCTTCAGGGCGGGCCGGGCATGGAGGCGCCGCGGCCGACGAGCCCACCCGCCGGCTGGCTCAAGCGGGCGCTCAAGGACTTTCGCGTTCTTCTTCTCGATCAGCGCGGCACCGGCCGATCCACCCCGATCGCGACGGCGCTGAAGGGCGATACGGCGCAGGCTCAGGCGGACTACCTGGCCAACTTCCGGGCCGACTCGATCGTCCGCGACGCGGAGCTGATCCGCGAGGAGCTCGGCATCGATCGCTGGAGCCTCCTCGGCCAGAGCTTCGGCGGATTCTGCTCGATGACGTACCTGTCGTTCGCGCCACACGCCCTGCGCGAGGTGATGATCACCGGCGGGCTGTCGCCCATCGGCCGTCCTGTCGACGATGTGTACGCGGCCACCTACGAGCGCACCGCACTGAAGAACCGCCAATACTTCGAGCGCTACCCGGAAGACCGACACAGGGCGCAGGACACCTTCCGACGCCTGACCGAGGAAGACGTCCGGTTGCCGAGTGGCGACCGACTGACTGCCCGCAGATTCCGCCAGATGGGTTCAGGGCTGGGCTCATCTACCGGTTTCGAGTCACTCCATCACGTCCTGGAGCTGCCGCTCGAGTCAAACGGTTTCCTTTTCGATGCGCAGACCGGTGCGGCCCGCTTCGAACGCAACCCGCTGTACGCGACGCTGCACGAGGCCTGCTACGCCGACGGCGGCCGGACGGCCTGGTCGGCCGCTCGGCTGCTGCCGGCCGAGTTCGAGGAAGAGGGCTACTTCACCGCTGAGCACATCTTCCCCTGGATGTTCGAGGACTACGGGGCGCTCCGGCCGCACCGCGAAGCCGCGGAGTTGCTCGCCCAGCGCGAGTGGCCGCGCCTCTACGACGCGGACGCGCTGGCGCGCAACGAGGTGCCCGTCGCGGCCACTATCTACTTCAACGATCCGTACGTCGTGCGGGAGTTTGCCCTCGAGACCGCAGCGGCAATCCGCGGCCTGCGTCCGTGGGTGACAGACGAATACGAGCACAACGGGCTGGGAGCCGACGGCGACCGCGTGCTGGGCAGACTGATCGACCTCGTGCGCGGACGCGCTTAGGCCGCCCGAGGCGTTAATCTGGGCCGTGCCATGACGACATTTGCCGGCTTGCACCGCGCACAAGCGCTGCGCGCCTGGTACGCGACGAAGACAAAGCAGAACGGCTGATCCGCCTCTTCCGTAACAGCGTCGGAGGAAGAGGCGCGACAGACGCGTGGACTGAGCCTCGCGCACCCCAGGTGTGCGAGCGATGTCGCGTCTCGCGCCAGGCGATAACCAGGAGTCGGTCATGCCGATGCCCCACCGGACGTTCGCCCAGATGGCAAAGCGTCGCTTAGTTGGCAAAGAGGGTCGCGAGCGGATTCGCGAGGTGCGCGCCCTGCTCGATGAGCTCCCTGATTACAAGAACGGCCCTTACGCGGACCTGCGCAAATGGCTCGCGTCGGAGATCGACGACACGCGCGTGCGATCCAAGCAGGTTCACCGCGATTTCGATCGCCGTGCGCCGCGAAGGCGCGTCTCAGATCGCGTTCGTAGGCCCGCCAAATGTCGGCAAGTCCTCGATTCTTCAGGCCCTGTCGGAGATCCAGATCAAGACCGGCGACTACGCCTTCACGACGCTCCGGCCCGTTCCGGCGCTGACACGGATCGGCGGCGTACTGGTGCAGCTGGTCGAGATTCCGGGACTGATCCACGGGGCGAGCGACGATCGCGGCGGCGGGCGTCCGCTCCTCGGCGTGCTGCGATCCGCCGACGCGATCGTCTACTGCATGCGCGTAACTGACGACGTCGCCGACCTTGAAGTCGTTCGCGACGAGGTCGCAGCCGCCGGTATTGACGCGCCATCCTTCATTGCCGCCACGCGCGCCGACGAGGCGACTCCTGGCGACATCGAACGCGTGCAGCGCAGCTTTCCGGACACGCAGGTTGTGCCGGTCTCGATCCTGGACGACGAGTCGCTCGACGAGCTGCGCAACAGCATCTGGGAGCTCACCGGGCTTATCCGCATCTACCTGCGCAAGGACGGCGACGTGAGCTCGGAACCGATCGCGTTGATCCCGCCGGCGACGGTCGCCGACGTGGCCGATGCGGTCCACCACGATCTCGGCGCTTCCTTCAGCGGCGCGCGGCTGTGGGGTCCGTCTGCGCGATTTGACGGTCAGCGAGTAGGCCGCGAGCAGCCCGTCCAGGACTGCGACACGGTCGAGATCCTGGCTTAGGCATCGACGGGTGGCTCCTTGCCCTAAGCGCGGGAACGCCTGGCGTCTGCGCCGCATATGCGTGCGAACTCGTTCAGCTCGCCCTGGAAGCTGCCCTTGTAGGAACCGTGCGCGACGATCCAGCCGGCTATGGCCGGAATCACGCCCTGCGTCCTGAACACCTGGGTGGTTCGGGTGCCGCTGCCGTCCGGCTCGAAGGTTGCCTCGTTCTCGCCGCGCAGCAGACGGTTGCCGAACCTGGTCCGAAATAGTCGCGGCCGTTCAGCCGCCACGACCTGGGTCGGGCTGGCCATCCTCCCGAACCGCGTCGTATAGGTCGTGCCAACCTCATCGACCGATCCACTGACGTCAGTCACCGTGGTCACGCCGCCGACCCACTCGCCCATCCGCTGAAGGTCCGTCCAGAGCTCGAAGGTCTGCTCGGGCGTCGCATCGACGTGAACCGTAAATCGATATCGGCCCATCAGGTGGCGCCGATCTCCTCGCGTCGAATCGCGACGATCTGACGCACGAGATCATCCGGCAACGGCTTGTCGGGCGTGAACTGGAGCGTGCCTTTGCCGGTGAAGTACGCCTGCAGCGGCGCGCCCAGCTTGTCCATGACCGAGCCGCTCGCCGGGAACAGGCTCAAGTGGTCCTTGAACGCGGCGTAGTAGATCAGCACTCTCTTGCCGATCTTGAAGGCCGGCATGGAGTACGAGATCGCCTCAACGGCGTCCGGTGCGGCGGCTGCAACCGTCCGGCGAAGTGCCGCCAGCGATTGAGCCTGGTCCTCAGGCAGTGCCGCGATGTATTCATCGATCAGCCGCGTAGCGGCCGCACCGGTCTCACCCGTCATCCAGTCGTCTCCTCGATCTAGCTCACGGCCTTCTTCACGAGCTTTTCGATCCTCGCAGACTCGGCGTCCGAGAGATTGGTGATGGCAAAAGATGTCGCCCACATGTCGCCCTCATCGAGATTCGCGCCGTCGTTGAAGCCGAGTGTGCCGTAGCGCGCCTTGAACTTGTCGGCCGCCTGGAAGAAGCAAATGATCCTTCCGTCTCGTGCATACGCGGGCATGCCGTACCAGGTCTTGGGCATCAGATCCGGAGCGCTCGAGGTGACTATCGCGTGGATCCGTTCGGCAAGGACTCGGTCCGGCTCTGGCATGGCCGCGATGCTCGCGAGCACGTCGGCCAGGCCGGCCTCCCTGTCGGCCCCGCGCTTGGCCTCAGCCTTGAGCTCCTTGGCGCGTTCACGCATCGCCGCCTTTTCGTCGGCAGTGAAGCCCTTGTTGGTAGTGCTCGTCCGTGACGTGGCCATCATGCGTTCTCCTCTGTGTGTGATCCGGCCAGCTGGGCCAGCAGTCGGTCAAGCCGACCGTATGTGAAGTTGGCACCCTGCTCGACGGTCGGCAGGACCGTGTCACGCTGCTCGGTCGATCCGAAGCGCGACGTCTGCGTGAAGCGGGTATGGCCGCCCATGTCCTCGAACTCCATGGTCTCGGTCCAGCTCATGCCATTCATCCAGCCGTTTACGTAGGTCTGGACGATACGGCGCGGCGGCTCTATCTCCAGGTATTCGCCCTCGAACACAAACTTGGTGCCATCAGGCATGTGGCCGCCGAGAAACTTCCACGTACCCCCGACGCGAAAGTCCATGTGCTCGACTTCGACGCCGCCGCCCCACCACTCGGACACCAGCGTCGGGTCGGTGAAGGTGCGCCAGACGAGGTCGCGTGGTGCATCGAAGGTTCTTTCGAAACGAATCTCCCGTTCGTCCGGCGTCGTGATCGTGAGCTGGCTGGGCTGCTGTGCTGTCGTCATGGATACGTGCCTTTCTGTCGCTCGAGAAGCTCTGCCATCCGGTCAAGTCGACGCTCAACGGCCTGGCGGTAGTCAACGATCCATTGCTCGAGACTGTCGAGCCGATCGGGGCCGAGAACGCATTCGCGCACTCGACCAATCTTGCGCGTGTCTACAAGTCCGGCATCCTCGAGCAACCGGATGTGCTTTTTGACGCCGGTGAGCGTCATGCCCAGCGGCTCAGCCAGCTCGGTGATCGAGGCGCTGCCCAGGCTGAGTCGCTCAAGGATCTGACGCCGCGTCGGATCCGCCAGCGCAGCGAGCGTCCTGTCCACTGGTTGATACTGAACCATGCGGTTCACTATGACGGTTGCGCCGGCAGGTGTCAACCCATTCCGAGACCCATACTCGACAGCGTGGATGCGTTGCCGCGGCTGCTAGTCATCATCGGATCAGGGGAGATGGCGCCCCGAATGGCGCGCGTTCATCGCTCCGTAATCGGCCGCTTGGCCGCCGCGCGCGAAGGCGACACGGCCGTGCGCGCGGCGGTCCTCGACACGCCCTATGGCTTCCAGGAGAACGCCGACGCGTTGAGCGCGGAGCAGATCGATTTCTTCGGCCGCCGACTCGGGCTCAACGTGAGTCTCGCCTCGCTGCGCAGGGCCGATGCGGACGCTGTGACGCGCGAAGCGGCGTACGCACGTGTGCGCGACGCCGATTTCGTGTTCGCCGGGCCGGGCAGCCCCTCATACGCGCTGGCCCAGTGGTCCGCGAGTGAGATGCCGGTGCTCCTCGCCGACAAGCTGCTGACGGGCGGCGCAGCTCGTCGTGGCGAGTGCAGCGGCGTTGACGCTCGGTCGGTTGACGGCGCCGATCTACGAGATCTTCAAGGCAGGGGAGGACCCGCACTGGCTACCCGGGCTGGACGTCCTGTCGGCCGTGGGCATCTCGGCCGCGGTTGTTCCGCACTGGGACAACGCGGAGGGCAGCGGCCACGACACGCGCTACTGCTTCATTGGCCGGCGGCGCTTCGAGATGCTTGAAAGGGCACTGCCTGACGACGTCTTCGTGCTCGGTATCGACGAGCACACGGCGCTTGTCGTCGATCTGGATGCGCGCGTTGCGAGCGTGCATGGCCGTGGCCGCGTGACGGTGCGACGCGAGGCTGTAGAGACTGTCTTCGGGAGTGGACAGAATTTTCCCCTGGACGCACTTGGCTCGGGAGCTGGTCGCGTTGCGCCGACGTTGAGCGCACGTGCCAAAGGCGCCGAGAGCGACCTGGCCGCCCGTTTGGTTGCACTCGAGGAAAAAACCACTCAACTGACGCAGCGCGCCGCACTCGTGGAGCCACTCGTTACGGAGCTGCTCCGATTGCGAGCCGACGCGCGCGCGATGGGCGTCTACGACGTTGCGGACCAGATCCGTGAGCTCCTCACAGGCCTCGACATCGAGGTCACCGATGAGGCCGACGGCACGACCGGCTTCAGGTTGCCCGACTGACCTCTACCACACGTCGCCGGGACGCCACTCGCAGCAAATGGGCAGATCGACATCGATCGAAGGCGTTGACGGCGTCGTCAGGACCATGATGTAGCCGTCGTCCTGTGGCGTCCGATTGTCGCCTGCCTCCGTGCGCACGGAGCTTGGCCCGCGCCATGCGCGCCAGCCCAAGCGCTCGTAGAAGCCGTGGCTGCCCGTGCCTAGCGCACCAAGCTCATAGCCATTCCTCATCAGGTCTCCGACGCGGCGCATGACCGCCGTGCCGTATCCGCGACCCTGCAACCCTGGTCTCGTGGCGACAGCCTCGACGTAGCCTGTGAGGATCGCGACGTCCGCTACGTGCAGCGTGCGCTCGACGACGGAGGCGTGGCTCACGATCTCGCCATCGACCTCGGCCAGGAAGTGCGTCCCGCCGAGCGCGTGCTGCCAATCCTCCTCCGAGAAGCGGCTTTGCTCGTCGTCCGCGAACGCTGCCCATAGCAGCGTCCGCAGCTGATCAACATCGCGCGCGGTCAGCTGATCCGTCGATGCCGTTCGAATAGTGGCGCGGTCTTCCACTAGCCCTCGATCAGGCGCAGCGTATCGCCCACGACACGGATCTGGTCCGGGGTGCGGAATACCGTGTTGCCGAATGTGAAGCCGGTGAAGCCTGCGTCGATGTACGGCCTGAGCGCCTCCGCACACTGCTCGGGTGAGCCCACCGTCAACGACGCCCGGCGCTCTTCCGGGATGCGTTCGAGGAAGGCGTCTCGTTCAGCTTCACTCGAGACTGGAACGACCGGTGCGCCCATTGTCCGCTCGATCTCGGCCGGGTCGCGGCCAACTTCCTCACAGTGACCGCGCAGGACGTCTGTCTTGTGGTTGAGCACGCTGAGGCCACCAGAGGCAAACCAGTGGGTCATGTCGGCATATTTCGCTGCGATGCGCAGGGTTCGCTGCTCGCCTCCGCCGCCGACCATGATCGGCGGCCCTCCGGCCTGGATCGGCTTGGGAGAGTTGACGATGTCGTGAACGCTCGAATAGCGCCCTTCATAGGTGAAGCGTTCGCCGCTGAACATGCCTTTGGCGATGGCCAGCGCGTCATCGAGACGGTCCATGCGCTCCTTGACCGGCGGAAACGTGTAACCGAAGGCGATGTGCTCGTCCTCGTTCCACGCGGCTCCCATGCCCAGCAGCGCGCGTCCCTTCGAGAGCACGTCAAGCGTCGACACGGTCTTGGCCAGGAAGGCTGGGTTGCGATATGTGACCCCGGTGACGAGCGTGCCCAGCCGAACTCGAGACGTCTCGCGGGCCAGGGCGGCGAGGACCGAGTAGCCCTCCAGCATCGGCGCATCCTCCGGTCCAACCCCGCCGATCTGGTAGAGGTGGTCCATCACGGTGACCAGCGCGAACCCACACTCCTCGGCAGTTTGGACCTGCTCGACGGTGCGATCGAAAAGCTGCTCAGGAGGGCTGTCGGGAAAGGTGTAATTGGGGAGGTGATACCCGAACCATGGCTTCATGTTCGGATGCTATTGCCTGCGGACATGGCTCGCTGCGAACGCTCACGAAGTACGAGCCGCAGGCACTGACGACCAGGCCAAAGGCGGCCACGGTGAAGGCTCGCGCAGCCACCGGTCCGATCGTCGAGCGCGCCACCACGCGGCCCACGAGCAGGGCCACCAGCACAATTGCAAGCGCGTAGTTGGCCGTCGTCGATGGGGGTCCGGGCAGCTGGCTGCAGTCGCCGCTCGGAGCGGGGAACTGGCCGACGACGTAGAAGCCGATAAGTCCCCCGATCACCAACGGGGCGACCACCCAGAACGCGTCCCAGAAGCGAGTGCCCTTGTCCTCCACGCGGCGATGCTAGCCGCCCATGGGCTTAGGTCTCAGCTGTGCTGGCTGGTCGTCACCTTGTGCGTGAACCGCGAGTACACGAAACCGGTGTAAACAAGCACGATCGGAACTCCTATCAGGGCGATCAGCAGCATCACCGTCAGTGACAGGTCAGATGACGCCGCGTTGCTGACAGAGAGGCTGCCGCTGCCGCTCCGGTCGACCACGAGGTTGGGATAGAGACCCAGGCCTAGGATGGCGATCAGCGCGGCGACAGCGACCGATGAGCTGATGATCGGCAGCCCATCGAATCGGGGACGCCACAACGCCCGTCCGCTGACGGCCATCGCGACGACGAAGACGAGTGGCGCGATCCACGTCAGCGGATTGGCGTAGTTGGCCCACAGATCCGGCGCGTCGACGACCGAGAAGACGGTCACGATCAGCCACAGGGCGACAAATGCCAGCCAGCTCAGACGACCGGCCCGGCGTGCAGTCAGCGCGAGTTCACCATCGGTGCGCAAAACGAGCCACGAGGCTCCCTGGACGAGGAACATGGCCACGGCCAGCAGTCCGACGCACAGGCTGAACGGGTTGAGCAATCCGATGAGCCCGCCCGTGTAGTTGCCGTCAACAAGGGGCAAGCCGCGGGCGATATTGCCGATCGCGACCCCGAGCAGCAGCGCGACGAGAAACGACGCAAGCCACCAGAACGCGTCCCACATGCGGAGCCAGCGGGCGTCTTCAAGGTGGTGCCGGAACTCCATTGCGACGGCGCGCAGGATGAGCGCGAAGAGGAGCAGCATCATCGCCAGGTAGAAACCGGAGAAGACCGTCGCGTAGACGATGGGAAATGCGGCGAAGAGCGCGCCGCCCATGGTCAGCAGCCAGACCTCGTTGCCATCCCAGACGGGGCCGATGGTTTCCATCAGCAGGCCGCGCCGGGCGGGAGTGCGAGCGATGAACGGCGCGAGCATCCCGACGCCCAGGTCGAAGCCGTCGAGAACGGCGTAGCCCACCAGCAGCACGCCGATCAGCACGAACCAAATGGTCGGCAGGTCGATCATGGCAGGACCTCCACGGGCTTTGGCTGTCGAACCTTCTCGGGCATCTCGGGCGGCTCTTCCGGGATCGTGCCCGCCGGAGCCGGCAACGGCCCATCCATCAGTGCTCGGCGCACCAGGAACAGCCACAACAACGCCAGTAGCACATACACGCCGCCAAAGGCGACCAGAGAGATGGTCACGTCAAAGGAGCTGACCAGGGGCGATACGCCGTCTGCGGTCTTCATCACGCCGTAGACGATCCACGGCTGACGGCCGATCTCGGCTGTTGCCCAGCCGAGCTCCGTCGCGATCAGGGGAGCGGGCGTGGCGACTACCGCCAGCCACAGCCACGCGCGCGACCTCTCGAGCCTGCCCCGCCACCACAGAAGGGCGCCGAAGGCCATGACGGCGAGCATGATCGTGCCCAGGACGACCATGTTGTGGTAGTTCAGGAAGGTCGTCGCCACCGGCGGCCACAGCTCTGTTGGAAACTCTTCGAGACCCTGGATGGTCGAGTTCGAATCGCCATGCGTCAGCAGGCTCAGGAGGCTGGGGATCTCGATCGATGGACCCTGCGCTGAGGTCTCCTGGCTTGGAGGAAGAGCGAAGATGATCATCGGTGCGCCCTGTGTCGTCTCGAACAGGCCCTGCATCGCGGCGAACTTGACCGGTTGCGTGTTTGCCACCTGGCGTGAGCTCAGGTCACCGGTCAGGAACATGCCTGCAGAGGCGATTACCGCGACCACCAGCCCCAGGCGCAGAGACCGTCGGGCGATGTCATAGTGGCGCCGCTTGAGGATGTACCACGCAGCGGTGCCAACGACCAGGAACGAGGCAACGGCGATTGACGACATGACCGTGTGCAGGTAGCGCGGAAGCGTCGAGGGGTTGAACGCGGCTGCGAAGAAATCCGTCAGCACGGCGCGGCCATCCTGGATTTCGTAGCCGGCGGGGGTCTGCATCCAGGAGTTGGCGATGATGATCCACAGGCCGGAGAGAGCTGACCCGAAGGCGACCATCATTGCGCTGAACCAACGCAACGTGGAGCCGATCCGGTCGCCGCCCCAGAGCAGCAGGCCCAGGAACGTGGACTCGAGGAAGAAGGCGAATATCGCCTCCGCGGCAAGGGGTGAGCCGAAGATGTCGCCGACGAAGGTCGCGTATCGAGACCAGTTCGTGCCGAACTGGAATTCCATGACGATGCCCGTGGCGACACCGACTGCAAATGTGATGGCGAAGACCTTGGTCCAGAACCTGGCCAGCCGATCCCATGTCTCGGAACGGGTGCGCCACCTGATCGTTTCCGCGGTGGCGACGAGAATGCCCAGCCCGATCGTGACCGCCGGGAAGATGAAATGGAACGCGGCGGTGAAGGCGAACTGGATGCGGGCCAGATCGAGTGCGCTCAACGTGCCTCCTCCGCCGGAAGCGCGACGATCCGGCTGCTGGTGGTGTTTTCCCACCGGCACGCTACGAACCGGCCGCTCGGCGTTCATCTGCCGAACGGCTCTACGACTCCGGTAATCCTGTCCTTTGCGCGAACCGCGTCAGGACGGGTTCGCGATCACTTCCAGACGAGGAAGGCGTCGATGTCGATCCGGTTCCCGGATGAGTGCGAGTCCCTGGTGCCTGTAACGCGGACGACGACCGTGTGCGAGCCCGGCGCAAGAGGCGTGGGCGGCGACCAGGCAACTACCTTGGTCTTCTTCGACGCCGAGTACAGGTCGACCAGTGTCACGTCAGTTCCGTCAAGCGTGATCTCCGCAATGCCACGCCTGGCCGCGGCGGTAGTTACCAGGGCGACGCTCGTGCCGCTGAAGGTGAACGTGGCCGTGGCATCAGTCGATGCCGACTGCTCTACGTAGCGGCCGGCTGTTCCGCTCAGTGCAGAGCGCGTCCATGCCCCTGAATAGACGATGCCGGACGTTTCCTGGAACGTGCTCATGCTGGAATTCGCGGTCTGCGTCCAGTCTCCGGTGTTGTTGGCGCCGTCGGTAGCCCGAACGCGGAAGACGTAGTTCGCTCCACGGCTTATGGACACCCTGGCGGACGTCGACGTGGCGCTACCCAACGACACCGATACCCATTGACCGGATCCCTGGCGACGCTGCAGCTCGTACGAGGCGATCCCCGAATCATCAGCAGCGTCCGGCCACGCCACGTCCACGAGATCCGTCTTGCCCATGACCTGGGACGCGACGATATTGACTCGCGGCGTGCCGACGACCGGTGCCGCGGTGTCGCCCGAAACGGAATGTGGAACGACCGAATTGGAAGGCGCGGAGGCAGGTCCGCCGCCAACTCCGTTGGTCGCGGTTGCAGCAAAGGTGTACTGCACGCCGTTGGTCAGATTGCCGACTGTGCACGACGTCGCGCCCGCAGTCGAGCACGTCTTGCTTCCCGGGGACGACTTGACCGTGTAGCCGGTGACCGAGCTGCCGCCGTCCGACGCTGGTGGGCTCCAGCTCACGTTGGCACTCCCATCGCCGGCCGTGGCGGTCACGTTCCGCGGCGCTCCCGGGGCAGTGGCTGATCCGGCGGTCGTCCAGCCGATGTCCTCGAGGATGGCTACGGTCGCCGCCCCCGGGTCGTGGATGGCTTCGCCATTGTTGAGCACGGGCGTCATCAGGCCGTTGACCGTTCCGGGCGCGTATTTGCTCTCGTCCAGGTGCGAGTTGCTCGAGCCCGGCTGCCAGGAGCTCGGCGCGTAGAGCTTCGCGCGGCCACCGAGAACGGCCTCCACGTTGGCACCGCCGATGTAGACAGAGCCGTCGGTCAGCTGGGTCTTGAGCGCGGTCGAGCCGTTGGCGTAGGAGGTCATCTTTTTGCCGCCGCTCGCAGCATCCCACTCGTTTGAATCGAAGCGCAGCGGATGAGCGTTGAAGCCCCAGTAGCCCTTGGTGCTCGAAACATCGAAGCTGCTGAAGAAGCCCATGCCGTGGCCGAGCTCGTGCAGGACGACGGTCTCCAGGTCCCACTTGCTGCTCGGCACGTTGCCGTCCGTGCCCTTGTACCACGCAGGAAAGGCACTGTTGAAGTCGGCCGAGATCTCGGCAGCGGTCTCGGCGTTGCAGTGGCAACGGGACTCCTCGAGCGCACTCGGATACCAGTACCCGTCGCCCTCGAGGTAGATGTGATTTGCACCGGCCTGACCAAGCAGGCCGCTCGAGGCACCGAGATTGGTCCAGCTGGCGTCGACGTGGATCACCTGGTCGGACACGAGGATCGACTGCCAGACGTTGATTGCGGCCTGGAAGGCCGCCTTTGCCGCGGAATCCTGGCCAAAGCCGTGGTAGGTGACCTGGATCGTCGATGTCTGGACGACGCCGGCGCTGATGGAATTGCTGCGCACCGCAGCCTTGCCGGGGGCAAGGATCGGCCGGTAGGTGGCACTCGACGTGCCCGCGTAGACGGATACGCGCTGGCCGGGAGCCGTGGCCCGCGGATGTGGCGTGCCAGCAGCGCTGGCGAACGACGGAGCGGCTCCCGCAAGAGTCAGCACGCAGACTGCCGAAACGACGGCCAGGCGGCCGAACATGGCTATCGAATGAGCGTTGAGCACGGAGTCCCCCGCTTTGTGTTGAGCACCACGTCGATCTTGGCGATTCAAGGCGGGGCGGCCTAGCCGTACTGTCGGCCGGAAGAAGAGAACGATTGGAGGTCGATTTAGGGGCAGTTTGGCTCTCATGTGATGAGTTGGCTGGCGGCACCATGACCTGGATCGGGCACGCATCACTGGAGTCGGCCATGCAATCCATCAGCGATGTCGCGGATGAGTTCCTTTCCCACAAGCGGGTCGCCGTCACCGGCGTATCGCGCACGCCGGCCTCGCACGGCGGCAACGTGGTCTACAAGCGCCTGCGCGACCGTGGCTACCAGGTCTTTGCCGTAAATCCCAATGCCGAGTCGGTGGAGGGTGATCCGGCGTACCACGATTTGAAGTCGATCCCTGGCGGCGTCGACGTGGTCATCATCGCCACGCGGCCGGATCAGGTCGAGGGAACGATGCGCGAGTGCGCGGAGCTGGGTATCAGTCGCGTCTGGATGCACCGCCTGTTCGGCGCCGGATCGTGTTCGCCGGAGGCGGCACAGATCGGGCGGCAAGAGGGCATCACGGTCATCGAGGGCGGCTGCCCGCTGATGTTCGGGCCAACGGCGGACGGTGGCCACAAGGTGCTCAAAACGTTCGGCACATGGATGGGCAAGGTTCCGCGCCGCGTCGAGTAAGAACCGGCGCGATGAACTGAGGCCCTGCAGTCGGGGGTCTCGGATCGGCGGTGCGACCGCTAACCTCTCGGCCCGGTGCCAAATCCGCTTGAGCGTCTGGTAGACGTCGCCGCTCCGCCACGCCTTGGGCGCAGCTTCCGCTGGCTGTTGTCGTCGACCCTGGTCAACAACGCCGGCGACGGGGTCGTCGTCGCGGCCGGACCATTGCTCGTCGCGTCGCAGACGCGCGACCCGTTCCTCGTCTCACTGGCGCTCCTGATGGAGTACCTGCCCGCGCTCATCTTCAGCGTCTTCGCCGGAGTTGTCGCCGATCGCATCGAACGTCGTCGCATGGTGGCCGTTTCGAACCTGCTCCGCGCCGCGGTCCTCGTCGTGCTCGCATTCACGATCGTAAGCGGCACGGTCAGCATCATCCTCGTCCTCATCGTGCTCTTCGTCCTGGGCTCGGCTGAGAACTTCGCCGACTCGTCGAGCAGCGCGCTGCTGCCCGGCGTCGTCAAGCGGGAGGACCTGGGCATTGCCAACTCGCGCATGCAGGGCGCGTTCATCCTGCTCAACCAGCTCATCGGACCGCCGATCGGGGCGTTTCTCTTCGCCATTGGGATGGCCCTCCCGTTCGCTGCCAACGCGGCCGCGTTCGCGCTCGGCGCGGTGCTCATCTCGCGCGTCGTGATCAGCTCGGAATCCGTCATTCAGCGCGTGGCAGGGCCGGGCAACGGCTTCTGGGCGGACACGAAAGAGGGCGTCCACTGGCTCGTCGGCCATCCCGCGATGCGCACACTGGCGCTGACCATCTTCGCCTTCAATGTGACGTACGGTGCGGCATGGTCGGTGCTCGTCCTCTACGCCGGCGAACGGCTGCACATGAACGCGGTCGGTTTCGGGTTGCTCACGACAGCCAGCGCAGTGGGCGGAATCATCGGCATCAGCCTGTATGGATCGCTCGAAAGGCGATTTGCCCTGGGCGACATCATGCGCGTCGGGCTCGTGATCGAGACCTTCACGCATCTTGCGCTGGCACTGACGACGTCGCCTGCTTTCGCGCTCGGCGTGTTCGTCATCTTCGGCGCGCACGCGTTCATCTGGGGCACGACAGCGACGACGGTGCGGCAGCGGGCGGTGCCCAATGCGCTCATGGGTCGCGTGGGCGGCGTTTATCGCCTCGCGTTGGTCGGTGGCCTGGTCATCGGCATCCCCATCGGCGGCGTTCTGGCGTCGACCTTTGGCATCACTGCGCCATTCTGGTTCGGCTTCCTTGGGTCGGCCGCGCTCGTGATCCTGCTCTGGGGCCGTTTCGGCTCAATCGCCCACACCGAGCCTGCTCCCGCCTGATCAACCCTCCATGCGCAGCTCTTCGAGATCAAGCTCACGCTCCACCTCGCGCAGCGTCTCGTCGTTGATCTCGCCGCGATCACGCATGTCGATAACGGCATTGCGCTGGGCTCGAACCATTGCCAGCTGGATCTGTTGGTGCTCGAACCTTTCCTGGCGCCTGTCGGCCGTCTCATTGACGTCGTCCGTATCCAGGGCCAGGTGCTCCATTCGATCCTGCAGACCCGCCTCCAACCGATCGATGAGGGGCTGGTGGCCCGGCCACAGCTCGCGCTGGTGGTCGATCTCTGCCAGTCCGGCCTGATAGGCAGCGGCCCGGGCGGCCGTGCCTTCGTCGCCGTCCAGCTCCACGCCGTCCCATCCGGCCCAGCGGACGACTGCTGGCAGCGTCAGTCCCTGGCCCACGAGAGTGACCAGGATGACGCCGAAAGTTACGAGCTGAATCAGGTTTCGTTCGGGAAAATCGAGCGGCAGGGCCAGGGCCGCGGCCAACGACACGGCGCCGCGCAGACCGGACCACGCCACGACGAACGTGAGTCGGCCCGCCAGACGCGGGTTCGTACGCGCGATCATGCGCGCCGGCGAGCTGCGCAGCCTGGCGGCGGTGAAGACCCAAGCGAGCCGAGCCAGCACGACGATGGCGCAGATCACGGCCGTGTGAACCAGCAGCTGGGTGATATCGCGCCCGGCGAGCCCGGCCATGACCGAGGGCAGCTCGAGGCCAATGAGCACGAACAGGAAGCCATTCAGGACGAAGTCGATCATCTTCCAGGTGCTCAGCCACAGCACCCGACTCTGGGCGGTGAGCACCTTCCCCAGCTGGCTGCCCACGACCAGGCCCGCGGTCACCGCTGCCAGCACGCCCGACAGTCCAGCAAAGTCTGCCGGCAGGTAGGCGGCGAACGGGACGATCAGGCTGAGGACGACCTCGACCGTGGGAGAGTCGAGCCGGCGCAGGACGTACGCCGAGACCAAGCCGACAGCCAGGCCGAGGGCGATGCCCCCAACAGCAGCGACGAAGAATGAGGAGACGGTGCCCACGAGCAGGAAAGCGCCGCTTGCCACCGCGACGAGACCTGCCCGGTAGGCGACGAGCGCGACGGCGTCATTGAACAGCGCTTCGCCCTCAACGAGCGAGACCGCCACTCTTGGAATGCCCAGGCGTCGGAAGACGCTCGTCGCGGCGACTGCGTCCGTGGGCGAGACGATCGCGCCGAGTGTGAACGCGGCGGCCCAGCCGAGGGAGGGAACCATGAGCTCGGCCACGATCGCGACGGCGATCATCGTGAAGATCGTCAGCCCAAAGGCGAGACGGATGATCGGTCTTCGGTTGGCGCGTAGCTCGCGGACGGGCGTGCGCGTCGCTGCAATGAAGAGCAGCGGCGGCAAAAAGAGGAGCAGGACCAGATCGGGCTCGAACGCGATCCGCGGCAGACCGGGAATCGCGGCCAGGAGCAGCCCGCCCAGGACGAACAGGGTGGGGTACGGCACTCCCAGTCGGCGCGATATCTCATACAGGACTGCGATCGCCAGGAGCGTGGCGAGAACTGCGGTCAGGATCGCGACACTGTCCACGCGCGGACGTTAGCGGATCAACACTCCCCGGAGACCTGTCTGTGGCTCAAGGGGACGGATGGGAATCAGCCGGGTTCTTCGTCGCTCTTGGAGTCCTGCTTCCAGCCAACGTGCTTGCGCAGCCAGCCGACGGACGCAAGGTGGTACGTGGCCGACTCGTCGTAGGAAGGCAGGGCCTTGATCTCGTCGGGTGACAGGCTGCTCGTCACCGCCGACCGAGTCAGGCTGGAAATTTCTGCGGACGGGATCATCAAGTCGCGATCGTCGTCGGTGGCCACCCTGATGCCGTGGAAGATGTCCTCGGAGTCGGATCCGAGCACTTCCTTGACAGTGCCAACCTTGCTGCCATCAGCCGCGACAACAGCCGTGCCGTAGACGACTGTCCGCCAGCTGATCGGATCGTTATCGGTCATCGAAACCTCTGAGCCAGTGCTATTTGAGAGGATGATCGTAGGCCGACACTGCGCGGGTCGCTGGCGGCGGCGCTTAGGATGGCCGGTACATGGCCATCACCGAGCGCGAAGATCGCGAGACTTCCGACCGCCTGCACAATGCCGAGGCGCTGATCGAGCTGATCCGTGCCTCGGTCATCGGCGATGACGAGGCAGTTTCCGGCCCATTCGGTCTGCGCCGGGTTACCTACGCGGACTACACAGCGTCGGGTCGAAGCCTGAGCTTCATCGAGGACTACCTGCGCGACGCGGTCATGCCGCTGTACGCGAACACGCACACCGAATCGAGCGGCACCGGCCTGCAGACGACACGCTTTCGCGAGGACGCGCGGCGCATCGTGCGTCAGGCCCTGGGGGGCAACGAGCACGACCACGCGCTTATCTTCTGTGGCTCGGGCACCACCGGCGCCGTCGACAAGCTCGTGGCAGTCCTGAACCTGCGCCTGCCGGCGGACCTCGCCGAGCGCTATCAGCTGATGAATGCGATCCCTCCAGGCGAGAGGCCGGTGGTGTTCATCGGGCCTTTCGAGCACCATTCGAATGAGCTTCCGTGGCGCGAGTCAATCGCCGATGTCGTGACCATCCACGAAGACGCCGACGGCCACATCGACCTCGCCGAATTGGATCGGAAGCTCCAGGACTTCGCCGCTCGGCCGCTCAAGATCGGCAGCTTCTCCGCCGCCAGCAACGTCACCGGCATCGTGTCCGACACGGGCGCCATCTCGAGCCTGCTGCATCGAAACGGGGCGCTGTCGTTCTGGGACTTTGCCGCCGCGGCGCCGTACGTCGAGGTCGACATGAGCCCGCGCGGCGACGACCACGCGCTCGACTACAAGGACGCGATCTTCGTCTCGCCCCACAAGCTGATCGGCGGCCCTGGCACACCGGGAGTGCTATTGATACGCCGCGAGCTGCTGCGCAACACGGTCCCTGCGGTGGTCGGGGGCGGCACAGTCGCATACGTGAACTCGAACGTTCACGTCTACCTCGCCGACTCGGAGCATCGCGAGGAAGGCGGCACGCCGGCAATCCTCGAGTCGATTCGCGCCGGGCTCGTCTTTCAGGTAAAGCAGCAGGTCGGCGTGCCGGCCATCCGCGAGCGTGAGGAGTCGTTTATCAAACGCGCCATCTCGCGCTGGGAGGAACACCCGAACATCGAGATCCTGGGCAACCACCGCGCCGAGAGACTGTCGATCGTGTCCTTCGTCGTCCGGCATGGACCGCGCTACCTGCACCACAACTTCGTGGTGGCCGTGCTCAACGACCTGTTCGGCATCCAGTCCCGGGGCGGCTGTTCGTGCGCCGGGCCTTACGGCCACCGCCTGTTGGGTATCGATCCGGAGACCTCGATCGAGCTCGAGCGCGCGACCAACCGCGGCTGTGAAGGCATCAAGCCCGGCTGGGTGCGAGTGAATTTCAACTACTTCATCGGCGAAGAGGTCTTCGATTTCATACTGCAGGCAGTCGAGGTCGTCGCCAGCGACGGCTGGAAGCTGCTACCCCAATACCGATTTGAACCCGACAGCGGACTCTGGCGCCACGCGGCCGGCGCACCGGAGGCGCCGCTCAGCCTGAACGACATCGACTACTCCGCAGGACGGATGGCTTACACGGCGCACCGACACCGCGAACCGTCCTCTCGGCTGGCCAGTTACCTGGATGAGGCGCGGGACATGCTCGCCGGCCCTCCGCCCACGATCGGCATCGCGCAAGACCCGGTGCTGGACACCGATTTCGAGGCACTGCGCTGGTTCCCACTTCCAACCGAGGTCAGCATCGACACCTGAACGGATCACACGGAGCTGTCGCGCCTCGAGCCGGAGCTCTAACTCGGATGGGCCGTCGATGGTGCGCGAGAGCGGCGTTTCGCTGGGCCGTGATCGATGTCGGTCAGCCCGAAGCGTTTGCCTCGGTGGAGACGGTGGCCTTATCGGCCGTCCCAGATCGCGAAATCAGTGCCGGCTTGCGGCGCATCGCCTCGTCGAGCCGATCGGCGAACGTCTCCGCTCGCAGTCGATCGAATAGCTCACGCGCCTTGGCTGCCTCCTCGCGCACGGTTTCGTTGACCGGGCCCAGGACGATGACCTGATTGAGGGCCATCCAGGCGGCTATGAACTCGACGCCCAGGCTGCGACGTCCGGCGATCGCGGTGCGGTACCCCGCCATAGCCTCTTCCGTTCGGCCGTCGAATCCAGCTAATGCGGCGTGAAACTCGGCCAGATCGTCTCGCCTCGCGGTTGTCCTGTCGGTGACAGCCTCGTAAGCGTCAGTAATGGCCCGCAGTCGTCCCGCATCGCGCGCCCAGATGGCAGCGGAACCGGCCCAAGACAGGTAGAGAGACTTGACCGTCGCGATGTGCTGGGCAGCGTCGAAGATTCGATCAGACGCCGAAGCTTCATCTCCGTTGATCAACTCGCCCATTGCCTCGACCAGGGCCAACTCGCGTTGCACGTGCGGATCGGGCAACAAGGCTGTCAGTTCCGCAATGCGCGCGTGCAACTCCTCGAAGTTGGAGTTTCGCGCGGACCGTAGCGAGGCAGTGTAGAAGAGCAGGTGCTGCTCGACCGATGGCTCGGCGCCAGCCTGGAGAGCCTCATCGACTTCTGCCAGCACCTCGTCCCAATCACGACCCAGCTCGAAGGCCGAGGCAGCCTGCGCCGCGACGATCCAGTTCGTCATCAGTCGATTGCCGAGCTTGCGCGTCAGCTCGAGGTTGGCCTTGCTCAGCTCATACGACCTGGCCAGATCGTCGAACCAGATGATCGAGGTCAGGTTGCTGCGGGCCCTGATCTCCGCGTCGAGGAAGCCGCCCTCGTGGGCGACGGCCGCGGCGCCCTCCATCAGAGCCACCGCCTCCTTTCCGCGACCCACATAGTCCATTCCTGCCGCCTTGTTGGCCAACAGGTTCGCGATCATGCGGTTCAGTTGATGACGCTCGGCAATCGGTAGCGCCTCGTCCGCGACCTCGATGGCCTTCTGCGGAGCGTTGTTGCGATATTGCGCCCGCGACAGAGTGGTGAGCACTGGCACACGATCCAATTCATCAGTCGCGGGCAGCTCAAGGAGCACAGCCTCCAGACGGGCGACGGCCGCGCCCGGATCACCGATGTCGATGAGCGCATCTCCCAGGATCGCCGCTGCTCGTGCCAGGCCGGCCAGATCCGCGACCATCCGGTATGCGCTGATGCTGTCGTCTGCCATAGTCACTGCCAGCGCGTTCTGCTGGGCGAGGTTGGCCGCGAACGCGCCGCGTTCGAGGAGCGGCGCCCGGTCGGCTGGCGCGTCGGCGACCTGGAGCGCAAGACGGAAGTAGGCAACGGCCTGCTCGTTGGCGCCAAGCTGGGCCGCACGTTCCGCGGCGGCGCGCAGAGCCAACCGTGCCTGGGTCGCTACTGCGTCCCGTTCGGGCCCTTCAGCAGATGCGTCGTGCGCGGCGAGGTAGTGACTCGCGAGAGCCCCGGCGAGCTCGTCGTCCCCGAGCATCTCGAACCGGCGCGCAGCGGCAAGGTGCTTCTCGCGCCTCTGGCGCTTGGCGAGCGTGCCGTAGGCGACCTCGCGGATGAGCCCCTGGACGAAGCGATATTGACCACGCTCCGGAGAACGCGGATCCGCTTCGAGCTCGAGCAGCTGGCGTCGCACCAGACCGCGCAGTCGTTCGTCCAGGTCCGGACGATCGCCACCAATCGCCGCAAGCGCCGCGAGAGTGAAGCTTTGCCCCAGAACCGACGCGTCCTGCAGCAGCGCGCGATCCGCCGGGTCGAGCGCGTCGAGGCGCGATGCGATGAGTGACCTGAGCGTGGTCGGAATGGCCAACTCGCCCAGCTCACCCACCGGGCGATAGCCCGTGTCCGTGCGCTCCAGGCGACCATCGGCGAGAAGGCTGCGGACCGTCTCCACCGCGTACAGGGGGACTCCGTCTGCGCGGGCCACGATCGCGTCGATAGCCTTCGCGGGCAGTCCTGGAACAAAGCCCTCGAGCATGGTGTGCATGTCGGCGTCGTTGAGGGGCTCCAGATCGACCGCCGTGAAGTTGCGCTGCCCTGCACCCCAGTTGGGACGGCGATCGAACAGCTCCGGCCGGGCGAGCGTAATGATCAGGACCGGCAGGCCCTTGGACCACTCGAGCATGTGGTCTATGAAATCGAGCAGCCCACCATCCGCCCATTGCAGGTCCTCGAAGAGGAGGATCGTCGTACCGCGCGCCGCGATGCGCTCGAAGAAGATGCGCCACGCGGCGAATAGCCTGTCACGACCTCCCGCCGGCGCCTCCTCGACGCCGAGCAGCGTCAGAAGGGCGGGCTCGACCCAGCGCCGGTCATCCGGCTCAGGGATCCACTCGTCGACACCGTTGCTGACGCGCTCACGCGTCGTGGTCTCATCGTCGTCCTCGGCCAGACCCAGGCGCCGGCGCACTATCTCACCGAGCGCCCAGAACGTGACTCCGTCGCCGTACGACGGCGACCGGCCGCGGTGCCAGTAGACCGTCTCGACCAGACCGTCCAGGTACTTCTCCATCTCCCACGCCAGCCGGCTCTTGCCGATGCCACCGGGGCCCGTCACGGAGACCAGGCGCGCTTTGGGTTCGCGGCCGGACAGCGCGACCATGTCCTTGAGCAGGCGCACCTCCTCGTCGCGCCCGACGAAAGGAGGCTCGGGCAGCTCGGAGCGACCCTGGCCACCGCGCTGCGAAACGACGCGAACAGCGCGGTACGCGGGCACCGGTGCCGATTTGCCCTTGAGCAGCTGCTCGCCGGCAGGCTCGAATTCGATCGACGCGTTCGCCGTGTGGCGCGTCGCCTCACCGACGATGACAGTTCCGGGCGGAGCCACCGACTGGAGTCGAGCCGCAGTGTTGACCATGTCACCGGCGACCATTCCCTGGTCCGTCGCGCCGAGAGTCACCGCCGCTTCGCCGGTGAGCACACCGACTCGGGCGTTGATGTCCGGGCCCAATCCGCGGACCACGTCGACCAGGTCGAGTCCTGCGCGCACCGCTCGCTCGGCGTCGTCCTCCTGGGCTATTGGTGCGCCCCAGACAGCCATCACCGCGTCGCCGATGAACTTCTCGACCGTCCCCCCGTATCGTTCAATGACGGCTCGCGCTTCGGCGAAATAGCGGCTGAGCGTCTCGCGCACCTCTTCCGCATCGCGCTCCTCGGCAAACGGCGTGAACCCCACGAGATCGGCGAAGAGAACGCTGACCAGCCGCCGTTCAGAGACGGCGGCGCTCGCGGTTTGGGCCGCCGTTGGGGCAGGGGCCGCCGAGGTCAGCGGCGTGGCGCACTCACCGCAGAACTTGACGCCAGGCGTGTTGGCGGTGCCGCACGATGGGCAGACGACCGCCAGGCGCGCCCCGCACTCGCCGCAGAACTTGCGGCCGGGCTCGTTCTCAGTGGCGCAGTTGGAGCAGATCACCGGTGCATAACCCTCTCGGCGGCCAGCCTAGCCTAGCGCCGCCCATTCAAGGCGTTGGCCGCGACGTTGAGGTAGATCGAGGGCAGGATCGCGCTGAAGACGAACGCGATGGCGGCCCAGAGCCGGATGTGCATGCCTTGCAAAGCGCCCACATCGCTTCGCTGGGCGACGCGGAGCATCCGAGCTGTGCGCACGATGACCGCGATCGTCAGAACGAAGCCGACCACGAGGTACGCCTGGGCCATGAACGGCGTGGTCGTCGGCGACCCGCCGCTGAAAGCACCGGCGAGAGCCAGCAGCGCGACGATGAAGCCGAGCTCCATGAAGACGGCCAGCCCAAGGGCTATCTGCAGGTCGCGAACGACGGCCTTGCGTCGGCCGTCACCAGCGCTCACGGCAGGAGATCGCGGATAGCCGCGGCAACTTCCGTAGGGGAAAGAGCCAGCGTGGCGTCGCCCGCGTAGAGCTCGACTTTGAGGTAACCGGGCACGTCGGCCGGCACTGGGCCGCCAAAGGTCCATAGCCGCTGCTCGACCGCCAGCCTCCGCACGTTGGCATAGAAGGTCTGGGGCGTCGTGCGCAAGAAGACGTGCATCATCGGTGTGTGCGGCGGATTGGGGGTCACCTCGACGCCGTTGACCTGGGACAGTGCTTGCGCGATCTTGCGTGCGTGTCTCGTGTATCTGGCCATGCGTGGAAACCTGAGGCGAAGGCCGGCCAGTGCGGATGCGGCGTACGGCCACATGTTGTAGAGCGTGCCTCCGTGTCGGTGGCGCCACTCGCGCGCTTCGGCGATCACATCCTCTTCGCCCAGGAGCATGCCGCCGGCCGTCCCGCCGAGGCCCTTGTAGAACGAGACGTAGACCGTGTCGAACAGGGCCGCGATCTCGGCCAGAGGGCGGCGGTAGAAGGAGCCGCACTCCCACAAACGTGCCCCATCCATGTGCACTGCCGCGCCCTGTTCGTGAGCCCATGCGGCCTGCGCCTTGAGCTCCTTCCAGGTCGGCAGCACGCCACCGATCTCGCGTTGCGGCAGCTCGAGCAACAGCGCCGCAATCGGCTCTTGGATCTGGCGGAGGTCCGCGAGCGTGATCAACCTGGTCGGGCTGCCGACTGCGAGGCCGACCAGACCATGGAGTCGCTGGTAGGCCTTGTCCTCGTGCAGCTCCATGTGGCACGTGGGATGAAACGCGATGACTCTCCGGTTGCCTCGATCGGCGTGGATGCGCAGCGTCGTCTGCTGGATCATCGTGCCGCTGGGCATGAAAACCGCCGCCTTCTTGCCGAGCAGCTTGCGGACGTCGTCCTCGAGGAGTCCGACGGTGCCGCCTTCGCCGTAGTAGTCGGCTTCAAGCTCGGACTGCGTGAGCGTCTCGAGCTCGGCCAGGACTTTGCTGGGTGACTGCACGCCATGGCCGGAAACGAAACGATCACAACTCGCGCGGAGCGCAACCCATTCGTCCGGCGCCAGTGGCTCGCCGGACGTGTTGTGGCGCTTCGTCGACCGCCCGCTCACGACTTGGTAGCCTCCGCGGCGCCAGTCAAGCCGATGCGCTTGAAGCCGACGCGCTCATAGATACGCGCCACGTCGTCGCTGTCGGCGGAAAGCATCATCGTGCCGACTCCGCGACGCGCGGCATCGGCCACGAGCGCAGCGGTCACCGCGGCTGCCAATCCGCGTCGGCGCGCCGCCGGCAGAGTGGCGACGCCGACGATCTCCGTGACATCGCCTACCGGCTGATGGGTGCCGATGGCGATCGGCCCTGTCTCATCGAGCGCGGCGTAGGAGATGCTCAGGCCGTCACGCGTGCGGCCGCGCATGAAGTCGAGGACGTCCGGCCTGTACTCCGCGGCGTGCGCGTCGCGTTCTCGGGCACCTTCGGTGCCGACCGCTGTGCCTTCGGCTCCGAAGCCGACGGCTGCAACCGCGTGCGCCCGCGCGAAATCCCGGTCTCCCGCTTCGATCAGCCGGATCGATACGCCTTCCGGCGGTTGCACATCTGGCCGTCCGCCGCCCTCGCGCACGAGCAGCGGATACTCGACCACAGACAGGCCGCTCTCGCGCGCCGCGTCGGACAGTGATGGCGTGGTCTGTACGACCCACTCGATCTTCTCAGGCAGGTTCAGGTCGCGCTGCCGCCTGCGCAGCAGCTCGACGTCCGAAGCCACGATGTCTTCAGTCAGGCCCACCATGGGACGCGCGTAGAAGCGCCATGGTCCAAGTGGTCTGAAGAGCGTGAACTTGCCGACCCGCTCCGGCTCCGCCGCGGACAGCGGCCCGGCATCGAGGTAAGTCTCGAGCACTTCGAACGTGGACGACGGCATGCGGACATCCTCGCACGCCTTGGCCAAGCCCGGCCACGTCTCACAGCGTGCTTGCAGTGGGCTATAACGTTTCCGCTCGGGGGTGCAGAGGGAGGCCCTGAATGACCGTCGAGGCGACGTCGGCCACTGGCTGGCGTTCAACTGTTCGTGCCCATCGCCTGATCGCCTTCGGCGTCCTGGTGGTGGTCTTCACGGTTCTGGTCGCCGTGGCAAACCTTGGACGCGAGACGGCTCCCTTCGCTCTCGTGTTCGTTCCGGCAGTTTCGGCCCTGCTCGTAGCTGCAGCCGCTGACGGCAGGCGCGGCGTGGCGCTCCTGTTCAGACGCATCACGAGATGGCGGGTCGCGCCGCGCTGGTATGCCGCGGCATTTGGAATTCCGCTGATCATGTGGCTCGGAATCGCGCTGGGCGGCTTTATCGTTGGCGACCCGCCCGACGAGCTCGCAACCAGCATCGTGCAGCTGCCGATCGTCTACCTGGTGGTTCTGCTGCCGGCTTTCATCGAGGAGTTCGGGTGGCGTGGTTTTGCGGTGCCCGCCGCGCCACGGACATGGCCGATGCTGCTGACTGCCCTGGTGGTCGGCGGCCTGTTCATCATCCCGCACCTGGCGCTCTACCTGCCCGGAGGCCTGTACGACGACCTGCCGCTGTGGCCACTGCCGCTGATACTGCTGTCGTACGGCGTGTTGTTCACCTGGGCGTTCGTGGGCAGCGGCGGGTCGGCCCTGATTGCCGCACTGATGCATGCGGCGTCCAACGGCCTGACACCGTTCAGCCGGGGCATCGATCCGGTCATGGAGTGGCAGCTTCACGCGGTCGTGGTGACCATCATCGCGGTGGCCCTGGTGCTTTTGTCCAAGCGCTTCAGGGCGCCTATCGACGATTCAGTCGAGGGGCCATCTACGGTGTTGTCGCTGGGGGAAGCCAGCGCGTAGGGACGCTGTCACACTCGGCCGCTGACGTCAGTTGCGGGCCGCAACCTTATGCTCACGTCATGACCGAAGGCGTCGTTGACCGTGTCCTGACCGTGGCGCCGCCGGCGTTCAGCAGCGATGAGGCGGCAGCTCTCGCGCGCGACGCGTTCGGCGTCGTGGGAGTCGCGACGGAAGTCCACAGTGAGCGCGACCAGGCGTTCCTGATCGATGGCGACCAACCCACGGTCGTGAAGATCTCGAATGCCGCAGAGGATCCGGCGCGCCTCGATCTGGAGGCGCTGGCGGCCCAACGCGTGGCGCTGGTCGACCCTGACATCCCCGTCGCCATCCCGTGGGTGGTGCCCGGCACGACGTTTGGGTTGGACGACCCGTCAGCGTATCGGGCGTCCATTGCCGCCGGCCCGAACACGCATTACCTGCGGATGTACGACAGGCTGCCCGGAAGCGCGTGGGTTGACGGCACGACGCTGAGCGATGGAGCGATCCGCGATTGGGGCACGATGGCAGCGCGCGTGGGCCGGGCGCTGCGAGGCTTCTGGCATCCGTCAGCGGCACGGTTGATGCTTTGGGATCCGCAGCACGCCCTGCGCCTGCGGCCGATGCTCGAGGCGGTTGGCGATCTGGAAGTCCGGGAGCTGGTCGCGAGAGCACTTGATCGCTACGAGCACGTCGTGACTCCCGTCTGGCCGAGCCTCCGAGCGCAGGTCGTGCATACGGACCTCGATGCCGCGAACGTCCTCGTCGACGACTCGGGCAAGGTCACGGGGATCATCGATTTCGGCGACGCGAGCTGGTCGGCGCTCGTCGTCGATCCGGCGGCCGTCCTGATCACGATGGGCCAGGGCCGGGAAGGGGAGGTTGACGAGTTCTTCCGCGCGGCGCGCCTGCTGATCGATGGCTATGAGAAGGTCACCCCGCTCGAGCTCACGGAGAAGCGCATCCTGGGCGAGCTCATCGCGGCGCGGATGTGCGCCTCGATCGTCGTGCCCACCTCGCGCGCCGCGCTGTATGACGATCCCGTCGCGCTCACGCGAGCCCAGCGAGGCTTGCCCTTCAGGATCCTGACCCTGCTCGAGTTGGTGGGCTGGGACGACGTCGCGCGCAGGCTGGGCGGACACGAGCCCGGGGAGGGGTGGTCGATTCCGGCGCTGGTTGACCGCCGTGCCGCTGCCTTTGGCCCGGCAATGACGCCACCCACGTATCGCGAGCCGCTGCACCTGGTCCGTGGCGACGGCGTGTGGCTGATCGACGCGGACGGCCGCAGATATCTGGACGCGTACAACAACGTCCCGGTTGTTGGACACGAGCACCCGCGCGTGGTCGAGGCGGTCGCGCGCCAGGCGCGCCTTTTGAACACGAACATGCGCTACCTTCACGAGACGGTGCTGGAGGTTGCAGAGCGCCTGATTGCGTCCACCGGCGGCACCCTCGACACGGTTCTGTTCGTCAACTCTGGATCCGAGGCGAACGACGTTGCGTGGCGCATCGCACGTGCCGCGACCGACGGCAGTGGCGGCATCACGACCGACTGGGCGTACCACGGCATCACCAGCGCGATCCACGATCTCACGCCCGAGGAGTGGGGCTCGGGGCCGGTGCCACGGCACGTCAGGACATGGCGCCCGCCCGATCCCAGGCGCGGTTTCCACGACAGCGTCAACGACTTCGACCGCGCCGTGCGGGAACTGACCGAGAACGGACACGAGCCCGCGGCGACAATCCTCGACGCCGTCCTGACGAGCGACGGAATCATCGACCTGTCTCCCGAGCTCGCCACCGAGCTGTTCAGGCGCACGCACGACGCAGGTGCGCTGTGGATCGCAGACGAGGTGCAGTCGGGCTACGGCCGAACCGGCGTTGCGATGTGGGGCTACCAGCGCCTAGGCATCGAACCGGACATCGTCACCCTGGGCAAGCCCATGGGCAACGGCATGCCGGTTGCCGCGGTTATGACGACGCGCGAGCTCGCGCGCAGCTTCTCGCCGGATGGCGAGTTCTTCTCGACTTTCGGTGGCAACCCGGTTGCGATGGCCGCGGCGCTGGCCGTGCTCGAGGTCATGGACGACCAGCGCATCGTCGAGAACGCTGCGGAGGTCGGGAGCTACCTCGCGAGCCGGCTGCGCGACCTGGCGGTGCGGATGCCGGCAATCGGCGAAGTCCGCGCGATAGGCCTTGCGCTCGGCGTCGAGATCGTCGAGCCGGGCACAACCGATCCGGATTCGGCCAAGACCAGGGACATTGTCGAAGCCATGCGCGGAGCCGGTGTCCTGATCGGCACCACCGGCCGCGGGCGCAACACGCTCAAGATCCGGCCACCGCTCGTCTTCGAGCGCGAGCACGCAGATCACCTGATCGATGTGCTCGAAGCTGTCATGCCCCAAGGGCACGGTCCCGGCTAGCCGGGCACTACCGCCACCCAGCGACCATCCCATTCCGGCGCCTTGTTCCATTGGAAGGGGTTGAACTTCTTCCGTAGCGCGCTCGCGCTGAGCCAGGTCCCTGGGCCGGGGTCGTAGTGCCTGCCACCGAGCGTTCCGTCCGGGTAGAGCGGACCCATCACCTGCACCGCCGTCACCTTGAAGCTCGCCGACGTCAGCGGATCGGCCGTGGCCGCGAAACCGGTCGTGACCCACGCGTGATCGCCGTGATGCACCGTGAGCCCGATCGGCTTGCCTGTGGCGCGCATCCGTCTCGCGAGCGCCCGTAACCCGGCCTGATAGCTCGTGGCCACGTTGATCGAGTAGTTGCCGGCACCGAAGTGCTCGAGTGCCGCGACCCAGCCAACCGGGTCGACGCCGTTGTCCTTCGACACATAGCGGCTGTGCGTCCGGCCGTATTGCCAGTAGACCTTCTGAGCGCTGGCCGAATGCCTGGTCGTGCCGCTAATCATGTTGAGCATCATCTGGACGCTCGCACCGACGCACGTGTAGTCGAGGTGCTGATAGCTGAATGAGCCCTGCGCGTAGACGCTGTACCGACCGGTCCAGCCCGCGGCTTCCGAGGGCACCGCACCAACGCCAAGGACGGCGAGGACAAGCAACGAGCCGGTTATTGCGCGAAGGACGAGACGCATCACACAAGTTTGCCCTCGGCCGGCGATTGTGTCGCCGCCCGAGGGCTGTGTCCGTACGGGAAAGAGAGAGCCTACGCGGCAGCGCGAGTCTTGGGTCCGTTGAAGTAGAGGCCGAAGATCGGGGCAAAGACGCAGACATCGAAGATGCCGGCGAGCAGCGGCACTGCTCCAACGATGGCAACCACGATGCCGACCGTTCCGCCCACCCACAGGAGTCCAGCTGCGATGAGGACGACACCGGCAACGATGCGGACCACTCGTCCGGCTGGTGTGACTAGAAGCTTGATTAGTGAATGCATTGGGAACTCTCCTTGCTCGAGTTGACTCTCTTCGTTGAGGTCCACTCTCGGAGAGCCCGCGCAGCACGTCAGTGACTAAGTCACCCTGCGGCCGCTTTTTCGAGAGCATGGATATCGAGAACGCCGATCCGGCCCCGGGCCGAGCTGATCAAACCCTTGGCCGCGAGGTCCTCCAGCACCCGACTGACGGCCTCGCGCGCGCTGCCCAGTTCGGCCGCTATCTCCTGATGCGTGATGAGCACGGGGTTTTGCGTCGCGGCGAGCCGCGCGATGAGGGCTGCCACGCGCTGATCGAGACGGCGAAACGCGACCTCGTCGACGACGTTCATGACGCTTTCCAGGCGTTGGGCAACAAGCTGGACGAAGAACGTTCGCCAGAGCGCCTCGCCTGCCACCCATTCGCGGAACGTCTGTGCCGGAATCATGACCGCCTCGGCATCGTCCTCGACCGTGGCGATGGCCGGAAAGCTCTGCTCGGTGAGGATGGCGTTGGCCGTCAGCACGCACGACTCGCCGGGCCGGAACCTGTACAGCGTCACCTCGCGTCCAGTCTCGCCGAGCTGGTAGACACGGACCGTCCCTGAGATCAGTAACGGAATGGCGCCAACCTTGTCGCCCTCGACGAAGACGTCCCTGCCGGCCGGGATGTGGGCCACGTAACCGTGCGTCCGAAACGCCCGTACCACCTCCGGAGTGGCGCCGCGGAGCATTGGCAGGGCCTCTGAAACTCTGTCGTAATCCGCGTCTCCAATCATCCCGCGGTCACCCTACCTCAGGTCAACTTCTGGTCGTGGCGGCAGCCACCTTGACAAGATAGTCATACAACCATACGGTTGTATCAATGCAGAACGCAATCGACTTCGACCGCGTCTTTTCGGCTCTCGCCGACGGCACACGGCGCGACATAGTGCGCCGGGCCATCGTGGGCGAGGAAGGGGTCGTCGAGCTCGCCGGACACTACCCGATGAGCTTTGCCGCGGTGCAGAAGCACATCGCCGTCCTGGAGCGGGCCGGCCTTGTGGGCAAGGAGCGCGACGGCCGGCGCAAGGTCGTCCGCACGCGGCCGGAGGGCGTCCTGATCGCGCAACGGCTGCTGAACGAATACGAGGAGCTCTGGCGTGGCCGGATTGACCGCATGAGTGCACTGATCGACGAGACAAAGGAGAGCAACCAGTGACTGTCATCAATGTCCAGAAGGACCTGGACGATCTGACCTTGACCATCACCGCGGAGTTCGAGGCGACGCCCGAGCGGGTGTGGCAACTGTGGTCGGATCCGCGCCAGCTCGAGCGCTGGTGGGGACCGCCCACGTATCCGGCGACGATGGACTCGCACGACCTGCGCCCCGGCGGCCGGGTCGAGTACCACATGACCGGACCGACAGGCGACCGGCATGGCGGGCTGTGGGACGTGCTGGAGGTGGACCCACCTCGTTCACTCGTCTTCCGGGATCTGTTTGCTGACGAGAACGGCAAACCCAGCTCGGAGCTGCCCGCGATGACGGGCACGGTCGTGATCGAGGCGATTACCGCGGGCCGCTCGCGGATGTCGATCGAGAGCCGCTTCCAGACCCGAGCGGCCATGGACCAGGTGATGGCCATGGGCATGGAGGAGGGGATCACCCTCGCCGTTGGGCAGATAGACGCCATCCTCAGTGACACGCAATCGACGATTGGGGCTGCATCATGACTCACGCTCCGGCGCGGAACCGTGCCACCACCCACTCCTTGGACCGACCCGGCGCCAGGGTCGTGTACGACGTCTCGGAGCGACCCGGCAGCACACGGCGGCCGCTGATGCTGATCGGCCAGCCCATGGGCGCGAGCGGCTTTGCCGAGCTTGCCGGTCACTTCGACGACCGAACCGTCATCACGTACGACCCGCGCGGAGCCGAGCGCAGCGTGAAAGACGATCCGATGGCCTCGGTTGGTCCCGACGGCCACGCGGATGACCTGCACAAGGTGATCCAGGAGATCGGCGGCGGACCGGTCGACATGTTTGCCAGCAGTGGCGGGGCGAACAACGCACTTGCCCTCGTTGCTCGGTACCCACACGACATCCACACGCTGGTAGCGCACGAGCCGCCGCTGGCGAGCGCGTTGCCGGACGCCGAGCATGCGACGGCGGCTGTCCGTGCCGTCCATGAGACATACCAACAGCGTGGCTGGGGGGCCGGCATGGCGCACTTCATCGCGGTCACTTCCCAGCGCGGTCCCATGACGGCCGAGTTTGCCGCTCAACCAGGTCCCGACCCACAGATGTTCGGCATGCCCACCGACGACGACGGCAAGCGCTCCGACCCGCTGCTCGGACCGAGCATCGTCGTCATCACCGGCTACCAGCCAGATTGGCCCGCGCTGCGTGCGGCACCCACGCACATCGTGCTGGGTGCAGGCGAAGCCTCTGACGGCCAGATGGCCAACCGTGGCGCGCGCGCCGTCGCAGAGCGGCTCGGAGCCGAGCCGGTCATGTTCCCCGGCGGTCACGGGGGCTTCAACACGAGCGAGTGGGAGCCGAGCGACCCGGCTGCGTTCGCGGCGACCCTTCGAGAGATTCTCGACGCGTCCTGAGCCGCGCTCGCCTCGAAGTCAGGTGAGCTTCAGGTGACCCACCGCGACCGCGCAATGCGATTTGGTGTTCTCCCATATGGTGCACAGCGACCTTTAAACTGGACTCTGACCGGGGGGAGTAACAGCGCGGCAGCCTGAGGCGCGCCGTCGCGAGGAGAGGAGTCCACCCATGCAGACCTCTCGATTGGTCATCTCACTTTTTGCGCTGACCGCTGTGCTGACGGCGTGCGGAACCGGTTCCTCGCCGGCCACTCAACCCGCCGGCTCTCAAACGGCAATTGCGTCAACCGAGGCCGCGGAGCCAACCACGGCGGCGGGTGAGCCCACGCCCGCGGCAGGCGAAGCAACCCCGGGCACAGCGTTGACGGCATGCGAGATCGTGGCACCGGCGGACATCGAGGCAGTCCTCGGACTCGATGCAGGGACAGTAGAAGAGGGGACGCTCAAGCAGATCGGAACCACCTTGGATCCGGCCGAGAACGAGTGCAAATACGACGCGGATTGGGGGGGTCTGGTTGTGAGCGTGACTCCGACAAAGGGCGTCAACACCTTCAACGCAGTCGAAAAAGTCTATGGGGACGACGCCGAGAAGCTAACCGGCATCGGCGACGGCGCACTCTGGTTCGAGGACTACGATCGCGGCTACTTCCTCAAGGGCTCGGTGCACGTCCTGCTCCAGTTCACGTTCATCGCCGACAACGAACTGACCTCGTTTCGGGACCCGACCGTTGCGCTGGGCACTGCAGCCATCGCCAAGATCTAGCTCATTTCAGCAACCAGTGGCGTGGTTCCGTTCGTATCCGCGACGATCTTGGCGTTTGCGCTCGCTCTTGCCAGCCTGACTCAGCCAGCAGCCGCTGCGACGCCCTTACCCGGGCGGGTCTTCTCGCCCTATTTCGAGACGTGGACGAGCGACCGCATCACGACTGTCGCCAGGCAATCGGGCGCGCGCTACTTCACGCTCGCATTCCTCGAGACGCTTGGACGGAGCTCGTGCACGCTCGCCTGGAACGGTGACGGCAGCCGAAGCGTCGTGTCCGGGGCGTATCTCAGCGATATCGCCGCACTCCGAAAGATCGGTGGCGACGTCATTCCGTCGTTCGGTGGCTGGTCGGCCGACCAGCACGGCACGGAGATCGGTGATTTATGCAAGGACGTCAGCCACATCGCCGCGGCGTACGAGAAGGTGATCACGACCTACGACGTCAGCCGTTTGGACATGGACATCGAGGGCCGCTCGCTCAGCAGGACGAACGGCATCGATCGGCGCAACAAGGCAATCAAGCTCGTCCAGGAGTGGGCGAAGGCGCACGACAGGCCGCTGACGATCTCGTACACGCTGCCGACCTCGCGCAACGGTCTCCAGACGGACGCTCTGGCGGTGCTGCACAACGCCATCGCCAACGGCGTGCGCGTCGACATCGTCCAGCCCATGGTCTTCGACTACTACGACGGCAAGACAGTCGACATGGGCTCGTCGGCCATCTCGGCGCTCAAGGGTCTCCATGCCCAGCTAAAAACGCTGCACCCGGGCAAGTCCGGCGCACAGCTGTGGTCGATGGAAGGCGCGACGGTGATGATCGGGCGCGACGACTACCCCACGGACATCGAGACGACCACAGTGGCCGACGCGAGGCAGGTCAAGCGCTTCGCCCGATCAAAGGGCATGGCCGTGATCTCATTCTGGGCCGTCCAACGCGACAACGGCGGCTGCCCTGGCGAGCTTGGCTCGGACGGCTGCTCGGGCATCGCCCAGAACACGTGGGCCTTCACCCACGTCCTCAAACGGTTCAGCAGCACTTGAGCGACGCTCCGACGCAACGCCTGCTCAAAAGTAGGCCTTGACTCAGCTGCGGACGTCGGTCCACTGTGCCGCGGTGAGGTGGAGGCGTTCGGCCACTGTCCCCTCGGCGGCCATTCGTTCGGCACGAGTCGGACTACTCGTTGCGGTCTTGGTCGCATGCTCCAGCGCGCCACCCGTGGTGACGCCGGAAGCGAGTCCGGCACTCCCGGGAACGTCGCCCGCCGTGGCCACTGCGCCGCCGCCCGCCCCGGACAATTCATCGCAGGCGCTGATAGCTGCGGATCTCGCGGCGGGCAGAATCGATCCTGGCACGGCGCTGCAGCTTCGCGCATGGGCGTTGTTCCGCGATTTTCGCGCCTGCCGCAGCAATACGACGGCTCCGGACCGACGGCTGAGGACGCGTCCCTTCTCGATGACATCGCGCTGTCGCTCGACACTCTGCCGGACGCCCAGCGCGCCGAACTCGAGCGCTACCTCCTCCGACCCACCGATCCCGGCAGCCCATTCTCGGGACCAGCAAGCGCAACGGTCGCGGACATGGTCCCGGAAGCAGGGCTAATACTCGCTGGCGCCCGCATCGCTGGCGATTCGGAGGCCCAGCTGTGCTCGGCTCCATTTTCATGGTTCTCCAAGGAATGGAGCCCGGACGGCTCGGCCGATGTGGGCTTTCGAGTCTGGGCGTGCGGGGCTAGTCAGACAACTGTCCAGGGCGACCTCGACACGGTTATCGGCGTCGCGAGCAGCCTGTGGGCGCCCATGACGTTGTCCGAACCTGACGGCATGGGCCGTCCGGTACCAGACAACGGTGCGAAGCAAAGCGACGGCAACGGCAAGGTCGACGTCTACCTGCTCGAGCCACTGGCTCAATGCCGGGTTCGTGGCGACAGCTGCCAACAGATCACCGGCGATGCGCTGGCTATGGCGCCCAAGGATTGGCCGGAGAACTGCACCGTCGTCGGCTTTCCCGACACCGGCTGCAGCGGCTACATGCTCCTTGACCGGGGACGAATCAGCGACCCTGCATTTGCGGCCGATTTCGCTCACGAGTTCTTCCACATCCTGCAGCTTGCCCACAATGGAAGGATCGACATCACCTGGTATCACGAGGCGAGCGCCGTCTGGGCGGAGTGGTTCTACGAGCGCCAGGCCTCACAGCCATACGGCTATGGCCTCTTCCAGCTGCACCAGGAAAACGGCCGGTCATTGCTCTGGTACGAATACGGACGCGACTTCCAGTACGAGGCGTGGGACTGGCCCCTCTTCCAATTCACGGTCAAGGGATCTTCGAGCGTTTTTCAGTCGTGGGCCGCGATCGAGTCCGCGACGACCAAATCGGAGGTAGACGCCGCTGTCGACGGCAAGCTGTCGTTTGCAGACACGTTCCGCGACTACGCAGTCAGGAACGCGCAGCCTGCCGCATACATCCCGGGGGCCTCAACGGGACTCGAGTCCGAGCGTTGGCAGGCCCAGCCTGCGCTGTCCGACTTCCCGGCCAACCCGCACTACGTCGCCGGCAGGATGTCCGCCGTGTCGCTCGGTGAGGACCGCCGGTCGGCGGACATAGATCCCCTTTCCGCTCAATACGACGAGTACCAGGTCACGGATCCCCGTGTGCGTCAGATTGAGATCGACATCACCGGCCTGACTGGTGCTGCGCAGGCAGACCTGGACGTGCTCGCCCAGCTCGGCGGTTCGGGCGATAGCTGGCGCCGCTTCACCAGCCACAACGGCAAGCTCAAGTTCTGCAGGGACACCTCGGGCGAGGACGTTCGCTTCCTCCAGGCGGTCATCTCAAATCACGTCGTGGCCAGGGCCGGCAACTATCCCGACTTCGCGAAGGGCGTGAAGGGCCAGTACAAGATCATCGCCAAGGACCAATGCGATCCGCGCGAGCTTCACTTCGGGGGGACGATCACGTGGACCGTCGAGAGCAGTGTCACGATCGGCGACCAGGTCCAAACTCAGAGTGTCAGCGGCACAGCCGACGTCGTGATCCATGTTCTTGACCCGTATCTGCTGCTGGCCGAGCGAGACGACCACAGCACCTACAGCTACGACTATTCGAACAGCTACAACTGCGCGTCAACGCATGAATCAGGCACGCTTGAATCTGGTGCGGGGGTAGGCGACAGCGATTTCACCGACTACAGCATCGGAATCCTTAATCCCGGTGCGCCCATCGGCGAAGACCTCGCTCTCCAGATCATCATTCCCGACTACTGCGGCCCATCGATGGGCAGCGATGTCGACACCACAAGGCCATTCTTTGAGGGTTTTCCCGACTGTGAGCCCGGCGGTGATCAGCTCTACGCTCGTTTCGACGGGGTCGAGAACTACGTGATCGACTGCCCCGCCGTGTACCAATGGAACGGCGTCAACAGCACCACCGGCACGGTGACGGGGCATGTCTCTGGCACGATCCACCCGCTGGACGGCACGCACCCGACACCGCCGTACTAGGGAGCGAGGGCTGAGGAAAGAGCGACAGCAGATCGACAGGCCGAGCGCCGGCTGGATCGGCGCGCATCCAACGCCAGTCGAAGGCGCGTTGTCGGCCGGCTGACCATCGTCGCGCTTGTGTGCGCCTATCCTCGGCGCATGAGGATTTCGACGGCGTCGTGAGCAAGTTCGAGATCGGTGTCTGCCTGCCCGTTGCGCAGTACGGGCCCGAGCGCACGACGCCACGCTGGCCGGAGATCCGTCAGGTCGCCATAAATGCGCAACAGATGGGCATGGACACGCTCTGGATTCCGGACGAGCTGCTGTGGGGCAGTGATGAGAGACTCGCCGCATGGCTTCTGGGATGGCGTCTCGATCGCCGGAGCGGCCGCCGCGGTCACCTCGACCATCAAGATCGGCACGTGGGTGCTGTCCGCGCTTCACCGCAACCCGGGCATCATCGCCAAGACGGCCGAAACACTCGATGAGATCAGCGGCGGCCGCTTTGTCTTCGGCCTGGGCGCCGGACATGCCGGCTCGCAGGCCACGGCCTTCGGACTTCCGGGCGACATGGTCAGCGCGCGCTTTCAAGAGGCGCTTCGGGTGATCGTGCCACTGATGCGCGGCGGTCGGGCCAACTTCGATGGCACCTACTTCGCCGCGCGCGATCTGGTCCAACAACCACTCGGTCCGCGTCCCGGGCGAATCCCGCTGCTGATCGGCGGCCAGAAGGCAAAAGGCATTCGGTTTGCCGCGCTCAATGGCGACATCTGGAGCACATACGCCGAAGAGAGGTCGACCATCGAGGAGCTCGGCCCGCGAATTGTGACCTTCGAACATATCTGCGACGAGATCGGCCGTGATCCTGCGAGCATCGGGCGCGCGGCTGGCTTGGAAGTCCATCCACTGGAGCGGGCAGGGGAGGGCGAAGGCTCTATCTCAGGCTCGGCCGAGGAGATCGCAGACTCGTTCCGGAGCTTCCGGGAGGCCGGCTTCAGCCAGGTCGATCTGATGGTTCACCCAGGCACAGTGGAGGCCTGCGACGCGCTCGCGCCGGTGGTTGAGATGCTCGCCGCAGACTGAGACAAGCGGCTGCTTCGCTCTTGCGATCGAGGGGCCGCGCTTTCGCTCTCGAAGGTCAGGCGAGTGCGAATACCGTGACTGGGTGGTCGAAGCCCTTCACCTCGTGCGCGCCGCGATCCTCGAAGGTCAGGCCGCTGCCGGCGACCAGGGCTCGGGTCAGGTCCGAGGCAAGGACCTCGGAAGAGGCGGCGAGGGCCATGATGCGCGCCGCTGCGTGAACCGTGACACCGCGGACGTCGTCCGCCTCCAGCTCAACCTCGCCCGTGTGAACACCGATGCGCACCTGCAGGCCCAACGACCTGACACCGTCACGGATCGCCGCGGCGCAATGCAGCGCCGCAATCGCGCTCTGGAACGTGGCGATGAAACCGTCGCCCGTCGTGTTTACCTCGTGTCCGCCGAACCGATCCAGAAAGGTACGGATCAGGCGATCGTGCTCGCCCAGCAGCTGTCGCCACGGCCCATCGCCCAGGCGATGGGCCGTGGCCGTCGAGTCGACGATGTCCGACATCAGGACTGTCGTCACGACGCGCTGGTGCTCGGTGGGCAGGCCGACGTCGCCTGCATTGCCATACAGGTCGACGATCACGACAGGCTCGTCGCCCGCGACCCAGGCATCATGGCCCGGTGGCACGTCGACCAGCGTGTTCGAGCCGAACTCCGCTTCCTCGCCGTCTGCCATCGCAAACCGAATGCGGCCGGAGAGAACCAGCGTGATGTGATGAATCTGGCACAGCGCGTCGCCCGTCAACGGTCCGATCGACGTGCTCCAGCGCCAACCCGGCTGGATCACTGCGCGACCCACCCCGATTGAACCGATCTGAGCGAGCTGTGTCTCCATCAACGGAAAATGCCGCACCTCGTCCGGCTCGTCGAAGGTCTTGCTCCGTATCGACCCCATGCCGCCGAGGATAGAGGGCGTGAGGCAGGAAACTCGGCGGCCGGCCCACTGCGCGGGGGACAGGACGGCGCAGGATCCCGGCGCTTGCTCGGTTGCGTTCCCTAGTCTTACGTTTGCTGTTTCGACCGTCGCTGGCCGTAGTTGTCCTCGGGAGACAGTGCCGTTCGTAATAAGGGTGAAAGCGGGCGCCGGCCCGCACCACAACGAGGGGAGCCATGAGCCAATACCTGTTGTCCACTTTCGCCGGAGATGGTGACGCCCAGGGCGACCCTCAATCGCCATCCGACATGCAGTCCTTCATGGGACGAGTCATCGCGCTGGAGGACGAAATGGACGCCGACGGAGCATTCGTGTTCGGCGGCGCCCTCCACACTCCGGATGCCGCAACGGTCGTGCGCGTCGCCAAGGCCGAGCTCATTGTGACGGATGGGCCGTTCGTCGAATCGAAGGAGCACGTCGGTGGCTTCTACGTCATCAACGCCGCTGACCTCGACGAAGCCCTCGCCTGGGCTCGCAAGGTTGTCGAGGCGATCGGCCATCCGATCGAAGTCCGTCCCTTCCGCGCGACCGGTCACCTGAAGGATCAGTTGCCTATCGGCGCATAGCCGTGGTGGACTCGCGCGGGCACACAGTACATTCGATCGAGATCGAGCGAGTCTTTCGCGAGGCTTACGTGCGGGCCGTGGCGACGCTCGTGCGCTACTTCGGTGACATCGCGCTCGCCGAAGATGCCGTCCAGGACGCGTTCCTCACGGCGAGCGATCAGTGGCCATCCGCTGGGATCCCACCGAATCCCGCCGGGTGGATCGTCACGACGGCACGCAATCGAGCGGTAGACCTGATCCGTCGTTCAGCCAGGGGAAGTGAGCTGGAGAGGCGAGCAGTTCGCGAATCCCCAGTTCCGGAAGCAAACGCCATGTACGTCGACGCACAAACATCGCCTGTCGACGACCGACTCCGGCTTATCTTCACCTGTTGCCACCCGGCACTGAGGACGGAAGACCAGGTCGCCCTGACACTCCGGCTGTTGGGTGGGCTCGACGTTTCCGAGGTTGCTCGTTCGTTCCTCGTGACTGAGCCGGCGATGGCCAAGCGCCTCGTACGCGCCAAGTACAAGATCAAGGTAGCGAAGATTCCATATCGCGTGCCGGGCGCGTCGGAGATGCCCGGCCGGCTGCGGTCCGTTCTGCTCGTGGTCTACCTGATCTACAACGCGGGCTTCGGCGGGGATGATCGGGCGGAACTGCGAGCAGAGGCCATCCGACTCGGGCGCCTCATCAGCGAGCTGATGCCGGACGAGCCAGAGGCCACAGGGTTGCTCGCACTCATGGTGTTGAGCGACGCGCGGGAGCCCGCCCGATACGTCGAAGGTGCAAGCGTCCTACTGCGCGATCAAGATCGATCGCTATGGGATCGCGTGTTGATACGCGAGGGACATGCGCTCGTCCGAGCGTGCATCCGGCTCGGCCGCCCCGGCCCGTTCCAGGTCCAGGCAGCGATACAGGCGATGCACTGCGCGGCCTCATCTTTCGAAGCAACCGACTGGCCCGGGATCGTCACTCTGTACGACCAGCTCTATTCGCTCACCCCGACGCCGGTGGTCGCGCTCAATCGCGCCATCGCCGTGGGCGAAGTCAGCGGCCCCGAAGCCGAGCTGGCTGCGCTGGCCGAAGTACAGGCCGAGCTCGACACCTACCACCTGCTGCATGCCGCTCGCGGTGCGGCACTTTGGCGCCTCGGAAACGTCGTGGAGGCAAAGGTGGCGTTCCAGCGCGCGGGCGAGCTGGCGACGGCGGATGCAGATCGGAGGTTCCTGGCACGGCAACTCGGGGAGCTGGAGCGCGCCACAGGCCGCTGACCGGCCCTCGAATTCTCACGGCCACCCGTCGAAGGTCTTGCTCCTGATGGAGCTCACGAGCGGTACTCGCTGATCTCGAACAGGTGACCGTCCGGGTCGCGCATGAAGCAGCGCGTCTCGGCACCGCGATCGAGCGGCAGCGTCAGGAACTCGGCTCCTCTGGCACGGAGCGTCTCGTAGGCCGCGCGGCAGTCGGGAACGCGGATCGTGAACAGGTGATCGAGACGGTCCGGGTCACGCGGCGCCTCGAGGGTGACCGTGGGCTTATCGGGCGTGGGGGCACCGCCACTGACGAGCAGCAGCCACGCGCCGTTGAAGGAGAGCACGGCCGAGTCGCCGCCGTATTCGCGATACAGCTCGGCGCCGAGCACCTCCGTGTACCACTGGCGCGACGCCGCCACGTTACTGACCACCAGGATGTGCGTAAGGGCCATATCGGGCATGGGAAAGGTCATTGAGGGATTGTCGCGGCAGTGCCAATGGCCCACGACAAGCGTCGCGCTGGATGAGAACCTCGAGGCAACTTGGCGGATCGGCGCGACACTATGGACAGCCGTGAGCGCCACATCACGGCACGAACCACAGGGAGAGCCAATTGGACGCCCGCTGGGAAGCAATAGATGGCAACGAGGCGGCTGCGCGGGTCGCCTACGCGCTGTCTGAAGTCATCGCGATCTACCCCATCACACCGGCGTCGCCAATGGCCGAGCACTGCGACGATTGGTCCGCTGCCGGGCAGCCCAACCTGTGGGGCCAGATACCCGAAGTCATCGAGATGCAGTCCGAAGCCGGAGCCGCTGGCGCGCTCCACGGCGCCCTTCAGAAGGGCAGCCTGGCGACCACGTTCACGGCCAGCCAGGGATTGCTGCTCATGATCCCGAACATGTTCAAGATCGCCGGCGAGCTGACTCCGGCCGTAATCCACGTCGCGGCCCGGACCGTAGCGACCCATGCGCTCTCGATCTTCGGCGACCACAGCGACGTGATGCATGCGCGCAGCGCGGGCTGGGCCATGCTTGCCTCCGGCTCCGTCCAGGAGGCCCACGACATGGCGCTCGTTGCTCACGCAGCGACGCTGCGTGCCCGGGTCCCGTTCATGCACTTCTTCGACGGTTTCCGTACGAGCCACGAGGTCAACAAGGTCAAGCTGCTGGCCGACGAGGATCTGACCGCCCTCGTGCGAGAGGCTGACGTACTCGAGTTCCGCCGCCGCGGACTCACGCCCGACGCACCGGTGGTGCGCGGCACGGCCCAGAACCCCGACGTCTTCTTCCAGGCACGCGAGGCGGCGAACCCGTTCTACGACGCTGTCCCGGGCATCGTGGCGAACGTGATGGACGAGTTCGCCGAGCGAACGGGTAGGCGCTACAACCTGGTCGACTACCACGGCGCACCCGACGCCGAGCGTGTCGTGATCGTCATGGGCTCGGGCGCCGGCGCGCTGAGCGAGACCGTTGATGCGCTCACGGCCGCGGGGGAGCGAGTCGGAATGATCACTGTCCGGCTGTTCCAGCCGTTCCCGATCGACGCGCTGGTGGCCGCGCTGCCAGAGACGACGCGCGCCATTGCGGTGCTCGATCGAACGAAGGAGCCCGGTGCCGTAGGCGAGCCGCTCTACCTGGCCGTCCGGGCGGCGCTGGCAGAAGAGGCAGAAAGCCGCCAGTCCCGCTTCGCCCACGCACCGCGCATCATCGGCGGCCGCTACGGCCTCGCGTCAAAGGAGTTCACGCCGCAGATGGCCAAGCCGGTCTTCGACGAGCTGTCGATGAGCGAGCCACGGCGCCGTTTCACGGTCGGCATCTACGACGACGTGAGCAACCTCTCGCTGCCCATCGACGACGAATTTGGCGCGCCACGACCGCATGGGGAGGTCCAGGCGATCTTCTACGGGCTGGGAGCCGACGGCACGGTCGGGGCCAACAAGGCTTCGGTCAAGATCATCGTCGAGGAAACGGACCTGTTCGCGCAGGGCTACTTCGTGTACGACTCGAAGAAGTCAGGCTCCATGACGGTCAGCCATCTGCGCTTCGGGCCCGAACCGATTCAGTCGACCTACCTCATCGACCAGGCCGACTTCGTCGCGTGCCACCAATGGGGTCTCCTCGGCAAGGTGCGCATGCTCGACCACGCCAAGCCCGGGGCCACATTCCTGCTCAACTCGCCCTACGGCCTCGACGAGGTGTGGCAGCACCTGCCCGCGGACGTCCAGCATGAGATGGTCGAAAAGCACATCAACCTGTGGGTCATCGACGCGCTCGCGGTTGCCGCCGAAACCGGCATGGGCAACCGGATCAACACGATCATGCAGCCATGCTTCTTCCAGCTCGCCGGCGTCCTGCCGGCGGACGAGGCGATAGCCCAGATCAAGCGCTTCGTCGACAAGACCTACTCCAAGCGTGGTGAGGCCGTTGTCGCACGCAACTACGCGGCCATCGACCACAGCCTGGCGGGCCTGGCCCAGGTGCCGCTCGGCACGGCCACCGGCGATGGCGTAAGCGGGTTCACGCTGCCCGAACAGGCGCCCGAGTTTGTCGAACGCGTGACTGCGGTGATGATGGCCGGCGATGGCGACCGGCTGCCGGTCAGCGCTCTGCCGGTTGACGGCACCTTCCCGAGCGGGACGACGAAATACGAGAAGCGCGCCATCGCGCAGAGCATCCCCGTCTGGGATCCCGCCATCTGCATTGACTGCGGCAAGTGCGCGATGGTCTGTCCGCACGCCACGATTCGCATGAAGGTCTTCCCCGAGTCATCGCTGGCCGGCGCGCCGGCCAGCTTCATCCACAAGGAGTTCCGGTCGCGCGAGCTGCCCAACCACCTGCTGACGATCCAGGTCGCGCCCGACGACTGCACCGGCTGCGGCGTGTGCGTAGACGTGTGTCCGGCAAAGTCGAAGACGGAGGTCCGACACAAGGCAATCAACATGGAGCCCGTTCACGAGCACAGCGATGTCGAGCGTGAGCGCTGGGACTTCTTCCAGACCATCCCGCGGCTCGCCGACGATCTCGTCTCATCGGAGACAGTCAAGGGCAGCCAGCTGCTCGAGCCGCTGTTCGAGTTCTCGGGCGCGTGCGGTGGCTGCGGCGAGACGCCATATATCCGATTGGTCAGCCAGCTGTTCGGCGATCGGATGGTCGTCGCTAATGCGACTGGTTGCTCCTCTATCTACGGCGCGAACCTGCCCACGACGCCGTGGACGGTCAACGCCACAGGGCGCGGGCCGGCATGGAATAACTCGCTCTTCGAGGACAACGCTGAGTTCGGCCTGGGCTTCCGCCTGGCGCTCGACGCGCAGACGAATCAGGCGCGCCGCCTGCTCGAGGCGCTCGCACCGGAGATCGGCAGCGAGATCGTCGCCCAGGTGCTCGAATCTGACCAGGCCGACGAGGCGGAGATCCGTCGTCAGCGCGAGCGCGTCGGGCAGATCAGGGAGTCCCTCGAGGGGCTCGGGTCGTCAAGTGCGGAGGCGCGTTCGCTCCTCGCTCTGACCGACAGCCTTGTCCGGCAGGGCATCTGGATAATCGGTGGTGATGGCTGGGCGTACGACATCGGCTTTGGTGGGCTCGATCAGGTGCTCAGTTCCGGCCGGAACGTGAACATCCTGGTGCTCGACACCGAGGTCTACTCGAACACCGGCGGACAGGCCAGCAAGGCGACGCCACGCGGGGCCGTGGCCAAGTTCGCCGCGGCCGGCAAGAGCCTGACCAAGAAGGATCTGGGCGCAATCGCGCGTGCCTACGGCAACGTCTACGTGGCCCAGGTCTCGATGGGTGCCAATGACCAGCAGACGTTGCGTGCACTGCTCGAGGCCGACGCCTGGCCCGGCCCGTCGCTCGTCATCGCCTACTCGACGTGCATCGCGCACGGCATCGACATGTCGCTCTCGATGAGCCATCAGAAGGACGCCGTGCGCTCCGGCTACTGGCCGTTGTACCGCTTCAGACCGTCGGAGGTCGAAGGCGGCCAGCCGTTCAAGCTCGACTCGACGAAGCCTTCGATCCCGTTGCGCGACTTCATGGGCTCGGAGACTCGCTTCGCGGTCCTGGAGCGGACGCACCCGGAGCGGGCCGCCGAGCTCGCCACGCTGGCGCAGGCCGACGTCAATGAACGCTGGCATTACTACGAACAGCTGGCAGGCATCAGCCGGACCGTCCCACACCTGCCTCCGCCGGAGGTGGTCGAAGAAGTTGAAAGCGACGCCGGTTCGCGCCCGGCCAACCGGGTAGCGTCATGACCCTCGACATGAGCACCCGCTATCTGGGCCTGGAGCTTCGCTCGCCGCTCGTCGCGTCGGCCTCGCCACTGACGGCGAAGCCGGACGCGGCCGCGCTGCTCGAAGCCTCCGGAGCCGGCGCGATCGTCCTGCCCTCGCTCTTCGAGGAAGAGATCCGGGCCGAGGAGCTCAACCTGGACGCCGCGCTCGAACAGGGGACCAACCACTTCGCAGAGGCGCTCGACTATTTCCCGGCTATGCCGGAACTGATCGACGCCGGCGAGCGCTATCTGGCCAACCTCGAAAAGGTTCGCGCCAGGATCTCGATTCCTTTGATTGCGAGCCTCAACGCGACCAGCGATGGCGGCTGGGTGCGCTACGCGCGGTTGTTCGCCGATGCCGGCGCGGACGCGATCGAGCTCAACATCTACCACCTCGCGGCAGACCCGCACCTCTCGCCGGCCGATGTGGAACAGGCCGACCTCGACACCATCGCGGCGGTCCGCGCGGCGGTTGACGTCCCGCTTGCCGTCAAGCTCAGCCCGCACTACACCGCGCTCGCCTCGTTCGCCGAGCGAGTCGTGGCCGCCGGCGCGAACGGGCTGGTTCTCTTCAACCGCTTCTACCAGCCCGACCTGGACCTCGACACGTTCGATGTCGTCGCCAACCACGAGCTCTCGCGGCCGTCCGACGCGCGTCAGGCGCTGCGCTGGATCGGCATTCTGCGTCCGCAGCTCGGACCTGACGTCTCGCTTGGTGCGACTTCGGGCGTATGGAGCGGCATGGACGCGCTCAAGCTGATCGCAGTCGGTGCCGATGTGGCGATGACCACGTCGGCGCTCCTGCACCACGGTCCGGAATACCTGGGCACGATGGCCGCGGAGATGCAGGCGTGGTTGACCGAGCACGAGTACGAGTCGGTGCGTCAGCTGTGCGGCAGCGCGAGCGCTGCCGCCGTGGCCGACCCGTCTGCCTTCGAGCGTGCGAACTACATGCGCACGCTGCGCAGCTGGAGCTGGCCACCAGGCCTCGAGCCGGGAGCGCCGTCCGGCCCGGGGTGACGGTTCAGCTTAGGAATGAACGCCCGCGCCGGCCAGGCGATCATCGATCACGGCTTCGAGTGAGGGGAGCAGGACGACGCTCTCCTGCTCGTTCGGGTCGGTCCTCGCGAGCACGGCGAACGCTTCGACGTTTCCAGTGTTGATCGGCAGGTGCGGGCAATCGGCCGGGATATACAGGAAGTCGCCAGGCTCCATCTCGGTCCGATGCGTCAGACCCGAGCCGTGAAGGACGGAGACCGTGCCGCGCGATGAGGTAGATCGCGGTCTCGTGGCTCGCGTGCAGGTGCACCTTGGCGCGTCCGCCGGGCGGAATCCGCAGGGTATGAAGGCATAGCTTCTGCGCGCCCGAGTTGTGCGCGAATATGCCTTCGCCGTAGGTGAGCCCCTGCTGACCGTCGTATGTCCGTTGGTTGCGGACAAGGACGGCCTCGCCCGTGCCGGTCGGCTCGTGATCCATGCTCGGTGTTCCTTCCTGTGCTGCTCCGGATGAACGCATTTTCGACGCCACGCGACCTCACCGCGCGTGATCAGCCACAATCGAGACGTGAGCGCGAGCGAGACGGCCAACGAGACACGTATCGACAGATGGCTGTGCGCCGTTCGCCTGGTCAAGACACGGCCACTCGCAACGCAGCTGTGTGACGGCGGCCACGTACGTGTCAATGGCAGTGCGGCGAAGCCATCGACGAAGATCCATGCCGGCGACCGCATCGACGCGCTGATTGCCGAGCGAGAACGGATCGTCGAAGTCGTGCGCGTAATCGACGCGCGCGTCGGTGCGCCAGTCGCCGCGACCTGCTACGTCGACCACACGCCACCGCCGGTGGTCTCCGAGCTCGCTCCTGGCATCAGGGTTGTGCGCGGAGAAGGCCGGCCGAGCAAGCGCCTCCGGCGCGAGCTGGAGCGCATGCGTCGGGTGGGCGGATGAACACGACCAGCTCGGACGCCTTCGTGTTCTTCGGGGCCACCGGTGACCTCGCGTTCAAGCAGATCTTTCCGGCCCTGGCCGGGCTCGTCCGCGACGAGGGTATGGACGTGCCGATCGTCGGCGTGGCCCGCTCCGGCGATCTCGAGAGCCTGCGTGAGCGCGCGCGCGCGAGCTTGCGTGTCCACGGCTTCACGGACGAGGCCGCCACCCGCGCTCTGACCAAACACCTGCACTACGTCAAGGGGTCCGACGATGACCCTGAGACTTTCCGCGCCCTGCGCCGTGAGATCGGCAACGCTCAGCATCCGCTCCACTACCTCGCGGTTCCGCCGGCCCTGTTTGGCGAGGTAGTCGACAACCTGGGCGCCTCGGGTTGCTCCGCTGGAGCGCGGATCATCGTCGAGAAGCCGTTCGGACGCGACCTCGCCTCTGCGAAGGCGCTCAACAAGCGGATCCACGCGGTCTTCGCCGAGCCCGACGTCTTCCGGATCGACCACTACCTCGGCAAGGAGCCGGTCCAGAACCTGATCTACTTCCGTTTCGCCAACTCGTTCGTCGAGCCCATCTGGAATTCGCGACCACGTCGCGAGCGTCCAGATCAACATGCCCGAGAAGCTCGACGTCGCCGACCGCGGCGTCTTCTACGACGCGGAAGGGGCGATTCGCGACGTCGTCCAGAACCACCTCCTGCAGGTGGTGAGCCTGCTGGCCATGGAGCCACCAGCGGACCACTCGCCTGAGGCGATCCGGGATCAGCTGTTCAAGGTCGTCGACTCGATCGCGCCCCTGACGCCCGCGGACGTCGTGCGCGGCCAGTACCAGGGCTATCGCTTCGTCAAGGGAGTGGCTGCCGACTCAACAGTGGAGACGTTCGCGGCGCTCCGGTTGCGTGTCGATACCGGGCGCTGGAGTGGGGTGCCGTTCTACATCCGGACCGGGAAGTGCATGCCCGTGACAGTGGCCGAGATCAGGGTCGAGCTGAAGCCACCGGCGCATGCGGTGTTCGGCGAGCGCGAGCCGCCCGATGCCGATTACTTCCGCTTCCGGCTCACGCCCGACATGTCCATCTCGCTCGGCGCACGGGCCAAAAAGCCGGGCGAGGCGATGGTCGGCCAGCCGGTCGAGCTGTACGCCGCCCGCCAGAGCCCGGACGTGCGTCCGCCGTACCAGCGATTGATCGGCGATGCCATCCATGGCGACCAATCCCTGTTCGCCCGGGAAGACTGGGTTGAGGCGGCGTGGCGAGTGGTCGACGGCGCGCTCGCCGATAGTGCGGCGCCGTACCAGTACGAACCAGGCACCTGGGGCCCGTCCGAAGCCGGGCGGATCCTCCTGCCGGGCAATCACTGGCACGAGCCAACTGAGCGGCCATAGGCGAGCCGCGAGTGTCGCGGCCGGATGCCGCCTACTTCGAGAGTCTGAAGTAAGTCCGGCTGCGGATCTGCTTGCCGTCGAGCTCGTACTTGCGCGATCCCCAGCGATCGGGACGCCGCATGACGGCGTACCAGACGATCTGGCCGAAGAACATCGCGGATCGGTCCTGGTCGCCTGGGGCGGCCTTCCTGAAGATCACCTCGAACGGGGATCCGGTCCAATCGCCACCCGGCAGCCAGTCCGAGGTCGCGATCTCAGCGCCGCTCGCATCGACCAGCTCGTTGATCCGCTCGACCATGGCATCGAACTCTTCGTCCGTCAGCCGACTCTTGAGAGTGTCGAACTGCGCACGGTAGGGGACCAGGTCGATGGCTCGTCCAGTGTCGATGTCGATCAACATGCCGTCATTGTCGCCCGCATACGCCGTTCGATGCCTGCAACCTGTCCCAGTCGGAGCCGAGCTCGGGAGCTAGTACAGGCTAGCTAAGCGGTCAGGCATCTGGTCCGTTGTGCACCAGTCCATCTTCTACCACTCTCGATGCACAGCCGTCATCAGGTCCAACTTCGTGCACAACATGCTTGCCAGTGACAGACCTCTGCGCCCTTCCTTCGGGCGCGGTTGGCACGCGACCCGTGCCCTGTTCGAGGACCTGAAGGCGAAGCGAGCTCGCTGGCTCACCCCGCTCGAGCCCGCCTCATCGAGACGCTTCTGGGCCAGCGAACGGCGGCGGCTCTCGGACGCCTCACGGAATGGCATGCGCATAGTGATCGTCGCCGCGGCGCTGGACATCCTCGTGCTTACACCCGTTGGTCATGACGCTGCCGACATGTTCATTGTCATAAACGTGGCGCTCGCGGTCGCGGCAATTGTGGCCCTCGTTGTCATGTCGAGACAGTGGCTTCGGTCCTCGGTGTTGCCGGTTGTCGCCGTGCTGACCCTCGTTGACCTTGGCATTGTCCGGCTGGGGCTGTCGTATCCAGAGATGGATCTGATCTCCTTTGGCTACCTTCTTCTGCTGCCCACCGTGGTCGCTCTTGTTATCCCTTGGTCGACGAGGGTGCATAGCGCATGGCTGCTGATGCACGTCGTCCTGACAGTTGCATATCTGGTGATGGCCGGCGTCTCGGCGCGTTACGACCTGCGCACTGAGCTGGCGCTGCTTGCAGTTTCATCGGGTGTGAGCATGTACGGCCATTTCGCCGGCTACCACTCGCGCGTCGTCAGCTTCGTCAACACGAACCGGATTAACGCTCTCAACAGGCAGGCCGGGCGGGACCAGGTCAAGCTTGCGGCCCTGAACACGATCCTTGATCAGGCGGCTCGGACTGACCCGTTGACGGGCTTGAAGAACCGGCTTGGTCTCAGGAGCGACCTGTTGGCGATCCGTTCGCGCATCAGTCGCAACGGAGAGCGTTTCGTTCTCATGCTGGCCGATCTCGACCACTTCAAGGGCATCAACGACGAGCTTGGCCACGTCGCAGGTGATGCCGTCCTGCAGGCCGTGGCTGGCCGCCTGGCCGTGTCCTTTCGCCCCGAGGACGGCGTTTATCGCTTCGGCGGCGAGGAGTTCGTGCTACTCATGAAAAGCACTCCGAGCACCGCAGCCCGCGATGTCGCCGAACGCACCCGAGAATCGATTGCGTCACTGGACCTGGCTCACCCGGCCAACCCGCCGCATGACAGGGTCACGATCTCCGTTGGGGCCTTGACGATTGGCAGGTCGGACCTGGCACTCGACGACGACGCCTGGTTCCGGCGCGCCGATGAGGCTCTCTACCAGGCCAAGGCTGGTGGCCGTAACCGATCCGCGGTGTGGGCGAAGGCCAGGCAGGCAAAGCCGCTAGCCGTCGCTTAGCTCCTACTTGTGGGTAGGGCACCCGTTGGCTGCCAGCCACGTCTTGACTTCGTGGCGCGGCGAGCGCCGGAGCGCCGGAGCGACCTTCAGCCGCCACGTGTCCAGGTACGGCCAGGGCCACACGACGCCACGACGGATCCACCAGTCGCCAGTGCCCGCGCATACCGGTGAGATACCGAAATGCAGGTGGCACGCGCCGGCACGGCCCGTACGGCCCACGTTGCCGATGCGCTGGCCGGCGCTGACCTGAACGCCCGGCTTGAGGCCTTTTGCGACCTTCGACAGGTGCGAGCCGTAATAGCGAACGCCGTCGACGCCCTTGATCGAGACGAACTTCCCACCGCGCGTGGCGCCGTCGTTCACCTTGCGATCCCAGCGGTCAACGCGACTGAGCTCCAGCACTACTCCGTCGACCGGTGACACGACCGGCAGCCCACAGGCGGCGATGATGTCGCTCGCCGGATAGCCGTGATGCTTGTGGGCATAACCCGAGTGACCCACGACAGGAAAGACGTACGTGAACCGCGTCCGGGCCGCGGCCGATCCAGTGCCCAGGGCCATGCTGGCAACGGCGAGCACGGTGGCCGCGATCATGATCAGACGCCGGCGCTGTGCCCGGATCTTCATCGCCTCTACGGTATCAACATCACTTGCCCGGCGTCACCCGAAGCAGTCGTCTCGCGCCCAGCGCCGGGAAGAGCTCGCCATTTCCGGTCACACCGACATCATCGGCTCAAACGAGACCCAAGGCCATGCCATGAGCCGCGTATTGAGCGCTAGTCGCCCGGGTTGAGCGTCAATGGTGGTCCGAGGTGGCCTCATGGAGCAAGATTGCCGCCGATATGTCGGCCACACCGGAATCGATGGACCGAGCTGTGTGCCGCGCGCATCTAAGGGAGTGCCCTGGATGAACCGGATCATGTTCGACGAGATGCTCGGCGCGCCAACCCCAGCCTGCAGCTGACGGTGCCGACCTTCACCCGATGGCGCACGTCCAGGCGCTTGTTCAGGAGCGAGCTTCCACAGCCGGCGAATCCAAGAAGGGTGAGCTCTCAGAGCATTCCCCTGGTCAGGCTGCCATCCGAGTCTTCAGGGAGGCCAGCTGACGGGCCATGTCCCGCACGCATTCGAGCTCGGTATCGCCGCCCGCGGCGATCGAGCGGTTGCGGTGACCGACCACGGGCGTCTCGAGAGGATCGAATGCGAACTGCTGCCATGACGGCTGACGACGTTCGTCATGGGTCGGCCGCCCGACGTTCCACCTGATCCTCAGATTGGCGTCGTGCACGTCGATCCAGGCCGCTTCCAGGTCGTCCATGCCCCACAGCTTGCTCATCTCACGTGCCACATTGGGTGTCACAGATTTGAGACTCATGTGCGGTTGCTTGGAGGTTTCAAAGAACCCGCCAACTACAGACGGTAGTGACCACCCAGATGGGTCTCGACCTCGTCGGCCAGGTTTCGGGCGACGGTCATCGCGAAGCGATCCGTGATTCTCCTGAAGAGCGGCCGCGGCAGGTGCGCAATTGCAAACTTGGCTGGGATCGCGGCCTTGGCCGCCGCAAGCTCGACGGCGTCTTCAAGGTCTCCGATCTGGTCAACCAGGCCAAGGTCGACACTTTGGCTGCCGAGCCAAACCTCGCCCGTGGCGAGCTCACGCACCTGGTCGTTAGCAAGATTGCGCCCCTGAGCAACCCGATCCACGAAGACGTCGTAGATGTCGTCGACGAGCTGCTGCTCCTTGGAGGCCTCCGGTTCCGACTCCGGGCGCCATGGCGCCCCCATGCCCTTGAGCCGGCCGGCGGTGTGCTCCGACACGTCGACGCCCAGGCGCTCAAGCAGACGCGGCACGCGCGGCGCGACGTTGATGACCCCGATCGACCCGACCACCGACGTGGGCGCTGCCACGATTGTGTCGGCCGCGACCGCCGCAAGATAGGCGCCGGACGCCCCAGTGCCGGTGATGGCGGCGACGAGCGGCTTCTGGGCTGCGAGCCTGTGCAGAGCGTGGAACAGGTTGTCAGATGCTGTCGCACCACCCCCGGGCGAGTCGATGTCCAGGACGACCGCGCGCACTCGACGATTGATGCGCAACCGGCGGATGAGCTCGAGCTGCTCTGCGTTGTGCTGACCACCGCCAATGGGACCGTAAAGGCGCATGATCGCTACTCGGTCGCGGCGCCGTCGGCGCGAATGCAGCGCATCGCCGACGGCGCCGGAAATGGTGTTCTTCAGCCCAGTCACGTCGCGACCATCATGGACCAAGCTGCCCGAGCACGCCCCAACTGGCGTCCTAATGCCCAAGAGCGTAGGACGATTGGCGCACATTCCTGATGGGGTCGGATCGGGAGAGTTGGTCCGTCTGGCTCTAGCGCGGCTCAGCACGGCAACCATACGATCCGATTCGGTTGGGGGCCGAGCCGTTTCGTGGACCGCATCGTCTGCCAGGCGAATCGCGCGCTGTGCACGCCCACGCAGCCAACCCCGACGAGCGTCCCCGACTGTGGGCCAGGTGGGCCGAATACGACAAGGATCTGAAGGTCTTCGCCGCCCGGCGCTCGCGCGACACTGCAGTTGTGATCCTGTCACCCCGACCCTCATCTGGATGATGGCCCGGCAACGACGACCTGCGTGTTGACGGTCTGCCGGCCAGCGATGCGTCTGGAGTTGCAGTTGGTCTGTCAGGCGCTACGTTAAGCGCATGAGCCTGGACGACTACCCGCGCGTGCCGCTGATGTTCGGGCCGTCGCCCGTCCATCCGCTGCCCCGACTCTCCGCCGCCCTGGGCGGCAAGGTCGAGATCTGGGCCAAGCGCGAGGACTGCAACAGCGGCATTGCCTTCGGCGGCAACAAGGTGCGCAAGCTCGAGTACCTCGCAGCCGACGCGCTGGCCAAGGGATGCGACACGCTCGTCTCGATCGGCGGCATCCAGTCGAACCACACCCGCGCCGTCACCGGCGTCGCAAGGCACCTGGGCCTCAACGTCGTCACCGTCCAGGAGCACTGGGTCGATTGGGACGATCCCGGCTACGAGGTGGTCGGCAACATCCAGCTGACGCGGATCATGGGCGGCGACGTGCGCATCGACGAGGCGGGCTTCGACATCGGCATCCGCGACAGCTGGCGGGCGGCGCTCGACTCGGTCGAGGCCGCCGGCGGCAAGCCGTATCCCATCCCCGCCGGGGCGTCCGACCATCCGCTCGGTGGTCTTGGCTTCGCCAACTGGGTGCGCGAGGTGAGCGCGCAGGAGAGGGAACTCGGCGTCTTCTTCGACACCGTGATCGTGTGCACGGTCACCGGGTCGACCCATGCCGGCATGATCGCGGGCACCGCGCTGGAGGGGAGGGGAGACCGTCGAGTGATCGGCATCGATGCCTCCAAGACGCTCGCGAAGACGATCGATCAGGTGAGTCGCATCGCCCGAGCCACCGCGCGGGCGATCGGGGTCGACCGGGATCTGCGCGCCGACGAGATCACCGTGGTGGACGGCTACGCCGGACCCGCCTACGGCATTCCCGACGAGCAGACAATCGAGGCCATCCGCCTGGTCGCGCGCACGGAGGGCATGCTCACGGACCCGGTCTACGAGGGCAAGTCGATGGCAGGGTTGATCGGCATGGTCCGCTCCGGCGACATCCCAGCCGGCTCACGCGTCCTCTACGCCCACCTCGGTGGCCAACCCGCGCTGTCCGCCTACGCTCACATTCCTGGCCTCGGCGGCTGAAGCCGTGCGGCATATTCTGAGCAGAGGAGGTGATCGTGGAACTAACACGCGCCCGTGAACTGGTAGCACGCGAGAGGGCACGGATTGAATCCGAGCTGCTGAAGCTCGGGGGCGAGATTTCGGACGAAGGGCGCGTGGAGCGCCAGCAGACAGGTGAGTACGGAGACGCGGGCAGCGGTCTCGCAACTGAGGCGGTCGCCACTGCCCTTGCCTCCGACCTGCGGAGCCGGCTCGAGGCCGTCGTGCGTGCGGAGGAGCGCTTGGCTGAGGGCACCTATGGCATGTCGGTCGAGAGCGGACTGCGGATTCCCGACGACCGACTCGAAGTCGAGCCACTGGCCGAAAGAACGGTAGAGGAGCAGCGCCTGTTCGAGAAGGGCGGTTAGCCCAGCGACCCTCGGTGCCGCCGCGATTGAGGAGCGCGGCGGGGATGACGGGCTGTCATGACCGCACTTGTCTTGGGCTCCAGAGTGGCCAGATGAACGACACGTCACGCGCATTCGGGTACATGGCACGACCTCGCGCAAGCAGGCGCCACGAGCGCGACGGCGTCATCCCATCGGCGCCAGAACCGGCCACCGGCAAGAAATCAGGAGGTCTGACCCATGACTCTCGACCAGACCGCGGCACAGCAGGACCACGCAGATGATTCTCCGAAGCTCAGCAGGCTGCGCGACAACGACGAAACCGTGTCAGGCTCAGACGAGGACATCCGGGGGCGGATGGTCAGGGACAAGGATGGCCAGGACCTGGGCAAGATCGAAGCGCTGATGATCGACGATGTCGCGCACAAGGTCCGCTTCATGGAGGTCGGGAGCGGCGGCATCCTGGGCTTTGGCGAACACAAGTCCTTCATTCCTGTTGGGGCCATCACACTGATCACAGCTGACGAAGTACACATCGATCGCACGCGAGAGCACGTCGCCGGCGCACCGCCCTACGACCCGGCCGTCGTCACCGAGGATACGGGCTACTTCTTCGGTCTAAACCGGTACTACGGATATGGCGCCTACACGGAGATCGTCCCGACAGCCAAGAGCGATCCGGATCTGGTGGAGGACAAGACTCCCACCGGCTATCGAGGCGGCTGACTCCGTCAGGGGGCAGCTCCGGCATCCGGATCCGAGTGCGAGGTCCCGGCGGGATCCTCGGCGGGGCCTTGGCCGGACGCGCTTGGAACGGCGGCAGCGAGCCGGTCCTCCGGTGTTGAGAAAGCCGTGGTGATCCCGGCGTCGAGCAGTTGCAACTGGCGCGCGATCGGCTCCTCGCGGGCGGCAGGCGCCACCGTCTGGACGTCGAGCAGCAGGTGGCGGAGACGGCGGGTGATCTGGATGGAGCCACTGCCGTACTGGCGGATCTCGTCCAGAGCCAGAGCAACGTAGTCGGGCCACCTCGGCCGCGGCAGGTGCAGCAGTACGTCGCCCCTATCGTCGAGGCTGAAGGACGACGGGAACCGACGAACGGCAAGCCGGCGCAGCAGGTCATGAATCTGGTCAAGGGCCTGGACGGCGGTCGTCGGGTCGTTGACGCCGGGAGACAGGGCACGCTCCGCGATGTCGACGATCTGGCGGAAGCCGAATGCCGCGTCCTGGGTCATCGTCCGCTCCTGCCCGATCTGGACAGTTCCCACGAGTCGGCTAACGAGCGTCGTGTCCGGCGGACCATCGGCCCTGAACCAGAGCGCGAGCAGCGGCGCGCCCTGCGGCACGAAGTCGCCTACCTGGTAGGGCAGCGCGACGGTCAAGGCATGCTCGCGGGCGATCTCCACCAGCCGCTCCTCGTCCACCGCGGTGATGACACCGGGAGTCTGTTCCTGAATGACGAGCTGATCGGGAGCCCGCGTCGGGAGGCCGGGGATCGGCGACTCGGCCACGCCTTCGAACGGATCGGGATACAGCCGTTCGATGGTCGCGCGGGTCTCATCGCCGACGCTGCGCAGGACGCTGACCGCCCGTATCGCCTGGGCCATGTGGTGGATGTAGAACACGAATGCTCCGACCGACGCGACCAGGAGCAGGTACGCAACGGTCACCGCGATGGACGGGACGAAGGAGCCGCCGTCGACAGGGGTGCGGACCTCTCGCAGTACAAGCAGCGAGTACAGGAACGTCGCCACGAACAACCCCAGGACGGTCTGCGTGGTCCGATCCCGGAGGAACGTTCGCATGACTCTCGGCGAGAGCTGGCCGCTGGCCAGCTGGAGCACGAGCATCGTGACCGTGAACACGAGCGCAGTGAACGAGAGCATGGCGGCGGCGATCGTGGAGAGCACGAGCCGCGCGCTGTCTGGTCCGCCGGCAAAGAGCACGCCGCTCAACTCGCCGGGCATCGACTGGTCAATCAGGTGATCAACCCAGACAAGTACGAACGCCGCGATCGTGGCGCCAACGGCGAAGGCGCCGGGGATGAACCACATCCGTGACCGCAGCCAGTCCAGCCGGGCCTGGATCCCGACGGACAGGGTGGATGGACCGTTGTCGTCGCGAGTCATGGGCTATCGAGTCCGAGCATACAGGTCGAAGGTGCGGACTCGCGATGTCATCGGCGAGCGTGATTGCTTGTGAACACGCCATCCCTCATGCTGTCGATTTGCACCCCGAGGAGATGCTGACATGCGACTGACCGGTCTTCCGGGTGTTCCAATCGAACTCTCGCATCAAGACCGGGATGCGTTCGCTGCCACTCTGGCAGGAGAGGTTCTCCAGCCGGACGCGGCGGGCTTCGCCGAGGCGACTCAGGTCTGGAACGGGATGATCACGACCCGGCCCGGGCTCGTAGTACGCCCGCGTGCCACGCCGGACGTCGCCGCCACAGTCAACTTCGCGCGAGACAACGACGTGGAGCTGTCGATGAAGGGCGGCGGGCACAACATCGCGGGGCTTGCCCTAACAGATGGCGGCTTGACGCTCGACATGTCGGGAATGCGTTACGTCCGGGTCGACGCCGCTGAACGCCTGGCCCGCGTAGGGCCCGGCTGCACGCTGGGCGACGTCGACCCGCAGACGCAGACACTCGGCCTTGCTACCACGCTCGGATTCGTGTCTGCTACGGGCGTCGCCGGGCTCACCCTGGGAGGCGGATTTGGATACCTGAGCCGTGGACCTTGCGCCCATCAAGGCGTATGGCGAGCCGCTGGCGGACCTCATCAAGGAGAAGGACTACATCGCCCAGCAGACGATGCTCGACGCCACTCAGCCGAGTGGCATGCACTACTACTGGAAGTCGGAGTTTGTCCCCCGACTGAGCGCTGAGCTGTTCGCGACCTTCAACGAGCAGTTCGTCGAACTCAAGGCGCCAGCCAACCAGATTGTCCTGTTCCAGGTCGATGGCGCCGTCAATGACCATCCCGAGAATGACGGCGCCGTGGGAAATCGCGACGCTGCGTTCGCCTGCGTCATCCAGGCGATGTGGGCGCCCGACAGTGCCGCCGGCGACTCCAACACGGAATGGGTGCGCCGCGCATGGCAGGCGCTCAAGGAATATTCAACGGGCGGCAACTACGTCAACTTCCAGACGGCCGATGAGTCTGACGACAGGACCGCCGAGGCGTATCGCGCGAACTACGAGCGCCTCGCGTCGGCAAGGCGCGCTACGACCCAACCAACCTCTTCCGAGTCAACCGCAACATCAGATCTTGAAAGGCGTGAGGCCCTCCCTTCTAGGCCTGGCGCGGGCCGGCTACCGAGTAGGTTTGCATGTGTGCGTGGCCGCGCAGCTGGCTATCCCCGAGCGGCGTGCACTCGTAGTGATCGCGCACGAGCATCCAGGTAGCTTCACTCATGTGGACCTGACCTGGCGGACCCAGCTCCTGTAGCCGGCTGGCGACGTTGACGGTGTCGCCCCACAGATCGAAGGCCAGCTTGCGTGTCCCGATCACGCCGCCGGCGACGGACCCGAGTTGATCCCGACACGCAGCTGCACCTTCTGACCGGCGGCCTCGTGACGTTGCGCCTCCTCGATCATCGCCAGCCCAGGCCAACCACCTTCACGGCGTGGTTGGTTTCGCCCGACAAGCCACTCACGGCCATGTAGTTGTCGCCGATCGTCTTGATCTTCTCCAGGCCGTGCTCGGTCACCAGGTCGTCGAAGCGTGAGAAGAGCCCGCTCAACAGCTCGATCAGCTGGTGTGCGCTGAGCTTCGCGGAGAGCGGCGTGAAACCTACGATGTCGCCGAAGAGGATGGACACGGCGGGGTAGTCGTCGGCGATGGTCGTCTCGCCGTCGCGCAGGCGCCGGGCGATCGAGGCCGGCAGGATGTTCAGGATGAGCTGCTCAGACTTGGCAATCTCCACCTCGAGCAGCTCGCGCTGCTGGCGGATCACGGTGTCCTGGTAGAACAGCTGGCGTCTGTTCCTCTCGAGGATGCGCAGCGCGATCAGGGTGCCGATCACGGCCGCTACGAAGAAGAGGACGTCGAGGACCAGGCTGCCCGACCCGCGATACAGCAGGATCGCGACGACGAAGGCGGTGCCAATCACGGCGCTGCGGATGGCCGCGTACACGAAGCGGGTGCGCGACACGAAGCCCCACGCGAAGAGCAGCATGAGCGCTGACACAGCATAGCCGGGCAGTGAGTCCGCGATCAACGCGAGCGCCAGGATGACGATTCCGTTGGCAGAGGTGAGCAGCGTCACGAGGGCGTGCTGCCGATCCAGCGTAGTCGCCCAGCGAGACAGGGCGACGACAACAAAGCTGATCAGCGCCATCGTCAGGCCCACCGTGACCATGAACTCGGGCGACACATCCGTGGCCATCGGCACCAGGAACGCGGCAAGCGTCCAGACGACGCCTGACGCGAGCCCGATGGCGCGGAAGCCGTTTAGGCTCTCGGCGCCCGCGGCCTTCTGGTAGAGCTCCTCGAGCCCCGGGTCGCGGAACCTGAGAGTCAGCCGATCCTGCGCGCCGCTGAACTCGGGCTGAGCCATCCGCGAAGGCTATCGGCCGCCGTCGTTAGAGTCGCGGCGGGCCGCGCCGAATGCGCTCGTGCACAGTGTCGGCCGAATCATCGTCTGTCCCAGCGGCTCTCGATGAACCAAGTCGCGCCAGCGTCGACCAGCGACTTGAGCCTGGCTCGTTCTGCGGCGGTGTCGTCGCCTGACGTCCTGCCTTCAGTGATGACGTCAAACGGTGTTCTGGGCGCACGCTGCTGGGCCATCCATGACACGACGCCGGCAACTGCGGTCGGCGAGGTCCAGACGTCGTCACGATCGGCCTCGGCTGACAGATCCGACACGATTACGCCGTCCCAGCGTGCCGCGCGCCTGAGCGACTTTGGATGGGGCCACGCCCCGACCGGCCAGACCGGTATGCGCGGTCGCTGTACGGGCCGGTCGAAGCGCAGGTCCTTCATCCAGTAGTGCTTGCCCTCGTAGCTGACGGTCTCGCCCGACCAAGCGAGCTCGAGGATGTCCAGGCACTCGTCCAGCTTCTCGGCGCGCACACGGCGCGCGGTTCGTCCGTGCTCACTCGTGAATAGCCGCCGTCCCAGGTGCCGCCGAGGCCTACCGGGAGCACGAACCGGCCGTTCGACAGGTTGTCGATTGTGATGGTCTCTCGGGCCACCTTCCACGGCCGGCGGCGAGCAAGCGAGAAGACCATCGCGCCCAGGGTGATCCGCTCGGTGACTGCGGCCATGGCTCCGAGGACCACCCATGGGTCGAAGACGTCGCCGCGGTCGACGGAGATGTCGTCCCACGCGAACACACCGTCCCAGCCGCTCGCCTCCGCGTCGCGGGCCATGTCGACGTAGTCGTGAACAGATCCGAACGACGTGACCACCCCGAATTTCATGACGGCGCCTCGTGATCGCTTCCTGATTACGCGTCGGGCTGGTAGACGCCCAGGATGTTGCCCGATGGGTCGGCGAACGTGAAGCGCCGCCCGCCGGGATATTCATGCAGCTCCGCCTGGATTTGGCCGCCGGCAGCCAGGACGCTTGCCAGCGCGGCGTCCGCGTCGTCCGTTCGGATGAGAGCGAGGACGCCACCGTCACCGCGGGCTGTGGGCGGCCGCGCGTACATCCCACCGAATTCGTGGCCGGGTCGCGTGGGGTCCTGCATGCCGGCGTACTCGGGTCCGTAGTCGGTGAATGTCCAGGCCAGTGCCTTCCCGTAGAAGGCCTTGGCTTCCTGGAGGTCGTCAACCGCTAGTTCGACGTAATCGATCACATGAGCCATATCCGAAGGGTACTGCCCGGCTAACCGGCCGCCGGCGTTAACCTGAGCCCATGAAGCTGACGGCAATGGTGTTCCTGAGCCTCGATGGCGTCTATCAAGGCGGCGGCGGTCCAGACGAAGACCGACGCTTCGGATTCGAGCGCGGCGGCTGGCAGGCGCCGTACGGCGACGACGAGGAAGGCGCGTTCATCACGTCCGTCTACGAGCGGATGGACGCGATGCTGCTCGGGCGCACGACGTTCGACATCTGGGAGAAGTATTGGCCGTTCCACGACGGTGGCGACCCGGTGACGCACGGCATCAACGTCGTGCCCAAGCACGTGCCCTCGACCACGCGCACGGAGTCGGACTGGCAGAACACGCACTTCATCAACGGTGACGTCGAGACCAGGATCCGAGAGCTGAAGGCGCAGCCCGGACGCGACCTGCTGCTGCAGGGCAGCGGCAACCTGCTGCGTTGGCTGCTCGAGCGCGACCTCGTTGACGAGATCCACCTGCCCATCTATCCGGTCGTGATCGGCGACGGCCTGCGTCTGTTCCCCGAGCATGGCCCAACGCACGCCCTGGAGCTGGTCGAGTCACGCGCGACCCCGGGCGGCATCACGATCCAGACGTATCGACCGAAGGGCCGCGCCACGTTCGGCACGATCGGGGAATGACCGAGCCGAACGCCACGCTGCCGCGACCAAAGACCGCGGAGGGCGACGCGCCCGTGTTCGCCTACATCGCGAGCCTGCCGCAGCCCCAGCGCGGCATCGCGGAGCAGATCGATGCGCTCGCCGCCAAGACGTTGCCCGGTCTCCGGCGCGCCGTGAAGTGGGGGATGGCGTACTACGGCGTGGCGGACGGCTGGTGCTTCGCGTCCGGCGCGTTCGACGGCCACGTCAAGCTCATGTTCATCCGCGGTACGGAGCTCGAGCCAGAACCGCCGGTGACGCCGATCGGCATGGGCAAGCAGACACGCGGCGTCGAGCTGGCGTCAATCGACGAGTTCGATGAACGTCAAATCGCGGCCTGGATGCAGCAGGCAGCCGCAGATCCTTTCGCAGGCGGAAAGAAGCGCTGACGCGGGTCGAGGGGTCAACGGCGTCCAAGGACTATCGCGCGCTCCTGGCGGCGGCGGACAGCGTGTCGAGGATCGAGTCCACCTGGCTCGGATCCTTGACAAGGTCCAGCATTGCCCCCCACCAGGCCCGTTGCAGCAGACGGGGGCATCATGTCGCCGGCACTGAACCGACTGATCTTGGCCTCGGCGAGCTCCTCGGCCACCGTCCGCGCCACCGGATCCGAGTAGGCGTCCGCCGAGCACGCTGCGGTTCACGGAGGTGAAGCCGCCGAGCTTGATCCACGTTTCCTGCGCCGCGGCGCTCGCGAGGTAGGTCATGAACGAGCGCGCTGCGGGGGTGTCGCTGACCATCACCGGGATATCGGCGCCGACGGTGACCGACCCCTGGTACTCGGGGTCGATGCGTCGGAAACCGGAAGACGTCGTAGTCGGTACCCGGCTCGGAGATCGGGGTGGCTCGCGGCGATGAATGCCTGGGCGAACGACGCGAGATAGCACATGTAGGCGGTCGGTGGGTCGGCGTACAGCGGGTCTGCTCCCACGTCGTCACCTGTCGCGATGATGCGCTCGACTGCCTCCGAGGACGTATCCCGGGGTCGAGACGATCTTGGCGAACATGTCGAACGACTGCTTGATGCACGCCTGGCTCCAGGGAATCTCCGCGGCGACCCACTGGTCGTAGAGATCCGGGCCGCAGTTGTTGAGCACGATCTCCGAGATCCAGTCGGTGAGCGCCCAGCCACTCGCCGGACCGCTCGCGGCCACGACCGAGAAGGGAGCTGTGCCCGTCCGCAACCATCCTGTCGGCCAGCGTCATCATCTCGGTCCACGTCGTGGGAACGTTGTAGCCGGCACGCCGCGAAGGCCTTCGGGTTGTACCAGACCGCCGCCTTGTTCGTGACCTTGTAGAAGATGCCGTACAGCTTGCCGCCATGGCTGCCGAGCTCGATCCATGCCGGCGCGTAGTCCCTGGTGATCTGCTGTCATGTCCAGGACGGAGTCGAGCGGGATCAGCGTTCCCGCGTCGGCGAGCTGGTTCATGAGCGCCAGGTTCGGCAGGATCGCGATGTCGGGCGAGTCTCCGGCCTGAGCGTGGCGGGCCAGGGCGCCGGACAGGTCCTGTGTTCCTTCCCAGTCGACGATCGCGCCGGTCTCCTTCTCCCAGGCCGACGTGACGGCTTCGAAGCTGGCGAACTCGGGTCCGCTCCACAGGCCGAGGACGTGGACGTGGGCGCCACGAAGGTCCGACGTCGCGGTGCTCGTAGCACTTGTCGTCGCAGTCGCAGTCGCGGTTCCGGTGGCCGGCACATTGACATCAGAGGCGGAGCAACCGACGGCGATGGCGGCGACCAACATGACAACGCCGGCGATACGCGCCGCCCCCGGACGGTGGATCACGAGCGCCGGACGATATCAACGGAGATTTCCACGGCCGGACTCGTGCCTCGATTCTCGAGCCAGTGGACGGTCTTTGCGTCCTCGGGCCAGCCCGGACCCGGCCCATAGTCCGTGGCCTCACCATCGCGATGATCAGTGATCGTTCCCTGGAGGACGTAGACCATGCCCGGCCTGCCCTGGTGGTCGTGAATCGGACCGAATACGCCGCCTGGCTGGATGGTCACCATGCGCATGCGCAGCTCTCGACCGGCCATTCCTTCGAGCTCAGGCTCCAGGTCGAGTGACGCGAGAAGCTCGATCGCCACGCCCTTGGTCTCGAGCTCCGACTTTTCGCTGTCCACCGCATCCTCCTCGTAAGGAACGAGGCTAGCCGCAAGACGTCCCTCTCGCCGCTTGACCCTCCCGCGCGAGGGCACGGACGTCCGCGACGGGCCCCAGAGGCGGCGGCCTCGGGATGCCCGTCAGCTGAGTCGCTGGGCGAGGGCCACGATGATGCCGTCCGGTCCGCGCACGTAAGCCATCAGCCACATGTCCTCGAGCTGCCCGATGCCGCCCACCAAAGGCCGACAGCTCCAGCCTGGTCCCGCCGTCGGGCAGACGCACCGTGATGATCTCGGAACGCGAGTTCGGTATGCCGATCACCGTGTCGACAAACTCGCCCTCCATGCGCATGCTGCCCTCGACCTCGCAGCCCAGCCCAATGAAGAACGCAGCTGCCGCATCGAGGTCGGCAACGGTTATCCCGACGTGATCGAAGCGGGTGATTCCCGCAACGGTGCTCAGGCCTCCGACTTACTGAATGTCACGTGGACGACGCCGCTGGGAGAGGCCGTGGCCTCGGTGACGTAGTCCTTCTCAAGGCTCTCCAGGCCGTCCCACAGGCGTACGCCACGGCCGAGCAGGATCGGGACCACTACAACGTGCATGTGGTCGATCAACCCTGCCTCGAGGAACTCGCGAATGGTGGTGACGCCACCGCCAATGCGGACGTCCTGGCCCTGCGCGCTGTCGCGGGCCATGGCAAGTGTCTCGGCCGGTGGCGCGTTGACGAAATGGAAGGTGGTGCCGCCCTCCATCTCGATCGGCGGACGGGTGTGGTGGGTCAGGACGAAAACCGGCGTGTGGAAGGGCGGGTTTGCTCCCCACCAGCCTTTCCACTCGGGATTCTCGTGCCAGCCGGGATAGCCGAACTTCCCGGCGCCCATGATCTCCGCGCCGACGCCGGGATCGTGCAGTCGCAGGAACGCGTCATCGATGCCGCGGCTGCCACCCGGCTCGCCGACCATCTCGTGCCACCAGCCGGTGGCGAACATCCATTCGTGCAAGCGATCTCCGGCGTGGCCGAACGGCTCTTCGAGGCTCAATCCCTCTCCCGTGCCGAAGCCATCGAGCGAGACCGAAAAGAACTGGACACGTGCGAGTGACACTGATCGTGCTCCTCTGGCTTGGAGAGACTGCTGGCCTAGCTGTAGGTGTCGCGAAGCCAGGCCATGTGGGCGCGGTGCTCGGCCTCGTGCTGGAGAAGGTGGTGAATCACCCAGTCGGGCGCGACGTCGTACGGCTCGAGACTGCGCACGCGATGGAAATCGTCGTTGGTTAGCGGGCGCAGGTTCGCCAGCGCCCACTGCCGGACACCGTCGAGACGTGCTCGATGCTCGTCCAACGACTGCCCGTCGATCCGCGAAAGGTGGTGATCCGCCTCGCGGTCGGGCCAGGGAAGAAGCGCGGCGAGCTCTGCGGGGCTGTCGGGCAACTCCAGGATCTCCGTGGCGACCCAGTCGGCCTCGATCAGAGCGATGTGGTAGAGCAGAGAGCCGATGCTGTTGAGCGGAGCGTCGGGATACCAATCAACCATCTGCGGAGTGACGCTATCGAGCTCGCGCAACGTGTCGCGGCGGCCGTCTTCGAGGGCAGCCAGCCACCGCCCCACCTCCGGGTCATCGGCGATTGGCTCGAGAGTCAGGCGCTCTTTCATCGGGCAAAGTTACCCGTGGCTGCGCTTGCCTGCCTAGTTCATCTACACCACGTGCAAGCTGTCGCGGCACTATCCGCCCGATCGGACGGTTCGGCCGTCTCGATGGCCGCGTCCTCCTCGAGCTGCTCGTCAAGCGTCGATCGTCAAAAGTAGTCCTTGACGTGCGCTCGCACTTGAGCGCACCGTTTTGGTCGAGTTGGGGCAGGCCGAGGACGGCGACAAGGCGTGCGCTTCGAAGATCGAACGGAATCGAATGTGGAACCGTCCTCGTCGATGGCACGCTGCGTGTCGCCGCAACGAGCGAGTGGGATCACCGAGCCGTGGAGGGGTATGAGCCGGTTGCCGGCATAAGGACAGGAGCGCCGTCATGGTCGTAAACGCGCCGCTGATTCAGCTCGAGCCGGGTGGCACCGCACCGGTCTTGCGCTATGACATTCCCGAGCCCACCTCCTACGAGGGCAAGAACTTCATCGCCCTGTCGTTCGAAGACGACGACATATTTCTGCCCGCAGCACTGGAGATGTCCTCGACCGCTGCTTTCAGAGAGCTACAGAAGTTCTCGCGCGATGAGTTGCGCGGCAAGATTGCGAGCTACGTTCGCACGGGCGCATCTGATAATCGGGCCGTCCGCGAGATCCCCGTCCGTTCGAGCGCCGCCAGGATGTTCGATAGACCCTTGACCTCGGCTGTGAATGGAAGCCTTTCTCCCACTTCGCGGGTCATCGCCGCGCAACCGCCGGACCCGGGCGGCACAACTCCGCCGGACGACGATGACGTCATCGACGGGATCGTCACCGATGTGCTGAACGGACAGCGGCTCGTCAAGACCGTGCTGGTCGACGGGACGGAGAAGGTTGATCCGGTTCCGGTTCCCGAAGTGGCGGATCCCCGGCTCTACCTGATCGAGTCAATTCGTCTGTCGTCCTTTCTGGGCGACTATGGCGCAGGTCAAATCGTCAAGACGTTCTCGCTCCTGCCAGGTGAGAAGACAAAGATCAGTGTTCGGACATTTCTACAGCGCGAGACGACGCGGAAAGCGTCGTCAAGCGTGCTCGACTCGGTGACCGAAGAGAGCGCCCAGGACCTGGAGACATCGGTCGAGCGTGAGCAATCTGATCAGAGCAAGCTCGAGACGACCAAGGAGTACTACGCCGACGGCGAAGCCAGCGCCAGCTGGGGCTGGGGCAGCGCGAAGGCCAAGGCGGGCACCAAAGGCAGCACCAATGCGGCTCGTGAGGAGTCGGTCAAGAACGTCGCCACCGCCACCGAAAAGCACTCCATGCGGGCATCCGCCAAGCGCGAAGTCGAGGTCAACACCAGTTACGAGGAGACTACGAAAACCGAGGAAGAGACCGCGATCGAGCGCGTGATCGAGAACATCAACCTCAGTCGAACGCTCAACTTTGTGTTCCGACAGATGAATCAGAAGTTCGTGACGTTGCTCCATCTCACCGATGTGCGCGTCGGCTTCTTCAATGGCGATCGCAGCTCGCGCCGCGAAGTTCCGATCTCGCGCCTCGACGACCTCCTTGAGGGAATCGTACAGACGAGCAAGCGCGGCGTGGTTCGCGCCGTCATCCTCGAACAGCTGAGCGCCATCCGCGACAACACGGGGGCGTTTGTGAACGTAGTAGAGGAAGTCCCGGTAGCACCAGGCGACACCTATATGCAGTTCAAGCAATCTCTGACCACTACGGTCACTGACGACGATACGAGTCGCGAGTTCACAGTCCCGGGCGTCCTTCTCCACCGCGCAGATCTGGTTATGCGGACTGAAGGAGTGATCGTGGAGGCGCTGCTCGGCAACGGCGATGCGCTCGACGAGTTCGCACAGGAGATGCAGCAGCTCGAAGTTGCGAGGCGTCGCGCCGAGGTCGCGTCGGTCGAGGGTCAGGCCGAACGCGTCTCGCTCATCAATACAGCCATCGCTACTGGCGACGACGCGATGGTCGATCGCGCCGAACGCCTTACCTGCGGCTGTCGAAAGGCCCACTCGAATGAGCCCGCTGATGGGTGACCCGTCGCGTAGTGAGCGGATACTTGGTCCGGGAACGGAAGCAATCGCTTACGGACTCGCGGCAATGGCCAACACTCTGGCGCAAGTCTTGGCCGAGCCAGTGGTGCCCGTCAAGAATATCGATGACATCGCTTACGTGGACCTGGTTCTTCGAGCGCGGCAAGCCGCGGACGATGCCGCAAACGACAAGAGCCATTACGTTGCCCGCGCGCGCGTGCTGTGGCAGCAGCTGAAGGCCAGCGACCCTTCGCTGGCTTCAGTCTCGATCCTGGACCTTGCCGTGGAGACAAGGAAGCCCCACGCGTCTTCCCAAAGAAGCCTGCCGTTGGGGATCTGTTCGCCACCGATTACGCCGCGTGGACGCAATCGAGCACGGTCATCTGTGTGGCTCCGGGCCTATTCGCAGCTCAAGGTCCAGCCCAAAGACGAGGTTGCGAAGATCCTGCTGCGGCACGAAGCGAAGCACGTCGCGCAGTTCCGCGACACCAACCACGACCAGCCCCCGGCGTCCTACCACGCGATGGCCTTCTTCGAATTGCAGGCCTACAGCCAGACACATACGGAATTGGTCAACCTGGAGGCAGAGCATCCCGATTGGCGGGACTCGCTGGCGCCATACAAGGAGGGCATCAAAGGGTTGGTGGACTTCTTTTCGGGCCAGCTGCAGAAGAACACTGACTCCGCGGCGGGAAACAAGGCGATACGAGACGCGATGGTCGCCAGCGAGATGCTGCCCAAGTCTGCTGACGTATCGCCGTCGAACCTCTACCTGCCATGAAATTGACCTCCGCGAGCGGCGCCCGAGCCGCCAGGAAGTCGAACCAGTCCCAGTCGGTTAATCCGACCCAGAACCTCATCGGCCGAGCGCACTAGCGCGGGTGGCGGCCGCGCCAGATAGCCTTTTTAGGCACTGTGCCTGCCGAGTTCATCTACACGACCTACAAGCTGTCGCGGCACTATCCGCCCGATCGGACGGTGCTGGAGGACATCTCCATCTCGTTCTACCCGGGCGCCAAGATCGGTGTCATCGGGGCGAACGGCGCGGGCAAGTCGAGCCTGCTGCGGATCATGGCCGGGCTCGATGACGGCTTCAACGGCGAAGCGCGGCTGACGCCCGGGTTCAGCGTCGGCTACCTCAGCCAGGAGCCGCAGCTCGACCCCGCCAAGCGGTCAAGGAGAACGTCCTCGACGGCGTGCGCGAGGTCCACGGCCTGATCGAGCAATACAACGCGGTCATGGCCAAGTGGTCCGAACCCGGAGCCGACTACGAACAGTGGGCGCCGAGCAGGCGGCGCTGGAGGACAAGATCAACGCTTCCGGTGCGTGGGACGTGGAGCGCAACGTCGAGATCGCGATGGACGCGCTTCGCTGTCCTGCGGACGACGCCGACGTCACCACGCTCTCCGGCGGCGAGAAGCGCCGCGTCGCGCTGTGCCGGCTGCTGCTGCCGCACCCCGACCTGCTGCTGCTCGACGAGCCGACCAACCACCTCGACGCCGAGTCGGTCGAATGGCTGGAGCGCTTCCTCAAGGAGTACTCGGGCACCGTCGTCGCCGTCACCCACGACCGCTACTTCCTCGACAACGTCGCGCAGTGGATCCTGGAGCTGGACCGGGGGAGGGGTATCCCGTTCGCGGGCAACTACTCGAGCTGGCTCGAGCAGAAGCTGGAGCGCATGTCGCGCGAGCAGAAGCAGGTCGACGCGCGCCAGCGCACGCTCGCGCGCGAGCTCGAATGGGTGCGCATGGGCGCCAAGGCCCGCCAGGCCAAGGGCAAGGCCCGACTGACCGCCTACGAGAAGCTCCTCGCGGAGGCGACCGACGCGAAGGGCGCTCAGCAGCGCGAGCTGGAGATCGCCATCCCGCCCGGGCCGCGACTGGGCGAGTCGGTCATCGACGTCAAGGGCCTCCGCAAGGGCTATGGGGACAAGCTCCTCATCGAGGACCTGACGTTCTCGCTGCCGCGCTCTGGCATCGTCGGGATCATCGGGCCGAACGGGGCAGGGAAGACCACGCTGTTCAGAATGATCGTGGAGGGGGAGGCCCGGACGCCGGGACGATCGAGATCGGCGACACGGTCAAGCTGAGCTACGTGGACCAGAGCCGCGACGATCTGGCGCCCAACAAGACCGTCTTCCAGGAGATCACCCAGGGCGCCGAGATCATCAAGGTCGGCTCACGCGAGCTGCCCGCTCGGGCGTACGTGTCGAGCTTCAACTTCCGCGGCACGGACCAGCAGAAGATGGTCGGTGCGCTGTCGGGAGGGGAGAGGAACCGCGTTCACCTCGCCAAGCTGCTCCAGTCGGGCGGCAACGTGCTGCTGCTCGACGAGCCGACCAACGACCTGGATGTCGACACGCTGCGCGCGCTGGAGGCCGGCCTTGAAACGTTTCCCGGCTGCGTCGTCGTGATTTCGCATGATCGATGGTTCCTGGACCGCATCGCGACCCACATCCTGGCTTTCGAGGGCGACAGCCAGGTGCGCTTCTTCCAGGGCAACGTCACCGACTACGAGGCCTTCCGCCACAAGGAGCTCGGCACCAGCGCCGACCAGCCCCACCGCATCCGCTACAAGCGCCTCGCCGCGGTGTGACGCCGGATGCGCTACCGCTCAGCTGCCGAGATCCGTTTCCGACACCACCTGGCCGGCACGGTCGAGTGTTCGCCATACGCCGACCTGGCGGCCATGATCGAATGAGCCCGTGCGCATGAGCGAACCGTCCCGCCGATAGAACTCCCACGGCCCATGCATCTCGCCATCCACGTGGGCGCCACGGTTCTTGACCCGGCCGTTGGAGTAGTAGGTGGTGTTGGGTTCCCGCAGCGCGCCCTCGTCAGTGCTCACGACACCAATAATCAGGCTTCGACGGGACTGCGGTACTCGCTGATCGCAAACAGGCGCCGCCCAGAAGCTTTCTCCGAGCTACCGTAAGCCCGGCGCCTGACCCGCCTTCACCCCGGCGATCCTGCCTTTCAGGCCGGCTCGGTCTCGCGCTCAGGCTCGTACGTGTCGCGAAGCCAGGCTATGTGGGCGCGGTGCTCGGCTTCGTGTTGGAGAAGGTGATGGATCACCCAGTCGGGCGCGACGTCGTACGGCTCGAGGGCCCGTACGCGGTGAAAGTCTTCATTGGTCATCGGCTGTAGATGGGCGAGGAAGATCTGCCGAACACCGTCGAGACGAGCTCGGTGGTCTTCCAATGACTGCCCGTCGATCCGCGACAGGTGGCTGTCCGGTTCGCGATCGGGCCAAGGGAGAAGCGCGGCAAGGTCAGGCGGGATTCTCGTCCAGCTCCAGGATCTCGGTGGCGAGCCAGTCGGCTTCGATCACGGCGATGTGGTACAGCAATGAGCCGATGCTGTTGAGCGGAGCATCCGGATACCAATCGACCATCTCCGGACTGACGCTCTCGAGCTCTTTGAAAGTGTCGCGGCGTCCGTCTTCGAGGGCGGCCAGCCACCGGCCGACCTCCGGATCGTGCGCGATCGGCTCGAGAGTCAGGCGCTCCTTCACTGGTCAAATTTACGCCGCGTCTCGCCGGCGCGTGAGATCGCTTGACTGCCCTGACTGAGTCTTCGCGTACGTTGGCGGCTAGGACGACCAGGGACCGACGCCGCGCACTCTCTCGATGGTGATGTGGACGATGAAACCCGGCGGCGGGTCTGGCATCGCCGGGAAGACGACGTCCGGCCCCAGGTACGTGTGCGCCAAGTGCTGAAGCAGGTCTGCGGCGCCACCTTCGGTGATACGCGCGCGGCCCTCGATCACGAGGTACTCGCGCAGTCCCCAGTCGTTGATGCGATCGGATTGCAGCGACAGCGCGACTCGCGGATCCCGACGCAGGTTGCGCAGCTTCGGTTGATCGGGCAGCGTGGCGAAGACGATCTCATCGCCGTCGAGCCCCACCCAGGCGGCGCTGAGGTGCGTCGACCCGTCCTCGTTGATCGTCGCCACCGTGGCGACAGCGTCAGATCGCAGGAGCGCAAGCGCCTCTTCCGAAGGGCCCACTTGAGGCAGAAGCATTCCCGAACCGTACTCGACAAGACTCCCTGTGGAGAGGCGCGCCGAAGTTCCGCGCCTCGGGTGTCCCTTCCACTTCTGGACAGCGGGCGCTACGTTTCGCGCATGACGCCTCGACGACTTCCCGCGCGTGCCGCTGCTGTTCGGGCCGTCGCCCGTCCATCCGCTGCCGCGACTCTCCGCCGCGCTGGGCGGCAAGGTCGAGATCTGGGCCAAGCGCGAGGACTGCAACAGCGGCATCGCGTTCGGCGGCAACAAGGTGCGCAAGCTCGAGTACCTCGCCGCCGACGCGCTCGCCAAGGGCTGCGACACGCTCGTCTCGATCGGCGGCATCCAGTCCAACCACACCCGCGCCGTGACCGGCGTCGCGCGCCACCTGGGCCTCAAGGTCGTGACCGTCCAGGAGCACTGGGTCGACTGGGACGACCCGGGCTACGAGGTCGTGGGCAACATCCAGCTGACCCGGATCATGGGCGGCGACGTGCGCATCGACCAGGCCGGCTTCGACATCGGCATTCGCGACAGCTGGCAGGAGGCGCTCGACTCGGTCGAGGCAGCCGGGCGGCAAGCCGTATCCCATCCCCGCCGGGGCGTCCGACCACCCGCTCGGTGGTCTTGGCTTCGCCAACTGGGTGCGCGAGGTCGCCGCGCAGGAGAAGGAGCTGGGCGTCTTCTTCGACACCGTGATCGTGTGCACGGTCACCGGGTCGACCCACGCGGGCATGATCGCGGGCACCGCGCTCGAGGGGAGGGGAGACCGCCGGGTGATCGGCATCGATGCCTCGGGGACGCTCGAGAAGACGGTCGACCAGGTCACGCGCATCGCCCGATCCACCGCGGAGGCGATCGGGGTCGACCGGGACCTGCGCGCCGACGAGATCACGGTGGTCGACGGCTACGCCGGACCCGCCTACGGCATTCCCGACGAGCAGACGATCGAGGCCATCCGCCTGGTCGCGCGGACCGAGGGCATGCTCACCGACCCGGTCTACGAGGGCAAGTCGATGGCCGGCCTGATCGGCATGATCCGCTCAGGCGAGATCCCAGCCGGCTCACGCGTCCTTTACGCCCATCTCGGCGGCCAACCGGCGCTCAGCGCCTACGCCCACACCCCTGGCCTCGGCGGCCAGTGGGACGCCGCGTATGACTGAACCGCTGGCGAGCAGCAATTCGCCGCTCTCTCCGACCAGGATGGTGGCAGTCATGCGGCGATTGGCGGGACCAATCTGGAGGCTGGTAGGCATTGCCGCCACGCTGGAAGTCAGGGGACGGTTAAGCGGGGTCACCCAACGAGTGACGTTCATCCCAATTCAGCTCGACGCCGACGTGTACGCCGTGGCGTGGGGTGGGGTCACGGACTGGGCGCTCAATCTTCGCGCGGCGGGTAGCGGCAAGATGGTGCGCGGGCGTCGGACCCAGGCAATCCGCGCGATCGAAGTGGTAGGCGACGAGCGGGACGCGGTGATCGCGATCTATCTCGGCAAGATGGGGCCGCTGAAGAACGACTTCAATCGCCGTCCCCGAACGTCAGACCATCCCGTATTCAGGTTGGATCCGACGGCCCCGGCGGTCGGCTGAATTCCTTCGTTGCGGTTACGCAATTGAACTCTGAGCGGTCGAGCGCCGCGGCTGTCGGGCCCCGTACGGCGACGACGATGAAAGCGATGACGCGCTTAGGCTTCGACGGGACTGCGGTACTCGCTGATCTCGAACAGGTGCCCGTCGGGGTCGCGCAGGAAGCAGCGCGTCTCGGCTCCGTGCTCAACGGGCGGTGTCAGGAATTCCGCACCACGCTGGCGGAGCGTTTCGTAAGCGGCTTGACAGTCAGGCACGCAAATCGTGAAGAGATGCGCCACCCGATCAGGATCAGGCGGAGGGACGAGCGTCACGGAGGGCTTGTCGTCCGTCGGACCCCCGCCGACGACGAGCAGCAGCCACGCGCCGTTGAAGGACAGTACGGTCGACTCTCCGTAGGAGCGATAGGGCTGCGCCCCAAGGACGTCGGTGTACCACCGCCGCGATGCCTCCGCATCACGGACGACCAGGATGGTCGTGAGGGGCATATCCGGGGTCGGAAAGGTCATTCGCTCAGCCTAAGGGAAAGCACGGCAACAACGAGGCCCTCCGCCACAAATGAGCTGGGCACCTCCGCCGACCAGCCCCACCGCATCCGCTACAAGCGCCTCGCCGCGGCGTAGCCTCGCCGGATCCGCCCAGTCGCGGGTTATACTCCTGGTATGAAGACCGCCATCTCGGTGCCGGACGACGTGTTCGCGGGCGCGGAACGCATCGCGCGCCGGGCGGGACGCTCGCGCAGCGAGGTTTACAGCGCCGCACTGCGCGAGTACGTAGCCCGCCATGACCCGGAACTGGTGACCGAGGCGCTCGACAGGACCATTGGCGAGCTCGACAACGAAAGTCTTGGGGATGGATTCGTCGAGGCAGCGGCGACTCGGACGTTGGCCACCACCGAGTGGTGATCTCACAGGGCGACGTCTGGTGGGCGGATCTGCCGGCTCCGGCTGGTTCCGCGCCTGGCTTTCGCCGACCCGTCGTTATCGTCCAGTCCGACGCCTTCAACAGAAGCACGATCCGGACGATCGTGTGCGTGCCGCTGACGAGCAACCTCAAGTGGGCCAGCGCACCTGGAAACGTCCGTCTCACGGCGCGCCAGACGGGACTCGACCGCGAGTCGGTCGCGAATGTCTCACAGCTCGTGACGCTCGATCGATCTACGCTTGACGACCGCGTCGGCAAGCTGAGCCCCAACAAGCTGCAGCTGGTGCTGGCCGGCATCGACGTCGTCCTCGGCCGCGACTGAACCGTATCGAGAACGGACGGGCTGACCAAGTTGCACGCACCAATCAAGATCACGCCGATCCTCGTCGCCGACCTGCATGTGGAAGGGGAGAGGATGCCGGTCTACGTGCACGTCATCGACCATCCCGATGCGCGCGTGCTGGTCGACACCGGCATGACGCGAGCTGCACCCGGCGGTGGCCGACATGGACCCCCGTCTGCGCCCTCTGAGCGAGCAGGACTTCGACCTCGCCGGCATCGACATCGTCGTCAACACGCACCTGCACTTCGACCACTGCGGTGGCAACCACCTTTTCGCCGGGCAGGCCCATCTACGTCCAGCGTCTTGAGCTCGACGACGCGCGCAGCGCAGGACGACTACACGATTCGCGAGTGGGTCGACCCGCCCGGCGTCGAGTATGTCCCCGTCGACGGCGAGCTCGAGTTGCTGCCCGGGGTCCGACTCCTGCCGGCACCCGGCCACACCCGCGGCACGCAGGTCGTCGTCGTCGAGACCGGCGCGCGACCGATCGTCATCGGCGGCGACATGGCGGTCTGGCTCGGCGAGCTCGACGAGCCGCAGACTGAGGGCCAGCTCCTGGTGCGATCGCTCGACCCCGAGCTGGTCTGGCTCGCCCACACGCACGAGCCGTGGCGACCGCCCGCACCCGCTGCGCTTGACCTCAACGCGTCGTAGGCACTATTGTACGGACGCCTTCCGTACATCTCTAGGAGATCACATGCCGCTCGCGAGAGCCGCACGAAAAGAGGACCGCCTCGAACTGCGGCTCGAACACGACAAGCGAGAGCTATTGGACGCCGCCGCAAGGGCATCTGGTATGAGCACCAGCACGTTCGTTCTCTCGCACGCGACCACGGCCGCACAGAACATGCTCGCGGACCGAACATTGTTCGTGCTTCCTGACGATCGTTGGCAGGAATTCGTCAACCTGCTCGACCGGCCAGAACGACCGGTCGAGGGGCTGGCGAAGCTGCTTGCAGGGCCTTCCGTCGAAGACCTGGAGTGACCCGCTATCAGCCCGTCGAGCTGTTAGCTGCCAACCATGACCGCTCCGCTTTCGACTGCGGATCGGCGGAGCAGACGATGTGGCTGCAACGGCATTCGCTCAACGCGCAGCTGGCAGACACGGCGCGGGTGTACGTGGTCTGCCCGACCGGTGACAAGCGGGTCGTGGCGTACTACGCGCTCGTTGCCGGCGGCGTTCAACCGGAGGACGCGAGCCGAAGGCTGCGTGCAGGGACAGGTCGTTACCCGATACCGGTCGTCATCCTCGCCCGCCTTGGCGTCGAGGTCGCAGAACAGAGGCGTGGTCTGGGAGCAGCACTACTGAGAGACGCGCTCCTGCAGACGGCACTCGTGTCTACGAAGATCGCGGTCCGGGCCCTTCTCGTCCACGCCGAGTCCGATCAGGCCGCGCGGTTCTACCGCCACTTCGATCCGGCCTTCGAACCCTCACCAACGGACCCCCTGCATTTGATTCTGCTGATGAAGAACATCCGAGCTGCGATCCGCAAGGCAGCCGAGAACCGCCAGGCAAGCGGTGGCTGACCGTCTTAGGCGGAGCGCTGCCGCCGCGCCCGACATGGAGATGGCGCCGTTCTGGCCGAAGGTCGGCGCGAACTACAACGGCGACTTGCTGGTGGTCGGCCGAGCCACCAACGGCTGGATCGACCGATGGAGACCGTCTGAGGGGCGGAAGCCCGCGAAAGTCGCCGCGATCGCCCGTCAGTCGGGGGAGGGAATGGTCAACGGGGACGAACTCGGCTGGGTTCTCGATCGGTGGAAGCCCGTCGACGGCGGATACAGCACCGCAACCTCGCAGTTTTGGGAGACAACCCGCCGCGTCGTCGCCGCACTCCGGCCAGATGAGCGCGATGGGCCCAGGTACATCGCGTGGTCGATTGGAGCTGGTGGACGCCCTCAACGCCATCGATGGGGTCTCCATGCCTGTCGATCGCGTGGATAAGTCGTCGGGCGGGAGGAGGATGGCGATTTTCCGCGACCCCGCGAAGCGGACTGCGCTCATGAGCCTTCTGGAACGGATCAACGCGGCGTTCGCCGCTTCGTAGCCCAGCCGGCCCGGTACCCGAGTTGCGCTAGGCTTGACCGACGCTGCGGAGGAGGGCAGAGGGGAGTTGACACAGGGCGCGGTTACGCCAATCGAGAATCCGGTCATCAACTCGCCGTTCGTTGAACCGACGAAGCACTTTGTCATGGCCGACGGCCAGCCAACTGGTGAGATCGCGCCGCGCCGTCGACCCAGCGAGTTCTTCGTGCCTAGCGGTCGAGAAGCTGTCGCAGCTCATCGCGGTCGATACCAGCGACCCGGAGAATTGTCAGCAGCGTGCCTACCTTGAGCTCGCGGGCATGAAGCGGAATCGTTACCGCGCGGCCGAGTTCCTCGTGAACGAGGATGTGATGGCTGCCACGTGTCCGATGAAGGCGCCAACCCCTGCGTTCAGCGCGCGGATGAGTTGTCGTGGCTTGACGGCAGGAAGCCGCTCGCTCACTCCAGCCGAACGGCTATTGTTCGCGCAGGACCCTTTCAATCGGCCAGCCCTTCTCGCGGTGGACGGACAGGTACAGCTCGATCGCGTCCTGCGCCATGGCCAGCGCCTCCTCGCGCGTCTCGCCCTCCGTGACGACGCCAGGCAGGTCAGGCACCGAGACGGTGAATCCACCCTCAGGCTGCGGAATGAGCAGGACCTCGTACTCCATCTCTTCCATCCCATGCAGCGTAACCCACAGCTCCCGCGAGGGATCATCGCACCCGACACTTATCAGCCACTTATCCGATCTCCGATCTCCACTCACGTGTCAGGGGCAGGCTCACGGTGGCTGAGACGAACACGGGCGCCCGACCTTTCACGCGGGCGTGGCTCCAGGCCGAGGGATTCAGCGCGATCGAGACGGTCAAGCACCTGAGGGAGTCGCGGTGCGCGTCCGTTCCGTCCGAACCCGGCGTCTACGTCGTGGTGCGGACCTCCGATGCCGCGTCCGTCTGGCTCGAAGTCAGCACCGGTGGTCACTTCAAGGGTCGCGATCCTTCCGTGCCCATAGCCGAGCTCGAGAGTCGCTACATCCGGGGCGCGCCGTTGCTGTACATCGGCAAGGCTGACAGCCTCAAGCGCAGGCTCAGCCAGTACGTGCGGTTCGGCATCGGCGCAAGGATCGGACACTGGGGCGGTCGCTACATCTGGCAGCTCGAGGACTCGGCGCAACTGCAGATCGCCTGGGCGGTGAACCCTCAGCCGCGAAAACGCGAGAGCGAGCTGATGGCGGCGTTCGTTGCTACCTTCGGCCGAATGCCGCTCGCTAACCTCGTCTCGTGAGTAAGCCGGGGACAAGGTTCTTCAGCCCGACGTCCTGGACCTAACGGAGCGTGGAAATCATCCGTGAGTACATCAGCATGGATCAACTGCGGGCCATGGCTGAGGAACGTTTTGGCGACCTCGTCAAAGCCGTCGTCGACGTTGAGCGGGGGATCATGGCCGTGTCAGCGGAGCTCCATTCGGATGAGGAGTCAGCGCTCCTGGACGACGGCTCGCGCCAGGCCGATCTGTGGGGCATTAACCTCTACCCGGCCGACTACGGCGCTGAAGGGTGGCTCGAGTTCGACTCGATGATCAACGTCCGACCCTCGCACGGCAACCGCTCGCGATCAGTCGATGATCCAGCACTGCGCGAGCAGATTGCTGGCGTCGTCAGCGCCCTGGTGCGAGCATGACCGGTTCTCTGCACGACAGCCTGGCGGCGGGGCGGTGGCAGCAGATGACGCTGGTCGAGCAGATGGCCAACATCGGCAGCGAGGTAGGCCGCGCGGCTCAGGCCAAGGCGGCACAATGAGTCCCGCTCTTGGGCGGCGCTCGAGCGGGGACTGGAGCTGTTCGACCTCACGCTGGCGGACGAAAGGTGGCGTGGTCGGCGACGGGAGATCGCGCGCGCTCGCGAGGTCGTATGCGACTTCCTTGTAGGGGACAACGTGTTCGGATTGTCAGCCCAGTCCCTCGACCGCTACTTCCTCGCCTTCGCTGTGGCAGCGCGGCAACCCTCGAATAAGCAGGCAGTAGGGGATGGCTGACAAACTGAACGCCACGACCGAAAACCAAGGTCCGCGCGTACCCGCGCTTGTCGGACAGTCGCGCCAACATCCCCACCGCCGAGCTTGAGTTGTTCGCCCGCGCCGAAGAGAAGAGGCCCGCGACAGTGCGATACCCACGCGACCCCACGCTCGACCCGCAGCTCGTTTGGAAGGGCAAGGACGAGCAGGACGGCCACGACCTGGAGGTGCCCGCCGTCCCGATCAACATCCAGGAGACGATCGACCCGCTGACGCGAATGATGCCGACGATGCGAGCGCGACAGCCAGTTCCCCTTCCTGCAGGCGACGTCGCCACCACGAGGCGTTCCGCCGCAAGGAGCTCGGCACCGACGCCGACCAGCCGCACCGCATCCGCTGGAGCGCCTCGCGCGCCGCAAACTCGGATGGTTGCTGGCGTGGCCAGACTGGACCCCTCCGGCGGCTACTGCAGCCGTATTCTTGGGTGAAGCAGAGTGAGGGACTGACGAAGGTTGACTGACGCGACTGCCCAGCGCCTCCAACCGCGATTTGATGAGGTCAAGGCCGAGTGGTCGCGTTGGTGCGCCCGCCGACTCCAGACGCAGGACCGCTTCCGAGCCCTCAAGACTGAAGCTGACGCGATCATTCGCGCCGGCCGCTGGATCTCGGGTCCCGATGACCTGATGAGCATTCTCGGACGCCAGCGCGACGAGCTGATGCACAGCCGAGTCATCGCCTGGCTGCTCAGGCCAACCGGCAGCCACGGGCTGGGATCGCGCTTTCTGGACGCTCTTGTGGACCATGTGTGGCCGGACGAGGAGCCGCTTCGCTCGGTTCTGGTAACTGTCGAGACGGAAACCACCCGGTCAGCCGCGGACGATGCCGGCGAAGCGCGCGAGGCCCGCGCAGACATCGTCATCTATGGCGACAGCGCGACGATCGTCCTCGAGAACAAGGTCGACGCGGGGGAGGGGATCGACCAGTGCGAGCGCCTCTACTGGTCGTGGGCCGACCAGCCGACGGAGACGCGCTGGCTCTTCCTGTCGCCAACTGGCCGAGCGCCGGCGACGGCCACTTCCGACGAAGCCCGCGCTGCTTGGCGAACGATCAGCTACCCAGAGCTGCGCAGGCTGCTCGAGGACGTCCTGTCGACTGCCGGCGAGTCGGACGCCCACGTCGGCCGATCCAGCGCCCGTGCATACCTCGCCACCCTCACAGGATGGCGACCGACTGAATGGACGACCTGTTCGGCAGCGAGCGCATCCAGTTCTTCCTCCGCAACCGGTCGGACATCAAGGCGTGGGCGGCCATCGAACCCGATGTCATTGCCGCGACGAGCGAGCTTCTCGCCCGATCGCAACCGCTTATCGAGGAGGCATTCGCGGCCCTCGAACCACCGCGCTCGTCGGCCGTCACGACAGCGGGGCGTGGGAGCGAGTCTTCGTGCGCCGCGAGAATTGGCCGCCGTCTGTTGCCCTCTCGCTGGAGTGGCATCGGGCCGTTGATCCGATGTCGAACGCACCCAAGATCGGAGTCTTCTGGTGGGACGACCGGCCGGTACTCTTATCGAGCCGCGATCTCGCCTCGTGGCGACCGTCGACAGGAACGCGCTGCAGAAGCTGGGCTTCAAGGTGCCAATGTCGGGAGTCTGGCCGGTAGGGAGCTACGTCAGATCGACATCCGACTGGTGGCGCGAGCCCGATGCCTGGATCGCCAGCATCGTCGAGCAATTGATGCCGGCCTGGCCGCTTGTCGCCGACCAGATCGACTCCGTTCTTGCCGACGTCTCGCCTGCAAGCGCGACTGCGGAAGGGGCAGCGGTCCCTGACCCGTAAGCGCCGTGGCGTCTCAGCCTCTGAACACCGTGTCGGCGTGCCACTCGAGGTACTCGAGCGAAGGTGGTGGATTGCCGGCGGCGGGAGACGGATCTGTCGGCCGGCGAAGCGCGTAATAGTCGTGCCCGTTCTCGAACTCCTGCGCGGATCGTTCGACTGACGAGCAGCCGCAGGTCGGGCGTGACCGGACGTAGCCCTGATCGAAGAGGGTGTGCAGGTCCGACCGCAGCAGGAGGCCGTTGTCGGGCGCGTGCGGGCCCATCTGGCTGTACGGCTTGATGTGGGCGGCCTCCAGCACCGGCAACGTCCGCTCGTTGGTTACGACGCAGCGCCGCTCGTAGGCGTCGATGATCGTCGTGCGGAAAGTGCCTTGGCCCAGCCGCATCGGCCGAAGCGTGGGCGTCCCGTAGCGCGCTTCCGGAAGGGCGATCTCGCGGACGGCGGTCAGCGGCTGGGGCACAGCTGCGAGCGCCGCCTCAACCTGCGCCCAGAGCGCCGCGCCGTCCGGTTCGGTCGTCTCGTAGCGCCGGCCGACCTGCGTCGGACCCTGCCAGTTGGGTGGGGGAGGGATCCACAGCTCGCGCGGCAGGAAGAACGGCTCGACGAGCGCATTGCAGCCGATCTGATCGGCGTAGACGTCGAAGTCGGGCCTGTACCTGCGCACGCGCGCCGCCATCTCGGCGAACGACGCGGCGCCGTTCTTCTCGCCGAATGCATCCCAGGCCATCGACGCCGGCAACGGCGTAAAGGGATGGCCGACGTAGCCACCGCCGACGATCCAGCCGCCGTGAGCCGCATGAAGCTTGAAGAGGAAGGGCGCTCCCACCTCGAGGTGCACCGGCCGACGCGCGCTCGGCTGCCAGAAGTTGACCTCGTCGAGCGGCGCGCGGGCCGCGAGGAAGTCGTACCAGTCCCGGTCAGTGATCCCGACCCAGAACCTCATCGGCCGAGTGTAGTAACGCTAGCAGCGGTCACACCCGGCAGGCTTGGACTCACTCGGTGATATCGGCTAGGGGGCCGACTCCTTCGCGTCGGCTCACGCGAGCTACCCGCCCGCGCGTACCGACCAGCCCCACCGCATCCGCTACAAGCGGCTCGCCGCAGCCCGACCCCCGTGTAGCCGGTCTTCAATCGTGCTGACCGAGATACATCGGCACCGTCTAAGCAACCACATCGCTAATCGCACCGTCGAACATATGTACGACTTGTGCAAGCGGACTTGCAATGCGAACTGTACGCCCTTAGACTCTAGGGCCAATGTTTCGCATCAGCGAGGTCAAGGCGCAAAACTTGTCTGACGAGGACACGCAAATATTGCGGGAGATCCGGGAGATGCTCATCCCAATACACGATCATTTCGTGGACGAGTACCACGAAAGGCAGGCGGCACGGCTCGACGCGAAGCGTGAGAAGGTCCGGGACCTACTTTCGACGCCAACCAGGAGAAGGCGTGGCATCTGGCGGACGGGACAAGGTCGCAACGAGAGATCTCCAAGCAGGCCGCCCTTGACGAGGGCGCAACGAGCAAGTTCTTCAAGCAGCTTCGCGACCTCGGCGCGATCGAGGGGCAGAACCCGACAAGGACGGTGGAGATCGACTGATGGCCGACGACAGATCTGAGCTGGACCTACTCCGCAGCATCGACCGCTGGGCGCGGCTCACTGCGCTCCCTGGAATCCGGGAAAGAGCCGCGGAGATCCTGGAGACGGACTCGAAGAAGCGGGCGTACGCGGCGATGGACGGCAAGACAGGCGTCATCGCGATCGAGAAGGCGACCGGCGCGAACCACAACGACACCGCGAAGTGGATCAAGGTCTGGGCCCCAGCCGGTCTCGTCGAGCCAGACGCGGCGCCACCGAAGGCTTCCTTCACGCTGGCAGAGCTCGGCCTCGACACGCCGCCTCCGAAAGGCGTTCGGGTCAAGGCCAGCAAGTGAGTGCGGAGCGGGACGCCGCCGGCTTCAAGAGCGTCGGCCACCCACATCCCAGGACCTCAACGATGCCTCAACTCAGTCATCGTCGGCAACCCGATACCAGGAGGCGGAGCGCATCGCCGCGACCTTCAATACTCGGCCCGATTAGTGGGACCACTTACCTGGGTGGTCAGGCCGTCGTAGCGGGAGATCGCAAACGAGTTGGAGGCGAGGCCGTCCGGCGCCAGCCAGCCGACGGTGGGCCGCAACATCGAGAAACTGGAGCGGCTGTGGTTCCTCCGCAAGCCAAAGAAAGGGCCACACGTTGTCCGGCCCGCGTGGGACGAGGAATTCAACCTCTCACGGGAGCTTGGAAGAATCCTGCGGAAGCACAAGGTCGCAAAGCTTTGACCGACTCGCCGACAGAGCTAGTCGTGGCGATCGGCGAGGTTGCTGACGACTACGGGCTCAGACTGACGATCGGAGACCATGCAGCCATCGCGCGGCGCCTTGCGGAGACCGATCGGGGGACAATTCGTCGAGATGACGTTATGCGTGCTTTCGCGCGCCAGGGCGTCAAGGTGCCGGCCCGGCTTCCGGGCGACCTTCTTGCTCGCTGGGCGGCACCGATCCCGCCGCAGTCTCTGCTGGACATCCTTCTCGAGTACAGGCTCGACGCCATCGACGCCCTTAGCGCCCAGTACGGGGCAAAGAAGAAGCCGGAGGAGACTCTCCGCAACAACCTGCGCATGTACTTGAAGGGCCGCCACCACGTCGAGTCTCGTACGGGCAGGGGGTTCACGGACATCCTTATCCCGTCGCGCCGGGCGATCATCGAGGCGAAGGTGTGGAGCGCCCGGCAGAAATACGAAGACGGCCTCGTCGAACTGGCCCAGTACATCCGGACGGAAGAGCACCCCGACAAGGGAGGCCGTTTTCGTCCTCTTCTGCGACGATGACCCGCTCCCCGAGGTTGTGGCAAGCGTCAACCAGCCCGTGTCTGAAACGAGGACCCTGAGCGGACTCGCCGTGCCGGTCGTTGCTGTGCCGTTTCAGGTGGTGGCCCCCAGCAAGAAGGCCTACGCAGTGAGGAGGCGAACACGTGGACGATGACAGTGTCCTTGCCCTGCTCCGCTCGATCGACCGCCGGCTGGCGCTCCTGACGGGCCCCCAGGAGCGGGCCGTGCGCGCGGCTCTGGTGTTGGACGTCCTAAACACGGGGCCTCGCCTACGGATGTTCGACGCGATCGACGGCGCGAGAGGCAACCCGGAATTGGCGACGATCGGCGGCGTTACCCCGCGCGACCCAGAACGGTCAACCAGCTATTGCAGCTCGGTCGTGCGCGCGACGTCGGAACCGGCCGCGAGATCATCGTTGAACGCGATGAGGACGGGATCGTGCGCTGGTACCTCGATCGTCCGGTGGATTAGCGCAGCGTCCGTTCAGCGGCTTGGGTCCACGGTACGT
>CAWCIK010000004.1:0-8327 GCA_963795645.1 uncultured Chloroflexia bacterium | reverse complement strand
GCTCGCGATCGAGCCGCCGAGTGCGGCAAGAAGGTAGATCGCGACGTACGTGGCACGGCCGTAGAGGGCTTCAGCCAGCGGGCCGATGATCCACAGCGCGTACATGTTGAAGCCAAGGTGGATCAGGCTGCCGTGGACGAGCGTGACCGTCAGCAGGCGCCAGTACTCGCCCTGCTGGACAAGAACCTTGTCGAGCAGGAGCAGGTTGCCGACCGAGTCGCTGGCCGGGCTGGGGCCGTAGAGTGCGAACAGGCTGACGACCGAGGTGATGGCGATGATCACGTACGTCGCGTATGGCGTGAAGACGCCCGTCCGTGCGCGGCCGAAGTAGCGCGACGCGGTGCGCTGGTTGCCCATCTCCTTGTTCAGCCAGCCCAGGCGCGACTGGATCCCTGCCCGTTCCTCGTACGGGGCTCTCTGCTCCGCTTCGCGGTAGGCGCGCGCGGCGGCGACGAGATCGCCCTCGCGAACGCGCGCGCCCGCCAGCTGCACCCATGCCTGCCACGACAGCGCCGTCTCGGGTGCCTGGGTCGCGGTAATCCAGGCCTGGAGCGCGCCTTCTTCGTCATCGAGTCGGTACCGCGAATTGGCCAGACCGAGCAGCGCGGCGACGTGGATCTGCGGATCGGGGTTGCCGATCAGCCGCGTGTAGAGCGCCACCGCCGTCTGGTAGTCGCCGCGCTCGGCCGCGGCTTGCGCGGCATTGAAGATGTTGCGCGGGTCACGCGCCGCGTCGTCGGCGTACGTCATCAGCGGCCGAGTCTATCGGCCGGCGCTCAACGCCTCCTGTGACGCATCCCTTGGCACGGTCGCCGACTCGCTCCTCGAGCGCGGCAGCTCGCGCAGGATGCCGACGATCATCGCGCCCCACGCGATCACCCCGAGGATCCAGAGCGTCGCCAGCAGCCCCTGCGCGACCTGACCCGACGGATTGGCAGTGAGCTCTCCCTGCAGAGCTGGAAACGCGACGAGGCTCAAGGCGCCGCCGACTATGTGGCTGGCCGCCGCGACGGCCAGGATGAACATTCGCCTGATGACGGTGACCGCGACCAGGAATGCCCAGGCAACCCAGATCAGCGTGGCGACGATGCCGATCACGATGCGTCCGATGGGCACGTCGGCGGAGATGGCGCTGATCGAGGAGTTGGCGGCCTGCGCGATGGCAATCAACACTCCGATTGCGACGATCAGCCAACCGATGCGGCCATAGACGGGGCCGATGTAGAACGCCATCGCGAAGACGGCAACGATAGGAAAGATCCAACCGATCTGATTGAAGCCATCGACTGCGCCCAGCAGGCGTGGGCCGAGGTACGCGTAGTCGCTGGCGAGGTTGGTCGTCGCGAGCGCGATGCCAAAGTCCACGAACGTGGTCACGGCAACTGGAGTGGCGAATGCCAGCGCGGCGATCCTGACCAGCCGTTCGCGCGGCGCCACGTACATGAGTGCGGCTGCAAACAGGGCCGGAGTCGCACCGGCAAACGCGCCGTATATCGAAGCCAGCGTGATCGACTCGGTGCCCCATTGCTGGACCACGAACCAGGCCACCGCCAGGGCAATCGCAGCCCACACCCAGCGTGACACCTGTCCAAGCTCGACTCGGCGCATCAGGTGGCGAATGCTAATACGGTCGAAATGGCGCGCCCGGCAGGATTCGAACCCGCGGCCTGATGGTCCGAAGCCATCCGCTCTATCCACTGAGCTACGGGCGCGCGCGGCCCAGAGGTTACTCGGCGTCGCACAGAAACGAGCAGAGCCTGCCCAGTCGCGCCTCCGTCGAGCTTCCGAAATTAGGGAAACATCCGCTTTCGTTTGGTTAGTCGAGCGACTAGATTTGGCCCACGTGAGCGAGCCGGTCCACCCGCCCGTCCGAGTGCTCGTGTGCCTGCCGCTGGCGCGATACGAGTAACCCTTGGCTGGACGGAGAAAGGAGGTCTCCATGAGGCGACTGCTAATTGGGCCAGTCGTCGCTATATCGGTTGGGCTATGCGCGCTCGTGGTCGGCGGCGGCATCGCGGACGCGCTGATCCCAGATGCCAACGGAACCTTGCACGCATGTCTGAAGAAGCAGGGCGACGCATATGTGATCGATCCCAGTGCCGGTCAGACGTGCGGCAAGGACACGCCGCTCGACTGGAACAAGACAGGTGTGGCAGGCGCGCAGGGCACGATCGGGCCTGAAGGCACCATCGGCCCTAAGGGAGCGACCGGAATATCCGGATACGAGCAGCAGTCCACGCAATTCACGACCGACGGAAGCGGCAGCGGATCCGGAGAAACTGACTGTTCCGCGGGCAAGGTAGCTCTGGCCGGCGGATACGAGCTGACGACGTCCTTAATACCCTTGCATAGCGCGCCCAACGACGATGGCACCGGCTGGGTCGTGGGCGTCACTGGCGCGGCCAACGCCGCGTTCCTTGTGTCCGTCATCTGCGCCACGAACGGAGGGGCGTGATGGCCAGGTATCACACGAAACTCGTGGTAGTTGCTGCCTGCGTCGGGCTCGTGCTGGGCATGGCAGGCCGAGTTCTGGCAACAATCCCGGACGGCAACACGATCTACGGCTGCTACAAGAACAACACCGGCGCTGTGCGTGTAATCGACCCGAGTGCGGGCGACAAGTGCAACGGCAAGAGCGAAGCGGCGATCTCCTGGGCGCAAACCGGACAGGACGGTGTGCCCGGGGTCCAGGGACCTCAGGGTCCGCAGGGCACAACCGGACCAGATGGGCCTGACGGTGTATCCGGCTACGTGGTTGAGACGGCGACCGGATCGACGACCTATGACTCGGGCTATCAGACTGGGAAGGCGGTCGTGGATGCCAAGTGCCCTGATGGAACGGCGATCACCGGGAATGGTTTCGACCTGTCCTCGTCGACCAAGGTCAGCGTCTTCAAGGACGACGGCGTTCTGTGGGTATTCGGGGATCCGGGAGTGACCGTTACCGCCTACACGGTCTGCGTAGACAAGCAGCAGTTCGAGGGACAGTGAAGGCAATGAATAGGTCGATCAAGAGGCCTGCGATTGCTACGGCTGCGCTCGCCTTGGCGGCACTGGTACCCGGCATCGTGTGGGCCACGATCCCTGACGGGGCCGGTGACATTCACGGCTGTGCGAGCACATCCGCCAAAAGCCTGCGGATAATCGATTTGGGCTCGTGCAAGAAGCACGAAATTCAGGTCACCTGGAGCCAGGACGCAATTGATGGGCAGCAGGGGCCGGAGGGTCCACGAGGATCGCCAGGGCCTGCTGGCCCTAAGGGCGATGCTGGGTTGACCTTCGCGACCACCGTTGCCGCCGAAGTCGCAGAGGACCCCGTCATTGGCGGGTTCTTCCACGAGCTTAACTGCCCGTCAGGCACGAAGGCGCTCAACGGAAGCTTCGAGTGGGAAGAATTCCTCGGCAGCGGACCACAGGCAAATGTGGAGAGCTTTCCAATTGGTGACGATGCCTGGGGTTTCGCCGTTGGTGCCGACAACACCTACAAGGGCTTGAAGATGTTCATCTTCCTGGATTGCGTTTACGCGACGTAGGAAACGCCGCCATCAAGCGCCGATTGAAGAGCCGGAGCCAGAAATGGCTCCGGCTTTGATCTGGCGCCGGCGGTGATTGAAGGAAGCAACGGAAGAGCCTGACCACGGTGGATCCCGAAACCCACAACCAGCGGTAGCGAACTCGCCGATCAAGAGCTCCCGGAGGCTCCGCGATCCGGCCCTTCCACCGAAATTGTCACACGCCCACGACTCCGAAGTTGAGTGCGCCGACGTCGACGCGACGTAGCGGATGACCGGGACTCGGTCGAAAGGCGCGGCGAGTATCGGGCTGGTTGCGAGAGCCATCTGGCATCATCGGGCCGTGGCAGCTGATCCCCGAACACTTCTCGACGCTGAAATCGCTGCGATCACGGCGCCCGTGGTCGCCAAGTACGGCGGCTCGAGTCTGGCCACGCCCGCGCACATCATGCGCATCGCCGAGCACATCGCCGTGCAGCGCGCGCTCGGAGTGCCGCTGGTCGTGGTCGTCTCGGCCATGGGTGACGCCACTGACGATCTCATAGCCCTGGCCGCTCAGGTCACGCAACGGCCCGACGCGCGCGAGCTGGATCTGCTGATGGCCACTGGAGAGTTGGTCAGCGCCGCGCTGCTGGTCATGGCACTCCACGACAGCGACGTGGCCGCAATCAGCCTGAGCGGCCCGCAGGCCGGCATCGTGACCGACGGCAGCTTCGGCCGCGCGCGGATCACTGGCGTGGAGCCGGCCCGTGTGCGGCAAGAGCTGGACAACGGCCGCGTCGTGGTCGTCGCCGGCTTCCAGGGCGCGACCGGTGACGAGGTCGCGACGCTCGGCCGTGGCGGCTCTGATACGAGCGCCGTGGCCCTGGCCATCACGTTGGGCGCCACGCGCTGCGACATCTACACGGACGTCGACGGCGTGTACACGGCCGATCCACGCCTGGTGCCCAACGCGCGACGCCTGGACAGCGTGGGCTACGAGGAGATGCTCGAGCTTGCGCACCAGGGCGCCAGGGTGCTTCAGACTAGGTCGGTCGAGCTGGCCTGGGTGCACGGTCTCGAGGTTCGCGTGCGCCATCCACAAGGCCTGGACGAGGGGACATCGATCAGGGAGGTGGCCGTGGAGGCCCGACAGAAGGTCCGGGGCATCGCAACGGACAACGGCATGGCCAAGGTCACGCTGCTCGATCTGGCCGACCGGCCGGGGATGGCCGCGGACGTGTTCGCGCCACTGGCCGATGCGGGCATCCCTGTCGACGCCATCATCCAGAACGTCAGCCATGACGGCGCCACGGACCTGTCTTTCATCGTTACCGAAACGGACCTACCGGCCGCTGAACGGCTGCTCCGTGATCGACTGCCCGATCTCCGTGCCCGCGACCTCGCCGTGTCCGCGGGCCTGGCCAAGGTCAGCATCGTCGGCAGTGGCATCCACAACGCGCCCGCGTACCCGGCACGGATGTTCTCGGCGCTCGCCGAAGCAGGCATCAACATCGAGATGATCACCACGTCCGAGATCCGCATCACGTGCCTGATCGAGAGCCGCCACCTGGCGACCGCGGCGCGCGCGCTGCATCGGGCGTTCGAGCTGGAGCAAGCGTGACAACCCTCGCGGTCGTGGGCGCGACGGGCCTTGTCGGGCGGACCATGCTCCAGGTCCTGATCGAACGCGGGCTGGCGGGAGACGTTCGCGCGCTTGCTTCGGGGCGGTCGGTCGGCAGCGAGCTCATCGTCGGTGGCGTCACCTGGTCCTTGGCAGAGGCGACGCCAGTTGCTTTCGAGGGCGTCGACATCGCCCTTTTCTCGGCCGGCGCGGGCGTCTCACGCGATCTCGCGCCGCAAGCCGCCGCGAAGGGCACGGTCGTCGTGGACAACTCGAGCGCATGGCGCATGGAGCCTGACGTGCCGCTCGTCGTCAGCCAGGTCAACCCCGAGGACCTGGCGTGGCACAAGGGCATCGTGGCCAATCCGAACTGCTCGACCATGCAGCTCGCGCCGCTCCTTGCCGCGCTGCGCGACACGGTTGGCTTGGAGCGCGTCATCGTCGACACCTACCAGGCCGTCAGCGGCACCGGCTCGGACGCTGTCGATGAGTTCCAGGCTGAGATCGAGGCTCACGTCGCGGGCACCGAGTACGAGCCCCACGTGTATCCCCACCGGATCGCCTTCAACGCCCTGCCCGAGATAGACGTTTTCCGCGAGGACGGCTACACCAACGAAGAGTGGAAGGTGGTAGCCGAGAGCCGCAAGATCCTCCATCTGCCGGACCTGCGCGTGTCGTGCACGGCCGTGCGCGTGCCTGTGTTCGTGGCGCACTCTGAGGCAGTGCACGTAGAGACGAAGCGTGCCATACCGCCATCAGAGGCTCGTCAGCTGTTCGCGGCGGTGCCGGGCGTCGTCGTCGTCGACGATCCAGCCTCGCATGCCTATCCGCTGGCAACTGACGCAACGGGCCGTGACGAGATCTTCGTCGGGCGGATCCGCGCCGACGCGTCGCTGCCCAACGGCCGTGGCCTCGCGTTCTGGGTCGTATCGGACAACCTGCGCAAGGGCGCGGCCTCGAACGCCGTGGAGATCGCCCAGCTGCTGGTCGAGCGCGGCGCCTAGACGGGCGTCGAACGCCTGCGCACGATCCACCAGCCGAACGGCAGCACCCCGGCGGCGACGGCGATCTTGAGCAGATCGCCGGGAATGAACGGGTAGAAGCCGGTCTGGAGCGCCCATTGCAGCGACTGGTGGGTTGCGGCCATCAGCCACGGCACGCCGATCAGGTAGATGACCGCGTTGCCGAGCGCCATTGCGCCGATCGCGCCGCCGATCTTGCGGTCCCAGCCCAGCTCGGCCAACCGACCCACGAGGCCGGCCGCAAACAGGAAGCCAACGAGGTACCCACCGGTCGTGCCCAACGCGAATGCCCGGCGCACCGACGTGGACGATCGTGTCGAGACCCGAACCGTAGGCGCCCGTCTGCGCATTGAACGCGAAGACCGGCAGGCCGATCGCCCCGAGCAGAAGGTAGAAAGCGACGGAGGCGATGCCTCGACGAAAGCCAAGCAAGGCGCCACCGAAAAGGACGCCGAACGACTGCAGCGTCACCGGCACGAACGGGTTGCCTGGCAGGTAGAAGCTGATCCGGGCGCCGACGATGATGAGCAGCGTGCCGACCGCGACCATGAGCACGTCGCGCTGCCACGTCGCGGCCCGCTCGCCGACGCGAATCGGAACGAGGAAGTCGCCGAGCGTGATGCCTCGCTCTAGCGGTGGAACACGAGCCAGGCGGGTGGCGGACACGGGCCTAGGCTACCAGCGGTCGCTAGCCCGAAACCGTGTCAGATATGGCGAAGCTGAGCGCGCCCAGGTTGAGCTCGGCCAGCTCCACCTCGAGGTGATGCTCGCCGGAGGCGAGGTGCTGGCCATCGACGTGGAGCGTGACGTGATCGCCCTTGGCGACGTGCACCGGGTTCGTCTGGCTCACCTCGTTGGCACTCATCGGCGTCGAGTCACCGGGCCTCATGGCCGTTACCGTCGCTGGGTCGATGGCCCGCCCGTCGACGCGTAGTGGCCCGACGCTCACGAGGACGCCGGCGCCCATCGGGTTCTGGGCCTGGAGCTGGAAACCCGTGTCGGTGTTGCGCAGTGAGCCCGCGACGTAGAACTGGCGAGCGATGAAGCCTGGGATCCTCACCGGGTCAGACTAGCGGGCCGAGCGCTGGGGTCGCTCATGCGATACTTGCCCCTCCCCCGTGGTGGCCTTAGCTCAACCGGCAGAGCATCGGACTGTGGATCCGAAGGTTACGGGTTCGACCCCCGTAGGCCACCCCAATCCGTCCCGAGGTCAGCCTGCCAGTGCCCTGCTGACACCGGCCACCGCGGCCTTCTCCAACGCCGAGTTGCCGACATCGCGCGCGTAGCCGGCCAGGGTCGCGTTCAGTCCCAGCGCCAGCACCCGCGCGACGACGAGCTCCCCTTCCTCGACCGTGCCGTACTCGGCAAGGAACGCGTCAAAGAGATCGCGTGGCACGAAGCTCCACAGCAGCGACAGGTCGATTCCGACGTTGCCTCGGCACACGTCGACCCAGTCGATGATGCCGTTGAGCGAGTTGCCGACGAGCAGCTGACGGACGTGCAGATCGCCGTGGCACAGGGCACGCGCGCGCAGCACCCCCACCTTCGATGCCGGCTCAAGAATGTTCTCTGCGCTGACACCGATATCCGCAAGCGCTGCGCGCGCCCACGGGACGCGTTCGGTCATGTCGGCGCGTCGGTTGGCATCCTCGGGAAGGTCGGCCGGATCGTGGGCGTGGAGCGACTTCAACGTCCGTGCCAGGTCCATCGAGACCGTGGCCCGAACCTCGTCTGACACGGCGAGAGGCTCGTTTCCGTGGATGTACGCCGAGCCGAAGAACGGCCACGGAAAGTACTCGCCGGGTGCGCCCACGAACAACGGCGCGGGCGTCAGCACTGGCAGATCCAGCCGGGGCAGTGTCGCGATCTCGCGTTCCATGCCTGGCAGGACGACCGCGCGGCGTGGAAAGCGAAAGACGAAGTCCTCGTCCACCCGGAAAGTCGAGTAGTCCCAGCCTTCGGCCAGACGCTCCACTCGTTCGAACCGCGGAAACTGATCTCTGATTGCGGCTGCGGCGCGCGTTGCATCGATCGCAATCTCGGGTCGCCACGCCATGTGCCTATGATCGGACGATGAAATACCTCGTGGCGATCATCCGCCACCCCTTGCATGCTCCTCGGGGCCGGATCGGCCTTGCCTGCTGTGCCTGATCCTGCAGATCACTCTCATCGGCTGGCCGCTGGCGGCCA
>CAWCIK010000003.1:0-17987 GCA_963795645.1 uncultured Chloroflexia bacterium | reverse complement strand
TGACGAATACGAACGCGCCGAGCAGCCACACGACCACCGCCACCACCGCGAGCGGGGCGATCGAATCGCCTCGGGCAAGCCGCTGGAACACGACCCAGGCGAAGATCAGCAGGACGACGGCCGTAACCTGGTAGCTATAGCGCAGGATCAGCCAATTCACTTCACGAGACCCGATCGACCGGCGGCACGTCGTAGCTGCCGTCCAGGATGGCCGCGCCAGGCAGGTAGGCACGGAGCATCAGCTTGAATTTGCCAGCCGGTGTCGGCAGCCAGTTCTGTCCGGGCGTGCTCGGAGCCTGCGACTGGAGCAGGATGTCGACTGAGCCGTCCGGCTTGGTCACGAGGCCGGAATGATCATCCACGCTTGAGCGACCGGCCGGACTGGTCACCATGTATCCGACCGGGTCGGTCGCGGTGAGCGACCAGAAGGCGTCATTCGGCGGCAGATGCCCTGGCGGAAACCGCAGGCGGTATGCGTGCTCGCCGTTGAGCGTCTTCCCTGCGCTGTCGACGCTCGTCGTCCAGTACGCCGCCTCTTCAAACACGTTGACCACCGGTAGCGCCTTCTGCAACGCGGCCCGCACGAGCAGTCCGTTGTCGGGCTGACCGGCCCTTCGGATCGAATTCCAACGGTTCGCGGTCGTCGTCTCTGCCTTCGCAACCAAATCCAGGATCACGATCGTCGTCAGGAACGCCAGAACGGCGCCCATGATCACACCCTGCACGACGCCGGAGCTCAATACCCAGGAGAGAAGGTCGCTCATGTGAATCTGACCCAGGACACGCGGCCTAACGAGGCAGCGCGATCGCGAGGATGAGTAGCGCTACGCCGACCAACAGCAGCACGATTCCGGCGACGAGACCGGCGCGTCGCGATATGGCAAGGTTCGCTCCCCTGGTCTGCGTCGCGACAATGGCCACAATTCCTGTGACCACGAGGATGATGCCGGGGATGCGCAGGTCCAATTCTCAGTGTCCACAGCTAGTTCGAGGTCTGACCGGAATCGGGTCGAAATCCCTCGGGCACATTCTAAGTGGCGAGCCTATCGATGGCCGGGCAATGGCTGATCTGGCGCGAACCTCTGGCTGGCAGGTCGAGCCCGAGTCGCCATCGGCTCGACCCCCACAGGCGACCCCCAACCCGACCCGAGCATCAGCCAGCAAGCGACCTGTCGACGCCCGCCAAGGCGGCCGTCTCCAGCACCAGATTGCCGACATCGCGTGCGTAAGCGGCCAGAGTCGCGTTCAGTCCGAGCGCGAGCACCCGCGCGACGAGGAGCTCTTCTTCCTCGACCTCGCCGTACTCGGCAAGGAACGCATCGAACAGCTCGCGCGACACGAAGCTCCACAGCAGCGACAGGTCAATTCCGACGCTGCCACGACAGACGTCGACCCAGTCGATGATCCCGTTGAGCGAGTCACCGGCCAGCAGCTGACGCACGTGCAGATCGCCGTGGCACAGGGCAGTGGCGCGAAGCACTCCCACCTTCGATGCCGGCTCAAGAACGTCCTCTGCGCTAATGCCGATGTCCGCAAGCGCGGCGCGCGCCCATGGAACGCGGCGAGCCATGTCGGCGCGTTGGTTGGCATCCTCGGGAAGGTCGGCCGGATCGTGAGCGTGGAGCGACTTCAACGTCCGCGCCAGGTCCATCGAGACCGTGGCCCGAACCTCATCAGACACGGCCAGAGGCTCCTCGCCGTCGATGTACGGCGCGCCAAAGAACGGCCATGGAAAGTACTCGTCAGGAGCACCAACGAACAACGGCGCGGGCGTCCGCACCGGCAGGTTAAGCCGAGGCAGCGTCGCGATCTCGCGTTCCATGCCGGGCAGGACGACCGCGCGGCGCGGGAAACGAAAGACGTAGTCCCCGTCCACGCGGAAAGCCGAGTAATCCCAGCCTTCGGCGAGTCGCTCGACGCGATCGAACTGCGGGAATTGGGCGTGAATGATCGTTGTCGCGAGCGACGCATCGATCGCGATCTCGGGTCGCCAGGCCATGTCCCTATGATCGGACGATGAAATACCTCGTGGCGATCATCCTGCCACCCCTCGGCATGCTCCTCGTGGGCCGGATCGGCCTTGCCGTCCTGTGCCTGATCCTGCAGATCACGCTCATCGGCTGGCCGCTGGCGGCGATCTGGGCCGTTCTCGTCGTCAACAACGCGGAGCATGACAAGCGCCTCAACAAGGCACTCGCCCAGCAGAACAGGCAGTAAGCCCCCGACCAGTGACCAAGACTGGCCAGCCAACTTCGGAGGCTGCCGGCGCCCGGCGGCTCATCGGACGAGGTCATGAAGGAAACACTAACGTGGCTCGGTCACATTGCGGCGTGTAAACACCGGCTTGATCCCTGCGTACTCGACTTGACTCGGATGGCCGCGTCGGACTAGGGCAGCGAGGAGAGAAGGGAAGCGATTTCGAGATGGGCGACCGTTCAGATGAGTGCTGGAACGGGATCTAAGGGAACGAGGTTCCCCCACCGGCTAGCGCGATGGCCACGTTCGCCAGGGCCAATGCAGCAGCTACGACCGCGCTGGTGACAACAGCGGGCAGATGGCGGAGTTTGGGGAAGCGCAAAGGGGAGCTCCTTTCTCCCCTCTCCCTCGCTCGAGGTGCGGCCCTCGAGCTCGCCTTCCTCGTGCTTCGATGCTATGGTTGTCCCGTCTCTATGTCAAGTATTGCTAAACCTCACCTCGACGAAGCGACATCGAAGCGACTGGGCATGGAGATCCGAAGACGTCGATCGCAGCTGGGCATGACGCAGACGGACATCGGCCATCCGTTCACCCGGGCTTTCGTCAGCTCCATAGAGAACGGCCGATGCGTGCCTTCCCTCTCGGCGCTCGTCTTGCTCGCCGACCGACTGCAGACAACGGGGGCCGACCTGCTGGCCACCGTCAAGCCTCGATTGGCGCCCCTGTACACTGCCCCCCGTGCCGCCGGTCAAACAACGGCCTCAGCAGGCCAGCTCCAGCAAGAATTGCGTAACGCCTGACGTCGGAGCTCGTATCCGCGCGGCCCGCACGCGGTCGGGCATGACCCAGCAGCAGGTCGCCGGTGAGCGCTACACAAAGGCCTACATCAGCGCGCTCGAGAACGGCTTGGTGCGCCCCTCGGTCGCCGCCCTCGAGTACATCGCTACGCGCCTCGGCACGACATCGAGTGCCCTGATCGCCGATTCGCGGCCGGCGTGGTCACGCCTTGATGTCGACCTTCAACTGGCTGCCGGCAACTGGCAGGCCGCAGCGGACGGCTACGAGATACTCCTGGCCGACCCGAACATCGACAAGCTGACCCGGGCCGACCTGTTCAGAGGCCAAGCCGAGGCGCTGGTCAGGCTCGACCACGCTCCGGAGGCCGCGGCCGCTGCCTCGCGCAGCGTCCAGCTGTTCGAGAGCCTCGGGCGGGCGGAGGACTCAGCGCTGGCGAGCTACTGGCTGGCTGCCGCGATGTATGAGCAGGGCAACTCGGAGGACTCCCGGGCGATCCTGCAGATGCTGCTCGCGCGGGTGAGGACTGGTCTGCGCGTCCAGCCCGACTTCAGGCTCCGGCTTCTGATGGCCCTCTCATCCACCGAGTCTCGCGACGGCAATCACCAGGCGGCGCTTTCCTACCTCGAGCAGATACGCGGACTCGCCGACGAGCTCGACGACCGGCGCCGTGCGCACTACCTGTTCGATCTCGCCTACAGCTACACGGAGACCGGCGACTACGAGGCCGCCATCCGAACTGGCTACGCCAGCCTGACCCTCTTCAAGGCAGCCGAAACCACGTTCGAGATCGCGCGCCTCGAGAACGAGCTCGCCCTGGCCCATCTGCACACGGGCAACGTCGCGCGCGCAGAGGAGCTCGCCAACGACGCTGCGCGGCGCTTCGACGAGCTCGGCGATCAACGCCAGCGCGCCCATGCCTTCGACGTCAAGGCACAGATTGCGATCGCCCGGGGTGACTGGGACGCGGCCCTTGAGCTGGCCAATCAGGCACTTACGACCGCGGCGGACAGCGACAACCCATACGGCGTCGCCGACGCGATGCTCAGCCTTGCTCGAACCTACGCCGGCCAGGCAGCCCAAGACCCGACCAAGGCACACATCGAGCAGGCCAGGACGGCGTTCGAGGCTGCCGCCGAGGAGAATCGGCGCCAAAGCCGGCCGCAGATGCTGCGTCGAGTGCTGACCGAGTACGCGGACTTCCTCGCCGCGAACGGCGATCACAGGGCCGCGTTCGAGCTCAGCCGCGAGGCGCTCGAAAACTCACGCTGAGTCGAGCAGCAGCATCGGTCTAGCGTCGGGTAATGATCAGGTACGCGACATTCTCGGCTCTCCTCGCCGGAGCGCTGGTCATCACTTCTTGCTCGGCCGCGTCGGTGAACATTGTTGGCTCCGGAACCGCGACTACCGAGCAGCGAACCGTCGCATCCTTCACGAAGGTCAGCGTCGACAACGCGATCAAGGCAGCCGTGATCGTTGGTTCCGACACAAGCATCGCCGTCACCGCGGATGACAACGTGCTCTCGAGCATCAGCACCTCGGTCGATGGCGGCAAGCTGACCGTCACCATCCAGGGCGGTATTCAGCCGCTCACCCAGGTGGTCGTGGCCGTGACCGTCCCGAGCCTCGAGGAGGCCGAGGTGAGCAGCGCGGCGAACGTCACCATCACCGGCGTCAACTCGCCCTCGTTCAGCGCGTCCGCCGATTCGGCAGGTTCGCTTGTTGTCCGCGGCAACGCAGACGCGGTCGACGTATCGGCGTCAAGCGCCGGCTCGGCCGATCTGGGCGGTGTGCCGGCGCAGTCCGCAACGATCATGGTCGGCTCCGCAGCGACGGTGACCGTCAATGCGCAGATCGCCGTGACCGGCAGCGTGGACACCGGTGCCGTGGCCCATATCGAGGGCCATCCAGCGTCGGTCAACGTCTCGACCGACAGCGGCGGGGCCGTCGTCCGCGACTAGGCGTAGACCTCCGTGATCAGCTCGCTGATAGGGGCCGCGGTCTCGAAGCCGCGGTCGAACGCCGCGAGGTCTGCGTCAAGCAGCTCGCGCTTCTTGGCGCCGAGCATCTCCATCAGCGCGTGACGTATCGATTCGGGCCGGACCATGGGGCGGTAAGCGATCAGGCCGCCCAAAGCGACGACGCTCACCAGCCGGACGTCGCCGACTGTGCTGGCAATGCCCGTGCACGGCATGGCCAGGATCTCGATGTCGTGCCTTGTCGGTTCGGCTTCGATCAGTGATGTGTTGACGACCAGCAGCCCATGCGGGGCGATGATGTCCTCGAAGCGCGCCAGCGACGGCGGGTTGAGGGCCACGACCGCGTCGGCGCGATCCAGGATCGGCGAGCCGATGGGCCGGTCGGCAATGACAACCGTGCACGACGCCGTGCCGCCGCGCATCTCCGGGCCGTAGGACGGCATCCATGTCACTTGACGCCCTTCGAGCAGCGCCGCCTCGGCAAGCACGTGCCCGGCGAAAAGCAGCCCCTGGCCGCCGAAGCCGGCGAAGATCGCTCCGTGCTGCACGACTATGCCTCCCCTGCTCCCTGCGCCTTTGCCTGCGCTGGTCGGTCGACCATCACGCCCAGCGGGTACGTCGAGACGACCTCTCGCTCGACGTGCTCCATGGCTTCGGTTGCGGTCATGTCCCAGCCCACCGGACAGGTCGACAGGATCTCCACGATCGAGAAGCCGAGGCCCTTCTCCTGGATTTCAAACGAGCGCTTGAGCATCTGCTTGGCGCGACCGATGAGCTGCGGTGTAGCGATCGAGCCGCGCGCCGCGTAGGCCACGCTGGGCATGACGGCCAGCATCTCGGTGATCGGGATCGGCATCCCGGCAAGGGATGCCTCGCGACCCGCCGGGCTGGAGGTGGTGCGCTGGCCGAGAAGCGTAGTTGGCGCCATCTGGCCGCCGGTCATGCCGTAGATGCCGTTGTTCACGAAGACGACGCTGATCAGCTCGCCGCGTGCCGCGGCATGGACGATCTCGGCGGTTCCGATCGCGGCGAGATCGCCGTCGCCCTGGTAGGTGAAGACGAACTTGTCGGGCTGGACGCGGCGCACGCCGGTCGCGACCGCAGGCGCCCGTCCATGGGGCGATTCCACGAAGTCGATGCCAAAGTAGTCGTAGGCGAAGACGCTGCAGCCGACGGACGCCACACCGATCGTCCGCTCGGTCAGGTTCATCTCGTCGAGCAGCTCGCCGAGCAGGCGGTGGATGATGCCGTGGCCACAACCGGGGCAGTAGTGCGTGGATCGGTCGGTCAGCGCGTCGGGTCGCTCGTAGATGATCCGGCGCTCGGGGGCTTCGATGGTCGCGGTCATTCGTACAGCTCCGTGGGATACAGCCCACGCGCCGAATCGGGCTCGGTCCACGAGGCGAGCGCTTCGTCAGCGCCATCGGGCAACCAGTAATCAGACTCTGTCTCGTCTGCGGCGCGCCAGATGGTCTCCAGGACCTCGGTCGGCGTCGGCATGATGCCGCCAGTTCGGCCGTGGAAGTAGACCGGCTTGCGGCCCTCCAGTGACAGGCGGACATCGTCGATCATCTGGCCGGCCGATAGCTCGACGCACGACCACGGCGCGCACATGCGCCACGGCCGCGTTGAGCGCGACGGATGGGAACGGCCACAGCGTGATCGGCCGGAAGATGCCGACGCGCAGGCCGTCCGCGCGGGCGCGTTCGTACACGGTGCGCGCGACGCGCGCGGCGGTGCCGTAGGCGACGATCACGATCTCCGCGTCCTCGAGCTCCTCGGTCGCGAAGCGGATCTCGCGCTCGGCGATCTGCGCATACTTGGCCTGCAGGTGGTGGTTGTGCTCCTCCAGGTCGGCCGGCTGGAGGTGGAGCGAGCGCACGACGCGCGGCGGTCGGCCGGCGGCGCCACTGAGCGCCCACTCTGAGCCACGCCGCTCCGGCGTCCGGTATCGCGGCACGACGGGCTCCATCTGCCTGGCCCAGCACGCCGTCGGCGAGAACCATCACCGGAGTGCGATAGCTTCTCCGCGATCTCGAACGCGTCGGCCATCAGGGCGACCGCCTCGGAGATCGACGACGGCGCGAGGACCGGCACGCGGTAGTCGCCGTGGCCGTGGCCGCGGGTCGCCTGGAAGTAGTCGCTCTGCGAGGCGCCGATGCTGCCGAGGCCCGGGCCGCCGCGCATGACGTTGAGCAGCACCACGGGCACTTCGGAGCCGGCCATGTAGCTCATGCCCTCGGCCATCAGGCTGATGCCGGGGCTGGAGCTGGAGACGAGGACGCGCGCGCCGGTCGCCGCGGCGCCGAGGGCCATGTTGATGGCGCCGAGCTCGCTCTCGGCCTGGATGAAGACGCGGCCCAGCTTCGGGCATGCGCCGCGCCATCCACTCGAGCACTTCCGCCTGGGGGGTGATGGGGTAGCCGAAGTAGGCGTCGCAGCCGGCCTGGATGGCGGCCTCGGCCATGGCCTCGTTGCCCTTCATGAGGACGCGCTGCGGAGCGCGTGACGGTCATGCCGCGACTCCCTTCGTCGGGCGTAGATCGTGAAAACCGTGTCGGGACAGATCCGCGCGCAGATGGCGCAGCTGTGCAGCCGGCGGCGTCGGTGAGGCGGGCGGGGTGATAGCCGAGCACGTTGACCACGACTCGTCCAGCCCGAGCACATGTTTGGGGCAGACATCGACGCATAGCCCGCAGCCCTTGCAGCGGTCCGCGGCGATGGCAATCGGATCGAGTGTCGTAAGCATCACCTCACCGAGCACGCTACGTCCGGCGGCGCCCCGCGCGCAGTGCCAGATGGGTCTCCGCGACGTGCCTTTTGGCCGCACTTTCTTGCGCCGCGGGAACCGAACCCGACGATCCCCCGTCTTTCGGCCGTGGACAGTCGCTTCGCCCTGACACTCGCCGCGCTCGGACTTTCCGTCGTGGCCTGCTCATCGATCGGCGCCCAGCCTTCGCCAAGCACCGATCCAACACCCAGCGCGACACCGTCACCGAATCCATCCGCGACGGCGCCCGCAACATCCATTCCGCCCACCAGCACGCCGCTGCCAACCGGGTCGCCATCGGGCCTTGCCGGACGGCAGTTCGTGTCTGTCCTCATAACCGAAAACGGCAAGTCCAAGGCGCTCGTGCCGGGTACCAAGATTCGGCTCGGCTTCTCGGACGGCATGTTGTCGGCATCCGCAGGCTGCAACACCATGGGCGGCAATTTCGACGTCGCGAACGACAAGCTCTTTGTCGGCCAGATGGCAACGACAGAGATCGGCTGCCCCACCAACCTCGGCCAGCAGGACCAGTGGCTGGCCGCCTTCCTTGGCTCGAAGCCTGACGTCTCACTGGACGGCAACAACCTGGTCCTGACCACCGACACGATCGAGATCACTTTCCTCGATCGGGAGCAGGCCGAGCCGGATCAGCCACTGGCGGGCATCACCTGGGGCCTGACCACGCTCATCAGCGGTGACACGGCCTCGTCCGTTCCGGAAGGCGTGATGGCAACGTTGCTCTTCGACGACAACGGCACCTTCTCGTTCAATGACGGCTGCAACGCCGGCGGCGGGCAGTACGAGATCGTCGGCGGTTCGATCCACTTCTCTCAGGTCGTCAGCACTCAGATGGCCTGCCTCGGCGAGGGTGGCACCGTCTCAGGCGCGGTCCAGGCAGTGCTCGGCTCAGAGACAGTCGACTTCTCCATCGATCACGCGACGCTTTCGCTGCAGGCAGGCGACAACGGCCTGCAGTACGGCGCCGCCCTCGACGTCAGCAACTAGAAAGGACGATCCGATGCGCAATCCCATCACCAAATCCGGGTCTCCGCCGCTGTTCTACCTCGGCGGAGTCGGAATCCTGGCGCTCGCGATCCTCGCAGGCCCGATGCTGACCGGATCGCCCAGATCCGCGCTGGCAGCCGACCCGACCACGAACGAGCACGTCATCAGCGTCACTGGCACTGGCAAGGTCTCCGTCAAGCCCGACGTGGCCGATGTCCGCCTCGGCGTCCAGGTCCAGCGCGACACGGCCAAGGCCGCGCGCGAAGCCGCCGCGCAGGCAATGAACGCGGTCATCGCCGCGCTCAAGGGCCTGGGCATCGCCGACGAGGACATCCAGACCTCGTGGATCGACGTCAGCCCGGTATATGACTACGGCTCCAACTCGCCGCGCATCACCGGCTATCAGGTCACGAACATCGTCTCGGTCCACGTCCGCGATATCAACCAGGTCGGGGACGTCATCGACAGCTCGATCGCCGCGGGTGCAACCACTGTCAACGGCGTCAGCTTCGACGTGTCCGACCGCACCGCTGCCGAGAACCAGGCACGCGAGGCAGCGGTCAACGACGCGCGGTCGCATGCCGACGCTCTCGCATCGGCTGCGGGCGTGACGATCACCGGCGTCCAGACGATAAGCGAAACGTCGTACACCACTCCGTGGCCGTACTACGGAGTCGCCGACGCGGTAAAGGGCGAGCCCGCCCCGTCCGCGCCGACGCCGGTTCAGCCGGGCACCCAGGACATCACGATCACGGTCAGCGTCAGCTATCTGATCTAGGGCCCAAATCCGCTCACGCGCGGAGCGGCTCTCCCCTGCAGCTGCGGCCGGCGCCCGAAACGGGCGCCGGCCGCCTCTTGTTGTGGTTGGCTCAGGCCACGGATCGCGCTCATCGGCGAGCGGGGCATGAACGATTCCACGCCCAGCGAACAGGAACCGCTGCCGACGCGGTTCAAGGCAGGACCGCGACCGACTATTCGGCCTATCGCGAGGGTCATCCCCCGGCCCGCTTCCACAACTGTTCGGGCCGTTGGCCAGATTTGTTCGTCACGGACGCGACCTAGCGACGAACAGGCCTTGCGGAGGCGGGTCCGTTCGCTAGATGTGTAAAACCGTCAGTCCGGTTGAGCTGCTGAGTCGACCCCTTCTCAGACTGCTCCGCGACCCGCGCCAGAGCCAGCGACCCGCGCGGCCCAAAATGGGCTCAGCCGGGGCCCACAGCAAGATCAGTTGGCGTGTTCGTCGGTCGACGGCGCAACCTCGACAGTGGCACGGTCGCGAAGGCGATTCCGCCGATTACGCAAGCGACGCCGAGCAGCTGGGCAGGCGACGGCGTCTCGCCCAGGATGACCATGGCCAGACCCACCGCCACGACCGGCTGGGAGAGCAGGATGATCGAGGTCACGACTGCCGGCAGCCGCGGCAGCGAGAGCGAGATGAACAGGTAGCCAAAGGCCTGGGCGCTCACGCCGAGCAGGATCAGCCAGATCATCGACTCCCAGCCAGGCGTCAGGTCGAGCGAGCCGAGAGCGAGGCCCACGATCAGCGCGACGATCGCCGTGGAGGTTGTGGACACGGCGACTGGACCGGCCGTGCGGCGGCCGCTTATGCGCCTGATCACGAGCAGATAGCCGGCGTAGGACAACGCAGTCAACACGCCAAGAAAGACGCCCAGCTGCGGGTTGGCGCCATAATTCTCTCCGCCCAGGCCGCCGAACACGCCGGCGATGAAGGCCACGCCGGTCAGGATGATGGGCAGCGCCACGAGCGTTCGGCCGGAGGGCCGCTCACCGAAGAGCAGCCACGCGGCGATGGCGACGACGACGACCTGGAGATTGCCAAGGACGGTGGCGAGGCCCGCGCCGACCAGGTTGATCGTGTGGTGCCAGAAGATCAGGTCGCCGGCAAAGAGGACGCCGGCGAACGCGGCCAGGCCGATCGAGCGCCGGTCCATCGGCCCGCGCGGCCCGCGCTCGACGTACGCGGCCAAGAGCAGGATCGGGAGGCCCCAGAAGCAGCGGTAGAAGGAAGCCGTCTCGGGCGACGTCTCAGAGAAGCGATACAGGACTCCCGAAAATGCGATCGACATCGCGCCCAGAAAGGCGGTCAGGCGCGGATGCGCGGCAAGGACGCGGACGATCGAGCGCAGCATCAGCGCGGTTCGGGCATATCCGCGTAAGGCGCGTACTCCGGATGGCGCTGGATGAAGGCGCGTATGAACGGGCAGCGGGGCGTGATGCGCAGGCCGCGCGCGATAGCATCGTCAAGCACGAAACGAGCCAGAAGCGTGGCAATGCCGCGACCCTCGTGATCGGGCTGGACCACGGTGTGGGTGAACGTCACGCGGCCGGGTTCCATCCTGTACTCCGCGTAGGCCACTACGGCTTCGTCTTCGGTGACCTCCCAGCGGCGCCGGTCCGGGTTGTCGGTGATATGCATCGCCGCCTCGCTGCGGCCCGGGTCTTCCACGGCCGAAGCGTATCCTCGATCGAAGAATGGACGCAGACACCGCCAAGCAGGCGGCCAGCACCGAATCAGCGTCAGCCGACAAGTCGACGGCCGGTCCGGTATCGACGCTGACGTGCGCCGCGTGCGGCAAACGCAACACGATCCGGCCCAACCCGCGCGGAGCCCCACACTGCGGCAGCTGCGCAAAGGCTCTGCCGTGGCTGGTCAACGCCAGCGACGCCACCTTCGACCGGGAGGCGGAGGCTACGCCCGCGGTCGTCGTCGATCTCTGGGCGCCGTGGTGTGGTCCGTGCCGGATCGTGGGGCCTGTCCTCGAGGACCTGTCGCGCGAGTACGCGGGGCGGCTCAAGGTGGTCAAGGTCAACGTCGACGAGAACCCCGCGACAGCGCAGCGATTTCAGGCGTACAGCATCCCGACCATGGTCGTGATCAAGAACGGCCGAGTCGTTGATCGCATCGTCGGCGCGGTGCCCAAGTCGCAGCTCACCATCCGCCTCACGCCATACCTGATGAGGACCTAGCCATGGCTCAACCCGACGCGCGATCGCCAAAGAGCAGCCAGGAGGCGCGCGACGAATTCAGGACGGTCGTGCCCGACGACGAACGCGTCAGCGTCCGGCCCATGTTCGGGTCGGTGGCCGCGTTCGTGGGCGGCAACATGTTCATGGGCCTCGTCAAGGATGAGCTGTTCGTGCGCCTCGACGAAGCCGAGCGTGGCGAGCTGGCCGCGGCCGGCGGAAGGGCACTAGAGGTCATGCCGGGTCGCGCGATGCGCGAGTACGTGACGCTCCCGGAGTGGCGCAGCCGCACCGCCGACGTGCGGCGCTGGGGCGTGAGCGCGCTCGACTACGCGCTGACGCTGCCCCCCAAGCAGCAGAAGTAGCCGGCGAGCTTACAGGTGGCGGTCGTTGGGCGCGACGAGGGCCAGCAGCCAGCGAATGATGACCGCGCCGACGAAGGCAATGACCAGCGCGCCGACCCAGCCAGCGACCTCGCTCTGCTGGAAGAGCGACTTGGCCAGGAATCCACCGACGACACCGCCGAGGATGCCGATCAGGATGTTGGCCAGGCATCCGCCGGGCGTCCGGTCGCGCACGACAAGCCCGGACAGGGCGCCCGCCAGGAAGCCGATGATGACCCAGCCTATCCAGCCGATGCCTGAGAAGTCCGGCATTTCCTAGTCCTCCACTACGTTCGCGGCATCGTAATGGCATTAAGATCTGCGCATCGGGGTGGTTCGAGCCGCATTGCACCGAAGCCGGGGCCGGCTTCGACGCTCCGGGGAGGTTGATGCATGGCGACCGTTACGTTCGACCACGTCTGGAAACGATACGGCGAGGTAACCGCCGTCAAGGACCTCAACCTCGAAATCCAGGATGAAGAGTTCCTGGTCCTCGTCGGCCCGTCGGGCTGCGGCAAGACGACCGCGCTGCGCATGATCGCCGGCCTCGAGGAGATCAGCGACGGCGCGCTCAAGATCGGCGACCGCGTCGTAAACGACCTGGCGCCCAAGGATCGCGACGTGGCGATGGTCTTCCAGAGCTACGCGCTCTATCCGCACATGAGTGTCTTCGACAATCTCGCCTTCGGGCTGAAGCTGGCGAAGGTGCCCAAGGCCGACATTGATCGGCGCGTGCGTGAGGCGGCCGCGACGATCGAGCTGACGAGCCTGCTCGACCGCAAGCCGAAGCAGCTGTCCGGCGGCCAGCGCCAACGTGTCGCGCTCGGTCGCGCGATCGTGCGCGAGCCGGCGGTGTTCCTGATGGACGAGCCGCTGTCGAACCTCGATGCCAAGCTCCGCGTCCAGACCCGCGCCGAGATCGCACGCCTCCACCAGCGCCTGCGCACGACGGTCGTCTATGTCACGCACGACCAGGTCGAGGCGATGACGATGGGCGACCGAATCGCGGTCATGAACTTCGGCGTGCTGCAGCAGATCGGCTCGCCACAGGACCTTTATGAGAAGCCGCTGAACAAGTTCGTGGCCGGCTTCATCGGCAGTCCATCGATGAACTTTGTCAACGTCACCCCGACCACCGAGAACGGCAAGACGGTGCTCAAGAATTCGAGCATCGAGCTGCCCCTGCCCGACAGCCTGAAATCTTCAGTCGGCGATTCGGGCACGAAGGATCTGACGGCCGGCATCCGACCTGAGCACTTCCAGGTGCTCACTGGCGTGCCGAGCGGGCCTGGTGCGACGATCCACGCAGTTACCGACGTGGTCGAGTTCCTTGGCAACGAGGAGCTGCTCCACCTCAAGGTGGGCGATCACGAGCTGGTTGCCATCGTCGAGGCATCGCTCCGGGTCCGGCACGGTGACGTCCTGGACCTGTTCGTGCCGCTCGATCGGATCCAGCTGTTCGACGCCGAAGATGGCCTGACGCTGATCAAGGCCAGCGCCTAATTCGCTAATGCTTATCCCTCTGTTTCAGCAGACCACCAGATGTAGTGTCGGTGAGTCGCCGTAAGGACGAAACCCTAGTCGACCGCCATCGCGTCGAGCGTGTGCTGGCTAACACAATTACTGTCGTGAGGCACGAATGACAGAGCCCCGGAGACGGTGACCAAGTCCCCGATCCTGATGTGGTTTCCGTCAGGTCTGGCAATGCCGTTCTCGTCCGCCTCGTAGCCGGACGGCACACTCCGAAGCCAGTAGAGATCAGTGCCGTTCGCATTTGCCACACGGACATAGACACAGGAGCCGTCGCCGACTGCGAGGGTGCCCGTGATGGTCGCGGTCTGGCCGGCACAGCCCGAGACGAGGAGTGCCGCACAGACTGCGAGGCAGGCCGTCAGCCAGAACCGTGTCACGCTTGCCATTCGATTCTGCGCCATTGGTTCCCCGAGCGTCTGCGTCGAGCTGAGAACTGTCAAGAGCCCAGTGGGCAAAGGCCGCTGGGCCGCCGTTGCCTCACCTACATCTGGTCGTCTGCAAGATGTGGCGTTTGGCTCGCCTAGGAAACGCGGGCTTCGAGACGAGAGCGTTTCCGGCTCCACCAGATAGACGCAGCGACTACCACGGCAGTTATGACAGCTATGGCGAGGCCGGCGTAGACGCCTGGAAGCAAGGACGGGTTGTAGATCCCGGTGCCCGTGTAGTGGATGCCGATGATGCTCGAACACTCAGTCGCAGAAGAACCGTCCGGCGCACCCGTGGCTTGACAAATGAACGGCGCGACGGCGAGGTAACCAACGTTGAAGCCAAGGATTGCGGCCATTGGCGGCCAATAGATCAACGGCCGGCGACGGAACGGAGCAAGAACGAGCATGGCAAGCCCGATAGGCAGTAGAAATGGTCCGATGCTGAAACCGGCCAAGAAGCCAAAGAAGATGAGCGCGAAGGTGACGAGCCAGTAGGTCACGTGAATGTTTCCTATCCGCTCATCCTGACTTGGAAACCAGAACTGGCGACCCAACCGCCCTCAAGCCGGGCGTTCCAGGCACGACGCCGAACTGGGGCATGTCCGTCGCACCACGAACTACATCGAGCGGCGCCGGCGCCCGTGTAGCACCCAGTCCGAGCAGCGTCTGGAACGCCGCTTGCCTGTTCTGGCGGCGGTTATGGCGGAACACGAACTCGTCGAGATAAGCCTGAGGCTGCTCGCGGCTGACACCGTGGTGCGTGCCCAGCAGCCACTGCTTGAGATTGCCCATTGCTCGGTCTGCAAGTGGGACAACGTGTGGCTCGCCCTCGCGAATGTTGCCCTGAACGGTCGGATGGTGGACGTAGCCGACCTTGGTCAGGCCGCCAAAGCCGAGCATCTTGTCCGTGTGGATCGTGCTGCGGGGCTCGATGTTGCGCCGCGCAAGGTCGTTCATCGTGACTTGGCAGAGCGCGAGATAGTCGGCGCACGCCTGCTCGGTGCTGACCCTTGCTGGAACTCGCGCAGGTTGGCCGGGAACGCGATCGCCACCCGCCGACACTACATCTAGCGGTCTGCTGAAACCCCGTCAGTCACACGCGGACATTTCGGTGAGGTCGCAGCCGTGATCTGATCCATCCGACAGGGCCGTTCGGACGTTGACGCGACGCAGTGTTCGGACCAGCCTGTCGTTGGAGCTGAACGAATGGGCTGCGGGCGAGGGACCATGAGGAACGCGTTCATCGCGGTTGTATTAGGAGGCCTGGCCGCAGGCTGTGCTCTGCCCGGCCAGGCCGGCATGGACCTTCCGCGTCAGAACGACGCCGAGACCTACTCGGGCGACCGGTCGCAGCTCGCCGGTGTGCTGGCCACGGCCAGCAACGGCTGTCTCACCATCGGCATGAACTCCGGCGATTACCTCGTCATCTGGCCGCGGGGTTCGGAGTTTGCCAATCGCGGAGAGTTGCCTGCGGGGGTTCGCCTCCCCGATGGCCAAGTGATCAGCCCAGGCGACGCGATGTCGGGGACTGGCGCCTTCACGCCAACAGCCCCGCTCGTCGCCAACCGCCACGGCTACTGGGCGCACACCATTGGCTATTGCGCGCCGAGCGCCTCGCAAGTGGTCGTCTTCGACTCCGTCGCTCTCGTCCACTGACTTCGCACGAGCGCCACCCGGCGCGATTACGGACAACGGCGAAATGTCCCGCGTGTGACTGACGGGGCTGAAACAACGGGATAAGCATTAGCTCGCTAGCGAAACCTGGACATCTGACGGGGCCGTGCCGACAGGCGCGGCCCCGTCTCCTCCGGGCGAGCCTGCTCAGGCCGTGGCGCGCACCGGGATCGGCTCGCCCAGCTCAATTGACACCGGCCCGGGTCGTGAGCGCTCGACGTGGTGGCCGCCAGCCCGTTTGGCCGAATACATTGCGGAGTCGGCGGCGGCCAGAAGCTGGGCCGACGTTCGCCCGTCGGTCGGGTAGACGGCAAGCCCGGCACTGGCCCCAACCTTCACGCGCGACCGATCCGAGAGCTCGTGGGACTGCTGGAGGATGCCCGTGACGACACGTCGAGCGACCTGCTCGGCCGGCGCGTCGGACGTGTCGGGCATGAGCACCACGAACTCGTCGCCGCCGTAGCGAGCCACGATGTCGCTCGTCCTCACGTTGGCCCTGATCGTTGCCGCGATGTTGCGCAGCACACGGTCGCCGTCGGCATGTCCGTGGCGATCGTTGATCGGCTTGAACCTGTCCAGGTCGAGCATCAGCACCGCCAGCGGTGAGTGGCTGCGCGCCGAGCGCGCGACCTCCTGCCGAACTCGCTCCTGCAGGTAGCGGTGGTTGTGAACCGCGGTGACGAGGTCCATGTCCGCAGCGCGGCGCAGCTGTTCCAGTACGCGCACCTTCTCAAGGCCGGCTGCGGCAAGGGAAGCCATCGCCTCGCACGCCTGCATGTCGGTTTCCGTTGGCACGCGCGTCACGTCTCGTGAGATCAGCTCGACCAGGCCGATCGTCCGTCCGCCGGCGTTGAGCGGCAGCAGGATCAGTGTCTGGGCGCCGATCGCGCGGAGCTGACCGGCCTCGAGCCCGGCATCACTCGGGTCGGATTGGAGCACCATTGGTCGACCGTCGCGCAGCACCTGCCGGCGAGCAGCGGATTCGGCCACGTCGATCGTCTCGGCATCGCCGCCGATGCCGTCGCGGCACACGACTCGCAGGGCCGTCGAGCCCTCGTCCCAGCGCGCCACGATGGCCGCGTCCGTATTCGTCTGATGGCGAACTCGACCCGACAGCAGCGCGGCCAGGGTCCGCTCGTCCTCGGCGGCACCAGCCGCCTCACTGATCTCGAGCAGGCCGGCCAGCTCACGCACGAGCTCGTCGCGACCCTGCAACAGACGCGCGTTCTCGATCGCCACGGCGGCCTGATCGGAAAGGACCTGAATCAGGCGCAGGTCATCGTCGTCGAAGCGCTGGCTCCCACGGGCAACAAGACAGATCAGGCCGCTCACTCGAGCGTCGTAGTGGAGCGGCACGATCAGCATCGAATGCGGCCCCATGCGGTCGGATCCCATGTCGGGCACGTCGGGCAGCAGCATCGCGCCGGCGCCGCGCAGCGCGCGGCCGATCTCCTGGCCGCCTGTCCCGCCTGCGGGAAGTGGCGCCACGCTGCCGTTGGGCATGGTGGTTGGTCCGATCGCAGCCACGCCCTGCAGAGCGCCGGTGGCGTCGACGACGAGGACGTGTGCCTCGTCGTGGTCGATGACCTCACGGATCTCGTTGCATATGGTCACGGCGACCTCTTCCACCGAGGCGAGACGGGTCAGCCGCGCCGCGATGCGCTGGATGGCCTCAAGCTGGCGCGTCCAGCCGGACTTTGCTATCGGACTGTTGCCGACCACGCCTTCGTCGGTGAAACGGCGCGCATACAGTCGTGCCACCGCGCGATCCTGCTGCGTGAAGCCGCCGCCGTGCCGCCGGTGAAGGACGACCATCCCTCCCGTGGCGCCACCCAGACGAAACATCAGCGTCCGGCCATCCTTTTCGTCGGCACGCGCGCGGAGCTTGTCGAAGAAGCCGGAGCGGGAATTTTCGACGTTCGACGTGGCCGCGAGATGGAGGGTGCCGTCGCCGTCCTCGAGAAAGAGGGCGCCACCCGCATCGGCGCCGACGGCCTGGCACAGCTCGGTCAGCGCCAGTGCAAGCCGCGAACGTTCGGGGTCAGGCATGGTGCGCAGTCGCCGAGTGTGCAGTCGGGCCCGGGGCACGTCCTGCCAGGCGCGGGATGATCCGGCCGTGCATCGTGGCGATCACGAACCACGCCCCGCCGATGCCGATCAGCAGATCGCCGATGGAGAAGACGTTGGCAAAGGGCAGTGGGCGGGGCAGGATGAAGATGTCGCCCAGGAAGCCCAGCGC
>CAWCIK010000002.1:0-272346 GCA_963795645.1 uncultured Chloroflexia bacterium | reverse complement strand
CAGGCTGGTAACCGGGGACGTCATCGAGCCCTACGCGCCGCTCGCGCCGCACGGCGTTCTGATCGTGCCGCTGCCGGTCGCCCTCTCGACGGCCGCCGTCTACCGCGAAGCCGACCGACTGGGACTCGCCCGTGGTACCGACGAGCTGCTCGCCCTCTACGAGCACTGCATTGCCGCACTTCATGAAGGCGCGCGCCTTCCTGACGAGTTGATCCTCAACGATCTCCAGCGCGCGGCGGTCTCGCTGTGCCCGGCGATCAGCGCTGCGCTCGACGCCGCGCGCGGCGCAGGGGCCGACGACGTGCTCGTGTCAGGCTCGGGCCCCACGGTCGCTGGGCTATTCTGGGGCCGGACGGGCCCGACCGTGCAAGCGCAGCGGCAGGCGAATTGAGCGCGCGGTATCCGGACGCCGTATCCGCGGCGCCGGTGAGTCCCTGAGTTTGGAATGCCGCAGTTTGCGTAGACGGCCGCGCGGCCCCTGGCAGCCAACATCCCCAGCGTGCGCCACAATTCCGGTGATCGATCATGAGCAACCAGACCATCACCTACCTCGTCGGCGGCGTCCTCGGTGTGTTCGGTGTCGCCGCCTTCTGCGCGCTCGTGGTCGTGCCCGCGGTGATGTCATATCGACGGCCGCTCGAGCGGATCGGGGCGGTCATCCTGTCCCTGTACGTGCTCGCGGCGTTGATCGGGATCGGCGTCCTCGCCGGCGCTCTGATCGTCTTCGAGTGGCCACGCCTCTTCTAGCGATGCCGATTCAGTACCAGTCGAGTCCGCGAGCGTGACGGACGTGGCCGAGAGCACCCCTCGGGACGGCATCACTGCCCGCAGCGGCCCTGACCTGGGCGCGCTCGCCGCGATCACCGACGCTGTCGAGGCGGGCGCGGGGCTGCCGGAGATCCTCCGTGCTGCCGCCCGGGCGCTCGACGCCAGCCTGATCCTGATCGACCGCTCGGCGTCGGTACTCGCCGTTGCCGCCCGCTCCCCGGCCGACGAGCGCTCGCTGATGCGCGACGCGGAGGATGTGACGACGATCGAACTGAAGGTCGCCGAGACCGATGTCGGGCGGCTGCGGATGCGCTCCCGGGAAGCCGCGCCGGACGCCTCCCTGCTGCGGCTCGTGACGACGCTGATCGCCTCCGAGGTCGAGCGCGTCCGGGCACCCGAGCGCGCCTCTGAAGAGGCCGCGACGAGCTTCCAGCGCGCCGTGCTCGACGGCGGAATCGGCGACCGTGACGATCTCGTCGCCCGCGGGAAGGAACTCGGGACCGACCTGGCCTCCGGCGGCAGCGTCGTCGTCGTACGCGCTCACCCCCGCAATCCGACCGAGGACGACTGGCGTCGCCGGCTGCTCGCCGTCGCCGGCCGCGGCGCCCGCTCGATCGCGTCCGGCGCGATCGCCGCGCCGACCTCCGACGATCCCGGCGAGGTCGTCGTCCTCGTGCCCGATGCCGACGGGGAGGCCGGCCGCCGGGTGTCATCGTCGGTGCTTCGTGAGCTCGAGTCCGGCCTGCCTGGGTTCGCGTTCGCGATCGGCCGCAGCCGCCACGCGGGCGACCCGCGCGATCTGCACCGCGCCGGCAACGAGGCGCTCCTGGCGGTCAACGTCGTCGAGGGCGACGGGGAGCGCGCGGAGCTCGCGTTTGAGGAGACCGGCACGTACCAGCTACTGCTGCCGTACATGAAGGACCCGGCCGAGCTCAAGCGCTTCTACGCCGAGACCGTCCGTCCGCTCGTCTCCTACGACGAGCAGTACGAGACCGACCTGCTCGGCACGCTCGCGACGTTCCTCGACTGTGACGCGAACGTCAACGCCACCGCCGCCCGTCTCATCACCCACCGTCACACGGTTCGCTACCGCTTTGAACGCGTGCGCGAGCTCACCGGCCTCGACGTCTCGTCGACCGACGGCCGCGAGAAACTCTCGCTCGGGCTGAAGGCGATGCGCGTGCTCGGCATCGCTGCGCCTCGCGGGCCCGCGTCCGAGCCGGGGGCGGAGGGCGGCCGGGTTCCGCGGTAGCCGCCGCCGGCCGGGTTCCGCGGTCGCCGCCGCCGACCGGGTTCCGCGGTCGCCGCCGGCCCCCCGAGTCCAGAACCGTCAGGCGTCGGCAAGGGCGCGCTCGACCGTCAGCGCGGTCATCTCGCCCGCGATCCGAAGCGGCTCGGTGGTGCGCGACGCCCGCGCGAGCACGAACGCCCCCTCGAGCGCGCACAGCATTCCGATCGTCAGCTCCCGCGCCGTCGTCGGTGTCACCCCCGCCTCGCGGAAGCGGACCGACCCGGCCTCGATCCAGCGCTCGAACACCTCGGCGCACGCGATCCGCATCTGATGCGAGGTGCTGGACACCTCGAGCGCGACCGTCGCGATCGGACACGCGTCGGCGTAGCCGGTCTGTACGAGATGCTCGCCGGCGCCGTCGAAGAAGTCGCGCACCCCGGTGACGACGTCTGGCGCCGCGTCGAACACGGCCGGGATCAGCTGCTCGTACAGCGCGCCCGACACCCGGACCGCCTCCGCGCCGAGCTCCTGCTTGCCGAGCGGGAAGTAGTGGTACATCGAGCCGAGCCGCGCCTCGGCCTGGTTGACGATCTGTTTCACGCTCGTCGCGTTGTAGCCCTGCTCACGGAACAGCTCGCTGGTCGCGTGCACGATCCGGTCCTTCGTGTTTTCGACCGCCATCGGCTCTCCCCGGATGTCGTTGATGTGACGCCGACCTTGCGTCGTCGGGACGCGGGGGCTACTCTATCCCACCTCTTGAATGAACGCTCAATTTAATTGGGGGTGGCTGATGTTCTCGTGGCTCGCGCACCGTGTCGTGTCCTTCCAAATGGCCCGCCTTCGCGACGGAGATATGCGGCCCGTCCTGATCATGGACGCGCCCGACGTGCGCCTCGACTTTCCGGGCGACAGTTCCTGGGCGCCGGGCGCAAGCGGCAAGGCGGACCACGAGCGCTGGCTGCGCCGGTTCGTCAAGGTCGGCCTGCAGATCCATCCGGACGAGGTCATCGTCAAGGGCTTCCCGTGGCGACAGACGATGTGCGTCCGCGGCCGTGACCACCTGCCCGGACCCAACGGCGAGACCGTCTACGAGAACCGCTACGTGATGTGGGGCCGCCTCGTCTGGGGCCGGCTCAAGGAATACGAGGTCTACGAGGACACGCAGCGCAGCAAGGCGCTCGACGAATGGCTCGAGCACAACGAGCGTCGCCGCGTCGCGGCGGGCGCTCTCGCTCCGGAGTAGGATCGCGCGCTGATGTCGGTAGGGATCATCACCGGCTCCGGCACGCACGCGCTTCCGGGGTTCGAGGACGGCGAATCCGTTTCCGTCACGACGCCGTTCGGCGAGACGAACGTGACCCGCGGCACGTATGGCGAAGTCCCGATCCTGCACGTCTCCCGCCACGGCTCCGGGCACGTGCGTCTCTCCAATCAGGTCAACCACCGCGCGAACATCTGGGCGCTCAAGGAGCTCGGGGCGATCGCGGTCGTCGGCTGCACGGCGTGCGGAGCCGTCGATCCGACGCTCGAGCTCGGCTTGCTCGTCATCTTCGACGATCTCCATTTCATCGCGAACCGTCTGCCAGATGGATCGCTGTGCACCTTCTTCACCGAGCCGGGCGACCCGCTGCGCGGCCACTGGATCCTCCACGGCGGACCGTTTTCAGCCGACCTGCGTGGGGCTCTGCTTGGCGCTGCGGCGACCGCGGGCCACACCGCCCGCGATGGTGGTGCCTACGGTCACGTCGATGGGCCGCGCTTCAACACGCCAGCCGAGATCGCGCAGCTCGCCGCGTGCGGCGTCGCCGCGGTCAGCCAGACCGCGGGGCCTGAGACCGTGCTCTGCGCCGAGCTCGAGCTGCCGTTCGCGCTCATGGGATTCGTCACCGACTACGCCAACGAAGTCGTGCCGGGTGAACCGACCCCGGTGGCGACGTTGATTGAGCTGATGGGCCGCAGTTCGGCCATCTTCGCCGACGTTCTTCGCGGTTCGCTCACCCGAATCGTTGACAAACCACCGGCGTTGGCAGGTACCCTGTATCGCCTCGAACAGGGCTGAGAGCAAGGGGGTCACGCAGGGTGACCGCGACGAATCCGCAGACGGCAAAGATTTCGCGCGATCCCGGATCAGAGCAGGACGGGCAACGGCACCACGCGAGTCTCAGCCCGGCCGTTCTGATCATGGCCCGCGCGCCGCGGCGCGGGGAGGTTGTGCGCGCGCTCGAGCCGATGCTGGGCGCCAATGGCTGCGCGGCGTTGCAGTCGGAACTCATCAGCGAGGCCGTGCGCTGGGCCCACCAGGTGACCCCCGGTGCCGTCCATGTTGCGCATGACCCGCCGGACGCGGGGCCAGAAATCCGGGTCTTGGCCGGTGCGGACAGCTCATTGTTTCCCCAGAACGGCGACGGCATCGCCGGGCGCATCGCCGACGCGGCCGCTCGCGTGTTCTCACGCAGCAGTGGTCCATTGCTGGTCGTCTGGCCAGATCTTCCCGTGTTCCGTCCGGCGCACGCGTACGGCGCGCTGGAGGATCTACGGACCGGATGTGACCTCGTGCTCGGGCCGGTGATCCACGGCGGGCTCTACCTGATCGGCTTCTCCAAGCCGCTCCCCAGCCTGTTCACGCTGAGCGAGCAGGTCTGGCGCAACCCGGACGTGATGGCGATGACGGTCGCCGCCGTGCGGGAGGCGGGACTCGAGATCGGCCTGCTGCGCGCCGAGCGTGCGCTCCATCGGCCCGCCGACGTGCGCGCCGCGCTTGCCGACCCGACGCTGCCGGAGGCGATCCGGCGCGTCCTGCTGGCCGGGCGCCTCACTCCGTAGAAACCCGAAGGTGGGCTGCGGCTATTCCGCAGCCGCCATCGGTAATTCGCCGTACATCTGTCCGAACCATTCAACCGTACGTCCAGCCTGTTCGACAGACGAGGAGGGAGGCCGCGGTTTGGCCGACTCATACATACAGACTACGAGTGGAGCGTCCGCCCCATGCGGCTTCTTTCTCGGCCGTCGGCGTCTCGCCCACATATTCAGGCGAGGGCCCCGGCTCGCAGCATCAACCGAAAACGCCGTTCAGGCTCCGCGGGAAACCCGGCGTCAGATGCGGCTGCCCGGCCGCGCCGCGCCAGCTGGATGATCCGCCGCGCCGCCGCGGAGACAGGGTTCGTGCTGATCGAGGTGCTGATCGGTGCCGTGCTGCTGGCGACGATCGTCATCAGCACGTTCACGGCGTTTGACGCGAGCAACCGGTTCACCTCAAACGAGCAGGACCGCGCACAGGCCAACGCTGTCGCCCAGCAGGACCAGGACCGGCTGCGGGGGATGCAAGTGAGCCAGCTCGACTCACTCAACCAGTCCCGGACCGTCACCCTGAACGGAACGACGTTCACGGTCACTTCCACCGGCCAGTTCAGGAGCGATACCACTGGGACCTCGAGCTGCGGTGCCCAGAGCAGCGCCGACTACATCAAGACGACGTCGACCGTCACCTGGCCGGCGATGGGGAAGACGCCCCCGGTCGTCGCCGAGAGCATCATCACGCCGCCTGCGGGTGGCGTGCTGATCGTCCAGGTGATCAACAGCACCGGGGCGGGCGTCACGAACATGAACGTGAGCGGGTCGGGGACGGCGGGTTCCTTCAGCGACACGACGGGAGCCGACGGGTGCGCGATCTTCGGCGGGCTCAATGGGGGCGACTACAACGTCACGGTCTCCCAAACCGGCTACGTCGACAAGGACGGCAACGCCACGCCGCCGACGGGCCAGCAGGCCGTCACGGTCATCCCCGGCTCGACGGCGACGAAGACGTTCTACTTCGATCAGGCCGGGACGCTCAACGTCAGGTTCCAGACGCACGCCTACGGCAACACGGCGAGTTGGCAGGCGGTGAACGGCGACGCGCTCGTGATGTTCAACACCAACATGACGTATCCGGGGTTCCGCTATTTCCCGAACTCCTCCGGCACTCCCGGCACGCCGGTCGCGACCCTGACCGCCTCAAACCTGTTCCCGTTCACGTCGACCTACACGGTCTACGCGGGCTCGTGTGCGGCGAATTCACCCGCCACGGTGACGAGTGGGGGCACCGCGAACCCAAGCGTGACGATCCCGCCGGGCGGAACGGCATCGACGCTGCTCAACCTCCCCGCGCTCAACGTGACCGTGTACCAGAGCAACGGGACGACTGCTCTCAGCAACGCCAAGGTCACGATCCTCGACACCGGCTGCACGCCGAACGTGAGGCGGACGTACACGACGAACGCCAGCGGGCAGATTGCGAATCCGGCGCTTCCGTGGGGGACGTACACCGTGTGCGAGGAGACGACCTTCTACGGGGGGACACTCCGCCACGTCAGCGCTCCAAGTGCGGTGACGAACTCGAACCTCAACGGGACGACGGTGAAGTTGGTCGCGACCAGCGTCGCCGGGTTGGGAGCCTGTCCATGATCGCCTCCCGTGTTGTCGCGTCACGGCTCCGGGACGAGCGTGGCTTCTCCGTCGTCGAGCTGATGGTCTCGATCGCCGCCGGGATGGTCGTCCTGCTCGCTCTGTTCGGCATCCTCGACATCTCCTTCACTCAGTCTGCGCGGTCAATCGACCGAGTCGAATCGAGCCAGCGCGGACGCACGGCGATGGAGCGACTCGTCCAGGAGCTGCACTCGAGCTGCGTGGCAGCGTCCGTCACCCCGGTGTACGCCGGCAGCAGCAGTTCGGCGCTGAAGTTCATCAGCCAGTTCGGCTCGGCACCCGTGCTCAACCCGGATCAGCACGTCGTCACGGTGCAGGCGGACCCCGTCAAGCCGTACAACGACCTCGTCGACAAGGTCTACACCTACGTCAGCGGCAGCGCACCAAGCTGGACATTTGCTGCGACGCCGATAACGAAGACACTCGCGGAAAACGTGGCCCAGGCGACGGTCAACGGCACGGTGCAGCCGTACTTCCAATATTACGCGTACACGAACGGTTCCATCTCCTCGACGCCGCTGACGACGCCCCTCAGCACGACCGACGCCGCCAATGCCGTGCAGGTGACGGTCAGCTTCGCGGTCGGACCCACGGATAAATCAAGCGACCCGCGCCGGACGATCAACCTCAGCGACGGCGTCGTGCTCCGCTACATCCCGGCCTCCGGAACAGCGACGGTGGCGAACTTGCCATGTCAGTGATATTGCGTGACATTGGGCGCCGACTGCGCGATTCTGAGGACGGGTTCACGATGGTTCTCGCCCTGATGACGATGCTGATCTCGGGCGTCCTCGTCGCAGCGGCACTCGGCCAGTGCATCTGGCGACTTTCAGCTGACCAAGAACGACCTCGAGCAGAAGCGCGCCTACTACGCCGCTCAGGCGGGGATCAGCGATTACGCGTTCCACCTCAACCAGGACGTCAACTACTGGACGTACTGCACGTCACCCTCCCCGGCGAACGCCGCCCTCAACCAAATTGGGTCGACGACGAACCGCAGGCAGGTGCCGGGAACGGACGCCATGGACCCGACGTCGTACGCGATCGAGCTGATTCCGGCCAGCGGTCAGGCCTCGTGCAGCACCTCGAACCCGATCGGCACAATGATCGAGTCGACCGGTACTGCCGCCGGCACGTTCCGCATCCGCGCGACGGGCTACGCGGGCAGCGTGCAGCGCTCGATCGTCGCCACGTTCCGGCGCCGCAGCTTCGTCGACTTCATCTACTACACGATGTACGAGACGCTCGACCCGAGCGCGTACTCATCCACCACCGATCGCCAGACCGCGGCGACCGCGTGCGCCAAGTACTGGCGAAATGGACGACAGCCGCCGGCCTCCGGCCGCCTTCTACTGCTCGCAGATCTTCTTCGCCACTGGCGACACGATCAACGGACCGCTGCACACCGAGGATGAGCTCGCGATCTGCGGCAGCCCCACGTTCGGCCGCAACTCCCAGGACGCGATCGAGGTCGTGGCTCCCGCGCCCGGCTACTCGAGTCAGGGCAATTCAGGCTGTACGAACAGCCCAACCTTCAAAGGCACCTACACGGCCGGGGCCAACAGCATTCAACCGCCGCCGACAAACGCGCAGCTCGACCAGCTCGCTGGGCTCGTGTACCGGGGTCAGACGCACATCAAGCTCACGGGCTCGACGATGAACGTGACCAACAGCCTCGGACAAACGACCACCGTCGTGCCACATCCCGTCCAACGGCGTCGTCTACGTTGAGAGCACGACGTGCTCCACGACCTACACGCCGTTCGGCGTGACGTACTCGAATTCGCTCGGTTTCCCGACCTACGGTGATAACGGTTGCGGCAACGTCACCGTCGACGGCACGTACAGCAGCTCACTGACGATCGCGAGCGACAACGACATCGTCATCGACGGCAACATCACCCACACGGGCAACGCGCTGCTCGGCCTGATCGCCCAGAACTACGTGCGGGTCTACCACCCATGCTCGGGCACCAATGGCAGCAACCAGACCGGTTACCTGTCGAACCCGTCGATCGATGCCGCGATGCTTGCCCTCACCGGCTCGTTCATCGTCGACAACTACGACTGCGGCTCCCAGGGCCAGCTCGGCAACCTCAACGTGTTCGGCGCGATCGCTCAGGTCTACCGCGGCCCGGTCGGCATTATCGGCTCGTACCGGCTACCTGAAGAACTACGTCTACGACGACCGCCTCCGCGAGCAGGAACCGCCGCATTTCCTCAACCCGATCCAGGCGGCCTGGCGCATTCAGCGGGAGACGGAGTGCGCGCGCGGCACGACGACCTGTAAGAACACCGGCTGACGGTCACGCCGGCGGCCACGCTGGGGGGCAGGGACTCGAACCCCGATTTCCGGGACCAAAACCCGGCGTCGCTACCAGTTGGACCACCCCCCATGGATGCGTCGCAATGGCGGGCGAATCTAGCACCGTCGCGTGGGTACGAGCCTGGAGTTGGGGGACTGGTGCGCGACTTTGCCGTGACTCGTCCGATTACAGCCTCTGGCTTCGGTGCGGCGAGCCCGCAAGTACGGCGTGTCTGACGCGGGAATCCGACACCGGGATCCGGCGATGTCCGATTTCCGCCAGACAGCTGATCGGCCCTGTGCAATCGTGAGGTGATGCTGAGCGATCAGACGACGAACTCCAGACCGCACGTCGCCCTTGATCGCCCCACCAAGGGACTAGCCATTTCGTTGGGGGTCGCCCCCTCCGACCCCGACCGGCTCTGGCAGGCTGTTGAGTCCGGTGATGCGCGGTTCGACGGGTGGTTCTTCTGCGGCGTGAAGACGACCGGGATCTACTGCCGGCCGAGCTGCCCGGCGCGCACGCCGAAGCGGGAGAACGTCCGGTTCTTCGCGACCGCCGCGGCGGCGCAGGGGGCGGGGTTCAGGGCCTGCAAGCGGTGTCGGCCGGACGCGACGCCGGGCTCGCCGGAGTGGGATCTGCGCGCCGACCTGGTCGGCCGGGCGATGCGGCTGATCGCGGATGGCGTCGTCGACCGGGAGGGCGTGCCCGGTCTCGCGCGCGCGGCTCGGATACACCGAACGCCACGTGCATCGCCAGCTCGTGGCGGTCGTCGGGGCTGGGCCGCTCGCGCTCGCCCGGGCGCAGCGCGCGCAGACGGCGCGGGTCCTGCTGGAGACGACGGCGCTGCCGGTCGCGCGAGGTCGCGTTCGCCGCCGGCTTCAGCAGCGTGCGCCAGTTCAACGACACGATCCGGGAGGTGTTCGCGACCACGCCGTCGCGCTTCGCTCATCGGTGCGCCGCGCGCGCCGCCGGCCGCGCGACGGCGCGACGCCCGCGGCGCCGGCGGCGGGATCACGCTGCGCCTCCCGTATCGCACGCCGATCGACGCAGACGGGCTGATCGGTTTCCTCGGCCGTCGGGCGGTGCCCGGCGTTGAGGAGGTCGTCGATCGGCACGTACCGCCGCAGCCTTCGGCTGCCGTTCGGCGCCGGGATCGTCGAGCTCACGCCGGACGGGCACCGGATCCTCGCCCGCTACTGGCTCCAGGATCTGCGCGACCTCGGCACTGCGGTTCAGCGCTCGCGCTCGCTGCTCGACCTCGACTCGGATCCGCTCGCGGTCCAGGCCCACCTCAGCGACGACCCGCTGCTCGCGCCGCTGATCGCGGTCTCGCCGGGCCGGCGGGTCCCGGGCCACGTCGACGGCGACGAGCTGGCCGTCCGGGCGGTGCTCGGGCAGCAGGTGTCGCTGAGCGCAGCCGCGACCCTCGCGCGGCGTCTCGTCGTCGCCTACGGCGAGCCGCTGCGCAGCCGCGCGGGACGGTCACGTCATCTGTTTCCCGTCGGCGCAGGCGCTCGCCGCCGCGGATCCGGACACCCTGCCGATGCCGGCCGCCCGCAGGCGAGCGCTGCTCGGTCTCGCCGGGGCGCTCGCCGCCGGTGAGCTTGAGCTGCACCCCGGCGCTGACCGGCTGGAGGCGCGCCGTCGGCTCGAGGCGCTGCCGGGCATCGGACCGTGGACCGCCGAGTACGTCGCGATGCGGGCGCTCCGGGATCCGGACGCGTTTCTGGCGACCGACCTCGGCGTGCGTCACGCGCTCGTCGCGCTCGGCAGGGCCGGCGATCCGCGGTCGGCGCTCGCGGTCGCGGAACCGTGGCGGCCGTATCGGGCCTACGCGATGCTGCACCTGTGGGCGCAGCTCGGCCAACCGGCAGCGGCTGCGGCCTAGGTGGTTCCGCGGCCCACGCCCGGCCCCGGCGCCGCCCCGCCTCGGCGCCGCCCCGCCGCACACGTCACCCGCCCCTCCGTACTTTCCCACCGCGTCTGTGCCGTTGTCCGGATGGACCGCGCCCGCCGATTGCGCAACATGCATATCGCCGTGTAGCACCGAGACACGAACCAGAGCTGATGACCGAAGTAGACGAGCGGTCACCGGTCAGGTTTGTCTCCTTGGGCCGGGCGGTGTCGACGTTTGGCGCCGCCCGGAGCCCAGGCCCGCGACCACCGTCCAACGCGTCGGGCCTCAGATCGCCTACGATCCGTTCGTCGTGACGGCGCCCGTTGTCGTAATTCTCGCCGCGGGGCAAGGGACGCGCATGCGCTCCGCGACGCCGAAGCTGCTCCATCCGCTGTGCGGACGGCCGATGATCGCATGGCCGGTCGCGGCCGCTGCAGGAGGCCGGCGCCGCCAAGGTCGTCGTCGTCGACAGCCCGGAGCAGCCGCTCCAGGCGGCGCTCAACGGCGCGGTGACGTTCGCGATCCAGTCCCAGGCCCGCGGCACCGCCGACGCGGTCAAGGCGGCCGCCGAGCACATCGACCCGGACGCGCCGGTCGTGATCCTCGCTGGCGACGTCCCGCTGATCACCGCGGAGACCCTCCGCGGGCTCGTCGCCACCGCACGAGCACCAGGGCGCGGCCGCGACGATGGCGACCGCGGTGCTGGACGATCCGTCCGGCTACGGCCGGGTCGATCCGGGCTCCGGACGGCACGGTCGAGCGGGTCGTCGAGACGAAGGCCCCCGGCGACGCGACCGAGCTCGAGCTCCACATCCGGGAGGTCAACACCGGCATCTTTGCGTTCGAGGGCCGGGCGCTGCTCGACGCGCTCGAGCGAGTCCGCGGCGACAACGCCCAGGGCGAGTTCTACCTCCCGGACGTGCTCCCGATCCTCCGGGATCACGAGCGGACCGTCATCGCCCACGAACTGCAGGACCCGACCGAGACGCTCGGGATCAACGACCGGGTCGCGCTGGCGAGCGTCACCCAGATCGCCCAGCGCCGGATCCACGAGCGGCACATGCTCGCCGGCGTCACGATCGTCGCTTCCCGACGCGACGATCATCGATGCCGGCGTCGAGATCGGCCAGGACTCCGTGATCGCGCCGTTCACGAGCCTGCACGGCACGACCCGGATCGGCGCCGGGAGCACCGTCGGCCCCCACGCGACGGTGCATCGACTCGAGCATCGGGGACGGCAGCACCATCCTGCACTCCTACCTCACGGAGGCCGAGGTCGGCGACCGCGTCAGCGTCGGCCCGTTCGCCTACCTGCGGCCCGGCGCGATCCTCCGCGAGGGCTCGAAGGCGGGGACGTTCGTCGAGATCAAGAACTCCGACGTCGGCGCCGGCTCAAAGGTGCCCCACCTCTCCTACATCGGCGACGCCGACATCGGCGAGAAGCTCCAACCTCGGCGCGGCCACGATCACCGCGAACTACGACGGCAAGAACAAGCACCGGACGACGATCGGCTCCCAGCGTGAAGACCGAGCGTCGACACGACGCTCGTCGCTCCGGTGACGCTCGGCGACGGCGTCTACACCGGCGCCGGCTCGGTGATCACCGACGACATTCCCGACGGCGCGCTCGGGATCGCGCGCGCGCGCCAGCGCAACATCGAGGGCTACACCGAGCGCCGCGAGGGCCACCGCGGAACCTGACCCGCCTGCACCGAGGGCTAGCCGACAAATGGCGGTCACGTCCCCACCCCGGCGTACACTCGCAAACCGGATGAGCATCCTCCAGACGCATCCGAACCCGACCGAGCTCCGGGTCGAAAACGACAAGCGGCTGATGCTCGTTTCCGGCCGCGCCAACCCGGAGCTGGCGGCCAAGATCGGCGCCAAGCTCGGCGTCCAGCTGAGCGACGTCGACGCTCAAGACGTTCTCCAACGGCGAGATCTACTGCCGCTACGAGGAGTCGGTCCGCGGCGCCGACGTGTTCATCGTCCAGCCGACGTGCGCGAACGCCGACACCGGGCTGGCGACCAACGACGCGGTGATGGAACTGCTGGCGATGGTCGACGCCGCCGTCGGCGGCTCAGCGCACCGCGTGATCGCGGTGACGCCCGTGGTACGGCTACTCGCGCCAGGACAAGAAGTCCGCCCCGCGCGAGCCGATCACCGCCCGGCTCGTCGCCCGGATGCTCGAGTCCGCCGGCATCGACCGGATCCTCACGATGGACCTCCACTCCGGCCAGATCCAGGGCTTCTTCCAGAAGCCGTGCGACCACATGACCGCGCTGTTCATGCTCACGCAGTACTTCGCGGACCTTGGGCTCGAGGACCTCGTCGTCGTCGCGCCGGACGCCGGCCGCGTGAAGCTGAACAAGAAGTTCGCGTCGAAGATCGGCGCCGACCTCGCGATCCTCAACAAGGAGCGCCCGGCCCAGCAGGTCGCCGAGATCGGCTACGTCATCGGTGACGTCGCCGGCAAGACCGCGGTCATCGTCGACGACCTGATCGACACCGCGGGCACGCTGAAGGCGGCCGCCCAGGCGGTCAGCGACGCGGGCGCCAAGCGCGTGTACGCGGCGGCGACCCACGGCGTCTTCTCCGGGCAACGCGTGGGAGAACCTCGCGGCGGCCGCACTTCGAGCGGATCGTCGTCACCGACACGCTGCCGCTGCCCCCGGGCGCGCCGGACAACGTCACCGTCCTCTCCTGCGCCGACCTGCTCACGAACTCGATCCGCCAGATCTTCACCGACGGGTCGGTGAGCGACGTGTTCGGCGGCGAGAACCAGCTCTTCTAAACAAACAGGCTGATTTGCACGATATTTTGCTCTACATGCTCACGAGGTGCTCACGGAAATGTCTCTGACAGCAATCTTGGGCGCGATCACGGCTTCTATCGCAACCTTCGCTGCCATCTGGAAGCTTCGGACTCACGTTTCGTTGCTGCTGGGATCGGTCGCGACCCTCATCACTGTGGCGGCGGTGCAGTCCGGGACCTCTCAATACGCGGTCGTTGAGGCGACCGCTCGGCGGATCGGGGTTGACGCCAGCGGGCCCACCTCTGCGGTCAGGGCATGGCTGCAGAGTCCAGTTCAGCAACGTGCAGACGGTTCTCGGCCTCGTCGTAGACGACCGAATGAGGACCGTCGATGACCGCGTCGGCCACCTCGACGTTGCGGTCGGCGGGCAGCGGGTGCATGAATATCGCGTCGTCGTTGGCCAGCGCCATGCGCTGTTCGTCGGTGATCCAGCCCTGGTAGCGCTTGGCGATCTCGGCGCCCTCGGCCTCGTCCTTGGCCGTGAGCAGCGCGCCCCAGCTCTTGGCATAGATGACGTCCGCGCCACGGAAGCCGGCGTCGAAGTCGTCCATCAGCTCGAGCGAGCCGTGCGATGCACGAGCGTTGTCAGCGCCTCGGGCGATGACATCGGGCTGAAGCTTGAACTCGGGCGGGTGGACCAGGCGCACGTTCATGCCGAAGCGAGTAGCGGCGGCACCAGATCCTGGGGCACGCTGATTGGCTTCTGGTAGCTCGCCGCGTAGGCCCACGAGATGGTCAGTGTCCGGCCGCGCAGACGCCCAGCTTCTCGCGCATGGTCATCATGTCGGCCAGGATCTGGTGCGGGTGGTAGAGGTCGCACTGCATGTTGAGCACGGGCACGCGCGACGCCTGCGGCGACGCTCACGGATGTAGTCGTTGCCCACGCCCCAGTCGACGTGGCGGATGGCGATGCCGTCGTTGTACCGGCCCAGGATCTCGCCGATCTCCTTGGCCGTATCGCCATGAGTGATCTGCGTCGTGCGGCTCTCGATGAACTGGGCGTGGCCGCCGAGCTGGGCCATGCCGGCCTCGAACGAGGCGCGCGTCCGCGTCGACGAAAAGAAGAAGAGCATTGCCAGGACCTTGTCGCGCAACAGCGGGTGAGGAATTCCCAGCGCCCGCTCGCGCTTGAGCATCGAGGCCACCTCCAGGATGGTCTCGATCTCCTCGAGCGTCCAGTCGTCGAGGCTGATCAGGTCGCGTCCCTTAAGCCGGTCTGCATCTGGCTGTGCCCTCCTACTCGGCCGCGCCGAGCACGAGCGCGAGCAGCGCCATGCGCAGCGACACGCCGTTCGATGCCTCGACCCAGTAGCGCTGGTGCCGCGTCTCGTCGACGTCGGCGGTCAGCTCGTCCATGCGCGGCAGCGAATGGAGGACGATCGACGAGCGCTTCGCCTTCGCTCGCATCAGCTCGCCGGTGATCTGGTACTCCTTGGGCGTCATGCCGACGTCGCTGCCACGCTCGACGCGCGACTGGGTGTAATCGGCCTGGACGACCGGCTCCATGTAGATGATGTCCGCCTCGCCGATCACCTCACGCACGTCGGTCGCCTCGCGATAGGCAACGCTCATCGAGTCGAGCTCGGCCTTGAAGTCGGCCGTCAGGGACATGTCTGGCGGCCCGACGACGATCGCTTCAGAGTCGAACTGCGACAGCGCATGAAGGATCGAGTGCATCGTGCGCATACGCATGTCGCCGATGAGCAGGTACGTCAGCCCATCGAGCGTGCCACGCTCGAGCAGGATCGTGTACAGGTCCGTGAGCACCTGCGTCGGATGCTGGCCCCAGCCGTCGCCGCAGTTGATGATCGGCACGCTCGCCCACTTGGCCGCCTCGGCCGGGGCGCCCTCCTGGAAGTGACGCATGGCGATCACGTCGCCGTATGACTCGAGCATCATGACCGTGTCCTTGATCGACTCCTGGTAGAAGTCGCCGGCGCGAGTCATCTTGGCGTCGCTGAACCCGAGCACGGCGCCGCCGAGACGGTGCATGGCCGCCTCTGTCGAGAGTCGGGTGCGCGTTGACGGCTGGTAGAAGGCCGTCAACAGCGTCTTGTTCTTGAGCAGGTCGGCGTTGCGTCGGTTGACCGCATACGGGCGAAGATCGTTCGCTACGTCGAAGACGCGGAAGAAATCCTCGCGGCTGAAGTCCTTGAGACTCAGGATGTCGCGGCCCAGAAAGCTTCTCACTTGGATGTTCCTCTCAACTGCGGCGAACGCCGGTGAACAGCACCGCGCTCGATTCGGTGGCTGACAGCTCTTGTGAATGGCGCAATGCGAGCAGCCCGGCCAGCCCGGCCGATCCGGTCGCGTCGACGTCGATGGCAGTGGCCTCTCGCGCGATGCGATTGGCGTCACGCAGCCCCGGTTCGTCGACCAGCACGACGCGGCCGCCGGTGGCGAGCATGCCGCGCGCAACCGCTAGCCAGTCGTATGTCTCGTCGTCGAGGATCCCGCTCGCGACGCTCAGGCGGACAGGGGACCATGGTTCCATGTAGTGCGAGCGATGGAGCGCCGCGTCGTGCAGCACATCGTTCAGGGCACGGCCTTCGTCGAGCCTCTCGCGCAGGAGGCGGAAGCTGCGCGCGAGGGGTGCCACGCCCGCTGTCTGGACGGTGTTCAGGCGCGGCACAACTTTCATGACACCCAGCGCGCGCGCCTCGGCGAGCGCCTGGTATGCCGCGGACGCGAGCGCCCCACCACCGACCTGGACGAACAGGTTATCGAGCCGGACGGCGGTCGTCCGGGGCGCTGGCGCGGACGCGGGCGCGGCTGGTGCGGTCGCGCCGAGCTGGTCGGCGATCTCGTAGCCGAGGGTCAGACCACCCTCGATGGCAACGCCGTTCTCGTCGCCCTGACACGTGAAAGGCACCGCGCCGGCAGCCACGGCTTCGCGCAGCCGCAGGACGCTCGGGTCGCCGGGTTGGTCCGTGCCACGCTTGCAGACGTACACGAGCGCACCGAGATCGCGCAAATTCGCAACGACATGCGTGTCCGCCTCAGCCGGCACGAAGACGTGCAACTCACGGTCCGCGGCACGGGCGATGACCGCCGCGGCAAGCGCGGCGTTGCCACAGCTGGCAATTGCCAGCGGCGCCCGATCGTCTTCGGCGCCCATGTACCTCAGCGCCAGGAGCGTTCCGAACAGATGGCGCGCCTTATGCGAGCCGCTGACGTTGATTGTTTCGTTCTTGACCCAGGCTCGGAGCTCGCTGTTGAACGCGAACGGCGTGACCCGGAAGCCGCGGCCGTCAACGCGCCCGATCGCGTCGTCGAGGCGCTCGATGTCGGCGACGACCTCCTCGTCGTGCCAGCCACGGGCGCGCGCGACGTTGTACCAGTGGAACAGCGATCGGTAGCGGACGAACGGGTTGGCCTCGCCGCCGGTGGGCCACTCGACGCGTACCGGGTCCAGCGTGCGCCTGATGACATGGTCGACATCATCGCCGCGGCGCGCATTCGGACAACGCAGGTGCAGCTCGCCCCCGGTTGCCCGGTATCCGCAGCCGGCGCACACGAGCGCGGTGGGCAGCCGGTTGGTACGGCTCAGCGGCATGGCCGCCAGGGCCTTCACGGCAATCTCCAGCTCAACGCGCGGCGACCGCGCCGACGCGGGCGTTGAACTCGTCGATCAGCGCGTCCCAGCGCGGCATCAGCTCGCGCAGCCCGGACCAGTACGACTGTTCGCGGCGCGCGACGAACTCGTCGAACTCCACGCCTTGCTGCTCGACCCACGTGTAGTAGCCCAGGTTGAATATCCGCCGCCGATCAGCCTGGGTGAGCTCCACGACATGGTCCGTGGCCGCGCCGAGCAGGTGCTCGGCGAAGGTCGCGGCCGCAGCACGTTCATCAAACACGCCGCCGAAGTCGCGTTCCAGCGCGCGCGAGATCTCCGTGTCGTACATCCGGGCACCGTCCGTGGCGACCGTGATGAGCGCGTCGTCGGGTCCAAGCCCGGCCTGCTTGGCCACCTTGATCGCGGCCAGGACGTTGCAGATGCTCGACAGCCCGAACGAGTCCAGCGCCCCGATCACCGCCTGGCTGACACCGCGTCGCGCCAGCTCGGCGTGGCCGATCTCGGTGTTGAACAGCACGTTGAGCTGGTCCGTCGCGGCGTCGCTGACCGCGACCACATAATCGGTCGACATCACGTTGTGGATGAGCGGAATGTGCTTGTCGCCGATGCCCTGGATGTTGTGCTCGCCGAATCCGTTCTCGAGCATCGTCGGGCACTCGAGCGCCTCGACGGCCACGGTCCTGGTCCCGACTCGTTCCTTGAGCCAGTCGCCGGCGCCGAGCGTGCCGGCAGAGCCGGACGCGGACACGAAAGCGAACGGACGCAGCGGCCGTCGATCCTGGTTCACGTACTCGAGCACGGTCTCCAGCGCCCGCCCCGTGACAAGCAGATGGGCCAGGTGGTTCGGGAACTCGGCGAACTGGTTGAAGATGACCGCATCGGGCTCACGGGAGATCTCGGCACAGCGGTCGTAGATCTCCTTGACGTTGCTCTCGGTGCCCGGCGTGCGAATGATGTCCGCCGGATCGGCGACCCATCTCTCGAGCCACTCGAAACGCTCCCTGCTCATACCTTCGGGCAGCACCGCCACTCCGCGACAGCCCATGATCCGGCTGATGGCCACGCCGCCACGGCAGTAGTTGCCGGTCGACGGCCAGATGGCGCGCTGGGTAGTGGGATCGAACTGGCCGGTAACGATGCGCGGCGCAAGGCACGCGTACGCAGCAAGGACCTTGTGCGACGCGATCATCGGAAAGCGATCGGCGAGAACGACGATGATTGGCGCGTCGACACCGGTCAGCGCACGCGGCAGGACGACGTGGGCGGGAACTGGGACGCGGGTACGCCGGTCGGCGCTGTTGTGCCAGTGGACGCGAAAAAGGTTGCGCGGGTCGGGACCGTCCGGATCGGCGTCGCCGACTGCGGACTCCGGAAGCGTCATCGGGTCGGCCAGCTGGCCGAAGGTCGGCATCACGATGTGCTGTTCACGGAAGCGCTTGACGGCGCGTTCGTAGACGGCCTCGTCGACTATCTCAGTGGCCATTGCCGGTCGGTCCATGCCCGTCTCCCTTGGCGACCGACGGCCCGCGAGGTTGCGACCAACGGCACGCTTTCGTGTGTTGCGCCACTGTCAGAGTCGGATTGCGCGCTGTCGACCCGATAGGGCCAGTTGGCCCATCGGGTCGTGCAAGGACTACCGAATGCGACTCACGGTCAACGGACATAGCTTTGACGTTCAGGGGGGAGCTGGCGAGAGCCTGCTCGATGTCCTGCGCGATCAGGTCGGGCTGCGCTCGATGAAGGACGGCTGCGCACCGGAGGGCTCGTGCGGGGCGTGCACCGTCATCGTCGATGGTCGGGCAGTTGTCTCCTGTGCACAGCCGGCCATGCGTTTCGAAGGCCGCGAAGTGCTCACCGTCGAAGGCTTGCCCGTGCAGCGCCGGAATGCCTGGGCGAGCGCCTTTGTCGCGGCGGGCGCGAGCCAGTGCGGCTACTGCTCGCCGGGCATCGTCATGAAGGCCGAGGCGTTGCTGCGCCGCGTCACGCTGCCGACCGACGACGAGATCCGGCGCTCGCTCGCGGGCAACGTGTGCCGCTGCACCGGGTATACGAAGATCATCGACGCGATCACGACCGTTGCGGCGGACGAGGTTTCGGAGGATCCGACTCCGGGCGCTGAGATCGACATGCCCATCGGAGCACCGGCGTCGCGCTACCAGGGCGCCGAGCAGGTAGTCGGCGAGCAACCGTTCGTGGGCGACATGAACGTTCCCGGCATGCTCCACGGCGCGGTCCGCTTCAGCGATCATCCGCGCGCCATCGTGCGCCACCTCGACATCGAGGCAGCTCTTGCCGTTCCAGGAGTCGTGCGCGTGGCCACCTGGCGCGACATACCCGGTGAGCGAGTGCAGGGGCTGCTCGTCCGTGACTGGCCGCTGCTCGTGGCCGAGGGCGAGGAGACACGTTGCGTCGGCGACATGCTCGCGTTCGTGGCCGCGCGCACGCGCGCTGCGGCGCGCCGGGCAGCCGCGCTGATCGAAGTCGACTACGAGATCCTCGAGCCCGTCACCGACCCAGGGGCCGCGCTGGCGTCTGGCGCGCCGCAACTTCACCTCGATGGCAATCTGCTGTCGAGGTCCGTCGTGCGCCGTGGCGACGTCGATGACGGCTTCGCCTCAGCCGCCCACGTGGTCAGCGGAACGTTCACGACGCAACGCATCGAGCACGCCTTCCTCGAGCCCGAGGCGGCCCTGGCACAGCCGGACGGCGACGGGTTGCACGTCCACGCGCAGGGTCAGGGGGCATGGGACGACCGTCGCCAGCTGGCTTCATTGCTCGCCCTGCGGGAAGAGCAAGTGCGCGTCACGCAGGTGCCGACCGGCGGAGCGTTCGGTGGCAAGGAGGACCTCGGCGCGCAGGGTCCGGCAGCCCTCCTGGCGCAACTCACCGCCAGCCCGGTGCTGGTCCGCTTCAGCCGCGCCGAATCGCTCCGCTTCCACCCCAAGCGCCACCCGATGACACTCGAATACATGGTCGGCTGCGGCGAGGACGGCCATCTCGTCGGCGTTCGCGCTCGGCTCGTGGGTGACACGGGCGCGTATGCCAGTGTGGGTGCCAAGGTCCTCGAGCGCGCTGCCGGTCACGCGTGCGGCCCGTACCGGGTGCCGAACGTGGATGTCGAGGCGCTCGCTGTGTACACCAACAACCCGCCCAGCGGCGCGATGCGCGGCTTCGGTGTGCCGCAGGTCACCTTCGCCCTCGAGGGCCTGCTCGACGAGCTCGCAGAGCGGGTCGGCATCGACGGCTGGGAGATGCGCTGGCGCAACGCGCTCGAGGAGGGCGACCGCTTCGGCAGCGGACAGCTCCTCGGCCCGGGCGTCGGCATCAAGCGCACCCTGCTTGCCGTGCGCGACGCCTACCGCAGCGCTCGCTATGCCGGCATTGCCTGTGGCGCCAAGAACACCGGCATCGGCAACGGAGTCACCGAGCTTGGACGAGCCGTGATCAGCGTGCTGCCTGACGGCCGTCTGCTGCTGCGCCATTCGTGGACCGAGATGGGCCAAGGCGTGCACACGGCGCTGCGTCAGATCGTGGCCCACGAGCTCGGACTGGCAGCGGAGCTCATCGACGTGGTCGTCGACACCGAGCGCGAGCTCGACACGGGCCAGACGACCGCGTCGCGAGCCACGCTACTCGGCGGCCAGGCGGCGCTGCGCGCCGCACACGAGCTGTGCACGGCGCTGGAGGGGTCGACCTGGAGCGAGCTGATCGGACGCGATTTCACGGGCGAGTACGTGGTCGATTGGACAACGCCAATCGAAACCGACGTCCCCGATCCGCGAACCCACATCGCCTACGGATGGGCGACCCAGGTCGTCGTGCTCGACGACGATGGTCGTCTCGAACGTGTCATCGCCGCCCAGGACGTGGGCAGGGCGATAAACCGCCAGGCGCTCGAGGGCCAAGTTGAAGGCGGCGTGCACATGGGCCTCGGTTACGCGTTGACCGAGGAATTCGTCGTTGATGGCGGATATCTGCAGACCGAGTCGCTCAAGTCGCTCGGCATCATTCCCGCGACCGGAACGCCCGCGATCGATGTGATCCTGGTCGAAGAGCATCAGCCTGAGGGCCCCTTCGGGGCGAAGGGCGCCGGTGAAGCCGTGCTGGTTCCCACCGCGGCCGCCGTCGCCGGCGCCCTGTACTCATTTGACGGCATCAGACGGCGCGCGCTGCCGATGCGCGATTCCGCCGCGGCGCGCGCCGCACTCCCACGTGTCTCGCATAAGCCCGTCCTCGCAGGTGCGAACCGATGACCCTGTTGCTGGAGGGCGGGCTCGTAGTGCGCAGCTTGTGGCCGCCGGTCGTCGAGCAGGCCGACGTGATCGTCGGTGCGGAGCGGATCCTGGCGGTCGGCTCGTGCCAGTCAGCGACGGGTCAACGCATCGACGTCTCGGGCTGTCTCGTCGCGCCCGGCAACGTCAACGCGCACATGCATGCCTATTCGGCCCTGGCGCGCGGCATGCCGCTGGCGATCGAGCCACCATCGAGCTTCCTGGAGATCCTGCAGCGCATCTGGTGGCGGCTCGACCGCGCGCTCGATGAAGAGGCGATCAGGGCGTCCGCGTTGGTCGCAGCGCGCGAGGCGCTGCTGGCCGGGACCACCACGCTCATCGACCACCACGCCTCCCCTGACGCAGTCGACGGCTCGCTCGACGTCCTCGCCGACGCCTTCGAAGAGGTCGGGCTGCGCGCGGCACTGAGCTACGAGGTGAGCGACCGTGACGGTCCGGAGCGCAGTCGCGCCGGTGTCCATGAGAACGAGCGCTTCGCGTCGAGCCTCGCGCATGATCCGCGACCGCTGCTGCGCCCGATGATCGGCGCGCACGCCTGCTTCACGCTCAGCGACGACACCCTCGCTGCCTGCGTTGACCTGGCCCGTTCACGCCACGTCGGGTTGCACATCCATGCAGCCGAGGATGCGATCGACGCCGGCGCCGTGCGCCGGCTGGCGGCAGCCGGCGCCTTGGACGAACGAACGCTCATGGCGCATGCAGTTCACGTCGATCGAGACGAGATCGAAGCCGTGCGCGCTTCGGGCGCGTTCATCGCGCACAACGCGCGCTCGAACATGAACAACTCCATAGGCCGGGCGCCGGTCCGCGCACTTGGCGAACGGCTCGCCCTGGGCACCGACGGCATCGGCGGCGACCTGTTCGAGGAGGCCCGCACGGCGTACCTGCGGGTTCGTGAGGAGAGCCTCGCGGTTGGTCCCGAATGGGCCACCGAGCACCTGGCCGCCGGCGCCGCACTGGCCGCGGAGATCTTCGGTGAGCCGCTGCTGGGCAGGATCGCAACGGGCGCGCCGGCCGATCTCGTGGTCATCGACTACGCGTCGCCGACGCCGATGGATGCGTCGAATCTGGCCGATCACTGGGTCTACGGCATCTCGTCGAGCCACGTGCGCGACGTGATCGTCGATGGTGAGGTCGTCGTCCGTGACCGGCACCTGACACGCGTCGACGAAGACGCCCTCCTTGCCAACGCCGCCGAGCAGGCAGCGCGGCTCTGGCGTCGCGTCGAGGAGACGCCGGAGCACGAGTTCACGACGCTTCGTGGCAATACGGCCGTGGCGGGCGCCGCCTGATGGCTGATCTCGCAACGACACTGCTCGGACTCAGCCTGCGCAACCCGGTCATGCCCGCCGCGGGGCCGCCGGGCCGCGACGGTGCGGCGCTGCTGGCCTGCGCAGCGGGCGGCGCGGGAGCACTTGTTGCAAAGACCATCTCGACCCGCGCCGCGGAGCCCCCGACACCGAACATGGCCGAGATCCCGCACGGCATGGTCAATACCGAGCTGTGGTCGGAGATGCCACCCGAGCGCTGGCTCGAGACCGAATACGCCCTGGCGCGGACGAGCGGGTTGCCGCTCATCGTCAGCCTCGGCTACACGCCCGAAGAGATCGCCGAGCTGGCTCCGCGAATTGCGCCTTTCGCCGACGCGGTCGAGCTGTCCACGCACTACGTCGGCACGGACCCCGAGCCGATGATCGGCGCGATCCGCGCGGCGAAGGCCGCGCTCGACGTGCCGGTCATGGTCAAGCTGTCGCCCCACGGCGAGGACATGGCACGCGCCGCCCGCACGGCCGCCGAAGCCGGGGCGGACGGGATCGTGGCCATCAACTCGTTCGGCCCGGTGCTGTCGATCGACATCGAGACCGCCACTCCCCGCCTGGGTGGCGCGAACGGCTACGGCTGGATCAGCGGTCCGGCGCTCAAGCCGCTCGCGGTGCGCTGCGTACGCGACATCTGCAGGGCGGTCGACCTGCCCGTCGTGGGGGTCGGTGGCATATCAACCGGCCGAGATGCGGTGGAGATGCTGATGGCCGGCGCAACGGCGGTCGGCGTGTGCACGGCGGCAATCCTGCGCGGCCCACAGATCTTCGGCCGCATCGTGCGCGAGCTCGACGAGTGGCTCGATGCCCATGGTTACCAGTCCGTGACGGATATTCGCGGCGCGGCACTTACGCGCGCCTGGCCCGCCGGGCCGCTGGCCGCACCCACCATCCGGGAGAGCTGCAACGGCTGTGCCGTCTGCGTGACGGCGTGCGTCTACGGCGCGATCCATGTCGTCGACGGCCGAGCCGCCATTGACGGCGAGGTCTGCACACGCTGCGGGCTGTGCGTCACGCGCTGTCGCCTCGACGCCATCGAGTGGCACCCAGAGGCGACGCTCGCCTGACGCGATACCGTTCTCGATCATGAGCGCCCCCATCAACACGGCGATCCGACGTCAGGTGCCCGCGGATGCCGTCGCGATCAGCGACGTGATCGGCGGCGCCTTCGAGGCCGAGCCCGAGGTCGTCGCCCTGGAGGAGGCGCTGGCACAGCGCTCCGACAGCACCGGCTACGTCGCCCTCGTCGATGACCGGGTCGTCGGCCACGTCCGGCTCACGCGCGGCTGGGTCGACGCAGAGGCGCGATTGGTCGAGGTGCTCGTCCTCAGTCCCCTGTCGGTCGCGCCGGAGTGGCAGGGCCGGGGCATCGGCCGTGCCGTCGTCGCGCACGCCGTGGAAGAGGCGAGGCGTGCCGGCGTTCCTGCGGTCTTCCTGGAAGGCGACCCCGCCTACTACGCGCGGCTCGGCTGGAGGCCCGCCTCCGAGCTGGGCGTAACGCCGCCGTCCGACCGGATCCCAGAGCCGGCCTGTCAGGCCATCCCGCTCCCCGGCTGGGAGCCGTCGATGGGCGGGGCGCTCGTTTACGCGGACACCTTCTGGGCACTCGACTGCGTCGGCCTTCGGGGCGACAGACTCGCTCGCGCCCGCTCGACCCTGGAGCGCTAACGGGGAAGGAATGGCGTCCCGGCAGGTTCGGCCCCAGCTGTAAGCGACGGATTCCGCGCCCTCTCGAGGCCGTCGAGGATCAGGTCCAGGCCGTACCCGAACTCGTTGCCGTAGTCATAGCCGGGCTTCATGGCGTGCTCGATCATCGCGACGAGGTTGGGGTAGGCACCGGGCTCGAATGGCTGGACCATGCTCTCCGCAACTGCCGCAGCCTCGTCCGCGGTCCCGAACGGCAGGTTCATGTGCGTCAGCGCGAAGCCGTAGATGTAGCCGTCCAGGAGCGCGTAGGCGTGGGCAGCCATGGTGATGTCGAAGCCCCCCGCCACTAGGCTGCCGATCACCGCGTCGTGGTGCCGCAGGTTCGCCGGGCCGGGATTGCGCCGCGACTCCATCATGCCGATCGCCCATCGGTGACGGGCCATGGCGTCGCGGACCGAGATCGCCCGCCGGCGCATGGCCGTCTTCCAGTCAGCGCCGGCCACTGGCAGCTCGATCTCGGCGAACACGAGATCGACCATGCCATCGAGGACCCGCTCCTTGTTGGCAAAGTGGTAGTAGATGGCCATCGCCTCGACGCCGAGCTCATGACCGAGCTTGCGCATGCTGAGCGATTCGAGCCCGCCCGCATCGGCGAGCTTGATGGCGGCGTCCAGCACCCGATCTCGGCTGAGGTGGCCGCGGTGCGGCGTTGGCTTGTTCGTCTCCGTCGTCATTGGCCTCCTCTCCGCCTCCGGGTGCGGCACCGGGTTGACACTGCGCACTTTACACCGTACAGTCACGGCACTGACTTTACAGCGTACAGCAGCAGGAGGGACACGGATGAAGGCAATCGTTCAAGACAGGTACGGCTCCGCTGCGGTCCTGGAGTCACGAGACGTCGAGAAGCCCCGGGTCGGTGACAGTGACGTCCTGGTCCGCGTCCACGCCGCGTCTATCCACGTCGGCGACGTGATCGTTCTGTCGGGCTCGCCGTATCTGATGAGGATGGCAACCGGACTGCGCAAACCGAAGAATCGCGTCGCGGGGACTGACATCGCGGGGACCGTCGACGCGGTCGGCAAGGATGTCAAGACGCTCAAGCCCGGTGACGAAGTTTTCGGGTGGTGCACGAACGCCTTCGCCGAGTTTGCGACAGCAGGCGAGGACCAGTTCGTCCTCAAGCCGGCCAACCTCACCTTCGAGCAGGCTGCGGCCATCGGAGTGTCCGCGACCGCTGCCCTCCAGCTCCTGCGCGATGACGGACACCTCCAGTCCGGGCAGAAGGTCCTCGTCAACGGAGCGTCCGGCGGCCTGGGCACCTTCGCGGTGCAGATCGCCAAGGCACTCGGCGCCGAGGTAACCGGCGTTTGTAGCACCAAGAACGTGGAGCTGGTCCGCTCGATCGGGGCCGACCACGTCATCGACTACACCAAGGATGACTTCAGGAATGGCGAAGCGCGCTACGACCTCATCCTCGACAACGTGGGCGACCACTCGATGTCGGCGACGAGGCGAGCACTCGCCCCCAATGGGACGCTGCTCTCCAACGGCGGCGCCCACTCGGGCGGCAAGCTGGGTCGCGTGATCCGGCACACGATCGTGTCCATGTTCGTTCGCCAGCAAGGCAAACCGACCGTCAAGTTCCAGAACCGAGCCGACCTCGTCGCCCTGAAGGAGCTCGTCGAAGCCGGCAAGGTACGGCCCGTGCTCGACGCCACGTACCCACTGGCCAAGACCCCCGAGGCGATCGGCTATGTCGGAGCGGGGCACGCTCGAGGCACGGTCGTAATCGCCATGGCTGGCAAGTCGATGGCACCGGCAATCGCGTCATGAGGAGGCTCGAGCACGGCAAGCGATTGAGCCAGGGGGCCTCCGTCGCCCTCGGCGTCGCGATCGGCGCCGCGATAGGGATTGCCATCGGCAACATCGCGGTTGGCATAGGCGTGGGCGTCGCCATCGGCGCCGCCATCGGACTCAGCTTGCCGGGATCGGAGTAGCGCGCGGACCATGAGGGCGATCCGCAGAAACAAATACGGCTCTCCCTCCATCCTGCAGCTCAGGGATGTGCAGAAGCCGGTCGCCAAGGATGGCGAGGTGCTGGTCCGCGTCCGCGCCGCATCGCTGAACCAGGCTGACCTCGACTACCTGCTGGGCAAGCCGTTTCTCACGCGCATGGGCACCGGGCTCCGGACGCCCAGGAACCGTGGCCTGGGTCTGGATGCAGCCGGGCAGGTCGAAGCGGTCGGCCGGGATGTGACCGCGTTTCAGCCGGGCGACGAGGTGTTCGGAGACCTGACCGCGTTCGGCTATGGTGCCTTCGCCGAGTACGCGTGCGCCCCCGAAGACGCCTGGGCGCTCAAGCCTGCCAGCCTGACGTTCGAGGAAGCTGCAACCATCCCGCAGGCGGCCATCCTGGCTCTGCAGGGGCTCAAGCGAGGGGAACGGATTGAGCCTGGGGACAGGGTGCTCGTCAACGGTGCGTCGGGCAACGTCGGGCCGTTCGCCGTCCAGATCGCGAAGGCCTTCGGGGCGCACGTTACCGGCGTCTGTAGCACCGCCAAGATGGACATGGTGCGCGATCTCGGGGCCGACGAGGTGGTCGACTACACCCGCGAGGACTACACCAGGAGTGGGCAGCGGTACGACTGGATCGTCGACGTTGCGGGCAACCGCTCGATCCTGGAGTGCCGGCGGGCGCTGAAGCCGGGGGGCGTCTACGTCATGGTCGGCGGGCCGACGAGCCGCATTTTTGGCGCCCTGCTGCTCGGCCCGCTGCTCTCCCTGGCTGGGAGCAGGAAGGTGGGTCTCATGTTGTGGTGGAAGGTCTTCAAGAAGGAAGACGTGGACCTTCTGAAGGAGCTCATCGAGGCTGGGAAGATCAGTCCGGTCATCGACCAGAGGTATCCGCTCGCAGAGGTTCCTGAAGCGCTCCGATACCTGCAGGCAGGACGCGCTCAAGGAAAAGTCGTCATCACCATGTGAGGCGTCGCGCCTCATCGGGGAGCTGGTAGCTGCGCAGCTCACCTGTTCCAAGCAGACAAGCGAGCGCATCGTGGATCGCCATCTACGATGCGTCGGAAAAGGAGCTCGCACGCGTGGGGTTCATCACGACGCGCTGGGAAGCGACATACGGAAGTCACAACATCACCGTCACGCGCCACGAGATCCGGCGCGGCTTCGGGCTCGAATGGGACGGCCGCGAGATCGCGCGGCGCACCTGGTCATGGTTCGGCCTTGGCGAGCTGCACGGCACGGTGGAGGCCGACGGCAAGCGCCACGACATCCACCTCACGCTCAGCGTCGGCAAGGGCCCTGGCGAGGGCCTCCTAACGGACGGCAGGTGCACGATTACCGTCGATGGAGCCCCGATGGAGACCAGGCACATCCGCTGACGAGCGAGACTGCGAGTACTGCGCGCGCGCCGACCGACGTGGTGCAAGAGGGCTCCCTGTACAGTCCCGATCATCGGACGAGGTGATCGGTCGGTCGAGGTCAGCGGCCGAAGAGCAACGCAACGGGGGGGAGAACGTGCCTGACAAGAGAACTACCGCGCGGGCCTTCCACGCGGCCACCGGCGTTGAGGACTGGCGCGTCCTTTTCTGGGGCGCGTTCGCGTATTACCGCGTCGGATCGTTCGCGGAGGGGGCGCGCTTTGTGGCGTCGATCGCCGAGGTCGGGACGGAAGTGGACCACTTCCCCGACGTGGACCTGCGCCCCGAGGGCGTGACCATCCGCACCTCGTCCAGCGTGGAAGGCATGCTCAGCGAGCGTGATATCGAGCTGGCGCGACGGATCTCAGAGGTTGCCCGGACGCTCGGCCTTGAGCCCGACTCTTCACAGGTGCAGGTCGTGGGCATTGCCGTCGCCCAGGACACCGGCAGCGACACGCGACCCTTCTGGGCCGCCGCTCTGGGCTACGAGATCGGCACCGAGGACGCGATCGACCGCAACCGCCGCGGTCCACACGTGTCGTTTCAGGGGCTCAAGCCCCCAAGGCCGGGACGCGGCCGCACGCATATCGACGTCAGCGTGCCCGCCGACCAGGCCGAGGCGAGGGTCGCCGCGGCACTCGCCGCAGGTGGCCGGATCGCGGACGATCGCAACGTCCCGTATTGGTGGACGCTTGCCTCGCCAGAGAACCACAAGGTCGACGTCGCCGCATGGCCGGACTTCGAGGACGACGACGTCTTCTGAGTCTGGCGTGCCCGTGTGATCGGGGGCGCCCCATGAAAGGGCCACAAACTCCGATGTTCGTCGCTTCGCACGCGGTTACTTGACGGCTATTGTTGAGGTAGATCGTCGATCTGGCCGTGACACGAGGGGTACGCCGAGTGAGCGAGCAGGACAAACCACTCACCACAGCCAAGGCGCTCGAGGCTTGGCGCAGGGCAGAACAGAACGCCGCCGTCGCGCGGCGCGGCAAACTAGCGGCCAAAGCCGCCGTTCAGGCGGCCGAAGAAGCGGCCGAGGCGGCCGTGGCAACTGCCGAGGCGGCCAAGAATTCGCTCAACTCGGCAACGCTGGCGGAGGCGTCAGCGACCAAGACGGCGGCCAGTGCTCGACTGGCGGCTGAGAACATGAGCGTCAATGCTGTCGACGCAGATGCCGAGTCGGCCCTGGCAGACGTTGACGAGGGGGTGGCCCGAGACGCGTACCACCGGGCTGCCGAGGCCGCGTCCAAGCGCGACACTCCCGAGGGCGACTAGACCTGCACGCTCGCACCGGAACGAATAGCGAGACCCCAGTCTGGCTGCGACCGGCCATCCAGGACGATTAGGCTCGCGTTCATGACCGACAGCGACTGGAGGGATGGCGGGTTCAGGCAGCGTCGGCCCTCCGTGGAGACTCTCGCCTGGGTTGCGGCGTCAATGGGTCCGGGCAGTCACATCGTCGGCTATCGCAGATTGACCGGTGGCGTCGCCTCTGCCGTGAATCGGGTGACGGTCGAGCGACGCGGAGTGCGAACGTTCGTCGTCCTGCGGCAGTACCCGGGCGGGCTAGGCCTGCAGGGGGTATTGGAGAAGGAGATCGCCAACCTTGGCGTGGTGGCGGGAAGCGGCCTCCCGGCTCCAAGCGTCGTGGCGACTGATGTTGCCGGTCGTTCGACGGGCGGCGCGCCATCGTTGCTGATGACGCGGCTGCCGGGGCATGTTGACCTCAATCCGGTGGAGCCTAAGTCGTGGATGACGAGGATCGCGGAAATTGCTGTATTGCTGCATTCCCTCGATCTCCCCGCGAAGACGTTCAGACCCTGGACGGATTCTTGGATCGCCCCTCTCGACGGGTTTCAGGTGCCAGTCGGCGCACACAAGCCGGCTGTATGGAAGACGGCGTTTGGTGCCATGGCAGCGTCGCCACCAAAGGACACGGCTGTCTTTCTGCACGGCGATTTCTTGCCGGTCAACCTGCTGTGGTCGCGCGGGAGGATCACTGGACTGACCGACTGGAACGGCATCCATCGAGGGTCGCGCGCGATCGACGTCGGGCACTGTCGGAGATACTTGGCGGTGCTCTACTCGCCCGCGTGGTCGGAGCAGATTCGGTCGCTCTATGAGTCGATCGCCGGAGTGACCCTCGATCCGTGGTGGGACCTGTATGCCCTGCTGCACCATGACGATAGCCAGCCGAAGTGGATCCATGGTCAGGTCGCTGGGCGCCGTCCCGTCGATGTGCACGGCATGACTTCCCGGGTCGAGGTCGCGATCGAGACGGCGCTACGGCGCCTCGGATAACAGGCTGAGCCGCTGGCGCTACAAGAGTCGGTAAGACTGCATAAGCGTCCCCGGCAGGAGTCGGGGAGAGTATGCACCACCGCGTGCACATCCCCGTCGTGGGTCGACGCCAATGGGAACTCGCGGCAACAGAGTCAGCGTGAAGTTGGCGCCTGGGCACTCAGAGTCGGTAGTCGATCTATCGCCGCGGCCCTTCGGCCCTTGACGCTCACCGGGGCACTGGCGACTCGGACCGTGCGGCGGCTGGCGACGGGTCAGGACAGTGGAGGTGCAGCGTGGGTAGCAGAGCGGTTGTAGTCGGGGTGTGTCTGCTGGCCGCCGCGATCCTCACGAGCTGCGGTGGTGCCACTGTCAGCCCGGACATCCAAACTGGCCGAGCGGACGTGAATGCCGCGGGCGACGGTGGCTCGATCACAACCAGCGCCTGGACTTACAGCCTGCCAACGAGCGGGGTCAGCTGGACGGACGACCAGGGCACCATTCACGACGGGGGCCGGCCTGAGTGCCTCGCGCCTGGAACGAGCGTCGATGTCCGGTTCGCGGCCGTCGAGGTCCACGTCGAGGGGTCGACGTGGCGACCAGTGGTGTGGATCTCGTGTCAGTAAGGATCTAGTTCGCGTTTGCGCCCGAAATGAGCGATCGAGTGCGAAGCTGGCTGTTCGGTGCTGCTCTCGGAATCGTGCTGGCCGTGGTCAGTGTCGAGATCAGCTTGATCGGGATGATTGTTTCGATCGGGGCCGTGGTCATCCTCGGCCTCAAGGTCCCGCCGCGTCATGCCTTCCTGTCGGGAGGACTCCTTGGAATTGGCGGTTTGTGGCTTGTAGCGACCGCGAACACGCTGCCGTGCCAGGGCAGCGCCGCTGCCTGCGGAAATCCCTTTCCGTTCATCGCGGTTTCTGGCGGCCTCGTCGCAGCTGGCTTGGTCGCCGGCATGGCAACTGCACTTCGCCATGATGGCCGTTCCATGGGATTGGGCTTGGGCTTAACGAGAGATACGAGCGTCCAATGCCGGAGTCGGAACCAGCTCTCGCGCTGCCGGAGTCGGTCGTTTTGCATAAGCGTCCCCGGCAGGATTCGAACCTGCGACCCGCTGCTTAGAAGGCAGCCGCTCTAGTCCACTGAGCTACGGGGACGTGTTACTCGCTCAGTCTACGTACGAAGTCACTGATGGAGACAGTGCCCACGAGGAACACCAATCTCTGGCCCCTGCAGATCGACCTAGCACGAGAAGCGGCCGCGGCATATCCCGGAAGCGTCGTGACTTCTGCCGGCCCGGCAGCGGGGTCCCCCTAAGTTCGAGTCGTACGTCGCCAGGCAGCATCCCCAAGCCGGCGAGCGTCTTCCTGCTCTGCGGCCAGTGGCTCGCCTGCCGTGAGTTCGCACCCTCGCTAGCGCCGTTTCAGGTGTGCTTCGGCGCCCAGCGCGGGGAAGCGCTCCACGAACGGTGCTCGCCATTCGGGCGCCTCGAACGGCGCGGCGAACCAGGAAGTGGTCTTGGAGATCTTGCCTTGGCGGAGTTCGACGATCTGGATCATCTGCCAGGTCTCGCCATTCGAATAGGTGACCGTGCCGACGTAGGTGTAGACATCGCCCGATCCTTCGATACGTAGAGGCGCGAACATGGGCGTGAGCACCCAGCGGTCCTCCGATCCCACGAGTCGTGTGCTTGTCGGGTCGACTGTGCCTACCCCACCTGGGTAGCTGCCCGTGTATGCGAGCACGTTCGCCCTGCCCCGGACTCGTTCGCCGGACTGGGGCATCTCATCCACGAAGTCGTCCGTGACGAGCGCCGCCATGGCGTCGAGATCCTTGTCTTGCACCGCGCGGGCGTAGCGCTCGACGACCGTGCGACCGCTGAGCTCAGCCATCCTGCCCTCCTACTGGACCCGTCGCTGTGACTCAGCGAGTCACGGCCATACTAAGAGCGCGGTGGCCGGGTTCGCTCGGGTCGGGGTGAATGCGCTCACGGCTTCGGGAAAGGCCAGCTGGGTGAGCCGTCATCGGCCGGCTGCAGAAGCGCCAAGTTGCCCTTCTGGGAGATTGAGGGCTGAGTGACGAGGGTCTCGCGCGCAACTCCAGTTGATGCTTGGAGCCGCGAGTCTTGCCGCGCAACTTGACACCGGTAGCACTGCGAGTGGACGAGCGCGCGGGATGAGGTTCCAGCCCGAACTGAGCAGATAACTGCGCTCCTGCCGCTCCGCTGTGCACGCTAGTTAGCACGCCGTTCCAAGCCAAACGGTTAGAAGGCAGCCGCTCTAGTCCACTGAGCTACGGGGGACGTGCTGGCGATTCTACGGGCCGACGGGCCGGGAGAGTACTGAACGACGCGTTTCGGCAAACTTTGTCCATTGCCTTTATAGTTCGGCATCGCCTAACCATTCGGCGTCACCTGAAGGTTCAATGAGCTCCAAGCATCTGCCCGACATCGCGCTGGCTGCGCAGATTCAAACGGTCGTCGACGGTTACGACCAGATCGTGCGCAGGCTGACCGCAACTCGGTCCGCCGGCATCTTCGAGTCGACCGTCACGATGGCTCAGCTCAAGGTGCTGATGCTCCTCGGGACAAAGCCCGAGACGGGCATGTCAGAGCTGGCGGGAGACCTCCATCTCTCGCTGTCAACGGTTTCGGGACTCGTCGAGAAGCTCGTCGAGAACGGACTGGCCTCGCGCCGGACGGATAACGTAGACCGGCGCCAGGTGCTGGTCTCACTCACGCCCCAAGGGGGGACGTTCCTGGATCGATTCCAGGAGCTGGGGACGGAGACGCTGCGCGCTCTGCTCAACCAACTAACCGCTGCGGAAGTCGCGTGCGTGGCTGAAGCAATGAACGTTTTGATCGGCGCTGCAAAGCGCGTAAGTGAGGGTGCCAACCCATGAGCCGCCTGACCCAGCTCGCAGTCAGCCAGCGCAGCGTGACGCTGCTGCTTGCATTTGGCTTGTTCCTCGCCGGCTTCTCGGCGTGGGGGTCGCTCCAGCAGGAGCTTCTGCCCGACATCGACTTTCCGGTGATAACGGTGGTCGCGCCCTACCCCGGCGCGGGCGCCTCAGACGTCGCCACCCAGGTCGCCGAGCCGATCGAACGCTCCATCCAGACCCTCCCGCACCTGTCCAGCCTGCGCTCGACCTCCTCCAACTCGATCGCCCTCGTGGTGGCGCAGTTCGAATTCGGCACGAACGTCAAGGAGACGCAGGCCGCGATCGAGCAGAACGTCAGCGCACTCGGACTTCCAGCCTCGGTTGACCCGTCGATCAGCGCGCTGAACATCAATGCCTCGCCCGTCGTTATCGCCTCAATCTCCGCGACCAACGAGCAGGGCCTGGAACAGGTCGCGAAGATCGCCAACGAAGAGATCCTGCCCACGATCCGGTCCATCGACGGAGTCGCGAGCGCCGATCTCACGGGCACCCTCGAGCCGCAGGTAAGCGTCACCATCGACCCGCAGAAGCTCGCCGATTCGGGCGTCTCGGTACAGCAGATCCTGGGCGTGCTTCAGGCCAACAACATCACCGTCCCGGGTGGCCAGTTGCAACAGGGCGGAACACGCATCCCTGTTTCAACTATCGGCTCGCTGACCTCTGTCGATCAGATCGCAAACCTGCTGGTCGGCGCCAAGCAACCCCAGGTCGCGCCCGGCTCGACGCCCGCGCCCGGTCAGGTCCCAACACCCATCAAGCTCAGCGACGTTGCCTCCGTGCAGCTCGACAGCGTCGCGACAACGGGCTATTCGCGCACCGACGGCAACCCATCGCTCACCCTGACGGTTACCAAGTCCTCCTCGGCGAACACCGTCCAGGTCGCCAACGACGTCGAGAAGGCGCTCAACGACGCGGCCGCTGCGCACCCCAACGAGCTGAACGTGATGGTCGTCCAGGACCTGTCGAACTTCATCAAGGAATTGCAGGATGGCCTGCTCCGCGAAGGCGGCCTGGGCGCGCTGTTCGCGATCATCACCATCTTCCTGTTCCTCTTCAGCCTACGCTCAACGCTGGTTGCCGCGATCAGCATCCCGCTGTCCATCTTTACCGCGCTGGTGCTCATGCAGGTCGCGGGCCTGTCGCTCAACGTCATGACCCTCGGCGGCCTCGCGGTGGCTGTCGGTCGAGTCGTCGACGACGCGATCGTCGTGCTCGAGAACATCTATAGACATAGAGCAATGGGCGAAGACCGACTCAGCGCGGTCCTCAACGGGCCACGCGAGGTCGCCCGCGCAATCACGTCGAGCACGCTGACGACGATCCTCGTCTTCCTGCCGATCGGTTTCGTCGGCGGCCTGGTCAGCCAGCTGTTCCTGCCCTTTGCGTTGACCGTGACCTTTGCCCTGGCGGCCTCTCTGGTCGTCGCGCTGACGGTCGTTCCGGTTCTCGCGTACCTGTTCATCGACAAGGTCAAGCTCAACGTCGATGAAGACGGCGAGCCCAAGAACTCGCTCTGGATCCGGGCTTACACGCCCACGATCAAGTTCGTGCTGCGCAGTCGCCTGACGCGCTGGGGCGTGCTCGTCACGGCCGGCGCCCTCTTCGTTGTGTCGCTCGCACTCGTGGGCACGCTTCCGACGCAGTTCATCAACACCGGGTCCGAGAAGATCCTGGGCGTGACGCTCGCGCCACCGGCCGGGGCCACGTCCGCGGCCGTGCTCGCCGAGGCGACCAAGGCCGAGACAATCCTGCTCGCCCAGCCCGATGTGCAGGTCGTCCAGACCAGCGTGCCGGGCGAGAGCGACACGGGCTTCAGCACCATCCTGTCGGCACTCAACGGCCAGCCGGCAAACTCGGCAACGCAGACCATCCGACTCGCGCCCGGGGTCGACCTCGACCAGAAGTCGGTCGAGCTGTCGGATGCCCTCCAGCCCATCAAGGACGAGGGCTATGACGTGAGCGTCGCGCAAACAGCCGGCTTTACCAACAACAACCTGAGCATCGTCGTCAGCGGACCCGACACGGCAAGTGTCCAGGCCGCCACTGACACCGTCATGAGCGCGATCAGCGGACGGTCGGACATCTCGAACCTCAAGAGCGACCTCGTCACGGCCACACCCGAGATCCAGGTCAAGGTCGATCCGACCAAGGCCGCGCTCGTTGGTTCCACGGCCGCCCAGATCGCCGGCGAGGTGCGATCCTTCTTCAGCCCGACGAACGCGACGACGGTGACCCTTACCGACACCGGCACTGCCGAGGTCGTCGTACGCGTCGATCCGAATGCCATCACGACCGTCGAACAGCTCAGCCAGGTGCCAGTGGGCACGGTCCGCCAGATGCCCCTGGGCCAGGTAGCGGACGTCGCGCAGGTCGATGTTCAGGGCAGCATCACGCGCATCGACGGCGCGCCTGCGGCTCAGATCACCGCTGAGATGACGAGCGCCGATACCGGCAAAGTCTCCGCGGACATCAAGACGGTCGTGGACGGACTCGTCGCGGACGGGTCGATTCCGACCGGCGTGGACGTCAGGCTGGCCGGCGTGACCCAGCAGCAGAACGAGGCGTTCGGCGGGCTGTTCACGTCAATGGGCCTCGCCGTCCTGCTCGTCTACGTGATGCTCGTGCTGACGTTCGGCTCGCTGATCACGCCGTTCGTGATCATGTTCAGCCTGCCGCTGGCGACGATCGGCGCCTTCGCTGCGCTGTTCGTGACCGGCAGGCCGATCGGGGTCAGCGCGATGATCGGCTTCCTGATGCTGATCGGCATTGTCGTGACCAACGCCATCGTGCTGCTCGATCTGGTCATTCGGCTGCGCACCGAGGGCCGCTCGTTGCGAGATGCGATCATCGAGGGCGGCCGGACCCGCGTCCGACCCATCCTGATGACGGCGTTCGCGACCATCCTCGCCCTCATCCCGCTTGCCGCGGGGTTCAACCAGGGTTCGATCATCGCTGCCGAGCTCGGCACGGTCGTCATCGGCGGCCTGTTCAGCTCCACGCTTCTGACCCTGATCGTGGTCCCGGTCGTGTACTACATGATCGAGAGCACGAAGGACTCGATACGGCGCCGGTTCAACCGTGCGCCTGCGGTCTCTCACGCTTCGGCACCCGAGCCGCAGACGGCCGCTTAGGGGGATTCCCTGGGCTCCGGGACGGTTGGTCGGGCAGCCGGCCGCCTCGGAGCCCGTCATTCCCTGCACCTCTTGGGCTCCGGGACGGCTGGTCGGGCAGCCGGCCGGCTCGGGGCCCGTCACCATGAACGGCGTCGCATTCCATATACTCGGCGGGCGGATGAAGCAGCTATACCACCCCAACGACCTCGCCTCGATGGACCCGCTCGTGCTCATGAAGAACCTTGACCACGTGCGCATGACGAGCCGCAGGTTGAGCTACGTCCTGCAGCAGCAGATGCACCTCTACACGCCCGAGGCGAACAAGGTCCGGACCGAGATCGACCAGTACGTCGAGGCCGAGCGCCAGATCGAATGGGAGATGGCCCGCCGCGGCCTGCGTCCCTAGCCTCGAGAGCCGCACAATCAGGGCCGCCGCACTTCCGGTCGATTGGACGCGTGTCGTCCACCATCTCGGTTGTCAGCGCTCGAAACCGGCCCGATCGGCGTAATGCATCCAAACAACCAATCCTGCGGCCGTCGGCGCGGAATGGTGGACGCCTGCTGTCTATTCGGCCACAAGCCAGATACCTCGCAGTGCCGAGTCGGGTGAACGCAGCCAGGCCCTGACGTCTCTGCTCCGGGCGGGATAGATGCTTTCCATCGTTGCCCGGTGCGTATCGATGACGTGCCGAATTCGCGATGTACGCGGCACGATCAGGATCCGACCGACCACGCTCGGGGTCCAGCCCAGTCTCTTCTTGACCACCTTCGGCGCGAGGCGCTCCTTGGCATCGAGGACACGGTTTGTCTCTTCGAGCGAGCCCAGCGCGGTCTTGACCTCGCACACGGCAACGGCGCGGCGTTGCTCGTGGCAACCCAGGATGTCGATCGATCCACGTTCGCCGTACTCGGAGAACGAGACCTCGACCTCAGCTTGCCACCCTCGAGCGCGGAGAACCGCCACGCAGCGCTCGACCAGGGCCGCGTGACCTTCATCGACCAGCCGGTCGGCGGCAGCGCCGTTCCACCAGGGAACCAGGCGCGCCCGGCCCTCCTGGGCCTCAAGGATCCTGCGAATGCGTCCCAGCTGAACCCGATCGGCGCTGCCGGCCTCGATCGCCTTGACGTCGTTCAGCGGCACGCCCGATGCCGAGGCAAGTTGAACCTGTGTCCAGCCGATCTCGCCCCTGATCAGGCGGACGATTTGGGCCAGCCGCTCGTCTTCGGGATGCACTCGGCGATCATCGCCGGAGCCGCTTAACGGGGACTTGCGCGCCGCGTATCAGTGGCGCGCGGCCGGGGGGGCGCGGCCGTGGCGGCCGCGAGGTCAGGAGCTTGCCGTGGCGATCGTCAGTGTCACGCCACCCGGCCGTGGCTCGGCAATGGGCTGCTCTTCGCGCACGACTCGCTCGGTCAACGCGGCCATCCTGGGCAAGTCACCGAGGCAGAAGCTGATGCCGTGCTCGGCCAGCTCCGCGTAGCCCATGCCGTGGAACGCGCCACGCGCGGCGACGGCCGACATCTCGTCGTACAACGATGGCCAGCAGACACGCCGGCGCCGGTAGCAGAAGCGGACGAACTCGAGCGCCTCGTTCTGGTCCGGGACAGCCACCGATGACACGGCAGCGACCGGTTCCGCGGCTGCGGCGGGTGTGAATGCAGGCATCCCGCCGGCGGGCTGAAGCGACACGAATCCCTCTCCCCGCGCCCAATCCACTGTGCCGGAGCGTGGGGCGCCGCTAACTAATGACCTTGACCGGCACCCGGACCTGGTTCGCTCCGTCCGAGGTGCCGCTGCTCTCCTCCCATCGCCGCTTTGCGCGTTGCTTGCGGGCGACGATGACCGACCGATTGTAGGCCGCGAACCTCCGCGACGGAAGGCCCCGCGTCCACAATTCTGTCCACCTTCTTTTCCACACCTTGGGAAAGTGCGACGCCCCCGGGGCGCGGTCCGGGGGCGTCAGGAAAGTTCGATTTGGTACCGCATATCGGATTCGAACCGATGATCTCCGCCTTGAGAGGGCGGTGTCCTGGGCCTCTAGACGAATGCGGCTCAAGGAGTCGGGGCTTACTGGCCCTGCCCCTTCCTCGAAGCCAAGTTTATCAACCGTCCGCAGACGTGTGCGCCAAACAGCGAGCGCGGCCCGAGCCTACTGGCGGTGGGCCTCGATGAACGTCCGGACAGCATCGGCGACCGGCTCGAAGCTCGTCTCACCCATGACCAGGCCGTAGTGCGATTGGGCGTCGAACGACAGGTAGTCCGCGCCGAGCCATTCGGCCAGGCGCTTGCTGTCCTGCTCTGGAAAGAGCCTGTCCGCTCCGCCGCCGATGACCAGCCTGGGCACCTCGGGCAGCTGCCTCAGATCAACCTTCACGCCCTCGAGCATCTGGCGTCGCGCGGCGCCGGACTCCGCGCCCATCATGTGCTGGATGCGCATGACGTCGGCGTTGGTCAGGTCCGGATTCTGGCGCTGGAGCGCGTCGATGGGTCCGTCCCAGCCGATCAGCTCGCGATGGTATTCACGGGGCAGAAGCCGGATCATGTGCGGTGGCGGCGGCGGCAGCAGCGCCGCCGGCAGCGCGGGCGACAGGAGAATCAGCGCCGAGACGGGGCGTTCCTGGGCGAGGCGCAGGCCGAGCAGCGCACCCAGCCCGTGGCCGAGCACGATCGGCGGCCGAGGCATGAGATCGGCTCCGGCAATGACGTCGTCGAGGTACGTCGAGAAGTCCAGATCCCCGAAGTCAGCCGTCTCCGACCAGTAGTGGCCGCGCAGGTTGAGCGCGTGTCCCTCCCAGCCGCGCGGTGCGAAGTAGCCGAGGAAGCGCTGCCACAGCCACGATCCGCCGAGCTCGCCGTGGAGCATGTACAACGGCTTGCGTCGCGAGCGCCGCTCGGGCAGCCATGACTCGATGTAGAGGCCGCGGTCGCTGACGATGCGCTCGTCCTTGCGGATCGGCCGCGAAGCCCGTTCAGGTCCGTGTATCTGCTGAGGCGCCCCCGACGCATCAGGACGACGCTCGCCGTTTCGCTCCAAGTCGGTCCCCATCAGAAGAGCGGGTCGAACACGAGGCCGGTGGCGGCCTTGGGATAGAAGTAGGTCGACTTGGGCGGCATGAAGTCACCGGCCGCGGCCACCGCCAGCAGCTGATCCGCGGGTGTCGGTCGGAGGATGAAGGTCACATCGGCGTGCCCTTCGTCGACCAGGCGGATCGCCTCACGCGCATCGTGGGTGTAGGACAGCCGACCTTCCGCGGTCAGCCCGGCTTCGCTCGTTCCGATCATCCGCCCCAGCGTACCCGACAGGACGCTGACGTCCAGTGAGCGAACGACCTCCGAGCCACCCTCGGCGACGAAAGGCGTCACTCGCGCCCGGTCGACCTCGAGCAGCGCCCCGCCCGAACGGGTCCAAATGCCAAGCACGCCGGCCCTCTCCGAGGCGCTGACGCGCTCAAGCAGCTGCTCCGCGCTGTCCACAGGCGATGCATCGAAGACATCGCTTGCGGCCGCGAGCACCGCCGGCGCGTCCGCGACGTGCGCGATCACCCTGTGCCAGGGCGCCAGCGCGAGACCGTCCGCGACGGAGCTGAAAAGCATCGCGAGAACATGGTCCGCGGCCTGTGGCGAGCCGGGCGTGTCGCGGTAGCGAAGAGCGGTTTCATAGCGGTGGTGGCCGTCGGCGATCGCGAGCGGACGCGAGCCCGCCAGCGCGAGCAGATCGCGCGCTGCCGGCGCGGAGTCCGAGTCTACCGCCCACAGACGCAGGCGCGTGCCGTCGGGCGCGGTGGACTCGCGTGGTCTATTGGAGCCGGTCACCTCGTCGAGCAGCGCGCGCGTATCCGCCTCGTACAGCAGCAGCACCGGCGACAGGTGCGTCCGCGTCTCCGACAGCAGGCGGTAGCGATGCTCCTTCGCCGGGCCGAGCGTGTGCTCGTGCGGCCGCACCCCGCTGTCTGGGCCGTAGCTCTCGAGGCGCAGCTCGCACAGGAACGAGCGGGCCACTCGCGCCGCGCCGTCACTGCCAGCGAAGTGCTGTTCGCAGACGTACAGCATGGGCCGCTCGTCGCGCACCAGGGTCCCGTCGTCGAGCCACTGCCGCAGGGTCGCCGCGGCCGCGGCGAAATCCTCGTCCGTGGCGCTCGCGGGTGTGGCTGACGGCAGCTCGAGCCGGACGGCGTTGCACGGGTCCCGGGCGATCAGGCGATCGCGCTCTGCCGCGGAAATGACGTCATACGGCGGACACAGCACGGCCGACAGATCCGGGAACCGAGCCGGGTTGTAGCGGAGGCCGCGAAACGGACGAAAGTCAGGCACTGACAGGGAATGGTAAATGGCAGCCCGATCTCGCTCAGGAGCGAGAATTGGCGACGTCAATGACTGTCGAACTCTCTGTGGTCGTGCCCACATATCGGGAAGCGGCCAACATTCGCGAGCTGACCGACCGAGTTTGGGCTGCCTGTACAGCGGCGGCCGTCGACGCCGAGATCGTCATCGTCGATGACAACTCGAGTGACGGCACGGACGAGCTCTGTCGCGAGCTGGCGGTCGACCGCGCGTTGCGCCTCATCGTCCGCTACGGAGAGCGCGGCCTTGCCACGGCCGTGGTCGAGGGCATGAGCCAGGCGCGCGGGCGGGTCATCGTCACTATGGACGCCGACCTGTCGCACCCTCCCGAGCGCGTCCCAGACCTGTACGCGGCCGTCGATCGCGGCGACTGCGATATCGCCATTGGCTCGCGCTACGTCGCGGGCGGCGGCGTCGAGGGGCGCTGGGGCGTGTTCCGCTTGCTCAACTCGAAGGTCGCAACGGCACTGGCGCGCGGGCTGACTCCGGTAAAGGATCCAATGAGCGGCTTCTTCGCGATTCGGCGCGACCTCGTTGAAGCTGCACCACCATTGCTCCCACTGGGCTACAAGATCCTGCTCGAGCTGCTCGTCAAGTGCCCCACGGCGCGCGTCAAGGAGGTCCCCATCGAGTTCCGCGACCGAAAGGTCGGCCAGAGCAAGCTCAACCTCCGCCAGCAGCTGCTGTACATGCAGCACCTCGGCCGGCTCTACTCGTACAAGCTCCGCCATCGGCGCAAGCGTTGACCGGACGAGTCCTTCTCGCTGCACTGACCGCGCTGCTGATCGGCGGCTGTGGCGTGTTCGTCGCGCCCGCGCAGCCAACGTCCGGCGATCTGACGAACGTCGTCAGCGCACTCGTCCTGCGCAACATGACCATCATCAACCAGGTCGCCGGCGACCCCGGCTGCAGCAGCTCCGCGCTGTACAGCAACGCCGTTCGCTACGACGTGCAGCCGGCCGGCGACCCGAACTCGTACCCTGTCTATGTGTTCGGCTGGAAGAGCCAGGCGACCTTCGACTCCGACAAAACGGCGTTCGACGCATGTGTCCAGAACTACGCGCAGACGAGCGGCAGCTCCGTTGAAACGGTGGAACACCTTCCGTGGCGGGCGTTCGGCCCCGGTTGGCCAACCAGCGTGCACGACGCGGTCGACGCAGCCCTCAGGGCGGCGGGCGGTATCCCTGCGCCCGTGGAGCCCGAATGACCTGCGCCGCGGCGCTACCGTAGCCCCGTCCGGTGGGGGGCCGGACATCGACGACTCGATAACGCTCGGGCCACAGCCGTGGTCGATCTGACAGGAGGTTCGTCGTGTCCTCTCCGCCGACAGTTGCCGCTGTGACTGCAGGACCAGTCGATGTCGTTCGCTCGATCGAACGAAGAGCGCCGCGATCCGCCGGATTGGCCGGCATCGCCTTCTCGATACTGTTCCTTGCTGCCATCTTCGTGACCGGTGGTCGCCCGCCCGAAGGCATCAGCGACGCCGGATTGGTCGCGTGGTTCGAGTTAAGCGGCAAGGGCGGTTTCACCCTGGCCGCCCTCTACCTGATCCCGTTCGCCGGTATTGCGTTCCTATGGTTTCTCGGCGTCGTGCGGGACCGTGTAGGCGCTCGCGAGGACCGCTTCCTGGCGACGGTATTCCTGGGCAGCGGACTGCTCTTCGTGGCCATGCTGTGGGCGGCGGCCGCCGCGGTAGGCAGCCTGATCGTGGATGGCGCCTACGCCGGTGCGCCACCCGTCAGCGCGGCCGCCATCGAGAGCGCGCGCGGGCTCGCTGCGTCGTTCCTGTATGTGCTCGATGCGCGCGCCGCAGCCGTATTCACGATCGTCACGTCCACCATCGCGTTGCGAACGGGAACCTTTCCGCGCTGGCTCATCATTGCCGGCTACGTCATCGCCCTGCTGATGCTGCTCAGCCTGTGGCTGCTTCAGTGGGTCTTGATCCTGTTCCCGATCTGGGTGTTCGTGATGAGCACGTTCATCCTGAACAGCGAGATCAGAAACGCTCGTGAAAGGTCAACCGAGACATAGACCTCACCCGCGACGGTGGCGCGGCCAGATCCAAGCACGGCCGGCGACCACGACCGGAACGCGCCGGAAGCGCGCCCGTCAGAACGGCGTGGCGATGTACTTCAGAGGCGGGTTCGGCTCCGCCTTCTTGGTGCTCACCCTGCGCTTGGGCAGCTTGATGTCGCGTGCCTCGAGAGGCTCATAAGGAACCTGGCTCAGGAGGTGGCTGATGATGTTGAGCCGCCCTCGCTTCTTATCGTCGGTGTTGGCCAGGTACCAGGACGCCCAGGACGTGTCTGTGGCCGCGAACATGGCGTCACGGGCGCGCGAGTAGTCGTCCCAGCGGCTGTACGACTTGAGGTCCATGTCGGACAGCTTCCAGATCTTGCGCGGGTCGTGGATGCGACCCTCGAGGCGGCGCGTCTGCTCGTCCGGCCCGACCTCGAGCCAGTACTTGATCAGGATGATCCCGGACTCGATCATCGCCTTTTCCACGGCCGGCACTTGCTCGAGGAAGCTCTTCGTCTGCTCCGGCGTGCAGAAGCCCATTACCCGCTCGACGCCGGCGCGGTTGTACCAGCTGCGGTCGAAGATCACGACCTCGCCGGCAGCCGGGAAGTGCGCCAGGTAGCGCTGTACGTACATCTGCGACCGCTCGCGGTCGGTGGGCGCCGGCAGGGCCACGACCTTGAACACGCGTGGGCTGACGCGCTCGGTGATCCGTTTGATCGTGCCTCCCTTGCCGGCAGTGTCGCGGCCCTCGAAGACGATGCAGACCTTGGCGCCGGTCGCCTTGACCCACTCCTGCATGGCCACGAGCTCGCCATGTAGACGGCGCATCTCGCGCTCGTAGTCCTTGGTCTTCATCTTTGCTGGTGGCTGTGAGGCGCTCTGGGTACCGGGGGCGGTCTCTTCCGCGTCCGCTCCCTCGCGCTTGCCCTTCTTCTTGGCCATGGATGAACCTCCTTGTCCGAAATGTGCCGGCTAGGCGGCGGCTGCCGCCATGTCCGGCGCAGCGACCGATACGTCACTCGTCCGGACCTTGAAGAGCTTGCGCACCTCCTCCACGACGATGACCGAGAGAGCCACGACGATGCACACGAGCCACTGGTCGCCGTTCAGGCTGGTCGTGCCCAGCAGGCGCTGGAAGAAGCCGATCTCGGTGGCCGCGATGATGGCCACGATCGAGAGGCCGCTCGCGATAAGCAGCGGGCGGTTGCCGAGGATTGAGCCGCCGAAGAGCGACTCGTTCTCGTCGGCCGACTCGAGTGACGAGAACAGCCGGTAGAGGGAGAACACCGTGACTCCCATGGTCCGTGCGACCACGTCGCCATAGGCGTCGTTGGCCCACGCCAGGATCCCGAGAGTTCCAACGGCCATGACCAGCCCGATGAACACGAGCCATGTGGTCAGACGACGGGGCATGATCTGCTGCTCCTTCGGCCGGGGTGGCTCCTCCATGAGGCCCTCCCGAGGCTTGCCGTAGCCGAGGCCGATGGCCTGGATCGCCGTCACCGAGAAGTTGATCCACAGCGTCTGGAGGGGGAGGAACGGGATGCCGCCCAGGATGTTCAGCAACGACGAGCCCAGGAAGGTGGCGATGAATCCGAACAGGCCCGCCATCTGGAAGCGGATGAAGCGCATCAGGTTGTCATAGACAGCGCGCCCCAGGCCGACCGCCTTAACGATCGTCCCGAAGTTGTCGTCGGTCAGGATCATCACCGCGGCCTGCTTCGAGACCTCAGTGCCCGTGATGCCCATGGCGATGCCGATGTCGGCCTTCTTCAGGGCCGGTGCGTCGTTCACGCCGTCTCCGGTCATGGCCACGACATGGCCCTTCATCCTGAGGATGTCGACCAGGTGCACCTTGTCCTCGGGAGAGACGCGCGCGATGACGCCGATGCCGTCAATCTGACGCATCGCTTCGTCGTCGCTCATGGCGCGGAAGTCCGCCCCGGTGACGGCGCGACCCTCGATCCCGAGCTCGTGGGCGATAGCCTCCGCCGTGACGGCGTGGTCGCCGGTGATCATCCGGACCCGGATACCGGCCGCCTTGGCGGTCGCTATAGCGTCCTTCGCCGCCGGCCGCGGCGGATCGACGATCCCGACGATGGCCAGGAGCGTGAGTCCATCTATGGCCGGCAGGAGATCAGCGTCCGGATCGAACGTCGCGGGATCGAAGTCCTTCCGGCCCGTGGCCATGACGCGCAGGCCCATGGTGCCCAGGCGCTCGTTTTCTGCGAGGTAGGCGTCGCGCAGCTGCGCGACAGGAACCTCAACGCCATCCGGGCCATGAGCGCCTGTGGCGCGTGCGAGAAGCTGGTCCGGTGCTCCCTTGATGTAGGCGCGGATGACTTCCTTGCCGCTGTCGTCGGTCAGCCTGTGGAACGTGGCCATCATCTTGTACGCGGCGTCGAACGGCAGGGTCGCCACGCGCGGGTATCGCTCGCGGGTGAGCGTCGGATCCACACCGCCCTTGGCAGCCAGGACGACCAGCGCGCCCTCAGTCGGGTCGCCGACGAGCGTGCCGTCACGGACCTCGGCGTCGGCGCACAGAGCCATCGGCAGCAGGTACTGCTCGAGCGGCATGTCGGGCTGGCCGCCGGTATGGGTGATCTGCCCCGTCGTCTGATAGCCGTTGCCGCTGATTGCGTAGCGCCGGCCGACGATGGCCATCTGGGTGGCCGTCATCTGGTTGAGCGTGAGCGTGCCGGTCTTGTCGGAGTTGAGCGCGGACGTCGACCCGAGGGTCTCGACCGAGCGCAGCCGCTTCATGATCGCACCCGCGTCCGCGAGCGTCTGTGAGCCCTTCGACAGGATGGCCGTGACAACCGCCGGCAGCGCCGTCGGGATTGCCGCCACCCCGAACGCGACCGCACTGAGGAAGAGATCCTGGAGCTGCACGCTGCGGTACATGCCGAGGACGATCGACACGGCGATCGCGGCGCCAGCGATGAGCAGGATCTGGCTCGTCAGCCTGTCCAGCTGCTTGGTCAGTGGGGTCTTCTCGACCGCGGTGCCCTGAAGCATGCCGCTGATGTGACCGACCTCGGTCGCCATACCCGTGGTAACGACAAGGATGGTGCCCGCTCCGCGGGTCACCTGGCAGTTCATGAACGCCATGTCAATGCGGTCGCCGAGCGCGGCATCCGCAGCGACCGCGTCGACCTGCTTGGGCGTCGGGACGCTCTCGCCGGTCAGTGCGGACTCGTCGATCTCGAGCGTGGCCGCCGACAGGATGCGAGCATCCGCGGGGACGAGATCGCCGGCCTCGATGTTGACGATGTCGCCCGGGACGAGCTGGTCGATCGGAATCTCGACAAGATCGCCGTCCCGCCGTGCCTTGGCCTTGACGACCATCATGCTCTGGAGAGCCGCGGCGCTGGCCTCCGCCTTGCCTTCCTGGTTCATTGCCATCCACGCGTTGAACACGGTCAGGAGGAGCAGGAAGATGCCCGTGTAGAACTGGCCGGGCAGGAAGAGACAGATGATGCCCACGATGAGGAGGACGACCTGCATCGGATCCGCGTACTGGCGGGCGAAGAGCTGCCACGGCGACGCCTTCTTCGCGGCATCGAAGGCGTTCTTCCCGTACTTCGTCCGACGCGCGTCGGCCTCGGCCGTGGTCAGGCCGGCGGCCGGATCGACCTGGAGACGGCTCGCAACGTCGTCCGGCGTCAACGCGTACCACGCCACGTCCGGCGCAGCCTGCGTCGACTCCGCCGACTGGCTGATCGTTTGCGTCATCGCGTTCTCCCTACCTCGTCTTCGCGCCGTCTTGCGGAATGGCAGCTTCCAGTGAAAGTGCGCGCCCGGGCGGACGCGTCGTACACATCGGACGACGCTTCGCGCCCGCCGCCCCTACCCAGCGTGGATACGATTGGCGCGTGAGAGAAGACTGGCCCCTTTTCGGCCGCGACGTTGCTTCCGCCGCCTGGCGGCCCGCCGCCGACGCCCGCACCTCGACCCGCCTCGGCCGGTTTATGAGCGCTGCCGGCGAGGCCAGCCTCGAAGCGCTGCAGCGCCACGCCGAGCGCGACCCTGCCTGGTTCTGGGCAGCAGCAGCAGACGACCTGCAGCTGTCGTGGCAGCGCCGGCCGACGAGCACACTCGATCTGTCGCGCGGCGTCGAGTGGTCGCGCTGGTGGACGGGCGGCGCGTTCAACTATGCGTCAGCGGCGGTAGATCCGCGGGCGGCGAACGATCCCGATGGGCGCGCCCTGACATGGGAAGGCGAGGACCAGACCGTCCGGCGCTACACGAACTGGGAGCTGAAGGCAGAGGTCGACCGGGCCGCCGCCATGTTCGCGCGCCTGGGCATCGCGGAAGGCGACCGGGTCGGCATCTTCCTGCCTCTTCTGCCCGAGACCGTCATATCCGTGCTGGCGATTGGCAAGCTGAAGGCTATCTACATCCCGATCTTCTCCGGCTATGCGGCACCGGCGGTGGCGAGCAGGCTGAACGATGCCGGCGCCACCTTGCTTGTCACTGCCGACGGCACACTGCGCCGCGGGACCATGGTTGACATGAAGCGCACCGCAGACGACGCGGTCGCACAGGCGCCGAGCGTCGAGCACGTGCTCGTGGTCGGTCGCATGTCTCAGGAGGCCCCGCACGACGACTGGCTGGAGGGTCGGGATCGGTGGTGGTCGGTCGAGATGGCCGACCCAACGCTGGTGCCCGTCACGGAGACACCCGAAACGGATCCCGAGACGCCGTACATGATCATCTACACATCGGGCACGACGGGGCGACCGAAGGGCGCGGTCCACGTCCACGGAGGCTTCCCGATCAAGGGCGCGCAGGATCTCGCCCATTGCTTCGACCTTGGCCCGGGCGACCGTCTCTTCTGGTTCACCGATCTGGGCTGGATGATGGGGCCGTGGGCCATTTCCGGCGCGCTCCTGCTCGGCGCCGAGCTCGTGCTCTACGAGGGCGCGCCCGACTACCCCGCCCCGGACCGACTGTGGGCGCTGATCGCACGCCATGGCGTCAGCCATCTGGGCCTGTCGCCGACGGTCATCCGCGCGCTGATGGCGCACGGCACGGACCCCTTGCGCGGCCACGACCTGTCGAGCCTGCGCGTGCTCGGCTCGACCGGAGAGCCGTGGAACCCGGAGTCCTGGTGGTGGTTCTTCGACAACATCGGCGGCGGCCGGCTGCCTTTGATCAACTACAGCGGCGGCACGGAAGTGAGCGGCGGGATCCTGTGCTGCAACCTGCTGACGCCGATCAAGCCGACCTCGTTTGGCGGTCCGTCCGTTGGCGCGGCGGCGGACGTGATCGACGCTGCCGGCGCGAGCGTTCGCGGCGTGGTCGGCGAGCTGGTCCTGCGCCAGCCGCTGCCGGGCATGACGCGTGGCTTCTGGCAGGATCCCGGGCGCTATACCGAGACGTACTGGTCACGCGTTCCGGGCACCTGGGTGCACGGCGACTGGGCGATCGTCGACGAGGACGGCTACTGGTACATTCAGGGCCGCAGCGACGACACGCTCAAGGTCGCCGGCAAGCGCGTCGGGCCGGCCGAGGTCGAATCGGCCGCGGTCAGCCATCCGGCCGTGCTAGAGGCCGCGGCCGTGGGCGTGCCGCACAAGGTCAAGGGCGAGGTCATCGTCGTATTTGTCCGGCTCCGGCCACGCGAAACGGACGATCCCGAGCTGCGCCGTTCGATCTCCGACAAGGTGGTCGAGCAGATGGGCAAGGCGCTCCGACCGGAGGCGATCGTCGTCGTCAGCGACCTCCCGCGGACCAGATCGGGCAAGGTGATGCGTCGAGTGGCCCGCGCCGCCTATCTGGGGGCGGACCCGGGCGATCTCTCTGCCCTCGAAAATCCACTCGCGGTCGAATCGATCCGCTCCCGGGCGACCTGATCGAGCGCGGCTGCGGTGATCGAGTTCACGATCCTTGGACCGATCGAGGCTCTTCGAGACGGCGCGTTGGTGGATCTCGGAGGCCGCCGCCAGCGAGCGCTGCTTGCCCTGCTGATCGTTCGCCACGGCCAGGTGATCGACAGCGAACGCCTCATTGAAGAGCTGTGGTCCGGCGCGCCGCCGGCGGGCGCCTCGATCACTCTGCGTTCGTACGTGTCGCGACTCAGGCGCGCGCTGGGCACGACGGCCACGATCGCTGGAACTTCGTCTGGCTACCGCCTGACTGTCGAGCCGGACACGATCGATGGCGTTCGCTTCGAGGGCCTGCTGCAGACCGCGCAGGAAGCTGTGCGCAGGAACGAGCGGACGCGTGCCGCCACCGACTTTTCGGCTGCGCTGGCGCTCTGGCGGGGCCGCCCATTCGGGGATCTCTCCGACGAGGGCCTGCTGCACTCGGAGGCCGATCGACTCGAGGAGCTGCGCGAGCACGCCATCGAGGAACGCATCGAGGTGGAGCTGAGCCTGGGCCGCGCTGCCGAGCTGGTCGACGAGCTGACTCGACTCGTCAGCGAGCATCCCTATCGCGAACGCCTGTGGCGCCAGCTGATGCTGGCCCTGTACCGCAGCGAGCGCCAGGCTGACGCGCTGGCCGCCTACCAGCGAGCGCGGACGATGCTCGACGAGGAGATGGGCCTCGAGCCGAGCGAGGAGCTGCAGGCGCTCCAGCTGGCCATCCTGCGCCACGATGTGCCGCCCGCATCGCCACCCGAAGCGCGCCACAACCTTCCCGCGCCTTTGACGGCGTTCGTCGGTCGAGCCGCTGAGCTCGAGGAGCTTGCGGGCATCGTCCATGGTGAGCGGCTCGTGACCTTGACCGGCGTAGGCGGCGTGGGCAAGACGCGACTCGCCATCGAGGTTGCACGCCGCGAGCTCGGTGCAGGCGAGTTCGGTGACGGCATTCATCTCGTCGACCTCTCTCCTGTCGTGGAGCCCACCCTCGTCGAGGCCCAGCTGGCGCGCGTGCTGGAGGTTCGCGAACAGGGTGATCGACAACTCAGCGAGCTGATGGCGGCGCGCCTGCGTGATGCTCGCGTCCTGCTCGTCCTGGACAATTGCGAACACCTCGTCGACGCCGTGGGCGGACTTGCCGCCGAGCTCCTCGCCAGCTGCCCACAGCTGCACGTGCTCGCCACCAGCCGTGTGCTCCTCGGCATCGCCGGAGAGGTGGCATATGCGGTTCCGCCGCTGAATACCTCCCCATTCGAATCGAGTGGCGCGTCGGAGGCAGCTGAGCTTTTCCTCGCTCGCGCTGGCGCTGCCAACGTCCATCTGCTGAGCGATCTGGATGGCGATGAGCAGCTCACGGCTGCCGAGCGCATCTGCGCTGAGCTCGACGGCCTGCCACTGGCAATCGAGCTTGCGGCGGCCCGCGCTCGCGCACTGTCTCTCGACGAGATCGCAGATCGACTGGCCGATCGCTTCCGCTTCCTCGTCTCGTGGCGCCGCCTGACCGCGGCGCGCCACCAGACGCTGCGCGAGGCGATGGACTGGAGCTACGACCTGCTCGGGCCATCCGAGCAGTCGCTGCTCGCCGGGCTCTCCGTCTTCGTCGGCGGATTCACGCTCGCTGCTGCGTCCGAGGTGTGTCTGGGTGGCGATGAAGACACCGCCCTGCAACTGATCGAGGCGCTCGTCGACGCATCACTTGTTGTCCCCCAGCAGGCGGCGGCCACGACGCGTTATTACCTGCTCGAGACCGTTCGCCAATACGCTGCCGGACGCCTCGACAGCGGAACCGCGGGCGAGACAACCCGCCAACGCCACGCGGACTACTTCCTGGCCATGGCAGAAGCCGCCTGGGTGCCGATCAGAGGCGAGGCCCAGGCTGCCACGGCGGCCCGGCTGGCGGCCGACCAGGACAACCTGCGCGCCACGCTCGCCTGGTACGCAGCGCGCGAGGACCGCAGCAAGCTGCTGCGCGTGGCCGAGGCCCTGTGGTGGTTCTGGTGGCTGCATGGCGACGCGACCGAGGGGCGCGCGTGGCTTTCAGCAGCGCTCGACGAGTCAGACGACCTCGACGTGGGGCTGCGCGCCCGTGCGTTCCAGGGAGCCGCCGGCCTGGCCTGGGCGCGTGGTGACCTGGACGCCGCTCAGCGCTACGCCGAAGCCGGGCGAGCCCTCTATGCAGGGTTGGAGATGTTGGAGCTGCCTTTCGGCTCTACATCCGGCAAGCTAGGCGAATCGGCGTGCGTGAACACGCTTGGCCTTATCGCACTCGATCGGGGTGATCTGCCAAGCGCAAAGGCGCTGTTCACGCAATACCTGGAAATCTCGCGCAGCCTGACACAGGACAAATGGACGGCACAAAGCGTCGCTATCGCGCATCACAATCTCGCGTCCGTCGCTGTCGAAGAGAACGACCTGCAGCTGGCGAGGACCCTCTACACGCAGTCGCTCGATGACTACCTGACCGCGGGCGAACAGGAAGGGTCGGCGATGGCCGAACTGTACCTGGGCCTCACCGAGATCTACGCCGGCCGCGCGCCCGCTGGCGCGGCTCGACTCAGGCGGGCGCTCTTGACCTATCGCCGGATCGGTTTCCTGCAGTACCTGGTTGAGTGCCTCGAAGGAGCAGCGCTGGTCGCCGCACTGCGCGACGACGACTCATCCGCGGCGACTCTACTGGCAGCCGCCTGGACCGTGCGCTCGCGCAGCGGAACGAGCGCCACCGGGCGACTTGCCCGAACGGTCACGGAGACGACAGCCGGGGTGGAGCAGCGGCTCGGCGAAGTCGAGTTTGGGCGCCACTGGCAGGCCGGCGCAGAGATGACGCTTGACGAAGCGTCGCAACGCGCAGAGGCAGTGCTGTCGGCATAGCTCTCGGTCTTGCAACTGAACTGCAACCGGGCCCCCTCACCATCCGGGCATGGATCCTGCGGCCGCGGCTGTCCAGCCGTCCTCCTCTCCACTCGAAACGCAGCGCGCTGCGTTTCGAGTGGCAATAGAGCAAGGCGACGCGGCGCGCCTTGCGGCCCTGTATACGAGCGACGCCCGTCTTGTCGCCCCGGCCGTCCAGCCGATGCACGGCAGGAGCGCCGTCGAGGCCTTCTGGCGGGCAGGCATCGACGCGGGCATTTGCGACTTCGAGCTGGAGCCCATAGAGCAGGAGCACGACGACAGGATCGCCTGTGAGATTGGGCGCTACCTGCTGCGAGTCCGTCCCGCTGAGGGACCGCCCGTCGTCGAGCGCGGCCACTACGTGGTGATCCTAGGCCGCGAGGCCGACGGCTCGTGGCTGCGGGCGCTCGAGATGTTCAACCCCGCGCAGCAGGCGGCGGAAGGCACAGGTGTACTCACGTGAGCAGGCCTCGGCTCCTCCTCGGCGTGGCCCTGCTCGTGGCGTGCGTCGGTTGCACATCCCTGCCGGCGGCGACCGATACGCCGGAATCGCTCGGGCCGCAGCCTTCGTCAGCTTCATCGCCCGGGCCGCAGCCCACGCCATCACGGGCGAGCGGGACCGTGGCCGATCAGATCACGGCCGATCCCTTCGGCGAGGACACAATCGCCGCGGCGATCGACGCGCTTGCCGGCTCGGGCGTGGCCACCTTCGCCGATCCGCTGGCCTCCCAGCCGATCGTTGCCGTGACCGAGCCCGCGAGCCCGCTCCAGCTGCTGCGCGACCAGGTTCGTGCGATGGCCCTCGAGGCAAACGACTTGACCGGTATCGAAGGGGACCAGCTCGATGAGCTCGTCGATTCGGATCCGGACCTCGCCACGGCCTCGTACATCCTTGCCGGCTACGTCGCGGCCGGCGACACGGCCGGCGCCGCGCTCTCGCGCGAGCTGATGGGCGACCAAGACTGGGCACAGGCTCCGACATTGCTCTTTCCCCAGCTGGTGCTCGTGCTGTTCACGGCCGACGTTGTCCATCAACGCCAGCTCGAAGCTGAACGGCCCAGAGTTGCGCTCGTGGCCTACACGGGCGCCCGCCACGACGACCCGCCGGTGCGCAACAGGTTCGCCCCGATCGCTGCCGCAACTCCCTGCTCGGACGTCTCCAACTTCATCACCAACGCGCTGACGGCCGTGTTCAAGGCGCTGCGCCTGGGCGAGCCGACAAACCCCGTCGCCGGCTTCTTCGTCAAGATCTGGAACTTCGTCGTCAGCGTCTTCGAGTCGATCGCCCGGGCAATCATCAAGAAGTTCGAGCAGGCGGTCTTCGACCAGATCGGCAAGGTCGCCGCAGTCGTTGCCACGGTCGCCTCGGTCGTGTCCGCCGTTCGACCCTGGGCGGTGACCATCCGCGAAGAGCCCGATCCCACCGAGAAGGGCATACCGGGGCTCAGGCCACGCGAGCAGGGCGTGCTGGTGGTGCACGTCGACCTCCGTGGCGTGGACGAGTGGCCGGAGTGGGCCACGAACTGCGCCAAGAACGCCCACGTCACCCTGCCCAACCTGAAGCCCCAGGGCGCGCCGATCAGCTGGACGACGCCCATCCAGAACCCGCCGGCGCTGGTCGAGGAAAACGGTCGCAGTCGTCTGCTCGATGCCAACGGCAGTGCCAAATTCGAGTTCACGACGCTCGACGACGCCGTCGAGGATCCCTACCAGACGTATCCGGGCACGATCTACACGAGCGTCACGATCGAACGTCAATCGCTCAGGGACCTTGCCAACCTGGCCACCGGGCAGCTCCTCAGCGGACTGCCCTCGGTCATCGTAGGGCCCCTGCTGACGTTCCTGGGCCCATCGATCAACAACATCCTGGCGAAGCTCGGCAGCCTGATCACGGAGCAGGGTTCAGGCCCCGCGGTCGTGCTCTTCCATGTCGCCGAGGCGACTCCCGAGCCGAGCCTGCCCAGCGCCACCGACGGCGGCGAGTTCTGCCAGCGCTACCGGGACTACTGGAGCTGGGCGCTGACGCAGGGCGACGACGTCACGCGCGCGGCGGCGGCAGAGATCGAGCGCCGCTTCCGCGACATGCGGCCGTACGCGCCCGCGCAGCTGCTCGCCGACGTCGACCTGATGATCGATATCTACGGCACGTTCGCGACCGCCCCGGAGCCGTACCAGATCCCGATCACTGGGCAAAAGGGCCTCGAGCACCTGCCCCAGGCGTTGAACGCCATGCACGCTTACTGCGGCATGGCCCCGCCCTTCTAGCACATGCAAGCACGGAGGCATACGTGATGCGTAAAACCACGGCGCTGCCTATCGCGTTGCTCATCGGTTCCCTTGTGGCAGCCTGCAGCAGCGCGCCGGCCATCACCATGCCAACTCGAAGCGGAACGGTTGACGAATCTCCGACCGGCCAGGGAGTGGACCCGGCAACCAGCCCGGTTGATGCTTGCCAGCTGCTGAGCGACCAGGAGATCCGCATCGCGACCGGACAGGATGTGAGCGACAGGACCGCGAGCACGTTGACGCAGGTGTTTCCAAGCGTCTGCGACATCAGCCTCGACGGCAGCGGATCGCTGACGGTGTCCATCCTGCCGACAGGCGGGCGCAGCCTCTACGAGACATCGTTCGAGCCATACATCGGGGACGGCCTATCGCCGACGCTGGACGAGGCGGTTACAGGCCTGGGCGACAAGGCGGGCAGCGCCAATGGCGACGAGCTGATGGTGCTCAAGGACGACGTCTTGTTCGAGCTCCTGTACCTCGATTTCGGACGCACCGACAAGCTCTCGGTCGTGCGCTATCTGGCCGACACGATGCTGGCCAAGCTGCCCTGCCTCAGCGACGGTTGTGCCGGCTTCACGCCGCTGCCCGCGCCCAGCATGGCCACCGCGATCGATGCCTGCGAACTGCTCACGAGCAGCGAGATCGCTGCCGCAACTGGTTTCGACGCGAGCGATGGCAGCCCTGGCAGCAGCGCCACGGGCAGCCCGCGCTGCACATGGGCGCTGGAAACCGACTCGGCGTTGCCGGGGCTCGACTGGGTAGCGCTGGAGATTCTCCAGGCCGGCGGACGCGCCAAGTTCGATTTCTGGGCGAAGGATGGGTTCGAGGAGCCCCCGGTCCACGTCGCCGGCCTGGGTGACGATGCCATCAAGACCGCGACCATTCCCGGCGGCTACTTCTACAGCGTTGTCGGCGACACGCTCGTCACGGCCAGCTTCAACCTGCCCTTGACGATCGAAGACCCGTACCAAGTGATGAAGCCTCTCGTTGCGCAGGCTGTGAGCCGTGTCTGACGTCCGCCGGTCACAATGGCCGGTGTGGCGACCATCACAAGCACCGCAAATCCGCGCATCAAGACAGCTGCGCGGCTGCGCGGCCGGCGCGAGCGTGACCGCCTCGGGCTGACGCTCATCGACGGCGTGCGCGAGACGTTGCGCGCGCTCGCCGGAGGAGCCACCCTGCGCGAGGTCTTCGTGCTGCGCGATCTTGTGAGCGGGCAGGAAGCGAGCGCGCTTCTCGAGCGGCTGAACGAGGAGCGCATACCCGTGATCGACCTTGGCCGGGACGCGTTCGAGAAGCTGGCCTATGGCGACCGGCTCGACGGAGTCGTGGCGGTCGCCGAGACGCCGCCGCGTACGCTCGACGAGCTGATCCTGCCGCCCCAGCCACTGATCGGCATCGTCGAGGGCGTCGAGAAGCCGGGCAACCTTGGAGCGATCCTGCGCAGCGCCGACGGATCCGGCGTCAACGCCGTCGTCGTCGCCGACACTGCCACGGACCTGTTCAACCCGAACATCATCCGGGCGTCGATCGGCACCGTCTTCGCCCTGCCCGTGGCCATCGCGTCGAGCGGTGAGGTCCTGGCGTGGCTGCAGGGCAGGCACATCGACATCATTGCCGCGCGCGTCGACGGCTTGGTCGACTACACCGCCGCCGACTACACCGGCGCAGTCGCCATCGCGCTGGGCAGCGAGGCGCGCGGGCTGTCGGATGCCTGGGGCGAGCTCGCCCGGGCGTCGGTTCGCTTGCCCATGCTCGGAATCGCCGATTCGCTGAACGTCTCGGCGACCGCCGCGGTCCTGTTCTACGAGGCGCTGCGCCAACGCTGCCCGTGACGCCATTTACGCGCCAGGTGCGTGGTAGGCGCGATCTACGCGGCGGCAAGCGGCAGCCTGCGCTTGGCGCCGGCCAATCCCCTGTCACTTACGCGCGAGGTGCGTACCTGGCGTAGCGGCCGCGGCTAATACGCGCCACGTGCGCATGTGGCGAGTCGGCTGTTCGAGACCCTCGGCGGCGTGCAACAGATATGCAACCGACCGGTGTCACCTTGGGCCGAACAAACCGCACCAAGCGAGGCCCCCGATGACACTCTGGCCGCAGGCAACGCGACGCCGGTTGCTGCTGATCGCGCTCGCCGGATCGATCCTCTTGGTTCTCGCCACCACCAGCGTCCTCGCCGCGACGCTCCAGCTCAAGGGCAAATCGATTTCCGCCGTGCGCACGGTAACCACAGATGCCCTCTCCTCCACGAGGTCGCAGGACTTCGTCAACGTGCCCGGATTGTCCGCGACTATCGGCGTTCCATCGCGCCAGAAAGCGCTTCTGATCATTACCGTGTCGGGCGAGTCGTCCTGCTGGGCTAACTACGCGACGTACTGTTATCTACGCGTCCTCGTCGACGGCGCCGAGGCGGCTCCCGGCGCCGTCGTATTCGACAGCGTCCCCGGGGACTCGAACACGACAGAGTTCCAGGACTATGCCTGGCATTCGAATAGTGCGCAGTTCGTGGCGGGTCCGCTCGGCTCCGGGCAACACACCGTCACCGTCCAGTGGCGGGTCAAGCTCGCATATACCGGTGACCCGGATGCGTTCCGGTTGCTCAAACGAACGCTTACAGTGCTGCGTTCCCGGACATAGCCGGGCCGGCTCGCGGCGCGTCGCGTCGCGCGACGCTACTCGACGCGCAGGCCCAGGATCTTGCGACCGATCACCAGGCGCTGGATCTGACTCGTGCCTTCGCCCAGCTCGGTCAGCTTGGCGTCGCGCAGGAAGCGCTCGACCTTGTACTCCTCGACATAGCCGTAGCCGCCATGGACCTGGACGCCCATGTTGGTCACCCTCTGCGACACCTCTGACGCAAAGAGCTTGGCCTGCGCCGCGGCCGTCGAGTAGTCCTCGCCACTGTCCTTGAGCCAGGCCGCGCGCCACACCATCGCACGCGCCGCCTCGACTTCAGTGGCCATGTCCGCGACCATGAAGGCAACGCCCTGGAATGAGCCGATTGGACGCCCGAACTGCTTGCGCTCGCGGGCGTACGACACCGACGCATCGAGCGCGGCCTGCGACAGACCTACAGCCATCGCGCCTATCGAGATGCGCCCGCCGTCGAGCGTCTTCAAGAAGATTTTCCAGCCCTCGCCCTTCGCGCCGAGCATGTTTTCGGCCGGAACGCGACAGTCCTCGAAGAGCAGCTCGCCGGTGGCACTGGCGTGGAGGCCCATCTTCTCTTCGAGGCGGCCGACGGAGAAGCCGGGCGTGCTCTGCTCGACGATGAACGCGCTGATCTCGGCGGAGCCGTCGTCGCGTGAGCCCGTTCGTGCCGTGACGATGTAAGTGCCGGCCTGGCCGGCGTTGGTGATGAAGCGCTTGCCACCGTTGATGACCCACGCGCCGCCCTTGCGGCCGCCGGCATCGAACTTGGCCGTGGTGCGCGTGCCGCCTGAATTGGAGCCGGCGCCGGGCTCGGTAAGGCCATATGCGCCGAGGACCTGGCCGCTGGCCATCGGAACGAGGTACTTCTGCTTCTGCGCTTCAGTGCCGGCGAGATGGAGCGGGTTGCACCCCAGCGACGTGTGCGCCGCCACGATGATCGCCAACGATCCCCATACCCGGGCTATCTCTTCGATCGCAATCGCGTAGGCGAGCGTGTCCAGGCCGGCGCCGCCCTCCTCTTCCGGAAACGGGATCCCGAGCAGGCCCATGGAGCCCAGCTCGGCGACGATATCGGTCGGGAAGCGTCGCTCTTGCTCGTGCTCGTCGACCTTGTCGGCTACCTCGCGCTGCAGGAAATCGCGGATGGTTCGGCGGAGCAGTTCGTGCTCGGGTGAGAGTTCGAAGTCCACGGCGAGTCAGGCTATCAGAGGCCTAGGCCCAACATCGCTGTGTCGCCAGCCGGCCGCTACGGGCGTCCTTCCGTCACCTGCGCACCTGACGCGTACTAAGTGCGGCGCAACCACCGCTTACGCATGTGCCGCGCAAACGGCGACACCACGAGCGTGCGTCACCGTCGGCGCCGCGCCCTACCTGACCCATGGACCCGCCTAACACGCAGGGGGCGCGCAGCTGGCGATGGGCACCATCTGACAACTGTGCGCAACCGCCCCGCAGCACGGCTGCGGCCCATAAAGTTGTTCCGTGCTGATCATTCTGCCGCCATCCGAATCGAAGCGGCCCGCGCCGCACGGTGGGGCAACGCTGAAGATCGACCAGCTGTCGTTTCCGGCACTGACGCCGATGCGGACACGGGTGCTGGACGCGCTGATAGACACCAGCTCGCAACCGGACGCGCTCGAGCGACTGCTCGTTTCGCCCAACCTCGGGGCTGAGGTCGCGCGCAACACGCACCAGCGCGCCGAGCCCGCGCGGCCCGCCCTGGAGATCTACACCGGATCCCTGTACGCGGGCCTCGACGCCGGCACGCTCGGCGCGCAGGCAATGGCACGGGCCGCCGAGCGCCTCGTGATCGCCTCTTCGCTATGGGGCCTGCTGCGACCAGCCGATCGGATTCCGGCCTACCGGCTTCACGTCTGCGCCCGGCTCGTCGGCATGGACCGTCTCGAACCTGCCTGGCGCACCGTCCTGCCCGCTGTCCTGAACGAGGCTGCCGGGCCACAGGGCGTCGTGCTCGACCTGCGCTCGCCGGCGTACCAGGCGATCGGCAAGCCCACCGGCATAAGCTCGAGGACGGTGACGCTGCGCGTCCTGCCCGAGGCCGGCGGGCGGACGATCGGCGATGTGATCGCGAAGCGCATCCGCGGCCAGGTTGCTCGGCACCTGCTTGAGACCGATGTCCCGCCCAACACTCCCGACGAGCTGGTCGATGTGCTCAACGATCGGTGGCCGGCGCGGCTGGACCCACCGGAAGGTCGAACGGGCGCCTGGACCGTCCGCCTGCGACCGCGCGACTAGGCCTCTTCGCGCTCGATCTTGCGACGGCCGGCGGGCTTGCCCGTCGCCGGGGGCAACGGATTGACGCCGCCTACGAATGATGCCTGGAGCGCCCACTCGGCTGCCTGCTGCTGCTCCTCGATCGAGAGGATGCCAAGCCGCCCCAGCGTGGACAGCTCGTCGCGGATGTAGGTGCGCAGCATCTCCGGACCGTCGGTGTTGATCGTGAACTTGACGCCGTTGCGCCGGAACGTGTCAAAGATCCAGCGGAACTCGTCCCAGCCCGACACGACGCGCGTGTTGATGTTGCTCGACGGGCAGACCTCGAGCGTTATGCCGCGCTCGCGGATCATGGCCATCGTGCGCGGATCGAAGGCCGACTTGACGCCGTGCCCCAGACGGGTCGGCTCCAGGTGCTCGATGACCTCGGCGATCTCCTCCACCGGCCCCGACTCTCCGGTATGGACGGTGATTCCAAGTCCCTTGCGCCGACACCGGTCGAACAGTCGGCGGTAGTCGCTGGGCTTGAAGTCGGCCGACTCCGGGCCGGCGATGTCGATGCCGACTACGCCGCGGGCGCGGTACGCGATGGCCTTCTCGGCAATGATCTCGTTGAGCGCGAAGGGAAAAGCGCGGTCAAGGCACAGGATCAGCCCGGGTGCGACGGGGTACTCGAGCATGGCTCGGTCCATGCCTCGTATAGCCGCGCTGATGATGTGGTCAAGGTCCTGCTCGCCGCCGCGGTTGCGCTTCATGGGATTGAAGCGCAGCTCCGTCGTGGTGACGTTGTTCTTGCGATACGCGCCACCGATGACCTCGTACGTCGAACGCTCGACGGCCAGCGGCGAGGACTGGATCAGCTCGGTCCAGTGGAAGAGCTGCAGATATCCGTCGAAGCTGCGCCCACGGCGCGCCGAGACGGTGATCAGCTGGCGGAACGCCCAGTAGTCCTTCGTCGGCAGCCGGATGCCCTGGGAGTGGGCGATGCCCCACATGATGGCCGGGGCGACCGCACCGCCAAGGTGGCAGTGCAGCTCGGTCAGCGGATGAGAACGGGGCAGCACGGTGGCCACGAGCCGATGCTAAAGCAACAGCTCAGGCGTCGGGCGGCTTGCCGGGCTCCTTGACCGTGCCCGGCGGCGGGTCACCCGGCTTCCAGCCGATGTACACCACGCCGATCACGCGCCGGTATGCCGAGCGGAACGTGTCGTCGTGGATGACGTTCCCGTTGGCGTCGGTCACGACGCGCCCGACGGATGACTGGAAGCCGTCGAATGCGTACTCGATGCGCTTGCGCCCGCCGGGCGCCACGATCGATGTGTCGCTGGTGTAGATGTACTTCGTCCACGCCGGCTTCTCGGCGCTGACCTTGGCCTGCGACAGGTGCACCTGGCGGCCGTCCGGGACGCCATAGATGGAGAACGTCACCGAGTTCCTGCGGTTGATGCCGCGGATCAGGATGGGGTACTGCGAGTCGTTGACGAATGACATCGACTGCGCATATGAGCCGTTGACCCAGATGGTCGCGTCGAGACCGACCGGGTAGCGGTCGATGTAGTAGGCGTGGTTGCGTCGCGCGCCGATGTCGAAGCCGGCGCGCAGCGCGGCGTTGAAGAGCGTCGTCGACGTAGAGCACAACCCGCCGCCAAGGACGCCGTCGAGCTGGGTGTTGCCGTGGATGATCGCGGCGCCGTCCGTGTAGCCGTTACGCACCGTGATCGGCCCCGCAACTTCCAGGAAGTCGAACGTGTCGCCGGGCTGCACGACCGTTCCGTCGATGAGGTTCGTGGGCCGGCGGATGTTCTGGCCGAAGCCGTTGTGCGAGCTGGACGTGTAGTGCGTGGTCCAGCTGCCCAGGCGCTTGACCTGGCCGACCAGCGCCTGTGCCTGGTCCGCGGTGAATTCGGGCGCCACTGTGGCCATGGATAGCGCGACTGAGCTCGTTGCCGTTCCGGCCGCGCGAGCGTTGAGAGCATCCAGGATCGAGGTCGTCGCAGCCACCGCGTCGAGCGCGGTGCCAGGCGCATCGAGCGTTACCACAGGCTGGTTGCCTTCGAAGGTGTAACCGGCGTTCGTCGGGCGCACGTCAACCTGGTCCTTGAGCAGGCTGACCCACTGGTCGACCGGCCCCTGCTCGATGCTCAGCGACCAGGTTCCGGGGCCGGTCGGATCGAGATGCATCCAGCCTTTGAGCGTGTCGGGATCGATGGTCAGCGTCCGACCTGCCACTGACACGGCCAGAGGCTCGGCCGTCAACGCTTTGGCGCGATCGACGGCCTGCTGTGCCTGGTCGGTCGAGACCTGGGGCGCAATCGCCGCTGCCTGGATCGAGATGCTCTCGTCGGCGGCCGACGTGCTGCCAAGTGCGGCCATCGCCTGGGCGAGCAGCTGCTGCGCGTCAACCTGCTCTCCGGGCACGGCCGGAGTCACGAGATACTCCCCCGCCAGTCGCGTGACGGTCGCATCGACCGGGGCTGACTCGGCGGCCGTGGCGATGGCCTCGATTCTCTGTGCGAGCCTCGCTGCGTCCCACTTGACGACCAGCGGGACGGAGACGCCACTGAGCAGGCTGTGCAACTGCTGTCCCACCTGGTCGGCCGGGGTGCCGCCACGGCCGACGTCCAGTGCCTGGTCGAGCATCTGCTGCATGTCGTAGTCGCGGCCGATCTCCGCGTACGTGATGCGCTCGGAACCGTCGCCGACCTTGACGCTCAGCGCGCCCGATCCGAGGTTCGGAAGACTGCTGCGCAGGGTGGCTTCCGACGCGGCGCGATCCAGGCCGGCGATGGACACGGATCCGACGCTGACCCCGGGCAGGACGCGGCCGTCGTGGAAGGCCGCGTAGGCAGCCGCGAACGCGATTGCGAAGGCAAGGATGGCGATGAGCGTGATGCCGAAAGCGAGCGCGGATTTGCGCCACGCAAAGGCACGGCCCGTCGACGGCACGGCGGGGACGCTCTGCGTCTCAGTCGTCATGCGGCCGACATTGTGTCACGGCCAACGCATTTGCTCCACGGCGAAGACCTGGCGCAGCCGCGGCCGCGGCCCGCGATCAGTTGTGGCCGGGCGGCCAGGAGCCCATCACCTGGCGCAGCGAAGCGAACTCGCCGACGTGGTAGCTGTTGTGGTTGCCGATGATGAGCAGGCCGCGTAGCGGGGTGTGACCTGGGGTGCCCTCGAGCACTGCCGACAGGTCGCGTTTCTCGTCGAGAGCGATCGCCTCCATCGCCCGCCTATCGGCCCTGAAGCCCTCGACCGAATCCTGGAACCCCGCCATGTCAGTCGTCTCGTCTTTGCCGGGCCACAAGCCAATTGGAAATGGCGGTGAGACATAGCCGGTCGGATCCTCGATGTAGCGCAGCATGTCCAGCTGGGTGCGGCGCAGATGCTCGACCAGGTGCCAGGGCGTGTATTCGACGTTCGGCGCACGCTCGTTGATAGCCCACTCCGGAAAGTCGGCCACCGCCTCTTCGAAGGTCGTGTGCGCCTGCCGTCCGCTCAGGAGCAGCACGATCTGCGAGCGCATCTCGTCAGCCATTGTCCCGTGCATTGTGCGCCTCAGCCGCGCGGCTACGGCGTCTTTTGCGTCGTCGTCGCGGTCGCTGTGTCCGAGGGCGTCGGCGTCGCGGCGCCACTGATAGTCACGGTCTTCGTCGCGCTGTCCGACCCGTTCGCGTTGCCGACGGTGAGCACCACCTTGAAATCGCCAGCGGTCGAATAGGTGTGTGACGGATTCTCGTTTCGACGAGCTGCTGCCATCACCGAAATCCCAGGACCAGCTGGTGGGGCCGCCTTTGCTGTAGTCGGTGAAGAAGACCTTTCCCTTCGAATTCGGTGCCGTCAGGGCGAACTTGGCCGTCGGAGCACTGTCCGCAGGCGGTGGCGTCGGTGTGGGTGTCTTTCCAGGATTAGTCGGTGTCGGAGTCGGGGTCGGCTTGGGGCCAGGTGCCGACGGGATGCCCTGACCTACCGGCCACTGGTAGCCGGCGGGCGGGTCGCCCGGGTAGCGGCCGACGAGGATGACGCCGTTCACCCTGCGATACGAGGACGTGATCGTGTCCTGATGAATGATGACGCCGTTCGCGTCGCGGACGGTGCGCACGACAACCGAGTTGAAGCCGTCGGCCTTGTATTCACTGACCTTGGTCTGACGCGGCGCCAGCGAGTCGGTGAACTCGTAGACCTCCGAGGCGGCGGTCTTGTTGCCGATCTTGGGATCGGACAGCGAAACGGTTCGTCCGTCGGGCACGCCCCAGATCTCGAAGGTCACGGTGCGCTTCTTGTTGATGCCGCGGATGACGATCGGATACTGGCTGTCGTTGGTGAACGACATGTCCTGCGTGTAGTTGCCGCTGATCCAGATCGTGGCGTCGAGGCCGACCGGGTAGCGGCTGATGTAGTAGGCGTGGTTGCGTCGAGCGCCGAGCTCAAAGCCGGCGCGCAGTGCCGCGTTGAAGGCAGTCGTGGAAGCGGAGCACAGGCCGCCCCCAAGGACGCCCTCGGCCTTGGTCTTGCCGTGGATGATCGCCGCCCCGCTGCCGTAGCCGTTGGCCGTGGTGATGGGACCGGCGACGCCCACGAAGCTGAACTCCGCGCCGGGCTGGACGACCGTGCCGTTGATCAGCTCGGCCGGGCGGCGAATGTTCTGTCCGCCGTTGTTGAGCGGGCTGGGCACGTAGTGCGTGGTCCACGAGCCGATGAGCTTGACCCGGGCGACGAGCGACTGCGCCTCCTCAGTGGTGAAGTCCGGGACGGTCGCGGTCACGGCCAGCGTCAGCTGGGCAGACGGGGTGCCGTTGGCGCGGCCGAGCAGCGCGTTGTATATCGCGTCAGCGGAGCCTGTTGCGTCGACCTCGTACCCCGTCGCGCCGGGCACGGCCAGGGCCTGCCCGTTGTCGAACTTGAACTGGGCCTCGACGGCTGGCTGGTCGGTCTGAGTCTTGAGCACCGCCACGAGCTGATCAATGGGGGCGCGGTCGAGCACGACCGACCACTGGCCGGGCGCCGTCTCATCCAGGTGCACCCAGCCACGCAGCGTCGCCGGGTCGATCGTATGGCTCGACGAGCCGACGGTCAGCACCAGCGGCTCAGATGCGACCGCCTCGAACTTGGTGACGGCCGCCTGGGCGTCAGGGGTGGAGATGCCGGCACTGACGGACGTGGCCGGCACGTTCACCGACGTGTCGGCGATACCGTCCGTGTTGAGCGCGGCGATAGCCTGGCGCAGCACCTCGTCGGCGTTGACCTGCTGGCCATCGGCGGCCGGAGTGACGACGTACGCCCCGTTCTGGAACAAGATGATGGCGTCGACCGGAGTCACCTGTGCGGTGGCCACGATCTGCTCGACATTGTGCTGCAGTGCCTGTGCGTCGTAGCTCACGCTCGGCGTGAGCGTCACGCCGCCGGTCATCGTTCGTATCTGCTCGCCGAGCTGGTCGATCGGGTTGCCGTTGCGGCCAACCTGCATCGCCTGCTCGATGGTTGCGTCGAGGTTGTACGCACGGTGGATGTCGGCGTACGGAATGGTTTCTTCAACCGAGCCGGCCTGGACCGTTAGCGCTCCTGCGCTCACGTCGGGCAGCGTGGCCAGCAGCTTGGCCCTGGCCTCTTCAGGCGTCAGCCCGGCGACGTTGACGCTGGCGATGTTGACCCCGGGCAGGATGCGGCCCTGGTTGCCGCTCGCGTAAACGAACGTGCCGATCGCCGCGACGATGACGAGCGCCAGCAGAATCACGCCGAAGACGATCAGGAAGCGGCGCCACCGGAACGCACGCGCGCGGGTTTGAACGGGCAGAGTCTTGGTTTCGGTGGTCATCGAGTCCTCAATCGGGCGCTATTCGCACCTGGTTGGTGGGCTGGCTCAGGAAAGGCCATTGGCCGCAAGGGCTGCCTGCTGCGCCGAGCGGCGGCGGCGGGCTTCCTCGGGCACTTGATCACGGGCGTGGTAGCTGGAGCGGACTAATGGTCCCGACTCGACGTGTTTGAAGCCAAGAGCTCGCGCCTCCTGCTTCATGTCCTCGAACTCGGCCGGTAAATAGTACCGAACAATGGCTAGGTGCTGCTCGGAAGGGCGGAGATACTGGCCCACGGTCAGGACGTCGCAGTCCACAGCGCGCAGGTCGTTGAACGTGACAAGCAGCTCCTCGCGCGTCTCACCCAGGCCGACCATCAGGCTCGACTTGGTGTGCACGGTTCCATCGCGGCCGGCGAGCTCGCGGGCGAACTCCTTGGCGCGCAGCAGAACATCAAGGCTGCGCTGGTAGCGAGCGCGCTTGCGTACCGGCTTCTGGAGCCGCTCTACCGTCTCAACGTTGTGATTGAGGATGTCCGGTGCTGCTTCCATGACCGTCCGCAGTGGCTCGTCCTGCCCGTTGAAATCGGGGATCAGCACTTCGACGCCGGTGTTGGGCGCTTCGTGACGAATCGCGCGGATCGTGTCGGCAAAGATATGTGCGCCACCATCGGGCAGGTCGTCACGCGCGACGCTGGTCACCACGACATGCTCGAGGTTCATCTTGGCGATCGCCTCGGCCACGCGGCGCGGCTCGTCCTCGTCGTTCCACGACGGCCGGCCGGTCTTGACCGCACAGAAGCCACACGCTCGGGTGCACACGTCGCCCATGATCATGATCGTGGCGGTGCGCTGCTCCCAGCACTCACCGATGTTCGGACAGTGGGCTTCCTCGCACACGGTATTGAGCGTGAGGCCACGCATCAGGCGCTTCAGATCGTGGTAGTTCTCGCCGGTTGGCAGGCGCGCCTTGATCCATTCCGGATGGCGGCGCGGCGCGACCGATCCGTCAAGCGCAGGGCTCGTGAAAGTGCCGCCACCCATCGCGATCGTGGGCGGCTCGTGCGGGGCGTGGCTGTCCGAGCCCGGGGGCTGGAACATGGGCAGTTCGCGTTGCATCTCTTGTGCCGAGTTTAGAGCCAATTCCTAGCGGGCGCGTCGGGATTAGGAGGACGGCACCCGCTTACCAGATCGCCGTGGTCGAGTCGACCGCCTCCAGCCAGCGCTTGACATCCGCGACGAATCGGCCCGCCTGCGCACCATCCGTGGCGCGGTGATCGAAACCGAGCGTCATGTACATCATGGGCTTGATCCCTATCAGGTCGCCGCTGGCCGTCTCCACTACGACGGGCCGCTTCACGATCGACTCCATGGTCAGGATGCCGACCTGTGGGGCGTTGATGATCGGCTGGGTGATCATCGAGCCCGTCCAGCCCGTGTTATCGAGCGTGAACGTGCCACCTTGGATGTCATCGAGCGACAGCTTGTTGCCGCGCGCTCGGTCGGCGAGGTCGCGCAGTGCCCGGTTCAGGCCGTGGATCGAGAGCCGGTCCGCGTCCTTGATAACGGGCACGACCAGACCGTCCGCCACGGCCACTGCCACGCCGAGATTGATCGCCTGGCGGCGCAGGTGGCCCTCGTCGGTGTACTGCGCATTGAAGTCGGCATGGTGCTTGAGAGCCTCGACCGTTGCCTTGGCCACGAACGCGTCGTAGGTCAGGCTGATCCCCTCCTGTGCCTGGTACTGGCCCTTGTTCCGGTCGCGCACGCCGACGACGCCGCTCATGTCGACCTCGATCACGGTGTACGCCACCGGCACCTGCAGCGCCTTGGTCATCTGTGCCGCGATCGCCTTGCGCATCGGAGATGCCTGCTTGAGCGAGTCGCCCTGGGCAACGGGCGACGGCGCGGGCGACTGGGCGGTGGGGGCCGACTGAGCCGCGGAGGTCATGGGCATCGGCGTGGAGGCCTGCGCCGGAGCGACCTGGGCAGCCGCCTGAGCGCCGCCCGACTCGACGAACTTGCGCACGTCCGACAGCGTCACACGCCCGGCGTGACCGGTACCGGCAACCAGTGCGAGATCGACGCCATGCTCGCGCGCCAGGCGACGCACGGCCGGCGTGGTCGGACCGTCGTAGGTGCCGATGTTGGCGCCATTACCGTGGCCGTTGCCACCGGGCATCACCGGCGCAGCCACGGCCGTTGCTGCCGACACTGGCGCCGGCGCGGGCGGTGGCGAGGCGGTCGGCTGTTCGAAGGTGCGCTCGGGTCGCTCGTCGGAGCCGCCGGGCCCGGTTCCCGCGCCATATGGGCCGGCCGGCTCGGGTGCGGCGGGGCGCGCTTCGGCTGCGGCGGGCGCGGCCGCGGGCGCCTGGTCGGTTGTCTCCTCGGCTCCCGCGACGCCCTCGATGACCGCGATCTCGGTGTTGTTCGGAACCGTCTCGCCTTCCTGGACGAGGATCTCCGTCAGCGTTCCCTCGTACGGCGACGGCACCTCGGCATTGACCTTGTCGGTGATGACCTCGACGATCGGCTCGTACTTGTCGACGTGATCGCCGGGCTTCTTCAGCCACTTGCCGATCGTGCCCTCGGCGACGCTCTCGCCGAGTTGCGGCATCTGTACCTTGGGCATGGCGGGGTGGGTCTCCTAACGCGCGGGATCTCGAGCTTCGTCAGCCTCTAGTTTCGCCCATCTGGAGCGCAGGCGTCCACAATGACGCGCATGAACGTCGAGTCGCGCTATGCGCGCACGGCCGATGGCATGCACGTCGCGTACCAGGTCACCGGCGGCGGCGATGTCGACATCGTCCTCCTGCGCGCCTGGGTCGGCGACATCGAGCACGAATGGCAGGAGCCGGTGCTGGCTCGAATGCTTCGCCGGCTGGGCTCGATGGGCCGACTGATACGTCTCGATCGGCGCGGGATGGGCCTCTCGGACCGGCTGATCCATCGGCCGCCGCCGACGCTCGAGGAGCGCCTCGACGACATTCGTGCCGTCATGGACGCGGCCAACTCGAAGAAGGTCGTGCTCGTGGCGCTCGCCGATGCCTCGAGTCTCGCCGCCCTGTTCGCGGCTACCTATCCCGACCGAACCCGTGGCCTCGTGATGTATGAGCCGGTCGCTCGTTCGAGCGCACCCGACTCACCGTGGGTAGCCAGGGAGCAGGAGTTTGACAATGCGATGGCGGCCATTCGCGCTGGCTGGGGCACTCGCGAACTCGCCACGCGATGGGTCCAGATCAGCGGCCCGAGCCGTGCCAACGACGAGCAGTTCATCGATTGGTTCGTCGAACAGCAACGGCGTGCCGGCAGCCGCGAGGATGCGGTCGCCCTGGCCGAGCTTCAGCGCGACACCGACACGAGCGTCGCGCTGCCGGCGATCCATGTGCCGACGCTCGTGCTGACGCGGAGCGACGCCTGGGCCAGCTCCGGTGCGCGAGACGTCGCCGAGCGCATCCCGGGCGCTCGTCTGGTCACGCTCGAGGGAAAGGACCAATTCGTCATTGCCGGCGACACCGACGCGGTCGTGCGCGAGATCGAGGAGTTCATCGAGCAGCTGGTGGACAGCCCGGTCGAGGCCGACGCCGACCGTGTGCTTGCCACCGTCCTTTTCACCGATATCGTCGGGTCGACGGAACGTGCCGCAGAAATTGGCGACCGGGCCTGGAGCGAGCTGCTGAGCCACCACCACGGGAGCGTCAAGCACATCGTGGCCGCCCACCGCGGGCGCGTGGTGGACACGGCAGGCGATGGCGCCTTTGCCACGTTCGATGGACCCGGCCGGGCCATCCGCTGCTCCATGGCCATCGTGCGCGACGCAGACGAGTCCGGGCTCGGCCTGCGCGCCGGGCTGCACACCGGTGAATGCGAGATGGCCGGTGAGCACCTGCGCGGGATCGCCGTTCACATCGGGGCGCGCGTCGCCAGCCTCGCTTCTGAGTCTGAGATCCTCGTGACGCAAACGGTCAGGGACCTGGTCTCCGGAGGTGGCTTCAAATTCAGCGAGCGCGGCAGCCACGAGTTGAAGGGCGTTGCCGGCGAGTGGCGGCTCTATCGGGTTGAAGGAGCGAGCTGACCGGCCATGACCGACGCGATGTGCGCGGCGTCCTCGCCGACGCCAAAGATGATGCCTGACTTGCGCGTGTGCATCAGCTGCAGGCCCATGAAGTAGAGCCCCGGGTAGCGGCTGACGCCCTGAACCTGGGCGGGGTAGCCATCGACCGCCTCGAGATCCAGGTCGATCCAGCTGAAGTCGAGCCGGAAGCCGGTCGCCCAGATGACCGAAGTGATGTCGAGCGCCTTCAGATCAAGAGTGGTCGGCGCGCCGCTGAAGTCCCCAGCCGGCTCGAACGGCTCCGCCGGCGGGGCATCGAGTCCGCGGCCGGCGACGAAGTCGTCGATCCTCTTGCGGAACGCGACGGCTACCTGTTCGGATCGAGTGGCATTCGACTCCAGGTCGTCGGCAAGAGTGACCAGGTGGCCGTCGGCCGAGATGAAGCGACCCGTCAGCGTGACGCCCTGGGCGGCCATGGTGGTGAGGTTCATGTCTCGGCCGCCATCGACCCCGGTCTGGATAGGCGGGCACGCCAGGCGCAGTGCGTGGCCAAGGCTCGCGACGGTCTCGTCGAACATGCCCATGTCCCAGCGCCAGCGGACGTTGTCCTTGCCTCGATAGCGGCGCGGGATCCAACCGCACGTTCCGGTTGCCAGCCATACGTTGCGTCCATGCTCGCGCAGGTCCTCTGCGACCTGGCACCCCGACTGGCCGGAGCCGACTACCAGCACGCCACCTTCGGGGAGCTGCGCTGAGTTGCGAAACTCGTCGGTGTCGAGCTGGAGGATCGCGGGATCGAGTCCCGTGTGCGGACGGTTGCGGCGCTGATACGGACCCGTCGCCGCGACGACCGCACGCGCCGTGATCTGCTGGCCCGGTGTCTCGATGAGGTAGCTGCCACTGACGTCGTCGCGGCTCACGCGGATGACCTCGACGCCTTCCTCGATCGGGGCCGCGATCATCTGCCCGTAGCCTGCGAAACGATCGGCGATGTCGTCGCGGAGCATGAACGCGTCCGGGTCGGGTCCCTCATACGGGAAGCCCGGCAGATCGAACGACCAGTTCGGGGCGTTCAGGGCGAACGAATCCCAGCGGCTCGTGCGCCATGCTTCGGCAACGCGACCGCGATCAAGAACGACGTGGTCGATGTTGCGCTGCGTGAGGTGGTAGCTCGTCGCCAAACCCGCCTGGCCGGCGCCAACCACCACGACGTCGACGGTCCTCACCCCGCGGATTGTTGCAGCGCGAGCAACCCCAAAGGTTGGCCCATGCGCCGTTCCGGTTTAGGCGCCGGCTAAGCGTTTATCGAGGGTCGGTCAACCGGGCGATAAGCAGGCCCTCTCATCATTGCCATGGTGGACGATCAGCGGGTCGGCAGGACGCTGCGTGCGTTGCGCCATCGCGTCGGCTGGCGTCAGTCGGACGTCGCTGTCATCGCGTCGCTGACGCAGGACGACATCTCCAGGGCGGAGCGCGGCAGAATGACGGACCTGCGCAAGCTGCGGCGTCATGCGGCCGCACTCGACGCCGAGGCATTTGTTGCGGTCCGCTGGCGGGGCGGCGAGATTGATCGACTGCTCGATGAAGGCCACGCCGCGATCGTCGGCTGGGTCGTTTCGACACTCACGGCCCTTGGATGGGAGGTTGCGCCGGAGGTGTCGTACTCGGTTCGCGGCGAGCGCGGATCCGTCGACGTCCTGGCCTGGCACGCGCAAAGTCGAACGCTGCTCGTGGTCGAGGTCAAGACGGAGCTGACGTCCATCGAAGAGACCCTTCGCAAGCACGACGCCAAGCAACGACTTGCCGCGCTCGTGGCCAGCGACCGATTTGAGTGGAGCCGGCCGGCATCGGTGTGCAGGCTGCTCGTGCTGCCTGAATCGACAACCTCGCGCCGGCGCCTCGCGCGCCATTCGGCCGTCCTCAGCCAGGCCTACCGGCTTCGCGGTGCCGACGCCAGGGCTTGGCTCGCTAATCCGACGGGAGGCCAATCCCAATCCTTGCTGGTATTCGCGCCACTTACGCGCCAGCCGCGTCTTAGGCGCAGCTCCGTCAGCCGCAAGCGGATCAGGGTTGCCAACGCCAAGCGCGGATAGGTCGGTTCTTGGCCTCTTAATGCCACCGAATACGCGTGGGAGGCGTGCGTGGCAACCACCTGACGCCTAGTACGCGCTCCGTGCGCGGGCGGGGGCGGCAGAGCTCACCGCGGCGGGTAGTACGCGCTCCGTGCGCGGGCGGGGGCGGCAGAGCTCATCGCGGCGGGTAGTACGCGCTCCGTGCGCGGGCGGGGGCGGCAGAGCTCATCGCGGCGGGTAGTACGCGCTCCGTGCGCAGGCGGGGGCGGCAGAGCTCATCGCGGCGGGTAGTACGCGCTCCGTGCGCAGGCGGGGGCGGCAGAGCTCATCGCGGCGGGTAGTACGCGCTCCGTGCGCGGGCGGGGGCGCGCAGGCCGAGGCAGTCGAGCGCACGTGGTGAGCGGCGGGTAGTACGCGCTCCGTGCGCAGGCGGGGGCGCGCAGGCCGAGGCAGTCGAGCGCACGTGGTGAGCGGCTAGAGGTGCTTCTCCATCTGGACGCTCGTCTCGACGTAGCCGAGGCGCTTGTAGAGCCGCCACGCACCAGTGTTGTGGCCGAAGACGTGCAAGCCGATCGTCGCTGTGCCGTTCGCGCGAGCCCATTCGTCGAGCGCGGCGAGCGTGGCCGTGCCGAATCCCTCCCCGCGCCGGTCGGGGTTTATCTCGATGTCGTAGATGAACGCGTACGCCGGTCGCCGGTCGGTGGCAACCCACAGGATCCCCACCTCGTCGCCGCCGGCGTCAACAACCGACCACAGCTCGTGGCCGGCCGTGTCGAGGCCGTCGGGCAGCAGCGCGTCGAAGTCCGCCTCTGACTTCGAAAGCGCCTCGTCCTGCGTCCAGCGGCCGGACTTGACGTTCTCCTCGGCGTAACCCGCGACGCTGTATGCGTGCCACGTCACATAGCGCTCCGGGGACATCGGAACGAGCGAGACGGCGGTCATGACGGCTTGGGCTCTCCGATCCACGCGCCGCACGTGCCGCTGGGCATCGATGCGGGTGGCGTCGTTGTCCGCGTCACGCCTCCTGGCGCAACAACAACCCAGTCGCCCGCATTCAACTCGCCGCTTGACCAGATGATTTCAACCGAAAACGGCGTCGAGCTTGACTCCATGTCGCCTCGTGCGTACGCCTGGTCAAGCGCAGCGCTTGGGTCAATCTGCAGGACCAGCTCCCCGCCACTCCCGTTCTTTACCGCTGCTTGTACGTCGGCTTCGCCGCCGCACGACGAGAGCAGGGACAAACCGCCAGGCGGCGGCGTTTGAAGGCCTGTCGCCACCGACAGATCCCCGGACATGACGATCACGTTAGAGAGGCCATTGACCACGTGCACCGTCACGGACGGCGCCGACGTCGGAGCCTGATTGACGCACCCGGCCAGCAACAACGCCAGGGATGCACCCGCCGGCGACAGGAGACGCCGCGAGCCGGGCATCAGTAGGAGGCGAGACGCCTCACCCCATCGGCGATCCGATCTGGCGACGGCATGAACCAGTCCTCGAGAACGTGGTTGTACGGCACGCCCGGCACGTCCGGGCCGGTCACGCGCACGATCGGGCCGTCGAGGTGGTCGAAGGCCTCCTCGGCCAGGATCGCGGCGATCTCCGCGCCGTAGCCGCCGAAGCGATTGTCCTCGTAGACGATGACCGCCTTGCCCGTCTTCCTAACGGACGCCAGCAACGTCTCGCCGTCGAGCGGCCGCAGTGTGCGCACGTCGACGACCTCCGCGGACACGCCCTCGCCTGCCAGCAGGTCGGCCGCCTCGAGCGCGTACGAAGCCATCAGCCCGTAGGCGATGATCGAGACATCCGTGCCTTCGCGCGTGACGTTGGCCTTGCCGATCGGGATCGTGTAGTCGGTGTCGGGCACCTCGCCGCGCACGGAGCGGTACATCTTCTTGTGCTCCAGGAAGAGCACCGGATCGTCGTCGCGGATCGACGTGCGCAGCAGGCCGCGCACGTCATACGGCGTGGACGGGATGACGACCTTCATGCCCGGCATGTGGGCGAAGAACGCTTCGACCGACTGCGAGTGATAGAGCGCTCCGTGGACGCCGCCGCCGTACGGTGCGCGGATCGTCATCGGGCAGTCGAACGCCCCGTTCGAGCGGAAACGCATGCGCGCCGCCTCGGACAGGATCTGGTTGAAGGCCGGAAAGATGAAGTCCGCGAACTGGATCTCGGGCACCGGCCGCAGACCGGCGACCGCGGCGCCGATCGAGACGCCAACGATCATCGACTCGCTCAGCGGAGTGTCGAGTACGCGGTCGCCGCCGAACTCGTCGTAGAGCCCGTCAGTGGCCAAAAAAACGCCGCCCTTCTTGCCCACGTCCTCGCCCAGGATGACCATCGAATCGTCGCGCCGCATCTCCTCGCGCAGCGTCTCGCGCACCGAGTCGATCATGGTCATGACTGCCACGGCTCAGCCCTCCCCTTCTTCGGAGAGCACGCCCCACGGTCCACCGTCACCGATGAACCGGGCGCCGTGCCAGAGTGGATCGTCCATTCGCGCCGGCGGCTCGGTGTCATAGACATTCTGCTGTGCGGTGGCCGGATCGGGATCACTCTGCGCCTCGGCCCAGTCGGTCGCGTCCTCGACGACCTTGCGCGAGTCGGCCGTGATCGCGGCCTCCGTCTCCTCGTCGAGCATGCCCGCCTCGCGCAGCTGATCGCGGTAGCGCGGCAGCGGGTCGTGACCCTTCTCGGCCTCGAGCTCGTCTGCGGAGCGGTACTTCGACTGCTGGTCGTCGGACGAGTGCGCCGTCAGCCGCGCAACCTTGGCCTCTATCAATGTGGGGCCCTGACCGTTGCGCGCGCGATCGATCGCGGCGCGCCCCTCTGCGTAGCAGCTGAGGACGTCGGCGCCATCGACGATGATGCCGGGCATGTTGTAGCCCGCGCCGCGGATGGCGATGTCCGTCACGGCCGACTGGAGCGACATGGGCACGCTGATCGCATAGCCGTTGTTCTCGACGACGTAGACGACCGGCAGCTGATGGACGCCGGCGAAGTTGAGCGCCTCGTGAAAGTCGCCCTGGTTCGAGGATCCCTCGCCCAGGTACGTGATCGTGACCACGTCCTGCTTGCGCAGCTTGGCCGCCCAGGCAATGCCCGTGGCGTGCAGGATCTGGGTCGCGACAGGCGACGAGACGGACAGGATGTTGCGCTCCTTGATGCCGTAGTGGCCGGGCATCTGGCGACCGCCGGACGACGGATCCACGCCGCGCGCGAACTGGGCGAGCATGATCTCGCGCGGACTCATGCCGAACGTCATCAGCGACGCAACTGATCGGTAGTACGGAACCATCCAGTCGTGGCCCTTGCGCAGCGCAAAGGCGAGACCCACCTGGGCGCCCTCGTGGCCCTGGCCGCTGATCACGAAGGGGATCTTGCCGGCGCGGTTGAGGATCCACATCCGCTCGTCGACCGCGCGAGCGATGACCATCAGGCGGTACATGTCGAGCAGCTCGTCGCGCGACAGGCCCAGGCTCGCCCCGAACGCTGTCTCCGACTTGCTCTCGGTCTTGGATGCCATCGTCCCTCCCTGAGCGCGCGGCTAGAAGTTGATCGACTTGCCGTCGACGGCGAGCGCCGCCTCGCCGACCGCTTCGGCCAGTGTCGGATGTGGGTGCACCGCTGAGCCGATCTCCCAGGCCGTCGCCTCGAGCAGCATCGCCACGCTGGCCTCCGAGATCAGGTCGGTCACGTTCCCGCCGATCATGTGGACCCCCAACACCTCGTCCGTCTTCGCGTCGGCGATGACCTTCACGAAGCCCTCCGGCTCGCCGCGGATGAGCGCCTTGCCGTCGGCCTGGAAGGGGAACTTGCCAACCTTGACGGTCAGCCCGTCGCGGTCGCATTCCTCCTGGGTCCGGCCGATCGACGCGATCTGCGGTCGCGAATAGGTGGCCCGGGGCATCTTGAGATAGTCGACCTTCTCGGCCTCCGCACCGGCGATCGCATGGACTGCGGCGATTCCCTCGTGCGCGGCCACGTGCGCGAGCAGCAAGCCGCCGATGACATCGCCGATCGCGTACAGGTGCGGCTCGGCCGTGCGCATCGTGCCGTCGACCTGGACGAAGCCCTTCTCGACCTTGGCCCGCGTCGACTCGAGCCCGACGTTGTCGGAGTTGGGTGCGCGACCGGTGGCGACGAGCATCTGCTCGGCGCGCAGCTCCCTGGGCTCCTCGCCTTCCTTGCCGACCATCAGGCACACGCCGCTCTCGTCGGCAGTCACGGACGCCGGGTCGAAACGGGCAGACGTGATGACCGGCAGGTTGCGCCTGCGGAACTGGCGCTCGAGCTCCTTGGACACCTCCATGTCCTCGAGCGGTGTCACCCGCGGCAGGTACTCGAGCAGCGTCACTTCGACGCCCGCATCGTGGTAGAAGCTCGCGAACTCGACACCGACCGCGCCGGCCCCGACGACGATGATGCTGCCCGGCAGCGTCGACGAATGGGTCGCGTCGTCGCTGGTGATGATGCGCTTGGCGTCCGGCTCCAGGCCGGGCAGCGACTTGACCCGCGAGCCGCTGGCGAGGATGACGTCGTTGGCGTCGAGCGGCCGCTCGCCGTCCGGCTTGCCTTCCTCGTCGAACGTGTGGACCAGGACCTTCTTGCCGCCCTGCAGCGTGCCGCGGCCGCGGATGTGCTCAACCTTGTTCTTCTTGACCAGGCTGTCGACGCCCTTGGTCAGCCGCGTCACGATCGCGTCGCGGCGCTTGGCCACGGCCGGGTAATCGAAACGGACGCCATCGGCTGGCACGCCGAACTCCTCGCCGCGGCGCACACGCTCGTACAGCTCGGCCGATTCGAGCATCGCCTTGGTCGGGATGCAGCCCCAGATGAGACACGTGCCGCCGAGCCTGGGCTGGTCGTCGACGAGAGCAACCTTGAGGCCCAGCTGACCGGCCCGAAAAGCAGCCGAGTAGCCGCCGGTACCGCCGCCGATAACGATCAGGTCGAAGCTGTTGGAAGAGCCGACTGCCACGCTCAGTCGGCCTGCGCAGCACTGGGGGTCATCGCGCCGGATGGTACGCGCGGCCCCAGAACGGCGCAAGAATCGCCGATACTCGGGACGTGTTCGAGCAACCGATTCTGGACGTGATCCTGGTCGTGTTTGGCTACCTGGCGGGGTCGTTGCCGATGGGCGTGATCGTCGCCCGGACGACCGGCGCACGCGATCCGCGGACCGTCGGAAGCGGCCGGACCGGCGGCACGAACGCGCTGCGCGCGATGGGCGCGCGCCGAGCCGTGGGCGTGGCCACGCTCGACGTCCTGAAAGGCTTCGTCCCGGTAGCGGTGGCCTGGTATGTGGGCGCATCGCCGCTCGGCGTGGCACTGACGGGCATTGCCTGCGTCGCCGGTGCGTGGCTGTCGGTCTTCCTACGCTTCCACGGCGGCCGCGGCGTCGCCACGGCCATCGGCGCCACGCTGTTCATCCAGCCCCTGGCCGTGCTGCTTGCGGCCCCGTTCTTCTTCGGCAGCATCTGGCTGACGCGCTACGTGTCGCTTGGCTCGCTGGTGGGCAGCGCCGCGGGAGCTCTGTTCATCGGCGTTTTTGTCGTCCTCGGCTGGAATCCTCCGGCGGACCTGCTCTTCGGCATCGTCGGCGCCGCGATCATCTGGATCGCGCACCACGACAACATCGCGCGGCTGCTGCGCGGCGAGGAGCGTCGCTTCGATCCACTGGCGCGTGGAGGCCGCTAGGACCGACGCGGGCGAAGCGCGACCACGAGGATGGTGATCGTTACCACGACGAGGCCGATGATGACCACCGGCGCCAGCCCGATCAGGTCGTCGAGCGCGGGCACGAGGCCGGTCAGCCAGGCCACGATGAGCACTCCGGCGACAACGAGCGCCGCGGCAAGGACCACGTCGCGGTCGCGCACCTGCCGACCCTGAGCTGGTTGCTGCTCGCCCGGCACGGTCAGCCTGCGTCGGCTTCGATCGGGATTCCGATGGGGGCCACGAGCATGCGACCGCCCAGCGCGCGGCCGGTTCGGGTCAGCAGCCCCTCCTTTGGCCGGTGAAAGGTCACCGTCACATCGGCGTGCACGTTCGGCTCTGACGGCCGGCCAGATGTCAGGTCGAGTGCGGTGGGCGTGTCGACGGCCAGCACCGGCACTCCCAGCCTGCGCGCCGCGCCGCACAGGTCGACCGCCGCTCCAACAGGCTCGCGTAACGGTCCGTTGACGCCGGTGCCGAGCAGCGCATCGACTACCAGCGCGGCTCTTTCGAGGCCCGTGTGGAGCAGCCCGATGTCGTGTGCCGAGGCCGAATGGATCCGCTCGACGTTTGCAATGCCGTCCAGCGCATCCCAGTTCGCGCCGGCATCGCGCGTGCCCGGCCGATCCTCGACCGACACCAGGACCACAACGCAGTTGATGCCGGCCTGGGCCAGGTGGCGCGCGGCGACGAAGCCGTCGCCGCCGTTGTTGCCGTGCCCGCACAGGAACAGGACCATGCCTCCCGACAGCCGGTCGGTCGAGTTGAGCAGAGCGCGCGCCGCTGCCGCGACGGCAGTGCCGGCCTGCTCCATCAGGTCGCGGCCGGGCATGCCCAGGCGCTGCGCGCGCCGGTCAGCGCCGCGCATCTGCTCCGCGGCCATGGGCCGGCGCGCGCCATACGCGGCCCAATGGGCGGCAAGAGCGTCGAGATCGAGATCGGGTTGGGCCAGGACAGGATCGTCAAGAGGGAGTGTCTCGTCCGCCAGATAGCGCAGCATCACGCCCATCGTCGCACGCGCCGAGGCGAGCCGCGCGCCGGCCGCGGGGGCAGACGCAGACCGCGACGCAAATAGCGCCCTATGCCGAGGCGCGCGACCTTCGGCTGAGATTGATCAGATATGCGCCGGCCGCGATGCAGCCGACAGCGAGCAGCACCAACCATGCGGCCACGGCGTAGATCACCAGCCGAACCGTGTCCAGCGTGCCCGGCGATATCGCGACCGATGGACCTTCGCTGACCGATGTCACGAGAGCGTGGACCGAGTCGGCGAGGTCGGACAGGTCCTGGGCCGTGGTGACCGCGTCGGCCCTGTTGGTGTCGAGCGCCGCGCCGATGTCGGTGATGTTCTGGCCCAGCTGGTCCAGGTTCTGCCCGGTGGTCTGGAAGCCGCTCGCCAGTCCGACAAGTGGCTGGGCACCGAAGATGGAGAGCGTCATCGCGTCGCTCAGGCCATACATGTTCGTCGCGAGATCATGCGAGATCGATGCAGCCTGGTCGATTGCCGTCGCGGCGCTGGCGAGGCTCGAATCAACCTGGCCGACCCCGGTAGACATGCCTCGGATCGTCGTCTCGGCCTGGTCCAGCGAGTCGGCCAGCGCGACGCGCTGCGTCTCGATCGTTTCGGACAGGTGGCGCGCCCGCTCGAGCGGGCGCGCCACCCCGACCGCGACCAGCACAAATATGAGCACTCCCGCCAACCCATAGATCAGCAGAGCGGCGCCGACGATGCGCAGTCGAACGCGGCGCGAACGCATGTGTCCCTAAACACTCCTCATCTGACGCCTGAGCAGAACGACAGTAACGAGAAGGAAGATAACGCCAAGGAGGGCGAGCACGTCGAGCTGCCACCAAGCGGTCGTATCGCCACGGAGCATGAAGTCCTGCAGCAGGCGGATGCCATGCGTAACCGGGAGCAAGAACGAGAGGTACTGAACGCCCTCGTGAAACTGGTCGACGGGCAGGACGAAGCCGGAGAAGAACACAGACGCGAGCAGCAGCAGCAGCGCGAGCTGCACCGCCTGGCGCTCCGAGTCGGAAATCACCGAGATGATCAGTCCCAGGCCGAGGCTGGCGAAGACCAGCAGCGCCAGCACAGCCGCCACGGCCCAGGCGCTTCCGAGCATGGGCACGCCGAGCACAGCAACGAGCAGAACACCGGAGATTGCCGCGATAACCGCACTCAAGATGCCGAGCCCCAGGTACTTGCCCAGCACCAGCTCGAGCGAGTTGACGGGCGAGACGCGAAACAGCTCCATGGCGCCGGACAGGCGCTCGCGCACGAAGGACAGCGCCGTCAGGGTCACGGCCATGTGCTGGAGCATCAAGGCAAGCGCGGCCGGAGCGGCGAAACCCACTATCGACGGAGCGCTCGGGGCAACGTTGTCGATCTGCAGGTCGGTCGGCGCGGCGATCACCTCGGGCGGGATCTGCGCAGCCTGGTTGAGGTCGGACGCAACGAAGTAGTCCTGTCCCTGGCTGACGGCCTCCTCGATGATCCTCTGGTTGATCTCGCTGTCCACGACGTTGGCCAGCGAGCCGGCGTACCCGGTCGCGACCGGATCAACTGAGTTCATGGCGACGCGAATCGTTGCTCGATGACCGGCGCGAAACTGCTCAGTGGCGTCCGCGGGCACGATCACGACGAGGTCAAGCTTCCCCGCGCTCAGATCCGCCAGGGGCTGGTCCGGCGAATCGGTCACCTCGGTCACGTTGAGAGCCGGCCCGATGAGGTTCTGGTAATAGCTCGGATCCGTTGACACGCCGAGCGATGAAGGGATCACGATCGCGGTGTTGAGGGCCTGGCGCGTGCCCGTATAGCCAAGGCCGAAGAGGGCCATGATCAGGAACGGGCCAAGCACCAGGCTGAAGAACGCTGCTGGTCTGCGGCGAACCTGGATCAGCTCCTTGCGCACCTGGGCAAGGACGCGAAAACACGACTTCAGGAAGCCGACGAGGAGATCGTGCAACCTAGACAATCTGCGGCCCTTCAGCTGCAGGCGCCTGGGATTGTGCGCTGGTCCTCGTTACCAGCGTGGCGAACACCTCGTCGAACGTCGGCCGGTACTCGCGGCTGAAGCGAACTGCCGTCCCGGCGCCCTCGACCGCGTCGATGACCCGCGGATTGGCAAGACCTGCGTCCTCGGCCACCACAAGCAGCGAACGAGGTCCGGTCTGACTGATGTCACTTACCCCGGGGATGGGCATAAGGTGCGACGCGTCGATTGGATCTGCTGTCCCGATCTCGAGAACTTCCCCGCCCAGCGCACTTCGGCGCAGATCCTCCGGCGGCGCGTGCGCGACCAACTTGCCATCAGAGACGAGAGCGACTGAGTCGCAGTATTCAGCCTCGGCGACATACTGAGTCGTAACCAGGATGGTCGAGCCGTCGTTTCTGAGTCGGTCTATCTCCTGCCAAACGCGGGTTCTGAGCAGCGGATCAATGCCCGCCGTGGGCTCGTCGAGGATGAGCAGCGTCGGCTGGTGGACGAGCGCGCAGGCGAGCTCCAGCCTGCGCTGCATGCCGCCCGACAGATGCGCCGCTTGTCGACCGCGCGCATCCCACAGGTCGACGAGCTCCAACACCGCGCGCACGCGATCTCCAACCTCCCAGGGCACGACACCGAATAGCGCGGCAATGAAGGCGACGTTCTCCTGCGCGGTCAGGTCCGGATAGAGGATGAAAAGCTGTGGCATGTAGCCGATCGACTCGCGAGTTCGGCGCCGAAAGTGGCGCGGATCTTCGCCGAGCACGCGGACAGAGCCAGAGTCCGGGATCGTTGCACCGCAAATCATCCGGATCATGGTGGTCTTGCCGGCTCCGCTCGGGCCGATCACGCCCAGCACCGTCCCAGCCGTCGCGGCGAGCGATATGCCATCGACCGCGACGACGTCGTCGTAGCGTTTGGCGACGTCGACCACTGCGATGACTTGCTCGTCCCGGAGCGCCCGAACGGGTCCCGCCGGATCCGCCGGCCCCGCGTGTCGGGCGGGTGTGGGTGTGTGCACATGCAACCTCTGATGCGGATAGCGTCAGTCTCCGTGGGCATGGCTTGCATCCCGACCGGAGTCAGCCGCCATCGCGCTACAACTCCGTAACTGAACAGTCGGCTGTGCACGGCGTCACTTCGGACGCAGGCGAACCGTCCCTGCATTGGTGTTCAAAGCGCGCAACGCCGTGCAGCGATCAGACGCCTGACTGACAATCGACAACTGGTGTATCGAGGTCAGCCGGCGCGCTATCGCTCGCGCAACGGCAATCACAAGCAAAACCCCGCCCTGAAACGGCTTGCCCTGGCGCGCGTGACTGCGCGCCCGAAGCCGACGAGCAAGCTCGGCACGTACGTTGCCACGGGGTTCGCCGTGGTCTTCGCAATCATCGGCGTGTCCGCCCTGGTGACTGTGCTGGCCATTGCTACGGGCCTGTCGTTCATCAGCCAGATGGAGTCGGAGCTGCCTTCCGTGGCCGCCTTCGACCAGCTCGACTATGCCCAGCCATCAGTTGTCTACGACCGCACCGGAACGGTGCAGCTGGCAACCTTCCAGGACGAGTTCCGCCACGTCGTCGCCTACGAGGACATCCCCAAGGTCATGCTCGACTCGACGATCGCGGTCGAGGACCGCACCTTCTGGGAGAACGAGGGCTACGACCCCAACGCGATCGCCTCAGCCATCCTCGAGAACATCACCGGCGTAAGCGACCGCGGCGCGTCGACGATCACGCAGCAGCTCGTGCGTGCACGCCTGCTGCCGCAGGGCGTGCTCGAAGGCGACCAAAACCTGCGCAAGATCAAGGAGATCCTGCAGGCCAAGGACCTTACCCAGGCATTCCCCGGCGAAGAAGGCAAGCAGCGCATCATCACCGCCTACCTGAACCAGATCTATTACGGCCACCAGGCCTACGGCGTGGCAGCCGCCGCGCAGGTCTACTTCGGTGTCACCGACCTCAAGCTGCTCACGCCTGCCCAGGCCGCTCTCCTCGCGGGTCTGCCCCAGGCGCCGGACAGCTACGACCTGTACAAGTGGGCCGAGACCGATCAATACGGCCGGCTCGTCGTGCCCACCCAATCGGTCGGTGGCGAGGCGCTGCCGCCACCGGTCCAGCGCCGCAACTTCATCCTGACCGCGCTGGCCGAGGGCCACGGACACTTCATCCGCCTCACGCAGGACCAGCTCGATCAGGCGCTTAACGAGCCGATCGTCCTCCATCCGCCGGCGCCCTCGCAGTTCAAAGCAGCGCAGTTCGTGTACTACATGAAGAGCCAGCTCGATCAGATCCTGGCCGACCGCGAACCGGTCGAGACCGGCGGCTACAAGATCATCACCACGCTCGACATGAACGCTCAGACGCTGGCCGAGAAATACCTCGCCGCGGGCACGATCCTGCCCAACGAGACGGTCGACAAGATGGAATCCGACATCGACGCGCAGGGCCTCCAGCAGGACCGCAAGTGGATCGAGTCGTTACACGGGCTCGATATCCACAATGGGGCGCTGGTCGCCATGGATGCGCGCTCAGGCGACATCGTCGCCTATGTCGGCAGCGCCTGCTACTCGTGCGACGATCTGGCATCGCCCCAGTTCGACCCCAAGTTCGACGTGGCCGGACGCGGCTTCAGACAGCCGGGATCTGCCTGGAAACCGCTCGTTTACATGACCGGCTTCGACAATCACAGCGTCACGCCCGGCTCGCTGCTGATGGACGTTGTCACAGAGTTCGCGCGCGGATGGTTCCCCAAGGACGCCGATCTCAAGGAGCGCGGCCCGGTCCTGATGCGCGACGCGCTGGGCTACTCGCTCAACATCCCGACCATCCGAGCGCTCGATCGCATCGGCGTCGACAACGTCGCCAATCTCGCCCGCCAGCTGGGCATCACCTTCGTTCGCGGTGACAACCAGCTGGAGGCCGCGGGGCTCGCAGGAGCCATCGGAACGGCCGAGACGAACATGGTTCAGCTCACGTCCGCGTACGCAACGATCGCCAACGGCGGCGTTCAGAACCAGGCCAGGACGATCCTCGAGATCATCGACGCGAACGGCAACATCGTGCCCACGGCAGGTCTCAACCCGCCGCAACAGGTCATGAGCCAGCAGGCTTCCTGGTTGATGTCGGACATCCTCAAGGACAGCACGGACCCGTCCGTCAACACGATCTTCGGACCCCGCCTGGAGGTCGTCAACGGCGTGGCCGACCCGTTCGTGCCGGGCAGTGACCGCCGACCGGCCGCGGCCAAGACGGGCACCACCAACGACCTGCGTGACCTGTCGGCCTACGGCTACCTGGCGCCACCGGCCGATCCATCGCAGCCCCATATCGTCGCCTCTGTCTGGATGGGCAACAGCGACCACAGCCCTCCGTTGGGTGGCGACGTCTCGATCGTTGCGGCCGACGGACCTGGTCGCGTCTGGTCGTCATTCCTGCGCGAGCTGTCGCGGGGCTGGCCGATGGCACAGTTCCCGCCACCGCCGGCCGGTGTCGTCGCGTCGACGATCGACGCCTGGTCCGGTGGCGCCCCCGGACCCTGGACGCGCGACACGCGGACCGAGTACTTCATCGACGGCACCCAGCCCGGCTCTGACGGGCAGGTCGATCCGGCGGGCCTGCTCTACCGGCAGACGTGCGGTCGCTGGTTCGTCGACATCACCAAGGCAGAGGCAAGCGAGCCGCAGCGCTGGCTGGACGCCGACATTGACTGGATGGACCGCGCCCGCAGAGGGGTGGGCATTCGTGGCCCCAACGGCGGCCGCACCGCACACCTGTTCGGACGCAGCGACTGGGGCGGCTACATCGCGCCTGTCGACTGCGCATCAGCCCCGGTGCCCACACCTCCGCCCAACGCCACGCCGACACCCACGCCTACTTCCGGATCGCCCGACAATCCGACACCGACGCCCACGCCCACGCCAGACGTGACACCGACGCCGACGGCGACGGCGACCAAGACTCCCAAGCCAAAGCAGGGACCGACACCCACGCCGACTGCGCCCCCCTGACCGCAGTCTGGGTTGCTTCTGCAAGAAAGGTGATAGCCCTTCCCGGCCCCGTGACTGGCGGTCGTGACGCGCGTCGATCCATGATCGGAGCCGTTAGGTCAGCAAGAAGGAGTTTCGCCGTGGACGAGGGAATGAACGGATCGGGCGTGGGTACAGCCGTGCTGGGCGCGACCCAGGCCGCTGCCCAGGCAGCGCAGAATGCGGCACAAGATGCTGCCGGACGAATACCCGACGCGATCGCAGGCGTCCAGGGAGCGGCCGCCGGGACGCAGCGTCGTCTCGTGGAGATGCCCAGTGAGGGCCTGATCCTTGGAACCAGCTTCTCGCTCGGCCTTGGTCTGGGCATGCTGCTGGGCGGCTCTAACCGGTTCTTCGTGGCGGCCGCGCTCGTGCCCGCAACGGCAATGTCGCTGACCATGCTCGGCCGCAATCGAACCGAGGTTTCGAGGAACGACGCCAAGGGCGAGACGCGCAAGTCCTAGGACCCTACGAGCTTCCGTCCGGGACACACTGCGCCACGAGAAGTTCGACCTTGCGCGCTGAAGCCTTCCTGTGGTTCGTGCGCGGCGCGGCGCTGCTTCTTGGCGCCGCCCTGACGATCGCCGTCCTGTACCTCCTCGTGTTGGGCGGTGCAGTGGTTGTGCTCGTCTTCGTGGCACTTCTGCTCGCCTCGGCCCTGGAGCCGCTCATAGATCGCGTGCGCACTCGAACGCCCCTGCAGCGAGGGGCAACGCTGCTCCTCGTGTACGTGCTCTTCTTTGGGGCGCTGGCTGCGCTCGTCCTGCTCGTCGTGCCCGGTGCGATCAACCAGTTCGGCGACCTGGGCACGCGCGCCCAGCCGCTCCTCGAAAACCTGCGCGAGTGGGCCGGCACGCTTCAGCCACCGACTATCGCTGTTGCCTTGACTGGTCTGATCAATTCCGTCCAGCGTGCGATACAGCCGTCGGGCGTTGAGGCGCCGCCGCCGGACCAGCTGATCCAGTTCGGCTTTACCGCGGCACAGGCAGTGGTCAGCATCGTGTCCGTTCTGGCGATGGTCTACTTCTGGCTCACTGAGCGCGCCCGGCTCCAGCGTTTTGCCCTGGCCCTGGTTCCGGCAGACAGACGCCACGGCACGCGCGCGGCGTGGAACCAGATAGAGCAGCGCCTCGGGGGATGGGTGCGGGGGCAACTCATCCTGATGGGTTTTGTCGGCGTGACCACGACGATTGCCTACTTTCTGATCGGGCTGCAGGGCCCACTGCTGCTGGGCTTGATCGCCGCCCTGTCCGAGGCGGTTCCACTCGTTGGCCCAGCGCTTGGCGCAGTGCCTGCGTTGATCGTGGCCGCGCTGACGGGACAGGTCGAGACCGTTGTCCTCGTGGCCGGGGTGTATGTCGCAATCCAGATGGTCGAAGGCAACGTGCTCGTGCCCGTCGTAATGCACAACACCATCGGCGTGCCCCCGTTGCTGGTGTTCATCAGCATCCTTGCGGGCGGTGTCATCGCCGGGATTCCTGGCGCGCTGATCTCCTTGCCGCTTGTCGCTTCGGTGCTCGTCGTCGTCGAGCGCCTGCAGGCGCGCGAGTCGCCTGTGCCTATCAACTTCGAAAGTCAGCCTCGGGCAACCGAGGATCTCTCGATCAAGGGCGCGAGCAGCGGCTAGTCACCGTCCGCGCCCACTCGAAGCGCGACGATCGACCCTCCTGCTCGGGCGATCAGCGTCCGACGACGATGGCGACCGACTCCGGAGGCAGAACCAGGTCGCCGCGCTCGAGTCGAAGGGATTCGGTGGACGCCAACTCCACGTGATCGCCGTGCACTCCGATCCGTAGGTCCTCATGCCCGACGTTGAAGGCAACCGTCACGCGGCCGCGGCGACAGCTCAGCCAGCGATGACCCTCATCGAAACTCACCTGGGCATGGTCGAGCCGTCCGTCGGCCAGCTCCGGATAACGATGTCGCAGCTGGATCAGCGCGCGGTACCAGGCGAGAAGCGTTGCATGGTCGCCCGAGCTCACCTCGTCCCAGCGCAGCTTCGAGCGCTCGAAGGTTGCGCTGGCTTGCGGGTCGGGCACGCGCTCCGGATCCCATCCGAAGACAGCGAACTCCTCGCGCCGGCCGCTGCGCACCGCGGCGCCCAGCTCGGGATCGGGATGGTCCGTGAAGTACTGGAAGGGAGTGCTCGCCGCCCATTCCTCGCCCTGGAAGATGAGCGGCACGAAAGGGGCGGTAAGAACGACCGCCGCTCCGATCATGAGCCTGCCCGTCGACATCAGGGCCGCACTGCGCTCACCGAGCGCCCGATTGCCTACCTGATCGTGGTTCTGCAGGTAGCCGAGCAAACGGCGGCCGTCGAGGCCGGGGTGCGGCCGACCATGATGGCGCTTCCGAAAACGCGAGTAGTCACCTGCGTATCGATAGCCCTGGACAAGCGTCGTCGCCAGGTCCGCGAGCGATCCGAAGTCCTCGTAGTAGCCACCCTGCTCGCCGGTCAGCAGCGCGTGCAGCGAGTGATGGAAGTCGTCGCTCCACTGCGCGTCGAGCCCGAAGCCACCGGCCTCGACCGGGCGGATCAGACGAGGATCGTTCAGGTCGCTCTCGGCGATCACCGCCACATCGCGACTGAGCGCGGCGGCCAGGTCGTGCACCTCCGTCGCCAGCTGCTCGAGGAAATGGACGGCCGACATGTCGAAGATGGTGTGCACCGCATCGAGCCGCAGGGCATCGACGTGATAGTCGCGCAGCCACATCAGCGCGTTGTCGATGAAGAATCGGCGCACTTCGTCCGAGTCATCAGTGTCGAAGTTGACGGCACTGCCCCAGGGCGTGTTGTAGCGATTGGTGAAATACGGGCCAAACTGCGGCAGGTAATTGCCCGCCGGCCCGAGATGGTTGTAGACCACGTCGAGGATGACGCCCAGGCCCCGGGAATGTGCCGCGTCGACGAAGCCGGCCATGCCCGCAGGCCCGCCGTACGAGTGGTGCGGCGCGTACAGGTCGACGCCGTCGTAGCCCCAGCCTCGGTCGCCGCTGAATTCGGCTACCGGCATGAGCTCGACATGAGTCACACCGAGCGACCGAAGATGGTCGAGATGCGCGATCGCGCCATCGAACGTGCCAGCCTCCGAGAACGTGCCGACATGGAGCTCGTAGACCACGGTACTCGCCAAGGGCGCAGGCCGAAATGTGGTGTCCGACCAGGCAAACGAACCCGGGTCGAGCACGCTCGAGGCGCCGTCAACGCCGTCCGGCTGCCAGCGCGAGCGCGGATCCGGCATCGGACCGCCGCCATCGAGAGCGAACCGATAACGCGTGCCGGCCGGAACGGCAACCTGTGTTGCCCACCATCCGCGGTCCAACGGTCGCATGGCCAGACGCTCCTCGAGACCGGTGCCGATTATTGCCTCGACCACCTGCGCGCGCGGTGCCCAGACGGTCAGCCCGTGACCCGTGTCCGTCATGCGCCGCTGCGCACGAGAAGGGCCAATGGGAACCAGCGCAGAAGATCGGCCACGGCGGCCGGCCCGCCGTCGACGTCCTGGCCGCTCAGCTCGTCATGCCATGCACCGGCGGGCAGGTCGAGTCGCGTGTCTGCCCAATCCGCATCTGGAAATCCGAGGTGCCACACCAGGCGGGGCGCGACGACCAGCGCCCCGTCGCCGCGCAGGAAGGCCACGACGTGCGCCTCACGCGCCCCTGACACCAGCAACCCTTCGTAGCCGGCATCGACGCCGAACAGCTCTGGCCGGCTTGCGCGCGCGTCAAGAACGCGTGAGATCAGCCAGATCTTGGCCAGCCCGCTATCGAGTCCGGCCCATGCATCCGCCGCGCTCGAGCCCTTGGCCTGGTCGAGCAGTCTGCGCAATGCCTCGTAGTCGACCGCTCGTCGGTTGTCCGGGTCGACCAGGCTGAGATCCCACGTCTCGGTGCCCTGGTAGATGTCCGGCACGCCCGGCGCGGTGAGCTTGAGCATGGTCTGCGCCAGCGCCGATATCTGCCACGATGGCGCGAGGCGAGCGACAAACGCGGCCACGCGCGCGCCGAACGGCTCGTCGTCGACAAGCGCCTCGACGAAGCTCCGGAGTCCGCTCTCGTATGCCTCGTCCGGGTCTGTCCAGCTCGTGCGGACCTTCTGCTCGCGAACTGCCTTCTCGATGTACGGCCACAGCCGGTCGACGTCGATCGGCCAGGTGCCGACGAGCGTCTGAAAGACCAGGTACTCGGCGTTCGCGTCCACCGACGCGGAGCGCAAACGCTCGGTCATGGCGTGCCACGCGTAAACCTCGGCGCGCCATGTGTCGGGCAGCTCCGAGAGCAGTGCGATTTGGGCGCGTACATCCTCGCTCCGTTTCGTGTCGTGCGTCGACGACGAGAGCATGCGCGCCGGCCACTGGATCGCGGCGGCTTCGTTGGCTGCATGGAAATCGGCCACGGACGTAGAGAAGACCCCGGGATCGGCGCCGACCTCGTTGGCCGACACGAGCCTGAGGTAGCGGTAGAAGGCAGTGTCCTCGACACCTTTGGCCATGACCGGGCCGGTCAGCTGCTGGAAGCGACTCACGAACTCCGCCTCGCGCTCGCCGGTCACGTTGAGCAGCAGTGCGTCGGCAATGAAGTCGATCAGGTCGGACGGCAGGTCAGGACGCTTGTCGAGGGCCGCGGCGCAAGCCTGTTTCACGTAGCGGACATCGGCGGCGCTGACGGCGCCGGATCCGGGTCGGACATACGTGCGGTAGACCGGGAAGTTGACGATCAGCTCGCGTACCGCGGCGCGCAGCTGGCTGCGGCTGTAGTCGCGCTGGCGACGGTGGCCGCGAACGACCGCGGCCAGAGACTCCGTCAGGCGGCTGACTTCGGCCGCGAGCACCTCGGTGACGATGAGCCACTTGGATTCAGAGGCAACCTGCTCGAATGGACGCGTTTCGCCGGTGATGTCCGCGTACAGCTGCGTCAGCGGCTGCTCGCCGTACGGGTCCGTGTACAGCCGATTGACCAGGTTCAGAAAGTCGTATCCGGTCGTGCCGGCGATCGGCCAATCGTCCGGCAGCTCCTCGTCCGGCTCGAGGATCTTCTCGGCCACGATCCACGCTTCCGGCGCGGCGGCGTGGAGTCGGTCCAGGTAGGTCTTCGGGTCGCGCAGTCCATCAGGGTGGTCGATGCGCAAGCCGTCGAGCACGCCGTCGCGGAGCCAGCCAAGGACAAGCTCGTGAGTTTCGACGAAGACCATCTCGTCTTCCATGCGCAATCCGGCGAGCGTGGTGACGTCGAAGAAGCGTCTGTAGTCGAGGTCCTCGCGCGCGGCCCGCCAGTAAGCAAGGCGGTAGTTCTGCGATTGGATCAGCTCGTCGAGCCGGTCGAAGTCCGCGTTGACTGCGGCCAGCTGAGCGTCTACCGCAGCAGCAATCTCGGGCCGGTCCGCGAGCAGGCGCGTCAGCTGGCGCTTGAGCACCTCCTTGCCACGGTGGCGGCGCGCCACGGAGTCCGCGTCCACGATCGACGGCAGCGGCAGCGCGCCGAATGCCTCGCCTATGAACGCCAGCTCGTCGGAGCCGGCTTCCCGGCCGGCGTCGGTCAGGATTCGCTCGAGCGAGCGAGGCGCCACCGGGAAGGCGGCGTCGCCGTAGCGAATGACGGCTGCACCGTCGTCGCGGGCCAGCGAGAGCTCGCCGGCCTCCAGAACTCGGCCGTAGTGGTCGGCCAACACCGGCAGCAGCACCGTCCAGCGGTACTCGGTGTCGACCGATCCCCACTCGACATCGAAGAAACGCGCGTAGAGACTCGCCGGCCCGTTCTCGAGGACGTCCCACCAGTACGGGTTCTCGCGCCCGATGGCCATGTGATTCGGCACAACATCCAGCACCTGGCCGAGCTGGTTGTCGCCGAGGGTCGCGCTGAAGCGCTGGTGCGCGACCGGGCCGCCCAGCTCCGCGTTGACGCGGCGCGGATCCACGACGTCGTAGCCGTGGGTGCTGCCCGTGACGGCCTGGAGGTACGGCGAGCTGTAAACATGGCTGATGCCCAGCGCCGCCATATAGTCGGCGATGGCCGCCGCGTCGTCGAAGCCGAAGCCGGAGTGCAGCTGCAGTCGGTAGGTCGCGCGCGGCACTTTCAACGGCCGACGAGCCCGGATCGGCTGCATCACCCGGTCAGCTGACACGCTCGAACAGGACCACGGAGCGGCCCGTCAGCTCGTAGATGCTGCCCGGGACGCGGAGATCCTGGGCAAGGACGACGGCTCCATCTGTGCCCTCGGAGGCGGCCATCGCCGCCTCGGGCAGCAGGGCCGAGATCGGTGACGCAGGCTCGAGGCGCGGCGCGTCAGAGGCGCACGTGTCGAAGACGACCCGCCAGCGCTTGCCCCACCGCTCGTCGGGAACCGTGAATGTCACCGGGTCCGCTGCCGCGTTGAGCATCAGGAAGAACGATGTGTCCGTGATCTGGTCGCCGCGCTGATCGACGCCCAGGTCGTCGCCGGAAAGGAACACGGCGATGGCCTTGGCCGACGCCTCGCTCCAGTTCTCCTCGTCCATAATCGATCCATCAGGCACGAACCACGCGATATCGGTGACCCGCTCGCCATGAATCTGGCGGCCCTGGAACCAGCGCCTACGACGGAACACCGGGTGGCTCTGGTGAAACGCGATCAGCCCCTGGACGAAGCCGAGCAGCGCCGGGTCAGCGTGCTCCCAGTCGTACCAGCTGATCTCGTTGTCCTGGCAATAGGCGTTGTTGTTTCCGCCCTGCGTGCGCCCTATCTCGTCGCCGCCGAGGATCATGGGCACGCCCTGCGAAAGAACGAGCGTGACCAGGAAGTTGCGCTGCTGGCGACGGCGAAGGTCGTTGATGGCTGCATCGCTGGTCGGGCCTTCCGTGCCGCTGTTCCAGGAGCGATTGTCGTCAGCACCGGATGTCGCGCCCTCCTGGTTTGCCTCGTTGTGCTTCTTGTCGTACGAGACGAGGTCGGCCAGCGTGAAGCCGTCGTGGGCGGTGACGAAGTTGATGCTCGCGTGAGGTCGCCTCGCGCTGTACTCATACAGGTCGGAGGAGCCGGTCAGTCGATAGCCGAGATCAGCCAGCGTGCTGTCTTCGCCGCGCCAGTAATCACGCACGGAGTCGCGGAACTTGCCGTTCCATTCCGACCAGAGGGGCGGGAAGTTGCCCACCTGGTAGCCGCCCGCCCCAACGTCCCACGGCTCGGCGATGAGCTTGACCTGCGACACGACCGGGTCCTGTTGGATGAGGTCGAAGAAGCTCGCAGTCTTCTCGACGCCGCGCTCCTCGCGTCCCAGCGCGGCCGCCAGGTCGAAGCGGAAGCCGTCAACGTGCATCTCCTCGACCCAGTAGCGGAGGCTGTCCATGATCAGCTGCAGCCCGTAGGGGTGGCCCGCGTTGAAGGTGTTGCCCGTCCCGGTGTAGTCCATGTAGAAGCGCTTGTCCTCGGGCGATAGGAGGTAGTAGGCGGCGTTGTCGATGCCCCGGAAAGACAGCGTCGGGCCGAGGTGGTTGCCCTCAGCGGTGTGGTTGTAGACGACGTCGAGGATGATTTCGATGCCCGCGGCATGGAGGTCTACGACGAGCTGCTTGAACTCGGTCACCTGCTCGCCGCCGCTGCTCGTGGCGTAATCGTTGTGCGGCGCGAAGAAGCCAATCGAGTTGTAGCCCCAGTAGTTGCGCAGACCCTTCTCGACAAGGTGCGAGTCGTGCACGAACTGGTGAACCGGGAGGAGCTCGACCGCCGTGACGCCGAGCGCGTTGAGGTAGCGGATCGCCGCGGGATGGCCCAGGCCGGAGTATCTGCCGCGCAACTCCGGAGGGATCTCGGGGTGACGCATGGTGAAACCTTTGAGGTGCGTCTCGTAGATCACCGTCTCGTGCAACGGTCGGCGAGGCGGTCTGTCCAGCGACCAGTCGAAGAACGGGTTGACCACGACCGAGCGCGGCACAAACGGTGCACTGTCTGCGTCGTTGACCTGACCGCCCGGGCTGTTGAAGCGATACGAAAAGACTGCCTCGTTCCACGTCACGCCGCCTTCTATTGCTCGCGCGTACGGGTCGATGAGCAGCTTTGAAGGCAGGCAGCGCTGGCCTTCAACGGGCGACCACGGGCCGTGTACGCGGAAGCCGTAGCGCTGCCCGGCGCCAAGACCCGGCACGTACCCGTGGCGGACGTAGCCGGTCGTCTCGGGCAGCGTCACGCGCGACTCCGCGCCCTCGGCGTCAAAGATGCACAGCTCGATCGAGTCGGCGACCTCCGAGAAGATCGCGAAGTTGACGCCACTGCCGTCGTATGTGGCGCCCAACGGGTACGGCTGACCGGGCCAGATCTCCGGCCCCTGGACAGCCGCGTCCTGGGTTGGCGCGGCGTGGGTCGCGCTTGGTCGTGATGTCAGGTGACGAGTCCTCACAATCGCTGGGTCCCCCGCGCAATCGCGACCGAACGCCGTCTGAAACCGCTTCGGCCTTTGATCCGCGTCACCCGTGACCGGGCAACCCCACTCTAGCGCGACGCTCCGAATGCGAGGTCTGGTCGAGGAGGAGTTGCAAGTCGATGCCGGCCCGATCGAGGTGTCTTATGCATGGGCTGAATGAGGTTTGCCCAGACAGTCGGCACACTGGCTCCGGTGGCTTCAATCCATGCGCGACACGCGCCCGATGCCACGAGGGCCGAACCTCATTCAGTGGGTGCATAACGCCGCGCAATGAGCGTTCCAACGGCGCGGTCAGTGTGCGTACCCCCGAGCGGTGGGGCATATCGCGTACTCGCCGTAACCTGAGCGCCTGATGTCGCTCGACACTTACAACCGGAAGCGCGACTTCGCGCGGACGCCCGAGCCCGCCGGCGAGATGGGGCCGACGGCGCCGCCCAAGGCCGGCCGGCGCTTCGTCGTCCAGCGTCACCGCGCGACGCGGCTCCACTACGACTTCCGGCTCGAGATCGACGGGGTGCTCATGAGCTGGGCCGTGCCCAGGGGTCCCAGCCTCAACCCGGCCGACAAGCGCATGGCCGTCCACGTCGAGGACCATCCCCTCTCCTACTTTGACTTCGAGGGCGTGATTCCCAAGGGCGAGTACGGCGGTGGCGATGTCATCGTCTGGGACTGGGGCACGTTTGAGCCCGAGGAGACCGACGATCCGGGCGCGGCCGTGCGCAAGGGAGAGCTCAAGCTCCGACTCGACGGCGTCAAGCTGAAGGGCCGTTTCACTCTGGTCAAAACGCGTGGATATGAGGCGAACGAGGACAGCTGGCTGCTGATCCACAAGAAGGACGAGGACGCCGAGGCAGACTGGAACGTCGATGACCATCCCCGCTCGGTCAAGAGCGGACGCACCAATGACGAGGTCAAGGCGGGCGCAGCGGCGGTGTGGGATTCGAGCGCGCCGGCGGACGAGGCAAACATCGACCTGGCGGCCGCCCGGGAGCAGCCTCTCCCGGACTTCGTGGAGCCGATGAAAGCGACCTCGGCCGACGGCCCGTTCGACGATCCGGACTGGTTCTTCGAGGTCAAGCTCGACGGCTATCGCGTCGAAGCGGTCGTCGACGAGGGCAAGGTCCGACTGTGGACGCGCAACAAGCAGGATGCCGCGCGCTATTTCCCGGACCTGGCCGCGGCCAAGCCGACGTGGATCAACGCCCACCAGGCCATCGTCGACGGCGAGGTCGTGGCCCTCGACAGGGACGGCAAGCCCGCTTTCTCGCTGCTCCAGGACCGCGCCGGGATGGGCCGTTTCGGGCCTGGCGGCCGTGGCACAACCAAGACGCCGGAGGACGACGGCTTCGTCGCGCCCATCGTCTACTACGTCTTCGACCTGATCTATCTCGACGGCCAGCTGCTCGTCGACGTTCCGATCGAACAACGCAAGCACCTGTTGCGCACGGTCCTGCGCGACCATCCCAGCGTCCGTTACGGAACGCACGTCGAAGGCGACGGCAAAGCGTTCTATGACGTCATGGACCAGCAGGGACTCGAGGGCATGATCGCCAAGCTGCGCACCAGCCGCTACGAGGTCGGACGCCGCTCGAAGGCGTGGCTCAAGGTCAAGATCAGGCGCGAGCAGGAAGTCGTGGTGGTCGGCTATGAGCCGGGCAAGGGAGCCCGCGCGGACCTCGGCTCGTTGATCCTGGCCGTGCACGAGGACGGCGAGCTGCGCTACGTGGGCGAGGTCGGCAGCGGCCTGGACCAGCGCACCATCCGGCAGCTCAAGGGCGAGCTTGATGCGTATCGGCTCGACGAGCCACCGGTTGCCAATCCGCCGCGCATCAAGGGCTCGGTCTGGTCCGAGCCGCGGCTCGTCGTCCGCGTCGAGTTCAGCGAGTGGACCACGGACGGCTACCTGCGCCAGGCGGCGTACAAGGGCCTGGAGATCGGCAAGAGCGCGAAGTCGGTCGTGCGCGAGCGCGCGCAGCCGACCAGGCAGCTGGCAAAAGACGCGGAGGAGCAGTCCGGGACGGAGGCGCGTCCCAGGCCAACCCGACGCAAAGCCGCACAACCGCGACCCGCTCCAGCCGACAGCGCCGGTTCCGACCCTGCCCAGTCGGCGACACAGGAGGAGCTGAGCGCGCTCGACGGCCTGGGCAAGGAGGGCAGCTGGGAGATCGGTGGGCAGGTCATTCCGTTGACCAACCTCGACAAGGTGCTCTTCCCCGGCGGCTCGGGTGGCGGGCCGTACACGAAGCGCGACCTGATCCGCTACTACGTCACGATTGCGCCGGTCATGCTGCCCTACCTGCGTGGCCGCGCCCTCAACCTCTCGCGCTGGCCGGACGGCGTCAACGGCCACACCTTCTGGCAGAAGCAGATCCCGCACTGGGCGCCGGAGTGGATCGCGCGCTGGGACTACCCCGAGGCCGGCTCGAGCGAATCACACACCTACCTCGTCGCCGATCGAGTCGCGACGATGGCCTGGCTCGCCAACCACGCCTCTATCGACCTGCATCCGTGGACATCACCCACCGCGTCCTACCGGACTCCCAGCTATGCGCTGATCGACATCGACCCCGGCGAGAAGACGTCCTGGGAGGACGTGCTGACGCTGACCCGCCTTTATCACGCTGCGCTCGAGCACCTCGGCGTAAAGGCCCTGCCCAAGCTGACCGGCAAGCGCGGCATCCAGGTCTGGGTGCCCGTCAAACCTCTGTACACCTACCGCGAGACGAGCGCCTGGGTCGAGGCCCTGTCGCGTGCGGTCGGTTCGGCCGTTCCCAAGCTGGTCTCGTGGGATTGGGCGAAGGCGTCGCGGGGCGGCCTGGCCCGCCTCGATTTCACGCAGAACGCCGTCAACAAGACTCTCGTCGCGCCCTACGCAGTGCGACCGGTTCCCGACGCGGCCGTGTCGGCACCGATCACCTGGGTCGAGCTCGACGACCCGGACCTGCGCGCCGGGCGATGGAACATCGAGTCGGTTCTGCCGCGTGTGGCGCAAAGAGGCGACCTGTTCGCCGCTGCCCTGGACTTCGACCAGGAGCTCCCTCGGATCGACTAGACCTCACCAGTCTCGGGCACGTCGTGCAGCCCGAGGACCGGACTGCGGAACAGGAACAGGACGCCAAAGAGGCTGACGACCGTAGCCAGCAACAGTGTCTCCTGAACCCCGATCAGCGTGCCCAGCAAGCCGCCCATCAGCGCCCCGATGGGGCGTACCCCATAGTTGACGAAGCGCCATGAACCGGTCGCTCGGCTCCTGATCGCGTCCGGTATGCGCGCGGTGATGAGCGCGCCCGCGTTGATGTCGAGGATCATGACTCCGAAGCCGGACAGGAACTCCGCTCCGAACAATGTGGCTAGGATCACGGCCGTCGAGCCACCGATCAGCGGAATGGCGATCAGGGGCGCCGGAAACAGGAGCAGGCCGACTGCATAGGCTCTGCCGATCCCGATGCGTCGCCCCACGCGGGCGGCTACGACGGCGCCCAGGATGCCGCCCACCGCGCCCGCTCCCACGGCCAGTCCGAGCGCGCCGACATCCACGCCCAGGTACGTGGTCACGTACAGGATCACGAGCGCGCTGAAGGCGAAGTTGAACAGGTTCACCCACGCGACGGAGAAGAGCGTGGGTCGCATGATCGGGTCGCGCAGGATGAACGAGACGCCCGCCGCGAGCTGGTCGCGGATGCTCGTGGTTGCTTCCTCGACAGGTGGCTCGGTCGCTCGGTTGATCGACAGAAAGAACGCCGAGCCCAAGAAGGAAAGCGCATCGAGCAGAACCGCCAGCGGCGCGCCGAAGACCTGCATCAGCACTCCGCCGATTGCGGGGCCGCCGACGTTGGCCAGCGATCGGCTGCCGCTCAGCAGCGAGTTCGCCGAAACGAAGTCCTCGCGCGGAGTGACGGCGACGAAGAAGGTGTTCCAGGCTATGTCGAAGACAACGGTCAGGGAGCCGACGGCGAACGCAACGACGTACAGCTGAGGCAGGTTCAGGATCCCGGCGACGTACGCAACGGGAATGCTGACGATGAACAAGGCGCGGCCGACGTCGGCGACGATCATCATTCGTCGCCTGCTGGCCACGCGGTCCAGCCAGACGCCGGCCGGGAGTGAGAACAGCAGGTGGGGCAACAGGCCGACGGCCGTCAACAGGCCCATCTGCGCGGGTTCCGCGCCAAGGACGAGGACTGCGACGATCGGCACGGCCAGCTGGGTGATCTGATCGCCGAAGACGGAGATCGTCTCGCCCAGCCAGAAGTTGCGGAACGGACGCTGGCCCAGGAGCGGTGGGATCAAGGACGGCCCTTTGCTAGACTTGCCAGCCTCGCTGGCGAGTGGCCAAACGGTAAGGCACCTGATTCTGGATCAGGGGATTCAAGGTTCGAATCCTTGCTCGCCAGCCAATCTCCCATTTCAAAAAGACACCTTGGGATTGCGCACGCCTTGTCCGACTTCATCCGCGACATCGTCGCCGCCGACCTCGCGGCCGGCCGGACGCCGACGATCGTCACCCGCTTCCCGCCGGAGCCGAACGGCTACCTGCACATCGGCCACGCCAAGTCGATCTGCCTCAACTTCGGCATCGCGGCGCGAGTTCGGCGGCCGCTGCAACCTGCGCTTCGACGACACGAACCCGGTCAAGGAGGAGCAGGAGTACATCGACGCGATCCAGGCCGACGTGCGCTGGCTCGGGCTTCGACTGGGGCGACCACCTCTACTTCGCGTCGGACTACTTCGAGCAGCTCTATGACTGGGCGGTCGAGCTGATCCGCGCCGGCAACGCCTACGTCGACGACCTGTCGGCCGACGAGATCCGCGACTATCGCGGCACGCTGACCGAGCCGGGCCGGGACTGCCCGTGGCGCGACCGCTCCGTCGGACGAGAACCTCGACCTGTTCGAGCGGATGCGCGCGGGCGAGTTCCCGAACGGCGCGCGCGTGCTGCGCGCCAGGATCGACATGGCCTCGCCGAACATCAACCTGCGCGACCCGGTCCTGTACCGCATCGTGCACGCGACGCACCCGCGCACCGGCGACGCGTGGTGCATCTACCCGACCTACGACTTCGCGCACGGCCAGTCCGACGCCATCGAGGGCGTCACCCACTCGCTGTGCACGCTCGAGTTCGAGGCCCACCGGCCGCTCTACGACTGGCTCATCGAGCACCTGCCGGTGCCGTCGCGCGCCGCGCCAGATCGAGTTCGCGCGGCTCAACCTCACGCCACACCGTCCTCTCCAAGCGCGTCCTGCTGCGCCTCGTCAGCGAGGGTCACGTCCGGGGCTGGGACGACCCGCGCATGCCGACGATCTCCGGCGTTGCGGCGGCGTGGCTTCCCGGCCGAGGGCATCCGCGACTTCGCGACCGGAGATCGGCGTCGCCAAGGCCGACAGCGTCGATCGAGGTCGGGCAGCTCGAACACGCCGTCCGCAACGTCCTCAACCGGACGGCGCCGCGCCGGTTCGCGCGTCCTCGACCCGCTCAAGGTCGTGATCGAGAACTATCCCGACGGCCAGGTCGAGGAGATGTCGCCGTCGCCAACAACCCCGAGGATCCCGCGGCCGGGACCCGCGCGAGGTCGGCCTTCTCGCGCGAGCTGTGGATCGAGCGCGACGACTTCATGGAGGAGCCCGCGCCCAAGTTCTTCCGCCTCGCGCCCGGGACGCGAGGTCCGGCTGCGCGTCCGCCTACTTCGTCACCTGCACAGAGGTCGTCAAGGACGCGCGACGGCAACGTGGTCGAGCTGCGCTGCACGTACGACCCGGCCACGCGCGGCGGCGACGCGCCCGACGGCCGGCGCCCGAAGGCGACCCTGCACTGGGTCTCCGCGGCGCACGCCGTCCCGGCCGAGGTGCGCCTGTACGACCACCTCTTCACCGACCCCACCCGGGCGCCGGACGGCGACCTGTTCGGCGACCTCAACCCCGACTCGGAGACGGTCCTGACGGGCGCCTTCGTCGAGCCCGTCGCTGGCCGGACGCGACGCCGGGCGCGACCGTGCAGTTCGAGCGCCTCGGCTACTTCACGCCCGGATCCGGACACGGCGCCCGGCGCAGCCGGTCTTCAACCGGACGCTCGACGCTCAAGGACACGTGGGCCAAGGTCCAGGCCAAATCGGGCTGACGCCGCAAGCAAACGGCAACTGGCCGGCTGCGCACGCGGCAGTCGCACTTGTTCCGTCGCTGGCGAGTGGCCTAACGGTAGGGCACCTGACTCTGGATCAGGGGGTTGAAGGTTCGAATCCTTCCTCGCCAGCCAACTCTCTCGACTCACCCGGCAGCTGGCATGTGGCCGGCACGTGCGTGGCACGAGCGTGTCCGATATCGGCCGATCGAGCTCGCTCATATCAAGGCGCAATTGACGCGGGGTGTATACCGGATGCAGAGAGGGGCGCCTCGACGCATGCCGGGCTGACTCTACGGCCCCATCCGGCGAGGCCACGGTAGCTACGCCGTGCCTTGCCATTCTGCTCGCAACCAATGAATCAGCTTAAGGATCGGGTGCGGCCACGTGGGGCGCCGGCGCAGAGGCGCGCCTCCCAAGAGTCGGTCGAAGAGGTGCGGGTGTTGCGCGATTTCAGCGCCGCAGCCCTCGAGCTGATGCCGATCGGCCTCGTGGCCCTCGACGCGGACATGCACGTTACGTATGTCAATCCCGTAGCGGTCGAGCTGACGGGCATGAGCGCGGCTGATCTGGTTGGACGGCGCCCGTGGGACCTGTTCCCGGAGATCGTGGGGACGCGCGACAAGACGGTCAGAGCGTCCGTAGCCGTCGCGATCGAGTACGAACAGCAGCTGGGTTCGAGCGAGCGATGGATTGGGGTGCTCAGCTGTCCAATGCAGGCCGGGACGGCCGTGTTCATTCGCGACGTTACCAAGAGAAAGCGTGCCGAGGAGGCCGTCACGCGGCTGGCGGCGCTCGTCAACGGCTCGCTCGACGCGATATTCGACGCCTTCCTGGTGTGCGCCGCTGTGCGAGACGAAGTCGGCGTCATCGTCGACTTCAAGATCGAGTTCGCGAACAGTGTCGCCGGCACGTTCCTCGGTAGCACACCCGACGCGTTGATCGGCGCGCTCATGCCCGACTGGGCGCCAGAGGTGCACGGCGAGTCGTTTGTCGAGGCGTGCCGTGCGGTCGTCGAGACCGGCGAGCCGTGCGTCGAGGAGAGCGTGGCATACGCAATCCCGCAGCCAGCTGGCACGACTTCCAGTCGGCGCGCTGAGCATCCAGATCCTTCGATTCAACGATGGCTTCTTCGCCACCTGGCGCGACGTGACAGAGCGCGACAGCATCCGCCGCGAACGGGAGCTCGCTGGCGGCCGTGCTCACGCAGCTGGCGGATGGTCTGGTCATCGTCGACGCTGCCGGCACGCTGACTTACGCCAATCCCGCCTTCCTGGCCTTGCATCGGCATGACCAGCAAGGAGACGGTCGGCCACCCGGCGGCCACGATCGCGGGGGCACTATTCGGACCGATGGCTTCGCCCAGCTGGAGGCGGCGGCGCTGGCCGGCCAGCCTTGGCTGCAATCCTTAGAGCCCGATCGGGCGGCGGCAACGCGCGCCATCTCGAGATCAGCATGACGCCGGTGCGCGACGCAGATGCGAATGTCACCAGCTATGTCGTCTTGACCCGCGACGTTACGAAGCTGCGCGAAGCAGAGGACGAGCTGGCTATCGACGTTCGCGTACGGGCGGCGCTCACGGAGAGCGTCCACAAGATCCCGGCCGAAGCATCGCTCGAAGAAGCTGCCCAGACGATCTGCGACGCGCTGGTCACGCTGCCTTTTGTGGGGATGGCGGCGATCCAGATCTTCCTTGGCGCCGACGATGTCCAGATCCTCGCCCAGAGCGCTCCAGCCGGCTACCCCGCGATGGCAGGCACGCTACCTGCCTCCAGACAGGGCGGCGCCAGGTGCGCGAGCGTTCGACCGGTGGGCCGTGGGCCCGCTACGCCGAGAGCGACCCGGCCGACGGTGGATTGCGGCGCCGCGGCACTTCAGAGAGGCCTCAAAGCGCTTGCCTACGGGCCCGTCGGGCGCGGTGATCACATTGATGGGACGGTCGTCCTGGGTACGTTCGACGAGTCGGTCGCCCGGATGGTCGTGGAGAAGATGCCGGGCATCGTCTCGTTCGGCGTCGCCTCGAGCGCACTGCTGGCGGAACGAATGCACGCAAGGCATGACGAGACGGAGTTGCGCGAGGATCTGCTATCGGTTCTCGCAGCCCGGGCCTTCCACCCGGTCTTCCAGGCGATCGTCGACCTCGAGTCGAGCGAAGTAGCCGGCTACGAGGCGCTTACCCGCTTCGACTCAGGCCAGCCCCCGGACGAGTGCTTCGCAGACGCCTGGTCGGTCGGCCTGGGGCCCGGAATTCGAGTATCGCGACGCTCGATGCGGCCGTGGAGGCATCGCGGGACCTGCCACTTGGAGCCTGGCTCGACCTCAACGTCAGCCCGCGCCTGCTCTGCGATGTCGAAACGCTGAGCGCCATTCTTCGGCGCGCGGCGCGGCCAACCGTGCTCGAGATCACGGAGCACGAAAAGATCGCGGATTACGACGTCCTGAGGGGGTCGATCCGCGCGCTTGGCAAGGACATTCGCGTCGCTGTCGACGACGCCGGCGCCGGCATCGCCAATTTCGCCCACATCATCGACCTCCGGCCGGACTTCGTGAAGCTCGACACGAGCCTGGTCCACGGGGTCAACGCCAACCTCGGACGCCAGGCGATGGTCGTCGGCATGCGCCACTTCTCGCGCACCGCCGGCTGCCGTCTGATTGCCGAGGGGATCGAGACGCTGGCCGAAGCCGGGACGCTGCGCGCCCTCGGCGTCGAATTCGGGCAGGGCTACCTGTTCGGGCATCCTGTGCCCGTCCAAATGCTGCTTGAAGAGGAGATCGCCGCACGCGAGAAGGCCGGACTCGCGGGCGCAGAGGCGACCCCCTAAGCCCGGCTCAAGACGAAGACCTTGGTATCGGCGGTCCCTACGACTGCAGCACAAACGATTTGGGCCTCGGGACAGACCCGAGGCCCTAATCATGGCTAATCGCGAAAGACTCAGCCTTGTGCGGGCGCCGCGTCCGGGGCAGCGGCTTCGGCCGCCTCGACAGAGGGTGCAGCGGCGTCGATCTCGGCGACGTTCTCGGCCGTGACGGTATGGACCTCGGCCACTCCGCCGTACGACGTCAGCTGGTCCATGATCACCTCTGCATCCACGTTCTCCACGAGGACGCCGACCGCGGCCTTGCCGTCCTTCAGCTCGGCCGCGATGCGGTCGCGATCCTCGGCCGGCATGCCGAGACCCTTGTGGTGGAAGTGACCGAGGATCCCGCCGCCGATGATCCCGGCGAGCAGGCTCGGCGGCGCGATCACGGCCAGGACGAGGCCGATCCCGGCACCTTTTGCGGCGCTGCGCGAGCCGAGCTTGTGCGTCTTGACCTTGTCCGGCCTCGTCAAGGACGAGGACGCCGATCGATGTCAGGGCGATGTCGAGGTTGTTGGTCTTGTCCCACTCCTTCAGCGACACGACTGCCGCATCCGCGGCCGCCTCATCGTTGAAGATCGCGAGAACGACCTGCTTGTCTGCCACGTACGTTCCTCCCGGACCATTTCGTGTCGGCGGGCGTCCGCCCGCATCCTGGCTCAGAGCCCAATCAGTCCGATCAACCACGATCGACGGTCGGCCCCGTCCTCGCATCCACCAATTCGGCTGAGGTCGAGCGCCGGCAAAGGCTCACGTGCCTTCAACCGCGGCCACATCCTGTGTCGTTCGGATGCGCGGAATAGCCGAGAAGACGAGCAACAGGATCGACACGGCCATCCCGGCCCACCCGATGAAGATGCCGCCACGGACGCCGATGATGCCCGCCAGCCCTGCGGCCAGCAACGCCCCCAAGGGGTAGGCGATGCCGTGCGAGAAGACCTCCAGGTTGGCATTGACGCGGCCCAGGATGCGGTCCGGAATGACGCCCTGGATGAGCGACAGCTCGGCGACGCCCTCGATCGTCTGGAGGCCGTCGCCGATCAGCTGCGGCAGGAAGACCATCAGCGTGGCCAGCGCGATCGGGCCTCCGGCAAGCGGCGTGAGGATGCCGACGATCGACGCGCCCGTGGCCATCCAGATGATCGCCGGCCCAAAGCCGAGCCTGTTGACGACACGGGCGGCCAGGAACGAGCCGATAAGCGAGCCGATGCCGCCCGCGGACACGACGATGCCGAGCAGCAGAGGGTTGAGGTGGAGCTCGTCGATCAGATAGATCGTGTACAGCACCCCGTAGAACGAGCCCGCCACGTGGGCGATCACCGATCGCAGCGTCAGCGGCAGCAGGACCGGGTGACGGCGCACGAGGCGCAGGCCTTCGGCGATCTCGGAGCGGAGCCGCGTATTCGAGGTGCGCGGAGGTCGCGCCGGCTCGGGTCTCCGGATCAGCAGCAGCGAGACGGCCGAGAAGACGTACGAGACGGCGTCGACCAGCATCGTGAACGGCGCGCCGATCACCTGGACCAACGCGCCGGCGAGTCCCGGCCCGCCGATTTCCGCGAGCGACGAGCTGGAGGCGAGCTTGCTGTTGCCCTCCACGACCCGGTCGACGCCGATCAGCGACGGGACATACGCGGGATACGCGGCATCAAACAGGACCCCGAGACAGCCCTCGACGAAGACCACCAGGTAGAGCTGCTCCATGCGTAAAATGCCGGCCAGATAGGCCGCCGGGAATCGAGAACAGCAGGACCGCCCTGAGGGCATCGGCCGAGATGAGCACGGGGCGCCGCCGAACCCGGTCAACCCACGCGCCCGCGAACAGGCCGACCAGGAGAACCGCGAGGCTCGCGGACACGACGATGAGCGCCATCTCGAATGGGCCCGCGCCCAGGACGAGGAGCGCGACGAGCGGCACCGCCGTGCGCGTCACGACCGAGCCAAGAGCCGAGACGGTCTGGCCGGTCCACAGCTTCATGAAGTCCGCATGGCGCCACAGAGACGGCGTCTCGATCACGACGGCGAGCATATCGGTCGAACATCACCACCAGCCGACTGATCGGCGACACTGACGCCGTGGAAGCCGAGCACAATGAGCCCGGCCGGCGCCTCGAGGAGGGCCGGCGCTTCTGGTCGCAGCTGCGCGAGGTGGTCGGACGTGCGGTCGTGGTCGACGACGAGCCACTCCGACTGCTGGCCGTCGCGCTGCTCGCCCACGGCCACGCACTCGTCGAGGACGTGCCCGGCGTTGGCAAGACGCTTCTCACGCGATCGTTCTCGCGTGCGCTGGGACTGACCTTCTCGCGTGTCCAGGGCACGCCCGACCTGCTGCCCAGCGACGTCCTTGGCGCGAGCCTGCTTGAGGGCGACCATTTCCGTTTCGTCCCGGGCCCGGTCTTCACCAACGTCCTGCTCGTCGACGAGATCAACCGCGCGACGCCTCGGACGCAGAGCGCCCTGCTCGAGGCGATGGAAGAGGCCCAGGTCTCGATCGAGGGCGAGACCAGGCCACTGCCCGATCCGTTCCTGGTCCTGGCCACGCAGAACCCGATCGAGCTCGAGGGCACATTTGCGTTGCCGGAGGCTCAGCTCGACAAATTCCTGGTGCGCCTGACGCTGGGCTATCCGGATCGTGAAGCCGAGCGGCGCATCGCGAGCCGCTACCGCTCACAGGCCGACCCACTCGCGAGCGTTGAGCCGATCATCGACGGCAAGACGCTGCTCGCGATGCGCGAGACGGTGCGCACGATCCTCGTCTCGGACGCGGTCGAGCAGTATGTCGTTGGCATCGTTCGTGCCACGCGCGAGCGCAAGGAGGTCCGCCTTGGCGGAAGTCCGCGCGCGAGCGTGGCGCTGTACAGGGCCGCACAGGCGCTCGCGTTCCTTGATGGGCGCAGCTTCGTCCTGCCCGACGACGTGAAGGGCGTCGCTCCGGCCGTGCTTAATCACCGCGTCGTGCTCGACCTGGACTACTCGCTGCGCGGCTCGAATTCGAGGGAGATCGTGCAGCGCGTCGTGGACACCATGCCCGCCCCGCCAATCGAGAACGACGAGCAGCAGGCACCCAAGAGCAGCTCGTGATCGGCCTCGGCGCCGGGCTGGTTCTGGTCGTCGTCGGTGCCATCTTCCATGCGCCGGGTCTGGTCGCCGTCGGAGTCATCGTCGCCCTGGTCTGGCTGCTGCGCTCACTGTGGACGCGCTTCGGTCTGCGCAACGTCACCTATGAGCGCAAGCTCGGCGCCACGCGGGCGCTGGTCGGCGAGGAGATCTCACTCGAGCTGACCGTCCGCAACCGCAAGCTGTTGCCGCTGCCCTGGCTGCAGGTCGAGGACTTCGTCAGCGAGGGCATGACCGTTTCAGGGCGTGACCTCGAGCCGAGCGACCAGCCGGGCTACGGAATCCTGCGCACGACCTGGACGCTGGGCTGGTTCCAGCGTGCGACGCGCAGGCTCGACATAGTCGCCGCTCGGCGCGGCATCTATGACTTCAGCGCCGCTCACCTGCGCGTCGCGGACCTGTTCGCTCCCGACAGCGTGGAGAGCGAGCAGAGGGACAAGCTGGTCTACAGGGTGGTGCCGCGCCACGTGCCGGTTCGTGCATCGGCACCGCTGAGCGACCTGCCCGGTGCGACCAAGGTGCCGCGCGGCCTGTTCGAGGAGCCGGCGTTGTTCGCCGGAGTCCGGCCCTACCAACCCGGCGACGCCCTGCGCCGCATCCACTGGAAGGCCAGCGCGCGACTCGGCACGACCCGTCAGCCGCCGCTACGACCCCGTCCACGAGCGCGACATCCTCGTCGCCCTCGACGCCCAGACCGTGCCCGGCCAGTTCTGGATGATGCAGTACGACGATGAGCTCATCGAGAGCCTGTGCGTCGCAACGATGTCGATCGCGCGCAGCCTGATCGCGAGCGGCATCGCCTGCGGCCTGGGCGTCAACGCCTATACGAGCCAGTCGGAGTCGCGCTCCGTGTACGTCGCTCCGAGCTCGGCCAGTGCCCAGATTGAGCGCATCGCCGACCAGCTGGCCGACATCAGCCTGTGGGCGTCGCTGCCTTTCGCGACGCTGCTCCATAGCCTCGGCCGACGGATGCCACCGACGACGAGCATCCTCGCCATCAGCGGACGGGATTCGGCCGACTTCGGACAGGCTCTGCGGCACCTTGCGGCATCTGGCCGGGACACCCGACTGGCTGCCATGGGGCGCGATGCCGCTGATTCGGTGGCACACGCCAGATCACTCGGCGTTCGCGCCAGCACCCTCAAGCTCGAGCCGGATTGGAGGTCAGCCGATGCGCTCCAGATGGTCGGCTGAGCTGGCGCTGTCGTGGCTCGCCGCGGCCACGATGGAGGGCTCGTGGCTGGCGCTGCTGTACGTCACGCTGCAGTGGATCAAGCAGGCCAATGGCTTGCCCCTGAGCATCCTTCCTTTCGTGCTCGCGGTGTTCGCGGGGATGGTCATAGCCAGGTCGGGACGCCACCTGTCGCAATCGCGCTACGCGGTGGTCCTGACCTCCAGCGCCATGATCGCGGCGTTCATCGCAGTGCTGCTATCGGGCGTGCCGACGAGCGATGTCGGCGCGTTCGCGCGCTATGCCATCGTCGAGCCCGGGGCATGGCTGGTGGGGATTGCCGTGCTGCGCGGCGCCGCGCACGGCGAACCCGGGACCGGCTACTCGACTGAGCGCGTCTTCAGCTACGGCGTGCCCGGGCTCGTCGTCTTCTGGCTGCTGGCCTCGATGAGCGGCCTGACGGGCAACGAGGAATTCGCCACGGCCGGGTTCACATCCACGCTCAGTTTCATCAGCGCCGGGCTTCTTTCGCTGGGCCTGAGCAGGCTCTCCGACCTCGACGTGGATGCGGTCGACCGCGCCGCGCGCCGGCGCTGGCTGCTGATCGTGCTCGGAGTGGTGGCACTCGTGCTCGTGATCGGGATACCGCTGTCGGCCGTCCTGGGCCTCCCCATCTCAACGGCCGTGGCCGGTGTGCTCGGCCCGCTCGCCCCGGTGCTGGTAGCCATCTTCTATTTGATGAGCGTGCCGATCTTCGCCCTGCTGGACCTGATTGCGAGGCTGTTCCAGTCGAGCGCCGTTCATCCCGAGCCACCGCTCTTCAGTCCGATTCCACAGCCGACCAACCTGCCACCGCTCATCGAGCATCCGACCTCAGCGCCACCCGACCTGACATGGGTCCTGTTGGCGCTCTTCGTCGTCGGCATCATCGTCCTGCTTCGGCTGGTAGCCCTGTTCCTGGCACGGCCGGAGGTCGGAGACGCTGCGTCAGATGCCGTCGAGGTGCGCGCGTCGGAGCCGATCGTCCTGCCGCATCTGCCGCACATCCCGCGGCCGCATCTGCCGGTCCGGCGCGCCACGCCACGGACGGCGATCGAGGCCTATCGACTGTCGCTCGTCGCACTCGACGGGACTCCGGTGGCGCGCCGGACCGGCGAGACTCCGCGCGAGCATGCAGTGCGCATCCTGGACACGGTCGTTGGCCGCGACGTCGGCCGCCTTGCGACCGACTACCAGCTCGGCGAGTTCGCCGGAGCGCGGATCACGGCATCCGAGTCGCGCAGAGCGATCGAGCGCTGGCGGCGCGTGGTCAGGCTGCGTCCCAAGCGGGAGCGGGGCCCCTGACGGCCACTTACTCCATCCATTTCCGAATCTTGCCCGGCTACGATGCCGCCGTGTACCAGCCAGCGCACGGCAAGTTCGTCGTCGACGACGCCCCCGACCTGCTCGCCCGACTCGCCGCCAGCGTGCCGGCCACGCTCGTAACGACAACGCTGACTGGAGGGCTGCGGACGTCGCTCCTGCCGATGCTCTTTTACGCGGATGAGGGCGAGCACGGCATCCTGCGCGGCCACCTGGCGCGGCCCAACGACCAGTGGCGCGACGCGCGCCCGGGCGCCGAGGCGATTGCCATCTTCAATGGTCCGGACGCTTATGTGTCGCCGACCTGGTACGAGGAGAAGCGGCGCACCGGGCGCGTCGTTCCCACGTGGAACTACACGACGGTCGTCGCCCACGGCACGCTCGTGGCGCACGACGATCACGACTGGCTGCTCGCTCATGTCCGGCGCCTGGTCGACGCGCACGAGATGAAACATCCCGATCCCTGGTCCGTCGACGACGCACCGGAGCTCTACATCAATGGGCAGGCCAAGGGGATAGTCGGCCTCGAGCTGCTGATCGGCCGCGTCGACGCCAAGCGCAAACTCAACCAGAATCGTTCGCGGGAAGACATCCGCGGCGCCATCGAAGGCCTGACGTTCGGCACGGAGCGAGAGCAGGCCGTGGCCCAGGACATGCGCGGCGCAACGGCGGCGTCACCCCAAGCGAACGACGCGGACGGCGACGCAAGTTGATACTTTTCGTGGCGGTAGGGCGTGGCATGCGCCGCTTGAGAGGGAATAGGACGATGCAATTGGTGTCTTCCCGGCTGCGCGGCACTGCGGCCATTGGGCTTGTGGCGTTCGCCTTGGCCGCGTGCTCCGGCTCGGCCGGCGCGTCGCCCACGCCGCTCATCAGCCCGTTGGCGAACTCCGAATGGTCGCTGTCCACGATCGCCGGCGGCGCCATGCCGAGCGGAGTCACAGTCACCCTCAATTTCGCGATCCTCCAGGCCGACGGCTTCGGCGGTTGCAACCAGTTCTTCATGCCCTACACCACCGCGGACACCGGGTTGAGCTTTGGTCCGATCGCAGGCACGCGCAGGCTGTGCGGCGACCCGGCTGACGCTTTCGAGACCGGCTACTACTCGTCACTGAGCAGCGTCACCAAGTGGGCCATTACCAACGACACCCTGGAGCTGAGCAATGCCGCCGGGGAGACCGTCCTGACCTACGCGCGTTCGGCCCCTGCGACAGTCGATGGGCCGTGGAACATCACCCAGGTCAACAACGGCAACCAGGGCGTCGAGCCGATCCCGACGGGCGTGTCGGCAACCATCTCGTTCCTTCCCGATGGCACGGTCGAGGGCTTCGGTGGGTGCAACAGCTTCAGTGGCGGCTACAGCTTGGGCGACAACAACAAGATTGCCATCGGACCGCTGATGTCTTCGCTGGTGGCCTGCGGAGATCCGGCCGACACGTTCGAGCACCAGCTGCTGACTGCGCTGGAGATGGCGACCCAGTGGTCGGTCGCCAACGGAAACCTCGAGCTGCGCGACGACAGTGGCGCGCTGCAGGTCGGCGCCTCCTCGGCGATCGGGCACTAGCCAACCGCCATGCGCCAACGTGGGGTAGTCCATAACGCCTTCGTCGGACTGTTGGTGCTGCTCGCGGCGCTCACCGCGACGGCAACGGCCGTGGGAGCGTGGACACATCAGACCGCGCTTGTCGACGACCGTTTCGTGGCCGTCGTCACCAATGCGACTTCGGATCCGCAGGTCATTGATGCGCTGGGCACCAAGATCGCCGATCAGGTCGTCGACCGGTTCGCACTCCAGCAGCGCCTGAGCGAAAGGCTGCCCGGTCAGCTCAATCGCCTGGCCGAGCCGGTGACACAGGCCATTCACGACCGCATCGCTAGCGCGGTTGAGAAGTTGCTCTCCAGCCAGCAGTTCCACGACGTCTTCACGGTGGCGCTGGCGAGACTTCACACGGGTTTTCTGAACATCGTCAACGGCAATTCCGAGTACTTCACGACGACGGATGGCAAGCTGACGCTCGACCTGCTGGCCGTGGTTGACACGATCATCACCCAGCTTCAGACCGACGGAGTGCTGCCGACCGCTGCCGACTTCCCGCGCTTCTCGGCCGCCACCGACCGAACCGACTACATCAATCGGCTCGACACGTACCTGCAGACTCAGCTGCCGCCTGACTTTGGCCAGATTCCGATTGCCGACGCATCGTCAATCGGCACGATCGGCAACGTGCTCCACCTGCTCAATGAGGCGCTGATCGTTCTGGCGATCCTTGCGGTGGTGCTAGTCCTCGCCGCAGTGCTGCTTGCCGACAGACGCTGGAACGCCATTGCCTGGCTGGGTGCGACGACGACCGTAATCTTCGGCCTGCTTATCGCCGGTCTGCTCGTCGTCCAGGCGGACGCCTCAGGCGTGGTCGCCAATCCCGACAACCGGGTACTGCTGGGTGCTCTGGTCCATAGTCTTGCCGCGTCGCTGACGGGCTGGCTGATCGTGATCGCGGTGGCAGTGCTGATGATCACCATCCCGGCAGCCTTCCTCGCCCGCCAATCGAGCCGCAATGAGTCGAGCACTCCGTCGGGAGCTCCGGCATGAATCTCGTGAAACAAATGGCAACCTTCTATCGCCTGCAGATAGAGGTCCTGTGGAAGTGGCGCCCCGGGCGTAAGGCGCTGCTCAAGCGCGTCATCGTTTCGCTCATATGCGGCACGATCGCGCTCTTGCTGACCGTGGCCATCATGCCCGGCATCGTGGTCAACAGCCTGCTGACCGTCGTTCTTGCAGTCATCGTCCTGGCCCTCTTCAACGCCCTGGTTCGTCCGGTGGTGCTGGCGCTCTTCGTGGGCGTGTCGACGATCGCGGTCATCATCGCGACGCTGGTGATGCAGGTCGCGTCGTTCCTGTTCGTCGACTGGCTGCTGCCCGAGTTCGAGGTCAGGGGCCTGCTCGCCGCGTTCTTCGGGCCGATCGTGTTCGCGTTGTTCAACACCCTCTTTGCCGCGATTCTCAATGCCGATAGTGGCGAGACGTTCTATGGCGCGCTCGTGGCCCAGCTCGCGCGCCGCCAGCCGGACACCATCGTGAGCGACGAGCCCGGCCTGGTGATCATCCAGATCGACGGCCTGGCTCAGCCCATCCTCGCCCAGCAGATCCGAGCCGGGCGCGTGCCGTTCATCTCGAGCTGGATCCGCTCGGGGCAGATGAGACTCGACAAGTGGACGGCCCTGCTGCCATCGCAGACATCCGCCAGCCAGGCCGGCATCCTGCACGGTAACAACAGCTTCATCCCTGCGTTCCGCTGGTGGGAGAAGGACGGCCAGCGCATGCTTGTCTCGAACCATCCCGAAGATGCCGCCGAGATCGTGCGCCGCGCGTCGAACGGCGAAGGGTTGCTGTCCAATGACGGTGCCAGCGTGGGCAACCTCGTCTCCGGCGATGCGGTGCGCAGCTACATCACGATGGCCACGATCAAGGACCCCGAGCAGGGCCTCGGCCAGAGTCGTGCCTGGTATTCGTTCTTCATCAGCCCGGACAAGTACCTGCGCGCAGCGGTCCTGACCGTGGCTGAGATTGTCAAGGAGTACTGGCAGGCGATCCGCGCGGGGCGCAAGGGCATTGAGCCTTCGATGCACCGGGGCATGCCGTACCCCATCGCGCGCGCAGCGACGAACGTCATCCTGCGCTCTCTGTCGACATCGCTCGTCATGGAGGAGATGTACCGCGGGACGCCCGTCATCTACGTTGACTACACCGACTACGACGAGATCGCCCACCATTCGGGCCCGGAGCGAAGCGAGACGCTCGACGCGCTTGACGGTGTGGATGAGACGATCCGATCGCTCGTCAAAGCGACCGAAGACACGCCGCGGCCGTACAAGTTCGTTCTGCTTGGCGATCACGGCCAGAGCCTGGGAGCGACGTTCCGGCAGCGCTACGGCAAGACGCTCAACGACTACATCGCGGAGCTGATGGGCGGTGCCACTGATGTCGCAGCGGCAACGGGGCGCGTCGAGGAATGGGGAGCCCTGAATGCCGTCGTGACTGAGGCCTCGCACGCCTCGGGTTCGACCGGTGCCGTGACGCGCGCTGCGTTCCGCAACCGGTCCGACGATGGCGCCATCGATCTCGCACCCAAGGATCAGCGGGCCGGTGACCAGGTCGACGCCAAGGGCGGGCCTCCTGAGCTCGTCGTGTGCGCCAGCGGCAACCTGGCGCTGATCTACTTTCCCCGCCTCCCGGGCCGCGTGACGCTCGAGACGATCGAGCAGACCTGGCCGGGTATGGTCGATAAGCTCAGCCACCACGAGGGCATCGGCATGCTCATGGGCCGTTCCTCTGTCGACGGCGCCGTCGCTGTCGGAGGGTCAGGCAAGCGCTATCTCGACAAAGACACGGTCGACGGACACGACCCCACGCACGAATACGGCGAGTACGCGATCACCGGCCTCAAGCGCCTCGACGGCATGTCCAACTGCCCCGACCTCGTGGCGATCAGTCTGCTCGATCCAGGAACGGGCGAGGTGGCCGCGTTCGAGGAGCTGATCGGCTCGCACGGCGGCCTTGGGGGGCCGCAGACGGAGCCATTCATCATGCATCCGGCCGATTGGAAGATCGACGAGCCGATCGTCGGCGCGGAGGACGTCTACAAGCAGATCCGAGGCTGGCTGGCGGACATGGGCATCGAGCTCGGCCCAGCCGACAAGCGCCAGGCGCCGGCGGCCTAGAAGCGCTCTAGCACGGGGTCCCGGTGACCGTGCGCGTGGCGAGCACGTGCCCCGCCCCGTTCTTGAACTTGACCGTGATCACCAGCCGGCTCGAGACCTCATCGTTCTTGGTGAAGTCGTAACGCCGATCGGTCACGTGGTAGTAGCTCGTCCCGTTGTTGGGGAAGATCGCGGACTTCTCCTTTGGGTACGGCTTGCCCGGTCCGAACGGAAGGCCCGAGCTCTCTTGTCGCTCGCTCAGGATCACGAACTGGGTTGTGCCCGACTTGCCCACCTCGCGTGACTTGACCTTCAGCTCGACGTAGCCACGCCCGTGCGCGCCGCCGTGGAACTGGCAGTGATCGATCTTGACGTTGACCCGGTACGGAGAGGCGGCGGCGGCGGCGCCACCCGGCAGTGCCAGGAGCAACAGCAACACGGGAACGGCAAGAGTGATGACGCGTCTGATCACCGGACGACCTCCTCATCCTGAACGCAGGCGCGGGATCGCAGGCCGCGCTCGGTGCGCTGCGCAGACGGTATGCCGTCGGACCCAAACGCTCAATAGTCAATGCCGGTAGTCACGCGCGGAATGCCGTACCAGCAAGCCGCGGCGGACGACCGTCCGGCGACGAATGACGGTGCTGGCCCCGGTCCGCGACAATCATCGGTATGAATGAAGTTCCATCAACGACGGGAACGCACCGTGGCGCGAGCGAGTTGCTCCATTCGCTCGGCTTGCTCGTCGACGGCCCGGCCGCATGGGGTCGGCCGGTCAACAGTCGCGTCCCGGGCATATTCGTCGTCGAGCTGCCCGGCGGATTGCGTGACGCACCGATCGATATCGTCGCCGTGCGACGCTGGATCGAGCACGTCCCGCTGCTGGCCCTCGACGGGGCGCGGCCGGCGCCGCCCGACGTCGCACAGCGACTGCACGAGTTCTGGCTGCCCGACGAACCTGTCATGTACATCGGCCGCTCGCCACGCCAGATCGGCGCCCGGATCAACTCGATGTATGCCACCGAGCTGGGCGATACCAGGCCGCACAGCGGCGGACACTGGCTGAAGACTCTGTCGGTGTTGCCGGACCTGCGCATCTGGTGGGCAGAGACGGACGCGCACGAGGAGTATGAGGACGCGCTGCTCGCGGAGATCGCCGCGCGCAATGCCTACCTGGGGCGCGATGCCACTGTCGGCGCGCTGCTGCCCTTCGCGAACCTGATGGCCACTGATGGTGTGCCCAAGGCGCATGGCCTGGTCAACAGCCTGCGCGCCGACACTGCCGAGACACCGGGAACGGCCAAGCCCGCGGCAAAGACGAAGCGCCAGACTAAAGCCGGTGCCCAACCATCAACGAAGGCGCGACGTACCCCGACTCCGAAGGCAGCGCCCGTGCGGCCTGTTGCCGAGCCGACGTTCGTTTCGCGCGAGGGCCTCGAGCGCCTGAAGGCAGAGCTGGAGGACCTCCGCACCGTTCAGCGGCCGCAGATCATCGCCCGGGTCGCCGCCGCGCGCGAGCTCGGGGACCTGCGCGAGAACGCCGAATACGAATACTCGCGCAAGGAGCAGTCATTCATCGAGGGTCGCATCCAGACGCTCGAGCAGATGCTGCGGACGAACGTGCTCATCGAGCGCAATGAGGCGCTCGATACGGTCCATCTGGGGTCGACCGTGGATGTCGAATCCGATGGCGAGCAGGTGACCTACGTGATCGTCGGATCCACCGAGGCGAGCCCTGGACTGGGCCGGCTGTCGAACAATTCGCCTGTCGGCCGGGCGCTGATCGGCGCCCACGCCGGCGACGACGTTCGCATCGAGCTTCCGTCGGGTCCGGTGACCTACCGCGTGATCAGCATCCGCTGACCGGCGTCACACCTCGAGGTCGTCGCCGCTGTCGCCCAGGACCGTCAGCTGGCGCGGCGTGTCGTGCGCGGCTTCTGACGATGCGCGCCGGGGTCGCGACGACCCCATGCGCCGACGTGTCTCGACGTCGACGCTCGTGTCCGACTCGAGCGCCGGATGCTCCACGAGGGCGATCAGTCGATTGGCCATGAAGCGCCCGGCTCGAATGGGCGTGCCAGAGCGCGTGACCTCGGTCACCTCGACCACTCCCCGCGCGGTCGTTATCTCGATCTTCCGCCCGGCCTTGCGGGCGACGATCTCGAACGTCTGGACGCCCTGACCGGTATCGACCACTGCTTCGACGCGGTCGCCCTTCATGTCTGTGCCTCGCGCTACTTCAACCGATTGTCGATCGGCTGATTATGCGCGCGCAATTGCGAGCGCTCGCTACGCGCGAATCTCCTGGCGCATGAAGGCGACGTAGGCAATGCCGAATGTGACCATGGTCATCGCAATGATCGCCACGAACTGCGGCCAGATGACCAGGATGCTCTGATCGAGTGGCAACAAGCTGGTGACCGCCTGGTCCGCCTGGGTGGCAGTGACCAGTGCTGGCGATGATGTCCGAATGGTCGGGTTCAAAATCGCTCCGGTCGCCTCTGTGTACAGCTCACTCGGCGACAACCGATTCAGGTTGACCACGAGAGCGGCGTTGGCGACGGTGTCGGGGCTCGATGTTCCCGAGTCGGGCGCCACCGGCGACATGACGCCCGCGAAGATCCCGACCACGAGGCCAAAGAAGAGGCTGAGCACGAGCCAGACGGACAAGGCGATGATCGCCGATGTAGCCGCGCGCCGGACGATGACTGAGCAGAGCAGCGCGAACGCCAGCCAGAAGCCGATGTAGAGCAGCGACAGGATCCACCATACGAACAGGCGCAGGACATCCTCGATCGACGGCAGGATGCCGAGCTGGATGACACCTATCGCCCCGACGAGGCACATCACGGCAGCCAGGATCAGCCCGATCGAGGTCAGGCCGGCAACGAACTTGCCGTTGACCACATCGTCGCGATAGATGGGCTGGGCCAGCAATCGAGGCAGGGTCGCCTCCGAGCGCTCGCCGTTGATCGCGTCGAAGCCGAAGGCGATTCCGAGGAGCGGAATGAGGAACGGAATCAGGACCGTGAACGCCGGTACCTGGTTGAGGGTCTGGAGAGAGGCCGGCGGCGCGAACAGGATCAGGAATAGCGACTGCGTCCCGGACGCCTGCTCGGCGAACTGCTTGATGACACCGCCGGTGGCATAGACCGCTGCTGCGCCGGCAAGCGCGAGGACGATGGTCAGGCCAAGGAAGCGCCAGCTCGTGAGGTGATCTGCGAACTCCTTGGCCGCGACGATGCGCCAGCCGTAGCGGAAGTGCGGCTCGCTGTCAGCCTTGGACGCCGCGGATGCCCGCGACGTGCGGGGCGCCGGTGCCTCCGGGCCCTGAGAGCGGATGTTCTTGCGCTTGCGCCGGCGCGCCGCCGGGAGCGAGTCAGCCTGTCCTGTCACGAGGCACTCCCTGTGGGCTCGTTGGCGGCGAAGTAGCGCCGATAGACCTCGTCGAGCTCATCGCCGCGGCGGCGCAGGTGATACGGGGGGTGACCTGCTTCGACGAGGGCACGTGCCAGCTCGGCTCGGACATCGCGATTGGCGGTCACGACGAACATGTTCTTGTCGCGCATGTCATTCGACACCTTGGTCACGCCCGCGACCTTGAGCACTGCCTGGCGCACGGCATCAAGTGGCGGAGCCGCTTCGAGCTCGATCTCGATCGGCCCTGTGCCGGCCTGGGCGGCCAGCTTGTCGGTCGTTCCGCTGGCCACGAGCTTGCCCGAGACGAAGATGCCCACGCGGTCGCAGACCTGCTGCACCTGGTGCAGGAGGTGGCTCGCGAGCAGGATCGCGGCCCCTTCGTCAGCCAGCTCGCGCACGAGCGCGAGGACCTCCTCGACGCCGGCAGGGTCGATCGCCGTGGTGGGTTCGTCGAGGATGATGATCGATGGCTCCTTGACCAGGACGTCGGCGAGGCCGAGGCGCTGGCGCATGCCGCGCGAATAGGTCTCCACCTTGTTGTCGCTCGCGTCTGTCATCCCGACGCGAGCCAGCATCGCGCTGATCCGTTCCTCAGCGGCGTCCTTGGGAATGCGATTGAGGCGTGCCGTGTAGCGCAGGTTCTGCCGCCCGGTCATACCCGAGTAGAAGCCAACGTTGTCGGGCAGATAGCCGACCCGGCGCTTGACCGCGGTCGGGTTCAGAGCTGGATCGAGATCCAGCACGCGGGCGGTTCCACCTGACGGCTCGGACAGGCCGAGCAACATCAGGATGGTCGTCGTCTTGCCGGCGCCGTTGGGTCCCAACAGGCCGTAGACCTCACCGTGGTCGACCGCCAGATCGAGCTTGTCGACCGCGGTGAAATCGCCGTACTTCTTGGTCAGGCCCTTGGCGCGGATCGCGTTGCCGGTCCGTGCCGGCCGCTTGGCGGTCTGCTGGGCCGGTACCTCAGCGACGGCCATATCGCTGGAAGACGAAGAAGAGGCCGATACCAACGAGGACGAGGACCGCGATGCCGATGACGTAGCCGATCGGCGATGTATCCACCGTTGCGCGAATGGTCAGGCTGTCACTGGCGTTGTTGTCGCTGGAGCGCGCGGTCATGGATATCACGTAGTCGCCCGCCAGGGCACTGCTCGATGCCTGGATCGTTGCGGTTACGTTTTCCGTGGCGCCGGCAGCGATGTCGACCGTGTCCGGATCGAAAGTCACCGTCCAGTCGCGCGGCGGCGTGGAGGTGAACTTGACGCCGGTCAGGTCGGCCGTGCCGCTATTGGTCACGACGAGCGTCAGCGTGGTCGTGCCGCCGGCGGTGACGTTCGCGTTGAGGCGCTGGTCAGACGTGTCCATGCTCATGCCGAACGTGCCGGTGACGTTCATCGTCAGCTGAGCCTCGACGGGCTGAGGGCCGCCGACGGCACGGACGGTGACGTTGTACGTGCCGGCAGTGGCATCGGCCGGCGGCTTGGCGCTGACTGAGACCTGTTGATTGCCACCCGCGTCAACGACCGCGCTGGCGGCGTTGGCCTCCGTTGTCGGATTGGCGGTCACCGTCCAACCGGCCGGGGCGTCCGTCTCGAGGCCGAACGTAATCTGCTGATTGGTGTCGTTGCTGAGCGTGAGGTTGAACTTGAAGGTCGTGGCCGTGGTGCCGGTCAACGACGGAAAGTCAGTCGTCAGAGTGACCGAGCCCGTTTCGCCCGTCTGGATGTTGATGTCAAGCGTCAGCTGCGTCGTGGAGCCATCGGTGGCCTGGCCGTTGAGCACGACCTGCTGAGGGCCGCCCTGGGCATCTACGGGGATCGTGACCTCCGCCGTGAACGTGGCGAAGTCGCCGGCGATCGGCGCTGGTGTGCCGTTCGTGCTCGACAGCGTGGCCGGGACCGTCGAAACGGCAGCGATGGTTGAGCCACCACCCTGCAGACGCGTATTCCACCCCTGGGGCTGAGACGCCACGGAGAGGTTGACGCGCTGAGGCGTGTCGGTCGTGACGGTGACCGGGAACTTGACTGTCGTACCGGGGTCGGCGACCACGGACGGATAGGCGGTGGTCATCTGCACGCCGGCCGCGAAGACGGCAGGGGCAAGACCCGCGACAAGCAGAAGGGCGGCGAGACTCGCTCGCAAGACACGCATAGACGGACAAACTCCCTTGGCTGTTATTCCCTCAAAAAGTGCAGCGTGTGTAATCGTCACAGGCGCGCGTTGCGCATCGGCAACTCACGCGATGGCGTTTTATTAACGCGATCTCAGACAATTCACAGCCACCGTCTTCGTGGCTGCCTGCCAGATCAGCGTTGCCGCGACGCGATGCTACTCGCTAACTCGACGATCGTCCTGACGGCCGGCCCCTGCGGGCCCTTGGGCGAAAACGTTCTTTCGCTGTCGTACCAACCGACGCTGGCGATGTCGAGATGGACCCACTCCGTCTGCGCCTCGACGGCAGCTTCAACGAACGCAGCCCCGTAGATTGCGCCGCCCTCGCGGCCGGCGGTGTTCTTGATGTCGGCGATGTCGCTTCGGATGTCATCGCGGTACTCGTCCGAGAGGGGCATGGGCCAGAGGCGCTCACCGCTCTGCTCACCGGCGCGACGTACCTCCTCGACGAACGTGCCCGGGCGACCGAAAAGCCCGGCGTAGTGATGCCCGAGAGCCACCGCGATCGCGCCGGTGAGCGTCGCCACGTCGACGATGCGTACCGCTCCCTGGCGCTGCGCGTAGGTAACGCCGTCGATCAGCACCAGCCTGCCCTCGGCGTCGGTGTTGATCACCTCGACCGTCTTGCCGCTCATGCTCGTGAACACGTCGCCGGGCTTGGTCGCGTGCCCGCCGGGCAGGTTCTCGGTGCACGGTGCGACCGTGATCATGTTCAGGTTCAGGCCCAACCGGGCAATTGCGCCCGCGCTCGCAAGCACGGCCGCGGCACCAGTCATGTCGTACTTCATGAGGTGCATGTCCGCGGCGGGCTTGATCGAGATGCCGCCTGAATCGAAGGTGATTCCCTTCCCGACCAGGCCCAGGTCGTAGCCGTCACCGCCGCGGCCGTGGTGGCGGACGACGATGAATTTCGCTGGCTCGTCACTGCCGTGTGCGACGGACAGATAGCTGCCCATTCCAAGGGCGCGGCAGGCATCCTCTTCGAGGACCTCGATCTCGAGACCGCTTGCCTTGGCGAGCTCGGTTGCCTGGGCGGCGACGTGGGTCGGCGTCATGAGGTTGGCCGGCTCGTTGGCCAGCGTCCGGGCCCAGTTGACGGCCTCGCCCACGGCCGTGCCGATTCGGATGGCCTCCTCCGCCTGGACCTGCCCGTCGCCGCTGATCAGGAGCACGTCATCAATCGGAGGCAGCGCGTTGTCGTCGCCGTTAGTGGTTCGGTGCGTGTCGGGCCGCCACAGCGCGAAATGGACACCCTCGACGGCTGCCTGAACCGCCTCATCGGCCGGCAGCGCCTGTGTCTCGAGCGCCACGCCGACGGTCTTTGCCGGCGAGCCCCACAACGCTCGTACCCCGGCGCTGACCGTCTGCCAGGCGCGCTGGACGTCGTAATCCTCGCGCCGGCCAGCGGCGACTACGACAAGACGCGTGGCCTCGCCGCCTTCGCCACGGAGGTGGGTCGCCGTCGAGAACAGCTTGGATGAGGCCTGCGCGCGCAGCAACCACGCCGCGCTGTCGCGATCAGCAGATGGGGTGCCACTGGCCGCGCCACCTTCCATGAAAACAGGCACGATGAGGGCGTCAAGTGGCGCCGCTTCGGGGACGGCAACGATCCGGAACTGCACGCCGCAGAGCCTCCATTAGAAAGTAGGGCTGGGACCTCGAAGAGTATTAGAGTCATCGGCGGTGCGCTGCCGAGGCAGTTCGTCACGGAAGCGCAGCGATTGCTCGTCCAACCGGAGTAAACATGGCCCGTCGCGTATACACATTTGATCCGCCAGACCGATTCGTAGCCGGTGCCGTAGGCCAACCCGGCCAACGCACGTTCTTCCTGCAGGCAAGCAAGGACGGCCAGATCGTCTCTGTGGCACTCGAAAAGGCACAGGTCGCGGTGCTCGCAGAGCGCGTGGCCACTCTCCTGCTTGCGCTCCGCCAACGTGGTGTCGACGTTGGCGACGAGCCCGCGGTAGCGACGCCTGAGCTGGCCCAACCGGTCGTCGAGGAGTTCCGAGTCGGGACACTGACGCTGGGCTGGGACGCCGCGGCGGAGCGCGTCGTGATCGAGGCGCGTGAGATGGGCGAGGACGACATGGACGTCGAGGAGGATGACGAAGGAAGCGAGGCACAGGCCGAGCTGAACGACGCCGACGCGCTGCGCGCGGCGATCGCCCGCCTGGCCGAGGTCGATGCGTCGCCTGCCGCAGCCGAGCTTGATGTTGTCCGCGTTCAGCTCGAGCCGGACGCCGCGCTCGAGTTCGCCAGCAATGCCATCGCGGTCGTGCAGGCGGGGCGACCGCCCTGCCCCATGTGCGGCGAGCCGCTCGAGCCGACGGGCCACTTCTGCGCGCGGCGCAACGGGTACACACACTGACCGAGAATCCGTTCGAGGTCCGCGGCAAACCGCCGGCCGATGCGACCGCGACGCTCGTCCTGCTTGCCGAGGGCGATATCGAGGTGGTCGGACGGCTGGCCGACGCGACCAACGCCACGTTCCTGTGCCAGGTCAACGACGGCGAGAGCGGCATGCTGGCTGTGTACAAGCCCCGTCGCGGTGAACGCCCGCTCGACGACTTTCCCATCGGCACGCTCGGCAATCGCGAGCGCGCCGCGTTCCTGGTATCGGAGGTGACCGGCTGGCAGATCGTTCCGCCGACGCTGCTGCGTGACGGGCCGCTCGGACCGGGCATGCTCCAGGCGTGGGTGGAGATCGACGACACGGTCGACGTCCTCGAGATGGTCATGACCAGCGATCCGCGGCTCAGGAGCGTGTGCCTGTTTGACGCGATCGTGAACAACGCCGATCGCAAGGGAACGCACCTGTTGCCGGTCGAGTCGGGCCACATCTTCGGCGTCGACCACGGCATCTGCTTCAGTCGCGATCCGAAGCTGCGCACCGTGCTCTGGTCGTGGCGGGGAACCAGGGTCGGCGCAGACGAGATGGCGCGCATTGTTCGCGTGAGAGAGGCGCTCGGAAGCGAGTTGGGTGCGGGCCTTGCCGACCTGCTCAGCGACCGAGAGATTGAGGCAACGATCGGACGAGCGCAGTCGCTCATTGATTCGTGCGTTTTCCCACAGCCGGATCCGACGCGCCCGGCCGTGCCCTGGCCGCCGTTCTGAGGCTACGACCGCTCGATCTGCTCGCCTGATTTGGGCTGGTCGGGCAGCTGGCCGAACAGGTCGAGCAGGCCGCGCACCGGGATCGATACCCAGTCGGGCCGGTTGTTGAGCTCGTAGTTCAGCTCGTAGAGCACTTTCTGCAGCATCGCCAGCTCGAGCGACGTGCGCAGCTCGTCGGCGTCCTGCGGCAGGAATGCCTGGCCGTGCGCCTCGTCGAGGTAGGCGCCCAGGAAGGAGGCCGCGACACGCAGGTACCAGAAGCCGGCCCAGCGCTCCAGCCGATCGACGTCCTCGGGCCTTACGGCGCCGCCGATCCTGGGATTGAGCAACGTTCCGTATGCGGCGTAGTGGAATGAGCGCAGCATTCCCGCGACGTCGGTCAGCGCCGAGCGTCTGAAACGGCGCTCGGACAGCCGCCGACCTGGTTCGCCCTCGAAGTCGATGATGACCACGTCCTTGCCCGTCCAGAGCACCTGGCCGGCGTGGTAATCCCCGTGCGTCCTGATGCGCACCGCCTTCGGCTTGGCCTGCGTCAGCTTCCCGACCTCGGCCATGATCTGCGGCGCAAGATTCAAGGCACGTCCGGCCTGAGCGAGAACGTCATCCGCGAGAGCGCTTTCGCGTCGGCGAAGCATTGCCAGCACTGCCGCCGCCTGGTTGCGCAGAGTCTGGAAGACCGACCGTTGGTAAAGGGCCGTGAACGGCTCGGGCGTGAACCCCGCGTCATCGACCTGCGCGAGTGCCGCATGCAGCTGCGCCGTTCGCCGACCGAGCAGTCGGGCAACTCCCACGAACGAGCCGATGGACTCGAGCGCCGCATCCGAGATCGGCTCGTAGCATGCGGCAAGGACATCGACGAGCGCAGATGCCACGTGCTCGGTGGGTACGGCGTCGTCGGCAGCGGCGCGCTCGTAGAAGTCGCCGACCTGGTCGAGCGTGTACTCCCAGACGTCGCCCTCGTTGGGGACATATTGCTGGAGCAGCCCGAGAGCCGCGGGCTGATCGCCCTTGCTCCGATAGGCCAGCCAGCCTGCCACTGCGGGCGTGTGCTCGAAACCGGCCACGGTCAGGGCGTTGCCGACCTCGATGTCAGGGTTTATCCCGGGCTCGATGCAACGGAAGAGCTTGAGCATGAGCCGATCGCCAAAGGCGACCGACGTATTGCTCTGCTCCGCGCGGCCCACGGACGGCTCAAGCCGATCGCGGCGCGAGCCGCGTAGCCGACGGAAGGCGTCCGTGGGTGAGGCGGCCACCTCGCCGTTTCGCCCGGCGAAACGGCGCCGGCTGCCGATGGAGTTGAGCAGCTCGGTCGAGAAACGAGCGTCGTAGATTGCGTCGTAGAGAAGCCACGGGGGATCCTCGACGTCCGCCCCCGGTGGCGAGACGTATGCGACGACCGCCTGTGGCGTCAGGGCCAGGATCCGGTCCACGTCCTCGCCCCGACCGAGCGCGAGAGGCAGCACGTAAGACTCCGACTCGCCCTCGGTGTAGTTCACGTCGAAGATTGCGATGCACGCCTCGCGCTCAGCCACTCCGCCGCCATCGACCGCGACGCGAATGCTGTCCTGGAGTGCCACGGACTTGATCCGCCGCGCCTTCGAGCGGAACCAACGCCGCGCCCGCAGGTACGCCGGCAGCGCCGCAATGAGCTGGCCGCGGGCGCGGCCCATGAGCAGGCTGTCGAGGTTCGCAGCAACGCTCAGGGTGGGTGCCCGCTCCTCGGCGGCCCGTACCTCGGACCCGTGCCCTGACGGGTTCGCCTCGAGCGAGAACCAGATGAACGAGTGCGGGCCGAGCGTCAGGAAGAGCGGTCTCTCCTCGACGCGCGGGAATTCAACACGGCCGAACATCTCGACCGGGACGAGCCCGCGGTATGGAGACAGGTCCAGGTCCGCGTACTGCACGAAGCGCGACATGTTGGCCACGACCAGGATGCGCTCGTCTTCGTGCTCGCGGACGAAGGCCACGATGCGTCGGTTGTCGGGATGCAGGAAGGTGAGCGAGCCGCGCCCGAACGCGACATGCTCCTTGCGCAGCGCGATGAGGCGTTTCATCCACCACAGCAGCGACTGCGGGTTGGCCTGCTGGGCTTCGACGTTGACCGCTTCGTAGTGGTACTCGGGGTCGGTGATCACAGGCAGGAAGAGGCGCTGCCGGTTGGCATTGCTGAAGCCGGCGTTGCGGTCACCGCTCCACTGCATGGGCGTGCGCACGCCGTTGCGATCACCGAGATAGACGTTGTCGCCCATGCCGATCTCGTCGCCGTAGTAGAGGACCGGGGTCCCGGGCAGCGACATCAGCAGGCCGTTGAGGAGCTCGATCCGCCGTCGGTTGCTGCCCAACAACGGCGCCAGGCGCCGCCGGATGCCGAGGTTGATGCGCATCTGTGGGTCGTGCGCGTAGACCCGGTACATGTAGTCGCGCTCCTCGTCGGTGACCATCTCGAGCGTCAGCTCGTCGTGGTTGCGCAGGAAGAGCGCCCATTGCGCCGTGTCGGGGATCGCCGGCGTCTGCTCGAGGATGTCGTAGAGCGGGAAGCGATCCTCCATGCGCAGCGCCATGTACATGCGCGGCATGACCGGGAAGTTGAAGCACATGTGGCATTCGTCCCCGGCGCCAAAATAGGCGACCGCATCCTCGGGCCATTGGTTGGCCTCTGCCAGGAGCATGCGGTCGCCGTAGTGGCGATCCACGTGGGAGCGCAGCTCGCGCAGGAACGCGTGCGTCTCGGGCAGGTTTTCGCCGTTCGTGCCCTCGCGCTCGTAGAGGTACGGAACGGCATCCAGGCGCAGCCCATCGACGCCCAGGTCGAGCCAGAATTCGAGCGCCTTGATGACCTCCGAGCGGACGCGCGGGTTGTCGAAGTTCAGGTCGGGCTGGTGGTGGTAGAAGCGGTGCCAGTAGTAGGCGTCGGCGACCGGATCCCACGTCCAGTTGGAGCGCTCGAAGTCCTTGAAGATGATTCGCGCGTCCTTGTACTTCTCCGGATCGTCGGTCCATACGTAGTAGTCGCGGAAGACGCTGCCCGGCGGTGACTTGCGTGCGCGCCGGAACCACGGGTGCTGGTCGGAGGTGTGGTTGCAGACCAGCTCGGTGATCACGCGCACGCCGCGTGCATGCGCCTCGCGGATGAGGACCTTCACGTCACGCAGGGTGCCGTAGTCGGGATTCACGCCGTCGTACTGGGCGATGTCATAGCCGTCGTCCTTGCCCGGCGAGGGATAGAACGGAAGCAGCCAGAGCGCGGTCACGCCCAGATCGGCGAGGTAGTCGAGCTTCTGGGTCAGACCTGGAAAGTCGCCCATGCCGTCGGCGTCACTGTCGAAGAACGCCTTGACGTGCAGCTCGTAGATGACCGCGTCCTTGTACCAGAGCGGGTCGCTGCCGACTGTCGTGCTGCGATCCCTGCGCGCCATCAGCTGCGCCCCGATTTGTGGCAGGTGTCGGCGCAGCCGACGTTGGAATCAAAAACGGACCCGGTACCCGTCATTTGTCGTGCCCGCCGACGTTACGCGGGTCCCTGAGGTCATCTCGTCCATTCAGCGCTGCTGCTCGATCGTGGCGCGACCTAATTTCAACGAAAGACAAACGTGGAGTCCTGTTCAAGGTCGACCCAGCCGACATTTGACGGCAACCGAGGACACCGGTCATGACCGGCGCCTCAGCCAGAAGACGTGCGCAGCGCGAACGTCCGGGTCCAGCTCGACCCAGGCCAGCGGCCCGGACCACGTGTACGTCGCATCGTCGAGCAGGTCCACGACGCGATATGGCTTGTCCTCCGCCACGCCAAGGGCAGCGAGGTCCAGCTCGATCGTCCCGGACTGGACGTCGTCGTAATCGAAGTTCACGACGGTCAGGATGACATCGCGCTGATCGGCCGTGTTCTTCGTGTAGGCAAGCAGGTTCGGGTTGTCGACCGGATGGAACATCAGCCGCTCGTTGGTCTGCAGTGCTGGGTGCGCGCGCCGAGCGGCGTTGACTCGCGTGATCAGCGCGCGCAGCTCCTGGCTGCCGGTCAGGTCCCAGGTCCGTTGCTGGTACTTCTCCGAGTCCAGGTACTCCTCGCTATCCGGCTCGCGCGGCGTCGCCTCGCCGAGCTCGTACGCAGGCCCGTAGATGCCGTAGCTCGACGACAGCGTCGCCGCGAGCACCAGGCGCGCGTCGAACGCCGCTGGGCCGCCGGTCTGCAGGTCGGCGTGCAGGATGTCGGGCGTGTTCGGCCAGAAGTTGGGGCGGAAGAAATCCGAGACCGGCGGCCGGGTCAGCTCGGTCAGGTACTCCTCCATCTCGGCCGCCCCGTTGCGCCACGTGAAATACGTGTAGCTCTGGCTGAAGCCGATCTTGGCCAGGCGATACATGATCTTGGGCCGAGTGAAGGCCTCGGCCAGGAAAAGCACCTGGGGCTGGTCGCGCTTGATATCGGCGATGCACCACTCCCAGAACGGGAACGCCTTGGTGTGCGGATTGTCGACGCGAAAGATGTTCACGCCGCGGCTGATCCAGTAGCGGAACACGTCGTTCAGCCCGTCCCACAGGCCGCGCCAATCTTCGCTTTCGAAGTCGAACGGGTAGATGTCCTGGTATTTCTTGGGCGGGTTCTCGGCGTATTGGATGGTGCCGTCGGGGCGCGCTCGGAACCAGTCGGGATGCTCGCTCACCCACGGGTGGTCGGGCGAGGCCTGGAAGGCGATGTCGAGCGCGACCTCGATGCCGCGCCGGCGCGCTTCGTGGACCAGGCGCTCGAAGCCGCCGATGTCGCCCAGCTCTGGGTGGACGGCGGTGTGGCCGCCCGTTGCACCACCTATCGCCCACGGCACTCCCGGATCGCCCAGGCTCTGCGACGGAACGTTGTTCGGGCCCTTGCGAAACTGGCGCCCGATGGGCGAGATGGGCGGGAGATAGAGCACGTCGAAGCCAAGCGCCTTGACGTACTCGAGCCTGCCGATGACGTCGTCGAAGGTGCCATGGCGCTTGGGGTCGGGCGACGTCGAGCGCGGGAACAGCTCGTACCAGGCCGAGAATCGCGCTCGCACGGGATCGACGGTCACGGTCAGCGGCTGATCGAGCGTCGTGGACCAGGTCAGATCCGGATGGCTCTCAACGATCTGTGCAAATGATTCGTCCAGCGCCTGCCTGGCGGTCAGGTTCGCCGCTGCGGCAGCCAGAAGCTGTTGGTCGCCGCTGCCTTGACCGGCACGTGATGCCGCAGCTTCGATGATCCGCGCACCGATCTGAAGGTCGACCGTCACCTCCTGGCCCACGTCGACGCGCTTTTGAAGATCGTGAGCCCAAGTCCGCCAGTGATCGACCCAGCCGGTCACGGAATATCGGTACCGGCCTATCTCGCTCAACGCAAACGACGCTCGGAAGCGATCGTTGCCGAGCGACTCCATCTCGATCTGCTGCCACTCCCCAGCGTCGTCACCGCGCGACCAGGACAGCGTGGCGCGAACCTCGTCATGACCGTCGGCAAAGATGTCGGCCTCCACGACGAGGACGTCACCGACAACCCGTTTGACCGGAAATCGACCCGCGTCGACCTGCGGCGAGACGTTCTCGATAACGGGGCGCTGCCGGCCGTCGATATCTCTCTGTGTCACTGGAGGGTTCCTGTATACGATCGAGTTTTGTCCGGAAAACTTGAAAATCGACAATCCGTCCCGACGGCGGCGGAGGGTCTTGCGCTGGGCGCTATGCTCATCAGGCATTCAGTTCCTACGTGGAGCTCGAAATGGCCGCTATGGCATGGCTGACGCGCGCTGCGCGTTCGATGAGACCGTTCTTGGTGACGGTCGCGGTGGTCTTTGCCATGTCGTCGCAGCCCGCCACTACGACGGCCGCCGGCTTTTCGGTGAGCCTGGTGCAGGGCGGCTACACAAAACCTGTTTTTGTGACGAATGCCGGTGATAAGCGACTGTTTGTTGTCGAGCAGACGGGCAAGATCAAGATCGTCGGAGGCGGAACGTTTCTTGATCTGAGCGCATTGATCCGCTTCGGAGACGAGCAGGGACTGCTGGGTTTGGCGTTCCACCCCGATTACGCGACGAACGGGCTCTTCTACGTGAAGTACAACGCCAAGAAACGCGGTCGCAACGTCATCGCCGAGTACAAGGTTTCGGCAGGCGACCCGAACGTCGCGAACCCTGCGAGCGCGCGCATAGTGATGAAGTACGGCCAGCCCACCGCCGGCCACAACGGAGGATGGCTGGGCTTCAGCGGGCAGTACCTGTACATCTCCCAGGGGGACGGTGCGCTGTCCAAGAGCCCTGCTCAGAACCTCAATAAGTTGTGGGGCAAGATCCTGCGCATAAATCCGCTCGATCCCGACGGAAATGGGCCGCGGACGTACAGCGTTCCGGCCGACAACCCGTTTGTCGGGACGACGTCCAGGCCAGAGATCTGGGCCTACGGCCTGCGCAATCCGTGGCGCTGCTCGTTTGACCGCCAGACCGGAAAGCTGTGGTGCGGCGACGCCGGCCAATTCAAGTACGAGGAGATCGATCGGTCGGACGCGGCCGGCAACAACTACGGCTGGCCCCTGCTCGAGGGATTCCACTACTACAAGTACCCGAACCAAACGAGCGGCGCGCTATGCACGGCCAACTGCAAGGTCCTGCCGATCGCCGAGTACGGCCACGGTCGGAGATGCGTCGTCATCGGCGGCTACGTATCGCGTCGGGCGGGTGCCCAGCTCGAAGGCAACTATGTTTTTGGCGATTACTGCACCGCGCAGATATGGACCATACCGGCCAACTACGAGGCCGGCACCAAACTGCCCAAGCCCGTCGCGGACCTGGGCATGAGGATCAGCTCCTTCGGCGAGGGCGCCGACGGTCGCCTGTACGTTGTCGACATCAAGCACGGCAAGGTCTTCCTGATCAACAACAGCTGAGACCACGCGCCGGTTCACTTGGTCGAATCCGGTGGCGAAGCGGAATCTGGTCGGCGAGTGCGCGAGCCGGTCGGCTTCCGAGAGCTCGTGCGAGCCGGCCTTGTCGACGCCCACATCGGAGGTTGGCCCATCAGTCGCTTCATTTCCTCGACCCGATACTGCGCTTTCTTGGCCATCGCGCGGAGAGCTTCCGGCTCCGGCAATTCAAGCCATGCCACGGCCTCGTTGAAGAGCTCGCGGTTGAAGTAGGCCGTGCCATCGTGCTCGTTGACGCCTATGGACCGCCGGAACCGTTCGTCAGCAAGCAGATCCATCGACCTCTTGTCGGTGCGCCGACCGCTGGCGCCGCGCGACTGCAGGTCGAGCATCAGCGCGACCAGGTCGGCGTTGCTCCAGACGCGGTCCACGAGCCAGTCGTAGACCCACTTTCCGCGCCCCATGTCGGGCTTGTGCGCAGCGACGAGCGCCTCGACCGAGCGCGCCAGCGCGCGCTGGTCGGGCGCAGTCACAGAGGCTGAGCCGGCAACGGCTGCCGGTGCGACAGGTGGCTCAACGTCAATTAGCCGCGCAACCTCAGCCAGCGCCGCACTCTCGTCGGCGGCGCGCAGCGCGTCGTGCAGCGGCTGCAGCTCGAGCTCGAGCATCGCTTCGTCGATCGACGGCACTCCCCTGCCCTCGAGCCACGCGGCGAGGCGAGCGTAGCGACCGTCGCCATCGTGGACATCCCGCAGCTCCGTGTACACCTGCGTCTCGTAGGCATGCAAGGTCAGGGCCAGGCCGCGGTCGACGAGCTCGCGTTGCGAGCGCAGATACTCCTGCCCGGAGCGAGCGTCGCGCATGATCAGCCAATCCTCGGCCGCGCCGCGCAGCCCCAGGGTTCGGGCGAGTGGGGCGCCTGTAACCGCCGCCGACCTGATCCAGCCCGACGTCTCGGCATAGCGGTTGTGGTAGACGATCAGCGAGCGCTGTCCATCGTGCGAGTTGGAGAACGCGAACACGTCCTCGTTAATCGATCCATCGGCCGTCATGAAGTCGTACAGCGTGAAGCTGTCGACCTCCGCGAAAAGCCAGCGCTGATGCAGGAGCGGGAATATCTCCCGCTCGTGGCGAGCGACCAGATCCGGATCGGGCGTCTCGTCCTGGTACGCACGGCGGTACTCCATGCCGTATCGCTCGGCATAGCCTTCAATCTGGCCGTGGCCGAACATCGGCAAACCGGGCATGGTGGCCATGACCGTGGCCACGCCGAAGTACTTGTCGCCCTTGCCGAACTGGTCGACGGCGGTCCGCTCGTCGGGATTGTTCATGAAGTTGACATAGCGCTTGAGGATCTGTGGGTCGAACTCGAGCGTGTTCTTGACGACCAGGCGGTACTCAGCGTTCTTCTCGTCACGCATCATGTTCATGAACGCGCTGTTGTAGACGCGGTGCATGCCCAGTGTGCGAACGAAGTAGCCCTCCATCAGCCAGAAGGCCTCCGCCAGCAGGAGCGTGTCGGGCGCTTCTGCGGCCACCCGATCTACGACCTCGCGCCAGAACTCGACCGGCATGGCGCGGTCGAAGTCGGCCTTGCGCATGGCGTACTCGGCGCGTGACGGGATTGCCCCGCCGCTGCCCGGCTCGGGATACCAGAGTCGCTCAATGTGTTTCTTGGCCAGCGTCATCGCCGCGTCGAAGCGAATGATCGGGAACTGGCGCGCGACCTGGAGGATCGTCTGGATGACAGCCTCACGGACCTCAGCCTTGAGGTAGTCGAGCTGTGCCGTGTCGTTCCACGGCATGGATGTGCCGTCGTTGCCGTGGTAGATGTAGCGCGCCTCGCCGCTCCAGTGGTCGAGGCGCTTGAACGTCACCGCCGCGTCCGTGTTGTCGAAGTAGTGATCCTCGAGGTAGATGCCGACGCGCGCATCCGCCGACAGATTTGGGCCGTTGTACGAGTAGGCCGGGTAGGGCGCATCAGGCCGGCTCATGAACCAGTCGGGATGCTCGACGACCCAGCGCGAGTCGACGCCCATGTGGTTGGGGACCATGTCCGACGCGAGACGGAGGCCGCGCGACCACGCGCGGTCGCGCAGGTCTCGGTATGCCTCGTCTCCGCCCAGGTCATCGGCGATGCGGTAGTCCATCAGCGAGTATGCGCTGGCCACCGCCTCCGGGTTGCCGCGCATCTGCTTGATCGCGCGCGAGGCGAGGCTGCGCTCCCACAGCCCGATCAGCCACAGCCCCGTGAATCCGGCGCGATGCAGCCGATCAAGCTCCTCGTCCGGTATCTGATCGAGACGCCAGATGGGGCGGCCGTACGCCCGTGAGAGCTGGTCGAGCCAGACGTAGGTGCTCTTGGCCATGAGCACGACACGCGGCATCCAGTCCAGGTCCTGGCTGAAGCGCTCGACCTCCTCGTCGGCGCTGAAGCCGGTGCTGAATCCATGGAGCGCAGATACGTCCGCGTCACCGTGGCCATCTGCCCCGCCGTCGGCCGCATGAAAACGCATCCAGACCGCGCGCTCCTCCTCGCTCATCACGTCGAGCGAGATGACGAGTCGATCGCCAAAGCGCTCGGCGACGAAGCCCCAGCGGTCGCGGATCCAGCGCAGCTGAGCGGCCAGCGAGCCGGTCGCTTCCATCGCGGGGCGGCGCAGCAGCGTGATCAGGTCGTCGCCATCGGGTCCAAATGTCGGCTGCGTCTTGAAGTAGCTCGCGAGCCCGCGAACGAGGGCGATATAGGCGCTCCCATCCTCGAGGTTTCGGTCGTCGAACAGCTCGCCATAAGGCGCAAACGCGGGATTGCCGTTGGCCAGCCAGACCATCAGCAGCTCCTCGAGCGCGATCTCCCGGTTCGGGATTCCGTCAGTCGCGCCGGCCAGGTACACGGTCGGCGACACGTCGCCGCGGTACGCGGCGACGTTGGGAAACTCGGCCACGAACGCCTCGAGGGTCAGCTGCACGCCAGCCGGGGTGAGCCGCTCGTTCAAGAACTCGAGCGCGCCGGACATCGCCTGCGGGTTGCGCTCCTGGCGGTACATGCCCACGACGAAGTGGAGGATCTCGTCGACGAGGCCCATGGCGTTCAGGTCACCGGCGCGCACCGCCGCGCCGGGGTCTGCGCCAAGGTCGCGCTGATCGTTCATCTGCTGGGCGAAGCGGCGCGCCGCGGCGTAATCGGCGAACACGACATTGCCGCTCAGCCCGAAGAGCGACTCGTCAAACGAGTAGCGCTGGCGGGCCGCGCGGGCGACATGGAATTCGAACGTGCTCACTGGGCAGGGAAGCTCATCGTGCCGGTCAATGCTACTAACGGTCCGCCAGCCGTACATTCCCCCGACCCATTAGGGCAGGCAGGCGCGCAGCTGATCAGGCGGCTGGCGTGGCCTGCTACGGTTCCGCGGCACCTCGGGCTGGGAGGGACCAAAAAGGGCAGCCGAAGCGCGCCAGAGGGAAGTCAAGATGCGACGCCTAATGCACGGACCAGGTCTGCCAGGGATCAACGCCCTCCTGAGCGTGGCGGTGGCCGTCATTGTCTCGGCTTGCGCAACGATCAGTGCGCCGGGCAGCGCAACGCCGGCCGTGGATGTGTCTCCGAGCCCGAACACTGTTCCTACAGGGGTACCCGCGAGCGCCGCGTCAGGGCCGCCAGAAGCGACGTCGGCCGCCGGCGAGTCGCCGGGGGCGACTGCGCCACCTTCGACACCGTCCTCGAGCGTGACGCCCAAACCCAGGAAGAGTCACTCGCCGCGACCGTCAAGCAAGCCAACCTCTGCGCCGACGGCGTCGCCGACGGCGTCTCCCAGCGCTTCACCCACCGCTACTCCTACTGCCGCACCACTGTTGCCCGATTTGGTCGTCAAGTCGTTCGGCGTGCCGGCAACGGTGACGCACGGTGTGGAGGCAGCGGGGGCGATGTATGTCCAGAACCTCGGCCCGGGCGATGCTGGTCCGTTCAGCGTGGATTTCTACGGATCCTGCCCAAACGAGGCCTTCAGCCAGGCGCCGCATGACGTGGCCGGTCTGGCAGCGGGTGCCGACAGATTCATTCGACTGACGTTCACCTTCAGCAACACCGGCGCCTGCAGCGTGGGTGTCACGATTGACTCGGACAACGTGGTGGGCGAGTCCAACGAGAACAACAACGAATACAGCGTGAACATCACGTCGCAATGATCGAGCCGCGCGGAGAGCGCTTGCGTCAGGATTGGCACCCGCTAGCTTCGGACTCCGTTGCTATCAAATGGCCACCGGGGGAGATCTCGTGCGTCGATTGACAATCATCGTGGCCACTCTCGCGGTCACCCTGCTCGCGCTCGGCGTGCCAAGCGTGAACGCCGACGAGTTCCCGCTGACCCTGGTCACCGACGATCTCAACAATCCGGTTTACGTGACCAACGCCGGTGACAGCAGGCTCTTCGTCGTGGAACGCGCGGGGCGAATCAAGATCATCGAGGACGACGACTCGACCACGACCTTCCTGGACATCTCGAGCCTGGTGAGCCAGGCAGGCGGCGAGCAGGGCTTGCTTGGCCTCGCGTTTCATCCGGACTACGCCACGAATGGCCTGTTCTATGTCTACTACACGCCGAGTGGCGGCAATGCCGAGGTTCTCGCCGAATTCAAGCGTTCAACGGACGACGTGAACGCGGCCGACCCCGACAGCGAACGTGTGCTGCTCACGATCAAGGATCCCTACAGCAATCACAACGGTGGCTGGCTGGCCTTCAAAGGCGACTACCTGTACGTCTCCCTTGGCGACGGCGGCGGCACCGGCGATCCAAAGAACCGAGCCCAGAACCTGAAGGCGTGGTGGGGCAAGATTCTGCGCATCAACCCGCTCGACCCCGACGGCGCCGGGCCGCTTACGTACTCCATCCCACCTGGCAATCCGTATGTCGGCAGGGCGGGCAAGGACGAGATCTGGTCGTACGGCCTGCGCAATCCGTGGCGCTGCTCGTTCGATGACCATACCGGCAAGCTTTGGTGCGGCGACGTCGGCCAGTTCGCCTACGAGGAGATAGATCGGGTCAAGTCCGGGAAGGCGGTCAACTTCGGCTGGCGCAAGCTGGAGGGCCTCCACTACTACAGCTGGAAGGGCCATGTGTCCGGCAATCTGTGCTCCGGCACGTGCTACAAGAAGCCGATCCTGGATTACGCGCACAGCGATTTCGGCGGCGGCAACTGCGCCGTTACGGGCGGTTACGTTGCGCGCCGGCCCGGCGCAGCAATGGAAGGCCGTTACGTCTTCGGCGACTACTGCTCGGGCCGTGTCTGGATCATCCCGGCCAACTTCGTCGCGGGATCGTCGCTGCCTGACCCCATCGCCGACACGAGCTACAAGATCAGCTCGTTCGGCGAGGACGACCTGGGCCGCATCTACCTGGTCGACCTGAACGGGGCCATCTACAGGCTCGACGAGAGTTGAGGATCGACGTGCGCTCATTGGCTCTGATGAGCGTGGTCGGCACGCTGCTCTTCGGCTCGATCGGCAGCGGCGTTGCCACGGCCGCCGGGTTGCCCCTGACGCTGGTCAAGGACGGCTTCTCGGAGCCCGTCTTCGTGACCAATGCCAGTGACGATCGGCTGTTCGTCGTCGAACAGGCCGGCCCCATCAAGATCGTCCACCATGACGGCTCGGTTACGACGTTCATCGACCTGGGTGGAGTCGTTCTGCACGACGCTGAGCGCGGCTTGTTCAGCGTCGCGTTCCACCCCAACTACCGCAGGAACGGCCTCTTTTATGTCGAGTACACGCGCGCCGAGGACGGCGCGACGACGATCGCCGAGTACAGACGATCAGCGGCCGATCCGGACGTCGCGGATCAATCCAGCGGCCGTGTCGTGCTGGTCGTCCCGCAACCGTATCCGGAGCACAACGGCGGGTGGCTGGGCTTCAAGGGCAAATACCTGTATGCGGCCGTCGGCGATGGTGGCAGCCCGGCCGACCAGCTCGGCTACGGCCAGAACAAGAGCGTGCTCAACGGCAAGCTGCTGCGTATCAACCCGCGTGATCCCGATGGCAGCGGGCCAAGGTCGTACAGCGTGCCCGCCGGCAATCCCCTGGTCGGCCGGAGCGGCGCCGACGAGATCTGGGCCTGGGGCCTGCGCAACACCTGGCGCTGCTCGTTCGATCGCGCCACGGCCAAGCTGTGGTGCGGCGATGTCGGCGCAGGGCTGTTCGAGGAGATCGACCGGGTAAAGACAGGCAGGGGCGTCAACTTCGGCTGGAGCCTGATCGAGGGCTTCCACTACTTCAACTCGCCAGGCAAGGCGTACGGCGCGCTGTGCACGAGCAGCTGCAAGATGCTGCCGATCGCCGAGTACTCACACGCCGCGAACAACAGCGTCTGTGCATCGGTGGTGGGCGGCTACGTATCGCGTCGTCTTGGCGCCCAGATGTATGGTCGCTACGTCTTCGGCGACTACTGCTCGGGCGAGGTCTACGAAATTCCCGCCACCTTCAAGCGCGGAACTGCACTGCCCGACCCGGTCGGCACCATCGGCGAGCTGAAGCTGGTCTCATTCGGCGAGGGCGCCGACGGCAGGCTCTACCTGGTCGACCACAGCGGCTCGATCTTCTTCCTGGACCAGAGCTGACCCCTCGCGCCGGCGCACCCGGCGCTGACAACGGGCGCGTTGTCAGTGATAGTGCTGCCAGAGGTACCAGCGCAGAGTCTCGCCGCTGGCGTGGACCTTGGCGGCGATGTCGCGGCCCACGTAGCGGTAATGCCACGGCTCGCCGTAGTAGCACGTCTTGTTGGTCTTGCCGCCCGGATAGCTCAGGATCCAGCCGTACTTCCAGGCGTTGCTCTTCATCCACCGCCCGGCCGCAGTCTTGGCGAACTTGTGCGAGACGTGTCCTGAACGCGACGCCGCGCCGAAATCGATCGTCACCCCCAGCTGGTGCTCGGAATGCCCGGGCCGGGCGACGCTATGCTTCGCGATCCGGTTTCCGTAGCGGCTGACCTCCTGCGCGTAGAGGCGGGCCTGGTACGCGTAGCTGCGGTACGCCGAAACCACGCGCAACGTGGCGCCGGCCTTGCGCGCGGCCTTGGCCATGGCGGCCAGATCAGGAATGACGAATCTGCGCACCTTGCCACCGCCACCCAGGCCCGCCAGCGAGGTCGACACGAGGCCCGGCGGCCGGTAGCTCTTGGGCAACATGTAGATCGTGTCGAGCACGGTCTTGTACCAGTCGCTGTAGGCGCGCGGTGAGGCCAGGACGTCATCGAATTGACACGAGGGCGGGTTATTGTCGGCAAATGCGACGGGGACGCCCTGGAAGGCGCCGATGAACGAGCCGAGGCCGAAGACCACAGCAAGCAGCACAGGACGGAAGCGGCGGAGCAACACGGCATACCCCCGAGGTTTCTGAAGAGGCCCCTATTTAACCAAAAGGCGACTCGCCCCATGCGATCGTTTCCCAAGCCATTGATGCGCGCCGAACCGTGGCACGCAACGTGTGTCGTTGATGTCTAGGCTGACCTGGGCTGCCGTCGGGATGGCGTCAGCCGCCGTGGCCGTTGGTGTCGGGGAGATCGTCGCCGGGTTGCTCGGCGGCACGTCCGCGATCGGAGCAGTCGGCGCCCTGGTCATCTCGCTCCAGCCGCCCGGAGCGAAGGACCTGATGGTCTCGTTGTTCGGCACCAACGACAAGCTCGCGCTCGAGATCATGGTCTTTGTCGGCGGCGTCCTGCTGGGCGGCCTGATCGGGCTCATCGGCGAGCGAGATCGCCGTCTCGCCTATGGCGCCTACCTGGCCCTGGGTGTCGTCGGTATCGTGCTCGTGCTCCAGGATCCGCTGGAGGACCTGACACCTGCCGTGCTGACCGTCGGAGCAGCGGTAGTGGGCGGTATCGCCACCTTCATGTGGCTCTCGTCCGCTCTCCAGCCGGCACAGGCGAACGCTGCAGCGACTGGCGGAATGACGCTGCCCCGGCGCGGATTTCTCGCCATCGCCGGGATGTTCGTAGCAGTCGGCGCGGTGCTCGCGGTCGTGGGACGCGTGATCGGAAGCCAGGTTCCCGAGCTGAACGTGGGCCCGGTGAGCGTACCCGCACCCAGCCAGACCGTGCCCCCCATCCCGAGTGGCGCCGATCTGGGCATCGCCGGAGTGACGCCGATCATCGTCCCCAACGACGACTTCTATCTGATCGATACGCGCCTGAGCACGCCGCACGTCGACGTCTCGACCTGGTCTCTGCGCATCCACGGCATGGTCGATCGCGAGGTGACGCTGAACTACGACCAGCTGCTGGCAATGCCGCTCATCGAGCAGTACGTGACGATCGCGTGCGTCTCGAACGAGGTCGGCGGCCACCTGGTTGGCAATGCCAAGTGGACCGGTGTGAACCTGAATTCGGTGCTCGCCATGGCGGGCGTGCAGCAAGGCGCAACGCAGGTCGTGGGTCGTTCGTACGACGGCTGGACGAGCGGCTTCCCGACCGAGCACCTCTCGGGCGCCGGCAAGGACGCGATGATCGTCGTCCAGATGAACGGCGATCCGCTGCCGCCCCGCCACGGCTACCCGGCGCGCATGATCGTGCCGGGACTGTACGGCTACGTGTCGGCGACCAAATGGGTGACGGAGATCGAGCTGACCACGCTCGAGGCGTTCGATGCGTACTGGATCCGCCTGGGATGGTCGAAGCTGGGACCGATCCTGACCCAGTCGCGGATCGACACGCCGCGGCATGGAATATCCATCCCCAGCGGCCAGACCCAGGTCGCAGGCGTTGCCTGGGCGCCGACACGCGGCATCTCGAAGGTGGAGATCGACCTCGACGGCGACGAGAGCTGGCGCGCGTGCGACCTTTCAGTCGCGCTGTCCGACTACGCGTGGGTTCAGTGGCAGACCACTCTGGATTTGCCGGCCGGCGCTCATACGATCAGGGTCCGTGCCACTGACGGCAGCGGCATGGTCCAGGACTCGCGCTCGACCCCGCCGGCGCCGGACGGCGCTCGCGGCTACCACACGATCACCTTCGTCACAACGTAGACCGCGCGGGCCGGAAACCGGCCCGCCACGTCAACGGCCGATCTTGGCCCGAATGAAAAATTCGAACGCTTCCTCGTCCTCGGCGGTACTGAAGGCTCGTAAAGGGATCCAGACGAGCGGTATCCGATCGCGCTTGATGATCAGCACCCGGTCGTTTCGTTTCAGCTCCGTCACTGACGACCAGGGAACATTGCCCGACCCGCTGACTGTTTCAGCGTCGATGCCTTCGTCGTCGAACTTGAAGGATGCCTTCGAGCCGATGAGGCTCTTGGCGCTGCGCCTTACTCGCCAGCGATCCATGAAGTCCGTCCCGGCCGCGATGACCAGGATGAGGCCGACCGCGAACGTCCACACGCCGGTGAAGGCATCGAGGGTGAGCACGGCCAGGGTTGCGCCGATACCCATCACGACCAGCCCGAGCACGACACCGATCGTGTTCAGCCGTAGCTGGAGCAGGCGCAGGTAGGCGACAAAGTCGTCGACGGTGATCTCGAAGCTGACGTGGAATGTCGGTGAGGTTGTTGGCATCACAGGCGACCGGCGCTAATGATGCGCTGCAGGAAGCGCTGGGTGCGCGCCTCGCTCGGGTTGGCGAGCATCACCGACGGCGGGCCTTGCTCGAGGATCACCCCTTCGTCCAGGAAACAGACGCGATCGGCAACGTCCCGTGCGAAGCCCATCTCGTGCGTCGCGATGACCATGGTCATGCCCTCCGCGGCGAGCTCGCGGATGACGTCGAGCACTTCCGCGACGAGCTCCGGGTCGAGCGCCGAGGTGATCTCGTCGAGCAGCAGGACATCCGGCTTCATGGCCAGCGCGCGGACGATGGCGGCACGCTGCTGCTGGCCACCGGACAGGCGATCGGGGTACTCGTCGCGCTTGTCGGCCAGGCCGAAGCGCGTCAACAGGTCCATCGCTCGCGCGTCCGCCTCGGCGGCGGACAGCTTCAGGACCTTGCGCGGCGCGAGCGTCACGTTGCGGATCACGCTCATGTGGGGAAACAGGTTGAACGCCTGGAAGACGATGCCGATGCGCCGCCGCACACGGTCCACGCGCACACCGTCGCCCGTGATCTCGTCGCCCTCGATCCAGATCCGGCCGGAGTTGATGGGCTCGAGCAGGTTCACGCAGCGCAGCAGGGTCGACTTGCCCGACCCCGATGCGCCGATCAGGCACACGACCTCGTGCTCGGCGATGCTCAGGTCGATGCCGCGCAGGACCTCGAGGTCATCGAAGGACTTGTGCAGCGCCTCGACGCGCAGCGCCGGCAAGGCAGTCGAACCTGTCATCTGGCGATTGTCGCCAGCTGGCGCTTTCGGTCGCGGCCGACGAGCCAGTCGACGACGCGGGCCATGGGGATGGTCAACACCAGGAAGATCGCGGCTCCTGCCAGGTACGGGGTGAAATTGAACGATCCGCCGGCGTCCAGCTGAGTCTGCCGGAAAACCTCCACGACGCCGATGAACGAGACCAGCGCGGTGTCCTTCTGCAGGCCGATGAAGTCGTTGAGCAGCGGCGGGATGACGCGCCGGATTGCCTGCGGCAGCACGACATAGCGCAGTCCCTGGATTCGAGACAGTCCCAATGAGCGCGCCGCCGCCTCCTGCGAAGGATGGACGGCGTCGATCCCGGCTCGATAGACCTCGGCGACGTAGGCGGACCAGACCAGGACCAGGGCGACGAGCCCCCACACAAAGGGATCGTTGGTCAGGCCCTTGATGCGCAGCCCCGGGATACCGAAGCCGAGCAGGTAGATGACGAGCACGCTCGGAATGGCCCGGAATATGTCGATGTAGATGATCGCCATCAGTCTCAGAGGAAAGAAGACCGGTCCGGGCAGGCTGCGCATGACAGCCAGGAGCAGCGCGAAGCTCAGGATCAAGGTCTCCGCGATCAGGAAGAGCTGGATGTTCACCAGCAGCGCGGCCAGCAGGTCGGGAAGTGAATCGACGAACTGCTCGCCCGAGAAGAAGCTTTCCTGGACACGCGACCAACCGGGCGCGTTGACGACGACGTAGGCCAGGATGCCGAACACGACAACCGTGCTCAGCGCGGCGATACCTACGCCGCTCGGCCGCATTCGAGTCAAGAGCCGCTGTGTGCGGCTCCTGACTGGCTCAGACGAGGTCGGCGGCGCGACCCCGCTCATATCGATTGCGCTGTCGTGGCGACTACTGCAGCAGCGGGATGTCCTGGCCCGAGGTGATCCACGTGTCGTAGATCTGCTGGAGCGTCCCGTTGGCCTTGATTGTCTGTATCGCCCAGTCCACACACGGCGTCAGCGGGCTGTCCTTGTCGAGGACGGCGCCAACGTGGTCGGTCTGAACTGAGCCCGCGAACTGGCCCACTATCTTGCCGTTGTCGAGCTCGACGTCGCGCATGTAGAACGCGGTGCCAAGGTCGACCACCAGGCCGTCGATCTGTCCGTTCTGCAACGCGGTCAGCGCCGTGTTGTTGTCCGGGTAGACGAGGGCCGCCGTTGTCGGCGCGATGGCGCTCTGGATCAGGTCGTAGCTCGTCGTATTGGCGGCCGCGCCGAGCTTGTACGTCTTCAGATCGGCGGTCGACGTGGCGCTCGTGATGGCGTTGTCGCCCAGCGCGATCAACGACTGGAGCGAGTCGAAGTACGGATCGCTGAAGTCCACCGCCTGAGCCCTCTGGTCAGTGATCGAGATCTGGGCCATGTGGAGGTCAAACGGCTTCTCGCCGGGCGCGAAGGCCTGCTCGAAGACCGTGTTCTGGATCCAGTCGACCTGATCGGGAGTGAACCCCAGGGTGGCCGCGATGGCGTAAGCCGTTGCGCTCTCGTAGCCCTCCTGCGAATACGGGTTGCTGACCTTCCACTTGCCGCTGCCCGACGGTTGGTTCGGATACTGCGTCTTCGGATCGCCGCCCCACCACGGTGGATATGCCGGATTGTCCGTGCTGAGCGTCAGACGCGGGGGGTTCTTGAGGGCGAGGCTGGTGGTTGCGCACGCATCCGGGCGCGGCGGCAGTGTCGCCTCTGGTGCTGCAGTTGCGGTGGCCGGAGCTGCAGTCGGCGTTGCCGGCGCGGCAGTTGCCGGCGCGGCAGTTGGTGTGGCCGGCGCGGCGCTGGCCGGCGCGGCAGTGGCCGGCGCGGCAGTTGGCGTGGCCGGCGCGGCCGTGGCCGGAGCAGTCGTTGCAGCGACCGCGGTGGGTGTCGCACTCGGCGCGGCGGCCGGCGAGGCGCAGGCACCAAGCACCAAAGCAACTGCGAACAGTGTCAGCGCTGAGCGAATTTTCACGGGCTCCTCCTCTTCCGAGCGGAGCATAGCCAAAGCGCGCGCAGGGCGAGCGTTCCGGCGTCAGCCGAGCGGCGCGGTCGAATCCGGTGAGTGGATGACCGACACGATGATCGTGACGATTCCGCCGACGACGAGCCCGATGAGCGCCCACGGAGTCGCCGCGGCCCCAGCGGGAACTGGCGCGGTGATGATCACGCCAATGCCCGTGGCTATCAGGATGAGACCCCATCCGGCGACGATCCAGCGCGGCAGTCGCGGGATGAATATCCACGCCAGCAGGAGGACCAGCTGGAGGAGTCCGGCCAGCCACAGAACGACGATGTCGATGCTGCGCGGAACGTCATCCAGGTTGGCTAGGGCGGCCAGGGTGGTGAAGAAGCCGACCGTGACGCCAAGGATCGCCAGCGCGAACCGGTCGCGGATCATCAGACCTCCTTGAACTGCTCGAACGGTTGCCTGCACTCGGCGCAGTGGTAGATCGCTCGGCACAGCGTTGGACCGAAGGCGTTCTCGAGCGTCGTGTTCGACGAACCGCAGTATGGGCACTCCCCGGACACCGGACCGGGCAGGACAGTAAGCAAGTGATCAGTTTGACTGCTGCGCGGCGGCGGCGCGAACCCTGCGTGCCTGAGCCCCTCCCTACCCGCATCGGAGATCCGCTCAGTCGTCCAGGGCACGGCGAACGAGACCTCGACGCTGACCGTGTCCGCGAACGGGCGCAGACGTTCGGCGACCGCGTCGCGCATGACCTCGATCGCCGGGCAGCCAACGAACGTCGGCAGCAGCTCGACCGTGATCGAGCCGGCATCGGCATGGACGCTGTGCACCACGCCGAGGTCGACGACCGAGATCGTGGGTATCTCCGGATCGTGCACGTCGTGCAGCGCTGCCCAGACCGCCGCTTCGAGCGGCCGCGAGCTCATCTCTGGCGCTACCACTCGGCGCCCTCCTCCAGTCGGGCAACGGAGGTGAACTCGTTCCACAGCCAGATGAAGGATTCGTCGGGCTGCGGCCGCGATCGGCCATCCACTGGCGGCGCGCCGTCCGGGATTGTCGGCAGATCAATTGAACGCAGGCGCGCGTTGGCCTCCGACGTCCAGCGAGCTGCCAGCTCTGACATGGGCGCCGAAAGCACGCCTGCGGCGACGAGCATCTCTTCACCCTCGAGCGGTGCAAAGACGGACGCCACGACCGGCGCGAGCGACACAAGCGCGGCGCTCGTTTCATCGCGCGGCTTGCCGTGCCGCGAGCCGAGCCGCTCCAGCCATGCGTCGAGATGCATGAGGTGGTAGCGCTCCTCGCGCCGGATCTTGGCCATGACCTGCGCGAGCGGCGCGAAGCTGGATCCGGCCAGCGCGGCGAGGCGCACCGAATCGGCAGTGTCGTACAGCCAGCGCCGAGTGATCGTGAAAGCCCAGCCCTGGCGCGGCTGATCGAGCAGGCGAGCGTGGCGATACTCGGACGGCTGACGGTGGAAGGCCAATTGATCCGGATCCTCGCCCGTGAGCGCGGCGCGCATCTCGTACAGCAGACGAGCGTGGCCGATCTCGTCCTGGGCCAGCGACGAGAACGCGACATCCTCTTCGAGCATCGGTGCGATGCCCGTCCACTCGGAGTCGCGGAAGCCGATCACGAACTCGTCATCGGCCATCGACAGCAGCAGCTCGGCGATCGCGGCGCGCAGCTCCGGATCGAGCGCGGTGGCGTCAAACGCGGGCAGATCGGGCTGGATCAGCTGGCGCGTGGGAAGTCGCGCTTCAGTGCTCATTCGGCGCCCTCCGCGGCCCGCTTCTTGGCGATTTCGAGCTTGTCGCGCATCACGTAGCCGCCCGGCTTCTTGAAGCTGCGATCCAACGGAGGCTGGAGCAGATCCGGGTCCGACAGGTCCGTGATCTCCGTTCGTGGCACGACCCACAGTCGAACGCTCTCATTGCGGCGGCTGTAGAACTCGCGCGCGTAGTGCATGGCCAGCTCGCGGTCCGGCGCGCGGAGGTTGCCCGCGTGGCGCATCGGGTCGCCGTCCTTTTCCTGGCGGAAGACCTCCCAGACACCGGGGTCGGCCCCCGCGCCCAGTCGGCCGGCCTCGTCGCGGCGCCCCTCCGCCGGCCGCTGTTCCTCGCTCATACCGGGTCCGCTAGCTGATGACTCTTCAATCTGACTGAACGCCCGGTGCCAGTGTCGAGGGTCACCGGCCCTGAATTCCCTTCCGTTAGAGCCAATTGCCCAGTGTGACGGCGCGTGTCCGAGCGTGAGGTCGGCTGCTCGCGCCCAATCCGCCGCGAACCCCGCCACGACGTCAAATCTGATTGAAGAGTTGCGGTTTCCAGAAAGTCCGAGCCACTGAGTCATCGAGGGGTCCCTATGCGGCTGCGGCAGCTGGCGCCGTCAGGATGAGGTCGCGCACCCAGGCCGTCTGCTCGTGGTTGAGGCGCCGGAAATCCAGTCGCTCCTGTGACTTGGGTCCGTGGCCGGTCACGACCGTGCGCAGCTCCTGCCAGTCGGGCTCCGTGTAGCGCCACTCCCCGGTCGTGTCGTCCGCCTTCAGCTCCGGATCTGGCGGGAACAGGCCGATCTCCCACAGGCGCGGCACGTAGGTCGAGAGGAACTCCTGGCGCAGCTGCTCGCCGGTCTTCTCCTTGATCCGCCAGTACAGGTCACGGTCCTTGGCCGGATCCGTACGCGGGCCGTGCATCTGCATGAGCGGCCCCCACCAGCGGTCGAGCGCCTCCTGGACCATGTCGCGCTGCATCTGGCTGCCGTTCATCATCGTCACGACCACGTCGCGGCCGTGCATGATGTGGACCGATTCTTCCCAGCAGATCTTCTTCATCGTCCGGCTGTACGGGCCGTAGGACGAGTCGCGCAGCGCCTGCTGGGCCACGATCGCGGCAGCGTCGACGAGCCAGGCGATGATGCCCACGTCGCCCCACGACTTGGTGGGGTAGTGGAAGACGTTGTGGAACTTGGTTTTGCCGTCGAGCAGGTCCTGGTACATCTGCTCGCGCGGCTTGCCCAGATCCTCTGCCACGCGGTACAGCAGCTGCGCGTGGCCGGACTCGTCCTGGACCTTGGCCGTCAGCGCCAGCTTCCGCTTGAGCGTCGGCGCGCGCATGATCCATTCGCGCTCGGGCAGGACGCCCATGAGCTCGCTGTTGGCGTGCATCTCGACAAAGCGCAGCACGCTGGTGCGGTACTCATCGGGCATCCAATCGCGTGCCTCGACCTTCTTTCCGTCGTGGACATGCCCGACGAACGCGTCGTAACGCTCCTCGTGGGTAAGGCTGTCGTCGGCATAGAGCGGCGTGGGACGCTCGTCTGGCTGAAGGATCGGTGCGAGCGAGATCGGATCGGTCATAGGGGTCAGCCTCCGTGGGTCGGCGTGGAGAGAGCGGCCAGGAACAGGTCGGCGTGTTGGTCGGCAATCTGGGAGTGCGTCAGCTGGCCAAGAGGCGAGTACCAGGTTGCGATGCCGTTGAGCGCGGACAGGATCGCCATCGCCGTCACGCGCGGGTCAACCGCTCGGAATTCGGCGGCGGCGATGCCCTGCGCGATGACGTCGCGGAACAGCGCCTCGTAGTCGTCGCGCCGGGCGGATATCTCATCGCGGCGCGGCTGTGACAGGAAGCGCCACTCGTGCAGGAAGACGGCCGCGTCCTGCTGGATGCTGGTCACGACTCCGACATGCGCGCGGATCATGTTCGCCAGGCGCTCGGAGAGCGAAAGAGAGCTGTCGGCCGCGACCGGACCAACCTGAGAGTTGAAGCGGTCTGCCGCCCGAAACACGATCGACCAGAGGACGTCCTCCTTGGACGCCATGTGCGCGTACAGACTGCCGCCCTGAAGGTTGAGCGCCTGCGCTATATCACGCACGCTGGTCGCGGCGTAGCCACGTTCGCGGAACAGCTCTGATGCGGCCTCCTCGATCTGGTGGCGGCGCGGTGTGTCCGTCGTATCGGTCATCATCGGGAAGTCTAACTAACGATTGTTAGGCTCGCAACTGCCGCGCCATCTCCTGCAGCGGCACTGGCGCTTGGCGCTACGATCGGCGTCCGCCATGAACGACGAGCCCGAAGCGATAAGCCCTCCCACGCCCGCAGTCGCGGGCACGGTCACGTTCATCTTCAGCGACCTGGAGGGCTCGACCAGGCTGCTCAACGCGCTGCGCGACGAGTACGGCAAGCTTCTGGACAGCTATTACGAGATCGTGGGTGCTGCGTTCGGGCGCCACGGCGGCGGCGAGCTCGACCGCGCCGGCGACGGCCTGTTCCACAGCTTCACCAGCGCGCGCCGCGCCGTGGCGGCCGCCGTCGAGGCGCAGCAGGAGATGGCCAGGCACTCCTGGCCGGCTGCGGCGATCGTCCGAGCGAGGATGGGTATCCATACCGGAGAGCCCGTCTCGACGCGCACCCGCTTCTTCGGCATGGACGTCCACCGCGCAGCGCGCATCGCTGCCGCCGGGCACGGCGGCCAGGTACTCCTGTCGCAGGTGAGCCGCGACCTGGCCGCCTCCGAGCTGCCGCCCGACACGACTCTTTCCGACCTCGGACAGCACTGGCTAAAGGACCTCGCCGAGCCCGAGCACCTGTATCAGCTCAACATCCAGGGACTTCCCCAGGCGTTCCCGGCGCTGCGCTCGCTGACAACGCTGCCCAACAACCTGCCGCGCAACCTGAGCACGTTCGTGGGCCGGCGCCGCGATGTGGCCGAGGTCAAGGAAGTGCTCTCCGCCGCGCCACTGGTGACCCTGACCGGTCCGGGCGGCGTGGGCAAGACCAGGCTCGGCCTGCAGGCAGCGGCCGAGCTGCTCGATACCTTCGCCGACGGTGCCTGGCTCGTCGAGCTGGAAACGCTCAAGGACGAGCAGCTGGTTCCCCAGCAGGTGGCAGTCGCGCTGGGCGTCGCCGAGGCCTCCGACGCGGACGCGAAGGCAGCGCTCGTGGGCCACATCCGCTCGCGCGAGATGCTGCTCATCCTCGACACCTGCGAGCACCTCATCTTCGCCTGTGCCCAGCTGGCAAACGACCTGCTGCGCACGTGCCCCGGGCTGCGCATCCTCGCCACCAGTCGCGAGGCGCTGGGCGTTGCCGGCGAGCGGCTCTATCCGGTGCGCTCGCTGTCCGTGCCCGACTCGGCCAACGTGGACGTATCGACCATGGGCGACGAATACGAGGCGATCGGCCTCTTCGTGGCGCGCGCGACGGCCGCGGACCCGAGCTTCACGCTGAACACGGACAATGCCGCCGCGGTGGTCGAGATCGCGCGCCGGCTGGACGGCATCCCGCTGGCCATCGAGCTCGCCGCGGCGCGCATCCGTGCCCTGACGGCCAAACAGATCGCCGAGCGTCTCGACGATCGTTTCCGTCTGCTGACCGGCGGCAGCCGCACAGTGATGCCGCGCCACCAAACGTTGCGCGCGGCGATCGACTGGAGCTTCGATCTGCTCCCGGACGACGAACGAGCCGTGCTGTGGCGCCTGTCCGTGTTCGCCGGAGCCTTCTCGCTCGAGGCTGCCGAAGCGGTTGCGGCCGGGGGCAACGTCGAGCCCTACGAGGTGATCGACCACGTGAGCCGACTGGTCGAAAAGTCACTCGTCTTTCGTCGGAACGACACCTACCGCATCCTCGACACGGTGCGTGGCTACGCGCGCGAGCGGGGACTAGAGGCCGGTGAGACCCAGGACGCGTACAAGCGCCATCGCGACTGGTACCTGGCGCTGGTCCGCCGCGCAGCGCCGAGCTTCTTCCGCGGTCCGGAGTCGGCACCTTGGCTCGATCGCCTGGACCAGGAGCACGACAACCTGCGGGGCGCGCTGTCGTGGAGCATCGACGAGCCCGGCGGCGAGCCCGACGCGCTCGAGCTCGTCGCCGGGCTGTGGCGCTTCTGGGAGATCCGCGGCTACCTGCTAGAAGGCCGGCAATGGATCGATCGCGTCCTGAGCCTGAACGTCGAGGTGTCGGCGACTCGGGCCGACGCGCTGACCGGAGCCGGAATCCTGGCCGCGGGCATGGGCGATCACGCTGCCGCAGTGCGCTTCCATGAGCAGAGCCTGCGCCTGCGCGAGGAGCTGGGCGATGAGCACAGCGTCCAGTACGCGCTGCACAACCTCGCCAACGCGACGCTCCACCAGGGCGACTACCTGCGGGCGCGCTCGCTCTACGAACAAGTCCTCGAGCGCAGCGAGACTGTCGACACACAAGGCCTCCCGTTCGTCATCGTCAATCTGGGCGAAGTCGCCGATCAGGCGGGCGACTACGCGGCCGCCAAGGACTACTTCGAGCAGGCGCTCCAGATGATCGGTGCGCAGGACATCTGGGCCAGGGCATACGCGCTGAGCAGCTACGGTCAGTCGGCCGTGCGGCACCAGGACGGCGACACCGCCCGGGCCAAGTACGACGAGGCGCTCGCGATCTATCGCCAGATGCACGACGAACGCGGCGAGGCGCGCGTCATGACCCTGCTCGCGGAGCTCTCGTCGGGCGACGGCAACGACGCAGAGGCTCGTAATCTGCTCTACGGGGCGCTGCGCATCCGCTGCCGGCTCGGCGACGCGCAGGGCATCTGCGCCGCATTGGAGAGCATCTCCGGCCAGGCAGCGGAGCTGGGCGCCGATCGATCGACGCGGATCCTCGCCGCGGCCGCCGCGATGCGCGATCGATCGGGCGCCCGACTATCGCTCAAGGATCAGGCGCGGATCGATCAACAGATGGCTGCGCTTCAGAGCCGGCTGGGTGTCGACCAGTTCCAGCGCCTGTGGCGCGACGGACTGACGGCAAGCCTCGACGATGCAGTGAGGGACGCGGCCGCCCTGGCCGGTCTTTGAGCGGGCGCGGGCGCGCGTCAGATCAGGCGCCCTCCTCGACGGCGACGATCTCGTCGGCGACAAGCCCGTGCGCTTCGCGGTGGACCTGCTCTGCGAGCTCGACGCTGGGAGCCTCGACCAGGCAATAGACCCGGCCGGTGGCCTCGTCGAACCAGTAGCGCACATAGCGCACGTCGTACTGGGGCCCAACCTCGACGTCGCGAGCGTGTGCCTGTGCAAGACCTTCCGCAGTCAGCCCCGGGATATGGCGGTGCGTGTCCAGGTATGTCGGCACTGTTGTGATCCTCGGGAGCAAGATTCGTGCGCGTCGTCGACGTCGCTCGGGTGAAGCATAGCGCGCAAGGCGAAGGCCGCCCGTGCCCGCCAAACGAGGTTAGCCGGTGTTCTGCAGACCGGCGGCGACGCCGCTGACCGTGAGATGGACGAGGCGCAGCAGCTCGGTGCGCTGTGGGTCGTCGGCCGGCAGTGCGCGTAAGCGCCCGAGAAGCAGCACCTGCAACTCGGACAGAGAGTCGACATACGGATTGCGTAGCGCGATCGAGCGCTGCAGCACGGGCATGTTGTCGAGCAGGCGCGCGCGGCCGCTGACGGCAAGGATCTCCGCGACCGCTGTCTCGTACTCGGCCCTGATGCGTTGCCACAGGTCGCGCGCGGCGGGCCCCGTCGCCAGCGACGCGTAGCGCGCCGCGACGGACATGTCGGCCTTGGCCAGAACCATCTCGGCCGTGTCGAGCACGACCCTGAAGAAGAGCCACTCGTCGTAGAGCGTGCGCAGCGTGCGCAGTCCCGTGGCGCCGGCACGCGCACCGAAGGCAGCCAGGGCAGTACCGGTCCCGAACCATGCCGGGAGGTTCGTGCGCGACTGCGACCAGGCGAACACCCACGGGATCGCCCGGAGCGTCTCGATGCGCGGCACGTCACCTGCGCTGCCGCGGGACGCGGGACGCGATCCGAGTGTCAGTGCCGAAAGCTCACCGATCGGCGTTGCCGAACGGAAATACGACTCGAACTCGGGCGTCTCCCAGACCAGGGCGCGGTAGGTCCTGCGCGCCGTCTCGGCCAGCTCCGTCATGACCTGCTCCGCACCCACCGGCAACGTGCCAGTGTGCGGGACCGTCGACTCGATCGTGGCGTAGGTCAGCTGCTCCAGGTGGCGCAGCGCGATCTGCGGGTTGACGTAGCGATCGGCGACGACCTCACCTTGCTCGGTCAGCTTCAGCCTGCCGTCGACAGACCCCTCGGCCTGCGCCATCACCGCGCGTGTCATCGGCCCCCCGCCACGGCCGATGGCTCCGCCACGGCCGTGGAACAGGGTCAGCTCGACACCGTGCCGGCGGGCGGTGTCGACCAGGGCCTGCTGAGCTCGATAGAGCATCCACGCCGAGGCCAGCGCCCCCGATTCCTTGGTCGAGTCGGAATAGCCCAACATCACTTCCTGCCGCTGCCCGCGCCGCTCGACGTGGGCGCGATAGGAACGATCCGCAAGCATCTCCTCGACGATTCCGGCGGCGTCGATGAGCGCATCGGCCGACTCGAAGAGGGGCACGATGTCGAGCACGGGCGCGTCGTCGCCGCACGCGATCAACGCCAGGTCGCGTACCGCGCTCACGTCAGCGGCCGAGTGCGTGAAGCTGATCACGTAGCGGTGGCACGCCGCAACGCCGTAATCGCGCTGGATCCGGACGATCGCCCGGAAAGTCTCGAGCACGTCGCCGGCCGACACGCCCGGCGCGACCTCGGTGACCGGCTCCGGCGCCGCGACGGCGGCGGCGTGTACTGCGCTGTGCTGGCGAACCTCGAGCGACAGCCCGTGGAAGCCGAACGTTTCCACCTGCCAGATGAAGTCCTGCACCTCTCCATCGGCCACCCGGCTGAGACCCGCAGAAGTCAGCGCGCCGCTCAGCTGCTCAAGCTCGAGCAACAGATCGTGTGCGCCCGGGTATCCGTGCTCGGCGCCGGTCCGCGTCCGTCTGAGACGCTCGGCCATATAGGTCAGTCGACGCCTGAACGGCTCGTCAGGAAACCGGCGCTCCTCCTCCGCCGCCAGCCCGGGCAGGTCGCGCACATCGCGCGCGATATGCTCGGCAAGCTCGTCGGCCGCAGCGCGGGCGGTGATCGTATTCGCCAGGCGGCGGGCGACGTTCTCGTACGCGCGCAGGACATGGTCGAACTGGATCAACAGCGTCTCGCGAGTCACGCGGGCATTCACGCGAGGGTTGCCGTCGCGGTCGCCGCCGATCCACGAGCCAAAGGCCAGGTACGCGGGCACGGCGGCCGTTCCCGTTCGGCGTCGACCGTCGAGTGCACGCTGGACTTTCCGGTAGACGCGGGGCGCGACGACGAACAGCGATTCGTCGAACAGGGCCATTGCGCTGCGCACCTCGTCGAGCGGCCCGGGCGAGGTTGAACGTATCGGCTCGAGGTGCCACAGGATCGAGATCTGCTCGCGCAACCGGCGGCGGATCTCCTCATCATCCGCCGGCGTGAGGCGTGGATCGTCCATCGCGTCAAGGAGGCGATAGACGCGGCGCAGCGCGACGAGCAACGTGCGCCGTCGCGCCTCGGTCGGATGGGCGGTCAGGACGGGCGAGACGGCGAGGCGGCCCACCAGGTCGACGATCTCGGCGGCCGACATGCGCCGCCGGCGCATGTCGTCGACGGCGGCGTCAACTGACTCGTCGATCACGCCGCCGCTTCGCCTCTCGCGCAGGCGGAGCTGGCGTACGCGCTGCTTCTCCTCGGCCAGGTTGGTCAGCTGGAAGTAGAGGCTGAAGGCGCGGATGAGTACCTCGGCCTCGTGCAGTCCGACGCTCGCCATGTCGGCCGTAAGTCGCTCGCGATCGGCCTGTGATCCGCCGCGCCGGATCGCGATCGTGGCCCGCCTGAGGGTCTCGACCATGTCCAGGGCAGCGGGACCCTCCTGTTCGACGATGACCTGGCCGAGCAGCGCGCCGAGCAGCTTGACCTCGCGCGCCAACGGGTCGCGCGCACCGAACGTGCCGACGCCGCGCGGCTCGGCACGCAGGGCGGCATTGGTGGAGGTCGCAGCGCCTCGTCGAGCCATGTCCCCAAAGCGTATCCGGGCGAGTGTCGAAATCGGTTTCTTCCGCTCGTTGTATTGCTGAAGGCGAGTCGATCGCTGAACATCCAGCAAAGAGACACAGGAGGCCGGAAATGCGCTACGCACTTTTGATCTATGTCGCGCCGTGGGAAACGACGCCCGAGCAGGACGCCGAGGTGATGGTTGCCTACAACGCCTTCGGCGCGGAGGCGGTGGCCGCCGACGTGATGCGTGGCGGCGAGGCACTGCACGAGGCCAAGACGGCGACCAGCGTCCGGGTGCGCGACGGCAAGGTGCTCGTCACCGACGGTCCGTTCGCCGAGACCAAGGAGGAGTTCGGAGGCTTCTACCTGATCGAGGCGCCGAACCTCGACGAGGCAATCAGGTGGGCGGCCAAGATCCCTGGCGCCGTGCGCGGCACGATCGAGGTTCGGCCCGTGGTCGATTTCGAAGCGGCCGTGGAGGCCGGCGAGCCTGCGGCGGGCATCGCCGCTGGCTGACCGGGTCGGGCTCTCGGGCGGCATCGGGCGCGAAGGTCCCATCGCGTTCGATGCCGTCGACCGCATCTTTCGCGCCGAGTCGGGTCGCGTCATTGCCGGGCTCATCAGGGCAATCGGCGATTTCGATCTGGCCGAGGAGTCCGTCCAGGACGCGTTCGTGGAGGCACTCGAGCACTGGCCGGCGGAAGGCATGCCACCGAACCTGGGGGGCTGGATCGCGACGACGGCACGGCGCAAGGCGATCGACCGGCTGCGCCGCGCACAGCGCCTCGAGCGCAAGGTAGAAGCGCTCGCCCAGCTCTCGGCGGCCGACGCGAACCACGCGGGCGGAGACACGAACATGGATGCCGGCTACGCGATCGAGGACGACCGACTGCGCTTGATCTTCACCTGCTGCCATCCGGCACTCGCAATCGACGCTCAGGTAGCGCTGACGCTGAGGCTCCTGGGGGGCCTGCGCACGCCCGAGATCGCCCGGGCCTTTCTGCTGCCCGAGACGACCCTCGCGCAGCGACTCGTTCGTGCCAAGCGCAAGATCCGCGACGCGGGCATCCCGTACGTCGTTCCACCGCGCGCTGAGCTGCCCGCGCGCCTGGATGCCGTGCTCCACGTCGTGTACCTGATCTTCAACGAGGGCTACGCGGCGACCAGTGGCACGACGATCGTGCGCCGTGAGCTGGCAGCGGAGGCCATTCGGCTGGCACGGGTCGTCGTCCAGCTCATGCCCGACCGGGCCGAGGCACTCGGGCTGCTGGCGCTGCTGCTGCTCCAGGACTCGCGTCGCGAAGCCCGTCAGAGCGCGAGCGGTGAGCTGGTCCTGCTCGCCGACCAGGATCGCTCGCGCTGGGACCGGGTGCGCATCGACGAGGGCCTGGAGCTGCTCGACCGTGCCGCCGCGATGAGCGCCCCCGGCCAGTTCCAGCTGCAGGCGGCCATAGCCGCGGTGCACGCCGAAGCCACCAGCGCCGGCTCCACGGACTGGACGCACATCGTTCTGCTCTACGACCGCCTGATGGACGTGTCGCCGTCGCCGGTGGTCGCCCTGAACCGTGCCGTGGCGATCTCGATGGCTGTGGGGCCCGCAGAGGCACTGGCCCTGGTCGATGTGCTCGCCGATCAGGGCGATCTGGACGACTACTACCTGTTGCACTCGACGCGCGGTGAGCTCCTGCGGCGCCTCGGCCGGCGCGCGGAGGCGGCGGATGAGTACGGCGCCGCTGCGAGCCTGTCCACCAACGCCGCCGAGCGCCTGTTCCTCGAGCGCCGCCGGGCGCAGCTCATCGACTGAACGCCGGTAGGATTAGCGCCGGGCGATGGAGCTCGCCCTAACCGCCCTCGGGCTGATGGCTCCTACCGATCGCATCGATCGCACAGGAGACTAGCCCCTTGACTGCAGCAATTCTCGTCGGCATAGGCGGCTTCATTGGCGCCCTGACGCGCTATTTCGTAGACCGGCGCGTGACCGATCTGACCGGCGGCAGCGTTCCGTGGGGAACGTTTGTCATCAACATCACCGGCTCGTTCGTGGTCGGTGTCCTGTTCGCCCTGATCATCGAGCGCGCCGCTCTGAGCTCGTCGGCACGTGCGCCACTGATGATCGGTTTCATGGGCGCTTACACGACCTTTTCCACGCTGATGCTCGAGTCGTGGCGGATGATCGAGGACGGAGCGTGGCAGATTGCCATCGTCAACCTGGGCGGCTCGGTGCTCGTCGGTATGGTGGCGGTTGTCGCTGGCGTCATAGTCGGGAGGGCGATCTGATGAAGCTTGCCGGTACAGGGCTGCTAGTGCGCATCTACCTCGGCGAAAGCGACCATTGGCACGGCAAGCCGCTCTACCAGGCGATCCTCGAGCTGCTCCGCGCCCGCGGCCTGGCGGGCGCCACCGTGCTTCGCGGCATAGAGGGCTTCGGCGCCAACCAGCACCTCCATTCGACGAGAATCCTCAGCCTGTCCGAGGACCTGCCGATCCTGATCGAGGCGGTCGATGAGGAAGAGAAGGTTCGCGCAATTCTTCCGGAGCTCGACGCGATGCTTGGCGACGGCCTGATGACCATGGAAAAGGTCGAGGTGATCGCTTATCGGGCCGGGCCGCGCAGCTGACAACCTCCACGCCGAGCAGGCGGCGCAGACGCTCGCACAAACCCGTTACCATTTGGTATTGAATATGGAAGTCAACGGTGTGAGTGTCAACCGGCAGCCCGCTTCTGAAGAAACCGTCGACGACGTGGAGGCGGTCCGCCGCCGCTTCGCGGAAGCGTGGGGGCAGATGGGTGCGTCGTGGGGCATCGCCCCATCGACGGCCGCCGTCCAGGGTTACCTGCTGGCGCACGGCGGACCGGTCACCGACGCCGAGCTGCAACACGCGCTCGGCCTTTCTCATCGCGCCATCCGCCTGGCGCTGGCGAGCTGTGTCGAATGGGGCATCGTCCAGCAGGCGGAGGAACCGCGCCGGAGTGGCTCGCGCGGCCCGGCGGGCCGCGCGTGGATCGCTCTCGACGACCATTGGGAGTGGTTCCGGCGCGTAATCGAAGGGCGCAAGGAGCGCGAAGGCGACCCGGTCATCGCCATCCTCGAGCAGTGCCTGGTCGAGGTGCGTGGCTTGAGCGCCGACCTCGAGGCCGACCGGCTCGGCCGCCGGCTCGACTCCCTGCTGACGTTCGTGCGCCAGTTCGACCATGCCCTCTCTGGAGTGCTGCGCGCCGACACATCCGCGCTGAAGAACCTGTTCGCGGTAATCGAGGCACTCGACGACAGGGCGCTCGACAATCTCCTCGCTGCGGTCGCCACCGTGCCCCCTCAAGAGCTGACCGCAGCTGTGACGCAGATGAGCCATATGTCGCCGAACGCCATCCGGCGCCTTCTGCAGCTCGCCGGCAACCCGGCGATGGGGCGCTTGTTGCGCCGCTGAACCCCGCCTCACAGGACGCGCCCGGCGGACTCTGCCACGCTAGGCTCCGAGCGCACCATTACCAATGGCTGGTCGGCGATCGGTACGTCCGTTGACCACCGTTGGAGGCACGCTCTGGTCAGGATAGGGGTGCAATGAGATGGTTAGGCGCGGATCTTTCCGCGCAATCGGTGGAGTTTCGGCATATGGCCACACAGACCGAATGCGGCAATGTGGCCGGCCGCGCGGGATCCACACAGTCGGTCGATAGTCGATCGAGATGACGACCGAGGTCGAACCAGTGACTCAGCAATCAATCGTCCGCCACTATCGCGCAGCCACGCGCGGTGAGGTGGAGCAGGCCTACCGCACTGACGCTCTGCGCGCAGCGCGCGCCGGCTACATCGCCATCGCCCATGCGTGGAGCGAGGATGACCAGGGGATGCTCCTCGCGGTCACGTACTCCGGGCCGCCGGCGGCTGCCGTGGCCGAGGAGCCCGTCGCTGTCGAGGAGCCTGTCGCGGCCGAGGAGCCCGTTGCTGCCGTGGCCGAGGAGCCCGTCGCGGCCGAGGAGCCTGTTGCTGCCGTGGCCGAGGAGCCCGTCGCGGCCGTGGCCGAGGAGCCCGTTGCGGCCGTGGCCGAGGAGCCCGTCGCGGCCGAGGAGCCCGATGCGCCCGCTCAGCCGCTATACACGCCGGTGCAACGCATCGTTCCAATTGCCGACATCGAGACGCGCGATCCGGACGAGCAGGCTTTTGAGGCGCCTGCGGTCCCGGCGGCGAGCGTTGCAGCGGAGGTTGAGGTCGAGCCTGAGCCGAATACGGCTCACGAGCTCAACGGCACGTCGGGGGCTCCGCACCCGACTGAATACGAATTCGCAACGGCCCAACCTGCATCCGATTCGGACGAATACGCGACGCCTGTCGCTGACGCGGCGACGGTGCTCGACGCACCCGGGCGTGACGAGCCCGAGCCGCCGATTGAGCGCTACACGCCTTCGCCACAGCTGTACGAGACGCCGCCTGACATGTTCGAGCTCGTAACGCCGGAGGCCGAGGCCGATGAAGGCGCCGAAGCGGTCACCGGTGAGACGTTCGTCGCTGAGGACGAGCAGGCTCCGCGGACGCTCGCAGAGCCAGCCGATGACGCCGCGCCCGAGCCAGCCGCGCAGCCCGAACCCGACGTCGCTGTTGCTGCCGAGCCGGACGTCCCTGCCGACGCTGAACCAACGCTCGAGGAAGAGGCTGAGCAAGCCACCGCCCAGGCAACGGCACCTCAGCGCGCGATGCGACTGACGATCCAGGTCATGGACATGCACACCGCCGGCGAGCCGCTGCGTCTGATTCGCAGTGGGTTCCCCGATGTGCCCATGCTGCCCGTTCTCGAGCGCCGCCAGTGGGTCAAGGACAACTCGGACGAGGTCCGCCGCTCGTTGATGTTCGAGCCGCGCGGGCACAAGGACATGTACGGCGCGATCCTCCTGCCGCCGTTCAGCGACTACGCCGACATGACCGTCCTGTTCATGCACAACGAGGGCTACAGCACGATGTGTGGTCACGGCGTGATCGCCATCACCACAGGGCTCATCGAGGAGGGCCTGTTCCCGGGCACCGAGCCCGTGACGACCATCCGCTACGAGACGCCTGCTGGCATCGTGGCCGCGAACGCAGCGACAGTGAAGCAGGATGACGGGTCGTGGAGTCGTTCGCGGCGTGCGCTTCACGAACGTGCCCTCGTACCTGGCTGCCCAATCACTTTCGGTCCGCCCCGACGGCGTCGAGCTCTTCGGCACAGCCGCCCAATATGGCGCGCTGGGTGTCGATCTCGCCTTCGGCGGCGCGTACTACGGCATCGTCAACGTTGCGGAGCTTGGCCTGCGCGTGGTGCCCGAACAGGCAGAGGAGCTGCGTCGCGTCGGCGCAGCGATCACGGATGTGCTGCGTCGCGACCACACACCGGCACATCCGTCGGATCCCGATCTCAGTTTTGTCTACGGCACAATCCTGGTCGATCTCGACCCGCAGTCGTCACCCGACGGCAAGAGCCGCGACGCGCACATTCGCAACGTGACGATCTTCGCCGAGGCGGAGCTCGACCGGTCACCGTGCGGCTCGGGGACGTCCGCGATCCTCGCGCAGCTGCATGCCAGGAGCCGCATTCGTGTTGGTCAGGAGATCGTCAATGCGGGCATCACGGGCGAGCACTTCCTGGGCCGCGTCGAAGCGGAGACGCAGCTTGGTCCCTATGCGGCGGTCAGCACGTCAGTCGCCGGGTCTGCATACGTGACCGGCTACACGACCTTCGTGGTCGATGGGCGCGACCCGCTCGGAGACGGCTTCCTGCTCGGTTGAGCTACAAGCGCGCGGGGCGATGGCCTACCCGCGCGGCTCCCACGTGAACGTTCGCAAAGCCGCGACCAGACCGAGGATCGTCCAGCCGGCGAGCCAGACAAGGTCCATCGCGTCGAGCGGCCCGTTGATTCCCGGCGTCCAGATGCCCTGCAACGCGATTGCGAAATGGCGCACCGGGAAGAGGTCTCCGACACGTGCCAGAAAGTTGTCGGGCGGGATGCGGATGAAGACGTCAGAGATGAAGAGCAGCGGCAGGATGATCGCGTTGACCACCGCCGGCGCAGCTCGTTCGTTGGGCACGAGGCCGCTGATCGCCAGGCCGAGGGCGCAGAAGCACGCAGATCCAAGCAACAACGTCAGGAAAAGCGCCGGCAGCTGATCCCACGGGAACGCCACGTTGTAGGCCAGCGCGCCAAAGGCAGACACGACGACCACGAGCAGCAACCCAACCAGGACCGCGTGGCAGATTCTGGCGGCGAGGTAGACCAGGCTGGGCAGCGGCGTGCCGCGGACGCGCTTGAGGATTCCCTCTTCGCGCACGGCCACCGTCGTCATCGCAAGAGAGGTGAAACAGGCGTTGACGAGCGAGAAGGCCACGATCGCGGGCGTGAAGAAGGCGGCAGCGTTCAGGCCATCGCTCTCCACCTGAGAGCCGAAGATGGCCTGGAAGACGAACATGAAGATGAGCGGGAAGGCGAACGTGAAAAAGGCAGAGGCTGGATTGCGCCAGAAGGAACGGTTCTCGTAGCGGATCTGGCGCGCCAGGAGTCGCACATTCCTCACGCCTGGGTCCACTCCGCGGCCTCACCGGTCAGCTCGAGGTAGGTGTCCTCCAGGCTCGGCCGCGAGACCGCCAGATTGGTCAGCTCGACCCCGGCGTCAAGGGCCCAGCCGGTCAGCCGATGGAGAAGGTCAACAGGCGCGTCCGACCACATCTCGTAGCCATCACCGATCCGCTCGACGCGGGCCGGCACAACGTCTGCCGGCAGCTCCGCTCCGGCCAGCTCGAAGCGGATGCGCGTGCCCGAGTCATACCGTGACTGGATCTCGCCCAGCGTGCCCATGGCGACGATCTCACCAGCACGCATGATCGCGAGTCGGTCTGCGAGGGCTTGTGCCTCGTCCATGAAGTGCGTCGTGAGCAGGATCGTCTTGCCCTCGTCACGCAGGCCGCTTATCGCCGCCCAGGCATGACGGCGGGCTCCGGGATCGAAACCCGTCGTCGGCTCGTCGAGGAAAAGCAGGTCCGGGTTGCCGCAGATTCCGACGGCCACATCCAGACGCCGACGTTGGCCGCCGGAGAGCTTGCCGACGCGCACGTTGGGCCGATCGTCCAGCCCTACCAGCCGCAGCACCTCCTCGCGCTCGCGTGGTTTGGGGTAGTAGCCACGGTACAGGTCGACGACCTCGGCAACGGTGAGGTAGCTCTCGACTCCGGCCGACTGGAGAACGATGCCTATCCTGGCGCGCAGCTCCTCCGGCCGCCGGGCCGGATCGAAGCCAAGCACCGACACCTCGCCGTCCGAGCGGGTGCGATAACCCTCGAGGATCTCGACGGTAGTCGTCTTGCCCGCGCCGTTCGGGCCGAGCAGCGCGAAGATCTCACCCTCGTTCACGGTCAGGCTGACGCCCTTGACCGCTTCCAGGTCACCGTACGACTTCCGCAGCCGGTCGACGACGATCGCTGTCACTTCGTCAGGGTATATCGGGAGCAATTTTGCAACCGGACCGGGCGTGCGCGTGTTTACCCTGCGTGTGGATGCAGACCGAACCAGACGTGCTGTGTGAGCGACTGGCCACGGACGTCGACGCGGCCTTTCCCGAGCTCGTCGCCGCCCACCAGGATCTCGTCTTCAGCGTTGCGCTGCGAGTCATGCGCAACCAGGCTTCGGCCGAGGACGTCGCCCAGGATTTGTTCGTGCGCGCCTATCGGGCGCTGAAGCGATATCCGGCCGAACGGGTGCGCGACCTGCAGCTGCGACCGTGGCTGGCGCGCATCGCGCTCAACTCGGCCCGCAACGAGATCCGCGCCCGAAAGGGCCACGAACAGCTCGACGATGCGGCCGCGGAAATACCGTCGCGGACCGATGGTCCACTACGTCTCGTCGAGCGGGCCGACGAGCGGCGCATGTGGATGAACCTGCTGGCGTCTCTGCCGGATCGGTATCGGCTGGCTGTCGGTCTGCGCTATATCGACGAACTTTCATATCCGGAGCTGGCAGAAGCGCTCGGCAGGCCGCTGGGCAGCGTCAAGTCGGACGTGCACCGCGGGACGGCGCTGCTGCGCGCCGCGTACGACTCGGAACAACGCGCGCTCATGGCGCGGGAGGCAGTCTCATGAAGAATTCGAAGGCGACCACTGACCGCGGCCGCAATCACGATGATCCGATCGTCGCGCGCGGACTGGCACTGCTTCGGCAGCCTGCCCCGGCCGGCTTCGGCGATGCCGTGCTGGACCGCGTCGGTCTGAGCGATGAATACGTGATGGTCGACGGCCCCATCGGGCCGCTCTTCGTGGCCTATGGCCGGCGCGGAATCTCGTTCGTGGAGCGCGTAGACGCGGCCGGTGACGCAGGCGATTTCGAGGAGGCTTTTCGAGCGACCTTGGGGCGGCCCGTACGTCGCTCCGAGCGCGCCCCGGATTTCGTCCGGCGCGTCATCGACGCGAGGCTATGGGGACGCACCGGGAAGAGCTTCAAGGTTCCCGTCGAGCTTGACCAGCTGCCGGATTTTGAGCGCAACGTGCTGCTCAAGGTGCTCGAGATTCCGCGCGGTGAGGTCCGGCCCTATGCCTGGGTCGCCGCCGAGCTCGGGCGTCCGCTGGCGGTGCGCGCCGTGGGCAACGCCGTGGCGCGCAACCCGATCCCGTTCGTGATCCCCTGCCACCGGGTCGTCCGCTCGGACGGTCGGATCGGCAACTACGGCGCCGGCGGGCCAATCGCCAAGCGTGCCGTGCTGGCTTCCGAGGGCGTCGATGTCGACGAGCTGGAGCGACTGCCCAATCACGGAGTCCGCTTCATAGGCTCCGACACGACGCACATCTATTGCTACCCGTCGTGCCACAACGCCAAGCGCGTCACCGATCGACATCGCGTGCAGCTGCGCTCGTCCGACGAGGCGCGCGCCTCAGGCTACCGGGCGTGCAAGGTGTGCCGGCCGGTGGATCCACCGTTTCGGGCGGCGGTGGCGTAGCCTCCCAGCTCGTCATGCAGCGTCCAATCGAGCACCGCGACCCGACTCCCGAGCGCTGCGCGCGTACGCGCTGATCGGATAGGCAAACCGTAGGCAACCTGCTGTCCGTTCTACGCTGGGTGGCGATCGGCTGGATCGTCACCGTCATCGCCCTGGTCGTGATCCATCTCGTCGCGCCCCAGTCTTCGGGCTTTCTCGCCTTGACCCAGATCCTGGAGCCGTGGCTCGTTGTCACGGCCTTGATCGCCGTCCCGTTCGCGTTATCGGGAGGTCGCGCGAGCCGCGTCGCGGTCGGACTGGTGGCGGTCGTGCTCACCGTCAACCTGGTCGGCGGCTGCGTGTCGGTGCCCGTGTCCGGGGTGGCTTTGATTGACGTGGCGGCGTGGAACATCGAGTGGGGCTCCCGCGGCGCCGACCGAGTGGTCGAGGGGCTGCAGAACGTCGATACGACGCTCGTCGCGCTCGAAGAGCTGCAGCCGAACATGGCTGCCCGGATCGACGCCGACCCGTCGATCCAGGCGCGCTGGCCGTACCGAGCGCTCGGTCCGGACCCGACGGTCAACGGCGTGGGCCTGCTCAGCCGCTGGCCGATCGTGGACCAGCTCGTTTCCCATGACCCGCCCTACCTGCGCGCCGTGGTCGAAGATCCGGACACGGCCAGGCAGATCGTCGTATTCGTCGTTCATCCGACGCGCGGCGTGTTCAAGACCGTTCTCGGTGTCGCGGTGTCGATCGACACGACCGCCCGGGACGCGGCCATAGCGCAGATCCGGGACGCAGTCGCCCTGGACATGGCCGCCGGCCGCACGGTGCTCGTCATGGGTGACATCAACACGACTGACCGAGAACCGGCGTACAGCACCCTGACTGACGGCCTGCGCGATGCGCAGCGCGATGCGGGACTCGGCCCGGGCATGACCTGGCGGCCCGATCAGCTCAAAGGGCTACCGTTCGGCGTGCTGCGCATCGACTACGTCTTCTCGACGTCCGATCTTCGAGCCAGCACGTACGGTGTTACGTGCACGCCGCTGAGCGACCACTGCATCGTGCTCGCCGGGCTCCGACCCGCCGGCTAGCGCGGCTTCTCGGCCCGGGCGAAGACCACGGGGGCATGCCACGTGAAGTCATGCTCGTGGAGCGCGGCGAAACGGGCACGGACGTTGCGCTCAAGCTCCTCGCGCTGGGCGGCCTCGAGCATCTCGATCAGAGAGCGCTCGTCGTAGGCCAGCTTGTAGTCGATGTACGCCTCGCGATCCCAGTCGTACTCAAGCAGTGCTTCGCGCGCGCTTGCCTTCACAAAGCCGGCTCGGCGCAGCTCGCCCGCGGCGGCTCGACCTGACAGGACGTCGCCGGCATGCGGCTCTTCGGCTCCCTCGGGTTCGTCGATCTCCAGGTCGAAGACCGCCTCGTCGAACTCCTCGGCGGGCAGAAAGGGCTGCCGCGCATCCCGGTCGAGCCACGTGACGTACGCGACCATGCCGCCAGGCGTGAGCACCCGGACCGCCTCGCGCAGGGCCGCGAGGCGGTCCGGCACGAGCTGCAGCACGAAGCTCGAGATGATGAGGTCGGCAGATTCAGCGGGCAGGTCGAGCGTCTCGGCCGGCGTGTTGACGAACGTGACGCGACCTTCAGCGTCCATGCCGGACTCAGCCAACCTCCGCGTAGCCAGCTCGACCATCGCGGCCGCAGCGTCGGTGGCCACGAACGTCGCTTGCGGCCAGCGTTCGAGCGCCGCCCGGAGCAGCCACCCGGTTCCAACGCCGACCTCGAGGATGCGCACCTCACCGTCACGCCTGACGGCGAAGCGGACGAAGTCGTCGACGAAGTCGAGCAGGAGCCTCGCCGTCGAACGAAGGACGGGCGCCCAGTAACGCTCGTAGTCGGCTGCGTCGCGTTCATAGCGCTCGACAATCGCACTCATCGGGGAGCCCGATCATACCGATCAGGGCGTGGTCCCGACTCGCTGCTAACCTCGGCGCCGTGAGCGATCCATCTCTGACGCCGGCCGCACGTCGGTCACGGCGCCGTCCGTGGTGGATGGTCCTGGGAGTGGTCGCCAGCGTACTTGCGATTGTCGCGTTGATCTACGCCGGCGTCACGCTCCTCGAGCCACAACCCGCTCCGACGCCGTTGGCACTCGACATTCAGCCCGCGTCCGATCTAGACACCAGCTGGGGAACGTATGTGGGCGAAAGAGAATGGGGCACGCCGCGCGAGGCAGTCGGCGACAACGGCTGGGGCCTGACGTGGACGGGCGCGATCACGACGCCCTACAAGTACGGTGATGACGGCATCGCCGGATGGACCGACACCACGGATCAATTCAGGATGGGCTGGGCATTCTGGGACGGAACCCAGGACCATGTCACCGAGCGCTTCAACGGTCTGTCCGGGTCGACTGCGCCGGCCCGCGAGCAGATCACGGACGACCGCGTGTTCCACGAGAACGGCACGACTCATGCGTACGCCCGTATGACCTACTCCTACCCCATGCCCGACCACTGGTTCTCGATAGATCTCGAGTCCGCGCGCTTCGACTCGACCTCGATGACCTTCACCGCGACGGTCACGAATACGACCTCGGACACGCGCAGCGTCGATGTCGTCTTCAAGGGCTGGACCGGTGACGGAGAGACGGTGACGCCGGTCACGAACGGGCTGCTCATGCGCGGCCCGACCTCTTATGTCGCGATCGTGGGCCAGGCACCGAGCGAATGGCAGATCAATCCCGACAAGGGCGCGCTGGACGCCAACCTCCGCGGCGCCGGCCTGGATGGAGACCAGGGCGGTCCATATGGCGCGCTCGCCTATCGGCTCGAGATCCCGGCAGGCGCGGAGAGCGTGATCAGGATCGGAGCGGCGCAGGTCGGATTCGACGACGTGTTGCCGGAGGACGCGGCACGCCGCCAGGCGCTCCAGGCGGCGCAGGATCAGCTCGCTCGCAGCGATTCGATCATTACCTTCAGACGGGCCGAGGCCGAAGGCACATTCATCGGCGACGTGACCCAGCACGCTCCGCTGTACCAGCAGGCGCTGATGAGCACGCTCTGGAACGAGACGTACTACACGTGGGACGGCTCGTCCGGCGTCAATCCGGCATATGCGGGGCTGGTGAATGCCCACGACCTGCTGATCCAGCCCGACAAGTGGAAGTATCCATATCCAGTCTCGTGGGAGCTCGCCTTTGAGGCCGTCACCGCCAGCCTCGTCGACGCGAATCTGGCCCAGGATCAACTCGAATTCGTCCTGTCGGATCGCTGGCAGCAAGCCGACGGCCATATCCCGTGCAGCGAATGGGACATGAACGACGAGTGCCCGCCGATCTATGCCTGGGCGGCGTGGCGCGTCTACGAGCAGAACCATGATCTCCAATTCCTGCAGACGGTCTACCCGGGCCTGCAGAGCAACTACGACTACTGGTGGTCGCACAACATGGTCGGAGACTCGCTCTTCACCGGAGGAGCCCTGGGCATGGACAACCTGCCGCGCGGTGGTCCCGGAGCGGCCCAGGCCGACGCGTCAGGCTGGATGGCGCTGTACGCCCGCGACATGGCCCGTATCGCGTCGGAGCTGCGCGACCCGGCCGGATCGGAGCGCTACTGGGTCGATCGGGGGATGATCCAGGACGCCATCAACTCAACCTTGTGGGACGACCAGACCAGCTTCTACTACGACCTGAGCACTGATGGCACGTTCGTGGAGGACAAGTCGTACAGCGGCCTCGTGCCGCTCATCGCCGGCGTCGTGCCGCCCGAACGTGTGCCGAGCATCCTGTCCGCGCTGCGCGATCAGTCCGAGTTCATGTCGCTGGCCGGCATCCGTTCCCTGGTCGCCGATTCGCCGCTCTATAAACCGGGCGTCGCCGTCGGCGCCGACTCGAACTGGCGCGGCCCGGTGTGGCTGCAGTTCAACTATCTGCTCGTCGAGTCCTTGAAGGACATAGACCCGAGCCTGTCCGAGGATATCCGCGACCGAGTCGTCAACACCGTCGAGGCTGATTGGCGCGCAACGGGCCGGCTGCACGAGTTCTTCGATGGCGACACGGCCATTGGCCTTGGCGCCGACGAGCAAGCTGGTTGGACCGCGCTCGTCGCCAACCTCATTCGCGATGCGTGGCCCGCGGCCAACGCACCGTGAGCCCGGCCGTGGGCGGGCCTTTCAATTCACCCCACGAATGAGCTTTGCCGAAACGCGTGCAACCGACCGTCGTTTTCGGCCGCCTCATGCATGGGACGCATAAACCAAAGCCGGAAGCGCCTTTTGAACCACCGTCCGGGCGCACCGTGAGGCAATTCGTCAAACCTCATTCGCCGACTGAATAAGTCGTTGACAAGATCGAGGTGTGCGCCGAATAACGAGCCGTGACCAGACTCCCGTCCATGCCAAGTGGCGAGAGATCTGCCGACCGTGCCCGGCGCCGGGCGTCGCACAAGCGGACGGCGATTGGCGAGGAGATCAGGACGGCTCGTCTGGCCGCGGGCTCGAGCCAGGCGGCGGTTGCCGGGGCGGCACACACGTCACAGCCGCAGGTGTCAAGGATCGAAGCAGGCAAGCTGAGCAACGTTTCGATCGACGCCCTGGCGGTGGTTGCCGATGCAGTCGGTCTCGACCTGCCACGGACGCAAGTTGCACGAGCTTATGGCCCACATCGGACGGCCTCTGCGCCGCCGTCTCGAAGTCGCTCTGCCGCCCCGCGCCGGCATTCCGGAGCAACGTGCCTGGGACGCAATGATCTTCGGCTCGGACGCAGACATGGGTGTTGAGCTCGAGATGCGTCTATACGACATGCAGGCGCAGCTGCGTCGCATCCTTCTCAAGTGGCGCGATAGCGGCGCGGATCGGATGCTCTTGTTGATCGCGGACACCCAGGCGAACCGCCACGCGCTGCGCACGTATCCCGACTACCTCCGCGGCCTGCCGCGCACCAGGACGGCGACCCTGTGGCGCACGCTCGAACGAGGTCAGTTGCCGCCGACGGGCTGCGCGCTGATCTAGCCTGAGCCGTCCAGGGTCCAGATCGCGCCCGCGTGATCGACGACGTACAGCTCGCCGGCCTCGTCCTGGCCGAAGCTGGACACGGTGAAGGGCATCTGGCCGAACACCTCCGGGTTGACGGCCCGTCCGGCGAGCGCGGCCTCGGCGTCGAATGTCCAGACCGTGCCCGAGCAGTAGTCGGCATAGAAGTAGCTGCCGTCGACCGATGGCAGCCGTGCGCCGCGATACACGTAGCCACCGGTCACCGAGCAGCCGAAGTCATGCGAATAGGTCGCGACCGGCGCTGTCAGACCGGTCTGGTCGCAGCTCGATGCGTTGTAGCAGTGGTCGCCTTCCATGATGTTCCAGCCGTAGTTGCGCGATCCGGTGGCGGACGGCTCAACATCGATCTCCTCGGTCTGGTTCTGGCCGACGTCGCCTATGAACATGGCACCGGACCTGGAATCGAACGAGAAGCGCCACGGATTGCGCAGGCCCCAATCCCATATCTCGGGCAGCGCACCGGCGTCGTTGCCGGGCTGGAACGGATTCGACGACGGGATCGCGTAGGGCCCGCCTGCATCGACGTCTATGCGCAGGATCTTGCCCAGCATCGTGCCCAGGCTCTGGCCGTTGCCCTGCGGATCACCTGCCGACCCACCATCGCCGAGGCCGATATACAGGTAGCCGTCCGGCCCGAACACGAGCATGCCACCGTTGTGGTTTGAGAACGGCTGAACGGCCTGCAGGATCACCCGCTCGGCGGCTGGGTCCACGGTGCCGTCGGCCGCGCGCGTGAACTCGGATATCACGGTGTTGCCATTCAGATCCGTGTAGTCGACGAAGAATCGCCCGTTCTGCGCGAACTCGGGATGGAACGCCAGCCCCAGGAACCCCCGCTCGCCGCCCGATCGGACGCGGTCACTGATGTCGAGCCACGGGCCGCCTGGCGCCGACTGACCCGGTGTCAGCCGGAAGATCCGGCCGGCCTGGGCCCCCACGTAGAGATCTCCCGAGCCGTCGCCGGCGTTGGTGACGAGGGTCAGGTCCGGAAAGCCACTGGCGACCTGCGCGAAGAACGCGCGCACGACAGCAGCCGAGGATGGGCTCTGGCCGACCGTCGTCGCAGCCGGCATCGTCGCGCTCGACGGCGGGCCGCTGCCCGGAGCGCTGCCCGTCGAGGTCGGCACCGCGGCGACGGGCGGAGTTGCCGGGACCGTGGGGTACGAGCAGCCGACGAGCAGAACCGCGCAGGCGGCGACGCCGACCAACGGCCGCATCACGTGCCGAAGCTTTGCTCCTGCCAGCGTTGCGCTTCCTCCCTTACGCTCCAGTCGCCGCGCAGCACGTCGGCGCACACGTCGCGCAGGTTCGCTGCCTCGCGCTCCATCACCTTGCCGTAGCCGGCCAGGTCGACATCGTCCAACTCGGACTGGCTGACCCAGCGCTCGGCTGCGCCTCGCGCGGCGACGATCTCGTTGACCGACAGCCAGTGCTCGTAATCGGGATCCAGCGTCCCATCGGCCAATCGCGGGGCCAGATTACAGGCGAAGAAAGATCCGGTCGTGTCCCAGTTGAGCATCACCGCGGTCTTGCCGCCGTAGAAGGTGACGTCGTACATCTCGTCGTTCTGCTCCTCGATCGACGGCCCCAGGAAGCCGAAGTCGGTGACGAGAAACTCGAAATAGGACGCCGACGCGGCCGCGAAATCCTGCACCGTTGGAAAGAAGGGCCGCATCCGCGGCGTCGGCGCTCGTTCGCTCACCGTCTCGTGACTACCTCATTGAAGCGCGTCGACGAACTTGATCGCGATCATCTCACCGTTCTCGACGCGGTAATAGACCGTAGTCGGTGTCAGGCCGACCATGTGCTCGCGCAGGTGCGGCGCGGGGAGACCTCCGTTGGTCAGATCGAGCGTGCCCACCTTGAAGTCGAGCGTCTGTCCCTCGCTCGTGCGCAGCGTGAACGTTTCGACGGTCGCGGAGTCGGGGCCCTGGGCGGCAATTACCAGGCCTGTCGCCGAAAGCGTCTGTGGGCCAGACGCGCTGGAGCAAGCTCCGCTCAACAGCGCCAGAGCGAGAGCGGCAGCGATCAGGAATTGAGCGCGAATGGCGCCTCCGGGTCGAGCCCAAGCTCTTCGATCTGGCGTCGCGCGTCCTGCGCATCGATGCGGCCACAGCGCGCCAGCTCGGCAAGTGTTGCGGCGACGATCGACTCGGCGTCGATCTCGAAGAATCGGCGCAGCGCCTCCCTGCTGTCGCTTCGGCCGAAGCCGTCCGTGCCCAGTGCGCGCCACCAGCCTCCGGGCACCCAACGCGAAACGAGATCCGGCCAGGTGCGGATGAAGTCGCTGACCGCGACGACGGGGCCTTGCTCGGCCGGCTCGCGCAGCAGCTCCGTGACGCGCGGCACGCGCGGCATTGCATCCGGATGGAGCATGTTCCAACGGTCGGCTTCAAGCGCCTCGTTGCGCAACAGCTGATAGGACAGGGCGCTCCAGACGTCCGCTGCCACGCCGCGCTCGGCGAGCATCTGCTGGGCGCGCAACGCCTGCTGCATGATCGAGCCGCCGGCCAGCAAGGTCGCCCGTAGCGGCGCGCGTCCCTCTGACCCAATGCCGTCCGGCGCAGGCTTGAAGCGGTAGAGCCCGCCGACGATGTCCTCGTCGGTGACCCAGTCCGGCCGCGCCGGCATCGCGTAGTTCTCGTTGTACAGGGTCAGGTAGTAGAAGACGTCCTGCGGATCGGCGCCATACATCCGCTCGATGCCCTCGCGCACGATCGTCGCGGTCTCATAGGCGAACGCCGGGTCGTAGAGGCGGATGTTCGGGATGGTCGATGCGACCACTAGCGAGTGGCCGTCCTCGTGTTGCAGCCCCTCACCGTTGAGCGTCGTCCGTCCGGCCGTGGCACCCAGCAGGAAGCCGCGCCCGCGGGCGTCGCCGAAGGCCCAGAACTCGTCACCGGTGCGCTGGAAGCCGAACATCGAGTAGAAGATGTAGAACGGGATCATGGGTTCGGCGTGCGTGGCGTACGCCGTGCCGGCAGCCTGGAATGAAGCCGATGAGCCGGCCTCAGTGATGCCCTCCTCGAGCACCTGGCCATCCTGCGCCTCGCGATACGAGAGGACCAGGTTCGAGTCGACCGGGTCGTAGAGCTGGCCGAGTGCCGAGTAGATGCCGACTTCCTTGAACAACGGGTCCATGCCGAAGGTGCGCGCCTCGTCGGGGATGATCGGCACGATCCGGTCGCCGATGGCGTCGTCGCGGAGCAGGTTGCGCAGGAGCTTGGCGAAGGCCATCGTCGTGCTGACTTCCTGCGTCGCCGAGCCCGTCATGAACTCGCCATAAACCGCGTCGCCGGGAAGCTCCAGGGTCTTGGTCACGACCACGCGGCGCGGCATCGGCCCACCCAGCGCCGCCCTGCGCTCGTTGAGGTACTGGATCTCCGGTGCGTCCGGGCCTGGGTGGTAGTACGGGGCATCCTTGAGCTTGGCGTCCGAGATGGGCAGCTCGAGCCGGTCGCGGAAGACCTTGAGCTCCTGCTCGGTCATCTTCTTGGCCTGGTGGGTGATATTGCGGCCCTCGACGTGCTCACCCAGCGTCCAGCCCTTGACCGTCTTGGCCAGGATGGCCGTGGGCCTGCCCTGGGCCTTGGTCGCGGCGTCGTAAGCCGCGTAAACCTTCTGATAGTCGTGCCCGCCGCGACGCAGATGGGCGATGTCATCGTCCGACAGGTTCGCGACGAGGTCCTTGAGCCGCTGATCGGGTCCGAAGAAGTGCTCACGGATGTATGCGCCGCTCTCGACACTGTACTTCTGGTACTCGCCGTCGAGCGTCTCGTTCATCTTGTCGACCAGGGCACCGTCCACGTCGCGTGCCAGTAGGTCGTCGAACTCGCGTCCCCAGATGACCTTGATCACGTTCCAGCCCGCGCCACGGAAGACCGATTTCGAGCTCCTGGATGATCTTGCCGTTGCCGCGTACGGGGCCGTCCAGCCGCTGCAGGTTGCAGTTGACGACGAACGTCAGGTTGTCGAGGCCTTCTCGTGCCGCGATCGAGAGCGATCCCATCGCCTCCGGCTCGTCGGTCTCGCCGTCGCCGAGGAACGCCCACACGCGGCTGCTGGACGTGTCCTTGATGCCGCGTTGCGCCAGGTAGCGGTTGAAGCGCGCCTGGTAGATGGCCGCCAGCGGGCCAAGGCCCATGGACACGGTCGGGAATTCCCAGAACTCGGGCATCAGGCGGGGATGTGGATACGACGACAGGCCCTCCCGACTGACCTCCTGGCGGAAGTGGTCGAGGTTGTCCTCGGTCAGGCGGCCCTGGAGAAAGGCGCGAGCGTAGATGCCCGGGGCGGCATGGCCCTGGAAGAAGACCTGGTCGCCCATGCCGTCGGCGTCCTTGCCGCGGAAGAAGTGATTGAAGCCCACCTCGTACAGCGACGCGGCGCTGGCGTACGTCGCCAGGTGGCCTCCGATGCCGGGCGCCCGATTGTTCGCGCGCAGCACCATCGCCACGGCGTTCCAGCGGACCATGCGCCGGATGCGCCGCTCCATCTCCTCGTCACCCGGGAAGCTCGGCTCCTGCTCGGGTGAGATTGTGTTGATGTAGCGCGTCGCGGTCAGCGGTGGCAGACCCAGGTTCTGCTGGCGCGCGCGCTTGAGGACGCGGTACAGGATGAACTGTGCCCGCGCGCGCCCCTCGTTCTGGATAACCGAGTCCAGCGAGTTGATCCAGTCGCTGGTCTCGTTTGTGTCGCGGTCCGGCAGCTGCTGCTTGAATTCCCCGAAGTGGTCAAACATCTCGTTGGGCAGTTTACGGGCAAGTCGCCGGGGAGTCGCCGATTGGGCGTTCCGAGTCCGTCAGGGCAGCGGCGCCCACTGCAGCCACAGCGCGGGCGGGCTGTCCGGAGTCTCCCTGAACGTCCACAGGTGCAGGTAACCCTGCGCCGTGGCGAACCAGGCGAAGCCGCCTGACAGATAGTCGAGATCCGTCTCGTCGATTCCGCTGCCATACGTCGGAGCCTTGGCCAGCGGAACGAGGGGAGATCCGTCCGCCGCCAGACGCCCCAGCGGCGTGTCGGGCGGCTCGCCCTCGACGTATGCGCCAGTCGGGTCACCGCCGACGAGGCGCGACTCGTTCAACGGATCGGAAAACGCAATCGTCAACGACGGTCCTCCCGGGCCGTCGACGTAGACGGCTCCAGGGCTCTGCTCAGCCCAGAAGCCGGTCCCGGCTGCATAGATCTGCGAATAGCTGCCCAGGTCGACAAACCCTGAGTCGTCATTGGTCAGGCGCCACTCGTCGGAGTTTCCGCAGTAGCAGAACACTGCCCCCTGTGAACCCTGACAGCACCCTTCAGGCACGGGCAGCGGCACGCTCTTGGCTGGAGTGTTGGTGCCCGGGTCAATACGCGTCAGTGCTGTTCCGTCCCCAGTACTGGGATCGGTCCTGGTCGTATCGATGAACCACACCGCGTCGCCCATCGAGACCAGCCGCGGCGGTGCGCCATTGCAGGGGATCGGGTAGTCGCCCTGTTTGGCCAACGACTGCGCGTCGTAGCGAGTGACCGTGCACAACTGCCCGGTGGCATCAGCCGCCTGACCGGATGCCCACACCGAACCGTCGGCGAAATGAATGTCGGTTGCAGCGCTCATGTCGGCCTGGCCAAGGATCGCCGCCGTGCTCGGGTCGACCGCCAGCAACTCGTTCGCGCCGGCGGCGGTATCCATTGAGACGTACAACGTGCCATCCGGGCCAATCGTCGTGCCCATCAAGTCCTGGAGCTCGACGACCTTCGTCGCACCCGTGACGCCGCCGGGCGAAGAGGGCGGCAGCGTCGCCAGGGCAATGCCGGAGTCGTACAGATCCTGCTGCGCGACGTATTGCTGGACGAAGCCGTCGTCCTGCGTTGCATAGACGTCGAAGAAGCAGTCGGATTGCAGCTCGGTGTCGGTAACTCCGGCGCACGCGTCCTGTGCTTCCGCCTGTCGAGCGGGGTCGGGGCTGGACAGTGCGGAATTCAGCGCTGCCCGGTCGGTATCGGAGGGGAAGTTGCGATCGGTATAGCTAGCCGTCGACTTGCCTGCTTCGTAGTCGAACAGGCTGGTCGCGTCAGTCACCCGCCAGGCGTCGGCGAACTGCCCGTACATGATGCTGTCGCGCGTCTCCGTGTCGGGCGCCGCGGGCAGCTGCGTGCCGTCCGGTAACGCTGGGACACCCATGTTGCCCGGCGTAATCGGTCCGAGCAGCCCCATGCCGCTCGAGCGCAGCGCATCTGACGGCTGAACGACCGCGTTTATGCCCCAGGTGCCGACCGATAACGTCCACAGGATGCTCCCGTCCGGGAAGTCGATCTCCATACCGCCGCTGACTGGCTTGACAGATGCGCCGGTGCCCAGGTCTGGCGCGGCGGCCGGATCTACCTGCTGGCCGTCGACGTGCGCGACGAGACCGTCCGGGGTCGCGTACACGCTTACGCGATGCCCGTTGTCGCTGGCGGCGATGGCCGAATTGACGCTCACAGCCCGGAACGGGCTGGTTGCGGACGCGCTCGTGTAGGGCTCTTCGCGCGCCTGGATCTCGATGCTGGAGTCCGTGTTGCGCAGCAGGACGAACTCGCCCGCACCCTGGAAGTCATAGCGGTAACGGTTGATCGTGCGCAGATGCGGATCACCGTTCGAGTTGCCGCAATCCGTCTGGCACGGCCCGCCCGGCTGCTGGTGGATGCTCGGCGCAGGCTTGCAGTATTCGTCGAGACTGTGCCCGACCAGGCTTACGTTTGCCCCCTCGAGCCCACCGGTCAGACCGAAATCCGCACCCGGACTGCCCTGTTCTACCGGGGCAGCCACCATCTCCAGCTGCGGCCCTTCGTATTGCGTTCCAGGAGGGCACTCACACTGGTTGCTGCTGTCGAAACATAGCCATCGCTGCGTTGTGGGAAGCTCTGGAAGAGGTGGTGCGTGCATCCGCACGTGGCCTGTCGCGTGAACCTCGAGGATGTCAGCGTTGACGAAGGCCACGACGATGTCGTTGGTCAGAGGATCAGTTGAAGCCGTATCGGAAACGCCATTCCCGATCGTGATCTCGTCCGCCGGTGGGTGGACGACGATGTTCCAGGGTCCGCGTGCGTCCCAGGCCCCGCCGGCATCCTGCCACTTGAAGTTGCCTGAGGCCCAGGTGTCGAGGAACGTCTCATCGTCGCCCAGGGTGGACAAGTAGGCGTCCACTTGCGGATGCAACGAACCCTGGGTGAACGCGAACCACATGTTGTCGAAGTATTTCCAGGGACTGATGCCCTCCTCGTCGAGGTGCTGGTAGAAACCGACCGCGTCGTAAGTCCGCTGAAAAAGCGGTCTGTGATACGTGGTGAGGTACTCGTACCACCAGTCGCCGCCGACCGAACTCGGCCCCGCGATGATCTCGCCGACCCACTCCGCTTGGCCCTCAACTATCCAATCAGGCACCGTGTTGAACACAAACCCGTTCTGGCGCGACCAGTCGAACTGGAAGCAGTGGAACATCTCGTGTGCCATCGAGGCGTTCTTGAGGGCCGCATCTGTGCTGTTGTCCAGCTCCGGCTCCACGTGGATGGCACATTCTGACCAGTCTCCGCCGACCGGCGACGCATACGCGAGCGCTTCCTCTTTGAGAACCGTGGTCTGATTTATCGTGACCGAGAATGTGGACGTCAGCTGCCGGTCCAGTTCGGCCGCAATTGCCTTGCGCGCGTTGTCGGCCGCGGCCTCGTAGTCGGCGGCATTCGAAGCGTCGGCAATCAGGATGTCGGCCCACGCGAGGCGACCAATCTGAGGCGTGATGCTTGGCGCATCGGCGGCAGGGCGGAGTGCACCGTCGACCACGGCACGCTGATCCGGAGTCAGCTGGTCGAGGTACTGCATGATCCAGTGGACTGCGAAGGTGCCGTCAGCACGCTCGGCAACGGTAGGGGGTGCCCCGGTCGGGATGCTCACTCCTGGCAGCGGCGCGATAGCTAGAGAGAAAGCCTCCAGCGCCATCTGCTTGGTGACCTCGCCATTCGGGCCGATCTGGGCGAAGAGCTGGGCGTACGGCGATTGGTCTCCGGGCGACGAGCTGGGGGATGTAGCGCCGGGCAGCACGTAGTTTGCGCCCATTCCGACAACGATCAGGACGCCGACGAGAGCCAGTGCTATCAGCGCCCAGCGTCGATCGATCGACGGACTCGATTGAACCCCACCACGATGAACTTGTGACACGGCAGCACTGGCACTGTGCTCCGCTCGTCAGCCACATGTCAACTGGCTTGTTCGGCGCAGTTGTGACTGCCTTGACCAAGGGCCCGTATGCTCATGCGCAGTGACTGACATCGAAAGAGCCGTCGGGCTGGGCATCGACTTCGGCGGAACGGGCATCAAGGCCGCCCTGATCGACATGACAACGGGCGAGCTGATCAGCAGCCGCGTGCGCATGAGCACGCCGCAGCCGTCCACGACCGACGCCGTTGCCGCGACGGTCGTCAAGATCGTGACCAAGGTGAGCCGCGCCGCTCCGATCCCCGACGGCATCCCCGTCGGCCTCGGCCTGCCCGGTGTGATCAAGGGCGGGCAGGTCATGACTGCCGCCAACATCGACAAGTCGTGGGTCGGTGCCAGTGCCGACCAGGTCATCGGCGAGGCCCTGGGACGCCGCGTTTATGCCATCAACGATGCGGACGCGGCCGGCCTGGCCGAAGTCCGGCTGGGCGCCGGCCGCGATGTCCACGGGACCGTCCTGATGCTGACCGTCGGAACCGGGATCGGAAGCGGGCTGTTCCTTAACGGCCGGCTCGTGCCCAATACGGAGCTCGGGCACATCGAGATCAACGGCCGTGACGCTGAGACGCGCATCTCGGGAGCTGCCCGTGAGCGGCGTCGAATGCGCTGGAAGACGTGGGCCAATGAGTTCAACGAATACCTGGCACGGCTCGAGGCGTACGTTTGGCCTGAGCTGATCATCCTCGGGGGCGGAGTGAGCAAGGTTGTCGACAAGTACCGCGCCCTGCTCAAGAGCCAGGCGCCGATCGAGATCGCCCAATACCGCAATACCTCGGGCATCATCGGCGCCGCGCTCAACGCGGCCGATCGAATTCGCGAAGACGCTCAGCTGGCGCCGGCCACGGAGACCGACGATCGAAGTCGCCATCTTCAGCGACGCGGAGGCGATCATCGAAGCCGTACCGACCGCCTGACGCTTGCTCGTCCACCTTCTCGACGCGACCTACGAGCTGTTTCGCTCGCACTTCGCGCCACGGCCGCCCGTACTGGACCCCGCCGGCAACTCGGTCAGCGCCACCGTCGGCCTGATCGAGTCGACGCTCTACCTGTTCCGCGAGGACGGTGTCACGCACCTCGGCTGCGCCGCGGACCATGTCATCGAGTCGTGGCGCAATGCGCGCTGGGCGGGCTACAAGACCGGTGCCGGCGCTCCACCCGAGCTGCTCGCCCAGTTTTCGCTCGCCGAAGATGCGTTGCGCGCGCTGGGCGTGGTCGTGTGGCCGCTCGTTGAGTGGGAGGCCGACGACGGCCTGGGCACTGCCGCCGTGCGTTATTGGGATGCGCCGGATGTCGAGCGGGTCGTGATCATGACCCCGGACAAGGACATGGGCCAGTGCGTCCGCGAGGACGGCCGCGTCGTGCAATACGACCGCCGTCAACGGCTGCTGATCAACGCCGATGGAGTGCGCAAGAAGTTCGGCGTGTCGCCCGAGTCGATTCCCGATTACCTGGCACTGGTCGGGGATTCAGCCGACGGCTATCCCGGCATTCCCGGCTGGGGCAAGGTCTCCGCCGGCGTCGTGTTGACACGTTACCCACACCTCGAGGACATCCCGGAGCGGGTCACGCACTGGGACCTCAGCGTCCGTGGCGCGGCCGCTCTGGCCTCGTCGCTGCGCGAGCACCGCGACGAGGCATTCCTGTTCCGCGAGCTGGCCACGCTCGTGACCGACGTGCCGCTCGTGTCTGAGTCGGTGGAAGACCTGCGCTGGCGCGGAGCACAGCGCGCCGCGTTCAGCGCGATCGCAGAGCGGCTTGGCCAACCGCAGCTCGTCGGCCGCGTCCACAAGTGGGCCGACTGACCCGGTTGCGTCGCCAGTCGGCGGTCGCCGCACCGCGAAGCGGCGAAAGTGGGCTAGCGTCGCCCACCGCGGCGCTAACGAGGTCGCGCCCAGTCGGACCTGGTCTAATCCCGCGGTCGGCGCGCGTCTGAGCAGAAATGGGACCGGCAACGGGCGAAATTGAGTGTTTCGTGGCCGGATCGGTAGACGCGACTGCGCTTAAGTCACCGTAGGCGGCATTAGCCCAAGTCGCCTGACAAGCGGGCAGCTCCGTCGGGCCGGATGCTCAGCCCGCGGAGCGGAATGATGCGAGCAGGAAGCGCAGTGCGTCGGGCAGGCGCCACGACCACGCCCCTTCGTTGTGGCCGCCGGGGTCGTCCTCGACGTAGTGCAGGTCGTGGCCCTCGCGCCAGCCGGCCGCCACGAGCGTGTCTCGCAGACGACGCGCATCGTCGACCATGCCTGTCCATTCCTCGCCGCCCATGTCGAGATGGATCCGACCCGGCGGCAGCTTGCCTTCTTCGATAAGGCGCAGGACGGAGTAGTCGTTCCAGCGCACCGATGGGCTCATGACGCCCGCGAAACCGAAGGCCCGCGGTTGCCACATCAGCGCATACAGGCTGATCAGACCGCCCATCGACGACCCGATGATGCCCGTCGCCTCGCGCTCCGGGCTGGTCGGGAACGAGCGGTCGATAAGCGGCATCACCGAGCCGACCAGCCACTCCAGGTAGAGCTCGCCGCGGCCGCCCATCTCAGCGCCTGGATTCTGGGGATGCGGTCCGCGCCACGGGTTGTACTCGTCCATTCGACTGCCGCTGTTGGGCACGCCGACGGCGATCGCCTCGATCCCCTCCCCGGCCAGCATCTCGAGCGTCTCGTCGGCGTGCCACTCCCCCTGGTTCGCGGTCCGCTCGTCGAAGACGTTCTGGCCATCGTTGAAGTACAGCGTCGGGTAGCGACGGCCGTCGGTCCAGCCTGGTCCGTCGGGTCGCAGCGAAGGCGGCAGGTAAACGATGATCTCGCTGCTCCGGCCAAGGCCGGCGCTGTACAGCTCGGGCCACACGAGGACGTGGCCGGTGACGGTGTTGTCCCAGCCGTGGACCTCGGCGTACTGGCGCCACGAGATCAAGCGAGCATCTCGAGCAGCGTCTGGTGATGATCCGGCGCCGCCCCAAGCAGGGCGATCGATTTTGTCGGACGGCTCATGTCGAACCACGGCAGGCCGTCAAGGGTCGTAAGCCGTACGCCGCCCTCGAGCGCGATGAGGCCGGCCGCACAGATGTCCCACAACGACAGGCCGCCGGCCTGGACGAAAGCGTCGAAGCGGCCGTTGGCCAGGTACGCGATGGCAAGCGCGGCGCTGCCCATGTTGCGCGAGACTCGGATTGCCCGGCGCACGTTGTGGTCGCGCGTGGCCCAGCCCCGTCGCGGCAGCGACAGTGACACGACGCAATCCGACAGTTTGTCCTTTGCCGGGTGGCGGATCGGCATGCCGTCCAGCCGCGCGCCCATTCCCGCCTGCGCCGTGAACATCTCGTCGCGTGCAGGGTCGTAGACGACACCGATCACGGGCCGGCCGCCGATCGCCAGCCCGATGCTGACGCAGAACATTGGGATGCCGTTGGCGTAGTTCACCGTGCCGTCGAGTGGGTCGATGATCCAGACGCGCTGCTCGAGCGGGTCGAAGGGGGGAGTCGGCTGAGCCGCCGCATCGGTGGCCACGGCGGCCTCCGCGTCGACCACATCGGTCCGTCCGGACTCCTCGGCGAGGACCGAGTCGCGCGGAAACTCATCCCGGATGGCGTGGATGATCAGCTGCTCGGAGAGCTCGTCGACCTCCGTCACGACGTCGTGCTCGGACTTGTGGACGATGCGCTCGAGCCTCTCGTAGCGCTCCATTTGCAGCCGGCCGGCATGGCGCGCGGCGTCGACGGCGAGGGCCAGCTCAACGTCCAGCCGCGCCGCGCGCAGCGGCCTGGCGAACGACACAATCTGGGCCACGAAGCGATTGTAGGATGGCCGCTCGAATGAGCAGCAAGAACTGGACGCTCGTCGCGGCCGTGCTCGGGTCGAGCATCGTTTTCCTTGATTCGGCGGCGCTGACCGTCGCGCTGCCGGCGATCGGCCGCGAGCCGCGCCTCTTTGTCGACGTCCTGGAGGCGCAGAACTACATCCAGTACGGCTACCTGCTGTCGCTCAGCGCCTTGCTGATCCTCGCCGGCGCCCTTTCCGATTTCTACGGCCGGCGGCGCATGTTCGTCATCGGCCTCGTGGGCTTCGGGGCCGCCTCGCTGCTGTGCGGCCTGGCGCCTAACCTCGAGTTCCTCATCCTCGCGCGGCTCCTTCAGGGCGCCGCAGGAGCGCTCCTGGTGCCCGGGTCGCTGGCCATTCTGGCTAACAACTTCGAGGGCGAGGAGCAGGGGCGTGCCTTCGGCATCTGGGCTTCCGCGTCAGGTCTCGCGCCGATCCTCGCACCGTTCATTGCCGGCGTCCTGGTCGACAACTTCAGCTGGCGCTGGATCTTCCTGCTCAACCTGCCGTTCACCGCCGTCGCGATCTGGGCCGCCCTGCGCCATGTCAAGGAGAGCCGCGACGAGCATGCGTCGGGCCATTTCGACTGGCTCGGCGCGTTCCTGGTGGCCGTAGCGGTCGGCGGCCTCAGCTTTGGCGCGATCTACGGCCAGCAACGGCAGTGGCAGGATCCGCTCGCCTTCGTCGCTCTCGCAATCGGCGGGATCACCACGATTGCGCTCCCCTTCTACTTCCACTACGTCAAGTACCCGCTCGTGCCGCTGTCGATGTTTCGCTCGCGCAACTTCTCGGTCACCAACGCTTCGACCCTGCTGATCTACGGCGCGCTGTACGTCACGTTCTTCTTCGTGCCTCTGTTCCTGCAGGGCACGCTCGGCTACAACGCCAGCGCCGTGGGGCTGGGCAGTATCCCGGGATCGCTCTTCCTGATCTTCCTCTCGACCCGCTTCGGCACGCTCGCATCACGCTATGGACCGCGACTGTTCATGACCGTCGGACCGCTGATCATGGCCGTCGGCCTGCTTTGGATCGCGCGCATTCCGGCCAGCTCGCCGGCCTGGCAGCTCGAGCTGTCCGATCCGTCGACGTGGATGCCCTCGAGCGGCTACTTCACGGACGTGCTGCCCTACTACTTGATCTTCGGCATCGGCGTGTCGATCATGGTCGCGCCACTGACGACGGCCCTGATGCGCTCGGTCCCGGGCAATCAGGCCGGTCTGGCGTCGGCCATCAACAACGCGATCTCGCGCGTCGGCCCGCAGCTCGCCGGTGCTGTGATCTTCATCATCGTCACGGCCAGCTTCTACGTCACGCTCGCCGCGCTCGTTCCCGGGTTGGACACCTCGTCACCCGTGGTCCGCGCGGAGATTCCACCGATAAACCAACCGGCGGCCACTGTTCCACCTGACCAGGTCGAGGCGGCACGACTGGCGTCGACCGACGCGTTCCGACTGGCAATGATCTCGGCCTCGACGCTGCTCTTCGCCGGCGCGCTGACCAATGGGCTGTTCATCAGCAACCGCCAGGCGCTCAAAGGCCTGTCAGCGCAGGCCGCGCCGATCCCGGTAGCGGCGGAGTAACTGCCTAGCTGCAGGTGACGACGAGCGCCGCCGGGCCGAGCACGGAAGTGTCGGGCGCGGGCGGAACCGACTGGGTGAACGTGCGTGTCTCGCCGGGCTGGATCGGCTCGGTGAAGAAGACGTAGTCGCGGAAGTCGGGCGCGCCGCTGGCGGAGACGCGGCAGCTTGCACCCGCGGCACGAGATCCGTTGTTCGTGACCGTCACGGCGATATCCAGCCCGCCATCGGCGCGCGTCGTATAGCCGGCCAGCGTGGACGGAAACGGTCCGACGCCGCTTGATCCGAAACGAAACAGGAGGAGGAGCAGGACGAATCCGGCGATGACGCCGATCCCGATCGTGCCGTGAACCTGGGTCGTCGATGGCGACTTGATCTGGCCGGGATTGTCCTGCTCGCAGAGCGACACGCCCACCGGGGTGGGCCTGCCGCATTTCATGCAGACATCGTGCTGCTGGGCCGAGTCCGCCAGTGCGGGGACGGTCAAAGGATCGGTGCGCCTGAACATCGCGCCGTTGAGCGTAGCGCCCCGCGCGCAATTTGGCCGTCGCGCCGCTCCGCACTACGCGCGGATTGGTGCGGATGCGGCACCGGATCGCGGCCTTTCCGGCCGGAATCCGCGGCTGGTGCGGATGCGGCACCGCGTGGGGCAGGCGGACCTAGGTGCCGATGCCTGCCCGCGCTGCGGCCTCGAGCAGAGCCGGCAGCTCGGCCGGCTTGACCCAGTTGACGATGAGCTCGTCCGCGCCGCGGTCGCGCCACTCCCCGAGGAAGGTCGCCATGTCGGCGATGAGCGGCTGACTTTCGAGTCGCACCTCGCGGTCGAGCGACACCGCGACCAGGTGGGTCATATGCGCGCGCGATCGGTCGTGCGCCGCGAGCTCCTCGAGATGGATGGGCAGAAGCGCCTCATAGTCGGCAGCGTTCGTCGTCCATCCGTCTCCGACACGCGCCGCGAGTCGCGCGCCGGACGGTTTCTCGCCTCCGACGATGATCCGCGGCGCCGGCTGCGGCGCGGGATGCGCCCATGCCTGCTCGAGCGTGAAGAAGCGGCCCTCGTAGTCGACCGGCCCACCGCTCCATAGCAACCGAATGACCGCCACGGCCTCCTCGAGCATTGCCGAGCGAACGCTGGGCCTGGGCAGGTCGATGCCGTACGACGGCAGCTCGGGACCCGAACCTCCGACGCCGATACCCAGCTCCACGCGTCCTCCGGACTGGTCCCAGAGAGTCGCCAACATGCGCGCGAGAATTGCTGGATGGCGGTTCATAACGTTGTTTATGAAGCTGCCGACGCGGATGCGCGAAGTGACGGCTGCGGCGGCGGTGAGCGTCGTCCAGCATTCCAGCACCGGGTCCGACTTGCGGCCGCGCGACACGAAGTGATCCCACGACCAGACGCCACCGAAGCCGGCAGACTCCGCGTCGCGCGCGGCCTGCAGCCACCATTCAGACGAGACATTGATCGTGGTCGGGTTGATGCCGATCGGGATCATCGCGAGAGCGAAGTGCCTGCCTCCAGGGCGATCTCGATCATTCGCGCCGTGGCCGCCTCAAGGTCGTCGAGCGACATGTAGTCGGCGCCGACGGGTTCGTCCTCGGCTGAGAGCGTGTCGCTCACCGTCAGAATGCAGCCCGCGCGCACGTCCTTGCCGCTGCCCTGCGCGCGCGCAGCGAGGTAGAACAACGCGGCCGCCTCCATCTCGAAGGCGACGATGCCGCGCGATTTCCACTTGGACACGTAGTCCGCGTCCGTGTTGTAGAAGACATCGACCGAAGCGACCGGTCCGACCACAGCCTTGACGTCGCGTTCGCCGGCGGCGTCCACGAGCGCTCGCGTCACTTCGAAGTCGGCGGCGGGAGCGTATGGATCGCCGTGCAAATAGGTCCGCGTCGCACCATCGACCGGCGCTGCCGCCGTGGCGATGACGATGTCGCCCGTGCGCAGGCCGCGCGAGATCCCGCCGCACGTGCCGGCGCGGATGAAGCGCGTGACGCCCAGGTTGAGCAGCTCTTCCATGACGATCGAGAACGACGGCGTGCCCATGCCGCTCGTCTGGACGCTCACGGGCACGCCGTGATAGGTGCCGGTGTACCCGAGCAGCGAGCGGTGCGAGTTCACGACACGGGCGTTGTCCAGGCCGCCGTCAAACAGGCCGGCAATCATCGTCGCCCGGCCTGGGTCGCCGGGCATCAGCACGAGCGGGGCATAGTCGCCTTCGTCGGCGCGCAGATGGATCTGTGGCATGGCGGCGAGTCTAGCGGCGGCCTCAGGCGTCCGGTGAGCCGGGCCGCGGCTGCCCCAGCGGCAGGCGCCACAAAGTGTGCCACGGCTGCTCGGGGGTGTGGCCGATGAGCCACGCTTCGTGGGCCACATCGCGGATCGGCAGGAAGGCCGGAAGCGCGTGCTCGGCAGCGTCGTGGTACTCGGTCGGCACGTCGGATGCCACCGTGAGGTGCGGAATCACGTCCTCGAAGGCACCCCCGTACGGCGGGTACTCGGGAAAGGCGGCCGCGAGGGCGCTGGTCAGCCGGCGAAAGGGATCTTCCGGCTGAGGCGCGAGGTAGACCACGTCCGGCCAGCGTCCCACCGACGCGAGCACGAACGGGAACGAGGGTTCGGCAGCGACGATCTCCTCGACCCTGCGCCGGACGTCGTCGTTGAGCTCGGACGGCGGCAGGAACGGGTAGATCAGAGTGACGTGCGCCGGGACTCCGTCCGCCGCGGACGGGTCCATCCGCTCCCGTAGTCGAATCACACCCACGGGCACGTTGACGGCGACGATGATGGCACTCTCGCCCACGGTCTCACGCCGTGTTCCGTGCCCGATATCGGCCGACGCGTCGGGCTTGGTCTCCACCTCTCAAGCGTATACGGTGAAACCACGAATGAAGGCAGTCGAACTCGAATTCCGGCACGTTTCGCGGCGCTACGCGGATCTTGTCGCGGTCAAGGATCTGAGCTTCGAAGTGCCGGCAGGCAAGATCTGCGTGCTCGTCGGCCCATCCGGCTGCGGCAAGACGACCAGCCTCAAGATGGTCAACCGGCTGATCGAGCCCACGTCAGGTCAGATCCTCATCGGCGGCCAGGACGTCATGACTCAGGACCCGATCGAGCTGCGCCGCAGCATCGGCTATGTCATCCAGCAGGTGGGACTGATGCCGCATCTGACGGTCGGCGACAACATCGCCATCGTGCCTCGTCTCCTGGACTGGGACGCAGCCCGAGTCACAGCGCGCGTCGATGAGCTGCTCGCTCTTGTGGGCCTGGCGCCGGACAGCTACCGCGGCCGATTTCCGGCGCAGCTCTCAGGCGGTGAGCGCCAGCGCGTCGGCGTGGCCCGCGCGCTCGCCGCCGATCCACCGCTGATGCTCATGGACGAGCCATTCGGCGCGGTCGATCCGATCGTCCGCGAGCGGCTCCAGAACGAGCTGCTGCGCCTCCAGGAGACACTCGCCAAGACGATCGTCTTTGTCACCCACGACATCGATGAGGCGATCAAGATGGGCGACCTGGTCGCGGTCATGCAGGTCGGCGGCGTGCTTGCCCAGTTCGGGCCACCGGCAGAGATCTTGAGCAGCCCGGCATCCGACTTCGTTGCCCGCTTCGTGGGCGCGGACAGAGGTCTCAAACGCCTCTCGCTGGCGAGCGTGGCCGACCTTCAGCTGGAGCCGGTCCCTGGGGACTTCCACGCCGAGCCGGGTCAGCCGATCGTCCAGGCGCGCACGACGCTGAAGGATGCGCTCTCGATGATGCTCGATGCCGATGTGTCGGCAGGCGTCGTGGTCGACGAGAGCGAGGTGATTCTGGGCTTGATCACGTACGACCAGATAGCGGCCGCGCTTCGCGACCGCGTCGCCGGCGGCAGCAGCTGATGGATATCGACTGGGCCTGGATGGCCGACCATCTCGACGACCTCCTGGGTCGGACGATCCAGCACATCTGGCTGACCGCGATCGCCGTATCCATAGGTTTCGCGATCTCCTTCGTGCTGGCCATCATCGCCGTTCGACGGCGCTCGACCTACGGCCCCATCCTGGGCTTCAGCGACATCCTGTACACGATCCCCAGCCTGGCCCTCTTTGCGGCCCTGGTTTCTATCACCGGCATCACCCTGCTCACGGTCGAGATCCCGCTCGTCATGTACACGCTGGTCATCTACGTGCGCAACATCGCGACAGGCTTCGACACCGTTCCGCTTGACGTCCTCGAGGCAGCGAACGGATTGGGCTATACCCGCACTCAGCGTCTGTGGCGCGTCGAGGTGCCGCTCGCGATACCACTCATCGTCGCCGGCCTGCGCCTGGCAACGGTCTCGACGATCGGACTTGTGACCGTCTCCTCGATCCTCGGCGACAGGTTCGGCGGCCTCGGCTTCTTCATTCTCGCGGGCTATCGACAGGGCTTTCCGACAGAGCTGTACTTCGGAGCGATACCGTCGATCCTGCTTGCGATCGTCTTCGACCTGGTGTTCACCCGTGTCCAGGGCCGGATCACGCCATGGTCGAAGCCGGCAACCGGGGTCGCGTCCATCTGATGGACATCATCAACCAGACCGTCGCCTGGCTGACCGACCCGGCGCACTGGAGCGGCCCGAACGGGATCCCCGTGCGCATGGGAGAGCACATCGCAATCTCGGCCGTGTCGATGGTCATCGCGTTGGCCATCGCGTTGCCCGTTGGCCTGTACATCGGCCACACCGGACGGCACACGACGTTCGCGGTCAACTCGGCCAACCTGTGGCGAGCGCTGCCGTCGTTGGCCGTGATCGCGATCGTTCTGCCGATTACCGCGGCCATAGATCCCGAGTTCGGATTCAAGGTCTATCCCACAATCATTGCCATGGTTGTGCTGGCCGTGCCGCCGATCATGGTCAACACGTATTCGGGACTCGCCGGCGTCGACCGCGATCTGCTCGAAGCCGGCCGCGGTCAGGGCATGGCCGAGAGCCAGATCCTGCGCGGGGTGGAGCTGCCACTATCGGTGGCGGTGATCACAATCGGCGTCCGCTCGGCCTCGATCCAGGTCATCGCCACGGCCACCCTTGGCGCGGTGTTCGGCTTCGGTGGGCTGGGCCGCTACCTCGTCGACGGCATGGCCCAGATCAGCCAGGGCGGCATCGGCATGATCTTCTCCGGCGTGATCCTTGTCGCGGGCCTGGTGATCGTCACCGAGCTTGGCTTTGCCCTGCTCCAGCGCCGGCTTACGCCGCGCGGCCTGCGCGCGACCCCCGGCCGATGATCCGCTGACTGGACATCTGCGTATTCCCCTGTATAGTCCGTCGAACAGATCTGGACTAACCGGATCAACGCTAAGAGGAGGTTACCCATGCGGTTCTCCCGCATGCTTGCCCTCGGGGCAGCGAGCATCGTGCTCATCAGCGCATGCTCACTGGGTGGGAGCAGCAAGCCGACCATCAAGATCGGCTCCGTCGGGTTCGACGAGGCCCGGGTTATGGCTGAGATCTACGCCCAGGTTCTCGAAGCAAACGGGTACACGGTCGATCGCGCCGGCATCGGCCTGGGCGCACGTCCGGTTGTCGCGCCGGCCATCGAAAGCGGCCAGATCGACCTGCAGCCCGAGTACATCGGCAGCCGGATCAGCTACTACGGTGGCACGCCGACGGGCGACGCGGCAGCCAACCTGGCCGCCCTCCAGCCGCTCGCCGACGCCAAGGGCCTGACGGTGCTCGACTACACGCCGGCAGTCGACACGAACGCATTCGTCGTGCGCGCCGACACGGCCAGCCAGTTCAACCTGACCAAGATGAGCGACACGGCCGCCGTCCAGAGCCAGCTCAAGTGGGGCCTCGCCCAGGACTGCCCGACGAACCCGCTGTGCGGTGCGTCTGGCGGAGCGCTCGAGCAGTACGGCATCACCCAGGACACGATCGCCGGCGCGACGCTGCTGTCGGCCTGTGACACGCCCATGGCCGATGCGCTGAAGGCCGGAACGATCGACGTTGCCGAGCTGTGCTCGACGCAGCCGGACATCCTGGTCAACGGCTGGGTCCTCCTGCAGGACGACAAGCAGACTCAGCCGGCGGACAATATCTCCCCGATCGTGCGCAACGACTACCTGGCCAAGGTGGACAAGGCATCGTTCGAGAAGATCCTCAACGACGTGTCGGCCAAGATCGACACGCCGACCCTGGCCGACCTGTACAAGCAGGTCGCCGTAGACCACAAGGATCCCGCAGCAGTCGCGACCGCATGGCTCAAGGCCAACGGCTTCGTCAGCTAGACGGCCTCGCCTGACGCGTCCGTAGACAGGTTGCCGCGCGGTGGACGGCTTCCTCGGCCTCGCCGATTGGCGGCGCCAGGTCGCGGAGATGTACGCCGCGTGGCGCCTCGATTCGGCGTCTGACGCGGAGGGGGCGACACGGCTCCTGCGCCTGGCGCGCGAGGAGCTGTTTCGCTCGCATCCTCAGACCCCGCTCAAACCACAGGACAGAGCCCGCTTCGGCGGGCTCTCCTATTTCCCGTACGACCCGGCGTACCGATTCAGCGCGGTCGTCGAGCCGGCGACGCCACCAGAGCGCCCGGAGCTGGCGGCGCGCATGGATCTGCCGGCCAGCATCACGCCCGAGCTCTCGTTCAGGCTCATCGGTCGCGCTCACCTGTCCGGACCGCTCGCCGGCGCGGTGCTGCCCGTGTTCTGGATGGAGGGTTATGCGGGCGGGCTGTTCGTGCCTTTTCGCGACGCGACGAGCGGCACCGACACGTACGGCGCCGGCCGCTACCTGCTTGACACGGCCAAGGGCGCCGACATGGGCGGTGACTGGCAGCGCGCAGAGCTGATGCTCGACTTCAACACCGCCTATCACCCATCGTGTGCCTACGACCCGAAGTGGAACTGCCCGCTGGCGCCACCGGAGTCGCGCCTGGCGCTGCCGGTGCGCGTCGGCGAGCGGCTCGGTGCCGCGACCGGAGACCATTGATCGGCCAAGGGCGGATGCGGGTACCATCGCGGCCGTGTCCAGCACGCCCGGGGAGCGCATCGTGCTCGAAGCCAACGTCCGATCGTTCCTGACCAGTCCTGTCCGGTATGCCACGATCGCCACGCTCAATCCCGATGGCGGCCCGCACCAGATCGTGATCTGGTACCTGCTGCGCGACGATCCGGAGCGCGGCGAGCAGCTCGTGGTCAACTCACGCCGAGGCCGGCGCTGGCCGTCGAACCTTGTCCGTGACCCTCGCGCGAACCTTGCCGTGTTCGAGGCCGAGGATGCCGTGACCATCGAGTGCGAGGTGGCCGAGGAGTACGACGGCGAGCCCGCCCAGGCAGATATCGCCGGGATGGCGCGGCGCTATGACACGCCAGAGGACGCGGCACGCGAGATAGCACGCTTCCGCACGGAGGATCGCGTCACTTTCGTCCTGCGACCAACCAGAGTCATCGTCCACGGGAGCCCAAGCTGATGGCACTTCAAGAGATCGGCTATGCCGCGATGCTCGAGCAGTTTCACCCGACCGAGCTGCTCGACTACTGCGTGGCCGCAGAAGAGGCCGGCTTCACGGGCGTGATGGCCGCGGACCATCTCCAGCCGTGGGTTCCGCAACAAGGCAACGCCGCCTTCGTGTGGGCGTTCATGGCGGCCGTGGCCGAACGTACCAAGGGCGATGTCGGACCGGGCGTGACGTGCCCCTCGTTCCGCACCCATCCGGTGATCATCGCCCAGGCCGCCGCGACCATGGCCGCCATGTACCCGGGCCGCTTCTGGCTGGGGCTCGGCAGTGGCGAGGCGCTCAACGAGCACGCTGTGGCCGGCTATTGGCCGGAGGCGCCCGAGCGAATCAACATGATGTTCGAGGCGATCGAGCTATTCAATCGCCTCTTCACGGGCAAGGACGTCAAGCACGACGGGCGCCACTTCAAGATGGAGACCATTCGCTTGTGGACGATGCCCGATGAGCCACCGCCGATCTACGTCGCCACGGCCGGGCCGATCACGGCCAGGCGCACCGGCGAGGCGGCACAGGGGCTGATCACCGTGGGCGCGCCCGAGAGCAAGCTCGGCCTCATCCGTTCACGCTGCGAGGACGGGCGACGCGGGGCGGGGCTCGACACGGACGGCTTCAAGTACATCCTTCAGCTGCACCTGTCGTGGGCGCCCACTGACGAAGAGGCCATGGCCAACGCAATGGACCAGTGGCCCAACGGAGGCATGAAGTTCCCCAAGGCCGACATCCGCTCGCCCCTTGATTTCGAGCAGATGGCCAAGCTCGTCCGTCCCGAGGACTTCGAGGGCCGGATGCTCATCTCATCCGACCTGGAGGCGCACCGCAAGGAGATCCAGCGCTTCGCCGACATGGGCTTCCACCGGATCTACCTGCACAACGTGGGCCGCAACCAGAAGGAATGGATCGAGGCCTTCGGACGCGAGGTCCTGCCCAAGATCGTGTGCTAGCGCGCTGACAGCTTGAAGTTACGCCGCAGCTCCGAGTCGTAGCGCCGGCCGATCTCGCCGCCGTGCGCGGCGACCCACTCGCTGAACGCAGTCGGGCACGTCACGCCGTCGTTGCCGACGAGGAGGCTCTCCATCAGCTCGCGGATCTCGTCGCGCGTCAGCACGACGTCGCCGACGGCACGGCCGATCACCCTGGTCGTGGCGAGGACGAGCGGCACAGGCAGGTGAAGCAGGAGCGCGCGGCTGCCGACGGCACCGCGCACGGCGCCCACGATCTCGTTGAAGGTCAACGCCTCCGGCCCGGCAGCGTCGATCTCCGTGTTGTCGTCGAGAGCCGCCTGCCGGATGCACAGCTGCGCGACATCATCGACGTGGACGGGCTGGACGCGGTACCCACCGTTGCCCGGGATTCCGAAGAGCGGCAGGCGGCGCAGCGTCCAGGCCATGTTGTTGATCAGGATGTCGTTCGGGCCGTAAAGCAGCGTAGGACGTACGATCGCTGTGGTCAGGGCACTGCCGGCGGCGGCAGCGCGAACCGCGTCTTCGGCCGCAGCCTTGGCCCGGAAGTAGGCCGTCGAGGAATCAAGGCGGGCGTTCGTGACGCTCACGTACACGAGCCTTCTGACGCCCGCCCTCGCAGCCGCCTCCGCCAGCCGCGCGACGTTGGCCACCATCTCGTCCCACGTTGCGTCGCCGCGCGGAAAGCGCATCCAGTAGGTCACGTAGACCGTGTCGACTCCATCCAGGCTGCGGGTAAGTGCCTGCTCGTCGAAGTGGTACGGCAGACGTTCGATCCGTGCCTCGAGTTGATGGTTGCCCGGCGCCCGACGGGTGACAGTGGCGACGGATCGCCCTGCATCCAGCAGGCGCTGGGCGATGCGGCTGCCGGTGTAGCCGAAGGCACCGGTCACCAGATCGGTTGGCATGCTTCGCGCATTGTCCTTGGCCCGGACACGCGACACTTGGCGCGTGAGCAAGAAGGAGATCGTCGTTCTGGCCGGCGGCTTTGGCGGTGCGCGCATGGCGCACGGCTTCGAGCTGCTCGGTGACGTGATCGGCCTGACCGTCATCGTCAACACCGGCGACGACGTCGAGGTTCACGGCCTGCATGTCTCGCCCGACCTGGACACGGTCATGTACACCCTCGCGGGATTGGCCAACGACCAGACGGGCTGGGGCGTCCGGGACGAGACGTGGAACGCGTCGGCGATGCTCGAGCGCTTCGGTGCACCGACGTGGTTCCGGCTCGGAGATCGCGACCTGGGCACGCACATCGGCCGTACCGCGCGCCTGGGCATGGGTGACAGCCTGACCAGGGTCACGGGCCTTATGTCGCGGCCGCTGGGCGTCCACGCGACGCTGCTGCCGATGACCGACGATCGCGTTCGGACACAGGTTCGAACGGCCGACGGCTGGCTCGACTTCCAGGACTACTTCGTCCGCCGCCACCATGCCGATGATGTGCTCGAGCTGCGTTTCGAAGGCAGCCAATCGGCGCGCGCCACTGACGAGGTCGTGGCCGCGATCGGGGCCGCGGACATGGTCGTCATTGCACCGTCCAACCCGTTCCTGAGCGTGGCGCCGATCCTGTCGGTAGCGGACATCCTCGACGCTCTGCGCGAGTCGCCGGCGCCCGTTATCGGTATCAGTCCGATTGTCGGCCGCGAAGCGATTCGTGGTCCAGCGGCGGCCATCATGCGCTCGCTGGGCAGCGAGCCGAGCAGCGCCGGTGTCGCGCGCCACTACGCAACGAGCTGGCCGGACCTCCTCGACGTGCTCGTCATCGACGACGTTGACGCCGCGGAGGCGGGCGCCGTCGCCGCCACCGGGATCCGGCCGTACGTGACCGGCACCCTCATTGGAGCCGAAAAGGAAAGGCGCCGGCTCGCCCAGGAGATCCTGGAACTCGCCGGCGCCCGCTAAGCGCTCGTTGGGGGAACGGTCAGGGCATGCGCCCAACCGCGATCGTGGCGACCTGCTGCAGCTTATCCATCGTGGCAGGGTCGCTGCCCGTGAGGATGCCCAGCACCTGGAGCTGCCCACTCGGCTTCTGGACGTAGAGCAGGGCCTGACCAAAGAAGGTGCCGCTCATCGCTGGGAAGCCGGCGATGGTCGACTGCTGGGCCGTGTTGCCAAGCAGGAACTGAACCCCGGAGAAATCCGTGTCAGTCGTCGCCTGGACGGTTATCGCACTCGTGAGCGACACGTTGAACGTGCAGTCCGTGCTGGAGTCCGACTGATCAAGGACCTGCGTGCCAAAGATCTGGCTGACCTCAGCGGCCGTCACGATCTGGCAAGGTGTCGCGCTTGGGCTGCCAACCGGCAAGCCGATCGGTGGAATGACGGCGCCGCCGCTCGATCCGGGCAGGTTGATCGGCGGAAAGGACGGCAACGTTATGCCTCCGCTCGCGCCGGGTACGTTGATCGGCGGAATAGTTGGAATGCTGATGCTGGTACAGGCGCCCGCGAGCAGCACCGTAGCTATCGCCGCGAGCATGACCCTTTTCAAAGCGACCATATGACCCTCCTCTTAGCGCGGTGTTATAGCACCGACGCCTTACCATCGCCCCGTGAGCCGGTCCGCGACTGCCTTTCTTTCGGCTGTGCATGCCGTGCTTCCTATCCACTCGAGTGACGCTGCCAAGACACGACTCGGGCTTGCTCTGGATCCTGAGGAACGCGATGTCCTCGTGCTCGGAATGTTCGCGAATACCGTACGCGTTCTGGCTGGCTGGCCTGCCTGCCGCCGCGTTCATGTTGTCACGTCTGACAATGCAATCGCGGACGTTGTCGCATGTGGCCTCGGATCGGTGGTGACAGTGGGCGATCCGGGGCAGGGACTGAACGATGCGTTGCGGGCCGGCCGCGACGCCGCCGTCGCGGCCGGCGCAACTGCCGTGCTGATGCTGCCGGCCGACATTCCACTGCTCAACAGCGCGTCGCTCGATGGTCTCCTCGGTGCAGCCGACGCGACGCTCGCCGCGGGCAACGGCCGGCCGGTCGTGGTCATCGCGCCGGCCGACGCACGAACCGGCACGAACGCGCTGCTGATGGCGCCGCCGTCGATCATCGAGCCACAGTTCGGACCGAATTCCTTCGAAGCACACCTGCGTGCCGCGTCGAACGTCGACGCAAGCGTCCAGATCGTCGACGATGCGCTTCTCGGCTTCGATCTCGACACGCCCGACGATCTCGAACGACTTGACCTGCCGCGCCGGCTGGAACTAGAGGCGATCGGCGAGGAGATCGAACGCGAGATCCTCTTCGCGAGCGCGGGCTAGCGGTTCGTGCCGACTGTCCTCGCCGTGCCCCTGCCGGCACTGCCCGAGATCCAGCCGGGCGACGATCTCGCTGCGCTCGTCGCAGTCGCGTGGCGCCGACTCGTGGCAGACGACGCGTCACTCGCGCCGCGCGCCGGAGACGTCCTCGTCGTCACCCAGAAGGTCGTGTCAAAGGCAGAGGGCTGCCTGGTCGATCTGACGACGATCGAGCCCCGTCCCGAAGCTGTCGCCTACGCAGCCAGGTGGGAGCGCGACGCACGCCAGGTCGAGGTGGTGCTGCGCGAGTCGGCCGAGATCGTGCGCATGGAGCGCGGCCTGATCATCAGCAAGACGAAGCACGGCTTCGTGTGCGCCAACGCCGGAGTGGATGCCTCGAACACTGGCCGCGGCGAGTGGGTGACGCTTCTGCCGGACGACCCTGACAAATCGGCGCACGAGATACGCGACGGAGTTTCGGCCCAGCTCGATCTTCCGCCGGAGAGCGCGCCTGCGGTGATCGTGTCCGATTCGTTCGGCCGTCCGTGGCGCTTCGGCATCGTCGATGTCGCCCTCGGCGTGGCCGGCATCGAGCCGCTCGTGGACATGCGCGGCGCGCCCGACGCTGACGGCCGGATCATGCACTCGACGGTCGTGGCCGTCGCCGACGAGATCTGCTCGGCCGCCGAGCTGGCCGCGGGCAAGACGAGTGGCGTGCCGGTGGTACTCGTGCGAGGCGTGGAGTTCAGTCGCGGAACCGCGTCGGAGCCATCCGTCATCCACGACGTTGTCATGCCGCCCGAGATGGACCTATTCAAGTAGTCGCGTAGCATCGGGCGACTGTGAAAGTCGGACTCCAGATTTCTTCGTTCACGTGGCCGGGCGGCGACGGCGACATTGCCGAGACGCTGGCGCGCATCTGTCGAGCGGCAGATGACGCCGGCTTCGACTCGATCTGGGTGATGGATCACCTGTTCCAGATCCGCAGCGTCGGCGAGATCGAGGAGCCCATGCTCGAGGGAATGACAGCGCTCGGCTACATGGCGGCGCAGACGAAGCGCGCGAGGCTCGGGTTGATGGTCGGCGCGGTCCCATATCGCCAGCCTGGCCTGTGGCTCAAGGCAACCACGACGCTCGACGTGCTCAGCGGCGGCCGGGCGTGGCTGGGCATCGGCGCGGCCTGGAACATCGAGGAAGCGCGCTCGCTCGGCCTTTCCTTTCCGGAGCTGCCCGATCGCTTTCGCTTGCTGGAGGACACGCTCAAGATGGCCCACCAGGCGTGGCGCGGCGAGCGCGACAGCGGACCATTCCAGGGCCGCGTCGTGGATGCATCGCGGGTGATGCTCAGCCCGCAGCAGCTGTCGCGGCCGCGCATACCGATCCTCGTGGGTGGTGGTGGCGAGCGAACGACGCTGCGCCTCGTGGCCCGCTATGCGGATGCGTGCAACGTGTTCGGTGCGCCGGACATGCTGCGCCACAAGTACGAGGTGCTGCGCCGTCATTGCGACGCGGTGGGCCGCGACTACGACGCGATCGAGAAGACCAACCTGTCGACGGTGTCCATCACGCCCGACGGACGCCAGGGGTCGCTCACGCCGGCCAAGCTCATCGAGCGACTGGCCGGCTGGGCAGAGGCCGGGTCGCACCAGGCCATCTTCTCCATTCGTGGCGTGAGCGACATTTCCAAGATCGAGCTGATCGGCCGCGACGTCATCCCTCACATCGGCGGCCTGGGCGCCCACAGCCCGCTCGATCTGCGAGCATGATCTAGGGCGTGCGCATACTCCTTGTCGAAGACGAACCGCCAGTAGCGGAGGCCGTCCGGGCAGCCCTGGCCGACGAAGGCTATGCCGTGGACCACGCGGGCGACGCAGATGCCGCGCTCGAATTCGCCGAGGTCTATCCGTACGACCTGGTGATCCTTGACCTTGTTCTGCCGGGGCCATCTGGCCTCACGGTGGCCGCGCGACTGCGCGCCGGGCGGGGCGAGAACGTCAATGCCCCGATCCTGATGCTGACCGCACTCGGCACCGTCGACGATCGTGTCGCCGGGCTGGACAGCGGCGCCGACGATTACCTGGTCAAGCCGTTCGCAATGGCCGAGCTCCTCGCTCGCGTGCGCGCGCTGCGCCGACGTGACACGACCTCGCCGCCGCTCGTCAAGGTTGCCGATCTTGTGCTCGACCCTGCGCGCAAGCGGGTGACACGAGCTGGCGTGGACGTCCCGCTCACCGCTCGCGAATTCGCCCTGCTCGAGGTGCTCGCCCACGATCCGGGTCGCGTCTATTCGCAGGATCGGCTGATCGACGCGGTCTGGGATGCTCAATTCGAGTCGAGCTCGAACGTCGTCGAGGTGTACATCCGCAGCCTCAGGCGCAAGCTCGACGGCGGCCGACGCAACGGCCTGATCCGCACGATCAGGGGCGCGGGATATCAGCTCGTGCCTCCGGCGACGTCCTCGGACCTCTGATGTTCAGTCGGGCGCGGCGTCGGCTCACGCTCGCCTACATCGTCATGTTCGCGCTCGTGCTGGTCTTGTTCAGCCTGGTCTTCCTGGCGCTGATGGCGATCGTGCTCGAACCGAACTTCGACCTTTCGCCTGACACCTCGAGCGCTGCAGCGGCGCAGATCGTGTACGACGCGGCAATCGCGCGCATCGGGATCGCCCTCGTCGCCGCCGACCTCGTGGCTATAGGCGTGGTCGGAGCGGGTTCGTGGCTGCTGGCCGCGAGAACACTGCGTCCGATACGGGCGGCGCACGAGCGTCAGCGCCGTTTCGTGGCCGACGCATCACACGAGATGCGCACCCCGCTCACCGCAATTCGCGCGACGAGCGAAACCGCCCTTCGGCCCGGGACGATGCCAGAGGCTCAGCACGCGGCGCTGGAGACGGTTGTCAGCGCTTCGTCCGATCTGGCCCGTCTGACAACCGACCTCCTCACGCTTGCCCAGAGCGATGACGCGACCCTGCAGCCGGCAGCCGGGCCGGTGGATCTATCGGTGGTCGTGGCCGAGGTCCTGGCCCTGCGCACGGCCGCCGGTGCACCTGCGCCGGCCTCCGTTCACCTGGCGTCCGACCTGGTCGTCCTCGCGGACGCTGATGAGCTCGGCCGAATATGCGACAACCTCATCGACAACGCCTTCCGCTACGGAGGACCGAGTGTCCAGGTCGGCGTAGCGACGCAGGCGGTGGATCGCCAGGCCGTGGTCGAGGTGACCGACGACGGTCCCGGTATCGCACCCGCCGACCAGGAGCGGATCTTCGAACCTTTCTTCCGAGTCCGGTCGGACGCATCCGCGCCTACGGGGACGGGGCTCGGCCTGTCGATTGCCGCGGCACTGGCGCGGCGCAACCATGGGCGACTGGACGTGCATAGCCAGCCGCCGGGTGGAAGCGTGTTCCGCCTGCTCCTTCCTCGCGCACCGAGCGGCTGAGTCTCGCCTTCAGGTCGGATTCAGGTAGCCGCCCGATCATCGGCAACCATGAAGTCAGGACCGGTCAAGAGCCCAGCCAGGATCTTCGCGTTCGGCGCGGCGGCAACATCGACAGCGCGCGGCTCTTGAGGCTCGCCCCCAGTCAGAGCCCGAGAGAGTCCAATTTGGCCGCATTGCAGTCGCTGGCGTGGCGTGACCGCGCGACGGTGTCGGTCGCGCGAACAGTCGGCTACTGGTCGCGCCGCCGCGGTCATGCGGGCAGCTCGCTGCCGGGCCTGTTGGCCGAAAGAATGTCGCCTGGCATATCCGGGCGCCTCGCGTCGCGGCTCGATTCGATCGCCGTCGTGAGCGGCACCAACGGCAAGACCACCACCACTCATCTGCTCGACCACATCCTCGAAGCGCACGGACGAAGCGTCATCACCAACCGATCGGGCGCAAATCTGAGCCAGTCGATCACCACCACGATGCTCGATATCGCGGCGCATACCGAATCCGAGCGTCAGAGATCCACGGTGCTCGAGTGCGACGAATTCGCCCTGTCTGACCTTGCGACGCAATTCAAGCCTGCCGTGATCGTCCTCACCAACCTGTTTCGCGATCAGCTCGACAGGTACACCGAGATAGACGAGATCGAGCGACGCTGGACAAGAGTCCTGAGCGGCCTGCCGTACACGAAGGTCGTCGCTCCTGCCGACGACCCACGACTGGCGTGGCTCGCCAGCCAGGCGCCGGGTGGATGCGTTTTGTACGGAGTGACTGGGACGAGCACGGACGCAGACGAGATGGGTCTGACCCACGACTCGGAGGATTGCCCCGAGTGCGGCAATCCGCTCGACTACCAGTGGCACACGATTGGCCATCTGGGTTCATACCATTGCCGTTCATGCGGCTTCGGCCGTCCGTCTCGGTGGCTCGACGTAGACATCGTCGAGTCACGCGGGTTCGAGGGCCAGACGCTGCGCATGTCCTGGCCCGACGCCGCGGCCGGCAGCCTGCTCACGACCTCATTGCCGGGAACGGCAAATGCCTACAACCTGGCGGCGGCCGTTTGCGCGGCACACGTGCTGGGGGTCGGTTTTGATGAAGCCACCGAATCGCTGTCGGCTGTGTCCAACGCATGGGGCCGATTTGAGACACTCGAGATCGACGGGCACCGACTCATACTCACCCTGGGCAAGAACCCTGCCAGCATGGCTGAGGTTCTACGGATTGCGGCGGAGTCGGACGTCTCGGGCTTCCTCTTCGTGATGAACGACGGCTTTCAGGACGGGCGCGATGTGTCCTGGTACTGGGACGTCAACCCTGCTCCCGTCGTGGCCGGTCAGCGCTGCGCCGTAGCCGGCACAAGGGCCTCCGATTTCACTCTGCGGTTGAAATACGAGCTGCCCGAGAACAGCGCTACTGGCCGGTCCACCCTGCCCGTGGCATTCGCCGATCCGAGCGCCGCCCTGCGCTCCCTGCTCGATGCGACCTCCGCGGGCGCAACCGTGCTTTCGATCTCGACCTATACCGGCCTGCTTCAGCTTCGAGAGGCGCTTGTGGCCCGTGGGGCGCTCGAGCACATGCCGGTGTGACGCTCGCGCGACCGCGCGTTCGGTTGGCACACCTGTTCCCGGCGCAGCTCAACCTGTACGGCGATGTGGGCAACGTCGCGGCGCTGTCGCAGCGCGCCCGCTGGCGTGGGTTCGACGTGGACGTCGCGTCCGTTGCCAGCGCTGATGACGGGCTGCCGGCCGATACCAACATCGTCTTCATTGGTGGCGGGTCCGATCGCGCTCAGGCCGCGATTGCCGGCGAGCTCAACCGCCTGGCGCGTGCGATTCGAGAGGCGATCGACGCTGGTGCAGCTCTCGTCGCGGTGTGTGGCGGCTACCAGAACCTGGGCGCGTCATATCGATCGGCGCTGGCGGGCCTGCTGCCCGGACCCGGCATCTTCGGGACATCAACGGAGGCCCCGTCGGGCGCTCATCGACTCGCGGGAGGGTGTGTCGTCAGCCTGGACGCCGACTCGCCTGTCGCGGCTGTGGGAGAGGCATCGGCCGCCCGTGCCGGCCTTGGCGGTGAGGAGGCGTACGTCGTCGGTTTCGAGAACCATTCCGGGCGAACGTGGCTCGGGACCGGAGAGCGTCCACTTGGTCGTGTCCTTCGGGGCTACGGCAACAACGGCCGCGACGGTAGCGAAGGTTTCATGGCGCTGCCCGGCGCGGGCGGTCGCCCCGGCCTCCGACTGGGCACATATCTGCACGGTCCATTGCTGCCGCGCAACCCGCACCTGACCGACTACATCCTGCAGTGCGCCCTCTCCACCAAGGGGGTGAGCGAGCTCCGTCCACTTGATGACAGGGAGGAGTGGGCGGCGCACGCGGCTTTCGCGAAGCGCTGGCTGCGCGAGACCACGCCTGTGAGGTGATACCCCCCGGGGGTATGCATCCCTGCTACGATGAGGGCGTGGATCTGACCAAGCTCGGGTTCCCGAGCATCTCGATCGTCGACGACGGCGCACCCGCCGATCAGGCCGACGAACGCATGGTCGTGCCGCTCAAGAAGGGCGGCGGCGACGGGCTGCAGCCTGACGGCGACGGCAACCACACCAAGCTGCTGATCATCGGCTCGGGCCCGGCCGGGCTTACGGCGGCCATCTATGCCGCGCGCGCGAAATCTCGAGCCGATCGTCGTCGGCGGCTATGCCCCCGGCGGACAGCTGATGATCACCAGCGATGTCGAAAACTTCCCGGGCTTCCCGGAGGGCATCCAGGGCCCCGAGCTGATGCAGAAGTTTCGCGAGCAGGCCGAGCGCTTCGGCACGCGCTTCGTCGATGTCGACGTCGACACAGTCGATTTCTCGACACGGCCCTTCCGGATCTGGGCGGACAAGATCGAGTACACGGCCGAATCCGTGATCGTCGCCACGGGCGCGTCCGCGCTGTGGCTGGGCCTCGACAACGAGACGCGCCTGCGCGGCCGCGGCGTGTCCGCGTGCGCGACGTGCGACGGCTTCTTCTTCAGGGGCAAGAGGGTTGCCGTGGTGGGCGGAGGCGACACGGCCCTTGAAGAGGCGACGTTCCTGACGCGCTTCGCGAGCGAGGTCGTGTTGCTTCACCGGCGCGACCAGTTCCGCGGCAGCAAGATCATGCAGCAGCGCGCCGTGGACAACCCCAAGATCGACGTGCGCTGGAACACCGAGGTCGCCGACGTGCTCGGCGAGGACAAGGTGGAAGGCCTCCGCCTGCGCAGCACGACAGACGGTGTCGAGGCCGACGAGGCCATGGAAGGCCTCTTCGTTGCCATCGGCTACAAGCCCAACACGGATGTCTTTCGCGACTGGCTGGAGGTCGACGACAAGGGCTACCTCGTCGTGACCGATGAGACGCACACCAGGATCGACGGCGTGTTCATCGCCGGCGACGCCCACGACCACCGCTACCGGCAGGCGATCACTGCCGCGGCCGATGGCTGCAAGGCGGCCATCGACGCCGAGCGCTGGCTCGAAGCACATGGCATTGCCGAGGCGTCCACAGCCACTGCCTGGTAGGCGGGTCGATGGCCGTGCTCCGGACGATCGTGCTCTCGAGCGCAATGTTCGCTTTCATCGGTTGTGGCGAAATGTTCCCCGTTACCCCAATCGCGACGACATTACCGTCTGCTACGCCACGCACTTCTGCCGCGCCATCGCGGACGACGCAAGCGTCTCCATCGGTTACGCCAGGCCTGACCCGCGATCAGGCTGTCGCCGTCGCTCTGCAAATTCCTGAAGTAGCACAGCGAAACCAATGGCTGCTTTCTGCCCGTCTTGAGCATTGGGGTGACGACTATCACTACCCCGATACGTCACCTGCGCCGGAGCCATCCAGGCTGGTCTGGGTAATTGATCTGGCGTATCAGGAGCCAGGTCCGACGGGCGGCGCCGGATGGTACGTAGTCCTCGACTACAAGACTGGCGAGATCCTGTCGAGCAGCGAATGGGTCGGCTGACGCCTCTTACCTAGACAGCAGACGCTCGAGGCGGGCGCGTCGTCAGGCTCCTCGAAAATGCAATCGCCGCGGGGCTTGGTCCGCGGGATTCCGACCAGGGCGGCAAAACTGGCTCATGGAGAGCCTAAGCCCCGCTATGTCAGCAACATCCATGCTCGGACGGCATCTGGCGAGCGTCGCCCGCACGGCCTTAAGCCTTCCTTGACCTGCTTATGTCGGTGTCAGCGGAATCTTGGCTGGCTTCAGGGTCTCGAGAAACAAGCAACGGCCGCAGCAGGCGGCCTAGTCGGTGTAGCCGAAGCGCCTCATGTATCCGCCGAGGGCTAGCCTAAGCCAGCGATTCGAGAGCGAGCCGATCTGTTCGCGCCAGCGGTCGGCGGCGCCGGCGTCGAGGCCCTCTTCGCCCCACTTGAAGCCGCGCGCCATGACCTTGACGTTCGTCGGATCGGGTGGGGCCTCGACGCCCAGAAACTCGAACAACCCGCCGAGCGTGTCGTCCGCCGTGCGCACGACGTCCTCGAAGCGCACCAGCCGATATCGGCCGGGGTGGCGCTGCTCGTAGCCCGGATGGCGCCGCGCCGCGCCGCGCCAGACCCACGTCGTCTGGACGAGGATCGTGGCCGACAACAGGCCAGGAACCTTTGCGATCCACGAGTACGGCTTGCGCAGCTTGCCCCGCCGGCGGCGCAGGTCGCTCACGAACACGCCGCGCGGGTCGCGAATCATGTGCACGACTCGGCCGTCTGGAAACCACTCAAGGAGCGTGTCGACATAGGCAAGGTGAGCGGGTGTCTTCTCGCCCATGATCGGTCGGCCCTGCTTGTCGGAGTACATGCGCAGGAATGCCGCCCACATCCCGCGCTCGGTCCGGTCCGTCGCCAGCAGGCGCGCCGTCACGTCGGTCGGGGAAACATTCGCGACCAGCCAGCGCCAGAAAGGGCTGACCTCGCGCCAGCGTGATCGACGCTGGAACTCGCCCGAGTAGATCAGGTCGACAAGCTTGTGCACGATCGCGTCGTCGTGTAGGTCGCCGACACGCCTGAAGTAGTAGCGTGCTCCCTCGCTCTCGCGCAGGTGGCCCAGGAAGTGATTCTCGCGCGCGATCGCGATGCGCGGCGAACGCTCGAGGATCGTGCGCATCAGCGTCGTGCCGCTCCGGCTGGCGCCGACAATGAAGATCGCCTCGGGCTCGTCGGGCAAGGATTGCGGCACCGGCGGCCACTCGTCGATCGGTCTTTGGATAACGGTCTCAGCGCCCGTCGCTACCATGCGCATTCAGCCCGCGTGGGACGCGACACAGGAAGTCAGCTGCAAATCAGGCTCCAGGTGGGAGAGCGGCTCGAACGGGACGAGCCACGAGAGAGGAGCGGCCATTCTATTGGCTCTATTCGCGCTGCTGCGCCGTAACGAAGTTCGCCTGTTCCTGACCAGCTTCGCGATTCTCTTCGTCGAGCTGCTGCTCATTCGCTGGATTCCGTCGAACGTCAAGTACATCGGCTTCTTCAGCAACTTCCTGCTGATTGCCTCGTTCCTCGGCATAGGCCTGGGCATCCTGATCGGCCGCAAGGGCTTCAATCCGCGCCTGTCGCCCTTCGCGATCCTGCTTGCCGCGGTCGTCCTGTATGTCTTCACCTTCCAGCTCAATGTCCAGATCAAGTCCGACAACGAGCTCTTTTTCGGCCTCGCCGAGAGCAGCGCCGCTGATCAGAACTTCCTGATCCTGCCGCTCATCGTGGCGCTCATCGTGGCGCTGCTGGCGACGCTGGCGCTGCCGCTCGGGCCGCTGCTCAAGAGCATGCCGCCGCTCAAGGCGTACGCGATCGACATCCTCGGCTCGCTCGCCGGAATCGCGAGCTTCACGTTGCTGTCCGCCTTCGGCACGGATCCCCTCGTGTGGTTCACGATCGGCGTGATCATCGTCGTTGGCCTTGAGCTCGGCCGGCGGCTGTCTGTCTTCAGCATCGTCAACGTGGCCGCGCTGGCGGCCGTGCTGATTCTCGTCTTCCAGCAGTCGCAGGCGCACTCGACCGACATCTGGTCGCCCTACTACCGGATCAACGAGTTCAAGGCGTCCAGCGGGCTTGTGCACATCACCGTCGACGGCATACCGCACCAGGCGCTTCACCCGCTCGGCGAGGAGAACCTGGAGCCGTTCTACTACCAGGTCTACCGCTGGTTCCCGGGACGTACCTACGACAACGTGCTCATCGTCGGCGCCGGCAGCGGCTCAGATGTGGCCATCGCCGAGCAACAGGGTGCGGGCCACATCGACGCTGTCGAGATCGATCCGAAGCTGATGGAAATCGGCCGCCTGCAGCACCCGAATCACCCCTACGACGACCCGCGCGTCACGCCTTACATAAATGACGGCCGGGCGTTCCTGCGCAGCACCGACAAGAAGTACGACCTGATCATCTTTGCCCTGCCCGACTCGCTCACGCTGGTCAGCCAGCAGTCGTCGGTCAGGCTCGAGTCGTTCCTGTTCACCGAGCAGGCGTTCCAGACCGTCCGAGATCACCTGTCTCCGAACGGCATCTTCGTGCTCTACAACTACTACCGCGACAACTGGCTCGTGGCGAAGCTGGCCAACATGCTCCAGGACTCGTTCGGCATCAAGCCGCTCGTCAACGTCTACAACTACCACGAGGCTGCCCTGGCCGACGGCCCGCTCGTAGCGTCGCTGCCAGGAGGGGTCCCGCCAGGCGACACGATCACGCCCGTGCCCGAGGTGGGCAACCCTGTTCCGACCCCGGCCACGGACGACTGGCCGTTCCTGTACCTGCGCACACCGTTCGTGGCCGACTACTACATCATTGCCCTCGCCCTGGTCCTGGTCGGCGCGCTGATCGCCATCGCCGCCGCAGCGCGTTTCACGGGCACCACCATTCGCAAGTTCAGCCCGCACTTCTTCGTCCTGGGCGTGGCCTTCCTGCTGCTCAACACGCGCAGCATCACCAGCTTCAGCCTGCTCTTCGGCACGACCTGGATCGTCAACTCGCTGGCCTTCTTCGGGATCCTGTGCAGTGTCCTCTTAGCCATCTTCATCAACTACAGATGGCCGATACGAAGACCGACGCTGTTCTACATAGCCCTCTTCGCGTCGATCGGGGTCGCGTACCTGTTGCCGCCCGAATCGCTCCTGTTCGATCCGGCATGGCTGCGCTACCTGGTTGCGGCCGTGCTCGCCTTCGCGCCGATCTTCTTCGCCAACCTGGTCTTCAGCTACTCGTTCCGCGAGACGAATGCAGCTGACATGTCCTTCGCCTCGAACCTGCTCGGCGCGGTCGTGGGCGGCGCCATCGAGTACGTGGCGCTGATCACCGGCTATCAGGCGCTGCTAATAATCGTCGCCCTGCTCTATGCCATGGCCTGGCTGTTCGCCACGCGTCTGCGGCTTGGCGCCGACAAGGAGCTGGCCTATGAGCACGAGCCCCAGCAGCCTGCACTCGACGCGCCACCCGACATGACCACTCAACCGGCGGGCTGAGCGGAGCGTCCCGAGGTCCTGGTCAGCCCCGATTCACTGTCGGGCAGCTGACCGTCAGATCGATCGGAACACCCCCAGGGCCGAGGGCCGTTTCGAGCGATTTGCCGGCGATGTGAATTACCGCCGTCTGGCCATCATCCTGGACTTCGCGCGTGAAGCTGCCGGCAATCAGCAGACTGAGTGCGGCAAAGCCGAGGATCACCGTGCGCATATGGCGCCGGATGGTATCAGCGACGGCGACCGGGAAATGGCGTTCGCGACGCTCATGCTAGGGTCGGAGCAACGATGTCTGGGGTGGCTTTCTAGCAGTGAGCTTCGGGGCGCGGCGCGGCATGTCGCGCATGCTCGACAACTCCGGCCGCGACCTTGCGCCAGTGCCCCCGGAACGCCGCGCGCAGACGGTCCGGCGCATCCTCACCTTTTTCAGGCCGTACCGATTCGCCGTAACCGCCGTCCTGGTCACGATCGTGATCACGAGCCTGCTCGGCCTGGTCAACCCGCTGCTGCTCAAGCAGATCATCGACGTCGCGATACCGCAGCAGAACCTGCAGCTGCTGACGCTCTATGTCGCGCTGATGATCATCGTCCCGATCATCTCCGGCCTGATCGGCGTCGGCCAGTCATACCTGAACAACGTCGTCGGCCAGCACGTGATGCAGGACCTGCGCAACGCGCTCTACGCTCATCTCCAGCGCCTGCCGCTGCGCTTCTTCACCGAGACCCGCACGGGCGAGATCCAGAGTCGCCTGGCCAACGACGTGGGCGGCATCCAGAGCGTCGTCACCGATACCGCGAGCAGCACGTTCGCGAACGTGGTGACCGTCATCTCGACCATCGCGGCAATGTTCCTCATCGATTGGCGCTTGACGGCCCTGTCGCTCGCGACGCTGCCACTGTTCGTGTGGCTGACCTATCGCGTCGGCAAGGTTCGCCGCCGCCTGGCGAGCCACACCCAGGTCAGCCTGGCTGACATCACCTCCATCACGGAGGAGACGGTCAGCGTCAGCGGCATGCTGCTGACCAAGACGTTCGGCCAGCAGGCCGCGGCAGTCGGCCGCTATCGAGAGGCGAGCGCGAAGCTCGCCTCGCTGCAGATCCGCCAAGCCATGGTCGGGCGCTGGTTCTTCATGATCGTCGGCACGGTCTTCTCGATCACGCCGGCGCTTGTCTATTGGCTGGCCGGCTACCTGTCCATCACGGGGGCGCCAGGGGCGCCGACGATCGGCGACATCGTCGCCTTCACCACGCTCCAGTCGCGACTTTTCTTCCCCCTCGGACAGCTGCTCAATGTCCAGGTCGAGGTCCAGGGCGCGCTGGCGCTCTTCGATCGCATCTTCGAGTACCTGGATCTGCCCGTCGAGATCGACGACAAGCCCGATGCAATCCCGCTCGATCCGGACCACGTGCGCGGCCACATACGGTTCCGTCATGTCAGCTTTCGCTATCGCCGCGTGGCTAGACCGGTCCCGGCTGCTGCCGATACGAATGGCAAGGACCAGGAGCCGACAGCGCAGCCGGCAGCCGCGAGCACGAGCGGCGAAGGAGCTGAGACCGAGGCGCGAGTGCTGTTCGGTTTGACCGACGTCGACTTCGAGGCCAAGCCGGGGCAGCTGGTCGCGCTGGTGGGCCCGTCGGGGGCGGGCAAGACGTCGACCACGTACCTTCTGCCGCGGCTGTACGAGGTGGACGACGGCGCCGTCGAGATCGATGGCAACGACGTGCGCGACGTGACCCTGGCGTCACTCGGCGAGGTGATCGGGTTCGTCACCCAGGAGACCTTCCTGTTCCACGCGTCGGTGCGCGAGAACCTGCGCTATGCGCGTCCGGGAGCCACGGACGCCGAGCTCGAGGAGGCCTCACGGATGGCCGCCATCCACGACCGCATAACCGACCTGCCGGAGGGCTACGACACGGTCGTCGGCGAGCGTGGCTACAAGCTGAGTGGTGGTGAGAAGCAGAGGATCGCGCTCGCCCGCGTGCTGCTCAAGAACCCGCGCATCCTCGTGCTCGACGAGGCGACCTCAGCGCTCGACACGGTCTCGGAGCGCTTGATCCAGGCGGCCATCGAGCGTGTCCAGCAAGGCCGCACGACGATCGCCATCGCCCACCGCCTGTCGACGATCCTGCGCGCCGACCTGATCGTCGTCTTGAAGGACGGCCACATCATCGAGCGCGGCCGACACGACGAACTGCTCGCCCACGGCGGCCTGTACGCGCGCCTCTATCGCGAGCAGTTCCTGTCCACGACCGGGGCGGAGCCGGCCCCAGTCTGAGATGGGCGACGAGAACCCGCGCGCGACGCTTGCAGACCTGTCGGGACGGATCGGGAGCTGCTTGGCCGACCGACTGCTCGGCCTGTACCTGTTCGGCTCACTCGCGACGGGCGACTTTGTCCCTGGCCGCAGCGACATCGATCTGTGCGCGGTTCTTGAATCGGACATCGCCGATGACGACGACCTCGCCTCGCTGCGCGAGCTGCACGAGCACTTCGAGAGCGAGCGCCCGGAGTGGCGCGATCGCATCGAGGCGCTCTATATCAGCCGGACGGCGCTCGCATCATTCGCTTCAGAACCGAGGGGCAGCGTCGCGCGGATAAGCCCCGGGGAGCCGATGCATCGGCGCGACCTGGACGGCAACATCGGCTGGCTGCTCGACTGGCATGCGGTCGTCGGCACCGGGGAGGTGCTGCTGGGTCTGCCGCCATTGATGCTCGGGCCGGCGGTGGACGACGGCCGCTTTCGAGAAGCCGTGATCAGCCAGCTTCGCGATCTGCGACAGCTCGTCCGGCAAAACGAAGTTGCCTACGTGCCGGCCCAGCAGGGCTACATCGCTGCGACCGCCTGCCGTGCCCTGTATTCGCTGGTCCACGGCCGTCAGACGTCAAAACAGATCGCAGTCGAATGGGCGATCGAGCGATACCCGGAATGGGGCGAGTGGCTCGACGCCGCATACGGTGCATACCGAGCGGATGTCAGGAGGCCGCACGAGCGCCTCATTCGCTTCGTCGACGAGATCGCGGCGGAGTCCGGGGATATCCGCCCCGACTAGGGCAGGTGGCGCTCCGCGTGGCCGATGTAGCGCACGTCGGGTCGGATCAGCCGGTTGTCCGCGGCCTGCTCCAGGACGTGGGCCGTCCAGCCCGCGTGGCGCGCCAGCGAGAACGTCGCCGGGAAGAGGTCGGGCGTCAGGCCGACGCCCATCAGCACCGGGGCGGCGTAGTACTCGACGTTCGTCTTGAGCGGGCGGTCGGGATGCTTCTCGGCCAGCACGCGGAGGGCGACGTCCTCGACGTCGATCGCCTTCTGCAGCCAGTCCGGCTTCGTCGGCATGCCCTCGGCCACCTTGCGCAGGGCGGCAGCGCGCGGGTCGTAGGCGCGATAGACACGATGCCCGAAACCCATCAGCCGATCGCCGCGGTCGAGCGTCTCGCGCACCCACCTCTCCGCGTCCTCGGTCGATTCGACCTGTGCCAGCTGGTCCACGACCTCGGAGGGCGCTCCCCCGTGAAGCGGACCCTTCATCGTCCCGATCGCCGCGGCGATGGCCGACGCGATATCGGAGCGCGTCGAGGTCACGACCCGAGCGGTGAAGGTCGAGGCGTTGAAGCCGTGCTCGGCGCCGACGATGAAGTAGGCGTCGAGCGCGCGTGCCGTGGCCGCATCAGGACGCTGGCCGTTGAGCTGGTACAGGAAGCCCTCGACCAGGTCGAGCGCGGGATCCGGCTCGATCGGCTGCTTGCCGGCGCGCAGGCGCGCGAACGCGGCCAGCGCGGAGGGCGAGAACGAAGTGATCGCGCGCGCCTGCGCATCAGTCGGAGGCCAGGGCAGATCCTGGGTCGTGCCCCACGCGGAGACGGCCGTGCGCAGCGCGTCCATGGGCTTGGCCGACGGCGGCAATGCGCGCAAGACGTCCATGACCGGTCCGGGAATTGTGGACGTTGGCAGCCTGTGATGTGGATCCCAGTCGCCGGTCCAGAGCAGGTTCGCGACGGCCGGATAGCTTCCCTTTTCGACCAGCTCGCCGATCGGATAGCCGCGGTAAGTAAGACGGCCGTTCTCACCGTCGACGTAGCCGAGCGAGGTCTCGCCCGCCAGGACACCCGCCAGGCCCGGCGAATACGGACGGTCGTCCGTGTGCGCCTCCTCTGTCATGGTCATGAGTCTAGCCCTCCGTCCGCGGTCACCGCCGCGCGCGACTCGAGCAGCGCGCCCGCTGCGAGCATGTCTTCGATCGCCCTGTCGCCGTCGCCAGGCTGCAGCTCGACGGCACGGATGCCGTTCTGGAGAACTGTCACCGGATAGCCGCGATCGCGTGCGTCGAGCACGGTTGATTTGACGCAATAGTCGGTCGCGAGGCCGCACATGACGATGTGGGTCACAGCCGCCGCCCCGAGCATGTCGCCGAGCTCGGTTGGCACAGTCGCGCCGCTCACGGGATCGCGCATCGTGAAGCCTGAATAGCCGTCTTCGCCGTTGCTTCCCTTGTGGACCACTGGTCCACCGACCGACAGCCCGGGATGAAGCTGCGCGCCCCAGGTGCCCCCGACGCAATGGACGGGCCAGATGCCGCCGTCCTTCTGGAAGTGGGGAGTCGACTCGGGATGCCAATCCTGCGTGTAGAAGATCCGAGCGCCGGCCTGCTGGGCACGGCCGATCTCGGCGTTGATGAACGGCACGGTCTGCTCGCCGCCGCGGACGTACAGGCTTCCGCCCGGATCGGCGAAGTCGTTCTGGACATCCACGACGATGAGGGCCGTGGTCGGGTCGTATGTCGCCATTGGTGTCGAAATTCTATGTGGCCCGCGCCGATCGCCCGAGAGTGCCGGACGGCTGGTATACCAGCGCCAGTGACTGTGCCGAAGAGCAACCCCGATCACGGGCCTGAGCCCGAGCTGCAGCGAGTGCGGAGCGGCCGGCGCGCCGCGATCGCCGTGGGCATCGTCGCGCTTGTCGTTGTCGGCGCTCTGGCATGGAAGCCATGGGATACCGGATCCGGCGCGCCGGACGCGTCGGGCCGCGCCCCGACGCCGGCTGCGGCCGTCGCGACGCGAGACCGGTCGACGCCCAGCCCTGCGCCACAGCTGGTGCAGACACCGGACGTCGCGATCCCAGACCCGACGCCGAGCGCCGGCGATCTTGTCACCGTCAGCCTCAACGGCGGCCCCGTGCCTGGCGTCGCGTGTACCTACGGCAAGGCCAGGAAGAAGCTGCGGCCGCTGTCTCGCATGACCGTGGCATCGCCCATCGTCGCGCTGGGACCGAGCGCTGTCGCCAGCGGGCTCGACAGCATCACGTTCCGGGTGGAGATCGAGGCCAATGTCCTCCAGGGCATATTCAGCGCGGAGTGGCAGTACGTGGAGACATCCGGCGTCCAGTCCGTTTCGGTCGCGACCGATGCCGCGGCGCCCCTGCGGCCGATCCAGGTCCGAGTGGCCGGGAAGTCCTGGCCGGTGAACTCGGTCTTCCGCGCCGCGCTTGTGATCGGCTGGAACTCGCGCGAGCACGCGTCGCTCGGGGAGGAGCGGCTGTACCCCGCCAGCTACGGGACGGGGAACCCAGAGGGCGGCACGATCGCCGAGGGCTGCCCGGCCTGGATCTCTGCCACTTGACGCCTTACTGAGATCCAGTATCATCTGGGCCTGATGAGACCCAGTATCAACAACGTCAGGGATACGGCGCCCCGACGCGCGATCATGCAGTTGATCGCGGCACGCGACGGTCACTTCACCGCCAACGACCTGATCGAGGACGCTCGGAGCCGCGCCGTCAGCGTGGGCAGGGCAACGGTGTTTCGCACGCTCGACCTGCTTACCGACCAGGGCTCGCTGGAGCGCCTCGACCTCCCCAGCGGCGAGCATGCCTATGTTGCCTGCGCGCCGCGGCAGCATCACCACCATGTGATCTGCAGCCGCTGCGGCGCGTCCGTGGAGGTTGTCGACAGCGGTCTGCAGGACGTCGTTCACGAGATCGGCTCGCTGAGCGGATACCGGATCGACAGCCACAGGCTCGAGCTCTACGGGCTGTGCCCCGCGTGCCAGCGCGAGACCGGCCAATGAGCTGGCATCGAGCGGCAGTCGGCGCGCTGCTTGTGAGCCTGCTGGTCGGCTGCTCGGGCAACGCCGACCCAACTGCTGCGCCGGGGACGATCGACGTCGTGACGACAACCACCGTCTTTGCCGACCTCGTCGCCAACGTCGGCGGCGACCACGTCAATGTGCACGCGATCGTGCCCAAGGGCGGCGACGTTCACACCTTCGATCCATCGCCGTCTGATGCGGCGGCACTGTCACGCGCCAGCCTCGTGGTCATGAACGGCCTGGGCCTGGACGACTGGCTCATCCCATTCATGCAGGACACGGGCAACGCGGACGTGCCCATCCTGAAGCTCGGCGAGAACCTGACCGACGTCGACTACATCGCCAGTGCCGAGGGCGGCAGCAACCCGCACCTGTGGATGGATCCGAGCTATGCCCGCGAGTACGTGGACGGGATCAGGCTCAAGCTGAACGAGCTGGATCCGGCGAACCAGGCTCTCTACGACGCCAATGCGGCAGCCTACGACACTCAGCTCGCGTCACTCGACGACTACGTCAGGTCACAGTTCGCGATCATTCCGCAGGAGAACCGCAGGCTGGTGGCATACCACGACGCGTTCCCCTACTACGCCCGCGCCTACGGCATCGACATCGTCGGCGTGGTCACGCCGGCACCCGGTCAGGACCCGAGCGCCGGCCAGGTTGCGGACCTCATCAACACGATCAAGCGCACCTCAGTGCGACTGATCCTGGCCGAGGTCCAGTTTCCGGATCAGATCGTGCGCGAGATCGCGGCCGACACCGGCGCCAAGGTTGAAAGCGATCTCTACGACGACGCCCTGACTGATACCGTCGCGACATATGTCCAGATGATCCGCTGGGATACGGACAAGATCGCCGAAGGCCTGCGTTGACACAGCCGACCGTCGCAGACGAGCACAACACCAGGGTCGCCCACCTGCGCGCTCATTCGGACGTGTGGCTCTCGAGCGTGACCGCGGGCTACGACGACCGGCCTGCGCTCGAGGACGTCAGTCTGGCGGTCGAAGCGGGCTCGCTGCTTGCCGTCGTCGGGCCGAACGGCGCGGGCAAGAGCACGCTGCTCAAGGTCATGGCGGGTTTGCTCGAGCCGTGGAGCGGTCGCGTCGAGGTCCTGGGCCGGGCACCGGGCAGAGAGGCGCGTCGCGTCGCATACGTGCCGCAGGCGGAGACCGTCGACTGGGCCTTTCCGGTGACGGTCGGTGACGTTGTCATGATGGGCCGCTACCCGCTTCTTGGTCCCTTCCGCCGGCCGGGCCACGACGATCGTCGCCACGTCACCGAGGCGCTCGACAAGGTGCGCATGAGCGATCACCGCCAGACGCAGATCGGTCGGCTGTCCGGCGGTCAGCGGCGACGTGTCTTCCTCGCGCGCGCGCTCGCCGCCGATCCTGCCGTGTACCTGCTCGACGAGCCCGTGACCGGCGTCGACGCCACGACCCAGGACGACCTGATGGACATCCTCGAGGCGGAGGCCGCGCGCGGCCGGACCGTCGTCGCCACGACCCATGACCTGGCCTCTGCCGCGCAGCGGTTCCAGCGCGTGGCGGCCATCAACCACCGCGTCATCGCCGACGGTCCGGCGTCCTTGATCCTGGATCCCGAGATTCTCGCCAGGACCTACGGCGGCCATCTGCTCGTTGTCGGCGGCCAGGCCGTGGTCATCGACGACGCGCACCATCACGACCAACCCGCGGGTCGCGAAGTCCACTACCACGAGGACTCACAGCGTCACTGATGGACGCCCTGTTCGAGCCCCTGACCTTTCAGTTCTTCCAGCGCGCGCTGGTGGCCAGCGTGCTGGCCGGAACCGTGTGCGCGGTCGTCGGCAGCTACGTCGTGCTCAAGGGCCTTGCCTTCATCGGCGACGCCATCGCGCACGCCGCCTTCCCGGGCGTGGTCATCGCCTACATCATCGGTGCGCCATTTGCGCTCGGGGCCGGCATAGCCGCGTTCTTGACGGCGATCTCGATCGGCTGGATCAGCCGGCGCAGCACGCTGCGCGTGGATACTGCCATCGGCGTCGTCTTCGCCGGCGCCTTCGCTCTGGGCATCTTCCTGTACAGCACGATCAACGGCTTCGTGGGCGATCTGTTCGGCTTCCTGGTCGGCAACGTCCTGGCCATTGGTAACGACGACCTGATCGGCCTGCTGGTGCTCGGCGCGATCGTGCTCGGCACGGTCGCGGTTCTGTGGAAGGAGCTGCTCTACTCGACCTTCGATCCGCTCGGCGCAGCCGCGTCGGGTCTGCCAGTCAGCGGGCTCGAATACCTGTTCCTGGGACTGGTCGCAATCACCATCGTGATCAGCCTCCAGGCGGTCGGCATCATCCTCGTGGTGGCAATGCTGGTCACGCCGGCAGCGACGGCGCAGCTGCTCACGGTCCGCTTCTCGCGCATGATCCTGCTCGCGACCGTGATCGGGGCTCTGACCTCGATCACCGGGCTGTATGTGAGCTACTGGTTCGATGTCGCCAGCGGCGCCACGATCGTCCTCGTCCAGACTGCCGTCTTCCTCGTGGCGCTGGGCGCGAGCCGGGCGGTGGGCTCGTGGCGGCGGCGTCGGGCCACAGTATTGGCCGTGAACGCCCTCATCGAATAGCCTGCGCGTCGTGGACGCGACGCCGCCGATCATCGTCGTCGGCAACCTGCACAAGAGCTATGGCGATCTCCATGCTGTCGACGGCATCAGCTTCGAGGTCGACCGTGGCGAGATCTTCGGGCTGCTCGGGCCGAACGGCGCGGGCAAGACGACTACAGTCGAGATCCTCGAGGGGCTCATGCCCGCCGACTCCGGATCAGTCAGCGTCCTGGGCCTGGATCCAACGCGCGAGCCGACCAGGCTCAAGGAGCGCATCGGCGTCCAGCTCCAGACGGCTGCGCTGTACCCGAACCTGACCGTGGCGGAGCTGCTCACGCTCTTCGGGAGCTTCTACGCAAACGCCGTTCCGACGAGTACGCTGATCAGTCAGTTCGGTCTCGAGGAGCGCCAGAAAGGCCTCACCAAGGAGCTTTCCGGCGGTCAGCGGCAACGGCTGTCGGTTGCTCTGGCGATGGTCAACGATCCCGAGCTGATCTTCCTCGACGAGCCCACAACCGGACTCGATCCCCAGGCGCGCCGGGCGCTGTGGGACCGCATCAGCGAGCTTTCGAGCGAGGGCCGCACTGTGGTCATGACGACGCATTACATGGAAGAAGCGGAACAGCTGTGCGATCGGGTCGCGATCATGGATCATGGGCGCATCCTCGAGTCGGGCACCGTAACCGAGGTCGTCAGCGGCCACTTCAAGGAGCGCAGCGTTCGATTCTCGACCCGCGCGGAGCTTGCCGACGACACATTGCGCAAGCTGGCCGCAGTTGCGCGCGTGGCGCACGAGATTGACGAAACGGTGCTCTATACAGCCGATGTCCCGGCCACGATCGCCGACCTGCTGCGCCTGGGCGATGAGGTCGGTGCCACGCACCTCGATATTGCGGTCAAGCGGCCGACGCTCGAGGACGTCTTCCTCGAGCTCACCGGCCGGGCGCTGCGCGACTAGGACGCTCATCGAATGCGACTGAGCCGCGGCCTGTGGCCGCTGACACTGGCCAACATCAAGAGCTACGTCCGCGACCGGGGGGCGCTGTTCTGGACGATCGCCTTCCCGGTCATCTTCGTCATCCTCTTCGGCTCGATCTTCAGTGGCGGACCCACCACGTTCAACGTCGGCTGGGTTGATCAGGACCAATCGGCAGCCTCGGCCCAGCTACGTGAAGCGTTCGGAAGCATCGACCTGATCTCGCTCAAGGACATTGCGCAGGACGATGGGCTATCGCAGATGCGCGATGGCAAGCTCGATTCGATCATCGTCGTACCGCACGGCCTCGGCGCGGCACTTGACGCCGGCGCATCCGCCACGTCCGGCGACGCGCCGTTCAGCCTGACTGTCTACACCGACCCGAGCCGTCAGGAAGCGAGCTCGACGATCCAGCAGATCCTGGCCCAGATCGTCGGTGGCATCAACCTGTCGCTGACCGGCAAGCCACCTGCCCTGACCATCACGACACAGCCGGTCCAGACCCAGAACATCACCGACGCTGCGTACTTCGTGCCCAGCATCCTGGCCATGGCGCTCATGCAGCTGGGCATTTTCGCGGCCATCCCGCTCGTCGCCCAGCGCGAGAAGCAGATCCTCAAGCGCCTCGGGGCTACTCCCCTGTCGCGTTCGACGCTCGTCGGCAGCAACGTCTTCACGCGTCTCTTGATAGCGCTCGTGCAGACCGTGATCATCATCAGCATCGGCGCCGTGCTCTTCGGCGTGTCCGTGCTTGAGCCGCTCGCCGTAGCCGCCCTGGTGGTCCTTGGCGCGGTGACGTTCGTGTCGATCGGCTATGTGATCGCCTCCTGGGCGCGCACAGAGGACTCAGCCAACACGCTCGCCAGCGTCGTCCAGTTCCCGCTCATGTTCCTGTCGGGGATCTTCTTTCCGATCGCGTTCATGCCGCAATGGCTGCAGCCGGTGGCGGCGTTCCTGCCGCTCACCTACCTGGGCGATGCGCTGCGCCAGACGATGGTCGGTGGCGCTGCCTATGCACCGCTTTACGTAGATGTCCTTGTCCTGGCCGGCTGGCTCATCGTGACCTTCCTCATCTCGGCACGCTACTTCCGCTGGCAGTAGCCGCATGAGCGGCCGTGGCAGGCTCTACGCCGGCACGAGCGGCTTCGCCTATGCCGAATGGGCGCCGCTCTTCTATCCGTCGGGGACGCGCGGCAACGCGCTGCTCGCGGCCTATGCGACGCGGCTCAACGCAGTCGAGCTGAACAACACCTTCTACCAGCACCCAAAGCCTGAGCGGATCGCGGCCTGGCTGGCACAGACAACGCCCGACTTTCGCTTCGTCGTCAAGGCGCAGCGCGGCGGCAGCATGCGCGCCTTCGGCGAGGCTGCTGCGCAGACGGTCGGCTGGCTTACCGCGCCGTATCGGCTGTTCGGCGAGCGTCTCGGCGCGGTCCTCTTTCGCGTCCCGGAGAACATCCATCGCGACGTCGGCCGGCTCGCCGCGATGCTCGACGCGTGGCCGCCCGATATCCCGCTCGTGGCCGAGTTCCAGCACGCGTCGTGGCACGACGACGAGGTCTACGAGTTGCTCGGCGCCAATGCAGTGGCGCTGTGCGCGACGGACCTCGATGAGCGCGATGCGCCCGACGTGCGCCTCACCGGTCGATTCATCTATCTCCGTCTGCGACGCACCACGTACCGCGAGGAGGACCTCGCACGCTGGGCCGACAGGATCGAGGCGTTCCTCAGCGCAGGCACCGACTGCTACGTATTCCTGCGCCACGATGCTGACGGCGAGTCCGCGTTGCGCGCGCTACGGCTGGCCGAGCGCCTGGCTCGCTAGGCGGAGATCGTCACAGCCACCAAGTCGCAATGTCGGCCGCGGCGTGGGCAATTGCCGGGGCCGCAACGCCGCCGCTGATAAGGCGCAAGCCGCACAGCGCCAGTCCCGCGCCAAGGTCAATCGGCAGCACTGCCCAGCCGTACAGCGGCACGTGCATCAGCGCGAAGACGACGCTCGTCAGCACCACGGCCGGCACGATGCCGGCCACGGCCGTGGCGCGATCGAACAGCGCGCCACGCAGCATTGCCTCCTCGCCGGCGGCGACGAGACAGGTCACTGCCACCCACAGCGCAAAGGGTTCCGGCCCGGTCCCACCGGCGAGTGCGACCGGACGAACAATTAGCGGCACTGCGATCAGCGCCGCGCCTCCGGCCAGGCCGATGGCAACGGAGTGCACGGACGGCCGCTCGCGCACCAGTCCCGGCGAGGCGACCAGCGCGAGCGCGAGCAGGCCCAGGCCGAACAACGCTCCCGAGACGAATGCGCTGGCGGCGCTGCTGCCGTTGATCTGAGCGCGCAACAGGGTCATTGCGCCGAGCACAGCAAGCAGCGCTGAGAGCTCCACCAGCGCCATCCATCGCGCCTGCTCGCGAGCAAATGCGGCAGCGCCGAAGAAGGTGGCGCTCATCGCTCGAGGGGCACGAAGCGGACGTCGCCGGTGGCATACGCGGGTGGCCACACGAAGGTATATGTCTTGACCGCCTGCCACTGCCAGATGACGCCCATGGCGCGTTCGTTCTGGCCGAGCGTGGTCGGGTCGCTTGAGAAGCGGATGCCGGCGCCGTTCGGCAGCGAGCCGGTCGGCACGTCAAGCGATCTGGCGCTTGCGGCGATCTCGTCCGGAGTTGGCGTGCCGGTCGATGCGGCCTGTGGCAGGACGTAGTTGACCAGCGCCCAGCCAGCCGAGAAGCCCGATAGCCCCTCTTCGGTCGGCTGGTTGCCGCCGTACTGATAGGGGCCCGTTATCTGGTATTCATCGTTGCTGTCGGTGCTCTGATAGGCATTGGTCGGCAGACCACGCGCCGTCCACTCATTCGCGAGCTCGTCGTAGATCGCCTTGGCCGACGGCTGTAATGCGGTCGGCTGGAAACCGCCGGTGGGGCGGTCTGACGCGAATACGCCCACCGCGTCGGGCCCAAGGTCGCCGGCGAAGTCCGGGTCGCATTCGGCCATCGTCGTGCCAATCAGGGCTCCGACCTTCAGGTTGGCGGCGAGCATAGCGCGACGGAAATCGACCCCGTCGGGGATATGCGAGGCGAGCATGATCACGTCCGGCTGCGCCGCGCCAAGCGCGGTCATGATCGGCTGCCAGTCCGGGCTGTTCAGGTCGTACGTCTCGTCGGCCACGATCGGCATACCCGTTGCGACGGACGTCGAGCGCGCCGCGCCTGCTACGGACGCGGCATAGTCGTCGCGCGCAGCCACGATCGCGACGCGCAACTGAGCCGGACTCTTGTTAAGGCGCGGCGCGAGCTGCGTTGCGGCGAACTCGGCCGAGTTGTCACCCAGGTTCGTACCGCTCGCGCCGACGCGGAAGACGAGCGGCAGGCCGCGGCCCGTCAGCCGATCGGCCACGGCGCCGGCCTCCCAGTAGACGAGCCCGGCGTCCTGGGCCGCCGCGGAAGCAGCGATCGACAGGTCCGACGAATAGGCGCCAATGACGACGCTCGCCCCGGCCGCCTTGAGCGACGCCATGACCGCCGGCGCACTGTCGGCGCTCTCGAGATCCTGCGTCACGAGCGATATCTGACGGCCGTTGACGCCGCCAGCCTGATTGGCCAGGTCGACTGCAATCTGGACGCCGGCCAGCTCCTGGCCGGCCAAACCGGCTGCGTTGCCGGAGGTCGGGAAGACGGCGCCGACGATCAGGGCGCCCCCGTCGGTCACAGGCATGGCCATGGACGGGGCGCTGGTCGGCGACGGCGAGGCGCCCGATGAGCATGCGACCACGAGGAGCGTCGTGACGAGGAGGGCGGAGAGCGGACGGCTGCCTGACATTGGCGATCTCATGCGGTCATAACCTCAGCGATCGGGCTTGCGCCGGCTCTTGCCCGGGCGGCGCCCCGGCGCGGTCGGCTTAGCGTTTGGCGTCGTCCCGCGCGACGTGCCCGCCTCGGCCGCGCTTGAACGGCGGCGGCCAAGGAGCAGCGCGCCGCCGAGGAATGCCACAATCAGGATCGCCACGCCCGCGATGAAGAGGGCTCCGGGCTCGACCAGGGCCTGGCCAGGCAGCAGCGCAAACTCGCCCAGCGTCGTCACCTGGGACTTGAGCAGGTCTGCCTGGTTGCTCGTCGTAGTCGGAAGCATCTGCCATGTCGTGCCGTCCCAGCGCGACATGGACGCAGACAGGTGCAGGCTCGGCGAACGCAGGATCACGGTCGCTTGCTGCCCGGCGGCGAGAGGGACGTCATTTCCGTCCTGGTCGACCACCTGGAGCTGGTAGACGTTGCTCAGCGGCGCTCCGTTGGCTTGATCCGAGGTTGGCGCCAAGGGCGTCGCGGAGCCCGTCAGCTTCGTCGTCCCCTGGGGCATTGCCAGCGCCCCCGCGGCGAGGATCAGCTGCGCCTGGGGAGGGGTCTCGTCGGTCACGATCACGACCGCCGGGCTGGAGTCGCCGGTGACTATCAACTCGTTCTGAGCGGCGCTTGGCGCGCCCTCCTGGCCCGGTCCCGGGTTCGAGTAGCGGTACGGATCCTCGACGACGACTCCGTCGTAGAGCGGCAGCCCGCGACCGGGCGTCACGATCTGAGCCACGGCGAGCACGGCGAGGCCCGCACCAAACACGACCAGGGCCGTCAGCGCGCGTATCTTCACGGGACCGTGAACACGACCTGGTTCGACCAGACGCGCGGCGAGAACGGCGCGTGGTCCGCGGCCACGAACTCGGCCTTGATCACGTAGTTGCCCGACGTGACGGCCAGGTCCTCCTGCGTCGAATAGTTCATGTTCGCCAATGAGCCGTTGACGTACAGGTGGATGTGGCCCTGATCGGGCTGGATCGAGGTAGTTGTCGCGCTGGTGATGGTCGCGTTCTGAAGATCGAGCTCGATGTGCACCGCGGGCCCGTCGAGAGTCTGTCCGTCCTGCGGCTCGGTGATCGCGAGCGTCGCGCTCGACGACGGCCGCGGGCCGAACGATTCTGAGCCCGATCCTGTGGCCGGCGTCGACGCCGGAGACTCGGCGGGGCCTGCGCACGCGACGGCGAGAAAGACTAGCGCGACGCACATGGCCACGAAGCCACGGTCGTGGTTTGCGCCGGTTGTACGGGTCACCGGGTCACGTCCATGTCGGCACGTGCGACAAGCGAGCCGGATCCAGATGGCGCAGCTCCAATCACCGTCGCGAGGTAGTTGCCCTGGTCGAGCGTCGTATCGGCAACGAAGTGTCCTGGCTCCAGTATGCGCGGCGTGAGCTGCTGCGCCGGCTGGCCGTCCAGGCCGATAGACATCGTCGCACTGGTCACGGGCGTTTCGTTACCGGATACATCGAAGAAGGTTGCATGCAGCTCGTTTGCTCCCGAGCTGCCCGGATCAAGGTACATCTGAACGGTGCCTCCTGAATCGAGATGGACTATGTAGATCGTCGGCAGGCCGGCCTGAACGTTGACGTCAACTGGCTGGCGAACGATTCGCGTGGTGACCTGGAGCGGCACCTCAACGCCACTGGAGGCTGAGCTGATCACGGCGGTGACGGTCCACGTACCGTCGATCGAGAGATTGCTGCCGGTGGCCGCGAAAGTGCCGTCGTCCTGGCGCTCGAGATCGAGCCGCGACCCGCCGACATCGGGTCGCTCAGGCAGCACGAAGCGCAGCGCCACAGCGGACGGTTCGGCCGGTGCGCCGGTGTCGTAGTCGCGCACGTCGGCCGTGAACGTGTCGAAGCCGGCCGTGCCGGGTGACACGGCGAGACTGACGCGCACTGACGTTCCGAAGTCCGACCCGGAGACGACGATCGCCGTCGGCGCGGCCGTGGCCGCGCTCTCGAACGGCGGAGCCAGGTTGACCATGACCGAGGTGAGGAGCACGACGACAACGAACGCCGCAGTCTCGCCGACTCCGACCCGGCGCAGCAGCGGGATGCCGGCCGCGGCGCGCGGGATGCTGACGAAGTGGTTGATGGCGCCCAGCCCGGCCAGCGCGGTGAGCAGTACGGCCTTGGCGATCACGATCAAGCCGAAGGTCGTCGAGAACAGGGCGTCGATCGTGCCCACCTCGACGATTGCGCGCAGCACGCCTGTCACCGCAACCAGTGCGATCGCGACCGTGGCCACGCGTGAGAAACGACGCGCGACGCTGGCCGCCGACTCGGTCGGCGGCCTGTGGCGCAGCCAGACGAGCAGGCTCACCAGCCCGCCGGCCCAGGCCCCGGCGCCAACGATGTGAAGCCACTGGATCGTGCCGTTCAGGATCGGCTGGTCACCGGCGGCGGCGTGGCTCAAGGCGACGTCGGCCAGCATCGCCGCCGCCGCCGACGCGGCCAGCAAGACCACTGCCCGCTTGCTGCCCGGGCGACGCAGGAACCAGATGAGGCCGATCGCGCCGGGAACGAGCGGCGAAAGGCGCAGCACCACGGCCGAGGCAAATGAGGTGCCGCTGATGTCGCCGAGTGAGACGCCGGCCGTCGAAAGCTGGTCGTATAGGACCAGGACGCTTCCCAGTGCGGCCGCGGTCGACGCAATCAGCATCACGGTTCGCAACGGTCTCGCGTCGTCCGACTCGCCCGATACGCCGCCCAGGCCGCGGACGGCCATGACGCACGCGCCAAGGAGCACGATGAGGCCGGCATAGAGCAGCCATCGGGCCGCCACGGCCAGCGCGGTCAATTCGCTTGATCCGCCGACCTCGCCGCTCGATCCGGAACCGGCCGCAGGCGGTGAGACCCCCACGCCGAAGGCGTACGAACCCGTCGCTAGGTGCCCATCGACCGTCGATACCGTTCGCCAGCTGACCGTGTAAACGCCCGGTTGGAGCGTTGGCAGGCTGACCGTCAACTCATCGGAGTGTCCGTCGACAGCCTCCGTGGCTCCGGTCTGAACAGGATTGCCGGCCGAGTCGAGCACCTTGATCGTCGACAGCTTCGGATCCGGTGTTTCGCCAAAGGTGATCGTCACCGCCGACGGGCTGGCGGTAAGCGTGTCTCCGGCCGCTGGGTCGGATGACTGGAGCAGGGCATGGGCCGACGCGGTGCCGCCAACGGCCAGCACCGCGCCCAGGATCAGCAGAGCCACGGCGACGAGGCGCCGTGAACCGAATCGATGTCATCCCATGCCCATTAAACAAAGCCGAGCCGCGATCAGGCGGACCGCGGCCGATTGCGATAGGCGAACGCCAGCGCGATCACGCCGATGACGATCCCGACCAGGCCCACGGCCACCCCGGCATACAGGGCCGTCTGAGCATCAGAGCTCGATCGGCTATCGACCCGGTCGATGCGTGTCGCTAGGTCGGCCACGGCGGGAACCTTGTTCGGGAACTGGATCGCCGACGGATCCATGGGCGTATCGAAGGTCGCCTCGCCGGAAGTCACCGTCGCGTCGATCGCCTGACCGTGGATGGTCCCGGTCACGTGGAAGCTGTAGTCGCCCGCGATGGTCGGGATCAGGGGGGCGTGATAGTCGCCCGGCGTCCCAAGCCCCTCCTCGGCGTCGAACGCGGCGCTGAAGGTGAGTGGCGCCGAGTCCTGGCCGCCTGCGCTGACGACGACCTGGACGTCGTCCGGGCCCAGATCGGTCACGGGGTTGTTGTTCTCGTCGAATACGAGCAGCTGGACGGCGTTGATCTCGCCGACGTAGGTCGGCTCGGTGACCCAGCCGATGGCCAGGTGATACGAGCCCGCGTCGACGTCGGCGTGCGCCGCCGCAACGGCAGCGAAGGAGAAGAGCAGGGCGACAGCGACGGCCGTGCCGCCGAGCGCGTTGCGAATGAAGCGCATGTCAATCCTCGTGTTGCGCTCGCGTGGGCGCGAGCGTCGCGGGGTGCCGGCCGCGCAAGAAGCGCAGAGCCGGGTCGATCAGATATGCGCGAGAGCTGGCGGGGCGCGTCCAGGCGGGCGGGCGCGGACGATGATCGTGGGCGCGACGATCACAGCCGGCCACTTCGACCACAGGTCCGGCCGCCGGAGCGGCGCTTGCCGTCCGGCGAGCTCGATCAGCTCGATCAGGACGTCACGCCGCCACCGGTACAGGCCGGCAACGAGGGCCACCGCAAAGGAGACGAGCTCGAAAACGATGAGCGTTTCCTGGTGCACCGGAGAGATGAGCAGCGTCGCGCCGGGCGCTTCAAGTCCGGCGCTGACGTACTCCAGGTTCTCGACGACGAGGAATAGCGCCAGCGACAGCAGGAGCACTGCGAAGAAGAGCGGCACGATATCGAGTGCGAGTGCAGATAGCGACCCGCGCGGGCCGACCTGCTCGCCGATGGACCTCGCCCGGGCGCCGAGCCGTCGGAGCTCAACGCCGGCGGCAATGACGAGCAGCGTCGCAAGCGAGACGATCGTCGCCACAGCGAACGTCCATTGCCCGTCGTGCCCCGTTCTGGCAAGGGCAGAGCCCGCGTTGGCGCCGTATTGGATCAGGTAGACGATCTGATGGCCCAGGGCGAAGGCGAGCGCCACCAGCAGAGCAGGTAGCACCACGCGCCGCCGGATGACCGTCGCAGCGTTGGTCACGACTGCCAGTCTACCGACTTGGCAATCGCCGTTCGCCGCCGGCCAGGGCCACTGCATGCGATGGTGCCGAACTTCCCGCCGAGGAAGGCTATTTGTCGGCAGCAGATGGGCGGGACAACCTTCAAACTCCGCTCTCTGTGACTACCTCGCAAGTCTTGCTCATTGCCTTCCCCCTCGCGGCGATCGAGATTGCCCTGCTGCTTCTCGCAGTTTTCGACCTGCTCAAGCAGGAGCGCGAGGTGCGCGGCGGGAACAAGGCCGTCTGGGCGCTGGTGATCGTCTTCGTCAACATCATCGGCCCGCTGCTGTACTTCTTCGTCGGCCGCATCGAGGGACGCGGCGGGGCGGCAGCACCGCTTGCGGCGCCATCGACCGAAGCGATTGCCCAGATCCTGAGCGGCTGGCCAAAGGCGGCGTCCGACGCAGCAGTCGCGATCGAGACGTCCGGCTTGGCCAAGCGCTACGGGGGCGTGGTCGCGCTCGAGGGGCTGGATCTGAGTGTGCCGAGCGGCAGCGTGTTCGGCTTCCTGGGCCCCAATGGTGCCGGCAAGACAACGACCATCCGCCTGCTGACCGGGCTTGCCAACGCGACCGCGGGCAGCGCGACGGTGGCCGGCGTGCGCGTCGGCTCAACCGATGGTCGGCTAGCGAGACGCATCGGCTACCTCGACCAGGACCCGCGCTACTACGGCTGGATGTCCGGCCGGGAGCTGCTCGAGCTCGTCGGGCACCTCGACGGGCTTAATGGCTACGAGCTGCACCGGCGCGTCGGCGACGTGCTCGAGATAGTCGGCTTGGGCGAGGCCGCTGACCGCAAGATCGGCGGGTTCTCGGGCGGCATGCGCCAGCGCCTGGGTATCGGCCAGGCGCTGCTCAATCGACCCCAGGTCCTGTTCCTCGACGAGCCGGTCAGCTCGCTCGATCCGGAGGGCAGACGCGACATCCTCGAGATCATCGACGGCCTGCGCGGCACAGCAACGGTCTTCCTGAGCACCCACATCCTGAGCGACGTAGAGCGGGTCTGCGACCGCGTGGCGATCCTCAACGTCGGCCACCTGGTGGTCCAGGGACCCATCGACGAGCTGCTCGATCAGTATGCCCAACCCGTCTACGAGCTCCAGCCCGAGCCCCACCAGCCCGGGGCGATCGGGCGTCTCGCCGACGCTGTGCGCGAGCAGCCCTGGGTGGGCGACGTCCAGACCACACCGGACACCGTGCGCGTGTTCGTCAACGACCCCAAACAGGCGGCTGCGTCTCTCCTGGCGCTGGTCGCGCAGACCGGTGTGGCGCTTGTGCGCTTCGAGCGGGCAAGGCCGTCGCTCGAGGACGTGTTCATCAGGCTCATCGCCGAGCGGCCAGAGGTGGCCGTGGCGCCAAAGATCGACATCCCGGTGACCGGTCTGGACGGGCGAGGCAGGCGATGAGCGGCTTTCGAGCGCTGCTGGGCAAGGAGCTGCGCGAACAGATGCGCACCTACCGGCTGCCCGTCGTGGCGATCGTGTTCGTCCTCTTCGGAATCTCCTCGCCCGTTCTGGCGCGCTACATCAAGGAGCTCTTCGATGTGCTCGGCGCGCAGGCCGCGGGCGGGATGCAGATCTCGATTCCCGCTCCGGTCGTGGCCGACGCGGTGAGCCAGCTGGTCAAGAACCTGAGCCAGTTCGGAATCCTCATCGCGATCCTACTGGCGATGGGCATCGTGTCGTCGGAGAAGGAGCGCGGCACGGCCGCCTTTGTCCTGGCCAAGCCGGCTTCGCGGCTCTCGTTCCTGCTCGCCAAGTTCGTCGCGATCGGAGTGACGCTGGCGGTAGCCGTCGCGCTGGCCTGCGCTGTCGGGGTGCTCTACACCGCCCTGCTGTTCGAAGGCTCCGATGTCTCCATCCTCGGCTTCGCCGAGATGTCCGTCCTGCTGTGGCTGACGATCCTTGCCTACGCCGCGCTGACCTTCCTTGGCAGCACGCTTACCCGATCCGCTGCGGGCGGGGCTGGATTTCGGCTTCCTGGCATTCGTCGTCACCGGCATCATCGCCGTCCTGCCGACGATCGGCGCTTACATGCCGACCTCGCTCCTCGCTCCGGCATCGGACCTGGCCCTCGGCCTGCCCCTGAGTGGCGATCTCGTGGGGCCGCTCGTCGGCTGCGCGTTGTTCATCGTCGTTCCGTTCGCGCTGGCGTACCTGAGCTTCCGTCGACAGGAGCTCTAGCCGGCCGTCCCGACACGCTCCGCGACCGGCTACTCGCCCCCGGCTCGGGCCAGCACCTCGCGGGCCTCGATCAGGTCCGGCGTCGCGAAGCCTTCGCTGAATGTCTCGTACACCGGGCGCAGCACCGTCCGGGCGGAAGTCGGGTCACCGTCGTCAATCCGCAGGCGGGCGAGCCGAGTCGCGGCGCGCAGCAACGGTCCACGCGCGTCGATCTCGGCGGCCCGCTCGTAGGCGCGCATGTACCACGTCTCGGCCTCTGTCCCGACAGGCACCGCGTCGGCCGCCAGCGAGGCGAGGATGTCGCCCTTGAGCAGGTGCAGATCGGGCAGCATGGTGGACCCGGGACCGGCGCTCATGAACCCGATCGCAACCTCGAGCCTTTCGAGCGCCTCGGCCGACAATCCAGCCTGGTGGCTGGCGCCAGAGAAGACATACAACAGGAACGGCCAGAAGACCGGCGGCGAGCGCAGCTCCTGGTACAGCGCCATCCCGGCGCGCGCGCCGGCCAGGCCCTCGTCGATCTGGCCCAGGTTCACGCGAGCGGCTCCGAGCAGGCACGACCCGGCGGCGATCCAGATCCTGAAGCCATGCTCCTCGGCGATCTCGAGCAGCTCTGCTGCGAGGTCATGGGCTGCCTGGTAATCGCGTAGCCAGAGGTTGACCAGGCCGACATGGAAGCGCGCGTATGCGGAGGTGAACGGATGCTCCTGCTCGGCCGCGAGCGCCAGTGCCGCACGGGCGCGCTCGATGGCTCGGTCCGGGTAGCCCATCAGCCTCAGCGCGAAAGCAGACGTCGTGTAGCAGGCGACCCGTGGGTCGTTGCCGACGCCCATCGTCCTTGCCGGCAAAGGGCTCTCACGGAAAATCGAGATCGCCGCGTCGAGGTGGTCCAGCCCTTCGCGCGGGGATGTGAACGACATGAGGTACGTCCCGACGACCAGGTGCCCGTTGATCAGCATCCGCGGATCCTGTTCGCGTTCGCCAAGGGCCAGCATCTCGTGCCCAAGGTTGGCCGCCAGGTCGAGCTGGGCACGGAACACGTACAGGCTGGCCAAGCCGCGGAGCACTGCGTATTGCTCGCCAACGTCGGCGCCGCGTTCGAAGAGCTGCAACGCGCTGCTGTATGCGTCCTCGACCTCCTTGGTCACCCCTTTCGTCGCCATGAGCGCCCGCGCCAGGCTTATCCGCAACGCGATCTCCTGCCCGATCCGTTCGGGCGTCGACTCGCTGTTTGAGAGCACGGCGAGCATGTCCGTGGTGAGCTGGACCGTATCGAGGTACCAGCCGCGATCGTCATCAAGCGTCATCAGCGGACCGGTCAGCTTGTTCAGCTCTCCCAGGTCCGCCTCGGCCACCCAATACGCCCAGGCCAGGCGCAGGTTCGCCGATTCCTCGGCCAGCGTCGCCAACGCCGCCTGACGGCGGTTGCCGGTCAGCTCGGGACGCAGCCCGTCGCCCAGATCGGCGAAATAGTCGGCGTGCGCGCGCCGCGCCCGTGCGGCGAGGGCGGGTCGTTGGTCGAGCCGGTCGCGCGCGAATTCGCGGATCGTCTCGAGCATCGTGACGCGCGGCTCACCACCCGGCACCTCGACCTGTCGAGCGAGGCTCTTGTCCACGAGGCTGGCCAGGCCGTCGATCGGGTCTAGATCAGTCCCCTCGACGCTGCCGAGCCGCTCGACGACGGCCTCCACCGCACCGATCTCGGTATCCGCGAACACGCCCATCAGCTCGAACAGAAGCTGCTCCCGCGGATCCAGCAGCTCGTAGCTCCAATCCATTGCGCCCCTCAGCGTCTGCTGTCGCGCGGGAAGGTCGCGCGGCCCGCTGCGCAGCAATGTGAGCCGATCTCCCAGACGGTCGCGCAGTACCTCCGGTGAGAAGAGCCGCAGCCGAGCAGCCGCCAGCTCGATGGCCAGCGGCAAGCCGTCGAGACGCCTGCATATCTCGGCCACCGCGGCCGCGTTGGCATCGGTCAGCTCAAAGTCTGGCCGGACCACGCGGGCGCGATCGAGGAACAGCAGGACCGACTCGTAGCCACCCACCTCGCTGGCCGACACCCGCCCGGCAAACGCCGGCGGCAGCCGCAGCGGAGGGATCTGGAGGACGCGTTCCGCGCGTACGTGGAGCGCCTCGCGACTGGTGGCCAGGACGGTCAGACCCGAGCACTCGCGCAGCAGCTGGGCAAGTGTCGCGGCCGCTTCGGTGACCTGCTCCAGGTTGTCGAGCACCAGTAGCATCGTCCGGCCGCGCAGCCCATCTGCCAGCTGGTCCTGGAGCGGGCGCTCGACAACGTCATCGAGACCCATGGCTCGAGCAATCGCCACGAGCACGGCGCTCGTCTCGGTTGCACTCGACAGGTCGACGAATACCGCCCCATCGGAGTAGGACGACTCGAGGTCCTCGGCAACGCGCAGCGCGAGCGTCGTCTTGCCAGTTCCACCAGGCCCGGTCAGGGTCAGCAGCCTGATGGCGGGATCGGCCAGCAGCGCCTTGATCTTCAGCAGCTCGTCGTCGCGGCCGATCAGATCCGCTACCCGGGCGGGCAGGTCGGCCGTCGCCTGGCGCAGTGTCGCTAGCGGTGGAAAGCTTGCGCGAAGGTCGGGCGCCAGCAGCTGGAAGACATGCTCGGGACGACCCAGGTCCTTGAGCCGATGCTCGCCCAGGTCGAGTAGCGAGACGCCGGCAGGCAAGGCATCCTGGACCAGCGCGCCGGCCGCCGCCGAAAGGAGCACCTGGCCGCCGTGCCCGGCGGCCATCAGGCGCGCCGTCCGATTCACCGTCGGTCCGAAGAAATCGCCCGCGCGCTCGTCGGCCTGGCCCGCGTGAATGCCCATCCGCACGCGTAGTGGCCCCGTCTCTCCCCACGCCTCGCCGACGAGGCCGCGCTGTGCCGCAACACTGGCAGTCACGGCATCGGCGGCGTTGTCGAAGACGGCCATCATGCCGTCGCCCGTCGTCTTGACCACCCGTCCCCCGCCGCCTTCGATGGCCGACCGCAGGATCGCGTCGTGACGGACGAGGGCGACCTTCATCTGCTCGGGATACTGCTCCCACAGGCGCGTGCTGCCCTCGAGATCGCTGAACAGGAAGCTGAGCGTTCCAGACGACCGGGTGTCCACGCTGCAATCATCGCCCAGCGAGCGCCCTTACGGGTGGCGGGCGCGGGCAGCCGCCGCCGGGTCGGGCGCGCCTCGCTCAGAAGCCGATGGGGTGCCAGACGGTCTTGATCTCCAGGTACGCGGCGATCCACTCGGGGCGCTGGGCGCGACGGTCGTCGAGCCAGTCAAAGCGCTCGTCGACACCACGTGGCGGGCGCGCCACGCGCTTTACGTTCTCGACGGCTGATATCTCGACGGCCGCGCGCATGTCGCGCGGCACGCCCCACGTGTCGAGCGCGTTGACATCCATGTGTGCGGCCACGATCGGCACAAGCTCGCGCCGCAGGCCGGTCAGGATGTTGATCACGCCCGGCGGCACATCGCTCGTGGCGAGAACCTCGCCCAGCGTCACGGCCGGCAGTGGACGGCTCTCCGAGGCGAGGACGACGACCGCGTTGCCGCCGACGACGGCAGGTGCGACGCGCGACACGAGCCCGAGCAGTGACGACGATTCCGGAGCCACGATGCCGACGATGCCGGTCGGCTCGGGAATGCTGAAGTTGAAGTACGGTGCAGAGACGGGGTTGACCGTGCCCAGCACCTGGCTGACCTTGTCCGCCCAACCGGCATACCAGACCCAGCGATCTATCGCGCGATCGACCTGCCCGGTCGCGGCGGCCATCGACAACCCTTCGGCGGCGGCCACCTCGTCGATGAACTGCGCGCGGCGCCCCTCCATCAGCTCTGCGACGCGGTAGAGCACCTGGCCGCGATTCATCGCGGTCTTGCCCGACCAGCCGGCCACGGCGCCGCGCGCCGTCCGGATCGCGTCACGAACGTCCTTGCGTGACGAGCGCACCGCGTTGGCCAGCGGCGTCCCGTCGGCCGCTCGGACAATGTAAGTGCGACCCGACTCGGAACGGGGGAACTGGCCGCCGACATAGAGCTTGTACGTCTTGCGCACCGGGATACGCGCGGCGGCGTCCTGGGCAGCCGCCATGCTGGCCGCTGCGCGGCGCCTAGTCGTTGCCATATTGCTTCGTCTCCGGTCGCTCCAGGAGCATCGCGTAGGCAGGTCCGTCGTGTGCGACCGGCCGGTGCTCCGTGGAGGCTGGCACCACGAAGATCTCGCCTGCCGAAAGGCGCACGGGATCGCGGCGGCCGAGCTCGATCACGAAGGTGCCGCTCCAGCACAGGAACAGCTCGTCTTCGTCGTGGTGGTGCCATGGGAACTCGCCCTCGAGACGCGCCAGGCGGACGATCGCGTCGTTCGCCGCGACAAGATCCTGTGGCTTCCAGGGCTCCGTCAGGGCGGCCACGCGGTCGGGAATCGAGACCGGCTGGACGATTGCTGCCATCAGTGGCCGCCGCCCAGGTCGAGGTAGGCGAGCAGCCCGTGCAGGCCACCCTCGCGGCCGAAGCCGGATTCCTTGTAGCCGCCGAATGGCGAGGCGGGGTCGAAGCGGTTGAACGTATTGGCCCACACGACGCCGGCGCGCAGCTTGCTGGCCATGTCGAGGATGCGGCTGCCCTTCTCCGTCCAGACACCCGCCGAAAGACCGTAGGCGGTGTTGTTCGCCTTCTCCAGCGCCTCGCTTGGTGTCCTGAAGGTCAGCACCGACAGGACCGGACCGAAGATCTCTTCCTGGGCGATGCGGCTCGACTGCGCCACGTTGGTGAAGAGCGTCGGGCGGAAGAACCAGCCGCGCGCCGGAAGATCGCATGACGGTTGATACATCTCCGCGCCCTCCGCGACTCCGGCCTCCACGAGCTCCTCGATCTTGGCCAGCTGGGCTGCGTTGTTGATCGCGCCGACGTCGGTGTTCTTGTCCAGCGGGTCACCGACTCGGAGGGTCGAAAGTCGGTCCTTCAGGCGCTCGACGAACGGCTCGGCGATCGATTCCTGGACAAACAGCCGGCTTCCCGCGCAGCACACCTCGCCCTGGTTGAAGAAGATGCCGTTTACCACGCCTTCGATTGCCTGGTCGATGGGCGCGTCGTCGAAGACGATGTTGGCGGCCTTGCCACCGAGCTCGAGGGTAAGGGCCTTGTCTGTTCCCGCGACTGCCCGGCCGATCTCCTTGCCCACGCTCGTGGACCCCGTGAACGCAACCTTGTCGACGTCGGGATGCTTGACGAGGGCCAAACCGATCTCGCCTGGGCCGGTGATGATGTTGACGACGCCGGCCGGCAGCTCCGCCTGGCGGCACACGTCGGCGAAGAAGAGCGCGCTCAAGGGCGTCGAGCTGGCGGGTTTCAGGACAACGGTGTTGCCCGCCGCGAGCGCCGGCGCGATCTTCCAGGCGAGCATCAGCAGCGGAAAGTTCCACGGAATGATCTGGGCCGCGACTCCGAGCGGCCGCGGATCCCGATTCGGGAACGCGTATTCGAGCTTGTCCGCCCAGCCCGCGTAGTACCAGAAGTGGGCCGCGGCGAGCGGTACGTCCACATCGCGCGATTCCTTGATCGGCTTGCCGCCGTCGAGCGACTCAAGCACGGCGAACTCACGGCTGCGCTCCTGGAGGATGCGCGCGATGCGGAACAGGTACTTTGCCCTTTCACTGCCCGGCAGAGTGCCCCACTCGCGCTTGAACGCACGGCGCGCGACTGCGACCGCCTGATCGACGTCCTCGACCGTGGCCCGCGCGATCTCGGCCAGCGGCTCCTCTGTCGCCGGGTCAACCGTCGTGAACCACTGACCGCCGCGCGGCGCGACCTCCTTGCCGCCTATGAACAGTCCGTAGCGCGACTTGAGCTGGACGATCTCGCGCGATTTGGGTGCCGGCGCGTATTCCCACGGAATCTGCTGCCCGTCTCCCAGCGCCCAGCTGTTGGGCGACGGTGTGTCGCGACCGACATCCGCCGACGAGGGGCGCGTCAGCGCCTTGACCGGATCCATCGAGGTCGTTCGTTTCGTTGCCATCTGCGTTCACAGTACACCGGTCGGCACGCGAACGCCACTGATTATGTGACTGGTCGGTCACTTGTCAGCGGCGATGGCGGACGCGGACACGCACCGCCGGCAGGTAGAGTTCTCGGATGAAGCGTTCCGGAAACACTCCAGAGCTTCTCGACGGGCCGCTCGACGCGCCGACTCTCGCCGGCAACCTGCGCGACATGGGGCGCGCGAATCGCTGGCTCGGTGGCGCGCGTCTGTCGCTCGACGCCGTGCTTCCCTTCGGCCGTGGACAGTCGGGTTATGCCCTTTTGCGCCTGCTCGATGTGGGCACCGGAGGCGCCGACATTCCGCTGACCATGGCCAAGGCGACAAGCAAGAGGAAGCCACATCTTGAGATAACGGCGACGGACGTTCGCGACGAGATCGTCGAAATCGCCCGCCAGACGGTCCACGGAAGGCCGATAAACGTGCACGTCGGTCACGTCCAGGACGAGGCCGACGCGTCATTCGACATCGTCCACGCGTCCATGGTCATTCACCATCTCGAGCCCGTGGCTGCCATCGATTTCCTGGGCGAGATGCGCAGAGTGAGTCGGCTCGCGGTCGTGATCAACGACCTCGATCGCGGCCGGCGTTGGCTGATCGGCGCCTGGATCCTCGCCCGGCTCTTCTCGAGCAACCGCTACACGCGCCATGACGCGCCGCTCTCCGTGCGCCGCGCCTACACCGCCGACGAAGTGGTCGACATGGCCCACGAGGCCGGACTGCACCCGGTCGCCCACTATCGTGCCCGACCCGGTTATCGCTATGCAATCGTGTTCGTGCCCGACGCGAGCCCTGGATGATCGCGCCGGCCGACGTCGCCGTCGTCGGTGGCGGCCCTGCCGGCGCCGCGACGGCGGCCGGCCTTGCTCGGCGCGGCTATCGAGTAGTCGTCTTTGAGCGCCACGCTGCGTCGAGGTGGCATGCATGCGGTGTATTCACGACCCCGCTCGTGCGAAACCGCCTGACGAACCTGGGCATGGACGCTGAGCAGATCGCCGGGCTGCATCAGCACATCTCCGAGCTCCGCCTCGACTCCACCGGCGGTGCCACCTGCACGCTCGAGTACAAGCGCGGCTTTGCGTGCGGCTTCGATCGCACGCGCCTGGACCAAGCACTGCTCGACCTGGCCGCGAACGCCGGCGCCGAGGTTCACCGCGCTTGCGTCGTGCGCGATGTCATGCTGCCGGCCGCGGGATCGCCGGCCGTCGTCCGCTTCTCGTCGCTCGATGGGCGGGTAGGGCCAGGGGAAGTTGAGGCACGCGTCGTCGTTGGCGCCGATGGCGGCAGATCGCGCGTCGCTCAGGCGGCCGACGCCGTCCGCGAACGGAACTGGCTCGGTCGCGCGGGGATCACCTTCCATGTCTCGGACCCCCGTGCAGCGGAGGCGGTGACGACCGGTCGTTTCGTCCTGGGCCATGGCTGGTACGTCGGTCTGGCGCCGGTTCCGGGACGGCGTGTCAACGTCGGCATCGTCGTGCCCACGCGCCGGCTGTCCGAAGGCGTCGAAGAAATCATCGATGGCGTGCTGGCGACGGCGTCGACAACGGGTGAGCGCTGGCAGTCGGCAGGCCGCACAGACGTTGCTCAGGTTGCGGGCCGCCTCGAGCACCATGTGTCGCGAGCAGCAGGCGACGGCTGGCTGCTGGTGGGCGACGCAATCGAGTTCGTCGATCCGTTGACCGGAGAAGGTCTCCACAGGGCGCTGCTCAGCGCTGATCTGGCGGCTGAGGCCATACATCGGCAACTGGCAGGCGACCGCGGGGCGCTGGCGGTTTACGATCGGCGCGTCCGAACGAGGTTCCGAAGCAAGAACGTGCTCTCGCTGGTGCTGCAGGCGTTCATCGTCAATCCACGCGTGCTCGACTACGCGCTGCGCCGACTCGATCGAAGAGCTTCGCTGCGCGACGAGCTTACGGCCGTGCTCGCGGACCAGGAACGGGCCTCAACGGCCCTCGATCCGCGATTTATCGCCAGGCTCCTTGCGCCGTGAGCGACGCAACGCAGCTGCCGCGCATGACGCGCGTGGCGGCGTACTCGCTGATCGTCGACGACTCGCGCCAGATCCTGCTCGTACGCATCGCGCCGGGGTACGCGGCCGTTGGCCAATGGACCCTCCCCGGAGGAGGCCTCAACTTCGGCGAGGAGCCAGCAGCGGGCGCGCTGCGCGAGCTCCAGGAAGAGACTGGCTTGATCGGAGAGATCGTTCGCCTCGAGTTCGTTGCGTCCTGGACCAGGGGTCCCATTCCAGAGGAGGGCTGGGGCCCTTTTCACTCCATCCAGATCGTCTACAGCGCGAGCGTCACGGGTGGCTCCATCCGCCACGAGGTGGACGAATCGTCCGACATGGCGGCATGGATCCCGCTCGCCGACATACGCCGGCTGCCGATCGTCCATCTCGTCGAGAGGGCGCTCGACCATCTGGACTCTTCAGGTCATGCGGTCGAGGATTGATATCGAGGTTGACGCAACCCCGAAGAGAGTGTTCGAGCTGGCCAAAGACATCAGCCGTTGGCCCCAGCTTCTGCCGCATTACAGAAAGGTGACCGTTCTGTCACATGACGGCGATAGGGTAGAAGCTGTGATGCGTGCGGAGCGACGTGCCGGCCCGTTCGCCATACCCGTCAGCTGGCGCTCGCGGACGTGGTCGGAAGCCGCTGATCCGGGCGACCTGCGACTGCGTTTCGTCCACACTGGAGGTGCGACCCGGGGCATGGACGTGACATGGCACATCACGCCGCGCGGCTTGTCCGGCTCGCACGTTGCGATCGAGCACGACTTCGTCCGTCGCCTGCCGATCGTCGGATCGGAGCTGTTCCCGGCATTGGTCGACCGCCTCTTTGTGCGCCCGATCGCCGGAAGGACGCTGGCCACATTCAAGAGCCTCGCCGAGAGCAACGGCAGATGAGCGCGGCCAGGCGGCGCCCGGATAACGCGTCGCCACGAGTCTGGATCACTGGCATCGGCGTGATCACCGCCGTGGGCATCGGCCTGGATGCCTTCTGGGACGGATTGCACGCGGGCGTGTCGCCAGTCAAGCGCCTGGATCGGTTCGATGCCACGCAGTTCCGCTCGCGCGTCGCCGCGCAGGTGGACGAGTTCGAGCCGACGGACTACATGGACGCAAAGGCAGCCCGCCAGACGGACCGCTTCAGTCAGTTCGCGCTCGCGGCGGGACGAATGGCGATCGAGGACGCCGGGCTGACCATCGGCGAGCCCGGCGGCGTCCGCGCCGACCGAAGTGCGGTGTACGTCGGGTCGGCGCTGGGGGGCATCTCGTATGCCGAGGCTCAACACGAACGATTTCTGGAGCGCGGCATTCGCGGGGTCGCGCCCAACCTCGCCCTGGCCGTCTTCGGCGGCGCCGCGCCGGCCAACCTCGGAATTGCGCTGGGCTTGCATGGACCAATCCTGTCGACGGCCAACTCGTGCGCCGCCGGCGCGGTGGCGCTCGGCGAGGCGTTCCATCTGATCCGCGCCGGCGGCGCCGATGCGGCGCTGGCGGGCGGTGTGGAGGTGCCACTCTCCCCTCTCGCGTTCGGAGCATTCGACATCATCCGAGCGCTGAGCGACCGGCACAACGACGCGCCGGCCAGCGCCGCGCGGCCGTTCGACGTCGACCGCGACGGGTTCGTGATGGGCGAGGCCGCGGCGCTGCTGGTGCTCGAGAACGCGGACATCGCGCAGCGCCGCGGTGCGCGGCCGTACGCCGAGCTGCGCGGGTTCGGCGCCACCAGTGACGCGTTCCACATGGTCCAGCCGCGGCCGGATGGCCGGCAGGCAGCCCGCGCAGCCCGGCTGGCCATGGCCGACGGCGGCATCAAGGCGGTCGATATCGACTACGTCAATGCGCACGCATCAGCGACACCGCTCGGCGACGGTGTCGAGGCCGGCGCGATCGCGCTGGCGCTGGGGCCGAGGTCGCGGACCGTGCCGGTCAGCGGCACGAAGGCTTATTACGGGCACCCGTTGGGCGCGTCAGGCGCCATCGAAGCGGCCATCTCGGCGCTTGCCATCAGTCGCGGCTGGGCACCGGGCACGGTCAACCTCTCCGACCCGGACCCACGGGCGATCGAGGCGCTGCCCGGTCTGCTCAGCGAGCCGCTCGTGGGCACCATCCGAAATGTGCTGTCGACCTCGTTCGGCTTCGGCGGCCTTAACGCGGCTTTGGCATTCGGTGCAGTCGATGACTAAGACCGGATTGCCGATCGACGGGGAGCACGTCCGACTGCGCGACGTGGAGCTGGCCGACGCGGCGCTGGTCGACTGGCTCAACGACCAGAAGGATGTCGGCGGATTCAACGATTTCGGCCTGCCGACTCTGCCTACGCCGCGCGACGCCCTGGCGCGCGGCCCATTGCGCAACGACCACAACGGCGTGCTGCTCATTGAGCGTCTCGACGGCGAGCCGGTTGGAACCGTGCAGTGGCGCGCCGTGCACTACGGCCCGCCCGACGATTCGCGCGCCTGGAACATCGGCATCGAGCTGCGCCCGTCCGCTCGCGGCCAGGGGCTCGGCGCGGAGGCGCAGCGCCTCCTCGCGGAGTGGCTCTTCCACGCCACGGACGCCAACCGCGTCGAGGCTCAGACCGACATCGACAATGTCGCCGAACAGCGCTCGCTCGAGAAAGCCGGCTTTGCGCGTGAGGGCGTCAATCGCGGCGCGCAATTCCGCGCTGGCGCCTTCCACGACCTGGTCATGTACGCGAGGCTGCGCTCAGACTAGATCTGTCGCTCAGTCGATCGTGAAGTAGTCGGGGCCCTGGTAGGCGCCGGTGCGCTGCTTGCGGATCTGCATCAGCAGATCGTTGAGCAGGCTGCTGGCCCCGAAGCGGAACAGGTCGGGCGTCATCCAGCGCGGGCCGAGCGTCTCGTACAGGACGACGAGATACTGGATCGCGTCCTTGGCTGTCCGTATGCCGCCGGCGGGCTTCATGCCCACGATGCGTCCCGTCCGACGGTGGAAGTCGCGAATGGCCTCGAGCATGACCAGCGTGACCGGCAACGTTGCCGCCGGGGCCACCTTGCCGGTCGAGGTCTTGATGAAATCCGCGCCGGCGGTCATCGCCAGAATGCTCGCCCGTCGGACGTTGTCGTACGTCTCGAGCTCGCCCGTTTCGAGAATGACCTTGAGGTGCGCGTTTCCGCACGCTTCCTTGACGGCGACTATCTCGTCGAACACGTGGCGATAGTCGCCCTGCAGGAAAGCGCCGCGGTCGATGACCATGTCGATCTCATCCGCACCGGCCTCCGCAGCCTGGCGCGTCTCCAGCAGCTTCACGTCGGTGAAGGTCTGGCCAGATGGAAAGCCGGTGGCGACGCTGGCCACCTTGACTGTCGAGCCCTGCAGCGCGCGCCGTGCAACGCCGATCAGCGATGGGTAGATGCAAACTGCCGCGACACTGGGGATCGCGGGGTCACCCGGATCCGGTCGTATCGCCTTGGCGCACATCGCCCGGACCTTGCCGTCGGTGTCCTTCCCCTCGAGCGTGGTCAGATCAATCATGCGGATCGCGAGATCCAGCGCCCAAAGCTTGGACTCGCGCTTGATCGAGCGGCGCTTGAGGCTGTCGACGCGCTCCTCGATGCCGACCTGGTCGACGCCGCCCACACGCTCGACGACCGACTGGATTCCGTCAGCCCGACCTACCCACGCCCGTACCAGCGCGCTCGCCTGCCGCTCGGCGGAGGCATTTACCGGAGGAGTCGCGAGCTGGGCCATCGGCACGATGTTACGCCAGCAGCCAAGTGCCGACCGTTGAATCGACCCAAGCCGCTTGACTTGGCGTGGCGTTTTGCGTGACCATTCACTCACATGTCGTCCGACGCCCATGTCCGAGTGCTCAACGAGCTGCTCTCCGCGTTGTCGGACCCAACCCGCCGGACGCTCTTCGAAGCAGTCCTGGCCGAGCCCGGTCTGACCACGTCGCAGATGGCTGCACGGGCGTCGGCGATCTCGCGCTGGGGGGTGATCAAGCACCTCGCCGTGCTGCGCGACGCAGGCCTGGTCCAGACCATGGCCACGGGCCGGCTACGGCGCCATTACGCGGAACGCGCCGCGCTTGGCCCTCTCGGCGAATGGCTCGATCGCGTCAGTTGAGCTCGTCCAGCGCTTCCAGCCAGCCGGCTCCGCGGGCCAGGATGGCGATGACCGCCCCGTCGCGCAGGCTCGCCTGACTGACCTCGGCCTGCCCCAGCAGGAAACGATCGAGCAGCGCCGAAACGATTGCCACGCCGGCGGCCAGCTGACGTGCTCGGCGCGGCCGCACGACGAAGCGCGCCACCACCTCGTCGGCGCTCATCTGGGCCAACGTGGACATGGCCTCGTCGAGATGCGCTCGATCGAGCAGCCCGAGGCGCGCGACATTGGTTGCCGTACCGCCGACGAAGATCGCGCGCCCGACCTTCACGCCGGCGGGGTCGGGCCAGATCGCGCCGTCGACGACCTCGCGCGCCGCCGCCATCAGCTCGCTCAGCTCGTCCTGCGTCGGCGGATCGTGGGCTACGATCGCGTTGGTCAGTCGTGCAGAGCCGAGCGGCACTGGCACGATCTTGATCCCGCTGCCCGGAACGTGGATCGCCGCCTCGGTCGAGCCGCCGCCAATGTCGACCACCGCCAGGGCTTCGGGCGGCGTGACTCCGCCGGTGACTCCAAGGAAGGTCAGCATCGCCTCCTCGCGCACGGTCAGGACATGGAGAGCGTGGCCGGTGAGGTGCTCGACGGCCGCGCTCAGCTCGTCGGCGTTTGCTGCCCGGCGCAGCGGCTCGGTGCCCATGATCGCGAAGCGCGACGCGCCGACGTCGCGCGCGCGGCCTACCTGACTGACGACGGCATTGAGCACGGCCTGCAACGGTTCGGGCGGAATCGTGCCGTCCTGATCGACGACATCGCCCAGCCCGATCAGGTCGCTCTCATCGATGAGCGACGTGAGGTCGACGTGCATGCCCGCTCGCGCTGGCCCGGGCGCGCGAGACGCCAGTAGGTGGACGCTGTTGCTCCCGATATCGATGGCAGCGGCGACGCGCGGGGACGGCCTGACCGGCATGTGTCAAGTGTCGCCGGTTGGCCCCGCGCCGTCGTGCGCCCGAATTGGTTAACGTTCCCGGCGTGAGTGTCGTCCCTTCCCGTCATCGTCTTGCGCTCGTCGTGTGCCTGGCCCTCGTCGCGCTAGTCGCGGCGCCGGCCGGACCGGCCGGCGCCGCGGATTGGTCCGGTCGGTACAGCATCTGGCGCAACGGCGCCTTTGCGACCCAGTACCTGGACACCTCGTGCGTCGGCGCGACGATCCAGATGGCACTCAACCTGGTGCGCGGCGCACGCGATCATTCCAAGGGACACCAGCTGGCGATGCTTGCCTACGCCGCGGAGCACTCCAAGTACCCGGTGACCGACGGCGGCGCCGATCCCGAAGGCTGGGCGGATGCCCTGGTTCACTACGGCGCCGGAGACGACTATGGCTGGACCACGGCGCCGACGATGCAGCTGGCCCTGCATACGTCCGCCAAACAGCTGCGCGAAACAGGCAAGCCGATTGGGCTGACCGTTCATTTCGGCCGCCACGCGTGGCTGATGACGGGATTCGAGTCGACCGCCGATCCGGCCACGACTGAGGATTTCGAGGTCACGGCCGCGGAGGTCGTGGGTCCGCTGTGGCCGCTCGGAACGCTCAACGGTGAACATTTCGATCCCGGCCCCGGCACCTGGCTCAACATCCACGACCTGGCCCGCAAGTTCGACGCCTACGTCGAGCCTGGTCAGCCGGTCTGGTACGGCAAGTACGTCACGATCGTGCCCCGCGCCAGCGAAGCCAACCAGGGCAGTGGCGCGCCGGGCGGCGAGACGCCCGACCTCAAGTCAACGCTCGGCTGGATCTACCTCTTCGATCGGTTGGCGCAGACTGTGCCCGTGCGCGACTTCCTGTGGATGCATTGAAACGAGCGTGAACGAGAAGCAATGAGCTCTTTCACGACGGGCAGCGAGTATCTCGTGCCGACGCGCATCCACGCAGATCGCGGCAACTCTGTGCTCGAGCTCGAATGGCCCGACGGCCATGTCACGCGCTATGACTTCGAGACGCTGCGCTGGCTGTGCCCGTGTGCCTTCTGCCGCGGCGAGGCTGGCATTCCAGGCTGGCTCGACTCCAATCCGACGCTCACCTCGGCACAGACGGAGCTGACCGATCTCGCGCTCGTCGGCAGCTATGCGCTCCAGCCCACCTGGGCGGACGGACACCACACCGGCTTCTACACGTTCCAGCGTCTGCGCGACGATTGTCCGTGCCCCGAAGACACGGAGCGCCGTGCCGGAGCGGCAGGCACCGCCCGTCGCGCACGACTCGGCTAGGGCGTTTGGCCCTCGGCGCGGCTGGGCCGCGCCGCGCGGCGGGTACTATCGGGCGCTTGCCGCCGGTGCCTGGACGCACCACCCTCCGGCCAATGCACGCTCGATCGCTAGACTGAAAGCCCAATGGCCGCCCTCCGCCACACCGATCACATAACCGCCGTACCGGGCACGACCGTGCCGAGGCGCCCGAGTAGCGGGACGCGTCGCAGGGTCCGTGCCGACATCCCGTACATCAACCGCGAGCTGTCGTGGCTCGAGTTCAACGAACGCGTGCTCTTCGAAGCCGTCGACGAGCGCAATCCGCTCCTTGAGCGCGCCCGCTTCCTGGCCATCTTCGCGAGCAATCTCGACGAGTTCTTCCAGATCCGCGTGGCGGGCCTCAAGCAGCAGGTCGCCGCCGGACGTTCGAACCCGACGCCCGACGGAATGAGCGCCGCCCAGACACTCGACGCCATCCGCACGCGACTCCTGCCCATGGTCGCCATGCACTCGCAGACGTGGACCACGCTGCGCGACGAGCTGGCCGAGGAGCAGATCCGCATCGTCCACTACGAGGAGCGGCCGGAGCGTCATGTCGAGATGCGCGCGCGCTTCTTCGACGAGATCTTCCCCGTGCTCACGCCGCTGGCCGTAGATCCCGGCCACCCGTTCCCGTACATCAGCGACCTGTCGCTGTCGCTCGCGGTCACCGTGCGCGACCCGGACACGGACGAGCGGCTGTTCGCGCGGATCAAGGTTCCGCCCGTGCTGCCGCGGTTGATGGAGGTCGGCGAGCGGACGTACGTGCTCCTCGAACAGGTCATCGCCGCCAATCTCGACGCCCTGTTCCCAGGCATGGAGGTGCTCGAGCATCACCTGTTCCGCGTCACGCGCAATGCGGACCTGGCACTCGAGGAGGAAGAGGCGCCGGACCTGCTCGAGGCGATCGAGGAGGAGCTCCGCAAGCGGCGCTTCGGAGACGTCGTGCGCCTCGAGATCGAACGTTCCATGCCCCACGCGACGCGCGCACTGCTCATGCACGGCCTCAACGTGGAGCAGCCTGACGTCTACGAGATCTCGGGCATGCTCGATCTGGATGCGCTCAACGTGATCGCCGACCTGGACGTGCAGGCGCTTCACTACCCCACATGGCAGCCGGTCGTGCCGCCACGGTTGCTGCCTTCGGACCCCGACGAAGAGACCGACGTGTTCGCGGCCATGCGCGCCGGCGACATCCTCGTTCATCACCCGTACGAGTCGTTCGCCTCCTCGGTGCAGCGCTTCATCGAGCAGGCGGCCGAGGATCCCGACGTCCTGACCATCAAGCAGACGCTGTACCGAACATCTGGCGATTCGCCCATCGTTCGTGCTCTGATCGAGGCCGCTGAGGCAGGCAAGCAGGTGGTCGTGCTGGTCGAGCTCAAGGCGCGCTTCGACGAGGCGGCCAACATCGTCTGGGCCAGGGCGCTCGAGCGTGCCGGCGCCCACGTCGCCTACGGCGTCGTCGGTCTCAAGACGCACTCGAAGGTGGCGCTCGTCGTCCGCCGCGAGGGACGTGGCCTGCGCCGTTACGTGCATATCGGGACGGGCAACTACAACAACAAGACGGCGCGCCAGTACGTGGACCTGGGGCTGCTGACGACCGACACGGACCTCGGTGCCGACGTGACCGACCTGTTCAACGTTCTGACCGGGCACTCACGCCAAACCGGTTACCGCAAGCTGCTGGTTGCGCCGACCGCTCTGCGTGCGGGTCTCATAGATCTGATCGACGGTGAGCGTGTTCGCCATGAGCAGTTCGGCGACGGGCGAATCGCGATCAAGTGCAACGCGATCGTGGACCCGACCTCGATCGCGGCCCTGTACCGAGCGTCGGCGGCCGGCGTGCCGATCGACCTGATCGTGCGCGGCATGTGTTCGGTCAAACCGGGCGTGCCCGGCGTGAGCGAGACGATCCGCGTCCGCTCGATCGTCGGTCGTTACCTGGAGCACTCGCGCATCTTTGTCTTCGGCCGCGACGAGCGCGAGCGCTTCCTGATCGGCTCGGCGGACCTCATGGAGCGCAACCTCGACCGACGCGTCGAGGCGCTCACGCCGGTTACGGATCCCGACAGCCAGGCCCGACTGCGGGCGACGATCGAGGTCATGCTCGAGGACGACCGTCACGCGTGGCAGCTCGGCACTGACGACCGCTGGCGGCGCGTGGAGGAGTTCGCCTCCGAAACGCGCGGCATCGACACCTTCGAGACGCTCATGGCGCGGGCGCGCTCATCGATCGCCGGGTGACGTCGGAGGAGATCGAGCTCAAGTTCGCGTTCCAGGACGGTGATGCTGTCCGCGAGTGGCTCGACAGCACCTTCGCGCCAAGCGCAGCGCAAGCCTGGCGCACCCTGGAGATAACCGACCGCTACTTCGACACGCCCGACCTGTCCCTCAAGAAGGCAGGCTATGGCGCCCGACTACGGACGGTCGGCTCCGACACGATGCTGACCGTGAAGGCGACGATCGAGGTCGCCGACGGGCTGCACCGGCGCCTCGAGCTCGAGGCGCCGGCGACGCGTTCGCTTGATCCCGGCCAATGGCCCGAGAGCGAGGCACGCGAGCGCCTCGTCGCCGTCGCCGGCGAGCAGCGCCTGATCGAGCGCTTCGTCGTCGGGCAGGAACGGCGCGAGCGCGTCCTGACACTCAACGGTGCATCTGCGGTGGCGTCGCTTGACGAGGGCGAGGTCGAATACCTGGGCCTTGCGGCAGGCGAGCTGCGTCACTTCGAGGTCGAGCTCCATGACGGCGACGCCGCGGCGCTCCAGGGCGTGACGGCGGCCCTTGCCGCGACCAACCTCGCCACGCCCGAAGACCGCAGCAAGCTCGAGCTGGCGGAGGGAATGGCCGAGCGTGCAGCGAGCGTCGCACCGGATGACGCATGGTCGGATGCCGCGCGCAAGCTCCTGCGCCGCCACCTTGTCCGGATGCTCGAGCGCGAGGGCGCGACGCGCGCCGGCGACGTGCTCGCGCTCAAGCAGATGCGCGTGGCGACGCGCCGCATGCGCGCCACGTGGCGAGCGTTCGGTGATGCCTTTGCGGGCGGCAACGCGCGCCACTTCGACGAGGGCCTGCGGCATGTCGCCGGGCTGCTCGGCGTCGTGCGCGATCTGGACGTGCTGCTTGAGACGGTCGATGGTCGCGACGAGGTCTCGAGCATGGCGGGCAGCTGGCGCGCACGGCGGGACGCTGCGTTCGACGAGCTGATGCGCTTCCTCGACACGCGCGCTTACGAGAGGTTCGTCGACGATTTCCTGGCCGGGACCGGCGCGCGTGCCTTCTGGGCGGCTGGCAAGTGCGGCCACGATCTGGTCGCCGATGACGCACCCGAACGTTTGGAGCGCGCGCGCCAACGGATGCTGGACGCGGCGGCACGGGCGAGCGGCTCGAACGAGGCCGCGGCGTGGCACTCGCTGCGCATCATGGCCAAGCGCATGCGCTACTCGCTCGAGGCCTTTCGCGATGTGCTCGACGAGCGCGCGGCGACCGACTTCATAGAACGTCTTAGGACTCTCCAGGACAACCTGGGCGAGATGAACGACGCGGCGGTCGCCGCGCGCGAGGCCGCGTCGTGGCTGACGAGCCTGGCTGGTGCCGACGCACCGCCCGAGCAGCGCGTGGCAGTGGCCCGCTACATCGGCCAGGCCGAACAGGCGGTCGCCCGCGCCAGATCGGAATTTGCCGCGCTCTGGCCGACCCTCGAGGAAAGCGCTGTGCCCGACATCAAGGGTGTCCGCCAAACGGCGCCGACGATCCAGGTGACGTAAGGCATGCCCGAGTCGGGCTGATTGGCCGACGTAAATGTCAGTCCGCAATGACACATTTGGGACTGACATGGATGTCCTTCCGACCCGAACCCAGCGCACGCGTCGCGCGCCCGACTTGCGGCTCGCGCTTGCGGCACCCGATGTCGGCCTGCCGACCACGATCGCGGTCCTGCTATCGGACCGTTCGCGTGCCTCGATCCTGCGCATGCTGGGCGACGGCCCGCACTGCGTCTGCGAGATGGCAGCTGCACTGGGCGAGCGGCAGAACAACGTAAGCAACCACCTGGCTCGCCTGCGCGAAGCCGGCCTTGTCCGAGCCAGCCGCGACCGCGCCGATTCGCGGCGGATCTACTACGAGCGCGACGAGGAAGCGTGCCACGCGGCGTTCAGCGCGCTCGGGGAGCTGTTGCTGTGACCGCACTTGCATTGCCCCGGCGGTCGTCCCACGGGCATGCCATGGCTGGACTTCTCGTCAGCGCGTGGCTCGTGGCGTGGCTGCTCAACGCGCCCCTTGCCGACTGGGCAGCCTTCGGTCTGCTCGGTCTTCAGCGTGGGTCGGCCGTGGGCGAGGCCGTGGCGTTCTTCCTGCTCGACGTGCCCAAGGTGCTCCTGCTGCTGCTCGGCATCGTCACCCTCGTCACCTTCATCCGGAGCTACTTCCCGCCCGAACGGGTGCGTGCGGCGCTCACGGGTCGAGGCACGATCTTCGGCCTGGTTGCCGCGGCGAGCTTCGGCATCGTCACTCCCTTCTGCTCCTGCTCCGCCGTGCCGCTCTTCGTCGGATTCGTCGAGGCAGGCATCCCGATGGGCGTGACCTTCGCCTTTCTGATCAGCTCGCCAATGGTCAACGAGGTCGCCCTGGTCCTGCTGTGGGGCCTGTTCGGGCCGTGGATCGCGCTGCTCTACATGGTGGCCGGCCTGGCCATTGCGATCGTCGGCGGCATGGTTCTGGGCTGGCTCCACGCTGAGCGCTGGGTCGAGCCATGGGTCCTCGAGGTAAGGGCCGGCGGTGGGGCGAACAGCATCGACGTCGATCTCAGCGTCGAGCAGCGCGCGCACGACGCATGGGCCTACGCGAAGGATCTCGTGCGCAAGATCCTGCCCTATGTCCTGATCGGCATCGGCGTGGGCGCCCTGATCCACGGCTTCGTTCCGACCGATCTCGTCGTCGACATCGCAGGCCGCGACAACCCCCTTGCCGTACCCATAGTCATCCTCCTCGCCGTCCCGTTGTATGCCAGCGCGGCGGCCACTATCCCGATCGTGGAGGTGCTCCTCGGCAAAGGCATGCCGCTGGGTACGACGCTCGCATTCATGATGGCCGTCGTCGCCATCAGCCTGCCCGAGTTCATGATCCTGCGCCGCGTCATCCGCGCGCCGCTGCTGGTCATGTTCGGCGCGTCCGTCGTCGTTGGCATCCTCGTCGTCGGCCTGCTTTTCAACGCCCTCAACCTCTAGAAGGAGACAATCCCATGAGAACGATCGAAGTCCTCGGTCCAGGCTGCGCAAACTGCGTCCGCCTTGCATCCAACGTCCGCCAGGCGCTCGATATGACGGGCGTTGAGGCGCAGATCATCAAGGTGGCCGACTACGGAAAGATTGCGGCATACGGGATCATGAGCACACCCGGCCTCGTGATCGACGGCAATGTCGTCAGCTACGGGCGTGTGCCGACCGCGGGAGACATCGCAGAGATGCTGTCCGCGCACTGAACTAACGGAGTGTTAACGCTCCGCTAACGAGCCGTGCACGGTATGGCCGAACCATGCCCGCCATGGCCCAGACGGACCCGGCGCGGGTCACGACGATTGCTTTGTCGCCCAGCCGAGTGGGTGCGTGGCTCGAGCGCTCGGCCAGCCCTGTGCGCTCGACCCAGGATCGCGCTGCCTTTCGGCAGCTCCTGCGCGTCGCCGGCCCTGCCGTGGTCGTCGTCTGTGCGCCGCCAGCGACAGTCACCGACATCGGCGCGGTCGCCGCTGCGCGCAGGGTGCGCAAAGACCTGCGCGCAATCCTGATCGACCACCCTGCCGACGGCGGCGAGCGGGTCACGGCGCTTCGATCCGGATTCGACGAAGCCCTCGACTCGCGCGTCGATCCTGTCGAGCTCGCAGCCCGCATCGCCCTGCTTGGCGAGGAGATCCGCCAGCACATTGCCGCCCGCCGGGTGCCGCTCGGCGGCGATGTGTGGCTCGACCGCCAGCATCGTCAGCTGATCGTCCGTGAGCGACCGATCCACCTGCGCCCGCGCGAATTTGCGCTACTCGACGTCCTGGCGCGCGACCCCGGCCGGACGTTCAGCCGCAAGGAGCTCCTGAACGCCGTCGGCGCCGACCTCGCGAGCAGCGATCTGCGCTCGGTGGACGTCCACGTCACCTGGCTGCGCGAAAAGCTGAAGCCGGGGGGTGAGGGTGCGCCAGTCCTGCACACCGTGCGCGGTGTCGGCTACAGGCTTGAGACCCAGCAACCGTTAACGAACCATTAACAAGACGCGAATGCTGCGTTGACGGACGACTTCGACCGTCTGAGCCGTCATCAAGAGAAAGAGGAGAAGAAACCAAGTGAACCACTCGTTCAGAATAGCCGGCGTCGTACTGGCGATCGGAGTGATCGTCGGCGCTTGTGGCGGCAGCGCCTCCACGCCCGCGCCGACAACTGTTGCCGGGGCATCGCAGCCGGCGGTGGGCTCGATTTCGATCAGCGGCGCGGGGGCGACTTTCCCTTACCCGCTGTACAGCCAGTGGTTCTACCAGTACGCCTTCGTTGACCCGTCCGTCAAGTTCAACTACCAGTCGATCGGATCCGGAGGCGGCATTCAGCAGATCACGGCGAAGACTGTCGATTTCGGCGCTTCGGACGCAATCCTGAACAGCGACCAGATGGCAGCGGCCCCGGGCATCCAGATGTTCCCGTCCGTGGCGGGTGCCGACGTGGTCGCCTACAACATCAGCGCGCTGAGCGATTCCACGACGCCGCTGACACTCGACGGACCGACGGTCGCCAACATCTTCCTGGGCCACATCACCAATTGGAACGATCCCGCGATCGCCGCCCTGAACCCCGGAGTTACGCTGCCGGACATGGACATCACCGTGGTCCATCGCTCGGACGGATCGGGCACGACGTTCATCTTCACGGACTACCTGTCCAATGTCAGCCCCGAGTGGAAGTCCAGTGTCGGCAACGCGACTTCGGTCGAGTGGCCCGTCGGGCTCGGCGGCAAAGGCAACGAGGGCGTGTCGGGAACCCTTTCCCAGACTGACGGCTCGATCGGCTATGTCGAGCTCGCCTATGCCCTGTCCTCCAAGCTCGCCTTCTCCAACCTGCAGAACGCTGCCGGCAACGTGGTGACGGCGTCGATCGAGAGCACAAAGTCGGCCATGTCCGACTTTGGGAGCGACATGCCCGACACGCTTGCCCGGTCGATCGTAAATGCCCCCGGGGCCCAGTCGTGGCCGATCGCCGGCTACACCTACCTGCTCATGTACATGGACCAGACCGATTGCACCAAGGCGCAGAAGCTGGTCGAGTTCGTCCACTGGGCACAGAGCGCCGGCACTGACTACGCCACGCAGCTGAACTACGTTCCGCTGCCGGACAACGTCAAGCAGCAGGTCCTCGACAAGGTCGACACGATCACCTGCAATGGTGCCCCGCTGAGCTGACCCTGCTCGCTCTCCTCCTCGCCGGGCACAACACCCTTTCCCTCCTCCCAAGGGAAAGGGTGTCCGGCAATCTTTCAAGGACTTTGCAAGGGGCCGTTCGATGACCGCTCGCATACGCGCCTCCAGGCAGCCGTTCTCGCCACGCCGCGGGCTGACCGCGGTGTGGCAGCATGGCGACGGCCTGTACCGACTGCTGCTGGTTCTGGCCAGCGCGCTGGTGCTCTCGCTGGTGGTCGTCATAGCCTGGGAGCTCTGGCAGAACTCCGCTCTTGCGCGGGACGCGTTTGGGCTCGGCTTCCTGTTTTCGACGCGCTGGGACCCTGCCATCGACCAGGTCTTCGGCGCGCTGCCGTTCATCTACGGCACGCTCGTTACATCCGCTATCGCACTGATCATTGCGATCCCGATAGGCATCGGAACGGCGATCTTTCTGGCCGAGCTCGCACCGCGCTGGATAGCCGGCCCGGTGGGGACCCTGGTCGAGCTTCTCGCCGCGGTGCCCAGCGTGATCTTTGGGCTATGGGGCCTGTTCGTGTTCGTTCCGGCAGTAGTCAAGCCGCTCGGCATCAGCCTCGCGGATAACCTCGGCTTCCTGCCCATCTTCGAGGGGCCGATGCTCGGCCCCAGTCGCCTGGCCGCGGGGATGGTCCTCGCGATCATGATTCTGCCGACCATCACCGCCTTGAGTCGCGACGTGTTGCAGGCCGTCCCCGGGGCTCAACGCGAGGCTTCGATGGCTCTCGGCGCCACACGCTGGGAGGCCCTCTGGCAGGTGTTGCTGCCGTACGGGAAGACCGGAATATTCGGCGCCATCATCCTTGCCCTCGGTCGGGCGATGGGAGAGACGATCGCCGTGACGATGGTCATCGGCAACAATCTCAACCTGTCGCCGTCCGTCCTTCATCCGGGCTACACGATGGCGTCCGTGATCGCCAATGAGTTCACTGAGGCGACGTCTCCTCTGTACGTGAATGCGCTGATTGAAATCGGCCTCGTGCTGTTCGCGATCACCCTGATCATCAACGCGCTCGCCCAGGTCTTCATCTGGAGAACACGCGGCCCGAAGGGCGCGCGAACATGACGGCCGCCCTCATTACCGACAGTCGCAGCAGCCGCCGCCTGGCGCGACGCAGGCTCGTGAATCGAATAATGCTCGGCCTTTCGGGATTGGCGGCCGCCATCGCAGTCATCCCCTTGGTCTGGATCGTTGTCAATGTCTTGATCGAGGGCTCGAAACAGCTCTCGATCACGTTTCTGACGTCCGAACCAACTCCTGTCGGGGTCGCGGGTGGCGGTATCGCGAACTCAATCGTCGGCTCCTTCATCACGGTCGGCCTCGGCCTCGTCATTGCAGCGCCAGTGGGGCTGCTCGCCGGGACATACGCGGCCGCGCGTCCTGACAGCCGATTCGGGATCCTGATCCGTTTCTCGACCGACACGCTCGCCGGAGTGCCGTCGATCGTCATGGGCATCGTCGCCTACACGATCGTGGTCCTGCCGCAAGGCCATTTTTCGGCGCTGTCCGGTGGAATCGTCCTCGCTTTCATCATGCTGCCGATCATCGTCCGGACAACAGAGGAGATGCTCAAGCTTGTGCCCGGGGCGTTGCGTGAGGGGTCACTCGCGCTGGGCGCTGCCGATTGGCGCACCAGCCTGAGAGTGCTCATGCCGGCGGCAATCAACGGGATATTGACAGGACTCATGCTGGCCGTCGCACGAGCTGGCGGCGAGGCCGCACCCATGCTCTTCACGGCTTTCGGCAACCCGTTCATGAGCACGGATATCAACGAGCCTATCGCCACGTTGCCACACACAGTGTTTATCTATGCCAGCTCGGCTTATGAAGATTGGCGCGAAAAGGCGTGGTCCACGGCCCTGGTGCTGATCGCGATCGTGCTGGCGCTCAACGTGGCTGCCCGTCTATTGACGCGCTGGCGCAATAAGAGTCTTGGCGCAACCCGATGACAGCTGGAGATCAAGATATGAGCGTGGAAGCTCCCGTGCCGCCGGAAGGAACCCCGATCGATTCGCCTGCCATCCGGCCGGAATCCCAGCCATCCGCTCCAGCGACGTCCGATCCCGCCGACGCCAAGCTCTCGATCCGCAACCTGAGTGTGTACTACGGGACCTTCCGCGCGGTTCGAGACATAAGCTTCGACGTTGCTGCGAACGAAGTGACCGCCATCATCGGGCCGTCCGGATGCGGAAAGTCGACTCTCTTGCGCAGCATCAACCGGATGACCGACCTGGTCACCAGCGCGCGCGCGACCGGAGAGGTCGATCTCGACGGCAGCAATGTGCTCGATCCAGCCGTCGACGTGGTCGAGGTTCGGCGGCGCATAGGAATGGTCTTTCAGCGCCCCAACCCCTTCCCCAAGTCCATCTTCGACAACGTCGCGTATGGACCGCGGCTCTACGGCATCCGGCGCAAGGAGCTGGCCGAGGTGGTCGAGAAGACTCTCCGGCAGGCCGCGCTATGGGACGAGGTAAAGGACAAGCTGAAGCAGTCCGCCTACGCTCTGTCCGGTGGCCAGCAACAGCGACTGTGCATTGCGCGAGCAATGGCCGTCGAGCCCGAGGTGATCCTCATGGACGAGCCAGCTTCTGCGCTCGACCCGCGCGCAACGCTGGCTATCGAAGTGCTCATGAATCACCTCAAGCAGTCGTACACCATCATGATCGTTACCCACAACATGCAGCAGGCTGCGCGTGTCAGCGACCGGACGGCGTTCATGACAATGGGAGACGACCGCGCGGGCTACCTCGTCGAGATGGGCCCAACCAGTGAGATCTTCACCAACCCCAAAGACAAGCTGACCGAAGACTACGTCTCAGGCCGCTTCGGATAGGAGACCAGTGATGAGCGACCTGAACTTGCCCGAGCATTCGACTGGTGGGGAGGACACCCTGTCCGAGGACGGCAACGAGCATGATCTCGAGATTTCGTCGACCTACAAGAGCCGCGAAGGGTTGGATCAGGCAGAGCGCGAAATCAAGGACGAGGTGTTGCGCATGGGCAGCCTCGTCGCGGCGCAGATCGCGGCCGCCCTGGCGGCGCTGACAGACCACGATGCGGACGGTGCTACGGCCGTCATCGTCGGGGACTCGCGGATCAACGAGACGCAGCGTCACCTTTCGTCACTGATCCAGCTGACGATCGCCACGCAGCAACCCGTTGCGCGTGACCTGCGTATGTTGCTGTCTCTGGACCGCGTCACGTACGAACTCGAGCGGATCGGCGATCACGCAGGATCGGTCGCCAAGCAGGCGCGCAAGCTCGCTCCAAATCCGCCCATACGCGAATACGTGAAGTTGAATCGAATGGGCGAGCTGGCGGCGACCCAGGTGCGCAACGTCCTGCGCGCGATGGTCGACCTCGACGAAACAGGGGCGCGCGAAGTTGCCAGCCGAGACGACGAGATCGACGACCTCTACCACACGATCTTCGGCGAGATTCTCGAGCTCATGCGCTCAGATCCGGACAACGTCGAGCGCGGAACGCGCGTCCTTTTCGCCGCGCACTACATCGAGCGCATCGGTGATCGCGTCACCAACATCGCCGAGGACGTCGTCTTCCTGGCCACTGGCGACATCGAGGACCTCAACCCCTAGGCCGCCAAGCAGCTGCGATTTCAAGCGGCGGCCGTAAATGTCCTGATGCGCCTCGCGATCTGGTCGCGCACATCACGGAAGGCCTTCAACCGCTCCTCGTCGCTGCCCGTCACCTTGGACGGGTCCGGAAAGCTCCAGTGGGAGCGGTCGCTCGTGCCCGGAAATATGGGGCACGCCTCGTTCGCGTCGTCGCACACGGTGATCACGTAGTCCCAGCGCTCGGGCAGGTAGCGCTGGAGGGTCTTGCTCGCCTGGCCGCTGATGTCGATGCCCAGCTCACCCATGACAGCGATCGCCTCCGGTCGCACGTGGGTGGCTTCGGTGCCCGCGCTGTACACGTCGAACCGGTCGCCGGCGATGTGGCGCAGGAATCCCTCTGCCATCTGCGATCGCGCGCTGTTGTGCGTGCAGATGAAGAGGACCCGCTTCTTGTCGTCCATCAGCAGCAGCCGGGTCCGCAGGCTTCCGACGCAAGCATGCTGGGATCGCGCGTGGTCCGTGTCGACGCAGGTGGGAAGTCGGTCGCCTTGCTCGCCTTGACGATGGCACTGAACATTCCCTCCGCCACGGCGTGAGTCGGCGTGACGCTGACGTCGCACAGGCCCACTGCCTTGAGACCGGCCTCGAACTCCGAGAACGTCAGGGCACCGGCGATGCAGCCGACGTAGGTTCCGCGCTCCGCCCGCTCTTCGGGCGTAAGTGAGTCGTCGGCGACGATGTCGGTGATCCCGACCCGACCGCCCGGCCGGAGGATCCGTGCGATCTCGGCGAAGACGGAAGGCTTGTCGGCGGCCAGGTTGACGACGCAGTTGCTGATGACGACGTCGATCGAGTCGGCCGGCAACGGGACCTGCTCGATGTTGCCCTTGAGCAGCTCGACGTTGGTCGCTCCCGCTGCGGCGATGTTGCGCTGCGCCAGGAGGAGCATCTCGTCGGTCATGTCCAGGCCGAAGACTCGTCCACTGGGCCCGACGCGCTTGGCCGAAAGGAGCACGTCGATTCCGCCGCCCGACCCGAGATCGAGCACGCGCTCACCTTCCTTCAGGTCAGCGACGGCCGTCGGGTTGCCACACCCGAGCGAAGCCATCACGGCCGCGTCGGGCAGCTCATCACGTTCCAGCGCGTCGTACAGCTCAGCGCCGATGCCGCCGCCGGGCGGACAGCACGGCTCGCCCGGCGAGTCGAGGACCGACAGCGCCGACTGAGCGTAACGGTCGCGAACCATGTCGTGGATCTGCTCGGCCATGTGCTGAGCTCCCAAGCTACGTATATCGATGGCGACGAATATAGATCGTTGCTAATATATACGTCAAGATATGGCACGCACGACCGATCCTGACGTAAAGCTCCTGCAGGCCGCCGCGGATCCGATTCGGCTGCACATGCTGCGCCAGATGTCCGCTGGAGGGGCAGTTTGTGCGTGCGACTTCGTCGCCGACTCCTCGGTCAGCCAACCAACTGTTTCGCACCATCTGCGCGTGCTGCGCGAGAGCGGCTGGGTCACCACTGATCGACGCGGCACATGGATCTGGTATTCGATCCAGCCCGCCGCGGCAGAACGCTTCGCTCGCCTGGCCGGCCTGATCGGGCCCATGGACGAGACATTCCGCGGTCCGCGTCGCCTGCCGGTGATAGCCTGACAACAACTCGCCCGGAGCCCTACCCTACGGCCCCATGGATCTCCCCGACGAAAGCACCGAATTCGAGCTGTACCTGCTGCGCCACGCCCACGCCGGCGACTCGGCGAAATGGAGCGGCCCGGATTCGGAGCGGCCGCTGAGTCCCAAGGGCAGACGCCAGGCGGAGCGCCTTGGAGCGTTCCTCGTGGAGCGCGGCTTCGCCCCCGACGCGATCATCACCAGCCCCAAGGTCCGCGCTCGGCAGACGGCCGAGATCGTTGCCGACGCGATCGGCATCGCCGTGTCGATCGACGATCGCCTTGGCGAATCGCTCGACGTCGACAACATCGGCGACATAGCGCAGCGCGCGGGTGGGAGCAGCGTGATGCTTGTTGGCCACGACCCGGACTTCAGCGATCTTGCCGCGGCGCTGTCAGGGACCGTCTACCTGCCCATGAAGAAGGGCGCCCTGGCGCGCATCGACATGGCGCTGCCCTTTCAGGCGGCGGGCGGGGTGCTGCGCTGGCTCCTGCCGCCCGAGCTCGTGGCAGAACGCGGCTGACACTCCCGCCTCGCGTCTGACGCTTAGTGCTCCAAGCCGCTATCGCCGGCGCGCTGGCCGGCTACGCGATCGCCGTCCCGGTCGGCGCGATCGCGGTCCTGATCATTCATACCGGCCTGACTCACGGTCTGCGCGCCGGCTTGGCGGCCGGTGCAGGCGCGGCCACGGCCGATTTCTTCTACGCGGCCGTCGCCGCGCTTGCCGGGCTGTGGGTCACTTCATTGATTGGGCCGCTGATCGATCCGCTACGTGTCGTTGGTGGCGCGATCCTGGTTGCTTTCGGCGTCCGCGGCCTGCTCGCGTTGAGGTCGGCGCGCGAGACGGTCGACCCGCTGGCAGCGTACGAAGAGGCGCGCCGACCACACCGCACGACGTACCTTGCCATGCTCGGTCTCACTCTGCTCAACCCGGCGACCGTCATCTATTTCACGGCGCTGACCGTCGGGCTGCCGTTCCTGGGCGACTCGGGTGAGCGCCTGGTCTTTGCCGTCGCGGCCGGCCTGGCGTCACTCTCGTGGCAGTGGCTTCTCGCGGTCGTCGGCGCCGCGCTCGGCCGAAGCGGCGGTCACCGCGTCCGACGCGTCTCGTCTGCCATCGGCAACGGCGTGATCATCGTCATGGGCGCACTGATTCTGCTGGGACCGCTTTCGGGAGGCTGACGAAGAAGCTCGACCCTTCACCCTCGTGGCTCTGAACCCAGATGTGGCCACGATGACGGTCGACGATGTGCCGGGCGATCGCGAGGCCCAAGCCCGTGCCGCCGCGGCCACGGGATCGAGCACGGTCGACCTTGTAGAAGCGCTCAAAGATACGGTTGCGGTCTGTCTCGGGTATGCCGGGACCATGGTCCTCCACCTCGATCAGCACGTTCTCGCGATCACCGCGCACATGAACGGCGACCTCGGTGCCGGCCGGAGAGAATTTGATGGCATTGTGAATGAGGTTGGCGAGCAGCTGACCCAGGCGATCCTCGTCTCCGACCACTGTCAACACCGGACCCGGCTCAACCTCGATGCGCAGGGCGACCTCCTGTCTATCGGCGTACACACGAAGTCGTCCGACAGCCTCTTCCGCGACGCGCACGAGATCGACATCGTCGTGGCGCATGGGCGCGTCGCCTTGCTCGATCTTGGCGAGGTCGAGCAGCTCGTTGACCATCTGGACAAGGTGCTCCGTCTCGACGTCGATCTTGCCTATCGACTCGCGCACCCGGGGCGGCAGGTCCGTTCGTTCTGCCTCGAGCGCGAGCGACTCCGTCAGCAAGCGCACCGTGCTCAACGGAGTGCGCAGCTCGTGTGACAGGTTGCCTACGAACTCTGTGCGTATGCGACGCAGTCTGATCAGCTCGGATACGTCGGTCAGCGCGATCCAAACACCTCCATCGGCGGCCTGCCAGACATGCATCGACAACGTCTTCTGTGGCTCGCCGGTCAGCGTGTACTCGCCCGAGGCGTGGCCGTCGCTCCTGGCCGTCGCCACGAGCTCCTCGATGCTGTGATCGAGGAATGCCTCGAGCATGCTCTTGCCGACCAACCCGCGCGGCCGCCAGCCAAGCAGATCCGATGCGGACCGGTTTGCTGATTCGACGACTCCAGAGTGTGTGACCCGAACGAGCCCGATACCGAGCTGGTCGGCTGGTTCGAGCTGCTGCCCAAGCTGCGCGACCGATGGGCCTGGCGCCGTGGTCGGTTCGGCGGAGGCTTCAGGGAGCACATCGTGAGGCCGACGCTGGGTGACGGCGCTTCGCCCCAACCAGATGCCAACGACGAGGCCGACCACGGCCGCGGCCGTGGCCAGCAGCCAGTAATCGATCGGCACGGGGCGAGTCTAGGCCGGGCGGCGCAGCACGTATCCCACGCCGCGGACGGTCTCGAGCAGCTTCGGGCTCTGGGGATCCACTTCGATCTCGGCGCGCAGCCAGTGGACGTGAACATCGACCGTCCGCGTCTCGCCGGCGTAGTCGTAGCCCCACACGTCCGAGAGCAGCTGTTCGCGCGAGAAGACCTGCCCCTGGTGGCGCAACAGAAAAGTCAGCAGCTCGAATGCCTTGGGTTTGATCGGCCGAACCTGGCCCTCGCGCATAAGCCGATGGCCCGCCAGGTCTACGGTCGCCCGCCCTATCCGGACCTGGTCGGCAGGCTCGTCGATCGGCGCGGGCGCAGGGCGTTCCGACCGTCGCAGCAGGCCGCGGATGCGAGCCTGCAGCTCGCGCAGGCTGAACGGTTTGGTGACGTAGTCGTCGGCACCGAGCTCCAAGCCGACGACCTTGTCCACCTCGCCGTCACGCGCGGTAAGGATCAGGATCGGGACGTCCAATTCCCGGCGCACCACGCGCGTGACCTCCACGCCGGACATAACCGGCAGCATCAGATCGAGCAGGATCAGGTCCGGCTTGCTCCTCCTGAAGCTCTCGAGCGCCTCGCCGCCATCTGCGGCACGCACCACCCTGTAGCCCTCCTGCTCGAGCTGGTAGGACAGCTCGTCGCGCAGGGTCTCCTCATCCTCGACGACGAGGATCGTCTGGGTCATCTAGGAGGGCGCCTGGCCGGCCGCTTCTGCCATTCGAGTGCGGACGATCTCGTCGATCGCCGCCTTGCGCATCGCTCGGTTCTGGATCCAGTACTCGATGAAGCTGGTGCATTCTCCGGCCACGTTGAAGCGGCACACGTAGATGTTCAGGTACTCGTCGCGCATGTCGCCGCCGGGCGCGTCGTAATAGCGGCTCCAGCCGTTGGCCACGAACGTACCGTCCGGGTCGATAGCCAGCGGGTGATATTCGGCGTCGTAAGTGCCTTCCTTGTCGCGCGTCTCGAGCCAGTTGCTGACGATCGTCGCGCGCCCGCGCTCCGGCTCATCCTGGGGGTGGTAGCGATACTCGACGTCGTCGCTGAACAGCGCGCCGATCTTGTCCGGGTCGTACGTCTTCCACGCCTCGACATACCGGTCTAGCCAGTTCTGGAAACCCTGTCGATCCACGTTGTGCTCCCTCGTGCGACTGTCTTCCGGGCTTGATAGTAACCGCTACGCGGGCATTCTATGGTTACGTTTCTGTTAACGCACTGAGGTGGGCGACCGACCCCACTCCCACCTGTGAGTCGGTTTCAAGTCATCAAGGCGGCGCGCCGACCTGGGCGTTCTCAGTTCTTGGTTCGCTTGGCTATGCCCTCCTGGCTGGGGTGGGCGTGCCCTCGTTCATCGGGTCCGCGTGCCGATATCTTGAAAGCGACTCACCCAAGGAGATGTCCCACGCGCAGATGAGCACACCACCTGGGCGGACCACTGCTCTCATGTGGCTTGCCACCGATCCGCGGTGACCGGAATGGCGCTGCTGACGAAGACACTCATGCGACACGCAAACTGAGCCGTCTCCACGGGGGCATTGTCGATTGCGATGGGCATGAAGTTGCCAGGTGCCCAGCGGCAGTCGGCCGACGACGGATCGTTGAAGTGTGCGTGCAAGACGACGTTGCCGAAGAACGGCTGGCCATCGCCGGCAGTGCCGTACAGCGCGGTTACGGCGTCGCCGAAAAGGGCGACGCTGTTGTCGAGGTTGCACAACGTCTGGTCGTTGGCCCAGTCCGGCCCCGTTACCGACAGGTACGAGTCGACCGGCGGTCTGTCGCAGCGAACCACGCCGCGCAACTCGACGTCCGCGTCGCCGAAGCATGCTGCCGCCTCCATCGGGCCCATCCCAAGCAGCTGGTTGCCGCTCATCGTCGCGGACGGGTCGGGGCACGGCGCATCAAGCACGGCTAGCGCCGGATCGCCCGACGACTGCGACTCGCGCACCCAGCCGAACGGCGCGCAGCATCCGGGGAAGGGATCGTCCGCTATCTGCCAGTAGACGTCTCCGTTCGGGCTCGTCGGTCCGCCGACGATCGTCACGTGCGCCGATTCGCCGAGCGTCCGCAACGCGCGCTCGCCTGGGTGAAGCGGGCTCTGGTACGCCTGGTCCGTGGGTTGGTTCGGATCGGCGACCTGGTTCAGCTCGCCGGCAACGACCGTGGCGATGACACCCACGCGCAGACCGCCTGGCGGCGATGTTGGGGGCTCATCGCTCGGCGCGGTAGATGGGCTCAGCGACGGCGCCGGTGCGCAGCCAGCGACAAGAATCACGAGCACCACGCCGCGAAGCCAGCGCATGTCAGGTTGCAGGCAGAGCCTCGAGCTGAGCGCGCGCCGCGTCGATGCGCTCGAGCGTTCGCTCGTAACCGAGCGCCACGAGCGTGTCGAACAACGGCGGTGTCGCCGTCCTCCCGGTCACCGCGACGCGGATGGCCATGAACAGGTCGCCAACCTTCCAGCCACGCTCCTCAGCGAGCCTTCGCAGCGGGGCTTCCAGCTCGTCAGCCTCGAAGCCCAGCTCGCCGCTCTCGGTGATTACCTGGCGCGCGGCGGACAGAGCCTCGAAAGTCGTTGGCGCATCCCAGCGCTTGGGAGCGAGCAGGTCGGGCTCCACGCGAAGCTCGTCGACGAACACGAAGTCGACCATTGACCCGACCGCAGCGAGGGTTGGCAGGCGCTCACGGATCATCGGCATCAGCGGCCGCACATCTTCCGGGTTGGGGATACGCACGACATAGCCCTGCGCTTCGAGCGAGCGCAGGTCCGCGACCAGGAAGGGCAGCACGCGCTCGACCAGGTCTTCGTCGGACAGCTTGCGAATCCACTGGCCATTGAGCCACTCGAGACGCTCGCGATCGAACACCGCGCCGCCCTGGTGGACCTTCTCGAGCCGGAAGCGCTCGATCAGCTCATCTGTCGAGAAGATCTCCTCCTCGGTGCCGCTTGCCCAGCCGAGCAGCGCGAGGAAGTTAGTGAACGCCTCGGGGATGTAGCCCTCGGCCCGATAGCCGGCGACCGCCGTCTGGGACTTGCGCTTGCTCATCTTGGTCCGGTCCGGATTGAGGATGAGTGGCAGGTGGGCGAACTGAGGGATATCGGCGCCCATCGCCCGGAAGAGCAGGATGTGCTTGGGCGTGTTCGACAGGTGGTCCTCTCCACGAATGACGTGGCTGATGGCCATATCGGAGTCGTCCACGCACACGGTGAAGTGGTAGAGCGGCGTGCCGTTCGAGCGGACGATCACCAGGTCGCCGCCGAGCGTGGTCGTGTCTATCTCGACGTGCCCGCGAATGATGTCGTCGAAGGCGACGATCCCCTCCCCGACACGGAAGCGGATCACCGGCTTACGGCCATCCGCCTCATAGGCGGCACGCTGCGCCGCGGTCAGATGGGCGCAACGGCCAACGTAGTGCGGCGGCTCGTGTGCGGCCTCCTGGGCTTTGCGATCGGCGTCCAGCTCGTCGGGCGCGCAATAGCAGTAGTAGGCCTTGTCCTCTTCGAGAAAGCGCTGCGCGACCTCCCGGTAGCGATCAAGTCGCTGCATCTGGCGGTATGGGCCGTAAGGGCCCTTGGCCGGCTGGCCGGCAACCTCCGGACCCTCGTCCCAGTCCATGCCCAGCCAGTGCATCTGGTCCAGGATGTCGCGCTCGTACTCGAGCGTCGAACGAGCCTCGTCCGTGTCCTCGAGGCGCAGGATGAACGTGCCACCGGTGTGCCTGGCGAACAGGTAGTTGTAGAGCGCGGTGCGAGCGGTGCCGATGTGCAGCGGCCCGGTCGGGCTTGGCGCGATGCGAACGCGGACGGTCATATCGCCGACCAGGGCCTGAGCGACGCAGGTCCGACGGCGACGACCGTGGCCGTGGCGATATAGCCCACGACGAGCATGCCGCCAAGGAAGAACAGCAGCCTGTCCACGGGCAGAGGCGTCCCGAGGAGCGCGAGGCCACCCACGAACAGGCCGCCGACCACGACCACAAGAAGCGTGGCGAGGGCCGCGATGTAGGCAACTCGGGGCACCGCCACCAGAACGGCCAGGCTGGCCAGAATCAACCCCGGGCCGATCAGCTCATCGGCCGACGCGGTGCCGGCAAGGGCAACCAGAGCGGCGATTGGCAGCCACGCGAAAAGGGCAAAACCGAAGCGCTGGATGAGGCTCGGCCACGGCCGTGCAATGGATCGACGAACGATATGGGTCGTGCCCTCTCGCGGACCCGGTGCGCTTGCCGGCTCGGCCGTGGCGTAGTTGTCGGCCTGGGCCGCGGCATATGCGGCGCGGCGGCGGGCCTCGGCCGCGGCCACGGAACGCGCTCGACCAGCCGTCACGACCTGCGTCCCCTGGTGCTGGAAAGAGCCGCGCCGCGGCAGTTCGGCTTCGCCCTTGCGAAAGTAGGCGCGCGCGGCCATTGACCATGCAGCACCGCTGGAGCGGTTGTAAACGTCGAAATCCTGCTGGCTGAAGACGGGCGCATCGGGATCCGCCGCCTGTGGGTCGTCCGCAGGCGCGCCCGCTGACTTCGCACTGGGCGCTCTGGGCGCAGCCGGTTCTCCCTCGGTAGGTCGGCCCTTGTCGGCGCGCTCCTCCCACCATGGAACCTCCGACGCGGACCAGGTGTAGGCGCGCGCCGAGCGCGGCTTGGTGCGCGGATCGGTGCTGCGTGGACGGTCGCGCGGCGGCGCTCCGCTCTCCGCCGGCTCCGACTCTGGTTTCGGGGTGGGCGCACGCCGCCGGCGCGGTGTGGCGGCGGCAGGCCGGTCGGCCCGGACGGGTCCCGGGGCGTGTTTCTGATCCCACTCCTTGCGCAGCAGCGGGTCGGAAAGCACGCGATAGGCCTCCTGGACGCTCAGGAACCGCTCAGTCTGGGTCTTCGATCCCGTGTCGGGGTGATAGCGCTTGACCAGCCGGCGGTGAGCAGCCTTGATCTCGGCGTCGGTCGCGCTGCGCGATACGCCAAGGGAACGGTACGGGTCAACGATCTGGTGCATCGCGCGCAGGGGTCTTCAGCTCATCTCTGTGAACGGCGCCAGCTGGAAGACCGGCACGGTCAAGGCGATCTCCACGCCGCGCGGATCGGCGACCGGCGGGCGGTGGAGCTCGTTCAGCCTCTCGAGCGCATCGGCATCGAAGACGCCGAGCTGGCCGAGCGCCTCGACGCTGACCGACCTGTTGGCTCGAGCGCCGACATCGCCGTCCTCGATCTTCAGTGCCAGGCCGGCAGCGGGGCTCTTGGCGCCGCGCGCGCCCGGCAGGATGCCGACGCCGCGCAGTCCCTCGGCACCGCCCTTGGCTACCAACGCTCCCGGGCGCGCGCGCATCAGCTGCGTGTCGCTTGCACCGCGCGTGCCACCGACCATCTCCGGCGCCGCGATCATCGCGTCGCGTACGCGCGTCAGCGCGGGCACCAGTTCCGACTGACTCGCATCGGCGCCGCCTGCCGGGTCCGCCAACATGGCGAACGCGCGCGCGATCGACGCAATCGGAAACGCGTAAGTAAGCACACCGCAGTTGTCGACGGCCGTGACAAGGTCCGAGCGGCGAACTCGAAAGATGCGCGCGACGACGTCAGCGGCGGCAATCTGACTCGGGTGCTCGGGGCGCCAGTAGTCGGGCAGGCTCCAGCCCGCAAGCCTGGACAGGAGCAGGCTGGCTGCGTGGAAGCCCGAGCACATGTGGCGAACCGGCCCGGGCGCCTCCCCTTCGCGTGCCAATCGGGCGGCAGTGATCGTGTCCGCCGGAGCTCCCTCAGTGCCGCACGCCAGCAGCGATTGCGTGAGTCCTGCCCGGCGCAGCACCGCGTGAATTGTGCGCACGTGGGCGTCCTCGCCATGGTGCGATGCGCTCATGACCGCGATCTCGGCATTGGTCAGGTGGAACTGCTCGGCGCCGCCGGCGTCGAGCAGCGCGACGAGCGCGAACGGCTTGACCGCGGAGCGCAGCGACGTGACGTAGTCCGGATCGCCCACGCCGCGCTCGACCTTGCCGCTCACGTCGACCTGGACGAGGTGGCCGCGGTGGCGGCTCTCCACGAATGGTCCGCGGCGCAGCTCGGCGAGCATGGGCGCCGCCGCGCCGCGCGGATAGCGCGCGCGTGGCAAAGCAGGTCGTACGGCTGGCGTGGCGGTCGGAATCTGTACGTCCATCGCGCCGCTCGCAGCCCTGGTGGGGGTCCTCGCCATTCCTGCCGATGGTAGCGCGCCCATCGCGCAAACCCAGACTCACCCAGATGGCGTGCTTAGCACCGCGGGGCAGCCATACAATCGCGCCCAAGGAGGGACTGGATGCGGCGGCTGAGCGCCGGAGCTTTCGACACACTGATCGTCTGCCTGACCGGCGTGCTGGTTCTGGGCGGCTACACGCTGGTATGGGCGGACAACAACGGCCTGATCACCGGCAACCAGCTCTTCTCGGTCTGGTCAGTGCCGCTCTATGCGGGCTTCCTCATCGCCGCGTATCTCCTGTTCGTCTGGTGGGGGCCGCGCCGTGGGGCGAGCTCAAGCCGCATCAGCGCATACCGCTACTCGGTGCTCGGTGCAGCGCTGTTCCTGGTTGGACTGCTGATCGAGTTCGTCCTGCGCGCGACCGGGGGGCGGCCACCGTCCGGCCCCGAAGGCGTGCTCGTTCCCAGCCGCGTGCTGCTGTTCGCCGCCACGCTGCTGATCCTGACCGGCCCCATCCTCTCGATCGTCGAGCGCCGCGGGGCGGCCGGCGAACCGGACGAAGGCAATGCGACCAAGGGCAGCGGCTGGCGCAATGGCATTCCTACGCTTGCGCTTGCCCTCGGGCTGGCTCTCGCGGTGCTGACTCTGCTGACCGAGACGATTCACCCGATCGTTGTCCTCGCGGGCGCAAGTGACCCAACCGGTAGCCAGACTCAAACGCCAACCGATCTTTACCTGGTGCCCGTCGACGCGAGTGGAAGCCGCCGGCTGACGACGAGTCCTGACCTCTGGGAGGTCCACCCCGACGTCTCGCCTGACGGCACGACGATTGCCTACGGAGCCGGTCCGCTGGGCGATCTGCGGATTTATACGCTGGCCCTCGCTGGAGGACAGGCGGCGCGCGTAACGGCCGGCGATCAGAACGAGGACGGACCGATCTGGTCACCCGACGGCAAAGTGCTCAGCTACTGGTCGCCGCTGGCCGTTCAGCAGGCTCCGACTGAGACACCCGTCCGTCCCGGCCCGGCGCCCGCACCGAGCGCGAATGTGCGGTCCGAGCCGGTCAGCCGGTCAGGACTCGCGGTCTGGTTCGTACCCGTCGGCCGCCCGCAGTCTGCGCACGCTTGGAACGAAATCGGTGGCGAAGGGATAGAGGCGTGGTCACCATCCGGCGACCAATACTGCGGCTGGGCACTCGAGAACGGGTCATTCGACGTCGTGACCTGGGATGCAACAACTGGCGCTCGCGTTCCGGTAACGTCCGGGTCCGGCGACGCTTGGGGCTGCACCTGGTCGCCGGACGGCCAGCGCCTGGCCTGGCACTCCGACGAGGGAGGCAACTTCAACATCTACACCGGCGCCGCGGATGGATCGGACATTCGCCAGTTGACGACCGACACGGAGGTCAACCAACTGCCGCGCTGGTCGCCGGACGGCACGCGCATCGCCTGGATCTCGACCTCCAGCGGCGATTTCGACATCTGGGTGGCCAATGCCGATGGGTCGGCGGCCAGGAACGTCACCAACGACCCTGCGCTCGACGATGGCTTCTACGGCATCTCATGGCTGCCAGACGGCTCGGGGATCATTGCCGCGTCGGCTGGGCGCATCGTCCCAACCCAGATCAGCAGCGAGTCGGTGCCGCTCGGCGTGGGATCGATCGCACTGGAGGTGATCCTCCTCGTAGGCACGCTTCTCCTGACTCTGCGTTTAGCACCCGACGTAGCCGGCATCGCCACGGCCGTAAGTGCAGTGGATGCGCTGCTTTTGATCCTGGTGACCAGCGAGCCGCTGTTATGCCTTGCCGTTGTTGCCGCCGGAGTCGCCGCGGACGTAGCGGCCGGACTGCTCAGGGCGCGCTCGAGCACTTTCAGCGCGCGGACCTGGACTGGGGTGGTTTCAGCGGTCGTATTCGTGGCCGTCTACTTCGTGCTTCTCGAGCTCGTTCGCGGGCTTGGCTGGGATCCTGAGCTGGTAATTGGAATCGTGCTTCTCGCAGGACTGCTTGGCTTTGTGGCATCGGTTGCGATCCAGCCGCTGGTGCCCGAGCTGGAGGAGGTGGAATAGGTGAGCGTTGAGGAGTTCCCCGGCCTGCACGTCTCAACGCATCCTGCCGTGCAGCACAAGCTTTCGTTGTTGCGCAATGCTGACACTGAGCCAAACAAGTTCCGCGAGCTCGTGCGCGAGATCTCGTGGCTCGTTGGCTACGAAGCGCTCGCCGACGCGCACGTCGCCCCGGTTCGCGTCCAGACCCCGATCGAGGAGACCTCCGGAGCGCGCCTCGCGGATCGAATTGGCTTGGTGCCCATCCTGCGCGCCGGCCTGGGCATGGTCGATGCGATGCTCGAGCTGATGCCCACCGCTCAGGTCTGGCACCTGGGGCTGTTCCGCGACGAGAGGACGCTCCGTCCGGTCGAGTATTACAACAAGCTGCCCGACTCGGCGACGGTCGACCTGTGTCTCATCCTTGATCCGATGCTGGCCACCGGTGGTTCGGCCACGGCCGCGATCGAAGTGCTCAAGCGCTGGGGGGCGGTGACACCGGTGCGCATCAAGCTCGTCAACCTGATCGCCGCCCCGGAAGGTGTCCGCGCGGTCCACGAGGCCCATCCGGACGTGCCAATCTACACAGCGGCGCTTGATCGGCAGCTCAACGAGAAGGGCTACATCATGCCCGGCCTGGGAGACGCCGGGGACCGCCAGTTCGGAACGGGCCACGGCAGCTAGCTCGCACGGAGGGGACACCATGCCGATGTCGGGCACGAAGCCAGGCACAGACAAGCAAAGAGATGCACGGATTCGTCTGACCGAGGTCGTCCCGGATTGGTTGGTCAACCTGTCGGCACTCGGATGGCGCATCGTCGTCATCGCGCTCCTGGCGATCGTCATCGGCCAGGTCCTGTCGATCTTCTGGATCGTCACCGCGTCCGTCGCAGTTGCCGCGCTGATCGCCGGCGTATTCGGACCAAACATGGTCCGGCTGCGAAAGTCGGGCCGCTCGCGCAACGCCGCGGCGCTGATCGTGTGGGGCCAGTCACTGATCGCGGTGGGCATTCTTGTGGCGATCGTCGCGCTGGCGCTGCTGCCGTTCCTGGCCGAGGTCGTACGCCTGATCTCGGCCGGCGTTAGCCAGGTGACGGGCTCTCTCAACGACGCGTCAGCCCCGCCCGCCGTCAGCGCGCTGCTCCAGGCAGCCTTTCAGGCGGTGCTTCAGCTCGCCAGCGGGCCTTTTGTGACGATTATCGGCTCGATCGTCAGCGCGGGCACCGTGCTCATCCTCGCGATATTCCTGGTCTTCTTCTTCCTGCGTGACGGCGACAAAGCGTGGCTGTGGATCTTCCAGGGCGTCAGCGACGACAAGCGCACCGAGGTGACCGCCGCGGGCCGGGACGCGCTGACGAGGGTCGCGACATACATCCGGGTCACGACCACGCTCAGCGCGATCGCGGCGGCAACCAACTTCGTGTTCATGCTCGTGCTCGGTCTGCCTTACGCGCTGCCGGTGTCGCTGCTCGTGTTCCTCGCGGGCTACATCCCGTATTTCGGCAGCATTCTGGCGACAACGGCGGTTCTGCTGCTTGCGTTGTCGGCGAGTGGCCCGACGATCGCTGGATTGATGCTGCTGCTCATCGTGGCGCGCAGCGTGGTGGTGCGTTACACGATCCGGCCCGCCTCTTATTCGCGGACGGCCGGCCTCTCCGCGGCCGTGGCGCTCGTCGCCCTGGCCGCCGGGTACCAGGTTGCGGGCCTCGTCGGAGTGATCTCCGCAATTCCCGTCACGGCCACGATCCTGGCGCTGGCCCCCGCGGTGCGGCACATTCTGGAACCGGACGAGCCAGCGCCGGAGCCCGCGCCGAAGCTGATCCCGAATTGGCTCGACACGCTCGCCCAGTACAGCGCGCGATTGCTGGTCGTGATTGCGGTCGCGGCCCTCGCCGTGGGCCTGCTCGTCACCTTGCCGCTCGTGATCATTCCGCTGCTCGGGGGCCTGATCATCGCTGCGACCCTCGATCCCATCGTCGTCGGATTGATCGCCCGTGGGTGGAGTCGAACGGCGGCATCGACATTTTCAGTCATCGGCGCGCTGATTGCGATCGTTGCACTGTTGATCGTCGCGGTCGTGGCCCTGCCGGGCAACGTTTCGGACGTGAGCGCGGCCGTCACGGGCGGCGGCGCCGACGTCAATGCCAGCGCCGGCGGCAACCTGGGACTGGCCCAGGACGGCGTCAAGGTCCTCTCGCTTGCCACCGCCCGGGCCGTCGCGTCGGCGGTCGAGGCCTTCGTAGCCATCGCCACAATCGGCGCGCTCAGCGCGCTGCTCGGCTTCTACTTCCTGCGCGATGGAGGTCGGATCTGGCAGGCTGCGCTCGGACGCATGGCGCCCGGCGCTGCGGAGGAGGTTCGTGCTGCGGGGCAGCGCGCCTTCGACGCGCTGGGCGGATACATGCTCGGGACAGCCGCCGTCTCGTTTGTCGGAGCGGCGAGTCAGTGGCTGATCATGGTCCTGCTGGGTCTGCCCTATGCCGTGCCGGTGTTCATCCTGTCATTCCTGTTGTGCTTCATCCCCTATGTCGGGGGATACGTGAGCACCGGCATCGCGTTCCTGATCGCGGTCCACTTCGGAACGCCGTTGGACATCGCGATCATGTTTGCGTGGACGATGGTCTTCAACATCGTCCAGGGCAACATCCTGGCGCCCATCGTCTACGGCAAGACTGTTCACATTCACCCTGCCATCGTGCTGATGGCGGTGCCCGCGGGCGCGGCCGTCGCGGGCATCGCCGGCATGTTCCTGGCAGTGCCCGCGGCGGGCGTGGTCGCTGGAACCTGGCGCTCGTTGATCAGAATTATCGGGGGACAGGCGAACGCAGCGGACGAGACCAGCGCCGACGCTAAGGAAATGCCTCCAGAGCCAGCGGTGGCGACTGGGCCGACAGTCTCCGAGGCACCCGCCTAGAGCCTCGATCACCTGGGCGGATCGCGCAGTGCGATTGCCTCGATGATCTGGGCGATCGAATTGACGCTCGAGGTCGCGTCCGGGGACAGCGGCGTGTTGTCCAATGCCTCCCTGATCTCGAGTCGGCGGCGCTCGTAGATCCGTGCGCGAATAAGCTCCCCGCGCTCGGTCAAGCGGACGAACACGATGCGAGCGTCCTCTTCGCCGCGGCTCGTTTCGACCAGGCCGCGCATGCGCAGTCGCCCCACGAGGCGACTCATAGCGGCAGGTTTGGCACCGACGGCAACGGCCACTGTGCCGACACTGACGCCGCCCGGCTGATCCACCACGACGAGCACGCGCCACTGCAAGAAGGTCAGCTCGGGCGCCACCTCCAGCAGCGCGCGCGCCGTGACCGCGACCGACGCCACGACGATGCGCTCCACGTCGTGCGCGATGGAGCCGGCAATGGCAGAATCAGCCATGGGATTTACTTTACATAAGTAAAGGGTCGTCATTGGCGCCGATTGTTCAGATCCACAGCCTGGTCAAGAGCTATGGGAGCGTCGCGGCCGTGCGTGGCGTCGACCTCGAGATCGAGCAGGGCGAGGTCTTCGGCTTTCTGGGACCAAACGGAGCCGGCAAGAGCACCACGATTCGCTGCCTGCTCGGGCTGCTTCTCCCGACTGCCGGCGATATTCGCGCCTTCGGCCTTGACGCGACGACCGACGGCGTGGCGCTGCGCGGCCGGCTGACCTACGTTCCCGGCGAACTTCGTCTTCCGGAGCGAATGACTGGCCAGGATCTCGTCACCATCATCGGCGACGTCCGCGGCGGCTACGACTCCAAGAGGCGCGACGAGCTGGCCGAAAGGCTGCAGGTCGACCTGAAACGCTCCGTGCGCGACCTGTCGTCCGGCAATCGGCGCAAGCTCGCGCTACTGCTCGCGTTTCTGCCCGAGGCTGAGCTGCTCGTGCTTGACGAGCCGACGAGCGGGCTGGATCCACTCATGCAGCGCGAGTTCCTGTCACTGACCACGGAGGCAAAGGCGCGCGGAGCCACGCTGTTCCTGTCGTCTCACTCGTTGAGCGAGGTTCAGAGAGCGGCCGACCGAGTAGCGGTTCTGCGCTCAGGGAAAGTCGTCGCGCAGGGAACAGTCGAATCGCTGCGTAGTCGCGCACGGCAACGCATCGAAGTCTGGTTCAGCGCATCGCCACCGGTCGACGAGATGCAGGCTGTCAGCGGGGTGGAAGATCTCCACGCCGAGGGGAATCGCATGACAGCCACTTTCTCCGGGCCGATCCAGCCGCTGCTGCGCGTCCTGGCGCAGCACGAGGTTGTGTCGATGCTCATCGAGGAGCCGGACCTGGAAGACGCCTTCCTGGACCTCTACGAGCAGGAGGAAGCTGCGTGATCTCGGGTTCGTTATTTCGCGCGGCGCTGCGATCTGTGCGCCGCGCAGCGATCCTGTGGTCGGTGGCGCTGGGCGCGATCGTGGCCGTCACGATGGCGTTCTGGCCGGCTTTCCGTGGTGCGTCGGGCATATCGCAGGCGATCGACAGCCTGCCGCCGGCGCTGGTCGATGCGTTCGGGCTCCAGGACTTTGGCTCGCCGGCCGGCTTCCTGCGCGGCAATCTGTACGAGTTCTTCGTGCCACTCCTGTTGTGCATCGCGGCAGTCGCGCTTGTCAACGGTCAGACGGCAAGCGATGAGGCGGCCGGACGCCTCGAGCTCTTCCTTGCCCAACCTGTGGCCCGGGGCTCGCTCTTCCTCGCCCGCGTGGCGGCGGCCTTGGTCGCGGTCGCCGTCATGGTGCTCGTGACCCTCATCGTCCAGCTGGCGACCGATCCACTGGTCGATCTGCAGATCTCGGCCGGCTACGTCGTCGCGACCGTCGTTTTGTGCGGGCTACTCGCCGCCCTGTACGGCGCGCTCGGATACCTGATCGCGTGCCTCAGGCCCAGGCCGTCACTCGTGCTCGGCGTCGGAATCGGGCTGACCATTGCCGGTTATCTCATTTCCGCCCTGTTCCCGATCTCGGAGCTGCTCGAGCCGTGGCGGGTCATCTCGCCCTGGAACTGGGCCTTTGGCGGCGGTCCTCTCGAGCAGTCGACTGACCTGTGGCGCTACGCAGCCCTGGCGCTGCCGACAATCGTGCTCGTGGCCATCGGCACGGCCGTCGTGAGACGACGGGACGTGGCCGCCGCCTGACCTCCTGGCTAGGCCGCGAGGGCCCGGTCGGGGGCGTCGACGAGCTTGATGGACGTGTTCCAGGCGCCGCCGTTGACGATCTGCAGGCGGATGTTGAGAAAGGCCAGCGCCTCGAGCTCGCGTGCCGCGGCGAGCGGGCCGACGTACACCGGCCGGAAGCCGATCGACTCGGCCAGCTGGGCGACGACGTTGCGCGCCTCCTCGTCATCGGCGGCGAATAGCGCGTCGGGCTTGTCCGCCCCGGAACCGGGGTCGCCCTGAATGCCGGCAAAGACCGTGTTGAATGCCTTGGCCACATGCGCGTGACCAAGCTCGTGGGCGATCTCCTCGGCCGCCGACTCTCCCGAAGTCGTGGCAAGGCCGGTCATGTCCGCCCTGAGTGGATTGGTGGCGTCGATGACGACCTTCCCGTCGACGGCGGGCGCGATCTCGCGGACGATGTCGGCGACTGCGCCATAAGGCACCGCGACGACGACCACGTCCGCGTCCTGAACGGCACTGGCCGCGCTTCCCGCGGCAGAGGACGAGGTGCTCTTTGCGACCTTCGCCGTCTTGGCGGCGTCGCGGCCGTAGAAGGTCACGTCATGACCGGCGCGCGAAAATGAGCCACCAAGCGCACTGCCGACGTTGCCGGTACCGATAATGGCTACGTTCATGATCCCTGGCTTTCTCGCCGGCAATGCCCGGCGGCCGTTTGACTTATTGCTCTTGGCAAACCATTCTTGCCGTGGCATGAACTTTCGCACAATGTTGCCCTGAGGTCAAGTAGGTTGACTGGAGAAAAACAACTGCCGACCAATAGCCGGCTCATGGTCGGCAGCGAAGTTCGTCGTTGGCGACGCTCACGCGGGCTGACGCTCGCCCAGGTAAGCGAGCGCAGCGGGCTCAACATCGGCTACCTGTCGCAGATCGAGAACGACAAGGCGATCCCCTCGTTGGAGGCACTCGGCGCCATAGCCTCCGCACTCGACGTGCCGCCGGCCTGGTTCCTGCTCGACTCCAGCAATCCTCCTCAGGTCGTCCACGTCGAGGATCGGCCTCGGACCAGGGAGCTTGGTGGCGCCGTCCTGACTGAAGTCGACGGCCACACGTCGCGCGACGTGTGCATCCTCGAGGCGGTCGTGCCGCCCGGCCACTCGACGGGCGCTCATACCCACGACGGCGACGAGCATCACGTCGTCCTCTCCGGCCGGTGGCGGATGACGCAGGGTGACCATGTGGTGGAGCTAGGGCCTGGCGACTACCTCGCCTGGGATCCGACCATCCCGCACGATGTCGAGAACATCGGCGATGGCGAGGGCCGGATCCTGATGATCTACCCACGCCGCGGCCGGCGCGACGGCGCCGACCACGCTTAGGAAACGGGAGTCGAAGAACACGCCCGACTGGCGCGCGTGGCATGCAGGCTACGACTCCGATACACCGCTGCGGCGGCGACTCGAGATCGTCCAGCGCCACATTGACAGCGTCATCGATGTTCTGACCGGCTCGCGGCTGCGAGTCACGAGCATGTGCGCCGGCGAGGGAAGAGATCTTCTCGCAGTGCTCGCTACCAGCGACCGGCGCGATCACCTGTTCACGTTCATTCGCGAGACGCTTTAGTCACAGCAACTGAACGTATAGGGTTCGTATATTCCTTTCGGCAGTCACTATTGACAGTTCCACGCTTGTCCCTCTATTGTTGCCCAGCATCCTTATACAAACCCCTCACATCCCCTCGACTTTCCCTGGGGCCTTTGATGGGGTGTCGGCCCTCCCCTCAGCCGACACCCCATCAACATCGCCGGAGCACCACATGACGACCATCTCCGCCGAGCAACCGGCAATCGAGACGCACGAGCTCGCGCGCACATTCCGTGAGACGCGCGCCGTCGACGGAGTCAACCTTTCCATCGCTGCGGGCGAGATCTACGGCTTTCTTGGGCCTAACGGCGCGGGCAAGACGACCACGGTGCGAATGCTGTGCACGCTCCTGCGGCCGACGTCCGGTGTCGCCCGCGTCGCGGGCCTTGACGTGGCCGAGCAGCCGACAGCCGTGCGCATGAACATCGGCGTCGCTCTCCAGGAGGCGTCGCTTGATCTGGGCCAAACCGGCCGTGAGCTGTTGGAGCTACAGGCGCGCCTTTTCTCGTTGCCCGCGAGCGTCGCCCGCAAGCGGTTCGACGAGCTCGTCGCCCTGGTCGACATCGGTGACGCCCTGGACCGCCGGGTGGCCACGTACAGCGGCGGCATGCGCCGACGGCTCGATCTTGCCCTTGCCCTGGTTCACGAGCCGGGCATCCTGTTTCTCGACGAGCCCACCACCGGCCTTGATCCGGTCAGCCGCCGTGAGGTATGGAAGGAGGTTCGCCGACTCAACGTTGAACGCGGCCTGACCGTCTTCCTGACGACCCAGTATCTCGAGGAGGCGGACGAGCTGGCCGATCGCGTCGGCATCATTGCCGACGGTCGGATCGTCGCCGAGGGAACGCCCGACGAGCTCAAGAAGAGGGTCGGCAGGGACGTTGTGGTGCTGCGCGTCGAAGGCGACCCGGACCTGGCTCATGCTGCCGTGATCAGCCTGCCCGGCATCGAGCGCGTCGATGTCGCGGAGCATGAGATTCGCATGGTCGTCACGGACGGCCCCGCCGCGGTACCGCAGATCGCCGCCCGCCTCGCGCTCGCCGAAGGGATCACGGTGCGTGAGATGACCCTCCGTCGACCAACGCTCGATGACGTCTTTCTCGAGGTCGCCGGTCGCGAAATGGCCGAGACAACGGGAGTTGCAGCATGACTGCCGAAACCAGGGTTGCGGCGCGCGCGCAGGCGCCGGCTCCAACCATCGCCGCGCGCAGGGCACCGGCGCGCTTCGTCCACGACGTCCTGGTCGTGGCCGGCCGCGCGCTGCGCGGCGCCGCGCGTGAACCAGCGGCGGTCATTCCCGCGCTGATCATTCCGATCTTCTTCTTCGCCGTAAACGTCGGCTCGCTGGGCGGCGTTGCGCAGGCGATGACCGGACTCGACTACACCGCGTTCCAGCTGCCCGTCGCGGTCATCTTCGCCGTAACCGGCGTGTCGCGCGCCAACGCTCTCGTCACCGACATCTCAAGCGGCTACTTCGAGCGCTTGTTGCTGACGCCCGTCAACCGGCTGGCACTGCTGTTGGGCATGATGGCGGCCGACTTCGTGCTCGTCGTCCTGCTCTGCCTGCCGGTGCTGGTAATGGGCACGCTCGTCGGGGTCAGCTTCGCGACGGGCATCGTGGGCATGGTCGCCTTCGTCCTGCTGGCTGCCACCTGGGGTCTGGCCTTCACCGGCTTTCCGTATGCCATCGCTCTGCGGACCGGCAATCCGAGTGCCGTGGCGGCGAGCTTCATCCTCTTCTTCCCGTTCGCATTCCTGACCACGGCGTACGTGCCGCGTGAGGCGCTCAGCGGCTGGCTCGCGACGCTCGCTGCCTTGAACCCGGTGACCTACGTCTTGGAAGGCCTGCGCTCGTTGGTCATGACCGGCTGGGACATCGGGCCGCTGCTGGGCGGGGCGGTTGCGACGGCGGCTGTCGGCGTGATCTCGATCAGCCTGGCACTGGCTGCCCTGCGCAGACGCGTCCGAACTCCGTGACCGTTCGGGAGAGCCTCTAGCCCGAGGTCGCTACCTCCTGGCACCAGTGCTGGCTCGAGGTCGACGAGAAATCGGGCGTCGTGAACGTGTAGTAGCTGGGCCGGAACAGGACCTTCCCCTCAACTGATCCGTTCGGCTTGTACCACTTGATCAGGACCTGGATGCGGACGACCAGAGCTGAGGTCAGGCCACCCTTGTGACCGTCGTGCTTGAGCGTCAAGGCCGAGAACGCGGCCGCATGGTTGTCCTTGGCAGTCGCGTGCTGCACGGCTGAGCTCGCGACGACCTTCCACTTGCCGGTCGGATAGAGCTTGCGCTGGATCTTGAACTGCCAGCTGACCTGGCGTGTATCGACCTTGGCGGAGTCGCGGTCAGCGGCATACACGGTGGGCGGAAGGACCTTGATCTTGGTCATGAAGTAGTGATTGTTGTCTGACGTGGGTCCGTACTTGCAGGTCACGTTCGGCGCGTCGTAGGTGTCGTTGAACGACCACGGGCCTACGAGCCCAGTTGAGTGGGTGTAGATGATGGCCGACGCCTGACTGCTCATCAGCAGCGCCATCAGCAAGGCGATCGGCAACGCGAGCACAGCGCCCCGCGGTCGGTGCAGTCGTTTGGTCATGTGCGCGACTGTAATCCACTGCCGCAACACACTCTGATACCTAGACACAGACGCGTCTAATGAACGATATTGCTCACATGGCTGATGTACGAATCGGTGAGGCCGCCGAGCGGCTAGGAGTTTCAGTCGAGACAATCCGCCGCTGGGGCAGGGAGGGTCGGCTCGATCTGGTCCGCACCGCCGGCAACCAGCGTCGCGTATCGGTCGAGTCCGTTCAACGGCTGTTGAAGCAGCGGCGCAATGATGTCGCCGAGCCACACATCGTTGCCCAATCGGCGCGCAACAGATTCGCGGGGGTCGTGACGCGGGTCGAGAAGGATCGCGTTGCGGCGGTAGTCGAGGTCCAGGCCGGCCCCCACCGGCTGGTCAGCCTCATGACGGCGGAAGCTGTCGATGACCTTGGCCTCGAGGTGGGCAAAGAAGCCATCTGCGTGGTCAAGGCGACCAACGTCATCGTCGAGATCCCGTCGCGCAAGGAGCGACGCTCGTGAGTCACCACACGCGGTTGCTCGCCGCGGCCGTGCTGGTCGTGGTCCTCGCGGCGGCGTGCTCCTCGTCCCCGGCGCCGACGCCGTCGGCACCGTCGACGCCACGCGTGCTCACCACGCTCACCGTTTTCGCGGCAGCGTCCCTGGCCGAAACCATGCCCGACCTGGAGGCTGCATGGGTACGCGATCACCCGGACACGCACTTCATCACCTCGACCGGATCCTCGACGGCGCTGCAGACGCAGATCGTTCAGGGGGCGCCTGCCGATCTATTCCTGGCGGCCGACACCATCAACCCCCAGGCGCTGATCAATGGCGGCCAGGCCCTGGGCCACATGGTCAGGTACGCGACGAACACGTTGGCCGTCATCGTCCCGGCCGACAATCCAGCGGCAATCAGCACGCCGCTCGACCTCGCCAAGCTGGGCGTGTGCGTCGTCGCGGCAGGTGATGGCGTCCCGATCACCGCGTACGCCGAGCAGCTCGTCGCCAATCTCGCCGCGTTGCCCGATTACGGGGCCGCCTTCGCCACCGGTTATGAGGCGAATGTCTGCTCTCGAGAGGACGACGTTGCGGCCGTGGTCTCCAAGATCAGCCTTGGAGAGGGCGATGCGGCCATCGTCTACGGCACCGATGCGGCCTCGGGGCAGAACCTCCGGGTCGTCGAGCTGCCCGCCGATGTGAACGTCAACGCCACGTACGCCGGCGTGGTGATCAAAGAATCATCGGACACGACGACGGCGACCGACTTCCTGAACTGGCTGTCGAGCGATGACGCGCAGCTGGTGCTCAGCGCGCACGGATTCGGGCCGCAGCCATAGCCAGCCGTTACACGGGCCGGCTGCTGCTGATTGGACTGCCGGCACTGTTGTTGCTGGGCCTGCCCGTTGTCGTGCTCGTCGGCCGTGCCCTGCTGTCGGGCGGAGTGCTGGCCGCGCTGAGCTCGGCAGCCGTGCTCGACGCGCTGACACTGAGCGCGATCACGACCACCGTGGCCGTGATCCTTGTCGTGCTCATCGGCCTGCCGCTGGCAGTCGCGCTGGCGCACGGCAGGATTCCCGGCAGAGCCGTGATCGAGACGATCGTCGACCTACCGATCGTCCTGCCGCCGTCGGTTGCCGGCCTCGCGCTGCTGCTCGTCTTCGGCAGGCGCGGCCTGTTGGGCGACCCGCTCGCGGCCGTCGGGGTGACACTGCCGTTCACGACGGCCGCGGTGGTGTTTGCCCAGGTCTTCGTCGCGGCACCGTTCTTCATTCGCGCCGCGCGCACCGGTTTCGCCGCGGTCGAGCCCGAGATCGAGGACGCCGCCCGGGTCGATGGGGCCTCCGAGCGCAGAGTCTTTCGCTGGATCAGCGTGCCGCTTGCGGCGCCCGCGCTCGGTGCGGGCCTCGTCACCTGCTGGGCGCGGGCGCTCGGCGAGTTCGGCGCCACGATCATGTTCGCGGGCGCGATCGAGGGCCGCACCCAGACACTGCCGCTACTCGTCTACGGCGAGTTCCAATCCTCGGATCTGGAGGCGTCAATCGCCGCCGCGGCAGTGCTCGTCATTGCCGCGTTCGTCGCTCTCGTGGCGGTCCGTGCCTCGCATTGGAACCGCGCCCTCGACACGCGCGCCACCACATAGGTCGGCGCGACGAAACGTAGCTCGTCTGGCGCACGGGGATGCGCTTACCGCGGGCCAAGCGGCACTTGTCGTCGCCACATCGTGGTCGTGCAATCCGTCAATGCGATCGGGGGTTTGCGTAGTGCGCGGAGGGAAGATGTCCAGGCTGTCGGTCGGTCGATCACGGGTACTTCTTGGCGCGCTTGCCGTTGGCCTGGGAGTCATGGCTAACGCCGCCCCGGTTAGCGCGTCTTCGGTGGCGACCATGTTCGACGTCGGCATCGACGATTGCACCATCAGCGGTGAGATTCCCGACGCGCCACTACGGTCAAAGATCAAGGTCGAATGGCGTTCCGCCGACGGAACGCTGCGCCTGCGCGAAACCGTTCACGCAACTTTCGGCTACTGGGGCACGGACATCAGCGATGACTGCTTCGAATACGGCGCCGGCGTCCAGCCCGGGGACGTGATCACGGCCACGGTCAAGGGCGTCAGCCGGACATTCACCGTCCCGCCGCTGACCGTGCGCGTGGACCGCAATACGGATCGCGTGACGGGCGTGACCAAGGCCTCCGGCAAATTGATCGTGTGGGTCCGAGGCTACGACTCGTACGCCGAGCGGCGCATCAAAGCAGCCGCCGACGGGACATATGTCGCTGACTTCCAGAAAGGAACGAAGCTCGACATCCTGGGCTTTGACCGCGTCGACGTGGCGTGGACCAACGGCCGTGGCGACTACGTGCGCAACTGGAATATGGCGCCCGGGGTGCGCGTCGGGATCGACCGGCCGTGGGTCGTCTTCGCCGGTCAGAGCGGCTTCAATGCCACGTTCAAGCTTCGTCAGGCGCCCGGCGGCCCAGTCGTCGCCAAGGCCGTCGGCACGGTCTACGCCGGCACCAACGAGTTCCTGTGGTTGGACCGAAACGGTAACGAGGTCGCCGTGCACGAGGGCAACCAGGTCGCGACCGACGTTGCGGCGGATGCGACGTTCGTGGTCCCGACGATCGGCATCGGCGTCAACAAGAAGACCGACAAGGTCACGGTCGACACCGGACTTGGTGCCGGGCTGCACATCCAGATGCAGGTCACGGGACCGGGCAATGGCAGCTGGGCGAACGGGCAGACCAACGCTGACGGTCGTTACGTCGTCGACTTCAGTGATGACCCGGACGTGCAGCTCTACGACATCGTCAGCGGCACGCGCATCGTCGTCACGGTCCGCCTCGCCACCGGCGACGAGGTGGTGAAGAACTATTACGTCGGCTAGACCACGTCACTCAAGAGCAGGGGGCCGGTTCTTGCGAACCGGCCCCCTGCGCGACTGACCTCAGGATCGGTTACTGCCCGCCGGCGGTGACCGTGACGGTTCCCTTCTGGAAGTTGGCGCCGTTCACGTCGCCGGTGATGCCCTGGCGAGCCTGCTCGGCCAGATCGGTCCGATAGGCGCCCGCGTCGGGATCGCCGGGGATGATCGCGGCGCCCTTGGCGACGTCCACGGTCTGGTTCCAGGTATCCGCGCTCATCTCGCCGATGCCGTTTGGCGACGGCCAGATGAGCGGGTTGATCTCGTTCATCATCCACGCCTGGTGGCCCGAGCCGAGCGTCGAGCCGGCGTCAACCGTGTACTGGATGCACTTGTCGGGGTTGTCGCGGCAGAACATCCAGCCCTGGAACGACGCGCGCAGGAAGCGAACTGCAATGTCCTCGTTGCCGGGCTGCTTGAGCCAGGCGTCGCGGGCGAAGATCGCGTCCTGGAGCATGGCCGTGCCGACCTGGTTGTAGTCGATCACGTTCAGGTCGGATGGCTGGTACAGCGCGTTGGTCTTTGGATCATTGGCCTCGAGCACCTGCGCGTACTCGTTGTAGATCATCGCCTCGGCGACATCGATCTGGCGCGACAGCAGCAGCGTCATGTCGAAGGGCTGGATGACCTTGGTGTAGTCGGTGCCCTGGGTCAGGTTGTATTTGAGCGCGCCCGCAGTGACTTCGTACTCGTTGCCGAAGTCCCAGACGCCGATGTTCTTGCCAGCGAACTGCTCAGGCGAAGTGATGTTGTCCGCGCCCACCGGATCGGGGCCCTTGCCAGCGGCCCACGAGACCGAGCGCGTGCCGGCGCGCTGGAAAACCTGCGCGATGTCGACCAGGTCCGACTGCCCCTTGGCCCGCACCTCGAGCACCTTGGGCACCCACGAGATGGTGAACTCGGGGCCGTTCGGGTCGGATCCGACCGTCTGCGGCACGACGTCCGGGCCACCGGGCAGGAAGTTGACGTTCAACCCCTGGTCGGTGTAGTAGCCCTCGCGGTCGGCCGCGAAGTAGCCCGCAAACTGGGCCTGTGGCGCCCACTGCAGCTGCAGATTTACGGTCGCCTGCGGCGCTGCCGTTGGCGACGAGCCGCCACACGCGGCGACGAACATCGCCCCTGTCGCGATCAGCGCGACGAACAGGGTGGCACGTTTCATGCTCTTACCTCCCACTCCCGCCGCGACGCGCGCTCCTCGTCGGTGGGCATCTGCCGCGGGCGTCTCCCATCAACCCGCGGACCGTCGCAGCCTGTCGGGCAAGATAGCGGAACGGGCGCGTCACGGAGGACCGATTTGGCGCGCGAAGTGACTATTTGAGCGCGGCGCTGCGGCTATTCAGCTCGCAGCGAGGAGTGCCACGGGATCGCGAAGCGCTCGACGCCCGAGATGACCAGGTACGCGATGATCGCGCCGACCGCACCGATCAGGATCCCGGCCCAGGCCAGGTCATAGCTGCCGCTGCTCATTGCGGTCAGCACCACGCGCCCCAGCACATCGGAAGTGCCGCCGAAGTACTCGCCCACGATCGCGCCGATGAACGCAAGCGTGGCGCCAACCTTGAGCGCGGTGAACAGGAAGGGCAGCATGTTCGGTACGCGTAGCTTGCGCAGCACCGCGAACTCGCTGGCCGCGTACGAGCGCATCAGCTCCACGCTCGCAGGCTGAACCTCGACCAGGCCGCGCGTCACGTTGATCATCACCGGAAAGAAGACGAGCAGCGCGGCCATCATCATCTTGGAAAGCGGGTTCAGGACACCGAACCAGTTGTTCAGGATCGGCGCGACGGCAATGATCGGGACGGCGCTGCTGGCGATCGGACCGGCAGCAGCACATCGCCCGCGGTGACCCAGCGCGCGGTCGTAAACGCGACCAGCACACCGCCGATCGTGCCCAGCACGAGCCCGCCGAGTGCCGTAGATGGTCTGCAACGCGGACCGTTGCAGGTAGTCGAAGTTCTTCACGCCCGCATCGAGGATCGCCGAGGCGGCGGAATGACCTGCCGGCCTCCGCTGCCGCTGGCGAGCTGCCACAGGAGGAGCACGGCCACCAGAACGACGACGGGCGGCATGTAGACGCTCGTAACGTGCTGCGCGCGAGCGCCGCTCAACCGATCCCGCCTTCTGCGCGCATGCGCTCTTCCGACGCCACCTCTTGCACCGTCTTCGCCCTCGCCCGAATTCGGGACACCCCGCCTGCCGCGCAGGCTTTCGCGAACCTCCGTTACCAGCTCGAAGTAGCGATCCGTTTCTCTGGTCTGGTCGTTACGCGGCTGAGCGAGGTCTATCTCAATCTCGTGCGTGATGCGGCCGGGGCGAGGACTCATGACCACCACGCGTGTCGAGAGGAAGACAGCCTCGGGGATCGAGTGGGTGACGAAGATGACGGTCGTGCCGGTCGCCTGCCAGATGCGCAACACCTCAGCGTTTAGGCGCTCGCGCGTCATCTCGTCCAGCGTGCCGAACGGTTCGTCCATGAGCAACAACGACGGTTCGAGCGCGAGCGCACGCGCGATCGCCACGCGCTGCTGCATGCCGCCCGACAGCTGGTTTGGTAGTCGCGCAGGAAGCCGCCCAGTTCGACCATGTCGAGCATCTCGCCGACACGCGCCTCACGGGTTGGCTTGTCCATGCCCATGAGCTCGAGTGGCAGCCGGACATTGGCCTCAACGGTCCGCCAGTCGAAGAGCACCGGTGCCTGAAAGACCATCCCGTACTCGCGCCCGAGTCGGGCATCGTGGGCGGTCTTGCCGTTGATCTCGACCGTGCCGGCGGTTGGACGGATCAGGTCGCCGACGATGCGCAGCAGCGTGCTCTTGCCACACCCAGACGGCCCGATGAGCGACACGAACTCCGTGGGCTGGATCGTCAGGTCGATGTCGTGGAGCGCGGTCATCGGGCCGTCCTGGGCATCGAACACCTGCTCGACACCGGCCAGGTGCACGGCAGGCGGTCGGTTCGGTGCAGCGCCCTGATCGGTCATGAGGCGGTCGCGATGCCGCCGCGCCGGGAGA
>CAWCIK010000001.1:240000-611214 GCA_963795645.1 uncultured Chloroflexia bacterium | reverse complement strand
GCGCGGGTGGATTGCTCAAAGGCAAGACCGGGGCACGAGTCGAGGTGACGACCTTTCACGGTTTCGCAATCGGAGTTCTGGACGCATACAGAAGATATGCTGGTGGACCTCTAGAGCCTGTGGCGATCGCAACGCCGGAGGAGGTCGCGCTCAACGTTGCGCCTGCTGGAGCTGTTCAGTTTGACCGGCTCGTGCCAGACACAATCCGGCTGTTGCAAGATGCACCTTGGGTTCTCAATCTCCAGCGTGACCGGTTGGCAATTGTCGTCTGTGACGAGTTCCAAGACACGCGCGATGATCAACTTGAACTACTGGAAATGCTCGCATACGAACGGCGCTGATCTGCCTGGCAGATCCCGGCGGATCAATATCGATGGTCTTCCCGGTAACGAGCCCGTCGCCGCTCGGATCAATCTGTCCGGGAGACGGCGCCCCGAGAGTTCGATCTCGGCGCTGCGTCGTTTCGTGATGTGACTCAAGTCATTCCGGCGAGCGCCGCGGCTCTGAGAGACCGGCAATTCGATGACGACGCCCTGCGAAACGCTGTCGAGTCGGGCAGGGTAGGGGTGATCCTGGATGCGAGCCCCGAGGAGCGGGCAATTCAAGAGGTTCAAGCGGCGCTCAGTTCGGGAGCCCAGTCAGTCGGGGTGTTCTTTACCGTAAACAGGCAGGTCAGCGAATTTTCGGATCACCTCCGCCTCGAGGGCATCGACCACGACATCGCGGGTCTTGGGAGCGCGTCCGGCGAAGCGGAGCTTGCCCTTGCCTCAATGGCCGTCCATTTGTCAGCAGATGCCGATTGGGGCGACTTCCTCGTAAGGCTTGGGGTGTTTCTCGCGTCCGCCACGCGTGGCTCACCGCCGCCGCTGGCTCACTCGCTTGTCCGCGGCGTCGACGCTATAGACGACACCCTCACGCACCTTCTTGCTGAGGAGAAGGCGCGACTCGCAGACGCGGCCCGTGGAGGCGTGAGCTCGTTCCTGATGGCCGGTCGGTCTTTGTGGGCAAACATATTGCTGGGCGGGGGCGCCGCCTCTGGGAGTTGGGCATCGATGATTTGGCGGCTGAGACCATCGCGTTAGGTCGTCAACCGCTCAGCAGCGACTCAGCCTCCGAGCTGCTCGCGACCGCCCGCCGTCGCCGCGCGCTCTCCACATGGAATCCCTTCCTGGATTAGAGGCGCCAGTCCAGATCATAGATCTGTACCAGGTCAAGGGCAGGCAGATGGACGTAAGCATCATCGTCCGAGGTCTCGCCGACCGCGAGCCCAGCACTGCCTCTGAACGTCGCCGATTAGGTCGCCTCACGTATGTGGCTGTAAGCCGTGCTCGGAATAGCGCTAAGTTCATTCTTCCCGAACACGTGTCCGGATACTTTCAGCCGTATAGCGATCTCGCTTCTTAGGAGTCCGTGTGGGTTACATAACTTCTCTTATCGGAAGTAGCGGAAGGACCGTCACCCCGCCTCCACCGGACGCCTCGATGCTGGTGATTTACGCCGGGTGTACGATCGCAAACCCGTCCTTGCCGGCGTGATCGCCTCACAAGCGGTTTCAGAGCCCCGATGGGCAATCCGACCGGTTTGGGAGAGCAGCGACATGACCTTCGACGCGCGGTCGATGCCGCAGGCGTCAAACGGCGATCGCCGGACGGATCTTCAACGTCACGACCTGCGACACCCGGGTACGAGGTTGTTCAGGTGCGCGTCGACATCGCGGAGGGTGCCTTGGCGCCGCGCCACGGCACCACGGCGAAGAGATTGTTTTGGGGCTCGAGGGCGTCCTCGAGTACACCCTCGATGGACGCGAGCCGGTCGTACTGCATCGGGGAGGTCATCTTCATCCCGGCTGGGACGGTCCACTCGGTCAGGAACGTCGGCACGGGCAATGGCGCTGAGCTGGCAACATATTTTGTTGAAAAGGGCAAGCCGCTCGTCGAGCAGGCGGAATCGAGCCGGAAACGCCCCGGTCTGGGCTTGAGGTCTCTGGTCAGAAGGGAGCCGATAGCGTGCTGACCGTCGTTCTGGTCCACGGCGCCTTTGCCGATGCATCGAGCTGGAATGGGGTGATCGAAAGGCTGCAGGCAAGAGGCATAGCCGTCGTGGCGCCTGCCATTGGCCTCCGCGGGGTCCGATCGACACCACATATCTCGTCGACGTGCTGGGACCAATCAGTGGATCAGTCCTCGCGGTCGGACACTCGTATGGCGGGGCATGATCTCGAATGCCGCCAGCAAGGTCAACAACGTCCGGGGTTTGGTGTATGTCTGCGGGTTTTCCACTGAGGATGGCGAGGTGCTCGCCCAGGCCGAGGCAGGCTCCAAGGACAGCATCCTGAACAGCGCCCTCCTCCCGCGGAAGTTCACCGCGAGCGACGGTGGCCAGGCCACCGAGTTCCTGGTCGACCCAGCCAAGTTCCACGAAGTGTTCGCCGGCGACCCTCCTGCTCGGGCCGCGGTCCTTGCTGCTGGTCAACGGCCAGCCGCCGAGCGCGCCTTCGCGGAGCCGAATGGCTTGCCTGCGTGGAAGAACTTGCCGTCGTGGGCGGTCGTGGCCACAGGTGACAAGGCGGCGGGTGCGGACGTGATCCGGTCGATGGCTGTGCGCGCGGGAGCCACGATCACCGAGGTCGAAGGCTCCCACCTGATCATGATTTCGCAGGCGCAAGCGGTAACGGACGTGATCCTCAAGGCCGTGGCCGCGTTGAGCTGACGGCGCGGCCGTGGCGCACGTGTTCGTTAACATTTCGTAAACGCCATCCGTTGCAATGCGCGTGATATGGGAAGGCGCGCAACTGAGTGGTAAACAAACGGTCCTCGGCGGTTTGAGCGAGCTGCGGAATCCCGCCACTGCCGAGGTTGAGACACGGAACCGTGAACGTCCGTGAATTTCCCGGGGGGCGAATAGAGGTGTTCCCCCATGGCCGTCGACCAGCAAGCGCCAGCTCAGGACGCCGCCGTCCGACCTTTCACGGTCAACGTTCCCCAGGACCAGGTCGACGATCTCGAAGCCGGCGCGTCGCGGCGACACGCTGGCCCACGCGCCAGACCGTGAACGACGCGACGCAGGGCGTCCGCACTCGAGACGATGCAGCAGGTCGCTCAGCACTGGGCTGGACTACGACTGGCGGCGTTTCGAGGCGCGCCTGAACTCGTTCCCGCAGTTCCTGACCGAGATCGACGGGCTCGACATCCACTTCATCCACGTCCGCTCGAAGCACGACGACGCGCTGCCGATCATCATCACCCACGGCTGGCCCGGCTCGGTCATCGAGCAGCTCAAGATCATCGAGCCGCTGACCGACCCGACGGCGTACGGCGGCACGCGCGGCCGACGCCTTCCATGTGGTCATCCCGTCGCTGCCCGGTCACGGCTTCTCGGGCAAACCGACCGCGCCCGGCTGGGACCCGATCAAGATCGCGCAGGCGTGGGCCGAGCTGATGCAGCGGCTCGGCTACACCCGCTACGTCGCCCAGGGCGGCGACTGGGGCAACGCCGTCACCGAGCAGATGGCGCTGCAGAAGCCGCCCGGCCTGCTCGGCATCCACACCAACATGCCGGCGACCGTCCCGGCGCGACATCAGCGCACGCGCTCGCCGGCGGGCCCCGCGCCGGCTGGCCTTCTGCCGGACGAGCGGCGGGCCTGGGACCAGCTCGACTTCTTCTACAAGCACGGTCTCGGCTATGCCAACGAGATGGCCGCTCGCGCCGCAGACGCTGTACGGCGCTGGAGGACTCGCCGATCGGCCTGGCGGCATGGATGCTCGACCACGATGCTGCCAGCCAGGCGCTCATCGCCCGCGTCTTCGCCGGCGAGCAAGAGGGCCTGACCAAGGACGACATCATCGACAACGTCTACGCTCTACTGGTTCACGAAGCACGGCCGTCTCGTCGGCGCGGCTGTACTGGGAGAGCAAGAGCTCGCCGGCCTTCTTCGCGCCCAAGGGCATCCAGTGCCCACTGCGGTGAGCGCTTTCCCGGACGAGATCTACGCCGCGCCGGAGAGCTGGGCCGACAGGCGTATCCCGAACCTCATCCACTACAACCGCCCGCCATGGGCGGCCACTTCGCCGCGTGGGAGCAGCCACAGCTGCTGACGGAGGACCTGCGCGAGAGCTTCCGACAGCTGCAGGTGAGGGCGATGGACGCGTTCAGGACGAGCATCAAGCAGATCGACGCCGGCGTGCTGAACGTGGGCTACGTGGACGCAGGGCCGCGCGACGGACCAGCGGCCCTGCTGCTGCACGGCTGGCCATACGACATCCACGCCTTCGACGAGGTCGTCCCGATCTGGCGACCGCCGGCTACCGGGTGGTCGTGCCGTTCCTGCGCGGCTATGGCACGACCACGGTTCCTGTCGCCGACCACGCCGTCGCAACGGCCAGCAGGCCGCGCTGGCCGTCGACGCGATCGACCTGCTGGACGCGCTGGGCATCGATCGCGCGATCGTCGCCGGCTTCGACTGGGGCGCGCGAACGGCAGACATCGTGGCGGCGCTCTGGCCGGAGCGGTGCACCGGACTCGGTCTCGGTCAGCGGCTACCTGATCGGCAGCCAGGCAGCCGGCACGACAGCCGCTGCCGCCGGCCGCGGAGCTGCAGTGGTGGTACCAGTTCTACTTCGCCACCGAGCGCGGCCGCGCCGGCTACGCGCAGAACCGGCGCGACTTCACCAAGCTGATCTGGCACCTGGCATCGCCGCAGTGGAGCTTCGACGACGCGACCTTCGAGCGCAGCGCCGCGGCCTTCGACAACCCCGATCACGTCGACATCGTCGATCCACAACTACCGCTGGCGGATGGGCCTCGCCGACGGCGAGCCACGCTACGACGAGCTGGAGGCGCGGCTGGCGCCAGCGCCCGACGATCGGGATCCCGACCATCACCATGGAGGGCGACGCGAACGGCGCTCCGCATCGCCGAGCCTGCCGCTTACCGCGCCGAGTTCACGGGCAGGTACGCGCACCGACTGATCAGCGGCGGCGTCGGGCACAACCTGCCCCAGGAGGCGCCCGAGGCGTTCGCCCAGGCGGTGCTGGAGGTAACCGGGCTGTGACCGAAGTCGTACGGACTCTTGCCCACCGCCTGGCAGGCGAGAGCATCGGATTACCTGACGAAGGTCGCGCTGGCGTCGTTCGCTCGCGCCACCGCGTGGCTCAACTCGGAGCCGCTCACTCCGGAGGGCCTGCGCGGCAAGGTCGTGCTGGTCGACTTCTGGACCTACACCTGCGTCAACTGGCTGCGCACGCTCCCCTATGTGCGCGCGTGGGCAACCAAGTATCGGGACCAGGGGCTGGTGGTAGTCGGTGCCCATACGCCCGAGTTCCCCTTCGAGCACGACATCGACAACGTGCGCGACTCGCTGGCGCTGGTTCAAGGTCGATTGGCCCGTCGCCCAGGACAACGACTACGGCGTGTGGCAGCGCCTTCGACAACCATTACTGGCCGGCCGTCTACCTCGCCGACGCCGAGGGCCGCATCCGCTACCACCACTTCGGCGAGGGCGAGTACGCCGCGACGGAGATGGCCATCCAGCGGCTGCTGATGGATGCTGGCGCGCAGGACGTGGATCAGAACCTGGTCATGGTCGAACCTACCGGCCTCGAAGTACCGGCCGATTGGCGCTACGTGCAGTCCGGTGAGACGTACGTGGGCTACGGCCAGGCAAGCGGCTTTGCCAACGAGGACGATGCCGCGTTCGATCGGCCGCATGTGTACGCACCGTTCTCGCTGAGTCTCAACGAGTGGGCACTCGATGGCCGTTGGACCGTTGCCCGCCACGCCGGCATCGTCAACGAGCCAGGCGCCAAGATCAGCTTCCGTTTCCACGCCCGCGACCTGAACCTGGTCATGGCTCCTGCGGAGCGCGGCGCGCGCGGACGCTTCCGCGTGACGCTCGACGGCGCGCCGCTCGGCGATGCCCACGGTGCCGACGCAGACGCGAACGGTAATGGCGTGCTGAGCGACCAGCGCACGTACCAGCTGATCCGCCAGCCCTCCCCTGACCGCGACCGTGCAGCCACGATCGAGTTCCTGGACCCGGACATGGAGGCGTACTGCTTCACCTTCGGCTGAGGGCTTGACACGCATCGCTTAACGTCAGGACATGAATGAAAAGGAAGCCTTGCCGCTGTCCGAGCTGATCGCCCACATCACTTCACATATCGATGGCGTGGACGTCGTGACATACCCGCCAGACGCCCAAACCACGGCCTGGTTCTTCTCCCTCGACGCCGACGAGCACTGGCCCAATTTCGCGACGGTCGTGACGACCGACGAGCACGATATGGAGGACAACTCCAACCTCGCCGCCCGCGCCGCATACCGGCTCAACATCGGAATTGGGCGCGAGAGCTTCGAGCGCCTGATAGACCCGAGTCGCAACTACGACTACACGGCCACAGACACCGTCCTGCCACACCCGACGTACGCCAAACAGCGCTGGATCGGCGTCGTCAACCCATCCCGCCAAACGTTCGAGGCACAACTCAAGCCGTTGCTCACCGAGGCCGCCGCGCGCGTCACCAAGACGACTTAGGGCGACACGAAGCCTTCGAAACAGGCCGATCTTCGCGCCCTGGAGGGCCATTTCCAGATAGTTCCAACCAAGCGGCATCATCGTCGCGATTGGCAGGTTCTAAATCGACCGCGGCGGCACCCATAGCGCGTGCAGCTTGCCGAGTCGAGGCTGCAAGCAGGTCTCCATCCCACGCTCGCGTACAAACGCCAAAGTTGACGGTCATTCCACAAGGCCGGAACTACTTCGAATTCGACGTCGGCCCGCGCAAAACGCGGCGCACGTCTCCGTAAATCAGACGGCCTTGCCCCGCCCTGAGCTGACGCCCGATGAGATCCTCGGCATCCTGGGCACGACGATGCCCGACCTGCGCCAGATTGCGAACTCGATGACGAATGCTCAACTGGATCGCGTCGCGCGGCCCGACGACTGGTCGATCCGCTACATCATCGGCCACCTGCACGCGTCCGAGGATGTGCTGGGTACCCAGATGATGCGCATCGTCGCCGAGGACCGGCCGCGCTGGCGACGGCTGAGCCCGCGCGAGCACCACCTCAAGACTGATTACGGCACATGGCCGGTGGACAAGGAGCTCGACGCGATGGACGAACATCGGCGTCAACTGCTCAGCGCGCTCGAGCCTCTACCCGCAGACGGTTGGACGCGAATCGCCGTCGTGACCGATGCGCCGGGCCGCATCGTCGAGCACACGGTGCGTTTTTACGGCAACTGGCTGGCCGATCATGAGCGCGGCCATATCGAGCAGATCCGGGAGCTTGTCACGCGATGAATTCGATCCATCCGTATCTCGACGACTCCGGCCGGCCCGATCGGCTGACCGGCGGCGTCCGGCTCATACCGATCGACACGCCCAGCGGCCGCTTCAACGTGTGGACCAAGCGCCACGGCAACAACCCGCGCATCAAGCTGCTCTTCCTGCACGGCGGCCCGGGCGCGACGCACGAGTTCTTCGAGCCGGCCGACAGCTACCTGCCCGCCGCAGGCATCGAGTACTACTTCTATGACCAGCTCGGCTCGTGGTACAGCGACAAGCCCACCGACCCATCGCTCTGGGATCTGCCGCGCTTCGTCGACGAGGTCGAGCAGGTGCGCCTGGCGCTGGGGCTCGACGCCGGCAACTTCTTCCTGCTCGGCCACTCGTGGGGCGGCATCCTGGCCATGGAGTACGCGCTGCACCACCAGGACGCGCTCAAGGGCCTCGTCATCTCGAACATGATGTCGAGCTGCCCCGCCTACAACGCCTACGCGCGCGACGTGCTCATGCCCGCGATGGACCAGTCCAAGCTGGCCGAAATAAAGGACATGGAGGCGCGCGGCGATACGAGCAACCCGCGCTACATGGAGCTGCTGACCGAGCATCACTACGAGCATCACGTGCTGCGCATGCCAGTGAAGGAGTGGCCCGACCCGGTCAATCGTGGCTTCGCCCACATCAACGAGGACATCTACGTCAGGATGCAAGGCCCCAGCGAGCTGGGGCTGTCCGGAACGCTCGAAGACTGGGATCGCACCGAGCAGCTCGCCACCATCACCGTGCCCACGCTCGTCATCGGGGCGCGCTACGACACGATGGACCCGGCGTGGATGCGCATGATGTCCGAACGCCTGCCGGCGGGCCGCTACGCCGAGTGTCCCAGAAGGCAGCCACCTGGCCATCTTTGACGATCAGGAGCGTTACTTCAGCGCCCTGATCGACTTTCTGCGCGCCGTGGACAGCGCGGCTTGAGCCCTCCCCTGGCGCTCACCCGAGAGCAGATCGTCGATTTTCGGCGCCGGGCCAGCGCGCTCGATGAGCGGCTGCCGATGAGCCCGGATGCGCTCCGACAGGCCGCGTGGGCCGGCCTTCAGGACAGCATGCCGCGTGCTGCGCAGCTGTCGATCCATGCCCGGGTGATCGGCACGTCGCCCGACGTGCTCGACCAGCCCGCGCTGATCCAGGTGTGGGGCCCGCGCTATAGCGTCTACGCCGTCGCAAACCAGGACATGCCCGTGTTCACGCTCGCCCGACTACCGGACGACGACAAGGGCAGACGGCGCGCGCACGAGATGGCCAATTCACTCGAGTCGGTCCTCGCGGGCCGACGCATGAGGGACCGCGACGTCCAGGCTGCGCTCGGCGTCGGCAACGCGATCCGCTATGCCACGACCACCGGACGCATCGCCATCCGCTGGGAGGGAGCACTCGCGCCCACGATATGGAGCGTGCCGGCGCCCCGAGATGAGCGTCTCCGACGCGCGTGCCGAGTTGGCCCGGCGCTATGTGCACATCTTCGGCCCGACCACGGCCGGAGTCCTTCTCCGAGTGGGCGGGCATCTCGGGCCGCGCCGGGACGGCCACGTTCGCGGCAATCGCGAGGAGCTCGTGCCGGCGCGGTCGCCCATCGGTGAGGGGTGGCTGCTCGCGCGCGACGAGCCGTTCATACGCGACGGCGGCGACAAGGCGACCGCGCCGGCACGTCTGCTGCCCAGTGGCGACACGTTCTTCCTGCTCTGGGGCCGCGATCGCGAGCTGCTCGTGCCTGACGCGAGGCGCCGGCCGGAGCTGTGGACTCCGCGCGTGTGGCCCGGCGCCCTGCTCGTCAAGGGCGAGATTGCGGGCGTATGGCGCCGGGCGAACGAGAAGGTCACCATCGACACGTGGCGCGAATTGACGAGCGCCGAGAAGGAGGCCATTGAGTCGGAGGCGCGTTCGATGCCGCTGCCCGGCCTGGAACGGCAGATATCGGTGAGCTTCGCTCAGGCCGCCTGAGACGCTGCCTGACGCGCCGGCGCGACGCGATGATGGGTTCGACAACGTGCCTCGTACCTGTCCGGCTCGCGCCGATCCTCCGTGCCGCCGATGACGATCAACGGATCGTCGATCGCGGCCGGCAGATTGTTCACGAGCCGCTGTGTCCGAGTCGCCTCCTGGCCGCAGCCGGGGAAGGTGCAGATCGCGGTCAGCTTGGCGACCGAGTCGGCCTGGGCCAGCAGCGTCGGCATCGCACCGAAGGGCCGCCCGGCGAAGTCCGTGTCCAGACCGGACACGATGACCTCGTAGCCTTCCGTGGCCATTCGTTCGACGACCGCGGCAAGATTTTCGTCGAACATCTCGGCCTCATCGATCGCGACTACCTCGCACGGCGACGCGGCGACTGCCTCAGGGATGCTCTCGGCGCCGTCAACCGTCGTGCACGCGAAGCTCGTGCCGGAGCGTGATTCGGCCATCTCTGATGCCGTGCGCGTGTCCATCGCGGGCCTGATCAGCAGCACTGACCGGCCGCCCACGTCGGCGCGGCGCAGCTGGCGCAGCAGCTCTTCGGTCTTGCCCGAGAACATGCAACCGGTGATGACATGGATGGAGCCTGCGCGTTTCATCGGTGGCTCCATTTTCGACCACATCGGCCGACTTGGCGCGGCCCGCGTGCAATACGCCCGCTCATGCGCCAATTGGTCGCCCGTGTATCGTCAGCAAGTGCTGGACCTGCTTTCCGCCGAAGCGCTTGCGCTCATCGATTCGGCCGCCGTGGCGACGCTTGTAACGCTCAATCCGGACGGCTCGCCGCACGTCAGCACGGCGTGGACCTGCGTGCAGGACGAGGAGCTCGTGATCGGCACGCTGCCCGACCAGCGCAAGCTCGCGAACATCCGCCGCGATCCTCGCGTCGCACTTTCGATCACCTCGGCCAAGGTCAACGAATGGGGCCTCCAGGAATACCTGGTGCTTGAGGGAACGGCGCGCATAACGGAAGGCGGCGCAGCTGAGCTGCTCCAGCGGCTCGCCCACACCTACCTGGGACCAGATGTCGTCTTCCCGCAGATGAGCGACCCGCCGCCGGGTTTCGTCACCCACATCAGGGTCGAGCGTGTGCGCGGCGTCGGGAACTGGCTGCGCTCCGACGCGACGTGAAGAAGCCGACCCCCACGGAGCTGGAGGCGGCCAGGAGCAGGACGCTCGTAGACGTGATCGCGCCCGACCTGCGCATCCTGTTCGTGGGCATAAATCCGGGCCTGTGGTCGGGCGCCACCGGCCTCCACTTCGCGCGACCGGGGAACCGTTTCTGGCGCGCGATTCACGAGGCCGGCCTTACGCCGCGACTCCTGTCCCCTGAAGAACAGGACCGGCTGCTCGTCTCCGGCATCGGCATCACGAACCTGGTGGCGCGCACGACGGCCACCGCGGCCGAGCTGTCGCCCGAGGAGCTGCGCGCCGGCCTGCACGCGCTCGAGGCCAAGGTCGAGCGCTACGCGCCGCATAGGGTCGCATTCCTGGGCGTGTCGACTTACAGGACCGCGTTTGATCGGACGAGAGCTTCGATCGGGCGCCAGGAGGAGCGGTTCGCGGGCTCCGAGGTCTGGGTGCTGCCCAATCCGAGCGGATTGAACGCGCACTACCAGCTGGCGAATCTCGCGGCCGCGTACAGGCAGCTGTCGGAGTAGCTCAGATCCGCTTGCCCACGTAGACGTCCACGTCATACGGCACCGGAACGTGACCACTGCCGAAGTGCTCGGCCATCAGCGCGTGCAGGTCGGATCGAAGCCGCTCCTGCGCCTCTCCATCGACAAAGAGCCGGGTGTAGGAGGCGGTGAACACGTAGCCCAGGAACGCGTCCTGGCTCATCTCGAGCTCGTGCCGAAGGATCGCCTTGTCATCGACCGTGAAGAAGCCGCCCTGCTCGAGGTCGGCGGGCGTCGTCGGCTTGACCTGGGCGTTGCCACGCCGATCGATGTGATCTTCGGGGACGAACTTTGTCATAAGGTCGGTGTACTCGGTCAGGAACGTGGAGCGTTCGTCGGCCCGGGCGTTCCAGAAGACCGCGACGCCGCCGCCCGCGCGCACGATGCGCGCCATTTCGGCCACCGCACGTGGCTTGTCGAACCAATGAAACGCCTGAGCTGCAGTTGTCAGGTCTACGCTCTGGTCAGGGAGACCCGTCTCCTCGGCTGAGGCGAGGTGGGCGTCTATTTCCAATCCTTCGGCGGCCGCTCGCGCACGTTGAACGTCGAGCATCCCGTCCCCAGGCTCGATCGCCGTAACGCGCCAGCCGCGGCGCGCCATCTGGCGTGCCGCCTTGCCCGTGCCGGCACCCAGGTCGGCCACTCGGGCATCGGCGGGCAGCCCCAGACGCTCGGCTATGTGATCGAACAGCGCCTGCGGATACGTGGGCCGGTATCTGTCGTACTCGAGCGCCCAAGCATCGAAAGAGCGTGAGCGCAGGCGCATCTGCGCCTCGACGTCTGCCTCGTCGGTCATAGCTCGCGCACGACCCGCGCGGGATTGCCGACCACGACGGTATTCGCTTCGACATTGCGGGTAACGACTGCCCCGGCCCCGACCACCGCGTTCTCCCCGATCGACACGCCGGGCAGGATCAGCGCGCCGCTGCCGATCCACGCGCCGTCGCCGATCGAGATGGGTTTAGCGAACTCCCACCACGCGCGCCGGCGTGTCGCGTCGAGCGGGTGGGTCGCGGTAAGGATCTGGACGTTGGTTGCGATCAGCACCTCGTCGCCGATCGCAACCGGCGCGACGTCGAGCACGATGCCGCCGTAGTTGATGAACGAGCGGCGACCGATCGTGATGTTGTAGCCGTAGTCGCAGCGGAATGGCGACTGGATCAGCGTGTCGTCGCCGATGCCGCCGAGCAGCTCGCGGAAGAGCGTCAGCCGCGCCGGCTCGGCGGCGGCCGACAATGCGTTGATCCGCTCGCATAGCACGGAACAGCGCTCGCGCTCGGCAGTCAGCTGCTCATCGGTCGCCATGTACTCGTCGCCGCGCAGCATGCGCTGCTTCATCTCGCTGTCGGGCATTGCCAGAATGTAGCCAAGAACATCAAAGTAGACTTGGTCACCCAGGAGGGACAGACAAGCACATGCTCATTGCGACCGCACCTTTCATCGCCGGCTGGCGCGTCCAGGAGACCAAGGGCCAGGTATTCGGCTTGGTCGTACGCAGCCGCGGCCTGGGCGGCAACATCATGGCCGGCCTGCGCTCCATCGGCGGCGGCGAGATCCACGAGTACACCAGCCTGCTCGAGGACACGCGTCGCCAGGCGATCGATCGGATGGTCCAGAACGCGACGATGATGGGCGCCAACGCGATCATCTCGATGCGCTTTGACAGCACCGAGTTGGCCAACACCATGTCCGAGATCGTGGCTTATGGCACGGCCGTGGTGGTCGTTCCTGACCAGCAGGCAGCCCAACCGCAGACTGAGTAGCCGGATTCCATGACTACAGGCTCCATCGTCGTACGCGTCGTCATTGGAACGATCGGGGCGCTGATGATGCTCGGCGGCCTTGCTCTCTTCGTGGCCGATCCGGCGATCGGATGGGTGGTTGGCGCATGGCTCGTCATCAGCGGGGCCATCGTGCTTATCGCGGTGGTCATCGAGGCCGGCCGGTACCGATCAGAGGCGGCCGAAATGGCCAATCTTGCGCCCGGGCCGGGCGGCGGAGAGCCTGGTCCCCTGGAGCCACGCTTCCGGCCCACGGACGAGGTATTCGTCGACCCCACCTCCAATCGCCGCATGCGCGTCTACGTGGATGCGCGCACAGGCGAGCGCCGCTACGTCGCGGAGGGCTGACGGCCCATTTCTGCTCAAGATTGAACGATACGAGGCCGCGCTCAACTCTCTAGGGTGATCTGTCCAGATTGGACCGACCGCAGAGGGAGAGTCGGGGTGCACAGAGCGCTCGTCGAACGTGCCAGAGGGGGCGATCGAGAGGCCTTCGATGCCCTGGCGCGTTTGGTCGGCGACAAGTGCATGGCGATTGCGTTCCGAATCCTGCGTGACGCCGACCGGGCCGATGATGCGGTGCAGGCCGCGCTCATCTCCGCCTGGCGTCAACTCCGGACGCTGCGCAACCCCGACGCTTTCGAACCATGGCTGCACCGGATCCTGACCAACGAGTGCTACGCCGAGGCCAGGCGCAGGACTCGAATGCGGGCCGAGGTTCGCGTGTTGCCGCTGCACGACCAGGCAGAGTCGACGGACATCCTGACCGTTCACGACCGCGACCAGTTAGAGCGCGCCTTCCGGAGGCTCACGCTCGAGCAGCGAACGGTTCTTGTGTTTCATCACTACGTCGGGCTGCCATTGCCCGACGTCGCACTCCATTTGGGCATACCGCTCGGGACGGCAAAGTCCCGACTGCACCATGCGACGGCTGCCCTACGGGCCAGCCTGGAGGCTGACGCCCGCCCGTCGCCACTTTCCCAGGAGCGGCTGGCATGAGCTCACGACGCGATCCAGACCTACTGATCAAAGCCTTTCTCGACGAAGGCATGAACGAACTGCCTGACCGTTCCTTCGACGCGGTGCGGACCGCGCTTGACCAGACACGTCAATGGGCCGTCTTCGGCCCGTGGAAGGAGCCCCAAATCATGACTGCAACGCGCTTCGCGCTGATCGCTGTCGCCATCGCGGTCGTCGCGATCGTCGCGATCCGATTTCTACCGTCCACAAGCACCGGGCCGGCGTCAACGCCGACGCCGACTGTCGCGCCCACACCAAGCCCTTCGCCCATACCCGTGCCGTCAGGTTCGGCAGTTCTCACGCCGGGTCGCTACGTGATTGACGATCCGGCCGTCACCGTGACGCCAGTTAGCTTCACGCTGCCAGCAGGCTGGAGCACTGATGGGGCCTCCATCACCAAGGGTGGCAAGCCGGGTGACGTTTTCACGAGCACAGTCATCTTCAGCCCATGGAAGGTCGACCACGTCTATGGAGATGAGTGCTTCTGGAGCGGCACGCTGAAGCAAACCGATACGGCCGCGCAAGTCGTCGACGCTCTCGAGAGTCAGACACGTGCCCATATGCCCCTCGGGTCGTCGGTGGTCCCGGCCAAACCCGCAACTATCGACGGCCTCAGCGGACAACTCGTCGAGCTAAGCAGGCCTGACTCGCTCGATGTCCCTGGCTGTGAGATGTTCCTGCGACTGTGGCCCGATCCGGGACCAGATGAGAGCGGCGGCTGGAGGCAGGTCCAAGGCCAGACAGACAAGGTCTATGTCTTCGACGTCAATAGCGAGCCGCTCTTGATCGTGGCCACCTATCTGTCAACGGCAAATCCGAGCGACCTCGCCGAGCTGCAGAGCATCGTCGACTCCGTCCAGATTCAGCGATAGCGTGGGGAGAGGCGTGGCGGGGAAACCGCCACGCCTCGGGCGCTGGGGCGGACGTGGCGGTTCGGGGCGCCACATCCGACTTTCCAGCCGCCGGCGTGGAACGAGGCGTCCTCCTCTCGGCGGCGTACGATGCTCGTCTCAACCCACACAGAGGCTCGACTGACATGGGTGACAAGGGTCCCGGCAGCAAGGGCGGCGGCAAGAAGCCCAAGACTTCGACCAAGAAGAAGGGCGTCGCAACGAACCAGGGCTAGAGCGACTCGCACGACATCTGCTGGGGTTGTCGTGCTCGTGATGACCTTCGTCGTCGTCAAAGATGCACGCGACCGGGTACTGGACCGCTTCATCGACCTTGCGCGCTGATGTCCAGGCGCGTCAAGGTTGCGCTGCGCAGGACGCCCTTGTCGCGCAACTCCAGCCAGGTCGGTAGCTCGATATCGCGAAAACCCGCTTCGAACTCGGCCGCTGCTCAGCGCGCACGTTCAGCACAATCCCGATCGTCCGCACTCAATTCACCTCCGCTCGACCACCTCTTGCGCATCCGGAAGAGCCACGCCGAGCGGCGCTCCGGGATGCCCAGCCGGCGCCCCCAGCCGGACGACAGCGTCTCCACGTCCGATCGGCCGGCCAGCCTCACGTCGAGCGCTTCGAGGCCGGCGACGTTGTAGCGGCGCGCGAGCTCGCACGTTCCATCTTGGTCCAGCTCGACGTTGCCGGCGATCCCGTCCCGGGCCTGGATGGACAGCAGCAGCGTCAGTTCGCCGTCGTTCTTCAATAGATGGGCGATGCCACCCTGCCTGGCGCTGCCCGGGTCGAGCACCGCGGACAGCAGTGAGCCCCACGGCAGGATGACGGTCACCTCGTCGGCGATGCCGCACAGCTCCCCGGGCAGCGACTCGGCGACCGCGACGAGGAAGAGGATGTTGTCGCGACCACCGCGCCGGGCGGGGCGCGCTGCGCGCCGTGACGAATCAGCCATAGCGCTCGCGTCGGCGTCAAGGGCGACGAACAGCGTCTCGGGCTCGCGCGCCGCGCGCCTGAGCACGGCCGAGCCCGATCCGGTTCCGATATCAACGACCACCCGAGCATAGCGGGCGGCCAGTTCGGCTAGTTAGCCGACGTCCACCTCGAGCAGACCTCGGCCGATCACCTGACGCATCGGCGGATGGTAATCCGATGGCCCACAGCAAATTCGGACCAAGGTCTGAGACGTAAGTCAATTGCGCCCGCCGGCCGTCCTTAGAAGAATGCGACGAGGCCCACTTGCGCTAAAAAGAAGGAGTCAAATTGTGTTTCGTCTCAGATTCGCGTTACCCGCCACAGTGGCGCTTGCCGCGTTTGTCGCCGCGTGCGCCGGCGCGGCAAGCACGCCCCAGCCAACGGCAGTTCCCGCGACGGCTGCGCCGCCCTCGGCCACCCCGCCAGTGACCTTGGCCTATACGGTCTCGCTCGCGCCGGCCGGCTTCTTCGTCGGCCCGACTGGACACACGCTGTACACGTTCGACACGGACACGCTCGGCACCAGCAATTGCCAGGCCAGCCAGTGCGCAAGCAATTGGCCGGCGCTGACGCTCCAAGGCGGCGTGCAATTGGCCATCGGCGCGGGCCTGACGCAGACGGACTTCGCCACGATCACTCGCGAGGACGGCACGGCGCAGGTGACCTTCAAGGACATCCCGCTCTACTACTTCGCCGGTGACCAAGCGGTCGGCGACAAGAACGGCGACGGCGTCGGCGGTATCTGGCACCTTGCGACCAAAGCGAGCGTGCTGCCAGTCGCGAGCAGCGCGCCGAGCGCTCCAGCGAGCGCACCCGCCACTGCGCCGGCGAGCAGTGCGGCCATCGGCGGCCCGTGCTACGACGCCCACTACCAGGTTGTCCCCTGCCCGACGGCGTCGTCTGCAGCCAGCTCACCGGCCGCCGGTGGATCGACGGTCTCGGTCTCGGGCGCCGGTTACCTCGTCGGACCTACCGGTCTGGCCCTTTATGAGTACGACAAGGACGCGACGGCGAACTCAAGCGCGTGCACGGGCGACTGTCTGTCCAACTGGCCGGCCTTGACGGTCGCGATCGGTGAGTCAGTCGTCGTGGGCACCGGCATCGACCAGGAGGACTTCGCGGTCTTCACTCGGTCAGACGATGGCACCAGCCAGGTCACGTATTACGGCAAGCCGCTGTACATGTTCGCCGCCGACTCCGCCGCGGGGGACACGAACGGCGCCAGCGTCAGCCCCTCGTGGCACCTGGCAATGCCGCAGTAGACCAAATGCGCAGAGCACCGGTTGGGCCCGGTGCTCTGCGAACAAGCGAATACATGGGCCGCCGCTTGGGCCTTGAGCGGCGGCCGAACTCTCCTCCAACGTCCCGACTCCAAGCGGCGGCCCGTGGGATTTGTGTTGTCTGCTGGCTCAGTCAGCCGGTGGCTGGCGCCTTCGGATCTCTGCGGCGTACTCAGGGAAGTAGCGCTCGATAGTGAGCAGCGAGAAGCTCTTGAGGATCGAACTCGGCGGTTCACGTTCGAGCAGGAAGCGGAACGAGCGTTCGACGAGGTCCTTCGGGTCCGCCACGGACGGCGCGTAGCGCAGGAGCTCCGCTGCAGAGACATCGACCTGGAAGCTGTACCGATGGTCCACCTCGACGCGGCACTGCCAGCCATCACCGGCCGCGGCACTGCTGACGACGATGTTGTGGTCGTTGCGCGGCAAGTCAGTTGCTGCCGTCGCCGCCCCACGAGGCGGCGCGCAGCTCATCTGCGAGCGAAGGGGCGACGCGGCCGCGTACTCGAACGTCGCGCGCCCGGTAGCCGATATCAACCGTGCCGCGTTCGCGAACCCGGGCCAGCAACGCACCCTCGCTGTACGGAACGGCGACATCCACTTCTTCCCACAGAGACGCGAGCAGGTCGCTCAAGCGGAGGCGCAGCGCTTCCATGCCGTAGCCGGTCGTTGCCGAGACGAGCACGGAGCCTGTGATCGTGGGGGCGGGGACGGAGCCGTCGGCTGCCGCGGGGTCGACCAGGTCGGCCTTGTTGTAGACCAACAGACGCGGCTTGTCGCCGGCTCCAAGGTCGTCGAGCACCTGCTGGACCGTGTGTCGGTGTTCGGACGCATGGCCGTCGGCGACATCAACCACCTCGAGCAGCATGTCGGCACGATTTACCTCTTCGAGCGTGGCTCTGAACGCGTCGATTAGCTGGTGCGGCAGCTTATGGATGAAACCCACGGTGTCGGTCATGACGGCGGTCTGGCCGTCGCCCAGCTTGACCGTGCGGCTGGTCGGATCCAGGGTCGCGAAGAGTCGGTCCTCCGCGCGGGCAGCCTCCGTGCCGACGAGCGCATTGAGCATTGAGCTCTTGCCTGCATTCGTGTAGCCAACGATGGCGACGGTTGGTATGAGCCGCCTGTCGCGAGCACGCGCTGCAGTGTCGCGCTGGCGGCGCACCTGCTCGACACGCTCGCGCAGCTTCTTGATCTTGTCGCGGATGATGCGCCGGTCGGTTTCGAGCTGTGTCTCGCCCGGCCCGCGAGATCCGATGCCGCCCTGAGTGCGCGACAGGTGGGTCCACAGTCGAGTCAGCCTGGGGAGCTGGTATTCGAGCTGCGCCAGCTCGACTTGCAGGCGACCCTCGTGCGTTCGCGCGTGCTGGGCAAAGATGTCCAGGATGAGGCCGCTGCGATCCAGCACCTTGACCCCGAGCAGGCTCTCCAGGGCGCGCTGCTGGTTGGGCGAGAGCTCGTCGTCGGCGACCAGCAGGGTCAGGCCCGTCTCACGCTTGGCCGCGACCAGATCCTCGGCCTTGCCCTTGCCAACGTACCAATTCGGATCCACGTGGCGCCGGTTCTGCCATTCGGCGCCGACGACCTCGGCGCCGGCCGTATCGGCAAGGCTGGCCAGCTCCGCGAGCGAGTCCTCAGCGGTCCAGCCGGCGTCGTTTCCGGTGTCGACGGCCACCAGGAAGGCGCGCTCCATGGGCGGAGCTAGGTCGACCATTCGGCTCTTGGTGTTCATTCGCCCCAAGGATAGGGCGCCGGCGCGGCCGCACGACCGCACCGGCCCGACGAACGCTCAGCAGGCCACGTTGTGGCACCCTTGTCGCGCGACCGCGCAGGCCTATGCTGTGCTCGTGAAAGGTCCACTACCGCCCGAACAGGGCAACAGCACCAGGCTCAATCAACCTGACCTCGACGGTGACGCGCTCGCTCATGAGCTTGCCGGCGAGCAACAGGAAGGCGACCAGGTCGCCTACCTCCATTCGAACGAGGTCGAGATGGACGACGACGACCTGACCGACACCGAGCTGTACGAGGGCGAGACCGCAACCGAATACCGCGACACCGTGGAGGGTCTGGCCGACCGCGAGATGCGCGAGGGCGAGACGTCAGATCCCGAGGTCGCCGCGCAGGAGGGCCTGACCTGGGTGCCTCCAGTCGACCCGCCCGTGGTCACCGACGATGACGACCCGCAGGGCATCCGGATCGCGGCTGGCTTCGGCACAACCGCCGAGGACGATCCGTACGACACTAGCCACGAAACCGAGCTCGTGCCGGCGGCCGGTGAGTTCCACGACCGAATACGAGACGCGCTGCGGGCAGATGCGGCCACGAGCGACTACGCCGAAACGATCATCATCGGAACGCGTGGCCGCACGGTCGTCGTCCGTGGCACCGTCGACGACATCGACGATACCGACACCATCGTTGATGTCATCAGCCGCGTCAGCGGCGTCGAGGATGTCATCGACGAGATCGAGGTCCACGGCATCACCGACTGACCGGGAGGGAACCCGGCGGCGCAACGAGCTTCCTTTGCGCCCGGGCTCGTAAGTGGGCACACTTGCGCCATGGGACTTGCCGTACTCGACTTACAAAGCATGATTGGCAAGGTCGTTGGTGCCGCCACCGACGACGACATGGGCGGCCGAAAGTGCATCCGTTTTGAAGACGATGCGCCGGTCATCGTCGAGGCGCCCGATGCCGAGCTGGGCGACGGGGCAATCGAGCTCGACCTGTGGCTCCCTGGCGATCGGGCGTTTCCAGGCGTTGCGTGGCGGGTCTCCGGCAAGACGTACGAGTCGTTCTTCGTTCGGCCGCACCAGTCGGGCAACCCCGATGCGGTCCAGTACACGCCGGTATTCAACGGCGTGTACGCATGGCAGCTCTACCACGGGAGCGGCTACTGGGCTCCGGTCGACATTCCCAGGCAACGCTGGTTCACACTGCGCGTGTGTTTTGCCGGTGATCGCGGCGAGGCGTACATCGACGACATGGAAACCCCGGCACTTGTCTTCGCCCGTCTGCGCGTCCCGGCCACGACTGGCGCCATCGGGCTGATGCCGGGCGGAGCGGGAAGCTACTGCGCTCGCTTCGCATACGACACAACAGCGCCCGTCCTCCGCGGCGCGCCCCCGGCGGCCGAAGAGATGGAAGAGGGCACTGTGCCCGGTTGGTGGGTGTCGAACATCGTCTCCGAAGGCGTCGCGCCCTCGGCGGCGCGCACCTGGACGTATCTCGACGCCGAGCCCAGCGGCCTCACCAACCTGGCCCGTGCCCATCCTCTGGGCACGACCCTCAACACGGTGTTCGCCAGGGCCACGGTTACCGCAAACGACGCGGGGCTGCGGCCGATGGACCTGGGCTTCAGCGATCGCGCGGTCGTGTATCTGAACGGACGTCCGATCTTCGCCGGCCGCGACGACTACCGGTCGCGCGACTATCGCTTCCTGGGTTCGATCGGTTATTGGGACACGGTCTTCCTGCCCCTCGCCAAGGGCGAGAACGAGCTCGTGATCGCCGTCTCAGAGACGTTCGGCGGCTGGGGCCTGAAGGCGCGTTTCCCGGATCCCACCGGCCTGACCTTCACGCGCTAACCCCGCGACACAGCAAGAGGGCCGGGCTATTTCCCGGCCCTCTGATTGGCTACCTGGTTGCCGAGCCTACGGCCTCATGGGCAGACCATGTTGTAGCAGTTGGCCGTGGTGTTGTTGGTCGCTGTGTTGGGGCTCGTATTGCTCGTGTGGGGTATGCCCGAATTGGCATAGAAACCGTAGTCGTTCTTGTTGGCCGTGTTCCAGCGGACCACCTTGGGGGCGCCGTAGCCCACGCCGTTGTTGTCGTCAAACTCGAAGCCCGAGTTGGCGTTGCGCTTGGCGACGTTGGAGGTGATCGTCAGCTCGCCCGGGTAGTCGAAGTAGAACCCGTCATCACCATTGTCGTTGGCGGTGTTCCGCGTCCAGGTCGATCCGACGGAGTAGTAGTCCTCGAAGCCGTTGCCGGTGTTGCCGTTGGCGGTGTTGCCCTTGATCAGCGACGCTCGGGCCGATCCGGGAGGATCGATGTAGCAGTCGGTGAGATAGAAGCCGGCGCCGTTGTTGTTGGCGGTGTTGCCGATCAGCGTCACGTGACCGTAGTCATCGCACTCCATGTAGAAGCCGGTCTCGCTGCCGCCGTTGGCAGTGTTGTACTGGTACTTGTTGCCACCACTGTCGTAATCGTAGAAGCCGTACGCCGCATGAGCCGTGTTATAGGCGAACGTGTCCAGCGTCTCGTAGTTGGGATAGAAGGCCGTGTCGTCGGCGGTCACATTGTTGTGCTTGATGACGTGCGAGGCTCCGTACGCGAGATAGATGCCATCGTATGTCCCGTCAACCGTGTTGTGGTTGATCTTGTTGGCCGCTCCTCGATCGACATAGATGCCGTAGTCATCCGACCCTCCGGCTTCGCCGTTGATCGTCAACCACTTCACCTTGGTCTTCACAACGTGATCGAGATAGACGCCGTAGCCGAAGTTCTCGATCGTCCCATTGGTGACTACCGTGTTGTTGGCCTCGACGAGCACGCCGCTGTCGTAGTCGTCACCGGCATAGCCGGTGATCTTGTGGCCGTTGAGGTTGAGAGTGATGCCGTTGGCCCCCAGGGTCAGCGCGTTGCCGTCATAGGCCGAGCAGTCCAGGTTGGTCGTCAGGGTCGTGTTCGCAGTCAGCGTGTCGCCGCATGCCGGCCCGGCGGCCAGCACAACTGCCGGCACCGTCGCCAGCATCCCCAGGGCCACGAGCACACCCAGCGTTGTGCGCGCGATCTTCCTCATGCGGTATTCATCCCTCCAGCAGCACCCCCCTTTCGGACGGACGCATGCTAGTCCGACGCACATCGGTTCGAACTACGCTTTTTCAAGTACCTTCGTCACGCTGGCGAGTACCCGATCCACGGCATTGATGTCCGTACCGGCGACCCACGTGACGTCGGTCTCCGCCCGGAACCACGTTCGCTGGCGACGGGCGAGCTGTCGCGTGCGGGCGATAGTGCGGGCGACGGCCTCATCGCGGGTCAGCGTTCCATCGAGAGCTGCGAATGCTTCTCTGTATCCGATGCCCGAGAAGGCTCGAGGATCGGGGCCATAGCGGGCGCGCAGACCGTGCGCCTCTTCGAGCAGCCCACCTTCGAACTGAGCGCGGGCACGGTCGGCGATGCGGTGGGCGCTCGCCGATGGCTCCAGGGCCATGCCGATCCACACAGACCGGGCGGGGTAGCCGCGCGGAACCGGTTGGGGAACATCGCCGAGAACCGCGACGCGCTCGAGGGCGCGCACGACGCGACGCGGGTTGGAGAGGTCCGTATTCGCCGCCACTCCCGGAGCAGCCGCGCGCAGCTCCGCAGCGAGTTGCTCAATGCCCTCCTCCTCCACCCTGCGTTCGAGCCCGGCCCGGACGGCCGGGTCACGGCCGGTTTCTGAGAGCGGCACACCGCGCGCCACGGCGCGCAGGTAGAGGCCCGTGCCCCCGACCAGCACAGCCACGCCTCTGCGCGCGCCGATAGCGCGCAAGGCGTCGAAGGCTGCCTGCTGATAGTCGGCCGCGGTGAATGGCTGATCGGGGTCGGCGAGATCCAGTCCGTGATGCGGTACAAGTGCGCGCTGGGCGGCGGTGACCTTGGCCGTGCCGATGTCCATGCCGCGGTACACCTGGCGCGAGTCGGCGCCGATGATCTCCGCTTTCGGGATGCGCTGCGCGAGCTCCAGGGAAAGACCGGTCTTGCCGGTCGCCGTGGCGCCGCAGATGACGATCAGCGGCGGGAGGGAAGTCTCAGCCGTCGAGGGTGCCTACCAGCGCATACGGCCCGGCGCGCTCGACGCGCACCTTGACGAGCTGGCCCATCTGCTCCGGGCGGCCGTCGAAGTGGACGAGCTTGTTGTGCCGGTTGCGCCCTGCGAGCCGCACGATGCCCTTCTGTGCCGGCTGGTCGGAGTGGCTCGACTGCGGCCGCGTCTGATCGACGAGCACCTGCGTTGTCTTCCCTACCCAGGTCTCATTGACCTCGCGTCCGATGCCCTCCTGGAGATCGAGCAGATTCTGCAGCCTGCGCTTCTTCTCCGCACGCGGCACGTCGTCGCGCAACCTGGCGGCAGGGGTTCCGGGCCGCACCGAGAAGGCGGCCGCGAACACTGTTTCGAAGCGAACCTCGCGCAGCAGCGCGAGGGTCTTCTCGAATTGATCCTCGGTCTCGCCACAGAAGCCCACGATGATGTCCGTCGTGAGGCTGATGCCGGGCACCGCGGCGCGCAGCTTCTCGACCAGGCGGACATACGAGTCGATCGTGTACTGCCGTCCCATTCGACGCAGCACCTCATCGTCGCCGGACTGGACGGGCAGGTGCAGGTGTTCGCAGACCGAGCTCGATTCCGCCATCGCCTCGATCAGCCGATCCGACAGGTCCCACGGATGCGAGGTCACGAAGCGGACGCGCGATATGCCCTGGACGCCATCGGCGCTGCGCAGGGCATCTATGCCGCGCAGCAGCTCCGCGATATCAGGGCGCCCGTCGAGATCGATGTTGCGGCCGATGTCGCGCGCCCGGCGCACATGGCCGAAGCGCTCCTGGGCAGGTAGATCGTGCCCGTATGAGTTGACGTTCTGGCCCAGCAGCGTGATCTCGCGATAGCCCGCCGCCGCCAGCGAGCGTGCCTCGCCAATGACCTCGTCGAAAGGCCGGCTTCGCTCCGGCCCGCGGCTGAAGGGAACGATGCAGTAGGTGCACGTCTTGTCACAGCCGTAGATGACTGGGAGCCAGGCTGAGATCGTGCTTCGACGCTGCACGGAAGTGACCATCCTGCCCGGAGAGGTCGCGCCGACCAGACCCAGCCGCGCCGTCAGCTCCGGCTCCTCATCCGGACGCAGAAAGAGATCCACCTGCGGATAGCGCTTGTGCAGCGTGTGCACGTTGTCCGTGCGCACGGAGCAGCCGGTGAGCACGACGCGCAGCGCCGGATTGGCCGCGCGCAGCCTGGCCAGGTGGCCCATGCGGCCTATCACCTTCTGTTCCGCCTGTTCACGGATGGCGCACGAGTTGATGACGATAAGCTCCGCCGACTCGAGGCTGGCCGCCTGTGCGCAGCCCGCCGCCGAAAGCGCGCCTGCCATCTCCTCCGAATCGGAGTGGTTCATCTGGCAGCCCAGCGTCCAGACGTGGAAGCTCGGCAGGGCGACATCGTCGGTTACGAACTCGGCGAGCTCATCGGTGACCTGCACGCGCGCGCCCGAAGCATCCGCGCTGCGGGCCTCGAGGACGGGCAGCATCCGTGTGCTCACGGCTAGTCGACCGAAACCTCTGTAGCCGCGGTCTCGGCGATCGCCGCCAGCAGCTTGTCCGCCATGGCCCTTGGCACGTACGTCGTGAGCATCGCATCAGCGTACGAGCCCGTGTCGCCGTGGTAATCGCTGCCGCCGGTTGCGAGGAGTCCGCGTTCGCCGGCCAGCTCCTCCATCGCCTGCACGGATTCCGGGGCGAAGCGACGGTAATAGACCTCGAGTCCGACCACGCCCCAGCCCATGACGAGATCGACGAGGCTTGGCTGCTCGGGAGCAGCCGGATAGTGGGCGAGAACCGGAATACCGCCTGCGTCGATGATCGCGTCGACCGCCTCGCGCGAGCGCATTCCCTGACGCGGCACGTACGCCGGACCGTTGCGATCGATCCACTTGTCGAACGCCTCCTGGACCGTTTCGACATGACCTGCGGCGACCATGGCGCGGGCGATGTGCGGCCGGCCGACAGCTTCCTCACTCGCCAGGGCCGGAGCGATCTGCTCGTCGATCGGCACGTTCAGCTCACGCAAGCGTTCGATGATCATCTGCAGGCGCGCCATGCGCGCATCGCGCTGGCCCTCCAGTTTGCGCTCGAACGTGCTGTCATCGACGTCGAAGCCGTAACCCAGGATGTGCAGCTCGCCTTCTTCGAGCTCGACGCCGAGGTCGATCAGCGCGCGATCGGCGATGCTGTTGATCTCGATTGAAGGGATGAGCTGCGGCCCATTGGCCGGAAGCGCGCCCGCCGCGAGCAGATCGCGCAGCTGTCGGTAGCCCGCGAGCGTGTCATGGTCGGCGATCCCGGCCACCGCGATGCCCACATCGGCCATCGCCGTATACAGCTCCAGCGGTGACAGGACGCCGTCAGAGCGATTTGTGTGGCAGTGAAGATCGACATGGTTCTTGGGCCAGCCCGGCTGCGGCTCCGGCTCGATGAAACGACTCTGTACCTGGACCATCAGGCGACCTCGATGACTTGGTTAAGACGCGCAACGCTGAGGGCGCGTCCGGTGGCTGAATTGATATCGATCTGGACCGCGTTCAGCAGGACTGGTCCGTGGCCGACCTCGAAGCGCGTCGGCAAGGCGTTGATGAATCGGGGCAGGACGGTTGTCGGCTCGAAGCCGATGACGCTGTACAGCGGCCCCGTCATGCCGATATCGGTGATGTACGCCGTTCCCTTGGGCAGGATTCGTTCGTCGGCCGTGGCAACGTGGGTGTGCGTGCCGCACATTGCGCTCACGCGACCATCGAGATGGATTCCGAAGGCGTTCTTCTCGCTCGTCAGCTCGCAATGGAAGTCGACCAGGCGCACCTTGGGCAGGTCCATCGCCCCGTCGTCGAGCAGCGCGTCGAGCATGGTGAACGGGTTCTCGATCTGCGCCATGAACGTTCGGCCCTGGGCATTGATGACGGCCACTTCCGTGCCGTCGTGCGCGTGGAAGACGCCCCAGCCACGGCCGGGCACGCCCGTCTCGCCGTAGTTGATCGGGCGCAGGATGCGCTCCTCTCGATCCAGCTCGGGATAGATCTCGCGCTTGTCCCAGATGTGATTTCCGCTCGTGATGACGTCAACGCCGGCCTCGAAGAGTGCCGCGGCAGTCGACACCGTGAGACCCATGCCGCCGGCGAGGTTCTCTCCGTTGGCCGTGACGAGGTCGATATGGCGTTCTGCGCGCAGGCGCGGGAGAGTTTCCTCAACCGCGACTCGGCCCGGCTTTCCGATCACGTCCCCGATCATCAGCACGCGCAGCGCGCCTGCAGGCGGCGTCTCCGGCGGTGGGGCCAAAAGATTGGCGGCGCGCACGCCGCCGACGCTGTTGTCTACCTCGGATACTCCATGAGCGTCTGCAGTCATAACGGACCGCGACCGGGAAACGAGGTTAGCAGCGATGGGGGGCCATCGCTGACGAGTTGGCGATACGCGGACTGGCGGACGGCCGTCGGGCCGTCCGCCAGTTTCCGATCGATCGGTGAGAGCTTTTGACCGCTTTGACGCGGCCAGAAGGGAGGCCGGCTACTGCGCGCTCCAGCCAGGCTGGTACTCGCATGCAGGGAAACGGCCATGCTGGACAAGCACGCGATCAAGCTGGGTCCAGACGTTGGTGTTGGGATCCTTGTAGGCCAGCTTCACGTATGTGCCCGGCTTCGCCCAATGCTGCCAAGTCGTCCACATTGAACCGCCCGGAACCATCCTGACCTTGACGTTCAAGCCGTGCGTAGTAATCCAGCGCAGCCGGAACTTGACCGGCACGGTGCTCGCCGTGTTATCGAACGTCGCGTAGTAGGCCGGATCCAAACATGGCCCAAAGATGCTGCCGTGCGGGTCGACGATCTGATCTTCGACCGTCCCGCCACCGCAACCGTGGCTGATTGTCAGGATCCAGCTGCCATTTCCCGTCGCGTCAACGACGAAGTTCGTGTGCGCGTCGCTTATCGTGCTCGGATCGACATACGGAGTAACGATCTGCCACTGGCCCGTGGCATGCGCGTTGCTGTAGTTGGTGCCGTTGATCGTCAGCGTTGGAGTACCGGTGATGCCGCCCCCGTCGGTCGTGAAGATCCAGAGCATGTAGTTGTCCGCTGTGGCGCCATTCTGGTAGCCGCCCGCGCCGGGATCTGCATTGTCGCCGCACTTCTGATCGACGGGCGCGCCTTGGCCACTCCAGTTCAGCTGCGTCGTGTCGTCCTGCACTTTTCCGGGCGAATTGACGCTCTGATCGGCGAAGACCGAGCCGGCGCCGACCGTCAGCAGGGTGGACGCCATTGCGAACGTCACAGCGAACGTCGCTAGCCGGCGTCGGACTCCGTTTGGCTGACCGGACGAACTCGTCCCGTACTCGACGGCTGGAGCCGGTGCGTCCGCCGTGGCGGGCTGGCTCTCAATCGGCTCAGGCGTGGGCGGCTCCTCGACCGGCGCCGTCTCCGGCTCTGGTCGGCTCGATCCCTGGATCATGAGCCGAAGAAGGAGCAGGAAAGCAAAGATGACTAAGGACACGACCCAAGTGGATCGGGCAGGCTTCACGTTTGAAAAGTCCTTTCTTCCGGGGAGAACGTCGGGCGGACGTCTCCTAATTGCTGGGCACTGCACCGACGGTAGCACTAACTTCCCATTTCCAGTACACCGATTTTCTGGTGCGCGGGCGAGAGTCGTTGCTATCGCGCAACGTCCACCTATCGACCACCGCGTCGAGTCGAAATGCGGCTTCCGTATCACCGCGGCAGTACGAGCAGGTGATGGAGCGTCGCGCCGCGCGGTGGCCTACTCGATTCGTTGTCAGATGGCACCGAATCGAGGTCGTGTTCATTGGGACTCTCACTCAGGGCGACGCGCCGAATCGTGGCGGCAGCAGCGCTCGTGGCACTCATCGCGGAGCCTGGCGCCAGCCTCGCCAGCGATTTCGCGCCTGCGGTCGGAGACACACTGGGCGGACGACTGGTCGTCCTGCACTCCGACGATTTCGCCCATGGGACGAGTACTGACGCATATGCCGTCCAGGCGAAGGATGGAACTGTTGCTCCGGTTGACGTCTCACTTGTCGCCGGTGTCGCTCAGCTCGTCGGCAAGTCCGTTCAGCTCTCTGTCACTGGAGCCCAGACTGAGTCCGGGCTGATCGCCGGCAGCGTGGTTGCCAGCGGCGTCTCGTCAACGAGCTCGGCCACCGCGGGGAGCGGCAAGGTCGCGGTCGTCCTCTTCAATTTCACCAATGATCCATCGCAGCCGTGGACGACAAGTTCCGTCGCAAGCACCGTATTCGGTGCCACATCCTCCGTAGCCGCCTACTACCAGGACGTTTCCTACGGCACAACTGCCATAACCGGCGATGTGTTCAATTGGGTCACCGTCCCTTATGACAACTCGAGCTGCCGCTACAGCACTTGGAGCGCCGCTGCTCTTACTGCCGCGCACGTCGACGCGAACCAGTACGCCAACGTGGTCTATATGTTCCCCAGAACGGACTGCCAGTGGGCAGGGCTGTCGACGATCGGCGGTAAGTCTTCGTGGATCAACGGCTTCATGACAGTGCGCACGATTGGCCACGAACTCGGCCACGACTTTGGCGTGCATCACGCGAGCACCTTCAACTGCACGAAAAACGGCGTTCGGGTGACCCTGTCGTCAACGTGCACCAGCGTCGAGTACGGCGACCCATTCTCGATCATGGGCACCGGCACCAACGACCTGACCAATCTGGAGCGGGCGCAGATCGGCTGGCTGTCCGACATCCAGACGATCACAACCAGTGGCTACTACTCGCTGGCGCCGTCCGAGCTCTCCGGGCAACCTCGCCTGCTACGCGTAGCCCGGCGAGATGGCACCTATCTCTACTTTGAGTTTCGGCAACCGCATGGCGCTTTCGACAACTTCGCGCAGTCGGCTGCAGTGGTCCACGGAGTGACGATCCGGTTAGCTCCGGACCTGTCCTCTCGCGTTCAATCAAAGCTGCTGGACACGACACCGTCCACGGCAACGTTCAGTGACGCGCCGCTCGCGCTGAATAGAACGTTCACCGATCCCGCAACCGGGGTGACGGTGACCACGTATGCCGTCTCGTCAAGCGGCGCGACGATCAGCGTGGTTTGGCCGGGCGACAGCCTGACGGCACCTTCGCCGAGCCCAAGCCCGACGTCGAGTCCCACGCCCTCACCGACGCCAACGCCAACGCCAACGCCGGTCGCCTCCCCGAGCGCGACGCCATCCCCCGGCGCAACACCCTCGGCGACCCCGACGTCACCACCTGCACAGACGAGCCAGTTGACCGCACCGAGCAATCTCGTGGCGGTGCATGTTGTGCGGCGCAAGGTCCGTATCACCTGGTCCAGCGGTCTTGGCCCGGTCGCCGGCTACCGTGTCTATCGCAACGGAACCCGTATCGCGAAGACGATCGGCTTGCGCGTCATCGACTACCTTCCGCGCGGAAAGACGTCGGCTACCTACGTAGTCAGGGCCATCGACCCCAAGGGCAAGCTCGGGCCACGAGCCCGTTTCACGCTCTACCTTTAGGCCGCTTGGCGTCGGCTACTTCGCGTACTCCACGGCGCGCGTCTCTCGGATGACGGTCACCTTGATCTGGCCTGGATAGGTCAGCTCTTCCTCGATCTTGCGCACGATGTCGCGCGCCAGGCGGGTGGAGGCGAGATCGTCGATCTCCTCGGGCCGGACCAGGATGCGAACCTCGCGTCCGGCCTGAACCGCGAACGACTTCTCGACACCCTCGAAGCTGTCGGCGATCGCCTGCAGCTCCTCGAGCCTCTTGATGTACGTCTCGGACGACTCGCCGCGAGCGCCCGGACGCGACGCGCTGATTGCGTCCGCGATCTGGACGATCGGCGCCTCGACGCACGCGTACTCGACCTCCTGGTGGTGGGCGGCGATTGCGTTGATGACCTTCATCGGCAGGTTGTTGCGCTGTGCGATCTGACCGCCGATGGTCGCGTGCGGCCCCTCGACCTCGTGATCGACAGCCTTGCCGATGTCGTGCAGCAGGCCGCCCATCTTGGCCGAGAGCATGTCCGCGCCGACCTCGCCGGCGATGACGCCCGCCAGGCGCGAGGTCTCGATCGAGTGCTTGAGCACGTTCTGGCCGTAGCTGGTGCGGTACTTGAGCCGGCCGAGCAGCTTGATCAGCTCCGCGGGCAGGCCGGGCACGCCGGTTTCGTATGCCGCCGCCTCGCCCGCCTGGCGCATGACAAGCTCGACCTCGGCGCGCGCCTTGGACACGACCTCCTCGATTCGTCCGGGGTGGATGCGTCCGTCCTGGATGAGCTTCGTCAGTGCGAGTCGCGCGACCTCACGCCGAACGGGATCAAAGCCGCTGATGAGCACCGTCTCGGGCGTGTCATCAATGATCAGATCGACTCCCGTCGCCTGCTCCAGCGCGCGGATATTGCGCCCTTCGCGACCGATGATGCGGCCCTTCATCTCCTCCGAGGGAAGCTGAACGGCCGACACCGTCATCTCCGCGGTGTGATCGACCATCACTCTCTGGATGGCAGTGACGACCACGTCGCGCGCCTTGTCGTCGGCCTCTTCACGCGCCTTCAGCTCGATTGCCCGGGCCAGCCGCACGGCGTCCTGCTCGGCCTCGCCACGAACCTGCTCGATGAGAATCTGCTTGGCCTCGTCCTGCGATAGCTGGCTGACACGCTCCAGCGCGGAGATCTGCTCCTGGCGCGCATGAGCCAGCTCTTCCTTGGCCTGGTCGATCTCCCGCTCGCGCGAGATCAGCTTCCGGTCGCGCTCCTCGAGCATGTCCGCGCGCTGGTCGAGCTGCTCGTCGCGCTGAAGCACGCGCCGTTCGAGGTTCGCCACCTCCTGGCGCTTCGTCCGTGCCTCGTCGTCGGCCTGGCGGGCGAGGTTCACCTGCTCGTCCTTGGCCTGAAGGATCAGCTCCTTCTGCTGCGCCCGCGCCTCCGCCACGATGCGCCCGGACTTTTCCTGCGCTGCGCGGATGCTCTGCGAGGCCAGGAAGGACCGGGCCACGAATCCAATACCAAAACCGGCAGCGATGGCTATCAGCGCCACCACCGCCAGTACGACGGGGTCATTCATATTCGCCTCCCATCCAGCCCCACACTGGAAGGATTTGTTCAGGTTCGTTGGCCCCGCGGCACCTCAGTCGGCCTCCGAACCGGCAGGACACCCCAGACCCGACCCGTCCCGCTGGGCAGCGAGACAACCTCTCAATTCGCCGTCTCCGGCCGCTGGCTGGGCATCCCTGCCTTTGGAGCGGAGGCGGCTTGTACGTACTCTGGCGGAAGGCTACGCCGGTTTAGAAATCTTGGTCAAACGATCGCCGCGAGTCACTCGTAGCCGGCAATCGCGCAGGCGTCACGTACACGCGACCAAGTAGCAAGTCCCGTGACATTGCGGATGAATTCCCTGTTTGTCTGGAGTCCAATCGAACCATCCGCCGCTTGACCGCCGTCCGACGGTTCAACGTGGCATGGGAAGGAGGGCACGAGCAGTGCTCCGTGCAGGACTTGGGGGTTTCATGACTGTGGCCGTTATGGCTGTCAGCCTATTCGCTTTTGGAGCCTTGCCGGTCGCCGCGCGCGACGACTCGATGGCTGGCCCGGAGTTTCGAAATCCTGCGCAGCAGGGGGACTGGCGCCAGTACCGCGGTGACTCTGACCATCGAGGCTGGAACCAGTCCGAGGACCGCCTCTCGGTCGCCAATGTCGGCGAGCTTCAACTGATGTGGCGCGCCGCAGGCGGCTTCAATTCATCGCCCGCGATCGCCAACGGCATCGTCTACAACGGCGACGCTGGCCTCGCGGCTTATCCGGTCGACTGCGCGACGAACGGCTCGTATTGCGCGCCGCTCTGGACCGGCGGCACCGGCTATCCCGACTGGGACTCGCCCGCGGTCGCCGGCGGGATGGTCTACATGCAGAGCGTCCAGGGCCTCTATGCGTTCGAGGTCGGGTGTGCATCCGACGGCAGTCGATGCGAAACGGTCTGGAAGGATCCGACCGGCGACGCCGGGTATACGTCGCCCGCAGTCGCCAACGGCTGGCTATATGCCGCGACAGGCCACGGCGATCTGCGCGGCTACGACCTGGCCAGGTGCGCAGCTCATGGCGGCGTCTGCCATGCCGACTGGGTCATACCTCTCGGTTTTGAGTCTTACTCGTCACCCGCCGTTTCGAAGGGCGTCGTCTACATCGGCGGTCATGACGGCTACCTCTATGCCTTCGACGCACGATGCTCTACTGGCGGCGGGACGTGCTCACCGCTATGGAAGGGCCGAATCGGTCCAGGGACCAACTCCTCGCCGGCGGTTGCCAACGGTGAGGTCTACATGCCAAGCTCCGACGGCCACCTGTATGTGTTCGCGGTCGGTTGTGGCAAGAACGGAGCGGGCTGCCAGCCACTTTGGACGGCCAACCTGGATGGCGTCGGCGTAAACGGCTCGCCGGCCGTGACGAAGGACATGGTCTACGTGCCCGGCACTCGGATCCTATATGCGTTCCCGGTCAAGTGCCGAACTGACGGCGGTCTTTGCACGCCAAGCTGGACGTCACGTCCGACGGGCGCGCACAGCACCTTTGGCGCGTCACCCGCCGTCGCGAACGGGGTCGTGTACATCGCAACCCAGAGCAAGTACCAGGCCAACGGCCGGCTCATCGCGTTCAAAGCTAACTGCACGAACGCGAGCCACATTTGCAGGCCGATCTGGAAGTCGCAGCGCCTAGGGGCGATGGTCAACTCATCGCCGGCCGTGGCGCACGGCATGATCTTTGTCGCATCGAACAACGGCCAGTTCTACGCCTTCGGCCTACCGCCAACTCAGTAGCCGTAGGCGACTCGATCCAGCACGCTGAACCGCCGGCCCGCCAGGGTCGGCGGTTCGTTCATTGTCCTTTCCAAGTCGTGGCCTATTCCCCGCCGGCAGTACCGCCCGCCTTGCGAGCCCTCATAGCCATGACCACTACATAGATGAGGTAACCCACGACGGCGCCCGCCACGTTGACGATCACGTCGTCGATATCTGCGGAGCGGTAGGCAAAACCGAGAGCAATAGAAATCGCCAGCTGACCGGCTTCGATGGCGAACGAGAGCGCCAGGCCGACCACGAACACCATCAGCAGCGACCGCCGGCCGGTTATCTGCGGCACAAGCATTCCGAGTGGCATGAACGCCACGAGGTTGCCGATCAGGATGAGGAACTCGCGCGACCCGAGTCCCTTCTTCAGGGCGAAATTGATCGTCCTGAACGCCTGCAGGCGGAGATCGACCGGCTCCGAGCCTGAAAAGCCGTCGAATGGAAAGAACGTCAGCCCGGCCAGCACTGCCAGGTAGACCAGCATCAGTGCGACCGGTCGCGTCAAACCGATTCGTCCGGCTCGTCCGCCGTATCGCGGTGGAGCAGGTCCTTGATCGCCTGGCGACATGTGTCGGGATCGAACCCGTTACGCGCCAGCAGTCCGTACGCCTTCTGACGCCGCCTGGCAGGGTCGCTTTCGCGCTCCAGTGACGCGCGGCGCCGTGCGAGCAACGCTCGCGCGGTCGCAAGGTCAGGATCCTCCCCTGCCGCGGCCTCTTCGCGCTCGGCCAGGACGCTGTCGATGATTTCGCGCGGAACTTCCTTGAGCGACAGTTCCCGGCGCAGTCCCTGCTCACCCCTTGGCCGCGCCCGGTCGCGGTTCTCGACCCACGCCCGCGCAAATTCCTCGTCGTCCAGATAGTGCATCTCGATGAGCCGCGTGACCACATCATCGACGAGGGCGGGCGGGTATCCGTTCTTGATCAGCCGCTTGCTGGTCTCCGAGACGGTCCGAGATCGAACCGCCAAAAATGCCGCAGCTGCCTCCATTACCGGCCCGGGTTCCGTCAGCTGCGCTCGCAGCTCACGAGTCGCCGCAACCGACTCAGGAGTGCTCCGCCTCCTCGTCACGAGTCAGTTATCGCCCTGAACGTGAGCGACGGAGCGGAGCCGGCAACGAAGCAATGCGCCGTCGCTGAGTGCTGGGAGCCGTTCGCGGCGAGTGCAGTGCAAGGCGCTGGCGAGCACCGGCGCGAGCGTACTGGCGTACGTGAGCGACGGAGCGGAGCCGGCAACGAAGCAAAGCGCCGTCGCAGACGGCCCTACTCCGCTTCGGAGATGCCTTCGACGGGGACCGTAATACTCGCGACCTTCCCCCATATCTCGGTCTCGAGCCGCTGCGCCACATCCTGGTTGGCTTTCAGGAACTCCTTGGCCTGCTCTCGGCCCTGGCCAAGGCGCAGGTCACCGTAGTTGAACCACGCACCGGTCTTGCTCACGATGTCTGAGGCGACGCCGACATCGAGCAGGCCGCCCTCACGCGAGATGCCTTCGCCATACATGACGTCGAACTCGGCGACTCGGAATGGTGCGGCGACCTTGTTCTTGACCACCTTCACGCGCACACGGCTGCCGATGGACTCCGTGCCGCTCTTGATCGTTTCAATGCGCCGGATGTCGAGGCGGACGCTGGCGTAGAACTTCATTGCGCGGCCACCGGGTGTCGTCTCGGGATTGCCGAACATGACGCCGATCTTCTCGCGCAGCTGGTTGGTGAAGACGAGCGCGGTGTTGGATCTGCTGACTGCTCCGGTCAGCTTGCGCAGCGCCTGGCTCATCAATCGGGCCTGCATGCCCATGGACGAGTCGCCCATCTCGCCCTCGATCTCCGCGCGCGGAACGAGGGCCGCGACCGAGTCGACGACGACGCAATCCACGCCGCCGGACCGGATCAGCGTCTCCGTGATCTCGAGCGCCTGCTCACCCGTGTCCGGCTGGCTGACGAGCAGCTCATCTACGTTCACGCCGCAGGCGCGCGCGTAACCGGGGTCCAGGGCATGCTCGACATCAATGAATGCCACGACGCCACCGCGCTTCTGCGCCTCGGCAAGGATGTGCTGGCAGAGCGTGGTCTTGCCCGACGACTCGGGACCGAAGATCTCCGTTATTCGTCCACGCGGAACCCCGCCAACGCCGACTGCCAGGTCAAGTGCGATCGATCCAGTGGGAATCGCTTCGACCTGCTGCCTCTCTGACGAGCCGAGCTTCATGATCGAGCCGCGCCCAAACTGCTTCTCGATCGAGAGGATCGCGGCATCCACGGCGCGTGCTCGCTCCGTGGTCGGCTTGTCCGGGGCGCCGCGGTCCACGCCGTTGCCCTCCGCCCCCAGCTTGGCGGTTCCCGTGATCGTCATGCCTCGTATGCCTCCTGGCTCCGACCCGGGACCGCGAGGACTACTCCTCGCCGGAACCGGGCTCCTGATCCCAACGCGGCTTGCGCTTGGGCTTGATTAGCTCGACCGAAGGCGGCGGTGCCTGCAGAAGAGACTCGAGGTGAGGTTTCGTTTCCTTCGCCTTGGGCTTCTTCTTTGCTTCCTTGTGGGGTCGATCCTTCGATGCCATCTTGTCCGCCTCCGCGGCTCGCCAGGCAAGTTAGCCCGGGCCGCTTATCTGATAGTTCACTCCGACTTTGCGACAGCTTGTGTGTCACGCCGAGAGTCCGGCTGCCAGCGGATTATCGCGCAGAGCGGCCTGTGCCTGGACGAGTTCCGGGAACCTGCGTTCGGCCAGCGCGGCCCTGATCACGGCCATGAAGTCGAGCACGTAGGTCAGGTTGTGGCATGTTGCCAGGCGATAGAAGAGAAGCTCGTCCGCCCGCAGCAGGTGCGCGAGGTACGCCCGGGTGAACGAACGGCACGCACGGCACCGGCAACCTTCCTGGACCGGGCGGTCGTCGTCCAGGAAGCGCGTGTTGCGCAGGTTGAGGCGCCCTCCGGGAACCCACAGCGTGCCGTTGCGCGCGACGCGCGCGGGCAGCACGGAATCGAACATGTCGATACCGGCGTCGACCGCATCGAGCAGGTCCGCCGGCGACCCCAGGCCCATCAGGTAGCGCGGTCGCGGATCGTCTTCGAGCAGCGCCACGGCGATGTCGAGTGCTGCGCGCCGCTGGCTCGCCGTCTCATCGCCGGCCAGGCCGCCAATGCAGATGCCGTCGAACGGTAGCGCGGCGATGGCACGTGTCGATTCCGCTCGCAGGTCCGTCTCGAGTCCACCCTGCACGATCCCGAACAGCGCCTGGTCGGTCCGTTCGTGGGCGGCAAGACAGCGCTCGGCCCAGGCATGGGTTCGAACCATCGCCTCGGCCACCTCCCGACGGCTTGACGCATGTGGCGGCACGGGCTGGTCGAGACAGACCGCAATATCGGAGCCGAGCGCCACCTGGACGGCGATCGCATGCTCCGGCGTGAAGCGATGAATTGATCCATCCAGATGCGACCGGAAGGTGACTCCGTCGTCGTCCACGGATCGGAAGTCGCCCAGGCTGACGACCTGGTAGCCGCCAGAGTCGGTCAGGATGGGCTTTTGCCAGGCCATGAAATCGTGCAGGCCGCCCAGTCGCTCGACGCGCTCATGGCCCGGGCGAAGGTACAGGTGGTACGTATTGCACAGGATGATCTGGGCGCCCACCTCGACCAGGTCGTCCGGGTCGAGGGCCTTGACCGTGGCATTCGTGCCGACGGGCATGAATATGGGTGTCTGTACGTCTCCGTGAGGCGTGTGCAGGTTGCCCAGTCGCGCGCGCGTCGATCCATCCGCCGGCGCATCCAGGAGCACGTCGAACGTGAGCGGTCTGGCCGCCGCCGCCACCGGTCCAAGGTCCGTCAAGCGATCTCCTGCCGGCGCAAGGCGAAAAGCGCTATCCCGACTGCCACGACGAGGTAGACGAGCACTCCCACCATCGCCTGCCCGAACGGGACCGGTCGCAGCAGAAGTGAGCTGAGGTCGCCCGTGCCCGCGGCGCTCGAGCCCGGCAACGCGTTGAAAACGTTCCCGCCGATGCTTATCGGCAGATATTGGAACCATTCGGGGCCCGACGGCTGGATGCCCGTCCCGCCCCCCAGGTCATCCGCAAATCGGGATCCGACCGAGAGGACCGTCAGGATCGTCGTCAGCACGGCCTCGACCAGGAACAGGACGATGCCAACAACGGCGCCGGCGAGCTGGCTGCGGAAGATCGCCGCGACGGCAAAGCCGATGGCCGCGCGCTGGAGAAGGACCGGGAAGCCGACGACGATCCAGACGACCAGGTCCTGGAGCCCATCGCTCCGGAATGGGCTGGCAACGGGCACGCCATAGATGAGGCTCTGGGCGTAAATGAATACGAAGCAGGCGGCGAACATGATCAGTGTCGCCAACGCGAGGGCGATGGTCAGCGCCGCGAACTTGGCCAGCAGGTAGCGCTCGCGACCCTCGCCGCGGGCGACCACGTTGCGGAGCACCCCCCAATTCCAGTCGGCGCCGACGTACGCGGCCGCAAACACGATCGCGATCAGGCCTCCGAGCTGAAAGATCGATTGCTCAAAGAAGATGTAGGCCTGCGGGAACGAGATCAGTCCCGAGATCTTCCAGTAGCTGCCGCTGGCCAGAAAGATCAGCCCGGTGAGGACCAGCTCGATGATCAGCAGGACGTACGTCGCCTGGCGACGCCTGATCTTGAGCAGCTCCGCTCGAACAAGGCCGATCATGAGGGCGGTCCCGCCGGTGCGGCTGGGATCGGCCCGCCCATCGGCCCCACCTGGTCGGGACGGTCATGAACCGCACCGCCTGTCCCGGTGAGCTCGAGGAAGATCGTCTCCAGGTCGCTGCCCGGTTCCAGTCCGGATGCGTAGATGCCGGCCTCGGCCAGTGCGCGGTTGATCTCGGTGGCTCGCGACGGTGACACGCCGACCGTGAACCAGCCCGCCTGCTCGCCGGAATCGACCCCGTACAGCGGGCGATCCGGCACAAGATCGCGCAGGATCCCGCCAGCACGGGCCATGTCCGCCACGGCGACGCGCACCTTTACGCGCCCAGCGTCAGCGAGCAGCTGCTGTAGATCGCCTTCACGCAACAGTCGCCCGCGATCGATGATCCCGACCACGTCCGCGAGCAGCTCCACCTCGTGCAGCAGATGGCTCGAGATGATCACGGTTTTGCCCAGGTCCTGCGTGAAGTAGCGCAACGTCTCGCGCATGGCGACGATGCCGCCCGGATCGAGGCCATTGGCCGGCTCATCGAGCAGCAGCAGGTCAGGGTCGGACAGCATCGCCGCGGCGATGCCGAGGCGTTGCTTCATGCCCAGTGAATAGGTCTGAACGGCGTCCTTGGAGCGCCCGCCCATGCCCACGTATTCGAGCACCTGGCCGATGCGACTCGGATCGGTGGGCGGTCCGGAGGCGGCAAGGACGACGAGGTTGTCGGTGCCCGAAAGGTATGGGTAGAACGAAGGCGTCTCGATCAGTGACCCGACCCGAAACAGTCGCTTCCTGTCGTGCCATGTGTACGGCGTGCCGAACAACGCGATCGTGCCGGCATTGGGCCGCAGCAGACCGGTCAGCAGGCGCAGAGCGGTCGTCTTGCCCGAGCCGTTGGGGCCCAGGAACCCATAGACCTTGCCGCGCGGCACAGACATGTCCAGGCCGACGAGCGCCTTGTGCTTGCCGTAGCTCTTGACCAGGCCGCGCGTCGCCACGGCCAGGTCGTCCGTGACCGGCGGCGGCGTCACCCGTGGCGTCACCTGTGGCTCAGTCGTCATGCAATCGATTCCGACTCAGTCCGACCCTCGGCCGTGACCCCGTCCCACAAACCGGCGTCGAGTCGGTCACCGCGCCGCGGCGGCGGGACCTCGTAGCCAAGCTCGCGCAGGTGCTCGCGAGCGCTCTCCGTCGCGATGCGGCCCTGCGGCGTCCGATCGAGGAAGCCGAGCTGCAGCAGATACGGCTCGTAAACGTCCTCGATCGTCTCCACCTCTTCGCCGATGACCGCGGCAACGGCCGCGCCGCCGACTGGACCAGAGGCGAATTTCTGCACGATCGCCGCGAGCAGCCGGCGATCCGTCGTGTCGAGCCCCTCATCATCGATGTCCATCGCGTTCATCGCGTCGGTGGCCTCTTTCGTCCCAATTCGGCCGTCCGACCGAACCTGCGCGTAGTCCCGAACTCGACGCAGCAGCCGGTTGACCACGCGCGGGGTTCCCCGGCCTCGCCGAGCCAGGACTGCGATGGCCTCCGGATCGATGTCGACCTCCAGGATGCCAGCCGAGCGTTCGATGATCGTGGCCAGCTCCTGGACCGAGTAGTAGTCGAGGCGATAGACGGCGCCGAAGCGGTCGCGCAGCGGCCCGCCGATGCGGCCGGCGCGCGTCGTGGCGCCAACGACGGTGAATGGCTTGAGGCCCAGCCTCAGGCTGCGTGCCGACGGACCACGGCCGATCATCACGTCGATCGCGCAGTCCTCCATTGCCGGATAGAGGATCTCCTCGACCGAGTGGTTGAGGCGATGGATCTCGTCGATGAAGAGGACGTCACGCTCTTCGAGGTTGGTCAGGATCGCGGCCAGGTCCCCGGGTCGCTCGATCGCCGGACCACTCGTGGCGTGCAGGTTCACGCCCAGCTCGCGGGCGATGATGTTGGCCAGCGTCGTCTTGCCCAGGCCGGGCGGCCCGTAGAGCAGGACGTGGTCCGCGGCCTCGTCGCGTTGACGGGCCGCCTGGAGCAGGATCTCGAGATTCTGCTTGACGCTCTGTTGGCCGATGTACTCGGCCAGCGACCGCGGCCTGAGCGACGTCTCGGCGGCGACTTCCTCGACGCTCAGCATGCCGCCAGCGAGCGGTCGTTCGGCCTCCGGCATCGACTCCTGCATCGGGTGCCAGTCTAGCAGGTCTGCGACCGAATAGAACGTCCGTTCGACCATGATTCCGTCCTCCGTTGAGCGCGGGCCAAGTCCGGGTCTATGGTGCTGCTCTACCTGGCGACGCGGAGCTCCACAAGGATGGTGATCCACATGCCCCCCGACTTCGTACTGAGCAAAGAGCAGCTCTGGGTCACCCGCCTGATCGGCGCCGTTTTTGGGTCGCTGCGGGACGACAGCTACCTTGACTTCCTGAAGGCAGGCGAGCTCGATCGGATTGTGAACCAGCCCGGCGGGTCGTTCGGAGGCAAGGTTCCGGATGGCGGTCCGGGCTCGAAATTACCCAATGCCGGAGGCAAGAATCCGCTCGACGTGCTCGGCGCTCTTTTCGGAGGCCTGGCAGCAGGCCTTGGTGAAGTGGATCGAGCGTACGGCGTCGACCCGTCGGCCGATGGCAAGGACGAGGTCCAGGTCATCCCGCTTCACGAAAACGGGACACTGGGAGCCATCATTCAATACGCCGACGGCAGAAGTGAGATGTGGGCCATCGATGCGGACGGGGTGTATCAATCGATCGTCCGTGACGGCGACACGCTCACCAACACCCGCATATACAGCTACGGGCCAGGTGAGTGCATCGTAGACAGGTGGACCTCAGTCGGAGCTGCATTTCCTGGCGTCCATGAAGTCTGGAAATACGGTCCCGACGGCGCCAGGTCACCCGGCGACGGGGGAGACACCAATACGGAACGCAACCCGCTGAGCCGCCTGGAAGCGCTGGGTCCATTGTCGATGGAGCAGATCTTCAATCAGATGATGCATCCCGGCTCGTACTCAGATGAGCTGGACCCGAACATCAGCAAAGACGGCTTTCGGTTCAATGACGAGGATCAGGAGCGCCTGGCGCGCACAGCACCCGCTCTCGACACATTAGATCCCAACAGCGGGATCGATCCGCTCACGAGTCTCAACATCGATTCTGGGCGGATTCGCACGAGCAACGACAAGGACGATCGACTCGACCCAAATACCGGCCAGAAGCCAGTGCCTGGTGGAGGTTAATCCGGAAGATGGGCGAACGTAGGCTGGCCAGCCGGCCCCGTTGACGTCAACCCTCGCGTGGCTCCAGCACGACTACGGCAGTCTCTCGCGAGCGATGGCTGGCCCAGCCGTCGAGATTCGCACCGTGTCCGTGCTCCCGCCAGAGTGACCACAGACGCTCGCGCTCGGCTCCCTGGGCGACCCGACCGTGCATCAGGCGCTTATCTCCTTTGAGCTCGACGGCGGTATCGGGCTGCGCCTGGAGGTTGAGCCACCACGCTGGCTCGGGATCGCCCCAGCCATTCATCGCCAGCGTCACCAGATTTGCACCGTCATCGTAGTAGCCCAGAATTACGCTGCGCTCTTTTCCAGTGCGTCGTCCGACGGTCGTCAAGCGCATCGTCCCCCACTTGCCCGGGGCTGGCTTCCACAGTCCACGTCGACCGCCCGTCACCTGAAAATATGCGCGGTGGTACGCCCAAGCGAGGCGGATGAACCAGCGTGGCGGCAGCCACGGGGCCTTGGATGTGGCGTCCGCCGTACCCCGATCGGCCGTGCTTTCGGTGTCTGTGCTCATTCGTCGCTCCTTGCTCTCCCGACCGTCATATACTTACGGTGTACGTTATAGTACATACAGCGTAAGTTTGTCAAGACAGGTCCGTCGATATGGCAATTCAGACAGAACCCCCTACCCGCGAGCGTCTGCCACTGACCAGGCAGCGCGTGCTTGGCGCCGCGGTGGAACTGGCCGACGAGGCAGGCATAGACGGCCTCAGCATGCGTCGCGTCGGCCAGCGCCTCGGGGTTGAAGCGATGTCGCTCTACAACCATGTGGCCAACAAAGCAGACCTGCTCAACGGCATGCTCGATGTCGTGCTTGCCGAGATTGACCCGCCACTTGACAACGATTTGGACTGGCGCCGGGTCTTCCACGAGCGAGTGATGTCCGCTCGCCGGGTGTTCTTGGCCCATCGCTGGGCCGCGGACGTCGTGACCAAACAAATGTCGGCGAGCCCAGCGATGCTCGATTACATGGACTCGATGGTCGGCATCATTCGCCGTGCCGGGTTCTCGCTAGACCTGACGCATCATGCCCTGCACGCGCTTGGCAGCCGAACGATGGGCTTCACCCAGGAGATGTTCGAAGACTCAGGCGCTGCGCCCCAGGACCCAGAGACAAGCGCCGCGATGGCGAGCCAGATGGCGGATCAGTTTCCGTACATCGCTGAGATCATCAACCAGATCACACACGATCAGGAGTCGGTAATCGGGGCCGGGTGCGACGATCAGTTCGAGTTTGAGTTCGGTCTGGACCTGCTCCTTGACGGCCTCGAGCGCCTTCGCCGGGCGGCTGCCTAGTCCCGACGATACTCGAGGTCAGGAGTCATCTAAACGCGCTTGTGGACCATCCGCTCGATAGCCTCGGCGGCGTCCTCCGCGGCATCGATCGCGTTTTCCATCTCGAGATATATCTCGCGCCACTTGATGACCTCGAGTGGGTCGTGGTTCTCACGGAACAGCCTGCCGATCGCGGCGCGCGATATGCCGTCCGCCTCGTGCTCCAGCTCGTGAACGCGCGCCAGCGGAACCGCGAGACCTTTCATCAATTCCAGTCCGACCAGCGCTTTGGCCAGCTCGACCGCCTGGCTGGCGAGTATGCCGGCCATCAGTCGTGCCTCGTTTGTCGGCTCACGGACGTCGTAGATGACCAGGCTCTCGGCGACCGCCTGGACGTAGTCGACGACATCGTCCAGCTGGACCGTCAGGTCGTGGATATCCTCGCGATCGAAGGGCGCGACGAACGCTTTTTCAAGCCGCGCGCTTATCGCGCGGTCGATCTCGTCGCCCTGCTTCTCGAGGGCCTGGATCTCCGCGACTCGTTCGTCCATGCGGTCAAAGTCGACGACCAGATCGCGCAGCCTGGCGGCCGCCTCGGACAGGTTCTGGCCGGCCGCCGCGAAGAGATCCAGGAACTTCACGTCGCGCGGTATCAGGTGGAAGGTCATCGCCGACTCCTTTTCAGCCCAGGCCGAGTGCGTTCAGAACAAACCATGAGATCGCTGCTACAAGTCCAGCCATTGGGAGCGTTACTACCCATGCAAAGAGAATGCTGCGCGCGACGCCCCAGCGCACTGCGCGGACGCCACGGGCCGAACCCACGCCGAGAATGGCCGAGGAGATCACGTGCGTCGTGGACACCGGCATGCCGAAATGGGCCGCGGTCAGGATCACTGTCGCGGCCGTTGTCTCGGCCGCGAAGCCGTGCACGGGTTCGAGCTTGACGACTCGATGTCCCATCGTATGCATGATCCGCCAGCCACCGGCGGCCGTGCCCACCGAGATGGCCGTGGCCGAAACGACGATGACCCACCACGGAACGTCCACCGTTGGCACGAGGCCGGCGGTGAACAGCGCGAGGGTGATGATGCCCATCGTCTTCTGAGCGTCATTCGAGCCGTGAGAGAAGGCCATGAAGCCGGCCGACACGACCTGCAAACGACGGAAGCCAGTGGTCATCGGGCGGCGCCGCGCGTTCCTGAATATCCAGAACAGGCTGACGATGAGCGCCAGTGCAACGAAGTAGCCGATCAGGGGTGAACTGACCATCGGGAAGATGACCTTGTCGACGATGCCCTGCGTATTGAGCGCCGACGGTCCCGAGGCGATGAGCGTCGCACCAAGGAGACCACCGATCAACGCGTGACTGCTCGAGGACGGAATGCCCTGCCACCAGGTCAACAGGTTCCACGCGATCGCGCCGATCAGCGCCGCCGCCACGACGGTCGTGGTCGATGTCTGGTCGTTCACGAGCCCGGACCCGATCGTCTTGGCCACCGCCGTCCCGGCAAAGGCGCCTATGAAGTTGAACGCCGTGGCCATGACTATCGCGTAGCGCGGCGAGAGCGCTCGTGTGGCTACCGATGTCGCGATCGCATTCGCCGTGTCGTGGAAGCCATTGGTGTAGTCGAAGAAGACGGCCAGCACCAGGACCGCGACGAGCATGATGGTGACGCCTTCCACAGGACTCTGAACCTCTCCCTATTCGCTTTTAGTCGCGGCGGAGGACGCGCAACGCGGCCTTGACTCGTTCCTCGAGCGACGAGCCCACGGGGAGCGCGGCCACGGCCCCGCGAGCCGCCTCGCGCGCCTCGGACGCGGTATAGCCGAGTGCCTGGAGAGCGGCGGAGACCTCCGATTCCGACAATCCAGCCGACGGACCGCCGGTGGCAGTCGCCCCGGCCGCTGAAACCTTCTCACGCAGCTCGAGCACTATGCGCGCGGCCAGCTTCTTGCCGACCCCCGAAACGTTCGTCAGGACCGCATCGTCGCCCTGCATGATCGCCAGCTGCAGCTCGGCCACCGGTCGTGAAGAGACGATGGCCAGGGCAACCTTGGGGCCGACGCCAGCTACCGTGTTCAGGAGCTCGAAGAAGCCCAGCTCCTCGGTCGTTCGGAAGCCGTACAGAGCCTGCACGTCCTCGCGCACGAGGTGGTGCGTGTACAGGCGCGCATCGGTGCCCTCAGTCAGGCCGCTGAGCGTCGCCGGGCCGCAGTAGATGCGATAGCCCACGCCGCCGGCCTGGACGATGACCGAATCGGGCGCGAGCGCGACGATCCGGCCCTCAACGAAAGCGATCAATTGGTGACAGTCGAAGGTGGCTCAGGCGGCCAGTGGACGAGCATGTGCCAGGCAGATTGCCACGGCCAAAGCGTCCGCCGCATCATCCGGTTTGGGTAACTGCGTCATTCCGAGCACCATCTGCACCATGCGCTGGACCTGGCCCTTGTCGGCGCGGCCGTAGCCGGTCACGGCCATCTTGACCTCGTGCGGACCGTACTCGAACACGGGCAGGCCGTGCTCCGCCGCGGCCAGGAGCACGACGCCGCGAGCCTGGCCCACGGCAAAGGCTGTCTGCACGTTGCGATTGAAGAAGAGTCGCTCGACTCCGACCTGGGCGGGCCGGTGGGTGATTATCAGCTCGGTCACCGCCTGATGGATCTCGAGCAGGCGAACAGGCAGCTCCTGCGTGGGCAGCGTCTGCAGGCAGCCGTAATCGACCAGACGCAGCTTGCTGCCGCTTCGCTCGACGAGGCCGTAACCGGTTGCGGCCGTTCCGGGATCTATGCCGAGGACGATCACAGGTCGCCTCGTCTGGCGTTCAAGCCGACGCGGCTTCGGCCAGCACCTCGCTGGGGAGATCGAAGTTGGCCGTCACACGCTGGACGTCGTCGAGGTCCTCGAGCGCCTCGATCAGACGCAGGTTCTGGCGCGCAACGTGCTCGTCCACTTCGATCGGCGTCTTTGCGTACATCATCACCTCGGCCGACTCGATGGGCATCCCGGCCTCCTCGAGCGACTTGCGCAGTCCCTCCAGGTTGGTCGCGTCGGTTACGACCTCGAGCGGATCGCCTTCGGTGTCGACATCTTCGGCTCCGGCGTCGATCGCGGTCAGAGCCACCTCATCCGGATCGTTACCGTCGAGCGTGATGGCGACCACGCCGCGCGGCTCGAACTGCCATGCGACCGCGCCCGCCCCGGCGAGCTGCCCACCATTCTTGGTGAACATAGCGCGCACGTCGGCCGCGGTGCGGTTCTTGTTGTCGGTCGCCGCCTCGACGAGGATGGCCACTCCGCCCGGGCCGTAGCCCTCGTAGACCAGCTCCTCGTACTCCTCGGCCGCTGCGCCGCCCGCGGCTTTCTCGATCGCCCGCTTGATGTTGTCCGCGGGCATGTTCTCGGCGCGCGCCTTCTCGATCGCCAGCCTGAGCCGGTAGTTGGCGTCCGGATCGACGCCACCCTGGCGCGCGGCGATGGTTATCTCTCGTCCCAGCTTGGTGAACACCGCCCCGCGCTTGGCGTCGTTCGCACCCTTCTGGCGCTTGATCTGGGACCACTTGGAATGGCCGGACATTGCTAACAATTCTATATGCTGGCCCCATGAGCACAGTCGATATGCCGCGCCTCCGGAATGTCGTCCTTGCCGGTCACTCTGACTCCGGCAAGACCACCCTCGCAGAACATCTGCTTCACACGACCGGTGCCGTAAGCCGATTGGGAAAGGTCGATGACGAGACGGCCGTGCTCGACTTCGAACCCGAGGAGCACAAACGCAAGCAGTCGCTTTCCCTCGGCGTGGCCACGCTCGATTACGACGGCCACGAGATCACCCTGGTCGACACCCCTGGCTATGCCGACTTCGCGGGCGAGGTCGTCGAGGGCTTCGAAGCGGTCGATGCGGCGATCCTGACCATGGATGCATCGGGCGGCGTCGAGGCCGGCACCGACCGGGCCGTCGCGCTCGGACGAGCTCACGGCACCGCCGCCCTCTTCGTAATCACCCGCTGCGAACGCGAGAACGCCGATCCAAGTGCGGCTCTGGACGCTCTGCGCAGCTCGTTCGGCAACAAGATCGCTCCACTTCAGGTGGCAATCGGGAAGGCAGACTCGTTCAACGGCTACGTCGATCTCGTTCACCGCAAGGCGTTCGTGTGGCAGGGCGGCAAGAAGACGGAGTCCGAGATACCGGCCGACATGGCGGACGAGGTCGCTCGCCGTCGCGATCAGCTCCTCGAAGCGGCCGCCGAGGCCGACGACGATGTGCTCACGAAGTACCTCGAAGGCGAGGAGATCAGCGACGCTGAGCTCGAAGGCTGCCTGCACCGCGGAGTCCGAGATTCGATCCTCGCCCCGGTCATGGTCGTGTCGGCCCATCGCGACATCGGCGTCGATGGCCTGCTCGACGCGATCATCCGCTACTTCCCCTCCCCCGACGAAGAGAAGCCCATCGAGGCATTCGACGGCACGGGCAAAGAGGTCGAGGTCGCCCAATCGGCCGACGGGCCGCTCCTCGCGCGAGTGTTCAAGACGACCGCCGATCCGTTCGTGGGGCGCCTGACCTACTTCCGGGTGTTCAGTGGCAAGATCTCCTCGCACGACCACGTCTGGAACGCGGAGCGCGACGAGGAGGAGCGCATCGGCCAGGTCCTGCGCGTCAAGGGCAAGGACACGGAGCCGGTGGGGGTCATCTCCGCAGGCGAGATAGGTGCCGTCGCCAAGCTGGTCAACACCCACACCGGCGATGCCCTGTCTACGCGCGACAAGCCGTTCAAGATAGGCCCGATCGACTTTCCGGAGCCGACGCTGCCGGTCGCAATCGAGCCAGAGACGAAGGCGGACCTCGACAAGATGGGCGCGGCGCTACAGCGCCTCGTGGAGGAGGACCCGAGCGCCAGGGTTGAGCGCCAGGCAGAGACCGGCGAGCAGCTCCTGTGGGCGCAGGGTGAATCGCATGTCGCGGTGACGGTCGAGCGACTGAAGCGCAAGTTCGGCGCCGCGGTCGTCACGCACTCGCCGCGCATCCCCTATCGGGAGACGATCCGCTCCAAGACCCAGGCCGAGGGCAGGCACAAGAAGCAGACCGGCGGCCGCGGCCAGTTCGGTCATGTTTGGATCGAGATCGAGCCCAATCCCGGCAACGGAGTCGCCTTCGAGACGCATGTCGTGGGTGGCTCGGTGCCGCGCCAATTCTGGTCAGGCATTGAAAAGGGCGTCCATGACGTGGCCGACAAAGGCCCGATCGCTGGCTACCCCGTGATCGATTTCAAGGCGACTCTCTACGACGGATCGTTCCACGCGGTCGACTCGGACGAGCTCTCGTTCCGCCTCGCCGGCCAGCTCGCCACGCGCAAGGGAATCCAGGAGGCGTCACCGGTTCTGCTGGAGCCGATCATGGACGTCGAGGTGCGCGTGCCCGAGGAGTACATGGGCGATGTCAACCGCGACCTGAACACCCGCCGTGGCCGGGTGCTTGGCATGGACTCGGCCGGCGATATGCAGATCGTCCGCGCACACGTCCCGCAGTCCGAGCTGTTCAACTACGCCACGGAGCTGCGGTCGCTGTCCGGCGGGCGAGGTTCGTTCAGTGCGACCCTCGCTCAGTACGAGGAAGTGCCGTCCCACGTGGCGCAGAAGGTCATCGAGCAGCACCACAAGGACGAGGCAGCGGCCCACTGACCGCGGTCGCGACATGACGACAGACAGGTCCGGCCCTGTGGCGTCGCAGGTGTACACGTGGGAGCCGTCGAACGCCGCGATCGCGGCACGCTACGGCCTTCGGCCTGAGGACGTCCTCCGTTTCGATCTGAACACGTCGCCACTGGCGCCGCCGTTCGTGTCCGAGGCGCTGGCTGGACCGTTCGAGCCGCCACTCAACGAATATCCGGACTCGTCGTACGAAGAGCTGACGGCGGCGGCGGCGGCGTATGCCGGGGTCGAGCGGCACGAGGTGATCGTGGGCGCCGGCGCGGACGAGGTGCTCGACCTCGTGGCCAAGGCCTTTCTGAATTCCGGCTCCTCCGCGATCGTGCCCATCCCGACCTATCCGATGTACGGCGTCCTGACCGCTCAGCGTGCCGCGCGGATCGTGCCCGTGCCGCGCCTCCCGGCAGCTGACGGCTTTGCCCTGGCCGTGGCCGAGGTGATCGCACGCCTGCCGGAGGTCGCCGTCGTCTGGCTGTGCTCGCCCAACAATCCGACCGGCGCCCCGGAGCGGATGTCCTATATCGAGACGATCCTCGAGGCCGCCGCGGGCTTGCGCAACGGCCCGCTCATCGTCGTCGATGAGGCGTATTTCGAGTACATGGGCGAGACCGTGATCCCGTGGCGCACGCGGTTTCCGAATCTCCTCGCGGTGCGCACGGTGTCCAAGGTCTTCGCGCTCGCCGGGGCGCGGGTCGGGTTCGGAGTCGGTAGTCGGCAAGTGATCGAGCGGCTCGAGCGGGTTCGACCACCAGGTTCGATCGCCACTCCATCGGCTCACGTGGCTGCCCGTGCCCTGCGCGAACCCGCCTACGCGCTCGAGAACGCGAGGATCCTGGCCGACGAGCGCGACTGGCTGTCGGCTGAGCTCGCTCGAAGTGGCTGGGTCGCGCGCCCGAGCGTCACCAACTTCCTGCTCGTGCGCATCGGCGACCAGGAAGCCGCCGAGCGCGCCTCTGACACGCTTCTCCGCGCCGGTATTGTTCCGCGCACGTTCGGCCCCGCCAACCCGCTGCGCGGACACCTCCGCCTCACCGTCCGGACGCGCGCGGAGAACGAGCGTCTGCTTGAGGTCGTCGGCTCTACTCTGCGGCGCTGACTACCCGTCACTGACGCTCAACCTGGCCTTACGTCGCCCCGGGCGGCACTAACTCGGAACGAGGCCCTCTCAGCGGTCGTGGCGTGACCGGTGGCGGCACCTTCCCGCACGCCCGAGCTCGAGAGGGAGCCGATCGAGTCGTCAGGGAGCCCGCCATCGACGTTAGTGCCGGCCCCGGCGGAATTAGCCCAGGAACGCCGAGCCGGGTTGGGTCAGCGCCCCCGGCCGCGGTCAGCGCACCCGGCCGCGGTCAGCGCGATTTGCGTGCGATGAGCAGACGCTTCTTGCCCGCGCGCAGCACCAGGTAGCGGCCGTCGATCACATCCGGGATCGGTGTCTTCTCGTCCCCAATTCGTTGCCCGTTGATCGACAGACCGCCCTGTTGCACCAGGCGACGCCCCTCGGATCTTGATGTCACCAGCCCGCTCGCCACGGCGAGCGTCAGCGGATCAGCCGCGTCGTCCGCGTTGAAGTCGTAGTGATCGATGGCGCCGTACAGGACGTCGAGCACGTCGGGGTCCGTGATCGGAGCGCCGGAGAACGCGGAGTCAGCCACACGGACCTGTCGGTCAGCCTCCTCCTTGCCGTGCACGTGCGTGGTCAGGTCGTAGGCCAGAGCGCGTTGGCCCGGCCTCTTCTCGGGCGACTTCCCGTGCTGCTCCTCGATCTCGTAGATCTCGTCGGCTGGCTTGAGCGTGAGCCAGCGCAGGTGCTGAGAGATGAGGGCGTCGTCGTCGTTGAGCCAGTACTGGTAGAAGTCATACGGCGACGTCATATCCGGGTTGAGGAACACTGCGCCCTTCTCGGACTTGCCCATCTTTCGCCCGTCGCGCGTCAGCAGCAGCGGCGAGCACATGGCGAACGCCGGCGGCTCGTCGCCTTCCTCGCGCTCGACCACTCGCCGGATCAGCTCGAGGCCGGCGGTGATGTTGCCCCACTGGTCTGCGCCGCCCATCTGCATCTCGACGCTGCGCTCGCGAAAGAGATGCAGGAAATCGGCCGCCTGAAGGGTCATGTACGAGAACTCGGTGAACGACATTCCGGCCGACAGCCGCTGCTGGACCGAGTCCTTGGCCAGCATGTAGGGCACGGAGAAGTGCTTGCCAACGTCGCGCAGGAACTCGAGCAGCTTGAAGTCCGCGAGCCACTCTCGGTTGTCGACCATCTGGGCCTGGTTGGGACCCGGGCCGAAGTCGACGAAACGCTCCAGCTGCGCGCGAATGGCGGCCGAGTTGGCGCGGATCTGCTCGTCGTCGAGCAGGTTGCGCTCGGACGACTTGCCTGACGGGTCGCCGATCATTCCCGTCCCTCCGCCGACCACGATGTACGGCGTCCCGCCGTGGCGCTGGAGGTGGGTCAGGACAAAACCCTGAACCAGGTTGCCCACATGCAGCGAGCGCGCGGAAGCGTCGAAGCCGACATACGCGCTGATCGGACCCTTGGCCAGGCGTGCTTCGACACCTTGCGAGGACTCGGCCACGAGCCCGCGCCAGGACAATTCGTTGAGGAGCATCTGCGGCGACGGCACTGCGCTAATGCTAGAGTCCAGCGCAGATGCAGGCCAACCGCGACGGTCGGCAGGCAGGGCGCTATCCCGACCGGAGAGCCAGGCGCGGCTCCAGGACGAGGCGCTCACTTGCGGTCGCCCTTCCCATGCTCCTGTTCGCCACGATGGCGATCGTCGCCCTGTTCGGGCTGCTCGGCGTCGTCGGCGCATTCGCGCTATACAGCCAGGGACTGCCGCCGGCAACGGATCTCGAGAAGATCCAGTTCAGCTCCGCGTCGACGATCTACGACCGAACCGGCACGGTCCAGCTGGCCACGTTCGGTGGCGGCCAGGGCCGCCAGCCCGTCACGTACGACGAGATCCCACCGATCCTGATCGACGCCACGACGGCAATCGAGGACAAGTCGTTCTGGACCAACACCGGCGTCGACCCGATCGGCATCGTCTCGGCGGCTTTCGACTCCCTCCGCGGCGACAGCCGTGGCGCATCGACCATCACCCAGCAGCTCGTTCGCCAGCGCTTGCTGGACGCCGATCTCGTCCAGGATCCCGGGCGGGTGGTCGAGCGCAAGATCAAGGAGATCATCCAGTCCGTCCGCGTGACCGAGGCATATCCGGGCGAGGCCGGCAAGCAGAAGATCATGACCGCCTATCTCAACCAGAACTACTACGGCAACGGCTCGTACGGTGTTCTGGCAGCGGCCAAAGGCTATTTCGGGGTCGATACGCTGGATCAGCTGACGCTGGGCCAGGTCGCGCTGCTCGCGGCCCTGCCGCAATCGCCATCGTCATACGACCTGTCGCGCAACGCCGTAAAGGGTCCGAACGGACAGCTGTACGTACCGCTCGATGCCGGCCTGCCAGTCGTCGAGCGGCGCAACTACATTCTTGATCTGTTGGCCAACGATCCGACCAGGCGGGTGCTGACGGGCGACAAGTACAACGCCCAGGACTTCGAGAACGCCAAGAGCGAGCCGATCATCCTTGCCCCGCAGGACGTCCAGCAGCAGCAACAGCAGTGGCTGGCGCCACATTTCGTATGGACCGTGCGGAATGAGCTGGCCCAGAAGTTGTGTGCCGGCGCGGATACCTGTCCCGAGCTCGAACGAGGCGGACTCAAAGTCACGACGACGCTCGATTGGAACCTCCAACAGGTCGCCGAGAAGTGGGTGACCGCAGGCGTGCTTCTGCCCCACCAGGCCGACCCGCGGGCATACGCGGCTCAGCTGGGCGTCCCGTTCGAGCCGTGGATGAACAAGCTCGCCAAGCTTCAGGTCAACAACGGGGCGCTCATCGCGATGGACTACCAGACCGGTGAGACGCTGGCCTATGTCGGCAGCGCCGGCTACTACCGCGATGACCTGTCATCGCCAAAGTTCCAGCCCCAGTTCGACGTCCTGGGCGACGGCTGGCGCCAGCCCGGCTCGGCGTTCAAGCCGTTCAACTACGTGACCGGCATCAACAACGGGACGATGACCGCCGCGACGATGTTCATGGACGTCACGACGACGTTCGACAACTCGGGCGGCTACACACCCAAGGACTGGGACCTGCTCGAACGCGGCCCGGTCCGCATGCGAACGGCGCTGCAGTGGTCGATGAACATCCCTGCTGTCAAGGCTCTCGCCATGAACGGCGTCGACGCCGTATTCGCAACGGCGCAGAAGTTCGGCATGTCCTTCCAGGCCGACACGCCGTCGGCTGGGCTATCGCTGACGCTGGGCACGGAGGTGAGTCACCCGCGCGACGTGGCAGTGGCATACGGAACCATGGCCGACCAGGGCTCATACATCGGCTACACGAGCATCCTGCGCATCCAGGACTCGAGTGGCACGGACGTCGTTCCGCCGTACGTGCCGCCTGCCGGCCAGCCGGCAGTCAGTCCGCAGGCGGCGTACGTGATGACCGACATGCTCGCGTCGAACACGGATCCCAAGCAGAACCCGATCTGGGGCAACTTCGCGATCCGCACTGCAGACGGAACGCGCCGACCGGCCACGCTCAAGACGGGCACGACGCAGGACGCCAACGACCTGGTCGCGTACGGCTACCTGCCGCCGCCGACCGACAGCGGCCGGGCGGCAGGCGAGTACGCGCTGGTGGTAGGCGTCTGGAACGGCAACTCGGACGGATCGCCGGTGCTCACCGCACAGAACCCGGTTTTGTCCACGGACGTGGCGGCGCCAACGTGGCATGGCTTCACCCAGGAAGTCAGCAGCACGTGGGCCGTGAACGATTTCACGCGCCCGAACGGGCTGGTCGACGCCGACGTTGACGCATGGAGCGGCGGCAAGCCCACGCAGTTCACGACCCAGACCTATCACGAGGTGTTCATCAGCGGCACGGTGCCCGGGGACGACACGACCAAGGTCGGCATGCAGGTCGTGCCCGATGCGAACGGCAACGACGTGCTGTGGGTCGACGGCTGCGCCGGCACGCCGGAGACCAAGGGGTTCCTCGACCTGGGCAACGTCGACGCCGGACGTGCCGACTGGCAAGCCGCAGATGCCGGCTGGATCTCGCGCGCCCAGCAGGGTCCCGGCGTCGCGGGCGGCCCGGACCCGCTCATCCCGACCAAGACGAGCTTCATCTTCAACTCACGCTCTACCCCTTACGGAAAGAGCTGGGGCGCGCCCTTCGCGCCAACCACGACCTGCGAGCAGGCGCCTCCGTCGCCGTCGCCGTCTCCATCGCTGGAGCCCTCGCCGTCCCTGCTGCCGACCGACACGCCTGGTGAGACTCTGCCGCCCACGGAGCCACCGACCGCGCCACCGCCCACGGAGCCTCCACCACCGACGCCGACGCCGACGGAGCCTCCACCACCGACGCCGACGCCAACGCCCACTCCAACGTCGACGCCGACGCCTACTGAAACGCCGACTGAGCCACCGCCAGCCGCGACGCCCTAGAACTCGACGATCGTTGCTCCGTCGCCGCCCTCGCCGCGCTCGCCGGGGCGCCAGGACTTTACGAGCGGGTGCTCGCGCAGCTGGGCGCGCAGCGCATCGCGCAGCGCGCCCGAGCCATGGCCGTGAATGACGGTCACTTTCGGCGCACCGGCGAGCGCCGCATCGTTGATGTACCGATCGAGCAGCTCCGTGGCTTCCTCTACGCGCGCGCCGCGGACGTCCAGCGACGACGGCACTGCGCGCGCAGGAGCTGGTGCGGACGTACGCAACGGATCCGGTCCTTCACGCGGAGCGCGGGCAACCGCCTCCAGCTCGTCGATCGGTACGGTGATGTGCATCGCCCCGGCGGCGATCGTCGCCTGCCCGGCACGTTCGTCGATGTCGGTCACGGTCCCCTGCCAGCCGTCCTTCGAGCGAGCCGTGGCGCCGAGCGCGATCCGGTCAGGAAGTGCCGCGGCCTCGGGAGGTGGCGCCTCTGACGTTGCCCCGACGAGCGAGGCCACGCGCTCGTCCAGTAGCTGCGCCGACTCCTCGAGACGAGATTCGGTCACGCTGGCACGCGCCAGCAGCTCGCGCGCGGCACGGATCTCCGCCTGAACCTCGGTCAGTGCGCGCTGCGCTTCGTCGCGCGCGGCCGACTGGGCCGTTTCGCGATCGCGTCGCGCACGTCCGCGTTCCTCCTCCGCCTCGCGCCGCGCGATGCGCGCCCGCTCCTCCGCCTCGGTCGCACGTGCGAGCGAATCTTCGACGGTTTGCTGCGTCTCCTTGATCGAGGCCAGCGTTAGCTCGAATTCTTCCTGTGCGTGGCCGAGCCGCGACCGCGCATCATCCACGAGCCCTGACGACAGTCCGAGTCGCTCGGAGATGGCAAAGGCCTGTGACGTACCCGGCAGACCCATGCGCAGGTGGTAGGTCGGCGAGAGGGTCTCGATGTCGAACTCGACCGAGGCGTTTTCCGCCGCCGGCGTGTTATGCGCATATGCCTTGAGCTCGGCATAGTGGGTCGTCGCGGCGACCAGCGCGCCGGCGGCAATGAAGTGATCTATGAGCGCCTGGGCCAGCGCGGATCCTTCGGTCGGATCGGTGCCTGCGCCCAGCTCGTCGAGCAGCACCAGGGTTCCAGGTCCGGCCTCCTCGACGATGCGCACGATCGAGCGCATGTGGCCCGAGAATGTCGACAGCGACTGGGCGATCGACTGCTCGTCGCCGATGTCCGCGAACACGTTGGCGAAGATGGGCAGGCGTGAGCCGGGGGCGGCCGGGACATGCAGACCTGCCTGGTGCATCAGCGCGAGCAGCCCAATGGTGCGCAGCGTGACCGTCTTGCCGCCGGTGTTAGGCCCGGTCACGACGACGGCCCGAAACTCGATGCCCAGCCTGATGTCGATCGGCACCACGTTGCCCGTCAATCCCGGATGGCGAGCCGAGAGCAGCTCGACTTCGTCCCTGGCGGAGGTTGCCGCACGAACCGCGTCCATCTCGCCTGCCAGGCGGGCGCGCGCGATCCAGAAGTCGAGCGTCGCGAGGGCGTGCAGCGTTTCGTCGAGCGCGTCCGCCTGGCCGGCGACGAGCTCGGACAGCTCGTCGAGGATTCGTTCCTCCTCCGCCTCTGCCTTGAGCTGCGCCTCGCGCCACGTGTTGCCCAGCTCCACGACGACGAGTGGCTCGATGAACAGCGTCTGGCCGCTGCCCGACTGGTCGTGGACGATGCCCTTGACCTTGCTCTTGGCATCGGCCCGCACCGGCACCACGTAGCGGCCGTTGCGAAGCGTGACGAGCGGCTCCTGGAGAGCGCCGCTGATGTCACTCTGGTGGACGATCGTCTCCAGGCGCGATCGCAGGCGCTCGTAGGCGACGCGGACCGCGCGGCGCAACCCACCCAGCGCCGGTGAGGCAGAGTCGAGCAGCTCGCCCGACGGGTCAATCGACTGGTCGAGTCGCGCGCGCAGGGCCGGCAGCGGCTTGATCGACCGGCCGAGCTCGTGAAGCAGCGGCGGTCGCTCACCGCGCAGCGCCTCACCCACTCGCGCGGCGGTCGTGAGCGTGTCCAGGATCTCGAGCAGGTCCGTGCCGGCCAGCCGGCCGTCGCGTCGGGCGCGCAGCACATGGGCGGCTATGTCATGAGCGCCGCCCACTCCCAGGTCGGGACGGCGCGAGATCAGGTCGCGCGCCTGGTCCGTCTCGTCGAGCATGCGTGCGACGACGATCGGATCGGCCGACGGTGCCAGCGCCTCCACCAGCCGACGCGAAGGGCCGAAGGCCGTGTGCTCGGCCAGTCGCTCGCGCACGAGCGGGAACTCGAGGATCCGCTGACTGCGCTCGTCCATGGCTAGCGTCGCGGCCGGTATGTCAGCAGCGTCGCCCCGTTCGCAAACCGATCGGTGCCGGTCGGCTCGAGATCGAGCCGGTTCACATGCACCGGAAAGAACGAGGTGCCGCCGCCCAGCAGGACCGGATGAACGACGATGCGATATTCGTCAATCAGTTTCGCGGCGACGAGTGGAGCGGCCAGCGTCGCACCGCCCACATCGAGCTCGCCGTCGAACTCGTCCTTGAGTGCGGGCAACGTAGCCACGATGTCCTCGCGCACCAGGCGGCAACCGAAGTCGACCGACTCGAGCGTCGTCGAGAAGACGACCTTGGGCTTGTCGCGCCAGATGACGGCGAAGTCACGCTCGACGGGCGTCGTATCGGGATCATCCAGCGCGTTGGGCCAGTACGGGGCCATCGTCTCGTACATGCGCCGGCCGTATAGGAATGCTCCGGCCTCTCGGGAGCGATCGTTGAACCAACCGTGCAGCTCTTCGTCGATATCGACCCAGTCCAGCGAACCGCTGGCCGAGTTGATGTAGCCGTCAAGCGACACGCTCATCGAGTACACGACGCGCGCGCTCATCGAGGCTTCGAGACCGACGAGCTGCCGGCGATCCAGAAGCGCAACGGCTTGTCGGCCCACGCGGGACCCGCGTAATCGACACCTATCCGTGGCCCGCACTCCACGTCCGCGTCAGGCACTGACTCGCCCGCAGCCACCCACAGCTCCAATCCGGTCGTCAGGTCGTGGCCATCGAATGCGCGCGTGACGGCCAGAGCCTGTGTCAACCGGCCGGGACCGGCGGCGAGTCGGTCCGTCGGATCGTTGGAGCGGCCGCGGCGAGTGCGGATGAGATCCAGCCCAACGCGCGGTTCGACGGCGCGGATAAGCACCGCGCCGGCCTCTCGGTTGGCGTACGCAACGACGTTCAAGCACTCATGCATGCCGTACACAAGGTAGACGTAGGCGTGTCCGGCTTGGCCGAACATGTGCGTTGTTCGTGGTGTCTTGCCGGCACGAGCGTGGCTCGCTTGATCGCCCGGGCCCAGATAGGCCTCCGTCTCGACGATCGGTCCGCCTGCGAGTCCATCAGCCGTGGCGCGCAGCAACCAGGCGCCGAGCAACGCCCGTGCGACTGACTCGGTGTCGCGCTCGTAGAACTCGCGCGGCAGTGGCTCGAGCGGCGGTTCAGGCTCCACTTCGGATACGACCGCCGACCTCTCGCTCGAGACCTTGCGTGACGTTGGTCACGGCATCGTCCAGGGCCGAGTCGGACAGTGGCTCGTCGCTCGGCTGGAAGCGAAGGCGATAGGCCAGGCTGACCTCGGTCGGTTGGAGCGGCGTCCCCTGGTACCGATCGAAGAGCGTCAGCGCTGTCAGGTGCGCTCCGGCGTGGCGCCGGATGGCCGCCTCCACGTCCGCGGCCGGGGTATCCCGTCCAACGATCACCGCGATATCGCGCTCGATCGCCGGCAGCGAGTGCGCAACGCGGACCTGCGCCACGGTCTGCGCCAGCGGCGCGATCGTGTCGAGGTTCAAGACCGCGAACGCGACGTGCTCGGCGCGCGCCTCGTAAGCAGCGAGCAGACGCGGGTGGATCTCGAATACGAGCCCGATCATTGTCTGCGCGTCGCTCGCAACCGCCCAGATCGATGACGCACGACCCGGATGCTCGACACCCGTTCGCGGGTCCGTGGGCCGGAACTCCAGGCGCTCCACGTTCCAGCGCGCGGCCAGGACTTCGACGACGCCCTTGAGCTCCTCGACCGACGCTCCGCGCGCCGGCTCCGCCCAGGATTGGGCGCGAATGTTGCCGCTCATCAACAGCGCCAGGATCTGAGACTGGGCCGGCGCCCCGTCACGCCACTCGTGCACGTTGCCGATCTCGAATATGGCCACGTCCTCACGGCGTTGACGCTCGTTGCGCACCAGCACATCGATCAGGCCGGGCAGCATCGAGCGGCGCAGCTGCGAGTGGTCGATCGAGATCGGATTCTCGACGACGATCGTCGCTGCGTCGTCCGCGGCATAACCCAGCTTGACGTGGTCGTCCGGCGCGATCAGGCCGTACGTCACGACCTCGTTCAGGCCGCGGCCGGCGAGCATGTCACGGATCCTGTTGACGAAACCGCTGGGCTCGACACGGTAGCCGGGCATGCCCGTGTCGGGCAGCTTCGGCGGGATCATGTCATAACCCAAGACGCGGACGATCTCCTCAGCGACGTCTTCCTCGATGGCGACATCACCTCGCCAGGAGGGCACGATCGCCACGAGCTGCTCACCACTCTCGCCCGGCTCGGTCTCAATGCCGATTCGCGCGAGTGACTCCTGCATCTGATCGGCACTGGCGTCGGTGCCAAGCAGACGATCCACCCGAGCGGGGCGGAACGGAACGCGCCGGGGCTCGACGTCCTGTGGGTTCGTATCAACCACGCCGGTCGCGACACGTGCGCCCGCCCACTCGGCGAGAAGCTGCGCCGTCCGGTCTGCGCCGACGCGTGCCAGGCGCGACTCCTGGCCCTTCTCGAAACGCAGGCTCGCCTCGCTGCGCAGCGCGTAGCGGAACGCCGTGCGCCGGATCGAAACCGGATCGAAGACGGCCGACTCGACGATCACCGCCGACGTGGCCTTGCTTACCTCACTGTGTGCGCCGCCCATAACGCCGGCGATGCCGATCGGGCCGCGCGAGTCGGCGATGACCAGCGTCTGCGGCGTCAGCGAGCGCTGGACATGATCCAGAGTCTCGAGCTGCTCGCCGTCAGTGGCGCTTCGCACAGTGATCTGTCCACCGCTCACTGCACCGGCATCGAAGGTATGAATTGGCTTGCCCATCTCGAGCATCACGTAGTTGCTCGCATCGACCACGTTCGACACGGGCCGCATGCCGGCGGCCGAAAGCCGGAGCTGGATCTTGAATGGGGATGGCCCGACCTTCACTCCGTCGACGTAGCGGGCGACGAAGCGCGGGCACAGGTGACGGTCGGCGACCTCGACCCAGACATGCTCGTTGGTGGCGTCGCCTGATTCGGGCACCGCGATGTCCGGCCAGCGGACACGCGCGCCTGTGATGGCCGCGACCTCGCGCGCCAGGCCGATCATCGACAGCAGGTCGCCGCGGTTCGGCTTGACGTCGATGTCAAGCACCACATCGCCGGCGACACTGCTGAGCGGGACGCCCAGTTGCGTATCGGGCGGCAGGATCATGATTCCGTCGGCGTCGGTCGTGAGGCCAAGCTCGGCGCCCGAGCAGAGCATGCCCTGGCTCTCAGTCCCCTGGATGGTCGAGACGCCGATCCGGCGTTCGCCGGGCAGGACCGCGCCGGGCAGGGCGACCGGGACACGCTGACCGGCTTCGATGTTGTGCGCGCCGCACACGATGGAGAGGGGCTGGTCGGTCCCAGTGACCCGAACGCTGGTCAGGTTGAGCCGGTCAGCGCGCGGATGGGGCACGACCTCGAGCAGCTCGCCGACGACGACGCTGTTCCAGTCATCGCCGATGCGCTCGATGCCCTGGACTTCCAGGCCGAGCAGCGTCAGCCGCTCCGCGAGGCGCTCGGGCGGCAGGTCGAAGTCAACGTAGTCGCGCAGCCACGACAGCGGGACGCGCACCTTAGAAGCTCTCCAGGAAGCGCAGGTCGTCCTGAAGGAACACGCGCAGGTCGCTGATGCCGTGGCGAAGCATCGTGATGCGGTCCGTGCCCATGCCGAATGCGAAGCCCTGGCACTGCTCGGGCTCGATCCCGCCGTTGCGCAGCACCACCGGATGAACCATGCCCGCCCCAAGGATCGTCAGCCAGCCACTGCGACGGCATGCAGCGCAGCCGCTGCCGCCGCATATCAGGCAGCCGATATCGAACGCCACCGAGGGTTCGGTGAACGGGTAATAGCCAGGCCGGAAGCGCGTGGCGGTGTGCTGGCCGAACATGGCGCGCGCGAACTGGTCGAGCAGGCCGCGCAGCGTGGCCATAGTCGTGCCCTCGTCGACCATCAGACCCTCGACCTGGAAGAACTCGAAGCCATGGCTCGCGTCGACCGCCTCATAACGGAAGCAGCGGCCCGGGAGCAACGCGCGAATTGGCGGCTTCGTCGAGCGCATGACATGGATCTGTCCGGGCGATGTGTGCGTTCTCAGCACGGTCCTGCGATCCGTGCCCGCGACGTAGAGCGTGTCCCACAGGTCGCGCGCGGGGTGGTCGCCCGGGATGTTCAGCAACTCGAAGTTCAGCTCGTCGGTCTCGACCTCCGGCGACTCGTAGGTCACGAAGCCGAACTCTCCCCAGATTCGCGCAATCTCGCGCTGGGTCTCGATCAACGGGTGAAGCGAGCCGCGCGGGAGTGCGCGGCCGGGCAGAGTGGCGTCCGTCTTCTCACGCGCCAGGCGCACGTCGAGCGCGATTTCGTCCAGCCGTCCGCGGCGCACCGCGATGGCCGACTCGAGCTCCTCGCGGATGGGATTGGCGAGCGCGCCTACCTTGGGGCGGTCTTCACCGGGCAGCTGGCCGATGCCGCCGAGCAGCTTGCGCAACTCGCCGTTCTTTCCCAGGTAACCGCTCTCGACGCCGTCGAGCTCGGCCGGATCGTCCGCCTTCTGGACGGCGCCGAGCGCGCGGCCGCGGAGGTCGTTGAGCTGAGCAGAGAATGACTCCAGGTCCACGGCCTTGTGCCGCTACCTGGCCTTGGCGACCTCGGCGATGCTGGCAAACGTGGCCGCATCGCGGACCGCGATGTCGGCCAGGATCTTGCGATCGAGAGCGACGCCTGCCAGCTTGAGCCCGTTGATCAGCTTGCTGTACGACAAGCCGTTCATGCGGGCGGCGGCGTTCAGGCGGACGATCCACAGCGCGCGCATCTGGCGCTTGCGCTGCTTACGGCCGACATACGAATACGCCATCGCGTGAAGCAGCGCCTCACGTGCTGGCTTGATCAGCTTCGACTTGGTGCCGCGCCGACCCTCGGCTGCGTTGAGCAGCCGCTTGTGGCGCTTATGGGCTGTAACGCCGCGCTTTACTCGTGCCATCTGCTAGCTTGCCTCGCGCCCTAAAGGTACGGGAGCATGCGTCGAACCTGCTCCTCGCTGGACTTGGTCACGACGGCCTTGCCTGCGTAGCGCCGGGTGCGGCGCGACGACTTGATGTCCAGGTGGTGGCCACGCCACGCCTTGACGCGGATGATCTTGCCGCTGCCGGTTTTGCCGAAGCGCTTCGAGGCGCCCTTGTGGCTCTTCATCTTGGGCATTGTTCTTATGCTCCTGCCGACTTTGCGACGTCCGGTTTGGGTTCCGACGCAGACGCCGGTACCGGTTTCGACTGTGCCGCGGGAGCTGCCTGCGCCGGTGTCTCCTCCGGCTCCTCTGCGGCTCCGTTCTGCTCTTCGTCGCGCCTCTGCATCTTCGGTTTGTGCGTCGAGGTCATAACCAGCGACATCTGCTTGCCTTCCAGCAGCGGCTGTCGCTCGACCGTTCCATGCTCGCTGACCTGCTCCGCAAAACGGGTCAACATGTCGCGCCCCAGGTAAGCGTGGCTCAGCTCGCGGCCCCGGAACTGGACCGTCACCTTGACCCGATCCCCGTCCTCCAGAAACTGGATCGCGCGCCGGGCCTTGGTGTCGAAGTCACCTTTGCCGATCTTTACCTTGAGCCTGATCTCCTTGAATTCGACCGAGCGCTGGTGGCGCCGGGCTTCCTTCTCGCGGCGAGCCTGCTCGTACTTGAACTGTCCGTAGTCGAGCAGTCGGGTGACTGGTGGAGACGCCATTGGCGCGACCTCGACCAGATCGTAGCCCCGCTCCTGCGCGAGCCGGAGGGCATCCGGTGTGGACATCACGCCCGCCTGGTTTCCCTCCTCATCCACGACCCGAACGTTCGGGACACGGATCATCTCATTGACTCGCAGCTCTCGACTCAGGCCAGATCCCTCAAGCGTCTCTCCAATGGCTGTCCGAAGGGCATGCGACGATCACTCGCCGTGACTTCCGGACCCGCGGGACTATAGCACGACGCCCATCCGATGGTCTTCGGGCGGGCCTTATTGCGGGTTGATCGGGCCGGCGTCCTGCCACTGGTTGTAGGTGTCCTGGTAGCTGCCATCGAAGTCGATCAGTGTCGACAGGATGCCGGACTGATCGTCGGTCCAGTCGAAGCGGATGCCGACCGTCTGAGGGGCGCACTGAACACGTCCGCCAGGTTGCTCGTTGAGAGTCCAGCCGGCCTCATTCGGACCAGATTGGCAGGATCCCGTCGAGGTCACTCCGAATGCGCTGACGGTGCCCTGATAGTCGGAGTTCATGCCGTCCGCATCCGCGTATTGCTTGTACTGCGCAAGCTCGGCGCCCGTGCCTTCGGTCTGCTCGATGCACGTCACCACGAACTGCGCGTCGGTGTTCCAGATCGGGCTCTCGTAGCAGTTCTGCTGGAGCTCGGATGGGATGTGTGCAAGGACCATCTGGGCGCCGTCCGACATGGTTGCGTCGGCACCGCCGACACCCCATGCCGCGACCGTGTCGACCGTCAGCGTGTAGCCGTCGGAGGATGCCTCGCCGTACATGCCGGTCGTGTCGAAGCTGGTAATGCCGGTGCTCGATTCACGGTGAACCGCGACGGGCCCCGTCTTGGACAGGCCAACGACCATCTGGACGACGCCGTCGGGGGTCGCCGAGCACTCGAGCGCGAGCGGATTCGAGCCGCCAATCGAGACGTCCAGTCCCATTTCGTCGTAGCGCTGCAGGACGTTGATCGTGCCGTTGTCGGTCTCGAGGAAGACGAGTCCGCCATCCGATCCGACGACCGCACCGTAGAACTTGGCCGAGTTCGAATCACCGCACAACAGGCCGAAGACGCCGTCGGACTGAGGCGAGAAGTCCGCGGCCAGCACGAGCGTCGACTCAGGTACGTCGAGGCTGCGCACTGTGAACGCCCACGCGCCACTGTCGTTATAGCGGAATGCAAGTACGCCACTGTCGTAGGTGACTGAGGCGAAGTCCTGGTCCAGCTCTTCCCAGCCGCTGCTGGGATCGGAGAAGTCGTCCGCGAAAAGCTCGTCGCTCGAGCTCGGCCCGCTGCTCGGCGGGACGACGCTAGGGGCAACTGACTCGGGAACGACTGTGGCCTCCTCTGTCGGAGCTGCCGTCGGTGCTGGCGTTGGTGTCGGGGTGGGGGTCGGAGCGGGCGTTGCAGTCGGAGCGACTGTGGGTGTCTCCGTGGCGGGCGCTGGCGTGGTGACGCCCAGCGACGGGGCCGCGGTTGCGGCAGTCGTTGGCGCGGTTGTCTCGCTCGGGCCAACCGAGACACAACCGACGACAAGGAACAGGGCGGCGAATGCAGCGGGCAAAGCTTTCAAGACGGGTCCTCCTCCCAACCTAATGCTACGAAATATGCGGGGCCGGCTGCCGCCTGATGCTGCATGCCGGTCCGCCAGACTTGAACTGTCGTCAGTCGGAACGACGCGCAGATGCCTCCTGCGCAAGCTGCGCGGCGAGCTCGTCCCAACCAATTGCCTCGTGCTGCTCGCCTGCCCTCGTCCGTGGCGCGGCCGTCCGTGCCTCGATCTCGCGATCGCCGAGCACGAGCATGTACGGCACCTTCTGCTCCTGCGCGAGGCGGATCTTGTTCTGCATGCGGTTGGACGATTCGTCGACCTCAACGCGAATGTCCTTCGCGCGCAGGACTTCCGCCAGCTGCCCGGCCGCCTCGTTGTGGCGGTCGGCGATCGGGATGACCACCGCCTGAACCGGCGCGCACCAGAACGGGAATGCTCCGGCGAAATGTTCCGTGATCACGCCGATGAAGCGCTCGAGCGAGCCGAGGATGGCGCGGTGAATGGCGACCGGCCGCTGGCGTTCGCCGTGCTCATCGATGTAATGCAGATCGAAGCGCTCTGGCAGCATCACGCGGTCGACCTGGATCGTTGCGGTCTGCCACTCGCGCCCAAGAGCGTCGTGGATCTGGATATCAATCTTGGGAGCGTAGAACGCGCCGTCGCCTTCCTTGACACGGTAGTTGACCCCTGACGCCTTGAGCGCCGCGAGCATCATGGCTTCCGTCTCGCGCCATGTCTGCTCGTCACCCAACGCCTTCTCAGGACGCGTCCCGAACGTCAGCACGGGCTCAAGGCCGAACCAGCCGTAGAACTCCTGCACCTCGCCCATCAGGGCCAGGATCTCGTCCTGAATCTGGGCAGGCGTGACATAGATATGCGCATCGTCCGTATAGAAGTGGCGCACGCGCGTGAGCCCTGAGGTAACGCCGGACAGCTCGTTGCGGTGCAGCACGCCGTATTCGGACAGGCGCAGCGGGAACTCGCGATACGAGCGGACCCTGGAGCGATAGATGAACGTCGACTCGGGGCAGTTCATGGGCTTGAGGCTGTACGTCTGATCGTCGGCCTCGACCAGGAACATCTTGTCCCGATAGAGGTCCCAGTGACCGGACTGCTCCCACAGCTTCTGGTGCACCAGCGGCGGCGTGTAGATCTCCTGGTAGCCGCGCCGCTTCTGGATGTCGCGCATCGCGTCGCGCAGCGTGTTGTAGAACGTCCAGCCCTTTGGATGCCAAAAGGCGCCGCCGGGCGAGACGTCGTGGAAGCTGAACAGGTCGAGCTGCACGCCCAAACGCCGATGGTCGCGCTTCTTGGCCTCGGCGCGCTGCCACAGGTAGTGGTCGAGCTCTTCCTGCGTCGACCAGACCGTGCCGTAGATGCGCTGCAGCGGCTGGCGCTTCTGGTCGCCGCGCCAGTACGCGCCCGACACGGCAAGCAGCTTGAACGGGCCGATCTTGCCCGTCGACTCGACGTGCGGGCCACGGCACAGATCAATGAACGGTCCGTGCTCGTACGTGGAAACCTCCGGCTCCGGCTCACCCTTCGTGGCGGCCGCAGAACGGAGGTCGTCGAGGATCTCGACCTTGAACGGCTGGCCGCGCTCGGCGAACCACGCACGGCCCTCGTCCGGCGGCAGAACGTTGCGCACGAATGGGTGGTCGGCCGCGATCGATGCCGCCATGCGCTCCTCGATCCCCGCGAGGTCGTCGACCGTCACCGGCCGCGGCAGCTCGAAGTCGTAATAGAAGCCGTTCTCGATGGCCGGGCCGATGCCCAGCTTCGTGCCCGGGAAGAGGTCCATGACCGCCTCGGCCATGACATGCGCCGCCGAGTGGCGCATCGGGTCCAGCTCGTCACCGGCGTGGGCGTCGAGGAGCTCCTCGGCCGATTCGCGCTTTGGCGTCTCGAACGCCAGCTCCTCGTCCGGGTCTTCCTGCTGATGCTGTTCGTTGTGATCGACCATTGGAATTCCCTCCGGGAATCAAAAGACCTCTCGTCCATCGACAGGACGAGAGGCCATGCCTCCCGCGGTTCCACCCGCCTTCGTCGCTCTACAGCGACGCTCTCAAGGAAGTCGCGCTAACGGGCGACGCCCGGGCCGGTTCGCCGGCCGCTCACGGGTGGTACGAGGTCCGCCTATTCGACCGCCCGGGCTTCCAGCCCACCGACCCAGGCTCTCTTTGGTCTCGACGTTTCCGCGTGTGTCCCGATCGACGCGTTTTGTATTGCGGCGGAGTATACCGCGCGCCCTCTAGTCGATCCGCGGCTGGCGCAAAGTGAAGCCGCCGCCCGAGGCGGAGATGATCTCCATCCTGTTGCCGAACGGGTCGCGGACGTAGAAACGTGGGAAGCCCGTGGTCGAGTCGTCAGCCTCTACTGAGATGCCCGCGGCCGAAAACTCGCTGCGCGCCGCGTCGAGATCATCCACGAGGACGGCGATGTGGGCCTTGCCGGCCGGCTTGAAAGGCCGCTCGACTCCAAGATGGAGCTGAATCCCCTCGCCCACGAACCAGCATCCGCCGCGGTCCAGGCCGGCTGGCTTTTCGACCTCGGTGAGGCCCAGCCGGTCGCCGTAGAAGGCGCGCGCCCGATCCTCACCGCCGTCGGGAATGGCAATCAGAACGTGGTCAAGCCCGGTCAGTCGCATCCGTGCACATTTTGCCAGTGCTCGTCACGCGCCGGCGCGACGCCTTGCGGGCGCGCTGAACCAGATCCATGCGCCGCCCGCAACGGCAAGGAGGATGACCATCACCCATACAGCGGTCTGCGGGGCGAACAGCTCCGACAGGACTCCCGCAAGCAGCGTCGATACGGCGATCGTAAGGGTCACCAACCCGAAATCGAAGCTGAAGACGCGTCCGCGTATGGCGTCCGGAGTGTGTCGCTGGAGGCCGTAGGTCGAAAGCATCCATTGCGCCCCGCCGCCCAGGTGCGCGAAGAAGACGAGCACGCCGGCAACCGCGATAGACGGTGAGAACGGGAACAAGGCGTAGGCAACGGTCAACGTGACGATCGAAAAGGCGATGCCCGTCAGCAGCCCACGATCGGTGGTGCCGACGGTAGCCCGGGCGACGAACGGGCCGAGCACGGCGCCGAGCCCACGCGCCGCAAAGAGGATGCCGATGCCCACATCGCCAGCGTGGAACACCTGGTCGCCGAAGACGGCGAGCATCAGCACGACGCCCGTGCCAACGCCGAACATTGTCTTGGACAGCAGCAGCGAGGAGACGAACCGGCTGTGCCGCGCGAATTGGATGACGGGCGCGATGGAGCCAAGCAACCCGACCTCGTGCTCGCCAGCCTGTAGTGCCTGGCGCGGCTGCTGGAACGGCCGCCCGATGCCGACGATCAACACAGCCGAGACCGCGAACGTCGCGGCGTCCATGACAAATGCCGCGTCGCGGCCGAGAGTCGCCGCGACGATGCCGCCGACGGCCGCACCAACGGCCAGCATCATGCCCCACACCGAACCAAGGAGCACGTTCGCCGTCGCCAGTTCGTCTTCCTCGACCAGGTTGGGCAGCGCGGCTGACGAGGTGGGATCGAAGAAGGCGCCGAACGCGGCGAGCAGGGCTGTGCACGCGAGGGCGATCCAGAGCGTGTCGGGCGTGCGGGCGAACAGGAACCCCAGACAGATCGGTATTCGCGCCAGGTCGGCGCCGACGAGCAGAAGCTTCCGGTCGACTCGATCTGCGACCGCTCCCGCGATAGGGGCGACAAGTGCGAAGCCGCCTGTCTGGAGAACGAGAACGAGAGAGGCGACGGCCGCCGAGTCGGACAGCTCGAGCGTAAGTCCGAGCAGCGCCACGGTAGCGAACCAGTCGCCTCCGTAGCTGATGATCAGGGCCACCCACAGGCGTCGGAATGCCGGGTTGCGGCGCAGCAGCTGGGCGTATGGCGTCAGCCTCGTCCTCATGGGACGCACAGATTAGGGACGCAAGGCGCTACCAGCCGGTCGTGCCGGGGCCGCCCTTGAACGGCCCGACGACGCGCGACGTGACCCAGCCGCCGTAGAAGCGGCCTGGCTGCGGCGTGGCGCGCTCGTCGCCCACCCATGCCTCGTCGACAAGCCCGGCGTAGAAGGCGAGGTGGTCTCGGATCGACTCGTAGCCCGGCAGTGGCTCGTGGTACGTCCAACAGACGTTGTGGATCTCTCGGTCGCCAAGCCGGAGCGTGAAATACGAGGCGGGGCCTTTCCATTCGCAGTAGCTCGAATGCTCGCTCGGTGTCAGGAGGTCCATCCGGACATCCGCGGGCGGCACGTAGTAGACCGGGGCACCGGCTGTCTCGAGCACGCGCAGCGCGTTGGTCGAGTTCGCGATCTCGATTCCGCCGACCAGCACCCGGATCCGCTCAGCGACAGCTTCCACACGCGGAGGACGCGGGTAGTCCCACACGGACTCCTGGCCTGGACCGGGTTCGATGCGCTGCACGCGCGCAGCCTAGCGCGCTTGCGGTGACAATCGGCGCATGCCAGTAACCCTCCAGTTCCTCGGCGCGGCCAAGACCGTCACGGGATCGCAGTACCTGCTCACCACCGATCACGCTCGCGTGCTGATCGACTGCGGGATGTTCCAGGGCACGCCGGAGGAGCGCGTTCGCAACCAGGTTCCGTTTGCGTACCAGCCGGCCGACGTCGACGCGATGCTGCTGACCCACGCCCACCTGGACCACTGCGGCCAGATCCCGCGGCTGGTGAAGTCGGGCTTTCGCGGACCCATCTACGCGACGGCCGGCACGATCGAGCTCGCGGCTCTCGTGCTGCTCGACTCGGGCAAGCTGCAGGAGGAGTTCGCCAAGCGCGAGATGCGCTGGGAACGCAGGCATCCCGACAAGGCCGTCATTGACGATCGCGAGGAGCTCGCCGCTTACCAGGCTGCCGTGGCCCTCGCCGCGGCCGGCGACGCGCTGCTCGGGAGCCCGGCGATGGGTCCGCCCGGCAGCGCGACGACCGGGGAGCACGTGCCGACCCAGATCGAGCCGACCACTCCCCTGGCGCCTGCGACGAGCGAACCGCAGACCGACCTAGACGAGCCGCTCTACACCGAGTCGGACGCGCGCCAGTCGCTCGCGGCCTTCAAGCCCATCAGCTACGACGAGGAGTTCAAGGTCGCGCCGGGGATCCGTGCCCGTTTCGTCGATGCGGGTCACATCCTGGGCTCTGCCATCGTCATCGTCCGCGTCGAAGACGAAGGCAGCGGCGAGATGACCATCGTCTTCTCGGGCGACCTGGGCCGGCCGGGAGCACCAATCCTGCGCGATTACACGGCGGTTACGAAAGCCGACTACGTGCTCGTCGAGACGACCTATGGCGGCCGTGAGCACCAGCCTGAAGCAGAGGCGATTCGCGTCCTGGCCGAGACCGTCCGCCTTGTCGCCGAGTCGAAGGGCGTGCTCCTCGTACCTTCCTTCGCGATCGGCCGTACCCAGGAGCTGGTCTACGAGCTGGACCGGCTCGTCGATGAGGGCCACATCCCGCTCCTGCCGCTCTACCTCGATTCGCCCATGGGCTCGAAGGCGACCGACATCTATCGCCGCCACACCGAGTACTACGACACTGATGCCGCGGCCATCCAGCGCGCGGGCGAGACGCCGCTCGACTATCCCGCGCAGATCGTCACCAACGACGTCAGGGACTCGCAGCAGATCGCCCGCGCGCAGCGGCCCTACATGATTGTTGCCTCGAACGGCATGCTCACCGGAGGCCGCGTCGTTGGACATCTGCGCGAGCTGATCGGTGACCCAAATGCCACCATCCTGTTCGTCGGCTACCAGGGCATCGGCACGCTCGGCGCCAGTCTCCAGGCCGGCGCCACGACAGCGCGTGTCGACGGTGCCGTAGTCCAGGTGCGCTGCCAGATCAAATCGATCTCGGGCTTCTCGGCGCACGCCGACGAATCGCAGATTCTCGGCTGGCTGCGCAATTTCGGATCCCACGGCGTCAAGCGCGTGTTCCTGGTCCATGGCGAGCCCGACGCCCAGACCGCCATCGAGCCCAAGATCGACGCCCTGGGGCTACCGACGTACGTGCCCCGGTGGCACGAGAAGATCGACCTCGACTAGAGTCGGCGGGTTCCAAGATGACTACAGACTGCAGTCGATCGCCTGTGACGGGATCGAGATCGCGAAGCTGAGGTCGACCGAGCCCGGGCCGCCGGAGTTGTCGTTGAGCGTCAATGAGCCACTCATCTGGTCTCCCGCGATGGTCAGCGGCGGTCCGTCGACCTGCTCGAAGTCCTCATCTGTCCAAACTGGCGAGAAGTTCGGGGGAATCACGGCCTCAGCGAAAATGGCGCCCCAGAGACCGCCCGCCGCGGGACCCTGAAGATCCACGCTCTGCGTTTGCAGCACCTTCGGCTCCATGCCGTCGCCCTCGACAGCAACCAGCTGCTCCCTGAACTCGACGTTGAGAAGCAGTTGAAGGTTCATGCCCTCGGAGACGGCCGCGAGATCAAGGCTTCCCTCCTTCAGATCCGGGTCGACCGTACACCTCAGGACCTGTTCCACGGCGTGAGATTCGTCGTTCAGAACAATCGTGCCGGCGCCGCCACCGGCAGGTGGAGGCTGAGACTCGGCGCTCGGGCCCTCGGTCTGCTCGGGTGCAGTGCTGACGGCAGCGCCCGGTGCAGTGCTGACGGCAGCGCCCGGTGCAGTGCTGACGACGGCACCCTGTGCGGAGCTTGAAACCGTCGGCCCGGGGTTATCGGCCAGCGGGATATCTGCGCCGCCACAGCCCGAAACGGTGAGTGCCACCGCGGCCGTGACCACGAGCATCCGCCGCCGGGCACGTCGTCCGGCCCGAGCGGTCGTCCGCGAATCGTGTGAATCCAGTTCTGTCGACAAGATCATCGACTCAGTCTGTTCGGCCGAAACCTCCCCGTCATGAGTAGCGAACTACTCAGACCTACGGCACGATCAGGTTGGCCCCCGGAGCCACCGACCTTGCGGCCACTGCTATCGTCCATCGACAAGAGCTAGCAGGCGAGAAGCGGCGATGCTCGAATGGCCGATCGTCGGCCGCGAACCGCTCCTGCGGCGGCTGACGAGCGCGATGACAAACGGTGCGCCGACCAGCGTCGAGATCTATGGTGATGTCGGCGTTGGCAAGACGCGCCTCGCCGCCGAGCTTCATCGCCACCATCAAGCTCACCGACGCAGCGTGGCCTGGATCTCAGCGTCACCTCCAGCATCGGCCATCCCGTTCGCGGCGTTCTCAGATCTGTTGAGCATCCCCTCCGGCAGCTCTGATGAGCCCGGCCTCATGGGCCACTTGCTTGACCAGCTTCGCGCCGCGGCAAATGATGCGGGAACGTTGATCCTGACGATCGACGACGCGCACCTGCTCGACCGCCATTCGACCGCGCTGCTCCATCTGGCGATCAGCCACAGGGTCGCCTCGATCGTCATGACGATCCGCTCCGAAACATCGATCCCATCCGTCATCACCCAACTCTGGAAGGACGGTCTGGCGCAGCGAGTCGATCTCGATCCGCTCGATCGCTCCGACACGGCCCACCTCGCGCAGGCGGTCCTGGGCGGCACTATCGATGCGCTCACGCTCGCCGATCTGTGGCGGAGATCGAGCGGAAACCCGCTCTACGTTCGGGAGCTCGTCCTCGAGGGAGAGGAATCCGGTGGATTTGCTACTCGTGGTGCCGTGCGGCAGGCCGCTGACTCGCAGGCCCCGTCAAGCCGCCTCGCGGAGCTGATCGGCTCTCGACTCGGGCGCCTGGACCAAGCCCAGCGGTCTGTCGTGGAGGCTCTCGCGGTCGGCGGGGCGCTCGGACTCAGGCTCCTCGACTCCGCGGCCGACACCACAGGACTCGAGAGCCTCGAGGAACGCCGGATCGTCGCCGTGGAGCAGCGCGGCAACCGCAGCGTCGCCCTGCTCGCGCACCCGCTCTACGGCGAGGTCGTGACGGCCACGATGTCGAAGGCGAGAGCGCGTCGGGTCCGCCAACAACTCGCGGACGGGCTCGAGAGCCTCGGACTCCGTCGGCGTGACGACGTCTTGCGGCTCGCCATCTGGCGGCTGGACAGCGGCGGCCACATCGACCAGTCGCTGCTGCTGGAGAGCGCGGCGGCGGCGCTCGGCCGGTTCGACCCTCCCCTTGCCGAGCGCCTAGCCCGCGCCGCGATGGGTACGGGCGGCGTCGCAGCACCCCTTCTGGTCGGCCGGGCCCTGGCGGCCCAGCAGCGCGTCCAGGAGGCCGATGACGTCCTCCGCGAGGCTGCCACGCTTGCCGTGACGGATGGCGACATCGCCCAGGTTGCACTGGCCAGGGCGGACCTGCTCTATTTCCGAGGCAGACGGATCGATGAGGCGTCGGCCGTGCTGGAGTCTGCCCTCGAGGCAATCGAGGACGTCGACTGGCGCGACGAGCTCCAGGCCATGCTGGTCCTGTTCCGTGCAGGCGCCGGCGAGCTATTCGCGGTCGCGGAATCAGGCCGGAGGATCCTGGATCGCAGCGACGCTCGACCGCGAGCCATCGTCCACACCCTCGTCTATTCCAGCATCGCCAACGTCATGCTCGGCAGATTCGCCGAGGCCAAGGCGCACGTCCGCGTCGGCCTCGCAAATGCTGCCTCTGTCGCACATGAGCTGCCGCTCAGCGGAGACATGTTGCGGATCAACGGCGGGATTGCGGACGCCTACGCGGGCCGGGCCTCCGTCGTCATCCAATCGAGCCGAGAAGGCCTGCTCGCTGCGCACGAGGCGAGGGCTACCGAGCTGGCCGGGATGTGGCTGATGACCATGGCCGAGGTGCAGATGCTTGCGGGTGATATCGAGGGCGCCCTCGGAACGATGCTCGACGGGCTTACGTTCGCCCGCGAAAGTGATCCGTTCGGGGTACGAGGTATAGATGCCTCCTTGGCCTCGATCTGCGCAGCCTGGCTCGGGCGGGCTGCGCTTGCCGAGTCACTTCGCCAGGAAGTGATCGATCACCGACTCGCCACCGACGTGCGTTCCCGGATCTGGTTCGATCGCGCCGGCATCTGGGTCACGTGGCTGCGGGACGGCGATCGACCGGCGGCGCGGTGCGCCCTCCGGGGCGCTCGCGCAGCGATCCATGACACGCATCTCGTTTGGGGCGCCTGGCAGCTTCACGACGCGGTCCGACTGGGTGCCTCACGCCTCGTTGTCAGACGGCTTGAAGCCCTCGCACAAAGCGTGGAGGGCGATCTCGTGGCCACGATGGCGCTCCACGCTCGTGCAGCCGCCGGTGACGATGCCGTCCTGCTCGAACGAACGGCGTCGAAATTTGAGCAGATCGGTTCAATGGTCCTGGCGGCGGAGGCTGCCGCCCATGCTCAACAAGCGTACCTGCGACAGGGCCGAAACCGCCTCGCCCGCGTCGCCGGAGCGCGGGCTGCCCTGTTGGCCGCCCGATGCCCGGGCGTCCGCACCCCATTGCTCGCCGATGTAGCGCCGGTTTTGCTGACGGCCCGCGAGCGCCAGATCGCTCACCTCGCGTCGGCCGGCCTTGCCTCGCGCGCCGTCGGCGAACGGCTCGAGATCTCGGTCCGCACCGTCGACAACCACCTCGGCACTATCTACAGCAAGCTCGGGATCTCCGGGCGTGGCGAGCTGTCCACGGCGCTCGGTGTGGGTTCACCGCCGTCCGAGAGTGATCTGCCCGCTCACGGTTCTAGCCCTGAGTAGTCCCATACTCATTACGGACGGCGGTCCAGCCGGTATCAATGACCAATGAGCGCACCGGGTTCTAATTCCGTCGACCGGGCCGGACCGGCGGGATCGCAGACGGCGGCGGAGCACTTGGCCCACCTGACCGACGAGGTCTATGAGTTCATCGCGACCCGACCAGACTATGCCGAGGCGGGCCGCAGAATGGGAGAGGTCTTTTACCTCACCGGGCGAGATGCCGAAGCCGCCTACATAGGCGCCGTGTTCACAGAGCTGATCGTGTCCGCCCTTGCCCCGCTGGAGGGGCAGGAAACCGCAGAGCTGCTCGGCCGCCGGCTGCTACAGGACGCCGGCCTGGCACGATGGGCCGGCGCGGTTGGTGGCGCCGGGGACCGCTCCGAGGAGAGTGAAGCGATCCGTGCCGGCGCGAGATTTGCGGTCAGTGACTACGTGGAACGCGCCCTGCACGCCATCCCGACCATTAGCTCCTATCTCGAGAGCGTGGCCGCGACCCGTGACGTCGGTCGGCCGTCCAGCGCGACGCCGGCAATCGCCGACCCGATGACTCCGAAACTTGGCAACTCAAGGCGACCGTAGAGCGGACAAGCTCGACGGCGTGACACAGGCTCAGGATGTCGGTGTGCACGTGATGTCGAACGTTCCGGCGACCTGATCCGCCAGATCATCGCTGTAGTACAGGTCGGTGACGTCGGCTACCAAGAAGGTTCCAGTCGCATGGAACGACCGCGGATCATCGCCTGCCGGCGCGATCTCCAGGCTGTCCACCTTGGGGCCGGCAAAGCTGGCCAGGTCCTCGGTCGATGGCCCGCCCGCTCTCCAACGACGACCGTCAATGGTGACGAGGATTTCCTGCGCCTCGCGTGAATCCCAATCCGCGAGGGTCAGCGGGAAGGTCACCGAGAACGTAACGTCACTGCCGTCGACGGCCATACCGTGGGCATATTCATCGTCCTCGCGCGCACTGCAGCCGAATTCGGCAATTGCGAACTCGGTTCGCTTGTCCCCTACGACGATGACCGCCGAGCCCCAGCCGCCGCCAGGTGGTGCCTGAGCGGACGAGACGGCACCTGCGCCCGACGCGCTTGCCGGGCCTGTGACCGGCGTACCGACCGGTACCTGGTCGGTGGAGCTCGCACCGCCGGCGCAGGCGCTGACGATCAAGGCGATGCCCAACAACATGCTGACGTTACGACGTCCCATCCGACCGTCCTCCCAGGTGCGTGATCCCCTCCGCGATCCTTGGGCACGAACGAGCCGGTGTCTTGAGTAGTCGACTACCTAGTTCCCCTTCGAGCGGCGGTCACGCTGCCTCGCGTTCTATCCGCTCGCCAATGGCGGCTCCCGCCGCTATCGTCTCGGGGTGCCTAACGTCGCTCCAAATCCTGATGCTTCCCTACCTCCCGACAGCCGCGCCGCCGCAGCGCTGGAGCGTGGCCGTCTGCTGCGCAAGGCCGTTCCGCGCCGAAGCCACGCGGAATGGGCCTCAACGACGCCACGCGACGTCATCGCCACCCTTGCCCGCTCCAACGAGGGGCGAATTCCCGAGCTGATTCCGATTCGGATCGGGCGGATGATCACGTCTCCATTCGCGTTCCTGCGCGGGTCGGCGGCGGTCATGGCCGGTGATCTCGCCACGACCCCAACGATGGGCTCGACGGTCCAACTGTGCGGCGATGCGCACCTGGCAAACTTCGGGATCTTCGCGAGCCCGGAACGTCGGCTCGTATTCGACCTGAATGACTTTGACGAGACGCATGTCGGGCCGTGGGAGTGGGACGTCAAGCGCCTCGCCGCGAGCTTCGTCGTTGCCTCACGGGAGAACGGCTATTCGGAGGCGGCCAGTCGTGACATGGCTCGTGTCGCCGCTAGGTCGTATCGGACATGGATGAGGCGCTACGCGGGCCAGCGAGCGCTGGAGGTCTGGTACTCGCACATCCCCGTCCAGTCGATCATCGACCGCGTACATGCCACCCGCGAGCGCCACGGTCTTCGTATATCGATCGCCGAAGCACAGCGTCGTGATCACCTCGCTGCGCTCGGCAAGCTCTCGATCAGGACTCCCGAGGGTGAATGGCTGCTGCGCGACCGCCCGCCGCTGCTGCTGCGACTGCCCGATGACGACCCCGGCCGGGACACGCTCCCGGTGCTGTACGCGGCCTACGTTCGTTCGCTTCGCCCCGACCAACGGATCCTGGTGGAGAAGCACCACCTGCTTGACGTCGCGCTCAAGGTCGTGGGTGTCGGGAGCGTCGGGACACGTTGCTACGTGGCACTCTTCCGGGGACCGGCGCGGGGACCACTTGTCCTGCAGGTCAAGGAGGCACGGGAGTCGGTCCTGGCGCCCTACGTCAAGGGCCGCGGCCCGCGACACCAGGGCGAGCGCGTCGTCACGGGCCAGCGGATCATGCAGGCCGTGTCCGACCTGTTTCTGGGCTGGACCCGTTCACCCGCGACCGAGACCGAGTACTACGTACGTCAGCTGCACGACATGAAGTACAGCATCAATATTGCCGCCCTCCGGCCCATGGGCATGCAGCTCTACGCCGAGACCTGCGCCTGGGCGCTGGCCCGCGCGCATGCCCGCTCCGGGAATCCGGCGACCATCGCTGGGTACCTGGGTCCCGGCGAGCGGTTCGACGACGCCGTGGCGTCCTTCGCGGTGCGATATGCGGATCAGACCGAGCGCGACCACGCGGCGCTTGTTGTTGCCGTGCGCGCAGGCCGACTGCCGGCCATGACCGGCATCTGACTTACCGCTACCGCCTACAGGTCAAGTCGGTATCGGGCTTCTCAGCACGCGCCGACGAGTCACAGCAGCTCGATTGGCTGCGCACTTCAGGGGCAGCGGAGTCCAACGCGTCTTTCTCGTCCACGGCGAGCCCGAGTCACAGACCGCCATCCAGCCAACGATCGAGGCACCAGCCTGTCGACGCACGTGCCCCAGTGGCACGAACATGTCGAGATCTAGAGAAACCGACCGATTTCAGCAGCTACCACCCATAACGATGCCGCAGCCCTTCATGGTGATCGAAACGCTGTCGCCATCGATGTCAATCGTTGTCGCGGATGTGAAGGGGCCTTGCGCGGTGGGTGAGAACGTGTACGTGAATTGGCACGATCCATTCGATGCCAACTCCACTCCCGCGCAGTTCTGACTGCCACCGAAATATGTCGGGTCGTTCGGCGCACCACCGGCGTAGTTCGGCGTGAGCGGCGCTGCGGTCAGATTGGTGATGACGATCGGCACTGTCCCGGTCGCGCCAAGCACCACGTTGCCGAAGTCGAGATCCAGCGGTGCAACACCGAAGCCCGTGGACGTGATCTTGGAGCCGGTCGACGTCCCGGTCGAAGCAGTCGTCGGTGTGGGGCTAGATGTCGTCGTGGGACCAGGCGTCGGGCTGACCGTTGGCTCCGTCGTCGCCTGACTTGGTGCCGGCGTCTGGCACTTCGGCCGCGTGTCGCCGGCGACGCATGGTCGGGCTGTCGGCCGCGGCGTCTTGGTGGCGCTCGGCGCGGGGCTCGCGCTCGACGGGACCACCGAGACTGTCGGATCCGTTGGCGAAGGTGCGATCGTGTCCGCCGGGTTGACGCTCGAACACGCAGCCAGGGTCAGAACGCAGATCGAGATGAGGGCGATCGCCGCCTTATCGGATCGCCAAAAACCTGTCAGTTGCACGGCCGATTCCCCTTCCTTGTCGCGCAAGTATGGCGCGCGCGGCAAGCCTCGAACATACCGGCAGCCCGGATGGCTCCCGAATTGGCTCAGCACGCATCGACGGACGCGGGCCGGCAACTCGATACAACGGTTACGACACTCAACGGCTGGCATAACGCTCGATGCGACACGAACAGGGGTTAGCTGAGAGACAGCAACCGGGTCGACCAGGAATGAACGACACCTGCGGACGAGCACGCGCGAGGCTGGCCTGGTGATGGGACACTTCCTCGGATGCAAGCCTCACAGCCGGCGGCCTCGTCGCGTCGATTGACACGACTGATTCCGATCCTGGACTGGTCGCGAAGATACGACCGTCGTTGGCTCCGCGGTGACGTGCTTGCGGGCATCGCGGTCGCGGCGATGATCGTGCCCAAGGACCTGGGCTACGCAAGCATCGCTGGCGTCCCGGTGGAGAACGGGCTCTACGCCGCAGCAGCGGCCGCGATCATCTACGGCCTGTTCTGCACATCGCGACACATCTCGACGGGCCCAAGCTCGTCGCTAGCGGCAGTCGCGGGTGGCGCCGTCCTGCTGACTGGGGTCACTGGTAACGAGGCGGCGGAGCTCGTGGCGGCGATCGCGGTTGCAACAGGGGCCCTCTTCCTGCTCGTGGCCATCCTCAAGCTAGGCTGGCTGGCCAGTTTCCTCTCGCGCGCGGTGGTGACCGGGTTCCTTGCTGGGGCCGCGATCGACGTCGTCATCGGCGAGCTGCCAAAGCTCACCGGAACATCTACGGACGGCGTGAATGCCTGGCAGGAGCTCGCGTCGTGGGTCCGGGGTCTGGGCGATCTCAGCCCGGCGACGCTGCTCGTCGGGCTGCTTGCGCTTGCCGTCATCCTCGCAATTCGTTTCGCGTTTCCGCGGATCCCGGGTGCGCTCGTCCTGGTCGTCTTCGGCTTGATCGCGTCGGTCGTACTAAACCTCGGCGCGCACGGTGTCGCGCTGGTGGGACCAGTTCCGCGCGGCCTCCCGCTTCCGCAGGTGCCCTCGATCGATGTTGTGTCGCAGAACTTCTCAGCGATCGCCATCGCGGCCTTCGCGCTGTTGCTCATCGGGTTCTCCCAGACTGCGGGCGATGCCCAGGCATTTGCCACGCGGCATCGGTATCGCGTCGATCTGAACCAGGAATCGGTCGCACAGGGGATGGCCAACCTGGGCGCCGGAATGTTCCAGGGCATGCCGGTCTCAACGAGCCTGTCGGCGAGCTCGTTGAACGAATTGGCCGGGGCGCGCACGCCGCTTGCCTCGATCGCTACCGGGGGGATCGTCGTTGCCACGCTCATCTTCCTCGCGCCGTTGTTTGCCGAGCTGCCCAAGGCGATCCTCGCGGCGGTCATCATCGATGCAGTCGTCTTTGGCATGATCGACCTCCCGGAGTTTCGTCGGCTCCTCCGGGTGAAGCGTTTCGACTTCTGGATCGCGCTGGCAGCGGTCATAGGTGTGCTGTCGGTGGGCGTGCTCCTCGGGGTGGTCGTCGGCATCGCGCTGTCGCTGCTGTGGCTCATCCACGTCGCGACCCGGCCGTCCATGCCGATCCTGGGTCGTGAACCGGGCACCCAGGTGTACCGCGATCTAGTCGAGCACCCAGGCGACGAGACCGACTCCGGCGTGGCGGTGATTCGTATCGACGGTGGCCTTTTCTTCGCAACGTCTGCGGCACTGGACGCGCGCGTCCGGGCGATCCTTGGAAGCCACGCAGGTTTGCATTCCCTCGTGCTGGATCTCGAGGGCGTGAACTTCGTCGACTCGCAGGGCGCCGCGAAATTGAGTGAGCTCCACGAGCTGACCGACGCGAACGGTGTGGAGCTCCGTCTGGCCCGCGTGAAGCCCGACGTCTCCGAGGTGCTCGCGGCCGATGGGATAATCGAACTGATCGGGCCAGGCCGCATACATGGCAACGTCCACCGGGCGGTCGCGGCCGCGCAGGCAGCGAACGCCAGCAGGCGATCCGACGCGGTACACCCTCCCACGCCGTAGCTCATCGAGTGCGAACTGGAACGACCTTCGATGGTCGGTCACAACCCGTTGCCTCTCGCGGGTCGCCTCGCTGTGCGGGGCCTTCGCCGTGGAGGAAGGGTGTGGTGGGCGACACTGGACTCGAACCAGTGACCTCTTGCATGTCAAGCAAGTGCTCTAACCAGCTGAGCTAGCCGCCCGAAGCAGCCAGTCTATCGGAGCAGGTGAGACTAGTCACCCGCTCAACCGGGCGGCCAGGTTACGGTCGGCTCGGTGCCCCAGGTGGCGCGCTGTTGCGGGAAGTCGCCAGGGGCAGGTTCCGACGTAAACATCCGCATACGGATCGGCATTTACATGTCCAGCTCAGTGCGATCCTTCAGGGCGCCGCGGAGCCGCGTCATCAGTTGCGACTGACGACGAACTTGACGGCGTCCTGCTTGGTCCCGTCGCCGAGCGAGGTAATCGTCACCAGACGTGTCACGCTCGAGGCGCCGGCGGCCTGTTTGGTGATCTTCACCTTGGCCTTGATCACGAACTTGCCACCCTTGCCCAGAAGCGGGGTGTGGTAGATGCCCGCGACCACGGCGCTGGTGATGTCATGGGTGCCGTGGAAGTACGTGATCGTGTAGCCAGTCGCGCCACTTCCCGCTCCAAGGACGCTGAAGGTGTCCTTGGAGCCGTCATTCTGGATGGAGATCTTGAAAGTGATGGTGCTGCCCGCTCCGCCACTGGCCGTGCGAGTCTGGTTGGCGCCGGTCGTGTTGTAGATGTTGTTGCCCACGAAGCTGCCACTGCCCTTGGCAATGCGTCCGTCCGGCCGCTTCGGCTTTGACGCGGCCACCGCGGCGGAGAACTCGGAGGTCACGTCGCCCTGGGCCAAAGTCTGGGTTGCCGTGGCGGTCACGTTGGGTCCGCCGGGCGAGCCGGAGAAGCTCCAGTGGCCGGCTCCATCGGCAGTCGCCGAACCCTCGTAGGTGCGGCCCTCGGTGGCCGAGTCCGAGTAGATATTGACGGTACAGTTCGCACAGACCGTGCCGGACACCGGCGACACGCTCGAGATGACCGGCGCAACGATGGACGCGTTGGCACCGACAGCCAGACTTATCCCGGCGCCCGCATTGTCATAGATGGAGTTGCGCCTGATCGCAACGTGGTTGCCGAGGACGTAGACGCCGGCACCATAGTTATTGGCTATCACGTTCGCGGCGGCCGCGGAAGCGGCCGTGCCGATCTCGGTGGGCGGATTCGACGCCTGGACCAGGATGCCGTCGCCACCGTTTCCCAGCGCCCCGCCCGTGGCCTTGGTCCCGATCCGATTGCCGACAATGCTGAGCGGGCTCGGATACGACGTCGCGCCAACGGTGATGCCTGCGCCGAGGTTGCCCGAGATGATGTTGCCCTCCCCCGCGCTGGTGCCGCCGATCGTGCCCGCAGTGTTCTCCATGACGATGCCCGCGCCGTTGGGCAGCGCTGCGCTGCCTGTCGCGTTGGTGCCGATTAAGTTGCCCTGGATCATGCACGAGCAGCCGTGGAGATCGATGCCGTGCCCGGTGTTGCCGCTGATCAGATTGCCCTGCCCGGCGCCCGGACCGCCGATCGTCCAGGTACCGCTGCTAACGGTTACGCCGTGGAAGTTCGGCTTGGCTGTGGTGCCTTTCGCGTTTGTGCCGATTCGATTGCCCGTCACGCTCCCGCCGGCGGCGAGGTACAGGCCGAGGCTGCCGTTGCCCGAGATGACGTTGCAATCACCCGAGCAACCTGACGGGGCAGCACTGTTCGTGCCGCCGATGGTCGCGTTGCCGCCGAACGCCTCAATTCCGAAATCGGTGTTCGGGCCGATGTGGTTGCCGGCAATGGTGACGCCTGTCGCAGCGGCATAGACCCCGATGTCGAAGTTGTCTATCACCAGGTTGCGAATTACCGAGCCTGCGCCGCTCACGTGTAGCCCGGTGCCGCTGCCAGGGCCGTGCAGCCCGACCCGCGTCGCGCCCCCGGTCGCACCGTTTATCGTCACCCCCTGGGTGATAGTCGGCAGGTCCGAAGCGATATTGATCACCGGAGTCCCGCTACCGAGACTGAAGCGAATGCTGTCCTGGTCGGGCGTTCCCGAGCCGCAATAGCCGGCGTTGGCTCCGTTGGCCGCCAGGATGGCGGCGCGAAGTGAACAACCGAAGTCGGGCGGGAATGCGAGATCGGACGTGGTGTTCACGATCAGGATGACCGGCAAGGCACGAGCCGGAACGGCCGCGAGTGGCCCGAGCGCAAGAGAGCCGCCGACCGCCAGGGCAAACAGGAGTGCCGGCAGCCACCGGCCGGGCGTGCGCCACGCTGCGCGAGATCGTCCGCTTGCCATCGCAGCCCTCACTCCCCTTCTCCGCCTGGCGGCGGGTTGTCGCGGCATCCTAGTCCCCTCGTCAACGGCGTTCCCAAACGGTGGTCGACGATCGAAAAGTCGACTCAGAGACCGCCGTAGACGACTTCGCCGTCGATCAGCGTGAGCAGCGGCCTGGTTGACGCCAGCTCCGCCGGGTCCGTCTGTTCCTTCATCACCGCAGCGGGCACGACTATGAGATCGGCCAGGTAGCCCGGAAGCAGGCGACCGAGGTCGCGGCGGCCAGCCACGAGCGCCGGGTCGACGCACGCTGCACGTACGGCGCGCTCTATGGAGATCGCCTCAGTTGCTGCGGTCAGGGCCGCGTCCTTGTCAAACGGATCGCGGCGCGCGACGGCAACGGCAATGCCCGGCCACGGATCGGGAGGCTCCACCGGGGCATCCGTCCCGAATGGGATCAACGCGCCGTGCTCGGTGAGCGTCCGTAGCGGGAACGTGTTCTCGGCGCGCTCGCCCCAGCCCTGGCGCTGCTGCTCGGCATCGCTGCGCAGGTGCACCGGCTGCACTGATGCCGCGATGCCCAGCGCGCCGAAGCGCAGCTGATCGGACGGTTCCACCAGTTGGGCGTGCTCGATGCGCGGCATGAGCGGCGCATCGACTCGCGGCGCGCGAGCGAAAGCGTCGAGCGCCATCCTGACCGCGGCGTCGCCGATCGCATGTACCTCGCCGACTATTCCGGCCGTGCCGGCCCGAGTGAGGAGATCATGCAGCTCCTCTGCGTCGGTCACGACCATGCCTGTGGGGCCGCCAGTCGGCGGGTTCACGTCCACATCCTGATATGGCTCGAGCAGCGCCGCGCTGCGCGACCCAAGCGCACCGTCGGCGAACAGCTTCAGCCAGCCCGAGGTGTAGCGGCCGATGGACTCGCCGCTGCGCCAGCCGATGTCCAGGGCGTGATCAAGCTGCGGCGAGCGAATCGAACCGTGGACCCGGAGTGGCAGCCGCCCTTCCTCGGCCAGCTCCCTGTAGAGCAGCGGCCCGCGGCGCATCACGCGATCGTCGTCAAGCTCTCCCGGGTCGTGACAGCCGGTGAGGCCCAGGCCGGCGAGACGCCGTGCGACAGAGTCGAGACCGGCGACCAGCACGTCGCGCGACGACTCAGGGATCACGGCGTCGACGAGTGAGGCGGCGGACTCATGCAGGATTCCGGACGGTCGACCCGCATCGTCGCGTCGCACGAGCTCACCGAGGGCGAGACCGCGTTGCCCGCCTACATCGGCCACCCAGATTGCGGTGTGGCTGACCCAGCGCGAGTGATGGTCATGTGCATAGAGCGCGACCGGCCTGCCGGGCGCGACACGCTCGAGCATGTCGGCGTCGGGCCAACCGCCTACGTCGTAGACCGACCAGCCATGGCCCAGCAGCCAGCCATCCTGGTCGCCGGTCGCGGCGAGCGCCTCGTGAGCGACCGAGATTGCCGCCAGGGCAGCGGCGAGTTTCATGCCTGTCAAATCAATCTGAGCCTCGGCCATGGCGAGAGACATCAGATGGAGATGCGCGTCGGTGATGCCGGGCAGGGCAACAGCGCCATTATCCAGCCGACGGACCTGCGTCCCGCGGTCGGCAAGGACCTCCAGCTCAGCTTCAGGACCAACGGCGAGCACGCGCCCGCCCCCAATCGCCACGCCGGGCTGCCAGCCAAAGCCGGAATCCCCAGCGAGCGTCGCGATGCGGCCGAGGATGATCAGATCTGCACGGCGCGGACCGTTCAAGCTTGACTCCCCTGCCCCAGCAGCTGCTCGAGACCTACCCGGTCCAGACCAGCGGCCAGGCCAAGAGCGAGCGCGACGCGCGACTTGGGACCGTCGTAGCGCGACAGGATCGCTCCGGCGCGCTGCCAGGTCACTCCACCGCCGGGGAATGCGTAGAGGGGCGCGACTGTTCCGGTGGGACAACGGGTCGTCAGCACGAGCGTCGTTCCGTCGGAGGCGAGCTCGGTCGCGGCCGCAAGAAGGTCGGGTGGCGTGTTGCCGGCGCCGGCCGCGGCAACGACCAGTCCGCGCGGATGCAGAGGCGCGATGGCGCGCACGAGCGCGCCGTCCACCCCGACCGCGGCCGTTATCAGAAAGACGTCCTCGACCGCGACATGTGGGATCTGCGGCAGCGTCCGCCGTGGACGGCGCGCAGCAACCGGGATGACCGCACCGTCGACGATCCTTGCCAGCGGCTCGCCGTCACGCGGCTGGAAAGTATCGAGCGCCGTGGTATTGCGCTTGATCGCGTCGTCCGCCGCGACCGCGAGGCCATCGAGCACGACCGTGGCGCCGCTGCCGCGCATCAGTGGCGATGCCGCGCAGAGCACCGCGTCGACGATGTTGCGCGGCCCGTCGTAGTCCGGCGCGGCAGCGTCGCGCATCGCCCCGGTGATGACAACGGGTTTGTCGGTCGCCAACAGCAGGTCGTACGCGAATGCCGTCTCCTCTATCGCGTCGGTGCCCTGGACGATCACGACGCCGTCAATTTCCGCTCTTCGCAGTCGTTCGTCGGCCAGCCGCGCAATCTCGAGCATCTGGCTGAACGTCAGGTGCGAGGCCGAGACCCGGCCCCAATCGGTCGCCTCAACGTCCGCGATGCGCGCAACGTCCGGCGCCATGGCGAGGATGCCGGCGCCGTCAAGGACCGGCACGTTGCCACCAGCGGCCTCGTCGGGGCGCATCGAGATCGTCCCGCCGGTGAAGATCATCGCTACTCGAGCCATGGGCATGGGCGCTGCTAGTGGTCTGTCATGTGCAGCTCGTCTTCTTCGAAGGCCGGTCCGGGCTGGCCGGGCACGACTGGAGAGATGTGCGGGACGGCCACCGCGTCCTCGGCCTTGTCGATGTAGTCGAGTGCGATGGGCGTCGTCAGCGAGCGGCCGCTCACCGCGACCGGGTCGATAGCGTCGACCAGGCCACCGTGCATGGGCGACTCGACCACCGGGTTGGCGCGCAGGATCGATCCAGCGGCCACGATCAGGACGATGATGGCCGCCCCAGCGACTACCCACGAGGTGCCGACCGTGTCGGCGATCGGGCCGACGATGATGATCGGCAGGAAGCTGGCGATGCTGACGAGCATGTTCAGCACTCCGAAGACGCGGCCGCGAACGCTGGATGGCAGCTCTTCCTGGAGCTGGGTCTGAGCCGGAACGGCCACGAACGAGTAGGCGATGCCGGCCGCGAACGCCACGGCGATGACGATCGACAGCAGCGATACCGCGAGCTGGATGTGGTTCATGATCGGCTGAACGAGAGACAGGGCAAGCAGCGTGATGCCCAGCGCGACCAGGCCGCCTTCAATGGCATGCTGACGCGAAAAGTGCTTGCCGTAGACGTTGAGCACGAGGATGCCGAAGATCAGACCGACTCCCAGCGGCAGGACGACGACGACGAAGTCCGTCTCTGCGAGGCCCAGCACCTGGGTCGCGAAGCCGGGGCCGAGCACACCCAGGACCCCGATCAGCGAGGCGGTCAGCGCCAGATACGTCAGCGGCCAGAAGACTGTCCGGTTGTCAACGATGAAGCGCACGCCGTCGGCAAGCTGGGTGAAGGTCGTCTTGACTGCCCCGCCCGCCTCACCCAGCGCCTCGGACGGATTGGCGCCACCGATCCGCGGGTTGTGCTTGGGCAACGTGGCGCACAGCGCCGCGCCCAGGAAGTAGCTCGCGGCGACCAGGACCAGCAGCACCTGCTGGCCGAAGATCTTCACGACGAGCGGCCCGAGCAGGGCGAAGCCCAGGAAGAACGAGGCCTGCAGAGTGACGATGTGGAGCGAGTTCGCCGGCAGCAGCTGACGGCGCGGGACGACGACTGGAATCATCGCGATCTCGGCCGGGCCGAAGAATGTGGTCAGCGTCGAGATCACTGCCGTGATCAGGCAGATGATCCAGATCTCCTGGGGCACGACGAGGAGCAGCAGAAACAGCCCACCGCGGGCGACGTTTGTCGTGACCAGGATCAGACGTCGATCGAGCCGGTCGACGTATACGCCGGCAATGGCGCCGAAGATGACCGCGGGGACGAGGAAGCTGAGGATGAGCAGGCTGACCGAGGTCGACTTGCCGGTCAGCGCGAAGACCTCGATGGTCAGTCCGAAGAGGACCATGTTGCCGCCGACCTGGGTGACCACCTGCGCAATCCACAGAGACAGGAACTTGCGATTGCGCAGAACGGCGATCGGCGACTCTTCCACCTGTGCGACGGTCAAGCCTGCGTCTCCTCAGCGGAGGACGGCCCGCGCTCGACGAAGCCCTTCAGGCGACGCTCGAGCTGGCGCCGCTCGATCAGGACTCGATGCTGACAGCCTTCGCAAGCGAGACCGATATCGGCGCCCACGCGGACGACCTGCCAGCCGGTGCTGCCACACGGGTGCGGTCGGGCAAGCGTTATCCGATCACCGATCCGGAAGTCAACTGGGGGACCGGACACGACGCTCAAAAGGCAGGCGGCGCGGGTGGGCCCGACGATCGGCTGCGCACCGCCAGGCCGACCGCGAGGGTGGCGATAACGATGGCCACGACGAGGCCCAGGACCAGCACCGTGCTCGTCAGGTCCGTCGAGCTGCCGTTGTTGGCACCGGTCGCTGGCGAGGGGACCGGGCGAGCGGTCTCGCGCGGAGCGGTCGTGCCTGGGGCATGGGTGGCGCCCGGGGCTGAGGTGGTGCCGGGGGCCGGGGTGGCGCCGGGGGCGGTCGACGGCGACAGGGTCGCCGGAGCACCCCCGGTGGCCGTCCAGTCGGACGGGACCGGCCCGGGCGCCGCGGGTTGCGGTCCGAGCGGCGCCGGCGGCGTCAGCCCCAGCGACGTGAACCACGCCGTATTGAACGCCTCGACGTCGGCTCCGGTCGCATCGGTGAATGCCTCATCGTCGGAAACGCCGTTGGAATAGCTCTTGACCAGGTTCCAGAACGTCTGATCGCCATATGTCCGGATGAAGAAGTCGACCGAGGCGACGGCTTCGCCATAGGCCAGGTAGAACTCGGCCTGAACGGACGGGAACAGCCCGGCCAGGCCGTCGAGCGGAATGAGCGACTTGTCCGTGACCGCCGCGCCGACGTAGCTCTGCCAGCGCGCGTTGTAACCCTCGGACAGGTAGACGGCGACGCCCTCGTCGAGCCAGCGTGGCACGCCGTTGTACGGGTTGTCGACCGCGCGATGGAAGACCAGGTGGGTCAGCTCGTGCTTGATGACCGTATCGGGGAAGCTGCCCGGGTCGCTCGGCGAGATGTTGACGTACATCGTATCGAGCACCGGATACGCCTCACCGGCGACGTTCTCGCGGTTGGGTGAGATGGCCGAACGCATGTCGTCCTCGGTGTTGTAGACGAACAGATCGGCCGGCTTGTCGAGCGTCACGCCGAGCAGCTGCGAGGCGTTGTTGATCGCCTCGTTGGCCACGGACGCGGCATGTTGCGCGAACGCCTGATCGCCCACGTACCAGTGCACGACGACCTGGTCCTGGGCGTACTCCTGCCACTCGAAGCGCGTGTCCTCGACGACGGCCTGGGCGACAGGCCCAAAGCTCGTTTGCCCGTCGCTGTTGGTGACCTTGAACTGGTAGTCGAAGTGGGTGTTGGGCAGGCTCTGACCATGGGCCAGACACGCGCACGTGGCCGACGACGCGATGTCGATGTCGGCCTGTGCCTCGTAGAGGTTGTTGATCTGGGTCCCGGCATTGATCACGATCGAAGTCGGGTTGCCCTGCAGATGGACGATCACGTCGACCGCGGCGATGTCGCTGCCGTCGATCGTCGACGAGAAGCTGAGGGGCTGGCCGATGACGGCCGTTACCGACGGCTGCCCGAAGACCGGCTCGGCGGCAAGCGCGGCGGCCGGGGCGAGTGTCGCGGCGAAGAAAGCTGCCCCAAGGGCCACCGCAATTGCCTGGCGCAGGCGCGACGTCCTCATCTGCCGGTCCCCGGCGCCCAATCCAGGCCCGCGTAGCGGATGAGGCCGACCCCGGACTGCAACCCTCCCTCGAGCCCCGTTCGGCTGAGCGCCCAGGACTGGTCGTATGAGACGGGAATGACCGGTACCTCCTGGACCAGGATGTCCTGCGCCTGGCTGTACAGCGCCGTCTGGGCATCCGTGTCCGCGGTGGCCGCGGCCTGCGCGATCAGGTTGTCGTAGTCGGCGTTGCTCCACTTTCCGGTGTTGCTCGTGCTGCCCGTCTCGAGCAGCAGTCCCAGGAAGTCGTGCGCCTGCGGGTAGTCGGCTATCCAGCTCAGGGACCAGAACGTCGGCGTGCGGGCCGCGGCCACCTGCTGCAGGTAGTTCTCGAAGTCGAGCGCCTCGACGTTGACCGTCACTCCAAGGTTGTCATGCAGCTCCTGGGCCACGGTCTGCTCGAAGCCCACGCCATACGTGGCCAGCGTCACGGCCGGGAAGTTCTGGCCATCCGGGTAGCCTGCTGAGGCGAGCAACGCCTGTGCGTCGGCGACGTCGTACGTGGGACTGTGATCCGTCTCGTCGCGACCGACCACGCCAGGGGGGACCATCGAGGTCGCCGGCGTCGAGCCGGCCAGGCTGACGATGCGATCCCAATTGACGGCCTCGGCGAAGGCGCGCCGCACGTCGGCGTTGTCGAACGGCGCCACGTTGGTGTTGAAGCCGTAGTACGAGACACCGAAGCTGTCCGTTTCGCGCAACTGTGGTCCGAGGTTGGTGTCGTATTGGATCCACGACGCGTCGCCACCACCGATCCCGGTGTAGTCGAGCTGGCCTTCGTCGAACAGCTGCGCGCCGCTCGTCCCGCCGTAGTCGGTCACGAGGTCGATCTCGGACACCGGCGCCGTGCCGGCCCAGTAGTTAGGGTTGGCAGACAGGTGGATCAGGCCGTCGCTCGGCGTGGTCGGGACGTAGGCGCCCGAGACCACCTCGGGCGGAGTCGTGGCGATGCGATCGACCATCGACGGTGGTACGACGGCGAGCGACGGAGAAGCCGTCTCGGCCAGGAAGTAGCTGGCGGGTCGGCGCAGGTCCACGACGACGCGATCACCATCCGCGTGCAGGCCAACCGCGTCCTTGCCAACCTTGCCGGCCTGGTAGTCGGTGGCTCCCTGCACGTCTGCAAGCAGACTCGCGAGGGAGGACGGATTCGATGGATCGATCAGGCGCAGCCAGCTATCGACAACGTCCTGCGCCGCTATCGGTGTGCCGTCGCTGTAGACGAGGTTCGGGCGCAGCTCAAAAGTGATCTGCTGGCCGCTGTCGTCGACCTGCCAGGTGCGTGCCAGGGCGGGCTGGACGTTGCTTTGAGCGTCGAACGTTGTCAGCCCTTCGTAGACCTGGGCCAGCACGCTGGCCGTGCCCGAGTCACTCTGCCGTGCCGGATCCCAAGTGAAGACGTCGCTCGAGCCGATGCGTGCCGCGCCGCCACTGCCCTGCCCCGCCATGGGCACGCACGCTGCGATACCAACGAGGCAGGCAAGAGTGAAAGCAACCAGCGCCCAGACCGCGGCGCGCGGCGCGGTTAGACGACGCTTTTCAAGCACGGGCAGCAAGTCTACCGTTCGCGGGCCGCTGCTAGCATCGCGACAAGAACGGAGTAACCCCAGCTCATGGCCGACATCGACAAGAACGAGCTGCAACAGCGACTGACACCGCTTCAGTACGCAGTCACACAGAACGCCGAGACTGAACGTGCCTTCACCGGCGTCTACTGGGACAACCACGCGGACGGTGTCTACCGCTGCGTCGTGTGCCGTGAGCCCCTCTTCGACTCGGGCACCAAGTTCGAGTCGGGCTCCGGCTGGCCAAGCTTCTACGACATCGTCACCCAGGGCCGCGTCGAGCAGAAGCAGGACGTCTCGCACGGCATGATCCGGACCGAGGTCGTATGCGGCAACTGCGGCGCGCACCTGGGCCACCTGTTTCCAGACGGCCCCAACCCGACAGGGATGCGTTACTGCATCAACTCGGCCTCACTCGATTTCGAGCCCCGCACCGGGGAGACCGGCGCGCGCTGAGCACAACCGCGCATTCTGGTCGCTAACCAAATCGGCACATGGCACGGGTCATGTGGCCCCCGCGCCCCCCCAAAGCGGCCCATCCTTTCGGTCCCTCCATCACGTTCGGTCGCGCGCCATTGCCATGAAGGTTGGTGCAGGCCAATCAAGGCAAATGCTGCGAAAGCTGCGAAAGCTGCGAAGAGGAGCGGACTCCAATGGAAAAGAAGCTGACTAGGCTCGGCATCATCATCACGGTCTTCAGCCTGGCGTTCTTTATGGCCGCGGGATACGCGTTCATCAAGACCCAGGAAGGAACCAGGGCGCTGAACGCGTTCAGCACTGCCCAGGGTGTGACCCTTGCCTACAACGACCAGGGACAGCTGCTCGACCACGGCGACCCTGCCGCGGCGGCGACGATCATGAACCTGCTGACCAACGACTGGGGCTACGCGGTCAATCAAGCTGACTTCAACCCGGCCGACCCGATCGTCAACACCCCGAGCGAGTACATGTACCAGATGGCCACGATCAGCGAGCACACACTCAGCTCGACGGTCACGCTGCCGACCGACATTGTGGATGCAAATGGCGCCGTGGTGGCCCACGCCGGCGACACGGTCGCCGTCGACGGCCGCTACTACGCGGGCTTCAACTTCGCCAATCCCGTCGACTCAACAGTGCGCGGTCTGGCCTGGGCGCCACTGCCACTCGCGCTGATCGGCCAGCTTGGCGTGGGTGCGGTCACCGCATCGACACTGCAGCTTGGTCTGGGCCTGGCGGGCCTCTTCGCGGCAGTCGGCTTCGGCTTCCTGCTCGCGGGCGTCGGCCTGGTCTGGGTCGCTCGACCCGAGAAGGTCAAGGTCCCGGCAACGAAGACCGCAGCGGCACCGATGCCGGCCTGACCAGCCGGTAACCAAATCAGTCTGACGGCTGGAGAGTCCTAAGGGACCGACAGCCGGTCAGACACCAGAGAGGCGGCCCCACCGCAGCGGGGCCGCCTTTTCGTTACCCTCGACCGGGCCGGATCGGACGACACGAACCGGACGTTACCCTTCGCCCTTGGAGGTGGTGGATGAAAGCTGACGAGATCCGGTTCATGTACGGCTACGACCGCTGGGCGACGAAACGGGTGCTCGGCGCTTTGGACGGAATCGATGACAAGGTCTGGGGTCAGGCTGGCGTCGTCGGCGAGCGCGGCCTCGGGAGCATCCTGACGCACCACCTGGGCGCCACGCAGCGCTGGCGTATCTCCTTCCAGAGCGAGGGCGATGCCACGGATCTGCCACAGCTGGAGGAGCAGCCACTACCGACTGTCGACAAGCTGCTCCAGATGTGGAGTGATGAGTGGGACGCCACGGATCAATGGCTGACGAGCTTGAGCGACGGCTTCGTCAACTACGAGTTCGAGAGCGTCCCGGTCTGGCAGATGCTCGTCCATGTCGTCAACCACGGAACCCAGCACCGCTCCGAAGCCGCCGCTCTGCTCACGGCTGAAGGGCGCTCGCCAGGCGATCTCGACCTGGTCGACTATGCGCACGAGGTTGCCGGCGGGTCTTCCTGATTCCGCCGGCATCCGGCCGGGGCCCTGCCACTCAGCAGTCGAAGACGAACCAGCACAGCTCGTTGCGCAGCCGCTCGTCGTCGAGCACGAGCTCTCGGATTTGGCCGGGAAGCCGGGCGCGCTGCCAGTGGCACTCGAGTCGTCCCGCCCCGTCACCCTCCCCATCCCGTACAGCCGCACGTGCTGCCCTGATCGCATAGGCGGCCGCGCCGAGCTCGTGGGCAGCGACGTGTGCGACGGCCGCGGCCTGGCCGGCAGCGTACGCGGCATGCCGCGCTGCCCCACTCAGGTCCCTGGCCGCGGCGTTTGCGTGGCCGGCCGCCGTGCGCGCCTGGGTCATCGTGACCTCACCGCGCGCCCAGGCTCGTCCCAGGTCGATGGCGCGTCGCGGTCGATCGTCTCCCGGCTGCGCCTGCTCGAAGTGGTGCAGCACGTGCTCTGCGCAGTCGGCCGCCCACAACGCCAGGAGATGGTGATCGTCGTGCTGGAGGCTGCCGCCTCGTCGCACCGTGATGAACCTGGGATCTCGGACCTTGGGAAGGATCATCAGCCGCCCGCGCTCTTGCCCAATGCCAAACAATTATCTGCGAACGTCAACGCGCGAAGACGCAGGTAAAGTCGCGCCCGAACAATCACATCAGAGGCGCCATGCCACGCGACCCGAACATCCCCGACGCATTCGACGTATTTACCCTCGTCCTCCTGCGTCGACCGCCTGATGCGCCCGAGATGTCCGATGCGGAGCTCGACGCTCTCCAAGCCCGCCATCTCGCCTACCGAGCCAAGCTTCACCAGCAGGGTGTGGTCGTGGTCAACGGGCCACTTGCAGAGCAATCCGACCCGACGCTGCGAGGTCTGTCCATATTCAGCTGCGGCCTGGAAGAAGCCGCGCGCCTGACCGATGGCGATCCGTCGGTCCAGGCAGGGCGCCTGACTTACGACGTGATGGAGTGGTGGATGGCCGCCGACACGCTCGCATTCCCCGGAGCCGAGCAACCCGTCGGCGCCCGGCGCGCGATGCCCGACGACTGACCCGCGACACGCGGCCGACATGCCGCCCCGGTCATGCGCTCGATCCTTAAACTTGCCCCATGAAGACTGACCGGGTGGCCCGGAAACTGGACGAACAGGTCCGCTATTACCGCGCGATGGCGCCCGAATACGACGCGTGGGCGGACCGTCGTGGCCCGTACGACCGCGGGCTACGTAACGAGGGCTGGTTTGCCGAGAAGCGGCGCCTCGCCGCGGCGCTGCAGGACTTTGATCCGACCGGCCATGTCCTCGAGATCGCCGGCGGGACCGGTAAGTGGACGGAGCAGCTGGTTAGATATGCCACCACGCTCACGGTGATAGACGCCGCGACGGAGCCGCTCGAGCGAAACGAGCGTCGGCTGGGAGATCAGGCGGCGAGCATCAACTATTGCTGTGAAGACTTTTTCAGCTGGGATCCACCGCGCCTGTACGACGTGGTGTTCTTCTCCTACTGGCTCTCGCATGTACCGCCCGAGCGCTTCGAAGCATTCTGGGAGCGCGTGGGAGCGTGCCTCGCGCCGAATGGGCGGATCTTCTTGATCGACAACATGGCGACCGGGCCGGCTGAACAACTCGACGCGGAGACTCCCGGCGACGATGAGGTGAGCGTGCTGCGCCGGGCCCCCGACGGCTCGACCTACCGAGTCTGGAAGGTGCTCTGGCGGCCGGACGAGCTTCGTGACGCCCTGGCGGACCTGGGCTGGTCGTTCGCGGCGTACGGGACCGGAACCTACTTCATGTGGGCTGAGGGCGTGCGGTCGGAATAGCTCGCGGCCATACGATGGTTGCCATGAGTGTCCGCACCGTCATCGATCGTGGCCCGAAGGGGAAGCGGTCGGTTGCCTTCGCCCTCGACTGGGCGGGTTGGAGTCGCGGCGCCAAAACTCCTGAACTCGCCCTGGCGACGCTCGAGTCCTATCGCGCCCGCTATCGGCCGATCGCCGACCTCGCCGGAATGGCGCGCGACTTCGACACCGCCGGGCGACTCGATGTCGTGGAGGACAAGGTCGGTACGGGCTCGACCGACTTCTGGGGCATCTCGTTCTCACCGTCGTCGACGGAGCTGGATCCGATGGACGATGCCCAGCTCGAGCGCGAGATCACGCTGCTACGTGCCTGCTGGGCGTACTTCGACGATGTGGCCGCGCGAGTCTCGCCGGAGATGCGCAAAGGCCCGCGCGGAGGTGGCCGCGAACGAGACGAGATCATTCGCCACGTCATCCGCGTTGAGAGCCTCGACTTCGCGAAGAAGGTGGGCGTGCAGATGGCGGACGGCCCGACACTCACTGGTGAGGTTCTGCTGCAGTATCGCGAGGATTACGTCACCGGGATGCGCGCGTACAACACCGGTGAAATCGCGCGGCGCATGCGATCGTGGACGCTGCCGTTCCTGCTCCGACACTCAGCCTTCCACACGCTCGACCATGCGTGGGAGATGGAAGACAAGGATCTCTCCGTCGCAGACGAAACCTGACATCGGAGGCAGGATGAAACTTCTTCTCACATCCGCTGGAATCAAGAATGCCAGCATCCAGACCGCGTTGCTCGACCTGCTCGGCAAACCGATTGCCCAGTCAAGCGCCTTGTGCATTCCCACAGCGTCATACGCCCAACCCATGGAAGGTCCCATTCGGGCATGGAGCTTCATCAGCGGACAGGAGCCCGAGACCCCCATGTGCGAGCTCGGGTGGAACACCCTGGGCGTACTCGAGCTCACGGCCTTGCCCAGCATTGAAGAGGAGCTGGGTCCCCTTGGTCGAGGGCACTGACGTCCTGCTGGTCAATGGCGGCGATCCCCTGTACCTCAGCTACTGGATGCGCCAATCCGGCATGGCCGATCTCCTGCCGACGCTGAGCGCGACCGTCTACGCGGGACTGAGCGCGGGCAGCATGGTCATGACCCCCAGCATCGGGGAGGACTTCGTCCGCTGGAAGCCGCCCACTGGTGGTGGCGACGAGACGCTCGGGATCGTGGACTTCTCGATCTGTCCGCACCTGGCTCAGGACGGAATGCCGGGCAACTCCATGGCCGAGGCAGAGAGCTGGGCTGCCGGTATCCCACGAGCGGCGTACGCGATCGACGATGAGACCGCCATCAAAGTGGTCGATGGTGAGGTCGAGGTGGTCTCCGAGGGGCACTGGAAGCTGTTCAACGCCTAGCGTCGTCCTCCGGCCGAACGGCACCCGAGGCGCACGATCCCGTGGGAGACCGGCGCGCGATGCCCGGGGACTGACCCTCCTCGAAAAGGCAAAGCGCCCCCGGAGCGCCCCGAAGGCTCACCGGCCGGCTAGGTCGAGCCGCCCCCTTGGTGAGGCTCGGCGCCACTTACCGGAGAACGGTCCGCGATTTCGATAACCAGCCAAGCGACGTCCGCGGGAATGAGCCACCAGCCTCCCTCGAAAGCAGCCAGGAAAAGGACCGGAAGCAGCAAGACTGAGGCGCCAATCCGCTGTCTTCGCGTCGTTACGAATTGGCCGCCGACCAGCCAAACGACCAGCAGTGCGAGCAGCCACCCGAAGATCGGCAGCCACAGCGAGAACCCGCTGCCGACGAGCGGGATGGCCAGCCCAACGAGCGCAAGGAGCCAGGGAACCAGCAGCGCTGAAGTCCGCGAGCAAGACACAGAAGAAGGCTACGCCGAGTCGACGTGCGCCCCCTTCACCCTGGCCCAAACAGTCGCCAGTTTCCCTCAGAAACGACTTCGACGGTACCGTCAACCACCTTGATCGCGGTCTCGTCGTCGATCGCGTACGTCGGCACGGGTATCTTCTCGGCCCACCTTTCTGCGTTGGCGACAGACGCATCTGCGTGATTCTTGTGACCCAGATGCGGGATCAACGCAAAGTCGACGAGTCCCACTCCCTGGGCGGTGACTAGGATCCTGCTGATCTCGCCCTCGGGCGTGTCGAACACGATGTCTTCCGTCGTCAGCGCGTCACCGCTGCCCTTGGGCGGGTCAACGTACGTCTCGCCGAACGTCACGCATGCCGCCATGCTCCCGGCACTCACACCCACATAGACGGTCTCTTGCAGTGACGGCAAGAGGTCGGCCAGCCCCGACTGCCGCAGCCAATGAGACAGGTACAGCACGTCACCGCCCCAAAACAACAGGGCGTCGGCATTCTCGACCGTCGGCACCCAAGCTTCACGATCAATGCTGGGCAGCACGGTCAGCTCCAGCACTCCCATGGACTTCCACCCCAATCCGGCCAAGGGTCCGCCGGCAGAACCGGTAATCGCGCGCCATGCCATGCCGGCGCCGCCAGGGAACGGGTAGATCGCGGTCGGAATGATGAGCGCGTTCGAATCGGCGACAGGTTTGCCCATCAGGTCGACCAGCGCGCCGTGGATGCTGGCGTTCCTGACGCCAGAGGACGTTAGAAGAAGCTTCATAGGGTCCTTCTGTTCGAGGTGCATGTCAGCGCCCTGCGTGCGGATCGTAAACTGATCGTTAGGTGTGACCCGGTCATCGCGCAGGGGCGCAGGAAGAGGAAGTCCCGATGACCGCAGGAACGAAGAAGCAACCCAGGCTCGTGTTGCTGTGCGGCCTCCCTGCGTCGGGCAAGCGATCCGAGAACTCACGCAGCCCGACCCGCTACTTGGTACGCTCCGATCCGCCCATCGGATCCGCACGCCAGACTGAGGCTTGGAGGCGATCGAGGTGAACTGGCTGGAGTTCCTGCCCTGGCTGCTTCTCTTGCACGTGCTAGCTGCGATCGTGGCCATCGGTCCCAACTTCGCCTACTCCACGATCCGGGGCATGGGCCGGCAGGAGCCGCAGCACGCCAACTTTGCGACGCGCATATCGCACACCATCTCGGACCGACTCGTGTATCCCGTCGGGCTGATCATCCCGGCGACGGGCGTGGCCATGATCTGGGTGCTCGGGATCGACCTGACCAGTCGAGCATTCTGGTGGCTTGATGTCGCGATCGTGATCTACACCGCGGTTTACCTGTACTCGTTCTTCGTGCAGCGACGGATCGTCGGGCAGATCATCGCAATGACCTCTGCGCCACCCGGACCGAACGGGCTGCCCCCAGCAGCTACCTGCCCTGGCTCTTCGTGCGCAACGTGGCGGCACGGCCATGCTGATCCTGCTCGCCGTTCGTCGTGTTGCTGATGGTCGTCAAGCCGCAGCTCTAGACGGCGGCGTTCCTGCGGTCGAAAAGGTCAGCCGTCGACGACTGATCAACACATATCGAGCTGGTGCAATCGAGCGACCACGACCGAGTACAGGGGACGCTTCCGATGCCGGAGATCTCAGGCTGCCAGCTACCGGCGCTGTAGGTGAACCGAGACTCCTGCGTGATGACCGGGGCGAAAACCAGCGTGTCGTTGTTGGCAGGGAGGTTTTCGTCATAGTGCCAATCGATGGCGAAGGTCAGGTCGTTGTTGAACGCGGCTGGAGGTGCAGTGATGATGGCGACCCGGTTCGCGCCGAACGTCATCGTGACGTTGTCGCAACCGCCGGTCGACGTCGTGCTGTCGATGAACACCGATACCGCACCCAGATCGCCTTCGGGCACGGTCGAGCGAATTGGATGGTATGTGAAATCGAGCTGGCCATTCGCAGCTTGCGCGGTGTCGAGGGCCAGGACAGCGTCGATGCCATTGCCCGCGAGAGCAGCTGACGGAGGATCGACGCCGAAGCTGCCCTGCCACAGGCCGACGAGCGTCTCGTCGGTGGTGAAGCCGGCCTGGCGCAGCGGTCGATCGCTGAACCATTCGACCGCGGGCGCGTTGACCGCGAAATGGCCAGCCGCGGCCGTCGCATTGCCACGCACCACGAAGAGCAGCGACTCATTGTCGGGAATGGTCGGGTTCGGCGCGACGGATGGGCCCGAGCTGCCGGCGCTGCAACCTGCAGCCAGGCAGCCGACCAGACACACCGCGAACAACAACGACCTCACGCCGCGTTCTCCCGCATCAACCAAGGATACGCACGGGCATATCTCGAGACCAGCATCGCCACATACTTTCGGATGGCGCTCCGGGAAAGACGCGGGGCTCAGGAACCCACGCAGCCAGATCCGCTCGCTTGGTACGCGACGGGGTGACCTTCCACGCCGTCGGTCACCCGGACTGACCTTGGAAACGTTGACGCAGAATGACCAGGCGCAGACCGCCCCCCGATCTACATCAGCGCCCTCAGCGCTCGAGCGCTGCCCGGATCTGGCCCAGCCACTCGGCGGCCAGTTTGCGACCGTTCGGGAGTTGGTCGGTCCGATCCCACCGCCACGCCGTGATCATCGCCAGGACCAGGATGCGGCACTCGCGAAGCAAGTCCTGATCAAGACCTCGGTAGTGCTCGGCAACATCTTCCGGCGCATGGGCGACGTCGAATTCGACTGGCCCACGGCAGCACGTCTCAATATCTATAAACAGCGGGCCGTTCTCCGTGGCAAGGACGTTGCCCGGGTGCGGCTCGCCGTGCAGCAGCTGCTCGGCCGCTTCGCGCTGGACGATCGCTCGTCTAAGGCTTCGTAACGTGAACCCGAGCAGCTCTCGGTCCGGCTCCGCCAGCGCTGGAGTTTGGTCGCGGTTCGCGACGAGTTGCTCGGCCTCGTCGACGCGATCGGTGAAGTGCGGCGCGGCGACATCGAGAGTTCGCATGCCGGCGTGTAACTGTCCCAGCGCAGACGCGTAGTCAACCGGTGTGATTTGCGACACGGCGGGTTCGTAATAAGTCCAGAGCGTCATGACAAACTCGTCGCCCTCGTAGACGCCCGGCTCGACACGAGGATCGAGAAGAGCAACGGGGCACCCGCCGGGGACCAGCTGCTGACCGAGGTCAACCTCGAACTGTGCTCCGACTCGTTGCGCCTGCGGTGCCACGCGCGCGACAACATCACACGGCCGCAGACGCAGCGTGACCTTGTTCGAGTTGTGCAGAACGATCGAGTCGTCGACGGCCAGACCGAGCGAGGACACGGTCGACGTCGCGGCGGCGACCGCGCGCGAGACCTGTGACGCCTCCATACCCCTCTCCATTCCCAAAGGACAGTTCTCCCGCCAGCTCCACCTCGGGCTCCGGGAGTACACCGTAGACCGCGCTCCGAAACGAGGTCTTTCGGTGCCGTCCGCTTGTGAGCGAAACGACTTGACAGAGGCGGCGTCGACGTCGAGCGGCGGACACCCCTTTACCTCAGCGCTTGAGCCTGCGCCTCGCCATCGAAGTAGGCACCGTCGATGCTCTTCACATCTATCGAGCAGCGCGCCCCGAAGCCGATGCCGTGGTCGTTATTCGCGGTCGCGGCAGCGGGCACCAGTACGACGTTAGAAGCGCCCCGGGGGAGGAGCGGAGCCCCGCGAACGCACGCAGCCTGATCTGCTCGCTTGGTATGCCGCCAGTTAACCTCTCGGTCATGAGGTCCCGTCCTAGACGCGTGCTGTTCGCAGCCACTGTCTTGGCGTTGGCCGGGTTAGGTATTGCGGCCTTCGCGATCTCACTGCCAATGACGGACGTACCTGTTGGCGGAGGGTTGGTCGGGCTCAACTCCAATTGGATTTGGGCTACCTTCTTCATCGTGGTGGGGGCGATCCACCTGACCGCTGGCCTCGGCGTCGCAGGCGGTCGTCAATGGTCCCGGTGGCTCGGACTCATCATCGGCTTTGCGGGCGCAGTGCTCGGCGCATACCTGCTTGCTAGATCCCTGAGTCACTTCATCCGATATATGGACGTCACCGGCACGATCGGCTTGGCGGTTGTCACTGCCCTGTACGCAGTCGCAGGTTGGAGCCTGTTTTCTTCAAGGCAGTGGTATGCGCACCGTACGCTCCCGATGACGGGTACGACGACCGAAAAGAAGACCTGATTGCGCCCCCGGAGAGATTCGAACTCCCGACGCAGGCCTTAGGACGGCCTCGCTCTATCCACTGAGCTACGGGGGCGGCAGGGCCGATTCTAAGGCTGCGCCGCAGCGCGACTAAAATCACGGCGGCGCCATGACCCACACCACCGACATCCCGACGCTCACCTTGTACGCGCGCGATGGGTGCCATCTATGTGATGAAGCCCGGGCCGATCTGCAGGCAGTGCTCGAGGAAAGAGTCAAGCGCGGCGAACCCATCGCGCGCGTGCGCGTCACAGATATCGACAGGAACCCAGAGCTCAGGGAGCGCTACAGCGACGTGGTCCCGGTCATGGCAGTGCTCGGCTCCGAGCTGCCACTTGCGATGGGCCGGCGCACGATCGGCCGCTTCCTCGACCAGGCCCTGGGCCGGCTCGCGTAGCCCGATTCGCAGACCTTGGATCTGACACTTGCCGCGGCGCTGATCGCGGGCTTCGTCTCGTTCATCTCGCCCTGCGTCCTGCCCGTCGTGCCCGCTTACCTGGGCCAGATCGGGATCGTCAGCGCCGCAGCCACGTCCACGGCCACTGTGACGCCGATGGCCGGCGCGCAGGTGGCCCTGCGGACCTCGCGCTGGCGCGTCATGCCGCACGCCATCGCCTTCGTCCTCGGCTTCGGCACGGTCTTCACGCTGCTCGGGCTTCACGGTCTACGTCGCCGCGGGCCCGATCAAGGACCTGACGATCGTCCGCCAGATCGGCGGCATCGTGCTCATCGTCCTGGGCCTGAACCTGATGGGCGTCATCCGCATCCCCGTCCTGAGCAGGACGTGGAAGCCCGCCGAGCCCGAGTTCGGCGAGCAGCCGCTGGGAGGCGCGGCAGCGCGCAGCCCGCTCGGCGCGTTCGCGCTCGGTGCCGTGTTCGCGATCGGCTGGACGCCGTGCGTCGGGCCTACGCTGGGCGCGATCCTCACTCTCTCGGCGCTGGCGGTCAGCCCGCAGGTCGTTCTCCTGCTGATCGCCTACTCGCTCGGGCTCGGGATCCCGTTCATCCTGCTCGCGCTGGCGATCGACAACGCGGCGCGATTTACTCGGCCCATCCTCAAATACGGTCGCCAGATCGAGCTCGTCGGCGGCGCGCTGGTCGTGATCATCGGCCTCGCCATCCTGTTCGACTGGCTGTCGATCTTCGCCCGCGCCTTCAGCTTCCTCTGGCCGCAGGTATAGAGCGCATGAACTGGCGCAAGCCGCTCGTCGGACCTTTCAGCGCGCTCCAGCTGGTGAGCGTCCTCGTCGCCGTGCTGGTGACCGTCGCCATCCTGTCCTGGATCAACACGCCCATCGCGAGTACAGCACAGCCATCCCTGCCCGCCCCCGGCGCGAGCTTCGTCGCGGTCGGCGATGCGGTCGAAGGTCTGCGCGTTGGCGACCTGGCGCCCGAGTTCACCGGCACGGTCAACGGCGACGAGATCCAGCTGACCGACCTCGACGGCAACCCGATCCGCCTCGCGGACCTGCGTGGCCGACCGGTATGGATCAACTTCTGGGCGTCGTGGTGCCCGCCGTGCCAGGCCGAGACACCCACGCTGCGCGACGTGTACAACGAGCATGCCGACGAGGGGTTGGCCCTCGTTGCGATCAGCGTCCAGGAGACGACCGCGGACGACGTTCGGGCGTACGCCGAGCGCTACAACCTGCCCTTCACGGTCGGCTTCGACGCCACATCCGCGATCTTCCACACCTATCACGCATACGGCCTGCCGACCCAGCTTTTCCTGGACCGCGACGGCGTAATCCGCAACGTCGTCCTGGGACCCGTGAACCGCGATCAAGTCGAACAGATCCTGGCTCCGCTCCTTAACGAGTCAGCTGCTTCAACTGCTCCGTAATCGCCGCGCGCAACGCATCGTGTCGTGGACCCAGCGTCGTCGCGGGGTCGTGCCATCTGTCCTCCGGGTAAAGCCAGACAGGCCCCAGCAACAACTCTGCATCCTCCCACTCGTAGCGGGGCCAGACGTGAGCGTGCAGGTGCGGATCGGTGTTGCCCAGGATCTCGATATTGACGCGGCGGAACGCAGCATCCGCCTGCCTGCATGCCAGCTCAACAGCCTCCGCGAGATGTTCCAGGCTCGTCAGGTAGGCGAGGCGCGTGGGCCGAGCAAGATCGCTGAGTCTCGTCGCTTCCGAATCGTTGGGAAGCAGAAGCGAGTAGCCGGGTAGGAACTGGGCGTCACCCATGACGGCAAATCCAGCCGGCAGGCGCGCCAGGAAAGACGGGTCCCCGTTGATTTCCGGGTCGCCTAGATGGATGGCTCGAAGCGGAAGCGGTCGCGGTCCGCGACGAAACGACCAACGGGCTGGCGCGGCTCGTGCGAGAGCACGACCGTCCAGCTCTCCTCTGCCGCCTGGCGGAACAGGCTGGCCTTGACCTCGACGCTGGTCAGCGGGAAGTCGTCGAACGCCGGCACCCAACGCGGATGGGCGCTCCACGGGCGCATGCACAGGTCGCCGAAAAAGCCGACTGTCTCGTTTGGGCCACGGACGACGACCGCCTGGTGACCGCCCGAATGGCCGCCCGTGCGTACGACCGACACTCCCGGCAGCACTTCCTCATCTCCGTTGGCGGCCTGCATTGCGGCCCACGGCTCGACCAGCCGCAGGTCCTCCTGCTCGTAACTGGCCTGAAGCCTGGGGTTGTCATCCAGCGCAAAGCGCCACTCGTCGGCCTGGGCGACAACGCGGGCACGCGGAAATGCCCTTTGCGCATCAGAGGTGAGCAGGCCGCCCGCGTGGTCGAAGTGGAGGTGACTGACCGCGACGATATCGATGCTCGCCGGGTCGAAGCCGGCCTCGCGCAGGCTGGGCAGGATGGGCTTGCCGGTCACTCCCCGCTGAGCGCGGTGATGCTCGTCCATCCGCTCGCCGATGCCGGTTTCGATCAGCACGCGCCCGGCCGGTGTCTCGACGAGCAGGCAGTTGAGCGCCTGGTTGAGCATGTTCGTGGGGGTCAGCTCGGCCTCGACGAGCTTCTGCCACATGATCCGCGGCACAGGCCCAAAGGCGGCGCCGGCGTCGGTAGTGAACCAGCCTGCCTGGATCAGCCCGATCCTCGTTCCACCGCCGAGCTCGCGGCTCCAGTCAACGGTCTCGTTCAGCGCTTTGGCCCGCCGCGGGCGCCGACTTTGCGCGTCGACTCGAAGTCCTTGTAGTACTGCGAGGCAGTCGGGCTCGACTGGCCCTGATAGCGCGAGCCAAGCTCGCGTGATCCGTAGGGGCGCTCGACCGCGCTGGACATCTGGAAGAACGAGATCTGGCCGATCTTCATGCCGCTGTACAGCGCGATCGGAAGATTGGCCACGTTCGACAGCTCCAGGGTGAGGTTGCCCTTCCAGCCCGGGTCGACGTATCCCGCGGTCGAATGAATGAGAAGACCAAGGCGGCCCAGGGAGCTCCGTCCTTCAAGCCGGGCCACCAGGTCGTCGGGCAGCTCGACCCACTCGAGCGTCTGGCCGAGCACGAACTCTCCGGGATGAAGAATGAAGGGGTCGTCGCCGTCGATCGATACCAGGTCCGTCAGATCCGGCTGTGGGGCGCGCACGTCGATGAACGCATAGCGGTTGTTTCGGAAGACCCGAAAGTCGGAGTCGAGATGAAGATCGACCGAGGAAGGCTGAAGGCAGGCGGCGTCGTACGGGTCGATGCGCACTCGCCCGGCCTGTAGTGCGGCGCGAATATCTCGGTCAGACAGAACGGCCATGGCCGTTGATTGTCGGGCATCGAATGCGCACCGCGCACGTCGGTATAGGCACTATCTCTAATCGGCAGGCTTTCGGCCCGAAAACCAGGCGGATTGGCTCGCCGGGCGTGGCCGACGCGTCGATTTGGTGGCCTATATGCCAGAGCCACGCTCGCTGGTCGAGCTGCGCGTCGATTTCGTAAGCGCTGTGTGACTTCTTACAGATAGTGCCTATGGGCGACCACGAAACGTCCGGGGGCTCGAAGAAGAACGAGAGTGGTGAGCCCTAGCGCTTGGGGTAGCGCTTGCCGCCGGCGCTGCCGCCGGGCGTGCGCGCGTCGGGGTCGGTCTCGATCTCCTCGCGCTCGGCGAGCAACGTGTTGACCTCGCGCTGGAGCTGTTCGATGTCCTCGAAGCTCTGGTAGACGCTCGCAAATCGGATATACGCGATGTGGTCGAGCTGGCGCAGCTTGTCCATGGCCATCTCGCCGATCACCTGCGACGGCACCTCCGACTGCCCGCGCGCGCGCAGTGCGGCTTCGATCTCTTCCGCTGCTTTCTCGGCGGCGTCCGCGGCCACCGGCCGGCGAGTCAGTGCCCGGGACAGGCCCGTGGCGAGCTTCTCGCGATCGAACTCCTCGCGCCGACCGTCGCTCTTGGTGACCGTTAGCCGCGCGGATTCAATTCGCTCGTACGTCGTGAAGCGCGTGGCGCACAGGTTGCACTCACGCCGGCGCCGGATCGCGGCATCGTCGATGTCGCGCGAGTCGACGACGCGTGTGTCACGTTCCCCGCAATTAGGGCAGCGCACCTACTGCATCCCTCCTTGAACCACTAGCGCTAGTGGTCTCGTCCTAGGGTAGCACTACATAGCGGCCCGAAATTACCCCACCGCAATTCTACAGACACCGTCCGCGAACCAATCCGCGCCGAGATCGGTGCTGCTCGTGCGACAGTGTTCGCAAATAGGCCTATTGCCCCGATTGACATCTGGCGACGACAGGCGGATTTTGATGACCGACGACCCGAGGGCGTTGCCGTGCGTCCCGCCGGGTGCGCGCAGGGAAAGGGATTTCCATGTCTCGTGTCAGGCACGCCTTGTTCTTCGGCGTCACGACTGCCTTCATCCTCGTAGCGTCTCTCGCCGGTTCGGCAGCGGCGCACGGCGCGGGCTGGAGCGCGCCCCATCTGATCAGCGCCCACAACTATGTCTCTGGCGACTACGACAGCAACGCGGTGTCGCTCGCCGTCGATTTGTCGGGCAAGCTGCATGGCGCCGTCCGTGGTGTCAACAACACCACCGATGGCATCTGGTATGTGACCAACAAGTCGGGCACCTGGAAGATGACTCAGGCGGTAGGCGCACCAAAGCACGCGACAGGTAGGCCACCACACTATGACGATCCGTCCATCTCGGTTGACCTTGACGGCTCAGTGTCGATTGCATTCACACGCAACAACCACACAGATCTCGTCCCAGGCCCCTCCCTCGGGGTTTTCCTCGTCTCCAAGTCCGGTGCCAGTTGGAGCCAGCCCGGGCAGATTGGCAATCCCAAGGACTGGTCGGGCGGGCCTTCGCTCGTCGTGCGTGACGGCCGCATCTACCTCGCCTATGACATCTCGAACTACGTACGCGAGACAGTGCGCTACGTGACCACGGATGGAAGCAGCTCGGATTCGAAGAAGCTTCTGGCGGCGAAGTCGGGCGCGGATCTGCTCGTTGATGCGCACGGCAATCCGCGCCTTCTGGCGGTTGGCAAGCACGGAACGCTGCTCTTCTGGAACGGATCGAACCCGACCTCGCTCGGTACTCCACAGACCATTCCTGCCGGCTCCGGCAAGGCCGAGATCGGCAAGGCCGCGCTCGACGCCAAGGGGCGGCCGACCGTGGCCTGGTCTGCGTACAACAAGCACACAGGGAAGGAAGACATCTTCGTGTCGAGCCGACGCCATGGGACGTGGAAGTCGCCCGTGCTCTTGCCCGACAGCGGGCGCGTCGCCGGCGTCGCCGTTGACAGTAACGGCGTGACTCACGTGCTCGCCATCCGCGAAGATGGCGCGCTCGTCTACTTCAGCGATCGCAGCGGACCGTGGACGGAGCAGCAGCTTTACGGTTCCGATGTCGTGTCGGCGGCGCTCGTCGTTGATCACAACAATCGGCCGCGCGTGATGTTCGCCGTGGACAAGCCAAACCCGGACTTCGGGCTTTACTACATGGGCGGTCCGTCCAGCTAGGACGCCTGCATACCGACGACGCGTGTGTCACGTTCCCCGCAATTAGGGCAGCGCACCTACTGCATCCCTCCTTGAGCCACTAGGACTAGTGGTTCATCAGAAGTGTGCCACCACATAGAGCGTCCAAAGCCGCGTTGTGGCAACGTTGGAGGGTGGACCCCACACCGCTCCTCGTTCTCATCTTGAGCCTGCTCGCGCTGTGGGCGGCGCTCCTCGTGCTGTTGTGGATCGTCAGGCCGCGCGGCGTAGCGGCGCGCGAGCTGATCGGTGTCGTGCCCGACGTCGTCCGACTCGTGCGCTCGATAATCACCGATCGCTCGGCGCCGCTCAGCGTCCGGATCGTGCTCATCGGCATGCTCGCGTGGATCGTGAGCCCGATCGACCTGATTCCCGAGTTCATCCCTGTCGTGGGCCCCCTCGACGACGTCGTCGTGGCCGTTCTCGCACTCCGCTACACGCGCAGGCGCATGGGCAGTGAGGCGCTCCGCGCGCGGTGGCCGGGCAGTGACGATGGCTTCGCGCTCGTGTCACGCGTCATCGGCCGAGAATGACGTCGATGGACTTGGATCCACGGCTCGTCGTCATCGCCGCCGTCGTCGCACTCGTGGTCTTGTGGGTCACGGCGTTCGCATTGGGCCGTGTCGATGCCCGCGTCACGGCACGTGGCTTGCGCAACGGCGCCCTCATCGCCGCGGCACTCTTCGCGATCACTGCGGTCATCGTCTCGATCGTCTTCAACGGGCGACCGGTCTTCGCCGAAGCGCTCGATCTCGGGGGAGCAGTCAGCCTCGGCCTGCTCGTAGGTGCGCTGGTCGCCCTGGGCTACCTGTGGTTGGGTGGCGTGCTCATCGCCATCGGCCTGATCTTCAAGTCGAAGCCACAGTGGACGACGCTCGGCGCCTGGGCGGCGGTACCCGTAATCATCGTCAGCTTTGGCATTGGCTACGTGTCATATCGATCCGTCGCAGCCGAGGGCGCCGCCACGTCGAGCGCCAACGGCTCTGTCGCGATCAGCCTCAGCCAGCAGGGCAAGAGCCCCATCAGCGCGAGCGGCGCAGCCACGTGTGCCACGGCCGCAGACGGGTCGGTGACGATCACGACCGGCACGCCCGCCGATCCGCACATCATCACGACTGACGGGCGGCTTACGCAGGCTCAGGTGAGAGTGGCACCGGCACTCGGCGAAGCCACGCTCGACACGTTCTCGATCTTCGGCATCGATGCCGTCCCCGAGTCGGTGACGACCGCGCCGGGGTCGACCTCGACAGCCGGGCAGCTTCAGCTGAGCGTTGCCCCCTGGACCGGGGCGCTCACCTGGACGTGCAACCAGTAGTGATCTACGCCGCGACCGGCGGCTTGAGCGCGTCCAGCTTGGCTCGCGCCGCGGCCTTGTCCGTGAACCACAGCGCGTTGATCTCCGTGTACGGCGCCCAATCGGCGGGCAGTTCGTCCTCTACCTTGATGGCCTCGACCGAGCACTCTGGCTCGCACGCGCCACAGTCGATGCACTCGTTGGGGTCGACGTACAGCATCCGGTCGACGCCTTCCTCGTAGTGGATGCAGTCCACCGGACAGACCGCGACGCAGGACAGCTCCATGACGTCGACACACGGCTCGGCAATTACGTAGGTCACCTGTGATCCCTCAGCTCTGGTTTGGCGCTTGGTCGTCTCGATCTTTGGCGGTCGCGGCGCCGGCGTGTAGGGCCAATCGGACTACTTTGGTAGCGCTGTATACACCACGCTCTCGCCATCAAGCACGACCGTGCCGTCGGCGCGCTGTGCCGTGCAGCGCAGACGGGTGATGGGCTTGTCCGTCGCGCGCTTCGATCACCTCGACCGTCGCGGTCACCGTGTCGCCGATGTAGACCGGCGCCGGGTAGTCCCATTCCTGGTGCAGGAATACGCTGCCCGGTCCGGGCAGCTGATCGGCCACGAGCGCATTGAACAGCGCGGTCGTCAGTCCGCCGTGGATGATCAGCCCGCCCATGCGCGTCGACGCGGCGAAGTCGGGATCGAAGTGCAGCGGGTTACGGTCGCCCGAGAGCTCGGCGAAAGCGTCCACGTCGGCCTGGGTGAAGGTGCGGCTGCAGGTGCGCCCGCCGGCCGACCGCGGGCGGTTGCCAGGCCATGCTCAGGCGCCGCCGTCGCGGGCCTTGATTGCCGTCGGTCAGGCGGGGCACGATCTCGAACAGGTCGCCGACGACCATCAGGTCGGCGAACTCTGCGATCGGCGCGTCCGGATCGCGGTTGATGGCCACGATCGTGCCGGCCGTCTGGACGCCGACCTTGTGCTGGATTGCGCCGCTTATGCCGCACGCCACGTACAGCGCCGGCTTGACGATCTTGCCTGTCTGGCCGATCTGCTGGCTGTAGCCGATCCACCCCGAGTCGACCACCGCCCGGGTGGCACCGACTGCGCCGCCCATCGCCTCGGCAAGGTCCTCGATCATGCGGAAGCCGTCCGGCCTGCCGACGCCGCGCCCGCCACCGACGATGATCCGCGCCTCTTCGATGGGCGCGGCGGCCCCCGCCTCGGTGACCCGATCGACCACCGTCACCGTGGGCAACTCGCGGCGGCGTCGACGACAACGGTCTCCACGGTGCCTCCGGGGATGCCGGCGCCGCCGTCACGCTCGCGGCGCGGACGATCGACGATGCCCCGCGCCGCGGTGAAAGTGGATTGGGTCACGAGCTTGCCGCCGAACGTGCTCATCTCCACGCTGCGGCGCCGCCATCCGCCCAGGCGACGGCGGCGCCGTTGTACAGGATGGGCAGGTCCGTCAGGCCCGACGAGCATCCCGGCCACGTCCTTGCCGTCGTTCGAGCCGCCGACCAGCAGGAAGTCGGGCTGCGTCTGGGCGATCAAGGCGGCGACGCGCGGCGCGACCACGGCCGCGACCGGCCGGTCGTTGACGGCTCCTCAGTGTCGACGGCGAGCACCGTAGCGCACGTACGCGCGACGTCGCTGCCGGCGGTGCTCGCGCCCTCGCCACGAGCACCGCCTGGCGCAGGCCGCCGGACGCCTCCGCCAGTTGCGCGCGCGAGGCGTGGCGAGCTCCAGGGTCAGCTTGGTCGGTGCGCCGTCGACGAGCTCGCCGATCGCCCAGACGGTGGCCATCAGATGAGCCTCCGGTCCGCCAGGAACTCGACGATCTGGGCGACGGCCGCGTCCGCCGGCTCGCGCGACGAAGGTTGCTCCCGCGCGCTCCGGCGGCTTTCTCCGCCGTCGAGTGTCGTCGTTGTGGCGGCGCCACTGCCGACAGTGGAGGGATCGATGTCCAGGTCGGCGAGAGCCCAGCTTTCGACGGGCTTCTGGCGTGCCTGCATGATCCCGCGCAAGGATGGGTAGCGCGGCGCGCCCAGCAGCTGCGTGCCCATGACCACGGCCGGGGTCGGCGACTCGAGCACGTCATAACCGGTCGTCGTCAGTCGGTGGATTCGCACCGCCGCCATCGGTCGGCTCGATCTCCGAGGCGTACGACAGATATGGCAGCCCGAGTCGCACGGCGAGCGCCGCGCCGACGATGCCACCCTGTCCGTCGGACGTGTCGGCGCCGACAAAGAGCAGGTCGAACGAAAGCTTGCGCAGGGCTGCAACCAGGATGTCGATCGTCGCTCGCGCATCAGAGCCGCGAATGGCGTCGTCCGCAATATGGACCGCACTCGCGGCACCCATCGCGAGTGCCTTGCGCAAAGGCTCCGTGGAGCCCGCCGGTCCCGCGGTCAGCACGCTCACCTCGCCGCCGTGCTCCTCGGCCAGCTTGAGCGCCTTCTCGAGCAGGTACTCATCGTTGCCGTTGGCCTCGAGCGGCACGGAGCGATCGGTCAGCAGGTCAGTTCCGAGTCGCTCGGTGCCCACGACGGGCACGGCCTTGAGCAGAACAACGATGTTCAACGCGTTCCTCCCTTAGCGCGCCGAAGGTTAGCGAACGCACGAAAAACGGGGCCGGCACGAAGCCGGCCCCGGCGAGCGCCGATCGAGGGATGAATCAGCGCCCGAGCTGGACGTGCAGGTAAGCCTTGAACGGCTTGTTGATGCCGAACACCTTGTGAATGGCAACGCCGGTCGTGAGGGCCGATATCGCGAGCGGCTTTCCGTTGCGGTTGTAGCCGTAGAAGATGCCGACGTGGCTCACTCTATGGCCCTTCCTGGCCCACACCACGAGGTCACCCTTCTGGGGATTGTTCGTGACCTGACCGTGGCTCTTGAACCAGTGGTAGTAGCCGCGTGCGCGACGCTGTCCGCCAATGCGCGCGGCCAGCCCCTCTTCGAGGAACGTGCGGTAGACGAGCCCGGAGCAATCGAAGCGATGCATGCCGTTCGCCCCGAGCTTGAATGGCTTGTGCAGCTGATTGGTGGCAAAGCTGAGGACCGGTCCGGCCTCAACCCGGACAGCGGCTGCGGCCACTGGCGGCGCCGATTGAAGTTGGATCGCCGCCAGGCACACGGCAATGGCCATGGCGGAAAGAAGCAGTCTGAACTTGAACACGAGTGTTTCCCTTTGCGGCTGGGGCCGCAGTCGGACGCTGCGCGTGCTGGGCGGATCCCGCTGGGGCGGGGCGCAGACGACGCTGACGGACTGACAGTATTGGGATCAAGTCCCAGGGTCAGGCCGACTCCGATGGGCTCGCGCTATCGAGCGAGAACGTCAGGTTCCCACTCCATTTGATCGCCCCGGACTTGCGGGACGCGGCGACTTCACGCCTCATCAACACCCCTTTCTTGCAGGCATGCGCGGCTGACGGGGCGGCACCGGCTACCGATGACGAACAGCACAAATACACGGCGCGCTGCGCGTCGATGGCTCGTCAGTTCACGGCCACGAGCCGGTCGGTTGCCGGTACCTCCCCGGACAATGACCGTGTCAGGCTAGCAAGGCACGCGGATCGCGACAAGCGCGACGAATGTCTATCAGTCGCGCAATGAGCCCAGGAGGTCGCGCGCGACTATGAGTCGCTGGATCTGCTGCGTGCCCTCATAGAGCTGGGTGATCTTTGCGTCACGCATCATTCGCTCGACCGGGTATTCGGTCGTGTATCCGTAGCCGCCCAGGACCTGAACAGCGTCCGTCGTGACGGCCATCGCAGTATCGCCACAGAAGAGCTTGGCCATGGATGCCCATCGTGCGGCGTGCTCGTCACCGGCGTCGATATGCTCGGCGGCCGTATACAGCAGCTGGCGGGCCGCCTCCGTTTGCGTGGCCATGTCGGCCAGCATGGCGCTGATCATCTGGAAGTCGCCGATGGGTCGGCTGAACTGGCGCCTCTCGGTTGCGTACTTTGCGGCCACGTCGAGAGCGCCCTGCGCAAGGCCGACGGCCTGGGCGCCTATACCCGGCCTGCTGCGCTCGAACGTCTTCATTGCCAGGGCCCAGCCGTCGCCGACGTCGCCGACGCGATTGGCGTCGGGCACGCGGCATCCGCGAAGGCGAGCTCGGCCGTCGTCGAGCCGCGGATGCCCATCTTGTGCTCGACGCGCGGCGAAGTGAAGCCGGGCGTGTCCTTCTCGACGTAGAAGCAGGTGATGTGGCGATGCGCCTTGACAGTCTCGGGATCAGTGTCCGTCGCCGCGAAGACGGCGACGAGGTCCGGCGACGTCGCCCTGGCTGATGAAGCGCTTCTCGCCGTTGATGAGCCACTCGTCGCCGTCACGCGTCGCGCGCGTGCGCATGCTCGCCGCGTCCGAGCCGGCACCGGCCTCGGTCAGGGCGAACGCCGCGAGCACCTTGCCCGCGGCCAGTTCCGGCAGCCAGCGTGATTTCTGCTCGGTTGTGCCGCCATGGAGCAGCGGCAGCGACCCCAGCTCCTGCACCGCCGGAATCAGGCCGCTCGTGGCGCACACGCGGCTCAGCTCCTCGATCACCAGCAGGCTCGAGATCATGTCCGCGCCGAGGCCGCCGTACTCCTCCGGAAAAGGAGCCGCGAAGAAGTCGTGCGCGGCGAGCAGCTCGACGATGTCCCACGGAAATTCGCCGCTCTGGTCGATATCGGCCGCGCGCGGCGCGACCTTCTCCTGGGCGAGCTCGTGGACCGCATCGCGCAGTGCCGCCTGGTCGGCGTTGAGGATGGTCATCGCGCTCGATGCTACCTGCCCGGCGGGCGCTCGGCCGTCTGCGAACATCAGCGCGTGGGCGCAACGAGGCCGCATCAGCTCGGATACGGCGAGCTCAGAGACAACATGTGACGGGCTACTGGACGACGGGCAGGCTCCGGCCGTTTGAAGGGATGCTGTCGCTCAGCGGCAGTCCAGCGGCCAGGATCTCGCTGATGTCCTGGACCTGGACGTCGGCGCCACGTTCTCCGGCATCGGCGACGCCGTCGCGCATCATGACCAGGCAGAACGGACACGCCGTGGCCACGGCCTCCGCGCCGGTGGCCAGCGCCTGACGAGTTCGCTCCGCGTTGATCGCGCGTGCCGCGCTTCTCCTCCATCCACATGCGCCCGCCTCCGGCGCCACAGCAGAACGTCTGGCGGCCACGGTTGTCCATCTCGCGCAGCTCGATGCCCGGGACGGCGTTGAGCACCTCGCGCGTCTCGCCGATGACGCCGTTGTAGCGCGCCAGGTAGCACGAGTCGTGGACCGTGATCGATTGCTCGCGCCGAGCGTCGACGCGCAGTCTCCCCTCCCCTACGAGCTTGGACAGGAACTGCGAGTGGTGAACCACGTCGTAGTTGCCGCCCATCTGGCCGTACTCGTTGCCGAGCGTGTTGAAGCAATGCGGACAGGCCGTGATGATCGTCTTCGGCTTGTAGCGATTGAGCGTCTCGACGTTGCCCATGGCGAGCATCTGGAAGACGTACTCGTTGCCCATCCGGCGCGCCGGGTCGCCCGTGCACGACTCCTCCTGGCCGAGCACCGCATACTTGACGCCGGCAGCGTTAAGACAGGTCACCACTGCACGGGCGACCCGGCGATTGCGGTCGTCGAATGACGCTGCGCAGCCGACCCAGTACAGGCATTCCAGGTCGCTGCGACAGCGTCAGCCCCGCCCTCAGCGACGACGGAGGCGGCCGTCGGCACGTCGAACGGCAGGTTCCTTGGCCCAGTCGAGGCGGTTGGCCTGCGGCTGGCCCCAGATGTTCGAGTAGCGCTCCAGGTTGTTGAAGGAGCTCGTCAGCTCCTCGGGGAAGCGGCTCTCCTCGAGCACGAGGTTGCGGCGCAGGCCGACGATCTTGTCGACGTGCTCGATCATCACCGGGCAGGCCTCCACGCACGCGCCGCAGGTAAGGCAGTCCCATACGGCGTCGAACGGGATTGCGGTGTCGACCACGGGCTGGGCCAGCGCGTGGGCCGCAGCAGAGTCCTTGTCGCCCGGCGACGCAGACGGCCTGATCCACGGGATGAGCGGCACGCCGGCCTCCGCCTCGACGGCCATCTCGCGAATGCCCATGATCATCGTCTTGGGGTTGAGCGGCTTGCCCGTCGCCCAGGCCGGACAGGCCTCCTGGCAGCGGCCGCACTCGGTGCACGTGAAGCCGTCGAGGAGGTCCTTCCAGCGACATGTCCTCGATGGTCTTGATGCCGAAGCGGGCATCCGCCGCCTCGAGATCCATCGCCGGCAGCTCGCCTCGCGGACTGCATCTTGCGCAGCGCGGCGTTGAAGAAGGCGGTGACGATGTGCAGGTGCTTCGAGCCCGGCAGATACACCAGGAAGAAGCTGACCAGGCCGCGACGTTGGCCCAGAAGAAGAGCCCGTAGCCGGCCTGGAGCACGGTCACCGGAAGATCGCGCCCAGGACCAGTGACAGCGGCGTAGGCCATGACCGCCCATGCCGCATCGGGGTCGCCGAAGGCGGCGATGCGGAAGCCCTCGGCGAACCACTCCGACAGCACGACGCCGCCGATGAGGAACAGGATGATCAGCGAGTCGCGTGACAGCGTCGTGCGCCGGGGATGGCGCCACACGAGCCTGCGGAAGAGCGCGTAGCCGGTCATCACGCAGCACGCCCAGGACGAACAGGTTCTGGCGCCAGCAGCAGCAGCCGCCATAGCCAGCCGTCGAGGACGGTCCGACGATCGTGTGGACCAGGCCGAACGTGACGCGGTCGGCCGTGCCGACGGTCAGGATCACGAAGCCCCAGAAGATCGTTGCGTGCATGATCCCGGCGTCCAGGTCGCGGAACATGCGCACCTGGAGGATCGCGTACCTGAACACCGACGAGATGCGGCCCGGCCGGTCCTGGATGGAGGCGGGGCTGCGCGTACGGCCCAGACGCGCAGGTGGCGCGCCATCAGGAGCGCGAACAGGATCGCAGAGCACACGAATAGCAGCGGTGCCAGCGGGTAGAGCGGGACGTGTTCGGCCATCAGCCTTCGCGCAGGCTGCGCGTGCTGTGTGTGCCCTCCGAGCGTCTCGAGCGCGTGGTCGAGCAGTGGCTCGACGGCCTGGAGCGACTCGGTGGCGCCCGACACGCTGCCCGGAACGGCGATGACGAGCGTGGAGCCGAGCACGCCGGCCGAGACTGCGCGACAGGTCGGCCATCGGCGTCTTCGTCCGGCCGAAGGCGCGCATCTGCTCGCCGAAGCCGACGATCTCGTAGTCGAGCAGCGCATGCAGCGTCTGCGGCGTCCGTCGCGCGGCCCCAGGCCGGTGCCGCCTGTTGAAACGACCAGGTCGAATGTCCGCGCCGCGTCGGTGACGGCGCCTGCGATGCGCTCCATCTCGTCCGCAACGACTTGCCGATCAACGTCAAAGCCGAGCTCCCCGAGTCGCGTCGCGAGCGCATCGCCGCTGGCGTCCTCGCGCGTGCCGGCGCTGACGCCGTCACTGACCGTCAGGACGCAGCGCGCGGCGCGCCATCAGTGCTGGCCTCGTCGCGGGCCGCGAGTGCCCGGCGCTGGCTTGCTGCCACGCCGCGCCGCGCGCGTCGAGTCCGGCCGGCGCCACTCCCCGCTCTTGCCACCCGACTTCTCGAGCAGCTGCACGTCCGCTGATCGCGGCGCTACGATCCACGCCCTTGACCATGTCGTAGACGGTCAGGGCCGCCGACCGCTGGCGGCGGTCATCGCCTCCATCTCGACGCCCGTGCCGGCCACGGTCGCTGCGCTGGCCCTGATGCGGACGCCGCCCGCGTTGCGTTCGGGCGTGATCTCGACCACGAGGTCCGTGATCGGTATCGGATGGCACAGCGGGATCAGATCGGATGTCTTCTTGGCCGCCATCACGCCGGCCATCTCGGCCACCGTCAGTACATCGCCCTTGTTCATCTGGCCGTCGATGATGGCGCTGATCGTGTCCTGCTCGAGCGTCACGAATGCCTCCGCCGTGGCGCGGCGAGCGGTGGCCGGCTTGGCACTGACGTCGACCATGCGCGGCCGGCCACCGCGGCTGACATGCGTCAGGCTTGCGGCGCTCGCGGCGCTCGAGTCGTGGTGGCGGGTTGGGTCGCTCATCGGAGTGCGGATCACCTCGACTTCGTCCCCGGCGGCGGCCGCGGCGATCTGTTCTCGGGAATGATCGCCAAGTCCGTCGGCCGCGGCCAGGGCCGCGAGCATATGCGACTCCTGGCCGCCGGCGAGTGAGCGCGCCAGCCATTGCGGCCGTTCGCGCACGAGGCGGACGCGGATGAATGCGCGCCGGCCCGCGCCTTGCGGACCGGACTCCTCGAGCGTGGCGCGGACGATCGTCACGTCCGATGACATCCGTGCATGCCCGCAAAGGCGCCGGAGCACGGGGCGCACGAAGAGCTCGAACGTGACGAGGCTGCTGACCGGGTTTCCTGGCAGGCCGAAGAGCAGGAGTCGGTTGCGCGGTCGCCACGGCCAAAGGCCAGCGGCTTGCCGGGTTGGACGGCGATGCGCCACAGGTCGATCCGCCCGAGCTGGGCGAACGCATCCTTGACGACGTCGTGAGCACCGACCGACACGCCGCCGCTGGCGACGATCACGTCCGCCCACTCCAGCCCCTGGCGTAGATCGCGTCACGCACCGACTCGAACGTATCGCGCGCGATGCCCAACGAGCGGCACGTCCGCGCCGGCATCGCGCGCCGCGGCGGCGAGTCCGGGCGTGTTGCTGTCTGGGATCTGGGCCGCGCCGAGCGGCGTGCCGGCGCGCGACCAGCTCATCGCCCGTGGCCAGAACCGCGACGCTCGGCCGGCGGTGGACGTCGACCTGTGGCATGTCCGCCGGCGGCAGCGACCGCTATCGCGGTCGGGTCGAGCTACGCACCGGGGTTCAAGCAGCGGCTGCGCCGGCGCGCAGGTCGCTGCCCGCGCGGCGGATGTGCGCGCCGGGACGCAAGCCGTGCGTAGATGCGCACGACGCGCGGGCAGATCCGCGACGCCGGCAGCTGCGTCCGTGTCCTCGACCGGGACGACCGCGTCGGCACCCGGCGGCAGTGGCGCCCCGGTCAGGATGCGCACGGCCGCTCCCGGCGCTCAACGATGATGCTTGGCACGGCACCTGCGGCGATCTCGCCGATCACGCGCAATCTGGCCGGATTGCGACTACGGCTCGCGGCAGAGGTGATCCCCTGCGACGACCGCGAAGCCGTCCATCGCGCTGTTGTCCCAAGGCGGCAGCGTCGTCAGCGACGTCATGCCTCCCGCCAGCACGCGTCCCAGCGCGTCGCCGAGCGCGACCATCTTCGGGGGAGCGGAAGGAGGCCGTCGAGCATCTGCGCCCGTGCGTCCTCGACGGACAGCAGCGGCCGCGCCATCTGTTCCACGGTGGTGCTCATGCCGTCGCTCAGCGCGGCCGCGCGGCGCCGTGCCAGGTACCAGACGACCAACCCGCCGAGCGACGCAAGGACGCCGAGCGCCAGCCGCGCTCAGCTCCCAGAACGGCTCCGGATAGAGCCGGATCAAGTTGCTGTCGGCCGGGAACGCCCAGTTGCCCCCGGGAAAGAAGATCTCGTGGAAGAGCGTGAAGGCCGCGTCGAAGGCAACGAACGCGAATACGCCCAGGACGACATCGCGCCGATCAGCCAGATGCCTGCCGCGCGCCACGCGCACGCCAGCGTGCCGGTGTCGCGCGCCCCGCGGACGAGCGACACCACGACGAAGACGACACTGGCCGAGCGCGAGGAGCAGGAAGCCGTAGAGCACGACGCGCACGTCGCGCATGTGTGCCTGCTCGTCCGCGGTGTACATGGGCGAGCCATCCGGCCGCGTCGAAGTGCGAACGATCCCCGGTCCAAGACCAGCGCGTTCACCGTCTGGTCGGATGCGTCGAACGCGGCCTGACCGCCGTCCGGTCGGCGCGACACTGCCTGCGGCGTCGAGCGGCGAAATGCGTCCAGACCGGGGTCAGCAGCAGCATCAAGGCTACCGCCAGGATCGGATCGCCGTCGCCAGCGACAGCAGGATCCTCACTCCTCCCGCAGCGTGTGGGCCTGCTCCAGCCACCCTTCGATCGTCAGCTCGGATGGCATCTCAACGCCCAGTGCCCGGGCTGAGCGCTGGAGTCGGAGCTTGAAGTCGGGCATGTCGAGCGCCAGCAGGTCGGACAGCCCGACGATGCCCGCCTGGGTGAAGAGCGCCTGCTCGGGCTCGGCCGAAGTTGGCCAGGTTGAGCAGCAACGCTTCGTCGCGCCATTCGTTGACGTCGTTGGTCGTGGCGCCGATCTGGTCGGCCAGGTACTGACGGCGCGTCCGCGTCTCGGACACCTCGAGCAACAGGCCGGTGGTGAAGATGCCCTGGCGCTCCGAGTGCCTCGAGGTGGTAGATCGGGCACGCGCTGGAGGTTGGCGAGCGGCGGCATCGCGCTGATTATCTCCGTCCGCTACTGGTCGAGTGTGGCCTCGACGCTAAGATCGACATTGCCTTTGAGCGCACGCGAGATCGGACAGCCGTCCTTGGCCGTCTGGGCGGCCTGCTCGAAGGCGGCCTGATCGGCGCCCGGGACTCGGCCGTGGACGGTCAGCTTGCTGCTGATCACGGTCCATCCGGCATCGAGCTTGTCGAAGGTGATCGTCGATGTCACGTCGAGCTCATCGGCCGTGAAACCGGCCTTGGCCAGATTGCTCGATATGGACATCGAGAAGCACGACGCGTGCGCAGCTGCAAGCAGCTCTTCCGGGCTGGTCAGCCCTTCGGGGTCCGCCGTTCTTGCGTTCCAGCTGACTGGAACGTTCTGGATATGTCGGCTGGTACCCGACGATACCGTTGCCGCTGCCCTGCAGCAAGTTGCCCCGCCAGACCGCGTTAGCCGTGCGCGTTACCGCCATTGCATCCTCCCAGTGGTCATCGCCGGGTTAGTCTAGGGCCGCCATCGGTCCCGTGATGGAACTGCGTCGTGTCGGGGGACGTCAGAGCGCGCAGGAGGGATATGAGCGGAACGGTCCAGTCCGGATGGTGAGGCGCGTGATCTCGATTGCCGCGGTCGTGATCGCGGTCGTCCTGATCGGTGGATGGCTCGTCATCTACGGGGGCGTTTCGTCGGGACCGAGTCCTTCGCCCAGCGCGACGAGCCAGCGAACACCGAACCCAGGTCAGTCGAGCACACCATCCACCAGCCCGGCACCGACGCCCAGCGCTGACACCGCCGCCACACCGACTCCCGGCGCAACGCCCATCGACACCAGCATCAATGCCAGCGCGGTGGTCGTGCCCCTGCGCAGCGCCGACCTTGCGATGACGATCAGCGGCGTCGTCAGCACGGTCTATGTGCAGGCCAATGACTCGGTAACGACTGGCCAGCTGCTGCTCAAGCTGGACCAGAGGAAGTACCTGTCCGACGTCCAGGTGGCGACCGCGGCAGTCGATCAAGCGCAGGCGTCGGTGGACAGCGCCACGCTGGCCGTCGACCAGTTGCCGACTACTGCGACGACCGACCAGATCGCCGCTGCCCAGGCGGCGCTGAACCTGGCCAAGTCAAACCTCGAACTTGCCAGTTCGCAGCAGAGCGCGGCCCAGTCCGCACTGCGCCAGACAGAGCTCCGCACCCCGATCGCAGGGACTGTCGCCGCAATTGATGTCACAGTCGGCGAACAGGTCAATGCGGGCGAGACCATCGCCTCAATCGGAGACTTTTCGAGCTGGTTGATCGAGACGACCGACGTGTCCGAGATAGACGTCGTGCGCCTCGCGGTAGGCGACCGCGCCACCATCACGTTTGCGGCACTGCCCGGCGTCACGGCCACCGGAGTTGTCGACAGCATCGAGGTGCGTGGCACCGACCACAACGGCGAGGTCAACTTCGCCGTGACCATCCGACCCGACACGTATCTGGCGCAGCTGCGCTGGAACATGTCGGCGTCCGTGAGCATCACGCCAAGCTCCTAGGCCGCTGACCTCCAGCGCTGTGACTCCTCGTCACGTACTGTGGATCGCTCGGCGCGGGCAGGCTACGGGTCGCGGACTCCCCGAGTCACGCCGAGGCGGTCGCTGGGACCGCGGCGGTTGGATGCTCATCGCCCAGCGCCAGGTAGAGCTCCTCTTCCTGGGCCATGTGCAATCGCAGGATGGCGTCCAGCCCGTATAGCACGCGACGCAGGTCATTGAGGTCCTCCGGGGCCGGCCCTTCGTCGGGGAGCTCGCCCACCATCCGGTCGGCGAGGCGGATTAGGTGGAAGATCTCGGTGTGGGTGCGGTGCAGCGCGGAGGTCAGGTCATCGCTCTGCGCTGCGAGTGCGAGCATTGGGAAGACCTCACGATCCTCATGCTCCTCGTGCGGCACCAGCTTCTCGGTCAGGAACGTGCGCGCACCGGCCAGGCGCGCTTTGGCCTCATGCGGGGACAGGTCCCCCAGGGCATCCGCCAGAGAGCGCAATCCGGCGATGGCCGGAGCAAGTTCGTGGTGCTCCGCCTGTAGGCGCGCGCTCAGGTCACCCCAGCCGGGAATCCTCAAGGAGCGTTCGACGCCGCCGGTGAGAGCACGCAGCGCGTTTATGATGACGATGACGTCGATGGCCTCCTGGACCACAGCGCCCGCCACCGGCTGCAGGAAGCCCGCGGCGGCGACAAGCATCGCGGCGAGCGACAGGCCCATGCCGATGGCTACAGACTCGACCGCGATGTGCCGAGCTCGCTGGGCGATCCGGATGCCCTCAGGGAGTCGGTCCAGTCGGTCGACGGTGATGACGATGTCGGCCGCCTCCGAGCTGGCCGTCGCGCCACGCGCGCCCATGGCCACGCCGACGTCCGCGCTCGCGAGCGCTGGAGCATCGTTTATTCCGTCGCCGACCATGACGAGGACGCCACCGGCCTCCCGGCGCTCCCCGACCACGGCATCGACCTTGTCGGCAGGAGTGCGCTCTGCGAGGACGCCGTCGACGCCGATGGCGGCGGCCACCATGTCGGCAACGCCGTAGTGGTCACCCGTCACCATCACGACCCGTCGTACGCCGACCCGCCGCAGCGAGCGGATGACGCGTGGGGTCTCGGACCTGATGGGGTCCTCCAGGACGAGGGCGCCCACGAGGACGCCATCGGCGGCGACGTAGACACTCGTCGCGCCCTCGAGGCTCACACGTCGGCGCACGTCGCGCGCCCACGGCGGCAGCGGAAGTGCCGCCGCTCGCGAAATCGACGGTGCCGGCCAGGACGCTGACGCCCCGAACCGACCCGGAGATGCCGGCGCCCGGCACCTCGGTGGCGCCAGCGGGCAGCGTCAGCGTCACGCCACGCTCCCTTGCGCCACCCACGATGGAGGCCGCCAGCACGTGCGGCGAGACCTGCTCTAGAGAGGCCGCCAGCGCGAGGACCTCCTCGGGCGTCCGCTCTGGCGCCGTGACCACGTCGGCGAGGCGTGGCCGACCGGCCGTCAGCGTGCCCGTCTTGTCAAAGAGCATCACGCGCGCCCGTGCGAGTGTCTCGAGGGCTCCGCCGCCTTTGACGATGATGCCTCGCTTGGCCGAGCGGCTGATGCCCGAGACGATGGCGATGGGCGCCGCCAGCAGGAGCGGGCAGGGTGTCGCGACGACAAGGACCGCGAGAGCGCGGACGGGGTCGCCGGAGAGGAGCCAGGCGACGCCCGCGACGGCCAGCGCGAGCGGGACGAAGAGGATCGCGTAGCGATCTGCCATGCGCACGAAGGGAGCCTTGGAGGTCTGGGCCTCCTTGACCAGCCGCACGATGCCCGCATAGGCACTGTGCTCCGCCGTGGCGGTAGCCAGCAGGTCGAACGGCGCCCCGGCGTTGACGGTCCCCGAGCTCACGGCGTCGCCGGCCTCGCGCGTGGCCAGGCGGGCTTCGCCGGTGAGGGCCGACTCGTCGAGGACCGCCGGGTCACCGACGACATGGCCATCGACCGGGACCACTTCGCCGGGCTTGACGAGGAGCCGGTCGCCGATGGCGACGTCGGTGATGTCGTGATCCTCGATGCCATCGGCCCGGTAGCGATGGACGATGCGGGGCGCGCGAGAGACGAGAGCGGAGAGCTCCCTGTTGGCGCGCCCGGCGGCATATCGCTCGAGCCATTCGCCGGTCGTCAGCATGACACCGATGACCGCCGCTGCCAGCGCCTCGCCGAGAAGGAGCGCGCCCATGATCGCCAGCACTGCGATGAGGTCGACGCCAGCCTCGCCTTGGAGGAGATCACGGACGATGGAGATCGTCAGCCAGATCCCGACGAGGAGCGATGGGATGGTCCAGCACCACATCGCGGCGGCCTCGTTCCCGGCCGCGGAGAAGGCCAGGCCGAGCAGCAGTCCACCGAGGGTGAGCGGCAGAAGGGATCGCGTCGTGATGGCGTCGAACCTGTCGATGACAGCTCTCAAACCCTGCTCCTAGTCGTGCCGCCGGATCGGCGACGGTCGACCGACACTATCGAGCGGGGCGTACAGATGCGAGGGCTGCGTGGACCATCTCGCGCATGCTCGGTGGCATGGCTTCATTGGAAGCCGTCAACCTCCGTATCAGCGCGGCACTACCAGCCGTCCTGGAGGTTGGTGCCCAAATCGGCGGGTTTGGTCGCTGCGGTGGCCTGCCGGCCCCCTGCGTCCGGCGACGAAATCAGAGCCGTCGCTTGTTGAGCTGCGTCAAGTCTCCGTCAGCAACCGCAGCTGAACTTGAGGCGCGCCTTGACGGCATCCTTCTTCGTGGAATCGGCCGACGACGTGAGCGTCACCAGGGCTGACCCGACGCTGTTCCCCCAATCGATGCGAACCGTGATCGTCGTTTTCGCGCCGGCTGCAAGGCTGGACGTCTGATATGTCCCAGCCTCGACCTTGGTGGTGATGTTCTTGCTTCCCTTGAAGTACTTCACACCGGCCCCGCCGCTGCCCTTGACCTTGAAGCGGTCGCTCGTGCCGTCGTTCTGGATTGTGATGGTGAAGTAGAAGTAGTCGTTTCGGCTCACCGATGAGCCGACGGCCTTGTGAGTCGCCGTCTGGTGGTGTGCCGTCGTGTTGTAGATGTTCTTGCCCTTCCAGGCGCCCGGATTTGGAGCGTTGGTGGCGTTGTAGCCGTCATGGAATCCCTCGTAGCGCACCCAGCCATCTGGCTTGTGGCGGCCAGCGGCGGCGGCGGACGTCGCCGATAGCGCAGTCAACAGCATCGTGGCGAGCACGCCGAACAGGATCAAACGTCGTCGCATGGATCCCCCTCTTCGGTTCTAGGCATATCCGGAGGGCGCAGCATCTCGTCGTCCTTCCGAGGGCGAGGAACGACGGCTGGTGGCTTTCGCGGGTGTCGTCATCCGGTGGCCCGTCTGAGCGTGCCAGTGCCCTGCGCCGCAGGCTAGCACACGAGTTGGGTCGCCAGTGCCTCCCGAATGGGCACCGCCCGGCGCAGCGGCGACGGGCCGGCCGTGAGCTCGGGCGGGGCTGCCACACCACTGGCTACATGAAGGCCTCCGGGCAACCGCCCGGAGGCCTATGCTCGTGCTCAGGAGAGCGGTCGGACGCGAAGCGCGATTCCTGGCGCCGAGGCTCTGGTTCAGGTAGATGACGCTCCTTCGGCGCGTCAGGCCTGGTCCGGCCGCTCCACCTCTGTGAACAGGGCACCCTGGGCCGCGACCGACCCGGCGACCCCGCCTCCAGGCCCGCGGAGCACGAAGGCCATGCCCACGGCAAGTGCCGCCCCGACGAGGGGACCGACGACATAGACCCAGTAGCCGGTGAAGTCTTGACCGATCAGATCCGGACCGAACGTGCGAGCCGGGTTCATCGACGCTCCCGAAATCGGGCTGCCCCACAGACCCGCCAAGGCGATGTAGGCGCCCACCCCGAGCGCCCCGATCATCCCGAGGTTCTGGGCGCCGGACGCCGTCCCAAGGATGACACTGACCAATCCGAACGTCAGAACGGTTTCCATCAGCACGGCTGCAAGATCGCTGAAGCCGGTGGCGGGGTAGTTGGAACCGAACGTGGCGGACACATCGATGACGTACGTCAGGAAGAGCGCGGCGAGGGCGGCACCGACGAGCTGGGCGACGATGTAGCCGGGGACACGCCGCCACGGGAAGTTGCCGCGCAGCGCGAAGGCGAAGCTGACGGCCGGGTTGAGGTGGGCGCCCGAGATCTTGCCCATGAACAGGATGATCGCCATGACCATCAAGCCCGGGGCGGTGACCGCTGCCGCCCTACTGATGGTGCCCGGAAATGCCTGTCCCATCATCCCGCCACCCGCCGCTACGAGGACCAGGAAGAACGTCCCGAGGACTTCCGAGGCCAGGCGCCGCCACTCTTGACCGCGGTCGTCGAAGTCTTCGATTCGGCGCACAAGCGACTCCTGCTCGGCCACGGGTTACCTCCTGTGCGTTGCGCTGACAGCTGGGCCGAATGGTACGGACACTTTCCAAGCTGCGCATCTAGAACAAGCGCTCGGATGCAGCACAGCAGGCGCATTGGTGTTGCGAGGCGCAGCAGGACTCCTCGCCGGGGCGCGGTCTCCGGTGAGGCGGTCCTGAGCACGAAAGAAGGTCAGTCTGGTCGGGGCGAAAGGATTCGAACCTTCGACCTCTTGAACCCCATTCAAGTGCGCTACCAGACTGCGCTACGCCCCGACGCGGAAAAGTCTACCAGCGGGCGCGTGCGAATCCGGTCAAGGGATCCGCTGCTCGGGGGATTCGGTTGGCAGCAACCGGGGCCGTGCCTCGACGCCGGCGGCTCTAGTCCGAGCTACGCGACCCGACGGAGCGAGGCTGGAACCCCATGAGCTTCCGTAACTTGAAGCGACACCCCCACGGCTGGGGTTTCACGGCGCCGCCTCTAGGGTCCTCACCTGGCTTGTCCGGTTGCTGGCCCAACCGCGTTTATGCGTTAACCATGCCACGCTGGTGCGTCCAGGAACAGATGACCGTGCGCTGAATTGCGACTGACCCGCGTTCCCATCGCGATGTCGGAAAGTACCGCGCCGCCCAGGGTGCGAGGATCAGCGAGCTGCTGCGCCGTTGGTCGACCACTCTCCAAAGCCGGCCAGCTCATCCTTCTGCTCACGCGACAGCAGGTCGATGAGGCAACGCTGGACGCTCTTGCCCTCGAACAGGGCGTTGTAGACCTCCTGGGCAATCGGCATCTCCACGCCGAGGTTGCGCGCGAGCTGAAGCGCCGAGGTCACCGTGTATGCGCCCTCCGCCACGCCGGGCAGCGTGCCTTCGATCTCGGGCCACTTGCGGCCTTTGGCGAGCTCAACGCCCAGAGTGTGGTTGCGCGACAGGCTCGAGTAGCACGTGGCGATGACATCGCCCAGCCCGGCGAGTCCGGCGAAGGTCAGAGGGTTGGCGCCTGCCGCCATTCCCAGCCTCGTGATCTCTGACAGCCCGCGCGTGATCAGGCCGGCCTTGCCGTTGTCTCCGAAGCCGAGCTGCTCGGCGGCGCCAGCGGCGACGGCGATGATGTTCTTGAGGGCGCCGCACAACTCGACGCCGATAACGTCGCGGTTGCGGTACAGCCGGAACGAGCGCGCTGCCGATCATCTCCGATGCCCGCAGGCTGATCTCTTCGTCCTCCGCCGCGATGACACTGCTCGCGGGCAGGCCGCGCGCGATCTCGAGGGCCAGGTTGGGTCCCGACATGGCCGCTATCCGTCCGGCCGCGGCCGGGATCTCCGACGCGAGCACCTCGGTCATGCGCAGCAAGGTCTCGTGCTCGATGCCCTTGGCCACCGACAGCAGCACCGCGTCGCCGTGTATTGCCGGCGCGACGCGGGCGGCAGTCGACCGCATCGCGGCGGCCGGCACGGCGAAGATGACGAGCTCGGAAGCAGCCCTGATCGCCTCCGGATCGGCTGTGATCTCAACCTCGACGGGAATGTTGATGTCGGACAGGTAACGAGCGTTGCGTCGCTCCCGGGCGATCGAGCGCGCCTGCTCCTCATCACGTGCGAGAAGGACGACCGGGCCGCGTCGCGCGAGCCTCAGAGCGAGCGTCGTGCCCCACGTTCCAGCGCCGACTACAGCGCGGCGCGGGTGACGATCCACGGTCAGGAACGCCTGGCCGGCGATGCGCGCCGAGAGCCACGAGGTCGCTTGCCACTGCCGCGCTTGCGTTCCAGCTCCTCGCGCGCACGCTCGCGGATGAACAGCCGCAGCGGCGTGCCGTCGAACCCGAACGTCTCACGCAGCCGATTCTCGAGGTAGCGCCGGTAGCTGAAGTGAATCAGCTCGGCGCCATTCGCAAACAGGACGAACGTGGGCGGTTCGGTCTGGACCTGGGTGGCATAGAAGAAGCGCGGCTGCTTGCCGCGCACGTTGGCCGGCGGGCGACGTTGCGTGACCTCGCGCAGCCACGCGTTGAGGGCCGCGGTGGGAACGCGGCGGCGGCGCTCGGCGGCGATCTCGAGCGCAGCCTCGATCACGCGCTCGACGCGCTGGCCGGTCTTGGCGCTGATCGACACGATCGGCGCGAATGAAAGGAATGGAGCATCGCGACGAAGCTGCACGACGTACTCGTCGAAAGTGTTTGGCTCTTTCTCGATCACGTCCCACTTGTTTATCGCGATGACCACGCCGATGCCTTCTTCGAGCGCGTATCCGGCCACATGAGAATCCTGAGCCGTCAGGCCGTCCGCGGCATCGAGCACGAGCACCGCCACATCGGCGCGTGACACCGCCTTGAGCGCACGCAGCGTCGCGAAGCGCTCGGCCGCCGGGCCGGATGCGACCTTGCCACGGCGCTTGATGCCGGCGGTGTCGATCAGCCGCACGGTCCGGCCCGCCCACACGACGGATGTGTCTATCGCGTCGCGCGTCGTGCCCGGGATAGCGCTGACGATCGCCCGCTGTTCGCCCAGCAGCGCGTTGAGCAGTGAGCTCTTGCCGACATTGGGCCGGCCGATGATGGCCAGGCGCGCCGGCCGGTCGTCGAAGGCGAATGCCGCTTCGTCCTCGCTGACCACAGCTAGTGTGGTATCGGCAGCGTCCAGCTCGGCCTCAACGCGCTTGCGCTCGAGCTCCGACGCCGACTCCGGCGGCAAGGCCCAGACGACGACGTCGAGCAGATCAGCCACGCCGCGGCCGTGCACCGCGCTGATCGGGTGTGTCTCCTGCCAGCCCAGGGCGTGAAACTCGGCCGCCTCCAGCTCGCGCTTGGGGTTGTCCGCCTTGTTGGCCGCAACGATGACCGGCGCCCTGGCCAGGCGCAGGATCTCGGCCGCCTCGTGGTCCGCCGGCGTCAGGCCCGTCTCGGCATCGACGACGAATACGATCACGTCGGCTTCCTCGATCGCCAGGCGCGCCTGTTCCTGGACGCCTTCCTCGATCGGGTCGCCAGGGCGCGTCTCGATGCCGCCGGTGTCGATGACGATGAAGCGTCGGCCGTTCCACTCGCCCACGTCGTAGAGCCGATCCCGGGTGGTCCGGGCACGGTCCTCGACGATCGCCACGCGCTCGCCGACGACGCGGTTAAAGAGCGTGCTCTTGCCCACGTTGGGACGGCCGACGAAGGCGACGACGGGCAGTCCCTCGGTGGGCATGTCCGCAGTTCGGCCCGAAGTCGGGCGGCGGCCGCGCCGCGCCATCAGCTAGGCCGCGCCGGCGGCAACGGCGCGTCGGGGACGTCCGTGCTCGTCCAGTGACGAGCTGCGATATGCAGGTTCGGCGACGGCGATGAGCGCTTCGCGCGCGAGGTCGCCGGCGCGCGCCTTGGTCGCCTCTGAACCGGCAAGCTCGTATACACGCTGGGCAACCTTCTGCAAGTCCTCGATCGGCGTGCTCGTTCCGCCGGTCACGCCGACGATGCGCGCGTCGCCGAATGCGTCGTCTCCGGCCAGATCATGCTCGCTCTCGATCTGGATGGCGGGCTTGCCATAGATCTCGCACAGCCTCGTCAGCTCCTTGGTGTTGGCGCTGTTGCGGCCACCGACGACGACCATCAGGTCGACCTGCGCGGCGAGATCCATCGTGTCCTGCTGGCGCCGGATCGTTACCGGGCAGACGGTGTTGACGATCTTCAGCTCGTGGCTGCGGCTGACAAGGTACGCGGCAAGCTTCTCGAACTTCCACGGCGGCTGTGTGCTCTGGCTGATGAGCGCCATGCGCTTGGTGCGAGGGATGCGTTCCCAGTCCTCTTCCTCGTCGACGACTATCGCGTCCGGGGCGAACCCGAGCAGACCGACAACTTCGGGATGGCGGGGCGTGCCGAGCAGGACGATGGTGTAGCCCTCGTCGACCAGCTTCTGCAGCTCCTTCTGCTCCTGGATCACCCAGGTGCAGGTTCCGTCGATCACCTCGAGGCCGCGCTCGTCGGCGCGAGCCATGACCTCCGGCGTCACACCGTGGGCGCGGATGACGACCGCGGCTCCGGTGTCAACGTCGTCCAGCGTGTCGACCGTCTGGATGCCCTGGCCTTCGAGCTGTGCGATGACGCCCTCGTTGTGCACGACCTGACCGAGGGTGTGCGTCTGCTTGCCCTGCGATGCGGCCAGGCGCGCGTAGTCGATTGCCTCGCGCACCCCGTAGCAGAACCCGGTCCGGCGCGCGATGCGGACCTCCTCGACAGTAGCCATTCGACTCAAAGTATGGCACCGGCCGCGTTAGCGGCCTCGGGATCAGCTCTGGGCGGGGGACGCAGTGGCGACCCTGACCGAGCCCACCAGCTTGGTCCCGTCGGACTTCTCGATGTAGCACGTGACGCCACGGTCGTTGTTGTCCGTCCAGCTGGTGAACGTCGGATAGAAATACGCGTACGAGAGACCGGCCTGATCGATCTCCTGCAACGTCCGACCCGTGTACGCCTGGACCATGGGCAGGCACTCCTGACGAACGATGTCGTCGAAGGCGCCCGTGCCTGGGTAGGCGGCCCCGTCGGCGGCCGCGTACGTGATCAGCGCGAACACCTCGCCGTCGTGGGGATCGACGCACGGCTGGTGCTGAACGTCGGAGATCGCCGAGGTGTCGGAAGGCTCATCGATACAGTCGCCAACCTGAAGCGAGTTGACGTCGCCGCTGATGCGGTCGCGGAAGAGGAACAGGCCCCCGGCAATGACTGCGATGAGGATGATGAGCACGGCGAAGGCGGCCAAGCCTGTCCGGCGGCCCTTAGCTGGCGGCGGTGGCACCGGGGAGTAGGAGGGCTGCGGTCCCGGCGGCGGGTAACCCGACTGGGCATCCGCGGGTGGCGGACCGGGTGGCGGTGGGTAACCGGCCATGGTTGGCTAACTCCCTCTGCCCCCCGACAGGCCTCGCGCCAGCAACTGGCGACGAATTCTTTCACATTCGGAAGCGGCCAAGCCGCTCGTCATGGCAGGTCGATCAGTGCTCGAAGCTATGGGGTGCCTTCGTGTACTTCGGCTTCGGCGTCTCGGCCGGCTTGGGCGTCTTGACCGGCTTCGGAGTCACCGTCGGCTTTGGCCGGGCTGTCGGCGCAGGCCGGGCCGTCGGCGCGGCGGTGGCCACGGGTCCGTCGTTACCGAACACGTTGCCCAAGTCGGAAAACACGCTGTCGATGCTGGGCCCCATGAGCTTCAGGCCAGCGACCGCTATTGCTGCAATGAGCGCCAGAATCAGGGCGTACTCGACGAGTGCTTGCCCACCGTGGCGGCCGGTTCGTCGTCTCTCAGCACGCGACTGGACCGACGCCCTGGATCCCCCGGGCTCGCTCAACAGTTGCGTCATGGATACAACCTTGGCAGCCTCGCCCTGGTTGCGCGCTGACCCAAAGGTCACCGAGCTGCGGCCAGACACCGCGCCCACTCACCCGAAGCGGCCCCGGTGACGGTCGTCGGTCAGCGCGGCGACGTGGCTCATCAACTCGTCCGAAGCCGCATTCAAAGCCACCCGGCGCGGCAGCGAGGGATCCAGCTCGAGCGTGAACGGCTTGCCGACGCGAACCGTGATGCGCGCGCCGAACATGGGCATCCGCTTGCCGCGGCCGAGGAAGTCGTCGCTGCCCGACACGCCAACCGGGAGGATCGGCACGCCTGAGCGCGTGGCGAGCATCGCCACGCCTGGCTTGGGATCCTGCATGACGCCGGTGAGGCTGCGCGTCCCCTCCGGAAATATGCACAGGACCTCGCCGCGGTCGAGAACCTGACGTGCGGAGCGATATGCCTCGATGTCGCTGCCGCCGGACTTCACCGGCGTAATCCCATTGCGGCGCAGGAACCAGCCGACGGGTCCGACGAACAGGCTCTCCTTGGCCAGGACATGCATCTGCCGGCCAAGGGCCGGAGTGAGCCAGCCGACGACGAGTGGCGGGTCAGCGTTCGATATGTGGTTGGCGACCACGATCAGCGGCCCGTCGCTGGGCAGATCTGCCATGCCCTCGACGCGCACGCGCGCCGTCGCCTTCAGTACGACTCGGCAAACGAACGTGCCGAGTCGAGTCATGGGCGGAACCCGGCTCATCGCGCTTTCTTCTCGCGCTCGGTGCGGCGCACGACGGCAACCACCTCGGCGACGGTCTCGTCCAGCGAGTTGCCCTCGGTCTCGATCAGCGTGGCGCCGTCGGGCACGCGCAGGGGTGCAGTCTTACGCGTACTGTCGACGCCGTCGCGCCGGCGTAGCTCGTCCTCGATCTGGGCGATGGCGCGCGCATCGTCTGACATCCCCCTGTCCACGGCCCGTCGCCGCGCGCGCTCCGCGATCGACACGTCCAGGTACAGCTTGACGTCGGCGTCGGGCAGCACGACCGTGCCGATATCGCGGCCGGCCATGATGATCCTGCCCCCTTCGGCCAGCCTCCGTTGGACCCTCAACAGAGCCGCGCGCACCGGAGCGTGCTGCGAGACACGGCTGACATTGCGATCCACCTCGGCCGTGTGCAGCCGGGTGGTGACATCCTCGTCTCCGACGCGCACATGAACATAGCGCTGTTGTGCATCCGGCTCGAGCAGGATCTCGACGACGAGCGGCACGAGAGCGTCAGTGTTGTCGAGATCGGCGCCGCGTTCCATGGCCAGCCAGGTCAGGCCGCGGTACAGGACGCCCGTGTCGCAGAAGCGGTAGCCGAGCTCGGCGGCGGCGCGCATGCCGACAGTGCTTTTGCCGCTCCCCCCCGGGCCGTCGATGCTGACGACCAGACCATGGCGCGCTGCCTTGTCGCGCACGGGCGCCCCGGACAACGCATCCAGCTGGCGCTTGTCTGCGCCGGACAGCTCGCGCACGTCGCCGAGGCTCATTCCGGCCAGCCGGAGCGTGCCGAAGCGGATGCGGACCAGTCGCCGAACGGGCACGCCGACGGCCGAGAACATGCGCCTGATCTGGCGCTTCATCCCCTGGCGCAGCGTGACCCGGTACCAGGTCAGCTCGCGCGCCTGTCGTCCGAGCAGCTGACCGAGCAGGCGAACGTCGGCTGATGTCGCCGCGCTCAGATCGGTCAGGGTCGCTCTCCCCTCCTCCAGCACGATGCCGCGCTCGAGCGCAAGACGCTGCTGTCCATCGAGGTCACGCTCGACGCCGACCGCGTACTCGCGCTCAACGCCGTGGCTCGGATGAAGCATGCGCTGGGCCCAGTCGCCATCGTTGGTCAGCAACAGCAGCCCTTCAGAGTCACGATCGAGTCGACCCACCGGAAAAAGTCGCTGCGCACGGGCGCGGAGCTCTGCCGGGACGAGCTCGAGCACCGTCCGTGCCGCGTGGCGATCGCTCACCGTGCTGGTCACGCCGGCCGGTTTGGCAAGCGCGAGATACAGCCGCCTGTCAGCGTGCGCGATTGTCCGGCCGTCAACGGCGAGGACGTCGTGTGCCGGATCAACCTGCTGGCCGACGACGGCGGGTGCCCCGTTGACCGTGACTCGGCCGTCGCTGACGAGCTGCTCGGCCTTGCGCCGCGACGCCACGCCGGCGTCGGCCAACGCCTTCTGGATCCTGACGCGGTCACTCAACCAGCCGTCCCGCGGCCTCTGCGTCGAGCGGCGGCAGGTCATCGAGTGAGACGAGACCGAAGCGCTCCAGGAAGTCGAAGCCAGTTCCGTACAGAAAGGGCCGGCCCGGTGCGTCGGCACGGCCCTGCTCGACCACCAGACGGCGATGGAGCAGCGTGCGCAGCACGTAGTCCGAGTCGACGCCGCGGATTCGCTCGATCGCGCCGCGCGTCACCGGCTGGCGGTAGGCGACGATCGCCAGCGTCTCGAGCGCTGCGGGCGACAGCTTCGACCCTTCGGCGCCGGTGTAGCGGGCGATGAGCGAGCCTGCCTCGGGCGTCGTCACGAGCTGGACCTCGTCGCCCGAGGCAACGAGCCTGAGGCCTCGATCACGAAGCGCCACCTCGAGATCGCCGAGGGCTGCGTCAACGGTTTCGCGATCCACGCCTGCCAGGGTGGCGATCTCCCTGCGCGTCAGCGGCCGCTCGGCGACGAACAGGAGCGCTTCCAGCGCGGATGGCGTGAGAGTTCCAGGCTCGTCCTGCGGCGCATGTTGTGGCTCCGCGCTGGATCCGACGCCGTCGGCTTCTTCGGCCACGATGGGTATCGCTACCAGGCCCTCATCCATCGAGCTTGACCTTCACATCTGGGCTCGACTTGAGCGGCGTGACGCGGATCGGGCCCCACGGCTCGGTCTGATCTATGGCGACCTCGCGACCCTTGGCCAGCTCGAGCAACGCCAGGAACGTGATGGCCACCACGATCCGGTCCGTGACGGCTTCGAGCAGATCCTGGAGCACTATCTGGGGGGCGTGGCGCAGCGCCGAGCGGATCACCGCGGCGCGCTCCTCGAGCGTGATCGTGCGCGCCACGATCTCGGCCGGCGGCGGCGCCGGTGGGACGAGGCGGATAGATACGGCCAGCGCATCGGCCAGCGAGCGCGGGTCGAGCGCCGGGCCGTCGTCCGGCCGCGCGCCGGCCTTGCCTGCGGCAACGGCCGCTGCCGGCTCCCGGTGAAAGAGGGGCGTTCCGCGACCGAGCAGCCCCGCAAGCGCGCGGCCGGCATCGCGGAACATGCGGTACTCGATCAGCCGACGGCGCAGCTCCTCTTCGGGGTTGAGCGCGCCGTCTCCGCCAGCGTCGGCCGCGGCCGCCTCCGGCGGCCGCGGCAGCAGCGCCCGGGACTTGATCAGGATCAGCTGCGAGCAGACGCTGACAAAAGAGCTCAGCAGCGGCAGGCGGCCGCGCTCGATGCCCGCCAGCGCATCGAGATAGGCCCCGGCAAGATCTCCCAGTCGAACGGTCAGGACATCGAGCTGGCGCTGCTCTATGAGCGCCAGCAGCAGGCCGAGCGGCCCGTCGAACGATTTCGAACCGGACGTGCGTCGCGTCCTCGGGCCGGCGCGCCTCGCCGAAGCGGATCTCGACCGCGGCGACCATCGTCAATTGGCCTGATCCGCAACGAGCAGGGCGCGACCAAGAACGTCGTCAACCGGCTCGGCCTGGTTCCTGATCAGGTCAGCCGTCATCTGTGAGCAGCCTGCCTCGAGAGCCAGCTCCGCCGATCGCGACGCGTGAGCGGCGATCGTCGCAAAGCCCTCGTGGAAACCGGGCAGCCTCAGCAGCAGACGCTCCAATCGACGGCCGAAGCGCTCGGAAAGTGACCAACCGACACGATGCCACAGGTGCAGGCCACGGCCCTTGCCACAATCATGCAGCAGCCCCGCAAGGAACAGGTCGACATCGGTCTGTCCGTCGGCCCGGAGGGCGGCCAGGACATCCAGGCCGTGGCGCCGATCGGCGCGGTGCATCGAATTGAAGAGCCGAAGCTGGCTGGGCGCGAGCCAGCCCTCGAGCGCCGACCGCTCCCGGGCGCCTACACGACCAAAGAAATAGAGCCAGAAGCGCCGGATCTTGGCAGCCCACCAGCGCACGTCAGAAGCCAAGCAGGAACTTTGTAATCGTGTCGCCGATCTGGCCGATGAACGACGGCGCGAAGAAGATCAGCAGGACCAGGACCAGGAAGCCGTACTGCTCGAAAGGCTTGAGCGAGTATGCCGTCCGGGCGTCGACGAGTCCCAGCAATCCCCGCCAGCCGTCCAGGGGCGGAATTGGCAGCAGGTTGAAGATCAGCAGAAGAACGTCGATCTGGACAAACAGGATGGCAACGTTGAGCGCGAAGTTGGCGACACCGTTGGACAGGACCGTGTCGAGCATGTTCGCGTCGTGGATGATGATGCGCAGCGGTATTGCCACGATCGCGGCCATGACCAGGTTCGAGATCGGTCCGGCCACCGCGACGATCGCCTCACCTTTACGGCCGTAGCGCAGGTTGTACGGATTGACCGGTGTCGGCTTTGCCCAACCAATGCCGAAGCCGGCGAGCAGGACGCTGATGGCAAGGATCGTTCCGCCGACAGGGTCGAAGTGGACGACGGGATTGAGCGACAGTCGGCCCTGCCAGCGCGCCGTGGAATCACCCAGGCGGTAGGCGACCCAGGCGTGGCTGAACTCATGGACCGGGAAAGCGACGAGCAGGAAGATCGCGACGACCGCGACCCCCTGAATGAGCTGATCGGTCGTCACAGGCGGCCGAGCAGCTCCTGCTTCTTGGCCTCGTATTCCTCGGCCGTGATCGCGCCGCTGTCGCGCAGGTCGGCCAGGCGCGCCAGCGTCTGCGTGACCTCGAGCGACGAGTCGGGCTCAGCGGCCACTTCGGCGGCGGCTTCCGACGCGGCCGGGGCAGGATCGCTCGCCAGAGGAGCCGTAGGCGGCATGGGCGGCGGAGCCGGCGGCGTTGGTTCGGTTGGTTGGGCAGTTTGCACCGGCGCGGGAGCAACCTGTGCGACCGGCTGCGGAGCCACCGGCTGAGGTGCGGCAGGCGTCACATCGGCGCGCAGCGGCGGCGTGGGGGGCATGCCGCCCTGATACATCATCCCGGTCTCGAGCTGGTGCTTCTCGGTCAGCATGACCTTCTTGAAGTGCTTGGGGTCATTGATCATGTGGTATGTGTCGACGGCTTCCTCTGCGGCCGTGAGGATGCTCAGGTCACCGTAGTTGAGCATTCGGCCGAGCACAGGCTGGTCGAGGATCGCGTCGTTGATCTTCTCGAGCGAGCTGTCGGCGCTGTGCTTGTTGAAGATGCCCGTGACCTTGATCATGCGTCGATTGGTGATCACGTAGTCCTGGTTCGACCACTGCCACCAGCGATAGAACAGGACGACCGCGGCGATGATCAGCAGGATCGCGCCGAGGCTGAGGCCGGTCTTCTGCTGAAGCGTCCCGCTCGGAAAGATGTCGGGCAGGATGAATACGACCACGAACAGCACGACCGCCAATATCAGCAGGGCCATCCCGCTGCGGCCGCGCAGGACCAGGGACAACCAGTGTTGCTTTCCGCGATAGACGACCACCTCGCCATCGGTCAGAAGGCTGTCGGAGTAGCGAGCCATTGCCTTCTCCTCTGCGGCTAGGCGCGGGGGTGCGCCCGCGCATAGACCTGCTTGATCCTCTCCCCCGTCAGATGCGTATACAGCTGCGTCGTGGTGATGCTCGCGTGTCCGAGCAATTCCTGCACGACGCGCAAGTCAGCGCCTCCCTCCAGGAGGTGGGTGGCGAAGCTGTGACGCAGGGTATGGGGCGTGACGTGGCCGTGAACGCCGCCTACCAATGCGGCGTTGCGTATCGTCCGCCAGGCGGCCATGCGACTCAGCCGCTCTCCGCGCTGGTTCACGAAGACTGGTCCGCCTCGCCGGGCCTGGGTCCGGCCGGCGGACCGGGCGAGCAGCTGCGGCCTGATGTCAGTCATGTACCGCTGCAGCGCCGCCACGGCGAGATCGCCCACCGGCAAGCGGCGTTCGCGGTCACCCTTGCCGATGACGCGCACAGTGGCATCCGAGAGCGATAGGTCCTCCAGATCCAGGTTCAGCGCCTCGCTGACGCGCAGTCCGCAGGCATACAGCAGCTCGAGCAGTGCCCGGTCGCGCACGCCCGTGGCCGTAGCGCCGTCAGGAGCGTCGAGAAGGGCTTCCACGTCAGCCACGTCGAGCGTATCGGGTAGCACGCGCGTCGCGCGCGGAAGGTCGAGCAGGCTCGCCACGTCGCGCCCGATGAGGTCTTCGGCGAAGCAGAAGCGATAGAAGGCGCGCACCGCCGCGGCCTTCCGACGATGGGTCGCCGGACGCATGACGCGCGGCGGCCTTGACAGCGACGCCAGGTAACCGGTCGCCGGCGCAGAATCGTCGCGCCACCTCCCTTTCGCGGCGCGCGCATGTCGGGCGAACGCATGGAGATCGGTGCCATAGGCGGAGATAGTCGCCGGAGAAAGGCCGCGTTCGACGCGCAGGTAGTCGAGATAAGCCTCGATCGCGTCGCTCAGGCCAGGGTCGACGCTCTCGCTCATGCCACGGCCGGCCGCACGGCACGGACATCCGCAGCGGCATCGAGCAGCGCGTCCGCCGCCGCGACCGCGGCCTCCGCGCCCGCCGTTCCGGCCAGCATGTGCGCCAGCTCGGTGCGGCGATCGTCGGGCCCCAACCGCTCGATCTCGGTCACGGTCCGACCGTCGCGCTCGACCTTCTCGATACGCAGATGGTTGTCGGCATACGCCGCGATCTGGGGCAGGTGCGTCACGCACACGACCTGGTGCTCGAGTCCGAGCCGCCACAGCATCCGGCCGACAGGATCCGCCGAGCGCCCACCTATGCCGGCGTCGACCTCGTCGAAAATCAACGTCGGCGTCGCATCCGCGCGTGCCAGGACCGTCTTGATCGCCAGCGCCACGCGCGACATCTCGCCGCCCGAGGCAATCCGCGCCAGCGACCGCGCGGGCTCGCCTGGGTTGGGCGCGAGCAGGAAGCTCACGGCGTTCGCGCCGCTCTCGTCGAGCCCTGCCTCTGACACCTCGACAACGTACGCGGCAGACGGAAAACCGAGCTCGACCAACGCCGCGGTGACCTCGCCCGACAGCCTGTCAGCGGCTGTGTGACGCGCCGCCGAAAGCTGCGCCGCCGCGGCGTGCGCGGTCTCAGACAGACGCTCCTGCTCGGTCTCGCGCCGCGCGCGCTCCGTCTCGAGGCCGCGCAGTCGCTCAACCTCGGCGCGCGCTACTTCGCCGTATTCGACCAGCGCATCCTCGCTCTCGCCGTATTTATGCATCAGGCTGTACAGGACCCCCAGGCGAGCTTCGATCGCGGCCGAGTCGGAAGCAGCGTCAGCGACCTGTTCCTGGCGCCGGCGCAGCTCGAGCGTCACGTCGTCGAGCTCCGCTTCGACACCCGCCAGGCGGTCCGCGAGTGCTGTGGTCTCGGGGTCGAGGCGTGCCAGCTCAGACGCAGAGCGAACGGCCTGGGCGACGCTGTCGCGGGCCGATCCGTTTTCCGCCGCGAGCAGATCGTGCGTCTCTGCGAGCAGCGCGACGATGCGTTGAGCATTGCCGGCGAGCGCGAGTCGGCCGCGCAGCTCGTCCACCTCGCCCTCGCGCGGCGCGGCGGCGTCTATCTCGTCGGCGGCGTGTGCGGCCAGCTCCAGGCGGCGCTCGAGCTCGGCCGGTTCCACGGTCAGCTCGCGCAGCGCAGCTTCGTTGGCGCGCATCTCGCGCACGGCATTGGACACCGTCGCGCGCAGCTCCACGTGGCCGCCGAATGCGTCGAGCACGTCGCGCTGCCAGGCGGCGGAGAGAAGACGCTGCTGCTCGTGCTGCCCGTGTATCTCGATCAGCGGCTCCACGACCTGCGCCAGTCGCGCTGCGGTTACCGACTCGTCATCGATGCGCGCAAGGCTGCGGCCTTCCGCCGACACCTCGCGCACGCAGATGAGTGGCTCAGGCGCCGCGTCCACGTCGAAGAGCGCCTCCACGCGCGCACTTGCGGCGCCGTGGCGCACCATGCTCGTGTCCGAGCGAGCGCCCATCACCAGCCCCAATGCGTCTATGAGCAGCGACTTGCCCGCACCGGTCTCGCCGGTGATGACGGTCAGGCCCGGGCCGAACTCGACTCTGACGCGCTCGATGAGCGCCAGATCGCGCACAGCCAGTTCGCGAAGCATCAGTGGATTCTGATGCGCCGCGCGGTCATTCGGGCAGCAGCTCCGCCTTCTGCCGAAGGAGCTCCCAGAACGTCAGCGCGTGTTTCGGCTCGATGAAGCGAATTGGCCGCTCGATGGCGCGGATCTCGACCTGATCGCCTGGCTCGATCGGGTAGTCATCGCGGCCGTCGATGCTGATTATCCCCGGCGGTCCGTCGAGGATGCGGACGCGCACGACGTGCGCCGGCCCAACGACGATCGAGCGGACCGAGGCCAGATACGCGGCCACGGGGGTAACCACGAGATTGCGCGCGGTCGGGTCGAGGATCGGACCGCCGGCGCTGAATGAATAGGCGGTTGAGCCCGTCGGCGTGGCCACGACTATGCCGTCGGCGACATAGGTCGCGAGATGCGAGTCGTCGATCCGGACCTCCATGCGCATCACGCGTACCTCGCCGCCACGGACAACGGCCGCATCGTTGAGCGCCGCGAAAGGGCCGCTCAAGCCGCCACTGTCGGCATGCGCCGCGCGGATGAGCAACGCCTCGAGCATCATCCGATCCTCGATCTCGTAGTCATCGCGGACCAGCTCGCCGAGCGTCTCCTCGAGCGCGGCGGGTTCGATCTTGGACAGGAAACCGACACGGCCTGAGTTGACACCAAGCACGGGCACATCGACGCGTGCGAGGGCGCGGGCAGCGCGCAGGAACGTGCCGTCGCCGCCGAGCACGATCAGGCAATCGGTGTCCGCAAGGCGCGCAACCAGGGTCTCCGTCTCGCCCAATTCGGCAGCCCACGACTCGGCACCGTTCTCGCGACACCACTGCGCCGTTCGTTGCGCGAGCTGGATGGCCGCCGGCTTGGTGGGGTTGAAGGCGAGACCGAAGCGCCGCATCAGGCGCGGGCCAGGTGAAGCAGGTACTCGACGTTGCCCGCCGGCCCGCGCAGCGGCGATTCGAGTCGGCCCATAACGGCGAAGCCGATGCTGCGCGCGAACTCGGCAATGTCGTCCACCAGCCGCACGCGCACGGCTGGATCACGGACGACGCCCTTGGGCGCATCGGCAGGATCGGCCTCGAACTGCGGCTTGACCAGCGGCACCACCTCGCCGTGGCTGGTCAGAACCGCCTTGATGCCGGGCAGCACGCGCTTGAGCGATATGAAAGAGACGTCGACGACCGCCAGGCTGACCGGTTCAGGCAAGGCCACGTGATCGGGCGCGCCGGGATCCAGGCGCGCGGCATGCGTTCGCTCCATCGCCACGACCCGCGGATCGTTGCGCAGCACATCGGCGAGCTGTCCGTGGCCCACGTCGAGAGCATAGACGCGCGCCGCGCCGCGGCGCAGCAGAACGTCGGTGAATCCACCGGTCGAGGCACCCACATCGAGACAGATGCGTCCGGCCGTGTCTATCGCGAACGCATCGAGCGCGGCGGCGAGCTTCTCGCCGCCGCGCGAGACGTACGGGGCGCGCTCGCTGAGTGACAGAACGCTCGAATCGCTCACGAGCTGGCCGGGCTTGAGGTCGCGGCGCGCGCCGTCGCCCATGCCGACACGGACCTGGCCGGCCATCACCAGGCGCGCGGCCAGATCGCGGTCAGTGGCAAGACCGCGCATGACAACGAGATCGTCGAGTCGAACGCGGCGCGACCCGGACTTTGTGCTCAGGCGGACCGCGCCTCGATCGACGACGCGGTCGAGGCGATCGCGGGCGCGATCCCGAGCTCGGCAATCGCCTCGCCAATCTGCTCGCCAATGCCGTCGACATCGATGCGCAGGTAGCGGCGCAGGTCAGCGACGGCGCCGTGATCAACGAAGTGATCCGCGGGCAGCCCGATGAGCTTGACCGGGATATGGAGCGACTCATCGTCGAGGGCGGCGTCGGCCAGCGCCTCGAGAACTGCAGAGCCGAAGCCGCCGGTGACCACGCTTTCCTCGAGCGTCACGACGAGCTTCTTGGTGCGAGCGTGCGCCGCGATGAGCGCCGAATCAAGGGGCTTGGCGAAGCGCGCATTGATCACTCCGACCGACCAGCCCTGGGCGGCCAGGCTGTCGGCGACCGAGAGTCCGCGATTGACGATGGGCCCGAAGCCGACGATCAGGATCTCGCTGCCCTCGCGCAATACCTCGGCCTGGCCGACGGGAATCGCATCGGGCGCCACCTGAGGCAGATCGAAGCCTGGATCGCGCGGATAGTGAAGGGCAAAGGGATGCCGCTGGTCGAAGGCGGAGCGCAGCAAGCGGCGCGCCTCCTGCTCATCCTTGGGCGAGGCCACGATGAGGTTCGGCAGCTGACGTTGGGCCGGGATGGTGAACATGCCCTGGTGGCTGGTTCCGTCCTCGCCGACGAGACCGGCACGGTCAACGCCGATGACCACCGGCTGGTCGTTCTGGCAGACGTCGTGCACGGTCTGGTCGAACGCACGCTGCAGGAAAGTCGAGTAGATCCCGATGAACGGTCGCATGCCGCCGATGGCGAGCCCGGTCGCAAGAGAGACCGCATGCTGCTCGGCGATGCCGACGTCGTACATGCGCCCGGGAAAGGCGGCCTGGAACTTGGCCAGGCCAGTGCCCGTCGGCATGCCGGCCGTGATCGCGACGATGCGCGCATCGTCGCGCGCCAGGGCGATCAGCTCATCTGACACGACCGACGTGTAGTTGGGCGGCTTCGAGCGCGCCGCGACTGCCTGCGCCATCGAGGGCGTGGCATCGCCATCGCCGTTGTGGATGGAGCGCTGGGATGGCGCGCCGCTGCCGACGCCGGGGACAACGGTCATGGGCGGCAGCGCCGCGCCATGGAAGCTGACCTGATCGGCGACGGCCGGCTGGTAGCCGCGGCCCTTCTGCGTGCGGACGTGGACAAGCACCGGGCCGTCCATGTTGCGCAGTGCGCGGCGCAGCACGCTGTGCAGCGCCGCCAGATCATGGCCGGGCACAGGCCCGACGTACGTGATTCCCAGGTCCTCGAAGAGCTGGCCGGGCTGGGCGAAGCTGATGATCGACTTGCGGAAACGCCGTGACCAGTACACGAGCCCGGCGCCAACGAGCGGGATGCGCTCGACCGAATCCTCGTAGACACGCTTCGAGCCGCGCCATGTGCGCGACAGCTTGATCCTGCTCAGATAGCGGCTGATGGCGCCGACCGTGGGTGAGATGCTCATCTCGTTGTCGTTGAGCACGATCAGCATCGGCATGCGGCGGTGACCTATGTCGTTCAGCGCTTCAAGCGCCATGCCGCTCATCAGCGCGGCGTCACCGACAACGACGGCGACCTTCTCGTGCGAGCCGCGCTGCTCGCGAGCCAGGGCGAGACCCTCGGCGATCGACAGGCCCGTCCCGGCGTGGCCACCGTCGAACACGTCGTGCTCGCTTTCGGTGCGGCGCGGGAAACCTCCGATGCCGCCCAGCTCGCGCAGTGTGCCGAAGTCGTTCAGGCGTCCCGTCAGCAGCTTGTGTGCGTAAGCCTGGTGCCCCGTGTCCCACACGATCTTGTCGGTCGGGCTGTCGAGCAATCGATGCAGGGCGACCGTCAGCTCGACTACCCCGAGCGAGCTGCCGAGGTGACCGCCGGTCTTCGCGACCGTGCCGATGATCGTGCCACGAATGTCGGCGCATAGCTCCTCGAGCTGCTCGCCATCGAGCTTGCGCAGGTCGCGTGGGCCGTTAAGGCTCGCGAGTAGGGACAAGTCGTGCTCCGGTGCGGATTTGGCAACAGTGACGAACGCGACGTCGCACATGTTGTGTGCGCCTGGCCGCCGTGAGTCCGGCGGGGCCGATTCTACCGTTCAGCGCCAACCATCCTGCTTATTGCCTTTGACACCGGTCAGTGCGACCATCCGCCGACTCGTCACAGGTAACACACATGAAGACAGGCATCAGCCCGCGGCTGTGGAGCGTGCGGACCATCGCTGCGGTTCTCCTCGTTGCTGCGACCGGAGCGTGTAGCGCGGACGCCCCGCTCGCCCCGGCCCAGACGGCTCGCCCCTCCGTCGGTGAGCCTGACCAGACTGACCCACCGGCTGTTCAAGGTGGCTCGTGGACCGGCACGGTCACGTTCCACGGCGTCATCAACGAGGACGAATCCAAGGACATCTCGAGCGGTGACCCGGGAAGCGTCTACTACGAAACGGGCACCAGCCAGGACACCACCCAGGTTGATGTAACCGACACATTCAGCGTCACCGCAGACGACCCAGAAGACGTCACCTACGGGATCAGCTCGGTCGACTTCTCCGGCCCAGCTTCGAACAGCGGCTCGACCCTGGAGCGTTACGTCCAGAACTGGAACAAGCAGAACAGCGGGTGTACCTGGAAAGAGGAGATCGGGACGGAGCTATCCGGCGACTGGACCAGCTCCGGCACAACGAACGGCTCGCTTCGACTCAGTGAAGACGGTTCGTACAGCATCGTCATCAGCGCCGATGTGTCCGGTCCGAATGGTGAGTACGAGACTCCGCAGCTGCCCTATCGAAACTGGCTCGCCGTGAGCGATGTGAGCGGCGGTTGCTCCGGGGACCCCGGTTACGACACGACCGACACGCAGGGACCGATCGTGTGGTGGGTGTCGAGTCTCCTTGGCCAGACAGACGTCAACAACCTCTACAGCGACATCCACGGCCAGATCGACGCGGCCCCGGGGACGACCATCGACGGATCGATCGCCTGGAACCTCGTGCAGCCTGCGGTGATGATGGACATCACCTGGCACCTGGTCCACAGCGGACCCATCGTGCTGCCCCACAGCTGAAGCCTGGTCCAGCCCTAAGGTTCGTCTCCGTCACCCACCGACAGGTCAAGGGCGCGCACCTTGCCGCCGGCGGACTCGACCAGACGCTGGAAGCGCAGCTCCACATCGTTCAGCAGCCGATCGCAGCGTCGCTGCAGCAGAACGCCCTGTTCGAAGAGGGCGATCGACTCCTCGAGCGGCAGGCTTCCTGCCTCGAGCCTCTCGACTATCTGCTTGAGCTCGGCGAGCGCCGTGTCGAACGGCAGCGCGGCGATCCGCTGGCGCTCCGCGTCCGATCCGGCGACCGCCGGCGTCGTGGCTGGGCCTCGATTCGTTCATCGGCCGGAGTCTCGCACCGATTCGACCCTGGCGCCCAGCTCCCCGTTCTGCAATCGGACGGAGATCTCCTCGCCCTTCGTGACCTTGGCCGCGTTGCGCAGCACGGCGCCGTCAGGGCCGCGGACGATGGAGTAGCCGCGCTCGAGCGTGGCGTACGGGCTGAGGGCCGAAAGCGACGCCGCTTGGCGGCCCACCTCCGAGCGAGCGACGCCGATGTGGACGGCCGCCAGCGCCGGCAGCATCTCGCCGTTGCGGGCCACGACGATGCGGTCGATCTCAAGGCGACGGCCGACAACTCGAGCAGCTCGATCGAGCAGCGCCCCGACCCTCTCTCGCTCCGTGGCCAGCTGCGCCCTCGGGTGGCTCGCCTCAAGGGCGCGCTTCTCGTTTGTCAGCGCCTGGCGCCCGACGGTCAGTGCCCGGGCCGCGGACGTTCCAAGTCGACCTCTAAGGGCATCGACCCGCGCCTGCTCATCGACGCGTGCCGGGACGACCAGCTCGGCAGCAACTGACGGCGTGGCTGCGCGAATGTCGGCCGCAAACTCGGCCAGCGTCACATCGGTCTCGTGACCGACGCCGACGACGATCGGACACGGATGGCCGGCTACGGCACGCACGACGGCCTCGTCGTTGAACGGCCACAGATCCTCGAGTGAGCCGCCGCCGCGGGCAAGGATGACCACGTCAGCGGCCCGCCCGGTCTCGTCGTCGGTCCAGCGCGCGACGCGGCGCAGCGCGGCGACAATCGTGCCCGCGGCACCCTGGCCCTGGACCTGGCACGCAGAGACGACCATGCGTGCCAACGGCCAGCGCCGCGCGAGCACACGCCGAACGTCGTGAAGCACAGCCCCGTTCAGCGACGTGACAACGCCGATCGTCTGTGGATAGGCGGGCAGATTGCGCTTGCGCGCGATGTCGAACAGCCCCTCCGCCGCGAGCTTCGCCTTGAGTGCCTCGAACTGCAGTGCCAGGTCGCCAACGCCGGACGGCTGCAGTGTCCGGACGTAGAGCTGGTAGACACCCTGGGAGTCGAAGACGTCGATATTTCCCTGGGCCACGAGGCGCAGCCCGGTGCGCGCCTCGAACGGCATCATCAGCCGGTCGTCGCGGAAGATGACGCACTTGATCTGTGCACGCTCGTCCTTGAGCGTGAAGTAACAGTGGCCGGCCGCGCTGATGCTGACCTGGCCAACCTCGCCTTCGACCCACACGTCGCGCAGCCGCGGCGCAGCGCGCAGCGCGCCCTTGACCAGCTGGGTCAGCTCGCCAACCGACATGATCGGCACGCTCGCTGCCTGCGGCTGGATCGGCCGGACGACCGGTTCCCTCACCCCGCTACCCTACCCCGCCCCGCGCAGTCGGTGGCTAGCCGAGCCGGTTCCGCAGCAGACGGCCGCAAGACTTCAGTCTGATTGAAGCCAAAGCCCGAAATCGGCCGCCAATGCCCGCCAAAAACACCGAGCCTGGACGATCTGCCCGCCCAAATCCTGCTTCCTGTCAAAGCGGGTGCCTGAGTTCGAAAGTCCGGCCAGGCCCAATCCAGACGGGACGGGCTGGAACGTTCAGTCGGATTGAAGAGTGGTGCAACTCGGGATGGTTCCGCGAAGCCGCCCTGGTTGAGTCCCCAGACCTGGTGTAACAGCAGATTGGCCGAGAAGTAGAGCGGCACCGCGTCAGCGTCACGGAGGGCCGATAGGCCGGGCTGGAGCCGTCCGGGAAGCGGCCCTCCTCGCGATACCGCCCCCCAAACACAATGCGATCAGGTGCGACGCTAGGAACGGCGGTGATGTCCCGCTAACGCCAGGATCAGTGTCGTTGTCCGGGTGTGCGGTCTGTCGACGGTCCTATTTGATGTGCGCGTGAGTGCGGCTGAGAGTCGCCTCCACCTCCGACATGCGTAAACGGTTCGCGGTAGCCCGACAAGTTCGCTGTGGCTGGAGATAGCACAAGTCGCAACCAAGACGCCGGAGTCGAATCTTCGCAACCGACTCAAACGATCTTCCCAAGCGACTCGGCGCCAGCACCGGACAGGCTCGCAACCACGCGGCCAGGCTCAGCGCCAGAGCGGACAGGCTCGCAGCCACGGCGGACGCTGGTGACTGGCGACCCGGACGGGTTCAGCGCTCGTTGCCGTGCTTGAAGTTGCCCGTCGCCTTGGCCATGAGCAGCTGCTCGCCGGCCTCGTCAGCCACGTTCGCCTGGGCCACGAAACGTGCGCCGCGGTCGCCGCTCAGAATTGCGACGACCCTGCCGCGCCAGCTGATCGCCACGCTGCCATCCTGGCGTTGCGCGAAGGAGAAGTCCCGCGCTGGCGCGCCCATTTAGGCGGGCGCCTGGGGCGAGCCGCCGGTCTGGTGCTCGCAGACGCTCAGCCAGTAGAGCGGCACGAGCAGTATGCCCATGAGCACCAGGGTGACGATGTTGCGCAGAGTTTCCAGCGCCTTCTCGAGACGAACGACGCGCGTCTCCGACTTGACCGCCTGGCGGACCGGGTCGGCAAGCTCGCGCCGGCGCGAGAACGACAGCGCGTCGAAGCGTGCGCGCAGCTCGGGCCCGGCCATCAAGGCTTCCTCGAGCTCGGGCGCGAGCTCGAGCGCGCGCGGCGAATCATCGCGTGTGAGCTCGAAGTCGACCTCGTCGCCGATGCTCACGCGTGCCTGGTCGCGAACTGCCTTGTGAATGCTTACATAGAAGCCGCCGCGGTAGGGCATCGTGCTCGTCTTGAACGCAATCCCGTTGAGAGTCGCGTTCGTGCGCATCTGTCTGCGCCCACCGAGTGGGTCGACCAGGTCATCTGGGATCCTGGCGGCCGCGCCACCGCCCGCGGCTGCCTCGATCGTCGATCGGAAGCCGTGGGTGCGGGTCATGATGGCGTCAGACGCGGGTCTGGTACTCGCCCGTCCGGGTGTCGATGCGGATCGTGTCGCCCGCGTCGACAAATAGCGGAACCTGAACGACGAGACCGCTCTCGACCGTGGCCGGCTTGTGTGCGCCGGACTGGGTGTCGCCGGCGAAACCGGGCTCAGTCTCAAGCACCTTCAGCTCGACCGTCACCGGGAGCTCGACCCCGATCGTCTCGCCTTCGTACGACGTCCGGTCGACGACCATTCCCTCGGTCAGGTAGAGCGCCGAATCTCCGAGCGTTTCGCGCGTCATCGAGAACTGCTCGTACGACTGCGTGTCCATGAAGTGGTACTCACTGTCCTCCGCGTACAGGAACTGGACCTGGCGCTGCTCGAGATACGCGCGCGGCCACTTCTCACCTGCCTGGAAGGTCCGCTCTACCGTCTGGCCGCGCTTGATGTTGCGCAGCTTGATGCGGATCTGGGCCGAGCCACGGCCCATCTTGATGTGGTGGTACTCCAGCACCTGCCAGATCTCGCCATCGATCTCGATGACCAGTCCGCGGCGCAGATCGCCTGTTGAAATCACGCTCGGATGGTAGCCGACTAGCCGACGACAGTGACCTCGCGCGGGAAGAGCGTGATCCTATCGAGGCGCCGCGCCCCTGCGTCGAAGACGACCAGATCCTCGATCCGGACGCCCGTGACGTCGTCGAGGTAGATGCCGGGCTCGACCGAGAAGACCGTCGGCGACGGCAGCGGCGTCTCGGCCGCGGACATTCCCAGAGAAGGCAGCTCGTGCGTCGCGAGACCTATGCCGTGGCCCAGGCCGTGGCCAAAGTTCTTGCCGTACCCGGCAGCTTCAATGACGTCGCGCGCGACGATGTGAATAGACTTGCCCGTCGGCCGCACGTCCTCAGCGATGGCGTGAGCCAGAGCGTCGATTGCCGCCTGCTGAGCGCGCGCAACAATCTCGTAGATGTCGCGATCGTGCTGCGTCGGCTGACCCACGAACAGGGTGCGCGTCATGTCCGAACGGTAGCCGCACACCTGGGCGCCGAAGTCGAAGAGCAGCACTTCGCCGTTGGCCACTTGGCGCGGTCCGGGCGAGCCGTGCGGCAGTGCCGCGTTCGGCCCGGACAGGACGGCGACGTCGAACGCCAGCGCCTCGGCACCGTGCGTGCGCATCTCCCACTCGAGCTGCAGTGCCAGGTCGTGTTCGGTGACGCCCGGCTTGATCGACGGCAGCAGCCGCTCGAGCGCCTGATCGGCGACCGTGCAGGCCGCGGCGACGCGCTCCAGCTCGGACGGCTCCTTGACCTGACGCAGCTCCTCGATCCAGCCCTCGGCCGGAACGAGCTCCACGTCGCCGCTCGCCGAGGCCAGCTTCTGCCACATCGCGTGACTGACGAAACCCGACTCGACCGCGACTCGTTTCGGCGCGCCGATGCTCGCCAGCAGCTCCTGCCAGCGGCTGAAGAGATCGTTGTACACCTGCTCCAGGCGCGCGTCGGGACACTGGTCGCGAACCTGGACGGTGTAACGCGAGTCGGCCATCACCACGAGGTCGTCCGCTGAGACGAGGAAATGGCCCGAGTAGCCGGCGACCTTCTCCTCGCCCTCGCCCAGCTCCAGCCCGGTCAGGTAGCGAACGTTTTCGCGGCGGACACCGAAGTAGGCATCCACCCCCTCCTCTTCCAGGCGTGCCCTGAAGGCTGCGAGACGAAGCGGCCGTGCGGCGCGGTCAGCGGCACGCCAGCGATCGTAGTCGGCAGGTGTTGGCTCGGAACGGGCGGGCAAAGTCTCGATCAAGGCGTGGTCTCCGATGGCTGAATGGTGTCCGGGACGCCGAATGAAGGCGCGGCAGTTGGCTCTGGTGAGCCGCCAAGATAGATCTGGATGTTGCGCAGATGTTCCTCGTACGTTCGGGCGAACACGAGATCGCCTGATCCGTCGTTCTTGCCCAGGAAATAGAGATAGCCGTCCTGCGTGTCGGGACGCAGGGCCGCCTCAAGCGAGGCAACGCCCGGCGACGCGATCGGCCCCGGAGGCAGGCCGCGTGAGTGCCACACCTGGTAGCCCTCCAGGTCCGGCGGGACCTCGAAGTCGGCGGCCGAGCCGATGTCGCCGTACGTCCAGAACACGTAGTCCGGCCACTGGCTGATGTGCAGGTCGCGCAGGTTCATGGTGTCGTTGGCATAGATCAGCACCGGATCCGAGTTCAGGGTGCGGACCCCGCCCAGGCCGTCGATGCGGTTCTGGTAGACGCCTGCAACAAGCGGCTTGTCGGAGTCATGGAGCGCCTCGCGCTCGACGATGCTGGCCAGGATGACCGTGTCGTAGAAGTCCTTGCCTTCAGATTGCGCCTCCTGGAGCACGCCGTAAGCGGGGCTGTCCTGCCAGCCCTGCAGGAGCGTTTCGAGGATCGTCTGGGCATCCGCGTCCACGGCAACGTTGTACACGCCCGAGCCGAGGAAGCCCTCGACGCTGCGGCCCTCGGGAATGACGCTCAGCCAGGGGAACTTCTGCTTGATCGCATCAGGCGGATCGGACGCCATCTCGTAAAACGCCTCGGGATCGAAGTTGTCCAGCGGCAGGTCTGCAGGTAGGCGACGACCTGCTCGAGAGCGCAGCCCTTCGCGAAGCGCGATCTGGGCTGTCGTCGCCGGTCGTCGTCGGCTGTCGCTGCAGGGTCGCTGCGACCTCGCGCGGCGACATGGTTCGGTTGAGCGTGTGCGAGCCGGCCTGGAGCTTGTTCAGACCCGCCGTCGTTGACCAGTACGTAGGTGAACGCGAGCCGATCGGTGACCAGTCCGCGCGTCACGAGGTCCTGGGTTATGTCGGCGCTCGACTCCCCGGGCTCGATGACGAACTCGACCGGCGTCGGGTCGGTTCCGGCGGGCTTGTCGGGCCGGTCTGCCATGACCGATGTGACGGCATCGGAGATCAGCCCGACACGCATGAGGTCCGGGTTCGCCTCCGCGAGCGAGCGGAAGAAACCGGACGCGAGAGGTGGAACGACCACAGTGGCGACGAGCAGCAGGGTGATTAGCGAGGCAACGATGATTGCCCAGCGATTCCGGGTGCGCCTCTTGCCGCGCGGCAGAAATGCCGGCGTTCGGACATCGCCCGTGGCGCGCGCCCGGGCGCGCGCCTGGGCTTCGGTGAGGGTCCTCTCGTGAGCGGCGGCATTTCTCTCGCGCTCCTTGAGGTGCTGGTCGATGGCGCTACGGTCGTGGTTGCGGACGTGGGCATCGATATCCGAACGATCGCGGCTGCGCAGCTGCGCGGCGACCTCGTTCGGGTCGCGCCGCGGACGCTGACCGTTGCCCGGGCGGCCGCTCAACTCGTCCTGTCCACGGTCACAGTTTCGGTCACGGCGCCGCCGCACGTCGATCTCGGCCTGCACGATTGCCGCCGCTGCCAGACGATCCAGCCGCGCTCGATGGGTCCGCCGCGCGTGCGCCGAAGGCGGCCCGCCGGAGCTGCCGCGTGCGGGCGACCCGGCAACGGCGATGGCCGCCTCCGTGGTCAGCCGTTCGTCGCGCAGAGTCACAGCCATGGATGTCGCAGCGCCGATCGCGTGCGCCCAATCGCGGGTCCGCGCCGCTTGCTCTCCCTCCGTGCCGTCCATGTTCAGGGGCAGGCCGACCACCAGCTCATCGATCCGCTGATCGCGGGCGATCCGCGCCACCGTGTTCGCGTCGCGCTCGATCTCCGAGCGCCGGATCGTCGTCAGTGGCACGACCGAGCCGGACTCCGTGTCGCCCACCGCCAGGCCGATGCGCACGTTGCCCAGGTCGATCCCCAGGAGTCGTGTCACGAGGCCTCCGGACCCAGCAGCGGCGAGCCAGCCGGCAGTGGCGAGCCGATCGGCAGTGGCGTTGGGGCAATTACGTTGACGCTGATCCGGGACGTCTGGTCGGGCAGGTGGTCGACGAATTGGGGCCACAAGTCGATCTCGACGGTACCGAAGCTTCCCAGCTCGGTCTGCGCATCGGCCACGGACAGGCCTCTGATTGCCTCGACGAGCGTCTGTGGTTCCGGGTTCGTGTAGCCCATGCCCGAGGCGGTCACGCTGTAGACGACGGTCTCGTCGACGGCCGTGCCGCGGTCGTACGTGACGCTGACCTCGTCGCCGACGAGCTGCTGTCCAGTGAGCAGCGCCGCGCGCACCCGCGCTTCACCGACCTGATCGATCTGGGATTCGTCCACCGCGGTCACGTCTGCAGTTGCATCGAGAGCGAGGTTGAACGACGACGCGGCCGTTCCGACGAGACTCGACGCGGGCTGATCCGGCTGACCGGCGCTGATCTGGGCGGTCGCGGCGTAGGCGGTGAGGCCGCGCGGCACCGACCGCGGATCAACGAGCGCCGTGAGTAGCGCCGCCTCCATCTGATCGCTCAGAGCCGTGACGGCCGCGTCGTAGTCCTCCTGGCTGATCACCTGATCCTCGACGTGCTTGCCGCCAGTGGTCGGATCGGGATTGGTCACGCTGACGACCTGGGCAGCCAGAGCGGCCGGCAGAACCGTGATCGTGTTGGCATCGACGTTGCCCTTCGTGCCGCCCTTCACGGCGCGGACGTCGACGTCCGCCTTGGTCGGTCCGGTCGCGAACGATGCCGTGGGAACGACCACGTCCTGTCCGGTGACAAACTCGATTCCATCGGTCGTAGAGACGACCGTGTTGGCCGGTATCGTGACGGCGCTGACTGTGTTCTCGCTCTTGAACCGAACGCTTCCTGCTGCGCGCGTGTCGTGAATGTCGATGCCGGTCGCAGCAAAGGTTCCCTCGACGTGGATGGGTACAGTCAGTCGCTCGGCGGGGATCATTCCGGAGTTGATGTCGACGACTGCCATATTCGGGTCCGCCGTGACGCTGAACGGCGCTGCGTCGATCGGTCGCGCGATTGGACGGAGGGTGATCGATGCCGTGGGCAGGTACACGTAGGCGCCGTACCCGACGGCCGCGATCAGGATGACCACGAACCCGAGGACGACGAGCGGGGCAATGGGCACGCGACGCTTCCGGCGCCGGCGCGCGCTTGCCGGCCTGCTGCGCAGGCAGGACCGCGGTATCGAGCGCGGCACCGGCGGATGCGCCGGCCAACGCGCGAGATGACGCAGGAGCGGACGCCGGCGGCAGGATCTTCGTCTCGCTGCTGTCGCCGTGCTGGGTGGACGGATCGGGGTTGTCGCGCGGCATCGTTCGTCGGATCCGCTCGGAAAGCCTCCGATCCTGCTCGCGGAACGTTGCCAGCGCGCGCTCGGCATTCGGGATCGAGTCATATGCGGGCAGCCCGGCAGATATGGCCAGCGCGCGGACCTGAGGCTCATCGCTGACCGCGACAAGGTTGATCTTTCGTTCGGCGGCCTCGCGAGCAAGCAGCTTGAAGTTGATCCTCGACGTGGCGATCCGGGAACCCGGCGGCACGATCACGACGGCCTCGCCGTCGGTCACGACCCGCAGATCCTGCCAATCGGCGCTGGTGACCTCGTCGTCGACCTCGAGGTAGACGGTCGCCACGTCAGACCTTCATCTGGCGCAGGACACGACGAAGCGCCGCGTCCAGGGGCGCCTCGGGAGCGGCCATCTCGAGCGCCTGGTTGGCCAGCGCCATGGGCGTTATGTCCTGCTCATCGACGAGCAGGCCAGTGGCGTCGGTGACCGATGCCACCTGGCTGACGCGGATCGCATCGGCGTGCGGTGGCCGGGCGAAGGGCAGGTGGCGGGCAAGGTCGGGATCGCGCAGCGCCGCCGATATCTGCGGCAGGCGCGCGCCACCGCCGCACACGTAGATGCGTCCCGGCAACATCCCGGTTTTCGCGAACTCCTCGAGCACGAGCTCGACGCCTGCCTGCCAGACAGCGACGTCCTCGTCGATGATCTGGCCGATCTCGTCCTTCCTGTCGACGTCCACGCCCTTTGCGAAGTCGACCTTGAGCTCCTCGGCGCGGGCAAACGGGAGATCCATGCGATCGGCAAGGGACTTCGTGAAGGCGCGACCCCCCAGGGCGAACATGCGCGTGCCTTCGATGCCGCCCTGGCGAACGAGGGCCACGTCTGTCGTGCCGCCGCCGACGTCCACGAACAGCGCCCCTGACTGCTGGACATGCTGATCATCCATGCACCGCGCGACCGCATATGGCTCGGCGACGATGGCGACCAGATCCAGGTCGAGCCTGCTCGCCACTGACTGCAGCGCACCGAGGTGGATCAGCGGGGCGAAGGCGTTGAAGACGCTGATCCGGACGTGGCGACCGTGGAAGCCGACCGGATTGGTCACTGCGTAGCCATCAATCGTCGCGCCGGTCACGGCCGCGTGGACGAGACGAATGTCGACGTTGGGCAGCCCTGTTTCCCAAGTCACCGTACGCTCGGCTTCGCGCAGCGCCTCCTTCTGGACGCCCTCGATGAGCGTGTCGAGCTCGCGCGCGGTGAGCTGCTGGTCGGGTCGCTTGCGCTCGTGGCTGATGCTCGTGGTGAAGCCTTTGACGAGCTCGCCGGCAATGCCGATGATCACCTGGCTCGAGCGGAAGCCGGCCATCTCCTCGGCCTCCTGGAGCGCGACCTGGCAGTTGTCGACGACGGCGGCTATGTCGGCGACCGTGCCCGATTGCATGTGCGCCAAACCCTGCCGCTTGCGCCCGACACCGCGCACCGTCGCGCCGCCGTCTTCGCCGATATCAAAGACCAGCGCCTTGGCGAACTCCGTCCCGACATCCAGCGCCGTACATGCGGCGAGCTGCTCGCCGTCCGGACGCTGTAGAAAACGGCGCCAGAAGGCCACGCTAGGCGGCGCCCCTGCCCGTGGCAGACGAGTCGCCACCGGCGCCATCGTCGCCGCGCAGCATCTGTTCAACGTTCTCGCGTATCGCGGTCAGCGCGCTCGGCAGACGGTCACGCCGCGTGCCGCGGGCCTGGGCCATCTCGGGTCGACCGCCGCCACGGCCCTCGAACACCGCCGCGCCATGGCTGACGAGCTCTCCCGCTGACACTCCGCGCGCGACGAGATCGTCACTGACGGTCACGAACATCTGCGGCTCGTCGGCCTCGAGGCCAAGCGCGATCACGCCATCGCCCAGCTCCGCGCGCAGCGCGCGGGCGAAGCTCTGCAGATCCTTCATCGAGTCGAACTCGCTCGAATAAGACACGAACTTCGTCCCATCCACGCTCTGCGCGCTGCGCGCCAGATCCGCCGGTTGAAGACTCGTCGCGCCGGCGCGCAAGCGTCGATCCAGCTCTCGGTTGCGCTCCTGGAGGTCGTGCACGCGCTCGGGCAATGCCTCTGCCGTCCGTGCGCCGGCTTCGTCCGCGGCACGTTCGAGGAGTGCCATTCGCGTGTCGAAATATGAGTCCGCGGCGTCGCCGGTCAGCGCCTCGATGCGGCGCATGCCGCTGCCGATCGAGCGTTCTCCGGTGATCACGAAGTTGCCGATCTGACCTGTGCCCGAGCAGTGCGTGCCACCGCACAGCTCACGGCTGTAGCCGTCGACGAACATGACCCGAACCTTCTCGCCGTACTTCTCGTCAAAGAACGCGTCCGCTCCGGCGTCGATGGCCTCGGCCATGCTCATGAGCCTGGGCGTGACAGTCTTGTTGTCGCGCACCACGCGCCGCACCTCGGCCTCGATCTGGCGCTTCTCGGCGTCGGCCAGAGGCCGTTCGCCATGATAGTCAAAGCGAAGGTAGTCGGGCGTGACCAGCGAGCCCGCCTGCCGGGCTTGATCTCCGAGCGTATTGCGCAGCGCCCGGTGAAGCAGGTGCGTGCCGGTGTGGTTGCGCATCGTCCGCTCGCGCCGCTCGACATCCACCTCGGCATTCAAAGTGTCGCCGACGGCAACGCGGCCGTGCAGACGTCCACGATGCACGATCAACCCTGCCACAGGCCGCTGCGTGTCGGTGACAGTGAACACGACCGTGCCGTCGGGGGCCTTGAGCACGCCCTGGTCACCGACCTGTCCGCCACCCTCGGCGTAGAAGGGCGTCTGGTCGAGCACCAGCTCCGCCTCGGCGTCGGCGGGTGCGCGCAACTCGGCTTCCGCTACCGCCTCAAGCGTTTCGTATTCGATTCCGTTGCGCAGAATCGCCTTGACCCTGCCCGGTGCGCTGGTCGTCTCGTAGCCCACGAACGTCGTCTCACCAGAGTTCACGGCGACCTGGGAGTAGAGCGCCTGGAGCTCCGCGTGGCCGGCCATGTCCGCCTTGCGGCCGCCGCGAGACCGCTCGCGCTGCTCGGCCAGGGCAGCCTCGAACCCGGCGCGGTCGACGCGCACGCCGTATTCCGCGGCAAGCTCGACGGTCAGGTCGATCGGAAATCCGTACGTGTCGTGCAAGCGGAATGCGACGTCACCCGGCAACTGCGGTGAGTCGGCTCCCAGCTCGTCGGCAGATCGGCCCACGACGCGCTCGGCCGATGTCAACGGAATGAGCGCCTCCTCGAACTGGACCACGCCTGCGTCCAGCGTGCGCGCGAACTGGCGCTCTTCGGCCGCAATCACGCTGAAGATCTCCGTGCGTCGCTCTACGAGGTATGGATAGGCGCCCTTCATCGTGTCCGTGACGACGCCCGAAAGATCGGCCAGGAACGGCTCTCCACGGCCGAGCAGCCGGCCGTGGCGCACGGCACGGCGCAGGATCTTGCGGAAGATGTATCCACGTCCGTCGTTCGACGGCCGAATCCCATCCGCGGCAAGGAACGTCAGCGCACGGACGTGGTCGGCAATGACCTGGTAGCTGAAGCGCTCCGCCTGGAACGTCTCGGGATCATGGCCGAGCAGGTTGCGCATCCATTCGTGGATCGGCGTGAACAGATCGGTGTCGTAGTTCGTGCCGACGCCCTGGACGACGCTCGCGAGGCGCTCCAGGCCCATACCGGTGTCGACGCTCTTGAACGGCAATGGGGTGCGCGGACCGCTGGGCGGCTGGTCGTACTCCATGAACACGAGGTTCCAGATCTCGAGCCAGCGCGGACAGTTCTCGGAGTGATCGGGCACGCACTGCGGACCCTCACTGAGGTGCGCGCCGCGGTCGTAGTGCAACTCACTGCATGGCCCGCAGGGGCCGGTGTCGGCCATGCGCCAGAAGTTGTGGTCGTCGCCCTTGTCGGCATCGCCCCAGCGAGCCATGCGCTCCTCGGGCACGCCGATCTCGTCGCGCCAGATGTTCCACGCTTCGTCGTCATATGTATACGTGGTCACGCCGATGCGATCGAAGGGAATCTTGTAGACCTGCGTCAGCAGCTCGATTGACCACGAGATCGCCTCGCGCTTGAAGTAGTCGCCGAAGCTCCAGTTGCCGAGCATCTCGAAGAACGTGTGGTGGCGTGTCGTCCGGCCCACTTCCTCGAAGTCGTTGTGCTTGCCGGCTACGCGCAGGCAGCGCTGGACGTCAACGGCACGCTTGTATGAGCGTTTGTCGACCCCCGTCAACACGTCCTTGAAAGGGACCATGCCGGAGTTGACGAAGAGCAGCGTCTGGTCACCGGCAGGGATCAGCGATCCGCTCGGCACGACAGAGTGTCCGCGCTCGGCGAAGAAGTCGACAAAGTGCTGGCGGATCTCCGCGGCGGGCATGGTCGGAATGCTCCCGCCCAGGTCGCGGAGCGTGTCGTCTGGCATTGGCTAAGAGTAGGCGAAAGCCCTTGCCGAGCGCTGCGCGAGACGCCTTGTCGAGAGCGGGCAGTGGTGGCCTTAACATGGGCACCCATGTCGGTCGAGCCTGTCGAGTTGAATTGCCCACGCTGTGAGGCTCCGGTGTCGGCCGATGCCCGGTTCTGTATGAGCTGCGGCCAGTCGCTCGACACCGATGAGCTTGCTGGCGCGCGCCAGGCGCGCATCTCTGCCGCCGCACCGGCGCCTCTCGTCGAGAAGATGCGCGCCGCCAAGCTGACCGGCGAGCGCAAGCCGGTCACCGCGTTGTTCGCCGACGTCGTCGGCTCGACCACGCTGGCCGAGCATATGGATCCCGAGGACTGGACCCAGATCATCAACGAAGCCTTCGACCTCATGTCCAAGGCCGTCTTTCACTACGAGGGCACGATCGCCCAGCTCCAGGGCGACGCGATGCTTGCCTTTTTCGGCGCGCCGGTGGCCCACGAGGACGATCCCGAGCGGGCCATTCGCGCGGCGCTGGACATGGTCAGCTCAGTGGCTGAGTTCGCGCGCCAGCTCAAGGCCTCTCACGGCATCGACTTCAACATCCGCGCGGGTATCAACTCGGGTCCGGTCATCGTGGGCAACGTCGGCTCCGACCTGCGCTACGAGTACACGGCCCTGGGGGACGCGGTCAACGTGGCCGCCCGGGTCCAGACCGCAGCCGAGCCGGGTCAGGTCCTGATCACGTCGATGACCAGGCGCTTCGTGGCCAACGCGTTCGACTTCGAGGACCTCGGCGGTGTCGACGTTAAGGGCAAGTCGGAGCCGGTGCATCTCTACCGTGTTCTTGGGATCCGCGCCCAGCCGGGACGCAAGCGCGGGCTCGAATCCGTTGGCCTGTCGAGCCCCATGGTCGGACGCAGCCACGAGCTCGAGTTGCTGACCGATGCGTTCGGCATCGTGCGCGCCGGCCGGGGCCGGGTCGCGGTGCTGCTGGGCGAGCCGGGCATCGGCAAGTCGCGCCTGCTCGCGGAGCTGCGCGCGTCGATCGCAGAGGAAGATGCCGGCCAGAGCTGGTTCGAAGGCCGCTGCGTGAGCTACGGGCAGGGCCTCCCGTACCACATGGTTCTCGACCTGGTCCGCTCGCTGCTCGGCATCCCACTCGGCGCGAACGACGAGGAGATCCGTGCCCAGCTGCGCAGCGCACTGCCGGCGCTGCTGGGCGACGAGGCCGCCGATGTCGAGCCATACCTTGCCCATCTCCTGAGCCTGCCGCTCAGCGCCGCCGAGCGCGACCGGGTGCAGCTCAACCCGGAGGTTCTGCAGGCGCGCTATGTCGCGTCGATCAAGCGCGTCATTGCCGCGCGCGCTGCAGATCGGCCCGTGGTGCTGGTCTTCGAAGACATCCATTGGGCCGATCCATCATCGGTCGACGTCGCGCTCAACCTCATCTCGCTCGTCACGTCGTTGCGCGTGCTGACGATCCTTTCCGGCCGCGCGGAAACCGAGGTGCCGGGCTGGCGGCTCGTGAGCCAGGTGCGTGCGGCCCTCGGAGATGCGGTCGCCGAGATCCGCCTTGCGCCACTCAACGAGCAGGACAGCCGTGAGCTGGTGGCGAACCTGCTCGAGATCGAGTCTCTCCCCGATCAGGTGCGGAGCTCGAATTCTGGCCCGCTCCGAGGGCAATCCGTTCTTCGTCGAGGAGGTTGTGCGGATGTTCATCGAGAGCGGCGCCATAGTTCGTCAGGATGACCGCTGGATCGCCAACGACACGATCACGGGCATCGAGATTCCCGAGACCCTGCACGGTCTCCTGCTGGCCCGAATCGACCAGCTGTCCGATGAGGCCAAGCGCAGCCTGCGCGTCGCATCAGTCATCGGTCGTCAGTTCCCGGTGCGCGTGCTCGAGAGGGTCTTGAACGATGCCTGAGCTTCAGCTGGATACGCTCGAGTCGAAGGGCCTCATTCGCCTTGCCGCCATCGATCCAGAGCTCGAGTACCTCTTCCGACACGCGCTTGTCCAGGACGCCGCTTACGAATCACTGCTGAAACAGGAGCGCCGCGCGCTGCATCGCCAGGTCGGCGACGCGCTAGAGCAGCTCTACCCGGAGCGCCACGGCGAGCTGGCCGCGGTGCTGGCGCGCCACTTTGAACAGGCCGGCGAGGGCGAAAAGGCGATCGACTACCTGGCCGAGGCGGCCAACTATGCCAACGAGCGCAACGCCCTGGTCGAGGCTTATGAGCTCTTCGGACGCGCCCAGGCGCTCATGCCGCAGGCAACCCCCGACGACACGCCGGAGCTTCGCCGCAAGCGCCTGGAGATCGGCTTCGGCCGTGTCCGCAGCGGCTTCAGTTTCCTGACCGAGGGGGATCAGCTCGGTGCGCTCGAGCCGATGATCGAGGAGGCCGAACGGCTGGGGGATCTGCGTCTGATCGCCGACGTGCGGCTCCACGACGCGCTGCTGCGCATGTTCCATGGCCAGCGCCCGGCGACGAGCCCACAGCTCGCGGCAACGTTCGCTCGCGTGGCAGAGATCGCGCGTGAGCTCAACGACCCCGTCATCAGCGCACTGCCCCGATCGATAGTCGGCATATTCCAGGTCTTCAGCGGCGACCTGCGCGAAGGAGTCGAGTCGCTCCAAGAAGCCGCGCCGCTGCTGGAGCAGAAACATGACTTCGTCGGCTCATCCTTCGCGCTGATGGCGCTCGGAGTTGGGCTCGCGAGGCTGGGTCGCTTCGATGAGGCAGTGGAGGTCTCGGATCGGGCCGCCGCAGTCGCGCGCGATGGCGACGTAATCGCGCGTATCGACGCGATGATCGGGCGGTCGATGATCAGTTCGGCACGCGGTGACTACGAGGCCGCGGTGCCGCTCGCCCAGGAATGTACCCGGCTTGCGGGCGACTCGGGCGCGGCAGCGTGCGTCGTATCGAGCAGCTACGTGGCCGGTGATTCGCTGATGCGCCAGAAGCGCTACGCCGACGCGAAGATCGAATTCGAGCGCAGTGGAGCAATCTCCGATCTGACCAACGACCACATGTTCCGACCCGTAGTCAGCGCTTCAATGCATTCGATTGCCGCCAGCATGGGCCAGGCGCCGTTCGCGGGACGGTCATTCGATGAAGCTCTCGACGAGGCCCGCCAGATACACGACCAGTGGGCAGAGGCCAACGTGCTGTGGAAGCGCGCCGAGACGGAGCTGAGCAGGGACGACGGCGACCGAGAACGAACCTTTGCCGACTTCGCGACCGTCGTTGAGTCGTTCAAGAATATGGGCGCCCGGCCCTATCAGGCGCGGGCCCTGCGCGACTGGGGCAACGCCATGAGGGCCGCTGGTCAGATCGATGAGGGCAACGACAAGCTGAGCGCGGCGCTGGTGATCTTCGACCAGCTCGGCCTCCGGCGCGAGTCGGACGAGGTGCGGGCCACGCTCGAGGCGGCCAGCTAGCTACCGCCTCCCATCCTGCCCTCGACGCCGCGCCGGATCCGGTCTGCGCCGCCGGCGAGGGCGCGTCCCGCAGATCCCGCCGCGCGCTTGGCACGGTCCATCGCGGCTGACGGGCCACGGACGATGTCCTCGGCCGTCTCGACCGTCGCGCGCAGCGACTGGAGTGTCGCCTCCCCGTCGTCAAGCAATGCGTCGACACGCAGCAGCCTGGGACCGAGCTCGTCCGACAGCCGATTGAGGTTGGCCGAGGTCTGGCGCAGCTCCGTGAGCGTCTGCGGCAGCTCGTCGCGCATCGCCTCAGTGACTGTCTGCAGCGTGGAGCTGACGCGGCGCACGTCGCGCGCCACGCGCCACAGCGCGATTGCTGCGATCAGTGCCGCGAGCGCGACCGCGATCAGCGCCGCTACCGCCGCTGCTGCAACGATGGTGTTGGCCGATTCTGGTGTCATCTGCTCTCCCCTCCCCGTGACGGTGACAGCGTGCTCGCGGCGACGATCAGGATGATGCCCAGCCAGGCGACGAGCGACGACCAGACCAGGCCGAAGTCGCCGACCGGAATCGGATCTCCCAGCCTCAGCGCAAGCGCCTGACCGGCGAACGCGCCCAGGATCGCGGCCAGCGCGACGAATGGCAGGCGCAGGCCTGCCGAGCCGCGCAGGAACAGGTACAGGCCGGTGTGGAAGAGCCCGACGATCAGGGCCAAGACGGGCGCTGGACCAACTTCGGGCACGCTCTGCACGCTTCTTACGGTAACGCGAGGGCTATGCGGCCGCCGCCGATCACCTCGTCGTCGGCGTAGAACACGGCTGCCTGACCCGGCGCCGGTGCCCACGCCGGCTCATCGAGAAGAACCGACCAGCGATTCGCGCCGCTCATCGTGACCGTGCCGGGCACCGGCGCTGCACGGTGCCTGATCCGGATGGCCGCACGGAACGAGTCGGCGGGCGGCGCGCCAGCGACGAAGGAGGCAGCCTCAAGATCAAAGTCGGCGCGATACAGGTCTTCTCGGCGGCCCAGAGTCACGAGGTTGGCCGAGGCGTCAATCGAAGACACGTATTGCGCTTCTCCGAGTGCCACGCCAAGGCCCTGGCGCTGGCCGACGGTGTATGCCGCCGCGCCGCGATGCTGTCCGACAAGCGCGCCGTCGGCGTCGACCAACGGGCCGGGCTCTTCGCGCCAGTCGGCCCTGGAGCGCAGCGCCGCGCGGTAGTCGCCGCCGGGCACGAAGCAGATCTCCTGGCTCTCGGGCTTTTCGGCCGTAACCAGGCCGTGGCGCCGAGCTACGTCGCGAACCTCGGGCTTGGTCAGGTCGCCGAGCGGGAACATCGTGCGGGCCAGCTGGTCCTGGCGCAGGCCGTACAGGAAGTAGGACTGATCCTTTTGCGGATCGAGCCCGGTCAGCAGCCGGTATCGTCGGCCGTCCGCGGCGTCGGCATCCTCGAGCGCGTCCACACGGGCGTAGTGACCGGTGGCCACCGAGTCGCACTCGAAGTGATGCCGCGCGCGACCGAGCAGGGCGCCGAACTTGACGTACGAGTTGCAGTTGATGCACGGACTCGGAGTTCGCCCCTCGAGGTAATCGTTCAGGAACGGCTCGATCACCCCGGCGCCGAACTCGCGCTCCAGGTTGAGGACATAGAACGGAATGCCCAGCTGACCGGCCACGCGCCGCGCGTCGTCGGCGGCGTCGAGCGAGCAGCAGCTCTTCTTGAACTCGCTGTACGAGTCCGCCACATCGTGGAGCCTGAGCCAGACACCCACGGTCTGGACCCCGGCCTCGGCCAACAGGGCCGCCGCGACCGATGAGTCGACGCCGCCGGACATGGCGACCAGAACGCGACCGCTCATGCGTCGACGTGCGTCCCGAGTGGATCGCGAGCAATCGCTGCAGACGCACCGCGGATACGCTCCAGGACGCTCGGAATGATCACTGCGGCCTGCTCCACGTCGGCGTCGGTGGTGGTGCGGCCGAGCGTGATGCGGAGTGACCCGCGCGCTTCGTCGTCCGGGTAGCCGAGCGCGGTCAGGACGTGCGACGGCTCAGTCGAGCCGGTAGTGCACGCCGAGCCGGTGGATACAGCCACTCCCGCCAGATCAAGCGCCTTGACGAGCGCATCACCATCGGTCTCACCACAGATCACCGACAGGTGGCCGGGCAGTCGCTTGCGCGGATGACCGGTAAGCTCGACGTCTTCGGCGCGGAGCACGGCGTCGCGTAGCTTGTCGCGCTGCGCGGCGAGGCGCGGAACCACCTCGTTGCGCTCGGCGCACGCCAGCTCGAAGGCGACTGCCATTCCCATCGCGCCCGCCACGTTTTCAGTGCCGGCGCGTCGGAAGCGCTCCTGGGAGCCACCGTGGATCTGGGGCAGCAGGATGGTGCTGTGGCGCACATAAAGGGCGCCCGCGCCCTTGGGCCCCTCGAACTTGTGCGCCGCGATTGACAGCAGATCGACGTCGAGCTGCTGGACATCGATGGCCACGTACGGCGCCGCCTGGATCGCGTCCACGTGGATGAGCACGTTGCGATGCGCACGGACACGTTTCACGAGCTCGCTGACCGACTCGATTGTGCCGACCTCGTTGTTGGCGAGCATGAACGAGACGAGAATGGTCCGGTCGTTGATCGCAGCGTCGAGCTGATCCGGGTCGACGCGCCCGTAGCGATCGACAGGCAACGCGACCAGCTCGAAGCCGAACTTCTCGAGATGGCGCAGCGAATGCAAGGTCGCGTGATGCTCCGCGGCACTCGTGATCAGCCTGTTGCCGCGCGCCTTGCCGGCCCATGCCGCTCCCTTGAGCGCGAAGTTGATCGCCTCCGTCCCACCGGCCGTGAAGACGATCTCGCGCGCCTCGGCATTGAGGTTGCGTGCCACGGCGTCGCGCGCCTCGTCGAGCGCAGCGCGCGCGCGACGCCCGTACGAGTGCACTGACGACGGGTTGCCGAAATCGTCAGTCAGCAGAGGCAGCATCGCGTCCAGCGCCTCGCGCCGCAGGGGCGTGGTCGCAGCGTGATCGAGGTAGATCGGCACGTGCGTGATTGTATGGCTGGTCCGGGGCTCGCTACCTGTTTCTTGATCTGCGCGATGCCAGCCGACGACCTGACCACGCACCGGCGAGGCCGGCGCAACCGGCCAGCACAGCGACGGCGAGCACGAACGCCCACGCTCCGCCCAGGTCCCGCCTCGCCACGCCTGTCGTGGACCCGGGCGGAGTCGCAGTCGGTGTGGGCGCTATGTCAGGAGTCGCGCCCGCAGTTGGCCTGGATCGCGGCGTAGACACCGCAGGTGGGGTCGAAGTCGCGCTTGGCGGCGACGTTGCCGGCAACGTCGCCGGTGCCGTGGGCCGGGGCGATGGCGAAGCGCCGGGAACGGGCAGGTTGTAGATCCCTTTGAGCTGGGCAACGACATCCGGATGCGCCGCGGCCACATCGGTCATCTGCCACGGATCGTTGTTCGTGTCGTAGAGATGCACGCCGTTCCATGCGACCAGGTACCAGCTCGGCGTGCGTACCGCCCACCACGGCCCGGTCGCGACATCACCCTCACCAGTCGGGCCGCCCACCGGGTGATCCTCGAGCAGCTGCTTGCGGCTGGTAGTTGCGCCGTGCAGAACGTCCAGGAAGCTCTTGCCGTCGGCGAACGGCATGGTCGTGTGCGCCGCGTCGGCCAGGGTCGGGCCGAAGTCGATGTTCGAGACAAGCGCGTTCGTCCGGCCGTCGACAACATCCGGCCCGGACACGTACAGCGGCAGTCGGTCGGCCTGCGGCACGTTCTTGAGCAGATAGCCGTCCACGCCCCAGGCCATGCCGTTGTCGGAGGTGAGCACCCAGAGCGGGTCGCGACCTTCGGAGTCGGCCACGGCCCGCAGCTGGCCGACCATGTCATCGACGGTCAACATCGAGCGACAGATGTCGTCCAGCGGATACCCGCTCGGCAGCTCCGGCACGTCGTAGCTTGGTGGGTGCCACGGTTCGATGTCAGAGCAACGCGGATCGCCGGAGTACTGCGGCTCGACGTCGGGTTCCCAGTCGTCGTGAGTTCCGGCCGACTTGTGGGGCGCGTGCGGCGCAATCCACATGAACAGCGGCTGCCCCGCGGGCGCCGATGCCAGCCACGACACTGACTGACTGGCGATGAAGCGGTCGAAGTAGCCCGCAACCACCGGCTGGTCCTGGACCCACCAGTCGCTCGCCTGGTTGGTCGACCAGTCGTTGAGCATCGCGACTTCGTCCCAACCGGGTGGCGTGTGATCCGTCAGCTGGGCCGCGCCGTTGAGGTACTTGCCGACCATCATCGTGAAGTAGCCGGCATCGTGAAGTGCCGTCGCGATCGTGTTGTTCGGGTCGAGGAGCCGCGCATCGTTCCTGACAACCCCGTTGTGCCGCGTGTGCTGGCCGGTCAGGAACGATGCCCGGCCGGGGCAGCACAGCGGCGTCTCCGAATACGCCTTGTCGAACTCCAGGCCGTTATCGACGAACAGCGAATGAATGTTGGGCAGCCGGTCGATGATCCGGTTGTCGATGGCGCCCAGGTCGTCGACCATCACGACGATGATGTCCTGATCGGCTGCCGCCCGAGCGGGCGCGACCAGCTGCGGCTGGACGGCGAGCGCGGACAGCAATGCTGCGCCAATCACAACCAGTGCACAGGCACTCGCAGCGGCGCTTCTGGCCAAGGTCCGAGAGGGCCCACCTCGTGTCCCGGGTCGGGAAGGTTGCAAGGCGCACCAGATGACGGACAACCACGGTATCAAGTGACGAGCCCGCGCATCCGCCTATCTGATCTAGCCGCCGTCCTCCTGCTCCGTCCGGCGCCGTTCGTCGTATACACGGCCCGCCTCGCGGCGTCGGTCGTGCATTGAGAGGGTTCGCTTGCGCAGGCGCAGGTTGTGCGGCGTGACTTCGACCAGCTCGTCCCCGGCGATGAACTCGATGGCCAATTCGAGCGTCAGCGGCGGCGGCGGCGTGAGGCGCAGCGCCTCGTCGTGCGAGTGGGTGCGGATGTTGGTCAGCTTCTTCTCTTTGGTCGGATTGACGTCCATATCGTTCGGTCGGGCATTCTCGCCCACGATCATCCCCTCGTAGACCTGCACTCCGGAGTCGATGAAAAGCGTCGAGCGCTCCTGGAGATTGAACAGTCCGTAGGCGTTCGACTCACCCAACCGATCGCTGACCAGCACGCCGCTCGTCCGGTGCGTGACCTCGCCCGCCCACGGTCCGTAGCCCGCACCGATCTGATGCATCAGCGCAGTGCCACGTGTCTCGGTCAGCAGCTGCCCTCGATAGCCAACCAGGCCGCGTGTCGGAATCAGGAACTCCATCCGGGTGCGACCGTCGGCGTCGGTCGACATCAGCTCCATCTTCGCCTTCCGCTCGGCCAGCGACTGGCTGACCGGACCGATGAACTCGGGCGGGATGTCGACAGTTATGCGCTCGTACGGCTCCTGGACTTCGCCAGCTACCTCGTGGAGCAGCACCTCGGGCCGCGAGACCTGGAGCTCGAAACCTTCGCGCCGCATCTGTTCGATGAGCACGGCCAGCTGCAGCTCGCCCCGGCCGCGGACCTCGAATGTGTCCGGCGACGCAGTCGGCAGGACCTCGATCGAGACGTTGCCGAGCACCTCACGCTCGAGGCGGTCCTTGATCTGACGGCTGGTAACAAACTTGCCGTCGCGGCCCGAGAGTGGCGACGTGTTGACGCCGAAGGTCATGCTCAGCGTCGGCTCGTCGAGCGACAGGCGCGCCAGGGGCCGTGGATTGGCCGGATCGGTGATGGTGTCGCCGATCGTCACTTCCGGAATGCCCGCGACAGCGACGATCTCGCCCGGGCCGGCATGGTCCAGGTCGACACGCTCGATCCCCTTTGCCGTGGTCAGGCTGGTGACTGTGCCCGTCAGCGTGAGCGTCCGGCCCGGCTCGACGCTTCCATCGGTGGCGTCGGCCTCCTCGCGCACGACTGCGATGCGCTGACCCATGCGCACGGTCCCGTTCCAGATGCGACCGACCGCCATGCGTCCCACGTAGTCGTTCGCCGACAGATTGGTGACGAGCAGCTGGAGCGGGTGATCGGGTGTGTATGTCGGCGGCGGCGTGGTGGTTACCAGCACGTCGAACAGTGGCCGAAGATCCTTGCCCGGCTGGGTGACATCCGCGGTCGCCGTGCCCAGCTTGGCATTGGTGTACAGAACCGGGAAGTCGAGCTGATCGGCGCTCGCGCCGAGATCGATGAACAGCTCGTAGATCGCGTCGAGGACCTCCGCCGAGCGCGCATCGCCGCGGTCGATCTTGTTGATCGCCACGACCACGGGCAGGTCGCGGGCGAGTGCCTTCTGGAGCACGTATCGCGTCTGCGGCAGCGGGCCCTCCGCGGCATCGACGAGGAGCAGGATCGCGTCGACCATGAGCAGCGTACGCTCGACCTCGCCGCCAAAGTCAGCGTGACCGGGCGTGTCGACGATGTTCAGGCGGATGACGTGATTAGGATCGCCAGTCGGGTGGTACTCGACCGTCGTCTGCTTGGCCAGGATCGTGATGCCCTTCTCACGCTCTAGGTCCATCGAATCCATGACCCGGTCGACGACGGCCTCATTGGCGCGGAAGACCCCAGACTGGCGCAGCATCGCGTCCACGAGCGTGGTCTTGCCGTGGTCGACATGGGCGACGATGGCGAGGTTGCGCAGGTCGGTGCGCACGCCGCTCGTGGAGGCAGGTTGAAGCAGTGTCGCGGGCGTTGTCATGGGGAGTGTCAATTCTCGCATAGGATGCGCGCAATGACTGTTGCTGCAGTGATCCTGTTCGCCCGTGGCGCGGAAGGCGCGCTCGCGGACGCCGCCGGCCGAGGTGCCGCGCGGCGAATTGTCGAGACGGCCTGGGCCGGCGGCGCGACGCCGATCGTCGTTGTGTGTGCCGATCCCGAAGGAACCGTCGCGCTCGCACTGGCCGGCACGCCCGCAGTTCTGGCCGAACCTGCCGCCGTCGAGCAGGGCCCTGTCGGCCAGATCGTCCGCGGCATGGACGTTGCCCGGGCGCAGGTCACCGAGACTGACGCAGCGATCGTCTGGCCGGGTCGCCTGACGTGGGTCGATGCCGAGACCGTCACGTCGCTCATCGAAGCGCACGGCGCCCAGCGCGCGGCGCTGCTTCGGCCGCGCTACGAGGGCGATCTGGGCTGGCCGGCGTTGATCCCCATAACGGCGCTGACGGCGCTTGCCGCATTGCCCGTGACGCGCATGCCGGACGAGCTGCTCGACGACCTGGCGGCCTCGGCCGCGCCGCTGGTCGCGGTCGACACCGGCGATCCGGGCACGACCCACGACATCTCGACGCCCATGGACCGGCTGCCCGACTACCAGGGACCCCCGGAGCCGGTCGCCGGGCCGGCACCGGAGTGGGGTGCTGCCGCGGCCGACACCCCCGACGACGCACCCCTCGAAGGCCCTGCCCTTGCGCCCTACACCCAGGCTTCCGACGAGGGCGAGTAGGCCACCCGTAGCTCCTCAATCGCAGAGAGGCCGTGAATACATGAGGCACTGGCGGTGGCGGCGGATCATCGCCGCCGTAGCGTTGATCGCGCTCGCGCTCATTGTTGTGGGGGCTGCCTGGTTTCTCCAGCCTCAGCCGACACTACCCGATGCGGACGTCGCGCTTGTGCCGAGCGCGACCGTGGCAGTGGACGACTCAAACGGTCGGATCACGTTCACGCCGACCGCCGGCGCGACGACCGGGCTCATCCTGTATCCCGGGGCCAAGGTGCTGCCCAAGGCGTACGCGGTCGCTGCGCGGGTCATCGCTGAGCAGGGCTATCTGGTCGTCATCCCGTCGATGCCGCTCAACCTGGCGGTGCTCGGTACCGATGCTGCGCTCGACGTGATGGAGAGCCACCCAGAGATCACGACGTGGGCCATTGGCGGCCACTCTCTCGGCGGGGCCATGGCCGGCCAGTTCGTAGCCAACCATCCGGACAAGGCGGCCGGGCTGGTGCTGTGGGGCGCCTACAGCGCGGCAGATGTGTCGCAGACCGGGGCGCAGGCAGCCGTCATCTACGGCACGCTGGATGCCGGAGCGGACCAGATCATTTCTGATGCGTCGATGGCACTGCTGCCGGCCGGAGCAACGGTCACGGCCATAGAAGGCGGCAATCATGCCAACTTCGGGTCGTACACCGGGCAGCCGAACGACCCGCCTGCGACCATCCCGCGCGAGGAGCAGCAGGCGCGGGCCGCATCCGCCACGGTCGCTCTGCTGAGCAGGATCGCCCCTCCGAGCTAGGAGGCGGCCGCCTCGACTTCGTGTGGTTTCGCCTCGGCCTTGACCGTAGCCAAGCACGAGAAAGGAGCGCGGCGGTGGCTGGGGACGCCGGCGCCCGAGGCGGCGAGCACGATAGCCGGTTAGTGCTGGTTGGTTCGCGGAGTGAGCTGCAAGCCCAGCTCGGCCAGCTGCGGCGCCTCGACCGGCGATGGGGCTCCGAGCATCAGGTCGGAGCCACTGCCCGTCTTGGGGAACGCCTGGACCTCGCGAATGTTGTCCTGATTGGTGAGCAGCGCGATCCAACGGTCGATACCAATGGCGATGCCGCCGTGCGGCGGTGCGCCATATTCGAACGCGTCGAGGACGGCGCCGAACTTGGCCTGCTGAGCTTCCGTGGAGTGGCCCTGGAGGAGGAACGATCGCTCGAGCAAGTCGTGCCTGTGGATCCGGATGGAGCCACCACCGAGCTCCCAGCCGTTGAGCACGAGGTCATGCTGGAGCGCGCGTGCGCGGCCGGCCGGATCTTCCGGCGACAGCTTGGCCAGGTCACCCGACGCCGTGGTGAGCAGCGACTCGTCCTCGGGGTTGACCCCGCTGAACGGGTTGTGGGTCGCGTCCCAGCGATGGTTGTCGGCGTCCCATTTGTACATCGGGAAGCCGTACACCCAGAGATACGACAGGTCGTCCTTGTCGGGCACGAGGTTGAGCATGTCGCGCAGCGCGATGCGAACCTCTCCGAGCGCCTCCTGGGCGTGGATGTCCGCGTCGGCAACTATCAGGACAAGGTCGCCCGGTTGTGCGTCCGCGGCCTCGACAATCTGCTCGGCGCGGCTCTCGCCAAGGAACTTAAGAACCGGTGATGTGACCGAGCCGTTCGATTCGACCGCCAGGTGCACCAGGCCCTTCGCCCCGGCGCGCTTGGCGAGATCGGTCAGCTCGCTGATCTGGTGGCGTGTCGCGCCGGCCATTCCCGGCGCGGCCAGTCCGACGACGCGGCCGCCCGCCGCCAGCACGGAGTTGAAGACGCCAAAGTCGCTGCCCGCGACGATGTCGCCCAGGTCGTGGAGCTGCATGCCGAAGCGGATGTCGGGCTTGTCCGATCCGTACAGGTCGATCGCTTCCCGGTAGGAGAAGCGCGGGAACGGCACGGTTCGCAGTGGGCGTTCGGGTACGACCTGGCGCGAGACCTCCATGACGGTCTGCTCGACGAACGCCATGACGTCTTCCTGGGACACGAAGCTCATCTCGATGTCGAGCTGCGTGAACTCGGGCCCGCGGTCGGCGCGCGCGTCTTCATCGCGCATGCAGTGCGCGATCTGGTAGTAGCGGTCGAAGCCCGCGACCATGAGCAGCTGCTTGAGCTGCTGGGGCGATTGCGGCAGCGCGTAGATGTTGCCCGGCTGCAGTCGCGAAGGGACGATGAAGTCGCGCGCACCCTCCGGCGTCGACTTGATCAGGATCGGCGTCTCGACCTCGACGAAGCCGTTCGCGTGATGCACCTCAGAGAGCGCCTTGAGCAGCTTCGAGCGGAGCACGAGGCGCCTATTGATCTGCTCGCGACGCAGGTCCAGATAGCGGTACTTGAGGCGCAAAGTCTCGTCGGCATCGGCGGCGTCGTTGATCGGGAAGGGCGGCGTCTTGGCCGCAGAAGAACGGTCACCGACCCTGCCCTGATCTCGATCTCGCCGGTCTCCAGCTTGTCGTTCTCCGTTCCGGCCAGGCGTTTCGTTACCGCACCGTCAACGCGCAGCACGAATTCGTTGCGCACGCTCGCTGCGATCTCGTGGGCTGCAGGCGCATCAGCGGCATCTATCACTACCTGCGTCAGGCCGTGCCGGTCGCGCAGGTCGATGAAGATGAGCTGGCCCATGTCGCGCCGGCGGTTGACCCAGCCCGAAACCGTGACCTGCTGGCCGACATCCGCGGCGCGCAGCTCGCCGCAGGTATGCGTGCGGTAAGCGGTCGACAGATACGATTGGCGGGCGCTGACGTCATCACTAATCACCCGGCAATCGTAGGCGAAGCCGCGTCACAGCACTTCAGTGCCAATGGCCCTCGCCGCCGGGGCCGCCCCTGAGCAACCGTTGGCCCCCCAGACGAGGACGACATGGACCACCAATCTGATCACCCTGCGGCGACCGGCGAAGGCTATGTCGGGGTTGGCATCGGGGCGTTCATCGCATTCGCACTCACCCTGTGGCTGGTCGTCGAAGCCGCGCGCGAATACATGCGCCGTCATAGTCGGGCCGAGGTCCGCGCAGCCGCCCAGCAGTCGACGCTGGTCGCGTCGACGGGTGCCGTTTTCCAGGGTCTGTCTCGCGCGCGGGGCCGCTGAGCCTCGATCAGGCCTGGGGACCGCCCGCGACGCTAACCGTGGCGGTGGCTGCCGTGGGCGCGCTGTAGCTCGCGTGCGAGGTCGCTGACCTTCGTCAGACGCTGCGTGCCGGCCTCCAGATCACGGAGCTGGACCTCGCCTGCGGCGAGCTCGTCGCCGACGATCACTGCGAAGTGTGCACCCTCGCGGGCCGCCCGCTCCAGCTGCCGGGAAAGCGTGCGCTGCGCCAGATCGGCGGATGCCGCCACTCCGGCGGCGCGCAGCTCGGTGGCCAGCTTCAGGCGCGCCGCGGTCGCTCCGGGATCGGCACCGACCACGATCGCCACTGAATGCGCCGGCGCGGCTGCTGCTCGTCGAGCGCGTCTGCGGCGAGCAGGGCGATGCGGTCGACGCCAAGGCCAAAGCCGATGCCCGGCGTGGGCCTCGCGCCGAACAGCTCGATCAGGCCGTCGTAGCGCCCTCCCCCGCCCAGCGCCGACTGTTGTCCGTGTGCGCCGCGTTGATAGAACTCGAACGCGGTGCGCGTGTAGTAGTCGAGCCCGCGTACCAGCAGCGGCGCCGGTGTCACCGTGACGCCGAGCGCATCGAGGTGCTCGATCAGCCCGTCCCAGTGAGCGCGGCACGCATCGCACAGGTAGTCGCTGATGCGCGGCGCGTCGGCGAGCCGTTCGAGCGTCCCTGGATGCTTGGAGTCGAGCACACGCAGCGGATTCTTCTCGAGTCGGTGGCGCTCCAGCTCCGGTAGCTCGGCGGCAAACGCGGACATGTACTCGACCAGCGCGGCGATGTAACGCGGCCGGCAGGCCGAATCGCCGATCGAGTTGAGGTGCAGCTCCAGGTTGTCGATGCCAGCGTCGCTGATGAAGCGCCAGGCGAGCTCGATGATCTCGGCATCGATCGCCGGGCCTGCGTCGCCGATGGCCTCGACATCGAACTGCCAGAACTCGCGGTAGCGACCGGCCTGCGGTCGGTCGTAGCGGAACATCGGCCCCCACATCGTCAGCTTCACCGGCTGGGGCAGGGTGTGCATGCCATGCTCCACGTAGGCGCGCGCTATGCCCGCCGTGGGCTCGGGCCGCAACGCCCACCGATCTGCGTCACCACCGGGTGATCGAACTCGAAACAGCTCCTTCTCGATGATGTCCGTGACCTCGCCGACGCCGCGCTCGAAGACGTTGCTGTCCTCGAACATGGGCGTCTCGATCGGTCGGTATCCGTACAGGCTTGTCAGCCGACGTGCGCTGTCTTCGAGCGCCCGCCACATGGCCATGTCGGCGGGCAACAGATCGCGCGTTCCTCGTGGAGCCTGAAACTTCTGCGGCATCGTGCCCGAGTCTAACGACGGAGATCGACAATCATGCCGTGCCAACGTTCGACCGTGTGCCCGCCCATCGCGTCATCATCCTGCCGTTCATAAGAGGCGTCGGCAACCGCTTCATCATCAAGAACTGGCTCGCGATCACGATCGAGCGCTGGATCATCGCCTGGCGGCCCCTCGACGACGCCGAGCTGGCGCACGAGCTGACGCACGTGCGCCAGTGGCACGACAACGGCTTCTTCGGCTACATCTATCGCTACATGGCGGAGTCGCGGCGGGCAGCAGCGGCCGGCAAGGATCGTTACCGCGACAACAGGTTCGAGGTCGAGGCACGCGCGGCGGAGGACGCAGTCCGACGCCGTGAGGCCACGCCGAGCGGCTAGAGGAGACATCGATGGGGCAGTTCAACGGCTTTTCGCCGGAGGCAATGCAGTTTCTCGTCGATCTTGCTTTCAACAACGAGCGCACCTGGTTCCAGGAACGCAAGAGTGACTACGAGCGCCTGCTCAAAGAACCGCTCGAAGCGCTGTGCTCGGATCTTGCGGTCGAGCTCGCCGCGCGCGGAGTTCCGCTGCGCGCCGACCCGAAGTCGTCGCCCTTCCGGATCTACCGCGACACGCGCTTCTCGAAGGACAAGACGCCGTACAAGACGAACGTCGCGGCGAGCTTTCCGTGGATAGGCGATGGCTCGGCCACGAGTACCGGCCAGTCACAGCGCCACGGCGGCGGCTACTTCCACATGTCGCCCGAGGGCAGCTACATGGGCGGCGGCATGTGGCATCCTGAGCCGGCGCGCCTCGCCGCGTATCGCAAGCAGATCGACGAGCATCCCGAAGGCGCGCTGGCGGCACTCGAGGATCCCAAGTTCCTGGCGACCTTCGAACCGGTCCATGGCGATGAGTACAAGCGCGTTCCCGCGCCCTATCCGACCGACCACCCGCAGGCTGGCCTGCTTCGGCTCAAGGACGTCACCTTCGGTCGGGAGCTTTCGACAGACGACGTGTTCGCGCCGTCACTGCCGGCGAAGCTGGCCGCAGACTTCGCCGCGGCCGTGCCCGTCATGCGCTGGTTAGCGTCACTGCCTGTCGGCTAGCGCATCGAACGCCGCGCGCAAGTCGATCGTGCTCATCGAGTGCAGGTACGGATCCAACGTGTCGCCTTCCTCGGTAACCCACGTGAACCAACCACCATCGAAGTCCATCATCCACCGAAATCGGCGCATGCAGCGCCAGTTCCCAGCTACCCGTTCTGCGCTGGCTGGCGTCACCCATCCGCGCTTATCCAGTCGTGCGGAGGGTTGGATCTGGTTGATTCGACGGAATGCGTCCAGCGTTTGTGTGTGGAAACGCCATCGCCGGCCGGGTGGACTCGACTCGTCCAGTCGACCAGAAACGGGCTGTGAGGGCGAGCATTGTGGACGCGATCGGTCCAAATGACCGGAAACGCCGGCGAAACGCCGCTAGCTCATCTCCCGGGTGACCTGGTGAACATCGCGCAGCTGCTCCAGGCGCTGCAGGACCTTGGCCAGCTGCGCCACTGACGAGACCTGCAGCGTGGCCACGAGGGTCGCGGTGTGATCGGTGTTGGCACGCACGTTGGCGGACGTGATGTTGACCTTGTTCTCGGCGATCACGTTGGTTATCTCCGAGAGCAGGCCGGGCCGGTCATAGGCCTCGATGCGGATGGCGATCGGATATGTCTGCTGGGCGCTCTGCTCCCATTCGACCTCGATCAACCGGCCGACCTCCTTCTCGTTGACCACGGTCGGACAGGTCGGCAGGTGGACGGTGACGCCACGGCCACGGGTTATGTAGCCGACGATCGGGTCGCCGGGAATTGGCGTGCAGCAGCGAGCGAAACGGATCATAAGATCGCCAACGCCCTTGACCCTGACGCCGTCCGTGCGTGCAGGCGGCGGTGGCGCGACCTGCGGGAGCACCCTCTCTGACGCATCGTCGACGATCTCGAGCCGGGTCACGACCTGCTGCGCAGAGATCGCTCCGTAGCCAATCGCGGCGAAGAAGTCGTCCACGCTTGGGTAGCGGTACTGCTCCGCCATCTCCGCGATACGGTCCGGACCGAGTTTCTCGATGCTCGTCCGCGCGAGGCGGCGCAGCTCGCGCTCGAGGGCATCGCGGCCATGAACGATGTTGTCCTCGCGCTCCTCGCGCTTGAACCACTGACGAATCTTTTCCTTGGCGTGGCCGGTCTGGACGATCTTCAGCCAGTCGCGCGACGGCCCGTGCACGGCCTTGGTCGTGACGATCTCGACGATGTCGCCATTCTTGAGCTTGTAGTCGAGCGGCACGAGTCGGTTGTTGACCTTGGCGCCGATACAAGAGTGGCCAACATCCGTGTGGATCCGATATGCGAAGTCAAGCGGCGTGGAGCCGGCAGGCAGATCCTTGACATCGCCGCGCGGCGTGAAGACGAAGACCTGGTCCTGGAACAGGTCGATCTTGAGGCCCTCCATGAACTCGGTCGCGTCGACCACGTCGCGCTGCCAGTCCATGATCTGGCGCACCCAGGCAAGCTTGGCGTCATAGTCCTTGTCGACCTTGCCGCCTTCCTTGTAGCGCCAGTGAGCGGCAACGCCAAGCTCGCTGACGCGATGCATCGCCTGCGTCCGGATCTGGACCTCGAGCGGCTTGCCGTCGAGCGCGATGACCGCGGTGTGCAGCGACTGATAGCCGTTCTGCTTGGGCACCGCGATGTAGTCGTCGAACTCGCCCGGGATGGGCCGCCAGATCGAATGGACCACACCGAGGGCGGCATAGCAGTCCGCGACCTCGTGGACGAGGACGCGCACCGCATGGATGTCGTAGATCTCCTCGAAGCGCGCGTTCTTGCGCTGCATCTTTCGCCAGATGCTGCTGATGTGCTTCGGCCGGCCGCTGATCTCGGCCTCGACGCCAGTCTTGGCAAGTGCCTCGCGGAGCACGGTCATGGCGCGCTTGACGTACTGCTCGCGTTCCTTGCGGCGCGTCTCGAGCTGCTCCGCAAGACGCCGGTAGTTCTCGGGCTCGAGCACCTTGAAGCACAGGTCCTCGAGCTCCCACTTGACCTGCCAGATGCCCAGCCGCTCGGCCAGTGGCGCGTAGATCTCCGACGTCTGGCTCGCGATGCGGTGCTGCTTCTCCGGGGACAGCGCGCCGATGGTGCGCATGTTGTGCAGCCGATCGACGAGCTTGATGAGCACGACGCGGATGTCCTCCGCCATCGCGAGGAGCATCTTTCGGATGTTCTCGGCCTGCTGCTCCTGGTGGCTGCGGCCTCCGAACGTGGACAGCTTGGTGACGCCGTCCACGAGCGAAGCGACGCGCGGGCCGAAGCGTTCTTCGATATCGGACAGCGAGTACTCGGTGTCTTCCGGGACGTCATGCAGGAGAGTCGCCTGGACCGCCTCGGGATCAAGGCCGAAGTACTCGACCAGCAGACGCGCCACCGCGAGCGGGTGACTGACGAACGGCTCGCCGCTGGCTCGCTTCTGGGCCCCGTGCGCTTCCACCGCAAAGAGCCACGCCTCGCGCACCTTGCCGAGATCGGCCTGCGGATAGAGATCGGTGAGCTCCTGCTCGAGCTTGCGCTCCGACGCGTTCAGGGCACGGCGACTGAAGCCGAACGGTATTGCCTGGGCGACCCTGTGGCGCGCCCCGGCGCCCGCGGCCTGATCGCGCGGTGGGCTCAGGGGCTCAATCGACATCTGCAACTCAGTGTACCGTGAAGCGGACGCCGGTCCGGAGCGCGCGCCGGTGTCGATTGAAGCGGTTCAAGAGGACTTTTTCGAGCTGACTGATACCAAAGGTTCTCGGCTGCTGATCACGCTGCTGGCAGCGATTGCCATCGGCTGCACGAGCTCTACCCCTACTCCCAACCCGACCCAGACCGCGACCCCCGCGCCGGTTTTCAGCGCAGGCCCGACATCCGTGCCGGCCACTACGTCGCCTGCCCCCGCGACGCCCAGCCTTGTTCCGAGCTCAGCACCTCCTCCGACAACTGGACCGCCTCAGACTCAGCCGCCGACGGCTCCGCCTACCCCGCTCGGCTCGTTCTCCCCGCCGCGCACGCTCACGCCCGACACTGGCCTGGCCCAGCAGCTTGGCCCACAGCTCCAGGCCGTCCTCGATCAACAGCAGCAGGACGGAGGAGTCCCGGGTATTGGCGCGTCGATTGCCTTCCCCGACGGCAGCATCTGGACGGGCAGCAGTGGCGACGGCCGGATCGACCCACAGGAGCCCGTAACCGACCAGACGCCGTTCGTTGTCGGCTCGATCAGCAAGACGTTCGTGACCGCGGTCGTCATGCAGCTCGCCGCGGAGGGCCAGCTTTCGCTCGATGATCCGCTCTCGAACTGGATGCCCGCCTATCCGAACGCCCAGAACATCACCATTCGCGAGATGCTCGGCCACACGAGCGGCATCTACGACTATTTCCTTGCACCTAACTATGACGCGCTCGTCTTCGGCTCAATGCGCGGCCATTCGTGGACGCCGGAGGAGATCCTGTCGACCTTCGCGCACGCCCCCTTCTTCCCACCGGGGACCGACTACCGCTACAGCAACACGAACTTCATCCTGCTCGGCATGATCATCGAGCAGATCACTGGCCAGAAGATGGGCGACATCTACCAGCAGCGCTTCTTCGGGCCGCTGGGCATGAACGACACCTATTTCGAGGGCAGCGGACCGCCGCCGCCAACCGCTGCGGAGGGCTACATCCAGCGTGCCGTCGGGCTGAAGGAGCAGTCGGACGGGACCGATTACCGACCGACCATCTCGGGCGCCACGGTGGCCTGGGTGGCTGGCGCCATCGATGGCAGTGCGCATGACATAACCGTCTGGGGCGATGCCTTGTACGGCGGCCACATCGTCCAGCCCGAGTACCTCGCCCAGATGGAGGACTGGACCTACTACCCCAAGGTCGACGAGACGTACGGGCTCGGCACGCGCAGCCGGGTCATCGAGGGCGAGCGGGTGTTCGGACACACCGGTTCGATCCGCGGCTTCGACGCGGCGATGTGGCACTTCGCCGACACCGACATGACGATCACGGTGCTGACCAACCTGGGCCACATCGAAGCCAACCCGATCGTCGACGCGCTCGCGGCCGTGGCCTATCCCGCTGCCAACGGAGAGGGCGTGGCCGGACCGACGGCCAGGCTCAGCCTGGGCGCGACTCTTGTCGGTCAGCGCACGACATCGCGATCGAGCTCGCTTGCCGTCGTCAGCTCGCCGCAGCTGCAGGCCGTCCTCGACGACCAGCGCGCAGTGCTCAACATCCCAGGCGCCGGGGCGGCGGTGATCTTCCCCGACGGCAGCATCTGGAAAGCCGGCAGCGGCCTCGCCCAGATCGATCCCGATGAGGCCTCCACGGGACAGATTCCGTACGTCGTTGGCTCGATCACCAAGACCTTCGTCACCGCCGAGATCATGACCCTGGTCGACAGAGGCAGGCTCGCCCTCGATGATCCGCTGGCCAACTGGCTGCCGGACTATCCGCGCGCAGACCAGATCACGCTGCGCGAGCTGCTGGGGCACACCAGTGGGGTCTACAACTACTTCGAATACCCGAACTACAACAAGCGCGTGTTCCAGAACGACAAGACCCACTACTGGACGCCGCAGGAGATCCTGGACGACTTCGTCGGCGCGCCGTACTGCGATCCGGGGACGTGCTTCCACTACAGCAACACCGGCTTCATCCTGCTCGGCCTGGTGATCGAGAAGGTGACAGGCAAGCCGATCGGAACGGTGTTCAAGAAGCGCTTCTTCAAACCATTCGGCCTGCGCCATACCTATTTCCAGGGCACGGCCGCCCCGCCGGCGGTGTCGGCCGATGGCTACCTGTACAAGTCCGGAACATGGCACGAGTGGTCCGACGCGACCAACTATCGGCCGACCATCTCCGCCGCCAGCGTGGCCTGGTCGGCAGGAGGCATCGTCTCGTCGGCGCGCGACATCGCGAAATGGTGTGCCGCGCTGTACGGCGGGAAAGTCGTCAGCGGAGACGCCCTGGCCGCGATGGAGGACTACGCCTACTCGCCCAATTCGGACGGCACGTACGGGCTCGGGACCGAGACGCGGGTCAAGGACGGAGTGCGCATGTTCGGCCACCTTGGATCGCTGCGCGGCTTCGACGCCGCGATGTGGCACTACCCCGACACGGGCCTGACCGTGGTGGTGCTTACCAACCTGGGGCGCGTGAACATTAATCCGATCGGCGACGCGTTGGCGAGCTCGATCAGTGACGCACTGGCTGCCGCCGTGCTGCCCGCAGCGCGCGCGTATCGCAGCCGGAGCTAATCGTCGGCTGAGGCGCGATAACCCAACTCGTTGAGCGCCGCGCGCGCGACCTGTGCCTCGTTCCACGGCACGGCACCGCGTGCGAGAGCGATCGTCGGCTCGTGGCCCTTTCCCGCGAGCAACACGATGTCGTTCGGACGCGCGAGCTCGAGCGCGCGTCTGATGGCCGCGCCACGGTCGGGGATGAGCAGCAGGTCGCGATCCCGGCGCAGACCGGCCTCTTCTGCGCCGACGGCGATCTCTTGGAGGATGCCCATCTCGTCCTCGTCGCGCGGATCGTCGTCGGTCAGAATGACGACCCTTGATCGCTCGCCGGCGGCGCGGCCCATCATGGGCCGCTTGCCGATGTCGCGCGAGCCGGGTGAGCCGAACAGGGAGATGAGCGACCCGCCGCGCGCGGCAGCGATCGGGTTGAGCGCGTCGAGAGCCGCGGCCAGGGCGCCGGGCGTATGGGCGAAGTCGACGAAGACTCCGAATGGCTGACCTTCGTCGACACGCTGCATGCGCCCGTTTACGGCGTTCACGGCGCCCAGGCCCCGACGCATCGCGCCCGGATCGAGCCCGAGCAGCTCACCGACGCCGATCGCGGCCAGTGCGTTGAACGCGTTGAAGCGGCCGGTCAAGGCGATATCCAGATCGTCTTCCCAGCGCGGCGTCCGAACGCGCATGTGCAGCGACCGGCCGTCGTCGCGTACGCCGCGCGCGACGATGTCGGCGTCGGCATCTGGATCGACGGCATACGTCAGCACCAGTGCGCCGGCGGAGCGCGCTGCAGCCGCCATCTCTGGGCCACGCTCGTCCTGGGCGTTGACCACGGCGCCCTTGGGCCAGGTCTTGGCGGCGGTGCCCGTATGCGGCGACAGGCGCTCGAAGAGACTGCGCTTGGCAGCTACGTAAGCGTCGTAGGTGCCGTGCAGGTCGAGGTGCTCGTGGGTCAGGTTGGTGAAGACGCCGATGTCGTAGTCGATCTCGGCGACGCGCTCGAGCGCCAGTCCGTGAGACGTCGTCTCGATGACCGCGGCCTGGTCGCCGGCGTCGACCATCCGGCGCAGGTCGGCCTGGATGACCGGGGCCTCGGGCGTCGTGTGCCCGGTGTAACCCTCGCTGCTGCCGCCAATCACGACTTCGATCGTCGTGATCAGGCCGGCAGGCACACCGCACTCCACGAGCATGCCCCGAGTGAGATACGAAGTTGTCGTCTTGCCGTCGGTGCCGGTGATGCCGACCGCGCCAAGCTCGCGGCTGGGGAAGTCGTTGATCCACGCGGCGGCGACGGCCAGCGCGGAACGCGCGGACGCAACAAGGATCTGCGGCACGTCGACGCCCGCAACGGCCCGCTCGCCCACGATCGCGACCGCACCGCTGCGTACCGCGGCAGGCGCAAAGTCATGTCCGTCGACAACCTCGCCGGCTACCGCGACGAACACGTCGCCCGCGCCAGCTGAGCGCGAGTCGAAGGCAATGGCCGCGACCGGGATCGACGCGACGGGCACGCCCGGCTGGGCGAGGACGGTGCGCAGGTATCCGCGCGACTCGAGCTCGCGCAGCAGATCGCCGAGCGTGTGGCCGCTCATACTTCGCCCTCGCTGTCCCCGACTATCTCGGCCGCAACTTCAGTATCACTGGCCACATCATCGCCGGTTCCCGTGCCGGCACCACCCGTGCCTCCGCCTCCGCGGCGCATGAACGAACGCGCGATATCGATCGTCTGCTGCAGCTCGGGAATTCTCAGCAGCCGCGTGTACAGCACGTAGACGAGGGCTGCCGCGGCGGCGGCCAGCGTGATCTGGACAAGAAGCAGAAAGCGGCCGGGCTCTTCACCGATGATCGGGTCGGTCAGGCGCACCACGACCACCGCGACGGCTGCGGCCGCGAAGGCGCCGACGGCGAATACGAAGAACGGCCGGATGATCGATTCCAGGCCCGTGCCCGGTGTGCGCCGCCAGAGCAGTATTCCCAGCGCGGTTGCCTCCGCGAAGGCCCCGCACGAGAGTCCGAGGGCAATGCCGGACAGGCCCATCGTGCCGACGGTGAGGACACTGACGACGATGCTCGTGGTCATGTCAAAAAGAGCCGTGATGACCGGCGTGCGCGTGTCGTGGCCCGAATAGAAGGCGCGCGCGAAGATGATCACGAGCGAGTAGGCGGAGAGACCCAGCAACAGGAACGACAGAGTGTCAGCGGTAAGCGATAGCGCATTCTCGTCGAGGCCCACGAAGAGCATGTCCACGACCTGGCGGCGGATGACGATTCCGACCGTCGTGACGAAGAGCATGATCCACAGCACCAGCCGCGCCGAGCCGACGATCATTCGCCCGAACTCGCGCACCGAGCCCGACGCGACCGCCCTCGACAGCGACGGCAGCAGGACCACGCCGAGCGGAAAGCCGATCACGCCAAGTGGGATCTGCATCACCGTCCAGGCGATGTTGTAGCTCGTGACCGCGCCCACACCGACGCCTGTCGCGAGCATCGTGGCAACCATGAACGTGATCTGGTTTGCCCCGAGACCCAGGGCGCGCGGCGCCATCAGGAGCAGCACCTGGCGCGACGAGGCGTCGCTCAGGTCGATGTCGAACGACAGGCGGAACCTCTCGTGGATGACGGGAAGAACCTGCACGCTCAGGTGGAGCAGCGACCCAAGGACGACGCCGATGGCCAGCGCCTCGACTCCCAGGTATGGACCGAGTACGAGCGCGGCGAAGATGATCGCGATGTTGTAGACGCTTGGTGCGATGGCGGCCGCCCCAAAGCGGCCGCGCGCGTTGAGCACGCTCGAGGCGACCGCGGCGAGCGCGAGCAGGATCGGCGACAGAAGCATGATCCGCGTCAGCCGCACGGTCAGCTCGGTTGCAACCGCGTCGAAGCCGGGCGTGATGATCGGCACGATCTCCGGCGCGAAGATGGCGACGATGACCGACAGCGTGAAAAGGACGATGAGCATCACGTTGAGCACGGTCGACACGACGCGCCACGCGCGGTCTTCCTCGTTGCGGCTGAACAGACCAGCCAGAACCGGGATCATGGCCGAGCTCAGCGCACCGGCAGCGACGAGCTGGAAGATCGCGTCGGGAACTCGGAAGGCGGCGAAATAGGCGTCCAGCTCCATGCCGGCGCCGAACTCATTGGTGATGATGACGACGCGTACGTAGCCCAGGATGCGCGACGCGAGGAACGCGATCGAGACGATCAGGCCCGCGCGGGCCAGCATCCGGCCGCTCACTGGGTCGTGGTGCCGGCCGTCCCCGATGACCGCGGATGTGCCTGGCGATACGCGCTGCGCAAGCGTGCCGGCGAGACATGCGTGTAGATCTGCGTGGTGCCCAGGCTGGCGTGTCCGAGGAGCTCCTGGACGACGCGCAGATCAGCACCACCTTCGAGCAGATGGCTGGCAAACGAGTGTCTCAACGTGTGCGGAGACGAGCCCGAGGGCAGTCCGGCCGCGCGCATCAGGCGATCGAGTCGGTAGCGGACGCCCCGAACTCCGAGCGGCACGCCATGAACGTTGAGGAACAGTGTTCCCTCGTCCGAGGTGACGATCGCCCTTGCGATCAGCGCGGGCCGTCCCTCATCGAGATAGCGCTCCAGCGCCTCGATCGCGGGACGACCGAGCAACGTGACGCGCTCCTTGCGGCCCTTGCCCATCACGCGCAGCTCGCCCCGGCCCAGGTCAAGGTCCGCGAGCTGTGCGCTGGCGATCTCGCTTACGCGCAGACCGGCCGCATAAGCGGTCTCGACCATGGCCACGTCCCGGACCAGCAGCGCGTCCTGCGTCCGTTCCGCATGCGCCACGTCGATCAGCCGCTCGACGTCAGCCACCGCGAGAACCTGGGGCAACCTGCGCGGCAGGCGCGGCGTGAGCGTCGCGGACCAGGGATCTGCGTCGACCAGCCCTTCCCTGAGCGCGTAGCGATAGAACGAGCGCAGCGCGGCGAGCCGGCTGCTTATCGAGTGCCTGGCTATGCCGCGCTCGGCGAGACGGCCTAGATACGCGCGCACCGTGGCCCTGCCCGGGTCGCGCCATCGCGCGTGGCGCTCGTCGAGAAAGTCGAGGTACTGGCCGATCGCGGTGCGATAGGCGCGCCGGGTGTTCTCGGACGAGTCGCGAGCGGCGAGCCGGCCGAGGAACGCGTCGAGCGCCTCGGCTCCTGTCACGCGGCGCGCCGGGGGCGTCGTGTCGTCGGCGGGCGCTTCGTCGTCGACGAGGCGCGAGCACCTGCGCCGCGCGTTCGCCCGCCGCGCCGCGGCGACGCGAGCGCGTCCGGGTTAGGCTCGCCGCCGGCCAGCTTCTGACCGGGAACGTAGCCATCGGGCAGGGTGACGGGCGCACCGCACTTGAGGCATATCGCGCCGCTCTCGCCCTCGCGCGCAACAGGTCCCTCGTCAGTGTCGTGGACCGGTCCGAGAGGCTCGCGTGACGACGTGAAGTCGCACTTTGGGTAGCGCGAGCAGCCCCAGAAGACGCTTCCCGACCTGCGCGCGCGACGGCTGACGAGATGGCCCTCGTTGCATTTCGGGCAGGTCACCTCGAAAGCCAGCGGCTCGGGCGGCGGCGGGCCCGTGCGGCGGATGTAGCTGCACTCCGGGTACCTGGAGCAGCCCGCAAAGGGACCGAATTTCCCGCGCCGCGCGACGAGCGTGCCCTGGCCGCACTCGGGGCACGTCTCACCGACGCCCTCGACGGCCGGCATCTCCTGCTCTTCCCCGGGCAGTGGCCGCGTCTCGCGGTGTTCGGGGTAGAGCGAACAGGCCAGGAAACGGCCGTTGCGGCCGAGGCGGATGACCATCGGATGACCTTCGGAGCACAGCTCGTCGGTCGCCTCGGTCGTGAAGTCGCTCCGGCGCAGCTCCTTGCGCTTCAAGTCGACGAGGCCGACGAAGGGGTCGTAGAAACCGCGCAGCAGGGCAACCCAGTTGCGCTTGCCCTCCGCAACCTCGTCCAGGTCGTTCTCCATGCGCGCCGTGAAGTCGTAGTCGACGAAGTCGCCGAAATGCTCCACGAGCAGGTCCGTCACCACCTCTCCGACCGGCTCGGGCCGCAGGCGCCGCTCGACGACCGTGACATAGCCGCGGTCGGTGATGGTCGAGATCGTTGCCGCGTACGTCGACGGCCGGCCGATGCCGCGTTCCTCGAGCGCCTTGATCAGCGTCGCTTCGGTGTAGCGCGGCGGCGGCTGGGTGAAGTGCTGGCCAGGGGTCACCTCGGTGACGCTGGTGCGATCGCCTTCTGCAAGCGGAGGGAGCGTCCGCTCGGCCTCCTCGGCCGCATCGTCAAGTCCCTCCGTGTACACGGCGGAGAAGCCATCAAAGACGGTCCGCGTCGCGCTTGCGCGCAGCTCGTATGGACCGGCGCGCAGCTCGGCAGCCGTGGTCTCGAGCTCCTTGTCAGCCATTTGCGAGGCAAGCGCGCGCTGCCAGATCAGGCGGTACAGGCGCAGCTGTTCAGGAGAAAGCGCGTCGGCAAGGGAGTCCGGGTCGCGCTCGAAGGCCGTCGGCCGGATCGCCTCGTGCGCTTCCTGCGCACCCTTGCTCCTGGCGCTGTAGACGCGGCCCTTGGCGACCACGTAGCGCAGCCCGAAGCGAGTCGAGATCAAGTCGCGCGCCTCGCGCATCGCGACCTGCGCCATCTGCGGCGAATCGGTGCGCATGTATGTGATCAGGCCGACGCGTCCCTCGGGCGTGTCGATGCCCTCGTACAGATCCTGGGCGACGCGCATCGTGCGCTTGGGGTTGAAGCTGAGCTTGCGGCTGGCCTCCTGCTGGAGCGTGCTCGTCGTGAAGGGCGGCGCAGGGCGGCGCTTCGAGCTGCGCTTGGAGACCGACTCGACGACGGGCGTCAGCTCGCTCAGAGCTGCAGCGTGGCTGTCGGCGGTGTGCTGGTCGGCGATGACGACGTGCTTGGCATCGGTCACCTGGTCTGCACCGGTGGCGACCGGACTCCCGTCGATGCGCACCATCTCAGCGCTCAGCTGGCCGCCGTCATTGGTCGTCAGCAGCGCCTCGATGGTCCAGTACTCGCGCGCCTGGAAGGCGTTGATCTCGCGCTCGCGCTCGACAACCAGGCGCACAGCGACAGACTGGACGCGGCCGGCAGACAGGCCGGCGCGCACCTTGCGCCACAGCAGCGGGCTGAGCGTGTAGCCGACAAGTCGGTCGAGGATGCGGCGAGTTTGCTGCGCGTCGACCAGGTTGTGGTCGATCTCGCGCGGGTGCTCGAACGCCTCGCGGATCGCGTCGGGCGTGATCTCGGAGAAAGTGACGCGGCGGGTCTTGTCGGCGGGGACGTTGGCCGCCTCGGCGACGTGCCACGCAATCGCCTCGCCCTCGCGATCAAGGTCGGTCGCGAGATAGACGGTGTCGGCCGACTTTGCCTCCTTGGCAATCGTCGCGACCTGCTTCTTGCGGTCCTCCGAGATTACGTATTCGGGCTTGAAGTCGTGGTCGACATCAACGCCAAGCTTGTTCTTGCCCGGGTTTTCCGGCAGATCCCGGACGTGGCCGTACGAGGCCAGTACCCGGTATCCGGGACCCAGATATCGCTCGATCGTGTGCGCCTTTGCCGGTGACTCGACGATCACCAAGTTCTTTGCCATCTATTTCGAGCGTAGCACGGGTCGATCCGTTCGCTGGATCGTCCCGACGCGCTCAGATCTGGCGAATGCGCGCCAACAGGTCTTCCTCAGCGCCCTCGTCAGCAACGACGGGTTCTGGCATCGGCGTGGTTTGGGGCGCGGGCACTTCCCCTTCAACCGACCCGGCGAGAGCGCCATCGGCCTCCTGGGGCACCTCGATCACGCGCACGATCTGGAGCGGAATGAGGAACGTCGCGTGGCGGTCCTGCACGAACGCCGGCCGCTTGCCGTCCACGGTGCGCACGTTCGTGCATTTGAGCATCCGGTCGCCCAGATGCGGCATTTCTTCGAGGTCGACCACGACGGGCAGGTCGTTCTCGAGGTGGATGATCACGCTGTTTATCACCAACCAAGGTTCGCCGACGCACCACCGTGCCAACAACGGTACTGATGTCCCCCTGCCGCTGGGTTCATCTTGCAAGGGCGCCGGCACACATGTATGCCGGCCCTACCGACCTCACCCAGCCCCGGATGACGAGCAGCGTTACCGCGCTGGAGGCCACCGCGGGCGGCAGCTCGGTATCGGCGACGATGGCATCGAGCGCGGCTGGGCCCCTCAGCAGGCGGCGCGCGACGATCAGCTCCGTCGGCCCGAGTGTCGCCAGCAGCGCTTCGGCAGAAAGCGGGGCCACGTCACGACTGTTGCCGTCCGCGGCATGCTCCAGCAACGCGAGGTCCTCGACCATCTCGTCCAGACCGACCAAGGGCCGCGCCGGCGTCTCGCGCAGCAGCGCCAGCGATCCGGCTGTGGACCAATCACCGACTCGACCCGGAGCGACGAGCACCAATCGTCCCAGCTCAAGCGCCAGAGCGGCGCTGATCCGCGCGCCGCTGCGGATGGGCGCCTCGACAACGATCGTCGCATCGCCGAGTGCGGCGATGATTCGATTGCGGCGTGGGAACGTGCCACGCCGCGCGCGCACCGTGGGGTGGTACTCACTTATCAAGGCGCCGCCTTTCTCGACGATCTCCTCGCGCAAGAGACGGTGCGCGCGCGGCCCCGGGTGGTCGTGACCGCCGCCGATCACGCCCACTGTTCGGCCGCAGGCGGCGACGGTGGCTGAGTGTGCCGCCCCGTCGATGCCGACAGCGAGGCCGGAAACGACAACAACCCCGTGCTCGACCAGGCGGGCCGCCAATCTCGTGGTCAACGCTCGCCCGGCAAGCGTGGGCGTCCGCGTTCCGACCACCGAAATGGCCCTTGAAGCGTTCATGATCTGCTGCGCGCCGTTGCCGTGGATCGTCGCGGGCGGCGGATCCAGGTCTCGCAGCCGGCGCGGATAGTCGGCATCGAGTGGCGTGAGCGTCCACAGCCCTCGATCGTGGAGCTCATCGAGCGGACGGCGGGGATCCGCGGCCGTGGCCCGCAGCGCCGCGAGGCCGCGGCTGTTAAGCGGCACCCGCCCTTCGCTTCGCGCCCGCTGCGTCATCCACGCATCGAGGCGCGCGTCGTTCGCGGCCTCCAGCGCCTGGCCGGCAGTGCCGAAGTCCGCGATGAGCTTTGCCCACGTCTCCTCGCCAACGCCCTCGACCGATGCCAGCGCGATCCAGGCACTGCGCTCGTCCATGGCTCGGTTGCTCGACTCGGGTCAGGCGGCGACGCGCTCATTGAGCGACGCGCCGGGATCGCGCAACGCATGCGCGCCGAGGATGTCCATCTTGGTAACCGGTTCGTGTCCGGAAAGATCGGCGATCGTGCGCGCCACACGCAGCATCCTGTGTATCGACCGCGCGGTCAGGTGGTCGATCTCGGCCAGCTCGGCGAGCGTCCCGTCTGCCGCGCGGTCCATCGCGCAGAGCTCGACCAGTGCGGTCGACGCGAGGCGCGCGTTGGGCCTGCCGCCGTTGCGCCTGTTTCCTGCCGCGCGGGCCACCGCGATTCGATCACGCACGACCGCGCTCGTCTCGGGCGCCGGCCCGCCCAGGAGTGCCTCTGGAGGTACGCGGCTCATCTCGATCTGGATGTCGATGCGGTCGATCAGCGGTCCGCTCACTCGGCGCACATACCGATCCGGATCGCCGGTCGGACAGCGGCAGCGCTGGCGGTCGTCGTTGTAGTGACCGCAGCGACACGGGTTCATGGCCGCCACGAGCTGGAAGCGTGCCGGGTAGCGAACGCGGCCGCTCGCACGGGCAATTGCCACCACCCCCTCCTCGAGCGGTTGGCGGAGGGCGTCGAGCGCCGGGCGATCGAACTCGGCCAGCTCGTCGAGGAAGAGCACGCCGTGGTGCGCCAGGGTCGCCTCTCCGGGCAGCAGCGCCGGTCCGCCGCCCACGAGGGCCACGTACGACGACGTGTGGTGCGGCGCGCGGAACGGCCGTTGCCGTCGCAGGCCGTCATCCCCGCGCGCCGGCAGCAGCCCGGCGACGCTCTCGATGACCGTGGTTTCCAGCGCCTCGTCATCGTCGAGTGGCGGCATCAGGCCGGGTATGGAACGGGCCAGCAACGTCTTGCCCGCACCCGGCGGACCGACCATCAGCAGATTGTGGCCGCCGGCGAGGGCAACTTCGAGCGCCCAGCGCGCGTGGCGCTGGCCGCGAATGTCGACGAGATCGACCGCGTCGACCTGGCCGGCAAGCGCAGCATTGCTGCTGCCGGGATTGGGATCAGTCAGATTCGGCCCGGAAAGCTGAACTGCCGGCCGCCGCGTGGCTCGACCGGCGGTCCGGCCGCGCGGTCCGGCGACAAGCCGGGCCGCGTCATCGAGCCCTTCCACGCCAGCCACCTCGACGCCGCGCACCAGCCTGCGCCTCCGCCACGTTGGCGGCCGGGACCATCACCCGGCGATAGCCCTGGCGGACCAGGGTCGCAACCATCGGCAGCACTCCGGCCACCGGTTCGACCGTGCCCGCGAGCGACAGCTCGCCGAGCAGCGCCCACGAGCCGCCGCCACGGCGGATCTGGCCCGAGGCCGACGAGGATGCCGATCGCGATCGCGAGGTCGTACGCTGATCCGCGCTTGCGCCGATCGGCCGGCGCGAGGTTGACCGTGATCCGGCTCATGGGATACTCGAAGCCGGAGTTGCGGATCGCTCCCCTGACGCGCTCGCGCGCCTCTGACAGCGCGGCGTCCGGAAGGCCCACGATGTGGCACACGGGCAGCCCGGGCGCGACATCTATCTCGACGCGCACGAGCTCGCCGCGGAGACCATTGATGACAGCGGTTACGAGGGTCGCGAGCACTCATGCACGCTAGCCGCGACAGATTGCCCGACGATTAACTTCGGCTTATCGGAGCCTTAACGAGCGCGATCGCTCCGTTGCCCACCGCTAGCGGGTGCCGGCAAGCTCCAGCTCGCCCAGCTCTATCCCATCGGTTGCCTGTTGATCGACGAGGTGAGCGAGCTCGGCCACGGCCTGGGACAAGGCCGATTCCGGCTTGGCCGACATGAACGGGGCGCCCGAATTGAGCGCGGAGACGGCCGTTCGATAGTCGTTGATGATCTGCTGGGCTATGTGCGTCCTGAGCACGCTCTCGACCGACCTGGCGGATATGCCTGTGAACGCGTTGGCACGGTTGAGCACGAGCATGAGCCGCTCATCGGGTACGGCCAGTTGAGCCATCGTCTTGAGCACGAGGCGAACGTTCTTGAGACACGACAGGTCGGCCGTCATGACCACGATCAGGCGGTCCGCTGCACCGATGACATCGAGCATGTGGTCGTCAAGTCGCTGGTCCATATCGACCACGACGTAGTCGTACATGCTGCGCAGAATTTCGAGCACGCGCAGCAGGTGATGCTGCTCGGCGCTGACAAGCTCGGCCTGCTTCCGGGCGACGGCGGCGCGAGCAGCAGGTCGATCCCGGATTCGTGCGCGGACCATCACGCGGCGCACGATGTCGGCATCGACCGGCGGTCGCGGTGACCGCGTCGACGATCGACCGCTGATCAGGGCCAAGATCGAGGAACACGCGGTGGTCGCCGAACTGGAGGTTGGCATCGACGAGCGCGACTGAGCGCTTCATCTCGATGCAGCGCGATCGCCGTGTTGATGGCCAACGTCGTGGTGCCCACGCCGCCTTTGGCGCCGTAATACGCGTGGACGCGCCCAAACGCATGCCGCGGCGCGGCTGCCTGGGGCCGCCGCGCGAAGCGCGCCAGCAGTCCGCGCACGCGTGCTGAAAGCTCCTGCGGGTGGATCGGCTTGCCGAGGTAATCGTCGGCACCGGCGCGCAGCGCGCCCGACCTTCGCCTCGACTGTCAGTCGTGCCGCCGAGCAGCACGATGGGTGTGTGCGTGCCGGCCGGCTCGGCGCCGCGGATCCGGGCCAGCAGCTCCAGCCCGGACGGGCCGGGCAGGTCGTTGTCGAGCACGATCAGATCCGGCCTGTCGGCGGCCCATCGGCGCAGTCCATCCTGGGCGTCGGTGGCCGTGAGCATCTCGTGCCCATCGCGGCCGCAACATGTTGCTGACCTGAAGTGGATCGCAGGCTGCGCGGCGACGACCAGGATCTTGGCGGGCATGACTCTCCTGATTAGTGATCACCTGTGATGCTATTGGGAGCGAACCGCCTCACACAGCCTTCGGACGTACCACCCCGGTCCTGTCCGGAAGGACCATCCACTGCACTGGACTGGTGCTCAGTGCACCAGACCGGCTACGTCGCTGCGGGCGGGGTCGGTGCGGCCGTAGTGCTGCTGGTCTCGACTGCGGCACCCGCTTCCAGCCCACGCTGGGTGAAGTTGCCGATGCGATCGGCAAGCTCGACGAACTCGAGTGGAATCACGAACTTCGTCGATGGCGACTGACCGAGGCCCTTGAGCGCCTCCAGGTATTGCAGCGTCATCGTCTTCTCGTCGACCTGGCGCGCGGCCGAGAAGATGCGTTCGAGGGCCTGGCTGAAGCCCTCCGCGTTCAGGATCTCTGCCTGGCGAGTGCCCTCAGCGCGCAGGATGTTGGCCTGCTTTTCGCCCTCGGCGACGTTGATGTTGGCCTGCCTGGTGCCCTCGGACTCGGTGATCACTGCACGCCGATTGCGCTCCGCGGAGAGCATGCGGTTCATGGCCTCCTGCACGTCGCGCGGCGGGATGATCTCGCGGATCTCGACGGTCGTCACCTTGCCGCCCCAGCGCTCGGTCTGCTCATCGAGCTTGGCCCGGAGGACCTCGTTGATCTGATCGCGCTTGGAAAGCACGTCGTCGAGCAGGATGTCGCCGATGACGGCGCGCAGCGTCGTCGTGGCGATGCCCTGCAGCGCCCCGGCGAAGTTCTGAACGTTGACGATCGAACGGAGCGGCTCGAGATGTACCAATAGATCAGGAAGTCGATGTTGATCGGGGCGTTGTCCTTGGTGATCGTCGTCTGACTTGGCACCTCGATGAACTTCTCGCGGATGTCGACCTTCTCGGGGCGGTCGATTACCGGAATGAGGAAGCGCAGGCCTGGCCCGCGCACCAGTCCCGGCCCTGTCTGGCCGAGACGGAAGATGACCATCCGCTCGTACTGCTGCACGACACGCACAGACAGGTACAGCACGATGAGCACGAAGACGACGACGGCGACGATCGCCGCCAGGGAAATGGTGTCCAAATCCGCTTCCTTTCGCTTAGCCGGCGCTCACGCGCGAGCTGTTCCATCGGTGGTTTCGACGATCAGGGTCAGTCCCTCCTGGCGCACGATGCGAACGGGGGTGCCGCGCTGAAGCGGATGCTCGTCTGAGGTGCGGGCAGTCCATTCCTCGCCGCCAGCATAGACCGAGCCAATGGGCGTCAACGGCTGGCGCACCTCGGCCAGCGTGTTGGGCGCGAGCTCGGAACCAATTAATCCGGGAGCCGTCCTGTGGCTGCGCCGCGCGCGCATGGCCACAAAGACAGCACCAAACATGAAGGCGGCGGTCAGAACGGCAATGACCGCGATCACCGGCCAGGCGACGGTCACGTCCGGTGCAGTGGGTGTGCCTGGTTCGGTGTACAGCGCGGCTGCGCCGAGGACCAGGCAGATGATCCCGCCGACCGTCAGCAGGCCGTGGCTGGTCACCGTCAGCTCGAGCACAAACAGGATGATCCCGAGGCCTATCAGCAGCAAGCCGGCCAGGTTGAGGGGCAGGCTGCCAAAGCCGATGAAAGCCAGGATGATGCTGATGCCGCCGATGATCCCGGTCACGAAGTTGGGATGCGCGAGCTCGAGGATCAGCCCGTAGAAACCGAGCGTGAAGAGAATGAACGCGATGTTCGGGTCGCTGAGCAGGTGCAGCAGCGACTGAAGCGGGTTCATTGACACGTCGAGGAGCTGTGCGTTATCGAGCGCCAGCGTCTCCTGCTCGCCGTTGACGGTCACGGTCCTTCCGTTGGCAAAGGCGACCGCGGCCTCAGGCGAGTCAGCCAGGCCGTCGACGAGACCCGCGCTGACTGCCTCGGTCGCTGTGAACGAACTCGCGTCGGTTACTGCCGTTGCCGCGACGTCGTAGTTGCGGCCGCGCGAGTCGGAGATGCTGCGCAGCAGCGCGAGCGTGTCCTCCATGATCTTGGCCTGCAGGTCGGTGCCGATGTTCTGGCCGCTGCTGTCGATTGGCGTGGCAGCGCCGATGTTCGTGCCCGGCGCCATCGTCGCCACGTTTGCAGAGAGCGTGATGAACGTGCCAGCACTCGCCGCGCGGGACCCAGGTGGACCCACCCAGACGATCACCGGCAGTGGCGCGTTGAGCATCGTGGTGACGATGTCGCGCGTCGCGGTCAAGTCGCCACCGGGCGTGTTGAGCTCGATCAGAACGGCCGCGGCGCCTTCGTCATGAGCTTTGGAGATGCCGTCGTGAATGTAGCCGGACATGACCTGATCGACGATGCCGCTCGTGGGCAGCACGTATACCTTTGGCTGGGAATTCGTCGGCTACCGCGGGCGCGACGAGGAGCAGGACGAGGCCTAGGGCAAAGCACATGCGTGCGAGCCCACGCAGGAGTGACTCGACCCGCGAGAGATTCATGGTTAGAGAATGATTATCCGCCTGCGCCGGTTTCCAGTCGTCTTTGCCGCGTAGCGTTCAGGAACTCGAACAACAGCTGGCTCCAGGTCTCAAGAGCGGAGGAGACCGACGCAACGTCCGACCAGGGCACGAACGAGCCCACGAGCTTGTCGTGCTCGCGGATGGCGACCGGCCGACCGTGCGCCTGGGCAACATAGACCAGGCCCAGGTGGACGGCTCCGACCGCATTTCCGTCGTCGTTGAGCATGGCCAGGGGTTCGAAATCGGGAACGAAGTCGGAGTCGATCTCTTCTGCCCACTCACGGCGCAGGCCGCCTTCGACGTCGATATCGACCGGATTCACGTGGCCGCCGATGCCGATCGAGTAGCGATCGTGCAGGCGCGCATCGCCACCTGCTCGCGTTCGGCGCATAAGGAAGACGCGGTCGTCGTCACGCAGCACCACATATGGGATGACCTGCTTCCAGGATGGATCGCTCTCCGCTTCGGGACGACTGCGGAAGGTGCCGTGCTCGGACAGCGCCGCAAGCAGCTGTTCGAACGGACGCTCGGTCACGCCGCGCCAGTTGGTGCCGCCCGGAATGTCGGCACGAGCGAGGCCCAGGACCTGTTCAGTCAACGCTGGTCACCACGTGGCAAATGCTATGCCCGACGGGCCGCCTGAGGGCGGCGTGCCGGCCGCCCGGGCAAGCGGCCGGCACAACCCTTTCTCTCCGCTGGAGGAGGTAGCGGAGGTCGCTAGGCAACCGCTGTGGCGCTTTCCCGCTCGCCTGCCGGAAGCGGCTCGTACTCGTAGTCCTGGAGACTGCCGGCGAGATATGCCTCGTAAGCGGCCAGGTCGAAGTGACCGTGGCCCGAGAGGTTGAACAGGATCACTCGTGGCCTGCCTTCGGCCTTCGCCTCCAGCGCCTCGTCGATCGCCGCGCGTACCGCGTGGTTCGACTCGGGTGCCGGGACGATCCCCTCTGTTCGGGCGAACTGCACACCCGCGTCAAAGGTCGCCACCTGCGCGACGGCGCGCGCCTCGATGATGCCGTCGTCGACGAGCTTGCTGACCAACGGCGCCATGCCGTGATAGCGCAGCCCGCCCGCATGGATCGGCGGCGGCACGAAGTCGTGACCCAGGGTGTGCATCTTGACCAGCGGTGCCATCTCACCGCTATCGCCGAAGTCGTACTCGTAGCGTCCACGAGTCAACGAGGGCGCGGCCGTCGGCTCGACGGCCATTACCCGATAGTGGCCTTCGCCGCGCAGCTGGCGACCGATGAACGGGAACGCCATGCCGGCGAAGTTGGATCCGCCGCCGGCGCAGCCAATGACCACGTTGGGCTCTTCGCCGGCGAGCGCCATCTGCTCGATCGCCTCCTGGCCGATGACCGTCTGGTGCAAGAGGACGAAGTCGAACACGGAGCCGAGCGAATACTTGGTTCCCGGATGGGTGACCGTGTCCTCGATCGCTTCGCTGATGGCGACGCCCAGCGATCCGGTATGGTCGGGATCCTGCGCCAGGAGCTTCTGCCCGTACTGGGTGTCCGGGCTCGGGCTGGGCACGACCTGCGCTCCGTAGGTCTGCATGAGCACACGTCGGTACGGCTTCTGGTCGTAGGAAGCGCGGACCATGTAGACCTTGAGCTCCTGGCCGAAAACGGCGCAAGCGAAGGCAAGGGCACTGCCCCACTGGCCGGCACCCGTCTCCGTCGCGAAGCGCTTGACACCCTCCTCGCGAGCGTAGAAGGCCTGGGCGAGGGCGGTGTTCGTCTTGTGGCTGCCGGAAGGGCTGACGCCCTCGTACTTGTAGTAGATGTGGGCCGGCGTATCGAGCGCCTTCTCGAGCCGATGGGCGCGATACATCGGCGACGGCCGGTAGAGCGCATAAGCCTCGCGCACAGGACCCGGGATCTCGATCTCACGCTCCCGGCTCACAACCTGCTTGATCAGCTCCATGGGAAAGAGTGGGGCGAGGTCGCCGGGTCCGATCGGTTGTCCCGTTCCAGGATTGAGCGGTGGTGGTGGCGGCTCCGCGAGATCGGCCGCAATGTTGTAGTAGGCGCGCGGGATGCGGTCCTCGTCGAGGACGAACTTGGTTCTCTCGCTCACGGTGGTACCTCCTTTTGGTTGTGGCCTCGTTCCGGGGCCGACAAACACGTAACCGGCCTTCGTCCTGCCGGGACGAAAGGCCGGTCCTTCCGCGGTACCACCCGTATTCGACGGCCGTGCGCCGTCGCGCTCCTTGCCGACGGGGCATCGCACGTGCGCTGCCGATCGGTGCTGCCTTGATAACGCTGGCGCTCTGCGCCGGAGCCTAATGCGGGATCGCGCCCCCTCCGGCACGATCCTGGTTCGGTCCGGGGCTCCCGGGGCCATTCATCTTCGTCCCCGCACCGGCTCGCACCAACCGCCGGTTCTCTGGCTCGGAGGACCGAGGACTACTTCTCCCGATCACAGCCCTTCTTCGATTAGCCGGCAGTCTAGGCACGCTGCAGCGCCGCGGTCAAGAGGCGCCACTGAGGTCGATGACCTTCAGCGCGTCGTAACGAGAGCCGCCAGACCCCGCGTGGCTGCGGAACAAGACGATCCGGGTCGTCCGCCATTCAAGCCGCAGCGACTGAGCCACCTCGTGCACGGCGGCGAGAACTGGGGCGTCCACGGCGCGCGCGATCGTCAGATGCGGCCGTGGCCGGCGCCGTTCGTCGTAAGAGCGGGCGCCGATCGCAGCGTCGGCATCGAGCGCCAGCTGGGCCGTCTCCGTCGCCCCTGCACCGAACGTGAGCCATGCCACGCCGCCCGGGCGAGCGTCGCGGCGATCGTCGACGCGGCCGCCGGCTCCATTGACGCTCATCAGGAAGGGTCGGTGGCGGACGGCCACCTGCTCGAGGCTTTCGGATATCGCATCTACGCGGCGCGCATCGACCTCGCCCAGGAAGACCAGCGTGAGGTGCAGCTGCTCCGGTCGCATCCAGCGCGTGGCCGGATAGGTCGCGCGGAGTGGCGCCAGCGCAGACCAAACGACCTGTGCTGCGTCGTCTGGCAGTGGCGTACCGACGAACAGTCGCCAGGTGTCAGGCAGGTGAGATGGCCGGGCGCTCGATGCCGAGCAGGTCGAGGAGCTCGAACAGGTCGGTGATGACGTCAACGTCAGCGTCTTCGAGGCGCTCCCGTACGCGCGCCGGGTCCTGCCCGGAGCGATCGATCAGCACGCCGTTGATGCCGACCCGGCGCGCGCCGCCAACGTCGGCCCGATACGAATCGCCGACATGCCAGGCCTTCGCGGGATCCACCCTCATGCGCTCCAGGGCGACCCCGAAGATGCCCGGGTTTGGTTTCTGGAATCCGACCCGGGCGCTGACCACGAGAGCCTCGAAGTGTCCGGCCAGCTCCAGGTCGTGGATCAGCTCCGGCGCGCCCCACACGAAGTTGCTGATCACGCACAGGCGAATGCCGTTGTCGCGCAACGCATCAAGCGCCGGCATCACGTCCGGATAGACGTACCACGCCGAGCGTCGTGCGAATGCGTCCTCGATCCGGCGGAAAACGTCATCCGAGAGGCTTCCGTACCCGGCCCGGCCAAGAACCGCTCGGTCGAAAGCCACGATCCGCTGCCACGAGTTCTCTTCGGTCGGCTCAAAGGCATCATCGGTAGTCCACCAGGCGCCAGTCTGAGTCTCATGCAGCAATGCCCGCTCGAGATCCTTTTCGCCGATGTCGATGCCCGCTTCGAGCAGGCCCTGACGATATACACCCGCCCACGATGGGTGGGCTCGTATCAAAGTGTCCCCGACGTCGAGGAAGATGACCTCCGGCCGCGCATGGGTGGTGGGGGTCGCCGCAGCGTCGCTCATCGGCCCGAGTCTAGAGCCACTCATCCACCTCGACCCAGACGCGCAGCGACGCGCTGGGCAAATCGTCCGGCAGATGCGCGCGCCGGCCGGATGAAGCGCTGCTGGTTCCCGGCGAGCTCCACGAATCGCGCGCCGAACGCCTCTTTGAAGGCAAGGACGCCATACATCTCGTCGCCCTCCACGGGCTTGTGCCGCGCGCCGCGGACGTCCACGCCACCGAGGTCCACTTCGCTCAGCCCCGAAGCTATCGCGAGCTCAATCGCGCGCCATACCAGCAGATGCATGACACCCGGGTAACGCTTCCGATTCTCGGCACGATCGCCGGCTATGAAGTAAGTCAGGCGGCCGCCATGACGATGGAAGAGACCGCCGCCGAGCAGCTCACCATCCGCATCGTGAACCTCCAGCAGGAGGCTCAGTCCCGGCCCGAGCGACAGCAGCGCCCAACGCTTGAAGCGTTGCTCGTCGACGATCCGGAACTGGCGGCGCGCAGCCGTTCCGGCGATGACACTGTAGAAACGGTCGACGGTAGGCGCGAGAGCGGTCGGCTCCAGGTCGCTCGAGGGGCGCCGCTCGATATCGGGACAGCGCTCGTACGCATCGGTCGGACATGCGTCCCAGGCAACGACCTTCAGGCCGGACTTGATTGCGCCCCGTACGCGCTGCCGGCCGGACATCGACAGGCCGGCAAAGGCCTGCTCCGACGTAGCTCCCTGGGTGAGTGCCAGCGCGACCTTGTGGCGCGACGGCTGGATCTCCTCGACCGATTCAAAGCCGCGCTCGTGGACGAGCTCGGTGTAGCCCCTGCCTGCTTCGATCTCCGCGTCGCTCGCAAGCGTGTCGGTCCCCTGCCCAGCAAGGTAGTCCGTAGCGGCCACCAGCCTGTCGGCGACGAGATTCAGCGCATCCCCGGCCGTCACCGGTCCGCGCGGCAGGTACGCCTCGCCACCGCCGACCAACGGCCAGCGTCGCTCGAGCGCCAGCACGCGCCGCTCACCCACGGCGAGGAAACGCGGCCGCCAGCCGACGCTTGCCTGGTATTCGGCCCACGCGCGCGACTGATGGACGCTGCCGCCGGGCACGTCGACGGTCAGCGAATCCCAGTCCTCAAGTTCGGGCGCGGTCGCCTCGCGGACGCCGGCATCGGTCATCTAGCCCCTCGGTCGCTTTGAGGCGAGTTTGACGCATCACCGGCCAAACGCGCTGTACGGGCGCCACGGGTGTGGCTCGGCTGTGAACGGATCGAACGAACGAGGCGCTTCAGCAGGTCGCGAGCGATCAGCCAGGCCGTCGTCGGACGGGATCAGTCGTTGTAGAGACGCTCCTCGATGAGCTTTTCCTGGACCTGGCGGCCGTTGGGGTCGAAACACGAGAACTCGAAATGCTTTTCGAACTCGAGATCGACGGCGTCCTTGCCGGCGCGGTTCTTCTCGACGGTCAGGATCGTCCAGTCACGGAAGCGCTGCGCCTGGTAAGGGTTGAACTCGATGTTGACCTTGGCGACGATCTGATACTTCTCGTTGAGGATCAGGATCACATCCGCCTCGTAGTTGAGCGCCGAGGAACCGCGCAGGTGATGGTTGCGCAGGCGCGAAGCCTTCAGACCCTCTTTGTCGGCGGCAACGATGCACACGACTGCGACGCCAAGCGAAAGAGCCATGTCCTTGAGCCCGGCAACGACGTTGGTCACCTTCTCGGCCTCGGTCGGCGGCTCAGGGAAGATGGGCACTCGCTGGAGATAGTCGACGAAGACCACGAGCGGTCGTGTCGGCGCGGACCGACGATAGCCCTCGACGAGTGTGCGGAGGTTCTCCGGCGTCGTGTTGCTGTGCGAGCCGCGGAGCAGGAAGAGGCCCTGACCGAAGCGATTGATGCGCTCGATAGCCGGCCGGAGGCGCGGGTTGGCGCGCAGGTCTGCCAGGCCGTCCCCACCCTGGGCCATCCAGGTCCCGAGGACCTCACGGCGCACGTCCTGGATCTTGACTGCAGTGTTCGCAGCCGGCGGCATCGTCCCCGCGAGTGCGGATTCCATGGCCATCATCCGGTTGAGCAAATATTCCTCGTCGTGCTCAAAGCAGATGTACAGGGCGTTGGCCTGTCCGCTCTGGGCGATGTTGCGCGCGATCTGGAGCGACATGGTCGTCTTGCCGGTTCCCTGGGCGCCGCCGATGAGCAGCAGCTCGCCTGCACGAATCCCGCCACCGAGCGTGCGGTCGAGGGGCGTCATGCCGAGCGGGATCGGCTGGTATTCAGTTACGGCGCCGCGGTTGACCTTCTCGGACAGGCCCGCCAGCACCTCCACGGCGCTGCGCGGACGGAGTGGTGTCGAAGCAGTCCCCGATTGCCAGTCGGCAGGACCGTGCGCCCCGTTGACGGAGGTTCGCTCGCCGGTCGCGTCGAGATCGGGGTTCGCTGATGGCACCAGCGGCGGCAGAGCCGCGGCTGGTGCCGCCTCGGGCATCAATGGCGGTGCAGAAGTCTGATCAGTGGGCTGCCATCGGCTGGACACGAACGCAGACTAGTCGCGCCTGCTGACGACGGGCACCGGCCGAACCTCCTACACGGAGGAGCACCATCGGTTCCCCGGACCGTCCGGCCGCGTCTCTCCGCGTCTGGCCCAATGGCGCAGGTCGAGTGGCTAGAGCCGGGTCTCCGAAAGTCGCTGCCAGTAGCGAATGATCGTGCGCAGTCCACCTTCGAGGTTGTCGAGGCGCATGCTTTCGTTCGGCGCGTGGGCCTGGTCGTCGGGCTGCGTGAAGCCGAGCATCGTGACCGGCAAGCCGAGGACGTTGGCGAAGGTCGCTCCGGCCGGAATCGACCCACCTTCGTGGACGTACACAGGAGCCTGGCCGAAGACGTCCTCGAGACACGCCGCTGCGGCCACGGTCGCGGGGTGGTCTATGGGCGTCAGCACCCAGTACCCATCGTTGATCAGCGTGACCGCTACGTCGACGCCGGGCGGCGCGATCGAAAGGACGAAATCGCGCAGACGCTCATAGGACTTGCCCGGGTCCATGTCCGCGACGAGCCGGCACGAGACCTTGGCGTGCGCGTGGGCAGGGATGATCGTCTTGGAGCCTTCGCCCTGGAAGCCGCCCCAGATGCCGTTGACGTCGAGCGTCGGTCGCGCGCCCTTGCGCTCGAGTGGCGAGAAGCCCGGCGCGCCGAACAGCGAGTGCAGCCCATGCTCGCGGATGAAATCTGGTTCGTCGAACGGCATCCGCGCGAACTCTTCCCGTTCGCGCGGCGAAAGTTCGCGCACCTCGTCGTAGAAACCCGGGATGGCGATCGATCCGTCGTCGTTCTTGAGCCGCGCGATGATCGTTGCGAGAGCGTTGACCGGGTTCTGGACGTTGCCGCCAAACGAGCCTGAATGCACATCCAGCTTGGAGCCGGTGACGTCGATCTGGGCATAGATCAGGCCGCGCAGGCCAACGGTGATCGCCGGCCGATTTCCCTCGTAGAAGCCCGTGTCGCTGATGACCACCAGGTCTGCATTCAGGCGATCACGATTGGCCTTGACCCAGGGCTCAAAGTTGTCCGAGCCGGACTCCTCCTCGCCCTCCATGACGATCCTGATGTTGATCGGCAGACGGCCGCGCGTTTCGAGCCACGCTCGAGCGGCCCACAGATGGAGATGCACATGGCTCTTGTCGTCGCCCGCGCCACGAGCGTAGACGCGGCCTTTGTCGACGACCGGCTCGAAAGGCGGCCGCAACCAGAGGTCAAGCGGATCTACGGGTTGAACGTCGTAGTGGGCATAGACGATGACCGTGGGCGCACCCTCGGCATGCAGCCAGTCGGCGTAAACGATCGGATGACCACCCGTCGGCGATACCTCGACATGCTCGAAGCCCATCCCTTCGAAGCGCTCGGCGATGAACTGGGCGGTGGCCAGCGTGTCTGGGATTGTTCTCGCTTCAGAGTGCCGATGCTGGGCATGCTGAGCAAGGGCGACGTAGTCGGCTAGCCGCTCGTCGTGAGTACGCGCGGCAAACGCATCCAGGTCGGCGAAATTTGTCTTTTTATCCTCCGCCTTGACCTGGTCGCCCGAGGGCGGCTTTCCCTGAGTCTCTATTTTGCCGGATTTGTGGTGGATGGCGTCTGGTCCTGATCCGACCTGGTCATGCCTGTTTGAGGCGGCCCCTGAGTCTCTATATTTATGCCGCGCTTGTCGGTCGCCGCATTCGGTCTGTCGCGCGAGGTCCGTCGGTCTCCAGGCCGTCGCGGGCCCAGCCGGCTGGTAGCCGCTCGGCCGCGGCGGCGGTACCATCGCGTCCGGTCGAGAGAGTCACCGGGCCGTCGAGCGGTACCGGGGTGATGTGGGTGTCGGCACGAGGATCCGGGATGTCGGCAAACATCGCCTCGAACTCCTCCTGCTCGATGGTCTCTTCGGCCACTAGCCGCTCGGCGAGCTGGACCAGGCGGTCCTTGTATTGCACGAGCACGTCCATCGCCCGTGCGTAGCAGCGGTCGATGATCGCGCGAACTTCCTCGTCGATCTGCTTGGCAACATCATCCGAGTAGTTGCGCTGCTCCCCGATCTCGCGGCCGAGGAAGACAAGCTCATCGCGCTTGCCAAAGGCCAGCGGTCCGAGGCGCTCGCTCATGCCGAACTCCGTGACCATCCGCCGCGCGACATTGGTCGCCTTCTCGATGTCGTTGCTCGAGCCGGTCGTCGTGTCGCCGAAGATGAGCTTCTCCGACGCATTGCCGCCGAGCATTGCGGCGATCTTGTCCTCGAACTCCGACTTGGACTGCAGATAGCGATCTTCGGTTGGCAGGCCCATGGTGTAGCCGAGCGCCATGCCGCGGCTGATGATGCTGACCTTGGCCCACCGGATCTGCCTTGGGCAGGATGCGCTGGACCACGGCGTGACCGCCTTCGTGGTACGCGATGATCGCCTTCTCGGCGTCGCTGATGACGCGGCTCTTGCGCTCCGGGCCGGCCACGACGCGCTCGAGGGCCTCGCTGAACTCGCCGGTGGTGATGACCTTCTTGTTGCGCCGCGCGGCGAGGATGGCAGCCTCGTTGACGAGGTTCGCAAGATCGGCGCCTGAGAAGCCGGGCGACTGGCGGGCGATGAACTGCAGATCGACCTGCTTGTCGAGCGGCTTGCCCTTGATGTGCACCCTGAGGATCTCGAGGCGGCCCTTCATGTCGGGGCGGTCGAGGATGACCTGACGGTCGAAACGGCCGGGGCGCAGCAGCGCGGGGTCGAGGACGTCGGGACGGTTGGTCGCGGCGACGACGATGACGTTCGTGTTCGTGTCGAAGCCGTCCATTTCGACCAGGATCTGGTTGAGGGTCTGCTCCCGCTCGTCATGCGAACCGCCCAGGCCGGCGCCGCGCTGGCGGCCGACCGCGTCGATCTCGTCGACGAAGACGATGCACGGCGAGTTGCGCTTGGCCTGATCGAACAGGTCGCGCACTCGTGAGGCGCCGACGCCAACGAACATCTCGACGAACTCAGAGCCGGAAATGCTGAAGAACGGCACGCCTGCCTCACCGGCAACCGCGCGGGCGAGGAGCGTCTTGCCCGTGCCTGGCGGGCCGACGAGCAGCACGCCGCGCGGGATCCGCGCCCCGAGCTGGTTGAACTTCTCCGGGTACTTCAGGAACTCGACGACCTCCTGGAGCTCCGTCTTGGCTTCGTCGACACCGGCCACGTCCTGGAACGTGACGACGGTCTTATTGCCCAGGAACATGCGCGCGCGGCTCTTGCCGAAGGACATGGCCTGGTTGTTGGTGCCTTGCGCCTGACGGAACATGAAGAACAGCAACCCGCCGATGAGCAGCATCGGCAGCAACGCAGTGATGAGGATGCTCAGCCACTGGCCGCTGTCGCTCGCCGCGGCGCCAAAGACCTGGGGCGCAGACGTGCAGTTCGGCTGCTGGCAGGCGGTGTTGATGTCCGTCTGAACGTTGGTCGCCAGCTCGGACGGAACCAGCGCGGTCTTCACGAGCGGCTTGCCCGTCGAAGGATCCGTCTCCTTCAGCTCAATCGACAGTGACTGGCCACTCTGGGTTACCTGAGAGACGTCGCCCTGTGAAACGTACTGGAGGAAGGAGGTCGGGCTGCCGGACCCGCTGTATGGGATCGGCTCGCTCTTGTTGTCGGGGAATATGAACATGTACAGCAGCGCCGCGGTCCCCACGACGAGGACGAGCGTGACGATGCCATTCCTGAGGAATCGATTGTTCAAGGGGTGGTTGGCCTCCGGGTCACCGAGCGCATCGGACGCACTCAGGTCGCGAAATTATAGGTGCGGCCGCCGTTTCCTAGTCCGCGTCGCGCCACGCGGGCATTAGGGCTGGTAGCGGAGGGCGGATTTGAACCACCGACCAAGGGCTTATGAGTCCCCTGCTCTACCACTGAGCTACTCCGCCGCCGAGCATTGATTCTAGCGCAGGGCTATGGCAACGCCCACCGACGCGAACGAGCATGACACGCCAACCAGGAGTGCGACGGGGAGTAATTAGTCAGCGCACCTGGTACTACGTGGCGACCGTAGCTCGGCATCTCGCGCCACGCGGCTCGGGCATCAGGCGTACGATGCCCGAGCCGTGACAACTGAAGAGCCAAGGCCGCGAAAGGCCGGCCGTCGGCGTCGCCGTGGGCGCCTGACGGGACCGATCGAGCTTGTGATCGTCGACGAGCATCCGGTGCTGCGCGCGAGCGTGCGCACGCTGCTCGAGAGCGACGTCGATGTCGCCGTGGTCGGCGAAGCCGACAGCGTCGCGGCGGCGCTTGAGATCGTGCGCGCCACGCAGCCTGACGTCGTGCTGCTCGATGTCAATTCGGCCGACGCCGAGACGATCGGTGATATGCGCCGCCTGCGCCACGCAGTTCCGAGCGGCGCGCTCGTCGTGCTCGCACGCCGGGAAGATGATGAAGAGGTCTACAGGGCCGTGGTGGGCGGTGCCGACGGTCACGTCAGCGAAAGCGCCCAGCCAAAGGAGCTGCTCGACACGATCAAGCAGGCGGCCCGGGGCGGAGAACCGATCCGCCTGACGTTGGTGGATCGACCGGCCGTGGCCAGACGCGTCCTGGAGACCTACGCCGAGCTATCGAAACGAGCATCGAGCGCGCTCGAATCGGAGGTCTCGGAGCGCGAGATCAGGATCCTCGAACTCGCCGCCGAGGGCAAGACCAACTATCAGATCGGGCGCGAGATAGGCCTCTCGGAGCACACGGTGAAGGGCGCCATCTCGCATCTGCTGTCCCGCCTGCGACTACGCCACCGGACTGACGCGGTCGTTCACGCGCTGCGACTGGGCTGGATCTCGCCGCCCCGCGCACAGCCGCAGCGGATCCGCGACAAGGACGACCGGGCCTGAGACGACCGGCCTGAGTAGCTCAGGCGATGCGGCGGCTGCCGAGAACCAGGTTCACGACCCAGACAACGATGACCGCGCCGATTACCGCGACGATGATCGAGCCGATGCTGATCTCGCCGCTCTGAGCCTGCGCGCCACTGTTCAATCCGAGGACGTTGTAGGCGATGAAGCCGCCGACGAGCGCGCCGACAATGCCGAGCACGATGTGCCCGATGACGCCCCAACGTTCGTCGCCGCGCACGATCAGGCCCGCAATCCAGCCCGCAATGGCACCCAGAATCAGCCACGCGATTATGTTCATGATCATTTGTAGTCCTCCTGCCTAAGGCTTTCTCCCCCGTCCCGTGAAGGATGGACAAGGGCACGTTGGCTTTGCGCTAGTGGCGGCGCTCTGTTCGTTGCAAATGCATTCGATCAGCGCGTGTAAGGGTCCAGCCCCGATGATGCCCAGTCCATGAGGCCGCGCACCGCATCGGGCGCGATGATGGCTACGAGCAGAGCGCCACCGACGAAGAGCGCCACTGCCAGCGCCAGCCGATGCCAGTCGGCAGCGTTCTGCCAGTCAGGCGTCCGTGCGCCACGGTCGCCGCGACGCAGGAACGGAATAGCCGCCAGGGCGACAGTCAGGCCATGCGGCCAGATGATCGGCAGGCTCAGCATCGCGGCGACTGGAACGGTCCACGGGCGATCCGTACGGGCGCCCCAGATGACGAGCACGATCGCGATCGGGATGCGGATAGGCGCGGGTGGTGGGATGCTGAAGTACTGCGGCTCGTTGAGATTGCTCTGTATCGAGCGCACGAAATCAACCCAGTAATCGGGTGCGAATACCAGCGTGACAGCGGAGATGACCGCGGTCGCGCCAAGGGCGACGGCGAACGAGCGCCATTCGCGACGCGCGGCAAACCAGAGCACGCCGATGCCCGGGCTGAGCTTGCTCAGGATCACGAATGACCACGTCCAGGGAAAGCGAAAGCCGAGCGCGATCGCAGCCGCGATCAGCAAATGGACATTGCCGTGATAGAGCTCGAGGGCGACCGGCGGCAGGGCGAGCACGACCAGCGACCAGCGTCCACCGAGCCAGGTGAGGATGGCCACGCTGAGCGCGCTCCACAGCCATACGAAGAGCCACCACGGCAGCGCGCCGAGAGGGCCGAACAGGAAGGCGATGGGCGGCGTATAGCGGAACGCTCCCAGCGCGAAGTTCGATGACATCGCCCTGCCGTACAGATCGTTGAAATCGATCGACCAGTACGAGTACGCGTCATACGCAAAGCTGTGAGCGGCGCTGACGACTACGGTCAGGGTGAAAAACGTCGCCAGCCAGCCGGCGATGATCAGGCCATCACGGATCGCACGAAGGCGCAGCGCGCGCCTGTCCGCAGGCAGCGCCTCGAACGGAGGCGGCAGGTTCATCGGCGGTCAGCCTAACCGCCCTACACTCGCCCCGATGGCCAACAGCGCGAGCCGCTACTCCCCGCCCCCACCAGATCACGGCCCATTCAACGCGCCAAATGATGCGCCGACCCCTTTCTCCGTGCCAGGATCGGCCGACGGCTTCTACCCCCTGACGATCGGGCGAACCGTGTCGCTCGCTCTCAGCCTGTACCGCTTCGGCTGGAAGACGTTCGTGGCCATCACCTTGATCGCGGCGGTTCCGATCGTGGTGCTCGTGTCACTCTTGTCCGCCGCCACCTACAGCACGATGAGCGAGTGGGAGCGCTCGCTCCTCACGGGAGAGACGCTGACAGCCGCGGAAGTGTCGGCGATCGTCGCATCGTTTCCCTGGCAATCCGCGCTTGCGACCTTCCTGGGGTCGCTCCTCGGCAGCGTGATTGCCGTCATCGGCGGAGGCGCTCTTACCAATGCCATAGCGACCGCTTTCGCGGGTAACCGACTGAGTGTTCGCAGCTCGTACGGCGCGGCCATCCACAAGCTGCGCGATCTGCTGCTGCTGTTCGTGGTCCTGGCCGTGGTCACCTCGGTACTGGCGCTCGTGGGCCTCTTCGTCCCGCTGCTGTTGTTGATCGGTCCGGGCCTGATGGGCGGCGGTGGGCCTGCGGCCTTCCTCGCGCTGGTCATGTTCGTGGCAGTGGTGTTCGCGGCGATCTTCCTGGTCATACGACTTTCTTTCGCCGTGCAGGTCCTGATGCTCGAGGATCGTGGCGCCATCGATGCGCTCAAGCGCAGCTACACCATCGTCGGCGGCTCGATGTTGCGTGTGGTCGGCTACGCCCTCGTCTTCGGACTGATCCTGGGCGTGATCGGGATGGTCACCGGATTCGCGTCCCTGCTCCTGGCCTTCATGATCTCGCCCCCGGCGCTGGGCTCGCTGGGCTCACAGCTCCCCGTCTTCAGCCCAACAGCGGTCTTCGCGCAGTCGATGGCCGATAACCTGCTCGCCGAGCTGTTCGCGCCGATCATGTCGATCGGCTTCGTCCTGCTCTACTACGATATCCGCTTCCGACGCGGCGAGCGCGTGCCACTTCCCGGCAGTGGCGTGGTCGGCGTTGACCAGCCGGAGAGCGTCGCCTAGTTTCCGAAGAGGATCTCCAGCCACGCGTCGAGCGGCGTCGCGCCGCTCGCGCTCGCGTCGGCCGGGCTGCCGCCGAGGGGGGTGATCGGGGCCGGCGACGGGGCATCCTGGGGCAGTGAGAAAACCAATTCGCCAGGACCGCCGAGGCCGTAGGCTCGTGCCTGGAGCGCCTGGAATGCGTCGGTCTGGACCAACGCCAGCTCGCGATGGTCGGCGTCAAGCCGAGCCTGAAGCGCGACTGCCTCCTGCGCAATCGCCTGCTGCCTGGCCGTGGCCTGATCGAGGTCGCCCAACGCCCGCGCAAATACGAAGGCGAGCCAGATCGCGATGAGGCCGATGGCGATCAGGATCGCGTGCAGGCGGCGCGGACGGAACGAGTTACGCGGCGCACGCGTGCCCGGGGCACGGTCGTCCGGATTTGCGAGGGCCACGGCTCCACTCGGCATCATGCTGAGCCTAAGCGGCTCGATTCCACCGTGTCAAACCAAGGCCACGCGACCTGCGACCACACACGGCGCGCACCGCCCCTAGTGCCAGGGCGAGGGCAGGTGCGTCAACGGCTCTCGATCGGGCAGCACATCGGTCTGTAGCGCGGGATCGGCAGCAGGCACGTAGCGCTCTTCGACGCCGAGCTCCCCAAGCACGATGTTGCGTGCCTGGGCGATGGCCGTCGCCTTGTAGAAGGCGACGAGCCTGTTAAATCCCTGGCGACCGAAGCCGCAATCGGAGGACAGGACGAGCTTATCGGCCGGGATGACTTCCAGCGCGCGGCGCACGCGCGAGGCCACGACCTGTGGCATGTCGGCCTGCAGCGTGCGGTGGTTGACGACGCCGACGGCGATCTTCTTCTTGAGGCTATCGGCGTAGGGCTTGAACAGGTCGATCTCCGCGAAGTTGTTCTCGGTCGCCTCGACAGTCCACACGTCGCCGTTCAGGCGCTCGAGGTAGATCTCGAGTGAGTTCGCATACGACTCGCCGGAATAGACCTTCTGCATGTTCGGGTTGCCCCAGCAAGTGTGAATCCAGACCTCGACGTCGTCGAGACCCTCCACCTCGTGATTGAAGGCGTCGACCAGGAAGTCGAGCATCTCCTTTTCTTCGGGGTGGAAGCAGGCGGTGAAGTGGATCGTCGGTTCCTCGATCTGGATCACCTTGGCGCCTTCGGCGGCCAGTTGGCGAAGCTCGAGGTTCATCGCCGTCGCCATGTCCCAGATGAGCTGCTTCTTGTCGTCGCGGTCGTAATCGGCGGTGTGGCTATCGAGGAATATCGAGAGCACCTGCGACGAGCACGTGCCGAACTTGACCGGTTTGCCCGCCCGTGCCTGGGCGATGCGCCAGAGCTTCGCGTACTCGAGCGGGTTCCTGGGGTTGTGCTCGACCTTGCCGACGACGCGTGGCCAGCGCCAGGTCGTCTCGATCTCGTTCATCAACGTGCCCGGCGGGAACGCGAGAAGGCCATCACGGGACTTCTCGTACTGCAGCTCCTCGTGCTCCAGGCCTTTCCAGCGCTGGAGCGGGTAGTGATGCCACGAGCGGCCGGCGAAGTCCTCGTCGAGGTGGTAGTCGCCGTTGGTCAGGATGTCGAGGCCGGCGCGAGTCTGGTCGGCCAGGACGGTTGCATGGGCATCGAGGAACTGCTCACGGAAGCGGACGTCGAGCAACGCCGTGTCGAGCGGGCGGCCCCACAGTCCGCCGTCGTACCAGCGCGGCCGCGGCCACGATCCAGTGACGGTCGCGGGCAGCATCAGATCCTTCGTTGCGGTCAGCATTCCGTCGCCCTCCTCGCTCTGACTGGCTCGGTCTTCAAGGATATTGCGGCCCGCCGCCTCGCTGGCGAGTCCGATGCGAACCCACGGAGCCCATCAGCGGTCACTTGTGTCATCTGCGCGCGTGACGCGCGCTATCCACGCCCCAAGCGCTATGGCGTCAACTTACCCGCACGGTGCGTATCCTGGAAGTGCCGCCACGAACGGCGCACAGCGCGTTTCCCATCGACGTGTGCGAGCACCGCGCCCAAGACGCGCCGCCCGCGTAGTTGGCGCGACCGTGAGGGCCGGGCTACTCCCATCCTCGAAATCGGGCCAAGCCGCGATGTCGACGCCGTGGTTCTCTGGTGAGGCAAGCGTCCACCGGTGGGTCACGTGCGAATCGTTGGCCAGCCGTCCCGCCCCGGTCTCCTCAGGCGGGCTCGAGACCATGCTTGCGCATGTTGTCGGCCTCTTCATCGGGCGTTGGCGGCTGCTCCCTCGTTGGGACCGCAGCGAGGTCCTCCAAGTAGCCGTCCAACGCCGGCGCGTGGATGATGAGCGTCCGCGTCGGGGCATCTCTTTGCCGCCCTTGGGTGGCACGACCTGGGTCATCCGGGCAGCTCGTAGCGGGCCTTGAAGTAGACGAAGCCAAAGGCAGGCACGGTGTACTCGTCGGCCGACGCGACGCGATGGCCGCGCGCGGCGCTGGACATTACGAATGCGATCGGCAAGCTCAGGACTCCCAGCAAGCTGACGCGGCCGTGCGTCTCGACGATCGTCCGCTGTGGCTCCGTGAGGCAACGGACCCAGGCGAAGATGCCCATAACCAGCCCATGGTAGGTCCCCGGCTGGTGCTCGTCTGGCGGCCGTCGTGCTAAGTTTCGCAGCATGTTCGTGACCGGCTTCGTCAACCTGTACACACGCGACATTGAGGCCGGCCTGCGCTTCTATCGCGACCGGCTGGGTTTTCACGAGACCTTCCGCACGCCCAAGGAGGGTACGCCCGAGCACGTCGAGCTCAGTCTCGAAGGTTTTTCCATCGGCCTGGGCACGGTCGAGGCGGCGAAGAGGGTGCATGGGGTCGATGCCTCGCCCGGCAGCCCGGCCATGGTCCTCGTCATCTGGACCGACGACGTAGACCGTGCTTTTGAGAAGCTGACCGTCGCCGGCGCGCCCGTCGAGCAGCCGCCGCACGACACCGGCAACAACAACCGCAATGCGCTGGTCCGTGATCCTGATGGGAACCTCGTGGAGATCGTCGCGAAGCGAGCGTGAGACGGTCCACCTGGCGGTTCAATCCTCGGTCTCGTCCTCGAAAGCGAGCCACGCGGCGATCAGTGGGCGGGTCGGCCTTCGTCGTCGGGTCGGCCCTCGATCATGAGGGTTCAGGTGGATGATTCAGGTTCAGCTCTGCCCGGCGATGACGCGGACGCGGTAGACGCTCGTGCCGCCGAAGTCGAGCACCCAGCCGTCGCCGAGCGCCTCATCGGCGACGAATACACCGACTGAGTCTGGGAGGCTGAACGAGCCGATTACGGCGTTCGACGCGGGGTCCACGACCGCCACGGCTCTGGCCTGCGGTTCGGGAACCCAGAACGCGCCGCCAACGAAGCCCGGATCGCGGGGAACGGCACCGATGTCCAGCGCCGGACCCGCCTCGGCGGTCGCGGTGTCTATCACGGTGATCGCATCCGCGGTGGACATCGTCGCCAGGACCGACGAATCGCCAACCGCGAACCAGTACGCAGGATCTGGAATGTCGATCTTGCCCGCCACTGTGTTGTCGGTTGGATCTATGCGCGTGATCGTCGTGGCGGCCTGATTCGCGATCCACACTTCGTTATCGGTCACTGCGGCGCCGCCAACCGTGGGACCGCCGGGAATGCGGGCCGTGATCTCGGCTGAGGCAGCGTCGATGCGCAGTATCTCGTCGGGGCCCTGGATCGGCGCCCAGACCGAGTCGAAGCCGGCTTCCAGATCCCACGGCGGGCCACCCGCGTCCAGCTCCTTGACGAGCGAGCCCGTAGCCGGATCGACCTCGACGATCTTGCGCTCGCCGAGCACCGCGACGAAGAGCATGCCGTTGGCGGCGGCGATGCCGCACGGATGGCTGCCCACAGTCACGGTCTGGGCGACAGCATTCGTCGCGCCGTCGATGCGCATGATGTTGCCCTCGACGTAGTTCGTGACCCAGATAGAGCCATCGAGCTCGGTCATGGCGCACGGCCCGCTGCCGACCTGGATCTCGGCGATCACGTTCGGATCCATTGACGGCGGCGGCGGTTGTGTCGCTGCGGGCGACTGGGTCGGAGGCGTCGTCACCGGTGTGGTTGACGGCGCCGAGGTCGCTGGCCGACGGCTCGTGGTCGGCGCGGGCGTAGCTGGAGCCGCAGTCGACGCCGTGGTCGCGGGCGGAACCGGGCTTGGGCTGGAGGCCCGGGGCGTCGGTGTCGCGCCTGAGCACGCGGCAAGGGCACCGGAAAGCAGAAGAATTGCCGCGATTCTGACCGTCATCGGGTCAGGCTAAGAACGACCTCCCGCCTGAGGCTTCCACGATCCTGCTCATTTCGCGCGGCTGTCGTCGGAGCGACGCCCGCCACGCTACGGGCGTCAGGCCGAAGGTGCGCACGAAACGATCGGTCAGATGAGCGTGTGAGGCGAACCCGACCTGCTGCGCCACGTCCGCAAGGCGCACGCCGTCAGCGATCATGGCCAGGCTGGCGCGGAGGCGAAGCTCGGTTCGATATGCGTGAATTGGCCGGCCGATCTGACGGCGAAACAGGCGCGCGAGATGGAACGGCGAGACGCCGACATCCGCCGCGAGCTCTTCGAGCGAGCTCGTCGCAGCGATGTCGCGCCCAAGCCGCTCACGAAGGTCGTCCGCGATCTCACGATGGGACTTGCTGGTCGAGGGTCGAGCCGGCGCGTGCCGACCGATGGCCTCGTACCCGCCGGCAATGACGGCGAACACGATCGCGTAAATCTCCTCTTGCATTGCTTCGCGCGAGTCGCTCGTGCCGCGCATCAGCCACTGCCGGAGGCGTTCGAGGACCAGGTACTCGCCACGGCCGATCGTCACGGCCGGGAACGGGAGCCTGTACGACGCAGGGTCCGCGGCCGAGCCGTCAAACTCGGACGCGGCGTCGGCGACCAGCTCGCGCGTCACCGCCAGGACGGTACAGTCGTCGCCCGTCGGAGAGATCAGCCTCCTTCGATACGGTTGGCCGGGGTTGTACACGACGGCCGACAGCGGATCCGCGACGATCTCGCCACGCGCCTCGTGGCGTATCGCGACCGTAGTCCTTGGAAAGGCCGTCAGGACGGCCAGGTCTGTCGTCCTGTTGATCGTCCGCCAACGTGGGTCACCCGGTGCCAGCCTGAACTCGGATACCCAGACATCGTCACCGACGAAAGTGAACGACCCAATCCCGGCCGACTGCATACGCGAATGGTGCCACTTGCGCTGGAACATGCATCGACCTGTTCATCGGCGCGCTACACTCTGTCGACCAAATCGAACGCATGTGCGAAATGGAGGCAGCCGTGCGCCTGTATCAGCCGACCGGCACATTCGAGACCCTCGAGCGCCTGCTCGGGGACGCCGAGATCAGGGAATCACTGGTCGAGCATCGTGTCCTGCCGGAGCGCGCGGCACAGACGGCGCCTTTCCCGGGATGGCTCGACAAGCGTCTGGTTCGTGCGCTCCACGCACAGGGCATAGAGATGCTCTACACGCACCAGGCGGAGTCGCTCGACGCGCTCCGACGCGGCGAGGACATCGTGGTCGTAACTCCCACCGCATCAGGCAAGTCGATGTGCTTCAACCTGCCCGTGCTCCAGGCCGTGGCCGAAGATAGCGCCGCCCGAGCGCTCTACCTGTTCCCGACCAAGGCACTCAGCCAGGATCAGCTCGCCGCCTTTCGGGAGCTGGCCACCGCCGCCGACATCGATGTCGCAGCGGGCGTGTACGACGGTGATACGCCCAACCCGATCCGGCACAACATCCGCGCGGCTGGGCAGGTCGTAGTCACCAATCCGGACATGCTCCACTCGGCGATCCTGCCCCATCACACGAAGTGGTTCCAGCTATTCGAGCAGCTGCGCTACATCGTCATCGATGAAGCCCACGGTTACCGCGGCATCTTCGGCAGCCACGTCGCCAATGTGCTCCACCGCCTGCTTCGGCTATGCGAGCACTACGGAAGCAGGCCGCAGATCATCTGCTGCTCGGCGACGATCGGCAATCCCAAGGAGCTGACTGAGACCCTGACCGGCCGGCACATGACGGTCATCGACCGCAACGGCGCGCCCGCCGGAGAAAAGCACGTGGTCATCCTCAATCCGCCCGTAATCGACGCGCGCCAGGGCATCCGGCCCGGCCCGCTGGCGCTTTCGCACCGGACTGCCCTGGCCTTTCTGCGGGCCGGTCGGCAGACGATCGTCTTCGCCAAGGCCCGAGTTGCCGTCGAGCTGCTACTGACCGGCCTGCGCGAGTCGTTCCGCGAGGGCCGCGGACCACTGAACCGCATCCGCGGCTACCGCAGCGGCTACCTGCCGACGGAGCGTCGCGACATCGAGGCCGGCCTGCGCAGTGGCGAGGTGCTGGGCGTAGTGTCGACGAACGCGCTCGAGCTGGGCATAGACATCGGCCGGCTGGACGCGGCAATCCTGGCCGGCTATCCCGGAACGATCGCCGCGACGTGGCAGCAGATGGGCCGCTCGGGGCGGCGGCAGGAGCCAAGCGTGGCGATTCTCATCGCCGGCGCGAGCGCAGTGGACCAGTTCGTGGCAACTCACCCGGCCTATCTGTTCGACTCGTCTCCTGAAGAAGCCCGAATCGATCCGACAAATCTCCACGTCCTGCTCGCCCACGTGCGTGCCGCTGCCTTCGAGATGCCTTTCAACTCGGGCGATGAGCTGTGCGGCGTGCCAACCGACGACCTGCTCGCCTTCCTCGCCGAGGAAGGCCACGTCCGGCTGGCCGACGACGATCGCTGGTACTGGGCGAGCGAGAACTTCCCCGCATCGGAGGTCTCGCTCCGGGTCGGCGCCCCGGAGAACGTTGTGATCATCGATACGACGGGCCATCCGCGTCCCATCGTGATCGGCGAGGTCGACCTGTTCGCGGCACCGGTCCTGGTCCACGACCAGGCGATCTACATCCACGAAACGCGCCAGTACCACGTCGATCACCTCGACTGGGCCGAGCGCAAGGCATACGTCACGCCGGTCGATGTCGACTACTACACACAGGCGCTGCTGGCCGTCACTCTCAAGCCGCTCGAGAAGTTCTCGTCGTCATCTGCGCCAGTGGCGGAGCGCGCTCATGGAGAGGTGATGGTGTCCTCGATCGCGACCCTGTTCAAGAAGCTGCGCCTCGAGACGCACGAGAACCTGGGCTGGGGCAAGATCCATCTGCCGGAGATTGAGCTGCACACGACGTCTTACTGGGTGAGCCTGTCACCGGCCTTTGAATCGTGGCCGCGAGACGAGCTCGACATGGCGCTGACCGGGACCGGACGAGCGATGCAGACGGTTGCGAGCGTGCTGATGATGGCCGATCCGCACGATATAGGCATGGTCGCCCAGGTCCGCTCGCCGCATGCGGAGCGTCCGGTGATCTACCTGTACGACTCCGTGCCCGGCGGTGTCGGCCTTGCCGAGCGACTCTACGACCGCCACGCCGAGCTGGTCGCGGGCGCGCTTAGTCTCGTCGAGACGTGCACGTGTGAGGACGGGTGTCCGGCGTGCGTCGGGCCGCGCATTGACGCCAACGGCGGTGCCAAGCGCCTGTCCCGCCTGCTGCTGGCGATGCTCGCCGGCGCATCGGCAACGTCCGGCAAGCAGGCGGCGTGACACGCTAGCTGACACCAGCGGCGCACATGCTGCTTCCCGATATGCACAGCGGTGTCCTTGCCCGGCGACTCGACAGGCTCAGGTCGGAGCAGCCACGCGCGCTCGTCGCGCCGCGGCCACGCACGGACCACGCGGCTGCCATTGCCGCCGAGCTGGGCGGAAGCTCGCTGAGCGGCGTCGCCAGCTTTGATTTCGATGCACATGTAGCGATCGATCGCGCCGCGTTGGCTGCTCTGCCCTATGGAGTGCCTCCTGATCATCCGCTGATCTGCTTCGATCTCGAAACGACGGGGCTCGCCACGGCCGCCGGCACACTCGCCTTTCTTGTCGGCCTTGGCTGGTGGGAAGGCGATTCCCTGCATGTCAGACAGCTGCTGTTGTCGGACCACGCCGATGAGCTGTCCCTGCTCGACCAGCTATCCGCCTTGATCCCCACTGACGCATGGCTGGTGACCTACAACGGCCGCTCCTTCGACTGGCCGCTGATCGTCGCTCGATATCGGCTGCACGGCAGACCGCCGCCGCCCACTGCGGGCCACCTGGACCTCCTGCCGATCGCGCGCCAGCTGTGGAAGCACAGGCTCGGATCGGCGAGGCTTGCGACCGTCGAGGCGGAGGTGTGCGGCGTTCGGCGCATCGGGGACCTGCCCGGTGCCATGGTCCCCGACCGATTCTTCAGCTACCTGCGCTCACGTCGCGGCAGCCTGCTCAAGGACGTGGTTGATCACAACGGCCAGGACATCGTCAGCCTCGGACTTCTCGTGAGCGAGCTCTCGTTGGACGGCCTGGACCGTTTCCGTCCCGGCGACCTGCTCGGGCTCGCCCGCGCCTACGGACGACGTCGCAGCTACGGCGAGGCGCTGGTCGTGATCGAGCACGCCCTCCGACCCGACCAATGGACGGTCAGACAACCGGCCGCGGCCGTGACGCACCGCCAACTGTCATCGGAGCGTGCCCGGCTCCTGGCGCGCCTGGGTCGCAGAGAGGATGCTTTTGAAGCCTGGCTCGAGATCGCTCGACGAGGCGGACCTGGTGCCGCACAGGCCTGGCTGCACGTGGCCCGCTATCGGGAACATGTCCAGCGTGACGTCAGTGGGGCCCTGGCCGCATGTCACGAGGCGGCCGCCGTCGCTGGTCGGGCCCGCGCATGGGGCGAGCCAATGCACGTGGTCGAGCGCGATCTCGAACGACGGCTCCCGCGCCTGACCCGGATCAGCTTCCGGCGCCGGCCCCTGAATCGCGCAGTCTGATCAGCTCTCGGCACAAATCGTCAGCCGTGGGCATCTCGGCAAGAGACGTGCTCAACACCGCGAGGCTGGACATGGCCGATGCGACGACGAGCGGCCGCCAACCGTCTCCCACCAGGGCGCGCGCCGCCAGCCAAGAGGCGATGAACGTATCGCCGGCCCCGGTAGGGTCGACTGCCTTGCGCGACGGCAGTGGCGGTGTGAAGCGACCGGAGAGACCAGTCTCCGAACGCGTCACGGCCAGTGAGCCGCGCTTGCCGTGCGTGATGAGCAGGTGCTGGCCCGGGCGCGTCCACTCGCGGATCGGCGGAGCACCTGCCGCGACGTCCTCGTGGCTCAGTGCGATCGCGTCGGCGCGATGGATGACTGGTCCGTGCTCGAACGCGAGACGAACTACTTCTTGCCCCGGCCGCAGCCGGCGCAACAGTCCCTGGGCAGCAAGAGTCACGAAGGTCGCGGGCGCGAAGGCCGTGGACCAGCTCTCGTCCAGCTCGCCCGCGACCGGCGCCAGCAGCGCCGAGTGGGGCGCGCGCCAGGATTCCGGCAGAGTCGAAACGGGCAACGGGTCGCTCGCGGCCAGCGCGAATTGCTGGCGTCCGGATGGCGTGCGCCGGTTGTCGAACACGGGGCCGCTGGCCAGCCGGACCAGCTCGACCTCCACACCGGCCGCGCGGAGCGTCTCCAGCTCCCGTGCCGTGGCGGCGATATCGTCGATGCCGATCAGCGCGCAGACCCGAACACCCAGCCGGGCTGCGGCCAGCGCCGAGTAGGTCACCCCACCGCCCAGCTTCCAGCCACGGACGTCGTCCGGGGCAATGTCGCGCGTTGCCGCACCAACTACGACGATCGTCGGCCGGCCAGCCTTCCCTATACTCGGATCAGACACTTCGCACCGGAGAAACCGTGTACTTCTACGAGCTGTCCGAGTCGGACGACGAGATCCTTGCGACCCTCCTTCTCGCTCACGACGCCGAGTATGACGAGCAGGAGTTCCTCGAATTTGTGCTCGAGGCGCGTGACGCGGTGCTGACCACCTTCGAAGAGGACTCGCTCATCGAGGCAATCGCGGCCGAGCTCGAACGGCGCCACGGATTTACGCAGATCGAGACCAGCCTGCGCGCATCGGTGCGCGTGTCGGGCGAAGATGGCGAGACGGCGGCGATCCCGGTCGATGAGCGGGCTGCCGCTATCCCGACCGAGGAAGACGACTATCGCACCATGCTCGTTGAGGTCGAGAGCGAGGACCGCCCCTACCGGGATTGACCTCCGGCCGCAGGGGCGGATCAGACGTTGAAGCGGATCTCGACGACCTCGCCGTCTTTCATCACGTAGTCCTTGCCTTCTGAGCGCAGCTTGGCGTGCTTGCGCGCCTCCGCGAACGTGCCAAGCTCGATCAGATCCGCATACTCAACGATCTCGGCGCGAATGAAGCCGCGCGCAAGATCGGAGTGGATGGCGGCCGCGGCATCAACGGCTGTGGAACCGGCCGGAATGGTCCATGCGCGCGTCTCGTCGGGCCCGGCGGTGAAGAACGAGATCAGGCCCAGCAGGCGGTAGCTGTCGCGGATCACACGCTCCAGGCTCGACTCGGTCAGGCCCAGGTCCGCGCGGAAGACGGCCGCCTCCTCCTCGTCGAGCTGGCCGATCTCCATCTCTATGCGCGCGGACAGGGCTGCGGCACCCGATTGGCGGTGCTCGTAGCGCTTTGAGAAGTCCGAGACGATGTCCGAGCTGCGCGCCACGTCGTCCTCGCCGACATTGAGCAGGATGAGCACCGGCTTCTCGGTCAGAAAGCGAAAGCCGCGGATCCGCTTCGAGTCGTCGTCGGTCAGCTCCATGTCGCGAATGGGCACCCCCTCGGCCAGCGGCGGCGCGAGCTTTTCGAGAACGGCCAGCTCGCGGTCGTTGGCCTCGCGCTCGGCGGGTGTGCCGTGGTGGCCCTGGGTCCGGAGGCGCTCGATGCGCTTCTCGATGACGCCCAGGTCGGCGAGGGTGAACTCGAGGTCGAGCTGCTCGACATCGCGAACCGGGTCCACGGAACCGTCCGGGTGGGCGACTGCAGGGTTCTCGAACGCGCGAACCACGTGGAGCAGCTCATCCGCGTTGCGCAACCGCGCGAGCTGGTCGGCCGGGATCTCGGCCGCCTCGCGACCGTCGACCGACAGTGGCGGCGCGGGCAGGTCGACATAGGTCACGTCGGCCGGCACCTCGCGTTTCGGATTGAAGAGCTCGGTCAGCCGGCTCAGTCGCTCGTCCGGCACCTTGACCACGCCGACGTTGACGGTCATGCCGCCAAAGCCGCCGGTCTCGGCCGCGCCGCGAGTCAGGGTGTTGAAAACCGTCGTCTTGCCCGATCGGGCCAGACCCACTATCGCTACCTGCACGGGTTGAGGTTAGTTGCCCTCAGTAGCCGGCGCGCGGATCGACGAGATTGAGCAGCGGCTCGCCCTTCGCGAAATGGCCCAGGTTGTCGCAGAACAGCTCGATGCTGCGCTCGAGCACGCGGCCGCTCGACCACGAAGTGTGCGGCGTGACGATGATGTTAGGTGAGCTGTACAGAGGCGAATCGCTCGGCAACGGCTCGTCGCGGAATGCATCCAGGACGGCACCACCGAGCGGACCGTCGCTCACCGCGCGCAGGAGAGCTCGGTCGTCGACCAGCGCGCCACGCGCAACGTTGATCAGCCATGAGCCGGGCTTGGCATGGTTGAGCAGGCCGGCGTCGAACATCCCTTCGGTTCCCGAGGTCAATGGCAGGGCCAGGACGATGAAGTCGCTCTGGCTCATCAGCTCGGCCAGCTGCTCCGCCGGCAGCACGTCGATCCGGCGCGAAAGCTCGTCTGTCGCGTTGGCCTGACGGCGCGTCGCGATAACGCGCGAACCGAAAGTCAGGGCCAGCTCCGCGACGCGCCTGCCGATCGATCCGAGCCCGACGACGCCGACCGTGATGTCGGCCATCTCGCGTCCCTCGAGCGGCTGCCACGTCCTCTCGCGCTGGAGTTCCAGGAGCTGCGGCAGGCGCCGGCTGACCGACAGGATCATCATCATCACGTATTCGGCGATCGGATCGCTGAACACGCCGCGCGCGTTGGTGATCGCGAGGCCGCGCTCGAGTGCCGCGGGAGTCAGAACTCGTTCCACGCCGGCGGTGGCCGAATGTACCCACATCAGCCGCGGGCAACGGCCCAGCAGGCGGTCGAAGATGCTTTGCGGCATCGGCCCGCGCAAAATCACCTCGACGTCCGTGAGATCGCCGTCGGCGAGGCCTTCGAGCGAGACGGTCACGATGCGCGATCCCGGCGCGGCGTCGGCGATGCGGGCCAGGTGTTCGGGCTTGTAGCGCGCGAAGAGGATGGGCGACAGGCCGATGGCTGCGGGCACGCCGGCTGGGCCGCTGCCGGGGCCGCTGATCCGCGTGGCTGCCATCGTCGCGCTCATCTGGCTATCAATTGTCGGACGTGTTGGACCCATCGGAAGTGCCAGATGAACCGTTGGCGCCCCGCGCCAGCAATGCATTTGGGACCACGCGGCTGACCCATGCGGCAGGGTCTGCGAGCTCCAGCTCGGATGGCAGCGCCCACGGCCCACTCCACAGCGCCTCGATTGCCGGCGATCCGCCGACGGCCGCCACACCGGAGACGAATCGCTCGCCGCGGCGATATTGCTCGAGCTTGAGGTCGAGCCCCGTCAGCCGCGCGACGAGTCGGTCGAGCCGTCCGCGGCGCGCGCTGCGACGCGCCTCGAAGCGATCGCGGATCATGCTGACATCGGGCAACACCTGGGCCCCAACCTCGTCCATGACCCAGTCGCTGAAGCCTTCGAGAAGGCTCATCACGCGCTGGGTCTCCTCGAACAGGCGGCGCTGCTCCGGCGTCAGGAAGGCAGCGATCGGGTTTTCCCTGGCCAGGCGGATTCTCTCGAGCAGGGCGCCGAAACCGCCTGATTGGATGTCGCGGGCCTGATCGAGCACTCCGGCAAGCTGCTGCTCGAGGCGCTCGCGCAGGTAGGGCTTGATCCACGTGTTGGCTTCGAACTCGAAGGCATGCGTGGCCTCGTGAAGCACGATCCAGGTCCGAAATTCGGTCGCCTCCACGCCCAGGCTTGCCGCGGTCTGGCGAATGTTCTCCTCGACGAATAGCAGCTTGCCGGGCGTCGCCTCGGCGGACAGGAGAGCGATGTCGTACTGGCCGAGCACGCGCGTGCCCAGGTATCCGAGAAAAAAGCCGAGCTGTTGCGTCGTGATGAATCGGTTTGCGGCGCGCGCCAGGCCGGAGGCAACGCCACGGTCGCCGGCAGCGGCGAGAAGCTGTGGTTCGAGATGGTCGATGAGCGACTCGAAGGTGGCGATGTTCGCTCGCGTCCAACCAGCACGGTCGACGACCTCGTGGCGTTCCACCACGCCGGGAAGAGGACGTCCCAGGCGCTGCTCGAGGAGCGGGATGGCGGTGGCCATCGCTCGCGCGTAGTCCGCGTCGGCGGCATGCAGCTCGACCGCGCTGAGGGCGCCCTGCGCTGCCGTGAGACGGGCGACAGCTATCTCTTCGACGCGCGCCCAGTCGACGAGGCCACGAGTCGTTGTTCGCTGTGAGCGCTGGGATATGTACCGCGTCGCCACTGCCAGTCCGGCGCCGACGGCCAGTCCCAGAAGGACCGCACGCTGGTTGCTGTGAGGATTGCGCCGCGAGGCCGCCGCGGCACTGCCCGCCATCACTCTCCGCGGACCGCCGCCGGCGCCCCGGCCTGCGCCGCAACTCCCGCGATCTGGAGGTGTTTCACATCCGCAAGATCCGGGTCGAACAGGCGGCCCGCGATGCGTTCGAAAGCGTCGACGTCACCGGTCGTGAACTGGACGTGACTTGGGTGCGCGTCGTCAGGCGCCCCCAGAGAGTGCATCTCGAGCAGGGCCGCGAGCGCGCTTGCCGTCGCCGAGGCGGAGTCGATGACAGCGACACCGCTGCCGATGATCTTGCGAATGACAGGCGCCAGCAGCGGATAGTGCGTGCAACCCAGGAGAAGGGTGTCGATATCCTGGTCCGCCGACATGATCGGTGCGATCTGCTCGCCGACAACCTCTTCGACCAGCGAACCGTCCGTCTGACCCGCCTCGACGAGCGGCACGAGCTTGGGAGTCGCGAGCTCGACGACGTCGACGAACGGATCCTCCTCCTTGATCGCCTGGAAATAGGCCCGCGATCGGACGGTCGCCTGGGTGGCGATGACACCTACGCGCTGGTTGCGCGTGGCGAGTGCCGCAGCTGTCGCACCCGGCCGCACGACGCCCAGCAAAGGGCGGTCATAGCGCAGCCTCAGGTGGGGCAGCGCGATCGCGCTCGACGTGTTGCATGCGACGACGATTGCCTTCACGTCGCGCGCGGCCAGCTCGTCCAGGGATTCGGCACTGAAGCGGCGGACCTCGTCGTCGGAGCGTGGTCCATAGGGCGCGCGAGCGTTGTCTCCCAGATAGATGGTCGACTCGTTGGGCAGCCGCCTCATGACCTCGCGCAACACGGTCAGGCCCCCGACGCCGGAGTCGAAGAAGCCGATCGGCCGCGGATCACTCACTGGGCGACCGTCGGGCTCGGCGCGCCAGGGTGGTGTATGGGGCTGGGCTCCATCGTCCGCGTCAAATCTGCGGCAATCGCCGCGACGTCGCGACTGATCGGCGCGTCGGGCGCAAGGGTTACGAATGGCTGGCTGCGGTTGTTGGCCTCGAGCACGAGGACGCCATCACTCACGACGCCGAAGTCGGCCTGTCTGCCGAGCGTCTGCGAAACGGCGTCGCGCGACAGACCACCGGTCGAGTCTGTTCGGTTGATCAGGTAGCGGATGCGGTCGCCGGCGAAGCTTATTGCCGCCAGCGTCTCGGTCATCGCCCGCGCGCGTTGGAGCGACGTCCACTCGTATGTCACGACCTGGACCAGCGCGTCGCTGTTGTCGAGATAGGAGAGCACCGTGTCGTCGACGGTCGTCGCCGTGTCGATGATCACCACGTTATAGATCTTCCTCATCAGCGACAGCAGCCGCTCGATGTCGCGCGGCGTGACCATCTCGGCCATCTCGATCCGGGGTGGCGCGAAGAGCACTTCGACCCCCGAGCCGTCGCGGTACATGACCTGCTCGAGATCGGCGCGCTGGACGTGGGACGTGGGGAGCTGGACGATCGAAGGCACGTCCTCGGCGACGCGCAGCAGTGCGCGGACGTCACCGAACTGGAGGCTGCCGTCGATGAGCGCAACCCGATAGTGCAGCGCGGACATGGCCGCCGCCACGTTGTACGCCAACGTCGTGGTTCCGACCCCGCCCTTGGCGCCAAAGAACGAATAGACCCTCGACAGCGACTCCGGCGCGTTGGCGCGCTGCGCATCGTGCATCTCCTGCAACAGGCGCATGAAGTCGTAGCCCGAGAAGGGCATCGACAGGACCTCCGTGGCGCCCATCCCCTCGCCTACCTTGATCGGCTTCTGGGGGACGGTCAGCGCGATGATCGGCACGGTGAGTCCCGCCTCGCGCACTTCCTGGGCCACAGCGAGTCCGTTTATCCGTCCCTGCAACAGGGCGTCGACTATCAGGACGTCGGGCTGGTGCTCGCGAATATGGTCGAGGACCACTCGACCGTCGTTAACCACGTCAAGCAGCTTGATTTTCGATTGCGTGTCGAGCAGGCTGCGGATGTAGTTCGCGACCTGGGGCATGTCCTCGACCAACAGCAATCGGATTTGAGATTCTGTCTGTGAGCCGGACACGGCCCGACTATATCAACGACGGCCGTTCTTAAAGACCATTACGACCCGCTCACTGCCAGCAGCGAAGTGGCCCATTTCATAATCGCCGGCGATCGTGTCCACGATCAGGCCCGACTGGCGTCCAAAATCCCGCAGCTCGTCCGCCGCAACGAAGCTGATCGTGTCGTGACGGGCCGTTCGGGTCGGCGCCTCGTCATCGCGCCAGGCGTCGAAGAACGAGGTCACCTGCGCGGTTCGCGAGGCCGAGTCATATCTGGCTGCGGTGGTCTTGGACACCGTCCGGCCGGTTTCCGTGTCTTGCCTGACCCAATCGAGCACGAGCCGACCGTCATACAGCACGAGATCTTCTGGTGCCGGCAACCACGCATCGATCACGACCCGGCCGGTGCGCGCCAGGTGGCGCGCCGCGACTTCCAATGCTGCCCGTTGTGCATCGCGGCCGTCGAGCAGCAGCAGGCTGTTGAGAGCCACGATCACGAGTCCGAATCGCTTCTTGAGCTCGAGCGCCGAAACGTCTCTCTCGACGAGCACGAGCGAGCCTCCCTTGGCCGCGCGCCGCTTGACGCGCTGCCAACGAGCTGCCGCGCGCTCCAGCATTGCCGCGTCGCGATCGACCGCGGTGACGCGCTGGCCGGCCAGCGCCAACGGCACGGCTACCCGGCCGCTGCCGGCCATCAGCTCGAGCACCGGACCGTCGACCGTTCCGGCCATTGCCAGGTACATGTCGAGGTCGCCCTGATCGTCTTCTACGTCCAGGTCGTAGAGTCGCGCCAGAGCCGCGCCCGACGCATCAGCCACCGGCGCCGCCGGCATTTACCTGGGCGCCGACCAACGGCACTTCCACGGCGGAGGGCTCAAAGCGCACCGATTGCCCGTCGCGCTTCTTCGCGGCAAGCGCGCTGATTGCCTCAAGCGCGCAGCGGTGCGCGGCCGCAGCGGTGACATCGGCATGATCGTACGGCGGAGACACCTCGACGATGTCCATTCCAGCGATTGGGACCTGGCCGACGATGCGCCGGATGGCGCGGAGCAGCTCGCGGGTCAGCAGCCCGCCCGGCTCTGGCGTGCCGGTGCCGGGTGCCATACCTGGGTCGATGACGTCGATGTCAATCGAGAGGTAGATGGCGTCCGGACCGTCCAGCGCCTCGCTGATCGCGTCGTCCACGACCGCCTCAGCGCCGCGCTCTTCGATCTCGCGCATCAAGTGCCAGCGCATCTTCTGCTCGCGCATCCAGGCAAAGACGCTGGGCGGCGGCCAATAGCCACGCAACCCGACCTGCACGAAGTTGCTGCCCTTGACCGCGCCCGACTCGATCAGCCGGCGCATGGGGGTGCCGTGGCCGGCGAGCACGCCCCAGTCCGCGTCGGCGGTGTCGGCATGCGCGTCGAAATGGACGATGCCGATCGAGCCCGGCTGGCGCGCGGCGGCGACTGCGCTCGCCGACGGCCAGGTGATCGAGTGGTCGCCGCCGAGAACTATCGGCACCGTCCCCACGCGGGCGATCTCCAGGACCTTGCGATAGACCATCGCGTGGCCGCGATGGAGAGCGGCCGGTGCCACGTTCGCATCACCGGCATCCACGACGTCGAGCACCTCGAAGGGTTGCACACCCACCTGAAGCGAGTGGCCCCCCTGCGTATAGGTTGCCTGGCGGATCGCGCGCGGCCCGAACCGGGCACCCGGCCGGTAGCTGACGGCGTCATCGATGGGCGCGCCGACGATCGCCACGTCCGGGGCGCGCGTAGCGAGCTCGTCAGCATCTTCGATCAGCGGTTGTTGGCAGAAGCTCAGTCGAACGCCCGTATAGGCAGGGATGTCCGGCGGCACGAACTCGTCGTACGGCGTGTCCCAGCCGTTGAGATGGGCGAAGTCGATTGGAGCGTGCTCGTGGGTCAATGCACGTCCCTCGGCGCGAGTCGCCGCCGGTTCCGTTCCAGGTCCAGCAGGGCGCCAGTCGCAATCCTACCCCCGCGACGGTAGCTACCGGTCGCCAGCGACGGTAGTGCCCGGTCAGCGCCGAGCTGACATGGTGATCTCGACCAGGATCGGCATGCCGATGACAAAGAGAGCCATGGGTGCGCTCAGCGCTCCCTGCGCGCGCAAGATCACCAGCAGAGTCACGACCAGCCCGCACAGGCACGCGCGCCGGGCAGCCTTGATCCAGTCGCCGCGAAATGCGATGTGGCGCGTGCGTGCGAAACCGGCAATCCAGAGCAGCGGCGCGACCGTTAGCGCAATGGCGATACCCAGGAGCAGCGCGCCGGCAACGACGACCGAGCTGTCTGCGCGCGGATCGATGGTCGTCAGCACGTACACCACTGCCGCCCATGCCAGGGCCGCGAGCACAAAAAGGAGCGTGTTGGCCAGACGGTCTGTGCGGTTCAGACACGGAGATTACGCGGCACTTGCCGTGCAGATCGTCCGAAACGGGCAATAGCCACAGGCGATGGACGAGGGCTTTGGGTCGAAGCGTCGCTCGCGAATTGCGTCGGCGGCAGAGACCAGCTTCTCGCGTGCCTTGTCGAGCCGCTCCCTTGTCGGCACCGAGCCTCCGACCACGCCTGATTCCACATAGTGAAGCTGCACGCGCTTGGGCAGCTCCCCGGTCTCTGCCTCGTGGGCTAGGGCGTAGACCTGGAGTTGGAGCGATTCACGAGCCTTCGTGTCGGCCCGCTTCTGGTCGCGGACATCCGATGACTTGTAGTCCGTGATCACCGTGCCATCGACATTCCTGTCGACACGGTCCATTCGTCCACGGATCTGGTCGCGGCCGAGGCGGAACGAGAAGGGCCGCTCGATTGCCTCGGGCGCGCCAGCGCCCGAGGCAATCTGCTGCAGGCGGAAGTGGCGAAGAGCGTCGGCTCCGGCCGCGAATCGAGCGTCCTCGTGAGCGCGCGAAAGAAAGCCGTCCGGCCGCCAGGCGTCGCGCAGCTGGTCGACGAGCTGCTGTTCGGTGAGCGTCACTCCCCGTCCTTGCGCCACATGGAAGGCGGCAATTGCCTGGTGCACGGCCGTCCCGTAGCTCAGCGCGTGGTGGGCGGGGGTCGGGATGCCGATGTCGTAGCGCAGCCGGTAGCGCTCAGGACAGGTGAGGTATTCGTCGATCTGCGAGAAGCTCAACGTCAACGACCCATCGCCCGAGGGAGTCTCGACCGGCGCGATCGGCTTGAGCAGCGAGTGCGTGATCGCCTCGGGCGCTCCATCGGCAACGTCGCGAGGTGCGGCATGGGCGACAGCGGGTTCGGCCGCGGCGGGCGCGTCGATTGCCTCGGCTATGAAGATCGAAGGTCGACGACGCCCTCGCCCACGCGGACCTGCTGTGTGCGACGTCAGGATGACCGCGTCCCGAGCCCGCGTCAGTGCCACGTAGAAGAGCCGCCGCTCCTCGGCGAGTGCGGCTTCGTCGTCCGCTGCCTCGCCTGCGATCTCCGCGGGTAGCGTCAGCGCCGGCGGCCGCCTCCGGACCGGGAAATGACCGTCCACGAGACCGCTGATGTAGACGGTCCCGAACTGAAGGCCTTTGGCTCGATGGACTGTCAGGACGCGAATGGCTTCCCCTACGGACCCATCGTCGTCCGAGTCGTCGGCGACATCGGTCAGGTCGAGCGCAGGCGCCAGAAACGCGACGCGGTCCTCGGCCAGCAGGGAGGCCGTGGTTCGCACGAGCTCGCAGAAGCGGGCCACGCTGCGTGCCTCCGCCGCGGCGACGATGTCGGAGGATCGAGCCAGCCGAGCCAGAATTCCACTCCGGCGCAGGAAGTCGTAGAGAACCTCGCCGCTGGAATGCGTCGCCGCGAGGCTGACGCCCGCGCCGACGTGCTCGAGCAGCAGCTGCGCACGCCGCAACGAGCTCGCGGGGATGGCGAGATCGGTCGACGAAACTGAATCGCCTAGGACGTCGAGGAACGAACGATTGCGCCGCCGCGCACCGCTAAGCAAACGGGCCAGGACGGCGCCGTCCAGCGCGTAAGGGTCGGCTGATGCCAGAGTGAATGCCTCCAGGCTGTCTTCTGGATCTGCCACAACGCGCAGGAAGGCCAGGAGAGCGCGGACGAGCCGGATGTCCTGCAGGCGCGACCTGGCGCCGGTGTCGACTGCGATCCCGCGCACTCGAAGGCTGCGCACGTACTCGTCGGTTTCCGAGTTGGAGCGCAGGAGAATCGCGAAATCGGACGGGTGCGCGCCACTTGCCACGCGACCCGCGATTTCCGATGCCACGCCGTCCGCCTCCGCGTCCGGCGATATGAACGAGACGTGACGAACGGGCGTGCGCCGACCGCGCCGATGAGCGATCTGCGTCCCAAGGTCGCGGCCACTGCCGCCTGCAGCGAGCACGCGTTCGGCTGCCTCGACAACGGGACCGAGCGAACGATAGTTACGCCTCAAGGCGATCGTCGTCGCCTTCGGGAACTCGGCGCGGAATTGTTCGACATTGCCGGCGCGGGCACCGCGGAAACCGTAGATGCCCTGATCAGGGTCGCCGACCGCCATCAGGTTCCCGTCCGCGCCGGCCAGAGCGAGGACGAGCTCCAGCTGCGCCCTGTTTGTGTCCTGGAGCTCATCCACAAGGATGTAGCGGTAGCGCCTGGCAACGCCAGCACGAACCGCGGGACGTGTCGTCAGCAGGCGCAGGGCCAGGGACACCTGGTCCGAATGGTCGATGTAACCGTTCGAGCTCAAGAGTCGGTCGTATTGCTCATACGCGGCGGCGATCTCGGACCGCGCCGCGGCTACGTCCGCCAACGCCAGTCGCAGACTTTCGTCAGCCGACTTGTTGGCCAGGCTCTCCTGGCGTAGCGCATCTTCGACCAGTGCTTCAGGCGCGATGTTCTCGTCCTTGGCCCGCGCGAAAAGGTCGACCAGAGAGCCAAGGAAACGAGCGGGGTCTCCGAGCGGCCGGTAGCGTTCAAGGCCGAGCTCGAACACATGCTCCTTGAGGAACAGGATCAGCTCCGGGCGGGTCAGCAGCCGCGGACCGGCCGATAGGCCCAGCTCGAAGGCGTGCTCGCGCAGCAGCCGGTCGCCGAATGCGTGGAAGGTGTGTATCGCCGCGTCGGCCTGGCCGTAGGGCACCAGGACATCGACTCGGGCCTGCATCTCCTGTGCCGCGTTGTCCGTGAACGTCAGCGCAAGGATCTCGCGCGGCAACGCCCGACGAGTCGATATCAGCCAGGCGACGCGGCGCGTGACCACCTCAGTCTTGCCCGTTCCAGGACCGGCGACCACGAGCGCCGGGCCATCTGCGTGGCGAACCGCTCGTCGCTGCTCGCGGTTCAGCCCCCGGAGGAGCTGCGCGCCGGCGGCCGCTGCGGCCGGGGCGGGCATCTGTGTCAGGGCGCGAAGGACGTCTCCGCGAGTTTCGGCAACCACCATGGGCCGAACCTAGGCGGCCGTTGTGCCACCTTGGATGACACGACGAGCGGCAATTCGGCGGACTCGCCGCGAATGCGCCTCAGTCGGCGGGCTAGCCCTCGACGGCGAGCGCTCGCTTGACTGCCTCCGCCTCCTCGTCCGACAGAGCGGTATCGCCTTTGCCCTCGCTGATCTGCTTCATGTACAGGCGTGTTGCCTGGCGCGAATGGAGGCTCGAGATCACGAAGCCGGTGCCGTGGGCGTCGAGCAGGGCGATCGCGAAGCTCTGCTGTCCACCGGTATCCGCAAACGGGTTGAATTGGACAATCCCTACACGCTGGAGGGACAACGTCGCACGTCCCTCGACGACGGGCAGCCGGCCGCTCATGTCGTCGACTCGCGCAGTCAGCTGGCCCACGCGTTCGCTCTCCCGCTCGACGCGGTCCTGGAGATCGGCCGGCATCTGTGGCCTGAACGTGCTCAGATTCGACAGGTTTCTCGTGCGCAGGACGAGCCAGATCGCCGACAGCAAGGCCAGCAGGGCCACAAGAAGGGCTGCGATCGCGATGTAGGCGGCGGTCTCTGGCGTCAAGCGGATCCCCTCTAAGGTCTGAATGGTCGGCGAAATTCTATGTCGCGCCGGGCCGGGGCCGACCGCTGCTAGACTCGGACCCAATGAGCAAGCGAGTTCGAGGTCCGGTTCGGACCCACCGCAAGCCGGGCGCACGCTCGGCATCGGCGCGCAGCGCGACGGTTCGGCCCCAGTCCCAGCCGAGCCAGCTCGAGGCGGCCGAGGTCATCGCCGAGGACATCATCGAGCACCATCCCGCAGAGGCAGCTCAGGAGCTCGAAAGCGTCGAGCGGACGACCGGGACGCGGTCGGCGACGCGCACCAAGCCCGGCAGCCTCCTGGCGGCCAAGGCAGCAAGCGAGTACGTCTATGTGGCCCAGGACATGCGCCGCATCCTTCTCGTTGCGGGAGCCCTGTTCGCAACCCTGATCATTCTCTGGCTCGCACTGGTGGTCTTCAAGGTAATTCCACTGCCGTTCTATTAGTCAGACGAAGCCTCGCGCTTCTGACGGGCAGCGGTAGATCGCTTCTTCTCCTCGCGTTGGGACATGACGCTGCCCGAAACCTTCATCGCGTCCGACTTCGAACGCGCGGTCGGATCGCGCTCGGCGCCCCCTGCGTCGGCCGCTGCCTGTCGGGCCGCCCGTCGGCCGTCCATGCGCTCGCCGATGACCTTCTCATAGCCGTGATCTGACGGGTCGTAATAGGTGCGGCCCGCCAGGCGATCTGGCAGATATTGCTGCTCCACGTCGGCGCCGATGTAATCGTGCGGGTAGACATAGCCCTTGCCCGTACCGAAGTCACGCTTCTCTCGCCAGGTCGCGCTGCGTAGGTGATTCGGCACGGGCAGCGAGCCGTACCTGAGCACGTCGTCCATCGCCGCCCAATAGGCCGATCCGGCGCGGTTTGACTTCGGCGCCGCGGCTATGTACGCAGTCGCCTGGGCAAGGGCGAACTGAGCCTCCGGGAGCCCGACCCAATCGAGGGCATATGCAGCCGCTGCGGCAACCTGCAGGGCATGCGGATCGGCGTTGCCCACGTCCTCGGACGCGCTGATGAGCAGCCTGCGGACGATGAAGCGCGGGTCTTCCCCGGCGGCGACCATCGTCGCCAGCCAGTACAGGGCGGCGTCCGGGTCGTTGCCGCGCAGGCTCTTGATGAACGCGCTGACGGTGTCGAAATGTCCGTCGCCGCCGCGGTCGTACTGCAGGACGCGCTGTTGCGCCGCCTGCTCGATGTCCTCGACCGTTGGCGTGTCTGACATCACCGCAGTCGCCTCGAGGATGTTCAGCGCGGCCCTCGCATCGCCGCCACTGATGTCGACCAGGTGATCGAACGCGTCGTCAGTCAGCTCCAGTCGGCCGCCAAAGCCACGTTCGTCGGCCAGCGCACGCTCGATGACAGTGCGCAGATTCTCACTCGACAGTGGCTCGAGCCGAAAAACGCGCAATCTCGACAGCAGCGCCGAGTTGACCTCGAAGTACGGGTTCTCAGTCGTCGCGCCGATGAGCGTGATCGTGCCGTCCTCGACCTGTGGCAGCAATGCGTCCTGCTGGCTCTTGTTGAAGCGATGGATCTCGTCGATGAAGAGCACGGACGAGCCTCCACCCTGCTCAATCCACTGGCGCGCAGCTGCGATGGCGGCGCGAACGTCGGCGACGCCGCTCATGACCGCCGACAACGTCGTGAACGGCGATTCGACCTCCTGCGCGAGCAGCCGGGCGAGCGTCGTCTTGCCCGATCCGGGAGGACCCCACAGGAGCATCGACGCGAGGTGTCCGCGCTCGATCATGCGCCGCAACGCGCCCCGCTCGCCGACCAGGTGATCCTGGCCCACGAACTCGTCGAGCGTCTTTGGTCGCATGCGCGCCGCGAGCGGCGCGTGGGCCGCCGTGCCCGACAGGTCGAGCGCCTGTTGAGCCGCGGCCCCAGTAGTCGAGCGTGATGTTCCTGATCGGGCGGGCATCGTCCCGGAGATCATCCCACGCCGCGAGCGGCGAGCGTCTAACATCGGCCCGTGACGAGTCAGCCGAACCTGCGCATCCCGGGTCCAACCCCCCTTCCAGATCGTGTCCGCGAGGCCGGCGGCCGGCAGATGGTCAACCATCGCGGACCCGAGTTCAAAGAGCTGATTCACCGCGTCACGGAGCGTCTCCAGACGGCCTTCGTGACGCGCAACGACATCCTGACTCTGACGGCGTCCGGCACCGGCGGACTCGAAGCCACGGTCGTCAACTTCCTTTCGCCGGGCGATCCTGTCGTTGCCGTCTCCATCGGCTCGTTCGGAGATCGATTTGCACGGATCGCGGCAACCTACGGCGCTGATGTGACCAAGCTCGACGTCGACTGGGGGCAGGCTGCCGATCCCGCCCGAGTAGCGCAGGAGCTGCGCGCGATGGCGGCCGACGGGCGACCTGCGACCGCGCTGCTGGTAACCCACAACGAGACCTCGACGGGCGTCGAGAACCCGCTGCGCGACATTGCATCGGCCGCACGCGAAGCCTCACCGGACACGCTGGTGCTGGTCGACGGCATCAGCGGCCTCGGCGCAGTGCCGTTCGAGACCGATGGATGGGGCCTCGACGTCGTCGCAACCGGCTCGCAGAAGAGCTGGATGTCACCCCCGGGCGTCGCCATGATCAGCGTCTCTGAGCGTGCCTGGAACGCCTCCGCCAACGCCAGGATGCCGCGCTTCTACTTCGATCTGGCCAAGGCACGCAAGTCTCTCGCGACAGGCGAAACGCCATGGACGCCGGCGGTCGGCGTCCTGTTCGCCCTGGACGTTGCCCTGGGAATGATCGAGGAAGAGGGCTATCCGGCCGTCTTCGCTCGTCATCGCGCCTGCGCCGCCGCCGCGCGCGGCGGACTCGTGGCGCTCGGCTTCCGCCTCTTCGCCGACGTGAATCACGAGTCGCAGACAGTGACGGCAGCGTGGCTGCCCGACGGTGTCGATTGGCCCGAGTTCAACAAGCAGATGCGCTCACGCGGCCTCGTCGTCGCAGGCGGCCAGGAACGTCTGGCCGGGAAGATCATGCGCGTCGGCCACCTGGGCGATGTCTCACCTGAGGCCGTGATCCAGGCCATCGAAGTAATCGGCGAATCCCTCAACGATCTCGGCCACACGGTCGACGCGCAGGCAGCGGTGAGCGCCGCGCGGGCCGCCGCCGAGGTCAACACGGGGGCCGAGCGGGTCGCCGCTGCCGCCGCTCCCGGGGCGTGAGGGTCCTCGTCGCCGAGCCCCTTTCGGCCGAGGGGATTGCCCTTCTCGAGACGGATCACGAGGTCGATTACCGGCCCGACCTGTCACGCGATGAGTTCCTGCGCCTTGTGCCCGACTGCGATGCACTGATCGTGCGCAGTGGCGTCAAGGTCGATCAGGAAGCGCTGAGCGCGGGCCAGCGTCTGCGCGTCGTCGGCCGTGCCGGTGTCGGCGTCGACAACATCGACGTACCAGCCGCGACGGCAGCCGGAATCGTCATCGTCAACGCCCCCACCGCGAACACCATCGCCGCGGCCGAGCTGACCGTCGGCTTGATCTACGCACTGGCGCGCAACATTCCCCAGGCAGATGCATCGCTCCGCCGCGGCGAGTGGCGGCGGGCCGATTTCATGGGCATCGAACTGCGCGGCAAGACCCTCGGCATTGTCGGGTTGGGCAAGATCGGCCTGGCTGTCGCCGACCGCGCCAGGGCAATGGAGATGAGCCTGCTCGGCAGTGACCCTTATGTCGGCAAGGACGCGGCCGCGGCACACGGGATCGAGCTTGTCGATATGGGCCGTTTGCTGGGCGAGTCGGACGTAGTGACGCTGCACATCCCGCTCAACGATGCCACGCGCGGCCTGATCGGCGCCGACGCGCTGCGACTGATGAAGCCGACCGCCAACCTGATCAATGTCGCGCGCGGCGGCGTGGTCGACGAGGCGGCGCTCGCCGAGGCACTCGCTGCCGGCAGGCTCCGGGGCGCCGCGATCGATGTCTACGAGCACGAGCCGCCGCGCGATTCGCCGCTGCTGGGCGCCCCGCATGTCGTCGTGACTCCACATCTGGGCGCGTCCACGCGCGAGGCGCAGCAGAAGGCCGGCGTCGAGGTCGCGGAGCAGGTGCTCGATGTGCTTGCCGGCCGCGATGCGCGCTATGCCGTCAACTCGGTGGCCGCCACGGCGAGAAGCTGAGTTGCACCTTCCCGCGGAACTGAATGCGACGCTCGTGCTCGTACGTCACGGCGAGTCGACGTGGATCGCCGAGGGCCGTTTCCAGGGTCGTCAGGATCCGCCTTTGTCAGCACTCGGCGAGCGTCAGGCGGCGCTGGTGGGCCAGCGCCTCGCCCAGCGCGACGAGAGCACGCCGCTGCCGATCCCGACGGGGATGCCGATTGGTGTCTGGCACTCACCACTGGCACGGGCCACACAAACCGCACAAGCGATCGCCGACGCGCAGCGTTCGCAGGTCTCCATGCACCCGGAAGACGGTCTGACGGAGATCGCGCAGGGCGAGTGGGAAGGCCAGCCCCATTCGGTCGTATCCACGCGCTGGGCGGCAGAGCTCACCGCGTGGCGCCGGACGCCGGTCACCAGCCACGCACCGGGCGGCGAATTGCTGCCGGAGGCGCGACAACGTGTCGGTGAAGCCCTGACAGTCATCTGCGACGCCCTGGCCGGAGACGGCGCCTCGCCGTTTGCCGCAGGTGCGTCAGCAGCTCCGCGCGGTCTCGTACCCGGCTATCCGACCGCGGCCGGCGCATCGCCCTCGTCCGACCCGTGGGCCGTTCTGGTCGCCCACGACGGCGTGTTCCGCGTCGTGCTCATGACCCTGCTCGACATCCCGACAGAGCACTTCTGGTCATACCCGTTCAACCTGTGCGCGATCACGGTGGTGACGCTCCACGACGGAGTCGCGGCGCTGCGTGCTCACAACCTATCTGAGCATCTCGCCCCGATCGCCGCCGAGGCGCGGGCGGCGGCCGAATTGCGCGGCGATCGACGCGGAGCGCTCTGAGCCCGACGAACTAGCGCTTGTCCGACTTGGTGCTCTTGGGCCTTGCTGGCCTGAGAGACGGGGCCTTGTGCACGACAAGCCTGAGCAGCCCAAGACGCGCTCGCCGGTAGGCGGCTCCGATCATGCTCAGCGTGCCCGCCTCGGGCCGGCGCCGGGCGTACGTGGCCTCGACCTTGGCCGTGGCGATGAGATGCACGTCACCGCTCGCCACGGGCACCAGCGCACCGAGTCGGTCCGCAAACTCATAGGGCGTCTGGGACGGCTTCGGGCCGTAGCCCAGTCGGCTGGCTAGTCGTGACAGGCCGCGGAAGGCCAGCTCCGGCTCGGACGATGGCACGCGCCTGATCATGAACGCGGCAAATGCCAGCCCGGAGCCCACCAGCAGGATTGCCGCCAGGGCAATGATCAACGCGAGATCAGGCGACGGTGGCGTGGGCGAGACCGGCGGGACGTCCGGCTGCGCGCCGGCAAGGCATGCGCGCGAGAACTTGTCGGCACATTCCTGATCCTGTTGTGCCGGTTCAGGCGAGCCCGGCGCCGGACTGCCGGCCACGACGGGCACGCCCTCGGCCAGGTGCGTGGGCGCCTGCCCGTTGACCGAGTTGCCGGGGGTCGGGTCGAACTCCAGCCAGCCGTGATTCGGGAAGTACACCTCCACCCACGCATGGGACGCGCTGCGCTCGACCACCCAGCTGCCATCGCTCTGCTCCTGGCCAGGCAGATAGCCCACGGCGTAGCGAGCCGGGATCCCGAGCTCACGCAGGAGCATGACCATGGTCGAGGCGAAGTACTCGCAGTAGCCCTTCTTGATGGTCAGGAAGCAGTCGACCTTCTGATTGGTGTTGCACAGGCCGCGCAGGTCGGTGTCATAGCTGAAGCCGCCCTTCGAGTAGAGGAAGTCCTGGACGGCCGCGGCGACGTGATACGGATCGCGTCTGTCGACCGGCAGGCGGCTGTAGATGTCGTGCGCCGTGGTTGCCACGAGGTCTCCGACCGATCCTGGCCGGATATCGAGGTAGCGCGAGATCCAATCCGGGTAGTTGGTACCCGAGGCGGCCAGGTCGCTGGCCGTGATCGCGCCCGAGCCCGCAGTCCGGCGGACAACGGAGTCGACGGTATACGGGACCCCCTCTTGGATGCCGTACGACAGCTTCGCCGAGGCGAAGGTTCCGTTCGCGCCATTGGTAACCAGCTCAGCGGGCTGATCGACGGTGACCGGGTCGGCAGGCGCGACGAAGACATCGCCTCCGTAGTCGGCCGGCGTGACCGTGACGCTGATGTCGTCCCAGCCGTTGCCAGCCGCGGCGGGTTCCTCGGACGCGGCCAGAAGGTCGTCGCCGGTGTCGACCACCTGCGACTGACGATCGAGCTGTTGCCACTGCTGGCCGTCAAAAGAGTCGTAGACCGCACCACGCCAGCGCCGGGCCTCACCATTGTTGACTGTCGCGGTGAAGACAACCTCTGTCGAAGATTGCCAGAAGTCCCGGATCGTCTGACTCGGCGTGAAGAGGACATTCGGTCCGCGCGCCGCGCCGCTGACGCCACCCAGCAAACGGTTGACGTTGTAGCCCAGGTCGAGCAGCTGATCGTCGAAGCTGCTCCAAGCGTTCGACAGCGGCGCCGAGCTGGCGTTCGCCGCGAGCACGATCGACGCGCCGATGGTCAGGGCGACCATGACTGCCCCGTTGCGCAGGAACGAGCCCGAGATGTCACCCAGCTCGTTCATGCCGCGCGAGCGCCACTCACCCATCTGCTCGAAGAGGTTCATGCGCATCACGAGCAGCAGTGCGGCAAGGACGAAGACGACGACGTGGCCGTACTGCTCGTGCACGGTCAAGGAGACGTTGATGAGCATCAGCACGCCGGCCAGCACGATTCCGGGTGCGGCCCGGTGCCGTCTGAAGACATTGAACGACGCGAAGTAGCCGGCGCCCCAGATGAGGGCGCCCATCACAAGCAGGAACACCGACGTCTCGGTCGATCGAGTGTCTTCTACGAACACCTGCCGAACAAATGTCGACACCGAAAAGTTGAGGTCGTGCAGCCGGGCGATGAGATTCGGCGCATCGGAGATCGAGCCGGAGATCGCATACAGGAGGAAGGCGCCTCCAACCAACGCGCTGATCGTGTGGGCGACCATCGGCTGCACCGTGCGCTTCGCGAGCCAGGCTCCGAGGAGCACGCTCAGGAGCGCAGCGACGGGCAGAAACTTGGTCTGCGTCTCGTGGCTGCCCGGGGCGAGGCCGACCCAGACCGCGTCGTCAACGGCGACCGCGACCGCTCCGATCAAGACGACCAGGGCGATCAGCGTGAGCCATCCCTCTTGCGGAGCGAACGGCAGCTCGTGCTCGTTTTCGCGTGCGGGATCGTCCGTCCACGGACGCTTTTGGGCGCGAGTGGTGGAGATTCCGCTCATGCCACGCCAACCAGTCGTCGTTCGCGGCGCGAGATGAGCTGGCCGGCGATCGGCTCCATGGGCAGGATTGTGTGCCAGCGAAGGTCATGCTCGGCCAGCGCGTGGCGCAGTCCGCGCGCCGCGCGCTGCTCGGAAGCGATCACCTCTTCACTCGGCTCGATGCGACCCGTCACGCGCCGCTCCTGGCTGGCAAAGGCAGGCGCGTCGAGGATCATGACCTCCACCTCGATGCCACGCCCACGCAGCGATGAAAGAGGCCGCACCCATTCGCGCTCGAGCGAGGGTGTGACGATCAATGCCGTCATGCCCCGGCGCAGATGGGGAATGCCCTCGACGAGCACGTGGCTGAACGGCTGGGTTCCGTCCGCCTGGACAGCCGCCAAGGTCTGCATGATCTTCTGGTACTGACGCGGGCCTCGGTCGGCCGGCAGCGGCCCGATGTGGGCGCCGGAGGCGCTGAGGGCCACGTTGCGGTTCTCGAGCAGACCCCGGGCGGCCACGGACGCCGCGACCCTTACTCCGTACTCGAGTGTCAATTCGTCGTCGATACCCGTGTGCGCAGAGCGCTGGAGATCGAGGAAGATCCAGACATCTGCCGTCTGCTCGAGGTCGAACTCCTTGACCTGCAGGCTGTTATTGCGCGCCGTACTCTTCCAGTGGATGCGGTTGTACGGATCGCCGGCCGCGTACGGGCGGATGCCCGTCGCGTGGGGCGTCGTGTGGGGCGTCCGCACCGGGCTGGCGTGCGAGCCCTCGATGAACGCCGGGGGCAGCTTCCAGCCGGGCAGAGGATCGACGCGGGGGTAGACGATCACGTTCGAGGCGCTCCCGACAGAAGCCTGTGATTCGAACATTCCCAGCGGATCCCCGGTGCGGAGCAGGACCGACTCGACGCGGAAGTGGCCGCGGCGCGTCAACGGCACCCGAATCGACCATGACTTCTCACTGCGCGGGCCGAGGCTGACCGCGTGCGCAGGGAGCTCCACCGGCAAGTTGGAGGGGTTGCGCGCTTCAAGCCAGAGCTTGGGCAGGCGGCTCGTGTTGCGCACCGTGTAGCTGGCACGCAGGATGTCGCCGGTCTGAGCGTGCAACCGGTCGAGCACATAGCCGGCCTCCAGGTCAGCCAGGCCGAAGCGGGTCACGACGTACGAGCCGCCCACGACGAGGATGCCCAGGTAGACGAGGAAGAACAGGAACTGGGCACCAGTCGACAGCGCCCCGACGATGATGATCAGCGCGATGACGGCCAGCTCGATCCGTCGGACCATGGTCGCAGCTCAGCTCGGCCGGCTGACTGGACGCTCCGGCTGTCTGATTCTCGTTTCGACCGGCACGCTGTCGAGCAGCTCGCGCACGATCAGAGCGGCATCGACGTCGCGCACCGTTGCCGCTGTCTTGACGATCGTGCGATGGGCCAGGGCCGGAACGGCGACGGCCTTTACGTCGTCCGGGATCACGTAGTCTCGGCCAACCAGGGACGCGAACGCCTGGCCCGCGCGATACAGCGCGATCGAACCGCGTGGCGACGCGCCCAGGTAGACGTCGGGATGATTGCGGGTCGCATTCACCAGGCGAACGATGTAGTCGCTGATCACGGGATCTACGTAGATCTCGCGCACGCCGGCCTGCATGGCGCGTAGCTCGTCGAGATCGGCGACTTCCTCGAGCTCCTCGATCGGATGTGATCGCTTCTGCTCATCGAGGATCACGATCTCATCGAGAGGATCCGGGTAACCGAGGTGGATGCGCAGCATGAAACGGTCGAGCTGCGCCTCGGGGAGCGCGAAGGTGCCCTCGTATTCGATCGGGTTCTGAGTGGCGATGACCAGGAACGGCTGCGGCGTCGGGTACGTGATCCCGTCGACGGTCACCTGGCGCTCCTCCATCGACTCGAGCAACGCCGACTGGGTCTTTGGAGTGGCCCGGTTGATCTCATCGGCGAGCACGATCTGGGCCATGATCGGACCGGGCCTGAACTCGAACTCCTGTGTCTTCTGGTTGAAGATGGAGAGTCCGGTGACGTCGGTCGGCAGCAGGTCCGGCGTGAACTGGATGCGCCGGAACGAACAGCCGAGGCTGCGCGCGATGGCCTTCGCCATGACGGTCTTGCCGGTGCCCGGCACGTCCTCGATCAGCAGATGGCCCTGGCACAGCAGCGCAACGAGAGCGAGGCGGACCTCGTTGTGCTTGCCGACGATTACGCGCTCGACGTTGGCGATTACCTTCTCGCCGGATTCCTGAATTGTTGCCACTTGCCCACGTTCCTCCCGGGTAAGAACGGTTGCTATGTCCCTCTCCCCGTTTGGGCCCGGCGATCGGCGTTGCGGGATATTACGCCCGCACATTCGAAAAGGTTCCGCGACAGCCACGTTGCACAGTGGCGACGGAGTCCCAGCGCTAGTGATTCATTCCCAGGTACTCGCTCATCAGCTGACCCGCCATGGGCACCGCGCGCTGGGCGCCTGCCCCGCCGCCCTCGACGATGACCGCAATCGCGATCGTCGGCGCATCGGCCGGCGCATAGCCGATGAACCAGCTGTGCGGCGCGGCGTCGCCCCCCAGCTGCGCGGTTCCGCTCTTGCCGGCGGTCGGTACCCCCGGCACCTTGGCAGCACCCGCAAACAGCTTCCCGTACTTTCCCTCGACGGCCTGTTGCATGGCGCTGCCGATCTGCGCGGCCACGCCAGGTTCGCAGACCTGTGACATTGGCCGTGGGTCGATGTGCGTGATATTGCCGCTGCCATCCTCCAGGTAGTCGACCAGCTTCGGCTGCATCTCGAGACCGTGGTTGGCGATCGTCGCGGCCACGAGGGCCATCTGCAGCGGCGTGGCGAGCACCTCGGCCTGGCCGTAGGCCGCGTTTGCCAACTCGACGCGGTCACGGAACCCGTCGAACGGCCCGCCCCCGCTCGTCACCTGGCTGGGCGACGTGGGCAGCTCGAACGGGATGTGCTGGCCGAAACCATAGCGAGCCGCCCACTCGATGAGGTTCTGCGGACCGGTGTCGAGCCCGGCGTGCGCATACCAGATATTGCTCGAGACTTCGGTCGCCTCGTAGAAGTTGAGCGGGTAGTCGGTCTGGACGTGGCGCGGGTAATCGTGGACGCGGAAGCCATCGACCAGGAAGCCAGTCGTGAACTCCGCTGGCTGATCCGCGTAAGTCGTGTCAGGAGTGATCGAGCCTGACGACAGACCGGCCGTAGCAGTCACGATCTTGAACACGGAGCCCGGCACATACAGGCCCTGCGTGGCCCGATTCAGAAGCGGCGAATCGCCATTGGCCTGCAACGTGGCCATGTACTTGCGGCCCTGGTTGGCATCGACAACGCGATTGGGGTCGTAGGTCGGGCTGCTGACCAGGGCGAGGATGCGACCGGTTGAGGGCTCGATGGCGACGACCGCTCCATGCTGGTCTCCGAGTAGGTCGGCGGCGGCCTTCTGCAGGTCGAGGTCGATCGATGTATGCAGGTCCGACGGGTTGTAGGCCTGGTCACGGAACTTTCGCAGCAGGTCGTCCCCTTCGCTGAGAGAGCCGAGGCCGGTCAGCTGCGCGTCGTACGTCTTCTCGAGGCCGGCCGTGCCGAAGATCGAGCTGCGGTAGCCGACGATCGGCGCGGTGACCAGGACCGGGTACTCGCGCTGGCGCTGGTTACCGGGCGCGTTGTCGGCGAGGACGGTGCCGTCCTCGGCGTAGATCGCGCCGCGCGGCGCATCCCGAGCCGCGGCCAGCACGATCGGGTTCAAGGGATCGATGGTGAGCGAGCGCGCCTGCATGACCTGCCAGTACAGAAGGCCGGCCGCGAGCGCGCCGTAGCCAATGGCCAGGGCGATGGTCAGGCGCAGCAGGCTGCCGGCGATGCGCGGCGGGCCATTCGGTCGCGAAGCCACGGCCGGCATCGTGCCACGAGCGCCGTTGCGGGGACGCACACGGAGCCGGACACGCAGCCGCCGCGGGTCAAGCGGCGACAGCGGCGAGTCTGGCGTGTGATAGTCGTGCGGCTGCTGGTGCGGAACGTGCGAGCTCATGTCAGTGCCGATTCCACGCGGCCACCGAGCGAGCGCGCTCGGCGGCCAATGCGCTCGCCCACGCTTCGCCGCGCACCCGGCTCAAGCTGCTCAGCTCCGCGGTCGCTGAGCGCGAGCAGAAGACCGATGACGGCGCCGTTGACGAGCAGCGACGAGCCCCCATAGCTGACCAGTGGCAGGGTGATGCCGGTCAGGGGGACGACGCGCAGGTTGCCGCCGGCAATGATGGCGGCCTGGACAACGATGACGAGCGTCAGCCCAGTGGCGAGCAGGGCACGGAAATCGTCGACCGCCAACGCCGCGATGCGGAAGCCCCGCTCGGCGATCAGGACATACAGGCCGAGTACGGCCAGGGCGCCGATCATGCCCAGCTCCTCGGCAATGCCGGAAAAGATGAAGTCGGTATGGATGGCTGGTATCGAAGGCACCGTGCCTACCTGCGGCAGGCCGGCTCCGATGCCCGTGCCGAGGATGCCACCGCGGCCGTAAGCGTAGAGGCCGCGGATGACCTGGTAGCCGGCTCCCTGGGGGTCCGACCAGGGGTTGAGCCAGATGTCGATCCGCTCCTGTACGCGCGGCACGAGCTCATACAGCACAAAACCACCGGCGAGGAACAGACCCATGCCAAGGACGACGTACGAGAGGCGCCGCGTTGCTACGTAAAGCAAGCCAAGGAAGACCAGGAAATAGAGCAGAGCCGCCCCGAGGTCGCTCTGGATGATGACGATCGCCAGCGCGATGCCCCACATCGCCAGCATCGGCAGCAGGTAGGGCAGCGGCGGCAGGCGCACTGGGCCGAACTTCGTGCTCCCCTCCGCGAGCAGCTTGCGGTTCTCGGCCAGATAGCCGGCGAGGAACACGACGAGGATCACCTTGAGCAGCTCCGATGGCTGGCCTGAGAAGGGCCCGACGTGGAGCGTCAGGCGGGCACCACCGGTGACGTCGCCGAAGAAGAACACGAGCAGCAGAAGGAAGATACCCACGGCCGCCCACGTGTACTTGTAGCGCCGCAGCCAGCCATCGCTGCGCACGAGCAGTGCGATCGCGGCGAGGAGGCCGAAACCAAGCAGAACCCACACGAGCTGAAGCTGACCCAGTCCGAGCTCCTGCCCACCGACCTGCTGCGTTACAAGATCCTGTGGAAGGCGCTGCATCATCAAGAGTGAGATGCCCGCAAGCAGCGCCGCCGCCGGAAACAGAACCTCGTCCATGCGTCGACCCGACAGAACGAACAGGATATGAATGACGAAGAGAGCGACGAGGTAGGTCGTCAGGATGCTGGTGTCGGCCAGCTCGATCCGGCTGTCGCGAAACGACACGTAGCTGATCCAGCCCACGGTCAGCGTCAGCGCAACGAGCAGCAACAGACCCAGCTCCCGCCGCCGCAGGCGCGGGCGGATGCCAATTCGGTTGAATCCCCGAGCGACGACGGTCACGAGGCCTCCGCTCGCGGCCGATCGAGGCGCATCCTGACCTGTCCGATCTGGAGCTCGTCGCCGTAGCCCAGCGGCCATAAGCCCTCGATCCGTTGTCCATTGAGCCATGTGCCGTTGGTGCTGCCCTGGTCCTCGACGTACCAGGCGCGGCCGCGGAAGGTCAGCAGGGCGTGCTCGGACGAGACGAACGAGTCATCGATGACGATCGAGTTGTTCACGTCTCGGCCGATCGAGTTGACCGCGTCGAGCGGTATCCACGAACCCGGCTCGGGCCGGCCCTCGACGGCGGCGATGACGAACAGGCGCGCGAGCGGCTGGCCAGCACCTGATGCTCCTGCACGCAGATCGCGTACCAGAGCGCGCGCCACGAAAAAGAAAAAGGCATATAGAAGCGCCAGGAAGCCAAGTCGCAGTGCCCAGAGGCTGAGTGTGAATACGTCCATTCGAGGACGTGAAGGTTAGGAGACTGGCTCGATTGTCACCGTCGAGCTTCCCAGCTGGATTACGTCGCCCGGCCCAAGCGCGATTTCGGTGACCCTGCCGCCATTGAGGAACGAGCCGTTTGTGCTGCCCAGATCGGTGTAGACGAGCATGCCCAGGCGGAGCCCGATCTGGCCGTGGTGACGTGACACCTTCTCGTCCGGGAGCACGATCTCGTTGTCCAGCGATCGTCCCAGGCGGAGCGTGCCTGTTCGGACGGGTATGCGCATCAGCTGGTGGCCGGGAGCCCGGATCGCCAGCTGGGCACGCGGCGCAGTCGGGCTGGGAGCGGCGAACACGGCTGTCGGCTCGGACGGCAGGTCGGAAGGCGGCGCTGGCTTCGGAGGCGGCGGCCGGTTGCGTGCGCCGTTCGCCCTTTCATTGACGTGGTCGGGCACGGCGAACGGCTCCGCGTACGCGCGCACGTCGCTGACGGGTACCGTTGATGACGAGCCGATTTCCACGCGCGGCTGCGCAAGCAGGATGTAGCCGTGCGCGCGGGCGTAGATGCGCAGCGATTCGGCAAGATCGCGCGCCATGACGGGCATGTTCGGCTGCATGGCCGCCGCATCGGAGTCGTTGAGCAGCACGCGGAAGGTCGTCGGGACGTAGCTGCGCCGTGAGTGGACGCGTCGTTCGGACTCCATCACACGCTCGAGCGCACGCTGGATCTGGACGACCTCGACCTGCGGCTGGAACAGTCGGGCTGCAGGCCGCTCGAAGAGCCGCTCGAAGAACCGCTCGACTGCGGCGAGGGGACCGGCCATGGGCGGCGAGTCTAGCAAAGGCCAGCCGGCCGCCCGGGTGCGCCACGTCGTCGACGCCGCATGACGATATGACTTCCCGCCCCGTACCGATGTCGATGCTCACGGCGCGCGACGATGGGGCATTCTTGGTGTGTGCGGGGGATAGATGTCTTCTGCGAGCGATGTGGTGCTCGCCAACCGGTCGAACGCCGAGAGAACGCTGCAACCGGCGTGAGTCTCGCGCGTCGTCTGCGGTCCGCCGTAACCGGCACAACCGCGGACGGTGTAAGCGCGTCCACTGACCCGACGTTCCTGCGACTGTGCCTGGAGTGCCGCGGGTACACGTGCCCGTCGTGCTGGAACGATGCCGCCGGCGTATGTCAGACCTGCGTTCCACTGCCGCAGCCCGAGATCGTGCCGCTGCCCGACGTTGAGCTGCCGATGGTGTACAGCGAGCGGTCCATATACTTCCAGGAGCTGGAGCCGGTTGCGCAGGCGTTCGTCGAGGCCGAGCCGCTTGTCGAGCTGGAGCCGGTGGCCGAGCTGGAGCCGGTTGCGCAGGCGTTCGTCGAGGCCGAGCCGCTTGTCGAGCTGGAGCCGGTGGCCGAGCTGGAGCCGGTTGCGCAGGCGTTCGTCGCGGCCGAGCCGCTTGTCGAGCTGGAGCCGGTGGCCGAGCTGGAGCCGGTTGCGCAGGCGTTCGTCGCGGCCGAGCCGCTTGTCGAGCTGGAGCCGGTGGCCGAGCTGGAGCCGGTTGCGCAGGCGTTCGTCGAGGCCGAGCCGCTTGTCGAGCTGGAGCCGGTGACCGAGCTGGAGCCGGTCGCGCAGGCGTTCGTCGCGGCCGAGCCGCTTGTCGAGCTGGAGCCGGTGGCCGAGCTGGAGCCGGTCGCGCAGGCGGCCGTCGCGGCCGAGCCGGTGGCCGAGCTGGAGCCGGTCGCACAGGCGGCCGTCGCGGCCGAGCCGCTTGTCGAGCTGGAGCCGACCGCCGAGGTCACGACTCAGGTCGACGTTGACGCGCCCTGGGTGCCCGCAGCGCTACATGAGGTCGTGGAACCGGTTGCCGACGAGCCTGCGCAGCCACAACGCGTATTGGCCGAGGGCGAGAACCTGCCGGCGGCACCCGACCAGCCCGCGGACGAGGCCGAGATGCCCGCGGACGAGGCCGGCCGGCCGGAGATGCCAGAAGCCACGCGCGCGCCAATGCCGTCGCCACGCCCGTGGCCCGTCGACTATCCGCAGGCGCCTGTGCCAGCGCCGTCAGATCCGGTTGTCCCCGCTCCAGTCGTCCTGCCACGGCCAAGTCCGCAGATCAGCTTCGACGTGCCCGCCGCCGCGGCCGCAGCACCGGCACCCACAGCGCCGCCGCCCGCACCAATGACGGTTCGGTTGCCGACACCAATTACAGCGCTGCCGGCGCCAGCCCCGATTGCGTTTGCCGCCGTTCACCGCGAGGCCTCGCAGGCATACCATCTGCCGCTCCCGGCGACGCCGTCGGCGCACGCTCCTGTTGGAGTTCGCCCGTGCTCCAACTGCCAGCTCGCCGTATCTGCAAAGGCGCATTTCTGCCGCCGCTGCGGCACCGCCCAGCTCGCCAGCTAGATCGAGACGACGCTCGCCTCGTCCTTCTCGCGGTCGCGGCGGAGTCGCGCCCAGGCCGCACCGTAGAGCAGGATCTGGTAGCTGAAGTTCAGCCAGATCAGAACGCCGAATGCCGTGGCAATGACGCCGAAGCCGGAGAGGCTGCCGATGAGCCAGGGCGCGAGAATGCCGAACAGGTTGGTGAGCAGGCCGATGCCGATCCCTGCCACTAACGCCGGAGGAAGCGCGGCGCGAGCGCTGGGTGGCGCAGTCGGCACCAGCCGGTAGATGGCCAGGACGAGAACAACGAAGATCGACAGGGCAATGATCGGAACCAGGAAGCGCCAGATCGCGAGTCCCGCGACAAGGTCGCTGACCAGCGCCCAGACGCTGCTCAGCAGGACGGTTCCGATCAAGACCATGATCAGAATGACGATGGTGATGATCCCGCGCGCCCGACGATCAACCTGGCCGCGGACTCCGCCGCCGGTGAAGATGCGCCGCATGACCTCGTCCAGGCCTGCGTAAAAGTTGCTGGCGCCCCACAACAGGCCAGCCAGACCGATGATCGACAGGGCGCCACGGGAGTCCACCACGGCGTTCAGCGACGAGGAGAAGAAATCCTCCAGGGGCGGCACCAGACCGATCAGCTTGGCGAGCAGCTCCTGACGCTGGACCGGGTCCTCGACCACCCAGCCGAGGATGCCGGCGAACAGGATCACGAGTGGGATGATCGCGAACATGGTGCTGTACGCAAGAGCCGCGGCGAACAAGCCGACGCCCGCCTTCCCGGCGATGTCGAGCACGCTGAGAACGCGCGCGACGTACTTGTTGCCGGTGACCCGGCCGACGACCCTGGTGGCCTCCGCGATCGGAGGAGGCGGGCCATCGCCCGGTGATAGAACGCGGATTGTCTCCGGCGGACGCGTGGGGAGCCTGTAGGCCGGCTTAGGTGGCCGAGTCGGCTCCGGCTGACCCCGTGTCGGATCCCCCGCTCAATTCCTTTGCCGCCGCATCGGACTTAGCCGATCCAGCAGCGGCGTCAGTGTCAGTCGCACTCTTGGCTGCTCCCGCTGGCCGAGTTGATCGAGCGTCTTTCTTCGCCCACCCTGAACCCTTGAACACGATTGCCGGCGTCGATAAAAGCTTGCGCATCAAGCCGCCACAACGCTCGCAGCTGTGCGGCCCGGAACCGTCGACCCCGTGCATCACCTCGACCGTGTGGCCGCAGCTCTGGCACTGGTAGTCGTACAGCGGCACGCTAGTTTCCCGCCAGGCTCAGTCCGCACTTCGGACAATAGTGGGCGCGTCGGTCGATCTGCCGAAAACTGCAGTGCGGACAGGAAGCGCGCTGCTGGCCGGAGACAGCCACCGGACGCTCGACGCGGCCGAGCTCTGTGGCGCCCTGGCTTGCCAGCAGGTTGGACATCAGCCGGGCCAGCAACTTCTGCGCAATGCGCTGCGTGTCGCCCTTCACCCCTTCGCCGCCCCAGCACAGCGCCATGCGCACGATAAGGTCGCCGCTCGCCTCATCCCAGTAGCTGATTGGACCGCCGACGATTGCGTCGAAACGCGGGAACCCCTCACCGTCAAGGTCGCCGAACAGCAACGCGACGGCGAAGGTCTCGTAGGCGAGATCGATCACGTCGAGCGATTCGAGGATGTACAGAGCGTGGCGTCCGGTCTGGCTCCGACCGTGGTGGGCGTTTATCCACTCGAGTGCAACCTGCGGTCGAAGCAACTGCGGCGCAGCGTTCTGGAAGCTCTCGTCGAGCGGCTCTATCAGCTCGACATGGGGCGTGAATCCTTCGAGCAGAGTCGGCAGCAACGTGGGCACGTCGTCGCGATGTGGCATGCGCACGCCGTGGCTGCTGAGCGAGTGGTATTGGAGGCGAAGAGACGCCTCTTCGAACTCGATCGTGTCAGGTGGCAGCACCACCCGAGACGGCGGCGCGGCCGCGCGCTTCTTCTTGCGCGACCCGATGAACGGCAACGGCACGGCGATCTCTCCCTTGTCTGTGCTCAGCCTAGCCGAGAGCGCAGCGCGGCGACCTGCTCGCGCAGCTCCAGTGCTCTTCGCTGTGTCTGCTCCACCACGGATGCAGGCGCGCGCCCGGTGAAATTCGGATCCTCCAGGCGCTTGTCCGTGGCATCGAGGGCTGCCTGCGCATTGCGCAGCTCCTTCTCAAGCCGCGCTCGCTCGCGGGCCAGGTCGGCATCGGATTGCAGCAGCCTCGCCTCCCCGATCGGCGTCATGACGGCTAGCGTGGCGGGAGTCGGCTGCGCGTCGAGGGCTGTCCGCTCGGCGACTGTCGTGGAACGGATGCGAGCCATGCGTTCGACGACCGGCTTGAGATCGTCGTACGCAGCTCGCGTCGCACCGTCCGGCAGCCAGATCGTGGCATCGACAGTGTCACCGGCGCCGATGCCAGCCTCGGCACGCGCGGCCCGAACGGCTGTGATCAGATCGATCAGCCCGGACACGCCGGCGGCACGCCTCGCCTCCAATGCAGAGACCGCCTCGCCCCCATCCGGGCTCGGCCAGCTGGCCACGATGAGCAGATCCGGATCATCGGCAAGGTGCGGCAGCCTGCTCCAGATCTCCTCGGTCACGTGGGGCATCAGCGGATGAAGCAGGCGCAGGTAGCGATCGAGCACCCATGCCAGCGTCTGCCACGTGGCCACTCGCCGCTCGGGTGTCGAGCCCTCACCCAATGCGCCCTTGGCCATCTCGAGGTACCAGTCGCAGTACTCGCTCCAGATTGCGTCGTAGAGCAGGTGCGCGACGCGGCCGAACTCGTACTGCGCGTAGGCCGCTTCGACGTTGGCAACGGTGCTGGCACAGCGTTCCAGGATCCATTCGTCGGCCGCGCCGGTGTCAGCGGGGGCCGGCGGAGCCAGCGGCGTTTCTGGGGCCACCTCCGCCGGCCGGGCCGAGAGCACGTACCTGGCGGCGTTCCACAGCTTGTTGGCGAAGTTGCGACCCTCCTCCAGCCGCGGCCGTGACATCTTCTGGTCCTGCGACGGCTCCGGACCGTTGACCAGCGCGAATCGGAGGGCGTCAGCGCCCATCTCGTCGATGACCTCGAGCGGGTCCAGGACGTTGCCCTTCGTCTTGGACATCTTTGCGCCGTACGGGTCGCGGACGATGCCGTGCAGATAGACCGTATGGAACGGCGGCAGGCCCGTGAGCCACTCGCCGAGCATCATCATCCGGGCGACCCAGAAGAAGATGATGTCGTAGCCGGTTTCCATGACGGTGGTCGGGTAATAAGTCCGCATATCGGGGGTCTCATCGGGCCAGCCGAGCGTCGAGAACGGCCACAGGCCGCTCGAGAACCACGTGTCGAAGATGTCGGTCTCCTGGGTCAGCCTCTCGACGTCGCAGCCACAGGTATCGCACGCCTTCGGGCCGTCCGGCAGGTCGGACACGGTCACATGGCCGTCGGGGCAGTACCAGGCTGGAATTCGGTGGCCCCACCACAGCTGGCGGCTGACGTTCCAGTCGTGAATGTTTTCCATCCAATCGAAGAACACCTTGCGGTAGCGAGTGGGCACGAAATCGGTCCGGCCTTCGCGCACGGAAGCCATGGCCTTGGCCGCCATCGGCTTGACCTTGATGAACCACTGCGTCTTGATGCGCGGCTCGATGATGTCGTTGCTCCGCTCACAGCGGCCGATGACCATTTCGTGCGCCTGCTCGCCTGCGAAGTCGCCGCGCTTGGCCAGATCGGTCAGGATCCGCGCACGCGCCTCTTCGAGGGCCAGGCCGGCGTATGTGCTGCCGCTGTCGTTGATGCGGCCGTCATCGGTCATCACGTCGATGAGAGGCAGGCCGTGGCGCCGGCCCGTCTCGAAGTCGTCGGCATCGTGGGCCGGCGTGATCTTGACCGCGCCGGTTCCGAAGTCGCGGCGCACGACGTCGTCGGCGATGATGGGCACGACCCGATCAACGAACGGGATCAGCACGTTGCGGCCGACCACGGATGCATAACGCTCGTCCTCAGGGTGGACCGCCACTGCCGTGTCGCCCAGGATCGTCTCGGGACGGGTCGTGGCGACCGTGATCGTCTCGTCAGGATCGACCGAGCCATCGTCGCGCACCAGGTGGTAGCGCACCGACCAGAGCACTCCCTTCGTCGGCGTGGCGATGACTTCAAGGTCGCTGACGCTGGTGCGACAGCCCGGACACCAGTTGATGAGCTGCTCGGCGCGATACGCCAGGCCGTCGTCGTAGAGCCGCTTGAAGGCGGCGCGCACGGCCTTGGCCGAGCCATCGTCCATCGTGAAGCGCAGCCGGTTCCAGTCAACAGACGCGCCCAGTCGGCGATGCTGATCACCGATGATCGAGCGCGTCGCGTTGATGAACTGCCACATTCGCTCGAGATAGCGCTCGCGGCCGAGCGACGCGCGCGACTCGCCCTCCTTGGCCAGGATTCTGTCGAGCACTACCTGTGCAGAGATCGAGGCGTGGTCCACGCCGGGCACCCACAACGTGGGATAACCCTGCATTCGTGCGCGGCGGATCATCGCGTCCTCGATCGTGGCCGTAAGCGCGTGCCCGACGTGCAGGCCACCGGTGATGTTGGGCGGCGGCTGCGTGATGACGAAAGGCTGCTTCGCCCAGTCGGCCCGCGAACCTTTGCCGTCGGGCCGGAACAGGTCGGCGTCCAGCCATTGCTCGTACACGCGCGGCTCAACCTGCGCCGGCTGGTATGCAGACGCCATTTCCTTCTCGGCCGGCTGCTCGGTCGCCAACGGAATCCTCCTGAAAAACAGAACGCCCCGATCGTCCAGCGGACGAACGGGGTCGTGGTACCACCTGCTGGTTCGGCGCCGGGCGTACCGCGGTCATCCCGCTGCGCTTGTTCCGGTCACTCTCTGAGCGCGCTAACGGGCGCTCCCGCCATGGCTCGCGGACGACGTTCGCGCGTCGTGCCCGATCCGGCTTGCACCGAGGTGCCGGACTCTCTGAACGGGACGGGCGGCGCTACTCCTTCCGGTCGCTGCCGTGGGCAGCGAGTGTAGCATCGCCCGCATGTGCTTCGACCTTGACAGCCACCCCCCAATTGCACCTATCGCGGGCGGCGCGATCGACGGCCAGCTTACCCACCTTCACGCAGCCGATGGAGCGGAGTTTTCCGCTTTCCATGCCGTACCCACGACGCCCTCTGGTGCGGCGATCATGATCCTGCCCGACGTGCGCGGTCTCTACCCGTTCTACGAGGAGCTGGCGCTACGCTTCGCCGAGGCCGGGATCGAGGCACTGTCGATCGACTATTTCGGACGCACGGCGGGTACTGGCGCGCGGGACCAGGATTTCGCCTTCATGGACCACATCGGCCAGGCGCGCTACGACAACCTGCTGCTGGACATGGCCGCGGGCGTCGAGCAGCTGCGCGCCCAGCCGGCAGTTACGAGCGTTTTCGTCGTCGGCTTCTGCTATGGCGGTCGGCTGGCCTTCTTGTCGGGTAGCCGGCCCGAGCTCGGCCTGTCGGGCGTGATCGGCTTCTACGGCGGCCCGGCCGGCCAGGGGCGGGGCGGCATGGGCGCACCGATAGATTTTGCAGACCAGTTCACCTGCCCTGTGCTGGGCCTTTTCGGCGGTGCCGACGAGAGCATTCCGCAGAGTGATATCGATCGCTTCGGCGAGGTGCTCAGCGCGGCTGGAGTCGAGAACACGCTGATCAGCTATCCCGGCGCGCCACATTCGTTCTTTGACCGCAACGCGGCCGAATTCAACGACGCCTCGACGGACGCGTGGCGGCGAATGCTTGACTTTGTGCGCGGGCACGCCGCGCCGGCCTAGCCCCCAAGGCCGAAGGCGCCGGCAATCTCGCGGTAGGCGCTGACGGAGGGGTCGGCCGAACGCCCGGCCTTGATCTGCAGGCATACGGTGTCCGCCCCGGCCGCCAGGTGGTCGCGCACGCGTCGCACGATCGCATCCGCGTCACCAATCGCGACGACGGCCTCGATCAGCCGGTCGCTTCCGCCACCGTCGATGTCGGCATCGCCCCAGCCAAGGCGGCGCAGGTTGTTGGCGTAGTTGGGCAGCTCGAGGTAGTGCCGGGCGAAGGCTCGCGCGATGTCGAGGCCGGCGCGGCGGTCGGTCGTCAGGACGGCCGTCTGTTCGGTCACCAGGCTCGGCTCGGGCCCCAGGTGACGGCGCGCGAATTCGGTGTGCTCGAGGGGCACAAAGTAGGGGTGCGCGCCGTCCGCACGCTCGGCGGCTAGCTCGAGCATCCTCGGACCGAGTGCGGCGAGCACCAGTGGCACCGGCTGAGCGGGTGCGGGCGCGGCGTATGCGGCGCCCGCCATGGCATCCAGGTAGGCGGTCATGGCGTGCAGCGGCTTGCCGTAGTCACCGCCGCGCGTCGCAACCGACGGGGCGTGGCTGACGCCGATGCCGAGCACGAACCGGCCGGGATATGCCTCGCCCAGCGCGAGCGCGCCGGCCGACATGGCCATCGGGTCGCGCGCATGGATGCTGGCGATGCCCGGCGCCAGGATCGCCGAGCTGGTTCCGGCGAGGAGGATGGCCGAATGGGCGAGGACCTCCTTGCTACCCAGGCTCTCCGGGTACCACAGCGCGCGGTAACCGAGACGTTCATACTCGCGCGCCGCATCGATCTCATCGGCCGCCGGAAGTCGCTGAATAGCGAAGCTCCACACGTTCAGCGGGCCGAGAAGCTCCGCCAGCCGCCGGCCGCCGTAGCCGCCCAGCCCGGATTGAGTGATTTTTTCTGTCACGCTCCCATGTTCGCAAACATCTGTACGACGCGGGCGCGGACTCGAATCATGAGCCCGGGCGCAGGAGCTCGAGAGTCATGTGCAGGTGACCGACGTGTTCGCCCAGGTGAGCGAGCGCGTGCGCGACTGCATAAGCGGCCGTTCGCGGCTCGTTCGCCAGGCGCGGATTCCAGCTTGGGGTGCCAAGTCGTGCCGGATCCCATGTCGCGCCGTCGAGCACCGCCAGACAGCGCCCGATCGACTGCTCGGTCCAGGCCGAGAAGGTCTCGTCGGCCACCGTGCGGAACTCCGCATCGCGGTCCCGCGCCGGCATTGGCGCGCCGAGGCCGAGGCTGAGCCATGACAGGGTGGAACCGAGCGCGTGGGCGACGATGACCGCGATCGAGTTTGTATTGCCGCCAGCCGGCCTTGCGTTCAGCTCATCGACGGTCAGGTCGGCGATCCCGCGTCGGATCTCGTCCAGGCTCTCGTCGAGCACCTCGCGCGTTGCGTCAATCGTCGGGTCGCCCACGGCTACGCCGACGTACGTTCGATCAGCTCGGAGTAGTTGTTCTCGTCGAGGCCGCGATCAAGCTCTGCCTTGGTCAGCAGCAATGGCGCGCGGCCGTGGCGGATGGTCTCCTCGGTGATGATGCATTTGCGCACATCGGTTCGCTCGGGGATGTCGAACATGACTTCCAGGAGCGACTCCTCGACGATGGAGCGCAGAGCGCGGGCGCCTGTCTTGCGATTGAGGGCCAGCTCGGCGGCCGCCTCGATGGCGCCCGGCGTGAAGTGCAGCTCGACCTTGTCCAGCTGCAGGAATTTCTGGAACTGACGGCCGACGGCGCCCTTGGGCTCCATCATCACCCGCATCAGGTCGTCGCGCGTCAAGGCTGATAGCGACACGATGACGGGCAGACGACCGACGAACTCGGGGATGAGGCCGAACTTGAGCAGATCCTCGGGCATGAGCTGCTCAAGGATCTTGTCGCGGGTGAACTTGTCGACCTGGGCCTGAGAGCCGAAGCCCATTGAGCGCTTGCCGACACGCTCCTCGACGATCTTCTCCAGCCCCTCGAAGGCGCCGCCGCAGATGAACAGGATGTTCGACGTGTCGATCTGGATGAAATCCTGGTGGGGATGTTTGCGGCCGCCCTGTGGCGGCACGTTCGCGACCGTGCCCTCGAGTATCTTGAGCAGGCCTTGCTGGACGCCCTCGCCGCTGACGTCACGCGTGATCGAGGGGTTGTCCGACTTGCGCGCGATCTTGTCGATCTCGTCGATGTAGATGATCCCACGCTGGGCACGCGCGACGTCAAAATCGGCTGCCTGGATCAGGCGCAGAAGTATGTTCTCAACGTCCTCTCCGACGTACCCGGCCTCTGTCAGTGACGTGGCATCGGCGATACAGAACGGCACGTCGAGGACGCGCGCCAACGTCTGCGCGAGAAGTGTCTTGCCACTTCCGGTCGGCCCGACGAGTAGCACGTTTGACTTCTGCAGCTCGACTTCGTCAACGACATTGCCGGCGCCGACACGCTTGTAGTGGTTGTAGACGGCAACGGCGAGGACCTTCTTGGCACGGTCCTGCGAGATCACGTACTGGTCCAGGGCAACCATGATCTGGCGCGGGTTGGGCAGCTTCGCCTGCTGAGGCTTCGCGCGCGGAGCCTCGAGCATCTCCTCCTCGATGATCTCCTGGCACAGGTTGATGCACTCGTCGCAGATGTACACACCCTGACCGGCGATCAGCTTGCGAACCTGCTCCTGGCTCTTGCCGCAGAAGCTGCAGCGGTAGGGAACTTTCGTGCCCTTGCTGGTCGTTGTGCTCATCGAGGAACTGCCAAGCCTCCGATACGGCCGCTCGTCTCAGCCGCGGGCGCAGAGATTACTCCCACCCACGACTCTTGGTGGGACGATTCGGTCGCTCCAGCGGGCCGAGCGGTAGCGTCAGCTCTTCGCTGGTTCCGGGCTGCCGGAGTCGTCATTGCCCGACTCGGGAGCCTCGCCGCCGAGCAGGCCACGATGCTTTGCCTCAGAGATGAGCGACTGATCGGGCACCGCGTAAACCTCGTCGATGATTCCGTACGCCTTGGCGTCTTCGGGCGACATGAAGTTATCGCGCTCGGTGTCCTTGATGATCTTTTCGACCGTCTGGCCCGTGTGCTGGGCCAGGATGCCGTGGTTGATGTTGATCAGCGCCTCGAGCTCCTTGACCTGGATCAGCACGTCCGGCGTGTTACCGCGGAAACCGCCCGAGCCCTGGTGGATCATGATCCGGCTGTTGGGCAGCGCGTAACGCTTGCCTTTGGCGCCGGCGGCGAGCAGAACCGATGCCATGGACGCGGCCATGCCGATGCAGATCGTCGAAACCGGCGCGCGCAGGTACTGCATCGTGTCGTAGATCGCCAAGCCCGCCGTTACAACGCCACCCGGCGAGTTGATGTAGAGCGAGATGTCGCGCTCCGGATCCTCTGCCTCCAGGAAGAGGAGCTGAGCGATGATCAGGTTGGCCATGTGGTCCTCGATCGCATCGCCGAGGAAGATGATCCGGTCGCGCAGCAGGCGACTGTAGATGTCGTAGGCCCGCTCCCCGCGACTCGAGGTTTCGATGACCATGGGGACGAGCATCAGGCGGTCTCCTCTATGTGAATGTCGTGCATGTGATCGTGCGCGCCGTCGCCCTCGACGTGCTGCACGTTCTCGAACTCCGGGTGCTCGCCGATCCAGCGATCGATCAGCGTCTCGACCACCTTGGAGCGGCGCAGGAGCGAGCGCGTGTACGTTCGGCCGCGGGCTGAATCGAGATAGGCCACGAGACGCGGGTTGTCGACATAGCGCTCGCGCGATCGCTCGACTTCTGCCTCCAGCTCCTCGTCCGAGATCTCGATCTTCTCGGCATCCGCGACGGCCGAGAGCACGAGCAGCGTCTTCACACGCTTTTCTGCGTCGGGTCGGAACTCTTCGCTCACCTTGGCCTCGTCGCGCTCGGTGACGCGCAGGTAGTCCTCGTAGCCAATGCCCTGCTCGGCCAGGCGCACCTTCAGCTCGTCGAGCATCACTTCCTGCTCAGACTCGATCAGCAGGTCGGGCAGGTCGACCGTTGCGTTGGCCACGGCGAATTCGATTATTCGATCGGCGAAGGTGTGGCGGGCACGGTCAAGAGCGTTGCGCTCGAGGCGCTTCTTGATCTCCTCGCGCAGCGCCGCAAGATCGGCGTACGTGCCCAGCGCGCGGGCGAAGTCGTCGTCCGCGACAGGCATGCGCTTCTCGCGCAGCTCCAGCATGCCGACCTCGAAATCGGCCGGCTTGCCGGCCAGCTCAGCCTCGTTGTAGTCGTCCGGGAAGGTGACCGTGAATGTCTTCGTGTCGCCCTCTTTGAGCCCGATCAGGTTTTCCTCGAAACCGGGAATGAAGCGCTCACGGCCTATGATCAGCGGCATGCGGTCGGTCGTGGCGCCGTCGATCGGCTGTCCGTCGTGCGAACCGGTGAAGCGGATTACCGCGTAGTCGTCATTGGCCGCTCCCCTGCCCTCGACGGGCACGAGCGACGCCTGCTGGTCCTGCAGCTGCTCGACGACCTTGTCGACGGACTGGTCGTTGATCTCGTCGATGGTGATGCCGAACGGGTAGTCCGTGTACGCGCCGATCTTGACGTCGGGCCGGATCGGCAGCGTCACCGTGTACGTGGCGCCGTCGTCCTCCGCGAAGTGCGTCCAGCTCGGCTCCGGGATCTGGAGCACATCAAGGTCCTTCTCTCGGACAGCCTCCAGGACCGAGCGCTCGAAGAGGTGCTCCTTGGCATCATCGTAGATCGGATTCTCAGCGTCCGGATCGTCACGTCGTACGCCGAGTGCCCGCTCCAGGAGTGGACGCGGCACCTTTCCCGGCCGGAAGCCCGGGACCTTGGTCCGGCGCGCCAGATGGCGCACGGACTCATCGACCTGGCGGCGGACTCGGTCGGCGGGGAACTCGACCTCCATTACCACGGAGGAGTGCTCCGCGGGCCGCGTGGTTACCTTCATTTGCCCCGTTTCGGCATTGATCATCGGAAGCATCGAGTATAGGCGGGTGGGGCGCTTTCTCCGTTTCCTGGCCTTCTTCGTCGTGCTTGTCGCGGTCCTCGTGCTCGTCGTGCTGCCGCTGGCGCTCGGACCTCTTCTGACGCAGGCCGTGCGCGATGCTGGACTGCACGCCAAGACGTTGAGCGTCAGCGTGGCGCCGTTCGACCCGACACTGCTCCTCGGCAGGGCACGCAAGGTCACGCTCGCTGCCGCGGGCGTCGACGCGCCGCCAGCCACGGTCGGCGACATGAATGTGTCCATCGGCGACGTGTCGTACTTCGATCGGTCGTTCGCCACTGTTTCCGGCACTCTCGACGACGTCAGCATCGCGCTCAACGGCAACGACGACGTGCACATCGGCAGCATCAGCGTCGACGGCCCAGCAGATGCTGCCGACGCCACGGCCCACCTGTCGGCGACGGACACGGACCAGCTCATCCGCCTCGCGGGTCGGCGCGCGGGCATGACCGTTGAGGACGTGCTCGTCAGCGACAGCGGCGTGACGGTCAAGATAAGCGGCATTGAATTCGAGTGCGAAGCTCGCGGTAGTCGGAGGCGCGTTGGTGCTCGACCCGGGCGTCGGCGGCGTGATCGTGCTGCTCCAGCCGGCACCCTCCGATCCGTGGACGCTTCAAGAGGCGTGGGTATCGGCCGATGGCCTGAATGTGCGCGCGACTGTCGACATGGCCGAGCTGACGCGCAACCTGGATTCGCCGATCGCGATCCGCTAGCGCGCTGGTGGGCGAGGTCGGACTCGAACCGACACGTCACTCACGCGACACCAGCTCCTAAGGCTGGCGTGTCTGCCATTCCACCACTCGCCCGCCGGACGATGTTAGCCGGGTTGAGGGCCGCGTCAGAGACGGCCTGTTCGGTTGGTCGCCCTGAGGAGCCACCCCAGCCCGACGCGACAAGCGCTTGGCCTACCATTGGACTGCTTCCGCCCTCAGAGGACGATCCATGGCCAGCACGCAACGACGACCGAGGTTCCCGTTGCCGACGAGGCGTCAGCCCGCGAGATCTCGCAAGGATGACGGCCCGGCACCAGAGGTCTCGATGGAAGCGCGGCCGGAGGACGTTGTCGAACCGGTTGCCAGGAGCATCGTCGACGCGGCGCTGTACCGCGACGGCCACCGCCTCGATACGCCCGAAACGGTTGCCGAGATCGCGCAGGTCCTGCGCGAGCGGCCCGACACGACGGGCTGGATCGGCATGTATCGCCCTTCGGAGGCTCAATTCCTGCCCGTGGCCGAGGAGTTCGGGCTGCACGAGCTCGCCGTGGAGGATGCGATCGTCGCCCACCAGCGACCCAAGCTCGAGCGCTACGGCGAAACGTTGTTCGTGGTCCTCCGCGCCGCGACCTACCTCGACGATGTCGAGGAAGTCGAGTTCGGCGAGATCCACGTCTTCGTCGGTCCGAACTTCGTGATCACCGTGCGCCACAGCCGGACCCCCGACCTGTCGGCCGTCCGGCAGCGCATGGAGGCTGATCCGGAGCTGCTCGCGATGGGCCCCGAGGCGGTGCTCTACGCGATTCTCGACTCGGTCGTCGACGGCTACGCGCCGGTCGTCGCGGGAGTGCAGAAGGACATCGACGAGATCGAGATCCAGGTCTTCCGCGGTGACTCGGCCGTGTCACGCCGCATCTATGAGCTTTCGGGCGAGGTGATCGAGTTCCAGCGCGCTACACGCCCGCTGCTGACCATCGCTGACAGCCTCGCGGCCGGCTTCGACAAGTACGGCACGCAGGAGGAGCTGCAGCGCTACCTGCGTGACGTCGCCGACCACGCCACGATCGCGGCCGAGCGCGTGGCTGGTTTCCGCCAGAACCTGTCCGACATCCTGACGCTCAACGCAACGCTCGTCAGCCAGGCCCAGAACGAGGAGATCAAGCGCCTCACGGTCACCAGCCTCGAGCAGAACGAGGAGGTCAAGCGCATCTCGGCCTGGGCCGCGATCCTCTTCGCGCCAACGTTGATCGGCACGGTCTACGGCATGAACTTCCGGGATATGCCGGGGCTCAACTCCGAGTACGGCTTCTTGTTCTCGATGCTTCTGATGTTCGCCGTGAGCGCCGTCCTGTGGGTCATCTTCCGACGCCGAGGGTGGCTCTGAGGATTTTCAGCCCTTTGGTTTGGCTGCCGGCGCTTGAGCCTCGTCCGTGGGCACGGCCAACGCCCGCTTGACGAACTCGCGCGCCGCGGCCCCTCCGACGACGCTGACGAGCATGTCGTAGGTTCGCCAGAAGGACTGTCGCCCGGTGCTCGTGTCGCCGACGTGCTCCTTCTTGAGATAGGCCGCGAAATCGCGCTCGAGGTGAGCCCTGATCTGCTCCTGGTCCTCTTCGGGGAACCGCCTGAGCGTGTCATCCAGCTCCCTGGGCAGCAGCGTCGGGGGCCGGTTCGCCCGAGCCGGGAAGAAGCGCCGTTCCGCGGATTTGGCGACCCGCTTGGGACCTCCGGCGATCAGGAACGCGGCGCCACCGAGCACGCCTATCGTCTCGACCGGATGGCGCTTGATCTTGGCCGGGATATCGAGTGCGGCGCGGGTGCTGGAGGCGAGCGTGTCGAGCTCGGCCGAGGCTGAGCGTCGCGCGTCGACTATTTGTTGCCGCGCGTCGGCCGTCGTGTTTGCCATTGCTCCTCCAACCACGCTCGGGTTTCGTTTGCGGCCTCGATCGACTGGCGCGGATAGAGGCGCGCGAAGCGCTCCGCGGGATCGAGGCTCGGGAAAGCGAAGATGACGTTCAGGATCGGCCAGGCGATGAGGCCGATCAGGATTGCGAAGCCCACTGCCGGCGGCCACGTCCACGGGGCCCCGGCAATCAGCCAGCCAACGAGTGCGCCCAGGAAAGCGCCCAGGAACAGACCACCGAACATGCCGCGCAAGCCGCCAACGAAGGCGAGCAGGACGCCGAACAGGAGCGCGCCCACGATGATGCCGCCGATCAGCGCAACGACGCCCGGCGCGCCCAGCGGGGCGGCCAGGTTGGGCGAAACGGACGAGGCAGCGTCGTAGGCGACGTTCAGGCCGCACAGCAAGGCGACGGCCACGGTGATGAGGACGGCGACCAGAAAGCTCAGAACTGAGTAGCGAGCGCGAGCGCCGACTATGCCCAGGACCAGGGCGACGATCAGGGCGATGCCCATGAACAAGCCTTGTGCGAGGCCCCAGCCGATCGATCCGAACAGCCATTCACCCACGAACAGGAAGCCACCGACCCAGAGCAGGACCGCGGTCATCATGGCGATGCCGAGCACGAAGCCGGCCTGGGTCGCGAGGACCTTGATCTCGCCGATGATCTCGTCGATCTCGGACCTCAGCAGGGCAATGTGCGCATGCAGCAGCTTCATGAATGATTCGCGCGTGCGCTGGACCTGACCCAGCAGGCTGGTTTCTGTTGGCCCGTTGGGCCCTTCGCTTGATGTCACCTGTAAATCATGACGTCTAAGCGAGGAACGGGCTGCCGCTGATGCGCGCAGCAGTGTCGAAGAAGCCGTAGGTCCGCCGGTACGCGGCGTCAGTCAGGCGCGGTCGGTGGCGAGTCGCGACCGACCACAGCGACCGCTCGAGCTCCTCGATCCGCTCGGCCAGCTCTGAAGGCCGGCGCGGCGCGGAGATATCGGCGTACGTGCGCCGGCCGGCCGGAAAGTGAACGTCCTGGGACGCCGTCTGCGGCAGCAGCGCGAAGACGAGTCGGGCGTGCTGAAGCGCGGCAAGCGCATTGACCGGAGCGGGCAGGATGGCCGTGTGCGCGGCGAGGGTCAGCTCGTGCATCGTCTCGACCAGAGCCGCGCGCTGCTCGGCCGCATTGAGAAGCTCGTGTTCCCCGACGCCGGCCCGGGCGATCAGCGCGCGCAGCTCCCCGAGCTCGACCGCGCCGGCACGGAGCCAGACACGGAAACCCTCCTCGATGTCCTCCACGTGCGGCAGCGTCTGGGTCGCGATTACCTCGGTCGCCTCGGCGGTGACCTCGTCCGTCTCGCTCACCACGTCGAGCAGCTCGCGTGTCCGACGAAAGACCGCAGCCATCCGATCGAAGTCGGCGAATCCCGAGGGCTCAAAGCGCTGCATCACTCGAGATGGTCACGGTCCACGCGCGGACGGTCAAGCGCAAAGCCGTCGCTGAGCGAGGCAAAGGGAAAGGCCCGGCTTCGGAGGCCGGGCCTTTGTCCACTGTTCGGAGAGCGATCAGAAGTCGCCCATGCCGCCCGGGGGCATCTGCGGCATCGCGGGCTGCGGCTCGGGCTTGTCGGTGATCATCACCTCTGTCGTGAGCACCATGCCACCGATCGAGGCCGCATTCTCGACGGCCGATCGGGTGACCTTGGCCGGATCGACGATGCCGCGCTCGAGCATATCGCCGTACTCGTCCTTGAGAACGTCGTAGCCGATCGTCGAGCTCTTTGACTCGGCCTGGCGGCGGCGGACGTTCTCGAGCACTACGGAGCCGTTGAGGCCGGCGTTCTCGGCGAGCATCTTGAGCGGCTCCTCAAGCGCGGCGCGGACGATGCGCACGCCGACTTGGGCATCGCCCTCGAGGCTGAGCGAGTCGAGCGACGACTGGGCGTTGATCAGCGCCACACCGCCACCCGGGACGATGCCTTCCTCGACCGCCGAGCGCGTCGCGGAAAGCGCGTCCTCGACGCGATGCTTCTTCTCTTTGAGCTCGGTCTCCGTCCCCGCGCCGACCTTGATGATGGCGACGCCGCCGGACAGCTTGGCCATCCGCTCCTGGAGCTTCTCCTTGTCGTAGTCGGAGGTCGTCTCCTCGATCTGGGCCTTGATCTGCTTGATGCGGCCCTGGATCTCGGACTCGGAGCCGTGGCCCTCGATGATCGTCGTGTTGTCCTTGTTGGCGACGACGCGGCGGGTGCGGCCGAGATCTTCCAGCTCGACCGAGTCGAGCTTGCGGCCGACCTCCTCGCTGATCACGGTACCGCCGGTCAGGATGGCGATGTCGCGCAGCATCTCCTTGCGCCGATCGCCAAACCCGGGCGCCTTGACTGCGAGCACATTGAGAACGCCGCGGAGCTTGTTCACGACGAGCGTCGAGAGCGCCTCGCCGTCAACGTCCTCGGCGATGATGAGCAGGTCCTTCTTGCCCGTCTGGAGCATCTTCTCGAGCGCGGGCAGCATGTCCGCGATGGCGCTGATCTTCTTGTCGGTGATCAGGATGTACGGGTCCTCGAGGACCGTCTCCATGCGGTTCGTGTCGGTCACGAAGTAGGCGCTCGTGTAGCCGCGGTCGAACTGCATGCCCTCGACGTACTCGGTCTCGAAGGCCATGGTTCGCGACTCTTCGACGGTAATCACGCCGTCCTTGCCGACTTTGTCCATGACCTCGGCAATCAGATCGCCGATGGCCGGGTCAGCGGCGCTGACGGTCGCCACCTGGGCGATCTCGTCGCGGCCCTTGACAGGCTGCGCGGCAGCCTTGACGGCACTCGCAACCGCCTCGGCGGCCTTGTCGATGCCGATCTTCATCTGCATCGGGTTGGCGCCGCTGGCGACATTCTTGAGGCCCTCGGTGACGATGGCCTGGGCGAGAACCGTGGCCGTGGTCGTCCCGTCGCCCGCGACGTCCTCGGTCTTGGTCGCTGCTTCCTTGAGCAGCTGCGCGCCCATGTTCTCGAACGGATCATCGAGCTCGATGTCGCGGGCGACTGTCACTCCGTCATGGGTGACAGTAGGTGCGCCGTACTTCTTGTCGAGCGCGACATTGCGGCCCTTGGGGCCGAGGGTCGTCTTTACCGCGTCGGCGAGCGCGTCCATGCCGCGCTTGAGTGCCGCACGAGCGTCTTCGTCGTAGTTGATCAGCTTGGCCATCTTTTTATGAGGTTCCTCTCGTGAACTGTGATGCTGGGCAGGGCACGGATGCGGCTGTCAGCCGTTAGCACTCTCGGTATGAGATTGCTAACACATCCTTGCGCCAGCGTCAACCTCGGCGACCTCCGAACGCGTGGCTTGGACCCGCTCCGCCCGAGCGTGCCTAGTTCTTGGTCTGTGCCCGCACGACGCGCTGGTAGACGGCGCGGAAATACTCGATCTCCGCCTGAACGGAGTTCCAATCGGGGCTGTCGGCCGGCACCGCGGCAAGCCTGCGTTCGGCCGCACGCCACTCGGACAGCACGTCTCCGACAGTGTAGGCCCGTGGCGGCTGGTCGGGCGCTTCGCGACTCTGATCGAGCAGGAGCTCGAAGCTTCCGTCGGGCAAGGGCGTCACGAAATAGCGCAATCTGAGGAGCTTCCCGTTCAGCAGCCGTACGGTGCCCGTACCGACGATTGAAGATGCGCGAGAATTCGGCCCATGCCCTCCGGAAGAGCTCGGCCCCCTCAGGATCCGGATTGACCGATAGCCCACCTGGCGGTAGCTGCTGCAGCTGCTCAAGGGTCAGGTCGAGCATCTCGAGCGCCTCCGCCGAGGCGTCTAGCACGGTGGATTTCAGCGCTGACGAGGATCCTCGCTTCCGGCTGCACGTTCGATCTCCCCTGGGTTTCCGAATCAGAACGAGCGTCCACTCCGCCTGCGGCGGGCAGCGTAAGTGCCGGTCCCGGTTCGGTCAAGCGAACACGCGCAAGAAAAGTGCAACGTCTCGTGGCGTGCTGCTGAGGCGTTCGTGGGCAGTCTCTTCGTAGTGTTCCAGCGATGCGCTGTCAGATGTCCTGGAGACATTGGCGCCGCACCCCGACTCAGCCCTTGAGACCAAGACCGAGACATCGAAAGGAAGGACACGCGCATGCTCTGGGCAATCATCCTCGTCCTGCTGGCACTCTGGCTGTTGGGCCTGATTGGCAGCATCGGCGGGGCGGCAATCCACATCCTTTTGATCATCGCGGCGATCGTCCTGATAGCGCAGCTGCTGCGCGGACGTTCGGCCACGGTCTGACAAGCGCCCGTAGCAGAAGGAGAAGCACATGAGCGAGGACCGCATTCGAGGCGACGTCGACGAAGCCAAGGGCAAGGTCAAGGAAGGCGTCGGCAGTCTTACCGGCGACCGTTCAACCGAGTGGTCGGGGAAGGTCGACCAGGTCAAGGGCCAGGTCGAGCGCAAGGTAGGTGACGTGCGCGACGCGGAGCACAAGTCTGACAAGGACTGAGACGCCAATCTCTCGTCCGCTCCTGCGCGACGAGCACACACCGCGCGGCTAAGACCAACAGCGGCTCTGTAGCAAGACCGTCGGTATTGCCCTTCAGGCAACCGACGGTCCTGCTGTTTGTCTAGACCGGAGATGCAACGTCCGGATCATCCCTGATGACGGGCAGGGCAAAGCCGAACTCAGCCCCACCACCCGGCCGTGATCTGGCCCAGACCGTGCCGCCCATGGCCTCCGTGAGAAGTCGGCAGACATACAGTCCGATGCCCGCTCCGGGGGCACTCCGGACAACTTTTGGATTGCGGTAGAACAAGGTGAACAAGAGCTCGCTGTCGCCGGGGCCGAAACCAACGCCCCGGTCCAGCACGCGCGTCTCGATCCATTGCTCGGTCTGGCCGACCTGGACCTCGATCGGCTTGCCGATCGCACGTCCGTATTTCAGGGCATTGGACAGCAGGTTGCGCGCGATCTGCTGGACGTAGGTCGGTTCGGCCTCGACCGGGGCCAGGTTGTCTCCTGCGCTCAGGCGAATCTCGACTTCCGGCGACGCAAGCTGCGCACGGTCGACCACGCTCTTGACCAGCCTGTGAACAAGGACCGGCTCGCCACTGATATCGAGGGCGCCGCGTTCGGAGCGCGTAAGGATGAGTAGATCCTCGACTATTCGATAGAGCTTGGCCGACTCCGCGTCGATATCGTTGAGCAGGTCTTGCCCCAGGCCGTCGCCGCGAGCCTGAGCGGAGCGCAGCAGGTCTATGCCGGCAACGATGGTCGTGATGGGCGTTCGGAGCTCATGTGACAGGACACCGAGGAATGCGTCGCGCTGGCGATCCTGCTCGACGGCGTGAGTGACATCGCGGACCAGTACCACTTCGGAGCTCCCCCGCTCGGGAGCCACCGGAAAGTGGGCGATCTCCAGCCAGGCGCTGGCTTTGACCGGCGAGCGCACCAGATACAGGGTCTCGGACATTGGATCCTGGGGGGAGTCGCTCGCGCGCGCGGGAAGGTCGCTGAGGCGGCGCGGTACTTCGCCCAAGAGGCGCGCGATGGCTGGGTTGGAGATGATGACGCGGCCATCGTCACCGCCGACGAGCAGTCCGTCCCCAATCGCCTTGAGGATCACGTCGAATTCGGCTGCGCGAGCCCGCTCGTGGGCGGCAGCCACGTCCGCGCTCTCGAGCAGGAGGGATCTTGCCAGGGCAGACCCGAACTGCGCTCCGATCGATCGCAGGTAGTCGCGATCCTCCGGTCCGAAACCGCTCGAGCCATCGAAGTTGAGGTAGATGGCCCCGGTTGCTTCACCCTGGTAGAGCAGCGGCAGGACGATGCTGTCACCCTCGCGCGCGAATTCATCAGCCACGGCCGGCCAGCGTGCCTGCCGTTCGCGGCGGCCATGAAGAATGACCGTATCGCGCGTCGCGATCACCTCGCCGAGCGGGCTCTCGGGCTGGTCCGTGACGAGCTCGCCGGCCACCACGCCGCCGGTCTCTCCGTGCGCGCCCAGAATGGTCAGCCCATGCTCGCCCGGTCTCGCCGTCGCCACGATGCCGCCGGTTGCTCCGAGCAGGTCGACCGCCTGGGCAATGGCCGTCTGGGCCAGCTCGTCGGGTGACATGGGCCGGTTGAGGGCAAGGGCAAACCGCTGCAGGCGATCACTCTGACCGGCCGCCGACTCAGCCCGGACGCGGGCCGCGGTCGCGCGCTCGTAGGCCCGCCGAAGTCCCGCGCTGATTGCGCTGATGATCACTCCGTTGATGGTGAACAGCACGAGCGACAGAACGTCGCCATCCGACCCAAACGGGAACGAGCCAAACTGCCCGCCCGGTTGGACGTACCAGATCACGCTGGCCAGCACGGCAGCCGTGGTTGCGGTCAGGCCAGAGAGCATGCCCCCGTACCAGGCGGCAATGACGATGGCCGGCTCGAGCAGGATGAAGCCGTTGCGACCCTGCAGGATTGGCTCGATCAGCAAGCGGGCAAGCACGGCGGCGACAATGGCGCCGATGCCGACCCCCAGCCGCAATGCGACACCGACTATGCCGGCGGGCGGTTTGCGGCTCATTAGTTCAAATGACGGCAAAGATTCGAGATCCTGAGGGTTGGTCGACGGCAGCATTCTCACCCATGCCGACGGCCGATGGATGCCTCCGGGCTGTCAAAATCGTCGGCCGGCGTTACAACTCCATCGCAAGTAACTGCACATCGCCGGACGAGGTGTTCGATTGCAATGCCCATGCAAGGGGCAAAAGCCCGCCAGCGACGCACTTGGCAGCGGTCATCCATCATGCTTGTAGTCCGTAGCAAGCAGGAGGGGCCGAGTGAGCACGGAGCCGTTAGTCCTCGTGGCCGACGACGAGCCACGCATCACCAAGCTCGTATCCATTGCGCTCAAGAGCGAAGGATTCCGCGTGGTCACCGCGAACAGCGGCGAGGAAGCGCTGACGAGGGCTGAGGAGATGCGGCCCGACATCGTGCTGCTCGATATCGTCATGCCGGATCTCGATGGAATCGAGGTGATGCAGCAGCTGCGCGAGTTGCGACCAGTCCCGGTGATCCTGTTGACCGCGAAGGGCTCCACGTCCGACAAGGCCAAAGGCCTGGATCTGGGCGCCGATGACTACGTTGCCAAGCCGTTCCATCCCGATGAGCTGGCCGCTCGAGTGCGCGCGGTGTTGCGTCGCGCCGCGGGCGTAACCCCGATGCAGGGCATCGTCAGCTTCGATGACATCGAAATCGATCTCGAGCGGCGAATGGTCACGCGCGGAGGCCAGCTTGTGCCGCTGTCACGCACGGAATGGCTGCTTCTCCAACATCTGGCCACCCATTCGGGCAAAGTCGTGCTCCACACCGAGCTGCTGAGCAAGGTCTGGGGCCCCGAATACAGGGATGACCTCCAGTACCTCCGCGTCTGGATCAGTCGCGTGCGACGCAAGCTCGGAGCCAAGCCGGGCGAGCCGGGCCGCATCCGGACCTTTCAGGGCATCGGGTACCTGCTCGACATCGATGCTCCAAAGCCGCCCCCGGCTGATGAGCCTGGGGCGGCTAATGCTCCTCGCGTTGCCGCCACGGGCGCGCCCATCGCTTGAGCGCACTGCCACCGCGGAAAGCTCAATCAAAGATAGAGAGCTGCAACTTTTCCGACCATCACGGCAGCGCATGTTGGCTGCCCTCCGGCTCATGCTGGGACGAGTGATTTGAGCCTTTCGGGAGGTCCCCTCATGCCCGACAAAGCCTGGTCCGGCAAGCGCGAACGGCAATATGAGCACATCAAGCGGAGCGAGCGTGAGGCGGGACGATCCGAATCGCGCTCCGAAGAGATCGCCGCACGAACCGTCAACAAGCAACGCTCGGAGGACGGCGAAGCGAAGCAGAGCCACGGTCGCGAGACCTGATCGCGATGGTTGGTCGAAGTCGATCCGGAGACCACGCGGGGGGACCGGCTCGGCTGGAGTTGCGCAGCTTCCCGTCCTCTGACGCGGAGTTTGCGCGAGCTGTTCGCCTGACTGTCGATCGCGCTCGACCTCAGCACCCGGGGGACCTGGAGCGCCTGCTCAGGCCGCGCTTCCCTCGCGTTGCGGTGCATCTCCGAGGTCTGTCGGAAGAATGGTGGCCGACCTGGTATGTGTTCCGGGACGGCGGCTCACGATCGTTCTGACATCGCGTAGGCGCGCTGCAAGCGCCGTGCGCGGCGGACGCTAATGTGAGACGGTGAGGGCGATCAAGACCGCGCGTTTCCTGGCCGTGGGCACCGAGTTGACCACAGGCACGACGCGCGACACGAATAGCGGCGACCTGGCCCGTGAGCTCACGTCGCTGGGCGTGCATGTTCTGTCGACCATGGCGCTCCCCGACGATCTGGTGCGCGTCTCGGCGGCGTTTCGGGACGCCCTGGCCGATGCGGATCTCGTTGTCTCGACCGGCGGCCTGGGCCCAACCCCGGATGATCTGACTCGCGAATCGATTGCTGCTGCGTGCGACGCACAGCCGCACGAGGATCCCGAGCTGCTCGCCTGGCTCGAGGAGATGTTCACAAGACGCGGCGCGCCGATGCCCTCAGCAAACCGCAAACAGGCGTGGCTGATCGACGGCGCCACGGCCCTGCACAACGCTCATGGCTCGGCCCCCGGTTGGTGGGTGGAGCGCCCCGATGGACGGGTCGCGATTGCACTGCCTGGTCCGCCGCGCGAGATGTGGCCGATGTGGCGCGAGCAGGCCCTGCCTCATCTTCAGTCGGGTTCGCTCGGCGCCGACTGGGCGACGCATACGCTGCGCCTGACCGGCATTGGCGAGTCGGCCCTGGTCGACGTCATCGGCGAGAACGTGCTGCGTGCGTCCAATCCGCAGGTGGCCACCTACGCCAGGGCGGATGCAGTGGACGTAGTGGTTTCGGCCCAGTCGGACGGCATGCTCAGCGCCTCGCAGATCGTCGACCAGCAGGTCGGCCTGCTGCGCGACAAGGTCGGCGCTTATGTGTTCGCGGAAGGCGACGAGACCTGGAGCGATGCCCTGGCCAAGGTCGCCGGCGACCGCTCGATGTCAGTCGTCGAGATCGGCACTGCCGGGCAAGTGGCCGCGCTCCTGGGCAATGCCGAATTTCTTCGCTTTGCGGAGCTGCTCCGATCGCCCGATGAGGTCGCGCACGCCCAAGGCGATCTCGCTCACTACGCGCAGCGCGTGCGCGACCTCGGACATGGCGACATCGGCGTGGCGGTATTGGCGCGCCAGACACGCGACACGCACGTTCGTATCGCGATCGCTACCGCATCGGACGTGGTCGAGCTGCAGCGAACGGCCTTCCTGGCCGGCGACGAGGGGCGGCGCCGGGCCGCGCTGGCGGCCTGTGCAGCGCTGTGGCAGATGTTGCGCCAGAATCAAGCAGAATGACCAGCGACAGCGAAGGAGGCGGCTCGCGCGAAGCCTGCCCAGTGTGCGGCGAGCACGCCCTGCACCTGCTCTATTTCCCCGACGTCGGTGCCACCGGCGCGAGGCCGTACGACGACATGCTCGGCTTCGGTGATGTCAAACCCGATGATCCGCCTGGCATCGGCTGCAACGCGTGCGGCTCGGAATGGGCCTCGCTCGAGGCGTTTCGCGCCGCGCAGCGCGGCGAGGCGCCGGCCTAGGAGATCGTGATCGCCGGCGCCTGCTGGGCGGCGCGGACGCTCATCCTGGCCGCGACCGTGCGTGCCAGGGTGCGCATCACCTCGGCACCTGCCCCGGGCTCGCGCTGAGCCACGGCCGGAATTCCGGCATCGCCTCCCTGGCGGATCTTGACGTCGAGCGGGATGCCGCCGAAGTATTCGAGCTCATTGCGCTGCGCGAAACGCTCGCCGCCGCCGTTGCCGAAGATCTCCGTCGCCTCTCCACAGTGCGGGCAGACGAACGCGGACATGTTCTCGACCAGGCCCATCACGGGAACGCTCATGCGCCGGAACATGGCCAGCGCCTTCTGCACGTCCATCAGCGCCACTTCCTGCGGCGTCGTCACCAGCAGCGCACCCGAGATGGGCACCGCCTGGGCCAGCGTGAGCTGCGCGTCGGACGTGCCCGGCGGCAGGTCGATCACGAGGTAGTCGAGCTCGCCCCAGTCGACGTCGCGCAGGAATTGCTGGATGGCGCCACCGATGAGCGGACCACGCCACACGATCGGCTGACCCTCCGGCACGAAGAACTGGATGCTGATGACCTTGACGCCGTAGCGCTCGAGGGGCGTGATCTTGCCCTCCGCGGATGCCGCCGGGGCGCCCTCCACGCCGAGCATGAGCGGGATGTTCGGCCCGGTGATGTCCGCGTCGAGCAATCCGACGCTGGCGCCCTCCATGGCGAGCGCCACGGCCAGGTTGGCCGACACGGTCGACTTGCCGACGCCGCCCTTGCCTGACGCGACGGCGATGATGTTCTTGACGCCGGGCAGCAGCTGCTGGGCCTGCGCGGGCTGGGCGCGCCGGACCATCGCGCCCCACGTGACCGTCACTTCCTGCGCGCCCAGCTCGCCGAGCGCGGCGTGCACGTTGCGCTCGATCTCGTCCTTCAACGGACAGGCCGGCGTTGTCAGCTCGATCTTGAGTGCCACGTCGGAGTCCGTGACGACCACGTCCTTGACCATGTTCAGGCTGACGATGTCACGACCCAGCTCGGGCTCCTGGACGTTTTTGAGCGCGTCGTATATCTGCGCTTCGGTCAGCATTTCAGGCACCGCCTCTTCAGCTCGCCGCCTCGGCAGGCATGGACTGCCGGCCTTGGCCCGCGCTTGTGCCATCGCCGCCGTGGCGCTGGCGATATGCGCGACCCTTCATCCGGTTGCCACAGGTGGCCATGGAGCACCAGCGTCCGGAGCGGTTGCGCGATGAGTCGTAGAAGGCACGCTGGCACGCGTCGTTGGCACAAATCTTGAGCCGGTTCCAGCTGCCGGCCGCCATGGCCCCGGTGACGCTCATCAGCAGCTCGCCGATCGGACGATCGACGCCGACCCCCTCGGCGACAAGCCGGTAGCCGTCGGTGGGATGGAGGCGGACGCCGAGCCGAACGCGTCGCGCCGCCTCGTTGAGCGTCGTGACGGCACGGCGCTGCATGCCTGCACCGCCGTTGTCGGCGACGAGATCATGAAGGGCGCGGCGCACATCGATCAGCCGACGCAGGTCGGCATCGTCGTACTCCGAACCGGGTGACGCAAGGCGACTTTCGACCAACCATGTCCGGGCGGACCCGGGATCACTCAGGAAGTCCTTACCCGTCTCTACGTCATAGGTATTCAAGAAGTTCTGGACCAGCCCAAGCTGGCCCGGCGCCGCAGCAAGGCGCGTGTCGGCCACGCGGATAGACCCCTTTCTGGGTAACTGGGTGATGTACAGATCAGTCTATCGAGTGGGACGCTTCTACCCTTCCGAAGCCCCCACCGCCGCGATCGCCGCGGGCATCGGCTGATGACGCTCTGGAGCATGAACGTACTTCGCGACGTGCTCCTTCGTGCCTGCGACCTTGAGCTGGTCGAACAGGAACGTGAGCTGCTTGCGCTGGTCGGCAAGGATCTCTGCCTTCGTCGGAAGCTCCCATAGCTCGCGCTTGAAGGGGCCGAGAGCCTTCTTGCGCGTCTTGTAGATGAACTGCTCGTCCGTCTCGCCTTCCTTGCGCTCGTCGAGGGCGTTGGCGAAACACCAGGCCTCGATCGCAGCGTGCATCTCTCTGGGAAACGCCGGGTGCTCGTAGAGCCGGTTCTGGAAACCGGTCGCGAGGTGGATCTCGGCGGTCTCAACGGCCGGGAAGCGATGGAAGAGCTCGTCGGGCAACGTGGACGCACCGTGCTGGACGGCACCCGCGAGACCATACGAGCGCGCCACCTCACCGAGCCGCTCGAGCGTCCCGAAGTCGAGCTTGACCTCCGCGACGCCACCGTCGGGCAGTGGCACGCCGCCGTGGCTGGTGCCGGTCTGGACGCTCACCTTCGAGATGCCCGGCACGCCCGGGCCCGACCGTCGCTCGAGCTCCGCGTAGTAGCCGTCCAGGTATGCGCGCAGCTCGGCCTCGGTCGAGTTCTGCTTGCCCACCTCTCCAATCTCGCCGCCGATGCTGACCATGAGGTCCGGCGCCTGGATTTCGCGGATGAGCGCCGAGATCTCGGCGGCCCGCTGGTAATTCGTCTTCTGCTCTGCATCGACGTTCGGCTGCGAGAGATCGACGAGCGTCGAGGAATCGACGTCGATGTTGCCGTAGCCGACCGCCAGCGCGTCGCGCGTGCCTTTGCGGATGGCCTCGGTCGTGGCCTCAGGGTCGGCCTTGTACTTGGCAGCGTTGAACTGGTAGTGGTCGCCCTGGACAAAGACGGGCCCGCTCCAGCCTGCCGCCATGCAGCCGGCCAGGACGCTCGTGATGTATTCGCCGGGTCGCTGGTACGTGTACTCCTGCTCGCTTCGGGCCAGCTCGAAGATCATCGTCCCGACATCCATCGACTCGGCCGCATTGCACATCGCGACGGCCATGTCGAAGACCTGGGTGCGCAGGTTGCATGCGGGAACGGTGAAACCATGGATCTCACCCCGGCCGCGCGCCATGTACAGGTCATGAATGCTTGCTGAGCGCGCACCAAGCTCCTGGGACGCCTCCCAGATGATCCAGCGCGCGACATCGATGACGTCCTTGTCGGTGCTGAACGTTGCCGACCACACGGCCGCCCGGATCGCGTCGTCCCGGAAGCGGCGTTCGTCATCGATCATCAGCCGCTCGCCATCGAGATGAGCAGCGCCCTCGAGGGCAGCTATCAGCTCGGCCACCGAGCCAGCCGGGGTTGGAAAGGACATTACCGCGTACTCCTGTTCATCTTGTAGGGCCTATGTTCCGCGACAGTCGACGGCAGTGAAAGGGACATACGGCCCGTTGGAGCGAGCGGAGGCGCCTTGGCGCACGATCGCTGCTCCGTGCTCGATGTTAGGCGCGAGCTCGATTTGACGCGGCCGACGCCTCGAAAGCAGCGCCCGCTTCCGAGCGCGCAGCATGTTGACCTTGTCGGCTAAAGTTGCGCCCGTGAAAGAGCGAACAGAAGTCCTGATCGGCACCAAGAAAGGTGCCTTCATTCTCGAGAGCGACGACGCCCGTCGTCAGTGGCGGACACGCGGGCCGTACTGCGAGACCTGGCCTATTCACCACTTCGTGCGCGCGAGCGATGGCACCCTGTATGCAGGCGGTGGCAACGCCTGGTACGGGCCGACGGTCTTTCGCAGTGACGACGACGGCGCCACGTGGACGCAGTCGAGCAGCGGTCTGACCTACGGCGACGACGAGCCAAAGGTGACGACCGTCTGGAACGTGACGCCCAGCGCCGACGGCAACATCCTCTATGCCGGCGTCGAGCCCGCCGGTCTATTTCGCTCGACCGATCGTGGCGAGACGTGGACGCACGTGGCGGGGCTGCGCGACCATCCCAGCCGGCCGGAATGGGTGCCCGGGGCGGGCGGCCTCATCCTCCATTCGATCGCGCTTGATCCCACCGCTCCCGATCACATGTGGGTAGGCATCTCATCGGTCGGCACATTCGAGACGACAGATGGCGGTGACACGTGGCAGACGCGCAACAAGGGCGTCCGTGCCGACTTCTACCCTGGCCCGGCGCCGGATTACGGCCAATGCGTTCACAAGCTCCTCATCGACCCGACTGATCCACAGCACCTGATGCAGCAAAATCACTGCGGCGTCTATCGCTCGGACAACGGCGGCGCTTCGTGGATCGAGATCACCAACAACCTGCCCTCCGACTTCGGCTTCCCGATGGGCGTGCATCACCGCGACCCGGACACGCTGTGGGTGATTCCGCACAGCGACCCCGAGTCGGGCCGAACCATGATCGACGGCCACGCTGCGGTCTGGCGGAGTCGCGATGGCGGAGCTTCTTGGAGGCAGCTCGACGACGGGTTGCCGGCGCAGAATGCCTACCTCACCGTGCTGCGCGAGGCAATGGGCGTCGACCGGCTCGACCCGGTGGGCGTCTACTTCGGAACGAGCACCGGCCAGGTGTTCGGCAGCGCCGACGAAGGCGACCATTGGCACTTGATCGCCGATTTCCTGCCCGACGTCTGGTCGGTCGAGGCGGCCGTAGTCGAGGAATAGTGCGCGTGGCAACCGTTTACCTGCCGCGCTCGCTGGTGACTCTGTTGCGCGAACCACCGCCCCGCCATCTGACGATCGAGGCGGCAACTATCGGTCAGCTGGTGGCCAATCTGGACGCTCAGTGGCCCGGTATCGCCGATCGCCTGCTTGAGGCCGGCCCCAACATCCGCGAGCACATCAACGTCTTCATCGACGGCGAGCGCGAACGCGATCTTGCGGCCCCGCTTTCGGCCGCGTCAGTGGTGCACATCATTCCGGCCGTCGCCGGCGGCTAGTCGCGGCGCTGGCGGCGGTGGACGTAATCGACCAGGACGTACTCGCCGAGCTCGTCGGGATCAGCGTAGAAAGCTCGGCCTCGATTCATGCGCGTCATGCGGTCGACGAAATCGGCCAGAGGTCGTGACTGCTCGAGCATGAACGTGTTGATCGTGATGCCGGCGCGCGTGCAGCGACCGACCTCCTTGAGCGTCTCGCGGATCGTCTGGCGGGTGGGTGGGTAGCTGAACTCGACCTGACCCTTCTCGAAGTGGGCCGTTGGCTCACCATCGGTGACGACGACGATCGACTTGTTCGCCGCGTGGCTGCGGCCCAGCATCTGTCGCGCCAGGAGCAGACCGTGCTGCAGATTGGTGCCGTACTCGTAGCCATGCCATGACAGTGTCGCGAGGGCGGTCGGGGCGATCTCGCGTGCGTAGTAGGCAAAGCCGACGACATGTAGCTCATCGTGCGGATAGCGCGTCCGAATGAGCATGTCGAGGGCGAGAGCCACCTTCTTGGCGGCCAGGTAGCAGCCGCGCAGGAGCATCGAGCGGCTCATGTCGACCAGCAGGACGGTCGCGGCACGCGTCGAATCCTCGGTTTCGTGGATCTCGAAGTCGCCTGGCGAGAGGCGGATTCCGGGACCTGGCTGCGGCCGCGTCAGCGCGTTGGCCAGGGTGCGCGGCAGGTTCAGGTCGAAGGGCCGCCCGAACTCGTACGCGCGGCTGCCAACGTCGCGCTCGCCGATGGCGCCCGACGACCGATTGGCGTGGCCGCCGAAGACGTCACGGCGCAGCCGTCCAAAGAGCTCGTCGAGGATGCCCTGGCCGAGTCGTCGGGCGCCGCGTGGCGTCAGCTCCAGCCGCTTCCCGTTGCGCTCGGCATAGCCCGCGTCCTCGAGCATCTTTGAAAGCTCCTGCAGGCGCCGCACGTCGGCGGCCGACTCGGCGTCGAGCAGTCGCGCCACCTCGTCGGGATCGATGTCGGCCAGCTCGTCGGGCGTGCCGATGCCTTCCATCTGGCGCGCCAGCTGGTCGATGCGGTTGAGCTGACCGAGCTGCGCGAGCGCCCCTTCGAGGTTGAGCTGCTCGCCTCCACCGAAGTCGTACCGCTGGCCCAGCCCGTCGGGCAACAGCGCATCGAGCGTGGCCGCAAGCTGAGCCAGATCCCAGCGCAGACGATCGTCGCGCAGTAGGGCATCCATCGTGTCCTGCAGCTCCTGGCGCTGCTCGGCCGAGAGCGACTGCATCAGTGATTGCATCTGCGCCATGCGCTGCGCGAGCTGCTCGATGACGTCGTCGAGCGTTTGAGCGCCGGGAAACACGCTGCCGTAGCGCGCCAGAAACTCGGACGCGTCGGGCTCGTTGCCGGCCAGCCTCTCCTGGAGCAAGCCGTTCAGCTCGCGCACCATGTCCCGGTTCGTGGCGAGATCGTCAGAGGTCATTCCACGCAGCGCCTCGGACATGCCCGCGAACTGGGCATCGAGCACCTGGCGACGCAGCCGGTCCAGCAGCTCGTCGAAGCGTGACCGTGCTTCCTGGTCCATGAAGTCGTAGTCCGACAGCGACCTGATCTGGCCGCCGACGTCGCTCGGCAGCTGGTCGAGCTGTTCGTGGCGCTTGGCCGCCATGTCGGACGCCATTCGGCGCAGCTCAGGCTCTGCCGGCGAGCTGGAATCGCGGGCGAGACCGGCCACCTGGCGCTCGAGCGTACGGCGCTCGGCGGCGACTATCTCGTCCAGCTCCTGGCGCACCTCGGACAGGACATCCGACAGCTCGTAGCGCGAGAGCAGCTCGTCACGCTGGCGCGCCAGGCGCTGCAGGAGCTCGTTGAGGCCTGCCAGGCGCTGCCCGCCGGTCCGCTCGCCGCGCATCCCGCGGGCGAGCAGCCGTGCAAGGGCGGACGAGACGTCCGATTCGGCCAGGATGTCATCCGACAGCTCGGCCAGGAGGTCGTCGGCGGTGACCTCCTCGATCCGCTGCCGGCCGTCCCAGCGCGCGTAGCGATACGGACCGGGCACGGTGCGCGGCGGTGGCGGCGCTGCCTGATCGGCGGGCAGCTCAGGATCGAGGTCGTCGGGAGACGTCATCGGAGTCAGCGCCGGTAGCGGCCTCCACCGCTGGCCCGATCCTTGTTCAACCGGCGACTGAGGTGAAGGCCTTCCAGCACGAACTCGACGGCCGAGGCGGTCACGGCCGCTGAGCCGTTCGAGCCGCCCAAGCGTGCCACCGCCTCGTCGAGCCCGGGCGTCTCGCGCATCCAGCGCACGTAGTCCGCGGTGCGGACCATGTCGCCGGCCTCGAACACGAGACCCTCGTCGAAAGCGGCGACGACCTCGTCCAGCTCGTCGCTGTCGAGGTTGCGATTGAAGACGTTGTGGATCGCGCGCGCCAGGAGCCGGTCGACAACGCGCTCCTCGGGCATCTCGTCGGAAAGCGTCTCGAGCTCGATCTTGCCGGCCGTGGAGGCAACGAGCGCGGGCAGGTCGCTGATGCGTGGCGCCGCCTCCGGCTCACCCAGCCGAACCGCGCGCTTGACGGCGCTCGCGGATATCGTCTCGAGGTTGGCGATGCTGACGCGCACGCTCACACCCGAGCGCTGGCTGACCTCGGGTGATCGGCGCGCCAGCTGCGACAGCTCGGCGATCAGCTCGAGCATGAAGGCGGGCACGATGAGCGCAGGTATCCCCTCGCCTTCGAGCGACGTGCGCTCCTGGAGCATGATCGCTATCTCGTCGTCGATCGAATGCGGATAGTGCGTCCTGATCTGCGACCCGAGCCGGTCCTTGAGTGGCGTGATTATTCGGCCGCGACTGGTGTAGTCCTCCGGGTTGGCGCTGGCGACGACGAACAGGTCGAGCGGCAGTCGGAGCGTGTAGCCGCGCACCTGGACGTCGCGCTCCTCGAGGATGTTGAGCAGGCCGACCTGGATGCGCTCGGCGAGGTCGGGCAGCTCGTTGACCGCGAAGATCCCGCGGTTGGCGCGCGGCACGAGGCCGTAGTGGATGGTCGTCTCGTCGGCCAGGTAACGGCCCTCGGCGACCTTGATCGGGTCGACCTCGCCGATCAGGTCGGCGATGGTGATGTCGGGCGTCGCCAGTTTCTCCGTGTAACGCCGGTCGCGCGCCAGCCACTCGATCGGCGTCTGATCGCCTTCGGTCGCGACGAGCTGACGGGCAAATGGCGAGACCGGCGCGAACGGGTCGTCGTTCAGCTCACCGCCGGCCACGACCGGGATCGTTTCGTCGAGCAGGGTTACAAGTGACCGGGCCAGGCGCGTCTTTGCCTGTCCTCGCTCGCCCAGGAAGCAGATGTCCTGGCCGGCCAGGATGGCGTTCTCGATCGCGGGCAGCACCGTCTCGTCGTAGCCGACGATGCCCTCGAAAACGGGCTGCTCGGAGGCGAGCCTGGCGAGCAGGTTCGTGCGCAGCTCCTCCTTGACCGAACGCGTCCGATAAGCGGAGTCGCGCAGCTCTCCGAGAGTGGCGGGTCGACCCTTTCCGCGCTCTGCTGCTGCCATGTCCCGAGCGTACTACGTGGTGAGCGGCGCTATCGAAAACGCCGTTCTTGCGCGCTTTGATCGTCCTCGAGCCGCTCGCGCGTCATGCCCGCGCGAGTCGCAAGCTCGTCGGTGTAGCCCCAGAAGAAATGGTCGAGCGCGCCGGTCGCGTCGTCACGCGCGCTGAGCACGCCGGGCGGCCGGCGCTGGATGTGCCCCGCCGCGTCGCGCTCGACGGGCCTGACATAGTGCGCGACCGCGACACGGCCGCCGCGCAGGATGAGGACGACGCCCAGGTCGCGCGTATCGTCCGATATCTCGGCCGAGCCGCCCAGCACGCGCAGCACGTCCTCTAGCGAACCGGCCAACACGACACCGCCGGGCAGCGCATCCCGCGTCGGCTGAGTCATACGCACCTGGTCGGCGAACGCGCGACGCGCAGCTTCGGCCGCTGCACGGTCGCTTGAAGCGACGGTCAGTGGGATGCCGTGCTGTGCGAGAACCACGACGAGGGCCGCAAGCGTGGCGTCCACGGCGTCCGTGGCGACGAGTGTGCGCAGGTCCGTGGCGGGTAGCTTGCTGATGACGGCCGTCCGCTAGATATCCGCGGTACGCGCTTCATCGACGCCCAGGTCGGCCGCGATGTCCATGCCCATGTCGACCTCGTGCGCCTCCGCATCAGCGATCTCGACCTGCAATTCCTCCATCTTCTGCTGACGCCGGCCGCCTTTGCCCCCTCCGCGCCTGCCGTCGATCTTGATGCCCAAGATCGCGGCCAAGCGATCGCCGCCCGGGATCGCCTGTAGCGCGACGGTGACGACCTCGCGGAGCAGGGCGCGCTCCAGCAGCCAGATCAGGGCCGTGTACGTGACGATGCCGAGCAGGACGTCTATCACGAGCAGGACGCTGGGATGGATGTGGCCGATCAGCGCGGATCTGACGCCCAGCACGACCAGCGCCATGATGGCCGTGGACAGTGCGATCCAGCGCAGCTCCCAGAGGTGATCGAAGATCGAGATGCCAGCGTACTTGTGCTGCAAGTAGAGGTTCCACGGCAGGAGCAGGTAGCTGCCGATAACGAAGGCGGCGGCGACGGCCACGATGTCCTTGAAGAACGCCACGGCGATGACGAAGCCGATGATGTGGACGACGGTCGTGACCAACCGGAAACGAAGCGTGACGTTGGGATGTCCCGCGGCGTTGAGCAGGGCGCCGCTGAAGACCTGCAGGGTCAGGACGGGGCCGATCAGGTACAGCGTGGCCGCGACCGGGCCGCTCGGCGCCCACTTCTGACCAAACAGGACGACGATCGCCTCCTGGGCAACGATCGACAGCCCGATGTAGCCGGGCAGGATGACCAGGCTCACGGCTCTGTTGACCCGGCCGTATGCGCGACGCGTCCTGTCACGGTCGTGCTGGATGCGTGAGAAAACCGGAAAGGCAAGCTTGCGCGCGGCGTTGACCAGCAGAGTCTGTGTCGTATCGAGGATCTTGTAGCCGACTGCATAAAGGCCCAGCGGGCCTGCGCCCAGGACGGCGCCGACGAGCAGGTTGTCCGTGTTCCGGCTCATGAAGTTGAGCACGTCACTGCCGACGATGTTGATGCCGAACGAGAACAGCTCCCGGAAGTCGCTTCGCGACCAGCGGAAGCTCGGCCGCCACGGACTGACCGTCCACAGCATCAGCACCGACACGATGCCGTACGAGACCTGCTGCGCGACGAGCGCCCACGCGCCGAAATTCAGGAACAGCGCTGCCACGACACCGATCGTGCCGCCCACCGCGAGCGCTACCAGGCGGCGCAAGGCAAGGCTGCGGAAGCGCATGTCGCGTCGCAACAGGGCGAGCTGGACGCTGCTCAGCGCGGTCACCACGAAGTTGATCGATAGCACCGCGATGATTGGCGCAAGGCCAGGCTCGTTGACCAGGATCGCGATCGGCTCGGCGAGGACGATGCCGATGACCATCAGCACGCTGCCCGTCACGACGGCCACCCAGAAGGCCGTGTCGATCTGGAGCCTGGTGACGCTGGTGCGCTGGATGAGCGCATCTCCGAGGCCCTGGTCGACGAATAGTTGGGCGAACGCGATGAACACCGTAGCCAACGCGACGAGGCCGAAGTCGACGTCCGTCAGCAGGTGGGCCAGGATGGCGAAGATGAGCAGCGAGATGAACTGACTGCCCCACGTGTCGATGAACGTCCACGTCAGGCCGCGGGCCACTCGCTTCTGGAGTGCCCCCTTCTCGGTGCCGTGCTCAGGCGGCACCCACTGTTCGCTCGCTTTCCGCTCGTCTTTCACGCCCGTCGGAGTGTATCGGCGGGTGCCGTTTCCGCTTCACCACAGCAATATGCGCGGCAACCGGTCAATGGGCTTGACCGACGGCATGAATGCAGCCACACTGCGCGTGCTCGATCGTTAACATCGAGCGGCAATAGAGCCCGTCGTAACGGGCGCCCATATCGCCGGCACGCCACGACACTCCTCTCACGGATTTCGCGAGAAAAGTCGCGAAGTCCGGCACGAGAAGGAGTGTTTTTCCTTGCAGACAGATCGAACGCTGACCTGCGCCGATTGTGGCCAGGAGTTCGTCTTTACGGCGAGCGAGCAGCAGTTCTACACCGATCGCGGTTTCTCGGATCCGCGCCGGTGCCGAAACTGCCGCGCAGCGCGCAAGGCCCAGATGTCGAGCGGCGACTCGATGGGAGGCGGCTACAGCGCCGGTGGTGGCAACGGCGGTTACCGTGAGCGACGGCCGCGCGAGATGTTCGAGGCAACCTGCTCGAACTGCGGCAAGACGGCGATGGTGCCGTTCCGCCCGACGAGTGGCAAGCCCGTCTACTGCGACGACTGCTTCAGCCGCCGCCGCGCATAGTCCCCAACCGTTCAAGAACGGAGAAGAGCCCCGGCCCTTGCGGGCCGGGGCTCTTCGTTTGCCTCGACATCAACCCTCACCATCGGCCCGGCGATCAGCGGTAGACGCCGTTGTGTCCGATCGAGAAACGTCCTGGCTGGGGAAAGTAAGTCAGCCCGTGAGGCGCGTCGCCGACACGAATGACCGCGATCACGTGGCCGTCGGCTGTATCGATCACGCTGACACTGTCGTTCCAGCGGTTCGATGCCCAAAGCTGAGTGCCGTCGATCGAAACGTTGAGCATGTCCGGGCTGCCGCCAACCTTCCAGGTCGAGACCACCGTGCGCGTCGCGAAGTCAATGACGCTGATCGTGCCCGCTCGCCTGTTGCTCACGTACAGTCCGCCACCGTCTCGAGCGACCGCCATGCCGTGCGCGCCGGCGCCGCTGGAAAGAAAGGCGAGCTCGGTCATGGAGGCTGGATCTATGACTGAAACGCCGTTGCGACCCTGGTTCGTTACGTAGAACACCGCCCCGTCAGCCGAGAGCTTCACGTCGACCGGCTTCCCGCCCACATGCAGGGCGCCCACGATCTTGCGCGTCGCGACCGAGATTTTGTACACCCAGCCGCCGTACTCGGTGCTGACCAGGAAGTAGCTGCCATCGGCCGAGAAGTCGGCATGATCGACGCCGCGCGACGGGATCGTCAGGCTTGCCAGCTTGGCCCATGTCACGCGGTCGTAGAAGACGATCTTGTTCAACGGCTCCGCAATGTCGATAGCGGTGGTGCCGTCGGGCGTGAAGTAGAGGTTGTACGGCGCTGCCGCCGGATACGATCCGACCTTTTTGCTGGTCCACGGGTCGATCACCGTCAGAGTGCGGGACTTCATGTTGTTGACGAACAGTCGGCTCATGTCCCAGTCGGGCGTCACGTGATGCGGGTACTTGCCGACCCGAATTGTCTTGACCACCGCCAGCGTTTGAGCGTCGATCACGGTCACGGATCGGCCGTGCTCGTTGGGCACATAGACCAGCGGCCGCAGACCCGTCAGGGCCGGAGAGAGGTCCCCGGGTCCGATATGGGCGTAAACATTGATCTGGTCGGCGCGTGCCGGCGACCAGGCAAGCAGCACAAGGCTGATAGCGGCCAGAAAGACGAACCTGGTTGCCCGCATGCCTACTTGTCGCGTTCTTCCATGGCGATCGCGGCCTGCGCGGCGGCGAGCCGCGCGACCGGAACGCGGAACGGTGAGCAGCTGACGTAGTCCAGGCCGACCTCGTCGAAGAACGCGATCGAGGCGGGGTCGCCGCCATGCTCGCCGCAGATGCCCAGCTTCAGGTTCGGCCGGGCCGCGCGGCCCTTCTCGACGGCAGTGCGCACGAGCTGGCCGACGCCCTCGACATCGAGCGTCTGGAACGGGTTGACGGGCAGGATGCCGCGCTCGACGTAGGCGAGCAGGAAGCCACCTTCGGCATCGTCGCGCGAGTAGCCGAACGTCAGCTGCGTCAGGTCGTTGGTGCCGAAGCTGAAGAACTCCGCGTGTTGGGCAATCTGATCTGCGGTCAGCGCGCCGCGCGGGATCTCGATCATCGTCCCGAACATGAAGTCGACGTCCGTGCCAGCGGCCTGCTGAACCTTCGTCGCCTCGGCATCGAGGATCTTGCGTGTCTCGGCGAGCTCGTTCACGTGGCCGACGAGCGGGATCATGATCTCCGCGTGCGGATGGCCGCCGGCCTGCTTGCGCCGGATCGCCGCGTTGAGGATGGCGCGCGTCTGCATCTTGATGATGTCAGGGATCATCAGCCCCAGCCGGATGCCACGCAGCCCGAGCATCGGATTCTGCTCGCGCAACGCCTCAATGGCGCGCAGCAGCTCGCGCTCCTCGGCGAAGTGCGGATCACTGGCCGCGGTGCCCTTGGCCTCCATCGTGGTGACCTCGACGAGCACCTCCGAGTGGTTGGGCAGGAACTCGTGCAGCGGCGGATCGATCAAGCGGATGACCACGGGCAGGCCGTCCATCGCCTCGAAGATGCCGTAGAAGTCTCCCTCTTGGAGCTTCTCGAGCTTGCCGATCGCCTCGTCGAAGCGGGTGACAGCTGCAGCGTCCTCGTCTGATAACGTCGCGCCGGCTGCGGCCTTTTCCTTGGCCCTGGTGGCCTGGAACGCGACGAGGATCGCGTCGCGGACGATGTCCAACCGTTCCCCCTCGCGGAACATGTGCTCCGTTCGGCACAGGCCTATGCCCTGCGCGCCGTAGCGCCGCGCCTGGGCGGCCTCCTCGGGCTTGTCGGCGTTCGTCCAGACCTCGAGGCGTCGCGCGCGGTCGGCCCATTCGAGAACCTTCTGGAGCTCGGCCTGGTCTTCAAAGCGGGCCGCGGTCGTTGGCAGCGCACCGACGAAGACCTCGCCGGTCGTGCCGTCGAGTGAGATCCACTCCCCTTCGCTGAAGCCGAGGCCATCCACGCGGGCCGACTTCGTGCCGTAGTCGATGACGAGCGCAGCGCAGCCGGCGACGCATGGCTTGCCAATCTGGCGTGCGACAACCGCGGCGTGCGACGTGGCACCGCCGCGGGCAGTGAGCACGCCCTGGGCCGCCGCCATGCCGTGGAAGTCGTCGGGCGACGTCTCGATGCGCACCAGGATGACCTTCTCGCCCTGCTGCGCCATCTCGAACGCTCGGTCGGCGTTGAACACGGCCTTGCCGACGGCCGCGCCGGGCGACGCATTCAGACCGGTCGCGATCTTCTGCGCCGACGCCTTTGCGGTCGGGTCGAACTGGTCGCGCAGGAGCTGGTCGACGTGCGCCGGCTCGATCCTGCCCAGCGCCTCCTTCTCGGTGATGATGCCCTCGTCGACCATCGCCGCCGCGATGCGCACTGCGGCTGTTGCCGTTCGCTTGCCACTGCGCGTCTGGAGCATGTACAGGCGGCCGCGCTCGATCGTGAACTCGAGGTCCTGCATGTCGCGGTAGTGCCGCTCGAGGCGACCCGCGATGTCCTCGAACTGGGTGTAGATCGCGGGCATCTGATCGCGCATCTGGCTGATCGCCAGCGGTGTCCGGATGCCTGCCACAACGTCCTCGCCCTGGGCGTTGGTCAGGTACTCACCGAAGAGCACCTTCTCGCCCGTGTTGGGATTGCGCGTGAAGGCAACGCCCGTGCCCGAGTCGTCGCCCATGTTGCCGAAGACCATGGTCACGACGTTGACCGCGGTGCCCAGGTCGTGGCTTATCTTGTTGTACTCGCGATAGTCGTGGGCGCGCTTGCCGAACCACGACGCGAAGACGGCCTTGATGGCGAGATCAAGCTGCTCCCGCGGATCGGTCGGGAAATCGCGGCCGGTCGAATCGCGCACGATCGCCAGGAACTCTCCGACGAGCTCCTGCAGCGCCGCGGCATCGAGCTCGGTGTCCTGGTGCACGCCGCGGCGCTGCTTGGCGCCGTCGAGGGCGTGGTCGAACTTCTCACCGTCGACGTTCATGACGATGCGACCGAACATCTGGATGAATCGACGATAGGCGTCCCAGCCAAAGCGATCGTTGCCGGTCAGCGCGATCAGGCCGTGCAATGTCTGCTCGTTGAGACCCAGGTTGAGGACCGTGTCCATCATGCCCGGCATCGAGAACTTGGCACCCGAGCGAACGCTCACCAGAAGCGGATTTGAGGCGTCGCCGAGGCCCTTGCCGGTCTCCTGCTCGACCTCCTTGACCGCGGCCAGAACGTCGTCCCACAGCCCATCCGGCAGCTTTTCGCCGGCCGCGAAGTAGTCGTTGCAGGCGTCCGTCGTGATCGTGAAGCCGGGCGGCACGGGCAGGCCTGCGTTGGTCATCTCGGCCAGGCCGGCACCCTTGCCTCCAAGCTGGTCGCGCATCGTCGCGTCGCCTTCGGCGCGTCCCGCGCCGAAGGCGTAGATGTAGCGCTTGGCAGCGCTGTGCTCGCGCTCGGCAGGCATCGTTGGAGTCTGTGTCATCGGAAAACCTCGGGGCGTGGCTGGGTGCGCGCCGGCTCACCGGCGGTCATTGTCTTTCCGCGCTCGATTGTACGCGGGGTGGACGAAGGGACCCCCTGGTCAGCTGCCCCGGTGCCGAAGTCTAGACGGCCATCCCCTGGTCGGAGAGAGCCGTGCCAACGGCTTCGCGCAGCTCATCTGGCGATGGCTGGCCGGCGAGCGGTGTCACTCGATGAGGGCCATCGGTCTCGGCCCACTCGACGCCCGGCTCGACCGAGGTAAGCACGATTGGCAGATCGGGATACGTTTCGCGCACCTCGGCCACGAGGTCGCGCGCTGCATCACCTCCGCCGACAACCCACGCGTCATACACGAGGACATCGGCTCGATCCGCGAGTGGACAGGGCAGGCCGCCGAGCACGGGACATGGATCCTCGTCTGGCCCGCCGCACAACTCGACCTGGTAACCGGCGACTCGCAGCGCGTCGGCATGTTGCTTCGCCAGTCCCGGATCGTGGTTGACGACTACGGCTTTTACCATTGCATGACTTTCGAACGGTCGGAGCGTTCCAGCATCAGCCTTCCGACCCATGTTCATGGGCCATCTGGCCCTGCATTCACCACTCCGCAGCACGTCCGGCGGTCGCGCGACCGACCGTTACCATCGATGACGCCAGATGCTCATACGGCACGAGGAGATTTCGCCAGGGATGACCGACCAGCAGGACGACGCGCGCCAGATCGCGCCTCAGCACGAGACGTACAACGCCCGCTTGATCAAGCGTGTCGACCACACCGACGATCTGGCCACGTTCTGGGTCAAGTTCGACGGCCAGCCGACCAATTTTGATCCGGGCCAGTACATGACGATCGGCGTATACGCCGACGACAAGATCGTGCAGCGGCCGTACTCGGTCGCGTCGCCGCCGGAGGTCGCCGACAGCGAGGGCTACGAGTTCTACGTGCGGCTGGTGCCGATCATGCGTTTCACGACGCTGCTGTGGCGCCTGCCGGTCGGCCACGAGATACGCATGATCGGACCAAAGGGCCGCTTCATGCTCGAGCCCGATGATCAGCGAACCCATCTTTTCGTCTCGACCGGGACGGGCATCGCGCCGTTCATCGCCATGATGCGTCAGCACCTGATGGCGGGCACGCCGCGGCGGACGGTGATGCTCAACGGCGCCTCGTATGTCGACGAGCTCGGCTATCGAGAGATGCTCGAAAGCTGGGAGCGGGATGGCACCTATCCCGTCACCTACCTGCCGTCCATCTCGCGCCCTGACGATGCCAGGAACGCCGGCTGGACGGGCCACACCGGCCGTGTCGAGAACGTCGTGCTGGACGTGTGCGACCAGCTCGAGCTGCTGCCCGAGCAAACCGTCGTGTACATCTGCGGCAACCCCGACATGATCATCAACACCGAGGCGCGGCTGCTGGAAGCCGGCTTCCCTGAGTTCCACGTCAAGAAGGAGCTCTACTGGCCCAAGGGCAAGACCGTCCCGGGGGCTCGAAGTCGCAACAACCGCCTCGACTGCAAGCTGATCCGCGCCGAGCGGCACGTCGATGCGTGACATTCGGCCCGCCGATTAGGGCCGCGACGGTGCTTCTGGACTGAGCTCGGGGGATCGAACATCGTCCTGTTCGCTGCGAAATGGAGGACAGGATGCATCCGATAGTCGGCAAGGCCCGACTCTCGCCCAACGTAACCAGGCTGGTCGTCGAGGCGCCGCGCATTGCGCTGATTAGACAGCCGGGTCAGTTCGTCATCGTCCGTGCGCGCGACGGCGCCGAGCGCATACCGCTCACCATCGCCGACGCAGATCCCCACGCGGGCACCATCACGCTGATTATCCAGGCGATCGGCAAGACGACCGAAGACCTCGTAGGACTCGAGGTGGGCGACTCGATTCGCGACATAGCCGGGCCACTCGGGCGACCAACGGAGCTGCTCGATAGCGGCCGCGCCGTGTGCGTCGGCGGTGGAGTCGGAACGGCCGTCATCCTGCCCATCGCCCAGGGCCTGCATCGCGCCGGCGTGCCCGTGACAAGCATCATCGGCGGCCGCTCGCGAGAGTGGGTGATCCTCGAAGACGAGCTGCGCGAGAACGGTGAGGTCATCACCTGCACCGACGATGGCTCGTACGGCCGGCCCGGCTTCGTGACCCAGGCGCTGGAAGAAGTCATCGCCAACAACCGCCCGGACATGGTCTACGCCGTTGGCCCAGTGCCGATGATGCGCGCGGTCGTCGAGCTGACTCGCCCGGCTGGCGTGCCGACGATGGTGTCGCTCAACCCGATCATGGTCGACGGGACCGGAATGTGCGGCGGGTGCCGCGTGAGCGTGGGCGGCAAGACCGCGTATGCCTGCGTCGATGGTCCCGAGTTCGACGGACTCCAGGTCGACTTCGGGGAGCTCTGGGATCGCCTTGGCACGTACCGAGATTTTGAGAAGGAGGCGCTCGATCAACGCCACTGCCTGGTACGCCGCGACGAGCCGGTAACCAAGACCGAGACCGTGGGAGCTGCGTGATGGAAGAACCGGTACGCAAGCCAATTCCCCCGATCTCCGACGTTCCGATCGAAGATCGTCTTGATCACCCCGTCGGAGAACGGGCGCCGATCAACCCGAAAGAGCGCATGGGCATCCTGCGCCAGCACATGCCCGAGCAGGATTCAGAGCTGCGCGCACACAACTTCGGCGAGGTGAACCTGGGTCTGACCCAGACGCTCGCCATGCTCGAGGCCGAGCGCTGCCTGATGTGCAAGAACCCGACGTGCATCGAGGGTTGCCCGGTGCGCGTCAACATCCCACGCTTCATCGATCTCCTGGCGCGTGGCGACATGCGCGCAGCTGCCGATTCGCTCCTGGACGACAACGCGCTGCCGTGCGTCACCGGCCGCGTGTGCCCCCAGGAGTCGCAGTGCGAGGGGCGCTGTCTGAGGGGCAAGAAGGGAGATCCGGTCGCGATCGGCTACCTCGAGCGCTTCGTCGCCGACTGGGCCAACACGCACCACGACGGTCAGGCGGTCAACGTGGCTGCTGCTACGGGCAAGTCTGTCGCCATCGTCGGATCAGGTCCCGCCGGACTCACTGCTGCCGGCGAGCTGGCCAAGCGCGGCCACAAGGTCACCGTGTTCGAGGCGTTCCACGCCCCGGGTGGAGTGCTCATCTACGGCATCCCCGAGTTCCGCCTGCCCAAGGACATCGTGCGCGACGAGATCGAGCGACTGCAGCAGATGGGCGTCGACATCGAGCCCAACGCGATCATCGGCAAGACGTACACGCTCGACGAGCTGCGCGCGGAGTTCGACGCCGTGTTTATCGCCGTGGGCGCCGGTCTGCCGGTCTTCATGAACGTCCCCGGCGAGAACCTCAAGGGCGTCTATTCGGCGAATGAGTACCTGACGCGCGTCAACCTCATGGGTGCCTACGACGCGAACAGCGATACGCCCGTCCTGAAGGGTCAGCGTGTTGCCGTTGTCGGCGGCGGAAACGTGGCCATGGATGCGGTGCGGACGGCACGCAGGATGGGTGCCGATGACGCGGTGATCGTCTACCGCCGGAGCGACGACGAGCTTCCGGCGCGGCGTGAGGAAGTCCACCACGCCAAGCAGGAAGGTGTCCGCTTCGAGCTCCTCGTGGCTCCTCTCGAGGTCCTGGGCGAGGACGGCTGGGTGACCGGCCTGCGTTGCCAGCGCATGGAACTCGCTGAGCCGGACGAATCCGGCCGTCGACGGCCAGTCGCCATCGAGGGCTCGGAATTCACCATTCCCTGCGACATGGTCGTGGTGGCCATCGGCACACGCTCGAACCCGCTTCTGACCGCGACGGCGAAAGGGCTGAGCATCAACGAATGGGGCTACATCCAGACCGACGGTGCGGGCATGACCTCGATCCCCGGCGTCTTCGCAGGGGGCGACATCGTCCGCGGCGCGGCTACGGTCATCCTCGCCATGGGCGACGGCAAGAGAGCGGCCGCGGCCATCGACGCATATCTATCGGGAGCACTGCCCGAGCAGCTGACAGCGACGGAGGACACTGCCGTTCCGGTACGTGCGTGATCCAGTTCCGGTGGTGCTCTCGGTCAACCAAGTCGGCTCCGAGGGCGTGTACAGCTAGGCGCCCGCGCTAGCCTTCGCCGTCCGGTTGTCGGTCGGCTGTGGTCCGCTACGGCACCGGGCGGTGGAGGTCCAAATCGTGAATGGGTTCAGCAGGCGGCGCACGCTGGGCGTCGTCATCGTCTCTGCGGCGACTATCGTCTCGATCCTGGCGTCAACGACGGCGACGGCTGCGCCATCACGCGCGTCGAACCGCTGGAACCACGTGGCCAACCCGCTCAGCAGCAGCACTGCCGCCGCGTCGGAGGCGGGCAGCGAGCCGATGAGCAACGGTCCGGTATGGAAGACGTTTCACCTGATCGAGCAGTTCAGCGGCCGCTACACATTCGTGGACGTGGCCCCCAAGGGCGACTCACCCGGTGACTACGGTGTCTTCAAGGACCCCGTCCTGACCAAGGGCGGCGTGCGCATCGGCACGATCGATGCGCAATGCATCGCTGCTTATTCGGACCAGTGCAGCGGCTCTATCCGAATACCGGGCCGCGGCCAGATCACGTTCGCCGGCATAACGCCATTGGGCGTCGATCCTGACCACTACGCGATCACCGGTGGGACCGGCCAGTTCACCGGCGTCGGCGGCGTTCTGCTGATCGAGTTCCCTTATTTCGACGCGGCCAAGCTGACCCTGTCGCTCACGCGCTGAAGGCCGGCCGAGCCTCCGACAGTCGGTCCAGGATCAGCCGCTTCACGCCCTCGACGGGCACCCGCTCTTGGGTCATCGTGTCGCGATCCCTCACCGTGATGGCGCCGTCCTCGAGCGAGTCGACATCGACCGTGACGCACCAGGGCGTGCCGATCTCGTCCTGGCGGCGATAGAGCTTGCCGATCGACGCGGTGTCGTCGTAGACGGCCATGACGTCGCGGCGCAGGTCGGCGAGCACCTTGTGGCATAGCTCGACGATTTCGGGCCGCTTCTTGAGCAACGGCAGGACCGCGACCTTGTATGGCGCCAGGTCGGGGTGAAGGGCCAGTGACACACGCTTCTCGCCGCGCACCTCTTCCTCGCGATAGGAGTCGATCAGGAACGTAAACGAGGAGCGGTCCGGGCCACCGGCCGTTTCGACGATCCACGGGATGAAGCTTTCGTTCGTCGTGGGATCGAAGTACTCGAGGTTCTCGCCGCTCTCCTTCTGATGACGCGACAGGTCCCAGTCACCGCGATTGTGGATGCCCTCAAGCTCCTTCCAGCCGAAGGGGAAGCGGTATTCGATGTCGATTGCCTTCTTGGCGTAGTGGGCGAGCTCGTCCGGCGCGTGCTCGCGGAAGCGCAGCCGCTCCTCGGTGACGCCGTATGCGCTGTACCAGTCCCAGCGGCGCGGCAGCCACTCCTCGAAGATGCGCGCAGCGTCGGCCGGCGGCACGAAGTACTGCATCTCCATCTGCTCGAACTCGCGCATGCGAAACACGAAGTTGCCGGGGCTGATCTCGTTGCGAAAGCTCTTGCCGATCTGGGCTATGCCGAAGGGCAGCTTCTTGCGCGTCGATTGCTGCACGTTCTTGAAGTTGACGTACGAGCCCTGCGCGGTCTCGGGCCGAAGGTAGATGACCGACGCGTCCTCCTCGACCGGGCCCATGAACGTCTTGAACATCAGGTTGAAGCGCCGCGGCGGCCCCAGAGGCGAGCCGTCCTCCGGGCACTTGAGCCCGAGCCGTTGCACGATCGTCGGATCGCGCTTGTCAGTCTCGGTCAGCGTGTCCGTGCCGGGCAGCTCGTCGAGCCGGAAGCGATGGCTGTTGGCCTCGCATTCGACGAGTGGGTCGCTGAATTCAGCGACGTGTCCGGAAGTGACCCACACCTGGGGGTGCATGAGGATGCCTGCGTCCAGGCCGACGATGTCGTCGCGCTCCTGGATCATGGCCCGCCACCAGGCGCGCTTGACGTTGTTCTTGAGCTCCACTCCGAGCGGTCCGTAGTCCCACACGGCATTGATGCCGCCGTAGATCTCACTGCTCGGGAAGACGAAGCCGCGCCGCTTGGCGAGCGACACGATCGTCTCGAGGTTGGCGACGGACGGCCCCGGGTCGCCGGACGTGTTGTGATCAGAGGTGACGGTCAAGGGAATGGCCTCCTGGGCTGCCGGCACTGGCATTGCCGGTCACGGGGCGGCAATTCTCGCAGACTACGTTCGATCGACCACCGACGAGCTGATTCCGACGAGCTGCCAATCGTCTTCGCGGCGCTCGTAGATCGCGATCCAGCTGCTTTCAAAGGCGTGCTCGTGAGCCTGTCCGTCGTCCCCGGTCTGCGTCAGCCGAGCTTCGATGACGACGGCCATCCAGGCCTGGCTGCGATCCGGAGAGATCGATACGTGAGGCGGCTCGAGGTCGTCCCAGAGCGAGTAGCGAACCGTCCCGAAGTAACTGGCGAAACGTTGCTCCAGGTCCTGGCGCGAGAGGCGATTCAGGCCACCACGGCCCGCCTCCCAGACGTAGTCGGCCATGCCCGCCGTGAGCAGCGCGGCGTCGCCCTCGAGGTGCGCGCGCCGTTCTCGCGCGTGGTGCTCCAGAAGGGCTGCTCTATCGACGGCGGATGGCGCTCTCTCACTCACCCGGGATGCAATCGGTCGGATACCAGGTGTCCGGATTGGGCGGGTAGGTGATGGCGTAGTAGTCGACGATCCAGTTGACCTGGCCGCTGATCTTGGTCTTCGAGCCTGGCGCGTACCAGAACATGAGCAGCTTGACCCGCCACCAGCGGTTGATGTGGTTGCCCGCGATCCACGTCTTGGTCGTGAACGAAGCTGCCTGATTGTCCTTGGCGACGGCCTTCATGACCGAGCTCTTGTAGTAGGTCGTCCAGCCTGCCGGCGCTGATCCGACGGTAGTCCCGTGCTGGATCGAGAACTGCCAGCCGACCCACTGGCTGTCGACGCCGGATGTGCGGTTCTTGGCGTAGAGCTTCGGTGGCTTGATCTTGATCTTGGACAGGTCGTTGTTCGCGTGGCTGGCGCTGGGATAGAAGCAGTGCACGGATTGATTTGTCTCGGTATCGATGACCGAGTAGCTGCCCGGACTCCCGCTCGTGTGCGCCGCATGCGCCGCAGCAGGCTGGGCCGCGATCAACAGGCCGAAGATCAGGGGCGCTGCAGTGCCCAGCGTGCGAGCTGCCAGCGAACGGTGCATGTTTCCTCCAATGTCTTGCGAAGCCGGCCAATCATGCGCGTTCGATCAGCCCGTGGGAAGGACCTCGGCATCCATTTTTTGGGTCATCACCCCGATTATTCTGCGGCGCGCGCGGACCTCGTCGAGGAAGGCCAGCGAGCGAGCGTCGCGCTCCAGCACGACGCGGGTGAAGCGGCGCAGCGCCGACTCCACCTCTGCCTCCACCGGCGCGGGCAGACGCAGGCCGGCCAGGGCCTCGACGTCGAGGCGGCGATAGGCGCGCAGCAGCTTCACGGCATCAAGCGAGAGTGGTGTCTGCTCGGCCATCGGCGCGGGATGCGCGGTGCACAGGATCCCGCCCAGAGCCGGGACCCAACGAAACTCCTCGTCCTGCCCCAGCACGCGATCGCACTCCACGCACCGCTCGACCTCCGGGCGCATGCCCAAAGCGTCGGCCAGACCGAACTCGTACCAACGCGCGACTCGACCGGGCGCCATGCCGTCATCCAGCAGCTGGTAGGCGCGCTTCAGCAGCGCATATACCGGATACGCGAAGGCTCGCTCCTCCACAGCACGCTGGGCGAGCTCTGCCAGGTACCAGGCGGTCGCGGTTGACTCGAGCCGCTCGCGCAGGCTGAGCCAGGCGTGCTCCACGCTCGCCGACGTGATCACGTCGAAGGTGCGCGCGCGGGCGAGTACCAGGTGCAGCTCGGCAAACGGCTCGACGGCCCCGCCCAACCTGCTGCGCGGCCGGCGCACGCCCTTGGCGATCGCCTTGAGCTTGCCGTCGTGCGGAGTCAGCAGCGTCAGGACGCGATCGGCCTCGCCCAGCTCGAAACGCGACAGGACGATCGCCTCGGTGTGGTAGATGCGCGGCGCGGGCATTGCGGACAAGGCTATTCCTCCCGCTGCCGTCCATGGAGACGCCTTTACTTGTTACTGTGCGGTATCATATAATTACCATGCCGCGAACCGAACCTGCTGAGCAACTAACGGCCCGCTTGTATCCTCCGCCCGTGCTGACGTCGTCGGACCTGGACGTGCTCATAAGCGATACGGAGAACGAGATCCTGCGCGTGATCGACCGCGTCCAGGACGAGCACACGCATGCGCTCTACGAGATGGTGCGTTACCACCTTGGGCTGGACCATGAGGGTCCACGCGGCAAGCGCATTCGGCCCCTACTTGGCTTGCTGGCATACGAATCGTTGGCCGGTGAGCACGCCCCGGCCCTGCCCGGCGCGGCCGCGGTCGAGCTCGGCCACAACTTCTCACTCGTCCACGACGACATCGAGGATCGCGACGTAGAGCGCAGGCACCGACCGACGTTGTGGGCGGTCTTCGGCGTCGCCCAGGCGATCAATACGGGCGACACTCTGTTCACGCTCTCGCGAATGGCCCTGCATCGCCTGAGCGAGCTCGGCTTCTCGGACGCCAAGGTGTTGGCCCTGATGCGCCTTTACGACGAGACGTGCCTGGCCCTGTGCGAGGGACAGTTCATGGACATCTGGAGTGCCGAGCACGACGAACGCCTGTCGGTCGACTTCTATTTCGACATGATCGGGCGCAAGACCGCGGCGCTCATCGCAGCCTCCGTCCAGGCCGGCGCGATGCTCGCCACGGACGACGAAGGTGTCATCGAGGCATATCGCGGCTTTGGCTGGTCGCTCGGCATCGCGTTCCAGCTGAACGACGACCTGCTCGGCATCTGGGGCGACGAACAGACGACCGGCAAGGAACCATCGGACCTGGCCAAGCACAAGAAGACGTTGCCCGTCATCTACGCGCTGGAGCGCGCGTCCGGGCGTGACGTCGCGCGGTTGAAGGAGCTGCTCGCGACTCCAGAGCCGTCGTCGGAGCTGGTCGCCGAGGCGCGCGACATCCTGGAGCGCTGCGGCGCCCGGGACTACACGCGGGAGCGGGCCCACGCGGAGCGCGACGAGGCGCTCCGCCGGATCGAGTCGGCAGGCGTCGTGGGCGCGGAGGCTCTCGAGCGACTGCGCCTGATCGTCATCTCGGCCATCAGCGCCTAGCCATCGGCGCCTGGTCGGCGCCGCACGCGTCGACGCCATGTGGTCAGCGTTGCTCGGCTAGCGGTCTGCCCTTGATTCGTCCTCGTCGTCGTCGGGGTCCGGGTGCTTGACCACCAGCACCTTGCCGACCCGTCGGCCGTCCGTCGACTCGACGGTCAGCGTGAGGCCCTCAACCTCGACCTTGTCACCGACCTGTGGCACGCCGCCTATCTCGTGATAGACCAGCCCGCCGACCGTGTCGTACTGCTCGCTGTCGGCGGCGTTGAGCTCCACGCCGAACGTCTCGGTCAGGTCGTCGATGGATGCCCGGCCATCGATGCGCGCCTCGTTCTCTGAGATCCGCTCGACCATCGGCTCCTCGACGTCGTACTCGTCCTGGATCTCGCCGACGATCTCCTCGATCAGGTCCTCGATCGTGACAAGGCCGGCAGTGCCGCCATACTCGTCGAGCACGATCGCGATGTGCACCTTGCGTCGCTGGAGCATGTGCAGCAGGTCGTCAACGGAGATTGACTCGGGCACGAACAGCGGCGTGCGCAGGATCCCGCGCAGGTCGGGTGCCTCGCCCTTGGCCAGGACGGGTAGCAGATCCTTGGCGTACAGGATGCCGATCACGTTATCGACCGACTCCTCGTAGACCGGGATGCGCGAGTGGCCCGCGCCCACGATGGTGTCGATGATCTCGGGCAGCGGCGCGTCTGCGCGCAGGCCGGTGATGTCGATGCGCGGAACCATCACCTCGTGCACGCGCTGCTCGCCAAGCTCGAGCACAGCACCGATCATCTGCTGCTCCTCGGCCTCGATCACGCCCTGCTCGCCGCCGCGCTCGACGAGGATCATCAGTTCCTCGGCGGTCATCTTCTCCTGCTGCGCGTCGACGATGCCGAACAGGCGCGTGACCGCCTGTGTCACGGTCGTCAGCAGCCACACGAGCGGCGCGAGGATCCGGCCCAACAGATCGATGGGGCCGGCAAAGAAGAACGCCAGCCGCTCGGCGTGCGCGAACGCCAGTGCCTTGGGCACGAGCTCGCCGAAGACGATCGTGAACAGCGACACGGCAGCGGTTACGACCAACAGGGAGATCAAATCGGCCTGAGAACCTACGACCGGACGGATCGCATCGGCGAGGCTGCCGACGATGCTTGCGCCGGCGAACGCCGCGGACAGGAAGCCGACGAAAGTGACGCCGATCTGGATCGTGGCCAGGAATCGGGCGGGCTGCGACACGAGCCGGTCGACGCGCCGCGCGCCGCTGTTGCCCTCGTCGATGAGCTGCTCGAGACGCGTCCGGCGTACGCGAACGAGGGAGAACTCGGCCGCGACGAACACTCCGTTCAGCAGTATGAGAATGGCGATGATGACGAGTTCCATGGTCAGCTCTCGGAGCCGTCATCCTCGGGCGGCACGCGGCGCTCGCGGATACGCGCCGGAAGTCCAACCGCGAGCTTGCCCGGAGGTACGTCCCTGGTGACCACCGACCCGGCGCCCGTGTAGGCACCCTCCCCGACCGTGATCGGTGCGCGCAGGATCGTGTCGCTGCCGATGAACGCGCCGTTGCCGATGACCGTGCGGTGCTTGCGCCGCCCGTCGTAGTTGGCGGTGATCGTGCCCGCGCCGATGTTCACGTCCGTACCGACCTCGGCGTCGCCGAGGTAGCTGAAGTGGTGCTGCTTGGAGCGCGCCCCGAAGCGCACGTTCTTCTGCTCCGCGAAGTTGCCGACCTCCGCGCCGTCACCGATCTCGCAACCGGCACGCAGGTGGGCAAAGGGCCCGACGCGCACGTCGTTGCCCACTTTCGAGCTCTCGATCACGCTCGACCAGACGACCGACCGCTCGCCAACCTGCGAGTCGATGATCTGGCTGCCAGCCCTGATCACGCTGTCGCGCCCGATGCGCGTGCTTCCGCGCAGGATGACGTTTCGCTCGATCGTGACGTCCTGGTCGATCTCGACGGTCGCGTCGAGATCGACTGCGGCCGGATCCTGGAACGTGACCCCCTCCTCCATCAGCCGCTGGATGATGGCGTACTGGAGCGTCAGCTGGATCTCGGCCAGGTCGGAACGATCGTTGATGCCGGCGAGCTCGCTCTGCCAGTCCGCCTCGTCCGGCTCGTCGACGGCCACTGCCGGCGCTCCTTCCGCAGCGGCGATCTCGACGAGCTGGGTCAGATACAGCTCGCCCGTGACCGCACTCGGTGTCAGCTTCATGAGCGCTGCGCGGAGCCATGCGGCGTCGAACGCATACAGGCCGCAGTTGATGAGCGTGATCTCGCGTTGGTCCGGCGTCGCGTCCTTGAACTCGACGATGCGTTCGACGCCGCCCTTTGCGGCCATGACGACGCGGCCGTAACGTGCCGGGTCGTCGAGCTCGACGGCGGCAATGGCCATGGGTGCGCCGCTAGAGCGACGGCCGTCGAGCAGCGCGCTCATCGAGTCGGGCTCTATCAAGGGCACGTCGCCGTATGTGACGACGATCTCTTCGACATCCGCGGGGAGCGCCTCGACCGCCGCGCGCAGGGCGTCGCCCGTGCCGTTCGGCGTCGTCTGCAGCGCGAACTCGGCCGTGTCCGCGAATTCTGCCGTGATCGCCTCGACCTGGGGCGAGTAGACGACGAGTGGCTGCTCACCGGTCGCGTCGCGGGCCGCGTCGATCACGTAGGCCAGCATGGGACGGCCGCAGATTGGGTGCAGAACCTTGGCCGTGCGCGACTTCATTCGCGTGCCGAGTCCCGCGGCGAGGACGACCGCCTTGATTCGAGTCGGGCGTGACGTCACGTGGACCGTGGACCGCCGGCGGGTGATGGAGGTTGTTTGGGCGACATCTGGTGTCCAATGAGGTTATCGGGCGCGTGCGCGCCTCGCAAACGCAGTTCGTCGGTGCCGGCGCCCGGGTATTTGACAGTCCGACACGGCCAGCCGACCATTCGTCAGCGCTTCCACCTGCTCCTGAGGACCAGCACCGGATGTCTTTCCCCCGAATCGTGCGTCGCGTGGCGTCTGCGCTTGTCCTGGCCGGTCTGCTCGTGCCGACCGTTCTGCCCGGCGCGGCCGCGGCGGCGTCGGTCGAGACCTACACAATGTCCGGGTACGAGGTCTACTTCGGAGCCGAGCACGCCGTCTTCGTCGGCACAGGCAGCGGCAGCGACGTGGCGCACGAGCTGTCCGGCTGGTACACGTCGGTCTACCACACGCTCTCTGTCTCGCCCGGCGACGTCACGGGCGGGGATGCCGGCCTGATGCGCATCGATGGCGTCCAGATCCGGGGCGATTTCACCGGCGGCCATGTCACTCAGACCAACCCGGGCTACGGCTGCACGACCGAGACGCACGCCGTCACCGCGTTCATCGGCAATGTCACGCGCAGCGACATACCGGGCAAGACCGGCACTGCCCTGATGATGGCCACGCTGACCCACTACCACACGTGGGTATTCGGCAGTTGCTACACCTATTCGGCCAGCGTGAACGGGACGATTACAGTCATCGTCTGACAAACCGCCACTCGCGCAGTGAACCTGGGCGCCATCGCACGCATCTAGGGATGTAGAGCGACATACGGAGGGTGGATGGACGGCGGCCTGGTCGAGCGTGCTCGGGCGGGTGACGCCGACGCCTTCGACGAGCTCGCGCGCTCGAGGATCGATGCGGTGTATCGGACGGCTCTCGCAATTCTTGGCTCACCGGCCGACGCGCGCGACGCGACGCAAGAAGCGCTCGTGTCGATGTGGCGCGGGCTGCCGTCGCTCAAGTCCGTTGACGCGTTCGACGGCTGGCTGCACCGCATCACGGTCAACTCGTGCAACATGGCCCTGCGCCGTCGCCGCGGCGTTCACGAGGTCCCGATCACCGACGAGACGCCCGACTCTCCCGCCCCCGCCGCCTCCGACTTTGACCGCGCGTTCGACCGACTAAACGTGGAGCAGCGCTCGCTGCTCGTAGCGCACCACCTGGACGGCTTGTCCGTGGCTGAGATGGCCGTGCGGCTAGGTATTCCCGAGGGAACGGTCAAATCTCGTCTGTTCAACGCGCGGGCGGCGCTCGACAAGGCGCTCAAGCCATGAACGACGACGAGCTCCGCGCGGCGCTGGCGCGCCGCGCGTCCGGCCCACTCTCCGCTGACGACCGTATGGACATCCTGCGCTCGGCCCGAGTGAGTGCCGTGGCCCAGCCGCGGCGCCCAATCTGGCCGCGCCTCGCCAGTTACGTCGTCGGCACGGTCGCTGTCGTCGTGCTCGTGATCATCGCCCTACCCATCCTTCTCTCCCCGCCGTCGACAGGTCCATCTGCGAGCCCAGGCGTGGACGTGCTGACGACGCAGCAGCTCATCGATCTTGCCCAAAGCGGCAGTGCGGTAGGCCGTGTCGTAATCGCAGATGCGACCATCGTCCCGCTCAGCGTGCCCAACCTTCCCCCGACCTGCGACCCAGCCATTCCCTGCCCGATCGGCCAGATCGGCGGCGAAGGCGGGTTCGCCGTTACCGGCGGTTATCGGGACACGGGCTCGACGGCCGGCGACCCAGTGACCTTCGAGATCGCTGATGGGTGGGAGGTCAATCGGTGGATCACAACGCTCACACCGCCGAGCGGCGAGCAGCGGTCTGCGTTCTTAATCATGGACACCTCGGTCGAATACCTCGGACCGGCCCAATTGGCCGCAGGCGGTCGCCCTCTGGCGATTGCCGATCTGCCGCTTGCGGCTGAAAAGACGCCGACGGACAACGTCTACGTGGTCCACGGCTGGTGGTGGTCGGGCATGTGGCCCAACTGTCCGGCACAGCCTCAATCGCCACCGGTTGAGCTCGACTTCTACTGCAATGGCTTCTGGCTGACCCCGGATCGCCCGGACACCACGAGCACGATGGTGGCTCCGCAGGATGGACTGCTCCTGAACGCAGGTCCATATCCGGCTTGGTCGGATCAACGATCTCCAGGCGCTCCCGTCGAGGGCACTTACGTCGTGCGCAGCGCCGGCTGCCAGATCACGCTCGACAACCGCTGCCCGGTGTGGCGCCTGGTCGGCCGCCTCGATGATCAAGCGACTACGCGGCCCTCACCGCCGCCTTCGCAAGAGCCGGTCCCTCCGACCGCGACCCCTGAGCCGTCAGCCACGTCCGCGCTGCCGATCGCGGATGCGCAGACTCTGGCCAACATGATCGGCGACCCGCAGTGGGTCGATCGGGTCGTTCTTGCCGATATCACCGCCGGTGAAATCCAACCAATCGAATGTCCGCCACCCAAGTACACCGGAGATGGGTGCGACTTGGCGATGCTCAAGGTCGGATCCGACTCATATCCAGCATCCGACTCTTATCGCATCAACATTGGACTTCGCGATGCGACGTCGTCTGACGGTTTCCAGCAGGATGACGGCAATGGCTATCGCTGGGTCAAGCGCCTCGCTGAGCCGAACGCTGGCGTATACGCCTTCGTCGTTGGCCACCAGGATCTGGAACTCCTCGGACCAGTTGTGCTCGGACCCGAGGGTGGTCCGGCTGATGTAACCAGCCTGCTCGGCAAGCCGGTCGACACTGAAGACGCTGTCTTCGCGGTTACTGGCTGGCTGACGCAAACGTACGCGGCGCCGTGCCCCGAACCGTCACAGGATCAGCAGACGCCGAGACCAAACATCTGGGATTACTACTGCAGCGGCTCATGGCTCACGCCTACCAACGAACCGTCCTCACCCGCTGGGATCATCTACAGCGACGGCCTTCACGTACAAGGTGGCGCGTACAACGACTTTGCCATCGACCCGCAGCCACTACCCCAGGGGAACGAGCCTGGCGGCTACCAGCCTCGCCAGGGCATCTACCTCATCCGCAACGCCGGCTGCCCTGAGGTCGTTACTGGCGACTGTCCGGTCTGGCGCATGGTCGGCCGCCTCGACGACGGCGCAGTCGCGCAACCGATCCCGGCGGCCACTCCAACGCCGATCCCGACGTCCACGAGTACGCCGACGGAATTGCCGACCCGCGACGCGGTCCAATATGTCGCACTGCCTCAGGCGCTGGAGCTAGCGCAAGGGGCGGTCAATCAGACGAATCCACAGCTCCGGAGCTACGCACCCGGCAGTTATCAGTCTGTGTGGCAGATCCTCCTCGGGCCAAATTCCCTGACCGAGTTGCCTGAGGGATTGACCGGCGACACGATGGTTTGGGGGGTTCAGTTCGTATCGAAGGACCTCCTCACGACAGTTTTCGTCGATCTGTTCACTGGCGACATCCTGGATGTGAACAACAGGCCGATGCCCGCCGACCCGACGCCGATCCATAAGTCCGACATCGTCTTTGGGGATCCGACGGTAAACGTCGCTGACAGCACGACTCTTGAAATCTCGGCGTATCTGAATGACCAGTTGGCTGCCGACATCCCGCCTGGAAAATCAACGCAGATAGATCCATATAACTTCGGTCCGGCGCCGTGGACTGTCACGACGACGACGTCGAGCGGCAGGCAACTGACGACCGGCGTGCTGGATCCAAAGAGTGTGTGGGGCGCTACTGGGGACTACCCACTCGAATCACAGAGCTTCGGCGAGCGCGTGTTTTTGTCCTGTGGCCAACTGACCGTCTGGGCCGGCGGCGTCCCGGGCGGGCCGGCGCCCGGACCCAGCTACCCGTCGGGAGATTGCGATCCGTAGCTAGTCGCTGCTGCGGACGGCGATCGCCTCGATTTCGACCCGCGCGCCCTTCGGCAGGGCTGCAACCGCGAACGTCGAGCGCGCGGGTGGCGGATCCGTCACGAACTTGCGCATAGACGCCGTTGAACGCTGCAAAATCATTGATGTCGGCCAGGAAGCAGGTCGTCTTGACCACGTCCGCCATCGACAATCCGGCCGCGTCGAGAACGGCCGTCAGGTTGCGCAACGCGCGCTCCGCCTGGGCCTCGACGCCGCCCTCGACGAGCTCGTTGGTCTGTGGATCGAGGCCGACCTGTCCGGCCAGGAACACGAGATTGCCGGTATCGATCGCCTGGCTGTAGCTCGCCACGGCCGCCGGGGCATTGCTGGTCTGGATTGCGCGACGGGTCATGGATACCTCCAAAGTGGGTCGGGGCCGACAAGATCGACGGCGTTGACAAGGGCGCCGCCCAGTGCATCCGATTCTGACGCCACGAGCGCGCGGCCGGAAGCCACGGCTTGCGCGCCCGACTCGTAGATCGCGAATAAGCGAGGAGCCCGAGCCGGACATGAGCCACGGCCGATCGCTCAGGCGCTCCAGCTCCTCGCGCACGGTGCCCAGTGCGGGCGCCAGCGAAACCGCAGCAGGCCACAGGTCGTTGGCGTCGCGCAGCGCCGCGTAGGTCTCCGGCAGGTGCACCAAGTCGGCCTTCTCCGGTTCGATGGAAGTCGAATCGTGATCAAGCTCATCAAATCGGGCGAAGACGGCGGCCGTTGACATCGCGACCGGCGGTGCCACGAGCAGTAGACCAAGGTCCGTGGCGACCGTTCGGGCCTCGACGTGCTCGCCACGGCCGGTGACGAGCGCCGCATCGACGTTGCGGGCAAAGAAGGGCACATCGGCACCGAGCTCCAGCGCAACCTGGTTCAGCAGAGCCGGCGACAGTCCCGCGCCCCACATCTGGAGCGCGCAGTCGACCGCGCTCGCGGCATCCGCGCTCCCGCCGCCGAGGCCGCCGCCAACGGGAATGCGCTTGTCGAGGTGCGCGACCAGCGGCGGCAGCTCCTGGCCCAGCGCGCGACGGACGGCGCGGAACGCGCTCAGGACGAGGTTGCCGTCGACCTCGCAGCCGGGCAGGCCGCTGACGGTGAGCGCGTCGCCGCCTTCGTTGTTGCCGAACGCGACGACAAGCTCGTCGGCGAGGCCGACGCGCAGGAACTGCGACTCGAGCGGGTGGTAGCCGTCGCGGCCGCGCTCGCCGACGCGCAGCGTGAGATTGACCTTGGCGCGCGGCCGCGCGTGCATCAGCCGAGCGGGCCCACGGCCGCTGAAAGCGCCATCCATTCCTCGACGCTGAGCGTCTGCGGCCGCCGATCGGTCGAGATGCCGACTTCGTCCAGCGCACGATTGAACCGCTCGCGGCCAACGTGCGGCAGCTGCCGTGGCAGGACGTTGTGGAGCATCTTGCGCCGCTCCCGAAAGCCCGCCTGCACGAGGCGCCACAGCTCTTCCTCCTGTTCGGGCAGCAGTCGGCGGGGCTGGGTCTCTCCGACCAGGATGGCGGACTGGACCTCAGGCGCAGGCTCGAACGCGCTGGCCGGAACGATGCGCGCGACGCGCACCGCGGCGTGGTACTGGACGAAGACCGACAGGTAGCTCATGCCGCCCGGCGCCGCGGCGATGCGCTCGGCGACCTCGCGCTGGACCATGAGCACGAAGCGCCCCGGCCGGGGCTTGGCGCCCAGTAGGTAGTGCAGCACGGGCGAGGTGATGTGGTATGGCAGGTTGGCCGCGACGTCATACGGCGCTGCCGCGAGGTCTTCGAGCGGCGTGTCAAGAACGTCCGCCTCCACCAGCCGCAGCTGCCCGGCGACGATCGCGGCCGGAAAGCGCGAGCGCAGGTGCGCCGCCAGCCGCTCGTCGACCTCGACGGCCGTGACGAACGCGCCTGCTTCGAGCAGCGCTCCGGTGAGCACGCCCAGCCCGGGGCCAATCTCGAGGATGCGCTGCCCGGGCGACGGTGACGCCAGGTCGATGATGTCCTCGATCACCTGTCCGTCGATCAGGTGGTTCTGGGATCGGCTCTTGCGCGCCTTCAGGCCGTGGCGCTTGAGGTACCGTTCGACGCCTTCGGCTGAGAGGTGGGTCGGGTCCAGCTCCATCAGCGATCGCCGTCCGAGTGGACCATGCTGGACGGCACGCCCTTTTGGGCCTGCCGGCATAGGCCCGGACTTGCTCCCTCTGCCATCGTCTTGTTCACATGACCGAGATTACCGGCACTCCCGAGACGCGTTCCCTGTACGCGACGAACCACGAACATCACGAGCGCATCATGGCCCACGTCGACATGCTGCCCAAGCTCGCCGAGATGGTTGACACCGCCGACTGGGCGACGTTTTCCGCCAGTTTCGTGAGCGAGTGCCAGTTCATCAACATGAACCTCGTGCCTCACATCGAGGCAATCGAAGGCATCCTGTACGGCGAGCTCGACAGGCTGATGGATGGCAGACACTCCATGGTGCCCATGCGCGAGGAGCACGAACGGCTGCGCCTCTTGCTCGCATCGATGTGCCGTTACCGACAGGCGATCGAGCGCGGCAGCTTCGAGCCCGAAGAACGGATGGGCCTTCGTCGCGTTCTGTTCCGCCTGTACAGCCTGCTCAAGGTGCACCTCGTCGAAGAAGAGATGTACCTGCGCGTGGTCGAGCGCGACCTGTCTCCCGAAGAGGTGGATCGCCTGGCGCGCGGCATAGACCAATCGGCATCACAGCCCATCTGACTTGGCGCACTGAGCCCGGTCACCGGCGCGCGGCTGTCACAAGCTCCAGGTAGCGTCCGTCGAACTCGGCTATAAGCCGGGCTCGCTCCTTCATGACCGCAGCCCATTCGTCGAGCGCCGAGTAACCCACATCCGTCAGGCTGTAGTCGCGACGCCTCGGGCCGGTCGGGTCGTTCGACCACTCGGACTCGACCAGACCGGCTGCCTCAAGATCGCGCAGCGTTCGATAGACCTGGCCCACGTCGACGCTGCCGCCGGAGATGCCCAGCTCGTCGAGCTGAGCGATGATCGAGTAGCCGTGTGCGCCGCCGCCGGCGAGAAGCGCCAGCACGAACGGCTCCAGCCAGCGGCGGCGGGCGCCCATCGGCGCCCAGCCACGATGGATCGGCGTGCCTGTGGCATCGCGCCCGGAGGCTATTGAACCGTCGACGTCCCCGCCCTGCTGAGAGCCGAGGTCGCCGGAATCTTCCCGATCGTCGCGCTGTCCAGAAGCATTCATATGCCTCTGGAGGATAGAGGCTATGCCAGGCCTATTCCAGTGTGCTCCATGGCCACCGCGAGGGCAGCTTCGCTCTCGGGCGAGGCGCCGTGTTCGACGATGTCGGCGTACAGGATCTCTTCCGCAAGGTGGATCTTGAGCATCGCGTAGAGCTCGAACAGGACTCGGCGCAGCTTGATCTGGCCAGTCATGGCCAGCACTCCCTCGGCAGCCGTCTTGCGCAGGCCGTCGAGCTCGTGGACGAGCGCCCGGATCTCATCGTGCTGGCGCCGCATCGGCGCCATCGCATGCATGTTCTGGAAGAGTCGCTCCAGCTCCGGGTAGATTGCCCGCTCGGCTGCTTCCATGTGCGGCACAAGAAGCTGATTCAGAAAGTCGCACGTCTCGTCGAGCGCAACGCTCAGCTCGGCAGGCTCGTCGCCGCCAATTAGTTCGGCCGTGGCGGGCATGCGATCTACGTGCCGATCCAGCCGCTCGTGGTGCTCATGAATGACCGGTGCCTGATAGGTGGTGGCGTTCACGACGGAACCTCCTGGCTCACTCTGACGGCCGCGTCGCCTGCGGCGCGGTGAACGACAAGAAGAAGAGCGCCAGCGGCCGATAGACCGCGTGGGCGAACTTGATGAATGGCGCGAGAAGGACGAGCTCCATCGCCACCGCGACGTGGAAGAGGAACAGCCAGTAGCCCCACACGGGCGGCTCGGGCAGGTACAGGCCGAGCTCGATGGCGAAGCCTGTGACGCCGGCCACGAAGAGCAGGATCAGGAACGTCCAGTCGGCAGCTGTCGAGGTCTTCAGCGACCTGTCCGCGTGCTTGTAGCGACGCCACATGAGCATCGACACGCCGTACACGAGTGCCACTCCGGCGATCGTGCCGAGCAGACGGACGGGATACCAGATCGGAACGGGCGTGCCCGTCGCCTTGATGCCGACGACGGCCAGGCCGTAGTCGAGAATGGTTGCCGCCAGGAGGCCCAGGAAGCCCCACATCGTGGCCGCGTGGATGAACCACCGGGCGCGATAGAACGGGATGGCCTTGTCTGGCGACTCGCAGTCGGCACGATAGCGTCGCTGGGCGAGCGTCTCGACCGCGAGAGCGGTCCATGCCGCGCGTGCGCCTTTTGCAAGCGCTGCGCGGCCGCCGAATAGCGAGCGGACCGTCACGCCGTTGTCGCGTGAGACGCGCCGGGCCATCGTTGCCAGGCCCAGGAGGCCGGCGGCGAAGATGACGATCATTACCACGATGCCGGTGTTGTGGATCAGTTCCTCGGGAATGAAGCCGAACATGTCAAACGAGCCGCCGCTCATCTCACCGTGTGCGGAGTACATGAAGAGTGCGAAGAAAGCGGCGAGCAGCAGGCTAATCACCGTGCCCACGAACGGCCGCGTGTACATCAGTCGCGAGAAGCCCGTCCGGTCATAGCTCGCGATTGCGTAGCGTCGGGCGGCGGCCATGAACTCGCTCGGCTCGGCCTGCGTCGGGCAGCTCTCGGAGCACTCGCCGCAGGAGTAGCACGTCCACAGCTCCTTGCTCGAGAGGAGCTTGTCACGCATGCCGACCTGCGCGTAGCGGATCATGCGCCGCGGGAAGGTGTCATCGTCGCCGACGAGCGGGCATGTCGCGGTGCAGGTGCCACAGCTGAAGCAGGCCGAAACGTCGGCCGCGCCGAAGCGTTTGACGTCGGCCAGCAGGCCCGTGTCGATTACGGCGGCAGTCATGCCCGATCCTCGCTTTCATTCCGGACGGCGGGCGCCTGCGCCGGCGCCTTGACGATGGCCTCGTAGCGGAAATAGCCCTCGTCGGTGACGCCCTTGACCTCAGCGAGGTGCCCGTAGCGGCGCATGCCCATGACCCAGAAGACAGCCTCGTGGCTCGGAACTCCAAGCTCTTCGGCGATCTCGGGGATGGTGCGCGGCCCGCCGGCCAGCGCAGTCAGAATTTGGGCGCGCATGACCGGCTCTTCGCGGACGATCTCACGCAGGTCGCGGTTTGGGGCGTTCATGCGATGGAGACCTCCAGCAGGCTGTCGATCATCGAGGTGATCTGGGCGTTGGTGTAGCCGAGCAGGTCGATCGCTCCTTCGGGGCAGACGGGAACGCAACCACCGCAGCTCTTGCAGCCGGTCTTGCTGATCACGGCCAATGCCTTGCCGTCAACGGTCGCCATCTCGATCGCCGCATACGGACAGGCTTCGACGCACACCCCGCACGCGGTGCACGCGTCGGCATCGACGACCGCCACCAGCGGATCGAGCTCGGCAAACCCCTTCTTCAGGATGACCGCGCTCTGGGTGACCGCCGCGAGTCCCGAGGCGACACTCTCACTCGAGTTGCGGGGGCCCTGGCAGGCGCCGGCGATATAGACGCCGTCGACCATCGTCTCGACCGGACGAAGCTTCGGATGGATCTCGTTGAAGAAGCCGTCGCGGCCGAGGGGCAGCTTGAGAATGTCGACGAGCTCCTGGTTGGCGCGCGGGACCATGCCCGTGACTAGAACGACCAGGTCGGCCGGAATGGCCAGCTCCTCGCCTCCCGCGGCGCTGCTTGTGAGCAGGTCGCGGACGGTAACGACAAGTCCGTCCTTGGCGCGCTCAACGGTCGGCGGGGCGTCGTCGGCGAACTTCATGAACACCGATCCGAGCTCGCGCGACTGCGTGTACATGAGCTCGTACTTGCCGTACGTGCGCATGTCGCGGTAGAGGTGGTACTGGTGGACCTGATCGTCGCGTGAAGCGAGCTGGATCGACGCTGCAACCGTGGCGGCACAGCAGTAGCGCGAGCAATACGCGTTTCCATCCGGCTTGCACGCGGTTTCGCGACTGCCAACGCAGTAGATGTAGGCGACGTTGCGCACGGGCTTGCCGTGGTACTCGAGCGGGCCGCTCCCGCCGTCGATCATCTTCTTGAACTCGGGCAGCGTGACCACGCCCTCGATGCCGTAGCCGTACTCACCGGCATCGGGCTCGTAGGCGTCGAAGCCGGTCGCGACGATGATCGACCCGACTTCGACAGTGAGCGTCTCGCCGCCCACGCCGCCGAGGCGGATGCCTGCGGTGTAGTTGCCGAAGCTGCCCGATTTGCTGGTCAGCTCGGCATTGGTGAAGACGTTGATCGACGGTCGCGCTTCGATTGCTGCGACGAGCTCCGCGATCAGGGCACGGCCGTTCTTGCCGGTCTGGTACATGTCGTCGAACCCGCCGACCCAGCCGCCGAGCGCGGCTTCGCGCTCGATCAGGAAGACGCCCAGGCCTATGTCGGCCAGGCCGATTGCTGCGCGCAAGCCGGCAACACCGCCGCCCACGATCAGCGTCTTCTGGGTGGTCTCGACCACGATGGGCTCGAGCGGCTCGCTCAAGCGGGTATGGGCGATGCCGGCCATTACCAGGTTGATGACCTTGTTGGTGGTCGCGGCAATGCTGTCGCTCTCGACCCACGAGGCCTGCTCACGGACGTTGACCTGCGTGTATTCGTATGGGTTGAGCCCGGCTCGCTTGGCCACACCGCGGAACGTGACGACATGAAGCTTGGGTGAGCACGAGGCCACCACCATGCCGTCGAGGTTCAGCTTCTCGATGTCCTGCTCCATCTCCCCCTGCCCGGAATCGGAGCAGGCGAACATCATCTGGCGGGACACCACGACGCCCGGCTCCTGTGCCGCGGCCTCGACGACCTGATCGATATCGACGTGGTCGCTGATGTTGCCGCCGCAATGGCAGACATACACCCCGATCCGCCGCTCCGGCGCTGTCACGACCGCACCTCCTCGGCTTCCAGCCGCGCACCGGCCAGGGAAGCGGCAACGGGGCTGGCAACCATCGGCAGAGCCTGCCCCGAGCGCAGGCCGCCGAGGTCCGTGCTTTGCGCCACCTCAGCGGCGGAGCCTGGACCTCCGGGCCGTGCCTGTTCGAGGTACGCCGCCACCTGGGCAACCGTCGAGCCTGCGTGCAGGATCGAGTCGGCAATGTCCTTCGCGCCCGAGGCCGCCCCCGAAACGAATACTCCGGCGATGCTGGTCTGGCCGGGGTTCGAGTCCTCGTTGGTCTCGGCTACGTATTGGTACTCGTCTGTTTCCAGTGATCCATCGAGGAACAGGGCCTGAGCATCGGAGTTCGGCTGGACCCCTACGGCCAGCACGACCAGGTCGTACTCCGCTTCAACGACGCCACCGCCGTGCTCGATGTCCTCGTAGCGCAGCACCAGGTCGCCGTTTGGCTTCTCGGTGATCTTCGACACGCGGCCCTTGACGTAGTTGGCGCCCATCGCCTTGGCCTGCTCATAGAACTCGTCATAGCGCTTGCCCGGCGCGCGGATGTCCATGTAGTGGACGGTCACGTCGGCGATGGGCAGAGCACCCATGATCAGCTGGTTCTGCTTGATCGAGTACATGCAGCAGAAGCGCGAGCAAAGAGGGTTGCCGACGGTCTCGTCGCGCGAGCCTGTGCACAGCACGTAGGCGATCCGCTCGGGAACCTTGCCGTCGCCTGGGCGCAGGATCGTGTTGAACGGCCGTGTCGGGGCCAGCAGACGATCCATCTGCATGCCGGTGATGACATTCTTGAACGTGCCGTAGCCGTACTCGGGCTTGAGGTCGGCCGCAAAGAGCTTGAATCCCGTGGCCACCACGACGGCACCCACTTCGACCTTCAGCTCCTCATCAATTGCGCGTAGATCAATGCAGTCCTCAACCGGGCAGGCATCGACACACTCGCCGCACTCGGAGCAGACGCCGCAGTCGAGGCATAGCCCAGCTCCACGGCGGGCCTCGGCCTCGGTCATCGCGCGCTCGACCTCACGGAAGTCGATCGGGGCGGCGCTCAGCGTTTCAGTCGGCGCCTCGCCCAATGCGAGCCGGTATGACTTCTGGCGCTCAAGCACTGCTGCCTTGTCGACAACCGGCAAACGCAGATCGAAGCCGGTCATCTCCTGATCATTTACGAAGCGGTCGATGGCGTGAGCGGCTCGCTGGCCTGCGCCGGCGGCACGAGTGATGTCGGACGCACCCGAGACGACGTCGCCCGCGGCAAACAGCCACGGAGTCGCGCTTTGGAGCGTTTCCGGATCGACCACGACCTGGCCGCGGTTGGTGGCCGCGATGTCGGCGGCGAAGTCCAGCGTGTCGGGGCTCATGCCGACGGCGGCGATGATCACGTCCGCGTCGATATCGAACTCGGACCCGGGGATGGGCTTCAGCTCAGCGCGGCGGGCGGGCCCGACGGACCCGTTTGAGTCGTTTGCGGTGTCTTTCGCCATCTTGATTGCGCGCAGGGCGCGCACGCGTCCGTTGCCGTCATCGAGGACGGCGACCGGAGCGGCCTCGAAGATGAATTTCGAACCTTCGGCCTCGGCGTCGGCGGCCTCCACGTGCTGCGCCGGCATCTCGGCGCGGCTGCGCCGGTAGACGACCGTCACGTCGGCGGCACCCAGGCGGCGGGCAGTCCGGGCCGTGTCCATCGCGACGTTGCCCCCGCCGATGACGAGGACTCGTCGGCCGGCCAGGTCGACGTCGTCGCCGAGCTTGACCGAGCACAGGAAATCTGTACCGGCCAGCACTCCGTCGAGCGCGTCACCGGGCACGTTGAGACCCGTTGAGCGGGAGGTGCCCGTAGCCAGCAGGACGGCTTCATAGCCGTCGGAATGGAGTGCGGCGAGGTCCTTGACGGGCGAGTTGGTGGCGATCTCGACACCCAGCGCGGTGACATTTGAGATGTCCTGCTCGACGACCTCCGACGGCAGTCGATAGGCCGGGATTGCTCGACGCAGGAAGCCGCCCGCAACAGCGGCTGCCTCGAAGATCTTGACCGCGTAGCCCTTGCGCGCCAGCTGCCATGCGGCGGTCAGGCCAGCGGGACCGGATCCGACGATGGCCACGCGATGGCCGTTGGGAGCCGGGATCTCGACGCCGGGGCCGTCGAACTTCTCGTAGTGGACGTCGGCGATGAAGCGCTTGAGACGGCGGATCGGCAGCGGGCCTTCGAGTGATCCGCGCGTGCAGTCGGACTCACACGGGGCGTAGCAGGCGCGTCCCAGCGTGCCGACCAATGGGGTGGCGTCGAGCACGAGTTGGAAAGCCTTCTCATATTCGCCGCTGCGGATCAGCGACACGTAGCCGTGCGCCGAGATGCCGGCCGGGCAGGTATAGGAGCAGGGCGATGAGCCCGCTCGCTCGATAACAGCCTTCTTTGGCACAGCCTGTGGGAAGGCGATGTAGGCGGCGCGGCGCTGGACCAGGTCGGCGTTGAACTGGTCGGGCACGGCGACGGTGCAGGCCGTCTCGCACAGCGAGCAGCCGGTGCAGGTCACCTCGTTCACGTGTCGGGCCTTGCGCCTGATCCGTGCCGCGAAGTGCCCGTCCTGGGCCTCGTCGATCCCATCGACCTCGGTGTAGGTCATCGTCGTGACGTTGGGATGGTGGATGGAGGCCGCCATCTTGGGCGTGCTGATGCAGCTCGCACAGTCGAGCGTCGGGAAGACCTTGGAAAGAAGAATCATCTTGCCGCCGACACTGGCCTCGCGCTCGACGAGGAGCACCTTGTAGCCCATGTCGCCCAGCTTCAGGGCCGATTCCATTCCACCGATGCCGGCCCCGACGACGAGGACGTCGTAGTCGGTCATGCTGTCACCCCTCCGGCGGCCATCACTGCGGCCTGCCCCGTTTCTGCTTGTGCGGCGTGAGTCGCCGCGGATGGGCCGAGATCGACGAGGGCCGCGCTGAACTGAGTGACGTGGCGCGTAAACGGCTCGGCACAAACCGAGCAGATCGCGGCCATGCGCAAGCGACCTTGCTGGTAGCCGTCGGCGGTCAGCAGGGCCTGGGCCTGGGCCATGATCAGCGAGGCACGCTCCGAGCAGTCAGAGAGATAGGCGCACTCGTCGCCGTCTGAGGCGATGAAGACTCCGTCAAAGCCCTGCCGGATCGCATGCTGGATCCAGCTCGGACGAATGCCGCTGGTGCACGGCATGCTGATGACCACGACGCCCGGCGAGTAGGACATGTGCGAGCTACCGGCCAGATCAATGCCCGGGTCGCTGATGTTGTTGGTCGAGAAGACCAGGATTCGGGGCACGAAGGCCTTCCCCGTGGCGCCGGTCTGCTCAGGGGCGAGCGTGGTCATCGCTTGCTTTCTCCGTGGTCCGCTAAGAGGGCGGTCCGCTCTTGCCTAGTGGATCACTTGCCGCGCTGTACGAACACTCGGTCGTAGCCGTCAGCGCTTCGGAAACCCAGAAATGTGTGCCCGACCTTCGTCGACCAGGCGCCGATGTCGGACTTGGTGACGGGGTCCGTGGACCAGATCTCAATGACCTGGCCGACGTTGATCGTGCCCATGCCCTTCTTGGCTTCGAGCAGCGGGCCTGGGCAGGCGGCGCCGCGGGCGTCGATCACCTTGTCGGCGACGATGGTTTCGAGCTCGAGCTCAGCGGTTGCAGTCATGGATTGATTCCCTTCTACGGTGATTGGTGGTTTCAGTAGGTGAGCGTCGCTTTGGCGGACGTGATCTCGGCCACGAAACGACCGGCGGCCACGATCTCGGCGCCATCGATCAGCGCGTTGTCGATCTCGCGGCTCTTGGCGCATGGTCCGCAGACCAGCCACTCGCCGCCGAGCTCGGTAAAGTCCTCGATCAGCTTCGATAGCGGCGGGAAACCCGGGGCCTCGACGGTCTTGGCCTCGCCGCTGTGCATCAGGCATACGGCGTTGCCCTGAAAGCCCATGACCACGTGCACGTCAGAGGCGAGTGCCGCACAGGCCATCACGAATGGGATCGTCGCCAGCTCGGGCGACTCGGGGCCGTGAGTTGCGAGGATCACGATCTTCTCTTGGTCGGCCATATCAGGCTCCTTTCAATGCTCCAACGGGTGGGCGGCCGCACCGCCGGAAACCAGACGCGTAAATCGGCTGGTCTCTTCAGCATTCGCCGCGATGTCTCCGAAATGGGCGAGTCGACGCACGAGAACGCCGCGCATGCTGTCGCACGCGGCCAGGATCTCGGGATCGCTCAACCGGTATTTGACCGTTCGGCCGTCGCGGGTGGCCTCGACAAGGCCCACGCCGCGCAGTGCGGCAAGGTGCTGCGACGTGGCCGTCTGGCTGAGGCTCATCGCATCGGCAAGGTCATGCACCTCGCACGGGCCGGTCGCCAGCGCGTGGATGAAGCGCAGTCTGGTGCGGCTCGCCAGCGCGCGCAGGATCGAGGCTTCGAGCTCGTCCAGGTCCTCGCTCAGGTTCAGCACGACGTCAGTGATTCCTCCCAGGTGATCCGCACTCGTATTCGCACATTCCTTATATATGCTTGAACGCTATACAAGCCGTGGGCCAATGGGCACATGTGTCGTGGGCCGAGTGAAATGAAGTCCTGCGCAGGCGCGGCCCAAAATGGGCGCCGCGCTGTGATTCAGTCGGGCAGAGCGAGCTTGAGCGACGGCTTGGCGGCGAGGTCGGCGCCGGCACGAGCGCCGGCTCGGGCGCGGTAGAACCCCGCGGCGCCGATCATCGAGGCGTTGTCCGTGCACAGTCCGGGGCGGGGCACTATCACGCGGATACCGCGCTCTTCCGCTTCGTTCTCGATCCGTGTACGCAGTACGGAGTTGGCTGCGACTCCACCACCGACGACGATCGTTCGAGCGCCGATCTCCTCGGCCGCGCGCAGCGTCTTCGACGACAGCACGTCGACGACGGACTCCTGGAACCCGTACGCGAGCTCGGCGACGGCCGCGTCGGGCACAGGCTGTGCCTCTGAGGACATGGCGTTCACGTCCGCGCCAAGCTCGCGAGCGACCTCTCGCCGTGCAGCGGTCTTCAGGCCGCTGAACGAGAAGTTGAAGGAGTCACCCAGCCAGGCACGCGGAAAGACGCGATCCTTCGTGACCGCGCCGGCAGCCGCGTTCATGATCGCCGGCCCACCCGGGTAGGGCAGCCCCAGGAGCCGACCGACCTTGTCGAACGCCTCCCCTGCCGCGTCGTCGACCGTCTGGCCGAGCAGCCGATACGTTAGGTGATTGACCATCTCCACCAGGAACGTGTGCCCGCCGGATACTACGAGCGCGACCAGCGGAAATTCAGGAGCGGGACGATCGACCTCGTTCGGATCCAGCAGCCACGCGGCGTATATGTGGCCCTCGAGGTGGTTGACCGGCACCAGCGGGAGATCGTGAACCCAAGCCAGGGTCTTGGCCATCGTGATCCCGACCAGGAGGGAGCCGGCCAGGCCGGGACCCTCTGTAACGGCGACAGCTTCCATCTCCGTCCAGTCGCCAATCCCGGCCTGGCGCTTCGCCTCGTCGAGGACCGGGATCATCCAGCGCAGATGAGCACGTGCCGCGACCTCGGGCACGATGCCGCCTGTCGCAGAGTGGAGCGCGACCTGGCTCGCGACGACGTTGGTCAGGATGCGCCGGCCGTTGTCGACGACGGCCACGGCGGTCTCGTCGCATGACGTCTCAACGGCAAGGATGCGCCCGGTCGCCCTCATTGGATCGCTTCCACGTCCGTATCGCCGTCGCCGTAGCTCCGCTCCAGGCCCGCAAGGCGCTCCTTCATCTCGTCAGAGGCGATGGGTGCCGTGGTCATGATCAACGCGTCCTCGTTGTTATCGGAGTAGTAGCGCGGCCGCAGGCCGACGGGATGGAACCCGAAGCGGCTGTAGAGGGCGCGTGCGGGATGGTTCGAGAGCCTCACCTCGAGCGTCACGATGCGCGCGTTCAGATCAGCGGCGAGACGCATCAGCTCGAGCATCAGGCGCGCTCCGATGCCGCGTCGCCGCCACTCGGGCAGCACCGCGAACGTCGTCACGTGCGCCTCGTCGACCATCAGCCACAGTCCGCCGTAGCCGATCGTTTGGCCGCCGGCCTTGACGACCAGGTAGTGGGCCAGCCGGTTCGACTGCAGCTCCTGCCTGAACGCGTAGTCGGGCCACGGCGTCGGAAAGCTCGCGGCCTCGATGCGATGCACGTCGGCGACGTCCTCGAGGGTCATCGGCAGGACCGCGAGCCTCAGCGGAGGTCGGGCGACCATTCCATCTCCGCGGCAGCCCTGGCGATGCCACGCGGCAGCGCCACGTAGGCCGGAACCAGGGTCGCGACGTCATCCGACTCACCGTTCGCGATCCGCTCAATGCCGAGCTTCGCGAGGGCACGGGCAAGCCCCGCGACGGCTTTCTGGCCTTTCTGCGATGCCGATTGCGGGACGCCTTCGAGATCCACGGCCACATCGTCGATTCCAACGTTGACGTCGGCAACGAGCTTGGGCGGTTGCCTCTCCGTCGCTCGGCCGTCAGCGATCCGGATCCGGTGGACATAGCGGTCCGATGCGCCGGCCGGAAGTGTCACGATCAGTTCACCGTCCGCCTGGGCAACGGCCGCGGCCAGGGCGAGCGTCGAGGAGACTCCGACCACGGGCACGTCCAGCGAGTACGCGATGGTCTTGGCCGTGGCCAGGCCGATGCGCAGGCCGGTGAAGCTGCCTGGGCCCGTGCCAACGATCACTGAGCTCAGCTGTACGCGGCTGACGCCGGCTTCCGCGAGCAGATCGTCGAGGCGCTGCAGCAGCTCTTCTCCGTGGCGGTGATGGCTCTGCCACTGTCTCTCGCCAATGAGGCTGCCGTCGTCGATCGCGAGCGCCACTACTGGCGTCCGCGTCGCGGTGTCGAGAACGAGGATCATCTGCCCGACCAGGCTCCGGCAGCCCTGACGTAGCGGCCCTGGGAGGGATGCGTCGCGCTGACGGTGATCGTCCGCTCGTCTTCCCTGCCGACTTCAAAGGTCACCGTCAGCCGACGCGCGTCAAGCTTGTCGGGCAGCCGGTCGCCCCATTCGATCAGCGTCACGCCGTCCTCCTGGCGGTCGTCGACGAGTCCCCCGCCAAGGACATCCTCGGCGCCGTTCAGCCGGTACAGGTCCTGGTGGAAGAGCGGCAGCCTGCCGGCGTACTCGGCCATCAGCGTGAAGCTAGGGCTGTTGACGATGTCGCGCACGCCGAGCCCGTCCGCGAAATCCTTTCGCGAACTGCGTCTTGCCGGCGCCCAGTGGCCCGAGCAGCGCAATGCGATCGCCGGGCTCGGCTACTGCCGCGAGGGCAGCGGCAAACTGACGCGTCTGTTCGGCGCTTGCAGTTAGCACCGCCGCGCTGGCGAGGGGGCTCCTGCCCGCGCCGGGCCTTTTCGTGGTCACGGTCACTGCGTCACGTTAGCGGATGATCGGCCGATAACGCGCTACTGGCCGCCGCGCGTGACCCTCGGCGGCTGCCACCGGTAGAATCGGGTCTCAGCCGAGGGAGGGGCCCGTGAGACTTATCCGACTGATCGCGATCACCGTTGCTTTGGGCGTATTTCTGGCCGTGCCGTCAATGGCCAGCGCGTCCAGCCCGTACTCGACCTATGTTGCGTGCGGCTACAAGACCAGCGCCCCTGCCGCGACCAAGTGCTCCAAGCACGGCCGCATAGGGGCTTTCTTCAAGAGCAAGGACGCGACGGTGCGATTCAAGACGTGTGTCACGTTCCCCGACGGTCAGCATATGTGCACCGCGAGGTCACGCGCGACTATGGGTGTCTACTACGTCAACAAGCTGCACGTAGGGTCGCGCGGGACATTGACCGTGTCGTGGAAGGTTCACCACAAGGTCGTGGCCACCTACTCGATTCGCGTCACGCGCTAGTCCGGCCGGCCACCTGGCCGCCATCAATCAGGCGTCGCAGCCGACCTCTTCGTCGATCTCCTCCAGGCGCTCGATCAGACGATCGATGCCCGATTCGTCGGAGAGGACGCGGTACATCGCGTCCGAGCCACTGCCGAAGATGGTGCGCAGGACCGGGTCGAAGAACAGCATCGCCTGGCTGCCCAATGCCCGGTATGGGCGGCTGGCCTCAAGGAACATCATCGCCGGGACGGTCATGCCGTAGAGCTGGATCTCCCGCGCCACGTCCTCGACCGGGTCCTCGTAACGGAATTCCTCCGCCCCCTGACCGCTCATCCCACCGCCTCTATCGTGCCTTTACCTCTCCGTCCAATGTCCGGAGCCCCAAAGGTACCGAGGCGGCATGGTACACCCGGGGTACTCGGAAAGACATGCTCGTTACGACTTCCCACGGAATGGTGTTGCGGAGGCGCGCCAGCTCGGTTGCGCTGATGGTTTCGCCGTCCTGTTCGCCCAGCAGGACGAACTCGTCAGCGAGCCCAATTCCGGGAACTTCTGTCACGTCCGACATCACCGCGTCCATCGCCACTGTGCCCACCAACGGCACCCGACGGCCACGGACCAGGGCGTGCGCGCCCGGAGAGTAGGCGCGCGCCCAGCCGTCTCCATATCCGACGGGCAGTGTGGCAATCACCGTTTCACGGGGCGTCACCCATGCACCGCCGTAGCCGACGGGCGTGCCGGCCGGAAATGTCTCGACGCGCAGCGGCTGGCACTTGAGCGCCATGGCCGGTCGGAGACGGGCGGCCATGGCTGTTTCACGCGCGCCAACCAGGAGGTCGTCCGGCAAGAGTCCGTACAGCGACAGGCCGGGTCGTACTGCCTCATACGTCGGCGACCATTCCGTGAACAGCCCGCCGGTGGCTGACAGATGGCGCGCCGGGAGGGCCATTCCTGCACCACGCAGCGCATCCAGCGCGTCTTCGAACGCCTTGTCCTGGAGGAACGTCGCGTCCGAGCTTTCCGGGCTGGCGAGGTGCGACCAGACGCCAGCCAGGCGGGCGCGCGGGGCGACCTCGATGAGGCGCGCCAGCTCGACGACCACGTGCGGCTTTACACCACCCCGCGAAAGACCCGTCTCGATCTCCAGGTGAACCTCGAGCAGGACGTCGTCCGGCACGCCTGCCTGGTCGCGGCGCCAGCGCTCGAGCATCGCGGCTGCGCCCTCTGGCTCAGACGCGACTACCTCGATGTGCTCACGCACGGCGTGCGCGACGGCAGCAGGTGGGATCGGAAACAGGACCAGGATCGGGACCGCGATACCCGCGCCGCGCAGCAGCTGCGCTTCGTCAAGGGATGCGACGCAGAGTCGATCGGCTCCTGCGGCCGCGAAGACTCGCGCGACGGGGACCAGGCCGTGGCCATACGCGTCGGCCTTGACCACGGCATTGAGCGCAACGTCAGGGCCGACAAAGTCGCGGATCGCGCGCAGGTTTCCGCTCAACACGTCGACATCGATCTCGAGCCAGACCTTGCGCGGCAGTGCCGGCAGGCCGGCCGCGGCGAGACGTTCCTGGATCGTCTCAGACGGTGCCCGGGTCGCCATCGAGCGCCTCCAGCTCGCGGCGGACCAGCGGCAGCTCGTCGTGGAGGTCCGAGGCCAGCATGCCGGAGTCGCCCATTCGCTCACTGATCCGGTCCGCGGCACGCCCATGGAGGTAGACACCCAGGCGCGCGGCGTCGTATGGCGCCAACCCCTGCGCCAGCAGCCCGCCGATGGTCCCGGCCAGCACATCGCCCGTGCCCGCCGTCGACAGGACCGCGTTCGCGAAGGGGGCCGCGCCGACAGCACCTCCGGGCGAGGCGACCACGGTCCGCGCTCCCTTGAGCACGACCACCTGCCCGAACCTCCTGGCCGCCGCACGGGCCGAATTCGAGCCTTTCGACGTCGCTCGCTCCGGCCGCCTGGCCGACGATCCGCGCGAACTCGCCCGGATGAGGCGTCAGCACAAGCTCTCGCCTCACACCAGGCCACCAGTCGCCGGACTTCGCAAGCAGGTTCAGCCCTCCTCCGTCGACAACCATCGGCGAACCGTCGCGCGCCAGCAGGCCCGCCAGGAGCTCACCGTAGCCATCCGTCTCCTTCAAGCCGGAGCCGAACACAAGCGCATCGTGGTCACGAGACTTGATTGCATGGCCGGCAGCCATCGCGTCGATATCGAATCCAGCGTCCGTCTCGGGCAGGGCGAGCGTCACGAGCTCGAAGACTCGGCCGGAGAAGACGGCCTGGATGGACGCGGGCACGGCAAGACAGATGAGCCCAGCTCCGGCACGCGCGGCGGCCGTGCCGGCCAGCAGTGCCGCACCGGCGTAGTCAAGCGAGCCGCAGATGCACACGAGGGTGCCGAATGTGCCCTTGTGCCCGGCGGGAGGGCGGGCAGGCAACAGCTCGCGAACGGTGGCTGCATCGATGCTTGATACCGCGCTCAACTCGTCTCCTGCTCCATGTCGCGCAGGCGCTCCATGCGCGCAAGGATCTGGCGCTCCCTCTCGTCCAGCCGTTGCTCTATGTCGGGCGGAAAGATGAACGCTCCTCCCGCGGTTCGGATGCCGAATGCGATAGCAACCGCGTAGTCGTCTTCGTGCGAGATCGACACCGCGATGCGTCCCATGCCCAGCTGCTCGGCGCGCCGCGCGGCCCGACCGTAGAGCTTCACGACCGGCGCGCCGGTCGGCATCCGGAGAATCTCGATCTCCGTCCAGCCCACCCCACGCACGCCCAGGCCGAGGACCTTGGACACGGCCTCCTTGGCTGCCCACCGACCAGCGAAATTGGTCGGCCGGTTGCGAACGTAGCGTTGTTCGTTGTCGGTCAGCACCCGCCGGGGGAAGCGATCGCCATGCTTCTTGAGGGCTGCGGCGATGCGTTCGACCTTGATGATGTCGATGCCCAGCTCAGTCGTGCCCTCCGGCACACCCGGCACACCGGGAAGCGATTGCGCCATAGGCGCTTGAGGCTACTCGACTGTCACGGACTTCGCGAGGTTGCGCGGCTGGTCGACGTCAGTGCCCCGCGCCACCGCTGTGTGATAGGCGAACAGCTGGAGCGGTATCGCCGCCAGCACCGGGCTGAGCTCCTCGATCGACTCGGGCACCCACAGGATGTCGTCGGCGAAGTCGCGCATCTTCTCGTCGCCCTCCGTGGCCACGGCCAACACGCGGGCGTCGCGCGCACGACCCTCCATCACGTTCGAGATGAGCTTCTCCTGCACGGACGAGTGCGTGCCGATGGCAACGAGCGGCACCTCTGCGTCGAGCAGTGAGATGGGGCCGTGCTTGAGCTCACCGGCGGCATAACCTTCGGCGTGCACGTAGCTGACCTCCTTGAGCTTCAACGCGCCCTCGAGAGCAACCGGGTATGAGATTCCGCGGCCGACGAACATGAAGCCGCGTGAGTTGACATAGCGCCGCGCGAGCTCCTTGGCCGGCCCGGCCATGTCAATTGCGCGCTGGGCCTTGTCCGGGAGGGCACGCAGCTCGCGGATGAGCTGTCGCTCTCGCTCGCGCGGCAACCGGCCGCGCAGCTTGGCCATCGCCGCGGCCAGCAGGACGAGTGTGGTCACCTGTGTGGCAAAAGTCTTGGTCGCCACGACAGCGATCTCCGGCCCGGCCTGCAGAAACAGGACCGCGTCGGCATCGCGCGTGATTGCCGACCCTACGGTGTTGGTCACCGCGATGATCGGGCAACCCTGCTGGCGCGCGTAGCGCGTCGGGGCGATGGTGTCTGCCGTCTCGCCCGACTGTGTGACAGCGACTACGAGCGTGCGCTCGTCGAGCGGCGGCGGGGCGTAGCGGAACTCGGAGCCTATATTCCAGCGTGCGGGGATGTGCAGCCAATCCTGGAAGACGTACGCGCCCACTGCGCTGGCGTAATTGGCCGTGCCGCACGCCACGAACTCCACGCGATCGACGTTCTTCAGGCGCTGCGCAATAGGTTCGAGCTCGTCCAGCTCGATGGCGTTGTCGTGCACCCGGCCGGTGATGGCCGCAAGCAGAGCCGCCGGCTGCTCGTGCATCTCCTTGAGCATGAAGTGCGGATAGCCAGCCTTCTCAGCCGCCTCGATCGTCCAGTCGATCTCGGTCACGAGTCGCTCGCGGGGCGATCCGTCAACACCGGTCACCGTCACTCCCTCGGCGGTGATGTCGGCCACGTCGCCCTCCTCGAGGAACATGACCCGTTTGGTGTGCGCCAGAACGGCCGCGACGTCGGAGGCGAGGAAGTTCTCGCCCTCGCCGATGCCGACGATGAGCGGCACGTTCATCCGCGCTCCGACCAGCCGGTTTGGCTCGTGGGCATGCATCACGGCGACCGCGTATGCGCCGTGCGCCTGGCGCAACGCGTGGCGCACTGCATCGGCCAGGTCACCCTCGTACGCTTCCTCGACGAGGTGCGCGAGAGCCTCGGTGTCGGTGTCCGATGCAAGAATGTGGCCGCGCTCGCGCAACCCGTCACGCAACGGCTTGAAGTTCTCGATGATGCCGTTGTGGATGACCGTGATCTGGCCCGTGCAGTCCGCATGCGGATGAGCGTTCAGGTCGTTCGGACGGCCGTGTGTCGCCCAGCGCGTGTGAGCCAGGCCGACGACCGCCGACGGCGTTCCGTCCATCAGCGCGGTGCGCAGATTCTGACAGCTTTCCGGCGCGCTTCTCGACGAACATGTCGCCGCTGGTCGTGACAAGGGCGATGCCGGCCGAGTCGTAGCCTCTGTATTCGAGCCGGGCGAGACCCTCGAGCAGAATTGGCGCCGCTTCACGCGGGCCGATGTAACCGACAATTCCGCACATATGGAGTCCCTGATCCCTTCCTCGCCCCGCGCCCAGCAGTCCCCGAGGACGGCAGGCCGGCTAGTTTAGACGCTCGGCAGCAAGCGCCGAGAGCGAGTCGGCCAGAGCCATAATCGACCCCGCGTCCTCGCCCTCGACCATGATCCGCAGAGCCGGCTCCGTGCCGGACGGCCGAACGAGGATCCGGCCGCCCCCAGCGAGCGACCGCCGCGCCTCCTCGACGGCTTGGGCAAAAGTCGGATCTGCCTCCCACTGGTCCTTGTGACGAACGTGGATCGTTCTCTGCTGCTGTGGAAACAGGGGAATTTGACCGGCGAGCTCGCTCAGTGGCCGGCCGGTGCGGGCGATGATGCTCAGGATCTCGAGCGCCGTGACGATGCCGTCGCCGGCGTTGGCACGGTCGCGGATGATGACGTGGCCGCTCTTCTCGCCACCCAGGCCAGCGTCCATGACCATCATGCCGTCGACGATGTACTTGTCGCCGACCGGCGTGCGAGCCATCGTCCCCCCGGCTCGCTCGATCGCCTTCTCGAGGCCGCCGTTGGACAGCACGCTCGCGACGACGATGCCCTGCGGCAGCGCATTGCGGGCCAGGCGATCGAGGGCGATGATGCCGATCAGCTGATCGCCATCGACCACTTCGCCGAGCTCGTCCACGGCCACGCACCGATCAGCGTCGCCGTCGAGCGCATAGCCGATGTCCGCCTTTGTCTCGCGCACGATGCGCGCCAGGACATCGGGTGCCGTGGCGCCGCAGTCAAGGTTGATGTTCACCCCGTCGGGCTGGCAGAAGCGCACGTCGACGGTCGCTCCCGTCCCTTCGAGGATGCGCCCAGCGACGGCACACGCTGAGCCATTCGCGGCGTCGACGACGATCAGCGCGTCGGTCGTGATCTGGCGTGCGAAGCGCAGGCGGTCTTCGACATATTCGTCGAGCAGATCGCGCGCGTTGAATTCGCATCCAAGCCCGTCGTTTTCGGGGCTCACGATCTCATCGGCGCGCAGAAGGAGGCTTTCGAGCTCGTCCTCGATGACGTCGTCGAGCTTCATCCCGCGCTCGTCAACGACCTTGAGCCCGTTGTCACGAGCGGGATTGTGTGACGCGGACACCATCACGCCGGCCTTGAACGGACCGCTGCCCGTCAGATGAGCGAGGGCCGGCGTGGGGCAGACGCCCAGGCGGTGAACGTCGACGCCGAGCGACATCGCGCCCGAAGCCACCGCCGCCGCGAGCATGTCTCCGGAACGCCGCGTGTCCTGGCCGATGAGCAGACTATGGCCGGCGCCCACGAGCTGCATCGCCGTCGCCCGGCCCAGGTCGTAGGCCAGCTTGGGGTGAAGGTCGATGTTGGCGACGCCACGGATGCCGTCGGTCCCGAACAGGCGCGTCACGTTGACGGAACGAGAGCCGGGGAAGGCAGTTGGGTAGGTGGCGCAACCACCGTGACCAGCACATGCTGGGGGTCCAGCGCGACAGTCTGCACACCGTCTGGTGGCTGGAAGATCAAGGGCACATCATGAACGCCCGGCGCGAGCGGCCCGACGTTGATCGTGGCAATCAGGCTGCTCGAATCGAGCGAGGCGAGCGTCAGCGTGGGTCCTCCGAGAGTCACCTGCACGTGGTCGGGTGACACGCTGTATGTGTAGCCGGGCAGCTCACCTTGCAGCACGACGCCGATGCCGTACGTCTGCGTGCCGGTCTCCTGGGCGATCGTCAGGATGATCCTGACCGTGTTCGAGCCACTGATGCTGATGCCGTCCGGCAGGGCTAGACCAACTTCCGCCTCCAGGTCGCTCGTCCGACCCGATATGTCGACGGGCGCCGTCGGTGCATTCTGGAGCTGAGTCACGGTCGCCGCCTCGCCACTTACCGTCACGACCAGCGGATCAACGGTGACGGACGTGATGCGATACCCGGCCGCAGGTGATCCGGTCAGCTGTGGGACGACCGGCAGGGTGCGCGTCGCCAGCTCCTGTGCCACGGCTATGCGGACGTGGGCACGCTGTGGATCCAGCTCGACGCTGGGCACCTGGTTGCCGTTCGCGTCGACCGCAACGAGATCCACGTCGCGGTCAACATTCAGGGCGCTCGCATCTATCGGCACGCGCGCCACGACCGCCGAGACGCTGTTGACCCGGGAGCTCGCGCCACGCACGGTGACCGTCTGCGGATCCACCTGGGGCGGCCCTACGGTGACCGTGTCGGGAACGGTTCCCAGGGTGACCGTGATGGGCATGTCACGTTCCTTAACGGGATCCAGCTGGACCTGCTCCTCGCGCGGCTGGAAGTCGATGATCTGCACGCGCTGATCCAGCGCGATGAGCGTGATCGGAACCGGCACCGGCGGACCGCCCGGTTGGGCCTGGGCGCGCGAGAGATCGACCGTGGCGCGGAACGAATCCGGGCCGAGCACGCCGACGTCCAGCGGCGCGCGGTAGCGAATGATCGTCACCGGCTCGAGCTCGCTGATGAGCGTCGCGCCGGTCGGCGGCCTGATCGCGTCGACAGGCACCTGGCCGGTCCAGGTGCGCGCGTTCTGGGCCAGCACAAGGCCGCTGTACAGGACCGTCGCGAGAATTATCGCCCCGAGTTTCAGCGGCCAGTTGCGCAGCAGGAAGTCGAGCGTTCGCCTCACTCTGCCCGGCCGCCGGTAGGAGTCTGACTGGGCGTCGCGGCTGCGGCCGCGGTTGGCGCCGTAGCGGCGGCCGTCGACTGAGCCGGCGGTTTCGGCGGTTTCGGCGGTTTCTGCGGCGCGGCGGGTGGCGTCGGCTTGGGCGTTCCCGAGCGCGTGAAGCGGGATCGGCCGCGGCGAGCGGCCTGAGGAATGGTCTTGCGCAGCAGAGTGGCTCGCTCAGGCAGTCGAGCGTTGGCCAGCTCATCGTGCTCGAGCAGGTCGAGAAGTGCCGCTGCAAGTCGCTGCTGGTCCAGGCCACGCACGATCCGACCGCGCTCGACGAGGCTGATACCACCGGTCTCTTCGCTGACCACGACGACCACGGCATCGGTCTGCTCGGTGATTCCCAGCGCGGCACGGTGGCGCGTGCCCAGTCTGCCCTGGTACGCGCCACTCTCCGACAGCGGCAGCGTCACTCCGGCGGCAATGATGCGACTGTGGCGGATGACTGCGGCTCCGTCGTGAAGGGGTGTGTGCGGCGTAAAGAGCGTCTCGAGCAGCTCGGACGAGATCGCAGCATCCAGCTTGACGCCCGTCTCTGCTGTGTCGGCGATCCCGGTCTCGCGCTCGAGCACGATCAGCGCCCCGATCTTCTTGGAGCCGAGAGCGGCGGCGCTTTGAGCTACGGTCGCGGCGACTACCTGCACGGCCCGCCGCGTCGCAGGCGCGAACAGCCAGCCGAACGATCCGACGCGGCCGATTCGCTCGAGGCCACGTCGCAGCTCTGGCTGGAAAACGACGACAAGGGCGAGAAGGCCGACCACCGCGCCCGCCTGAAGGATCTGCGAGAGAAGCTGAAGGCCCAGGTACTGGGCCACGACATAAATGACGTACAGCACGGTCACGCCGATCACGAGCCGCACCGCGCGCGTGCCGCGAATCAGGCTGAACAGGAAATACATGAGCAGCGCGGTCAGCGCAATATCAAGGATTGCGACCGGCTGGACTTCGAAGCCCTTGACCAGTTCGATCAGCTGGTCCACGTGAGTAGTGTAGTCATGCGCAGCGTTCGGGCTGCGGCAGTCTGGCTATCGGCCGTCCACTGCACTGCCGGTGAATTCACGCTCAAGCTCGTCAAGAGCTGTGCTGACATCGTCATTCGGCGCGAGAAGAAGAAGGCGGCGCAGCGCGCCGGCACGCTGGATGGCCTCTGAATCCCAGCCGCGCTGGAAGTAGACCCGTGTCAGCTCCAGATGGACTCGCGCCGAACCGGTGTCGAGTGACAGCGCCCGGATCCCCGCGTCCAGTGCCGCATCGTAATGCTCGGCCGCCGCATGCTCGCGCGCCTCAGCCAACCACGCGTCGAGCGCTGCATCGAGCCGGCCGGCATCGCGCGCCTGTTCGCCGGCGATGGCCAGAGTCTCGGCACGCCCGAAGGGGGTACGCAGCTCCGCGGGGATGTCGGCCGGCTGGGTCGGGCCCTCGCGCAACGCGTCCATGTGCTGGGCGACACCCGCCGCCTCGTCGCGCCGCCCAGCCGCGAGCAGTGCCGCGGCGCGGCCACTCAGCGCATCAAGGTTGTCCGGCTCCAGGGCGAGCGCCTGCTCGTAAGCCGCCAGGGCCTCCTTGGCGTGCCCGAGTCGAAGCTCCATGCCCCCGACGCCGATCAGCGGCAGGGGGCGCTCACCGGCCACGCGCACTGCTTCCTGGTACTGGCTGAGTGCGTCCTTGAACTTGCCCTCGGACGCGAGCTGATGGCCCGAGCGCAGGGCGGCCTGGTAGCGAGCGAAGACGTCGTCCATCGCCTGCTTACGGTAACGCTCTCGGGCAGTGCCCCGACAAGTGCGAGGCGCGCCAGGTCGCGACTAGCGCTTCGTGTACTGAGGCGCCTTGCGTGCTCGCTTCAGGCCGTACTTCTTGCGCTCCTTCATGCGCGGATCGCGCGACAGCAGCCCGGCCTGGCGGAGCGGTACCCGCGCGCCCTCCGGATCGCTCTGCAGGAGTGCCCGCGCGATGCCGTGGCGGATGGCGCCGGCCTGGCCGTGGTGTCCACCGCCCTCGACCTTGACCATCGTGTTGTAACGACCTTCCGTACCGGTGACCTTGAAGGGCATGGTGATGTCGGCTAGGTCGACCGCGTTGCCGAAGTGCTCCTCCAGCGTCCGGCCATTGACGACAACCTCGCCTTCGCCGGCGAGGAGCCGCACGCGGGCGATGCTGGTCTTGCGCCGGCCAGTGCCGTAGAAGAATGCGTTGGTGTTAGCGGCCATTTAGCGGGTCGAACCTCCGATTGGCAGCGGCTCGGGCTGCTGCGCCTCGTGCGGGTGCTCGCTGCCCGCATAAATCTTCAACTTGCGCAACTGCTGGACGCCCAGTCGGTTGCGCGGCAGCATGCCCTTGACCGCGCGGCGGATGACTTCTTCCGGTCGGCGCTTCATGAGCTCAGCCAGCGTCTCGCTCTTGAAGCCTCCCGGATAGCCGCTGTGGCGGGCATAGAACTTCTGGTCGGCCTTGTTGCCACTGAACTCGATCTTCGCCGCGTTGAGCACGATCACATGATCGCCGCTGTCCATGTGGGTTGCAAAGGTTGGCTTGTGCTTGCCTTCAAGGACTGTCGCGACGCGCGACGCAAGCAGACCGAGACGCTGGCCGGTCGCGTCAACGACGAACCATTGGCGCTCGATGTCCGCCGCACGCGGTGTGTATGTCCTGCTCATCGCTTCATTCAGTCCTGTTGTCTTGTCCTGCTTGTTCCTGGCTGATTATCTCGTTCGGGACCCATCGGCACGCTCCACAGTGTCAGGCCGTGCGCCGGGGCTGCCTCGCCATTGAATGCCGCCCGCCTCGCGTTGAGCGCCTGGCGTACGTCGTCGGCCGTGGCTCGGCCCGTGCCGACCCTGATCAACGCCGCCGCCACTCGCCTCACCATACCTCGCAGGAAGGCATCGCCGGTCACGACGATCGTGACCGTCTTGCCCCGCCTGCGGACCTCGACGCGATGCACAGTCCTCACCGGCTGGAGATCAATCCCACCGAACGAGGTGAAATCGTGCCTGCCGACGAAGACCTGCGCCGCCTCGCGCATGCGATCCAGATCAAGCGGCTCGCGCACGCCGTGCACGAAGCGCTCACGGAGCGGGCTGCGCGCGCCGTTCCAGATCCGGTAGCGGTACTCGCGATGACGCGCCCGGTAGCGCGGCCGGAAACCCGGCTGGACGCGTTTCAGGCGCTTGATCGCGATGTCCGCTGGCAGCAGCCCATCGAGCGCTGCCTCCAGGCCGTTGCGCCCAAGCCGTCCGTGATAAGTGAAAGCGATCACTTGTCCCCTGGCATGAACGCCGGCATCGGTTCTACCCGCGCCGTCGACCCGGATCCGTTGCCCGCCGGAGATCGTGGCCAGGACAGCTTCAATCTCGCCCTGGACTGTGCGTGCTCCTGGCTGAACCTGGAAGCCGGCAAAGTTGGTCCCGTCATATTCGACCCGCGCGCTGTAACGAACGGGGGCGGCCTTTCGGGCGCTCTTCACTGTTTCGCCCATCGGTGGGCGAGCGTGGCTTAGACCAGCTCGAGCTGGACCATGGGAGCCGCATCGCCGGCACGCGGGCCGAGCTTGATGATGCGGGTGTAGCCCGAGGTTCGCTCCGCATACTTCGGGGCGATCTCGTTCATGAGCTTGTCGATGACGAGCGGCTCGTCGGGCAGCTCGGCGATGATCTGACGTCGTGCAGCAAGGGAACCGTCCTTGGCCAGCGTGATCACATGCTCGACCTGGCCGCGTACCTCCTTTGCCCGCGCCTCGGTTGTCTTGATCTGCTCATAGCGCAGCACCGAGACGATCAGGTTGCGGAAGAGCGCCTTGCGCGGGCCGGTCTTGCGACTCAGCTTGCGACCGCCGATCCGGTGCGCCATCTACTCCTCTTCCTCGTCCGCGGGAAGGTCGTCGAGCCCCTCCTCCGCGTCGTAGTCGGCGACGTCTGTGCCATCGTCAGGCGGCAGGAAGCCGCGCATCCGAAGGCGCTCTTTCATCTCATCGAGCGACTTCTTGCCGAAGTTGCGCATGCGCAGCAGATCCTCGTCCTGGAGGCTCAGCAGCTGGCCGACCTTGACGATGTTGTTGCGCTTGAGCGAGTTGTACGCCCGCATCGGCAGGTCGAGCTCCTCGATCGGCATGTCGAGCATGTTCGCCGGCAGCGCGGGGGCGCCCGTGACGCGAGCGTCTGCGATGAGCATCTGCTTCCCGGCCGTCGTGAACAGGTTGAACTGGCTGACGAGGATCTCGGCCGCGCGACTGAGCGCCTCTTCCGGCGTGACCGTGCCGTCGGTCTCGATCTCGATCGTCAGCTTGTCGAAGTTCGTCATCTGGCCGACGCGAGTGTTCTCGACCGTGTAGTTGACCTTGCGCACGGGCGAGAAGATGGCGTCGACGGGGATGACGCCGATCGGCAGCTGGTCGCTCCGGTCGGCTGCCAGGTAGCCCACGCCACGTTCGACGGTCATGTCGATCTCGACGGGCGTGTCGCCCGAATCGAGCGTCAGCAGCTCCTGGTCAGGATTGACGATCTCGACATCCGCGTTCGGCTCGATGTCGTTGGCCGTGACGACGCCCGCGCCAGACTTGAGCAGGCGCAGCTGCACCGGGTGCGGCGCATAGCTCTTCAGGCGCAGCTTCTTGATGTTGAGCACTATCTGGGTAACGTCTTCCTTGACGCCCGGGATGGTGCTGAACTCGTGATAGACGTCGCGCACCTGCAGCGAGGTGACTGCCGCGCCCTCGAGCGACGAAAGCAGCACGCGCCGCAGCGCGTTGCCGATGGTGACTCCGTAACCCGCCGGAAGCGGGCTGGCCTCGTACTTGGCGTACGACTCCTCCGGCTCGCCTACGGGCTCGATCTGAGGGTTCTCAAGTTCGATCATTTCGTGGTGTTACCTCGAGTAGTACTCGACGACGAGCTGCTCGTTGAGCTCGAGTGGCATTTGGTCGCGACGAGGCATGGCCGTCACGCTGCCGGTCATCTGGTCGCCGTCGACGCTCAACCAATCGGGCCGCTGTGCGCCCTTCATCGTCTCGCGCGCGTTCTTGAAGTAGTCGCTCTTGCGGCTCGTCTCGCGAACCTCGACCCTGTCGCCCTCGCCGACCTGGTGCGACGGGATCGTCGTCACGTGGCCGTTGATGTTGAAGTGGCCGTGGGATACGAGCTGGCGCGCCTGGGCGCGGCTGGTGGCAAAGCCCATCCGATAGACCACGTTGTCGAGGCGCGTCTCGAGCAGGCGCAGCAGGTTCTCGCCGGTGACGCCAGGGCGGTGCTCAGCCGTCTCGAAATAGCGCTTGAATTGGCGCTCGTGGACCGAATAGATGCGCCGCATCTTCTGCTTCTCGCGCAACTGGACGCCGAACTCGGAGACCTTCCGGCGACGGACGCCGTGCTGGCCCGGCGGTGTGGGCCGGCGCTCGAAGGGGCACTTCTTTGTATAGCACTTGGCGCCCTTGAGATAGAGCTTCATTCCCTCGCGCCGGCAGAGACGCGAAACTGGACCGCGATAGCGTGACATTGCCGTCCTTCTCCTAGACCCGGCGCCGCTTTGGCGGACGGCAGCCGTTGTGTGGGGTCGGCGTCACATCGGTGATTGCGGTGACCTCAAGACCGGCCGCCTGGAGCGAGCGGATCGCCTGCTCGCGGCCGGCGCCGGGGCCCTTCACGAAAACCTCGACCTGGCGCATGCCGTGCTCCATCGCCTTGCGCGCGGCGCCATCTGCCGACTGGGCGGCAGCGTAGGGCGTGCTCTTGCGCGAACCCTTGAAGCCCGCGACGCCGCCGGAGCCCCATGAGACCACGGCACCGGCAAGGTCGGTGATCGAGATGATTGTGTTGTTGAAGCTCGCCTGGATGTGCGCGTGGCCGACGGGGACGTTCTTCTTTTCCCGTCGCCGAGTCTTCGTCGCGCGCTTGCGTTCCGCCATGTGTTGGTCGCGCTCTCCTACTTCTTGCGCCGGACGCCGACCGTGCGCTTCGGTCCGCGTCGCTGGCGTGCATTTGTCTTGGTTCGCTGGCCGCGCGCCGGCAGATTGCGTCGATGACGCAGACCGCGGTACGAGCCGATCTCCTGCAGGCGCTTGATGTTCAGGGCGACCTCACGGCGCAGATCGCCTTCGACCTTGTAGCGCCGGTCGACGATCTCACGCAGGCGGTTGACCTGGTCGTCGGTCAGGTCGCGGACGCGCGTATCGGGGTTGACGTTCGCCTGTGCCAGAATCTTCTGGCTGGTCGGCAGCCCGATGCCGTAGATATACGTCAGCGATATCTCGACCCGCTTCTCGCGCGGGATGTCGATGCCGGAGATACGTGCCATGTGCCGTTAGCCCTGCCGTTGCTTGTGCTTTGGATTCGTGCAGATGCACATCACGACGCCATGGCGCCGGATGATCTTGCAGTTGTCACAGCGGGTCTTGACTGATGCCGAGACTTTCATTTCCTGGTTCCTTGCGTCCGGCCGACTACTTCAGCCGGTAGGTGATGCGTCCGCGTGAGAGGTCGTACGGCGACAGTTCGACGCGAACTCTGTCGCCGGGCAGAATGCGGATGAAGTTCATCCGCAGCTTGCCGCTGATGTGCGCCAGGACGCGGTGCTTGTTCTCCAACTCAATGGCGAACATCGCGTTCGGCAACGGCTCGATGACCGTTCCTTCTACTTCGATCGCGTCCTTCTTGGCCACAGGCGGCGGCAGACTCCCTCGGTTTGTTAGGTGCTGGATTGGCTTGGCTCAGCGAACCGGCTGGGACCGCCGGCCGAGCGCGGAGGAACGTCGAACAAGGTCCGACGCACGATCGCGAAGTGTAGCAGAGAACCGACGATTACGGCAACCAAGGGGCCGGTCAGGCCTTGGCTGGAGCGGCATCCGCTCCTCCCGTTCCGACGTCGCCGCGCGTCAATATGCGCGGTCCATCGGCGAGCACGGCGATCGAGTGCTCCCAGTGCGCCGCGAGGGCGCCGTCCGCTGTCGCCACCGTCCAGCCGTCATCGCTGATGCGCACGTTGTACGTCCCGAGGGTGAACATCGGCTCGATCGCGAGGCACAGGCCGGGTTCTATGCGCCGGCCCTTGGCCCCCGTGCGGTAGTTGGTGACCTGCGGCTCCTCGTGCATCTCGGTGCCGATGCCGTGGCCGACGAAGGCGCGCACGACGCCGTATCCGTGCTCGGCCGCCACGTCCTCCACGGCGCCGGAGATGTCCGAGAGGTAGTTGCCCGGCACGGCCGCGGCAATGCCGGCGTACATGGCACGTTCAGTCGCTGCCACAAGATCCGTCACAAGCTGCGGCACTTCCCCCACGATGTAGGTTCGGGCGGCGTCGCCGTGCCAGCCGTCGACGATCGCGCCGGCATCGACCGACACGATCTGGCCCTCACGGATGCGGCGTGGACCGGGCACACCGTGGACGATCTCGTCATCGACGGACACGCACAGCGTGTGCCGGTATGGGGCAAGACGGCCGGGCACGCCGATGAACGACGGGATGCCGCCACGGCCACGGATCAGGTCCTCGGCCATGCGGTCGAGGTCGGACGTCGTCATGCCCGGCTTGAGCTCCTCGCCGATCCTGTCCAGGACGTCGGCAACGAGCTTGCCCGCGACGGCCATCTTCTCGATCTGGCCGAGACTCTTGAGCGTTACTCGGCGATCCCCGGGCATGACGGTCAGCGCGCCGGCTGGGCGATCGCCCGCATCAACGCGTCGGATACCTCCTGGATCGGTTCCTCGCCGTTGACCGTGCTCAGCCGGCCGTGCTCCTTGTAGTAGTCGACGACCTCGTACATCGGTGGCAGCTGCTGCTCCAGCCGCGCGCGAATGGTCTCCGGCTTGTCATCGTCGCGCTGGACCAGCGTGGCTCCGTCGAAGTCGCACTGTCCAGTGACCTTTGGCGGCCGGGCGATCGTGTGATAGACGTGTTCGGGCGCTGTCGAGCAGATCCAGCGGCCGGACAGGCGGCGCACAACCTCCTCCTTGTCGACGTCGACAAAAAGTGCCTGATCCACGTGCGCGTCGCGCTTGGCAAGCATCTTGTCGAGTGCCTCGGCCTGCGCACGCGTGCGTGGAAAGCCGTCGAGGACCACGCCATCCGCGGCATCGGGCTTGTCGAGACGATCGGCGATCATCGCGACGGTGTCGTCGTCGGGCACGAGCGCGCCGCGTTCCAGGTACTGCTTGACCTTCTTGCCGAGCGCGGTTCCGCGTTTGATGTTGTCGCGAAACAGGTCGCCTGACGCGACGTGCGCGAGCCCCAGGCGCTCCGCGAGGAGGCTCGCCTGCGTGCCTTTGCCGGCACCGGGTCCGCCAACGATGACGTACACCCTCACTTGATGAAGCCTTCGTAGTTGCGCATCATCAGCTGCGCCTCCAGCTGCTTCATCGTCTCGACCACGACCGACACGACGATCAGCAGCGCTGTGCCGCCAAGAGCGAAGCTGCCTATGACACCGCCGGCAAAGATGCGCGACAGGATCAGCGGCGAGACCGCGACGAGGCCCAGGAAGATGGCGCCGGCGAGGCTCAGCCGGAAGACCACGCGCTGCAGGTAGTCACGCGTCGGCGAGCCCGGTCTGATGCCCGGGATGAATCCGCCGTTCTTGCGCAGCTGGTCCGCCGTCTCGTCCGGCTTGAACGTGAACGCCGTGTAGAAGTAGGTGAAGCCCATCGTCAGCAGGAAGTAGAAGATGATGTACGGAATCCCCTGCGGACTCAGGAAGTTGACGACGCCGTCGGCTATCTGATTGATCAGCGTGGCCGTTCCCTCGGGCGAGTTGGCCGGGGTCGCGAAGTAAGACGCGATCTGGGTCGGGAAGAGCAGGATGCTGACGGCGAAGATGATCGGAATGACGCCGGCCTGATTGACGCGCAGCGGCAGGAACGTCGCCCCGCCCTGGTACATGCGCCTGCCGCGGACTCGCGACGCGTACTGGATCGGGATGCGCCGCTGGCCCTCCTGGATGTAGACGATCACGCCGACAACGATGATGGCCATGATCACGAAGGCGATGCCGCCGGCGATGTCCGGATTGGACAAGTATGAGGCGAGGCCCTGCGGCACGCGCGCGACGATTCCGGCAAAGATGATGAAGCTGATGCCATTGCCGATGCCGCGTTCTGTGATCAGCTCGCCGATCCACATCGCGAGGATGGTGCCGGCGGCGAGAGTGACCATCTGGGTAAGCGTGGCGAGGCTCAGGATGTCGAAGTCGGTGACGATGCTCTGCGACGAGAGGATGGCGAGGTAGCCGTAAGCCTGGAGCAGAGCTAGCGGGACCGTCAGGTAGCGCGTGTATTGGTTGATCTTGGTCCGGCCGTACTCGCCCTCACGAGACAGTGCCTGGAGGCGCGGCACGACGCCGGTCATGAGCTGCATGATGATCGAGGCGTTGATGTACGGGTTGACGCCCATCGCCACGATCGAGAAGGAGCGCAGGCCGCCGCCCGAGAACAGGTCGAGGAGCTGCAGGAACTGCTGCTGCTCGACCAGCTGGGAGACCGCGGTCCGGTCGACCGCAGGCACGGGCACGACGGCAAGCGCCCGATAGATGACGAGCATTCCGAGCACGAAAAGAATGCGCCGACGGATGTCGGGCGCGCGGAATGCGTTGACCAGCGCCTCGAACACGCTCCTAGGCCCCTCTACTCCGGCTTGTGGCTGTTGGCGGTGACGTGGCTACGCGCACTCAGGCGTTCTCGTCACTCTTTGCGGCGCGACGCCGTGGCTTGGCCGCCGGCTTGGCGTCGTCGGTCGCCGCGGACTCGGCGACCGACGCCTTGGCTTGTGTCGCCTGGTCGCCGGGACCGTCTTTCTCGGTGGCGGGAGCCTCCGGCCCTGTTGACGCGGCGCCGGCCTTTGTTCGGGCGGTCTTGGCCGTTGCCTTGGGCGCAAACTCCGAGCTCTCGCTCGAATTCGACCTCGGCCACCTGCTCCGGCTCGGACAGCTGGTCGAGCATCTGGACGAAGCCACCGGCCTCCTCGATCTTACGACGAGCGCTGGCGCTGAACGCCTGCGCTGCCACGAACAGCTTCTGGCTCACCTCACCCTGGCCGAGCACCTTAAGCGGCTTGTCGCCGCCTCGGATCAGGCCGGCGTTGGCGAGCACCTCGGCGTTGACCGTTGTGACCTGCTGCTCACCACTCTTGGACTTGGCCGCCTTGGGCTGTTCGGCCTCGACGCCAAAACGGCCGGCCTCGGCATACGCCGAGATCTGGCCGACATTGATGACCGCGTACGCGATGCGGAACCGGTTCTTGAAGCCGCGCAGCTTGGGGACGCGAACGTGGATCGGCGTCTGGCCACCCTCGAACCAGCCTGGGATGGACACGCCCGCGCGCGATTTCTGGCCCTTGGTGCCACGGCCGGCGGTCTTGCCCTGGCCGGCAGCAATGCCGCGCCCGACGCGCGTGCGCGGACGCCGCGAGCCCGGGGCTGGCTTCAGATCGTGCAGCTTCATGTGGATGCCTTTTCCTTGGTCTGGCGCTTGGCGGCGGGCTTGTCGGCCTTCCCACCATCGGCGGCAGGGGCAGCCTCGGCAGCGGCGCCACCGTCCATCTCCTCGGCGCGAACCAGGAAGCGAACGGTGCGGACCATGCCGCGAACTGCTGGAGTGTCGTTGATCTCGACCGTTTCGCCTATCCGGTGCAGGCCGAGCGCCCTGACGGTCGCCCGGTTCGACGGATTGTGGCTGATCGGGCTCTTGAATAGTGTGACGCGCAGCTTACCGGGCATCGGCCGGTACCTCCCTGCTGCTCGACGGCTGGCCGCTGATCATGCTGCGCAGCTTGCGGCCGCGACGCTCGCCGAGCTCCTCGGCGCTGTGCATGCTGCGCAGCGCCTCGTGCGTGGCGCGCACGACGTTGACCGGGTTGGTCGAGCCGAGCGACTTGGACAGGATGTCGCGGATGCCTGCAGCAGTGACGACAGCGCGCACGGAGCCGCCGGCGATGACGCCGGTGCCCTGCGATGCCGGCTTGAGCAGCACGGTGCTCGCGCCGTAGCGCTGGGTCACCTCGTGGGGAATGGTCGTGCCGACCATGGGCACGAGAATGAGGTTCTTCTTGGCGTCCTCGACGCCCTTGCGGATTGCCTCAGGCACCTCGCCCGCCTTGCCCAGGCCCACGCCGACATGGCCGGCGCCGTCACCGACGACGACGACCGCGCTGAAGCTGAATCGTCGGCCGCCCTTGACAACTTTGGCTACTCGGTTGATCTGGACGACGCGCTCTTCGAGCGTTAGGCGGCCAGCGTCGATCCTGGGCAATTGCTTCTCCTTGTTCGAGTTAGAAGTCGAGCCCGCCCTCGCGCGCTGCATCGGCAAGCGCACGAACGCGTCCGTGGTAGCGGAAACCGGCTCGATCGAAGACCACGCGCTCGATGCCGGCAGCGCGCGCGCGCTCGGCGAGCATGCGGCCGACCATCTTGGCCTGGTCCGACTTGGTTCCTTTTGAGGTGCGCACGCCCGACTCGAGCGAGGAAGCGGCAGCCAATGTCCGCCCCACGCTGTCGTCGATGACCTGGGCATAGATCTGGTTCAAGCTGCGGAAGATCGCGAGCCGTGGTCGCTCGGTCGAGCCGGCCATCGTCAGGCGAATGCGCGCGTGGCGCTTCTGGCGCGCCGCGTGCGTGTGAGCAGTTGCAGTGCTCACTTCTTGCCTCCGATCTTGCCTGCCTTGCCTGCCTTGCGCCGAACCTGCTCACCTGCATAACGGACGCCCTTGCCCTTGTACGGCTCAGGCTTGCGAGTGGCACGAACGCGCGCGGCGACCAGGCCGACGAGCTCCTTGTCAATGCCGACCACCGCCAGGTGGGTCGGATTCTCGACCTCGAACGTGACGCCGGCAGGCGGATCGATCTCGATCGGGTGGCTGTAGCCCAGGTTGAGCTGCAGCTTGGTGCCGACGAGCTGGGCGCGATAGCCGACGCCGCTTATCTCGAGGCCCTTGCGGTAGCCGGTCGTTACTCCGATGACCATGTTGGCCAGCAGCGTGCGCGTCAGCCCGTGCAGCTCTCGGGCGCGTTTCTCGTCATTGGGACGCTCGACGCGCAGCTCGCCGTCCTCGCGGACGATGCTCAGCTGCGGGGCGACGTCCCGCTCGAGCTGGCCTTTGGGGCCTTTGACGACGACGTGGTTGCCCTCTATCAGGACCTCGACGTCGCTGGGAATAGGAATGGCAAGCTTGCCGATACGAGACATTCGCTCTACCAGACGTAGGCCAGCACTTCGCCGCCAAGCTGAGCCTGTCGGGCGCGAGCGCCGGTCATGATGCCGTGGCTGGTGCTGACGATGACAACGCCCAGACCACCAAGCACGCGCGGGATATCGGTCTTCGTCGCGTAGACGCGCAGACCGGGCTTCGAGACGCGCTTGAGGCCGCTGATCACCGGCACTTTGCCGACGTACTTGAGCGTGATCTTGATCTCGGGATGAGCGCCGTCGCGGACTTCCTCGAAGCTGAGAATGAAGCCCTCTTCACGCAGGATCTCGGCGATGGCTCGCTTGGTGCGCGAGGCAGGGACCATGACCTCCGTGTGGCGCGCGCGACTGCCATTGCGGATGCGCGTCAGCATGTCGGCGACGGGATCTGACATGTTCATCGCTCTACCAGCTTGACTTCGTCACGCCGGGCAGCTCGCCCAGCAGCGCTCGCTCGCGGAAGCAGATGCGGCACAGCGCGAAGCGACGCATGAAGCCACGCGGGCGACCGCACACGTAGCAGCGGTTGTAGCCCTGCGACACGTGGCGCGGCGTTCTCTTCTGCTTGGCGATCAGTGATTTCTTTGCCATTCAGTCTCCTTGGTCTGCCCGTTCTGCATTCAGTGGCTAGCCCGCGAAGGGCATGCCCAGCAGCTGCAGCAGCCGCTTCGATTCCTCGTCTGTCTCGGCCGTGGTGACGATGCTCACTTCCAGCCCGCGAAGCCGGTCGATCTTGTCGTAGTCGATTTCAGGAAATGCGAGCTGCTCGCGCAACCCGAGCGAATAGTTGCCGCGACCGTCGAACGACTTGGTCGGGATGCCGCGGAAGTCGCGAATGCGCGGCAGCGCGAGGCGCGTCAGTCGCTCAAGGAAGTCCCACATGCGCTGGCCCCGGAGCGTCACCTTGGCCCCGATCGGGTTGCCCGTGCGCAGCCGGAATTGTGCGATCGAGCGCCTCGCGCGGGTGACGATCGGCTTCTGGCCGGTGATCTGGGCCAGATCGCCAACTGCGGCGTCGAGTGCCTTCGCGTTCGTCAGCGCCTCGCCCAGGCCGATATTGACGACGATCTTGGACAGGCGCGGAACCTGCATCGGGTTCGTGTAGTTGAACTCCTTCTGCAGTGCCGGCACGACCTCCTCGAGGTAGCGCGCCCGCAGGCCAGTCCAGTCGCCCGGATGATGACCGCGGCGCGGCTCAGCGGATGCCTTTGGAGCCGCCTTCCCCTTCCCCTTCGCCGGCTCGGCAGCCGGTGCCGTAGCTTCGCTCGTGGGCTGCGTCTCCGCGGTGGTCGACTCGGCCGCCATCGGCTCTTCCTCCGGCGTGATCTGCTCTGTATCAGCGGTCACTTGCGCACCTCGCGCACGAGCGTCTCGCCGCAGTTCGCGCACAGGCGGACCGAACGTCCATCGCCTGCGACTCCGTGCTTGACGCGGGTTGGCTGGCTGCAGTGAGGGCAGATGAGCATCACCTTGCTGGCCAGGATTGGCTGCGCCATGTCGAGGATGCCACCCTGCTGAATGCGCGGCTGGCGGTCGGTCTTGCCCTGCTTGGGGCGCGGCTTCGTGTGCCGCTTGGCGATGTTGAGACCTTCGATCACGACGGCCACGTCGGCCAGAGGGCTGATCCGGCGCCAGTTGGAGCCGTATTTGCTGACCACCTTCTTGAACGGCTGGCGGTGACGCAGGACGTGCTCTACCGTGCCCTTCTTGCCGGCTTCCTTGCCCGACAGGACGAGCACCTGGTCGCCCTTTCTGATGTCCGGCACGCGCATCGAGCGCGCGCGCTGCTGTTGCTGCGCCACCTAGAGCACCTCCGGGGCGAGCGAGACGATCTTCATGTAGTTGCGGTCGCGCAGCTCGCGCGCCACGGGGCCGAAGATGCGCGTCCCGCGCGGGTTCCCCTGGTTGTTGATCAGGACTGCCGCGTTCTCGTCGAAGCGGATATAGCTGCCATCGGGGCGGCCAAGCTCCTTGGTCGTGCGCACGATCACCGCGCGCACAACGTCGCCCTTCTTGACCGCGGCATTAGGGATCGCCTGCTTGACGCTGGCGACAATGACATCGCCGACAGCGGCCGTCGTCTTCTGCGAGCGACCCAGGACGCGGATGCACTGGATCACACGCGCGCCGGTGTTGTCAGCGACCTTGAGCCGAGTTTGTTGCTGAATCACTTGACTGCCTCTGCGACCTCAGCCGATTCCTCGGCGCGATCGCGGCCGGGGTGCGCGGCGGCGTGGATCGCGTCACTCGTTGACTGCTCGTCGGCCACCACCGACTCGCCTGCGCCCTCGCCGCCGCGCGCGATGATCTCGACCATCCGCCAGCGCTTGGTCGCCGACAGCGGGCGCGACTCGACGATGCGCACCGTGTCACCGATGCGCGCCTCGTTGCGCTCGTCGTGGGCCTTGAACTTCGTCGTCAGGCGAATGACGCGCTTGTAGAGCGGGTGGCGCGACAGGCGCTCGACCGAGACTACGATCGTCTTGTCCATCTTGTCGGACACGACGCGCCCGATCTTCTCCTTGCGCATCGAAGTGCGCGGCGCCGCGCTCATTTAGTGCCTCCTCTGCTCGTCGCCGCGGCTCCTCTTCCGCGCCGGCCGGTAGCCGGCTGCGGGGCCTTTACGACGGCACGCTCGTCAAGGTTGCGCTCGGTCATCACGGTCAGGATGCGCGCGATCGAACGGCGGGTCTGGGTCAGCTGGCTGTGATCCTCCAGCTGGCGCGTGGCGAGCTGGAAGCGAAGGTCGTACAGGTGGCGGCGCTGTGTGCCGAGCTCCGAGTAGAGCTCGCCGTCGGTCAGGTCGCGGACCTTAGCGATGTCCATCGGTGGACACTCCTTCGCGTACCAGGAATTTGACGTCGATGGGCAGCTTGTGACCGGCAAGGCGCATCGCCTCGGCGGCCTCGGCCTCCGGGACGCCGGCCATCTCGAACAGGATTCGGCCGGGCTTGACGACGGCGACCCAATGGTCGGGCGCGCCCTTGCCCGAGCCCATGCGTACCTCTGCCGGCTTCTTGGTCATCGGCTTGTCCGGGAAGATGCGGATCCAGATCTTGCCGCCGCGCTTGACGTAGCGCGTCATCGCGCGGCGTGCGGCCTCGATCTGGCGAGCGGTGATCATGGCCGGCTCTTCGCTCATCAACGCGAAGTCGCCGAAGGAGATCGCCGTGCCGCCCTTGGCCATGCCGGACATCCGGCCGCGCTGGACCTTGCGGTGCTTGACTCGACGGGGCATCAACATGGCTTAGGCACTCGCTCCCGCTGCCGTGGCCGCCTCGGGCGGCGCCTGGCGCTCGGGCAGCACGTCGCCGCGATAGATCCACACCTTGACCCCGATGCGTCCGTAGGTCGTGTGGGCATGTACCTGCCCGTAGCTGATGTCGGCGCGCAGCGTGTTGAGCGGGATGCGGCCTTCCTTGTCCCACTCTCGGCGGGCCATCTCCGAGCCGCCGAGCCGACCGGAGACCTGGATCCGAACGCCCTTGGCGCCGGCCTTCATGGTCCGCTGTACGGCCTGCTTGATCGCCTTGCGGAAGGCGATACGGCGGCTGAGCTGCTGAGCGATATTGCTTGCCACGAGCACCGCGTCAAGCTCGGGCTGGCGGATCTCCTTGATCTCCAGCTTGACCTTGCTCGAGGTCATTCGTCCGATCTGCTGGCGCAGAGCCTCGACGTTCGCACCGCCCTTGCCGATGACGATGCCGGGCTTGGCCGTATGCACCGTGACAGTGACGTGGTTGATGCCACGCTCGATGTCGACGAGCGCGACGCTCGCATTTGCCAGGCGCTTGCTGACCAGCTGGCGGATGGAGATGTCTTCCTTGAGCAGCTCGGTGTAGTTCTTGTCGGCGTACCACTTGGCGTTCCAGGTCCGGGACGTGCCCAGCCGGAAGCCGTACGGATGGACCTTGCGACCCACGGCTAAGCCTCCTTGTCTTCCAGGACGACCGTGATGTGGGTCATCGGCTTGTGGATGGCGAAAGCGCGACCCTGGGCTCGGGGCCGGATGCGCTTGATGGTCGGCCCTTCGTTGGCCATCGCCTCAACAACGACGAGGTCGTCGCGGGCCAGGTCGTGGTTGTTCTCGGCGTTGGCGGCCGCGCTATGGAGCACCTTGGCGACGTCACGTGCGGCGCCCTGGGTCATGTGGCGCAGGATCGCGCTCGCCTGCTCGACCGGCAGCCCGACGATCGCAGACGTGACCAGGCGCGTCTTGCGTGTCGAGTGGCGAAGGTACTTGGCCGTGGCTGAAACTCTCATATCGATCTACTTCAGCGCCGATGAGCGCTCGGTGTGCTTGCCGTGGCCGCGGAAGTTGCGCGTCGGGCTGAACTCGCCCAGCCGATGACCGACCATGTTCTCGGTCACGTACACGGGAATGTGCTTCTTGCCGTTGTAGACCGCGATCGTGTGGCCGACGAAGTCGGGGAAGATGACGCTGTCGCGCGACCACGTCTTGAGCACGCGCTTCTCACTCTTGCGGTTCATGACCTGGACTCGAGTGAGCAGGCGGGTCTCGACGTAAGGCCCCTTTTTCAGCGAACGTGACATTGGCTTTCCTCAGACCTCCCCGGCTAGCTCTTGCGGTGCCGGGAGCGAACGATGTTCCGCCCGGTGATCTTGTTACGGCGGGTGCGATGGCCCATGGCCGGCTGGCCCCACGGAGTCTTGGGCGGCATGCCCGTCGGCGACTTGCCTTCGCCACCACCGTGCGGGTGGTCGCGCGGGGTCATTGCCACGCCTCGCGTCTCGGGACGTCGGCCCATGTGTCGCGAGCGACCGGCCTTGCCCAGGTTCTGGTTCTCGTGATCGAGGTTGCCAACCTGGCCGACGGTCGCCATGCAGCGCATGTCCACCCGGCGCACCTCGCCGCTTGGCATGCGCACCTGGGCGTAGTCGCCTTCCTTTGCGAGCAGCTGGGCCGCCGTTCCTGCCGACCGCACCATCTGCCCGCCCCGCCCTGGAACGAGCTCTATGTTGTGGATCGTCGTGCCGAGCGGGATGTTGCGCAGGGGCAGCGAGTTGCCGATGCGCGCCTCCGCGCCGGGACCCGCGACGACCGTGTCGCCCACGTTGAGCCCGTTGGGCACGAGCATGTAGCGCTTCTCGCCGTCGGCGTAGTGCAGCAGGCCGATGCGCGCCGAGCGGTTCGGGTCGTATTCGACCGTCGCGAGCTTGGCCGGCACGTTCAGCTTGTCGCGCTTGAAGTCGATCCGTCGGTAGAAGCGCTTCTGGCCGCCGCCGCGATGTCGAACGGTCAGACGGCCCTGGTTGTTGCGGCCGTTGATGCGCTGCTGTGCCTCGAGCAGAGGCTTATGCGGCACCGTAGTCGTGATCTCGTCAAACGTCGGCCGAGTCTGGAAGCGAATCCCGGCAGACGTTGGCTTATATGAGCGCAGCGGCATCTCAGATCCCCTCGAAGAACTCGATCTTCTGGCCGCTGGCCAGGGTCACGACGGCCTTCTTCCAGGGCGATGTCCAGCCCTCGACCCGGCCGCGGCGACGATTACGCGACTTTTCCTTGGCCTTCGTGGTCAGCACGGTCACGTTGACCACCTCGACCTTGAAGAGCTCCTCGATGGCGTGCTTGACCATCAGCTTGTTGGCGTCGCTGTGGACGCGGAAGGTGTACTTGCCCCGCTGCGTCTCGTCCATCGACTTCTCGCTGATAACCGGACGCACGATGATCTGGGCTGCTTCGAGCGTCATGCGTACACCTCCGCCATCGTCGTCAGCGACGGCTGCGTGATCAGCAGGGTATCCGCGTTGAGCACGTCGACCACGTTCAGCGAGTCGGCGCGAATGACCGTCACGCCCGGTATGTTGCGGGCCGACAGCTCGAGATTGGCGTCGCCCATGGCGACGACGAGCACGCGGCCGCCGGCCTTCAAGTTGTCAAGGAAGCCCACCAGATCACGCGTCCTGGGCGCGTCCAGACCCAGCTCGTCGACCACGCGAATGGCGCCGTCGTCGAACTTCGAGGTGAGAGCCCCGTGCAGCGCGAGGCGCTTCATGCGCTTCGGCAGGCGCTGCTCGTAGCTGCGCGGATGCGGCCCGAACACGACACCGCCGCCGGCGTAGTGCGGCGCGCGGCGCGAGCCCTGGCGAGCACGGCCGGTGCCCTTCTGGCGGTACGGCTTGGCGCCACCGCCGCGAACTTCGCCGCGCGTCTTGGTGTCGTGCGTGCCGATGCGGCGGCCGGCCATCTGGGCAGTCGCGGCCTGATGCATGACCGCCTCGTTGACCGGCGCGGCGAACAGCGTCTCGGGCAGGTCGACGGTGCCCAGATCCTTGCCGGCCTTGGAGAAAAGCGTAGTGCTGGGCATCTACTTGGCCTTCCTGACGACGACCATCGCATTGCGTGGGCCAGGCAGCGAGCCCTTTATCAGGAGCAGGTTGCGCTGTGCGTCGCTGCGAACGATGGTCAGCTTCTTGACCGTCACGCGGTCGTGGCCCATCCGACCCGCCATGGCGGTGCCCTTGAAGACCTTGCCGGGATAAGTGCCGGCGCCGATCGAGCCTGGCTGACGGTGAGAGTCGGAGCCGTGCGTCTCGGGACCACGGCGGAAGCCGTGGCGCTTGATCGTGCCCGAGAAGCCGCGACCCTTGGAGACGCCGGTGACGTTGACTTCCTCGCCTTCGGCGAAGAGCGACACGTCAAGCGTCTGGCCGATGGTGTAGCCGGTGATGTCGTCCAGCCGGAACTCGCGAGCGTGCTTGACCGGCGGCAGGCCCTTGAGCTGGCCGGCACGCGGCTTGGTCAGCCGGCGCGTCGTGCCCGCACCAAGCTGGACGGCGGTGTAGCCGTCCGTCTCGGTCGTGCGCAGGGCAGTCACCGTATTCGGTTCGATCTCCACGACAGACACAGGCACCATCGTGCCGTCTTCCATGAAGACCGAGGTCATGCCGACCTTGCGGCCGATTACTCCGATACTCATCTCACATCTTGATTTCGATGTCGACGCCCGCGGCGAGCGAGAGTCGCATCAATGCGTCGACCGTTTTGGCCGACGGGTCGAGGATGTCGATCAGGCGCTTGTGCGTCCGGATCTCGAACTGCTCGCGGCTGTCCTTGTCGATGAACGGCGAGCGGATGACTGTGAACTTCTCGATCCGGGTAGGCAGCGGCACCGGCCCCACGACGTCAGCGCCGGTCCGCTGAGCGGTCTCGACGATCTGAAGCGCGGACTGGTCCAGCAAACGATGGTCGTATGCCTTGAGTCGGATGCGAATGCGCTGCCTGGCCATCTCGGTTAGCTCAGGATCTCGGTGATTGCGCCGGCGCCGACGGTGTGGCCACCCTCGCGGATGGCGAAGCGCTGGCCGGTCTCGAGGGCGATCGGGGTGATCAGCTCGACGTGCATGTCGACGTTGTCGCCGGGCATGACCATCTCGGCACCGCCGGTCAGGCCGATGGACCCGGTGACGTCGGTCGTGCGCAGGTAGAACTGGGGCCGGTAGCCGTTGTAGAACGGCGTGTGCCGGCCGCCCTCCTCCTTGGTCAGGACGTAGACGCGGGCGATGAACTTGGTGTGCGGCTTGACCGAGCCGGTCTTGGCCATGACCTGGCCGCGCTCGATCTCGTCGCGCTCGATGCCGCGCAGCAGGCAGCCGATGTTGTCGCCTGCGACGCCCTCGTCGAGCAGCTTCTTGAACATCTCGACGCCGGTCACGACGACCTTGCGCGTGTCCTTGACGCCGACGATCTCGATCTCCTCGCCGACCTTGACCACGCCGCGCTCGACGCGGCCCGTGGCGACGGTGCCCCGGCCCTTGATCCCGAAGACGTCCTCGACGGGCATCAGGAAGGGCTTGTCGATGGCCCGCTCGGGGGTCGGGATGTAGCTGTCGACCGCGTCCATCAGCTCCTGGATGGGAGCGTAGGCGGGGTCCTTGGGATCGTTCGGCGCCTCGAGCGCCTTCAGGGCGCTGCCGCGGATGACGGGCACCTCGTCGCCCGGGAAGTTGTACTTGGTGAGCAGCTCGCGCACCTCGAGCTCGACCAGCTCGAGCAGCTCGGGATCGTCGACCATGTCGACCTTGTTCAGGAAGACGACGATGTAGGGCACCTCGACCTGGCGCGCGAGGAGGATGTGCTCGCGTGTCTGGGGCATCGGCCCGTCGGTCGCGGCGACGACCAGGATGGCGCCGTCCATCTGCGCGGCGCCGGTGATCATGTTCTTGATGTAGTCGGCGTGGCCCGGGCAGTCGACGTGCGCGTAGTGGCGCGCGTCGGTCTCGTACTCGACGTGGGCGATGGCGATGGTGATGCCGCGCTCGCGCTCCTCGGGCGCGTTGTCGATCGTGTCGAAGGCGCGGTATTCGGCCTCGCCCTTGAGGCTCAGGTACTTGGTGATGGCGGCGGTGAGCGACGTCTTGCCATGGTCGATGTGGCCGATCGTGCCGATGTTGACGTGCGGCTTGGTGCGCTCGAACTTCTTCTTGGCCATCTGTCTGGTGTCTCCTCTAGCCCTCTCTGCCAGCTAGCGCTGCGTTGAAACCTGGCGGTTCGCGGACTTCTGCGCCAGCTCGCTGGCGATCGAGTTCGGAACCTCGGCGTAGTGACTGAATTCCATTGAGTAGACCGCGCGACCCTGGGTCATCGAGCGCAGGTCCGTGGCATAGCCGAACATCTCGGCCAGCGGTATGAATGCGCGCACGACCTGCGTCCGGTGACCTTCGCCGGTGCCGCGCGTCTCCATGCCCTCGATGTGACCGCGGCGCGAGTTCAGGTCGCCGATGACGTCGCCCATGAACTCCTCGGGCATGATCACCTCGACGCGCATGATCGGCTCGAGGATCGCCGGATCGGCCTTGTCGAAGGCATCCTTGATAGCCAGCGAACCCGCGATCTTGAACGCCATCTCAGAGGAGTCCACGTCGTGGTATGACCCGTCGAACAGGGTCACCTTGACGTCAACCACCGGATAGCCGGCAAAGATACCCGTCTGAAGCGCTTCGCGGATGCCCTGATCGATCGGCTTGATGTACTCGCGCGGGATCGTGCCGCCGACGATCTTGTCGACGAACTCGTAACCGCCGCCCTTTTCCATCGGCTCGATCCTGATCACGGCGTGGCCGTACTGGCCTTTGCCGCCCGTCTGCCGAACGTGACGGCCGTTACCCTCGGCGGCCCGGCGGATCGTCTCGCGATACGACACCTGCGGTTTGCCGACGTTGGCAGCGACCTTGAACTCGCGCACCATGCGATCGACGAGTACGTCGAGATGCAACTCGCCCATGCCGGCGATGAGCGTCTCCGCCGACTCGGGGTCGGTGTGCACGCGGAATGTCGGATCTTCCTCGGCCAGGCGCTGGAGCGCGATCGCCAGCTTGTCCTGGTCGGCCTTCGTCTTGGGCTCGATCTTGACCTCGATCACGGGCTCGGGGAAGGTCATGGACTCGAGCACCACGGGGTGATCGGGGTCCGACAGCGTGTCGCCCGTGAATGTGTCCTTGAGACCCACGGCGGCAGCGATGTCGCCGGCGTAGACCTGCTCGATCTCTTCGCGGTGGTTCGCGTGCAGCTGCAGGATGCGGCCGATCCGCTCCTTCTTGTCCTTCGACGGATTGAGCACGTACGAGCCGGCCTTGAGCGTGCCCGAGTAGACGCGGAAGAACGCGAGCTTGCCGACGAATGGGTCGGCCGCGATCTTGAACGCGAGCGCGGCGAAGCTCTCGCTGTCGTTTGCGGTGAGAACCACCTCGTTGCCGTTGCGCGGGTCCTGGCCGATCACCGGCGGGACGTCGAGCGGGCTGGGGAGATAGTCGATGACCGCGTCGAGCATGGGCTGGATGCCCTTGTTCTTGAGCGCCGATCCGGTCAGCACCGGGACGAGCTTGTTCTCAAGAGTGCCCAGGCGCAGGCCGTGACGGATGTCCTCGACCGTGAACTCCTGGCCCTCGAGGTACTTGTGCGTGAGCTCGTCATCGACATCGGCGATCGCTTCGATCATCGCCGTGCGGTGCTTGTGGGCCTCTTCCTTGAGCTCGTCCGGCACCGGCCCCTCGATAACCCGCTCGCCGAGGTCGCCCTCGTACGTGATCGCCTTCATGTTGACCAGGTCGATCACGCCCTTGAACTGATCCTCGTTTCCGATCGGAATCTGGACCGGCACGGGATTCGCGCCGAGACGATCCTTGATCGAGTCGATGCCGCGCCAGAAGTCGGCGCCCGTGCGGTCGAGCTTGTTGATAAAGCAGAAACGCGGCACGCCGTAGCGGTCGGCCTGGCGCCAGACCGTCTCGGACTGCGGCTCGACACCGGCGACGCCGTCGAAGACGACAACCGCACCGTCGAGCACGCGCAGGCTGCGCTCGACCTCAACGGTGAAGTCCACGTGCCCGGGCGTATCGATGATGTTGATCCGATGATCGTTCCAGAAGCACGTCGTAGCAGCCGCGGTGATCGTGATCCCGCGCTCCTGCTCCTGGGGCATCCAGTCCATGGTCGCCGCGCCCTCGTGCACCTCGCCGATCTTGTAGATCTTTTTGGTGTAGTAGAGGATGCGCTCGGTGACCGTGGTCTTGCCGGCGTCGATATGGGCAATGATGCCGATATTGCGCGTGCGTGCGAGAGATACCTGGCGTGGCATTCCTGAATACGTTCCCTAACTGACCTTGGCCCGGCCTACCACTTGAAGTGGCTGAAGGCCTTGTTCGCCTCGGCCATCTTGTGCGTGTCTTCGCGGCGCTTGACCGCGGCGCCGATGCCGTTCATGGCGTCGACGAACTCTGCAGCGAGCTTCTCGCTCATGCTCTTGCCGCTGCGCTTGCGCGCGGCCTGGACGAGCCAGCGGACGCCCAGGCTCATGCGCCGGTCACCGCGGATCTCGACCGGGACCTGGTACGTGGCGCCACCCACGCGGCGCGGCTTGACCTCGATGATCGGCGTCGCGTTGCGCAGCGCTGCATCGAGAACCTCAAGGCCGGGCCGATGGGCGTTGGCCTCGGCGCGGGCGAGTGCCTGGCGCAGGATGCGCTCGGCAAGGCCCTTCTTGCCGTCCATCATCAGCTTGACCACGAAGCGATCCGTGGTCCGCGACATGGCCGGGGCGTACTTCGCCTTGCGCGGGATCTGAGCTCGTCTAGGCATCTCGGCGGCCTACTTGGGCTTCTTTGCGCCGTACAGCGAACGGCTCTGCTTGCGGTCGCGGACGCCGGCGGCGTCCAGCGTTCCGCGGATGATGTGGTACTTGACCGACGGGAGGTCACGCACGCGTCCGCCACGGACCAGCACGACCGAGTGCTCCTGCAGGTTGTGACCGATGCCCGGGATATAGGCCGTCACTTCCTGCTGGTTCGACAGGCGCACGCGGGCGATCTTGCGCAGCGCCGAGTTCGGCTTCTTGGGCGTCATCGTGCGCACCTGCAAGCAGACGCCGCGCTTCTGCGGCGCGCCCGAGATCGGCTCCTGGCGCTGTCGAAGGCTGTTCCAGTTCTTGCGCATCGCGGGCGCCTTCACCTTCTTGAACGAAGGCTGGCGGCCCTTCCGCACGAGCTGGCTGATGGTCGGCACGAAGTCTGACTCCTGGTCTGCTGGTGACGCTTGTCTGATGGCTTGGTCTTGCGGCGGTCGGTCCCCTGGCCCGGGCTTGGTTACCCTCGCGCGGCGCGCAGTGACCGGCTCGCTATTGATCCTCTCGGGTGACCCCAACGCTCAGCCCCGCGGGCGGAATTGACCAGCGGTGCCGATCCCGCGCGGGGAACGACAGTGACCTCAGGCCACGATCGCGCAGTGTAACAAAAAGCCGCTATTTGGGCAATCGACGCAAGGTGAATTCCCAGCCAGGCTGCCAGGCGAAGTCGGCGACTGTCAGCTCGTGCAGGTCGCGGCCCTCGAGCAGGTACTCGAGCGCCCACCGATTTGCGGAGTGGGCGACCAACAGGATCCGATTATTGTCCCACTCGACCAGGAGGTCGTCCACGAGCGCGCGCGTGCGGCGGACGACGTCGAGGTAGCTCTCCCCTTCCGGCCATGGAACCTCGACGTGGGCGGCGCGCCCGTGTTCGAGCTCTTCGCGCGACATGCCGTTGAGCTGACCGTAATCACACTCCCTGAGACGTGCGTCGACACGAACCGGGATGTGACTGCCGTCGAACGCGATGCGCACGGTTTCGAGCGCGCGCTCGAGGTCAGACACGTAGATCACGTCGATCCCGTCATCTCGACGCCGGTGCCCGAGTTCGAGCGCTGCAGCACGGCCGCGCTCGGACAGCCGCCCGGGGTGCCATCCCGTGGCGATGCCGTCTTCATTGTCCGTGGTTATCGAATGCGTCTCGTAGACGATGCTGACGCTCATGGCGTCATCGTGCCACGCATGCGGGTGCGGGAAGTGGCGAGGCCCGCCCCGGTCGTTCCAGTACCGTAGCGGGCCTCGCGTATTGGACGTTTGAGGCTAGGCGGGAGTTTCGGACTCCTTCGCCTCGCCGGCCACGAACGGATTCTCCTCGGCCTCTTCCTCCTCTTCCTCCTCGTCCTCGAGCAGGAAGGGGTTGGCCAGGTCGCCGGCGGCGGCTCCGTTGCCGTCCGCCACCGACTCGCCAAGGAGCGGGTTGGCCATGATGGCCGCGGCAGCTTCCGCCTCGGCGCGGGCCTGTGCCTCTGCCAGGAAGATGTTGATCTCCTCCTCGCCGAAGCCTTCCGGCAGCTCGCCGCCGGCGAGCGCCTCGGCCGCCGCACGGCGGGCCGCGGCGCGGGCCGCTGCGAGGTTCTGCGGAGCGCCCGTCCCAGCCGGGATGAGCTTGCCGATGATGACGTTCTCCTTGAGGCCGAGCAGGTTGTCCTTGGCTCCGTTGATCGCCGCCTCGGTCAGCACGCGCGTCGTCTCCTGGAAGGAGGCGGCGGCGAGGAACGAAGAGGTGTTCAGCGACGCCTTGGTCACGCCGAGCAGGACTGTCTCGGCCGTGGCGGGCTCGCCGCCCTCGGCCATGACCCGGTTGTTGATCTCCTCGAAGTCGAACTTGTCGACCAGCTCGAACGGCAGCTGCTCCGAGTCGCCCGGCTGATCGATGCGCACCTTGCGCAGCATCTGCCGGACGATGATCTCGATGTGCTTGTCGTTGATCGTCACACCCTGTGAGCGATAGACGCGCTGGACTTCCTTGACGAGATAGCGCTGGACCGCATCACGGCCGCGCGTCTCGAGGTACTCCTGCGGGTTGATCGGCCCGTCGGTGATCGGGTCGCCGGCACGCACCAGCTGGCCGTTCTCGACAAGCAGCTTGGCATTGTGCGGGATGGCGTACTCGCGCTCGACCACGTCCTCCGAGCGAACCCGAAGGCCGTCGTTCGGCGCGGATCATCTGGCCGCGCTCGGGCGCCCTGATCTCGTCGACCTCGCCGCCCTTCTTCTCCAGCCGAGCGACGACCTGGTTCGCCTCGACGAGGTCACCCTCCGCGACGAGCAGCTCGTGACCCTTCGAGATGCGCAGCGGGGTATCGAACTCCTCGCGCGACGTGACCTTCACGCGCCGCCCGCCACTCTCGGTCTGGATGATCTCGACGACGCCGTCGATGTGGCTGATCTCGGCCTTGCCCTTGGGCATGCGCGCCTCGAACAGCTCCTCGACGCGCGGCAGACCGGCGGTGATGTCCAGGCCGGCGACGCCGCCGGTATGGAACGTCCGCATGGTCAGCTGCGTGCCCGGCTCGCCGATGGACTGGGCGGCAATGATGCCGACCGCCTCACCGATGCCGACCAGCGATCCGGTCGCAAGGTTGCGGCCGTAGCACGCACGGCAGACGCCGTGACGGGACTGGCAGGTCAGCGGCGAGCGGACGAGCACCTCTTCGACGCCCGCCTCGACGATCCGGTTGGCGATCTGCTCGGTGATCTCCTCGTTGCGATCGACGATCGGCTCGGCGCCCTTCTTGCGCGCCTTCGGATCGAGGACCGGTCCGGCGGCGTAGCGACCGACGATGCGGCGCTGGAACGCGTCCGCCTCGGCGGCGTACTCCTCCGTCTCGCCGCGCGTGATCCACGTGCCTTCCTCGGTGCCGCAATCGTCCTCGCGGGTGATCACGTCCTGGGCCACGTCGACGAGTCGACGCGTCAGGTAGCCCGAGTCGGCGGTGCGCAGGGCGGTGTCGGCCAGACCCTTGCGCGCGCCGTGAGTCGAGATGAAGTACTCGAGCACGGTCATGCCCTCGCGGAAGTTGCTCCGCACCGGGCACGTCGATGATCCGTCCCGTCGGATCGGCCATCAGTCCGCGCATGCCGCCCAGCTGACCAATGTTGCCCTTGTTACCGCGGGCGCCAGAGGCCGTCATCATGGTCACTGCGCCCGTCGGGATCGAGCGCCTCCATCATCCGGTCGCTGACCTGCTGGGTCGTGTCCTTCCAGACCGTGACGACGCTCTCGTAGCGCTCGTCGCTCGGTGATCAGGCCACGCTGGAACTGACGGTCGATCGCCTCGACCTGCGTCGTCAGCCACCTTGAGCAGCCCGGCCTTCGAGGTCGGGATGGTGATGTCGTCGACAGCGATGGTCATACCGCCGCGCGTCGCGTAGTGGAAGCCGATCGACTTGATGCCGTCGACCAGATGCGCCGTCTCGTTCGGGCCGAGCAGCCGGTAGCAGTCGGCGACGAGCTTGCGCAGCGCCGTTGCGGTTCATCGCCTCGTTCAGGAAGCGCAGCCGCTCCGGCAGGACCTGGTTGAAGATCACCCGGCCGACCGTTGTCCGCACCGGCTCAACGACCGACTCGCCCTTGTCCTCGTCCCAGCGCTGGACCGTGACCTCGATCGGCGAGTGCAGCTCGAGACGCTGCACGGAGTGGTTCTCGAGCTCTGCGTCCTGGCGCGTGTCGATCACGCCCGACGTCGTAGGCCAGCAGAGCTTCGGTCTCGTCGGAAAAGCGTGCGAGCGCCGCCTTGCCCTGCGTCTCCTCGCGCTCGATGGTCAGGTAGAAGCAGCCGAGCACCATGTCCTGGGTCGGTGCCACGACCGGCTCACCGGCCGCGGGCGAAAGCAGGTTGGCCGTCGACAGCATCATCCGCTCGGGCCTCTTCCTGCGCCGCGCGCGAGAGCGGCACGTGGACGGCCATCTGGTCGCCGTCGAAGTCGGCGTTGAAGGCGAAGCAGACCATCGGGTGGATCTGGATCGCCGAGCCCTCGACGAGGACGGGCATGAACGCCTGGATGCCGAGGCGGTGCAGCGTCGGCGCGCGGTTGAGCAGCACGGGGTGGTCCTGGATGACCTCCTCGAGCACGTCCCAGACCTCGGGTCGCGACGACGCCCGCTCGACGATGCGCTTGGCGCTCTTGATGTTGTGGGCGATGCCCTTGTCGACGAGCTGGCGCATTACGAACGGCTTGAACAGCTCGAGCGCCATCTTCTTGGGCAGGCCGCACTGGTGCAGCTTGAGCTCGGGGCCGACCACGATGACCGAGCGGCCCGAGTAGTCGACGCGCTTGCCGAGCAGGTTCTGGCGGAAGCGGCCCTGCTTGCCCTTGAGCATGTCGGACAGGCTCTTGAGCCGGTGGTTGCCGGTGCCGACGATCGAGCGACCGCGACGGCCGTTGTCGATCAGCGCGTCACACGGCCTCCTGGAGCATGCGCTTCTCGTTGCGAATGATGATCTCGGGCGCGCCCAGCTCGAGCAGCCTCTTCAGCCGGTTGTTGCGGTTGATGACGCGGCGATACAGATCGTTCAGGTCGGAGGTCGCGAAGCGGCCGCCGTCGAGCTGCACCATGGGCCGCAGGTCGGGCGGGATGACCGGCAGAACGGACAGGATCATCCACTCGGGCCGGTTGCCGGACTGCGGAACGCCTCGATCAGGCGCAGGCGCTTGATCGCCTTCTTGCGCCGCTGGCCGGACGTGGTCCTGACCTCGCTGTGCAGACGCTGGGCGAGCTCGTCGAGCTCCATGCGCTGGATCAGCTCACGGACCGCCTCCGCGCCCATGCCCGCCGCGAACAGGCGCGCGCCGCCACGGACGCCCGTGCCGTACTTGCGATCGAGGTCGCGGTAGCTGAGGCCGTCGAGCGACGACTCGGGCAGCATCATGCCGGGCTGGATGCGGTTGATCTCGTCGCGTGCGCGGCGGACGTCGTCCTTGGAGCCCTCGGCCTCCGTGCGCAGCCGCTCACGCTCGGCCTCGAGCGTGGCGTCGAGCTGCAGCGCGCAGTCCTCGAGCTGCTGGCGCATGGACTGCTCCTCGTTGGCCTCGCGCTCCTGGATCTCCTGGTTGACGCGCTCGACCTCGGCCGCGGCGGCCTTGTTCAGCGCGGTCTGGGCGGCCTTGTCGGCCTTGTCGCCGACCGCGACGATGATCTCGCCGGTCGGCTCGAAGACGATCGGCTCCTCGGCCGCGCCGTTGCCCAGGGCGTCGAGCTTCGCCTTCGTCTCCTGCTGCTTCTCGACCAGCTCGGCCGGTGCGGTCGGTGCGCTCCTCCTCGAAGCCGCTCTTGCGCGTGGCCAGATCGGTCGTTCAGCTCGTCCGTCGCGCTTGGTTGAGGTCAGCGCGCAGCTGGTCCTCCATCTCCGCCAGGTCCTTGCCGGCGCGGCCACCGCGACCCTCGGCCTCCTCGTCCAGCTGCTGGAGCAGGCGCGTGCGCGCGTCCTCGTCGACCCAGGTGACGATGTACAGCGCGAAGTACAGGATGCGCTCGAGGTTGCGCGGGCTGATGTCGAGCAGGATGCCGAGCCGGCTCGGCGTGCCCTTGAAATACCAGATGTGGCTGACCGGGCTGGCCAGCTGGATGTGGCCCATCCGCTCGCGGCGGACCTTGGCGCGGGTGACCTCGACGCCGCACTTGTCGCAGATGATGCCCTTGTAGCGGATGCGCTTGTACTTGCCGCAGTAGCACTCCCAGTCGCGCGACGGGCCGAAGATGCGCTCGTCGAACAGGCCGTCCTTCTCAGGCCGGAGAGTGCGGTAGTTGATCGTCTCGGGCTTGGTCACCTCGCCCTTTGACCAGTCGCGAATCTGCTCGGGCGAGGCGAGCGATGATGCGGATCGCGTTGAAGTTGTTGACTTCGAGCATGTTTCTCCTGGGTTGCGCTGGGGCCGGTTTTGGATTCGCCTCGGCTATTCGCTCAGGGCTTGCGCCTGACTAGTCCTCGAAGCCGGCGAGATTGATCCCGCCGAGATCTGGCAGCGGATACGCCGAGGCGTCCTCGGCGAAGTGGATTTCTTCTTCGTTCTCGTTCAGGATCTCGACGTTGAGCCCCAGTGACTGGAGCTCCTTGATCAGGACCTTGAACGACTCGGGCACACCGGGCGCCTGGATGTCTTCGCCCTTGACGATCGCCTCGTACGTCTGGACACGACCCATGACGTCGTCCGACTTGACCGTCAACAGCTCCTGCAGGATGTTGGCCGCGCCGTACGCCTCGAGCGCCCAGACCTCCATCTCGCCGAAGCGCTGGCCACCGAACTGGGCCTTGCCGCCCAGCGGCTGCTGGGTGATGAGGCTGTACGGGCCCGTCGACCGGGCGTGGATCTTGTCCTCGACCAGGTGGTGCGAGCTTGAGCATGTAGATGTAGCCGACGGTGATCTCGCGGTCGAACAGCTCGCCCGTCCGACCATCGCGCAGAGCTGACCTTGCCCGTCTCAGGCAGTGCCACGGGCTCGCCCATGACGGTCATCGTGGCGTTGCAGCTCGCCGCGGATCTGCTCCTCGTCCGCGCCGTCGAAGACGGCCGTGGCGGCCCGAGCCACCAGTTGCATGGAGCGCCCAGCCAAGGTGCGTCTCCAGGATCTGGCCGATGTTCATGCGCGATGGCACGCCCGAGCGGGTTGAGGATGATGTCGACCGGCGTCCCGTCAGGCAGGAACGGCATGTCCTCCTGGGGCAGGATCTCGGCCACGACACCCTTGTTGCCGTGGCGGCCGGCCATCTTGTCGCCGACGCTGATCTTGCGCTTCGGCGGCGACGCTGACGCGGATCAGCCGGTTGACGCCGGGCAGCAGCTCGGCACCCTTCTCGCGGTCGAACTCCGTGACCTCGACGATCTTGCCGCGCTCGCCGTGGGGCAGGCGCAGGCTCGAGTCCTTCACCTCGCGCGCCTTCTCGCCGAAGATCGCCCGCAGCAGCCGCTCCTCCGCAGTCAGCTCGGTCTCGCCCTTGGGCGTGATCTTGCCGACCAGGATGTCGCCCGGCTGCACCTCGGCGCCGATGTAGATGACGCCGTACTCGTCCAGGTCCTTGAGGCTCTCCTCGCCGACATTCGGGATGTCGCGCGTGATCTCCTCGGGGCCGAGCTTGGTGTCGCGCGACTCGATCTCGTGCTTTTCGATGTGGATGCTGGTGAAGACGTCGTCGCGTACGAGACGCTCGCTGATCACGATCGCGTCCTCGTAGTTGCCGCCCTCCCAGCTCATGAACGCGACCAGGATGTTGCTGACCCAGCGCGAGCTCGCCGTTGTCGGTCGAGCTGGAGTCAGCGATGCGGCTCGCCCTCCTCGACCCGCTGGCCGACCTGGACGATCGGGCGCTGGTTGATGCACGTGCCCTGGTTGGTGCGCACGAACTTGTCGAGCGGTACTCGTCGAGCTCGTTCGCAGCCCTCCTTGGGCTCGACCAGGATCCGATCCGCGGTGACGCGACAGGACCGACGCCGCGAGCGCTTGGCGACGACGACCTGGCCGGAGTCGAGCGCGGCCGGCCCTCCATGCCGGTGCCGACGATCGGCGCCTCGGGCTCGAGCAGCGGCACCGCCTGGCGCTGCATGTTCGAACCCATCAGCGCGCGGTTGGCGTCGTCGTGCTCCAGGAACGGGATCAGCGCCGTCGCGACGCTAGACGACCTGCTTGGGCGAGACGTCCATGTAGTCGATCTGGTTCGGGCCGCGCCTCGGGAACGCGTCGCGGAAGCGCGCCGGGACGCGCTCGTCGACGAAGTGACCCTCGGCGTCGAGCGGGGCGTTGGCCTGCGCGACGTGATGCTCCTCTTCCTCGTCGGCGGCGAGATAGACGATCTCGTCGGTCACGCGCGGGCTTGATGCGGAATCGCGGTCGCCTTCTGCTTCTTGAGCTCGGCCACGCGCGTCCTTGGTGAATGCGCGCGCCCTTCTTGAGCACGATCGCTGCCGCTCTTGGTCAGCAACGTCGGCGTCGGCGTAGTCGTCGCGCGATGTCGGCGATCGTCGAGCGACACGGTGCGCTTGACCTTGCGATAGGGCGTCTCGATGAAGCCGTACTCGTTGATCCGGCCGTACGTCGCCAGCGAGCCGATCAGGCCGATGTTCGGGCCTTCCGGCGTCTCGATCGGGCAGATGCGGCCGTAGTGGCTGTGGTGCACGTCGCGCACGTCGAAGCCGGCGCGCTCGCGGCTACAGGCCGCCCGGGCCGAGCGCGCTCAGAGCGGCGCTTGTGGGTCAGCTCGGCCAGCGGGTTGGTCTGATCCATGAACTGGCTGAGCTGGCTGCCGCCGAAGAACTCCTTCATCGCAGCCACGACCGGGCGGATGTTGATCAGCGCGTTCGGCGTCGCCTTCTCGGCGTCCTGGATCGACATGCGCTCGCGCACGACGCGCTCCATGCGCAGCAGGCCGACGCGGAACGCGTTCTGGATCAGCTCGCCGTTGGCGCGGATGCGCCGGTTGCCGAGGTGGTCGATGTCGTCGGCCAGACCCTGGTCGCGGTTGAGCTCGATCAGGTGGCCGACGATCGCGGCGATGTCTTCCTTGCTGATCGTGCGCTCGGTCGGCAGGGTGATGCCCATCCGATCGGCGACCGGGCTGAGCTTCTTGTTCAGCTTGTAGCGGCCGACCCGGCCCAGGTCATAGCGCCGGAAGTTGAAGAACAGGCTCTCGACCAGCTTCTCGCGCGTTGTCGCCCGTGGGCGGGTCGCCCGGACGCAGCTTCTTGTAGACCTCGATCAGCGCCTCGCCACGCGTGTTGGTGCTGTCCTTCTCCAGGGTCGCCGCGATGTACTGGCGTCGTCGCCCGTGTCGACGCGCGCGAAGAGCGCGCTCATCTCGTCGTTCGACTCGTAGCCCACGGCGCGCAGGCAGCTTGGTTGCCTCGAGCTTGCGCTTGCGATCGACCTTGACGTACAGCTGGCCGCGCGCTGCCGGTCTCGAACTCGAGCCATGCACCACGGTTGGGGATGACCTTGGCGTTGAACAGGTTGCGGCCGGTGCGCCGGGTCCTCGATCGCGGTGTAGTAGACGCCGGGCGAGCGGACCAGCTGGCTGACAACGACGCGCTCCGCGCCGTTGATGATGAACGTGCCTTCCTCGGTCATGAACGGGAAGTCGCCCATGTACACGCGCTGGCGCTGGATCTCGCCCGTCTCCTTGATGAGCAGCTCGACCCAGACGTAGAGCGGCTTGGAGTAGGTCAGGTCGCGCGTGCGGCACTCGAGCTCGTCGTACTTCGGCGCCTCGAACTCGTACTCGCGGAAGCGAAGCTCCATCACGCGCCCGGTGAAGTCCTGGATGGGGCTGATCTCGTCGAGCAGCTCGCGCAGCCCGTTCTCGATGAACCAGGTGAACGAGTTGAGCTGCAGCTCGATCAGATTCGGGATGGGCAGGACTTCGGGAATCCGTGCGTATGGCTTGCGCTCCAGAGAGGCAGCTACCACACGCCGGCCGGGATCGGTGACAGTCAGCATTAAGCGCTCCTAGCGACGCGGCGACGGGATGACGGCAGGAACAGAAGACGACGGACAGCAGCGCCCGTCGAGAGGTTTCTGAAGAAAAAGGGACCCGCGCTCAACGACCGCACATAGTATCCACCTTGCATTGACCTGTCAAACGTGGTATTGGGCGAATTTGTCAGGTCGCGACCGGCGATCGGCGCGCTGCGCCGCCATGTCATCCGCTCGGAGCGTCTTCGCCTGGCGGATGGTCGGGCAACGGGTCCGTGCCCTCCTGGGACACCTCACTGGGCGGGGTGTCCGACAGTCGGCGGAACAGGTAGCGGTAGACGTCCCGACCTGCGGCGGTGATGGGGATGGCGAGGATCGCGCCCAGCAGGCCGCCGATCGATCCGCCGATGATGAGCACGAAGATGACCACGGACGGATGCAGATCAACGGCACTGCCCTGGATCTTGGGCACCAGCACGGCGCCCTCCACCTGCTGCACGACCAGATACAGCGCGACGACGGCAATGCTCGCTAGCACCGGATCTGACGTCGTGAGCGCGATCAACAGAGTTGGGATCATCGACATGATCGGGCCGATGATCGGCAGCAGCTCGAAGATGCCCGCGATCACCGCGAGCAGCACGGCGAACTGGGTGAAGCGTGGATCGATCAACGCGCCCAGCAGCAACAGGCCCACGAACGTCGCGACGCCCACGACAAGTCCAAGCAGCAACTGAGCACGGATCCAGCGGCCGACTACGCGCTCGATGATGGCCAGGACCGCCCAGATCTCGTCGCTCCATTCGGACGGCAGCGCATCGGCGAAGGCCGCGGTGAGGCGGACCCGGTCACGCAGGATGTAGAACGCCCAGATCGGGATGATCAGGAAGCCAAAGAAGCCGGCGGCCGTGCCCAGGATCGAGCGGGCGATCGGCAGGAGTGCCGTGACGTCGATCGCTCCGGTGCCCTGCCATGCCCCGGCCAGACCCTGGTCGATGGCATCGCGTACGTCGGGCGGAAGGTCGAGCGAGACGTACCACGCATGAACTTGGCTCATCCAGTCCTCGACCGATGCGATCAGGCGCGGAAAGTCGCGGACGTAGTCGAGTAACTGGCCGACCAACGGCCCGACCAGCAGCCGGACGCCGACTGCGACGACCAGCAGCGTGATCGCATAGACGATCAGGACTGCCAATCCGCGCGGAATGCGCCAGCGGACCAGGCGCAGCCGTGCGAACCAGCCTACGGCAGGGTCCAGGAGGTAGATCAGCAGAAGTCCGATAACGAACGGCGTCAGCGCACCGCTGGCGATGTAGAAGATGACGCCGATCAGGACGGCCGTGGCGATGACCAGCGCGACGCGTGGCGTGGGCGCTGTGATCCGCTTGGGCGCTGGACGCGCGGCGACTTCCGCGGCGCGCGGCGGGAGCTCAGGCATGCCCCTGCAGCCTACACTCACGGGCACCTACACATGCGCCGTCGACTGCCCCTCTTCAACGCCCCGCTCGTCCGCCGTATCGCGTGGTACGGACGCCAGATCAAGGATCAGCTCAACCCGCGCTTCGTCCTCAACGTCCTGCTCGCGCTGCTGATCGTGGTAGCCGCCGTGGCCCTGATCGAGATGCTCGCCGAGCGCAGCCTGGGTCTGGACGGACTACGCCGAATCCCTCTTCTGGGCGCTGACATCGTTGATGGGCAACGGCGACCCCGGCTTCGCGGCAGGTCCGGTGGGTGGCATCCTGTACGTCGTTCTCATAGGCATCGGACTGATCATGGTCGGCCTCGTGACGGGCGCGATCATTGCCGTCATCATCGACTTCCTGCTCAAGGAAGGACAAGGGTTGGGCGCTTCAGGCTTTCGTGACCACATCGTTATCTGCGGCTGGAACCCGACCGCGCGCGAGGCGATTGACGAGCTGCGCAGCGACGCCTACCGGCGCAAGCTCGTGCTCATCCACGATGACGAACGCAACCCCGCGGAGAAGCTCGTCTACTACGTCCGCGGCGACCCGTCGAACGCGGACGATCTCGCGCGCGCCGACATCGACGTGGCAGAGGCAGCTCTCGTCTTCCCCATCGATCAGTCGAACGAGGCGGACATGCACTCGATCCTGACCGTGATGGCGATAGAGACTATCGCGCCGCAGGTTCGAACGGTGGTCGAAGTGAACAATCCGCGCCACGTCGAACACTTCAAGCGCGCTCATGCCGACGAGATCATCGTCACTCCCCGACTCGCATCGCATCTCCTCGCTCGTTCGGCGCTGTATCCCGGCCTGTCGGACCTCGTCGGAGACATGGTCTCGGGCGGCGCGGGCTCGGAGCTGTACCGGGTCAAGGTTCCCGACGAGTTCGCGGGCCTGCCCGTCGACGAGGCCAGCCGGCGATTTCGAGACGAGCACCACGCGACCCTCCTGGCCGTCAATCGCGCGGGGAAGACATTCGTCAACCCCGACCAGGAATTCACCATCGAAGCCGGAGACGACGCGCTCGTTGTGGCCCGCCTCCTTGGGTCACTCAAGCCGGTGCACCACTGGACGGCGCCGGATGCGGCCTCGGGCCAACCGACGACGACCAGGAACTCGCCTGCCTGACCCAGGTCTCCGGCGGGCGCGGACAAATGAAAAGGCCGGTGGCTCGCGCCACCGGCCCTCGCGTTGAGTTGTCAGGGAGTCGGTCGGGCTACTTGATCTCGACCTTTGCGCCCTGCTCCTCGAGAGCGGCCTTGATCTTGTCCGCCTCGTCCTTGGCGATGCCTTCCTTGACCGGCTTGGGCGCCGCGTCGACGAGGTCCTTGGCCTCCTTGAGGCCCAGGCCGGTGAGCTCGCGGACGACCTTGATGACCGGGATCTTGTTCGGGCCGACCTCGGCCAGAACCGCAGAGAACTCGGTCTGCTCTTCGGCCACTGCCGCAGCCGCGCCTCCCGCCGCTGCGGCGGGCGCCGCAGCGGCCACCGGCGCGGCGGCCGTGACGCCGTAGCGCTCCTCGAACTTCTTGATGAAATCGGACAGCTCCAGGACGGTCATGCCGTCGATCGCTTCGAGAAGCTGGTCCTGAGTGATTGCTGCCATCGTCGTGTGTTTCCTTTCGCTTTGTCTGGCTGCTGTCGTCAGTCGGTTAGCTGTTTGACCGTTATGCCTGCTGGCCCGCTGCCTTCTGATCGGCCACCTGCTGCAGGGCGTAACCCAGGTTGCGCAGCGGAGCCGCAAGGAGCGAGGCCATGCTCGAGAGAGGCGAGGCCATGCCGCCGGCCAGCTGGCCGAGGAGCACGTCGCGCGATGGGAGAGTGGCCAGGCGGGCGACCGCATCGGCGTCGACGCGCTTGCCGTTCAGGACCGCTCCACGAACCGCGACCTGCTTGTAGGGCCTGATCGCGTCGAGGAAGGTTCTGGCCAGCGTAACTTCGTCGCCACTGCCCATGGCCAGGGCGCTGGGCCCCGACAACAGGTCGTTCAGCTCGCTCGTACCGGCTTCCTGCGCGGCGATCTTGGCGAGCCGGTTCTTGACCACTCGATAGGTGATGCCCTCGCCGCGCAGGCCGCGGCGCACGGACTGGATGTCTGAAACGGTCAGGCCGCGATAGTCAGCCACGATCATCGTCGTTGCCTTGGACAGCGCGTCCTTCAGCTCCGCGACCGCGGCTTGCTTGGCCTCCGTCGGCATAGTGCCTCCTTTCCCATTGGCCGATCGGCGCTGCTCGCCAACGACCTCGCTCTGGTTCCGCGCGAGGGCGTCGTGGCGCTGCCTGTCAGCGTCAATGGGAGGGGCCGTTGGGCGACCCTGCCCGCGACGTTCATTCCCTTGCCTCGGCGAGCCCGCGGCACTGACGGGCGAACCCGGCACTGCCTTGAATTAAGTCCCACGAAGGGGCGCTGCGCTGTCTGCGGCGGAACGATCTTCTTCTTCCCGCAAGCCGGCGGGCTCGTTGCTCCTGCCTAGGCGTTGGCGACGGCGAGTACCGCCGGCACGTCGACCCGGATGCCCGGGCCCATCGTTGATGCCACCGTCAGGCTCTTGAAATAGTGACCCTTCGTCGCGCTTGGCCGCGCGCGGTTGATTGCGTCGACAAGCGCGGTCAGGTTCTCGTTCAGCTGCTGTGCCTCGAAGCTGGCCTTGCCGAAGGGAGTGTGGATGATACCGGCCTTGTCGACCTTGAACTCGACGCGGCCAGCCTTGACCTCCTTGATCGCACGCTCGAGATCGAAGGTGATCGTGCCCGACTTCGGGTTCGGCATCAGGCCACGGCGGCCAAGGATGCGGCCGAGGCGCCCAACGACGCCCATCATGTCCGGCGTTGCGAGCGCGATATCGAAGTCGAGCCAGCCGGCCTCGATGCGCTTGGCCAGGTCCTCTCCGCCGACCTCGTCGGCACCGCGCGCGCAGCGCCTCCTGGGCCTTCTCGCCCTGGGCAAAGACGATCGACGCGGATGCGCTTGCCCGTGCCGTGCGGCAGAACGACCGTGCCGCGCACCATCTGGTCGGCGTGGCGCGGATCGACGCCAAGGCGGATGTGCGCCTCGGCCGACGCGTCGAAGCCGACGTAGGTGGTCTGCTTGAGCAGCTCGACCGCTTCCGTCGGGCGGGTAGGCGCGCGTCCGATCGACGAGCGCTGCTGCCTGCTGGTACTTCTTGCCTCGATCAGGCATCTCGTGGGTCTCCTTTGCTTGCGGCCCCTATCTGGGAGCCTCCCCTCTGTGCCGCGGGGTGTGCGGTCGCGCATTGCCGGAGGGCGTTGCGCCTAACCGACCACCTCGATGCCCATTGAGCGAGCCGTGCCCTCGATGATCTTCGAGGCACCTTCGATGTCGACCGCGTTAAGGTCGACCATCTTGGTCTCGGCGATCTCGCGGATCTGGCTGCGCGTCACCTTGCCGGCCGATCTCGCGACCGGTCGTCGAGGCGCCCTTCTCGACCCCCGCTGCCTTGCGCAGCAGGTCCGCGGCGGGCGGCGTCTTGAGGATGAAGGTGAAGCTCCGATCCTCGTAGATCGTGATCTGGGCCGGGATGATCTGGCCGCGCTTGCGCCTGCGTCTTCTCGTTGTAGCTCTTGGTGAACTCGACGATGTTGATGCCGTGCGGTCCCAGCGCGGTGCCGACCGGCGGAGCAGGCGTTGCCGCGCCCGCCGGCAGCTGGAGTGTCAGTACTGTCCGAATCTTCTTAGCCACGTGAATTCCTTAAATGGTGAGCGCTCACAGCTTCTCGACCTGCAGGAAGTCCAGCTCGACCGGCGTTTCACGGCCGAAGATGCTGACCAGGACCTTGATCTTGTTGCGCTCCGGGTTGATCTCGTCCACCGTGCCGATGAACTCGGCGAACGGGCCGTCCGTGACGCGGACGCTCTGGCCCTTCTGGAATGCCACGCGGTACTTGGGCGTCTCGACACCCATCTGGCGCAGGATCTGCTTGACCTCGTGCTCCTCGAGCGGCACGGGCTCGTTGCGGCTGCCAGGAATGTTCCCGCCACCGACGAAGCTCGTCACGCCCGGCGTGTTACGCACGACGAACCACGAGTCCGGGTCGAGGATCATCTCGACCAGCACGTAGCCCGGGTAGACCTTCTTCTGGACGGTAACCCGCTGGCCAGACCGGATCTCGATCTCGTCCTCTTCGGGTACGAGGACCTGGAAGATCTTGTCCTCCATGCCCATCGACTCGATGCGATGCTCGAGATTGGTCTTGACCTTCTTCTCGTAGCCCGAGTACGTGTGGATCACGTACCACCGCTTCTCGGGTGCTCGGACTGCGGCCGCTTCCGTTTCCGCCATCAGATCGACACGACCACCTTGAAGAGCTCGTTGAACAGTGCGTCAAACAGGGCAATGAAGATTCCCACGGCGCCACTGACGAGGAAGACGAGCACGGTCAGGTTGCGCGTCTGCTCGAGCGTTGGCCAGGTCACCTTGCGGAGCTCTGACCACGACTCTTCGATGAAGCGCCGGATACGGGTCACTTGGTTACCTCTTGCTGTGGATGGCAGGCGCGACAGGACTCGAACCTGCAACCGCCGGTTTTGGAGACCGGTGCTCTACCAATTGAGCTACACGCCTACGAAGCACGGGACGCCTCTATTTTGCCTCACGGTGGAGGGTATGCCTCCGACAACGTGGGCAGTACTTCTGAAGCTCGATCCTGTTCGGGTCGTTCCTCTTGTTCTTGGTCGTGCTGTAGGTCCGCTCTTTGCACTCGGTGCAGGCGAGCAAGATGACCGGCCTGTTCTCAGCCGCTTTTGCCATGTGCTGATAGCTCCGGTTAGCTCAGGATCTCGGTGATTGCGCCGGCGCCGACGGTGTGGCCACCCTCGCGGATGGCGAAGCGCTGGCCGGTCTCGAGGGCGATCGGGGTGATCAGCTCGACGTGCATGTCGACGTTGTCGCCGGGCATGACCATCTCGGCACCGCCGGTCAGGCCGATGGACCCGGTGACGTCGGTCGTGCGCAGGTAGAACTGGGGCCGGTAGCCGTTGTAGAACGGCGTGTGCCGGCCGCCCTCCTCCTTGGTCAGGACGTAGACGCGGGCGATGAACTTGGTGTGCGGCTTGACCGAGCCGGTCTTGGCCATGACCTGGCCGCGCTCGATCTCGTCGCGCTCGATGCCGCGCAGCAGGCAGCCGATGTTGTCGCCTGCGACGCCCTCGTCGAGCAGCTTCTTGAACATCTCGACGCCGGTCACGACGACCTTGCGCGTGTCCTTGACGCCGACGATCTCGATCTCCTCGCCGACCTTGACCACGCCGCGCTCGACGCGGCCCGTGGCGACGGTGCCCCGGCCCTTGATCCCGAAGACGTCCTCGACGGGCATCAGGAAGGGCTTGTCGATGGCCCGCTCGGGGGTCGGGATGTAGCTGTCGACCGCGTCCATCAGCTCCTGGATGGGAGCGTAGGCGGGGTCCTTGGGATCGTTCGGCGCCTCGAGCGCCTTCAGGGCGCTGCCGCGGATGACGGGCACCTCGTCGCCCGGGAAGTTGTACTTGGTGAGCAGCTCGCGCACCTCGAGCTCGACCAGCTCGAGCAGCTCGGGATCGTCGACCATGTCGACCTTGTTCAGGAAGACGACGATGTAGGGCACCTCGACCTGGCGCGCGAGGAGGATGTGCTCGCGTGTCTGGGGCATCGGCCCGTCGGTCGCGGCGACGACCAGGATGGCGCCGTCCATCTGCGCGGCGCCGGTGATCATGTTCTTGATGTAGTCGGCGTGGCCCGGGCAGTCGACGTGCGCGTAGTGGCGCGCGTCGGTCTCGTACTCGACGTGGGCGATGGCGATGGTGATGCCGCGCTCGCGCTCCTCGGGCGCGTTGTCGATCGTGTCGAAGGCGCGGTATTCGGCCTCGCCCTTGAGGCTCAGGTACTTGGTGATGGCGGCGGTGAGCGACGTCTTGCCATGGTCGATGTGGCCGATCGTGCCGATGTTGACGTGCGGCTTGGTGCGCTCGAACTTCTTCTTGGCCATGCTGCTACTGGTTCCTATTCCTCTCGAGGTGGGGTCGCGGCAGATGTGGAGCCCACATTGGGACTTGAACCCAAGACCTCTTCCTTACCAAGGAAGTGCTCTGCCAGCTGAGCTATGTGGGCCCGGTCGCTGCCGGAAGGGTATTCGATGAAGTGGTGGGCAGGGAGGGAATCGAACCCCCACAGTCGAAGACGGCTGATCTACAGTCAGCGGAGCTCACCACCTGCTCAACCTACCCACGGTTTTATCCGCCGGTCCGGTTGAGCTCCCCCGATGACAGGGCCGGCAACCTGCGGACGTTATTCACTTGTGGAGCCGCCGAGGGGACTCGAACCCTTAACCGGCGGTTTACAAAACCGCTGCTCTACCAATTGAGCTACGGCGGCGCGACGGCAAAGGATACAGCAACAGCTGGATGCGTTGTCGGAGACAGGTCCGTGCGACTCTCACTCGGCAAGTTTCGCTTCCCGCTCCGACCCGGCGTGGTCACCGCTGACTGGACATCGCCAGTTAGCATGATCGACTCGGAGATTCGGGCCCGCGCTGCCGAGCAGGAAGGAGCCACTTGTCGCGCCTCGCCTGCATCCAACCAGTTTGGATAACGGCGGGATGAGGGACTAAACCTGTTTCTCGTCCGTCGCGGCGGTTCCGTCGGCGTCGTGTGAGGGTCGCTGCCCGGCGGCGGCAAAGAGGAGGATCGAGCCCGCAACGGCGGCGTTGAGCGACTTGATCTTGCCATGCATGGGAATCCGTAATGCGAGGTCGAGCCGGCGCCGGACCGAGCCGGAGATGCCACGGCCCTCTGAGCCGACGACGACCGCCAGCGGACCACGCAGGTCCGCGTCTCCGTAGGCCAGCGATGCCTCCTCGTCGGCACCGACCACGCGCAGACCGTCGCCGTGGAGATCGGCCAGGGTTCCGGCCAGATCGTCAACGGCGGCGAGGATGAGATGCTCCGTCGCCCCGGCCGAGGCTTTGATCGCTGCCGGGCTGAGCGGCGCCGACCTGCGCGTCGGATAGATGACGCCGTGAACGCCGCATGCCTCCGCGCTGCGCAGGAGCGTTCCGAAGTTCTGAGGATCCTCGAGCGAGTCGAGAACGAGCATGAACGGCGCCTCGTTGCGCTCACGGGCGCGAGCGAGAATTGCGTCGACGTCTCCGGCTGGTCGTGGTCGCGCGATGAGCGCCACGCCCTGGTGGCCATCGAAACCAGCGAGCGCGGTCAACGTTCCGCCTTCGACCTCGACAACCGGAATGCGCAGCGTCGTTGCGTGAATGGCCAGGGCGTCGAGCGCCGCGCGCCTCTCCGGCACGATCAACAACCGGATCGGCTCGCGCCGTGCCGCGAACGCCTCCTCCACTGGCCGGCGCCCGGCGATGAGCTGCTCCCCTTCCCCGACCAGCCCCTCCTGGGCCGTGCCGGCCGGGCGCTGCGGCCGTGCGCCGTATGCCGGCCGCGCGGTGTACGGACGTCGTGCATCGAACGGTGGCTTGCGCGGGCGGTCGTTGTACGGGCGCGGGCGGTCGCCGGGCGGTCGGTCGTTGTACGGGCGCGGGCGGTCGTCATAGCCACGAGGACGCGCGTCGTGCGGTCGGTCGTTGTACGGGCGCGGGCGGTCGTCATAGCCACGAGGACGCGTGTCGTGCGGTCGGTCGGAGCGAGGCCGATCAGAGGCCGGGCCCCCGGACGGACGGCCGGGTGGGCGGCCACTTGATCGGTAGTCGGAGCGCCCGTAGCTTCCGGTCGGTTTGCCGCCGCTGGGTTTGCCGCCGCTGGGTTTGTACGAGCGTGGCTTGCCGCCTTGCCCGCCGCCGCCGGGCTTGCCGCCGCTCGGCTTGCCCCGGCTGGGGCGGTCGCTGGGCGAACGTTCGGGATCAGCCATCGCGCGTAGCCGTGATCAGTCGCCAACGCTGGCCGTCGCGCGTGTCCTCGACGGCCACTCCGAGCTCGGCCAGGTTGTCACGCAGGCGATCAGAGGCCGCGAAATCGCGCGCTGCACGCGCCGCGGCGCGCTCGTCGAGGATTGCCTGCGCGCCCTCGGGAAGCGCATCAGCAAGGTCGATCACCCCAAGCACGGTGTCGAAGTCGCGCAGCGCTGCGGCGCCGCGGCGAGCGTCGGCGGTGGCAAGAGACCTGGCGTCGATCCGCCTGTTGAGCTCGCGGACGAGGTCGAAGACAGCGGCCAGGCCGCCCGCCACATTGAGATCGTCGTCCATGGCGGTCTTGAACGTGTCCCGTGCCTGCTCGAGCGTGGCGTCAAGCGAGCTGTCGTCGGCGCGATCCTGGGAATACGACTCGAGCGCAGAAACAGCGTTCGACAGGCGTTCGACTGCGGCGCGCGCGTTGTCCAGCGTGGCGTCGCCCCACTCGAGCGGCGCCCGATAGTGCGTCGCGATCAGCGCGTAGCGCAAAACCGAGGGTGAGTAGCCGTCGGCGTAAACCTCGGCCGGGCGGGCGATGTTGCCGACGCGGCGTGCCATCTTCTCGCCCGACATCTGCAGATGCGCGTTGTGCAGCCAGTAATTGACGAAGTGCTCGCCGGTCGCTGCCTCCGACTGGGCGATCTCGTTCTCGTGGTGCGGAAAGATCAGGTCGACGCCGCCGGTGTGGATGTCGAACGACTCGCCGAGATATTTCGTGCTCATCGCCGAGCACTCGATGTGCCAGCCCGGTCGTCCGACGCCGACGACCGTGTCCCACGACGGCTCGCCGGGCTTGGTGCCCTTCCACAGCGCGAAATCGCGCACGTCGTCCTTGGCGTACTCATCGGCCGCGACACGCTCCGTCGAGCGCGCCTGCTCTGGGTCCAGCTTGGCCAGCACTCCATAGGGCAGCCAGCTTGAGATGCGGAAGAACACGGAGCCGTCCTCGACCGCGTACGCATGGCCCTTGTCGATCAGAGTCTTCACCAGGTCGGCCATCTCGGGGATGTGCTCGGTCGCCCGGGCAAGCACCGTCGGCGGACCGATGCGCAGGGCTTCAAGATCGGCGACGAAACGCTCGATGTTCGGCCCCGTGAGCTCGTCGAGCGTACCGCCGGTCGCGGCCAGGTCGCGAATGATTCGGTCGTCGACATCGGTGATGTTCATCACCCACGTCACGTCATAGCCCGACCAGCGCAGGTAGCGACTGACAAGATCCCCAAGCACGAATGCCCGGAAGTTGCCGACGTGCGCCGGCCCGTAGACGGTCGGCCCACAGCTGTACATCCGAACGCGGTTCGGCTCCTGGGATACGAATTCCTCGACCTTGCCGCCGAGGGTGTTTGTGAACCTGAGACTCATACGTTGTGCATCATCGCCGATGAGCCTCGACAAGGCAGGTGGCGCTCATTGCCAGCCCGGCCCCTTCCGGCCCATAAAGGTTGCCGGTTGAGGCCGTGATCGCAACCGAGTCGCTCGCAACTCCCATCAACGCGGCGACTCTTTCGCTCATTGCGTCGATTCGGCCGGCGCCGAGCCTGGGACGCGCACCCATCAGCGAGATCCGCACGCTCGACACATACCAGCCGGCCTGCGCAGCATCAGCCACCGCCGCACTGAGCATCTGGGCGCTGTCGATGCCGGACGTTCGTGCGTCGCTATCAGGGTAGAGCCTGCCCAGGTCGCCCAGGCCCGCCGCCGACAGCACGGCCGTGGCAGCGGCATGCAAGACCACGTCGCCGTCCGAGTGGCCGTACAGGCGCGGAGCGCGATCGATGAGGATGCCCCCGAGCATCAGGCCGAGACCCGGGCCGAAGCCGTGCGCGTCCTGGCCGAACCCGACCCTCGAGCGCGACTGCGCCGGCTGGGTCGATTGACCGCGCGACGCGGCGATTGCACGAACGATCTCAAGATCGTCGGGCTCGGTCACCTTGAGGTTCGTCGCCTCGCCCGGCACGGCTGCGATCTGGACGCCCATGCTTTCGAGCAGCGCCGCTTCGTCGGTGTAGCTCCGGCCGCCAGCCACCTCGAATGCGCGGACCAGGAGATCGCGCCGCGCGCCCTGAGGCGTCTGGCTACGGACCAGCCCGGCCCGATCGACCGCTCCGTCCAGCCTGTCATTGGCGGCGCGCTTGAGCGAGTCAACGACCGGCACGACCGGCACCGCGGCACCGTGGGAGGCGGCCGCGGCGGCAACGGCATCGGCGAGGGCCGATGACGCGAGCGGCCGCGCTGCATCGTGGACGAGCACGACCTCAGCGCCGGTCGCGGCCAGGCCGCTGCGAACGGAATCTGATCGTTGATCGCCACCCGCGACGACCGTCACGTGGCTCATGGCGGGCAGCGCCGCGAGCGCATCGACACGGTCTGCGCGAGTAACGACGACGACGCGATCCACCGCGTGCGCACCTGCCATGGCGGCCACTGACCAATCGAGCATCGAGCGGCCCATGATCAGCTGGGCGTTCTTGTCAGCACCGCCCATGCGCGTGCTGCTACCCGCGGCGACGATCACGGCGTCCGCAAATGGAGCTCGCTCCGCGGCCGCCGGGTCACCCACGAGGTTGTGCAAAGACCATACGGCCGGCGACCGTCTGCAGCACGCGCACGACGGTCACGTCGATCTCGCGATCGACCATCTCGCCGCCACCCTCGACGACGATCATCGTGCCGTCGTCGAGGTAGGCGAGTCCCTGGCCGGGTTCCTTGCCCTGCTGGATGACCTTGACGTGGAGCGAGTCTCCCGGCAGGAATGCGGGCTTGAGGGCATTCGCCAGCTGGTTCAGGTTCAGGACCCGGACATCATCGAGCTGCGCGACACGGTTGAGGTTGTAGTCATTCGTCAGAATGCCCGCGCCGCGCCGCCGCGCGAGCTCCACGAGCTTGGCATCGACCGCTTCTATGGCCGTCGGATCCTCGTCGCTCAGCTCGACCGCCACGCGATGATCCTTCTGCAGAACGTTCAACACTTCCAGGCCTCGTCGGCCGCGGACGCGACGCGTCTGATCGCGGTTGTCGGCGATGTGCTGCAGCTCGCCGACGACGAAGCGTGGCACAACGAGCGTGCCGAACAGGAAGCCCGACGCGACTACGTCGGTCATCCGGCCGTCGATCAACGCCGAGGTATCGACGTACGTCGTGGGGCCGACCTCTTCGCCCGCCGCCGGATGTGTGGGCTGTTCCCTGATCAGGCCCGCGTTGCGCAAGGCGTCGGCCAGGTCGGAGCGCTTGGCGACCGTGAGGCCCATCATTCCAAGGCCGGTCACGAGGATGGTGCCGATTGGCAGCAGCCAGCCGTAGGGGTCGGGCAGATTGGTCAACGGAAGGCCCAGCAGGAGCCCGATCACCAGGCCGACGATGAGCCCCGCGACGCCGCTCACGAACTCGCCCGTCGACAGCTCCACCACCCGCTTGATCAGCCATCTGGCAGGCACGACCGTGACGTAGGGCAGGAGCGAGAACCCGATCACGGCCCAGGCACCGATCCAGCCGGCGAGCAGGACTGCTCCGCCCAGCGAGGTCGAGTCCAGGTTCGGTATGCCCGCGGCGGCCGTAAGTGCGATCGCCACCAGCGCCCCGAGCGCACCGCCAAAGAGACGGATGAAACTGTTCATGAGGAGCGCTCCCCGATAGGAATGGCCATTGTCTGCGCCCCCTGTCGGCCCGGCGCCTCGACGAGAGAGGCCGCGACAGCGTCGCGCACGGTGGCGACTCTGACAACCTCAATGCCGGGCACATCCTCGACCGGTTCGTCGCGACCCAGCTGGCGTGGAATGACCGCGCGGGAGAAGCCCAGCCGCGCCGCTTCACGCAGGCGCCTTCCAAGTCCGTGCACGGCCCGCAGCTCGCCGGTGAGGCCGATCTCGCCACACAGCACTGTGCCGGAGATGATCGGCCGCTCACGCAGCGCGGACGCGAGCGCAAGAGCCAGGGGCAGATCGATCGCCGGCTCTTCGACCGCGAGGCCGCCGACGATGCTCGCATACACGTCGTGGCTCGCGAGGTTGAGGCCGGCTCGTCGTGCAAGAACCGCGATCAGCAGCGCCAGGCGTTGCGTGTCCAGTCCGGAGGCCGTGCGACGCGGCGAGCCGTGGGCCTGTGGCGCGACGAGCGCCTGGACCTCGACGAGCAGCGGCCGGCTGCCCTCAAGACTCGCAGCGACCGAGACACCGGCCGCGCCCAGAGTCGCGGCCTCTATGAACGCAGCTCCCGGATCAGCGACCTCGCGCAGCCCGTCCGCCGCCATCTCGAACACTCCAACCTCCTCGGTCGAACCGAAGCGGTTCTTGCTCGACCGTAGCAGTCGCAGGCCGGAGAAGCGCTCGCCCTCCAGGGTGAGCACGACGTCGACGATGTGCTCGAGCGTCTTGGGACCGGCCAGGGTGCCGTCCTTCGTGACGTGGCCGACCAGGATCGTGGGCACGCCGTGCTCCTTGGCATAGGCCTGCAGCCGCGCGGTCGCTTGGCGCACCTGGCCGACCGACCCGGCCGGACCTTCAAGCTCATCCGTGGTCAGGGTTTGGATCGAGTCGACCACCAGCAGCGCAGGTGACGAGCTCTCGGCGGCCGCGACGATCCGCTCGACCGATGTCTCGGGCAGCACGTCGATCGCGTCACCGACACCGCGCCCCGCCAGCCCGAGTCGGCCTGCGCGCATCCGAAGTTGAGATGCTGACTCCTCGCCCGACGCGTAAAGAACGCGTCCCCCTGCGGCACGGGCGACAGTGCCGCACACGGCGAGCACGAGCGTCGACTTGCCGATGCCGGGCTCACCCCCAAGCAGCACGAGCGAGCCGGGCACGATGCCGCCACCGAGGACCCGGTCGATCTCTCCAATACCGACTGCGATGCGGCCGGACTCGGCTTCGTCGATCTCGCTCAGCGGCGTCAGCCGCGGCACGGCTACCGGCGCGGCACTCCTCGCCCGCGCAGTCGCTTTGCGCTCAGCGGGCGCCTCGACCATCGAGTTCCAGCTGGCGCACGAACGGCACTGGCCTTCCCAGCGCAGGCTCGTCGCGCCGCACGTGCCGCACACGTAGCGGGTTTCGAGCCGGGCCACCTGTTTACGCGCTTGCCTCGACCGGGATCTTGTCCTCGAGAGGCGTGATCGACAGCCCTGTGTCCTCGCCCTTGTCGACGACGATCGTCATACCAGGCTTGAAGCGGTCCATCAGCAGTGCTTCGGCGAGCTGATCTTCGACCATGTTCTGGATGACGCGCCGAAGTGGACGCGCTCCGTAGTCGACGTCGAAGCCGAGCTTGATGATGTGGTCCTTTGCTTCCTGCGTGATCTCGAGCTGGATCTGCTGCGCCTTGAGCTGTTCGCGCACCCGATCTAGCAACAGCTCGACGATCACACGTATCTGCTCGATCTGGAGCGAGCGGAAGACGACGACCGAGTCGACGCGGTTCAGGAACTCGGGCCTGAACTGTGTCTTGAGCTGATCCAGCACCTTCTCGCGCATGCGGTCGTACTGCTGCTGCTCTTCCTTGACCTCGTCGGTGGCGACCGGCCGGAAGCCCAGGCTCGTGTCCTTCAACAGCGACTTCGCGCCGACGTTGCTGGTCATGATGATGACCGTGTTGCGGAAGTCGACGCGCCGCCCCTTGGCGTCCGTCAGGTGCCCGTCCTCCAGGATCTGGAGCAGGATGTTGAACACCTCCGGGTGGGCCTTCTCGATCTCGTCGAGCAACACCACGCTGTAGCTCTTGCGCCGGACTGCCTCCGTCAGCTGGCCGCCCTCGTCGAAGCCGACGTAGCCGGGAGGCGCGCCGACGAGTCGCGACACGTTGTGACGCTCCATGAACTCGGACATGTCGATCTTGATCAACGCGTCCTCGGAGCCGAACATGAACTCAGCGAGCGCCTTGGCCAGCCACGTCTTTCCGACGCCCGTCGGTCCGAGGAAGATGAACGAGCCGATCGGGCGCTTGGGATCCTTGAGCCCGGCACGGGCACGACGCACGGCCTTCGAGATCGTGTCGATCGCTTCGTCCTGGCCGATCACCTTTTCGCGCAGGGCCTCCTCCATGTGCATCAGGCGCTCGGATTCCTCCTGCGCGATGCGCGTGACAGGTATGCCCGTCCACATGGCCACGACCTGGGCGATGTCCTCTTCGTTGACCTCGGTGGTTTCCGCCTGGCGTGAGGCGTTCCAGGCCGTTCGCAGGGTTTCCGCCTGCTCCTTGGCATGGGCCTCGGCGTCGCGCAGGTTGGCAGCGACCTCGTAGTCCTGGTCGTTTATTGCCGCTTCCTTTTCCTTGGTCACGCGGTCAAGCTCGCGCTGAGCCTCCTTGAGCTCGGGCGGTGCGCTCGCCGTGCGCAGGCGGACGCGACTCGCGGCCTCGTCGATGAGGTCGATCGCCTTGTCCGGCAGGTGGCGGTCGGTGATGTATCGGATCGACAGGTCGGCGGCGGCGCGCAGCGCTTCGTCGGTGATCTTGACCTTGTGGTGCTCCTCGTAGCGCGAGCGAACGCCAAACAGGATCTCGACTGTCTGCTCGAGGGTCGGCTCCTCGACCATGACCGGCTGGAAGCGCCGCTCGAGAGCCGCGTCGCGCTCGATGTACTTGCGGTACTCGTCGAGCGTCGTCGCGCCGATGCACTGCAGCTCGCCACGCGCGAGAGGCGGCTTGAGGATGTTCGCAGCGTCGATCGCGCCCTCGGCCGCGCCGGCACCCACGAGCGTGTGCAGCTCGTCGATGAACAGCACCGCGTCGTTCGTCGAGCGCAGCTCCTCGATGATCTTCTTGAGTCGCTCTTCGAACTCGCCACGGTATTTGGTGCCGGCGACGAGAGAGCCGATGTCGAGGGTCAGCACCCGCTTGTTGATCAACGTCTCGGGCACGTCGCCGCTGACGATGCGCTGGGCAAGCCCTTCGGCGATCGCCGTCTTGCCCACGCCCGGCTCGCCGATCAGAGCGGGATTGTTCTTGGTCCGGCGCGACAGGATCTGGATGACGCGCTCGATCTCCTTCTCGCGCCCGATCACGGGGTCGATCTTGCCCGCGCGAACTGCGTCAGTCAGGTTGATGCCGAGCTGGTCGACCGTGGGAGTCTTGCTGGCGCGCTTTGTCTCGGTCGCCGGACCGGCGCTGGACGACTGCGAAAGGACGCGAATGACCTCGTGGCGGACCTTGTCGAGGTTCACGCCCAGGCTCTCGAGAACACCGGCCGCAATGCCTTCGCCTTCTCTGACGAGGCCAAGGAGCAGGTGCTCGGTGCCGATGTAGTTGTGTCCCAGGCGGCGTGCTTCGTCGATGGCCAGCTCGATCACGCGCTTGGCGCGCGGAGTGAGCCCGACCTCGCCGACGACCGGCCGATCGCCGCGGCCGATGATGAACTCCACTGCCGTGCGGACCTTGGGCAGCTCGACGTTCATGTTCTCAAGCACGCGCGCGGCGACGCCCTCGCCCTCGCGGACCAGACCGAGGAGGAGATGCTCCGTACCTATGTAGTTGTGGTTGAACCGCTGCGCTTCGTCCTGAGCAAGTGTCAGGACCTTGCGCGCGCGGTCCGTGAACTTGTCGAAGCGATCCATCCTGCGCCTAATCCCCGCTTGAGCGCTCAGCGCGCCCTTTTTCGAATGCTATCACCGGTGGCTGTGCCGCCGACCCCCCCGCCGGTACCTCCCAGAGGGGGCACCAACTGGTATCCAGCTGAACTCCAATGATCGTCGCCACGGCCGGTTGATGAGGTAGCGATGAGTGCTCTGATCGGCTAAAGAAACACGCATCAACGGCGGCGCTCCGCGCCGCCGTGCGAGTCTCGTGGGACGCGAGTGATTATCGCTTGTTTGCTGGTTGCGTGCTGGTCAGAGGTCGCGCCGAGAACACGAAGCTGCGGCCCAGACCCTGGGGCTGGATCGCGCCTCTGAACGGTTCGCTCGGACAGGACCTTTGGTCACCTTTACTCTGCGCGCCGACACGGTTGAATCGCCGATCAAAGCCCAGGCCAACGCGCGCGGCAATTCGGTCGCGAGGCCGACGCGCATCCGGCTGGGGCCCGGTGACCGAGGAGGACGACATGCGGGTGACGAGGCCAGGGCGAACCTGGGCGGGCGCGGCCGGCGCAATGTTTCTGCTCGCCATAGCGGCCGTGGGAGCGCCTGCGGCAGCGGCTGCAACAGCACCCACAGTCTCGATTACCCAGCCGCCCACTACCCTCGCCCCCACGCGCTCCTTTACCTCCAAGGTGAAGCTCACAAATTCGGACTCGACAGCCACCGGACCGATAACGTTCACGATCACGCTGCCACGTCTGACGAGCAGCGTTCCGCACCCGGCGCGCACCGTGACCCTTGCTGCGGGCGTGACCTGCACGACCTACACGCCGCGCTACGGCAGTACGCGCAAGACCTGCACCGTCCCGTCCGTCGCCGCCGCGACCACGATGCGCGTGGCCAAGGTCGCATTCGTGCCGCCGACACTGAGCCCGTATCCGTACGTCGGAGTGACGACCAGTTTCAGCGTCAGCGGTCCGGCCAACAGCACCTCCGCCACATATCGGTGGCGCGCGCCCGGACCGCCGAACCTCGTGCCGTCATATCTCGGGGTGTCCCCCTACACCGCGCTCGCTCAGACCGGCCCGATCACGGTTTCCGGAGCGATTGCCGACGCGGGTTACGGAGCAGCCGGTCCGTTCGCCTGGCGGGTAGATCTCCCGGCCGGGTCGACCGACCTCGTCCAGCCTTCAGCCATCGCGGGCACGACCTGCGTGGCGGCCAGCGACGGCTTCGACTGCTCCACTAACGGCCTGGCGAACGGCGCGTCCTTCACTTATTCCTTCACGTTCACCGCTCCGGTGGCGGCCGGCGCGTACCACGCAACGATCAGCCTCGACACGGGCAACGCGGTTGCGGAGAGCAATGAGCTCGACAACGCGAGCACTTCCGGCACCATCAACGTGACCGGAAACGCGGCGAACCTCGTGATCAGTGCGTCAAACCCGGCCAATGTCGCGCAATACAGCGTCTTCACCCGTACCGTGACCGTAAAGAACAGCGGCGGCGCAACGGCCGCCAATGTGGCCTTCGCCGACTACATGGCGAGTGGCGCGTTCGAGGTGTACAGCTTTGCTGACCTTCCGAGTGGCGTCACCTGCTCCCGCTACGTCACGTACAGCGGCCGACCTACGACCGCGCACTACCACGGCGTTCGTTGCACCGTGGGCCCCCTCAACGCCGGCCAATCCGCGGTGGTTCCGTACCAGCTCGTGGTCAAGGGCAGCTCGGCGGCCACCTATACGTCGAGCCTGTCAGCGACCACGACCAGCTACACAGACCCATCGTCGACGCCAAGCAGCACGACCTCGGTCACGGTCTATGTGCCCGCGACCCCCAACCCGCCGCTCAATTTGACGGCGCCAGCCGTCAGTGGCGATGGCAACACCGGATCCGTCCTCAGCGCAACAACCGGCACGTGGACTGGCGCCGGCACGATTACCTACGGATATGCCTGGCAGCGCTGCGACAGCGGCGGCGCCTCGTGCTCTGACATTCCATTTGAGACCGACAGCACCTACACAGTCGGCAACGCCGATATCGGATCCACGTTGCGTGTGCTGGTAACGGCCACCAATCTTGGCGGAGGCTCGACGACGCCCAGCACGGTGACCCCCGCAATCCTGCCGGCCACGGCTCCCAGCAGCTCCGCCAAGCCGCAGCTGGCTCCAGGTCTGGAATCGCAGCCGACCTATGCCTGGTCGGTGACCGATGGAACCTGGGATGGGACGCCCACCATCACTTACGCGTATCAGTGGCAGCGCTGCAACATCGGCGGCGGCAGCTGCGTGGACATCGCTGACGCCACCTCGAGCATCTACGTCCTGCAAGACGCCGACGTATTCCACTCTGTCCGGGCTCGCGTAGCCGCCTCGAACACAGGCGGCAGCTCATTCGCCTATTCGAACGTCAGCCCGGAGATCGACCCGCTCGACCAGGGTGGCTGAGGGGCGGAGCTAGGACTTCGTCTCCGCCTCGGCGTCGGCGGCGGGCGCAGCGTCGTCCTCGGTCTCAGAGGGAGCAGCTTCTTCCGCAGGCTCAGCGACTGCAGTCTTGGCGCTTGCCTTGCCGCGCTTGGCAGCCGGCTTGGCTGCGACCGGAGGTTCGGCGGCTGGTGCCTCGGCGGCTGGTGCCTCGGCGGTTGGGGCCTCGGCGGTTGGGGCCTCGGCGGTTGGGGCCTCGGCTTCGGCCTGCGGTACCTCTGCTTCCGCAGTCGCCGGCGCGTCGGCAACGGGCGCTTCAGGCGCTGTTGCTTTGGCTTCGGCGGCTGGCGCCTCGGCTTCGGCTGGTTCCTCGGCTTCGGCTGGTTCGTCGGCTTGCGCAGCCGCTGGTGCTTCGGGCGCCTCCGGCTCGGCTTCGGCCGTCTCCGCTTCCGGCGCAGCAGCTTCCGCCACCGCGTCGTCCGCACTCGTCTCCGAGGCGATCTCGGACTCGGCCACAACCTCCTGCTCGGTGGCAGTTGTCAGGTCTGCGCTGGCGGCATCCGTGCCGCCGGCCTGGGCGTCCTCGCTCTCGCTCGTATCGCGAGACGCCTCGGTCTCGGCCATCTGCTGACGAACCTGCGCGAAAGCCGCGGCGAGCGTGTTGTCAATGCCGCCCTCGGGCTCCTGGATCGCCTGACTCATGTCGTAATTGCGGTCCTGGCTCCGGCCGCGCCGCTCACGCGGTGCACTCGGCCGCTCTTGCCGTGCTGGCGCCTCCTCTGCCTGCTTGAGGCTGAGGCCAAGACGATGGCGCTCCTGCTCGAGCGAGATGATCTTGAGCTTGAGCGTCTGGCCCTCCTGGACCACGTCGCCCGGATGGGCAACGCGCTGGTGGGACAGCTCGCTGATGTGGATCAGGCCCTCGAGACCGTCGCGAACACGAACGAACGCGCCGAAGTTGACGATCTTGGTGACCGTGCCGTCGATGATGTCGCCGACCTTGAGGTCTGCCACCGTCGAGCTCCACGGATCCGGTTGCAGCCTACGGATCGACAGGCTGATGCGGCCGCGCTCATGGTTGATGTCGATGACCTCGGCCTCGACCTCTTCACCGATGCGGTAGCCGGCTTCCGGGTTGTTGACCTTGTTCCACGAGAGCTCGCTCTTGTGGACAAGGCCGTCGATGCCGCCGAGATCGATGAACACGCCGAATGGTGCGATCGAACGGACGGTGCCGGTGACCTTCTGGCCGACCTGGAGGCTGCTGAACAGCTCGTCGCGCTTCTCGCGTCGCTCCTCGTAAAGCGCCACCTTCTCCGACAGGATCAGGCGATTGGCCTTGCGATTGACCTCGAGGATCTTGAGGCGAAGCTTGCGGCCAACGTAAGGCTGAAGCTTCTCGGCGATCTCCTGGGCAGCGTCACGCGGCTGCTCGTTCTGGGGTCGACGTGGGAAGTCGACGATCTGGCTGATGGGCACGAAACCGCGGATGCCGCAATCGACGATCAGGCCGCCCTTGTTGTGGTCGATGACCGGTGCCTCGATGATCGCCCCGGCATCAAGCTGCTCCTGCATGGCGCGCCACTTGCGCTCGAGCCCAGCTCGTCGGAGCGAGAGCACTGCGTGGCCCTCGGGCGATTCGGGCTGGAGTACGTAGACAAGCACCGTGTCGCCGATGTTCAGCTCGGGCTGCGCCTCAGCGTTGCGGCCGTAAAGCTCGCGATTGCTGATCACGCCCTCTGACTTGGCGCCGATATCGACGAGGATCTCGTCCTTGTCGATGCGCACGATCGTGCCTTCGACCACATCGCCGTGCTTGAGGCTGCGGATCTCCGTCTGCTGCTCGTTGAGCAGCTCCTCCATCGTCGTCGGCTCGGGGCCTTCGTAGACGCGCGGGGCAGGAACAGGCGGAGTCGCCGGAGTTTCGGCAGCCACCGGCTCTGATGAGGACTCTTGTGCGGCGTCGACCGTGTCCGTGGCCGAGCCGTCGTCACCTGCGTCGCCCGCCTCGGCGACGGCGGCGCCGTCTTCCATTCGCTCGACCGCGTCATCGACGCGAGCGCTCAGCTCTTCGGCATCGCCCAGGGCGACCGCTTCCTCTTCGCCTTCGGGTGACGCGGCAGCATCGGCAGCAGGCGTCTCGACTTCTTCGGCGACAGGTGTCGAAGATTCCACCGTGGCGGTCGGCTCGGGCGTGCTTTCGGCTGTGGGAGCGTCCGCTGCCGCGGGGGCGTCCGCTGCCGCGGGGGCGTCCGCTGCCGCGGTGGCGTCATCCACGGCTGTCGCCTGTGCGGGCTCCACTGCTGCGGCACTGCTCACCGCGTCATCGACGGCGTCGGTTTGTGCTGCCGTCGCTTCGGCCGGCGTCTGAGGGGCCTCCGTTTCCGCGGACGTGGTCTCTGAAGCCTGGGCCTCAGCGGCCGTTGTATCCGCCTCTTCGGTCCCTTCCATGCGCTCTACGGTCAATTCTTGTGATGTCCTCCGATCCGAAGCTCCCCGGGCAAACAACAAGACCCGAGCAACACGCACGGGCCTTCGTACTTGCAGGGTGTCTTCCGTGTCCTTGAGTGGGCTCTTCAGACTCCTTCCGTGGCGTCGGCACGCGCGGGCTCTTCCTGATGCTCCCCGTAGGGCCGAGGCATGTTACCACGCGTCCCAGCGGGCCTACAATCGCGCGCCATGGCTGATCTGAGCGTGTCTCATGCCTGAGCTGCCCGACCTGGCCATCCTCGCCGACGCGCTCGACGAGGCGCTCAGCGGGCGCCGGATGTCAGGGGCCAAGGTTCCCCAGAGCCTGGTCCTGCGCGGCACGCCGGCCGAGCTTGCCGCGCTCGACGGCCAGCTGCTCAAGTCCGTGCGCCGGCGCGGCAAGTTCCTGGTATTCGACTTCGAGCGCGACCAAATCGTCTTCAACCCGATGCTGACCGGGCGACTCGGTCTGGCCGCGGCCGGGTCAAAGCAATGGCCACAATGGGCCGCGGCGTTCTCGTTCACAGCCGCCGAAAACGGCGCGCGCGAGGAACGTAGACCGATAAACGAATGGCCGGGAGACGCCGATTGGCTGCCGTCGCGGGACGACGGCGTTGAGCTGCGCTATCGAGATGCGACGCGCATGGGCAAGATCTACCTGGTCCCAGCCGGTGTCAGCAGGCCGATCGCGGGCTGGGACGAGCAGGGACCCGATGCAGACGATGCCGATCTGACGCTGGACGTGTGGCGGACACGGATCGGCAAGTACAGCGGGGAGCTCAAGAACCTGCTGCGCAACCAATCGTTCGTGGCCGGCATCGGCAATGCGTACTCGGACGAGATCCTCTGGTCGGCACGCCTGGCCCCGTTCAGGAAGCGCTCGTCACTTGCTGCTGCAGAAGCGGATGACCTGTACCAAGCCGTCCGCGAGGTCCTGCCGTGGGCTATCGGACAGTTGCATGAGCTCGTTCCGCCGCGTCTCGAGGTGGAGCAGCGCGCCTTCCTCAATGTTCATCGCAAGGGCGGTGAGGCTTGCCCGCGCTGTGGCACGCGCCTGTCCCAGGTCTCGGCCGGCGGTTTCGACACGACCTTCTGTCGCGGCTGTCAGCGCTGACCGGTGCCGGGAATCAAAAAGGATCCTGGCGACGACCTATTTTCCCGAGGGGCTACCCCCTGAGTATCTTCGGCGCTGGAGAGCTTAACTGCCGTGTTCGGGATGGGAACGGGTGTGGCCTCTCCGCTGGAGTCACCAGGATCCTTGATTTGGTGACGACGTGATCAGCGATCTTCGATTTGATGATTTGCCGGACCTCAACAGCCGGCCCTATTGGGTTAGCTGTTGAAAGAGGTCAAGCCCTCGACCATTAGTACGGCTCAGCTGCACTGGTTGCCCAGCTTCCACCTGCCGCCTATCAAACAGGTCATCTCCCTGTGGTCTTACCCGGTTGACCCGGTGGGGAACCTCATCTCGAGGCGAGCTTCGCACTTAGATGCTTTCAGTGCTTATCCCAACCGAACTTGGCTACCCAGCGATGCCCTTGGCAGGACAACTGGCACACCAGCGGTTCGTCCACTCCGGTCCTCTCGTACTAGGAGCAGCTCCTCTCAAGTTCCCTACGCCCACGATGGATAGAGACCGAACTGTCTCACGACGTTCTGAACCCAGCTCACGTACCGCTTTAATTGGCGAACAGCCAAACCCTTGGGACGTACTTCCGCCCCAGGATGCGACGAGCCGACATCGAGGTGCCAAACAGGGTCGTCGATGTGAACTCTTGGACCCTATAAGCCTGTTATCCCCGGGGTAGCTTTTATCCGTTGAGTGATACCCCTTCCACTCGGAGGTACCAGATCACTAAGCCCGACTTTCGTCTCTGCTCGACTTGTCTGTCTCGCAGTCAAGCTCCCTTATGCCTTTGCACTCTCCGGCTGGTTTCCATTCAGCCTGAGGGAACCTTTGGGCGCCTCCGTTACACTTTAGGAGGCGACCGCCCCAGTCAAACT
>CAWCIK010000001.1:0-235000 GCA_963795645.1 uncultured Chloroflexia bacterium | reverse complement strand
AAAAGTGCACAGCCCGAGATGGAGGCCCTACGGCAGGCGGCCCGGGCTAAGCGGGCCGAGTTCACCATTCGGCCGGTTTCGCCCGATTGACCCCGTGGAACGGACCGCCCAGACTGGGCCGATGGAGCAGCGCGACTCGCAGCGCGGGCTGGTCAAGGCAGGTCTCGTGGTGACCCTGCTTGCCCTGGTCGCCTACGGATGTGTCGGTCTTACCCCGGCGGCGTCACTGACGACCGCGTCGTCTCCGACCGCGTCGGCGCCAGACCAGTCTGGAGCGCCCCAATCGGGACCCGAGACGACCGTAGGTCCGTCGAAGACCAAGAAGCCCAAGCACCCGCCTACCACCAGCATGACGACTAGCGAGCCGACGAGCGAGGCCACCGACACGACGCAGCCCACCGACATGCCCACCCAGACGGCCACGGGTGCCGCCAGCCCAGGCGGCAGCGGTCTGCATTTGCGCAGCCTGCCGATCGTCCTGCAGAGCTTCGTGATTCTGAACACGCCGCCGCCGACGCTGGATTACTCGGCCAGCGCCAACTATGGCGAGGCGAACCTTTCAGCTGGGTTCAGTCCGGATCCGTACAACGTGGGAATGACTACGGGCGGTCCGGTCGACGTGTCATACCTGGGTGGTTCGTGCTCGGGCTTTGCCACGATCCATCCGGACCTGCGCATCAACTTCGGCGGCGGAGGCGCGAGTCTGCTGCGCATCTACTTCGTTGGCAGCAACGGCGATGCGGCAATGGTCGTCAACGACCCGTACGGGAACTTCTACTGCGTCGACGATTTGTTCGGCACGGTCAATCCGACGATCGACTTCAACAACCCGGCCGGCGGCGCATACGACGTCTGGATCGCGAGTTCCGTGGGGAACACCACCATCAGCGGCTCCCTGTACATCACGGAGAACTCGGGCAACCACCCATAGTTTCCCGAGATAGCGCTAGATCGGCCCCTCCTGGACGAGGAGGATGAACGCCGTGCCGCACAGGAACGAGATCAGGGCCAACGCGATGGATCCCGGTTCGCCAAGCGCGGTCGCAGCGAAGTAGACGATCGCGCCAAGCACGATCGCCAGGACTGGCTTGATCAGCCGCAGCAGGATCTCGGCGACCAGGTTGCTCAACTGGATGACCTCAACGATCTGCCACGTCGAACGCACGACGCCCCTGCATCGCGCGTACGAGCGTTACTTCGTCGGCGTACTCAAGGTCGCCGCCAACTGGAATGCCTCGGGCAATCCGGGTGACCGACCCGACGTCGCCCTGGAGCCGTTCGGCCAGATACATCGCCGTTGCCTCGCCCTCCAGGGTCGGATTGGTGGCCAGCACGACTTCCTCGTAGGCCTGACCGAGACGGCATCGCTCGGCCGCGCGCTCCAGCAGCTCGCGCACACGCAGCCGCTCCGGGCCGATCCCGTCCATGGGCGAGATCGCGCCGTGGAGAACGTGATACCTGCCCCGGAAAGCGCCGGTGCGTTCGATGGCCAGAACATCAAGCGGCTCCTCGACCACGCACACGCGGAGCTCGTCCCGAGTCGGATCGGAACAGATCGGACACAACGGTCCGGTCGAGATGTTGAAGCACGATTCGCAGTAGACGACCTCTTCACGCACCGCGATCAGCGCCGCAGCGAGCATGCGCGCCTCACCTTCGGGCGCGCGTAGAAGGTGATACGTAAGCCGCTGCGCTGTCTTCGGGCCTATGCCCGGCAGACGCGCGAGGGCCTCGATCAGTCGAGCGACGGGCTCGATGAGCGCGGTCACGACCTAGATGACACCGGGAATGCGCAGGCCGCCGGTGACGCGCGCCATCTTCTCTTCCGTGATCTGCTTGACCCGATTGAGGGCATCGTTGACCGCGGCCGTGATCAGGTCCTGAAGCATCTCGACGTCATCCGGATCGACGACTTCCTTGCTGATCGCTATCGCGGTCACCTGGCCGTGGCCGGTCACGGTCGCGGTGACCGCCCCGCCACCCGCAGTGCCCTCGACCGTCATCGTGTCAAGCTCGGCCTGGACGCGCGCCATCTCGGCCTGCATCTGCTGAGCCATCTTGGCCATGTTTCCGTACGACACGCGAACCTCCTCTTGCCTATTCCACTTCAGCCACGTCGACGAGATCGTCCTCGAACACCTTCCGAGCCTGTTCGACTAGATCGACGGTGGGCGTTGGCGCAACGACTTCGACATTGGACGTCACGCAGTGGACGGCAACGGCACGGCCCAGCACCTGGCCGATCTCGGCTTCGAGCGCCACTCGCTTGGCCTCTGCCCGATCGCGCAGGAATGCCTGCGTCTCGGGAAACCCGAGCACGATAGTGGCCCCGCGCACCTCTACAGGACGGCAAGCGATGATCAGCGGCTTGTTGGCCGGGTTGCGACCGACACGCTCGACTATCGCGGGCCATGCTTCAAGCACGGCGGCCAACTCGTCGCCTGGCGCGGTTGATGGCGGCGCCGGCGCCGGTGCGCCGGCAGGCGGCGCGGGTGGCGCCGCGGGTACATCCGCCTCCACCGGAATCGCCTTGACGGCCGGAGCCGGCTCCCTCGCCTGCGGCGCAGTCGGGGGCTTTGGCGTCGGAGGCAGCGGCCGGTCGGTCGCTGGTGGCGCATCGGTGGCAGGCGCCTGCTCCACGGGATCCAGCAGCGCGAGCTCGAGCTGGAGTCGGTAGCCGCCCGCGGCCCCGCGATTGATGTCCAGGCCGGCCAGCCTTCGTGCGGCACGCGCCAGCCGTGCCGACTTGTGGGCCGAGCGCGTCCCCTCCCCGAGCGCCTCGACGAGGAGCTCGCGCAGCCGAGCGACGAGCTGGTCCGCGAATGCCACGAGATCCCGACCGTCGCCCTCAACCTGATCCAGCAGCCTGATGCCATCCAACGCATCGCCATTGGCCAGGTCGCCGACAAAGCGGTCGACCGTCTCCTGATCTGCCAGGCCGAGCAGGTCGCGGACGCTGTCAGCGTCGATGTTCTCGATGCCGCTGGAGATGACCTGGTCGAGCATCGACTCGGCATCGCGCATGCCGCCGGCTGCTCTCCGCGCGATCAGATCAAGGGCATCGTCAGTTACCGATCGGCCCTCAGCCTCGGCAATGCGTCGCAGCTTGGCGCGGATGTGTGTTTCCGGCAGTGGCCGGAACGTGAAGCGCTGCAGGCGCGACACGACGGCTGGGCGGATGCCCGAAGGATCGGTGGTGCAAAAGATGAAGAGCACGTCCGGAGGCGGTTCCTCGAGCGTCTTGAGGAGCACGTCCCAGCCTTCCTTGATGCGCTGGACCTCGTCGATGATGAAGACCTTCCGGCGCAGGTCGGCCGGGGCCGTGTACACGCGCGGCAGAAGCTCGCGCATGTCATCGACCCGGTTGTTGGATGCCGCGTCGAGCTCAACGACGTCGAGCGCCCGGCCGTCACGTATCGCGACGCACGATGAACACGTGTCGTCAGGCTCGCCGTCGACGGCGTTGGGACAGTTGACCGCCTTGGCAACGATGCGCGCAGTGCTTGTCTTGCCCGTGCCACGCGGGCCGACGAAAAGCAGGCCGTGGCTGAGCCGATCGAGACGCACGGCGTTGCGCAGCGTCTCGATCACGGCGTCCTGGGCAACAACCTCGCCGAAAGTCTGAGAGCGCCATCGCCTGTAGAGCGCCTGATGCGCGGGGCGCGCGGATTGTGAGGCGTCGGTATGGGCCGCGCCGTCGGGAATTGTCTGGGCCACTGACGGCAGTTTAGAGCCGCCCGACCGCGAAGCACGCGTCTGCCGACGACGCGCGGCCGGCCGCTTGGACTTGACCCGCGTCGATGCCGTGGTCGGCTGCAACGAGCCGATCTACGCCGCCACTCTGTCCAACAGCCATCTTGGGCATTCGTCACGTCCCGGAGCAGAAGTTGATTTGCCGTGCACCCACCGTCGACCGGTGACGACCGCGTGCCCAACGAAGAGACCGGCTCGGATCAGGCCGATCCGCGGCACCCGGCGATCAGCGTTTATCGCTGCTTCCTTCCGGACCTGACGAGGTTCACACTTCGCCGCTGCGCGGGACCCGATCCTCAACGTCGATCTCCCCGTCGGCTTCCGCGAACGCGGGCCTCGGGTGGGAATTCAGCCCTGCTGGAGCGGATTGCAGGTACAGGGCACCGCTAGTTCCCCGCCTAGCACGGCCGACCGATTCTACAGGCGCCTCGCATTGCCACCCGACGGTGAATAGAGGGATGGCGGAGAGGGAGGGATTCGAACCCTCGATGGGTTGCCCCATACGGCATTTCCAGTGCCGCGCACTAGGCCTCTATGCGACCTCTCCAGGCGGTGTCAGAAAGGGTGAGTGGCGGAGAGGGTGGGATTCGAACCCACGGTGCTATTCGCACACCGCTTTTCGAGAGCGGCACCTTCAACCACTCGGACACCTCTCCGCGGCCAGAGGATACCAAGCGACCCGCTTCAGGAGCCGGGGACAGGTTTGCGGCGCGTCAGGCGCGCGCGGCCGGCGCCTGTAGCGGTGGGCGCGCGCCGTCACGTATCTCCACGGCCTCGCGTTGCATGATCCCCGACACCACCTCAAGGTGACGTGGCAAAGAGCCGCCAGTAGCGAGCTGGACAGCCGAGCCCGCCGCGCCGCCCGCTTCGTCGGTCATGGCGAAGACGAGCCCGTCGACATTCGACTCGAGCAGCGCCCCGACGCACATCGCGCACGGCTCGACGGCGGTGAAGATCACGACGCCGGTCAAGTCCGAGCGACCGAGTCGTCGCGCGGCCTCGCGGACCACGACGACCACGGCATGTGCGGTCGGATCGCCGCTGCCCATGACCTGGCCGCGGCCGCGCGCCACGAGCGCTTCGTCGAGCACGGCGACGGCGCCATCGGCGCCCTCTCCGGCGTCGGCAGCCGCGCGCGCCTCCGACAGGGCCGCGCTCATGTACAGCTCATAGTTCACGCGCCGATCGTACAGCCACGGTCCGACGTCCCATCCGAGCCTCGCGCATTGACCTTGCGCGGATGCGCGATCATTCATGGCGGAGTGCCGTGAAATTGGAACAGAGGCTGTCCACCGTGAGGTGGACGTTGATCATCGTCGGAGCAATCGGGGCCGGGCTCATTCTCGCGTTCACGGTGGTCGGAAGCGGCCACGTTGCGGGCAGCATGGGCGCCGGGCACGATGCTTATGCGTACTGGCGCGCCATCCGCCTGCCGCCGTACACGGCTGACGCGGGTGACTACGGCGCTTATCTCTATTCGCCGGCGTTCCTGCAGACGCTCAACCCAGTCCTGAGCCTGCCGTGGGATCAGTTCCTCGCTCTGTGGGCTGGCCTGCTCATGGTCACTCTCCTGGTCCTGACCGGGCCGGTCCTCTTCGTGTTCGCCTTGCCCCTTGCTTTCTTCGAGATCTGGGGCGGCAACATCCACCTGCTCCTGGCGCTGGCGATCGTGCTCGGCTTTCGTTGGCCGGGAACCTGGTCGTTCGTGCTGCTGACCAAGGTGACACCCGGTGTCGGCCTGCTCTGGTTCGCCGCCCGACGCGAATGGCGGGCACTCGCGATTGCCCTGGGAACGACGGTCGCGGTGGTGTGTGCCTCACTGCTGATGGATCCTGGCCAGTGGCGATCGTGGATCGACCTGCTCATCCGCGAGGCGAGCGGCACGGCGTCTGAGGGCCACATCCCGATCCCGCTTCTTCTTCGCCTGCCGGTCGCGGCCGCGCTTGCCGTCTACGCCGGCCGTACGAATTGCAAGTGGCTGGTACCGGTGGTGGCCTTCCTGGCAATGCCAGTTCTGTGGTGGGGCAGCCTGAGCGTGCTGATCGGTAGCGTGGCGCTGGAACGCGATCGGATCGAGCGCTTTGTGGTGACCACGATCGCGGCCATCCCGGCGTGGCTGTACGAGCGTGTCGCGAAGAGGTCGACAGGACAAGACTTCGTGCCCCAGGCAAAGGCCTGATCGGCCGACATTCGTTCGCGGCGCGCTACATCACTGACGCCAGGGTCGGAACGTGGCGCGCCCGGCGAGACTCGAACTCACGACCTTCTGGTCCGCAACCAGATGCTCTATCCACTGAGCTACGGGCGCATTGGCGGAGAGGGAGGGATTCGAACCCTCGGAGCAGGTTACCCCACTCAGCGGTTTAGCAAACCGCCGCACTAGGCCTCTATGCGACCTCTCCCAATCCGGGCTGCCGATGATAGCATCGGAGGCCTTCCCGCCCGCTCTGTCCGGGCCCGATCAAAAGGTGTTTCGGCATGCCCAAGCAGGTCGCGCTCATCGGCCATCCGGTCTCGCACTCGCTTTCAGGCGAGCTGCAGCAGGCCGCGTTCGATGACGCCGGCATTGATGCGCGCTATGAGCCGCTCGATGTCCCGCTGATGACATTGTCCGACGCGATCGAGCAGCTCCGCGGCGACGACTATCTGGGCGCGAACATCACGGTCCCTTACAAGGAGCGGGTCGCGTCGATGATGGATCGGCTGACCGACGAGGCGCTGTCGACCGGCGCGGTCGACACGATCACGCGCGAGGCGACGCGGCTGGTCGGCCACAACACGGACGTCGTCGGCTTCCGTGCCGCGCTTGACGTGCTGATCGGCCGGCAGAAGATGCCCAAGCAGGCCGTGATCATCGGCGCCGGCGGTGGCGCGCGCGCCGCCGTCTACGCGTTCATCACCGGTGGCTTTCAGCGGGTCATCGTCTTCAACCGTCACCTGCATCGCGCCGAGGGACTGATCCGCCACTTCGGGCGCAGCGCGTCACATATGGAGCTGCGCGCGATGCCCTGGCATGAGTCGGTCATCGAGGCGGAGCTCGCGAAGACCAAGATCCTCGTCAACGCGTCCGCCCTGGCCGATGCCGGTGAGCAATCACCGATCCCGGCTGAGCTGCTGCCGCCGGACCTGATGGTGATCGACCTGCTCTACCAGCCGCGCGAGACGAAGCTGATGCGCGACGCGCGCGCGGCTGGAGCGAGTGAGGTCGTCAACGGCGACACGATGCTGCTGCGTCAGACGGCCGCCGCATTCAATCTCTGGACCGGACGTGAGGTGCCGCTGGACATCCTCCAGCGGCGACTGGACGCCGTGCGTGAGACGCAGCCCGCGCTTCCCATCACCGCGGACGAGACCCAGGCCGCACCGACGGCGACCGAGTAACGGCCCTCCTCTCCTCGCTCGTCGATCGGGCAGCCAATAGGACTGCCCTTGCCGGCCGGCTGACCGCCTCGCCGCGAGCACGAGCGCTGGTTGCCGGCGCAAGACCAATCGACCTGCTCGTCGGCAGCGCCCTGTTTCGTGATTCGTTCCTCCTGGGCGGCCGCGGCCATGTGGACCTGCCTCGGCTGAAGTCCGTCGGCTACGGCGTCGTCGGTCTCAGCGTCGCCACGTCGTGGCCGGACGTCGGCGGTTCCCTCTCGCGCTGGCACTTCCGCTCACTGGGACTGCCGGCTTCCGCCGTCGGATCGCCGATGGCGATTGCCGGCTGGCTGATCGATCGCATCGAGCGCTGGTGTGCCGGATCGGAAGGCGAGCTGCTTGTGGTCCGCTCGGTTTCTGATCTGCGCCGGTGCCTGTCTCGGGGCGGTCCGGTCGGCATTGTGCTCGGCGTGCAAGGTGGCCATGCACTCGATGGCGACCTGCGCAATGTTGGCCGGCTATGGCAACGCGGGGTGCGCATGTTCGCGCCGGCGCACGTCATGGACAACGATGTCGTCGGTTCCGGGACTGGGGGCACGGCAGGTGGCCTGAGCGACTTTGGCCGTGACGTCGTCGAGGCGCTCGAGGACCAGGGCGTGATCGTCGACCTCGCGCACATGTCGCTGACAGGCATCGAAGAGACCATGCCGCTGCTGCGACGCCCGTTCGCAATCAGTCACACCGCGCTCCGCGATGACACGGCGCCACGGCCCGGCCTCATTCGGCGCTACAACGCGTCGACGCGCAACGTTCCCGATGCCGTGGCGCGCGAGGTGGGTGCGCGCGGCGGACTGCTCGGCGTCGTGATGGCCACCCAGCTCCTGGGCGGCACGACGCTCAACTCCGCCGCGCGAATGATCCGCCGCGCGTTTGCCGCGGCAGGCGACGAGCACGTGGCGATCGGCTCGGACATGGACGGGGCGCTCAGGATGCTGATCGACTGCGAGGGCCTGCCTGCCCTGGCCGATTCGATGCTCGCTGCGGACGTGGCGCCGGCCGTCGTCGAGGGCTTCATCGGAGGCAACGCCGCGCGATTCCTGCAGGGAGCGCTACCCGCCTGAAGGATCCGTGACCGATCCATGCCAGACATAGCGCACGTCCGGCTCCCGCTCCTGGTTGCCTGATCCGTCGGTCATCTCGGCGATAGTGAAGCCGTTCCGTTCGTAGAAGCGACGCGCCCGGTCGTTGACCTGGAACGTCCACAGCTCCAGGTCGCCGTCACTGCGCTCCTTGGCAAGGTCGAGTAGCCGGCGGCCGATGCCCTGTCCCTGCCGATCCGTGGCCACGTACAGCTGGTCGATCCAGCCGGGCGTGAGCGACATGACGGCCACGATCCGGTCGCCGTCCTGGGCAAGCCAGCCTTCGGTCTTGTCGATCAGCACGTCACGCACGTAGCGCCTGACGCTGTCATCGGGGTAAGGGAAGTGGACGCTTGGCAGAGCCTCGCTGCGCGACGTGATGAACAGGTCCGCGGTCGCTTCCGCATCCGCGTCAGTGGCCCTTCTAAGGACGATGCCCTTCACGGCTCGGATGCTAGCGCCGGCCGAGATCGACGATGATGTATCGACGATGGACCAGGCGCTTGTCGCGATTGCGCTGCTCGGGCTGCTCGCCGGCGGTGCGATCGTATTGATCGATTTGCTTATCGTGCGCCGCATCAGACGCCAGGACCGCGAGGACCGTCAGCGGTAGTCGGCGTCGCCGACCGGCTCACCCCATTCGGACTCGGGTCCCTCGGCGGGAGCTTCCCACATCGCCAGGTGGGTCATGAAGTGATCGGGCGCCGCGCCGTGCCAGTGCCACTCGCCGGGCGCCGTGTAGATCGTGTCGCCGGCGCGGACCTCCTGGATCTCGCCGCCGGCCGCCTGAACCCGACCGATACCTTCGGTCACGTGCAGCGTCTGGCCCACTGCATGGGCATGCCAAGAGTTGCGAGCACCCGGCGCGAAGCGAACAACGTTGACCCGCAGATGCTCGTTGGGTTGCCCGCCGGCAAGCTGGTCGATCCACACCTCGCCGATGAACCGGTCGGGCGTGCCCTTCCGGCTGGCTTCCTTCTTGAGAATTTCCACGATCGTGTACCTCGGGGACTAGAGATGCAGCAGGAAGACCGGCGCTGCGGAGGCGAGGCCAGCGCAGAGCTGCGCGGTGAGGACGATCACACCCTCGCGTGGCGCCGCAGGCAGCCAGCGCAGCGCGAACCAGGCAATGACCGGCAGCTGGCCGGCAATGAGCAGCTGCCACAGACGAGCGGCCGCGCCTTCGCCACCTGTCGGCGGCCGCGCGACGCCAAAGCCCAGCGCCCAGGCCAGAACACCGAGCGCCGCAATGGACATGGCCAGCGGCACTATCGCGCTGGCACGAGTGGCCGCGAAGCGGAGTGTCACGGCCATCACTTTAAGCCAGAGGCGATATACGGAGCAATGTGATCCTTCGGGTCTGAAGGCGCCAATTGGGGTGTCCGGAGCCAGGTCAAACGTCTAGCATCCGCAAACTCGGCCACGTAGAAAAGTCTGGCCGCGACACAGATCGGCGTATTGATTTCCACTGGAGGCTGCGACCAGTAGTCATGACGCTCTTGCACCTGGCCGCCGCCGGACGCCTTGGGCGCCCCCGCACTACATCTGCCCTGGTGATTGTTGGCCTAGCGTTCGTGATTGCCGGGTGCGCGAGCCCATCACCGACCCCATCGATCGCTCCCGGCCCAACGGCCTCGCCCACTCCGTCTGTGGCGCCCGGCCCCACGGCCGCACCGAGCACGACGGCCAGCCCCACGGCAGCTCCAAGTGCGGAGGCCAAGGTCGTCGGTCCACTCGACCTCGAGGCCTGCGACCTCTCCGGATACGTGCCGTGCGAGCAGCAGACCGCAGCCCTGGCGGTCCCCGTCGCGGGCACTGGCATGGCGCTCACCTACTCCTCCGAGTGGGCGCCGGGCCGGCTGGATCGGCCGGTTTGGGATGCCGCCAGCCTCGGGCTTGGGGGCTGGTCGATCGACGTCGTCCAGCGCTACGACGCTGCCAATGGCGTACTGCTCGGCGGCGATGGCTCGTGGCGTCTCGTGGCGCCGGTCGACGTGGGCTCCGGTGAGACCGCCATCGCGTCCTATGACGGCCAGCTCGTGTACCTCTTCGATGGATCAGGCAGGCATGTCCGGACCGTCGACGGCATCACCGGGATCACGCTGCTGACCATTGCCTACGACGACGCCGGCCGGCTGCTGAGCATCGATGGGACGCGCGACGGAGAGCCGGTAAGCCTGCGCGTCCAGCGCGACGAGAACGGGCTGCCGCAGGCGCTGGCCGCTGCGGACGGTGGTGCGACGACGGTGGGTGTTGACGATGCAGGCGACCTGACCACCGTGATCGACCCGACAGGCGCATACGCCAGGATGACGTGGGCATCGGGTGGGCTGGTTACGTCGGTGACCTGGCCGACCGGCGGACTGTCGCAGTACGAGTACGACAGTGCCGGCCGGCTCAGCGCCACCAAGGATCCGGACGGTGTGCGCGTGCAGTGGCAGCGCACGGCAGCGGACGGCAGCGTCGAGATATCTGTCGCCTCGGCAGGTGGCAGCACGTCCACGTATCGAAACGAGCGGGTCGCCGGTGCAGTCCAGCGAACGTATGTAGCACCGGACGGAACGACAACTGTCGAAAGTGAGGACACTGGCGGACACCGCGCGGTCGTTCTCCCAGACGGCACCAAGATCGACCTGGGCGCACAGCCCGACCCACGCTGGGGGATGCAGGCACCGATGCTCACCCCGTTCGTTCAGACGCGGCCGGATGGTGTCGAATATCGAGCGGAGACCACCCGCACCGCTGATGTTCCGTCTGGTGGATCGCTCTTCGACGCCCAGACTTCTGCGTCCTACACCGCCGACGGCAGCACCTGGCTCGAGACATATGGCCCGACCACACGGACGCTGACGGCAACAGACCCTGAGCATCGTGTCAGCAGCGCGACCTTTGACGACGCGGATCGCGTCGTCGCGGCTGTCGCGCCGGGTCAGCCGGATGTTGCATATGCCTACGACGACAGCGGCCGGCTCGCGAGCGAGACGGTGGGCAGCGGCGCGGACGCGGCGACATCGACCTACACGTATGACGGATCAACAGGAACGGCGACGATCACCCTTCCCGACGGAAGCGTCCAGGCAACGGCGGTAGATGGAGATGGCCGTCCCGTTCAACTCACGAGCGCTGACGGCGCGACCACGGCGGTGCTGTATGACGCGGCTGGTCGCGCGGTCCAGGCCAGGCCACCGGGCCACCCTTCCTTCACCGTGGGCACCAGCCCAGGCGGTCGGCCAACGGCGTGGCTCCCGCCGACCGTGCCCGACGACGGCTCGTACGAGCTCGACAGTTACACGGCGGATGGTCAACTTGCCAGCGTGACCGGCCCGGGCAGCCGGTCGTTGGCCTTCGAGTACGACACGGCGGGGCGCCTGGTGCGGATGCAGTCAGGTCGCGGACAGGTCGTGGACAGCTATGACCCTTCGACGGGACTGCTGGCCACCTCGACAGCTCCAGGCAACGTGACCACCAGCTACGGCTACAGCGCGGGCCTGCTGACAATCATTTCCTGGTCGGGTCCTGTGCAGGGTCGGGTGGACGCACCCATCGATGCTGCCGGGCGGGTGACGTCGATCTCGGTCAACGGAGCAGACACATGGGCGCTCGCCTTCGACACGGCGGGCGGGCTCACCGCGTTGGGCGATCTGACGATCACGCGCGACCCGTCGAGTGGACTACCCACGGACACGACCGTTGGCGTTGTTGCGACCCACGACGAATACGACGATCAGGGCCGCCTGGTGCGCGCCGTGACGACCGTTGCAGGCGATCAGGTCCTCGAGCAGGACTACACGTATGACTCACTGAGCCGCATCTCGGGCGTGACGGTCACCAATGGGACGTCATCCGCTGCCAAGACGACCGCGATCACCTACGCCGACGGCCGTCTGGCCAGAGTCAGTCTCGATGGCGTCGTCCAGGAGCAGGACAGCTATGACCCGGCCGGCAATCGAGTGACGGTCGTGAGTCCTGCAGCGACCGTGGCTGCCACGTATGACGACCGCGACCGCCTGCTCACGTGGGGCGATGTCACCTACCAGTACGCCCCCGACGGCACGCTCCTGCAGCAGACCGGCCCCGCGGGAGTCACCGCGTTCCAATACGACGACACCGGCTCCCTTCTGAGCTCGACGCTTCCGGATGGACGCCAGGTCCAGTACACCGTTGACGCCGAAGGTCGGCGTGTTGGCCGCTCGGTCGACGGCGTCCTGACCTCCGGCTACGTGTACGGACCCGACGGGCAGCTCGCAGCCCAGTTCGACGGCTCAGGCAACGTGGTAGCGCGCTTCGCTTGGGACGACGCCGGCCGGTTGGCTTACGTCATTCGCGATGGCCACACCTACCGCGTGATCACTGATCAGGTCGGGAGCCCCATCCTCCTCGTGGATGCCGAAAGCGGGCAGGTCGTCGAAAACATGCAGTACGACGCCTGGGGTCGGTTGCTCAGCGACTCAGGCTCCGCTCCATTCACGATCGGATTTGCCGGCGGGCTGCAGGATCCTGACACGGGATTGGTCCTGTTCGGGGCCCGCGATTACGACCCGGTCGTGGGGCGGTGGACGTCGTCCGACCCGATTCGCTTCCAGGGCGGAGACGCCAACCTCTATCGCTATGCCGGGGGAGATCCGGTCAATCAGACGGACCCAAGCGGACTCATGCTGCCCACGCTTCCGAACTTTCACTTGCCATCACTGCCAAAGCTCCATCGGCCGTCGTTCCCGCACATACCGAGTCCAAGCTTCAAGCCGCCACCGACCACGCCTGCCGTGCCCAAGGCACCGCCACCACCAGCTCCGGCAGCCCCAAAGACGCCGCCCGCTGGCGGTCCTCGGGCTTTCGGATGCCATTACGCGGTCCTTTGCAACTCTGACCCTAACGCTCAAGACTATTATTGCCTTGGCTACAAGTGCGAATTCGCCCACGGAATTGTTTGTCAGGGCCTCTGCTCCCGAGTACCGGGCTACCCCCAGTATCACTTCTTCTGCCTCGGCACTTGCCGCAACCCAAAAAGTCCTCTTGTGTGCCACCTGTGCTCGCAGGGCGACCCGCACCTTCAAACATCCGACGGGTTGCCTTTCGACTTCCAGGCTGCTGGCGAATTCCAGATCGCCGCGTCGGCCGATGGCAGCGTCGTCTTACAGGCTCGCCAGAAGCCACTTCCGGTCGGATCGGATGTTTCGATTACCTCGGCCGTGGGCGTGGGCGTGGCGGGTGACCGGGTCATGGTCTCGATCATCGCCGGGACCGCGGTCGAGGCCGGCTCTTCGTCCTCCGCTTCGGACGTTCTCACCGTGAGTGCCAACGGCAACCCGGTGACCGGCGCGGACGTTTCGATGCGGCTCCCCAACGGCGGCATCCTCGAGCGCCACGGGGCATTGGTCACGATCGACTGGCCCGCGGGCACCCACCTGTTTATCGAGCGTCACGCCTACAACCTCAACTACGGCCTTGCGCCTGATCCGGCGATCGCCCCGACGCTGCGCGGCCTGGGTGGGAGCGAGGACGGCGATCCCACGAACGACCTGACCGGACGCGATGGACTCGTCCTGGATCCATCCGACCCGGACTTCTTCAACAAGCTCTATCACCAGTTCGGCGACAGCTGGCGCATCACGCAGGCCGAATTGCTCTTTGACTACGCCCCGGGACAGGACACATCAACGTTCACGTTGCCCGACTTCCCGATCGCCCCTGCGACCATTGACAGCCTGGATCCCGACACTCGCGCGCAGGCAGAAGCGCTATGCAAGGCGGTCGGCGTCACGACCGAGCCTGGCCTGACAAACTGCATCCTCGACGTGGGGGTTACGGGCGACTCGTCCTACGCCGCTGGTGCAGCCGCGTTTGCCGCGGCCAACGGTCCTGCGGCGAATGCCGTCCAGAATGGCGTTCTCCAGGATCTCGTGTTCGGTCAGACCGTCTCCGGCCAGATCGGTAACGCGGCTGTCCGCGATCGCTACACCTTCGCCGGCACTGCCGGCCAGGTCATCTACCTCGCGGCCACCAACACGACATGCGTCGACGGGCTGAGTTGGCGGCTCCTGTTGCCCGACGGAAATACCCAGACCGAGGCAGTCGCGTGCCATGACATGGGCCGGGTTGTGCTGCCGACGGCCGGCACATATACGGTCGAGGTCTTCACTGACGGCACAGCCACCGGCGCCTATGGCTTCGTCGCAGACGAGGCCCCGTCGCCCCAGGTGGCCGCCCTCACCATCGGCGACACGATTACCGGGACGATCGCCCAGATCGGCGAGTGGCACGACTACACCTTCGCGGGCACTGCCGGTCAGGTCATCTACCTCGCGACCAGTGAAGCGACCTGCGTAGATGGACTCTATTGGCGGCTGCTTCGGCCAGATGGATTGACCCAAACAGAGGCCGCGACGTGCCGCGACATGGGTAGGGTTGTGCTGCCGGCCACGGGCGATTACACCCTCGAGGTCTGGTCGGATGGCACGGCCACCGGCCCGTACAGCTTCGAGACGCTGGCGGCCCCACCGCCGACCGGGGCGAACCTGACCATCGGCGACACCGTCACCGGGACGATCGCCCAGGTCGGCGAGTGGCACGACTACACCTTCGCCGGCACCGCCGGTCAGGTCGTCAACCTGACCACCGCCGAAACGACGTGCGTCGATGGACTCGATTGGCGGCTGCTGCTACCAGACGGGTCGACCCAAACGGTTGCAGTCACGTGCGGCGATTTGGGCATCGTCACGTTGCCCGTTGATGGCACGTACACGATCGAGGTCTATTCGGACAGCACAGCGACCGGTGGATACTCGTTCACGACATCCGCCGGTTCGCCATAAAGGTTGGCGGAGAGGGAGGGATTCGAACCCCCGGAACTTTCGTTCAACGGTTTTCAAGACCGCCGCCTTAAACCGCTCGGCCACCTCTCCCGGAAAAAAGCATACCCGCCTGGCCGCCTAATCGGTCGCAGCCCTGGCCCCAGGAACTCGCGGCCCAACGAGGCGGGCGAGGATCGCTGACGCGGCGATCGTGATCACCACTGCCCCGAGGGTCGCCGAGAACCACGACGCCGGGACTATTCCTGCCAGAGCGCCAGCCGAAACGATCACGAAGCTGAACTCACCCATCTGGCCGAGCGCAACGGCCACCTGGCGTGGCCTTGGCAGACGCCCCAGCCTGGCGATCACATAGGAGATACCCACCTTGACCCCGACCAACGCGACCAGCAGGGCTGCCACCGGTAGCGCGGATCCAAGCTCGGCGGGATCGATGAGCGACCCGACAGCCACGAAGAACAGCACTGCGAAGACATCACGAAACGGCAGCAGATCGCAGCCGCGCCTCGGTCGTGGCCGGACCTTCGCTGATCGCCAGGCCGGCCACGAAAGCTGCCAGCGCAAGAGGCACGCCGAAGATGAGATCTCCAAGCGCCGCCACCGTCAAAGCCGTCGCAAGTGACAGGATCAAGAACAAGTCCGGTTCCCAGCGCACGGCGCCCAGGAGGCGCGGCAGCAGCCAGGCCGCGGCCGTGGCAACCACGGCATAGGCACCGAATGCAGCGAGCGCGAGACCGGGATCCCGCTCGTTCAGACCGACGAGGCTGAGCAGGATTACCGATGCAATCACGACGGCAACGTCCTGGACCACGCTCCAGCCCACGAGGGTGCGCTCGGTGTCCGGGTCCGTCGTGCGGCGTCTGCTGCGCGTGATATTGACCACCACCACGCTTGACGACGACGCAACACCCAGTCCAATGAGCCCAGCGGCATCGGGTTCAAGTCCAAAGAAGAACAGCGCCACGGCCGCCACGGCCATCGTGACGGCCACCTGGATCGGCGCTGCCAGTAGTAGCGAGCGGTGCTCCGAGCCAAGCCTCCTGAAGTCAATTTCGACCCCAACCTCAAAGAGCAGCAGGGCCACGCCCACGTCGGCGAGGAGCTGGATCTGCTCACGGTCGGCGACGTACCCGGGAGTAAATGGCGAAACGAGCAGGCCAACTGCGAGATAGCCAACAACCGCCGGCATCCCAACGCGACGCGCCAGCCAGCCGCCGCCCGCAGCGGCGAGGAGGACTATGCCGATGTCCAAGACCAGCGGAGCGGTCACGGCCCGAGGATACGGTCTTCAAGTCCGCCGCCCGGAACCGCTCGGCCATCTCTCCGTGTATCCAGGGCATACGGGCACGTGCCGCTCGGCGGCTACTAGGCGACCAATGGCCCGTCCCGCTCTCGAGGCCGAACCATGAGGCTTATCGCCATGAGATCACCCACGGACCTTTATCGCTGCGATTTGTGCCACAGGAGCGTCGACGAGGACACCCGGAGCCGGGCCCGACGTGCGTGGCAGCCGCTGATCATCTGCGATCAGTGCGTGCGCGAAGCCGACGCTCCACAAGGACGACGCCTCGCTGCGCCGGCCGCGGCCTAGTCCTCCCGGCGCGCGTCAGAGGGGGAACGTCCCCCACAGGTCCTTGACGTCCTCGTGCATCGTCGGGTGGAGCCGCCACGCCGAGACAGCGCCGTATCGGGCGAATGAGATCTCGATGTAGTTGCGCAGCTCATCGACGTCGACGCCGTTACCCCAGTCGTTGACGACCGGAATCATTGGCTTCGGCGGATCTGCCCAGCCAGCCGACTCGTAGTCGACGCTGGCCTTCAGCCGATCGAGCATATAGAGCGCCGTCTCCGAGTGCTTGAAGTAGAGCTGTGGCATGAACACGTCGGAGTACCCGTTTAGCTCCGAGTACAGCATGTCCGGGTAGTCACTGGGGATGGCCATCGTGCTGTAGGCGAGGAACGGAGTGAGAGGTCGAACTCGCGTCATGAATCTGGCTACGGCCTGGACGGCCGCGGATCGATCAGTCCTGACGAGGGTTAACAGGCCGCCCTTCGACATCGAGGACAATCCCACCCCACCCGCCCTGACCGGCCTGCCAGGCTCGCACCGCGGTATCGGTCTCGGCGACGCTGAACTTGCCGACCCATAGCGCGAGGTATGGCGTTATGCCGGCATCACGGAACATCTGGAGGTAGTGCGCGACATCTGCGGGGAGCGACGTACTTGTTGCCCGTCTGGAGGCCGGTCAGGATCACGCCTGACTGATGCATTCGCGTCAGTTCGGCAATCGTCGCCTGGACCTGGTCCTCCGAGAAGCCCTTCCAATAGGGCCGCCAATGCGACATCCGCACGAAACCCGTCGGGATAGGAGCACGCGTACCCAGGTCAGGCGGCAGCTGCGGCGCATTGAGGCTGCCCGCGCAGTGGCCCGGGCCGTAGGTGGATGTTGCAGGGTCAAACGGTTGCCCGGCCCTTTCGAGCCCGTAGTACTCGAACTCGACAGTGACTTGCCCGCGCTCGGTGACTTTGTTTTTGGCGTACCAATGGAGGGTCAGCCGAACCTTGAACGAGTCGTACGCAGTCCTGAACTCGACAGGAACGGTCCACTGCCGGGGCTCGAACACGGCCGCCGTGGACCTGGTCGCTTTGGCCTTGGCGATGCCGCTCGAGTAGGCGAGGTACCACTGGTTCGAGTCGGGGATGCTCTGCCACCACTTTGCCCGAAAGACGTCTACCTCCCAGCCAACCTGGCGACCGCGGCGGGCGATCCCGTAGACCTGTGGTGGCGAAATGGTCAGGGTGGCGAGATCCGAGTCGTCGTAGGTGCAGCGCAGAGCCGAGCCGATGGCGCTGTCCGCGACCGTCCACGCTCCAGTCGTGCCGGTCGTCCCGATCGTGACGAGGCCGAACGCCGGTTGCGCCAGGGCGACGACCAGATATCAGCGAAGCCTGAAACGCCACAAGAAGACGGCGACCCCTCACAGGGAGGATTATGCGCGGCTCGCTGGCGTCAGAAGTCCCGATTTGGTGCGCAGAGAGTCAGGCGCGATCAGGTCCACCTCCGCGTCCAGAGGAAATGAGCGATTACGGTGCCTCAAGCGGACCGACCGTCGACGCGAGAGGCTCGGGCAGCGCCACGCTGCCATCGGGCTGCTGATAGACCTCGAGCAACGCGGCCATCGTGCGTGGCAGAGCCAAACCTGATCCGTTGAGGGTGTGCAGGATCTCAGGCTTCTCCCCTGCTGCCGGACGCCAGCGGATGTTCATCCGGCGCGCCTGGTAGTCGCGGAAGTTCGACACGCTCGACACCTCGAGCCAGTCCTGTACGCCCGGCGCCCAGACCTCGATGTCGTACTTCTTGGCCTGCACGAAGCCCATGTCGCGCGTCGCCATGAGCTTCACCCTGTAAGCAAGGCCAAGTCGCTGGAGCACGACCTCCGCGCGCTCGGTCAGCCACTTGAGCGTCGCCGCCGACTCGGCCGGCTTCTCGAAGCAGACCATCTCGACCTTGTCGAACTGGTGGACGCGCAGGATGCCGCGCGTCTTGGCGCCCGCGGCACCAGCTTCGCGTCGAAAACACGGTGAGTAGGCGACGTAGCGGATCGGCAGCCGGTCTGTCTCGATGATTTCGTCGCGGTGCATGTTGGTGACCGGCACTTCCGCAGTCGGAACGAGGTACAGGTCGTCACGTGTGACGACGTACATCATGTCTTCCTTGTCCGGAATCTGGCCCGTGCCACGCGCGGAGTCCTCGTTGACGACAGCCGGCGGCCAAACCTCCGTGAAGCCGTGCTCGGTCGTGTGCAGGTCGAGGAAGAAGTTGATCAGCGCTCGCTGGAGACGGCTCCCGGCACCGACATAGATGGGGAAGCCGCTGCCGCTCACCTTGGCACCCGCGGCGAGGTCGAACATGCCCAGCGCTTCAGCCACTTCCCAATGCGGCTTCTTGCCCTCTGCGGAGACCGGCTCGCCCCACGTGCGGACGATGACACTGTCCTCCTCGCCACCGACCGGCACGTCCGGATCCGGCGGTTGGGGGATGCGCAGCAGCAGGTCCTCGAGCTGTGTCTCGATCTCGCGCAGCTGTTGCTCGCCGGCCTCGATGCGCGTGCCGATCTCTGTTGAACGTGCCTTGAGCTCGTCCGCGCCGGCGCCGCCGGCTTTCATGGCCGCGCCCACCTGTGCGGAGATCTCCTTGCGCTGGGCACGCAAGCCGTCGACGTCGCCCAACAGCCGGCGGCGCTCCTCGTCCGCGGCGATGGCCTGATCGACGAGCGCCGGATCCTCGCCCTTGGCGATGGCGCCGTTACGGATAGCGTCCGTGTCCTCGCGCAGGCGCTGCAGGCCGACGCTCATTGCTGCCCTCCGAATGCCGCCGCCTCACGCAGCCGGCTGATGACGAACGCTGCCGATAGTGACGCAAGGAGCCAACCGGCACGAGGGCCGTTCGGCCGATCAAGGAACGAGCGGTAGATGGCGCCGAACGCGTCGCCGGCCTTGAGCCCCAGCGGCTTGGCCGTGTTGAAGATGAGCTCCTGCCACGCCACGCCGCCAACCGGCGACTGCTGCTCGGCGGCGGCGGCCAGGGCGGCGAGATACTCCTGCTGCTCCCGGCTCAGCTCACCTGCGGCCGCCGGCAGGACCTCGAAGTGAACCGACAGGCGCGCGGACTCCGGCGCGAGCGATTCGAGCCACTTCTGTGCGCTCGCGATGCGCTCGAGCGCAGTGTCCTGCTCCGCATCGTCGAGCGGACTGCCCTTCTCGGTCGCGAGGCGTTCCATGATGTCGGGACCGGGCACCTGGAGCAGCAGCGCAAGGTGGGCGAAAGGCGGTCGAAAGCGGGCAGCCTCCACCTTCGGATCGGCTTCCGCATTGGTCAGCGAGAGCGCGTAGATGCGCTCGGGATCGGGCGGCAGCTCGCCGCGCGGAGAGCCTCCCGCCACGGCATCGGCTATCCGGTCGAATTCGTCGAAAAGGCGCGGGATCGTGTCGCCGGAAGGATCGAAATCGATGGCCTTGTTGGGCCTGTGGCGCAGGAACAGGAAGCGGGTCAGGGTCGCCGGCAGGACATCCGCGATTTCGTGCGCTGCGGCGCCCTCGCCGCGCGACGTGCTCATCTTGCGCCCGCCGATGTTCAGGAACTCGTAGGGGATGTTGAGCGGCGGCACGCGATCGAAGACCCGCCGCGAGATCGCGTCGGCGCGGTCGCGCGAGCCGCCGGCCGTGGCGAGGTCCTTGCCACAACCCTCGATCGTGGCGCCCACCAGGCCCCAGCGCGCGGCCCAGTCCACGTTCCAGACCATCTTGGCGCGACCACCGAACGGTGAGACGCGGCCGTGGAAGCCGCATCCGGTCGCCCATTCGACGAGATCGGTACGGCAGTCATATGAAACCTCCCTGCCGTCCCAGTCGCGCGCGGCAGTGGTGCCGATTCGGCCGCAGTTCTCGCAGATGACGCTGATCGGCAGCCAACCCTGCGGATGATTGACCGTGCTCACCGTGCGATAGATGTCGAGGATCACGTCGGCTCGGTCGAGCGCGCGCTCGATGTACGGATCCATCGCGCCCGAGGCGTAGTTCTCCGACATCCAGTACAGGTGCGGGTGGATGCCGAGGTCCGCGAACGTCTCCAGGAAGAGCGTCGCGAAGTGGCGCGCGTAGTTCGGATGCGGGCTGCCCTCCGGCGCCGGCACATGGGCCAGCGGCACGCCCATGTACTGCTCGATCGCGTCTGGCGTCAGCCGGGCCTGCGAATCCATGGGGTCGAGATCTTCGATCCCGTAGCGGAACTCGACCTCCGTGCCGTGTTCGGCAACTGCGCGACGGATGGCGTCGTGCAGCACGACGCCGCGCAGGCTGCCCACATGGACCGTGCCCGAAGGAGTCTTGGAGTCGTTCACTACCTGCCGACCGGAGACCTGGCCGGCGATCTCGTCGGCCCAGTAGGCCTGCGCCGGCCGGTTTGCTGCCGGCATCAACGCGCGAGCCTCAGGAGATGCTGACTATCTTGTAGGTCGAGTCGCCGGCGGGGACGGTGACCACGACCTCCTCGCCCTTTTTGTGGCCAAGCAGGGCGCGGCCGACGGGCGATTCGTTCGAGATCTTTCCCTCCGCGGGAGCGGCCTCAGCCGAGCCGACGATCTGGAAGCTCTCCTTGCCGTCGGAAGACTGCACAGTGACCTTCGAGCCGATCTGTACATGGGTCGTGGAGTGATTCTCCTCGATCACGACGGCGTTCTTGACGAGGGCCGACAGCGTCTGGATGCGTCCCTCTACGAACGCCTGCTCGTTCTTGGCGTCCTCGTATTCGGCGTTCTCGGTGATGTCGCCGTGTTCCTTCGCCTCATGGATGCGTGCAGCAACCTCGGCACGCTTAACGTTCGTCAGCTCGTCGAGCTCGTGGCGGACCTGCTCGAGGCCCTCCTTGGACAGGTATGCGGGCTTGTTGTTCATGGCAATCAGAAATCCATTCGAAAACTAGGGAAACCCACGCGCTCACACGCCAAAAGCGCATCGTGTCAGGAGTCCGCGGATTGTAGGCGTGGCCCTGTGGAGCGTCAACTGAACGTGACGCGGCTAATCGGCCGCGGCAGCGAGCCGCTGCAGGCGTTTGTAGAGCCGATCGACGGCGGGGCGGTCTCCGCACGCTACGAAGACCGTGTCGTCGCCGGCGATCGAGCCGGCTACCTCGGGCCAACCGGTGCGATCGAGCGCGGCGGCGATCGCGTGCGCCGATCCGGGAGTAGCGCGCAAGACGAGCAACAGCCCAGCGGGGCGAATCTTGATCGGCAGGTCGCGCAGGATCATGGCCAATCGCTCGTCGGCGCTCGTCTCCTGTTGTCCGCCGCGAGAAGGAACGGCATAGGCACGTTCGCCGTCATCGCGACTGACTTTGACGAGGCCCATCTCGGCAACATCGCGACTGACCGTCGCCTGCGTCGCCCGAAAGCCACGGTCGCGCAGGGCCGCGGCAAGCTCGTGTTGCGTGCGTATCGGGCGCGTTCCGACCAGGTCGCGGATCTGCTGCTGGCGGAGCCGCTTCATTACTTCCATGAGCTATCCGATTGTCGGCGGCATGCGCTATCAGCGCATCAGCAGAAGCACCGCGACCAGAACGGCAAAGCCGATGCGATAGGCCACGAACACGTCAGTGTTGTGGTTCTGAAGGTAGCCAAGCAGGAAGCGGATGGTCAGCACGCCGGCAATCGCTGCGGCCGTGAAACCGGCGACGAGCGCAAGGCCGTCGCCCGATGCCAGCGTGTTGATATCGAGTTCGCGCACCTTCCAGATGACCGCCCCTGCGATGACCGGGATGCCCATCAAGAACGCGAAGCGGGCAGCGGAGTCGCGCTTCAGGCCCAGGAACAGGCCGCCCGCGATGGTCACGCCCGAGCGCGAGATGCCAGGAAAGAGAGCGAACGCCTGGGCGATGCCGATTAGCAGCGCATCGAGCCAGCGCATCTGCCACATTTCGCGCACGTGGCGGGCGGCGCGCTCGGCTACGTACAGGAGCAGGGCGCCGATGATCAGCAGCACCGGGATGTAGATCAGATGATCGTCTGCTCGGAAATAGGTGTCGAAGAAGCTCTCGAACAGCGCGCCAAGAATGGCCGCCGGAATGACGCTGATCAGCAGCAACCACGCCAGGCGCCGATTGTGGTCGTCACCGATCGAGCGGTCTCGGATTGAAGCGAAGAAGGCACCCAGCAGCTGCACGATGTCGCGCCAGAAGTACATGATCAGCGCCAGCAGCGTGCCGGCATGGAGCATGACGTCGAACTCGGCGCTGTTGAGGAACGGGTCCTTCCAGCCGAGCAGCTGCGGGATGAGGATCAGGTGTGCCGAGGACGAGATCGGCAGGAACTCTGTAAGCCCCTGCACGATCCCGATCACGATCGCCTGAAAGACGATGTCCACTACGGGTCAGGCTAGCGGCGACATGACGCCGCGATGCGTATGACTTGCTGTGAGTTCGGGGACCGCGTCACTTCCTAGCGGATGAACAGCGGCGCCAGGACGAGCGAGATCGTGGCCAGCAGCTTCACGAGCACATGCAGGGATGGGCCGGCAGTGTCCTTGAACGGGTCGCCGACGGTGTCGCCCACGACGGCCGCGGCATGCGCCTCGGATCCCTTGCCGAGGACGTTGCCCAATTCATCCTTGAGGTTGCCGGATTCGATGTACTTCTTGGCGTTGTCCCAGGCGCCGCCGCCGTTGTTGAGCACGGTGGCGAGCAGGACACCCGCGATGGTGCCGACCATGAGCATTCCGGCCACGGCCTCGGCCCCGAGCAGCAGACCGATGACGATCGGGAAGAAGACGGCCACGAGTCCCGGGAAGACCATCTCGCGCAGCGCAGCGCGCGTCGTGATGTCCACGACGCGTGCGTAGTCCGGGCGTTGGGTGTAGTCCATGATCCCGGGCATCTCGCGGAACTGGCGGCGGACCTCGACGATGATCGACTGTGCCGTCTTGCCGACCGCGCGGATGGCGAGCGAGCTGAAGAAGTAAGCCAGCATCGCCGCGAGCATCGCCGCGATGAAGACGTCGACGTTCTGGAGGTTGACCGAGTTGAGAAGCTGGGCACCCGGGACGCCGGCCGCGATGCGCCGACCCTCGATGACGTTGATCTTGTCGATGTAGGCCGAGAAGAGCAGGAACGCGGCCAGCGAAGCAGACGCGATCGCGTAGCCCTTGGTCAGAGCCTTCGTCGTGTTGCCGACCGCGTCGAGGCGATCGGTGATCTCGCGCGCGCCACTCTCGGCGCGACTGAACTCGGCAATGCCACCGGCGTTGTCGGTGATCGGGCCGAACGTATCCATGGCCAGGATGTAGGCCGTGGTCATGAGCATGCCCATCGTCGCGACGGCGGTGCCGAAGATGCCACCGACGTTGACGCCGTTGGACACGAGGTTGGCCTGACTACCGAGCCAGAAGCTCGCGGCCAGGGCGATGCTGATGGTGACTGCGGTCACGAGCGTCGTCTCGAAACCAACGGCGGTGCCGCTGATGATGTTCGTGGCCGGACCGGTCTTGGAGGCCTCGGCAATCTCGCGCACCGGGCGGAACGAGCCGGCCGTGTAGTACTGCGTGATGTAGACGAAGGCAACGCTGGTCGCGAGGCCGACGATGCCGGCGAGGAAGAAGTAGATCCATGTCGGCAGGCCGAACGTCGTGCCCACGGCGCCATTCGTGTTCATCATCACCGAGGTCACGATGGCCAGCCCGATCACGGACAAGAGGGTCGTGACCCAGTAGCCGCGGTTGAGCATGTTCATGGGGTCCTCGGTTTCCTTACCGCGCACGAAGAAGATCGCGACGATGGTGGCGAGAAGCCCGAAGGCACGCACGACGAGCGGGAAGAAGATCCACGCCTCAGGGTTCGGCCAACCAGCCGACACGGCGATCGCGTAGACCGCGACGCCCAGGATCATCGCCCCGATGTTCTCGGCGGCAGTGGATTCGAACAGGTCGGCACCGCGGCCGGCGCAGTCGCCGACGTTGTCGCCGACGAGGTCCGCGACGACGCCCGCGTTGCGTGGATCGTCCTCGGGAATGCCCTTTTCGACCTTGCCAACGAGATCCGAGCCTACGTCGGCGGCCTTGGTGTAGATACCGCCACCGAGCTGAGCGAAGAGTGCGACGAACGACGCCCCGAACCCGAAGCCGACGATCAGGAACGGTGCCTCTGCGACTGTGACCTCAGCCACGAACGTCGAGTAGATGGTGAAGATGCCCCACACGCCAAGCAGCGAAAGGGACACGACGAGGAAGCCGGAAACCGCCCCGCCGCGCATCGCAACCTGGACTGCTTCGACAAGACTTCGGCGCGCCGCGGCCGCGGTGCGCACGTTCGATTTGACGCTGATGTACATGCCGATGATGCCGGAGGCCATCGAGCATGCGGCGCCCACCAGGAAGGCCACGGCCGTCATCAGCGCGATCGGCAATCCGGCGAGGCTGGGCACGTCAGCGACGTCCTTCGACTCGACGAAGAAGATCACGATGCCGATCACGACCGAGCCCACAACCGCGAGAACGGCGATCGTGGTGTACTGACGCCGAATGAAAGCGACAGCTCCCTCATGAATGGTGCCTGCCACGTCGCGCATCGCGTCGGTGCCGGTATCACGGGCCAGCACGTTGCGCGCCAGGTATCCGGCAAACGCAATGGCAGCCAGGCCGGCGATCGGGATGATCCATTGGATGGCGGAGGCGTTCACTCTTCGAAGACCCTCCCTGGTCTCTTTCCTGTGATGGGCGCGTGGCGAAGCACGAGCTTGTTGGTCCGCGAGGTGAATCGGTGATCGGACATGAAAACGGCGGCAGTCAGGACGGACACGCCGCTGCTGAAAGCGGCGGGAGTGTAGCAGAGGAGCACCACTCAGCGGGGGTGGCGGACGCTGCCGACCCCAGCGCTGATGCCGTCCCGGCTGCCCAGGCCGCGGACGGCGGGCCCGACTACACTCCGACCCCTGTGACCAAGAAGCCGCTGGGCTGTCTCGTCGAGATCGCCGAGACCCTGATCCTCACCATCGTCATCTTCTGGCTCATCCAGACGTTCGTCGCCCAGCCGTATCGTGTCGAGCAGCAGAGCATGGAGACGACGTTGCTGCCCGATCAATACGTGCTTGTGGACAAGCTGACACCGCGCTTCGACAGCTTCTCGCGCGGCGACATCATCGTCTTCAGCCCGGTCATCCGTGATGGTTCATGCAGCAACCCCATCCAGGACCCGCAGGATCCACCGCCCACGCCGTACATCAAGCGCGTCATCGGCGAGCCAGGCGACACCGTCACGCTCCAGGGCGGTGACGTCTACGTCAACGGCGTGATGATTGACGAGCCGTACGTCCACGGCCAGTCGACCCGCCCACTGTCCGACCAGACTTCGTGGACGGTTCAGGACGGCCGGCTGTTCGTGATGGGCGACAACCGCAACAACTCGACCGACTCGCGCTCGGACCAGATCGGCGAGATCTGCGCGACCGATGTGATCGGCCGCGCCGTGCTCCGCTACTGGCCGCTCAACACGCTCGGCATCTTGCAGACACCGACGTATCCCGACGTGCCTCCCGCGGGCGGTGCGGTCCAGCCGACCACCGCGCCCTAGCCCGCGCACTGCGGGGCGTCGTTCCGCAGGCGAAATATCAACGTGACTGCTCGATTGGCCGCCCAAGCGGCCGACCATGGCCCTGCAGACGTCGTCAAGCGTTGGCATCGTCTCAACGGTGGCCTGGAGGCCTCGCCCTGGGCTTCCATTTGGAGCTCGGCCTGAGTCGGTGTCCGCATCTACGGCCGGTCGGGGTGCAGTCACGGAAATCGAAAAATGTGAGCGATACTTGCTGGGCCGTGCGGCCTCACGATGGCGATCCATCGGACAGATCCGACTGGGCCGGGGGCGAGTTCCGCTAACGCCGCGCAGAGCGACGTTGCGGGGTGCCGGCGCTGAGCATCCGCAGTTGTTGCACTGCCAGCCTCATGGCGTCAGCACGAATTGCCAGCCAGGAGTGCCTGCCGGGCGAGCCAGATCGAGCGACGCAAGGTCGCGTGATCGTTAGCGTCGCTGGTGGCGACGTTGGCGGAAGACTGGCTGGTCGGGCACGCTCCAACCGTCCGTGCTGTCAGTCTGGGTCGAGGATCCAGCCGTCGATGGCGCGTTCGTAGTCGACCAGCTCGTCGGGCTTGAACCACAGGCTGACCTCGCGCTGGCCTGTCTCGGGCGAGTCCGAGCCGTGGACGAGATTGTGGCCGGTGTCGAGCGCCATGTCCCCGCGAATGGATCCGGGCGCGGCCTGGGCCGGCCGAGTCGCACCGTTTACCTCACGGCACACGGCTATCGCGTTGGGGCCTTCGATGCACATCGCGACGAGCGGACCCGACGTGATGAACTCGATCAGGCCGGCAAAGAACGGCTTGTCGCGATGGACGTCGTAGTGCTGCTCGGCGAGAGTGCGGGGCACGCGCAGCATCTTCATGCCCGTGATGCGCAGTCCGCGCGACTCGTAACGGTCGACGATCTTGCCGATCAGAGCGCGTTGAACGCCATCAGGCTTGATCAGGATCAGGGTTCGCTCGGCCAAGTCGGACCTCCCAAATGCATGCTTCGATGAGACTCGCGGTCAGGAAAGGGTCAGCGCTTTCTCCAGTCCGGACGTTGTGTTCGGTGTCGAGATGACGGTCAGGCACAATCCCTCGTCGCGGAAGAGCCGCTGGGCGAGTGACTGGACATCGTCGACCGTGACTTTGGCGAGCTCGCCGAGCGCGTCATCGAGCGTCAGGACGCGGTCGTGGAGAGCTTCCTGGATGCCCAGCCAGGCCGACAGGTGGCGACTCTCCTCGAGGCGCAGCTCGAGCCGGCCGCTGGCGTATGCCCGGGCACGTTCCAGCTCGTCGCTCGCCACGGGCTCGTCGCGCAGTCGACGCAGCTCGTCCAGGATCGCGTCGAGTGTCTCGTTCAGGTCGTTCGGATCGACACCGGCGTAGATCTGAAGGGTGCCGGTGTCGGCATAGTCGACCTGGAAGGAGTGCACGTCGTAGGCCAGGCCGGCCTCCTCGCGCACCTCTTGGAACAGGCGGCTGCTCGATCCCTCGCCGAGCACCGTGTTGAGCAGCTCGAGCGTCCATTGGTCGGGATGGTCGCGCGGCAGCGCCGGCAGGCCCAGACACACGTGCGCCTGGGCGAGATCGCGCTCCTCGACCACCACGCGGTCGCACGGCGATTGCGGGGCGGGGGCGGACGCTGGGACATTTGCCATGCCGCTGCCGAACAGCTCCGTCACCCGGGCGACGAGATCGTCGTGCTCCATGTCTCCGGCCGCGGCGAAGACGAGATTGGACGGCTGGTACGAACTGGACCAGAACCCGCGGATGTCCTCGTCCGTCAGGCCACGAACACTGTCCTCGTCGCCCGCGATCTCCCAGCCGAGTGGCGTGTCGCCAAAGAACGCCCGATCGAAGAGGTTGAAGACGTACTGGCCCGGGTCGTCGCGGTACGAGCGGATCTCCTCGACGATGATGTCGCGCTCGCGGGCGATGTCAGTCGAGCGAAGGAGCGGCCGAACGGTCAGCTCGGCCAGCACGCTCAGCGCGCGGTCGGCTTCGCGTGACGGCACGCGAGCCCAGTAGACGGTCGACTCGCGGTCCGTTGCCGCGTTCGACGACCCACCGTAGCCCTCGATCGCTTCCGAAACGGCACGCGTCGTCGGGAAAGCCTGCGTGCCCTTGAACGTGACGTGCTCCATGAAATGAGCGACACCCGCCTGTCTGCGCGTCTCGAGTCGTGAGCCCGCCAGGACGTACACGGCGGCCGACATCGATCGGCAGGCCGGCACGCGGGCCGAGATGACGCGCGGCCCGGAGGGCAGTTCAGTACGCTGAAACATTCGCCGGAATGCTACGCGACCGATAACGCGGGGACCGGATGTGCCCCGTACGGGAACCGGAGTGCCCAGCGCAGGCCTCGCGGCTAGGTCCCTTCGGAGCCCTCCCCCGCCGCTTCAGAGCCGTCGCTCGCGTCGAGCGCACTGAGCTCCATCTGGACATAGTCCGTCGAGGCGGGAAATTCGAGCCGCTGTTGCTCGGGCTCATCGGCATCGCCGTGGCCGACGGGTGCGAACTCGACCATGATCCGCTCGTCGCCCTGCACGAGCGTGTAGACGATCAGCTGGTCGGGGCGGGTCTCGAACTCGAGGTGCTCGAACGAGTCGATGTTCAAGCAGATCGAGAGCGGGGTGAAGAAAGTCGACACCTCGGGCCGGTCGACGACGATGCGTTCCACCCAGCCGGTGCCGATCGAGACCATCGCCTGACCGCGGAAGTAGCGATACGAGACGGTCTGCTTGAGAAGCGGGCGCAGGAGGTTATAGATATCTGTCGGACTCGAGACAAGGCCGCTATTGACGAAGAATTTCGCAGGCGGCTCGAGCGACACGCTCCTCCTCGTTTTCGCATAGGTCGCTGGCCGGACATCCGATCCGGCACTCGGACCGACAGATCTTAGCCCAGGCCGCGTCGCCTGCGTAGCCCAAATCGCAGCGATTTGCGACAGCGACGACGAAGGCATGCGGGAGCCTCCGCGTATGATCGAGCGCGTGATCCTGGCGCTGAACGTGGGCAACACCCATCTCGCATACGGCCTTGTCGTGGACGGCGAGATAACTTCCACGGGCGGCGTGCCGACGCCTCCCGCCGACCGGCCGTTCGAGCTGGAGATGGTCATCGACGAGGTGCTCGGGCGGACGACGTCTGACGACGGGCTCGTCGAGATCGTGGTTGCGAGCGTGGTGCCCGCCATGACCGATGCGCTGCGCGATCTGGCGTCACGACGTCGTCTTGGGCTTCTCGAAGCGGACGAGGCGACGGTGCCCATGGCCAGGCGCACGGGCGCTGAAAGTGGGGCCGGCCATGACAGGTTGGTCAATGCCTTCGCCGCGTGGCGGCTGTATGGAGCGCCTGCCATCGTTGTCGATCTCGGCACGGCCACCACGTTCGACGTGGTCGACCCTGCGGGAGCCTTTCTTGGTGGCGCCATCGCGCCGGGTGTGGGCCTTGGAGTCGAAGCGCTCGCGACGCGGACGGCTCAGCTGCCGCGCGTGCCGATCGCGCTGCCGCCGGGACCGATCGGCCGAAACACGATCGAGGCGATTCAGAGCGGCACCGTGCTTGGCCACGTCGGCATGGTCGAGTTCCTCATCCGTGCCGTTGCCGCCCAGCTGCCGAGTGACGCTCCGGCGCCCAAGGTGGTCCTCACCGGCGGGCTGTCTGCGCACGCTTGGGCAACGGCGATCCACGGCGCGACCGCGATCGACCCACTGCTGACGCTGCGCGGGCTTGCCCTGCTGCACCAGCACTATGCCGCCCGTGCAAAGGTGGCGAGCACGTGAGCGACCTCCAGGGACGGCTGATCCTGCTCGGCGTGACCGGGTCTATCGCGGCTTACAAGTCGGCCGAGCTTGCGCGAGCCCTCATCGCTGCGGGCGCTGACGTGCAGGTGCTCATGTCGCACACTGCCCAGCAATTCATCGGGCCACTCACGCTACAGACCCTGACCCGGCGACGGCCGATGACGGATCCGCTCGAGCTGCTTCCGGACCAGCGCATCGCGCACATCGTTGCCGCCGATACGGCCGACCTGATCCTCGTCGCTCCGGCGACGGCGCATTGGCTGGCGTCGATGGCCGCGGGCCTGGCGGGCGACGTCATCACCGTCACGTGCCTCGCGTCGTCTGCGCCGGTAGTGGTCGCGCCCGCGATGGATGGCGATATGTATGCCCATCCGGCGACCCGCGAGAACGTGGCCAAGCTCGCGTCGTGGGGCTACAAGATCGTCGAGCCGGAGGTGGGGCAGCTCGCGTCCGGCGCGTCCGGGCGGGGCCGGCTGGCCGAGCCAGGGGTGATCGTCGACTCAGTCATCCAGGCGCTCGAGGGCAGGCCGATTCGAGAGCCTGACGCTGCGCTGCGACCGCCGGTTGTCATCCCGGAGCCGACGCTTGACCTGGCGGGCTGGCGCGTCGTCGTGACCGCCGGCGGCACTGCCGAGCCGATCGACCCGGTGCGCTACATCGGCAACCGATCGACGGGCAAGATGGGCGTCGCCATCGCTCAGGCAGCGCTGGATCGCGGCGCCGACGTGACGCTGATCCATGGCATGACGAGCGTGCCGCTGCCCGAGGAAGCGAACCTCGTGAGCACGCCGAGCGCGGCGCACATGCGCGATGCGGTTCTGGCGGCCGTGGCGGACACGGACGCCCTGGTCATGGCCGCGGCCGTCGCCGATTTTCGGCCCCGGAAAGTGGCCGAAGCCAAGATCGCGCGGGGCGACGCCGGGCTGACGCTTGAGCTCGAGCCGACGAGCGACATCCTCGCCGAGGCCGTGGCGCTCGCCCGGCAGAGGCCGACTCCCCCGGTAATCGTCGGTTTCGCGGCCGAGATGGGCTCGATAGCTCGCGCTGCCGACAAGGCAGCGCGCAAGGGAGTCGACCTGCTCGTGGCCAACGACGTCGCCGAGGCCGGATCCGGGTTCGGCACTGACACCAACCGTGTCACGCTCATCGTTCCGGGCGATGAAACCGAAGAGTGGCCGCTCATGAGCAAGCGCCAGGTCGCAGAGCGTTTGTGGGACCGAATCGCGCGTGTCCGCGCAGGGCGTGGACACGCTGGTGCAGAATTGGCAGCCAGATGAGCGCACAGACCCAGGATCGCCGCCTCGCGATCGCCGACATCACCAAGCTCTACGCCGACGGCCAGCGTTTCGCGATGCTGACCTGCTACGACTACCCCACAGCCCGGCTGCTCGACGAGGCCGGTATCCCGATCATCCTGGTCGGCGATTCGGTCGCCACCGTGTTCCTGGGCTATGACAGCGAGATCCGCGTCACGGTCAACGAGATGCTCCACCACACCGCTGCCGTGGTGCGCGGCACGAAGCACGCCGTCGTTGTCGGCGACATGCCCTTCCTGTCGTACGCGACAGCAACCGAGGCAGTCGAGAACGCGGGCCGCTTCCTGCGCGAGGCCGGAGCCCAGGCCGTCAAGCTGGAAGGCGGCGTGCGCAGCGCACGCACCATCGAGGCGATCGTCAAGGCCGGCATCCCGACCATGGGCCATATCGGCTGGACGCCGCAGTCGAAGCACGCGCTGGGCGGCAAGGTGCGCGTCCAGGGCAAGACGACCGATCGGGCGCGCGCTCTGGTCGCCGACGCCCTCGCCGTTCAGGAGGCGGGCGCCTTTGCCGTCGTACTCGAGCTCGTTCCCGATCAGCTCGCGCGCGCCCTCACAGACCGACTCTCAATCCCAACGATCGGCATCGGCGCCGGCCCGGGCTGTTCCGCCGAGGTGCAGGTCATCACGGACCTGTTGGGCTGGTCGGATTGGCAGCCACGGCACGCCAAGCCGTTTGCCAACCTGCGCGAGACGATCCTGGGTGCAGCGCGCGAGTACGCGTCCGAGGTCGCCGACGGCACTTTCCCGGGTCCGGAGCAGACGACCAAGATGGACCAGGAGACGCTCGACGAGGTATTCGGCCGTTCGCGGCTCGACCGCGCCGACAGTCTCGACCTCGATCGCCTAATCCCGCTCGACCGCGACCTCTAGCCTGGCCCGGCAAGGCGCATCGAGCGCGTTTCGAAACCTATTCGCCAGCCCTGCTCACGTTTGGGCCCCCGACAGTCGCGCGGGGCGGCGATTTGCCCATTCTTGCGGCGAGACGCCCGTCCTGACGGCGAGATTCGAATGGGTCGCGAAAATCGGCACGCTCAGTCCCATCAGCACTCCGATTTGCGTGTGTTCACCGAATAGGTTTCGAATGTGGCGATAAACGTGGTCAGGACACTTGCGCAGCTGCGCGTGGCGCGCGCGGCTGTTTCCGGCCCCGTGGGCTTCGTGCCCACGATGGGCGCGCTCCACGAGGGACATGCCTCGCTCGTTGACGCGGCGCGCGCGGAATGCTCGTCGGTCGTGGCCAGCGTCTTCGTCAACCCCACCCAGTTCGGCCCCGGCGAGGACTTCAACCGCTATCCGCGCGACGAGGCAGCCGACCTGGCGTTCCTCGAGTCGCTCCGCGTCGACCTGGCCTTCCTGCCAAGCGTCGACGAGATGTATCCGCCGGGCGGAACCACGTTCGTCGACGTGGGCCGGCTTGGCGAGGTGCTCGAAGGCGCCGCGCGGCCCGGCCACTTCCGAGGGGTTGCCACGGTCGTGACCAAGCTCTTCTCGATGGTCCAGCCGGATCGAGCCTACTTCGGCCAGAAGGACGGTCAGCAAGCGGTCGTCGTGCGGCGCTTCACTCGCGATCTGGCCTTGCCTGTCGAAATCGTCATTTGTCCGACCGTGCGCGAGCCTGACGGCCTCGCCCTTTCCTCTCGCAACAGATATCTGACGCCCGACGAACGGGCGCAGGCGCCCGTGCTCCACGCTGCGCTCGAGGTCGCCGCCGACGCGCTGACACGCGGCGAACGATCTTCCGAGCGGCTGCGGGCGCTGATGCGCGATGCCCTCGGGCCGGCGACGCTCGGAACGGCGGATTACGTCAGCGTGGCCGACGCCGAGACGCTCGAGGAGCTCGAGACGGTTGATCGGCCGGCCCTGGCCAGCCTGGCAGTCAGGTTTCCCTCGGCCCGCCTGATCGACTGCCAGCCGCTCGGCTAGAGCACGCGCAGGTAAGACTGGTAGCCAGCCACCTCGACGATCAGTCGCGATCCATCCGGTGACAGATAGACGTGATCCACGCGAGCGGGCGCCTGGATCGTCGACGTCGCGGCGGCCCGGGCAAGCTGGAGCGTGTCCGATCCCGAGTCGACATCCCAGTAGACAACCGTCGAGCCATCGCTTGACGCAGTCGCCCCCCAGAACGGAGCAGTCGCCCGGCTGAGCACATCGCCGGAGGGGCTATACGTGATCATCGCTCGGTCCATGCTCACCGTCACGACGTTCTCGTCGGAAGTCCAGAAGAAGATGGCGGATCCGTCGCAAGGGAGATCGGAACTCGAAGCATCTTCGAGATCGACGACCCGAATCGCGCAGGCGTTGCCGCCAGACACTTGATCATGCGACGCCGGAAAAGCGATGTAGCGTCCCGTTGGATCGAACTGCGCCTGATTGCCCGTCGCCCACGGTGGGGCGTCCGCGTAGGCCAGGTCAGACCCCGGCCACGAGACGACCGAGAGCCAGCCGTCGGGGCTGCGATTGCGCCCGAACTGGTGCAACAGGGCAAGCTTTGAGCCATCCGACGACCACACCTGCGGGTAGCCGTCAAGCGGGTCGCTGAAATCGCCGTCGTGCCACACGACATAGCTGAAATGCGCGTCGGGCCACTTGTTGTCGCGCGTCCAGCTGAACGCGACCGCTCCGTGGCCGTCGGCGAGCGACGAGTCGATGGCGTGGGGCGGCCCGATCACCTGCGAGTCGCCACTTTCGATGTCGACCGCGACGGCCTTCGTCGAGCCGTCGGCCTCGGCCAGGCCCACGACGTGGGAGTTATCGAGCCAGCTCGCATCGCTGAATTGCAGGTGCACGCCTGGCAATCCATCGGCGTCGTACACGACCCCGCCACCGTCGCGCATCGAAGCGAAGTGCCTGCCGTCGGGCGCCCAGATCGCACTCAGGCCACTCAGTTGCTTCCAAGGGTCATCGCTGGGTGTCGACGAAGCGCGCGCCGTTGGCGCATCCGACTTGCTCGGCGCGGGAGACGCGGTCGCGATGACCGGATGTTGCGTTTGCGTCGGAATCGCCGATGGCGTGGATTGGGCAATTGGCGCGCCGCAGCCGAATGCGACGAAAACGAGCAACAGCGCGGCGCCAAACCTCACTCAGCGTCTCCCCGGCAAGCTCCTGATTCGGGAGCCGATGCTCCGTACGGTTCGGACGGGCAGGGACGTTGGGTTGTTGCGTGATCCCGAGCTGGCAGGGTCGGCGAAGCGCGAAAGGATGGCGTCGATGTCCAGGTGCTCACTGATCAGCTTGCGCGTGAGGTCGATCTTCTGGCGGTCGGCGGGATGTGTCTTGACAAGCAGGTCGTGGACGCGCGATGCCGCCTCGTACGTATCAAGGTCGACGAGCATGGCGAAGAGGTGCTCGCTGCGAATGGCCTCGAGATCGCGCGGTCGCGGCCGGTAGCCGCCGGTCAGCACGAGTCCGGCAAGCTCGGACGACCTGCCTTCTTCCGCCGTCCGTCCGAACAGCTGCCGGCGACGAGCGAAGATGCGCCGGCGGTCGCCCTTGTCGCGTGCCGCGCGGTTGGCTGCCACTACCGAATGGATCACGTCGGTGCGATCGCCCGGCACTATGAGCAGCGAGCCGGGCCCCAGGCGCTCGATCAGGTGGCGCGGCTGCATTGCCCCGATCGCGACGTGTTCGATGACGAGGTCGAAGTCGTCGCTCTCGCTCAGCACCTCGCCCTTGACCTGCTCGACGAGCATCGACAGGGTCGGGTTCGAGAGCAGCGGGCGGTATGGCACGAGGCCGAGCAGCTCGATGCCGTGGCGCGCGAGACCGTCGCGCAGGACATCCGGCAGGGTCGGATGCTCCTCTGCGTTGACCTTGTTGATGATCGCGCCGACGACATCCACGCCGTGGCGCGCGAACAACGCGCGATTGAGCACGATCTCGTCGATCGGGCGCCCGACTCCCGCTTCGGCGACGATCGCAGCGGGTGCGTGGAGCATGCGCGCCACGGTGGCGTTCGAAAGCCCGACCACCGAACCCACGCCGGCGTGACCCGTGCCCTCGATAAGGAGCAGGTCGTGTTGCGCGGCGAGTGTTTCGTGCGCGCGGCGGATGCGAGCTCCGAGATCGGGCGTTACCTCGCCCCGGATGTAGGCCCTGGTGAAGCCGCGCGGGATGTGGACGGGGCTCATCACGGAGAGCGCATCGGGCAGATCGAGCGCGGCGCGCATCAGGATCGCGTCTTCATCCGCGGGCTGCTCGTCGACGATCGCGTAGCGCTGGCCGACCGGTTTCGTGAAGCCGACATCCAGGCGGCGGTCGGCCAGCGCGGCCAGCAGGCCGAGGGCGACGGTCGTCTTGCCGCGATTCATGCCCGTCGCGGCCAGGTACAGCTGGCGCATCGACGTGAGCGTAGCGTCTAGGAGGACGCCAGGGTCACTGGGCAGCCGAGGTCAGGGTCTCCGTTGTCACCGTGCTCGAGGTGACGTATGCGGTGTGGCCGGTGACGTCGGTGCCGGTCAGGAAGGGAGCAAAGGGCGGTGGTGCATCCGGGTCAGCGGTCCACGTCCAGGACAGCGATGGCGTGCCGTGCAGGCCGTTTGTGGCCAGGGCGCTCGACAGCTGGGCCGTGGTCGGCAGGCGGACGTCGCCATGCGTCGCCCTCAGCTCGCCGAACAAGTAGCCGCTGCCAACCTCGTCGACGAGGGCGACGGCGTGGACCGATCCGTTCACACGCAGCTCGACCAGGTCGTACGACGGAATGCCGGCGGTCAGCGAGCGAACGTGAACGGTGGTGCCGATCGTGTAGCTGGCGGGCAAGCTGCCCAGATCCGGATCGCCCAGCAGGCTGTAAGTGGTCAGCCCATCGGCCACGGCCTGGGCGATCGTCCCGGCTGGCGATGGCGCTGCGGCCGATGGCGCGGTGGGCGAGGCCACGAAGCTCGACGGTTGCGAGCCGACGGTGACCGAGGAGCTCATGGCGGGCGATTCGGTCGACGCCGAGGCCGTTGGCGTCGGAGGAGGCCCGTTGAGGGACTGCGCATAGGCCTGGTCGCCGTAGCTCTGTGCAGGTGAATCGCTCGGTGCCTCAGCGGCCGATGAGCGCAGGACGGCGACATATTTGCCCTGGTAGTAATCGCCCTCGTGGCGGTCGTCGGTGAAGTACTTGCTGTTCCAATCGGCAAGCGCCACATAGGACTCGGGCGCGAAGCCACCTGTCGGCCAGCCACTCCAGTTGCCGAAGCCCGCGCTGTACCAGGGATCCCACACGCGGACGCCCAGGATCTGGTTGGGCTGGCCGTTTTCGTTGAGAGGATCGAGCGCCGTCTGATAGCCGACGGCGAGGATGGCGTGCTTGCCGTGGACAACGACGACCGGGACGGGCTGCCCGGTCGCACGGATGCTGCGCACGATCTTCCAGGTCATGTTCGCCTGGTTCCCGCCGGCGTAATCGTTGAAGCCGATGCTCTGGTCGGACGTTCCCCAGTGCCACAGAGCCCAGGCGATGCCGCGCGAGTCGTGCGCATAGCTGGGACTCGGCGAGCCCCGCGTGCAACTCAGGTAGCCGCTGAAAGTTGGGTCGGTCCAGTCGTTCTTGTCACGCGTGGTCATGAAGTCGTTGAGATCCGACTGCGAGACTGAGATCGACGAGTCGATCGACTCGAGCATCGCCCTGGTCGACGCAACGGCGCACCAGCAGCTCGTCTGCTGTGGCTGGACCGCGTTCGCGTCATAGACCGACTGCGAGTAATACTCCTGGGTCGATGAGTTGCCGCAGTAGCGCGCTCCCAGGCCGGCAGCGGCGTACGGGCAACCGGCCTGCTTGAGGTACCACAGGACGGCATTCAGGTTCTGCTTGTCGAACTTGTTGACTTCAGCCTGGGACGGGTAGTAGCGCTTGGCGCTGCCTTTGGGCAGCTCGATCGTGGTCGCGAAGATGCCGTGCGCGCCATATGCCCAGTCATCCTGGTCGCCGCTGACGATGTACAGGTCGCTGCCCTGCTGGGGCTTGTAGCCGTCGCGTTTGGCAATGCCCTTGCCCAGGGCCACGAACGCCGCGTGATCGTCGGGCGTCATGTCGGACGGGATGTTGGCCTTTGTGTACGAGTAGGGCCACAGAACCTGCTTTGCTGCGGAATGCAGGCTGAGGATTTCGGTGATCTTGGATTTGCCGTTGACGACACGGCTGTTCACGAAGTCGCGGTAGGCCTGGTCTTCGGGCGTATAGAAGGCCGACGGACCCTGGTAGTAGTCGCTCGACGGCTTGGTGCTCGCGCCACCCGCGCAGCAGTTCCACGTGTAGCCGAACTGACGGTTGAGGTCGATGCCGATTGCGCTCGAACCGGGGACCGGCTGACGGTTCTTGCGCCACTTGTGCCACCTGCCGCCGGACATGTCGTACTCGGCGCCGTCCGGGTTCATCATCGGGATGACGTAGACGACCGACGAGTCAAGGATCTTGGTGACCTTCCTGCCGAGCGTGCCGGACAGGCCGTAGTTGTTTCCGAGGACCTGGATCATGTACAGGGCGAGCTCGTTGGATGCCCGCTCGCGAGCATGTATCAGCCCGTTGATCATCACTTCGGGCTTGCCGTTGGTCGAGCCGTTGACGTTCTGTGTCAGCTTGATCGCCCAGATCTGGCGCCCTTCGTAGCTTCGCCCGATCGAGAACTTCTGAGCAATGTTCGGATGACTGGCAACGATGTCGTCGATGACCTGCTCGTTCTCGGCGTACGTGTGGAAGTACTCGAAGCCGGGCGGCTCGGTGGCCGCGACCGGTTGAACGGTCAGCAGCAAGAGCGCCACGAGGCTCAGCGCGATAGAGAAAGGGATGCCACGAAAGGCAGCACGGCGTGCCATTACCGCAGATGTTGCCCGGCGGCACCGCAGATCGGAATGCCCCTTTCGCGCGTTCGGCCCGTACTAATGGTTACGGGTGGGTTTCGTCGGATGGTCGGGGGCGCCTTTCGTGGCGCCCAGGATCGCGGCGCCTAAGATCGATCGCGCGCGCTCTGCTTGCGCTCGATGACCGCGATCGCATCCTTGATTCGGCTCAAGGTATCGGGGTCGATCGCCTCATCGTCGGTCTGGGGCACGAGCCTGTCCAGCACATCGGCGATCAGGCCGTAGAAGACCGCCGCGTCGGCAACGAAGAACTGGGGCTCATTGTTGTAGCGCACCAGCGTCAAGCGGCCCTGCAGGACGCGGCGGTCGTCCACGTGCGCTACCTGCGTCGAAAAGTTGTGGCCCTGGATGCCGTCGGGGTTGTTCAGGAAGTTGAGCGCGTTGTCGATCGCGAGCCCGAAGCGCGCGCGCCAGGCGACCAGGCGCTCGTAGACCTCGGGCGCGATGCGCACCTCCGCGACCTGGTCGAAGACGTCCGGGGTGACCGTCAGCAGGCCAACGAGCGTGGTGCCGGCACGGGCGCCCAGCATGACCTGCAGGCTCCGTTCGAGGGTGAAGACCTCCGAGTCGAAACGCGGGCTGGTGATCACGTCGGTCAACAGGTCCTCGACGTTGTCGAGCATGCTGCCATCGCCCATCGCGTTCGCGAGGTGGAGGATCTCTTCTTTGAAAAGGAACTGTTCTTCGTGATCGAGCATCGCAGCGGAGCGTAGCACCGCTCGGTGACGCCTCTCGATGCAAGGCGGCTCCGGGACGGTGGCGGTGCCCAGGGTCTGAGCACGTCCGGAGCAAAGCCGTCGACGAACCTAAGGCCCCGCACGGCCTCAGTTAATGCTGAGGCCGTGCGGGCCATGCGGGCCATGCTGAGCCCAGGCCGGATCTGGCGACCGGATGCGGCGCCGCACGGCGCGACAACTCTGCCAGCACCTCCAGTATTAGTCGCAGCGGGGTCGGCTCGCTACCGGGTCGTCCAGTGTCCGAAACGCCGGTTCGAGCGCGCCGAATGGGAGATCTCAGCAGTGGAGATGCTGAAACTGGCTTCTTGAGGCCTTACGGGACTCGGCCCGCCCGTTGGGCGCGGAGGTAGGCCGTTCGCTGCTGGCGAAATAATCCTGGAGGTGCTGCTGCCGGCTCTATGAAATTGGGGCGGCGGGGGCCGCGTAGGCGGCCGGGCAAGGGAAGCTGCCCGGCCGGGGCCGGAAAAGGGAAGCTGCCCGGCCCGGGCCGGAAATGGGAAGCCGCTCGGCCGGCGGCGGAAATGAGAAGCCGCCCGGCCTTGGGCCGGGCGGCTTCCGCGAACAGCGACGAGTTGAGGTTTAGGGGTACAGGCCGCGCATGGCGGTCGCGTCGGCCACTCGCTGGACTGCGAGCAGGTATGCGGCCATGCGCATGTGCACATGCTCGCGCTCGGCGATCTCGAGGGTCTCACTGAATGCCTTGGTCATGATCTCGTGCAGCTTGCCGTTGACCATCTCCTCGCTCCAGTGGTCGCGGTTGAGATCCTGGACCCACTCGAAGTAGCTGACGGTCACGCCACCGGCGTTGCACAGGATGTCCGGGATGAGGAAGATGCCGCGCCGATAGAGGATCTCGTCGGCGTCGGGCGTGGTCGGCCCGTTGGCCGCCTCGGCCACGATCTTGGCGTGGATCCGTTCCGCGTTGGCCGCGGTGATCTGGTTCTCGAGCGCTGCCGGGATGAGCACGTCGCACTCGATCTCGAGCACTTCCGGGTTCGTCTTTGGCTGCGCGCCGGGGAAGCCGGCGACCGTGCCGTGCTCTGCCTTCCAGGCGACGACACGCGAGATGTCGAGCCCGTCGGGGTTGTAGATGCCGGCGGTCGAGTCGGAGACGGCGAGGACCCTGGAGCCCTCCTTCTCCATCAGCTGCGCGGCGATCGAGCCGGCATTGCCGAAGCCCTGCACGACGACCGTCGAATGGGCCAGGTCGATGTTCAGGTGCTTGGCCGCCTGGACCACGCAGTAGACCGTGCCACGGGCCGTGGCCTCGTTGCGACCCTCGGAGCCGCCGAGCGAGATGGGCTTGCCGGTGACGACGCCCGGAACCGTGTAGCCCACGTGCATGGAGTACGTGTCCATGAACCAGGCCATGACCTGCGGCGTCGTGTTGACGTCGGGAGCCGGGATGTCGCGCTCGGGGCCGATGAGGACCTCGATCTCGGTGAAGAAACGACGGCTGAGGTTCTCGAGCTCGCGGCGCGAGAGCTGCTTGGGGTCGACGATGACGCCGCCCTTGCCGCCGCCGAAGGGGATGCCGACCACGGCGCACTTCCAGGTCATCCACATCGCGAGAGCCTTGACCTCGTCGATGCTGACGTCCTGGTGGTAGCGGATGCCGCCCTTGGCAGGCCCGCGGCCGAGGTTGTGCTGGACGCGGAAGCCCTCGAAGACACGGACACTGCCATCGTCCATCTTCACCGGGAAGTGGACGTGCAGCTCACGACGGGGCTCACGCAGAACCCGGCGTAGGCCCGGGTCCAAGTTGAGATGTTCAGCAGCGTTGTCGAACTGCTGTTGCGCGACATGCCACGGATTAATGGCCGGCGCGGCTCGCTCGGTGGTCATCTGGATCGAGATCCTCCAGGACAGTAGATCGTTCGGCCCGGGAGCACTGTGGGCCCTCGCAAAAGCCTTCGAAGTCTACATCGACCTTCGTGCGCTCCCGATGGGCCGCAGGTCACCTTCAGTAGGTCCGGTCGGCTGCTCCGGGCGCGATAAGTGTCACTGCGCCGTACGCGCCCGGACCAACGTGAGGGCCGACCGAGGGCCCGATCAGGTGCATTGACATCTTCTCGCGCGGAAAGCCGCTGGCCGCAGCGAGGTCGTGGGCGAACTCCTCCATTCCCTCGGCTTCGCCGTGCAGCAGCCATACCTGCTCCAGCTTGTGCGCACTGAGCAGCTCGAGCAGGCGCGCCCGTGCCCTGCTCCTGGTGCGCGGTCGGTCGGCTGTCTCGACGATGCCGTCCTCCATGGTGATGATCGGCTTGACCGACAGGACGTTGCCGATCGCCGCACGCGCGGGACTGATGCGCCCCCCGCGCTTCAGGTACTCGAGTGTTTCCAGCGCGACGTAGAGCCTGACGTCGTCGCGCCGACGTTCCAGCTCCGCCACGATCTCCGCGGCCGATCTTCCCTTGGCAGCCAGGTCCACTGCCATCTGGGCAAGCAGCGTCACGCCCATGCTCGCGCTCGCCGTGTCGACGACGTAGATGTGCCCCTGCCTGTCAGCCGCCATGCCGTCACGGGCGACTCTGGCGCTTGCCACGGTCGCGCTCAGCTTGCTACCGACCCCGACATAGATCACGTCCTCAGACCCCTCCGCGAACAGGCGGTCGAACGTCTCGCGAAAAGAGCCGGGCGGTGCGGCGGCGGTCTTGGGGAATGCGGCGCCAGCGGCTGTCAGCTCGCGCCAGAAGTCCTTGCTCGACAGGTCGACGCCGGCCCTGTATTCCTTGTCGCCGAAGGTGACGAAGAGAGGAACGACGACAATGCCTCGCTGGGCAGCCTCGGCCGGCTCGAGATCGCTGACCGAATCGGTGACGATGCCGATCCGGCTCATAGCCGGGCCGCTGCGCTAGACGCGCTCGAAGGCCATGGCGACCGACCCACCGCCGCCCAGACAAAGCGTCGCCAGCCCATATCTGCCCTCCCTCCGTCGCAGCTCGTGCAGCAGGGTGGCCACGATACGCGCTCCGCTGGCGCCGATGGGGTGCCCAAGCGCAATTGCACCCCCGTTGACGTTGACCTTCGACCAGTCGAAGCCGAGCTCCCGTCCGTCGGCGAGCGCCTGTGCCGCGAAGGCCTCGTTGATCTCGATCAGATCGAACGCATCGATCGGCATCTCGATCCGGGCAAGCAGCTTCTGCACGCCCTTTACCGGAGCCAGAAAAAGCCACTTGGGGGCGACCTCAGCCTGGGCGTAGCCAACGATGCGTGCCAGCGGCGTGAGGCCGTAGCGCTCGACGGCACGCTCGCTGGCCACGACCGTTGCCGCGCCACCGTCGGTGATACCTGGTGCGTTGCCCGCGGTGACCGTGCCCTCGGACATACCCGCCGGCGAGTCGGACTCGGGATCGGGCAGTGCGAAGACGGGCTTCAGCCGGCCAAGCGCCTCGATGCTCGTGTCCGAGCGCGGGCCTTCGTCGGTGTCGAACGAGATCTCCTCCCTGCCGCGCCTGACGGGCACGGGCACGATCTCATCCGTGAAGCGACCGGCAGCGATCGCGGCCAGAGCCTTCTGGTGGCTCTCCAGCGCGAACTGGTCCTGGTCGGCGCGCGAGACCTCGTTCTTCATCGCAACTCGCTCGGCGTGCGTGCCCATGTGGCACGCCTCCGTGCTGCACCACAGCCCGTCGTGGACCGTTGCGTCGATCAGCTCGGCGTTGCCCAGGCGGTAGCCGAAGCGCGCCTTGGGGATCAGGTATGGACCCTGGTTCATGCTCTCCATGCCGCCGGCGACGACGATCTCGGCGTCGCCGGCGCGGATCTCGGCCGCCCCGATCATGATCGCCTTGAGGCCTGACCCACACACGCGGTTGATCGTCGTCGCGCTGGCCGAGTCTCCCAGGCCGCCCTTGAGGGCGGCCTGGCGTGCCGGCGCCTGTCCCACGCCGGCCTGGAGAACCTGGCCCATGAGCACTTCGTCCACCGCGTCAATGGGCACGCCGGCGCGCTCCACCGCAGCACGGATGGCGATGCCGCCGAGCGTGGTCGCGGGCACGTCCGCGAGAGAGCCGTTGAACTTGCCGATCGGCGTGCGCACCGCCGATACGAGATAAATCTGGCCATTCTGGCCGTTGGGGTAGTTTCCGCCGATGTCGCTCACAGCGGCCATGTTACGACCGGTTCGCGCATGACCAGTAAGACCGCGCCCGTGACCAGGTCACGGGACGACGTGCTGCTTCAGGTCGTCTTCGCCGTTGGGCTGCTCGCATTCGGCGGCGGCGTGTACGTCCTCAGCCACACTGACCTGGGCACGGACGTTGGCACGGCTCTGGCGGCCGTGGGCGCTCAGCTGCCGGATACAGTCGGGCCGGCGCTCATGATCGCCGCGTTTGCGGCCATCAACTTCGCCGCTGGGGCGGTGCTGATTCGTGCTGTCGCAGGCGCGCCGTTCGACGGCTGGGCTCAGGCAATACTGTCGGGCCTTGCTGGCGCGGTCGTGATCGATACCGCTTTGATGGCGGTCCTCGGTGCCCACGGTCTGTTCCGCTGGCCAGTGCTCCTGGTCGCGCAGCTCGCGGTGCTGACGACAGGCCTTTGGCTTCGCCCAATATTCGCCAAGGGCCGCGTGCCGGCGCCTCGATTGCCTGCCCTCGGGCCGATCGGATGGATTCTTGTCGGCTGCGTGTGGATAGCGCCGGTGCTTTTGCAGCTCGCGTCGCCCGTGGTGCCGTCGAACGATATCGGCCCAAATCACATCGCTCCGGTGGAGCACCTGCGCGTCTTCGGCGGCCTCTCCTCGCTCGACCTCGTGGTCTCGCCCATCTACGGCGCATCGCGCATCTTCCTGGGATACGAGGGCTTGCTCGGGACGCTCGCCACCCTCGGCAACATCGAGGGAGCCACGGCGGTTGCCGCCTTTATCGCGCCACTGGCGGTGCTCCTCGCCGTAGGCGGCTGCTCTCTGGCCGGCGCGATCGCAGGTCGCTACGCAGCCGCGTTCGCGTTGGTGTTGGTGCCGCTCACGGTTCCGTTCCTGCGCCTGACCGACGCGCGCGCAACAGTGCTCGCGGTGCCACTGGTGGCGCTCACGCTATGGCTGCTGCTGTCTCCCAAGGGCTCGACGGCCTTCCGGCGCGGCGCCGTCCTCGCGCTGGTGATAAGCGCCAGCATCTACGTACATCCACTGATCGGGCTCTTCAACGCGACGACGGTAGTGCTGGCTGTGCTGATCTGGCCACAGCGCTTCGACCGGCTCGGACTGGCCTGCGTCGTGGCCGCGTTGGTCGCAGCCACGCCGCAGTGGGCGGCGATGATCGGCCTTTCCTTCGCCGCGGCCACGGCGCTGCTCGCGCTGCCGCTCGCGACATTCATGATTTACGCCTTTGCTCGGTGGCCATCCAGTCCGCCGAGATCACATCGGCTGCTTCTCGCTGGCGCCGCGCTGGCCGGAGTGGCCGTTCTCGTCATTTTCGAGCTCGCCGACACAGCGCGGCTTGGCCAGACCATCGCCGAAACAGCCACGTTGTTCGGCGACTACACGATCCTGATCGGCGCGGCCTGCGTCGGTTTCGTGGCGGTCGTGCTGATCCGGGGTGGCCCGACCTTTGTGTCCGGAGTCATCCTGCTGAGCGCCGGGCTGATGGCGGGCATTCTCGGATCGCTGGCCGGCGACGTGATCACAGCAATCGGCGGACCCGCCGCAGCGCTGGATTACGAAGTCACCAAGACAGCGTCCTACTTCGCGCCGACGTTGCTCGCGATCATCGGCGCCGCCGGTCTGGGCGTTGTCTGGTCTCGGTCGAACTGGGCGGCTCCGCTGCGTGTCGGAATCGCGCTCGTAATCGTCGTTCTCGCGGCGGCGCCGTTGCGGCCGGGCCTGGCCAAGAATTTGAGCCTGGGCGAGCACAGACTGTCGGAGACAGCGTCGATTTCGTTACGCATTGCCAGAAACGGCTACTGGCTCTCATTCCCCGACGTCCGCTGGGTCGTGGACGACAACCAGCGCCAGATCATCGACTTCCTGCGTCACGAGATCGCCGCCGGCCGCCTGACCGAAACATCGAACGTGCTTCAGGTCACCACGACCTGGCGGTCAGACGCAGGACCGTCATACGCCATGTCCCTGAGCGAATTCGCCGGCGTGGTCGAAACGATGGCAGCCGATGACGCCCCGCGCAGCAGCGATTCTGTGGGCGGGCGAGTGTTGGCCCTCGACGACCTGCCGAACATCCTCGGCAAGCGCTACCCGTATGTCGTTGCACAAACGCGTGGTCTTCCCGCGAGCGTCCTGGCGACGCTCAAGGAGCACGGCTACGCGTCCGTTTTCGGCAACTCCGTAGCGCAGGTGTTGCGACTCACCAATTGAGCTTTGGGCAGGTGCGGCCATATCCCGCGTCCGCGATGGCTTGCGCGCGCTGGATCAAGCTGACCGGCTAGGTTGAGCTGACCCGCTTCAGGAGCTCGTCGGCCACGATCAGGCGGTGGATCTGGTTGGTGCCCTCGTAGATCTGGGCGCCCTTCGCGTCGCGCATCATCCGCTCGACCGGATTCTCGCGTGAGTAGCCACTGCCGCCGAATAGCTGCACGGCGTCCGTGGTGACGCTCATCGCCGCGTCAGATGCGGTCCACTTGGCCAGTGACGAAGCCACGCCGATCGGCTCGCCGCGGTCCTTGGCGTCGGCGGCGGCGCGCGTGAGCGCCCGGGCTGCGGCCACCTTCTGGGCCATCTCGGCGAGCATGAAACGCAGGCCCTGTTGATCGGAGAGCGGGCCGCCGAACGCGCGCCGCTCAGTCAGATACGTTGCCGCGGCGTCGAGGGCCGCCTGGGCCAGGCCGACGCACGCGGCAGCGATCGAGATGCGGCCCTCGCTCAACGCCGAAAGCGCGATCTTGTAGCCCACGCCTTCGAGGCCCAGGCGATTCTCGGGCGGAACCTGCGCGTCCTGGAAGATCAGCTCGCCGGTCGAGTCGGAGCGAATACCCAGCTTGTGCTCGAGCGCGCCAAGCGAAAAGCCCGGCGTGTCCGACTCGACCAGGAAGGCAGTTATGCCGCGCGCGCCCATCGACGGATCGGTTGAGGCAAAGACCAGGAAGCGCGCCGCCTCGGCCGAGTTGCTGATCCAGATCTTGGTGCCCGTGAGCGAGTACGAGATCGGCGACGACGCTGTGCCGCTGCGGGTGGCGCGCAGCTTCAACGCCGCTGCATCCGATCCTGCCTGCGGCTCGGTCAATGCGAACGCGCCCATCTTCTTGCCGGCGAGCATGTCCGGCAGCCAGCGCGCCTTCTGTTCGTCGGTGCCCCACGTGATGACGGGATACTGGGACAGGATGTGCACCGACAGCGACACGGCCAGCGCCATGTCCGCGTAGCCGATCTCCTCCATGACCAGCGTCCAGGCGCGGTAGCTGAAGCCGGCGCCTCCGATCCCCTCGGGGAACGGCACCGCCGTCAGGCCGAGCTCGCCCATCCGGTCGAACAGAGACCGGTCGTAGCGTTCCTCCTCGTCGCGCGCGGCTGCGCCGGGCGCGACCTCACGCGTCGCGAAATCGCGCACGGTCTGCTGGAGCAGGCGCTCCTCGTCGGTCAATCCGCCGGACAGCACCGCATTGGCCATGGCCGCCATCCCCTAGCTGCGCGGGTAGGTGTAGAAACCTCGACCGGTCTTCTGGCCGAGGTGGCCGGCATCGACCATCTGACGCAGTACGGGCGGCGGCGCCATGTGCGGCGCGCCGAAACCCTCGTGCAGCACCTCCATGATGTGCAGGCACACGTCGAGGCCGATGAAGTCTGCCAGCTCGAGTGGCCCCATGGGATGGTTGAGGCCGATCTTGGCGCCAGTGTCGATGTCCTCGGCCGTGCCGAGACCCTCCTCGTACGCTCGCATCGCCTCTGCCAGGTAGGGCATCAGGATCCGATTGACGATGAAGCCGGGCCGGTCCTTGGAGACGATGACCTGCTTGCCGAGCTCCGCGGCGATGGCTCGGACGTATTCCTCCGTCGCGTCGTCCGTCTCGGCGCCGCGGGTCAGCTCGATCAGCGGCATGACCGGCACGGGCGAGAAGAAGTGCATGCCCACGAAGCGTGCGCGACGCTCCTGTGGAAGCGCCGCCGCGAGCCTGGTGATCGAGATCGAGCTGGTGTTGCTGGCCAGCACTGCGGTCTTCGGGGCAGATGCCGCGATCTGGGTGAACAGGTCGCGCTTGACGGCCTCGTCCTCGAAAACGGCTTCGACCACGAGCTGGGCGACGCGCGCGGCGTCTGCGAGCGAGGTGGCCACGGTGATCCGGCCGAGCTGGTCGTGGCGCTCATCTTCGGTGATCCGGCCCTTGGCGACGGAGCGCTCCAGATTGGCGCCGATGCGGGCGCGGCCGGCCTCCGCTCGGGCCACCTCCGGCTCGTACATCAGCACCCGGTGACCGGCAGCGGCCATCACCTGGGCGATGCCGTGGCCCATCAGGCCCGCGCCACATACGAGCACTGTGCGTTCAGCCATTGCTGACAGGTTAGCGGCGCGTCTCGCTGAGCGAGGCGAGAAGCGCATCCGCCGCAGTGAAGGGGTCGATTTCGTGTGTCGCGATGCGGCGCAGGATGACATCGGTCGAGGCGCGGTGATCCCGGTCGTTGAGGCGCGCGTTGAGGCGCTCCGCGAGTATCCCGGACAGCTGCGCCTGGGCACGCTTGAGGGCAGCCCCGTCGCCCGCGCCATCGGCCGACGCCGCGCGCCGAGCCTCGTCGCGCCGATCCAGCTCGGTCAGCAGCTCGGGCACGCCCGCGCCCGTCAGGGCCGAGGCGAGGCGCACATCCGGACGCTTCGGCCGCGGGCGGTCACCCATCGCACGGTCGTGCTGAGCGCCAACGGTCAGCATCGCGCGCAGCTGGGCCGCGGTGCGGTCAGCACCTGGACGGTCCGATTTGTTGACCACGACGATATCCGCGACCTCGAGCAGGCCGGCCTTGATCGCCTGCACCTCATCGCCCATCTCGGGCGCCTGAACCACGATCGTCGTGTCCGCGATCGCCGCAACTTCGACCTCGCTCTGGCCGGTGCCGACGGTCTCGACCAGGATCAGCGGGAAGCCGGACGCGTCCATGACCGCGGCCGCGGCAACCGTGGCCGCGGCGAGCCCGCCGCCGTGGCCGCGGGATGCCATCGAGCGGATGAAGACGTCCCGATCGCCGGCGTGGATCTGCATGCGCACGCGGTCGCCGAGGATCGCTCCACCGGTTATGGGGCTCGACGGGTCGACCGCGATGACGGCCACTGGTCGCGGACCGCCTGGCGTGTCGGCCTTGCGCGCCTCGCTGACCAGCGCCGCGACGAGCGTGCTCTTGCCCGAGCCAGGCGCGCCGGTGATGCCGACCAGATGGGCGCTCCCGGCCAGCGGGTAGAGCACGCGCAGCGCCTCCTCCCCTTTTGTGGTCCGGTTCTCGACCTCCGTCAACAACCGTGCGAGGGCGCGCCGATCGCCACTGCGCGCGCGCGCCGCGAGCGACGATGCTGTCGTCGGTCTGTCCGTCACTCCTCGTGCCGGCGAACGTTGGCCCGGATGTAGTCGCCCACCTCGCGGATCGTCGTGCCGGGTCCGAATACGCGCGATACGCCGGCCTGCTCGAGCGCCGGCACGTCATCGTCAGGAATGATCCCGCCGGCCGTCACCAGCACGTCGTCCAGGCCCTGTTCGCGCAGGCCGGCTGTGATCTTGGGCAGCAGCGTCATGTGCGCTCCCGAAAGGATCGACAGGCCCACTACATCGACGTCTTCCTGGAGCGCCGCGGAGACGATCATCTCTGGCGTCTGGCGCAGGCCTGTATAGATCACCTCGAAGCCCTCGTCGCGCAATCCGCGAGCGAGGACCTTCGCCCCTCGGTCGTGGCCGTCGAGGCCGGGCTTGGCGATGAGGACCTTGATGGGTCGGGCCCGTGCGTCAGTCATTCGCGCGAAGCATAGTCAGCCGAGTCGAGGCATCAACGCCGGGATCGCCCACCGGGCGGCAGCTCGGGCGTGTAGATGTCCGCCCAATGCTCCTCGTAATGCGCGTAGGTGTTGCCCCCGATGACCCAGGCAGCCCACCAGTCATCGATCTGGAGCTGCGCGTCCGTCAGGCGGGCCATCTGTCGGCGCAGCCGGTTGAACGTTGCATCCATGTCCTTGAGCACCTCGCCCGACGTCTTGCCGATTGCCGTGCGCGCAACGCGTGCGTTGAACTTGTCGGTGTCGACATCGAGCGGTACCGAGGCGTCGGTGTTGATGAGCTTGACCAATCGGTCGGCCGTGAGGTCGTGCCATGCGGCGACGTGCTCGAGCATCTGCTTGCGCGTCCAGCCGTCCTCACTGAGTCGCTCGTCCACGCGCTCGGAGGGAAAGCGGATCGCCGCGGCGCGGAACGCCGCCCATGCCTCGTCAACGCGGCTCAACGTGTCGCGTACGGTGCGTGGGAAGTCCGGCTCGGGCTGGGCGATCGGCGCTTCCGGTCGCGGAGCGGGTTCGGGCTCGACAACGGCGACCGGCTCGGGCGGCGTTGGCTTCACCGCTTCGGCGACCGTGGCGACTTCCACGACAGGGGCGAGCGGCGTGACCTCAGCGAGACGGGCTTGCTCGGCGACCGCGGCCTCCTCGGGGATTGGGGCCCCCGGGGCTATCGGTCCGACCTCGACAACTGGGTCGACTGGGGTGGCCTCGGCGGCCGGAGCGACCTCCGCGACCTCGGCGGCCGGATCGGACGGTGCCTCTTCCTCGACCAGCTTGGGCGACAGGCTGGCGGGCAGGTCGGTCATCAGCGCATCCGGCAGGCCCTGCGGCTTAGGCGCTTCTTCGGGCTGCGGGTCGGCCACGGGCTGGGCCATGCGCGGATTTGCCGGCAGCCGTCGACGTGGCGCGACGGGCTTGGCGGGTGTCAGGTTGTTGGCTTCGTCGGTCATAGCGTGGGTGGCCTGCGCTCCAGATGGCTGAAGAACTCGGCCCGCGTTCGATCGGCCGTTCGGAACAGACCGAGAACGTGGGACGTCGTCATGATCGTCCCCGGCTGACGCACACCGCGCATGACTGCGCACAGATGCGATGCTTCGACAACTACGCCCACGCCCTTCGGCTGCAGGCGCTCCATCAGGAAATCGGCGATCTGCTTGGTCATGCGCTCCTGGACCTGCAATCGGCGCGAGTACATCTCGACGATGCGCGGGATCTTGGACAGGCCGATGACGCGGCCGTTGGGGATGTACGCGACCGCCGCCTGGCCGAAGAATGGCAGGAGGTGGTGCTCGCACAGGCTGTAGAAGGCGATGTCCTTGACGACGACCATCTCGCTGTAGTCGACCTCGAAGATCGCGTTGTTGACCAGCCGATCGGGGTCAACCCAGTAGCCGGCTGTCAGCTCGCTGTACATGCGCCGGACACGACTCGGCGTGGCCGCGAGGCCTTCGCGATCCGGATCCTCGCCCATCTCGAGCAGGATCTGGCGAACGGCCGACTCGACCGGCTGGGTGCCGTCACTGGGCGCCAGCGCGTCGTCCGGCGCGGGCACATATCCGTCTTCGCCGACCTCGTGCTCCATCTCTTCGACGAGCTGGCGCACACGGTCGGGCAGCGTCCGATCCATCGCGGCTAGTGTGACACGCGCGGCCCTGAAACCCGCTCCGCCGGACGCCTTTCTGCGAACATCGCCGAATGCCACAGCACGGGCTCAGCCTCCAGGAGACGTACGGGCCGGAGTCCGTTTGTTTCGGGTGCGGACCGGCAAACCCGAATGGTCTGCACATTCGGAGCTTCCCCGAGGGCGACGAGGTGGTCGCCGAATGGCATCCCGAACCACACCATCACGCCTTCCTGAACGTCCTCAACGGCGGCATCATCGGCACGCTCCTCGATTGCCACTGCAACTGGACCGCCGCGCATCACCTGATGGGTCGGCGCGGCGCAGACCGGCCGCCGACCACGGTGACGGCCGACTACCACGTGCGCCTGTTGAAGCCAACGCCGACTGACGGCCCGGTCGTGATCCGCGCGCACGTCGTCGAGTCGAGCGACGACAGGGCGACAGTCGAGGGCACGCTCGAGTCGAAGGGCACCGTGACGGCCACGTGCCGGGCGACGTTCGTCGCGGTCAAGCCCGGCCACCCTGCCTACGGGCGCTGGTGAGCCGCCCGCTCGAGTAGCGCCAGGAGGGCGGCGGCAAGATCATCGGGCCGATAGCGCATCAGGTTGTGACCGGTGCCCGGAAACTTGTGCACGACGGCCGCGTCAGCCCCTGCCGCGGCGCGAGCGCGGGTGACGTCGTCGAGGGCCGCGAGGCGCTCGCGCGCAACCTCGTCGTCTGCCGTGCCGCTTTGCGCAACGGCGATGAGCAGCGGCGCTCGAATATCGACGAGTGCAGCTGGGTCGAATTCGAACATCGAGTTGACGCTGGCGCGCAGCGCGAACGGCCGAACGACGGGCGCGACGTGACCCGCATGCTTCTCGTCGACCACTGCGCGCGCCGCGCGTTCCTGGTCGGCATCCCAGCTCCGCGGATCGAAATCCCGACGATCGGCCAGGTATGCGTCCATCGACGCGAGCACCTCCGGCGGGTCGCCGATCGATCGTTCGTATTCGTCAGCCGACATTCCGGTCGAGTCGGTCAGGCTCTCCCAGCCACCATCGATCAGGGCCAGGCCGGCGATCGAATCGGGCTGAAGGCCGCTCATCGTCAGCGCGACCATGGCTCCGAGTCCGTGCCCGGCGACAACGGCCGCCGGACCGTTCGCGTCGCGGCCCCAGCCGTTCGCGACCATGACCGTCAGCGCGTCCCAGGCGAGCGACTCGAGGTCGTAGCCGGTCCGCGGTGACTCGGACAGCCCGTGGCCGCGCAGATCGAGCGCAACGACCTTCGTCTGCGTGCGTAACCGACGCGCGATCGGCGCCCATGCCCAGGAGGTCGAGCCAAGGCCGTGGACGAGGATAAGCGGGGGGAGTGGCGAGCGGTCGTGTTGCCCGCCGCCCCAATCGAGGAAGTGGATCCGCTCGCCCGTGTCGACCGCGACCACCAGCGATTCCGGCTCACCCGGCCAGGGCGCCAGATCGCGAGCAGCGTCGTCGTGTGCGCTCAAAGGCAATCGCTCACGCTCAATAGCATAGGAACGTGCCATTACGCCGCAGGGGGACGCAGGCCCGCCGCCATCCGTCGCGCCGCGTGTCGTTGCCGACAGAGGCCGAACCCGCGGATCGCCACTTCGAGGCACTCGTCGAGGCTGCGCTGGACAGTCTGCCGCCCGACATCCAGCGCCTCTTGGGGAACGTGGCCATCGTCATTGACGACGAGCCGTCGCCGGAACAGCTGTTCGAAGAAGGGATGGACGACGACGACACTCTGTACGGCCTGTACGAGGGTGTTCCGGCGACGGAGTGGGGCGCGGACTGGGCTGCTGTGCCGAATAAGGTCACTCTCTACCGCCTGCCGCTCGAGGAAGACTTTCCCGATCCCGAGGAGCTGACCGAGGAGGTCCGCCGAACTGTGCTCCACGAGCTCGCCCATCACGCGGGCATCGACGAGCAGCGCATGCGTGAGCTTGGTCTCGACTGATCCTCGACGCGGGTACCATCAGGATCAGACTCTCAAACAGGAGCAGACTCTCAAAAACACACTTTCGAGCTCTGGAGGGGAACTGCTGATGGCCGGCTTCACGCCGTTCACCGACAACTACACCGATCTGTCCGACGAGCACGGCTACCAGTTCGAGTTCCGTTGCGACATCTGCGGCAGCGGCTACCGGAGCGAGTTCCAACGCTCCGCGATCGGCACGGCCAACACGCTGCTGGGCGGGGCAAGCAACCTGATCGGCGGGCTGTGGGGCGCGTCGAACGCGACCAACACGGTCAAGAACATCACCGACCGCGGCGCGCGCGATGAGGCGCTCAAGAAGGCCGCGAACGAGATCATGCCGCTCTTCAAGCAATGTCCGCGCGACCATCGTTGGGTCGACGAGACGTGCTGGAACGAAGAGCGCGGGCTGTGCGTCAACGACGCGCCCAAGCTGGCAACCGAGCTGGAAGCCGAGCGCGCGTCTGTCCAGCTGGACCAGATGCGCCAGGCAATGGCCAGCACGACTCAGTTCAGCGGCGACGTGTCGGCACGCGCGACGGTATGCACCAACTGCGGCAAGCCGGTCGGATCGGAGAAGTTCTGCTCCAACTGCGGCACGCCGGTGGGCATGGCGCACTGCACCAACTGCGGCAACGAGCTGGCCCCCGGCACGCGTTTCTGCGGCAACTGCGGCGCCGCGACGGGCGCCTGACATCGCCGGGCCGGGGCCCGTGTTAGCCGGCTCTGCTATCTAAGCGCCGGCGATTCCGGCCACGCCGGCAAAACGCGCCCTGGGGCACCTCAAGCCAATTTCCGAGGCTGGAATCCACGCTTGAGGTGGTTTCGCCGAGCGTGAATTGAGTTCGGCGAGTGCCGCTTAAGCCTTTCTAGCCGTGTCTATGTCGGCGTGGCCAGAATTGTCGAGGTCTAGCCAGCCGGGGTGAGGAAGCCGCGACTAATTTCCGGCCCATTTGTCGCGGTAATCAGCCGCGCGCCAACAAAATCGTCAGGAAGCAAGGGTGCCGCACACGGTGCAGAACCTGGCGCCCGGCGCGAGTGGGGCGCCACAGCCGGTGCATGCCGCGGCCGCGGCTGGCGCTGGCGTGGCCGGGGCGGGCTGAGAGCTGAGCGCGGGGGGCGGCGTATTCGGATTGAGATACGCCTCTGGCGGTGGCTGATTGGCTGACGACACAGTCGGCGGTGCGGCCGCGCTCTGTGATCCCGCGGCACTCAGCGCCTGGCCGCACCTGGAGCAGGCCGCCCACGCCGGATCGTCGATGACGGTGCGGCAGTTCGGACAGCGTGCCGGCGCAAACGGGTCGCGCGTCGCGCAGTAGGGGCACACCGCGACGTCGCGATTGATGAATTTGCCGCAATGCGGGCATTGGTGTTTGAAGGTCGGCATCAGCTGTCCTCCTGTGTGCCAGCGCCGTCGTCGGGCGCATCTCCGGCCGCTCCGCCCGGCCATATCTCGGCATCGTCGCGTGACGTCGAGTTGAACTTGATCGCGTCTTCGAGCGCCGCTGCCCATGCTGTCTCATCGGCGTGAATCAGCCGACCCACAAAGCGCGAGCGCGCAACTCGGAGCGTTGGCAGGGCGGCGATGGCGAAGCGATAGCGGGTGTACCCCGGCTCGATCAGTCGGGTCTCGGGAAGGTAGATCGGCTCGCGCAGGAAACGCGTGTCGATGAGGCACTCCGAGATGTCATAGACCGTCTGGGCAAGAGGCTCGAGCAGATCGGCGGGCGACTGGCCGCCGAACTCGGCGCGCGGAACAATCCGATACAGATACGTAGCGTGCGCCCCCTCGGACACGAGCTCGAAGGCGACAAGGTTGCCGGGCAGACCCACCAGGAACCAGGACATGTTTTCGTCGGGTTGGCCGGGGATCCTCGGCGCGATGGCCAGCCACGATGGCGCAGCCACTCCCCCGACCGTGCCGCGCTCGACAAGCGTCGCGTAGCTCGCCGCGAAGCTAGGATCGACGAGCACCGCGCGCTCCGCCAGCTGCCACGCGTCGCCCAACTCGGCAGGCGCCGCCGGACGGCCGTCGACGAGCGTGGCCGCCGCGACCTGACGCGCCGCGAACGGCGCATCGGGCATGAGGCGGGCCGTGATCGCGGCAGCATCGGCGAAAGCTCCGTCGCGCAGCGCGGCGAGGTGTGCGCGGTGCCGTTCGAATGTGTCGCCCAGGGCGAGCAGCTCGACCGCGGGCTGAGCCGGGCCGCCCGGCCGCGGCCGAACCGTCAGCTGGACCACCCCGTGCGCGCCATCGGCGTGCACGGACGCCAGATCGGCACGCCGGATCAGGTGCCAGGCCACGCGTTCGTCAAGTGGCAGGAGCGCTGCTCCCCAGGCTTGATAGCCGATCTGGGCGACACCGTGCTCGTCGCCGGCGCGGTATTCGACGAGCTCCAGCCGCTCATCGACCGGCAGCTCGATGAAGCGGTCGTGGAGCATCTGGCGCGCCCTACGCTCGCGCAGCTCGCTGACGACGAGCCCCAGCCGATCGCCGAGCGACTCGACGAGGAAACGCGCCGCGCCGCCGTCGAAGACCATCAGCAGCCGGCCGTGATCGACGGCGATCGTCGAGAGGTCGCGCAAGTTCGCGACGACCGGCGTGGCGTCACCGCGGCTGATGGTGAGATCTGTCGCGCGAAGCTCGATGCGCGTCGGCGCGGAGTCTCCTCCGGCTCCGAGATCGCGGCCCACTCCTTCGACCGTGATCGGCGCGCCTGCATCCCCCGTCATCTTCCCGATGGTAAGTGTCACGCACCGATGTCGACGGCGCGCCGGAGCGCTCTACGGGTGCCCGACTGCACCGTGAGCCGGCCAAATAGACTTGCGTCCTTGCGCAATAACTGAGATAATGACTACCAAATGACGAGTGCAACCGTCGCAGCCACCGATACACACCGCCAGCGCACGGCGAATGTTGCTCGCGCGCTGTCGGATCCCAAGCGCCTATGCGTGCTTGAGACGTTGGCCACCGGCGAGCGCTCCGTCGGTGAGCTATCCCGCGACGTCGGCTGTCAGGTCCCGAACATGAGCCAGCACCTAGCGGTGCTGCGTTCTGCAGGGCTGGTTGCTGCACGACGCGAGGGAACTACCGTTTTCTATCGATTGGCCGACCCACGCGTCCTCGACGCGTATCGGCTGATGAACGACATCTCGCGCTGAGAGGAGCTTTGAAACAATGTCAGAGATAAAGGTCGCGACCGACGCCAACTTCCAGGAGCTCGTGCTCGGAAGTGACAAGCCGGTCGTCGTCGACTTCTGGGCTACCTGGTGCGGGCCGTGCAAGATGGTCGCGCCCGAGATGGAGAAGCTCGCGGCGAAGTACGACGGGACCGTCCAGGTCGTGAAGGTGGATGTCGACGCCAACCCGATGCTGTCGCAGGCGTTCAACATCATGAGCATCCCCACCATCGCGTTCTTCCGTCCGGGCACGGACGACAGCGGCAAGGCATACACGCCGCAGGGCGTGGTCGGCTTCCGACCGCTCGAGCAGCTCGAGGCCCAGTTCGGACTCAAGCAGTTCGCGCCACAGCCGGTTGAGCAGACCACCGAGCAGACGTCGGCAGCCTGACAACCATCACGCGGGACGCCGCGCCGCGTCGCACTCAAACACTCCACCCTCACAGGCCCCGACCCGTAAGGATCGGGGCCTCGTAATGTCTCCGCCATGACCGAGCCAACAACCGGCCCGCATCCCGCTGCCATGGACGACGACCTCTCCCAGGATGAGTTCGAACGCATTTACGGTCGTGTTGCGCAGCTGGCTCTGCCCGAGATCGCGACCCTGTTCGCCGGAGCCCCATTCAGGTGGTGGATCTGCGGCGGCTGGTCGCTCGATCTGGACGCGACGCCGCGCCGACACCATGAAGACGTCGAGGTCGGCATCGTTCGGAACGAGCTGCCGATGGTGCGTGATTGGCTCTCCGGCTACCACCTGTGGGACATCCACTTGGGCGCTTTGACGTTCATGAAACTCGGCTTCGAGCTCCCCGACGACCACGAGCAGCTATGGCTTCGGCGCGACGCCTACTCACCGTGGCTGATGGACCTGATGCTGACGCCGGTCGAGGGCGAGACGTGGTTCTACAAGCGCGACGGACGCGTTTCGCGGCCCTTCTCGGAGGCAATCAGCGAAGGCCCCGACGGCATCCCGCGCCAACGGCCCGAGATAGGACTGCTGTTCAAGGCCCGCCGCGGGGTCGCCCGTGACGAGCAGGATTTCGCCGCGGTTGTGCCGCGTTTGTCGGCCACGGACCGCGCATGGCTGCGCGCGGCGATCGAGCTGACCGAGCCGGCCGACAATCCGTGGCTGGAGCGGCTCTAGCCCACCTCTCCATCGCTCACCTCCCCTCTGACTCACCTCCCCTCTGACTCACCTCTTACGCATACGGCGCGTAGTAATGCGGCTTCGTGCCAAATCCGGCGCCATCTACGCTCGGCCTGCGTAGTAGGCGTGCCAGACGCTCCGTTTACGCATAGCGGGCGTATGCGGGCTGGCTATCGCTTCGAGACAAGCGCGGGGAAGTTCGCCATGAGGTGGCGACGACGCGCCTACTACGCGTCGGGTGCGTAAACGGCAGCCTGACTACGGAAAACGCGCGACCTGCATCAGGAGATGGACGTGGCGACGTTACCGACCGGAGGACATCCGCCAGGCCACCCTGAACCACGCCTCGAGACGGTCCAGAGCATGCTCGTCCCATTGCGCCGGTGCAAAGCGCACCCAGTCGGTGCCCCGGCTCGACGGCCCGGTGTCCGGCGTGCGCATCGCCGCCTCACCGATCTCATCGCCAAGTCGGAACTCGATGGCGCCGTTCGCGGCGCGCGCGGCGAATGGTCGGCCGAGGCGTGAGTACTCGGTCGCTTCACCGTCCGCGGCGATCTCCACGTCCGCGGCTTCGCCGACCAGCTCGGCGAGCACGTCGGACGGGCTCAGGTGGCTTGCGGTCATCGGCTCAGAGCCTCGTTCACGGGCTGATTGTCATCGCTCAACCAGGATGTAGTCCCACGCGTTCTGCACGCCGAGGGCGATGAGCAGGTACATCCCGAGCCCGATGAGATACAGCCCGCCCGTCCAGTCAAGGAGCAGGCCGACGCTGCCGACGAACATGGCCAGCGCCCCGGCGAGCGGGATCAGGTAAGGCTTCACCAGCTGCCGCAGAGGTGGCCGATCGGGCGAACGCATCACTCCACCGGTGACGACCGCGCCCAGTCCGCCGACGAGGAGGAGCGACTGCAGGATCAGGGCCACGCTCGGGATCCACGGCCAGAGCGGCGGCGCGAGCAGGATCATCGCCGCCATCAGTGGATGGACGAAGCTCTCGGCGCTGCCGACCGAGAGCAGGAACCGGCTGTTGCGCATGTCGCGGCCTTCGAGCCTGATCGAGAGACCTATGAAGACGAGTCCGAGCAACACGGCGGCGGCGCCCCCGGTCACGACCAGAAAGTCGTGCCACGAGGCGAGCGCATCTGCCATCTCGGCTGACATGACCTAGACGGCTACGGGCTCGCGGTACTCTCCGAAGACGGCGCGGAAGACGCCGCACATCTCGCCCAGCGTGGCGTAGGCATTTGCGCATTCGATAAGCGCAGGCATCACGTTGGTCTCGGTCGAGCCCGGCCTGGACGCCACGTCGCGCAGCCTGGCCAAGGCAGCCGAGACGCGCTCGGGGTCGCGCTCGGCGCGCGTCCGAGCGAGGCGTTCGAGGTGGCGCCGGCGCGATTCCTCGGAGACCTCCAGGAGCGGGATTGCGATCCGCTCGTCCTCATCCTCGTGGACGTTGACGCCAACGATCTCGCGCTCGCCGGCATCGAACTCGCGCTGGAAGCGATACGCCGCGTCGGCTATCTCCTTCTGCGGGAAGCCGGCGGCGATCGCCTTGACCATGCCGCCCAGCGCATCGATCTCGTCGAGGTAGCGCCACACCTGGCGCTCCACCTCGTTGGTCAGTGATTTGACGAACCACGAGCCGCCGAGCGGATCGACCGTGTTCGTGACGCCCGTCTCCGACGCGATTACCTGCTGCTGACGGAGGGCCAGCAGCGCGGCCTCTGCGGATGGCACCGCCCACGCCTCGTCGTACGCGTCCGTATGCAGCGACTGCGTGCCGCCCAGCACCGCCGCGAGCGCCTGGATCGCGACGCGTGTCAGGTTGTTGAGCGGTTGCTGGGCGGTCAGCGACACGCCGGCCGTCTGGGTGTGGAAGCGCATCCATGTGGAGCGCTCGTTCTCGGCCCGGTAGCGCTGCGTCATGAGCTTCCACCAGATCCGCCGCGCGGCGCGGAACTTGGCGATCTCCTCAAAGAAGTCGTTGTGCGAGTTGAAGAAGAAGGACAGACGCGGCGCGAACTCATCGACGCGCAGGCCGCGCTGGATCGCCTCCTCGACGTAGGCCATGCCGTCGGCGATGGTGAAGGCGAGCTCCTGGACTGCCGTGGAGCCGGCCTCGCGGATGTGGTAGCCGGAGATCGAGATCGTGTTCCAGCGGGGCAGCTCGCGCGTGCCGAACTCGATCGTGTCGGTCACGAGTCGGATCGACGGCTCAGGCGGGAAGAGGAACTCCTTCTGGGCCACGAACTCCTTGAGGATGTCGTTCTGCGTCGTGCCCTCGAGCTGCGCGCGTGGGAAGCCGCGCTTCTCGGCCGCCGCGATGTACATCGCCCATATCGGCGCGGCCGGCGAGTTGATCGTCATCGACGTCGAGATCCGGTCGAGCGGCAGGCCGTCGAGCAGGACCTCCATATCGGCGAGCGACGAAACAGCGACGCCACACGTCCCGAACTCGCCCTCAGCCTCCGGATCGTCGGTGTCGTAGCCGTACAGCGTGGGCATGTCATAGGCGATCGACAGGCCGGTCTGGCCCGCCTTCAGCAGCTGATGGAATTGACCGTTCGTGTCTTCCGCAGAGCCAAAGCCCGCGAACATGCGCATGGTCCACAGTCGGGTCCGATAGCCCGTCGGGTGGATGCCACGGGTGAACGGCGGCATGCCTGGGAAGCCGACGTCGCGCAGAGGGTCGAACTCGAGCCACGAGCCGCCCTCCTCGCGCAGCCGATCGCCCACGTGATCGACGGCGGTCGGCCCTCCCCCGCCCGCGTATCGAGCAGCCCAGTCAAGAGGCGTGTACAGCCGGTCGATCTCGACGTCACTGATCGTGCTGAAACGCGGCCTGCGCTCGCCAGCGCCACTCATGGTCCTGTTCAGCGGCCCGTGCCGCCACTCCTCGTCGGAGCCATGCCAATCGTCAGCCACGCTTCGACTCTAGCACTTGGCCCGAGTGCGGCTGATCGGCGCGCGGGCGCACCAAGAAATCGGCCCAGTTGCCCGCGCGCCCCTCAAAATCGTTTCTCCCAGACCGTACGGTGGCCTCATGGCGGACGCCGCGACGCTGCATCACATTTGGCGTGCCGGTGAAATCGATGAGTGCCGAGATCGCCGGCCCGGGGCGTCGGCTACCGGGCTCGCCAGTGAACGCGACCGAAACATTGGGCCGCCACGGGCGAGAGACGAGCCGAGTAACTGTGGAGAGCCGGCCCCGGTCGGAGTCATCTTTTATCTGACGAGGAGACTAGCCGGCGGCGGCCCGAGCATCAGGCTCGGCCGCCGCCGCTGTGCGTGACGGCCTCCCCACCCCGGTGCGATCCATCTCTTCCTCGATCAAGCGCGCCCGGATGACCATGTCCCTGTCGCGGGTGATGGTGCGCGCGATCCAATCGATGTAAGCCGGGTCGAGCAGCTCGACCTCGCCCAACGTGTAGCCGTGGAACTTGCCGAAGTTGAGCACCGTTTCGCGCGCCTCCTGGAGCGTGGGCAGGAGCACGGCGCGCTCTCCGTGGCGGCGCTCGACCGGTCCCGTAGGCGTGCTCGCACGGAGATCGCGCTCTTCCGCGCCGTGCCGTCGGTGCGGAGCGTGACCGTGCAGCGGGCTGGTCGTGCTGAGTCGCGTGTTCCGCGGCCGGAAGGCCGTGGTGGTGTCGAAACGGGCCGTGACCGGCGCCGTTCGCGGCGGCGGCGGTGGGCCGACGGGCCAACCATCTGTCGTGGTGCTGCCTTCGAATTCGACCCGATCGCCGTAAGCGGCTTCAGCCCCGGATCGAGCCCGCCGGCCCGCCGGCGACGCGTCATAGGCTGAGCGCCGAACCGGGTCGCGCAGCAGATCGTAGGCGGCGTTGATGCGCGCCATGCGTGTGGTCAGCCGAGCGGCTGCCTCGCGGTCTCCGGCCGCTCGGTCGGGGTGGTGCTCGCGCGCCAGCTCACGCCAGCGACGCTTGATCTGCGTGTTGCTTGCGTCGTGGCCAAGGCCGAGCTCGGCATATGGGTTTCCGCGAAATCGATCGTCTGGCATTCCAACATCCGACGCTACCACACACCGGGCGACTCACGGCTGCCCCTATAGTCGGAAAGATGCGATTGCCATTCGACCCACCGCTCGAGCCGATGCTGGCCAAGCTCTCGGAAGGCATCCCGCAAGGCGAAGGCTGGCTGTTCGAACCGAAGTGGGACGGCTTCCGCGCCATCGTCTTCCGTGCGGACGACGAGCTGTTCATCCAGAGTCGCGACCTGAAGCCGCTCGATCGTTACTTCCCCGAGCTGCCGCCGGCGCTCAAGGCCAATCTTCCAGAGCGCTGTGTGCTCGATGGCGAGATCGTCATACCCGGACCGAACGGCCTCGATTTCGAGGCGCTGCTGCTGCGCATTCATCCCGCGGCGTCACGCGTCAACATGCTGGCCGCGGAGACACCGGCATCGTTCGTGGCCTGGGATCTGCTCGCACTGGACGATCAGGATCTGCGCGGCACTCCCCAGGGTGAGCGACGCTCAATGATCGAGCGGGCCCTGGCGAACGCTGAGCCACCGGTCCACCTGACACCCGCCACCTTCGATGCCGGCGTTGCTGGTGACTGGTTCGAGCGCTTCGAAGGGGCCGGGCTTGACGGTGTGGTAGCCAAGTCGATCTCGGCGACCTATCAGCCCGGCAGGCGGGCGATGCTCAAGATCAAGCATGCGCGAACCGCGGACTGCGCCGTTGCGGGCTTCCGCTGGCACAAGAACGGTCACGGCACGCACATCGGCTCGCTGTTGTTGGGCCTGTATGACGACACCGGCCACCTGCACCACGTCGGGATCACCTCCTCTTTCTCGTGGGACAGACGAGCCGAGCTGGCAACGGAGCTCGAGCCGCTGCGCGAGAACGCCATGCAGGACCATCCCTGGGCCGAATGGGCCGAGTGGGCGGGCGCCGGCCAGGCGGACGCGAGCGGGACCCGTATGCCGGGCGCAACGAGCCGCTGGAACCGGGGAAAGGATCTGTCGTGGGAGCCACTCAGGCTCGAGCGAGTGGCAGAGGTCGGCTTCGACCACCTGCAGGGCGATCGATTCCGGCACGCGACGACCTTCAGGCGCTGGCGCTTCGACAAGGATCCCGGCGATTGCCGCTACGACCAGTTCGAAACCACTCCGCCATACGAGCTCAGCGAGATCTTCGGCAGCACCGGCTAAAAAGGGCGCCACTCGCTGCGTATTGGCCGGTAAACTCAACGTCAGGCCGTAAAAGGCTGTGAGGGAGATCTCAGGAGGAGTAGATGGACCAGTCTCAGCCGCCGATGACGCCGCAGCAGCCGCAGCAGCCGCAGTGGACACCGCCGCCGCAGCAGCCGCCCAACTGGGGAGGGCCCGGGTACGGCGGGCCTCCGGTACGTCCCACGGGGGTCACGCTCGCGGCGATCTACCTGATCGTGATGGGCGTGCTCGTCGCGCTTGTCGGCGGGTGCGCCGCCGCAGGTGGCGCACTCCTCGGAAGCGCGGACACACAGGGCCAGATACCGGGCCTGGGAGCCGTGGGCGGCGCCATCGCCGTGTTCGGCATCATCATCGTGATCATCGGCATTGTCGCCATCGTGGCGGGTGCGGGCGCGCTTACCGGCAGCGGCTGGGCCCGCTGGCTGGGGGTCATCGTCAGCATCATCTTCGCCATCCTGCTCATCCTCACCGCCCTGGGGAGCATGACGAGCAGCAACGGAATTGGCGGCGGCCTCGTTTCGCTCGTTCTGGGCGTCCTGTTCGCCCTGTGTGCTTGGGCGCTGATCCAAGCGAGCGCTTACTTCTCGTACCGCCGCTAGTCAACTCGAACTTCGTTGAGCGACGCCGGCGAACCGCAGGTTCGCCGGCGTTCAACTTCCCACCTCCCGCCACGAGGGCATGTGAGCGATGACGCAGCCTGAAGACACGACCGAACAGCCGGGTCTTCCGACCCCGAACGAGGCGTCGGAGTCAATGACCCCCGATACGCCACCGTCCATGGATTACGCCGCGCCGCCCGAGATGCCGGCCATGCCCGAGCCCGTCGCCGTGGCGGATCAACCGCCGGCCATGCCCGAGCCAGTGGCCATGCCCGAGCCAGTGGCCATGCCTGAGGCGCCGGCTATGCCGGAAGCGCCGGAAACGCCTGCCCTGTCCGCACCGATCCCACCCAGCGCCCCGCCATCAACGGACACTGAAACCTGGGAGGTGGCGCCCGCCGCGGCGGCCAGTGCCGCGCCCGCAAGCCAGTGGGCGCAGCCCGCACCGGCGGCACCAGCTCCGGCTCAGCCCGCAGTGCCTGCAGCCGAGCCGTGGCAGCAACCCGCTCCGCCGCCGACGCCGCAGCAGCCGGCGCAGCAGTGGCAGGCGACACCGCCACCACCGCCCCAGCAAGCTTGGCAGCAGCCGCAGCAGCCGCAGCAGCCGGCCCAGCAATGGCAGGCCGCTCCGCCTCCGCCTCCGGCGCCGCAGCAGGCATGGCAACAACCCGCACAGCCGTGGCAGCAACAACAGCAATACCAGCAGCCACCATACCCGCAGCCCTACGGGCAGCCGGCGCCATACGGCCAGGCCTACGGCCAGCCATACGCCACGGCTCCGACCTATGGCACCTCCCCGCTGGCTGCGTTTGCTGGCCTGCTACTCGTCATCTTCGGATTGGGTGTGATCGCTCTCGGCGCATTTACGGTCACGCAGGGCCAGGAAATCGCTCGCTTCATCCGAGACAACGACGTGGCCATCTTCGGCACCCAGATCGACCGCGAGACGCTGCGCGCGGTGCTGTCCCCGTCGCCCGGCATCCTGATCTTCCTGGGCCTCCTGCAGCTGATCGCCGGTGGAGGCGTGATGGCACACAAGAGCTGGGGCCGCTGGATCGGTTTTTTGCTTGCGGTGATCGGCCTGGTCGTGGCCGTCTTCGCCGTCTCGATCAGCTTGGCGTTCGCCGGCGGCTTCACCTTGCCGGTCATCATCGCCGTAGTTGCGCTGGTCGGCTACATCCTGATCGTGCTCGCCTTGATCGGCGGAGGCGCTCACTTCCGGCGTCGAGCGCCGGTGCGCTAGGAGGCTTCGTCCGCCTTCTTTCGGCGAGTCGGCCTGGCGGGCTGCCCTGATCGGTCTGGCCCCGCCCACTCGACCCACGGGTCATAGTCGACTTCGAGCGGCTCCTGCCGCGGTCGCTGGTCGTCCGGCACATGCTCCAGGTTGACGCGTATTCGCGTCCAGGTCGTGTTACGGCCGCGCATCGAGTCGACAAGCACATCGGCAGGCTCGAGGAACTCGACAATGTCGGAGTGGCGGCCCTTCCAGCGGTCAAGACCGGCAAGTGCCTCGTCCTTCCTGGCCGCTCGGGCGATCTCAACCAGCGGCTTGGTCGATACGCGACGGCCGGTGGGTGACGGCGTGCGGCCGAAGCGCGCGGCCTTCTCAGCGGCTTTCTTCTCGGCAAGAGCGGTGAAGCGCTTCTCCATCGCCGCACGTGACTTCTCGCGCGCGGCTTCAGCCTCGGGCGTGTCGTACTCCGCCGCCGCGCGCTTCTGGCGCGACGGCTGGACGCGTGGAGGCTCGCCTTCCTGCTTGCGATAGTTGGGCGGCCACGGAGCGTCACCGCCGATGCCGTCCTTCTCGTGCCGCTCCGACAGCTCGAGCAGCGCGTCGAGCGAGCCCACGGCGTCGTCGATGCCCGCGTGGGCGTCCCCGTCCCGAGCGTAGATGGCCGGTACCGTGGCCAGCGTGAAATCGGCCGCCTCGACGTCCGCTACCTGGTCCCAGCGCAGCGGCATGGACACGCGCGCATCAGGCAGCGGGCGAATTGAGTAGGCAGACGCGACCGTACGGTCCTTGGCGTTCTGGTTATAGTCAAGGAAGACGCCGTGGCGTTCCTCCTTCCACCACTTGCTCGTGGCGATCTCGGGCGCTCGTCGCTCGACCTCGCGAGCAATGGCCAGCGCGGCGCGACGGACCTGGTCGAAGTTCCAGCGCGGCTCGATGCGTACGTTTATGTGAATGCCACGCGAGCCGGACGTCTTCGGCCAGCCGACGAGACCGTTGTCGCCGAGGACCTCGCCGGTCACCAGGGCGACCTTGCGCACGTGGTCCCACGGAACGCCCGGGACCGGGTCGAGATCGACGCGCAGCTCGTCGGGGTGCTCCAGATCCTCGGCCCTGACGGGATGAGGGTTGAGGTCGATGCAGCCCAGGTTGATGATCCAGGCGAGTTGCGCAGCGTCGCGCAGCACGACCTCGTCCGCCGTCCTGCCCGAAGGGAAGTAGAGCTCGACCGTCTCGATCCAGTCCGGTCGCGACTCCGGCGCCCGTTTCTGGAAGAAGAACTCGCCTGCGGCGCCGTTGACGAAGCGCTTGAGCGCCATCGGGCGGCCGCCGGCGCCACGCAACGCTCCATCGGCCACGGCCACGTAGTAAGAGACCATGTCGCGCTTGGTGTAACCGGGCTCGGCAAAGAAGACCTTGTCAGGATTGCTGATGGCCACCTCGCGACCGGCGACCACGATCAGCTCCGGCTTGCGTGCCATGTCGTGCGCCCGTGCTCGGGCTAGTGGCCGACCTCGGCGGACGCGGCCAGCCCAACCTCCGCCAGCCAGCGCTTGCGGTCGTTGCGCAGCAGCTGAAGCGCCGCATCCAGATCGGACCAACCGTGCACGTCGACGCGCTTGTCTTCGAGCAGCTTGTACGTGGCAAAGAAGTGCTCGATCTCGCTCAGCCTCTGGGCAGGGACCTGATCGAGCCTCTTGATGTGCTGATGGACCGGATCACTGAGCGCCACGCACAGCACCTTGAAGTCGTCGCCCTTGTCGTCGCGCATGCGCAGGCCGCCCACCGGCCGTGCCGTCACGTGGCAGCCGGGGAACGTCGGCTCGGCAAGCAGGATCAACGCGTCGGTATGGTCGCCGTCGTCGGCGCGCGTGCCCTCGACGTAGCCGTACTCGAAGTTGTAGAAGACGGCCGAGGACAGGACGCGGTCAAGGCGTATGACGCCGGTGCGCTCGTCGAACTCGTACTTGTTCCGACTTCCGGCCGGGATCTCGACCACGACCTCCACGACCTTGGGGAATCGGGGCTCGGTCTTTTTGGGCACGGCCGAAGTCTAGACTCGGCCGGTGAACGTTGACGAAGCCGTCGTCCGCATGCGGACCGTTCGGCACTTCGCACCGGACGCTCTGGCGGACGACGATCTGCACGCGATCCTCGATGCGGGCAGGCACGCCGGCTCGTCAAAGAATCTTCAGCGCTGGGTATTCGTCGTGGTGCGCGATCGGGATCGGCTGCGTGACCTTGCCCGAGTCGGCCAATCCGCGGGACACCTGGCCGGCGGCTCGGCTGCGGTGGCGCTCATCACACCGGATCCAAGCTCGCCGGGCGCCCCGCTCTCGATCACCTGGGACCTGGGCCGAGCGGCCCAGAACATGATGCTCGTAGCGTGGGCGCATGGCGTTGGATCGGCGCCGGCCACGGTGTACGACCATGAATTGTGCCGTCGCATCCTGGGCTACCCGGTTGATCTTCGCTGCGAATTCGTGCTCAACTTCGGTTACCCTGCGGAGGGTCGGTTGATCGACCGCTCGCCACGCGCGGGAGGTCGGCTGGCGCTCGACGAAATCGTCCGCTGGGAACAGTGGTAAACCGGCAGCGGATTCAGTACCTTTTCACGACTGCCCGGACACCACCCACCATCATCTTGTCTCAACAGAGGGGATTGCCAGATGCGCTTGCTCGCCGGCTCGGCCGCCGTCCTTGTACTCGTGTTCGCGACGGCTTGCGGTGGAGGCTCCACCCCGACGGAAGGGACGGGCAACAACCCCAGTTCGTCGTCGACGGCAGCGGGTCCTGCGGCCAGCGCGACACCCAAGCCCGAAGGCCCAGCGGCCGACTGCGCTCAGGAGGCCGCCGCGAGTGGTCCCGTGATCTCGATGCAAGGGACACACAGCCTGGATCCCTCCGATGAGACCATCGCCGCCGGCGAGTCCGTGACATTCACGAACAACAGCACTACCAACCATCAGATCTCCTTCGACGGCGGCCCCAACTGCGGCTACACGCTGATCGGCAAGTCGGTCTCCATCCAGTTCGATAGGCCCGGCACCTACACGTACGTGTGTGCGATCCACCCGACCTTCATGAAGGGCACGATCACCGTCCAGTGACGCAGTCTGCGCCCCGAGCGCAGCGGTTCGCAGCGCACCAACTCGCACACCGACCAAAATTGGTAGCCAGTTCGTCGTCCACTCGTTAAAGTTCGTCGTCCAGCCGCGCCCGCGGCGGATGAATGGACGAGTCGGGAGTCGAGCCGTGCGTATCTCTCTGGCGTCCGGTGTCTTTGCCGGGCTGGTTCTTGTTCTGGCAAGCGCATGCGGTGGCAGCGGCGCTACTCAAGCTCCGCCAGCCAGCGGAGCCGCGCCGGCGTCACAAGCTGCTTCCGCGACGTGCGCCTCGGGCCCGGGCGCAGGCCAGCAGGTGGCAGCGGTCGACATTCAGTTCAACCCGAGCACGGCGACTGTCGCCGCGGGTGGCACCGTGACCTGGACGAACGGCGACAGCGTGGCGCACACGATCACGTTCGACAACGGTCCCGACTGCGGCAACCTCGCGCCGGCCAGCAGCACGACGGTGACCTTCCCGGCGGCGGGAACCTACGCGTATCACTGCAAGATTCACCCGCAGATGACGGGCACCGTTACGGTTTCCTGACGGCCCTCGCGCGTCAGACCTATTCGAGCAGCTCTGACGCGTGGCGACGGTAGACGTCGGCGTGCTGCGCCGCAGGCACAAGGTGCAGCTCGCCGATCAGGGCCTGTAGCTGCGGCGTGAGCACGATCAGGTAGCGCGCGTCGTCGGACGTCACATACGTGTGCGCGACTCCGGCGGGTACGAACACAGTGGCTCCGGGGCCGACAATCTCACGCCGGTCGTCGGCAAAGCGAAATTCGACAGACCCTTCGAGGATGTGCCACGCCTCGTCGTCTTCGTCGTGGACATGGAGCTGCGGAGGCCCGCTGCCCATCCATTCGCCCATCCCGAACACCCGGCCCATCGCGTCCAGGGCCGGCTCCTCGCCGGCACGTGCGATGGTCGGTCGTAGTTGCTGATCAGCCACGCGAAAAGCCCGGCGCAGGCACCGGCGGGCAGCGCAGTGGCTTGTCCTCGCGGTAGCCAAGCAGGTAATCGGCCTGGATGAGCGTGTGCAGCTGACTTGTTCCTTCGTAGATGACTGCGGCCTTCGAGTTGCGCAGGTAGCGCGCGACCGGATACTCGTCTGAGTAACCATACGCACCGTGGACCTGGATGGCGTCTAGCGCGCTCTGGACTGCGTGGTCCGTGCAGAACCATTTGGCCAAACTCGTCTCGCGGGTGTTGCGCATTCCCCTGTTCTTGAGCCATGCCGCCTGAAGGCACAGCAGCCGACCGGCCTCGATGCCCTGGTCCATCTTGGCGATCATCTGCTTGACGAGCTGATGCTGGCCGATCTCCTGGCCGAAGGTCTTGCGCTCGTGGGCGTATTTGAGGGACGCGTCCAGGCAAGCCTGGGCCAGACCCACGGCACCAGTCGCGACCGTGAAGCGACCCTGATCGATGGCGCTCATGGCGATCGTGAAGCCTTCGCCTTCCTCGCCGACACGATTCTCGATCGGCACGCGAACGTTGTCGAAAGCCAGCTCGCCCGTGTTTCCAGCCCAGATGCCGAGCTTGCCCTTGATCGTTCCCGTGCTGAAACCAGCCATTCCGCGTTCGACGACGAACGCCGTGATCGCCTTGTGCCGCTGCGCGCGGTCAAGGGTGGCAAACACGAGAAAGTTGTCGGCCACGTCGGCCAGCGAGATCCACATCTTGGCGCCGTTCAGAACATACGAGTCGCCTTCGCGCCGGGCAGTCGTCGCGAGATTTGCCGCGTCCGTGCCGACTCCCGGCTCGGTCAGGGCAAAGGTTGCCAGCTTCTCGCCCCTGGCCTGCGGGACGAGAAAGGTCTCCTTCTGAAAGTCGGTGCCCCATTGCAGGAGGGTCAGCGAGTTGAGTCCCACGTGGACGCTCATCACTACCCGGAAGGCCGTGTCGGCTCGTTCGAGCTCCTCGCACAGGATCCCCAGGCTGACATAGTCGAGCCCGGCGCCACCCAGCTCGTCGGGGATCGGGGCGCCCAGGAAGCCGAGCTCCGCCATGCGCTCGAAAACCTCGCGGTGAACCTCGTGGTTGGCGTCCCACGCGCCGATGTGCGGCTCGATCTCGGCCGCGGCAAACTCGCGGACGGTGGATTGAACGAGGCGGTTCTCGTCGGTCAGCGAGAGGTCGATCGGCACGTGGCCATTGTGCCTGTCCGCGCGGCTCGTCGGCGGCGGCGAACGCCACCGAACGCTCTTCCTCGACTGCTACCGTTGCTGCGCAAGGAGCTGGCCGACGGAGAATCGGGGGGTGGCTGCATGACGGAGATCCAGGAACACGTCGTCGCTGAGACGCAGCGAGCGGGGATCGAGCTGGTCCGCTTTCTGTACGTCGATCACGGCGGGATCGTGCGCGGCAAGGGGACCTCGGCGGCAACGCTTGCCCAGCGCATGACAACCGGGATCGGTCTTACCGTCGCCATGCAGGCAATGAACATGCTCGACGAGCTTCAGCCGGTGGACGGCCTGGGCCCGGTGGGAGAGGTCAGGCTCGTGCCCGACCCGGCCACCTTCGTCGCCCTCCCCTACGCACCAGGTGCCGGCGCGATGTTGTGCGACATGCGCACTCTGGGCGGTGATCCATGGGCCGCCTGCCCACGCTCGTTCCTGTTGGCATCGATCGCCGATGCCGCGGCCGACGGCCTGGCACTGGTCGCCGCATTCGAGCCGGAGTTCACGCTCGCCAGGCGTGACCGTGACGCGGCAGGAGACGAGAAGCTCGTGCCCATCGACGAGAGCCTGTGCTTCTCGACGACCGGCTTCAACGCCGCTCACGACTTCACGATCGACTTCACGCGCGCGCTCAACGAGCAGGGCCTGACCGTCGAGCAGTACTACCCGGAGCTGGGCCACGGCCAGCAGGAGCTCTCCATCAGGCACGCCGATGCCCTGGCGGCAGCCGACAGGCACGTCCTCTACCGAGAGACTGCGCGCGGCGTGGCGAGCCGCCAAGGCCTGTGGGCATCGCTCGCACCCAAGCCAATCGCACAACAGGCGGGCAACGGCACTCACCTGCACATGTCTGTCTGGGACTCCGGCGACCACCCCCGCAACCTGTTCTTCAGCCCATCGGATCCGCTCGGCCTTTCTGACACGGCGTATCACTTCATCGGCGGCATCCTGACTCACCTGCCGGCACTGCTGGCGCTGACCTGTCCAAGCGTCAACAGCTACCGGCGCCTCGCGCCGCAGCGCTGGTCCAGCGCTTACCTGTGCTACGGCATGGACAACCGGGAGGCCGCCGTGCGCGTCGCGTCGCCGATGTGGGGCAGCGCCGAAATGTCGACCAACATCGAGCTCAAGGCGTCCGATTCGTCGGCCAACCCGTATCTCGCGCTCGGTGCCGTGCTCGCCGCCGGCGTAGACGGTGTCCGGCGCCGCCTCGACCCGGGCGAACCGCTCGACGTCGATCCGGACACACTCTCGGAGGACGAGCGGCGCAGGCGCGGAATCAGGCGTTTTCCGACCTCGCTGTCCGAGGCGCTCGATGAGCTCGAGCGCGACGAGCTGCTCATGTCCGCCCTGGGACCTTTGCGATCGCGCGCGTATCTCGCGGTCAAGCGCTCGGAGGTCGAGTCATTCGGCCGGCGTGATGCCGACTTCGAATGCCTCGCGCATGCCCTTCGCATCTGAACCCCAATTGAGCGGCCTCGCCGACCGGCTGGCCGACGCGCCGCTCGTCGACCAGCACTGCCACTCGCTCGTCCGAGAATGGCACCGCGTTGATGGGCCGACGCCCGACTGGCGGCGTTGTTTCACCGAGGCCGTGCGGCCGGCCAGCCTCGATCACGACGTGGCGACAACGCTTGGATACATGGAGTTTGTGCGCGCGCTCGCCCCGTACGTTGGCGTGCCAACGGACGGCGCCGGGAACGTGGAGTCGGATGTCGCGCGGGCGCGCGATGGTCTGGCGCCGCGCGACGGGTACGCGGCGAGCCTGTTTGACGACGCCGGGATTTCCTCGGTATTGATCGACACCGGCTACCCCCGCGGTGATGCGCTCGACTCCAACGAACTCGAAGCCCTCGTGGGTCGGCCGGTGCGAACGGTCGTCCGCGTCGAATTCGATCGCCGAGTCAGTCCTCGCGAGCGGCCATGGTTCGTGGACGCCGGCGACCTTTGAGGACGCCGTCAGGGCAGCGCTCGAGCGTGACCTGGCCCACGGTGCCGTCGGGCTCAAGACCATTGCCGCGTATCGCCGCGGGCTGGATCTGGCCGACCCAACTCCGGGAAGCGTGCGCCGCGCATTGGCCGACAAGGATGCCCAGTCCCGCCGGCTGACCGAGCCTGCGCTCATCGCAACGGTCGTGCGCCTGGCCGCTCGAGTCGGGCTGGAGCACGACATTCCGCTGCAGATCCACACCGGCTTCGGCGATGAGGACGTGCACCTGCCAGCTTCAGATCCGACTCTGCTTCGCTGGCTGTTGCGTGGCCCGCACACGGAGGGCTGCCCGGTCGTTCTGCTCCATTGCCACCCGTTCATTGCCCAGGCCGCGTATCTGGCCAGCATCTATCCGTCCGTGCACGTCGATCTGTCGCTGACCATTCCGCTGCTGGGTGCCAGCGGTGCGCGCGCCGCGATCGGCCAGGCGCTCAGCCTGTGCCCGACGACCAAGCTTCTCGCCGGCAGCGACGGCCACTCGTACCCGGAGATGCACTGGCGCGGCGCCCGACTATGGCGCGAGGCACTGTCCGAGGTGTTGGCCGATGAGGTACGCGCGGATCATCTGGGCATGGACCAGGCCGAGATAATCGGGAGATCGATCCTGGCCGACAACGCCCGCCGGCTCTACCGCCTCGACTAGCTCGAACCCGCCATCCCGGCCGACTTAGCCCTCAGCGCACAGAGACAGCGACCTGCTGAACGGAGTTATTGCCAAGGCCCTGGGTGTTCCAGGCCTGCTCGAGCGGCTGCACATTGCCCGCAGCGTCCGTGGCTCGGCACGTCAGCACGTGCTCACCGCTCGCCGCCTGCCACGTGAAGTGCCAGCCTCGCCACGCGAAGTCGCCGGCCGGTTCATCGAGCTGGGCGTCCGACCACGCGCCATCGACTCCGACCTCGACCTTCGCGACGGGAGCCACTCCGGACCACGCCCGACCGACAATCGACACCCGCCCGGCATCGACCAGCCGGCCACGAGTGAAGAAGTCGGGCATTCCGGGCGGCGCCATCAGCGCCCGAACGCGAATGCGCTCGACTGGCTCGCCCGGATCGTCCTCCGCCGCGTGATACCGGTACGCTGTCGCCTGCTGATAGCCGTCGAACGGCTGCCGGACGGCCTCGATCGACGTCAGCCACTTGACGCTGGTCATGCCGTACCAGCCCGGGACGAGCAGGCGCAGCGGGTAACCGTGCTGCGGCTCGAGTGGCCGTCCATTCATCGTGTGGACGAGCATCACCTCCGGCCGCTGCAGCTCAGCGATCGAAAGGCTGCGCGCGTAGTCGTGCTCCACTTCGTCCTGGACGCCGCGATCGGCGCCGGTGAATACGACCTCGACGGCATCAGTGCCGATGCCTGCTCGCTCCAACAGCGGCCAGACGGGAGTGCCGCTCCATTCGGCCGTGCCGATCGCCTCGTTCAGCCAGGGCTGGCTCAATGGGCGCGGGTCGAAGCGCGCTCGGCCGTTTCCGGCGCACTCGAGCGTGACACGCAGAGTCCGAGTCGGCATCGCATGAATCTCGTCGAGCGTGAGCTGGAAGGGTCGCTCCACCGTTCCGCCAACGTGCAGTCGCCACTCCCCCGCGTCGATGGCCGGGATGTCGAAGTGGACCAACAGGTAGTGCATTCCGCTCGGCGTGACGTCATAGCGCAGGGCTTCGAGCGGCATGCCGCGATTGCGCGCGGCAAGTGCCAGCTCCTCCATGCTCAGCGGATCGGTGGGCAGGGTGTTCGGCGTCGTCATCGGCGCCAATCCTAAGGCCGTGCGGAGCACAAACGAAAACCGCCGACTCGAACGTCGGCGGTCGAATGATCGTGATTAGTGCCGGCGGGCGCCCCAGCTGCCCGCCAGTGGTCAGGCGGAGATCAGCGGTTCTTGGTCAGGAAGGTCATGACGTCGTCGAGGCGGAAGCGGCGGTCACCGCGCTTGCAGACGCGGTAGAACGGAAGCTCGCCCCGGTCGCCCAAGCGCTTGACGGTGTTGACGTGCAGGTGCAGCAGGGTCGCGACCTCGCTCGCCGTCAGCATTGGGCCCAGCTCGTGGACTCCCATCGAAGCCATCTAGTCGTCCTCTCGATTTGATACGTTCGCAGTCAGTGAATGTGGTGTGGTTCTGAGTTGAATGCTGTCGTCCGGGAAGGATCGGGGCAAGCCGTACTTTGGACACGCGCTCTGGGTACGGAGGGTGTTGCGAGATATCAACACCGTGGCCCGCCGACAGCGGCTAGGCGACTTCGCGCCGGATCGTGAGAGTTGCAGCCACCGCGAGCAGGATGGCCATGCCGGCCAGTACGACGATGTCTATCTGGACCCTCTGCGTAGCCAGATCGGAGCCCTTGATCAGCACTTCGCGCAGGCCGTCGATGCCGTAGGTCATGGGCATGAGGAGCGCGATCGGCTCGAGGATGCCGGGCAGCGACTGGACCGGCCAGAAGATGCCCGCAAGCAGCACCTGGGGGACGATGACGAGAGGGATGAACTGCAGGATCTGGAACTCGGTCCGCGCGAAGGTCGAGAGAAAGATGCCCATGTTGACCGCCGAGATTGCCAGCAGCAGCGTGATCACGAAAGCCAGCCAGGGCGGTCCGGCGATCGGCACGCCAAGTCCGATGTTGATCTCGGGCAGCGGACCGATCGCGCCGATGTCGACCGTGCCGAGGACGAACACGAGCACCAGCGCGACCTGGATCGTGGCAAAGATCGCGAAGCCCGCGCTGTAGCCGACGACGATCTCCAGTCGTCGCACCGGCGTCGCCAGCAGCCGCTCGAGCGTCCCGCCGACGCGTTCGCGCAGGAAGCTGATGCCGGTCAGGATGAAGACCAGGAAGAAGACCACAAATCCGACAAGGGCGGGCGCGAACGCGTCGAAGAAATCGCCCGTCGAGGTGCCGTAGACCGTCTCCTGCTGGATGGCCGGCCCGGCCTGACCGAATGTGTCAGTCAGCACCGAGCGCAGGTCACCGACACGAGAGGCGTCCTCGGCCGGCGACACCCCGGGCGTGATGATCACCACGGCCGGCCCGCCGGCGTCCAACGAGACGACCAGCGCGATGTCTACCGTCCCCTCGCCTACGGCCTGCCGTGCCGCTTCTTCAGTCGTGATTTCTGGTCGATAGATGAAGCCGCCGGCCGTCGCCGCGGACGCGAGCTGATTGCGGGCAAGGTCGCCGGCGGGCGTTGCCGCGGTGACGATGGCGAGCGTGGACGTGGGCGGAGCCTGGTCGCGGATGACCCAGCCGAGCAGGCCCATGATCACGATCGGCGCGACGAACATCAGCGCCAGCGTCCGGTGGTCGCGGCGGAAGAACTCGGCAATTCGTCGCGCGATGGCGACCGTGCGGCGCAGGTTCACGGCACCGCCCCACTCTCGTCGGCGGCTCGTTCGGGCTTATCGCCTTCGAGATTGAGGAAGGCCTGCTCGATATCGTCGGCGCCCGCCTGTGCGCGGATCTGCGCGCCGCTGCCGCGTGCCAGGAGCTTGCCGTGCAGCATCAGCAGCAGCTCGTCGCACCGATCGGCCTCATCCATGACGTGACTGCTGACAACGAGCGTGGCGCCCGCCGCGGCCAGGCTGCGGAAGTATTCCCAGAACTGGACACGGAGAGAAGGGTCGATGCCGACAGTCGGCTCGTCGAGGAAAAGCACTTCCGGCTTGTGCACCAGCGCGCAGGCCAGCGACAGCCGCCGACGCATGCCGCCCGACAGCTCCAGGACGGGCGTGTTGCGCCGCTCATACAGCTCGACGATGCGCAGCGCCTCTTCGAGCGATTCGTTGTCCGGCCTTCCCGACAGTGCGCCGAAGAAGCGCACGTTCTCCCACACCGACAGCTCGACGTAGATGCCGTCGGCCTGGGTCATGTAGCCGATGCGCGCGAGCAGCTCGCGGTCGGGCATGCGCACGCCGAGCACCTTGACCTCGCCTGAGGTCGGCCGGGCGAGTCCGGTCAGCAGGCGGATGAGCGTGGTCTTGCCCGACCCGTTCGGCCCGAGCAACCCATATATCCGTCCGGCGGGCAGCTCAAGGTTAAGGCCGTCCACCGCTGTTATCGCGCCGAAGTGCTTGGTCAGCGACTTGGCGACGATCGCTGGCTGAGTCGCGTTGGTTCCAGTGACGCCGGGCAAGTCACTCAAGGCACGACGATCCTACGCCCCCCTCAGGCCGTGAGCCGGGTACCGGCGCGCCCAGCGAGAGCCTTTTCGGCGCACTCAGGGCTCGTGATGATCGCCTCTCCCCCGCCCCTTTCGAGGAACTGGATGCACGCCTCGATCTTGGGGGCCATGCTGCCCTGGGCGAAGTGGGTGCCCTCCGCGAGGTACTCCTTGGCCTTCGCCAGTGTCAGCGACGGGAGCCACTCCTGGTTCGGCTTGCCCCAGTTGAGCGCGACCTTCTCGACCGCCGTGGTGATCATGAACACGTCCGCGCGGACGAGCGTCGCGAGGAGCGACGAGGCGAAGTCCTTGTCGATCACCGCCGGGACGCCGTAAAGGTCGCCCTTCTCGTCGGCCACCACCGGGATGCCGCCGCCGCCGACGGTGATGACGACGAAGTCTTCACGCAACAGGGTCTTGATCGCGCGCTCCTCGACGATCCGCAGCCTAAATAGTTATGTTTTGTTTATGCGTGTGGTCTGATTGCTCGCTAAGTGCCAACAGCCGACATCGCGCCTGTTATGGAAGGTGCCGCCAACGAGGCTGCCCACTTTTCATTTGATACAATTCCACGATATCTTTCGGCGCCCCATACGGCCCGCCAATTTGATGCACGAGCAACTCCAGTTGAAGGATATATTTGATGTTTAAAAAATGTTGGACGATTGTCACACTCGCGCTGTTTGCAATGCTCGCTGCGCCTGTGGGCGCACAGGCTCCGAATCCTGGACGCAAGTGGGCGGTCTCACTTGCAAGGTCAAACCGAATTTCGGCTTCATCATATTCGGCCACCAGCCAATGGAGTGCCGCTTCACCCCGAACACACCGAACCCACCTCAAGACTACGAGGGTGCCATCAACACGGTCGGTCTTGATGTCGGCGTCACCGCCGGGAGCGTGTTGGGATGGGCCGTATTCGCGCCGACCACAGGCTTTCCGGCCGGCGCGCTTGCGGGCGAATATGTTGGTGCTACCGGCGATCTTGGCCTTGGCATCGGCGCTGGCGCGAATGTCCTAATCGGCGGTTCTGCTCGCACCTTTGCGCTTCAACCGCTGTCGCTCCAGGGCTCAATCGCCGTGAACGTTGTGCTCGGGGTATCGTCGCTCAAGCTGCGCGCTGCGCCTTAAAGCCACGTTCACTTTCGCGCAGTCAGCGCAATTGGCATGTCCGCTATGGGTCATTAGCGACAGAGCCATCCGGCGCCAGCGCCGATCAATGTCCGCTGTTACTCCAATAGCGGACAAACGCGGGCGCGGTTCGAATGTCCGCTTTGTGCCATTAGCGACCAAACGCATCGCAACATGATCTGCACAAAAAGAAAGACCGCCTCGCGGCGGTCCTAAGTATCTCCGATTTGTGTTCGCGATTATGCTGCTACATGCTTCCGTTTGCTGCGCCCCGAGAACGCGTAGCCTTGCACTGTATCGAACTTCCGGAGGTCAAGTACGCCCTATTTCTATTTTTTTACCTTCTTGCAGTTGTTCTTCACAGTCCAGTTACAGGCCTTGTCAGCGGTACAAGATGCCTTGTTTGTATAGCTTTTGCATTCCTGGGCTTGAGCAACGCCCGCCAGCGTGCCTATGCTGAAAAACAAGGCGATCAGAGATGTAGTCAATACTTTCCGCATTGGATTCCTCCGTGAACAGGGCAGCGATAAGTCTAATTTACTCGGTGTCTTTTTTGGGATTTCGGGGTGGCAAGAATTTGACCATTCTCCATTGTGGGCTCAGCAACCAAGGGAAGGTCGAACGTTCAAAAATTGCTTTTATGCGGCAAAGAGCAAAAGCCGACATTTTGCACCGCACACACCATGTCCGCTTCGGGTCATTCGCGGCCTAGCCGATATGCCCTAAAATCGCAGTATGTCCGTCGTTGGTCCAATAGCGACCAAACTTTTGCAGCGCAGCGAACGCGGCGAAGTGCCAGAAGCGGACATTGCACCATTCATTCGATCACCTCGTCGGCGCTGGTGAGCAGCGTTGGCGAGATGACGAGGCCGCGCGCTGGCGCCCCGTCCGCTGGTGCACGTCAGTCAACAAGGCCACTACAAGTCAAGCGGGTGCAATCCTGGTAAATGTTCCGACATTCGGAGGATGGTATCTGCTTCAGAGAAAGGCAATCGCGATATCGAGCCCGACAGGCATTCATGCATTTCTGTTTAGCGGTCTGAGCCGCCGCGAAGGTGTGAGAGGTGAGATCGGCATTGCGCGCATTGAGTGTTCCCGCACTTAATGACAGAAGGAGTGCGGAGACAACAGCAAACGACCAATTGCTACATTTCATGGCCCAGCTCCCTTTAGATCGAAATGCAACGCATCTTAGCGGTTAAAATTAGCACATTGAAAGAGGTCGGGCGTGACGTGAGCTGATGTCCACTTCGGGTCATTAGCGACCGAGCCATTCGGCACCAGCGCCGATCAATTTCCGCTGTTGCTCCAATAGCGGACAAACCTGAGCCCGTTCGGATTGTCCGCTAAGTGCCAGAAGCGGACTTTCCCAAAATGAACTGCGCACAAACAGAAAGACCGCCAACGCGGCGGCCTCTCCGAAATCAAATCAGGTGCTTTGATCAGGCTGCGCGTGCGGATGCATTCCGCTTCATGCGCCAGCCGAGCAAACCCAACGCGCCGAGGCCGGTGGCGAAGAGTGTAGCTGCGGCAGGAAATGGGGCGGTGACCACACAGAGTTTTACGGCGAAAGCCCAAGCGTAGGCGAATAGCAATTGATTGACCCGCTCTCTCTTAAAAACGACTGTTACGGGCAACGAACGATCGTTACTGTTTGTTCTTTGCCGTTACCCATCATAACCGTCGTGGTGTGCGCCGGGCAGCCCGGGACAGACGGTATGAAAACCGGTGCAGGAGGGGGAGAAGGATTTTCAAACGGCGGACATCGATGGACCCAATCCCAAGGAATATCGAGTGTGCATGTATAGCGGGTATTGCCTGGTGTCGGTTCCGTAACATTTATTTCGGGTTCGCCATTCGTTTGTCCGTAGAAGAACCCCCCGGCCGTCGGCCAGTAAGCCCCGCTATGGCGCCCCCTGCGTTGATGCGGCGATCGGGCAACTGACGGATGCGAAGTCGAATGCGTCGAAGCAGATTTTCCGCCACGCATTGCGCTCGATGCGCCGAAAGTTCCGTTCGAGGTAAGGGTAAGGGCCACGCCGAGAGACGCGATAAACGCCGCATACATTTTGTACGTCATGGCACGCACCAATTCGTGGGTTGCTTAGAAATACTCCAGCGCACTCTAAGCCGGACCTTTCGGGCCCGCCATTTTATAATTAACTATTAGTTAAGGCGTAATATTAATGGAGAGACTCTCTCCCTGGCGTTGCCGCTCGCCGACTACAACTCTCCGCTTTGGGTCATTCGCGGACAACCCTCCGGGGCCAAAAATCCACTAATGTCCGCTTTGGTCCAATTGTCCGTCGTCAGATAATTCGAGACAGATGGCGGTTTGATTTACAGGACGATCCGGCTCATCTGATTTTAGTTTATGCGGCTTTCTTTTGGTGCTGCAAGCGTCGTTTTTGGATTGTGTTTCGTTTGATCCTTTCTCTTTCCAGCAAGATTGTTTGACCGCGCCCGAAGTACACATCGGCCGGTGTCAGATTGCTCAAGCTCTCATGATAGCGCCGATGGTTGTAGTGATCGACGAACCGGCCAATGCTGGCCTCAAGATCGCCCGGCAGGTAGTAGTTTTCCAAGAGGATGCGGTTCTTGAGCGTCTGATGCCAACGTTCGATCTTGCCCTGGGTCTGCGGATGGTAGGGCGCGCCGCGAACGTGTCCCATGTTCTGTGCGCCCAACCAATCTGCCAGATCAGCGGAGACGTAGCTGGAACCATTATCACTGAGCAGACGCGGTTTATGGACGACCCGCGCCTGGTCACAGCCTGAGGCTGCGAGAGCCAGATCCAGCGTGTCGGTCACATCCTGCGCCTTCATCGTCGTGCACAGCTTCCAGGCGATGATGTAGCGCGAGAAGTCGTCCAGCACCGTGCTGAGATAGAACCAGCCCCAGCCGGTCACCTTGAGATAGGTGAAGTCTGTCTGCCAGAGCTGGTTTGGCGCCGTCGTCTTGTCTTTGAATTCGTCGGCTGCCTTCATGACGATGTAGGCCGGGCTGGTGATCAGATCGTGCGCTTTGAGCAGCCGGTAAACCGAAGCCTCTGACACAAAATAGCCGGCTGTATCGGTGAAGCGCGTGGCCAGTTCCCGTGGGGATAGCTCCGGCTCATCCAACGCCAACTGAACAATCCGCTCGCGTATTGCGTCCGGGATGCGGTTCCAGACGCGCTTCGGACTTGGTGATTTATCTTCCAGTGCTTCGGGGCCGCCGGTCTGCAGGCGATCGTACCAGCGGTAGAACCTTGCAGGCTGGATACCCAGCTTTGCCAGCGTCCAGCGCACCGGCAGATGGGATTGCTCGACCAGACGGATGATCTCCAGCTTCTCGGAGGCGGGGTATCTCATTCCTCGTTTCCCCCATCCGCGATCATGCTTTTTTTGAGCAGACGCAGTTCGAGCGCTTGTTCAGCCACCACCGCCTTGAGCTCCTGCGCCTCACGCCGCAGGTCCTTGACCTCGCCACTGGTCGCGGCCCGCACCGTGTCACCCGCCAGACGACGCTTGCCGGCCTCCAGAAACTCCTTGGACCAGGCGTAATAGAGGCTCTCGGCAATGCCTTCACGGCGGCATAGTTCAGCAATGCTGGACTTGCCGCGCAGGCCATCCAGAACGATCCGGATCTTCTCTTCGGACGAATGGCGTTTGCGGGTGGCCCGACGGATGTTCTTTACGAGCCGCTCAGACGACGATTTAGGGTGCACGGATTTCTGTCTCATCTCCACTCCTCGATGGTTACGATGAGCCAGAAATCCTCCGTTCCTCAAGCCGTTAAATCTGTCTCACAGGCGCTGATGCCGGACAGTCGGAACATCGCCCCCGACCAACAAAGCACGGCAGATCGAACTGACCTCCTCACGGATGTCGCCCGTATTGAAGTGCGCAAGGGCGAATTGGCGGTTTGGCTGAAGGCTTCCGGCGAGAAGCAGCAGGAGGCTGATGCAGATCAAGCTGCGGCCGTGGACCGTGTCCCTTCCCTGCTGATCCCATGGACCAAGCCGCCGCCCAAGAGGTTCAAAGAGATCCTGTTGCCGCCAACCATCGAACGACACCGAGTGCCGGCCGATCAAATTCGAGCGTCGAGCGGCGCTGCTCAAATCGATCGCCCGTGGGCGCGCCTGGCTCGATGAGATCGTCTCCGACGCACACAACGGTCGAGGATATTGCCGCTCGCCAGAAATGCAGCGTCCGTCACGTCAACATGACGATCTCGATGGCATTCATCGCACCGGGTCTGGTCAAGGCCGCCATCGAAGGACGGCTGCCCCGCGGCATTGGCGTTGCGGCCTTGCGCGAGGCGCCGGCCGAATGGTCCCAACAGTTCGAGCGGCTTGGTCTGGCGCCGGGTTGATTCTCACCCCCGTAACGAACAACACACACTAGGCCAACAGCTGCGGCAGCCGTTCACGCGAGCCTCAGTCCATGAGACGGACATCTTGCCGTCGCAGCAGTGACAGCCATGAGGTGAAGTTCCCGACATCACAGCATTTTAGCGCCAGGAACGGGAATTTTCGGCGCGGAGACCACGGCCCGAATTGCGCCCTTTGCCCGCCCCGGAGACCCGGAGAATACAAGCGCACATCAAAAAAGCCCGCCAATGGCGGGCAATTTTCGCAGGTCTCCCAATGTGCCGAACAGCCAGACTGCGTGGTGGGCGCGACAGGGATCGAACCTGTGACCCCCTCCATGTCAAGGAGGTGCTCTTCCGCTGAGCTACGCGCCCTATTAGCCTGATCGGGGGTTGGTCTTATCGGCTCCCCTATAGGGAGGCAAGACGCCTGCCGCTAGCGCCTCAGGCCGCGGCCAGCATCTTCTGCACTTCGGTGACCAATTCGCGCAGGTGGATCGGCTTGGACAGCACCTTGGCGTGCTTGGGAGCGGTGGAATCGGCGTTGAGCGCGACCGCGGCGAAGCCGGTAATGAACATGATCTTAATGTCGGGGTCGAGTTCGGCCGCCCGGCGGGCAAGCTCGATGCCGTCCATTTCGGGCATCACGATATCGGTGAGCAGGAGCTCGAACGGTTCCTCCCGCAGACGCTGATAGGCCGACAGCCCGTTATCGTAGGAGGTGACCTCGAATCCGGCATTCTGCAGCGCCTTGACCAAAAAGCGCCGCATATCGGTGTCGTCTTCAGCCAGGAGGATTTTCGACATACCCTTTTACGCCCCGTCCCGGCCGCTCCACAGACGCCCTATTGGCCGGCCACAGCCACCCCATAAGACTTATTGTAGGTAAATAACGGGTGAACCGATAACATGGCTTGGCTTTATGCGTCAGTGCATGGACAATAAAGGTATAAACCCGGGGTCGGACCCGCCGGATCCTAGCCACGCCGCCAATGGCCGTCACCATCCATGAGTGAAATCCGCGAAGAACTCGACCCGCCGTTCGAAGTCCTCGAGCCGGGCGAATGCAAGGGGCCGGTGCTGTTCAATTCGCCGCACAGCGGCTCGACCTACCCGCGCGCGTTCCTGACAACCTCACGGCTCGATGTCGCCACCCTGCGCCGGTCGGAGGACAGTTTCGTCGACGAACTGATCGGCGGCGTGGTGGCTTGGGGCTTTCCGCTCATGCGGGCGCATTTCCCGCGCTGCTTCGTGGACGTCAACCGAGAGCCCTATGAACTCGATCCGCGCATGTTCGAGGGGCGGCTTCCCTCCTTCGCCAATACCCGCTCGATGCGGGTGGCGGGGGGCCTCGGGACCGTGGCGCGGGTGGTCGGAGACGCCCAGGAAATCTACGACCAGCGCATCCCGGTCGACGACGCGCTGCGGCGAATTGAAAGCCTGTATAAGCCCTTTCACCGCGCGCTGCGGCGGCTTTTCACCCAGCTGCATCGGGACTTCGGTGCCGCCATCCTGCTCGACTGCCATTCCATGCCGTCCAGCGCCGGTCACAAGGACGAGCGGCCACGGCCAGAATTCGTGCTGGGCGACCGCTACGGCACCAGCTGCGTCGGCGTAGTGTCCGAGACCGTGGAACAGACGCTGCACGGGCTGGGCTACGGCGTGAGCCGCAACAAGCCCTATGCCGGAGGCTTCATCACAGAGCATTACGGCAATCCGGCCGCCGGCCTGCATGCCATCCAGCTCGAGATCAACCGCGCGCTCTACATGGACGAGCGCCGCTACGAACGCTCGAAGAATTTCGCGCGGCTGGCCGCCGACCTAGAGACGCTAGCCCGGCGCCTAGGCGAAATCCCGCTGGAAGAGCTGCGCCCCTACCGGGCTGCTGCCGAATAACGCTCTGGCTGCCGGCGGGTGCCGGCTCGACAAAAAAAGGGCCGCTCGCGTGAAGCAAGCGGCCCAAGTCTAGGGAGGAAACGCCCAAGGAGGGCAGCGGTATCGCTACCGCATTGCAATAAGTTACACCGCGGCGCACAAAAATCAAGGGTGACCAAGCGTTTTCCCATGCAAAATTGCATAGGTGTTTGCTGGTTTTGCTGATCGCTAGCTTTGATATGCAGAAAGTTGGGGCCAAAGTGTTACCGCAGCGCAACACAAAGCCATATTCGAAAGAAGTGGGCCTGCGGCGGCCGATTGCCCGCGTGCGCGCTCTCCGATACCTCGAAGCCACACCATGACGGCCGTCGATTTCGCCTGCTTCGTCGATCAGCTCGCCGCCGTCTCGGGCGAGACCATCCTGCCCTTCTTCCGCACGGCGCTGGCGATCGAGAACAAGGACGCCCGCGGCTTCGATCCCGTCACCGCCGCCGACCGCGCCGGCGAGAACGCCATGCGCGCCCTCATCCGCAAAACTTTTCCCGGCCACGGCATCCTGGGCGAGGAGTACGGAACTGAGCGTAGCGAGGCCGAATATATCTGGGTGCTCGATCCGATCGACGGCACCAAGTCGTTCATCGCCGGCATGCCGGCCTGGGGCACGCTGATCGGACTGATGCGCTTCGGCGAGCCGGTGTTCGGCATGATGCACCAGCCGTTCATCGGCGAGAAATTTTCCGGCGACGGGGGCGCTGCGCACTACCGCGGGCCGGCGGGCGACCGCGAGCTGCGCGTGCGCGCTTGCGCTTCGCTTGCCGACGCGCTGCTGTTCACCACCAGTCCGTTGCTGATGAACAAGGCCGACCGCGCGCTTTTTTGCCGCGTGGAAGACAAAGTGAAGCTGTCGCGCTACGGCGGCGACTGCTACGCCTATTGCATGCTGGCAGCGGGCCAGATCGACTTGGTCATCGAGACCGAGATCAAGCCGCATGACATCGTGCCGCTGATCCCGATCATCACCGGCGCCGGCGGCATCGTCACCACCTGGGAGAACGGCCCCGCGCAGGAAGGCGGCCGCTGCGTGGTCGCCGGCGACGCGCGCGTGCATCAAGCCGCGCTGAAACTGCTGAACGGCTGACAAAGCTCTCCTTTTTTGCGATACGCCAGAATAGAGGCATGGAGCGTTGCCTGGACGGCTTGGCGCAGGAGGCCGCGATGAAACTCTACGAATTCGGCCCCACCCGCTCGATCCGCGTGCGCTGGACGCTGCAGGAGCTGGGCGTTCCCTTCGAGGCCATCACGGTCAATGTGATGGCCGGCGAGCACCGCAGCCCGGAATTTCTCCAGCTCAATCCGGCCGGCAAATTGCCCGTTCTGGTAGACGGCGATTTCGTGCTGACCGAATCGATCGCGGCGGTGCTCTATCTCGCCGAGAAATATCCCGAGAAGGGATTTCATGCCGGAGGAGCTGCGCCAGCGCGCGCAGGTCTTCCGATGGCTTCTGTTCACGACCACCGAGCTTGAGCAGCCGGTGTGGCGCATCGCGCGTCACACCAATATTTATCCGAAGGAAAAGAGATTGCCCGCCGAGATCGAACTTGCCCGCGGCGATTTTACGCCGATGGCGCAAATCGTCGAGGACCACATGCGCGGCCGCAAATTCCTCGTCAGCGACCATGTCACGATCGCCGATTTCGTGCTGGCCTATACGCTCGACATGGCGAAGACCGCGAACGTGCTCGGCGATTTTCCGGTGCTCAACACCTATATGGTAGGCATGTATGCGCGGCCACATGCGCCGATGCGCATCAAGGAAGCCTTCGAAAGCATCAGGAGCAAGGCGCGCTAGTAGCGCGGCGTGCCCGGTACAAAGGCATCGAACGCCGCCCAGAATTGCGAGCGGTATTGATCCTGCTCCTGCAGGATCTCGTGCCGGCTGCCGGCCAGGATGAGATGGCGGCCGGCGAGCAAATGCAATCCGAATTCCTCGATGGCCGGCGTCGAGACAACCTCGTCACGGCCGGCTGCCACCAGCAACATCGGCTGGCGGATTTGGCCGGCATAGCCGGGGCTGCGGAACCGCTTCATCTGTTTGAGCGCGGCGTCGGTCCAGGCAATAGTTGGCGCGCCGAGGCCGAGCGCCGGCTCCTCTTCCAGCACGGCGGCGTTGCGTGCATAGCGCACGGGATCAGAGGTCAGCACATTGCCGAGGAAGTTTTCGCTGCCGCTCGGCTCGGCACCGCCAGTCGGCACATAGGCGCCGCCGCGCCCCAGGTAGCGCAGCAAGCGCGCGAGCGGGCCGGCCATCCTGGTCAGACGGCCGGGCGCAAGTGCGATCATCGGCGCCGAGAGCACCACGCGGTCGAACCAGCGCCTGCCGCTGTGGCAGGCGCGAATGGCGACCGCCGCGCCCATGGAGTGAGCAAGCGCGAAGAACGGCGGCGGGCAGTCGGGCAGCACCACCTGCTCCATGATGGTGTCGAGGTCGGTGGCGTATTGCGAGAAATCCCGCACGTAGCCCTTGTGAGGGTCGGAGAGCCGGCGGTCCGACAAGCCTTGTCCGCGCCAATCAAACGTCGCCACCGCAAAACCGCGCGCGCGCAAGTCGCGCGCCGTCTCGAAATATTTCTCGATGAATTCGGCGCGGCCTTGCAGCACGACCACGGTGCCCTTGCGCCCGGGCGGCGGCGCAAAGCGCGCAAAGCGCAGGTTGACCCCGTCGCGGGTCTTGATGGTGCCGGCCACCGCATCGTCGGGCGCCGGATTGGCGGGAATGGAGACGAGTTTCATGGAGTGCTGAAAGAGCCGGTGCGCGGCGGGCCCGGGCCTTATAGGGCATGATCCCGAAAAGTGGGAACCGGTTTTCGGCAGAGATCATGCGCGAACGAAAGAGGGCGCCAGGCGAGCTTAGTCGGGTTGCAGGACAGCACAAAAAATAGTTATTTTTCAATTACTTAAGAAGAGTCTGCGAGTCCTCTTGCGGCCTCCGGAACAGGCTCCCATATTACTTTTGCGCAGGCCATGACGGCTGCGCACGGGCTTTCGGTTCGGCCAAATGGCGGACCGCCCGCATGTCGCTCAACATGGAGGATATGCCATGCGACCTTTCGATCTTGCACCCCTTTACCGTTCCACCGTCGGCTTCGACCGGCTGTTTTCGATGCTGGATGGCGGCTTCGATGCCGCCCCGGGCTACCCGCCCTACAACATCGAACGTACCGGTGAGAACGATTACCGCGTCACCGTCGCGGTCGCCGGCTTCGCCGAGAACGAGCTCTCGATCGAAGTCAAAGAAAACACGCTGACGATCAAGGGCGCCAAGCAGAGCAAGGAAGAACAGAACGGCGAGGTGCTCTATCAGGGCATTGCCGCGCGCGCCTTCGAGCGTGTCTTCCAGCTTGCCGATCACGTCCAGGTCAAGGCCGCGGCCCTCGAAAACGGATTGCTGCACGTCGATCTCGTGCGCGAAATCCCCGAGGCCAAGAAGCCGCGCCAAATCCCGATCGGCAATGGCCAAGCCAAGCCGCAGGTGATCGACACCAAGGCCGCCTGACCTCGCCGGCATCCAACGACGCAGCGCCCCGGACCATGTCCGGGGTGCTTTTATTTTTGGGATGAGGCTCCGGACTTCGGCGTGGGATAGACCAAGCCCCTGACCAGAACAGGCGAAACATCACTGCCTTGCTGCGACTGACTGTCGCCGGGTTGCGGCACATGAATGATGCGCGGCCCTGCGTCGTAATACGGCATGAAAACCGGCTCGATCGAGACAATGTCGCCGAGCTGGGCATCGGCCGCCACGCGCACTTTGACGCCGCACCGATTGTAAGCGTGCAGCACGAAATAGTGCCCGCGCCGGAAGGCCCGGGTGGCCGGATCGTAGCCCAAGGCGAGCAAGGTGGTGATTGATCTCATCGGCTGGCCGCACATGGGTAGCGCTCACTGGCCCGCGCCGGTAAGTCCCCGCTGCCACGAACGAGACCGTGGCGGCGAGCATCGCCGCGGCTAGACCTATGGTCAGGCTTTTTTTCATGACCCTCTCCCTCGGCACGCAGCTTAACCAAAAGCGGGGCTTGCCGCGGGCTTTTCCCATCGCCACGGTTAAACGGTTAATCCTCGCCTGACGCCCCGGGCGAGGCCGGCAAGGCTTCGGCATTGCGCACAGGGCCGGCACATGGTCCTCTTCTTGCTAGGCAAGCCGGAGCCGCCGCAAAAAGCCTATGGTTCCACCAATTCCGGCGTGGACCAGCCTTGTGTGGCGGGGCAAAATTTGGCATTGTCTATTAGGACAGTATTACTGTCCTAATAGTTGGCGGCCACGATGACGGCCCTTTGAGGCGGGGGTTGGCGTCGGTGGCGCCCAACAGGAGCAGCCACGGCGGCGACGGCTGGCAAGGCTGCCCTTCTCGAGATTGGTTCGCGCATTGGCCGCGGCGTCTTTTCGGACGCTGCGGATGAGGCAGGTACGCCGGAGGCGGTTAAGCGCCGCGGCGGGGCAAGGGCGAGATGGACGAGCGAAGCAGGAGCGCAAAGCTGTTCACGCGCAAGACCGCGATGCGGCCTGGCTCGCGCTTGCGCGCGCATGCCGGCGCCGATCCTGGCACGCCGCTGCCGCAGGGACTCTATGACCCGGCACTCGACAAGGATTCCTGCGGCGTCGGATTCGTCGCCGACATCAAGGGCCGCAAGTCGCATCAGATCATCGAGGACGGTCTGAAGATCCTCTGCAATCTTGAGCACCGCGGCGCGGTCGGCGCCGATCCGCGCATGGGCGACGGCGCCGGCATCCTGACGCAGATTCCGCACAAATTCTTCGCCAAGAAGGCGGCCGAGCTCGGCTTCGCGCTGCCGGAGCCGGGGCAATACGCGGTCGGGCAGTTGTTCATGCCGCGCGAAAAGAACTGGCGGCAGATCATCCGCGACATTTATGCAGAGATCATCGCGCGCGAGGGGTTGGCGCTGTTGGGTTGGCGCGAGGTGCCGACCGACAATTCGACGTTGGGTAAATCGGTCAAGCCGACCGAGCCGGTGCACATGCAGGTGTTCATCGGCCTCGGCAAAAAGAAAATGTCGGAAGACGAGTTCGAGCGCCGGCTCTATATCCTGCGCAAGTCGATCTCCAACGCCATTTACCGCCGGCGCGAGCGGCGCATCGCCAGCTATTACCCGGTGTCGGTCTCCTGCCGCACGGTGATCTACAAGGGCATGTTCCTGGCCGACCAGCTCGGCACCTATTATCCCGACCTGCAGCGATCCGGATTTCGAGAGCGCGCTGGCGCTGGTGCACCAGCGCTTCTCGACCAATACATTCCCGACCTGGTCGCTGGCGCACCCTTACCGCTACATTGCGCATAACGGCGAGATCAACACGCTGCGCGGCAACGTCAACTGGATGGCGGCGCGGCAGGCCTCCGTCGACCTCGCCGCTGTTCGGCAAGGACATCAACACGGCTGTGGCCGATTTCCTACGAGGGCCAGTCCGACACCGCCTGCTTCGACAACGCGCTCGAATTCCTCACGCAGGGCGGCTACTCGCTCGCGCACGCCATGATGATGATGATCCCCGAGGCCTGGGCGGGCAACCCGCTCATGGATGAGGAGCGGCGCGCCTTCTACGAATACAACGCCGCGCTGATGGAGCCGTGGGACGGCCCGGCGGCGATCGCCTTCACCAACGGGCGCCAGATCGGCGCCACGCTCGACCGCAACGGCTTGCGGCCGGCGCGCTATCTGCTCACCCGCGACGACCGCATCGTGATGGCATCAGAGACCGGCGTGCTGGCGATCCCGGAAAAGGACATCGTCAAGAAGTGGCGGCTGCAGCCGGGCAAGATGCTGCTGGTCGATCTCGACGAGGGCCGGCTCATTCCCGACGAGGAATTGAAGGCGACGCTGGCGCGCAGCCATCCTTACAAGGAATGGCTCGCCAACACCCAGATCGTGCTGGAGGAACTGCCCGGCACCGCAAATCACGCGCCAATCTCGAACCTGTCGCTGCTCGATCGCCAGCAGATGTTCGGCTACACCCAGGAAGACTTCAAGTTCCTGATGACGCCGATGGCCACCGCCGGCGAGGAAGCCATCGGGTCCATGGGCAACGACACGCCGATCTCGGCGTTATCCGACCGGCCGAAGCCGCTGTTACACCTATTTCAAGCAGAACTTCGCGCAGGTCACCAATCCGCCGATCGATCCGATCCGCGAAGAGCTGGTGATGAGCCTGGTTTCCATCATCGGGCCGCGGCCGAATCTGTTCGACCTGGAAGGCATTTCCAACACCAAGCGGCTGGAAGTGCGCCAGCCGATCCTGAGCAACGAGGACCTGGAGAAAATCCGCTCGATCTCCGAGATGAGCGGCGATCACTTCAAGTCGCACTCCTTCGACATCACCTTCCCGGCCGAGCACGGCGCCGACGGCATGGCCTGGGCGCTCGACGAATTGTGCGAGCGCGCCGAGGAGGAAGTGCGCCAGGGCTGCAACATCATCATCCTGTCCGACCGCAAGGCCGGCGCCGACCGCATTCCGATCCCGGCGCTGCTCGCCTGCGCGGCCGTGCACCATCATCTCATCCGCAAGGGCCTGCGCACCTCGGTCGGCATGGTGCTGGAAACGGGCGAGCCGCGCGAAGTGCATCATTTCGCGTGTCTGGCCGGCTACGGCGCCGAAGCGATCAATCCCTATCTCGCCTTCGAGACGCTGATCGCCGCCAAGGACGACCTGCCGCAGAAGCTCGACGAGAAGGAAGTCGTCAAGCGCTACATCAAGGCGATCGACAAGGGCCTGCTCAAGGTGATGTCCAAGATGGGCATCTCGACCTATCAGTCCTATTGCGGCGCGCAGATTTTCGACGCCGTCGGCCTGCGCCAGGATTTCGTCGACCAGTATTTCACCGGCACCCATACCCGTATCGAGGGCGTCGGCCTCGCCGAGATCGCCGAAGAGACCGTGCGCCGCCACCGCGACGCCTTCGGCGAATCGCCGATCTACAAGTCGATGCTCGACGTCGGCGGCGACTATGCGGTGCGCGTGCGCGGCGAGGACCACGTCTGGACTGCCGAGACGGTCGCGCGCCTGCAGCACGCGGTGCGCGGCAATTCGCAGGATCACTACCGCGCCTTCGCCAAGATCGTGAACGAGCAGAACGAGCGGCTGCGTCACCATCCGCGGCCTGTTCCGTATCAGGACGGCGGAGGAGGACGGCCGCAACCCGGTGCCGCTCGAGGAGGTCGAGTCGGCCAAGAACATCGTGCGGCGCTTCTCCACCGGCGCCATGTCGTTCGGCTCGATCTCGCGCGAAGCGCACACCACGCTCGCCATCGCCATGAACCGCATCGGCGGCAAGTCGAACACCGGCGAAGGCGGCGAGGAAGCCGACCGCTTCAAGCCGCTGCCGAACGGCGATTCGATGCGCTCGGCGATCAAGCAGGTGGCCTCGGGCCGCTTCGGCGTCACCGCCGAGTATCTCGTCAACTCGGACATGATGCAGATCAAGATGGCGCAGGGCGCCAAGCCCGGCGAAGGCGGGCAATTGCCCGGCCACAAGGTCGACAAGACCATCGCCAAGGTGCGCCATTCGACGCCCGGCGTCGGCCTGATTTCGCCGCCGCCGCATCACGACATCTATTCGATCGAGGACCTGGCGCAGCTCATCTTCGACCTGAAGAACGTCAACCCGGCCGGCGACGTGTCGGTGAAGCTCGTGTCCGAGGTCGGCGTCGGCACCGTCGCCGCCGGCGTCTCCAAGGCGCGCGCCGACCATGTCACCATCGCCGGCTTCGAAGGCGGCACCGGCGCCTCCCCGCTCACCTCGATCAAGCATGCCGGCTCGCCCGTGGGAAATCGGCCTGGCCGAGACCCATCAGACGCTGGTCGCCAACCGGCTGCGCGGCCGCATTTCCGTGCAGGTCGATGGCGGCATGCGCACCGGCCGCGACGTGGTGGTCGGCGCGCTGCTTGGCGCCGACGAATTCGGCTTCGCCACCGCGCCGCTGATCGCCGCCGGCTGCATCATGATGCGCAAGTGCCATCTCAACACCTGCCCGGTCGGCGTCGCCACTCAGGACCCGGTGCTGCGCAAGCGCTTCAGGGGCCAGCCCGAGCACGTCATCAACTACTTCTTCTTCGTCGCCGAGGAAGTGCGCGAGACTGATGGCCGAGCTCGGCTTCCGCACCTTCGACGAGATGGTCGGACAGATGCAGATGCTCGACCAACGTCGGCTGGTCGAGCATTGGAAGGCCAAAGGCCTCGACTTCTCCAAGCTGTTCACCAAGCCGAAGGCGGGCAAAGGCGCCGCCATCTACAAGTGCGAGCCGCAGGACCACAAGATCAACGACATCCTCGACCGCAAGCTGATCGCGGAGTCGCAGGCCGCGCTCGACCGCGGCGCGCCGGTGCGGCTGCAGACCACCATCCGCAACACCGACCGCACCGCCGGCGGCATGCTGTCGGGCGAGGTCGCCAAGCGTTACGGCCATGAGGGCCTGCCCGACGGCACCATCCATGTGCGCTTCACCGGCACCGCCGGCCAGAGCTTCGGCGCCTGGCTCGCGCGCGGCGTCACCTTCGAGCTCGAGGGCGACGCCAACGACTATGTCGGCAAGGGCCTGTCGGGCGGGCGCATCATCATCCGGCCGCCGGCCGACAGCGGCATCGTGCCGGAGGAATCGATCATCGTCGGCAACACGGTGCTGTACGGCGCCATCGCCGGCGAATGCTATTTCCGCGGCGTCGCCGGCGAGCGCTTCGCCGTGCGCAATTCCGGCGCCATCGCCGTGATCGAAGGCGCCGGCGACCATTGCTGCGAATACATGACCGGCGGCGTCGTGGTCGTGCTCGGCTACACCGGGCGCAATTTCGCGGCCGGCATGTCGGGCGGCATCGCCTATGTGCTCGACGAGGACGGCACGTTCGAAACCCGCTGCAACCTGGCGATGGTCGAGCTCGAGCCGGTGCCGGAGGAAGAGCAGATCGCCGAGACAGGAATTCAACCAATACCAGGACCTCGAAAGCCATGGCCGCGTCGACGTGATGTCGGATCTGACCATCAAGGACGCCGAGCGGCTGCATATGCTGATCTCCGACCATGCGCGCTATACGAATTCGAAGCGCGCGGCCGAGATCCTCGCCGACTGGAAACGCTACCGCCCGCTGTTCAAGAAAGTGATGCCGGTCGAATACCGCCGCGCGCTCGCTGAGATGGCAAAGGAGAAGGCCGCCACGATGCAGGCCGCGGAATAGGTATGGGCAAGGTCACCGGCTTTCTCGAATTCGAGCGGCACGACCGCAACTACGAACCGGTCGCGGAGCGCATCAAGCACTGGCACGAATTCGTGCTGCCGCTGCCGGAGCAGGAATTGCGCGACGCAGGCCGCGCGCTGCATGGACTGCGGCGTGCCCTATTGCCACGGCACCAGCCGCCTCACCGGCGCGCCGACCGGCTGCCCGGTCAACAACCAGATCCCGGACTGGAACGATCTGGTCTATCGCGGCGACTGGGACGAGGCCGCGCGCAACCTGCACTCGACCAACAATTTCCCGGAGGTCACCGGCCGCGTCTGCCCGGCGCCGTGCGAAGCCTCCTGCACGCTCAACATCGACGACAACCCGGTCACCATCAAAACCATCGAATGCGAGATCGCCGACCGCGCCATCGCGCAAGGCCTGAAGCCCGAACTGCCGACGCACAAGACCGGCAAGAAGGTCGCCGTGGTCGGCTCGGGACCGGCCGGGCTGGCCTGCGCGCAGCAGCTCGCGCGCGCCGGCCACGAGGTGCATGTCTATGAGCGCTGGGCCAAGGCCGGCGGGCTGATGCGCTACGGCATCCCCGACTTCAAGATGGAGAAGATCCACGTCGACCGCCGCGTCGAGCAGATGAAGGCGGAAGGCGTGCACTTCCATTACGGCGCCGATGTCGGCGTCAATGTGCCGCCCGAAAAGCTGGTCGACCGAGCACGACGCGGTCGTGCTCACCGGCGGCGCCGAGAAGGGCCGCGACCTGCCGATCCCCGGCCGCGAGCTCAAAGGCATCCATTTCGCCATGGATTTCCTGCCGCAGCAGAACCGGCGCGTGAGCGGCGAGCCGGTCGGGCGATGTGCGAGCCGATCCTGGCCAACGGCAAGCAGGTCGTCGTCATCGGCGGCGGCGACACCGGCTCCGACTGCATCGGCACCTCGATCCGCCAGGGCGCGGTGTCGGTCACCAATTTCGAGATCATGCCGCAGCCGCCCGAGCACGAGAACAAGATGCTGACCTGGCCGGACTGGCCGCTCAAGCTGCGCACCTCGTCGAGCCACGAGGAAGGCGCCGAGCGCGAATTCGCCGTGCTGACGCAGAAATTCTCCGGCGAGAACGGCCAGGTGAAGAAGCTGCATTGCGTGCATGTCGACGCCAAGTTCAAGCCGGTGCCGGGCACCGAATTCGAGATCGAGGCCGACCTGGTGCTGCTGGCCATGGGCTTCGTGCATCCGGTGCACGAAGGCATGATGAAGGCGCTCGGCGTCGAGCTCGACCAGCGCGGCAACGTCAAGGCCGACACGGACGCCTATGCGACGTCGATCCCGAAGGTGTTCGCCGCCGGCGACATGCGCCGCGGCCAGTCGCTGGTGGTGTGGGCGATCCGCGAAGGCCGCCAATGCGGCGCACGCGGTCGACAAGTTCCTGATGGGAACGACGACGCTGCCGCGCGTAGAATTGCGCGTTTAGCGGAACCAGCCCAGCGGATTGCCGAACGGGAACGTCGAGTGCCGGCGCGGCGCGCTGTGATGCGCTTGCTTGGCAGCGGGCTGAGGCGGCAGAGGAACGGTCTCGGTGGCCTGCGCGGATTTATCGGCGCTGCCGCTCTTCGTTTCGGCTTTGGTTTCTTTTTTTGCCTTGGTCTGGTCGCCGCCCCTGAGATCGATCTTCCTCACCGCGCGCTTCGGGGTCGCCGCAGGCACCGCAGCGCCCGGCTTTGGCGCTTGCGCGTCGCCGCCGGTTTCTGGCGCCGCATTGGCGTCACCGCCGCCATGCTGCCAGACGAAATCGTCGGCGCGGCCGGGATGCGCGTTGACCGGCTCGCCCTTGACCAGCACGTCGTTGGCGATGGCGTCGCCATAGACCGGGCGAGCTGCCGGCGGCACCGAGCAACTGGTCTGAATTTCCCGTCGATCACGGTCAGCGGCACCACCGGCCCGGCCACCGGGCGCACCGCCGATTTGCCGCCGCCGGCACGGGCGCCAGCGGCCCGCTCGGCAGCGCCACCGGCAGTGCGCGGTTGCTCATGTAGCGGCGAATTTCGCGTTCGACATAGTGCGCAAGCTTGCGCGCGCCGGATTTGGTGAAATAGACGCCGTCGCCGGCGCGCAGCCGCCGCGTCTGACCTTCATAGTCGGGGCCGTAGGAGGAGTATTTGCCGGACTCGTCGACGAAGCCGTCCCAGACGTCGATGTAGATTCGACGCCGGCGCGTTCGGCGCGCGCGCGGATAGAGATCGTTGAGATAGACCGCATCGGCGGTCGATTTGGTGCCGCGGATCGACGGCAGGCCGACCCAGAACACCGGCACGCCCTTGCTCTTGAGCGCGGCGATCGTTTCGTCGATGCGCCGCGAATAGACCTTCGCCCAGCGGTCGCTGCGGAACTCGATGACGCCGTTGGGCTGCCGGTTTGCGGCTCGGGCGCGACGATCTGTGCTGATCCGGATTGCTGCTTTTGTTCTTGTCCTTCGCGCCCTTGTCGGCGCTGGTCCTTGCTCTGGCGGCTTTTGCCTGCCGCAGTTTTCGCTTCCCTCTCGGCCTTCTGCTTCTCGGCTTCTTTGGCAAGGTCCCTTTCGCGGATGTTCTCGCGGTCGCTGACGCCGAGCATCATCACCACGTAGTTCGGCTTTCTCCTGGGTGAGGATGTCGCGCGCCACGTGCCACCAGTCGAGATCGCCTTTGCGTGTCGTAGCGGAGCAAGCCCGGATCGCTGCTTATCCTTGCGGACGATGCGCGATCTCGGGCGTATCGGAGAACGCATCCTCCAGGCCGTAGGCCAGCCAGTCGGCCATGCCGTCGCCCATCACCACGATCGTGTGGTGGGCGTGACGTCGGCTTGTCCGGCTTGGGCGCGCTCGGCGCGCGCGAATGGTCGACGTGCTGCGGCGCGTTCTGCTGTTCGTATTGACGATCGTAGCGCGGCGCGTTGAATGGACCGAACAGTTGCTGGAAGAAGCCGCCGACCGCGCGGACGGTGGCGGTTCAGGAACGGGTAGCGGTCATCGCGAGCTTGCGCCTGCGCCGGGCTGGTAGCGGCCAGCCGATAGCGGCCAAGCCGGCGCACTCGACCACGGCCAGATATGACCGCGCCGATCAGCCAACGCGAAAACCGCAATTTCCTCAACATGCCGATCGTCCAATGCCTCAACCGACGGGGAACCGCGGCCGGAAAAGCCGGGCCGGCAGCCCATCCACATGGGTCAATAGCGCGCAAAAAATGTCAACTCGAAGGTGGCCGGGCAGGCTCTGTTAACCGTCACCGGCCGCGCAGCTGTCAAGGACGCGGCCTGAGGCAAAGCCGTCGGGAACCTTGCCGTTTCGGGCCTGGAACTCGCGGATCGCCGCCCGGGTCCTGGCGCCGAGCCGGCCGTCCGGCTCGCCGACGTCGTAGCCGCGCCGGGCCAGCAGCTGCTGCAGCTCCAGCCGCTCGTCGCGCGACAGCACCCGCTCATGGCGCGGCCAGCCTTGCACGAACGGCCCGCCGCCGCGCAGCCGGTCGGCGAGATGGCCGATCGCCAGCGCATAGGCCTCCGCCGGATTGTATTGCATGATGACGCGGAAATTGTGCAGCATCAGGAAGCCCGGCCCCTGCACGCCCGCCGGCACCAGCAGAAAGGCGCGGATCGTCCGGGCGCGGGAACGGCTTGCCGCCCGGGCGCGCAATGCCGTGGCGCTCCCATTCGCTGGATCGGCATCGTGCGGTGATGATCGGCCAGCAGAAAATTGAAGCTCGCCGGCACCACCACTTCGTAGCCCCAGGTCTCGCCGGCGAGCCAGCCGTCCTTCTTCAGATTGTTGGCGGTGGAGGCGATGATATCGGGCACCGAGTCGACGACGTCGCGGCGGCCGTCGCCGTCGAAATCGACGGCATAGCGCTTGAACGCCGTCGGCATGAATTGGGTCGGCCCGAAGGCGCCCGCCCAGGAACCCACCAGCCGGTCCGGCCGCACGTCGCCGCGCTGGAGAATCTCCAGCGCCGAAAGGAACTCGTCGCGGAAATAGTCCTGCCGGCGGCCGACGCAGGCGAGCGTCGCGGTCGAGCGCAGCACCGGCCGGTCGCCGCCGATCGGTGCCGTAATTGGTCTCGACGCCCCAGATCGCGGTGATGATGTAGCGGTCGACGCCATAGGCCCGCTCCGACCGCATCGAAGGTCGCGCGATATTGCGCGAGCAGCGCGCGGCCGTTCTCGATGCGCGTCATCGCTCACCAGGATGTCGAGATAGTCCCAGAACGATTTGGTGAATTCCGGCTGGCTGTCGAGCAGATCCATGATGCGCAGATCGGGCGTGAGCGAGCGCGGTATAGTGCTGCGAACGTCGCGCGCGAGACATGCCGCGGCGCGCGGCCAGCGGCCACAGCCGTTCGAGGCAGCGATGGAAATTCGCCGCCGCCGCGCGGATCGCCTCGGCGGTCATGCGCGGATCGCCGGAGGCGCCGGACTCGCCGCTCCACTCGGCGGCGCGCTGGGCCGGCGCGCCCGGACGCGGCGGGCGCAATCGTCGCCAGTGGCGCGCGACTCTGCGCCGCCTGCGCCGCCGCCGCGCGGCCGCCATGCCAGGCACTGCGGCGATCGAGACAGGCATCGAGTCTTTCGCATGCCGGCTCCGCTCGCCTTGTCGCTACGATCGACGCAAGCCTTATGGGTGCCCCGATACTCGTTGCGGGGACGTTAATGGTCTAGCCTAGCGCAACCCGCATCTGGACTCGCGGGCGTGACCCATGCTTTTTCCGCCACGCAGATCAAGAACACCGCCGCGATTCCCCATGAACCGCATCCGCAAAGCCATATTTCCCGTCGCCGGCCTTGGAACCCGCTTCCTGCCCGCCACCAAGGCCATGCCGAAGGAAATGCTGCCGGTCGTCGACCGGCCGCTGATCCAGCACGTGGTGGACGAGGCGCGCCAGGCCGGCATCGAGCATTTCATCTTCGTCACCGGCCGCAACAAGAGCGTGATCGAGGACCATTTCGACCGCCAGTTCGAGCTGGAACTCACGCTGCGCGAGCGCGGCAAGAAGGCGGACCTGGCGCTTTTTGTCGCAGGACCTGCCGGAGCCGGGCACCACCAGCTTCACCCGCCAGCAGTCGCCGCTCGGCCTCGGCCACGCGGTCTGGTGCGCGCGCGAACTGGTCGGCCACGAGCCGTTCGCGCTGCTGCTGCCCGACGTGCTGGTGCAGCATCCGCGCGGCTGCCTCGCGCAGATGATCGACGCCGCCAAGGACCTCGACGCCAACGCCAATATCATCGCGGTCGAGGAAGTGCCGACAGACGCGTGCACATGTATGGCGTGGTCGGCGTCGGCAAGCCAAGGGCAAGGCCTTCGCGATCACCAAGATGGTGGAGAAGCCGAAAGCGGCCGAGGCGCCGTCGAACCTCATCATCACCGGCCGCTATATCTTGCAGCCGGAAATCTTCGACATCCTGGAAAAGCAAGCGGCCGGCGCCGGCGGCGAAATCCAGCTCACCGACGCCATGATCGCGCTGGCGCAAACGCAGCCGTTCTACGGGCTGAAATTCGAAGGCCGCAGCTTCGACTGCGGCTCCAAGATCGGCTTCCTCGCCGCCAACGTGGCCTATGCGCTGGAGCGCCCCGACATCGCGCCGGATTTCCGCACAGAGCTAAATCGGCTGCTGAGCGAGAAACAGCCGAAATAGTATTGGCGCCTTAGGCCGCGTACTCATAAATTCGGTGTTGTAAGCGCGGTTCGCTGAATGTCCGCTTCACTCCAAAAGCGACTGAATTGCTGCGTCGCCGCGAAAGGTCGCGGATGTGCCATAAGCCGACATTCGTAATGCGAACTACACACACAAACAGAAAGACCGCCTCGCGACGGTCTCTCCGAATTCCGATCTGGTGTTTTGATCAATCGGCCGCGAGTGCAGCCGCATTTTTCCGTTTCCTGTGCCGCGTAAAGAACCCCAAGACACCTAGACCACCAGCAAAAAGTGGCAACGCGGCTGGCAAAGGTGTCTCCAGGTCACTTTGTATTTGGACGTAGCCCGCATCCAAGCCAAAGTACGTGCCAACATCTTGAAAAAGTCCAGTCTCAGGTAGCATCCAGACCGTATAGCCGTTAAAATCGAAATATTTTTCACCTGGCACATCAGCGGGGAAATAACCGCTTTCGTTATCGGAAGCAAAACTCAGGAAATGGTTGTCATCCACAAATGCGACGTCGCTTAGCGTTTGAATAACTTTGATTCCGCCAACTATTGGTTCTGTAAGATATACCACAACATTCAGAAAATCGTCGCCAACTAACACGTTCGAATGATAAGTCGCGTTTTCCCTCCCTTCATACGCAGTAGAAACGATACTGCCGCCGATCATAATCTTGTCACTAATTGGAATCTCAGTGACGGCCTTGGCCGGCGCTATCGGCCAGCCCGTCACCATAACCACCGCAAGTGCGAAATTAGCCAAGGGTCCGCAAATTTTGCACATGGCCGCATCCCCCCATATGCCGATAATTGTTAGCCACGCGATATCCGAGCAGGCCAGCAATCTCGCGCCATCGCCACAGCATAAATTCTGCGTAAACGCATATTAGTTGTCAAGTTAGGGTTGTACCGAGCATCTCTCCGTCAATTGTTCGTGCGCTAACAATTTAGGATAGCGGTTGCTAAGCGACGCCAAGCCGCCAGTTGAAGGCGCTGTATAGGGTGTGCCCGCTACGTTAATCGAAATGCGTGAATTATTTGGTCCCGTATTGTCGCTGATGGGTCATTTTCGACCGGGACGCGGTCACCAGCATATCCCGCCATGTCGGCTGTGCCCCCGAAAGCGGAAGTGAAATCAGGGTATTGGCATCTGTCACAACGGGCCGTAGCGGGTTGATGATGCCGCCCGGCGCGTGATTTAAGCTCCCAAACTGGAGCCTCGAATCATGCGCTACGAACTCACCGACTATGAATGGACGGCCATCAAGCCATTCCTGCCGGACAAGCCGCGCGGCGTTCCGCGCGTGAATGACCGGCGCGTGCTCAACGGCATCTTTTGGGTCTTGAGGTCAGGCGCGCCATGGCGCGATCTGCCGGAGACGTTTGGTCCTTATACGACTTGCTACAATCGCTTCGTTCGCTGGGGACGGGCTGGCGTCTGGGACCAGATCATGGATGCATTGGCTGCAATGCATGATGCGGCGGTGCAGATGATCGATACGTCCATCGTGCGAGTGCATCAGCACGGAGCTTGCATCGCTGGCAATAATCAGCAACACATGGGCCGCTCACGTGGCGGGCTGACGACCAAAATTCATGCCGTCGTGGATACCAATGGCCTGCCGGTACAGATTGGCCTCACGCCCGGCGAGACGCATGACAATCAACTTTGCTCTGTTCTCCTGAGCGAATTGCGCCCACAAACAATGTTGTTGGCGGACCGCGGCTATGATGCCGACTGGATCAGGGCGTTTGCCAGTGACCAAGGCGCGTGGGCAAACATCCCGCCCAAGCGGAATCGCAAAGAGGCAATCTGTTTCAGCCCATATCTCTACCGGGCGCGTAATTTGGTCGAGCGGTTCTTCAACAAGATCAAGCAGTGTCGGCGCATCGCAACTCGATATGACAAGCTTGCAGCCAATTATCTCGCCTTCATCAAACTGGCATCAATCCGGATATGGCTGCACGCTTATGAGTCCGCGCCCTAGTAAGAGAACTTGCATTCGCTTCGCGAAGTCATGAAAAGGACGAGCCGCCCAACGAGGCAGCTTCTAACGCGCTTCGGAGGATTCCTTTTTTGCGGGCGGCAAATCTAGCAGCTTTATTCTTTCTGCCAATTTTTCGAGTTCTTTTGCAGTCGGCGCCATATCAGTGATTTGCTTGGTCCGTTCTAGTTCATCCTGATTGTCACGCATGTACATACTCCTCAATCAGACAATAGCTCAAGTTTAGGGACCAATATAACATCAAAAAAGGGTAACAAGAGCCATGGGTCGCCGGAAAAGGAACCGCACAATCCGAAGTCAACGGGTGACCATAACAGCAATGAGGACTGCTTAATCGCCCGCCTTGGCGGCTCCATCTCACGCGTCGCTTTAAGGCGACGCTTGCACTCGTCACGGCTGTCATTGCATTTTCGGCCTCGCCGCCCGCTGGCGCCGTGGTCAAGGGCACGGCAACATCACCGGCGGTAGAGCCGCCGCCGAGAAGCTGCGAGCAAGTATCGCCGAGCAATTCGGCTGCTACCGCGTAAAATCGGTTAAAACAAACACTGATATTTGTCGGTTGCCACGATGCCACACAAGGTCGCCGCGTTCGTCACCACGTTACAGGTTTCGCGAAAACGCTACTGCCGAGCGCCCGATGCCCGTTTTGGGTCCAAGCCAGACATGCCGCCAAGGCCCCATGAGGTCCACTCTTTCGCTGAAAAGCAGTTACTGGTCGACTATGCCGCAATACTTAATCGCACCGGACCGTCATCCCGCCGTCGACCACGATCTCGGTGCCGGTGATGAAGCGTGCTTCGTCGGAGGCGAGGAACAGCGCGGCGTTGGCCGTGTCGCGGCCGTCGCCCATAAAGCCGATCGGAATGCGCTTGAGCCGCGACGCCAGCAGCGCCTCGACGTCGCCGCCAGCGCGCTGGCCGGCGAGTTGTGCCTCCACCATCGGCGTATGCAACTGCCCCGGAATGACCGTGTTCACGCGGATGCCCTTGCTGGCATATTGCACCGCCACTACACGTGACATCTGGATGACTCCGGCCTTGGTCGAGGCGTAGCCGACCTGCGGCGAGCCCGTCCAGCGTAGGCCGGAACTCGAGGCCACGTTGACGATGGCGCCACGTTTTTGCTGCTCCATCACGGGTAGCACATTCTTGAGCGTGAGGAATACGCTTTTGAGATTGTGGTCGACCTGCCGGTCCCAGACATCTTCAGCCATTTCCACCGGCCCACCGTGCGCGGAGCCGCCGACATTGTTCACCAGCACGTCGACGCGGCCGTAGTGCTTGACGCAAGCTTGCACCATCGCGGCGACCGAGGCGCCGCTGGTGACGTCGCATTGATGTACGACGATCTCGCCGCCGGCCGCCTTCACATACTCGACCGTCTCGGCGACGCTTTCAGGCTTCAAATCGACCGCGAAAATCCGGGCGCCTTCCTGGGCAAAGCGCACGGCGGTGGCGCGGCCATTGCCCCAGCCCGGCGCGACGCAGCCGGCGCCAGTGACGATGGCGACCTTGTCCTGCAAACGCCCACTCATTGCCTTGCCTCCTTATTTCCAAGCCGCCGGCGCGAAGCGGTAGAAGCGCTGGGGGTTGTCCACCAACAGCGCCTGGCGCTGCTGTTCGCGGGGCGCAATCTCCGCCAGCAGATCGACCAGCGCGCCGTCGTCGGGAACCGGGCCCTGGTGGTTGGGATGCGGCCAGTCAAGCCCCCACAGGCAGCGGTCGCCGAATTCCTCGACCAGCTTGCGCGCGAACGGCACCGCGTCGGCGTAAGGCGGGCCCTGGCGGGTGGCGCGGTCGGCGCCGCTCACTTTCACCCAGACCTTCTTGTCCTGCAGCAGCGCCAACAGATTGCGGAACGGCTCCTGGTCGAGCCCGCGTGAAGCGTCGATGCGGCCCATGTGGTCGATCACCACCGGCACCGGAGATCGCTTGATCGCCGGCGTCATTTCGCCGATCCGCTCGGCCGCCATATGGATTTGCAGATGCCAGCCGATGTCCGCGAGCCGCTTGCCGAAGGCGACCACCTCGTCGATCGGCGCGCCGGCGGCGAGATGGGCCATGTAGTGAAAACGCGCGCCACAAAAACCGGCTTCCGACAGCCGCTTGAGTTCGGCATCGGAAATCGTGGTCGGTACCAGCGCGACGCCCTTGTAAGCGCCGCCCTTTGCGGCCAGAGCGTCGGTGGTCACCGACAGATCGTAGCCGTGCGCCCCTGTGTGCACGATCACGCAGCGCTCGATGCCGAGGAATTCATGCAGCGCGAACAGCTTCTCCTTTGGTGCATCGGCGGGCGTGAAGCGGCGCTCGGGCGCGAACGGAAAGCGGGCACGCGGCCCGAACACGTGCACATGGGTATCGCAAGCGCCTGGCGGCAGCTTGAGCTTGGGTTTGCGGGGCGATGCTATCCAGGTCGCCGGTTCGGCGGGCGTGTCGGCGGTTTGCTGCGTCATTGAGGGCCTTTCAGGCGGCGTCGGCGCGGGTGCGGTCGAAAGCCGGCTCGTTGGCGGCAAACGCCGCGAGCCAGGCCGCCAGGCGCGGATGCGCCCGCCGCCACTCCACCGGCTTGCGCCAGTCGAGATAGCCGAGCGCGCAAGCGAGCCCGATCGACACGATGTCGGTCCTGGCCGGGTCGGGAGGCGAGGCCTCGAGGGCATCAAGCGCGCGGGTGATCTTGCCGCGCTGGTGCTCGAGCCAGCGCTGCGATTGCGTGCCGGGATCGCGGAAGCGGCCCTCATAGATCATCAGGATCGCCGCCTCGGTGATACCGTCGGCGAGTCGCGCCAATGTCAGCATCTCGAAGCGGGCGCGGCCGCTCGCCGGCAGTAGGCGGTCGGTGCCGGCTACGTCCTGCAGAAACTCGATGATCACGCCGCTGTCATAGACCGCACTGCCGTCGGCCCGCAAAAGACACGGCATTTTGCCGAGCGGGTTCTGCTGCCGCAGCGTGTCGTTTTCATCGCGCGTGTCGGCTGGCATCATGATGACGCGGTCCCGTAAGCCCAGCACGTCGATTGCTATACGCACCTTGCGGCCGAACGGCGAGGTCGCCGTCGAGCGCAGCACGAATTTTTCCGGGGCAGGGGACATGGCGGCTCAGCGCATCGTTTGCGGTAGATAGAGCGCTAACTGTGGAAACGCGCACAATAGGAACAGCATGATGAAGCCGGCCAGCACGTAAGGGATGAGGCCGGAGAACACGTCCTCCAGTTCGACGCGACCTTCCGACGTCGCCTGCACCACGAAGCAATTGACGCCGACCGGCGGCGTGATGGCGCCGAGTTCGACCAGCAGCACCACGAACACGCCGAACCAGATCGGATCGAAGCCAAGCTTCATCATGACCGGGTGGGTGATCGGCAGCGTAATGGCGAGCAAGGCGGGCGCGTCCATCATCATGCCGAAGATCAAGTAGATCACCGTGATGATCAGCACGATCACCCAGCGGTTGACGTTAAGCTCGGTAAGAAAATCGCCCAGCGTGTTAGCGACACCGCTGAGCGCGAGGTAGCGCGAGAAGATCAACGCGCAGATGATAATGGCGAAGATCATCGCCGAGGTCTTCACCGTCTCGCGCAAAATTTCCAGAAGGTGCAGTTTCTTGAATCCGCGCTGGCGGATCACAGCCAGCACCAGCGTGACGCCGGCCCCCATGCCGCCGGCCTCGGTCGGCGTGAACACGCCCATATAGAGGCCAAGAATGATGCTGGCGATGACCAATACCAGCGGGCCGGCGAGCCGCAGCGAATAAAGCTTCTCCTTCAGCGTATAGGTCTGTGTCGAGCGCGGCGCGTAGTTCGGGTGACGCCACACGGTGAACAGCGTGGCGCCGCACAGCAAGATGGCGAACACGATGCCGGGAATGACACCGGCGATCAGCAGGCCCCCGATGCTGGAATCGGTCAAGATCCCGAAAATTACCATGACCGCTGAGGGCGGGATCATCACCGCCAGCGTGCCGGCGACGGCGATGGAGGCCGACGCCATGCGTTTGTCGTAGCCGCGGTCGAGCATCTGCGGCAGCGCTAGCTTGGTGAAGACGGTAGCGGTGCCGATGGAAGAACCGGACGCCGCGCCGAAGGCGGCGGCGCCCAGTGTCGTGGAAATGGCGAGCCCGCCGGGCATGCCGCCGAACCATTTGTTGCTGGCGTCAAACAAATCCTCGCCGAGGCCGGCGCGCATGGCGAAATAGCCCATCAGCAGGAACAGCGGGATGACACTGAAATGAAAGCTGTGAGTGGTCTCGAAGAACACGGTCGACAGCATCGAGGTGGCGGCGTGGAAGCCGACCACAGCGGCCAACCCGAGCCCACCCACCAGGCCGAGCGCCACCATCACGTTGATGCCGGCGAGGATGGCGGCGAACAGCGCGACCACGCCGATAAAACCGATCTCGAGCGACGCCATCAGATGTGCTCCATGGCGCTCTCGTCGTCGGCCGCGATCGGCATGATAGTCTCGGCGACGGCGTCGAGCAGGAACTGGATCGCGAGCATTACGATGCCGATGAACACCACGAATTTCATCGGCCACAGCGGGAACACCACCTCGCCCCATTCCTGCTCGTTGAATGAATAGGCCTGCGCCGCAAACACCCAGGCCGCGTAGGCGCACCAGGTGAAGAACACCGTGCCACATACCATGCAAAAAATGCTGAGCGCGCGTGCCCAGGCCTTCGGCAGGCAGCGCGTGAGCAGCGTCACGCGGATGTGGCCGCCGTCAAACTGCGTGAGCGCCACAGACAGGAAGATGATCAGCACCAGCAGCGACTCGGTGAATTCGAGTGTGCCGGTCAGCGGTTTGTTGAGCAGATAGCGGCCGGCGACGTTGATGACCACCAGCACCATCATTACGAAGACCGAGACCGCCGAAATCAGCGCGACGACGCGCAGAAGGCGGCCATAGGCGCGGTAGAGGCAGCGGAAGGCGGACATGGGACTGTCTCGCGGGGCAGCGGCGGGCGGCCCGGTCCGGGCCGCCCGTTGCGTTACCGGTCGCGACTAGAGATTGTCGGCGATGGCGTTGGCCTGTTCGGCGGTGAGGCCGGCGGCCTTGGCCTTCTCGATCCACTTTGCGCGCACCGCCTTCACCGCCGGGAACTCGAGTACCTTATCAAGCGAGTTCTTCGGCAGACGGGTGACGGTAACGCCCTTCTTCTTCCAGCCCGCGAGGATCTTCTCGGTGAGGACGTCTAGGGTGACGGTGTAGCGCATGGCGTATTCGCGCCCGAGTCCGTCGATAATGGCGCGGGTCTGGTCGTCCAGCTTCTTGTATCTGTTAAGGTTCATTACGATCATGTGGCCAAACGAGGCGCCGATCGGCACGTCGACGTAATACTTCGCTACCTCGTCGTATTTCCATCCGTGCGCCAGCGAGGGCCCGATTGGAGAGCAATCGAGAATGCCGCGCTGCAGCGCCTCATAGCCGTCGGTGGAGGTCATCGACACCGGCGTACCGCCGAGCGCCTGTACCAGCGCCGGATAGGCGAAGCCGTAGGTTCGGATGCGCTTGCCCTTGAAGTCGTCGATCGACTTGATCGGCTTGGTGCAAATGATGCCGTAGCGCTCGAGCGGGCGGAAGCCGATCACCTTGAGATTGTACTTCTCCAGCTCCTTGTCGAAGACCGGATATTGCCGGTGCCAATACTCCAGCAGCTCGGCAATCTCGATGGTGGAATATGGCTGCGGAATGAAATAGCCAATCGCGTTGTTGAGCGGGAACTTGTCGGGGAAATAGGGAGTGATGACGTCGCCGATGTCACCGGCACCGCCAGACAGCGCGTCGGGGATTTCCTTGGCCTTTGCGACGCTGCCGCCCCAGAACATCTGGATCGTGCTCTTGCCGCCGGTGCGCTTCTTGAATTCGTCGACGAACCACTGCGTGCTGATCGACTGCGCGTCGCCCGCATTCTGTGGCTTGAATGTGATCCATTTCAGCGTGTCGGCCTGTGCGCCGGAGCCGAAGGCGAAACAAAGCGCGAAGGCCGCGGCCGTGGCAGCCAAACCGAAACGAGCGGTGATTTTCGGCATGATAGTCCTCCCATCCAGATTATTTTTATGGCGCCAACGCTAGTGGGAACGGCTGTGGGCCGCAATGGGACGGGCTTGTGGGAAGCGATACTCTTTCGGCATGGCGTCGAACGGTGGCCGCGCTTGGACGCGGCGCGGTTATCAGGCGAGCTGCGCCCCGGCCCACTGCTTGTTGCGCACCAGCGCACGGCATACATCCTGCAGCATCGCGCCGGCGTCGTGCGTGAGCTTGGGCAATTGCTCGTCCCGCAGGGTGACGATGGTGACTTTGGTGGCGAGCGTCGGACGCACGATCGGGTAGATGGTCAACTTTTTACGCGTCACTTCTTCCTGCACCGCCGCGTAAGTGAGAATGGTGTAACCGAGGCCTTTCTCGACCATGGCCTTGGCGAAGGTGACGCTGTCGGCCTCGATTTTGATGCGCAGCCTGATGCCATGCTCCATGGCGGCGTTCTCGACCAGCCGTCGGTTGGAGTGCGCCATATTCGGCAGGATCAGCGGTAGCTCGGCCAGATCGCCAATGCGGAAACTCGCGCGTGGCTTGGCCGCCTTGATATGACGCGCGGGCGGCCCGATGACCCACATGCGCTCGGTCAATAACGCGCTGATATTCAGGGTTTCCAGATGCGGCGGGTTGTGCAGCATGGCGATATCGAGCCGCTTTTCCACCAGCCATTCCTGCAACGAGCTGGAGACGCCCTCGCGCATGTGCAGCGTCGTCTGCGGCCAGGCTTGCTGGAATTGGTCGGCAAAAGCCGGAATCAGGATCCGGCCCGCAGCCGGTGGCACGCCGAGGGCGATGCGGCCGCGCTGCGGCGAACGGTCTTCCTTGATCTCTTCGCTGGTTTGATGAACCAGATGGGCAATCGCCTCGGCGCGCTCCAGCAGCAGCGATCCGGCGGCGCTCAGGCGCATGCCGCGGCCGTGCCGGGCAAACAGCGCAACGCCAAGCTCGTGCTCCAGCTTCCTGATCTGGCGGCTCAACGCGGGCTGCGCCAATCGCAATTCCTCGGCCGCGCGGCTGACGCTGCCGGCGCGCGCGACGCGCATGAAGCTTCTGAGCTCTTTCAGTTCCATTGGTTATGCGAGCGTCCGAGATATGCCAAGCCGGCATAGCTTACGGCATTATCGGCGGCGGTCAAAACCGGCCGTGCGGCCGGGCGCGCATGGCCGCGACAAGATAATGGCGCTATACGAACGGAAACGGTGGCGGGTGGGGAAACGCAATGGCAAATGATGCCGTCAACATTCTGGTGCTGGAAGGCGACGGCATCGGGCCGGAGATCACCGCCGCGACGCTCGCGGTCCTGCGCGCGGCCGATCGCGTCTTTGCGCTCAAGCTCGCCTTCGACGCCGCCATTATCGGCCTGGCTGCGCTTCGCAGCGGAGGCACGACCTTTCCGGCTGCCGTGCTCGAAAAAGCAAAGGCCGCGGACGGTGTGTTGCTGGGGCCGGTGTCGCACAACGAGTACCCGCCGATTGCCGAGGGCGGCCTCAATCCGTCCGGCGGCTTGCGCAAGCAGCTCGACCTTTACGCCAATATCCGCCCGGCGCGTTCGCGTCCGGGCTTTCCTCCGCGTTGCGGCTCTGCCGTCGATCTGGTGATCGTGCGCGAAAACACGGAAGGCTTCTACGCCGACCGTTCGATGTATCTTGGCCACGGCGAGTTCATGCCGACGCCAGATCTGGCGCTGGCGGTGCGCAAGATCACGCGGGCCGGCTCGACGCGCATCGCGGAGGCGGCGTTCAAGCTGGCGATGCAGCGCCGCAAAAAAGTGACCGCCGTGCACAAGTCGAACGTGCTGCGCGTCTCCGACGGGCTTTATCTGGAATGCGTGCGCGCGGTGGCGGCGCGCTATCCAGACGTTGCTTACGAAGAGCGCATCATCGACGCCATGGCGGCATTGCTGGTGCGTGACGCCAGCCAGTTCGACGTCGTCGTCACCACCAACATGTATGGCGACATCCTGTCCGACGAGGCTTCCGAGATCTCCGGCAGTCTCGGCCTGGCGGCCTCGCTCAACGCCGGCAGCGAGCACGCGGTGGCGCAGGCCCAGCACGGCTCGGCGCCCGACATTGCGGGCAAGAATACCGCCAATCCGTCCTCGCTGATCGGCTCGGCGGCGATGCTGCTGGCGTGGCTGGGCGAGCGGCGCAAGGACGACAAGCTGGTGCGCGCCGCCACTGTGATCGAGGGCGCCCTCGACCGCGTCATCGCCAAGCCGGACGGGCGCACGCCCGACATGGGCGGCAAGCTCGGCACCGATGCCTTTGGCGAGAGGGTGGCGAAGGAAGTGGAACCCGGCGCGCGTTAGAATCCGTAAAGCCGCGCTGGATTGGTCACCAGCACTCGCTCCACCAAGGTGTCGTCATCGAGCCAGCGCGGCACCAAATCGAGCAGGCCGCGCGTGTCGATCGGCTGGAACGGCAATTCCACGTCACGCGCGCCTTTGCGGACGTCGTGGCGGGGCGTGTGCGGCCAGTCCGAGCCCCAGACGATGCGTTCCGGGTTGGCGGCGCACAGCGTCCGGGCAAGCGGCCCGATGCGCGGATCGGCCGGGTCGTCGGCGATGCGATAGGCGCCGGAAATCTTCACCCAGGTCTTGCCGCTTTCCAGCAATGCGGTGAGCACGCGCAGCGCGCCATTCGTGCCGCCCGGCGCGATCATGCCGAAATGATCGAGCACGCTATCGACTGGGAGTTTGCGCAGCACCGGCGCCAGCGCCTCGATCGCGTCGGCGGTCACGAACATCTGCATATGCCAGCCGTGCGGCTCGCATAGTTGCGCCGCTGCTTTGATCGCACGTGTGATGACGTCGGCCGAGGCCGCGCCCGAGCTCGCGATATTCACGCGCAGCCCGCGGATGCCCTGATCATTCAGCGCATCGAGTTCCGCCGCCGGCACGTGTTCCGGCAGCACAGCGACGCCGCGCACATTTTTGAGCTGTGCCATGGCGTCCAGCATGCAGGCGTTGTTGGTGCCGTAGAAGCTCGGCTGCACCAGTACCACGCGCTCAAGACCGAGCCGCTTGAGCATCGTGGCGAGCTGGCCGACGGGCGCATCCATCGGGGTATAGCTGCGCGCGCGTGCAAACGAAAATCGGCGCTTCGGGCCGATCACATGCATATGACAATCACAGGACGTACGGGGCGGAAACAAGGGTGTGCATCGTCCGAAGCGCTAAAAGCAACCGTCGGCTTCTAAATTTGATTGCCCGAATATTGCTTCTCGATGTGCGTGAGCCACAGGTAAAAAACCGTAAGCAGTCCTACAGCCAAAAGTAAAGGCACAATGGCTGGAATTCCAAGCAATGCATCTACCGCGTTTGTCAGGTGGTTTCTTTTAATTTCACTAATGCTTGCTGTGGCATAGATTGTGCCACGGTCAGTTTCCAGCTTAGTGAAGGCGGATGATAGCGGCAGGGCGGGCCAGCTCCCTTTGCGGAGAAAAATTGTTATCTGCCAGCCAACAATCAGAACTGCATAAATTAGTGTCCATACATCAGCGACCAAAGCTGCAATTCGTGTGAATTGAATGAGGCGAAGAAATGCGGACAATGGAGCGACCCTGGCGGCTACCAGTGGCGGAGCCGCGTTTCGATGTGGACGACAATATTTTGGAATTAGCTGAACAAAGCGTTAATCGAGGGGCTTTTATTGAGACGCCGCCGATTGCGATGGCCTAAAATGCCAGCATGATGAGGCTAAACAAGACGTATCCCAAAAGACATACCCAAACCGCAGACAACCCTAATCCACAAATTACCACCGGTATCGGCCAAATTCGACCAATGCGCACGACGGCTCTGGTTACGTGGACCATTAATCTTGCGATGGCTGGAAAGTCGCGGACCCTCGTGCCAATGCCGCCCGATTTGCCAGCTTTCACAGGCCTTCCAATCTGACCGGCGGCGGCCTCGATCGCCAGACCTTCACGCGCGTTGCTCCGAGTGGGGGCATTCAAAGTCCGCTCCTGATTTTCCCGAATATGCAATTTATGCTTGCATAATGACGTGGCGCTAGTGAAAGTGGCGTCCTGCGTGAGGGCCACACTAGAGGGAGGTGGGTTTGAAAGTTGTGCTAGCCGTCACAAAATGTCGGAACTGGCATGGAGTGGGAAGCCAGGTTCCGACATTGAACCCAGGTTGCGACCGCGCCGCCTTTGCGCCCGGCGACAGCGGCGGGTGCCACAACCTGCGGATTTTACGACAAAAATTGAAGCATTTCACGAACCCAGCGCAAAACTCGTGAAACAGGTTCATGAAACGTGCTCAGAATGAGCCCGCAACGCCGGGGCCGTTCCTGTAGTCTGGTACCCAGGCTATTGAATTATGTAATTTTTTTTGCGCGGATAACTGCACTGAACGGTTGACATGTGGTTAATGCGCTGTTTGGATAGTGATCGGGAAAATGGCTGTTTAAGTGAGGTCGTCATGAAAATGCGCGTCTTTTCGGCGGCAGTAGTCGCTGGCGTGATATCGGGTGTATTTGGTTTTCCGCAAGTCGCGAGTGCCGTGACAACGGTCGCGATAGCCAACGAAGATACGACGGGTTTGCCGGGAATTGGGCAGATTATCGTTCCGACACCGACCTCATCTTCTAACACTCTGGTTGGCATAAGCGGGTTATCTTCGCCTGGTGAGTATCGGAACCCATTTGAAGATTTTACAACACACATCATCGCGGCAGGCTATGAAAAGGCTCCGTTTACTGCGATAGGCTCATCGGCTGGTGGCGGAACTGCGCTTTATGATTTTGCTTCGCCGCAGTCCCTCCTTGTCGCTTTGTTGGGTTCGCCGGATTCCTATAATTCTATAGATTTTTATTCCAGCACGGGTGGCGGTGGTACCAACGTCGGGCACTTCACAGGAAGTGACTTCTCAATCGCCACTTTTGGCCACGATCTGGTGACCTTCATAGCATCGGGCGGGACGTTTCAATCTCTTGTGTTGAGTTCTGCTCATGCCGCACTTGAGTTTGCGGCCGTCGAAACCAGGAACGAAATACCCACTACTCCTATTCCGGGTACGCTGCCACTCTTTGCTACAGGGCTCGGTGTATTCGGGTATTTGGCCCGGCGGCGCAAAAAGCGAGACCAAGCGCCCGGTGCGACCTTAGCAAGGGCCACCACCGCTTAGCGAACTTCTCATCGCGACCTCCCGACGAACCTTGACGGAATGACCGCCCAAGAGGCGGTCATTCCATTTTCGTTTCAGTTCAGGCGGTTTGCCTTGATGGACCGCTTAATCTCGAGCTGATCTTTACCGTAGGTTGGCGGTGTCGTATTAGCCTACGAATAAACCCTCCAGTGCGGTTAGGTCCTCAAAAATAACTTGATGGCCGACATTTTATTTAATGGTGCAAGGGAAGGACTAATCCGCAACTAGAGCAATTACGAGCCAATGCCTCGACATTAGATCACGTACGAAATCGTAATAGGGCTAATGGAGCTAAAAAATACGGTGACGTGGTGCGTACCATTGTATTGCATTAGGTTGACCCCATGAATGAAAATACGATTTCGAGGATGGGCCGGACAAAAAGAACATGCATCTGCAGCAACGAGTTTTAGTGACAGGCGGCTCTGGCTTCCTAGGCTCGCATCTTTGCGAACGATTGTTGATACACGGCGCCGAAGTAATTTGCTTGGATAATTTCTTTACTGGCTCGCGGCATAACATCGAGCATTTGCTCGACAACAAACGATTTGAGCTCATTCGCCACGACGTGACGTTTCCAATTTATCTCGAAATCGACCAGATCTATAATCTGGCGTGTCCGGCATCCCCCATTCACTATCAGCACGATCCGGTGCAGACGACGAAAACTAGCGTTCACGGGGCCATCAACATGCTCGGCCTCGCCAAGCGGATCAAAGCAAAAATCCTGCAAGCGTCGACATCGGAAGTGTATGGCGATCCCAACATTCATCCGCAAACGGAGGACTATTGGGGACACGTCAACCCGATTGGGCCTCGCTCTTGCTATGATGAGGGAAAGCGCTGTGCAGAAACGCTGTTCTTTGATTACTGGCGCCAGCACAAATTGCGCATCAAAGTGGCACGAATTTTCAATACATACGGCCCACGCATGCACCCAAACGATGGGCGAGTTGTTTCAAACTTCATTATCCAGGCTCTGCTCGGGCGAGATATTACGATATACGGCGATGGCTCGCAGACCCGATCATTCTGCTATGTCGACGATCTCGTTGATGGACTGGTTCGCTTCATGGCTACGCCTGATACGATTAATGGCCCTATCAACATCGGAAACCCGGTTGAACATTCGATGTTGGCACTAGCAAACGTTATTCTAGATCTAACAGGTTCACGCTCACGAATTGTCCATCGACCGTTGCCACAAGATGATCCTCGACAACGGCAACCAGATATCACAAAAGCGCAAGATTTGCTCGATTGGAAGCCAACCACGCCGTTAGCCGATGGGCTTGTCAAAACGATTGCCTATTTCGAAGGCCTGCTCGATGATCCGCATATAAAAGATTTCCTAAGCGGGCCTCCACAAAAAATAATCGAGCCTACCGAAATCTAGCAGAACAAAGCATCTCGTGGTATCGGCTCTGATGAAGTTGCATGTGTCTCCTGCCCGACAGTTGGCAAGAAAACGAACGACGGCAACAGCTTTCTGTTAGCGAACGCGCCGCGTTCTGGCGTCTGTCCGCAAATAAAATAAATACTCGAGAAGGCTACGGGCGCAAATTCCTGCAAGGTAGCCGATTTCAATACCGATGATGCCTAACAAGGCCCACAACACTACAATACTGCCCTCGACAAACGCCGAGACCAATGATTTAACGACGATAACGCCCACCAACAGATATAGAACTCGGACCTTGAAAATCGAGCCGGCCAGCGCACCAGCGAGGGCATGGAACATCGTAGCGTAAAGCAAAGTTTCGCTCCATTATCGCAAATCTTGCTACTTGGATGCGAATCACGAACTGAATTTAACGATTTTACCGAATATACGTGATTTTCCTCAATGATAGTGTAGAACGTTTTTTCTTAACAGTTGATAAATCGCGAAATGTGCGCGCGTTACGGCAAAATTTGACTTTGCCGTGCTTTTTATGGTGAGCGCGTATTAATAGGATCCATCAAAAGCGGCGAACGAGTTAACTTGACCGTAATAAAAAGCGAAAAAAGTTGGTGGCCGCTTTGTCTGCATCGTCGATATGTCCGGGCGCAGAATTCTCCAAACTCGGCTATCGCGCGCGTTGCCTTAAATGTAGCATGAGCGAATGAAACTATAAAAAATTGGAAGCCGTCGGTGTGCTTCTCTGCGATCAAAATCGATAGTTTAATCCCGCGCGTATGATATTGGTATTTAGATTAGTGCTGTGGCTGAATGGGTTGCTAGCGGCTGCTGCGACGAAAAAAGGCGACGCCGAACTGGTGATTACCCCCGCGGTCGAAACGCTGACAAAATTCGCATAAAGATATTCAATCTTGGCTGTCCAGTAGTTCGTGGTGCCTGTTTCGACGCGCCACCAAAGATCCAGTCAGTCTTGGTCCTATTCACTGAAGCATTCTCGAACATTGTTGCGAACGTGTCCGTGAACGTGAAGTTAGCTTTGACATTCGTTACCGCTAGACCGCCGGTCGCATTGAATAACCAGTTGTTCATGGTCAAGCCGAGACGTGGCCGCGCCGTGAATAGCCAATTGGTTTTGATCGATAGACTAATTGTAAATGTTGTCGGGGCGAACGCCGGATATCCAACGGTAACCGTGCTGGCACTGGAGCGGTGGAAGTCGTCGAAGTTCAACTCAACCCCAAGCACGAGATGACCAGCTTGCCAATTGTAACCGGCTTGAATTCCGCCAACGATACCTTTGGGACTCAAGGTTTGCGCCCCATTCGCGTTGACCGCGGTCGCACTCGAAGGCGCAAAATATCCTATCGTGCTGTACGCCGTGTTAGTGGTCGCGTTGGAATGACCCCAGCTATCGCCAGCATTGACGCCGATATAAAAACCTGACCAATTGTAACTGGAGACTGCGCAGCTATAAGTGGCAATTCCACCGATGGGTTGCGAGCCTTGGCAGCAATGGAGCCTGCACCCAACAAAGCGAGAGCAAGAACAAGATGACGAGGGAGCATGGGCAACCCTGAGAGTTTGATTTGGTGTCGAACTCGAACAATCCAAACACACTTTGCTCGGGTACTGGTAAAGCGCATATGCAAATGTGGGACCTTTTTATCTGCGTGTTGCGATTTCGCAACTGCATGCATAGCTTTGTAATTGGATAACCTGATGCATCAGGAGAGTTGCGACAGGGGCTGCGTTGGGTCTCAAATTTGAAACCCATACATTATAGACTTTTCTGGCACTCGTTATTTAAACCGCGCTTCACAAATCGGATTATAGATGGCTTCCTTTGCGATTTTGCATAGGGTACTAAATTCCAAGCGAGCGCAATGCTGGCCCCATACGCCGCCGTGGTCATTCACCGTCGGGTCTTTGATCCTGTCCAGAAGTATGATCGCTTGAAGAAATTTCTGCGAGCCTAAATGCCGCCGGATGTTTTGGCGCGAAAGTGCGAGCATGAATTTTGGATAGGCCGCATGATGTCTGCGGAACGAAGCCAAATTGATCAATGATGTCAAAGGCGAATTAGAGGGTAGGGACCAAGCGCATGGGCATAGGCGGACCGGACCAATATTTTGAGCTTGCCGGTCCGAGTGTAACTGCTGGTCGGGACCATACTTGCGCAGCTCTCAGTAGCGGCCGCAATGCCTTTTGTGACGACAACTTGTCGAAAACAAACAATGACTGAAGAGCAGAGTCCGAACCACCTCTTAAATCAACAATTTCAATGGGAGTTCCCAGCCTCGTATTTTTGACTGCATTCATCAGATTTCTGGTTCACCCGCGATGCGCCGCAGATATTGCCCGTATGTTGAGGCACCATATTTGGAGGCAAGTCCGCGCAAGTGGTCGGCACTAATGAATCCCTTAAGATAAGCAGTTTCCTCGGGGCAGCCTACCAAAAGTCCCTGGCGATGCTGGATTGATCGAACAAATTCCGCCGCGTCAAGTAGGGAATCATGCGTTCCTGTATCAAGCCACGAGTAGCCGCGTCCGAGTTTTGCGACATAGAGTTTCTTCAAATTCAAATAATGTCTGTTGATGTCAGTGATTTCCAATTCACCGCGACCCGACGGGGCCAAATTGGCAGCAATGTCGAGCACTGCATTATCGTAGAAGTACAACCCTGTAACCGCCCAATTGGATAGAAATCGTGTTGGCTTTTCTACAATCTCGATAGGCGTTCCGCTTTCGTTGAACCGCACAACACCATACTGACTCGGATCGACAACATGATACGCGAATATAGTTGCCCCATCCTGCCGTGCCAAAGCGTTGGTGAGTTCATCACTCAGGCCATGGCCATAAAAAATGTTGTCGCCAAGGATCAGAGCGACGCGATCGTTGCCAACGAATTGCCGACCCAGAACGAATGCGTGGGCCAGGCCGATTGGCTCATCTTGGATGGCGTAGCTGACGCAAATACCCAAGCTAGAACCATCACCAAACAAACGCTGATAGAATGGCAAATATTCTCCGGTCGAAATGAGCAAAACGTCGCGAATGTTTGCAAGGATTAGAACAGAAAGCGGATAGTACACCATCGGCTTGTCATAAATCGGCATAAGCTGCTTATTAATAGCGAGGCTCGCTGGGTAAAGCCGCGTACCTGAACCACCAGCGAGAATGATGCCTTTCATTGGAGATTGCTTCCAAGAAGCCGATTGATCGTCTTTTCTAAAGCTTCGCGCCACGGACGCCGAATTATATCAAGGCACCGGGCGATTGCTGTGCAATCAAGCCTGCTATCGGCTGGCCGGACGGCAAGCCGCGGATGTTCAGCCGTCGTAATTGGTAGGATCTGCGGCACTCGAGTTGTCTTCCTATATACCATCTGAAGAATCGTCTCGGCAAACTCGAACCAAGTTGTATCCCCCTCACCCGCGAAGTGGTAGATCCCATAAGGTATTTTCTCAGGATCTAGCGCGCAACCTAGCGCAATAGCGCGACACGCGATCGCGAGATCCTGTGCCGCAGTCGGGCAGCCACGTTGGTCAGTGACGATGGAAATGCGTTGCTCCTTGGCGGCAAGTCGTAGGATAGTCTTGACGAAATTATTTCGAAAGGGGCTGTAGACCCACGAGGTGCGCAGTACGATATGACGTGGGTTAGATGCGCGGATGGCTTCCTCACCGACGAGCTTGCTACGGCCATAAACATTGAGCGGATTTGTCTTGTCGTGTTCAACGTAGGGAGTACCTTTATGCCCGTCGAACACGTAATCGGTAGAAATGTGAATGAGAGGAATCCCTCGGCGAGCCGTTTCTGTCGCTAGTCGTGAAGGCGCGAAGCTATTGACTGAATACGCGACGATTGGTTCGCTTTCCGCCTGATCAACATCGGTATAGCCGGCTGCATTGATGACAGCGGCCCATGGCCCCGCTGCAATGACGGATGCGATCGACTCTGGATCGTTCAGATCGACAACGGAGCGAGGCGGCGCAATAAACTCAATGTTATCAGGAAAGTCAAGCAAACGAATTTCTTGACCCACTTGCCCCGTTGCGCCGAGAAGAAGGACCCGCATTCGTCATATACTCTGTATCTACAGGCCACGACGGATAATGGCGTCGTGTGAGGAAACCAGTGGCTCCCACCAGTCGCGGTTTTCGATGTACCACTTCACGGTAGTAGCGAGTCCCGCCTCGAATGAGTGTCTTGGCATCCAGCCGATTTCTGATGTCAATTTTTCAAAGCTGATTGCATAGTGTAAATCGTGACCGGGGCGGTCAGCAACTAAAGTAATTAGGTCACGGTAGGACGTTCTGTTCCTGCGCGGTGCAAGCTGATCCATCAAATCACAAATGCTAGCAACGACATCAATATTGCGTCGTTCGGCGCCACCGCCGATGGTATATGTCTGTCCAATCCGTCCTTGTTCCAGAAGCAGAGTCAATGCCTCGGCATGATCCTCCACGAACAGCCAGTCACGTATATTAAGGCCTTGCCCATAAACTGGTATCGGTTCACCTGCGAGCCCCTTGATTATCGATAAGGGTATAAGTTTTTCCGGAAATTGATACGGCCCGTAGTTGTTGGAGGAGTTGCTTAGTAATACCGGGAGCCCATAGGTATGTCCCCATGCTCGAACAAGATGATCTGATGCTGCCTTGGTTGCAGCATAGGGAGATCGCGGATCGTATCTATTCTTCTCACTAAATTTCTGCGCTCCCGCTAGTGAGCCGAAGACCTCATCAGTCGAAACGTGATGAAACCTAAACCTGTTTGGATCCAAACCAAACTTGCGCCAATATGCGAGTGAGGCCTCGAGAAGGACGTATGTGCCAATTACGTTCGTATTGATGAACTCGAATGGGCCGTCGATCGAACGATCGACATGAGTTTCGGCTGCCAAATGCATAATTGCTTGTGGCTTAAAATTCGTAAGAATATCGCATATGACCGAGTGGTTGCAGATATCTGTATGACAAAAACGGAAGCGAGGACTTTTCTGAACTGAGGCCAATGAAGACAAACTTCCTGCATAGGTCAATTTATCGATAACGAGCACATCATGGGCAGTATGACTAATAAGATGCCTGACCACAGCTGATCCAATAAATCCCGCTCCCCCTGTGACGACAATCTTCATCCAAATGTCTCTTATATCTATTTTTAATCTAAAGCAGGCAATGCGGAAAGCGGATTTCCGTCATACGCAAAGGGGCTGATAAATTCCTTAAGGAACGGAAGCCGCTTATCCTTATCCGAAACAATAATATCAGGATCCCTTATCGGCCATGTCACAGAAATGTCCGCATCATCCCAGCGAATTCCACAATCGTACTCTGGCGCAAAGTAGTTTGATACCTTGTACATGACCATAACTTCATGGCCCAACGTGACAAAACCGTGGGCAAATCCGACTGGAATGTAAATTTGTTGGCCAAACTCACTGGAAAGTGTTGCTGAGACATATTTGCCAAAGGTTGGCGAGCCGCGTCGCAAATCTACCACGACGTCAAAAATGTGCCCCCGCAAAACCCTAACGATCTTAGCCTGCGCATTTGGTGGAAGCTGGAAATGCAGGCCACGCAATGTGCCAATTCGTCGTGAGTATGACTGGTTCTCTTGCACAAACCGGCAACGAATTCCAATATCCCGCAGCCGTTTTTCATGGAAGGTCTCGCTTAACCAACCGCGATCGTCGACATGCTTTTGCGCTGTAATTAGCCGAGGTAGTTCCATTGAAATTTCCGATAATCATCACGTTTGCGGCGCACCTTAGCGAAAATGTCAAAGTTTGGTCCCGGATGTAATAGGTGGTTCGTATTGATCGGATTGCGATCGGGGCTTGCTTGAATTGCTAAATCCGCCATTTGAACACGTGGAAATTCTAATCCAACTGATATTCTAAACTAAGTTTCTCGCTGATAACAATAGACATATTCTGAATTGTAAATGGGTAGCCAGTCTCGCGCCACTTGAGCTGTGCCGATCTCTGCTTTGAATATGGTGGGTGTCGCAACTAATTTGTGGTGAGGCATTTAAGAAACGGCCACTGTCACATTTATCTACAGGTCGTCGCTATGAGCGTAGCAGTGCCGAAGTTGGAATCAAAAGTAGCCATCAAGGCACGATATCTGCTTGGAAGTATCGCTGACTAGGCGCCAAAGTAGCGCGAACATTAGATAACTAATGGCAAGCGCACTCACTCAAGCAACGGAGAAGTTGTTTCGAATTTGATCACCCAACGCGGCAACGGATTCTCGTCTGAGTGATCGATTGCGTTGGCAATCAGTCGGAAAATTGTGCAGCGGGGTCACCACGTTGCGTCGGATCCGAACATCTGGAGACGGAAGGCCATCAAGGGACATTATGCCAGAATCGAGATTTCATTGGAACCTCTGATGCGGGTGTTCTGTGCGCGCCCGCGGAAAGGCTGTCAACGAGGCGAAGATCGCGAGTGAGCTTGAAGCTCTGGTTGCCTTCTTCGGGTGCGCTTCGCGATGCAGTGAAGCACATCGGATTTGAGGTGAGACCGTTGTCGCAATGGCTCCATGTTGGAATAATGCGGGAGGATGTACGACTGCCCCGCTGAAAACACGGAATTTGAAGGCGGCCCTTGCGGCCATAAAAGTGAGGATGGAGGGCCTGGACTTCAGTGGCGTTATCGAGTGATCGAGTTAGCCGTGCGGGGGTGGTCAGTCCGTATGCAGTTGGATCTAGACTTCTTGGGGTAAGCGTAAATCAATTGGCGAACCGCCACCGTCCTTCAAAAAGTCGGCATAGGTGTTGGTGAGGCCATCATGAAGTGAGATCTTAGAAGACCAGCCGAGTTTATTGATCTTCGATACATTGAGCAACTTACGCGGTGTCCCATCTGGCCGCGACGGATCGAAGACGATTTTGCCATTGAAGCCAACCACGCGCGCGACTTCGGCGGCGAATTCAGCAATCGTGACGTCTTCGCCCGTCCCTATGTTGATAAATCCGACATCCGAGTAGTGCTTCATAAGAAATACACAAGCATCGGCGAGATCGTCAGAGCAAAGGAACTCTCGGCGCGGCGTTCCAGTTCCCCAGACCGTTACCGTTGGAGCATTTGCCACTTTTCCTTCATGAAACCGGCGGATTAAAGCGGCGGGAACGTGGCTGTCTTCTGGATGATAATTATCACCACGCCCATATAAATTTGTCGGCATCGCGGAGATAAAATCGGCGCTATGTTGTATACGATAAGCTTCGCACAGTTTGATGGCAGCAATCTTGGAGACCGCATACCACTGATTGGTCGGTTCGAGTGCCCCGCTGAGCAACGCGTCTTCAGATATTGGTTGCGGAGCGAATTTTGGGTAGATGCACGATGAGCCAAGCGCTAGCAGCTTTCTAACGCCGGCCTTAAATGATCCGCGGATGACGTTTAAGGCAATCGCTAGGTTGTTGGCAATGAAATCGACCGGATAAGTGTTGTTGGCGTAGATTCCACCGACATGGCCTGCCGCAAGAATCACGGCATCCGGCTTCATCTGATCTAACCAGCGCTCAGTGTCTAATTGCCGCGTCAGATCGAGTGTCTGACGATTTACTGTCAGAATGTTGCAGCCCTCACTGGCAAGCCGTCGAACGATGGCGGAGCCGGCCATACCCGTATGACCAGCAACATAGACGCGCTTGCCTTGCAACCCGAATAGCAATGGCTGTGTCACACCTTACCTCCAGTCTGATCGGATGGACTACGACTTTGCCAATGATCAAACGTCTTTTTACGCTTATCCAATTTTTATTAAAAGACCGCAAGTTAGTCTATGGCCGCTGGTTAACCCTTTTTCATGAGGGCAATCATAGGCGAAAGTATCGACTCGACATAAGCGAGTTAAGGCTTAATACAAAATGCTGTTATATAGACTACCATGAATATGCTATTGGAGCGATGGGCCGACGCGTGCGAGCTTTGAACAACTATTTGCAGTCGGATTCAACTTGTAAAATCGGTGGCGACTGGGACGATTTACCATCAACCGTCTGCCTCAATCTGAAAAAGAAATAGTTCCATGGGAAAGAGCAGAGTTGCATTGATTACTGGCGTCACGGGTCAGGATGGTGGCTACCTTGCCGAATTTCTGCTTCATAAGGGGTATGTCGTCCACGGGTTGAAAAGGCGCTCCTCCTCGTTCAACACTGGGCGCGTTGATCACCTTTACGAAGATCCTCATGTCGGGTCATTGCAATTCAACATGCATTTTAGCGACATGACGGACCCGACCAGCTTGATTCGTATTATCCAAGAGATACAACCCGATGAAATTTATAATTTAGCTGCGCAGAGCCACGTACAAGTCTCGTTCGAAACTCCTGAATATACGGCGAACGCCGACGGTCTCGGCACGCTGCGGATTCTGGAGGCGATCCGTATTCTCGGAATAGAGAAGCGAGTGCGCTTCTATCAGGCATCAACATCGGAACTCTTCGGAAAGGTTCAGGAAAGTCCTCAGCGTGAAACGACCGCCTTCTATCCACGCTCGCCCTACGCGGTCGCGAAGCTCTATGCGTATTGGATCACGGTTAACTACCGCGAGGCTTATGGCTTCCATGCCTCGAATGGCATTCTATTCAATCATGAGGGGCCGACGCGTGGCGAAACCTTCGTCACCCGAAAGATCACACGCGCGGTGGCAGCAATTGATTGTGGCCTCCAAGACAAGATTTTTCTTGGCAACCTCGATGCTAAACGTGACTGGGGTCATGCCCGTGATTTTGTCGAGGGTATGTGGTTGATTACTCAACAGTCGCAGCCCGATGATTATGTGTTGGCGACCGGCGAGACTCATTCAGTGCGAGAATTTGTTGAGAAGGCCTTTGCTCATATTGGCCGGCAGATTGCATGGCGTGGAAAGGGAATTGATGAAAAGGGCTATGATGTTGCATCCGATAAGATTTTGGTCGAGGTTGATTCGCGCTATTTCCGCCCAACTGAGGTTGATCTTTTAATAGGTGACGCTTCGAAAGCTCGAGCGAAACTCGGTTGGCGACACAAAATTTCGTTTGACGCTCTTGTTTCCGAGATGATGGATGCTGACCTCGAATTGACGCGGCGCAAGTTCTCATCAGCGACAGGCGCTGACAATAATACCGTGATCGGATGAGCGCAATTAGATTTAGATATTGGCGCTCCAATATAGGCTGCACCCTAGTTAGCCATGTCGCTTCCGAAGTGCTCCCATGCAGGTTTCATCGATACACCATTCTCCAAATCGCTAGGTACAACTACCGAAGCAAATAGATCCATTTACAGCGGTCGTGCTCCCATTCATGATATTTCTGAATAGCCATGTTTTCGCAAAGTTGTCGATATTGTTCGCGCGGTACCCTATTGCTCGACAAAAGCTAATGTTGGCATCACCGTAACCAAAGTACACGCAGTGTGTATTTGTATGCTGCGCACGGCGATCGCATTGAATCAATTTGAGGCTTAACATATCTTTCCGGCTGGCATTAACGCCGATCGTTCGACTATTGTAATAGGCCGAAGCTGGTGACAACCCATGCCATCGCTTGTCTTGCTCGGTCTGCTGTGGCGGCTTGGGACGTGTTCTTGCCTTTGAGCTTATGATTCTCAAGGTGAGAGTTGAGATCTGCCCTTTTGACAGTTCAATATCGGACGCTGACAAAGTATGGAATTGTGCCCACAATTTTTGATCTCATTTAATGCTTGGAGCATCGCGTAAATTGTTTTTTAGGTGTTCGACGGTGCATGCGACGAAAGGCACAATGCAAACGATAAGCAGGCTGGTACGAAGTGGACGCTATTCGGGCGTCACATAGGGAAAACGGAAAAAGAAAAAGCCGCCTCGCGGCGGCTCTTGCCAAATTCGAACACGTATTTTGATCAGATGGCGGCAGCGACAGTCTTTTTTCTGTTCCGCCGCCAGCCAAGCAAGCCGAATACGCCGAGGCCGGTCGCAAAGAGTGGCAGCGTACCCGGGAGAGGCGTAGGATTGACCGCTAAGGAGATCCCACCCAAGTTGTCGCTGAGTATATCGTCGTCAATATAAAAACTTAGCGTTTGTGCAATTGGAAGAGTAAACTGGTATCCGAGCGCATTCGCGAATGCGAGACCAGCTGTCTCGTACGCTTGCCCAGACTGGATTTTAATTGCTGGTAGATCACCGGTGCCCGTGTCGGCGATCACATATGCGTTTAACCAGCCATGGACCGAACAAATTCCCTCGGCATTGCATCCCTCAGTGTTACCCCATGCGTTCCAAGCAGTATAGACTGCACCTGACGTAGGTGGCGCAATTGGCGTCACGTTATAAGTCCCGGCCGCAAGAAAGACATTGATGGGGGTGATGGAATTGTTCGTCAGCGCATCTATATTTACAACGACAGCCCGCGCTGGCGCGAGCGCCACCATAAATATACCGAAGGCAAGCAGGGTGGATCGAAAAGCATGCTGCAATTTCGATCTCGAGCCGATTAGATTGTTTATATTCGTTGCCATGAGCTGCCTACTGAACAGGTATGCTGTAAATGCTGCGCCAGTACCTAGAGCCGCCCCATGTCCAACTGACACACTCGCGAGACGATACAAGAACCATTAGGTATCTCAATCGTCACGAACACGGCGCTTAGCGAACCTAGGCGCTTAGGTGCTGGAATAAAAGGTCCCATAAGCGCTTTCGTACGTCAAGGAATACGTCAAAGAAGGTGTGTTGATAAATCAATGGCCATCTATTAGTAGGTTTGGCGCTGCTTAGGGCCTACCAGCACTGGCCGAACTGTTTATTGTAATTCGGACCTGCAATTGTTGGGGGCAACTTCGACCCTTCCCCACGAACGGAACCGCATGGGATTTTAGTCTAGCGGGGGCTGTAGCGCTGCAGTCTTATTGGCAGTTCGGAGGATGACCTCGGGTGCCCGTGGTTCTTAGCCGGGCAAGGAATGCGGGCAGAATATATTGCAATGGCGTTGTAGTGGTTCGCTCATGACCTGAGCGTCACTTAACCGCTAGAAAATCTCCGTCGTTGAACAACTCTCCGCGTAGTTCCTCTCTGCGTCCTCGAGGAGTAAGGCAGCTTCTGCCCGAATCTGGCCTTGCGCCATAAATACTTTCGGCTGCTGTGGCTACGAAACAATCGCTTCAGCCGAATGCTACATTATTTCTAGCGGCCTAATACTTCCCTCTTCATATCGGCAATGCCAAGTCTATCTTTTCTCCGTCTGACGGGGGGCTGACCAGCCGCGCGGATATTTTGTGGCGCGAGCTTCGCCCATCGCAATTTTTGATTCCTGACATCGGCTTGGCGCTCGCTCTATTTGCGTCGATCCCTTTTTGCTGCGTTGATGATCCCGCAGAGAATTCGACACTGGAATATCCAACGATGTTCCATCTTTTGCACCAAAAATAACTGCTAGCCAAACATTTGTAACGCTGGAAGCGCTGTCGGTGGATGGGACATAGCCACATACCAATCTCTAATAGATGCACATATCACCAGTCTTGCATCTTGCCAGCACTAAGCAGTGCTTGCACTTCTTCCCCAATATCGGCTTCGGAGCCTGACATTAATCTATAATGTTAATAGTTTATCGCAAATTCAGTTGATGATTATGCCGGTTGTCAGTAGGTACGTTAGCAACCCGAAAATGCAAGAACGTTTAACCACCATGTCAGTGTCTCGATTTATTGCTCTGAGAAAAGAGCTACTGTCAAAAATCCCCAACCAATGGCCGTTGGCTGTGGTTGCATTCGGGCTCTTACTCACGATTGCTTGGGTAGCCTTGATGGTCTGGTTTCCGCTGCACCTGCTCAATTTGGTCTAGCGGTTCCAAAAGCTACCGGTCGTCCTCCAAGTCTACTCGCAATATCTTGCTCACATTTTGGCTTTGGGCGACTGCCGGTACGAGTTGATCTAGCGAAAAGCAATCTTAAGTGGCGAACGTTCCAACTAGCGACATAAGAGCCGTAACTACTGCGATTGTTTCCAGCTAACTGAAGACCAATGCAGTGGTGTTCAACGCAGTGCGTCAAATCGTTGCGCCTATTCATCCAATCCGAGCAACACCAGTAACACAAGCTCATGGTCGCAGATGTCTATTTTATAGACGTGGATTTTACCAAATAACTTTGTGATTGGCTCCGAACGGATGTACAAAATTTCTGCGCCACATAGCAATCCAGTAATAGTCCGGAGCAGGACGCCAAGCTGGCAATTTGGCGGCGCACCGGCGGCAGCGATCGATATGGCAGCGGGCGAATTTAGCGAAAAAATTAAAAGTGAAAGCCCAGCGGTATGAATTTGGCAATTCTTGGTGCTGAGACAAAATAACCCGCATAGCCCATTCGCTGTATAAACGGGCGCCCCTTCACTTTTCCGTACCCGAATTGCTCAATTTTTCTACTGATGATGCCGAGAAGGCATCGTCGTTGAACGTCAAACACACCCGACCCCGAGCTTTCAACCTTGTTGATGAGCGTGTTAAATCGCGCTCGATATTTCGGCGCAATCAGTAGCGGAGAAATTATCCGGGAGCGGGTGGTTCCCTGCGGAACAACGACCACGACATTGGTCCCGATCCTTATCGCGCCCTCACACAGCGGGTTGCGCCGCAGCCGCAGGTTCACCGGCAGGCGCGCCTCGTCCACAGACAGCAACGCCAAATCGATCAGAGCGACGGTGCCCCCCTTGATGACTTTGGCCGGTAGGTCCTGGCCGGCAATGAGCACACGCGTATTTGTAAAAAACGGCCAGTGCCCCACGACGTGAGCTGCCGTGATGATCGCCCCGTGACCAAGATAGATGCCGTAGCCCATGAAGGGTTTGTCAAACGGTGCTGTGTGGACGACGTTTACGGCATAGACCCTCAGAGAATCGTTCGGATCAGTTGCGTCAACAGGTGCTGCAACATTTGCCGCGGTTACCTTGAGGAGATTCTGGTACTCGGCGGTATTTGGCAGCGGACCGGAGGGAAATATCGCTTTCCAGCCCACGTATCCGCAAAGAGCAAGAAATACGATAATAAGTCCTGCGGTTTTAAATCTCTTCGGCATTTATAGGCACGTTCCGAAATTCTATCGTCGAGCGATATATTGTACTCTATTAACGGCCCAAGACCATCCCCGGGCTTGTCTTAAACCGGAAGTGGACCGTTTGCGATAGTGCAGCCCAATGTCGGGGGAGAAGAAACTGTACGGTCTAATTCTGGTCGCCATGATCCTTAGCAATCGCGCGCCAGCCGAGATTATTAAGCCCGATCAGGTTGCGACCTTCGAGACCAAACCTGCATGTATTTAGGCCACCAAAGATTCCGTATACGCAACGGGAACGAGCGAGTCAATTTTTCCTCTCGCTACGCAGTTCATCTGCGTTAAAAAAATAGAATTGGACTTTGATAGAACCGTGGTCCTTGATCGGCGCGCAATTTTTCGCGGTGGCGACCGCGGGCCCAGGCGCTGCACGATCCTAATGTTGGCTCCTCTGGCGGTCCCAAGATGAAAAGTCTCCAGTCCTTGGGCCACCAGGCGCGCTCCGAAACAGGTCGGAGCCGCACATGCCGCTATCGCCCAATCTGGGGCGTGAGTGCGCAAACCGCGAACGTCGATCACGTCGTCCCGCGGAGCCGGCGATCCGGCCGAAAGGATAATCCTAATTAAGTCGGTGTCGTGCCTGGCGTTGATGATGACGCCAAACGCCGGCATCGATCGTGCGGGCGCGGCAGAGCCGTTGATCACCAGCGCCCCGTCGGTCGCCAGCTAGCCGTCGGCCCGTTCGTGGCCAGAGTTGCGGGTCAACATTGCGTCATCGACGATCGAACGGGGCGCCGTCGTGCAATGATCAACATCGAGCTGACGGTCGCCATCATGGCCATGATCGCGATCGAGTTCGGCGAGCTCCATCGTATCGATGGCGTTGATCGGTTCGCGATCGACATCGAGCCCGCGATTGCGGTGCCCGTCCCGGCCGCCTGTTTGACCGCGATCGCGGGCGAAAACAAATTTTCCGGTTCGAACTTTCCGCTTGCATTTTGCGCCGGCATCAGTAAATCGGATTGGAACCGGTTGTCGCCGGCTTCGTCTTTGCCATGAACATCCGCAGCTCTGTATTGCGCCGATCACCCGGTTCGGTTGATCAGCGCAAGGAGGTCGTTGCGTCAAAGTCGAACCCCGGACACGGGAGGTTAACGCATGGTCGGACGTATAAGCGCTAGGCTGTCATTCGCCGTCGAGCTATTCGGCTCGACCAAGGTCGGCATCGCGGTTGCGCGTCACCGGCTACGCCGCGTTTCTAAAAAAACTGTCGCGTGGTCGCCGGCAATGTCTTGCCATCCGCCGGCATGTTTCCCTAAATAAATTGAGCAAGGATCATCGAGAATGGTCTCGATGAGTGCACCACCGGGCAGCGCGTACGAGCGGGCTGCCCGGAATCACAACGTGAGGCCGAGAAATGGAAGAGCGTGTACCCAACTGGCAGCTGGTACCGGAGCATTTGCACTATTCGCTGTGTCTTTATATCGAACGAGGCTGCCGCCCCGGACACTTCCTGGAAGCAGTGCTGTCGAATGACCTCATCCGTTCGGCACAGCTCGCGGACGAGAAAAACCACGCCAAATTGGCGGATCTGGCCGACTTCCTCAAAGCTCATGCACCGTCCAGCTGCTATGGCTCGAGCGAAAATGTTCAAGCATGGCTCGAACAGGGCGGCATCGAGGGTCGAACGGCGCCGACCCCGGCGAAGGAATTCCTGAGAAATTGGGTGAGGGAACTGGATTACCCACCCAGCCCGTAGATTTCTACGATCTCAGCGACGAGTTTGTTCAAGGCACCGCTATGCGGGGCTTTTCACTTGCCGATATCCAGGCCCTCGCAGGCGAGGTTGATCTGGTTTACTACCTCAGAGTCGCGCTTCTATTCCGGACCACGGACCGCCTGGAGGTAGCTGCCGAGTAATCGTGCCTCCGGTCGGCGGCCTCGTTCAGGCCGATGCTCGGCATAGACCAGGTAATCCCGATGGAGCCGGTGCTTGATGCCAAGCCAGATCCTGTCGGTCTGGTTCGTTGGCGCGCGAACCGGCGCCATAAATAGGCGCATGCGGCCGATCCAGAATCGGTAGCTGGGCTGCCGCCAACAAATCGGTGCGTCGGACCGAGACGAACGCCTCGATCACCGTCACCACCAAGGAGTCCCCCGACGTTGAAGACGAAACGATCGCAAAATGCCTTGACCCATGGCCTTTATGCCCGCGACACCCTGTTGCCGTGGGAAGACCCCGAGGCTTTTGACGCCCTCCATCAGGCCATCCACGAGGAGCTCGGGCCCAGCGGACCGCTTGAAGAGAGCGCCGTGCGCGCGATCGCTGAGCTCGAGTGGCGCAAGCACCGGCTCGCAGTCGGATTCTTATTGCCGTTCTTCAGAAAATCCTCCTCCGCCTGAGCTGGTTGAGGCCGGACGCGACGGGATTGCCGCACTCGCCGCTTACCTGGCCGATCCTGCCAATCGCGCCCAACAAGAGCTGGTGGCGACCACCACCGAGGTGCTCGACTACATCAAAGCGAGGCGTACTCGCGGGAGCGCGCTCCCGGCCGCATCGGCAAAATCCGCGGGCCAGGTCAGCGTCGCCGGCAGCGCGGTCGAACCCGCCTACGACATCGATACCATCGAGCACTACCTCAAGGTCGAAGGCATGATCGACACCCGCATCGCCAAGGCCATGAGCCGCTTGGTGGGGTTCAAGGAGTTCAAAAAACTCTATGGCCAGCAACCCGTGCAGTCCCTGCCGCCCACCGCTGCACCGCCGCTGGTGGCCCCGCCCGAGGCATCGGTCTACACCAATATGCCGTCGGCGCCGCCGGAGGCGTCGATTACGCCCGCTAGCGCCACGGACCAGCCGGCGAAGTCCGGATGGACCATTACTAATAGGAGAAAGTAAGCGGACAACATCTCCCCGTTGCATTATTCTGAAACGAAAAAAATGCAGGCGGTGAGGAGGACGAAATGAGGTACTTGTGTTCCGGCCGCTGCTTTTACTGGCAGCGGTCGGCCTCTAGGGCTTTCGCCTTCGCCGCCATCCGCATCTATGATGGGAATTCCGAGGGTTAAGGCTGAGACAGCGGCATGGCGCTTCCTCTTATTGTCGGCATTAGCGGCGCCTCCGGCGCGATCTACGGAATGCGGTTGCTCAAGGCACTGCGCGACGCCAAGGTGCCGGCGCATCTCATCGTTTCCAAGTCGGCGGCGGTGACGCTGAAGGAAGAGGCGGGGGTGACGGTCAGCGAGGTGCGCGATCTCGCCACCGTCACCTATGCCAATGGCGACATCGGCGCCGCTGTGTCGAGCGGCTCGTTCAAGACCCGCGGCATGGTCATCATTCCATGCTCGATCCGCACCGTCTCGGACATCGCCTATGGCACGACCGACAGCCTGATGAGCCGCGCCGCCGACGTGATCCTGAAGGAGCGACGGCGGCTCGTGCTGGTGGTGCGCGAGACGCCGCTACACGCCGGACATTTGAAAAGCATGCTGGCGGCCACCGAGAACGGCGCCATCATCATGCCGCCGGTGCCGGCCTTCTATCATAAGCCGAAGACCATCGACGACATCGTCAACCAGACCGTCGGCCGTTGCCTCGACCTTTTCGACATCGACAGCGGTTTGGTCAAGCGCTGGCGCGCGGATGGCGGCGCGTGACGGCGCAAGACGGCGCAGTGGCCGGTGACGGCAAGCGCGTGCTGATCGCGGGCGGCGGCCCGGTCGGGCTGCTATGCGCCTGGCTGCTGGGCAGGCGTGGCATTCCGGTCGTGCTATTCGACGACAACGACCAGCCGCAGGCCGATCCGCGCGCGGCCACCACCCATCCGGCGACGCTCGAGCTTTTGGCCGACGACGGCTTGGCCGCCGACATGGCGCGCGTTGGGCTGGTGGTGCCGGTCTTCCAGTTCTGGGATCGACCCTCCGGAAAACTGGTCGCCGAATTCGACCACGCGCTGCTCAAGAATGAAACGCGGTTTCCCTATGTGGTGCAATGCGAGCAGTTCAAGACCGCTAAGCTGATCCTCGATCGCTTGCATACGCAATCGAATGTCGAGGTGAATTTCGGCCATACGGTCACGGGCGTGACGCAAGGCGACGATGCCGTCACGGTGCGCGTGCGCGGACGCGCGCGGCGAAACGAAACACACCGGCGTCTATCTGATCGGCGCCGACGGCGGGCGCAGCGCCGTGCGCAAGGAATGCGCGATTGAATTCGAGGGCTTCACGTGGCCCGAACGTTTCATCGTGCTCACCACGCCCTATGACTTTGAGGCCGAACGCGGTTATTGCTATCGCAGCTACTTTGCCGACATCGGCGCCTGGTGCAATTGCTTCAAGGTTTCCGCCGACGGCCCGCCCGGTCTGTGGCGCACGGTCTATCCGGTCAATCCAACGCAAAGCGATGACGAGATCTTGAGCGACGAAGGCGTGCAGGGCCGCATGCAGTCTTTTTTCCCGGCGCCGCAGCCCTACGAGATCGTCCACCGCAATCTCTACGTCACCCATCAGCGGGTAGCCGCAAGCTTCCGCAAAGGCCGCGTGCTGCTCGCCGGCGACGCCGCCCATGTCAACAATCCGATCGGCGGCATGGGCCTCAACGGCGGTATCCAGGACGCCGCAAATCTGTCCGGCAAGCTGGCGCAGGTGCTGCTCGACGGCGCGCCGCAGCGGCTGCTCGATCTCTACGACCGCCAGCGCCGCACCGTGGCGACGGAATTCGTGCAGCAGCAGTCGATCGCCAATAAGCAGCGGCTGGAGGCGCGCGACAGCCAGGCACGCAAGCGCAATTTCGACGAGCTGCGCGCGATCGCCGCCGACCCGGAGAAGGCGCGACAATTCCTGCTGCGCACCTCCATGATCGCCAGCCAGCGCCGCGCCGACGCCATGACGCTGGAAGAGGTCTGACGCGCGATGAAACTCGCCGTTCCCGACATGATCTCGAATTCCTATTTTCCGGCCGAGGCGGCGGTGGAACTCGGATTTTTCCGCGAGCAGGGGCTCGATGTCGCGATCGAGCTGATCTTCCCGGTCGACAAAGCGTATGCGGCGCTACGCGATGGCGCGGTCGATTTTGTCGCCGGCTCGGCGCATTCAGCGCTTGCCGCCTTTCCGGGCTTCGACGGCGTGAAGCTGCTCTGCGCGCAGGCCCAGGGCATGTACTGGTTCCTGGTGCTGCATAAGGATTTCGGCGCCAGGCGCGGCGATCTCGCCGCGGTCAAGGGCCGCAATATTGGTGCCGCGCCTTGGGTGGACATGGGGCTGCGCCGGCTGCTGATCGCCGCCGGAATGGACCTGGAGCGCGACAATATTCGCATCGCGCCGGTGCCGGGCGCGCAAGGCGCGGGCGTCAATTTCGGGTTGACGGCGGCACGCGCGCTCGAAGAACGCAAGATCGACGGCTTCTGGGCCAACGGCATGGCGGCCGAGATCGCGGTCAAGGGCGGCGTCGGCACTGTAGTGCTGGACGTGCGGCGCGGCGACGGCCCGCCCGAGGCGTTCAACTACACCATGGCCTCGGTGGCGGCCACCGACCGCCTGATCGCGCAGCGGCCCGACGTCGCCGCCGCCGCGGTGCGCGCGATCGTCAAGACGCAAAGTGCGCTCCGGCAGGACGTGTCGCGCGCGGCGCAAGTTGGCCGCAAGCTGTTCCCGGGGCCGGAAGCCGGCCTGATCACGGCGTTGATCGAGCGCGATCTGCCGTATTACGACGCTACCGTCACGCCGGATTTCGTCGCCGGTATGAGCCAGTTCGCCGGCGATCTCGGCCTGGTCGAACGGCCGTTAACCTACGAGCAGGTGGTGGCCACGCAATTTGCCCCGCTCTGGAAAGCCGCGTGACAAGCCGCCCGGTCCCCGGCCATAGTCACCGCCAAGGAGACGAGGAATGACCGCCGCGCCGCGCAACTATCCGGATCTGCACGAGCACCTCGCCGCGCTGGAGGAGCGCGGCCTGTTGCGCCGGATCGACCGGAAAATCGACAAGGACGCAGAATTGCATCCGCTGGTGCGCTGGCAGTTCGTCGGCGGCCTCGACGAGGCCGACCGCAAGGCTTTCCTGTTCACCAACATCACCGACGGGCTCGGCCGCGCCTACGACATGCCCGTCGTGGTCGGCGCCATTGCCGCCAATCCGGAGATCTACAGCATCGGCATGCGTGCGCCGCTGTCCGAGATTCAGGCCAAGTGGGACCACGCCATCGCCAATCCGGTCGAGCCGCGGCTGGTCAACGAGGCGGTCTGCCACGAGGTGGTGCATCGAGGGCGAAGCGCTCAAAGGCGAGGGCAGGGGCCTCGACCGGCTGCCGATCCCGATTTCGACACCCGGACTTCGACTGCGCGCCGACGCTGACCGCCACCAACGTCATTACCCGCGACCCCGAAACCGGCGTGCAGAACATGGGCACGTATCGGGCCGCTCTGAAAGCACCCGACCGGCTGGTGGTGCGCATGGCGACCCGCGTCGGCGGCGCCGGCGGCTATCAGCATTATCTTGAAATATCAGAAGCGCGGCGAGCCGATGCCCTGCGCCATCGTGCTCGGCTGCCCGCCTTACGTCGCCTTCATGGGCCCGCAGAAGCTGCCGATCGGCGTCGACGAGCTCACCGTCGCCGGCGGGCTCGCCGGCGGCCCGATCAACATCGTGCGCGCGCGCACGGTCGACCTGATGATTCCGGCCGAATCCGAGATCGTCATCGAGGGCATGATCGATACAGAGTATCTCGAGCCGGAGGCCCCGTTCGGAGAATCGCACGGCCATGTCGCGCTTGAAGAGTTCAACATGCCGATGCAGGTGACCGCGATCACCCACCGCAAGTACCCGATCATCCCGTCCTATATCAGCCAGGTGGCGCCGTCTGAATCGAGCGTAATCAAGCGCGTCGCCTACGAGCCGCTATTCACGCATCACCTGCGCAGCACGCTCGGCGTGCGCGGCGTCAAGAAAGTGTCGCTGCACGAGCCGCTGACCGGCCTGCTGCGGGTGACGGTAATCACCTTCGAAAAAGGCACCGCGCGCACCGAAGTCTGGCGCGGCCTGCACGGCGCCGCCTTCTTCAAGGGCGACTGCGGCAAGATCTGCATTGCAGTCAACGAGGACATCAACGTCGACAATGCCGACGCGCTGTTATGGGCGATGGCCTACCGCATGAACCCGGTGGAGGACGTGGCCGTCGTGCCGCATCGCGGCCAGGGCCACGGGCCCAAGCGCGAGCACGGCCAGGAGGAGGATTCGACCCTGCTGATGGACGCCACCATGAAGTCCGATATGCCGCCGCTGGCGCTGCCCAAGCAGGAATACATGGAGCGCGCCCAGGCGATCTGGCAGGAGCTCAATCTCGGGCCGTTGCGCCCGCAGCCGCCCTGGTTCGGCTATTCCCTGGGTGATTGGCTGCCGCAATGGGACGAGGCTGCCAAGCGGGCGGCGCAAGGTCACTATCTTGACAATGGTCGCATCAGTGAAAAATTGCGCCGCAAAGGCCTCAAGCCCGAAACCAAGTACCGGCCGGATGGCGACGGCAAAACCGGCAACGGCAAATCCTGATTATGACGGTGCGGCGCCCGCGGGAGTCGCGGTCGGCCCGCCGGTTGCCAGATATTCGCGGCCGAGAATGACCGCCGACAGCGCGATGCCGGCGATGTCGACGATGCCGCCCGCGCCGATGGCGGTGTCCGGGAACACCGCCGCTAGCCCGCCGATGCCCAAAAGGATGCGCGTGACCACGCCGAGCGGGCGGGTGAAAAACCCAATCATGGCGACCGAGACGACGTAGACGCCGACGGTTGCGGTGGCGACGTTAAGCGCGATCATCCACGGAGCGCCCTCCATGATCAGCGTCGGCGACAGCACGAACAGGAAGGGGATGACATAGGCGACCCACCCCATGCGCATGGCGACGTAGCCGGTCTTCATCGGATCGGCGCGGCTGATCGAGGCGGCGGCGAAGGCGGCGAGCGCAATGGGCGGCGTGATCATCGACATCATGCCGAAATAGAGAATGAACATGTGCGCCGACAATTTGGCGACGCCGGCCTCGACCAGCGACGGCGCCACCAGCGCGGCCAGCAGCACGTAGACGCCGGTGGTCGGCATGCCCATGCCGAGCACGATGCAGATGACGGCGGCCAGCAGCAGCAGGATGTAGAGATTGCCGCCGCCGAGCTTGACCAGGAACAAGGTCAGCGCAAATCCGCCGCCGCTCTTGTTCAGGATGCCGATGACGAAGCCGGCGGCGGCGACGATCATCACCAGTTCCGTGGTGGCGATGCCGGCGCCCCAGAACGATGCCGCCAGCGTGCGCAGCGTCATGCGGTGGCCCTTGTATTGCGCGCAGCGACGCCGAGCACGATGATGGTGATCGTGGCATACAAGGCCGCGACTTCCGCCTCCGCCTGTGTGTTGAACAGCGCGTAGATCAGCACCACGAACGGCACGATGAAATGCCAGCCGGCGCGCAGCACCGTGCGCGCCTTCGGCAGATCCTCGACGAGGAATTTGATGCGGTCGCGGGCGGCAACCAGATCGACCTGCACGAAGATCGCGAAATAATAGAGCAGCGCCGGGATGATCGCGGCGACGACGACCTCGGAATAGGGAATTTCGAGGAACTCGGCCATCAGGAAGGCGGCCGCGCCCATCACCGGCGGCATGAACTGTCCGCCGGTCGAGGCATTGGCCTCGATGGCGCCGGCATCGACCGCCGTATAGCCGGAGCGCTGCATCAGCGGGATGGTCACCACGCCGACCGTGGTGGCATTGGAGATGGCGCTGCCGGATATCGTGCCGAATAGGCCGGAGGCCAGCACCGAGATCTTGGCCGCGCCGCCGCGCCGGTGGCCCATGGTCGCCATGGCGATGTCGGTGACGAATTCGCCGCCGCCGGTATTGAACAGCACCTGGCCCATGAAGATGAAGATCACCACCACCGTGGTGGCGACGCCGAGCGGGATGCCGATCAGCGCGTTGGTGTCGAAGGCGAGATAGATCGCGAGCTGGTCGATGTCGGTGCGGGTACCGGTCAGCGGCGCCGGCACCAGATGGGCCGCCAGCGCGTAGACCATGAACACGATGACGATGGAAAACAGCACCCAGCCGGAGACGCGGCGCAAGCCTTCCATCACCAGCAGGATGAGGACGATCCCCAGCACCAGCATCAGCGGCGGCTTGTAGGCCGCGTTGAGCAGAAACCACTCGTAATACCAGGCGACGTAGGACGTCACGCCAAGCGTCAGCAGCGCCAGCGCCCAGTCGATGAGCGGCGGGTCGGCGTCTTGCGGCGGTCCACGCGGTAGGTGAGGTAGACGATGGCGCCGGCCAGGCCGAGGCAGAGCAGCAGGAACTGCTCCTTGTAGACGCTGATGCCGAGCCGGCTCGGCACCTGAAAGGTCCAGATGATGGACAGCGTAACGAACAGCGCGCCGCACAGGCGCGCCAGCCATAGCGCGGGCGTCGCACGATCGGGTCCGGGCGCCGTGGCTTCGCTCCTCAAACGCTGCGCTCCTGGCTACAACGCAATGCCGCCGGCTCGGTTGCGGCCGGCGGCGCTGGCGCGATCCGAATCAGGCTATTTCGGCCAAATGCCCAATTCCTTGTAGGCCTTGATCGCGCCGGGATGGTACGGCACCGAGCTCTTGCGCACCATCTCTTGGGATTGAAGCGGGCGAACGCGCCCAGCGCTTTGATGAGTTCCGGCTTGCTTTCGTAGATCGTCTTGACGACCTTGTAGACGACGTCGTCCGGCACGCTTGCATTGGTGAACATGGCGACGTCGATTGCGATCAAGGTGGTCGGGTTTTCGGCCACGCCGGTGGCGTTCTTGCCGGGCTTGATCTTCACGGTGCGTGCGGTTGGCAAGGCCTCGCCCGCCTTTGCGTCGGCATCCGGCGCGGTGCCGGTCGACAGGTAGCGCCAGCCGCCCGGGATCTTCGCCATCGCCTGTTTGCCGATGCCGGAGTTGAACGGGATGTAAGCGGCGTCGGTGCGGCCTTCCATGAACGCCTTGACGCCGACGACGAAGTTAGGCGCCGGAACGACGGTCACGTCCTTCGGGCTCAAGCCCGCGGCCGCGAGCCAGGCATCCTGCAAGATAGGCGAAGATGCGCCCCGAGCTGTAAATCGCCCGGAACCTTCTTGCCCTTGAGGTCGGCAGGGGTCTTGATTGGCGAATTGTTGCGCACGGCGAAACCGTTGGTGAGCGCGAAGGTGAACATCACGCTGCGCAGGTTCTTGTTCGGATGCCCCTTGAACAGCTCGGTGCCGGAATAGGCGAAGGCATATTCGGCGCCGTTCGACATGCCGAACGCCAGCTCGCCCTTGTCGACCAGTGGGATGTAGGTGGACGATCCGGAATAGGGCGCCACCCGGAACTGCAGGCCGGTCTTCTCGACCTCGACTTTTGCGATCGCCGCGGCGGCGGCGTAAAAGACAGAACCCTGCGGATTGGCGCCGATGGTGTAGGTTTGCGCCGCAGCCGGCGCGCTCAATCCGACGATTGCGCCGAGTGCGACCGCCAATGTCTTTATGTTCATAAGCTAGTCCTCCCCTTTCTCACTTGTTTGCGCGGTCGCGCCGCGCAATTTTACCGATGCAGACGCCGTTATTTTGGCGTCGATTGCCAACGTAACTGCAATTCTACAGTCCGAATAAGCCCGGCTCAGCCGACGACCAACGTCCCATGTACGGACTCGCCGGTGGAAAAACCGCGCGCCGTCATCCAGTCGTAAGTCCGGCTGAACAGCGTCACGTCGTAGTAATCGACGTGCTTGTAGCGCACGAAAGCCCGCAGCAGTTCGTTCGGCTTCAGCGCGCCCTTTGGTGTGCGCGGCGACGTGGTGGGCGTATTTGTAGAAGTCGGCATTGATCAGGTCGACCGCCTGGTTCTCGGCGTCGTAATAGGCCTTGCGCTGTTCGGGGGTCAGATCGGGCGAGATCACCTCGCCGCCGCGGTAAAACTGCGCGGCAATGATATGGGCGCCATCCTTGAGGGCGAGGCTGATGAACGGCTCCATCACGGTAACGACGCGATAGGTGCCGTTCTTTAGGCCCGCATAGCGCTGCTGCGGAAGGCCGCCTTGCCCGATATTGACGTGCTCGGCGCCGAGCGCGCTTTCGAGCAGTTGCACCGTGCAGTAATGCGAACCGGTGAATTCCTGCACGTAGACCGGAATGTCGGCGAGATCGCGCGGTATCTGCACCGACTCGTCGAAGGTGATGATGGCCTGCGCGGCCACCGAGGCGCGCAACGCCGCCAGCTTGCCGCCGCGCTCGCCCTTTTCCAGCCGATCGATGCTGGCCCATTCGCAGACATTGTAGCTGTCGGCGGAGCCGGTATCGAACATCTGCTCTTTGAGGCGGCTCATTACCGGCTTGTCGGCGCTATCCTTCTCGCGGTCGGCATAGGTCGCGCTGAACTGAACGTCGAGCCCGGCCTGGGCGAACAGGCCTTCCTCGATGCCGACGATGACCGGAAGATCGAAGACGGGGTTGTTGGGAGCAATGCGGACAGTCGGCTTGTCTTGCGGAGACGCCATGGGAGTCCTCCATTGGGGCTGAGGTTGCGCCTGTTGCGAAATAATAACGGATATTGTCACACCCAAGCGACGGTCTGTCAAAGCTGCACGCTAAAAGTGCGGTTGGGATGGCGCTTAAAGTGGCAGTTTGCGCGGTACCGGCCTCACGATTTCGACCCGATGAAAGCTAAGGCGGCAGTGCGCAGCTTCGCCGGTGCAGCGAATCCCGCCGACGCGCCGAAGTGGGCAAGCAGTGCGTGTAGATTCGCGGTGAGTGCCAAACTCGCGTCGCCGCGGGCCCGTCCGGCCAAGCTCCGCTGCCACCACTGCCACAGCATCGCCTGTTCGATTTTCTCCGCCTCGAGCTCGGCTGCCTTCACCTGTGTTCGCAGGCTGGCGGCGGCGGTGTGCAGCGGATTGTCGTCGTCGAGACTCAACGGTTTGAGGGCGCGCCGGGCGCCGCGCAAGGTGCGCACAATATCGCCGTGCCAGGCTGAAACCGCAGCGGCGGCGGCGGTGATGTCCCCCGCGTGCAATTGCACGCCTTCGCGCGCGCCGGCATAAGCCGCAAACAGCAACAGATTGACGTCAACGCCGAAGCGCTCCTGCAGGTCGAGACATTCGGGCTCGACACCATCCGCGCCGTAAACCGCAAGCGAAAAAGTCCAAAATGGAGTGTCGAGGGTTTGCGTGGGGGCTGCGTTCATGCCGCCATCTCACTGCGCGCACACGAATGCTTATGCGCTTTGCTTGCTGCCCACCTGGGTTTCCCCGCTCCCTTTCGCCCGCGCCTTGGCCTTGGCGGTTTCTTCGAGCGAGCGCCGGATGCCGTAGTAGAACGACCAGACCACCGCGACAAGCAATACGAGCCCAACCGGGCGGTACAGCATCTCGTGGAATTTCCCGTCGAAAATATAAATCGTGCGCCGCAGATTCTCGTCGGCCATCGGCCCCAGGATCAGGCCGAGGATGAGCGGCGCAAATGGATAGCCGCCGCGATAAAACAGATAGCCGATGGCGCCGGAGATAAACATGACGCCGACGTCGAAAGTCGAATACGAGGCGGCGAAGGTGCCGACGAGACACAGCATGACGATGATCGGCATGATCACCCCCGACGGCAGCGACAGCAGGTAAACGCTCGGGCGAATGAGCAGGAAAGCGACCGTGTACATGAAGAAGTTGGCGGAGAGCAGCGAGGCATAGAGGAAATGCATGAAGCCCGGCGCTTCCTGGTTGACGTTCGGGCCCATGGTGACGCCGTGCAATGCGAGCGCGGCAAGCAGCAGCGCCGTGGAGCTGTTGCCCGGAATGCCGAGCGTCGTGGTCGGCAGTAGCGCGCCGCCACAGCAGGCGTTATTGGCGACTTCGGAGCAGACAACGCCTTCGATGTCGCCCTCGGAGAACCTCCTCCCGGTCGCCCGTTCGCCGAAATTGTAGGAGACGAAAGCCGCGATATTGGCGCCAGCGCCTGGAATAGCGCCGATGATGGTGCCGACGGCGCTCGAGCGTAGCGCGCTCTTCCAGTATTTCCCGAAGAAGCTCAACGGCGGCAATACGCGTCCGACCTTATTCGGGATCGGCACCGGCGTGCGCCGGCTCAAGACGTTGATGGTCTCGGTGAGGCCGAACAGGCCGATCAGGACGGGCAGATATTTTATGCCGCCCAGCAATTCAGGAACGTCGAAAGAAAAGCGGTCAACGCCATGGATCCTGTCCATGCCGACCATGGCGATCATCAGGCCGAACCAGCCCGACGCCCAACCCTTGAGCGGCTCCTCGCGTCCGGTCAGCGTACCGGATATGGAGACGCCGAGTAGTACCAGCAGGAAAATCTCCCAGGAGCCGAAGCTGAGCGCCAGCGCGATCATGATCGGCGCCAGCGTAACCAGCACGAGGAGGCCGGCCCAGTTGCCGATCATCGAGAAAGTCAGCGCCGTGCCGATGGCCAACCCGCCTTCGCCGCGCTGCGCCAGGGGATAGCCCGCCATGGCGGTGGGGACCGCCGATGGCGTGCCCGGAATGTTGATGAGAACCGCCGAGATGGCGCCGCCGAACTCGGTCCCGATCCAGACCGCGATCAGGAAGACGACGGCGACCTCCGTAGAGAGGTTGTAGGTGAAGCCAACCAGCAGGGCCATGGCCATGTTGGACGACAGGCCCGGCAGCGCGCCCCAGATGATGCCGAGGGCCGACCCCGCGAAGGCGACCGACAGTCCAAGCGGGCTGAAAATGAACAACCAGTCAAAGACCATAGCGGCCGGTTCCTAATGGCTCAGCAACAGATACTGCCCGAGCAAAATCAGATTGCCCTCGCCCGGAAGCGGGATTTGAAAAACGCCCTGGAAGCACAGCGTGATGGCAATCGGCAGGCCGATTGCGGTTGCCAAGCGCGGCACCAGGCCTCCTTCCGGCCAAAAGGTCCAAAACATCGCCAGCAGGTAGAGGCTCGACGCCACTTCGAAGGGAAGGAATTCCAGTAGAACGAAGTAGTAGATGCCGACTAGCAAGAGCGCGATGCCGGCCCGCGTCAGGCTGCTTTCGCCCATCTCATGAATAAGGCGGACGCGTAAAGCGCCCGCCCGGATCGCTTTCACGAGCAGCAGGCCTGACATGATGAACAGGCTGACGCCCAGGATGATCGGCAGCATCCCGGGCGCTGTCTGCCAACCCTCCGGGACGCGAATTTCCAGCCCGCCGATGGCGAAACAAGCCGACAAGACGAGCAGGCCGGCAGCGATCAAGACGCTGGCCGGCCCCTCGCTGGGCGCACTCTCGGCTACCCGCTCGCTTTTGGGCTCGTCTTGCGCCATTTTCAGATTACGGGCTTGTAGCCTTTTGGTGGCCACCACTTGCCGAAGTCCTCGATGCTGGGAATATCCAGCTCTTTGAGGCTCTTCTTATTCAGGCCCGCATCGACGAGCAGGTTGGACGCCACGCAATCCCACAGCGCCGCCCGCCGATCCGCCTTTTCGCCCACAACCGGATCAGGGAAGCGCGGCTTCTTCGCCTCGACCGCCTGGAACTTCGGGTCGGCGATGCTTTTCATCCAGGCATCGGCGATCTGCTTCAGGATGGCAGGATCGGTGTTGCGCTTGAGCGCCAGCGAGAAGCCGCCGCCGATCGGCGTGACTTCCTTAAGTGACGGCAGCACATCGGTGATCGGCTTCAGCGCGACACCCTGGACGGTCAGCGGCGAAGAAATCGCGACCGCCAGATTGCGCAGCTTGCCGGCCTTGATGAATGGCAGCTGTTCATGCAGGCCGTTGCACGTCACGTCGGTCTCGCCCGCCAGGCACGACTTCATCGCGGGGGATCCGCCCTTGTAGGGCACGAGCTTGTATTTGGCCTTCGAAGCACGCTGCACCAGCAGTGCCGCGAGATACCAGGTGCCGCCCGGACCGTTGGTGGCCATGCGCAGCTTGCCCGGCTCCTTGCGTCCCTTTTCAAGCAAGTCGGCCAGATCCTTGATCGGCGAATCCGGCAACACGGAAATGCTCATGTAGGAGGTGTCGCAGCCGTAGTACTGCCAGTCCTTGTATTGCACCGTGTTGTCGAGATTGAGAATGCGAAGCCCGCGATCGAAGCCCGGGCAGGCCAGCCACGTATGGCCATCCGAGGGCTGACTGAACACGTATTTGGTGGCGATCGAGCTGGTACCGCCGGTCTTGTTGATTGAGTTGATCGTTGCGCCGCCGAGGCTTTGCTCCATCAGCGGCTCGAGATTACGAGCCACTGTGTCGACGCCGCCACCCAGGGCAGTGGAAACGACTTGCGTGATCGGTCGTGATGTCAAACTGGCTGCGAAGCTCGCATCGAATGGCAGTGTTGATGCCGCTCCGGCGGCTCCCATCAACTTGAGAAAATCTCTTCTGATTACGCCCATGATCTTTTCCTCCCAGGTCAATTCTCCAGCTGAGCGATCGCCGCGTCGCTGCGACATCGCCAAGCCGGCCACGGACTATTACCCCTTAACGCTAGTACGGGGCGGACCGGGGGTCCAGTTCTTTGGTTTGGCGCCACTGGCAATTTTGCCGCACCGTTTCTCACCGCAAGAGACTTGGTGCATAGGCAACGAAATTCCCACGGACGGAGGGCCACAATTTCGCGGCGTAAAAATGCGAACCGCTGAGGGCCAGGACACTTGATTCGCGCGTGGTGCTGAAATAGCAGAATATAAGGTGAGTTATGCCCGATACCGGGCTGCTGTCATCGTTGGGGGAGTGAAATGCCGTTCCATCGCTTCGAGGATATGGAGAACAAGAATTTTACGCTGCACCTCTCGTCCGCACGCGGGCCGGTGATCGAAGGCAGTCATCTGTATTTCTGCCTGAATCAAAAGGAGGCGGGCACCGGGTCCGAACTTCACTACCATCCAAACGAGCTGCTGATTTTCGTGGTCAAAGGGAAGGTGAATGCCGTCGTCGGCAAGGATCGGCGCATCGTCGAGCCGGGCACGTTCATCATCATTCCACCCAATGTGCGGCATTCGATGAAGGCGACCGAGGACGGCCCTTGTGCCTATCTCTACATCAAGGATCGCACCTGGACGATCGTCGGCATCGGCGCCGATGAGGCGGCGCCCGAGCGGCCGCTGACCATGGAGGAATCCGAGGAGATCGTGCGCACCGGCAAGCATCCGAAGATTCCGCAGTCCACGGTGAACTCGTCGGGCGCTATCGTGGAAGGGGTGCCGGATTGCTTTTTCCCGATAAGCCACGGCATCACCGCGCCGGTCGGCTACGGCCGCCGGGTCGAATGGATCGAAGGCGAGCGCGTGGCTTTCGGTTTCTATGAGATCTCCGGTGACTTCGAAGAGGCAAGCGCGGCGAGCGAGCACGAGCAGTATTTCTACATCTGCTCCGGCATGGTCGATGCCGAGGTCGGCGGTGAGCGCAAGCAATTGAAGGCAGGCGACATTGCCGAAGTCCCGCGCGGCTCGGCCTTTCGCATGCACGTGTCGAGCGGCAAGCCGGCGCGCTTTGTGGCCGTGCGGGCGACGCCCTGGCTGGAAGCGCGGCTCGCCGCCGACAGCAAGGAAGCGGTGCCCGCTTAAGCGCAGCGAGGCTGGCGTTTTCGGCGCCGCGCGGAAAATGCCGGCATAGACTTCGTCTATTGCTAGGATAACCAGAATACACTTGATCTATTCCGGGGGCGCTCTACGCTTCGCCGCAAGGCTCGCGGTTCGAACAACAAAGCGAGCGTCCACGGGAGGATTCCCTTGTCCGTAGTGGAGGCGCAGGCGCCGCGCGTGCCGGTGCTGCTTGTCACCGGCTTTCTCGGCAGCGGCAAGACCACCCTGGTCAACCGGCTGCTCAAGACGCGCGCTTTCGCGCGCGCCGCGGTGGTGGTCAACGAATACGGCGAAGTGAGCATCGACCACGTGCTGGTCGAGGCGCCGCGCCGGCGCATGCGCGTGATCGACGGTGGCTGCCTGTGCGGCCACGTGCACGAGGAGATCGCTTCCAGCCTGCTCGACCTCTACGTCAAGCGCGACCGCGATCCCGACCTCGATTTCGATTTCGTGCTGATCGAAATGTCGGGCCTCGCCGATCCGGTGCCGGTGATCCAGAGCCTGCTGACCGACCGCCACGTCACGCCGCTCTATGAACTGAAGACGGTGATCGCGGTGGCCGACGGCGTGCATGGCGCCGAACATCTGGCGCGCCATGCCGGAATTGGTGAAGCAGGCGGCGGTGGCCGACACCGTCGTCATCAGCAAGACCGATCTTGCCGATGCGCCGGCCTCGACGCGCTGGCGGCGCGGCTATCCGCGATCAATCCCGGCGCGCGGCAATTGCGTGTCGCCCATGGCGCGGTGCATGCCGCGGAAATTCTCGACCACGCCGGCTTCGACCTCGCCGGGCGCAGCGAGGCCGCGCGCGGCTGGCTTAACGACCGCTCCTATGCAGCAACGGTGCCGCGCGGCCTCGGCCGATCCGGCAATTTCGACTTTCGCGCTGAGCTACGACGAGGAAATCACGCTGCCGGGTTTCGTGCTCTGGATGAATCTGCTGGCCGGCTTCCGCGGCGCCGGTCTGTTGCGCGTGAAAGGCATCGTCAATGTCGAGGGCAAGCCTTACGCGGTGCAGGCGGTGCAGACCATCATCAGCGAGCCGGTTGCGTTGGACGCCTGGCCGGAGGGCGACGACCGCCGCTCGCGGCTGGTGTTCATTACCCGCGGCATCGACGCCACCGATATCCGGCGCACCTTCGACGCCTTCCGCTTCGAGGGCGGCGCGCGCCAAGCGCAACATGACCATCAATCCGGAAACCTACGCGCGCTTCCGCGACACCATCGAACTGTTCCGCAGCTCGCCGCCGCGCCGGCCGGCGAATGTTTCCGACGACGTTAAGAACGAACTGGAGCTCCGATGACAGCAGCAAACGAAACCGCGTCCGATTCGAGCGCGGTCAAATACATCACCGCCGCCAGCATGATCGATTGCACCGGCGTCGGCCGCCAGCAAGAATCCGGTGATCGTGCTCAAGGGCAAGCGCATCGACAAGATCGGCACCAAGGAATCAGCATCAAGATCCCGCAAGGCGCCGAGGTGATCGACTGCGGCAACTGCACGCTGATCCCCGGCCTGATGGACATCCATCTGCACACCTTGATGTTCAACTGCCTGACCTTCCACAACTACCGTGTCGCGATGTGGGAGATCACGCCCGAGTTGCAGCAGATGTACGGGCTGTTCCACGCCCAGCTCTGCTTCGACATGGGCTTCACGACGGTGCGCGATCTCGGCATGAATTCGCAGCACGGGCTTTTAGTGTCGGAGGCTTGCGCCATCCGCGATGCCATCGATGCCGGCGTCGCCGAGGGACCGCGCATGTTCGTGGCGGGCTTCACCGTCATCACCGGCTCGCATCTGTCGCTGATCCAGCCGCGCGCGGCGATCCGGCTCGGCTTCCAGTGCGCGGACGGGCCGTGGGAGCTGCGCAAGCTCGCGCGCAAGAACCTGCTGGACGGCTGCGATCTGATCAAGACCTGCGTCACCGGCGGCGGCGGCACCGACAAGGAAGAGCCCGACATCCGCAACATGACGCAGGAGGAATGCGACGCGGTGGTCGACGAGGCGCACGCCTTCCACAAGCAATGCGCCGTGCACTGCTTCACGCCGCAGGGCCAGCGCATGGCGCTGAAAGCCGGCGTCGACACCATCGAGCACATGGTGTTCCACGACGACGAGACGCTCGGCATGATCAAGGAGGCGGGCGTATGGATGACGCCGACGCTGGCGCACCGCGTCGATCACGCGATTGAAATCCGCAAGGAGATCGGCACCGCCAAGTTCGTCACCGACAAGATGAAGAAGCTGCAGCCCTATTGCTTCGAAACCTTCCAGAAGGCGGTGAAGATGGGCATCAACATCGCCATGGGCACCGACATGGGGCTCGATCCGGAGATGGGCAGCAACGCCGCCGAGCTCGCGATCTACGTCGATCTCGGCATGAAGCCGATGCACGCGCTGCAGACCGCCACTATCAACGCCGCCAAGGCGATCAAGATCGATAAGGACCTCGGGACGCTCGAGGCCGGCAAGCTCGCCGACATTGTGGCGGTCGCCGGCGATCCGATCGCCGACATCAAATGCCTGCAGGAGAAGAAGAACATCCATCTGGTCATGAAAGAGGGCAAGGTCTACGCCGACCGGCGCACCGGCAAGCCGTCCAAGAACGTGGTCAACGCCCAGCCGGGAAGCTGGAAGATCCTCGATTACCTCTAATCTGGAGAAGACGCCGTGGCACCTGTCAGGACGATCGCGTTCGTGGGGCTCGGCAACATGGGGGCACCGATGGCGGCAAATCTCGCCGCCGACGGCTTTTCGCTTGCGCTTTATGACACGCGCCCGCAGGTCCTGTGCGCCTTCACCGCCGTCCACGGCGGACGCATCGCCGAAACGCTAACCGATGCCGCTCAGGGCGCCGATGCCTCCATCACCATGCTGCCGAACGACAAAATCGTGCGCGAGGTGGTGCTGGGCGAGGGCGGCCTGGCGGCAGGCCATGGCGCCGGGCGCGATCATCATCGACATGAGCACGTCGGCGCCGCGCGCCACCGTCGAGATCGGCACGGCGGCGGCCGCGCGCGGCTTGCACTACGTCGACGCGCCGGTGATGGGCGGCGTCGTATTTGCCAAGGACGGCAGCCTCGACGTCATGGTCGGCGGTGACGACGCGGACGTCGAACGCTGCATGCCGATCTTTGAGGCGCTCGGCCAGCAGGTGTTCCGCTGCGGCGCGCTCGGCTCAGGCCACGCGCTCAAGGCGCTCGCCAATTATGTAAATGCCTGTGCGATGTCCAATATCATCGAGGCGCTCGCCATCGGCCGCAAGTTCGGGCTCGACAGCAAGTCATGGCGGAGGCGATGCAGCATATGTGCACCGGCCGCCAGCATCCGCTCGACAAGAAGGTGATCCCGCAGGTGCTCACCCGCAAATTCTCAACCGGCATGGCGCTCGGCCTGATCGCCAAGGATGTCGGCATCGCCGCCGATTTCGGGCGCTCGATTGGCGCCATGACGCCGCTCGCCGATTGCCTGAGTCAAAATCTGGCGCCAGGGTGTGAGCGAAATCGGCCACGACGCCGATCAAACCGAGATCGCCAAGCTGTGGGAAAAAAGCAACGACGTAACGCTGTAAGCGAGACTCAGCTAATGAATCTCCGGTTCCGGGATCGGTCCAAGCGGCGCCAGAAAATCGAAATCGCAGCCTTCGTCGGCCTGCCCGATATGCGCCGAGTACATCGCGCCGTAGCCGCGCGGATAGCGCGGCTCGGGCGCTTTCCAGGCCGCGCGGCGGCGCGCAAGCTCTTCGTCCGCCACATGCAGATGGATGCGGCGCCCGGGAACGTCCACCTCGATCTCGTCGCCGGTCTGCACGAGTGCGAGCGGGCCGCCCACATAGCTTTCCGGCGCCACGTGCAGGATGCAGGCGCCGTAGCTGGTGCCGCTCATGCGCGCGTCGGAAATGCGCAGCATGTCGCGCACGCCGGCTTTCACCAGTTTCTTCGGGATCGGCAGCATGCCCCATTCTGGCATGCCGGGAGCGCCCTTGGGGCCGCCATTCTTGAGCACGAGAATGTGGTCGGGCGTGACGTCGAGATCGTCGCGCTCCACTTCGCGCGCCATTTGGTCGTAGTTCTCGAAGGCGATTGCCGGCCCGCGGTGGCGCAGCAGTCTCGGTTCGGCCGCCGACGGTTTCATCACGCAGCCGCGCGGCGCCAGATTGCCTTTGAGCACGGCGGTCGCCTCCGCGCTGGAGACCGGATTGTTGAGCGAACGGATCACGTCGGGCAGATAGACTTCGGCGCCGGCGATATTGTCGCCTACGCTTTTGCCGGTCACCGTTATGCAGGAAAGATCGAGCTTGTGCTTGAGCTCTGCCATCAGTGCGCGCAGGCCGCCGGCATAGAAGAAATCCTCCATCAGCAGGCTGCCGGAGGGGCGCACATTGGCGAGCACCGGGATCTCGCGCGAAATCTCGTCGAAGCGGTTCATGTCCATCTTCAGCCCGGCGCGGCGCGCCATCGCCACCACGTGGATGATGGCGTTGGTCGAACCGCCCATCGCCATGTGCACGCGGATGGCATTGTCGAAGGCGGCGGGGGTCATGATTTTCTTCGGCGTCAAATCCTCCCACACCATCTCGACGATGCGGCGGCCGGCATTGGAACACATGCGCGGATGCGCGCTATCGGCCGCCGGGATCGACGAGGCGCCCGGCAACGTCATGCCCAGCGCTTCGGCGATCGCCATCATGGTCGCGGCGGTGCCCATCACCATGCAAGTGCCGAACGAGCGCGAGATGCCGCCTTCGATCTCGGCCCATTCCTCTTCCGTAATGCGGCCGGCGCGCTTCTCGTCCCAGTATTTCCAGGCGTCGGTCCCGGAGCCGAGCACCTGCCCGTGCCAGTTGCCGCGCAGCTGCGGGCCGGCCGGCGCATAGATTGCCGGCACTCCCATGCTGATGGCGCCCATGAGAAGTGCGGGCGTGGTCTTGTCGCAGCCGCCGAGCAACACCGCGCCGTCGATCGGATGGCTGCGCAGCAGTTCCTCCGTCTCCATCGCCAGCAGGTTGCGATAGAGCATGGTGGACGGCTTCACGAACGGTTCCGACAGCGACAGCGCCGGCAATTCGACCGGAAAGCCGCCGGCCTCCCAGACGCCGCGCTTTACGTCCTCGGCGCGCGCGCGGAGATGGGTGTGGCAGAAATTAAGGTCGCTCCACGTATTGATGATGCCGATCACCGGCTTGCCGGTCCAATCCTTGGCGTCGTAGCCGCCCTGGCGCAGCCGCGAAAGGTGCGTGAAGGTGCGCAGCGTATTTTCGCCGAGCCAGCGGTGGCTGCGCAGGTCTTCGGGTTTTTTTCGGGGAGCCATTTTCTTTCCTCCGCCATGGACTATCAGCCTACGATTTTTGCGGCAAGGTCCGAAAGTGCGGCCGCAAAGCGGACGTTCGGGCGGCATGCAATATCATCCGGGTCATGTGTCGACGCTAATTCCGGACGACGGGATTCAGCGCCATGTCCCCGCCCTGGCAAGGAATTCTAATGTGTGGCGCGGGCAATAGCGCCGTGGGATAATCGAGAAAACAAGCAGAGGAAATGCTAATGAGTGCGCAATCGGTAAAACTCGGGATCATTGGGCTGGGCCGCTGGGCGAAGGTGCTCACGCGGGCTGCGGCCAAGTCGGACAAACTAAAGATCGTCGCGGGTTACAGCCGCACGGAAGAAAAGCGCAAGGCGTTTGAACAGGAATTCGGCGTCGCCGGCGCGCCGGACATGAAGACGCTGTTGTCCAACCCGGACATCAGCGGCGTCATCATCACGGCGCCGAACGAGCAGCATCTCCCGCTCGCGACCGAAATCGCCAAGGCCGGCAAGCACGTCTATACCGAGAAGCCGATCGCCGCCACGCTCGAGGACGGCATCGAAATCGCGGCGCTGGAAAAGAAATACGGCGTCACCATCACGGTCGGCCACAGCGCGCGGCTGATGGGCAGCGTTCGCCGCATCGGGCAGGCGATCGAGGCCGGCGAGCTCGGCCGCGTCGCATTCATGGAGGCGAATTTTTCCAACGAGCGCGCGCTCGAACTGACCCCCAATACCTGGCGCTGGTACAAGGCCAAGGCGCCGGGCGGGCCGCTGTCGCAGCTCGCGATCCATCAATTCGATATCCTGCATTATCTCGGCGGCGACATCGTCGAGGCGTCGTCGATGGCCTCGAAGCTTTCGCCGGTCGGCGCCGAGGTCGACGACCAGTCGATGACGCTGCTGCGCTTCGCCGACGGCAAGATCGGCTATGTCGGGTCGTCATGGACGTCGCCCGGCATCTTCTCGGTGCGGGTGTTCGGGTCCAAGGGCTTGATGCACGGCGAGACCGATTTCTCGAGCTGGGACATTCCGAGCAAGCTGCACCTTTCCTCAGCCCTCTATATCCAGCGCGGCAAGGACGGCTACGGCAAGCGCGAGGACCTTAAGGTTCCGGAAAGCGACATGTTCGTCGCCGAACTGGAAATGTTCGCGGAAAGCTGCCGTACCGGGAAGGGCAACGAATTGACCGCCCACAACGGCAATGTCGCGGTGGCGGTGGTGAACGCCGCGTTGCGCTCGATCGACAATAACGGCCAATATGTGCGCATCGGCGATATCCTCGATGAGGCGCGCAGCCGCGCGGAGGCGCGCAAGGTCAACGTCGCCTAGCGGTGTTTTGGCTGCCGCCCCCCGTCGCCGGTTCGACCGGGCCGCCGGTAGCGTGATAAAAGGGGCGGAAAAGCACGGCGCCCGCAGGCAATTGCGGCGCGTCAAAACGACAAGTGCCTGAACGACAAGGGCGCATCGGCCGCGAGGCCAAAGGGTGGGACGCGTGATGCAAGGCAAGCAGTCTAGTGCGGTACATCATTCACCTCGGACTCGGGTCTTCGACGACCCGGTCATCGTTTCCGAGGGTTTGACCGTCGGCTACGAGCTGCACCGCGAACGCAAGAGGCTAACTGCGTTGCGGGACATCACGTTGACGGTCAACCGCGGCGAATTCGTCGTGTTGGTCGGACCATCGGGCTGCGGCAAGACCACCTTCATCAATGCCGTGTCGGGGCTGGTCGAGCCCTGGGCGGGCAAGATCGAAGTGAACGGGCGCCCCGTGACCGGCCCGGGGCCCGATCGCGCCATGGTGTTTCAGGACTATGCGCTGATGCCTTGGCGCACGGTCGAATTGAACATCCGCATGCCGTTCGAACTCCAGGACCTCGGCCTATCGAAAATACAAATGGACGCGCGCGTCGACCGCTTCCTCGATCTCGTCGGCCTGACTGGCTTCAGGAGATCGTATCCTTATGAGCTTTCGGGCGGCATGAAGCAGCGTGTCGGTATCGCGCGCGCGCTAGTTTGCGAGCCCGATATTCTGCTCGCCGACGAGCCGTTCGCGGCGATCGATGCGATGACGCGGGAGGCGATGCAGAGCGAGCTTGAGCGCATCGTCTCCAAGACCGGCCAGACCGTCGTCTTTATCACCCATTCGATCGACGAGGCCATCACGCTCGCCGACCGGGTGGTGGTGATTTCCTTCCGTCCCGGCCGCATCAAAGAGATCGTCGACATCGATCTTCCGAGGCCGCGGTTCGACCGCGATCTGAAGCTTCTTCCTGAATACGGCAAACTGTACGATCACATCTGGCGGCTGGTGAAAACCGAAGCGTTCCAGGCCGCACGCGGAGAAAATCGATGACTACAGTGGAGCAGACCGGAAAGGTTGTGGCGACGGAAGACCCCGATCGCATTCAAGATACCGGATGGACGCGGGCCGAGGTTTGGCGGCGCTTTAGTCCCTGGCTGGTGACGGTTGTCAATCTCACCACGTTCTTCGTCGTTTGGGAATTGTTTGCCCGTTCGGGTGCCATCAGCCCGTTGTTTTTCCCCAAGGCCTCCAGCATGTTCGAGGCACTTTGGAATGGACTCACGACGACGGCGCCGCCGGGCGCGGTCGTTTCGGGCAGCATCCGCGATCATTTGTTCTACAGCCTCACCAACCTCGGCGTCGGGCTTGTCTTCGCCTGTGTGATCGGCATTCCGGCCGGCCTGCTGATGGGCGGCAACAAATATGTCGAGAAGATTTTGAGCCCCTATGTCTGGGCGCTCGCGTCGGTGCCGCGTATCGCGCTGGTGCCGTTGTTCATCTTGTTCCTCGGCTTCTCGGTCAAGATGCAAATTACGATCATCACCCTGTCGGCCGTGTTCCCGATCATCATCAATTCGTGGGCGGGGGTGAAGACGACCGACAAGTCGTTGCTGTCTGCGGCGAAGGTGTTCGGCGCCAGCCGGCGCGAGCTCTACACAAAGGTGGTGCTGCCCTATACGCTGCCGTTCATCATTTCCGGCATTCAACAGGGCGTCGGACGCGGGCTGGTTGCCGTCATTATCGCCGAGATTTTCGGCGGGTCGCGCGGCCTCGGCTATCTGGTCAATCGCTCGGCCGATACGTTCGATTCCGCGCTCATGTACGCGGTCCTGTTATTGCTGGTGGTGGTGTCGCTGTCGCTGGTTCAGCTTACCCGTTGGCTCGAGGCATACGTTGCCCCGTGGCGGCGGTTGGAGGGTCTGTGAGCGGAAAGAGCCGCCCGCGGTCGAGTTAGTATATGCCTAAGGGAGGATAACCATGACGAAACATCTGCATTTGCCGCGCCGCGACGTTTTGATGATGGGCGGTGCCGGACTGCTGGGAACGTTCATCGCGGCGGCGACACGCAACGTTGCCGGCGCACAGACGCCGAACATGAAAAACATCAAGGCCAATCTGCATAGCCTGCGGATAGGCGAATTCAATCCGAACTACGCGTCCGCCCTCGGCTACCGGATGGCGCAAGCGCTCGGCTATCTAAAGGAAGTCGGCATCGACGACATCACGGTCACCCTATCGGATCAATACATGGCGGGCCTGATCGGCGGCAGCCTTGATATCACCCGCGTGGACACCGACGCGATCATGAACGCCGCCGCCCGCAGCGGTAAGTCGTTCAAATACATCTCGTGCTACCGCGACCGGGAATGGTGGATCATGGGTGCCCGCAAGGGCATCAAGACGCCTGCCGACCTCAAGGGCAAGAAGATCACCGGCGGGCCGATTGACGGGCACAACACCTGGGTTCAGCGCCAAATCGTCAAAGAGTTCGGGCTCGACCCGAATAAGGACGTCACCTTCGTTCCGACCTCGGGCGGCTCCGACAAACGTCTGCTGGCCGTGATCAACGGCACCGTCGACGCGGCCAGCCTGTTCCCGCGCCACGAAGCGGCGCTGAAGGCCGCCGGCGGCGAGTTCATCTACCACAAGGCCCACAATGCGCCGCAGGAAGGCTATGGCGCGTTGGACAGCTGGCTGGAGAAGAACGAAGACACCGCCTATGCCTACGTCTTGGCGGACATCAAAGCGCGCCAGTGGGTGTACAAGCCGGAGAACAAGGAAAAGACGTTCGAGACCATGGAGAAGTTCGGCTACAAGATCACGAAAGCCTTCAAGGCGAGCTGGGAGGAATTGCTCAAGCAGATGAGCCCTGACGGCGGCTTTGCCGATGCCGCTTCCATGACTGAGTTTCTGAAGTCCGGAGGTGGAAACGGGCAAGATCCCGAAGAACTTCGACTGGCACAAGGTCGTCGACATGAAATATGTCTGGGCGGCGCAGAAGGCGCTCGGTTTGCCGCAGCGTCCGGCCAAGCTCTGATCCGGCGTAGCGGTTCAGGAGCGCTGACATTATTGTTTCCCGGCGGCTGCGGCCGCCGGGAAATCCATTGAGGCTTGCGCGGTGCTGACGCTCTACCATTACGACCGGTCCACGGCTGCCCAGCGCGTGCGCCTGCTGCTGGAAGAAAAAGCCATTCCCTGGAAGAGCGTGATCGTCGACACCGCGCGCGGTGACGTCGAAGAGGTTCCCGCGGATTATCATCGCCTCAATCCCAAGGGGCTGGTGCCGGTGATCATTCACAACGGCGCCGCCACGCCCGAATCCCTGGTCATCCTGGAATATCTGGAAGACTTGTTCCCCGAGCCCGCGTTCCGGCCGGCCGCGCCCGAGGCGCGCGCCAAGATGCGGCTGTGGATGCGCAAAATCGACGACGGCGTACATGTCGCCAGCCGGACCATCGGCGTCTGTCTGGTGAACCGGCACATCTACAAGGCCAAGGGCGCGGCCAAGATCGACAAGTATTACGCCGAGATGCGCGACACGGTGCGCAAGACCAACGACCAGATCAACATCGCCGGAGGCCTCGACTTAGCCTTGTTGCCGGATGCGGTGGCGACGTTCCGCCGCCTGTTTGAAGAAATGGACGCGACGCTCGCGCAGAGTCCCTGGCTCGCCGGCCAGCGCTATTCGCTCGCCGACATCGCGCTCGTCGTTTATGTGCGCCGGCTTGAATCCTTTATGATGGCGCCACTCTGGCGGCACCTCACACATCTCAACGACTGGTATGCCCGCATCGCCGCCCGCCCGGCTTACGAAAAAGCGATCGTCGCCTGGGGCGATGTAACCGGGGGCGAGCGCAAACAACACGGCGACGAGGCGTTCCCCCGGCTTGCCGGGCTTTGGGAATCCTCAGGCGCAGCCGCCGCGACCGGCTGAACGGTCACGCGGAGGCGACGGCGGCCGGCTCCAGCACCTGCCGGTGCGAGCCGCGCCCGAGCGGTAGCTCAGGATAGAGGTCCGACAACCGGCTGCCGTGATAGTAGGCCTTGGCGTAGGCCGGCCGCGCTTGCATGCGCTTGAGCCAGTCGTCGACGCGCGGGTAAGTTTTCTCCCATAGCAATTCCAGCCCGAGATCTTCCGCACGGTCGACGAGCGGCGCCACCGCAATATCGGCGATGCTGTATTGCGCGCCGAGCAGCCAGGGGCCGCCGTTCTCGTCGAACATTCGGTCCATGCGCGCCGCCGTATTGCGCAGCGCCTTGTAAGCCTCTTCGAGCGCGGCGTCGCTGAAGCCGGTTTGCCGGCTCATCGTTTTGTAGAAGGCCGATTTTACCGGCCGCTTGGTGACCTGTTCGTCGAACGCTTCGTCGCTCATGGCTTGGAACTTCTTGAGCAAGCCGCCGAATTGGAACGACGGATAGCGCACCGCCGGCGTCGGCACCGCGTCGACGAAGGCAAGCCAGGCGCGCATCGTGGCTTGCGTGTACGGGTCGGCCGGCATCAGCGGCGTCTCGGGGTGAATCTGGTCGAGGTATTGCAGGATAACCGAAGATTCGAACACCGGCCGTCCGTCATGCAGCAGCGTCGGCACAACGCCGTTGGGGTTGAGCTTGAGATACCAGTCGGACAGGTGATCGTGGTTCTTGGACACCAGTCTGCGGTCGACCCATACGAGCCCCTTTTCCTCGAGACAGATGCGCACTTTGAGGCTGCAGGTCGACTGGGAGAAGTTATAGAGCTCGAGCATGAATTAAGCCTCGTTGTCGTTGTCTCGGCTTCTCAAAGAACGGGATTTCCGCTGCGGCCCGATATTCGAATTTCTTGTGCGGCGCGCGTCAATATGCCTTAGAATGACACCATCACAACAGGTCGACGTGCAAGAGCAGGGCCCATGGTGCCGAGCCGCTATTTCATCGAACTGACGCAGCCGGAGATCGCTGCCCAGCTAAAAGCCAATCCGCTGGTCATTCTGCCCGCCGGCAGCGTCGAGCAGCATGGACCGCATCTGCCGACCGGCACCGACACCTTCGCCGCCAACGTCATCTCGGCCGCCGTCGCCGAGCGCATGGACGGGCTGGTTCTGCCGGCAACGCCATTCGGCGTCACGCCGATGCATATGCCGTTCGAGGGCACCATTACCTTCACCCCCGACACCTATATGCGGGTGGTGACCGAGACCTGCGTCTCGACCGCCAAACACGGCGCTAGGCGGCTGCTGATCCTTAACTGGCACGAGGGCAATATCCCATCGCTCGCCATCGCCGCCGAAAGCTTGCATCGCGAGCACGGCATGAGCGTGATCACCGTGCAGGCTTGCTACGTGGCCGAGGAGCTCTACGGCAAGACCTATAATGGCCTGACCCATGGCGGCGAGATCGAGGCGCTGGCGGTGCTGGCTTATCGGCCCGAACTGGTCCATCTCGACCGCATCGAATATTCCTCCGACCTCAAACAGGGTCTGCAAATCGACAAGCTGCGCCGCACGCGCAGCTATCAGCCGGTCTTGACCGACATCCGCTCGATTGCGCCGACCGGCTGGTACGGCACTCCGCAAACCGCCACCGCCGAGAAAGGTGCGGTGATGCTCGCTGCGATCGCCGATGCGATCGCGCGCGAGGCCGCCGAAATCTTCCGCCAGCTCGAATTCGGTGCAGGGCGGCACCGCTGAGATCAAGCAGCTGCGGCAGGCGGTCTGATGGCGAAAAAGCTCACGCAAGCGGAGGGCAAGCGTTTGGGGCTGCCCGGACGCGCGTCGCTGGAACTGGTGTCGGGCGAGATCGGCTCTGCGCTTACGTTCCGCGTCGTCGAAATTCCGGTGCCGAAGCCGGACGAGACATTGCGCGGCCCGCATCTGCACCACGGCTATGAGGAATGTATCTATGTGCTCAAGGGCGAGGGCCGCACCTTTTATGAAGGCGGCGGAGAGCTTGCGGTGAAAGCCGGCGACGTCATTCTTGTTCCGCCGGAGGAAAAGCACGTCACCCGCAACACCGGCAAGGAGCCGCTGGTCCTGCTCTGCTTCTTCCCCACGCCCGACATCGCGCCCACCACGGAAAACTTCCCGTCCTTCTAACTTACCGCCCGGCCAGCGCCCGCCCGAGCGGTCCGCCGCGCACAAAAGTCCGAGACGCTTCATGACCACCAATGTTCTTTGTCTGCGGCCCGAAGCCGACTTCACCCGCGTGGACGCGCCGGCGCCTGCAAGCCTGCGTGTGACCTATCGCAAGCCGGATGATCCGGCGGTTGCCGAAGCGATGCGCGCGGCCGACGCGCTGCTCATTCCGGCGGTCGGGCCGAAGCTGGCGCCCGCTTTGTTCGAGGGCGCCGGCCTCAAGCTGGTGCAGGTCACCGGCGCCGGCCTCGACCGTCTCGATCGTGCGGCGCTCACCCGGCGCGGCATTCCGGTGGCGAATGTGCCGGGCGGCAGCAACAGCGCGGTGGCCGAATACGCGGTGACCACGGCGTCGGCCTTGCTGCGGCGCTTCGCCTGGGCCGACGCCGAAATTAAAGCCGGAAACTACGTGCCCTTCCGCGCCCGCATGGTGGCGGACAATCTGGCCGGCCTCGACGGCTTGCTGGTCGGGATCGTCGGCTTCGGCACCATCGGGCTGGCGGTGGCGCAGGCGTTTCATCGCATGGGCTGCCGTATCTGCTTTTACGATCCGGCGCCGCGCGATCCGGCGGCGGGCGCGGCGCTCGGCGCCGAGTCGATGACGCTCGATGCGCTGCTGGCCGCCGCCGACGTGGTCAGCCTGCACGTGCCGCTGCTGCCGGCCACGCAAGGGCTGATCGGCGAGCGCCAGCTCGCCTTGATGAAACCGGGCGCGGTGCTGGTGCAGGGCTCGCGTGGCGGCGTTGTGGACGAGGCTGCGCTGGCCGCGCGCCTGCGCTCCGGGCAACTCGCGGGCGCAGCAGTCGACGTCTATGCGACTGAGCCGCCAGCCGCCGACAATCCGCTGCTTAAGCTCGACGGTGAAGCAGCGCGCCGGCTGCTGCTGACGCCGCACATTGCCGGCGTCACGCGCCAGTCCGCGAGCTTCCTGTTCCGCTCGTCCTGGCAGAACATCGAGCGCGTGCTACTGCGCGGCGAAGCGCCGCTCAACCGCGCCTACTGAGGCGGAACTCTGCAGCCCATTGCCAGCCATCGCGAAGCGGGGCATTGATGCCGTTCCGGCACGGCCGGCGTGGTATTTTCGCAGGGCTGAAACGGGGCATGGCGCCGGTGGTCGATCTCAGCGAACCCTTCGACGTGGTGGTGGTGGGCGGCGGCAATGCCGCGCTCTGCGCCGCCATCACGGCGGCGCGCAGCGGCGCCGCGTGATCGTGCTGGAAGGCGCGCCCGACCTTCTACCGCGGCGGCAACACCCGCCACACTCGAAACTTACGGCTCGCGCATGACGGCAGCGCGCCGACCATGACCGGCCCTTACGGCGAAGCAGAATTCCTCGACGACCTCTACCGCGTCACCGGCGGGGAAACCGACAAGGTGCTGGCCGAGCTCACTATCGCGCGTTCGAGCGAATTGCTCGCATGGCTCGACGAGCAGGGCGTGCGCTTCCAGCCGCCGCTCGGCGGCACGCTCTCGCTCGGCAAGTCCAACGCCTTCTTCCTCGGCGGCGGACGCGGCGCGCTCAACGCGCTCTACCGGCGCGCGCAGGCGCTCGGCGTCAGCTGCCTCTACGACGCGCCGGTGACCGCGCTCACCGATCGACAACGGTTATTTCATGTCGGCCACCGTCAAGCACGAGGGGCACGTGAAGAGCGTGCGTGGCCGCGCGCTGGTGGCGGCTGCCGGCGGCTTCGAGGCCAATATCGAATGGCTGAAAGCAATATTGGGGCGCGGCGGCCGATAATTTCCTCATCCGCGGCACGCCGTATAACCGCGGCGCCGTCTTGCGCATGCTGCTCGACGCCGGCGTCGGCGCGGTCGGCGATCCGACGCAATGCCATGCGGTGGCGATCGACGCGCGTGCGCCCAAATTCGACGGCGGCATTGCCACGCGCCTCGACAGCATCATTTTCGGCATCGTGGTCAATCGCGACGCGCAACGCTTCTACGACGAGGGCGAGGACATCTGGCCCAAGCGCTACGCCATCTGGGGCCGGCTGGTCGCGCAGCAGCCCGGCCAGATCGCCTATTCGATCGTCGACGCCAAGTCGATCCGCCTGTTCATGCCGTCGATCTTTCCCGGCGGTCGAGGCGCAGACGATTGGCGAACTCGCAGACGAAGCTCGCGCTCGATCCGGCCGCGCTCGAAAAAGACCGTCGGCGATTTCAACGCCGCGGTGCGGCCCGGCACTTTCGACCACAGCGTGCTCGACGATTGCGCGACCGACGGCCTCGCCGATCCCGAAAAGCCATTGGGCGCGCAAGCTCGATACGCCGCCATTCTACGGCTATCCGCTGCGCCCCGGCATCACCTTCACCTATCTCGGCCTGCGCGTGAACGAACAATCGCGCATGCTGCTCAAGGACGGCGCGCCCGCCGGCAACATGTTCGCCGCCGGCGAGATCATGGCCGGCAACGTGCTGGGCAAGGGCTATCTCGCCGGCATCGGCATGACCATCGGCGCGGTATTCGGCCGCATCGCGGGCGAGGGGGCGGCGGCGCATGCTCGCAACTGAAAACCTGCGCGAAGCCGACCGGCTGATGACGGTGTGCAACGCCTGCCGCTATTGCGAGGGGCTGTGCGCCGTGTTCCCGGCCATGGAGATGCGCCGCACCTTCGCGGCCGCCGATCTCAACTATCTTGCCAATCTTTGCCACCAGTGCGGCGCCTGCTATCCCGACTGCCAATATTCGCCGCCGCACGAATTCGACGTCAACGTGCCGGCGACGCTCGCCAAGCTGCGCAACGACAGCTACGCCGATTACGCCTGGCCGCGCGCGCTCGCCGGCGCCTTCGAGCGCAACGGGCTGGTGATCGCGTCTTTGCTGGCGCGCGCTGAGCGTTGCCGGCTTCATCGTCGGCTTCGTCGCCTTCGCCGATCCCGCCGCGCTGTGGTCGCGCAACGCCGGCGATTTCTACAAAGTGATGCCGCACCGGGCCATGGTCGCGCTGTTCGGCGCGGTCTCGCTCTACGCGATCTTGGCCTTCGTCTTCAGCCTGCGCGCCTTCTGGCGCGACATCAGCGGCGATGCGCCGCGCGCTGGCTTTGTCGCGTTCTGGCAGGCCTCGCCGACACTTTGACGCTGCGCTATCTCGGCGGCGGGGGCGGCGGCTGCACGAGCCGAAACGAGCAGCCCTCGAACGCGCGCCGCCTCTATCACCATGCGACCTTCTACGGCTTTCTGCTCTGCTTTGCCGCCACCTCGGTCGCGACGCTCTATCACTACGTCTTCGGCTGGCATGCGCCTTATGCGTTATACAGTCTGCCGGTGCTGCTCGGCATCGTCGGCGGCTTCGGCCTGCTGGTCGGCCCGGCCGGCCTATACCTGCTGTCGCGCGCGGCGCGACCACCAAGCTCACCGATCCGGCCCGCACCGGCATGGATACCGCCTTCATCGCCATGCTGTACCTGACCAGCCTCAGCGGATTTTTACTGTTGATCCTGCGCGACAGCGCCGCCATGGGCCTGTTGCTGAGCGTGCATCTTGGCGTGGTGCTGGCGCTGTTTTTGAGCCTGCCCTACGGCAAGTTCGTGCACGGGCTCTACCGCTTCCTGGCGCTGGTCAAATACGCGGCCGAGCGGCGGCGCGGGACGTTTGTGGAGTAGGGCGTCTTACAGCGCCGCCACCGCCGACACTTCGATCAGCAGCGGCTCCTGCACCAGCCGGTCGATCATCAGCAGCGTGTTGGGCGGATAGGCGCCATTGGCAAACATCTTGGGAAATTCGCGCAGGCGGAATTTCATGAATTTCGGAATATCCTGCGAGTGCACGAGATAGGTGGTGAACTCGACGACATTGCCCCAGCCCGCGCCTTGCGATTTCAGCGCCGCCTCGATATTGGCGAAGGTCTGCGCGCATTGCGCATCGAAATCGTCGCCAGCCAACTTGCCGTCCTTGTGAACGCCGACCTGGCCGGCGATGAACAGAAATTCCGACGCCTTCACGCGCGTCATGTGCGAATACTGCCCGAGCGGCTTGCCGAGCGCGTCGGGGTTGATGATCTTGATTTCGGGCATGGCGCAAGCTCCTCAGCCGACCTCGACGATCTCTTCCGGAAACTGATGCAGGCGGTCGCCCGGGCCGTTGCCGCCGATCAGGTAATTGTCGCACAGCCAGTTCAGATAGCCGGCGTGAATATAAGTCGGGTGCACGACGATGTTCATGTCCTTTTCGATGGCCATCGGCTCGTCGTTGCGGATCAGCGGGCGCTCGACCAGATCGTAGCCTTGCCCGTGGCAATAAAGCCGCGCCTCGGCCGGGCGGCCGTTCTTGCGCATGAAATCGTTGAAGGCGTCCCAGATGTCCTTGCAGGACGCGCCGGGCTTCAACAGGTCGAGCGTGAACTTGCGCGAGGCCTTGCAGAATTCGAGCTCGTCCTTCATTGCCTGCGGCACCTTGGTGCCCACCACGCAAGAGCGGCCAAGCTCGGTGTACATGCCGCCCGGCCCGTTATCCTCCACCAGCAGCGCGATCTGGTCGCCTTCCTGGATGACGCGGTTCTGCAAATGCCGGTTGGCGAATTTCGATGGCTTGCCGAGCGGCATCGAGGCGCACAGATAGATGCCGTTCTCGCTGCCGTGGGCGAGGCTGTAATGCTGCGCCACCGCCGCCACCTCGATGTCGCGCATGCCGGGCTTGACCGCCGCAAAGGCAGCGCGCATGGCGCCGTCCTGCATCAGGCGCCGCGCGCTTGACCAGCTCCATCTCCTCGGCGCTCTTGATGACCTTGATCTTGTCGACCAGTTCGGAGGCATCGACGTAGCGCGCATTGGGAAACGCGCGCTTGATGTAATCGAGCAGCGCAAACGACATCTGATAGGTGCCGACATAGCCGATGGTGCCCTTGGCGAAGGGCGCGAGCGCCTTGCGCCGCCAGCTCCGGGTCATAGTCCTTGGTGTAATGCGCCGAGGCATAGCTCGGCGTGGTGAGGATCTGCTTCACGCCGCGCCATATTCACGTCGCCTTGCGCCGTGGTCTCGCTGCCGCCGAACGGGCCCTGGCAGACCACGGTCATCTCGTCCTCGCGCGGAAACACCACGGTGTTGGGATAGCCGTTGGTCGCCGGCATGTCGGTGAACCAGCGCACATAGCCGCCCATGTGGTCGTTGTTGTTCTGCATCAGCAGCACGTCGATCTTGTCAGCGCGCCATCGCCGCGCGCACCGCTTTCCAGCGGCGCTCAAGCTCGGCGGTCGAGATCGGCGTATTCAGCCGTTCGGACAGGGCCATGTTCATCCTCCCCAGGAGGCGGGCGTTGCGCACGATGTTGATCATAGACTTCAAGTCGCCGGCAAGAAACTTTGCCATGTTGCCGGCGATGGTCGGCATGGCGCGGTCCTCGTAGCCGAGCGAATAGCCGCCGAGATGCGAGAACATCTGAAGTTCTTCGCCTTCCACAGCGGGCTGTCGGGCGGCAGCGGCTCCTGCGCGAACACATCGAGCGCGGCGCCGGCGATTTTCCGGCTCTCCAGCGCCTCGATCAACGCCGGCTCGTCCACCACGCCGCCGCGCGCGACATTGATCAGAAAGGCCGATGGCTTCATGGCGGCGAACACTTTTTCGCCGACGATATTGCGGGTCTGCCGCGCTCATCGGAACCAGCGTCACCAGGAAATCCAACTCGCCCGCGATCTTTCACAAGATCGTCGCGCGCGACCATGCGGTCGAAGCCGGCTGCCGCGCGCGGGGAGCCGGTGATGCCGATCACGGTCATGCCGAACAGCTTGCAGATCGGCGCCAGATATTCCGCGATCAGCCCGACGCCGAGAATGCCGACGGTCTTGCCGGAGCAGAGCTGGCCGGCCAGCGCTCCCAGGCCGCTTGTCCTGCAGCATGCACCGCGCGCGGCAGGTCGCGCGCCAGCGACAGCATGTAGGCGATGGTCGCCTCCGACACCGGCGCGCCATGGATGCCGCGGATATTGGTGACCACCACCTCTTCGCCGAGCGAGGGCAGGTCGACGATATTGTCGACGCCGGTGCCGAGCGCCTGGATCCATTTCAGATTTCTGGGCGTCGCGCACCACGTGGTCGGCCATGGGCGGCGAAAAGCACAACAGAACATCGGTATCGGCGATATAGGGATCGACCTGGCTGTGGTGGCCGACCACGTTGATGGTCAGTTGCGGGAAGCGCTCCAGCAGCATGGCCTTGTAGCGGGCCCGCATGGCTTCCTGGACTTCGGTGAGAATGAGGACTTGCGGCATGGCGGCGCATGTATAACGGGAGATCCCGCCTTGGGAAATAACCGCGCGCGTGTCAATATTCAGGCACCGCATGGCCCGCGGGCCGCCTCTGCGCTAATATGGGCGCCACGGCAGCCTCGGGATCAAGACCATGACAGACCATGCCGATCGATTGGGCAAACGTGAACTGGTTCTATGTCGCCGTGCTGGCGATCTTCGTCTTCGTCGCCACCCTCGTCGGCGACCTGTTCTCGTTCAGCACCGCGGCATGGCTGCCCTGCTGTCGGCGCTGGTGTTCGCGGTGATCTTCGTGTTCTGGAGCTATTATCCGCACCACCTGCCGCTGCCGACCAGGCTGACACCGAGCGGCCGCCGGCAGCCGAGCCGGCCGGGATGCCGTCGGCGCCATCGACCCCGCAAAAGCCGCGCAATCCGGTCACCGACGTCACGCCGCCGAAAAACCCGGTTACGACGTGTCGCCGCCCGCGAGCAACCCGCAATAGGCTTGCAACCAGCCGCCCTGATGATGTTTTCTCAATCCCTGGAAAGGAGCGCAGCCGGGAAGGCGCGCGGTACCGTCGCATGAAGAAAGTCTATCCCGACGCCAAGGCGGCGCTGGCCGGCCTGCTCAAGGACGGCATGCTGATCTGGCCGGCGGCTTCGGCCTGTGCGGCATCCCGGAGACGCTGATCAAGGCGATCCGGAATTCCGGCGTGACGAATCTGACGATCGTGTCGAACAATGCCGGCGTCGACGGCGCCGGCCTCGGCCTGCTGCTGGAGACCAAGCAGGTCAAGAAGATGATCTCGTCCTATGTGGGCGAGAACAAGCTTTTCGCCGAGCAATATCTCGGCGGCAAACTGGAAATCGAGTTCAACCCGCAAGGCACGCTGGCCGAGCGCATCCGCGCCGGCGGCGCCGGCATCCCGGCCTTCTTCACCCGCACCGGCGCCGGCACCGACATCGCCAAGGGCAAGGAAGAGCGCGAATTCGACGGCGAGCGCTACATCATGGAGCGCGGCATCGTCGCCGACCTGTCGATCGTGCATGCCTGGATGGGCGACACCGAAGGCAATCTCGTCTACCGCAAGACCGCGCGCAACTTCAATCCGATGATGGCGACCGCCGGCCAAGGTGACGGTCGCCGAGGTCGAGCACCTGGTGCAGCCGGGCGATTTCAATCCCGACCACATCGTCACGCCGGGCGTCTACGTTCAACGCATCGTCCACGTGCCCGATGCGCCCAAGCACATCGAGCAGCGCACCGTGCGCAAGCGCGTGGCGCCCGCCGGAACCGGAGAGGAAGTTTGATATGCCCTGGACCCGCGATCAGATGGCCGAACGCGCGGCCAAAGAGCTGCGCGACGGCTTCTACGTCAATCTCGGCATCGGCATCCCGACGCTGGTGTCGAACTACATCCCCGACGGCATGACCGTGCAGCTGCAAAGCGAGAACGGCATGCTCGGCTTCGGGCCGTTCCCCTATGAGGGCGACGAAGATCCCGACCTGATCAATGCCGGCAAGCAGACCGTCACCGAAATGCCGACCACCAGCTTCTTCTCCTCGGCCGATCTGTTTCGCCATGATCCGCGGCGGCCATATCGACATCGCGCTGCTCGGCGCCATGCAGGTGGCCGAGAACGGCGACCTCGCCAACTGGATGATCCCCGGCAAGATGGTCAAGGGCATGGGCGGCGCCATGGACCTGGTCGCCGGCGTCAAGAAGGTGGTGGTGATCATGGAGCACACCGCCAAGGATCAGGCCCAAGCTGCTGCACAAGTGCAACCTGCCGCTCACCGGCGCCGGCGTGGTCGACATGGTGATCACCGACTTGGGCGTGTTCAACATCGACCGCAAGGCCGGCGGCATGATCGCTGATCGAGCTTGCACCGGGCGTGACGGTGGACGAGATCACCAAGAAGACCGAGGCGAAGTTCACGGTCGATCCGAAGCTGAAGCATTGACGCCAATTCAATCTGTCATCAACCGCGAAAGCGGGTGATCCAGTAACCATCGGAGTTGCGGTCGGTGGCAAGTACCGGCGAATACTGGATGCCCCGCTTTCGCGGGGCATGACAATCAGAAAAAGAACACGACCTCCGAGGAAACGCCCATGCTCTCCGATGCCGACCGCAAAAAGGCCGCCGACATCCTGATGGCAGGCGCAAAAGGAGCGCAAACAGGCGACCCAACTGCATGTCACCTTTCCCGTCGATCACCATCGAGGACTGCTACGCCATCTCCACCGAGGTGGCGCAGCGCAAGATCGCGGCCGGAGCCAAGCTGATCGGCCACAAGGTCGGCCTCACATCCAAGGCGATGCAGCGCTCCTCGATGATCGACGAACCGGACTACGGCTATATCCTCGACGACCAGATGATCGGCGACGGCGCCAAGGTGGCGCACGCCAATTACTGCAAGCCGCGCGTCGAGGTCGAGCTCGCCTTCATCATGGGCAAGCGTTTGCAGGGCCCGGGCGTGGGATTGCCCGACGTGCTGCGCGCCACCGAATACGTGGTGCCGGCGATCGAGATCGTCGATGCCCGCATGCCAGGACCCGCGCAAGATCGTCGACACCGTGGCCGACAACGGCGCCGCCGCCGGCATCGCGCTGGGCGGCCGGCCGGTCGGGCCGCTCGACGTCGATCTGCGCTGGGTCGGCGGCATCATGTACCGTAATTCCGAGATCGAGGAGACCGGGCTCGCCGCCGGCGTGCTCGGCCATCCGGCGCTCGGCGTGGCATGGCTCGCCAACAAGCTCGGCCCGCACGGCCACGCGCTCGAGCCGGGCCATATCGTGCTCGCCGGCTCCTTCACCCGCGTCGTATTCGCCCAGAAGGGCGATACGCTGCACGCCGATTTCGGCCCGCTCGGCGGGCTGGCCATTCAATTCACGTGAGGCTCAGCATGACTACGGAATTCCAACGCAATGCCTTCAAGCACGCCATCGCCGCCGGCAAGCTGCAGATCGGCCTGTGGTCGAGCCTGTGCAGCACTATCGCCGCCGAGATCATTTCCGATTCCGGCTTCGATTGGATCCTGCTCGACAGCGAACATTCGCCCAACGAAATCCCCGACATGCTCGGGCAGCTGCAGGCGGTGGCGCGCGGCACCGCGACCCCGATCATCCGGCCGGCCTGGAACGACGCGGTGATGGCCAAGCGCGCGCTCGACATCGGCGCGCAGACGCTGCTGTTTCCCTACGTGCAGAACGCGGAGGAAGCGCGCCGCGCCGTCGCGTCCATGCGCTATCCGTCGGAAGGCATTCGCGGCGTCGCGGTCGCCTCGCGCGCCAGCCGTTACGGCCGCACGCCCGGCTATCTGACCAAGGCCAACAGCGAGATCTGCACGCTGGTGCAGGTCGAGACCCGCAGCGCGCTCGATCAGCTGGAATCCATCGCAAGCGTCGAAGGCGTCGACGGCGTTTTCATCGGCCCCTCGGATCTTGCTGCCTCGCTCGGCCATCTCGGCAATCCGCAGCGCCGGAGGTGCAGAAAGCGATGCAGGATGCGGCAAGCGGCTGAAGGCGATCGGCAAGCCGGCCGGCATCCTCACCGGCAACGAGGAGGAGGCCCGCCGCTATATGGACTGGGGCTATCTGTTCGTGGCGGTCGGCGCCGATGTCGGCCTGCTTACCAAGAACGCCGACGCGCTGGCCAAGAAGTTCAAGGGCGGCTAGCGATGCAAACTCGGCGTGGGGCGCGCGGCCTCACCCGGCCAGGTAATCGCGCTTGGCCGCATCGTATTGCGCCGTGCGCGTCAGCGTATTCATCAGCTCGCCTGACGCAAGCTTTTTGAGGTCCGCCGGTTTGGTGCCGTCGCGCAGCGCCTTCATCGTGTCGTAGACCGCCTGCACGGCGGCCATGATGGTGCCGTGGCCCTGGAGCGCGATGCGCACGCGGTGGGGGACAAGATCGGCGCCGGCCAGGTCGCCGCCGACATTGCCGAGGATCAGCGGCAGTGTGGTCGCCGCGCTGACCGCCGCGAGTTGATCTTTCGTTTTCAGGCCGACGATGAACAGCGCGTCGACACCCGCCTGCTCATAGGCGCGCATGCGCGCCACCGTGTCGTCGATGTCGGAGAGCGTCGGCGCGCTGGTGCGGCCGATGACGGCGAAAGACGGGTCGGGACGCCCCGCGAGCGCCGCGCGCATCTTGCCGACGCCTTCTTCGATCGAGACCAGTTTAGGCTGCGCCTTGGCTGCATAGGGCTGCGGCAGGTTGGTGTCCTCGATCGTTGCCGCCGCGACACCGGCCGTGGTGAGCTCCTCGATGGTGCGGGCGACGTTCAAGGCGTTGCCGTAGCCGTGATCGGCGTCGACCATGAGCGGAAGGCTCATGGCGCGGCAGATGCGTTGGGCTTGCTGCGCAAATTCGCTGGCCGTCATGATGATCAGGTCCGGCGCGGCGAGCACCGTCAGAGAAGCGGTCGAGCCGGCGAGCAGGCCGAGCTCGAAGCCGAGATGTTCGGCAATGCGCGCCGAAAGCGGGTCGAACGTCGAAGCAGGGTGAATGCACTTGGTGCCGTTCAAAATCGCACGAAACTGATCGCGGCTGGCGCACCATTGCATCGCAGCTCTCCCCTTGTCTTGATTGCGTCTGGCTCGGTCGCCGAAACGATTTGCCGAGGCTCGATCGGTGGGACGGCCAGTAGGCCAAGATCGGCGCAGGCTGGTCAAGCCGATGCGGCCGGCAGGCATTCTGGCCAAAAACGCGGATATCCCGCCCGAGAAATTCAAGAAATGGGCGGGTCTCCAACCGTTTTTGCGGTAGATCAATAACCGCCGCCGCCCCTGCCTGATGGTTGCACCCGGAACCAAGGGTGAAAGAGGGCTAGCGAGGAGGCGGTCATGGCGGAGCAGGCGGAACCCATCCACGACATCGCGCATTTGGGCAGCGTGGAATTATTTACGCCCACGCCCGACAAGAGCCTTTGGTATTTCCGCGACCTGCTCGGCATGGAGCCGGTGCACGAGGCCGGCAATTCGGTCTATCTGCGCGGCTACGGCGACTACGCCACCTCGACGCTGAAGCTGACCGCGGCGGCCAATGCCGGCGTCGGCTGCATTTCGTGGCGGGCGGCGAGCCCGCAGGCGCTGGAGCGCCGCGCCCAGGCGATTGAAGCGGCCGGACTCGGAGTCGGCTGGACCAACGGTGATTTCGGCCGCGGCCGCTCCTTCCGCTTTCACGATCCCGACGGCCACGTCATGGAAGTCTATTACGAGGAGCAGAAATTCGTCGCGCCGCCGCCGTTGCACTCAACACTGAAAAACCTGCCGCAGAAATACACCGGCCGCGGCGTCTGCGTGCGGCGGGTCGATCACTTGGCGCTGCTCGCCAGCGACGTCGAGGCCAACCGGAAATTTGCCACGGGCCTGCTCGGCTTCCAGTTGCGCGAACAGGTGCGCTACGACCACGGCAAGACCGAGATCGGTTCTTGGATGAGCCCGACCGCCATCCATCACCAGCTTGCTTACGTGGTGGATGTGAAAGGCGCGCATGGCCGTCTGCATCATTTCTCGATGTGGGTCGACAACCGCGACGACGTGCTGCGCGCCGCCGACATCCTCACCGAGAACGGCATCTTCATCGAGGCCGGCCCTTCCAAGCACAACAACTCGCAAGGCTTCTATCTCTACACCTATGAACCGGGCGGCAACCGCGTGGAGATCTATTCCGGCAGCTTCCTGGTTACGGCGCCGGACTGGGAGCCGGTGACTTGGGACGAGGAGGACCGCGGCACCGGCACTTACTGGGGTGCGGCACTGCCCGAGAGCTTCATCCAATACGCCACGCCCAATGTGGAAGGTGGGGCTGTGACCAAGGCGCCGCAATTCCCGGTCTTCTTCTGAACCAAGGCTGGGTCCCTGCCGCTAGCCTATTTAAAACATTCGCGAATCAGCTTACACGGCGGGAGTTATCCACAGGCCACGCGTCGGCGTTCCCTAAAAGCATTTTCGCCCCGGGCTCCTTCATGCCGCACGCTCCACGCGAGTTCAACACCGAAGCCATCGCGCGCCAATGGCTGGCTCTCGCCAATCGCCGGCTGCTATATTTCTGCGAGCTTCATCGGAGCGGGCGCTGGACGCGTTATTGCGCCTCGCAGGAACAGTTCGCCGAGCAAATGCACGAGGCGATCAAGGCAGCACAGATATGGGCGCGACTTGCGGGCGTGCGAGGCCTTGCCGACGACGCCGAAGACGATCTGCGCCCCGCCGCATGACAATTTGGCCGGCCGTCCTGGCGGCGGCCTTCGTGGCGGCGGCGTTGCGGCCGGCGTTTGCCGATGACGACCTCAAGCACGGCGAGGAACTGCTGCAGAAAGATTGCGGCAAATGCCATGCCATTGGCCGCGCGGGCGAAAGCCCGGACAAGGAGGCGCCGGCATTCCGCACCCTCGGCCAGCGTTATCCGATTGAATCGCTGGAAGAGGCGCTGGGCGAGGGCATGATGTCCGGCCACCCCGACATGCCGGAATTCCAGTTTGACGTTGACGATGTCGGTGCCATCATCGCCTATCTGAAGTCCATCCAGCAGCGCTGACGCCGTTCGGCGCCCCCCCAAAAACGAGTTCAGTGTCCCATGAGCAGCGCCCTTTTTTCGCCCATCAAGCTGGCCGGCCTTCCGCTTGCCAATCGCATCGTCGTGTCGCCGATGTGCCAGTATTCAGCCGATGACGGCTGCGCCAACGACTGGCACCTGATGCATCTCGGCATGCTGGCCAATTCCGGCGCCGCGCTGGTAGTGGTGGAAGCAACGCATGTGGAGCGCTCCGGCCGCATCACCCACGGCTGCATGGGTTTGTATTCCGACGACAACGAGATGGCGCTCGCCCACGTGATCGCGCAGGTGCGGCGGCTGGGCACCGCCAAGTTCGGCATCCAAATCGCTCATGCGGGCCGCAAGGGCTCGGCGTACCGGCCCTGGGAAGGCGGCGGCGCGCTCAAAGCCGGCGCCGACCCGTGGCAGACAATGGCGGCGTCGCCGATCCCGTTCGGCGAAAACTGGCACACGCCGCGCGAAGTCACCGAGGACGACATGGAACGCGTGCGCAACGCCTTCGTCTCGGCGGCGCAGCGCGCATTGCGCATCGGCTTCGATGAGATCGAATTGCACATGGCGCACGGCTATCTGGCGCACGGATTCATGTCGCCGGTGTCGAACAAGCGCACCGACCAATATGGCGGCGCGTTCGAGAACCGGCTGCGCTTTCCGCTGTCGATCGCCAAGGCGGTGCGGGCGGTCGTGCCGAAAGATATTCCGCTCGGCGCCCGCATCACCGGCAGCGACTGGCGCCCGGACGGCCTGACGCCCGATGACGCCGTCACCATCGCCAAGGCGCTCAAGGGGGAGGGCTTCGACTTCATCTGCGTTTCGTCCGGCGGCGTCACAGGCGATACGCGCAACCCGACCACGCCCGGCTACAACGTGCCGGTCGCCGCGCGCGTGAAAAAGGAAGCGGGCATTACGACGCGCACGGTCGGGATGATCCTGACCCCCGAGCAGGCCGAAGAGATCATCGCGCAGGGACAGGCCGACCAGGTGTCGATGGCGCGCGCCTTCCTCGACGATCCGCATTGGGGCTGGCACGCCGCCAAGGCGCTCGGCGCCGAGGTCGCGCGCCCGCCGCAATACGCCCGTGCCGGGCCGAAACTGTGGGCGCCGGCGGCCGCGAAGGCCTGAGGATTGACGAACCTCGTTTTCCTCGCCGTCCTGTTCGCGGCCCTCTGCCATGCCGGCTGGAACGCGCTGATCAAAGTCGGGCTCGACCCGCTCTCCACCACGGCGTTGATTGCCGTCGGTTCGGCCGTCGTCGCGATCGTCGGCCTGCCGTTCTTTGGCATGCCGGCGATGGCGGCTTGGCCCTGGTTGATCGCCTCCGCCATCATCCATCTCGCCTATTTTGCCGCGCTGATAGAAAGCTACCGGACCGGAGATCTCGGTCAGGTCTATCCGATCGCACGCGGCTCGGCGCCGCTGATGACTGCGGGTGCCGGCGTCGTTTTCGTCGGTGAGCAGCTGAGCTTTGCGAGCTGGAGCGGCATCGTGGCGCTGGCTGCCGGCGTGCTGCTGTTGTCGGCGCGCGGCGGCCGCGACCTTGAGACCATCGACCGTCGTGCCGTTGGCTTTGCATTTGCCACCGCGCTCACTATCTGCGCCTATTCGATCGTCGACGGCGTCGGCGCGCGCATATCGCTCAATCCGCAGTCCTACGTGCTTTGGCTCCTGGTCGGCAACGCGCTGTTGCTGGTGCCCTATGCGCTGTGGCGGGACGGCCGCGACATCATCCCTGCGATGCAGCGGTTCTGGTTGCGCGGCTTTGCCGGCGGCGCGCTGCAGGCGTTGTCCTACGGCATCGCGCTGTGGGCGATGACGTTGGCGCCAATTGCCATCGTCGCGTCCTTGCGCGAAACCAGCGTGCTGTTCGGCGCGGTGATCGCGGTCGTGGTGCTGAAGGAACCCTTGCGCGCCGCGCGCATTGCCGCCGCGCTTTTGATCGTCGCCGGGTTGGTGCTGATCCGGCTACAGTGATGCGAGTGCCGGCAACTCGCGTTCGAGCCGGGCGAGGTCGCTTTCGGTGTCGATATCCCACAACGGGTCAAGTTCGACGCTTTTCAGATTCAGCGCCGCGATGCGTTTGCGGGTCTCGGCCAGCACGGTCGGCGTGCCCCAATCGACGCCATTGAACAGTTCCGCTTGCGGCGCGCGCGCGCCGATCAGCACATAGCCGCCGTCCTCGGCCGGGATCAGCACCACGTCGGCGCCGTCATGCAGGGCCTCCGCGGCGGCGCGCAGGTGAGCGGCGGTTCGGCAGGGGCAATCGGTGCCGATTACCAGCGTCGGACCGCCACCGGCTTCGAGTGCCGCCAGCATGCGCGCGCCAAGATCGCCGTCCGGTTGCCGCGCCAGCGCGATGGAAAATCGTGCGGCCAGCGCGCGGAACGAGGCGTGCGTGGCATCGGGCGCGCACCATAAGATCACCCGGCCGACACCGGCGGCCAGCGCGGTCTCGACCGCCTGCTCGGTCAGCCGCTCCTGTAACACCGCCGCCGCATGGGCGCCGATAGCGGGTATCAGCCGGCTCTTGGCGAGGCCGGGAATCGGCGCTTTCGCCAATACGGCGATATTAGTTTTTGGCTGGGACATAGCCGTATTGTTTCGCCAGGCGGTCCGGGTCGGTGCCGAAATAATAAGCCAGCCGCAGCCGCCACATCAGCAGGATTGTGCGCCAGATGCCGTGTTGCCGCCAACGGCGCCCGGAGGTGGTGACGCGCGCATGCAGGCAAAGCGGCCGGCTGACGCGCTTGAGCAATGTTGCAGCCGTCACGTCTTCCATCAACGGGATCGGCGGAAAGCCGCCGATGCTGTCGAAGGCCGCGCGGGTGATGAACATCGCCTGGTCGCCGGTGCAGATGCCGGTCAGGCGCGAGCGGATGTTCATCATCAGGGCAACGAGGCGCAAGGCACCGCCGTCGTCAAAGCGCACATCGAAGCGGCCCCAGGCGCGGCGTGATCGGCTAAGGCCATCCAGAATGAGGCGATCGGCGTTGTCGGGCAGCCGGGTATCGGCGTGGAGAAACAACAGCACGTCGCTTCGCGCTGCGGCGGCACCGGCGTTCATCTGCGCCGCCCGCCCGCGCTGGCTCTTGAGCACCTGGTCGGCAAAAGGACGGGCGAGTTCCGCCGTGGCGTCGTTGCTGCCGCCGTCGGCCACGATGACTTCGGCGCCGCGCGCGCGAAACGGCGCCAGCGCCCGCAATGCTGTTTCGATGCCCGCGGCTTCGTCCAGCACCGGCACAATGATGGACAGTATCATCGCGGCGCCGCCTGTCCGATGGTGTAGTCCGGCCCGTCGGTGATCCGCCAGTAATAAGAGGCATGCGCCGCCGTGCCTTCCGGCCAGAGCTGCAGGAAACGGTCGAGAAAGGCGCCATGGTCGTATTCGACCGCGATCGTGTCGATATGAACGCCGTCGCGTTCGATGCCGTAAAGCGGCGCGCGCGGTGCGGGCGTTGTGGCGATGCGGGTGATAAGACCGCAATGGGACCCGGAAAAATTCGGCATGCCGGCGGTGCCATTGTTGATGATGGTCAACCGGCCGGCGGCGAGCTGAAAATCGCGCAGCGCGGCAAGGCAAGTGTGCGTGCAGGCGAACACGCCGACGCGCGCGGCCTGCGCAACGTCGTCGAGCCAGGGCCGGTGGCGCGCGCTATCGAGTGCGTCATGGGCGAAGCGCCAGCCGGCGAGCGAGCACGCATCGCCGTGCACGATGGCGACCCGCAAGGCGCCCACCCGCGCCACCAGATGCATCGGCAGATCGCGCAAGGGCGCGCGCTCCGCCGGTGAAATTTCACCCCGCAGCCGCGTCAGAATCTCGTTGGAGCGGCGCACCACATCGTCGTCGACATTGTCGGGATAGGCGCAGCCGCAACCGGCGCCGATATCCTCGCTGCGTGCGATTTCGGTTTCGATATTGCCGCGCAGGACACGATGCGGCGCAACGCCTTGTCCGACACTTGCGAACCAAGCCGGCTCGGCGTCAAACCAGTGAAAATCGCCGTTGAACACGATTTCCGGCGGGGCGCGCTCGGCTGCTGCCAGCTTTTCGATCGCCGCCAGCGCGGTGAGATTGCCGTAGAGCCCGCCCGCCACATAGAGCGTATCGGCAGAAAAATCGGGCAGGCGTGCCAATTCCGCGAGCGAATAAGTGTAATCGCGCGGGCAGATGCGGCCGGCGGATTTTTCCGGCGCCGGCAGGAGACGGGGCACGACGTTCATTCCGCCGCCTCTTTCAGCGCGCCGCCGCAGCTCGAACCTTGGCCAGCGGTGCAGCCGTAGCAATGGCCGGCGACGCGTACCGGCTTGCCTTCGAGATTCTCGTCGATGATATCGGAAAGATGCACGCGCTCACGCGCGTCGCCGAGCGGCAGGTCGAGCATCTGGTTGAAGTCGCAGTCGGAGACATAGCCTTGATAGTCGACGGAAAGCAGGTTGCGGCACATGACGGTGTCGAGGTTGGCGTCGAGATGGGCATCCTGCAAAAGCTGGAGATAGCCGTCGAACTCGCCCTTGCTCACCAGCATGGAGCCGAAGCGCTGGATCGGCATATTCGCCAGGACGAACAGCTTGTTGAAGACAATCCCGTATTGCTCGCCCAGCACCCGCTTGTAGTCGGCTTCGAGCGAGGCTTGCGGCGGTGGCAGCGCCGGGCCTTGCGGATTATAGACAAGATTGAGCGCGAGCGGCGCTTCGCGCCCGTAGCCGACGGCGTTGAGCTTGCGCAGACCGCGGATCGAGCCGTCGAACACGCCCTTGCCGCGCTGGCGCTCGACATTGTCCTGCAGATAGCACGGCATCGACGCCACCACTTCGACTTGGTACGCACTCAGGAAGTCCGCGAGGTCTTCCTGGCCCGGCTGCTCCAGGATGGTGAGGTTGCAGCGATCCATCACCTTGACGCCGAGCTTGCGCGCCTCAACGACCATGCGGCGGAAATGCGCGTTAAGCTCGGGCGCGCCGCCGGTGATGTCGAGCGTGGCTATGCCGCGGCGCTTGATGAATTCGAGCACGGTGTTGGCGACGTCGCCCGCCATTTCCTCGCTGCGGTTGGGGCCGGCATTGACGTGGCAGTGGAAGCAGGACTGGTTGCAGCGGTAGCCGACATTGATCTGCAGCGTGTCGAGCTTGCCGCGGCGGATTTTCGGGAAGGGAATTTGGTCGAGCAGCGGACGCGTATCGCGCATTTTTTCACGGGCCTTGCGGGGAATTTGTTGTTTTCAATTTCGCACGATCCTGCCCAAAGGTTACGTCTTTCGGGGGCTAACCCGGACAAATTGGCGTGAGCAGGCCGAAAAATCGGGTTTTCAGCGCGCGAGCGCGGTGGCGACTGGCGATTCCAGACCGATGCGGCCATAACCCGGCAGCTTCAGCCCGGGATGGCGCAGATCGAGCCCGGCCACCAAACCGAACAGGTCGACCTCGATGCCCTCGACCCAGCCGACTTTGAGCGCCGCCAGCCCGTGCAGATTGAGCTCAAACCCCGTGCCGCTATCGGTGCGCCCCGCGTAGAAGCCGGGGCGGTAGTCGCGGCCGACGGCATTGGGCGGCAGGCTGACGCCCAGCTCCGGCACCGCGCGCAGGACGGCGGCGGTGAAGCTGTTGCTGTTGGGGCCCGGCCAGACACGGTAGTCGCCGGCCTGCGCGAAGCGGTAGGCGGCGATGGCCGCCGCGATCTTCGGGATCAGTTCCTCGGCTTGCGAGCCGGAAATGTCGGCGATCGCCACCGGCCTGTTGCCGTACCAGAGCCCGTCCGCCGGCCACCCGTTGACGCGCACCGGGCTGCCCCAGCCGACCACGTCATAGCGGGTCCATTCCCGCGCATTGGCCGGCTTGATCACGACCCAGCTATGGATCGCGAAGATGCCTTTCCAGGCGCCGGTGGTGCCGGTGAACACGATGACGCGCGCCGGCTTGTCCTGCGCGGCCGGCGGCAGCAGGTGGGTGCTCGACCAGTCGGCGTCGCGCCACGAGCGCGGGCCGTCGCCGATCGCATAGAGCACGGCGCGGGCAAGAATGGGGACGAGGAACAGCGCCAAAATGATGAGCATGATGGTCCTGCGGCGGCGGGGTCGGGCGGGCGGCATGGCCCATTATAGGCACCGCGTTTTGGTCCGAAAGGTGGCGGCTGGCGCACCCGGTTGTTGGCTTCCCGGATTACGCTTCGACCCGGGCGACGGGCTCCGCGCCAGCCGACTAATGTAAATGCTTCAGCTTGTCGGGGTTGCGCACCACATAGATCGCCGCGATCTTACCGTCCTTGATGTCGAGCGCGGTGGTCTGCAGCTCGCCGTCAGCCTCCAGCGTGATGAAGCTGGGCAAGCCGTTGACGAAGCCGGCGCGCACAAACTTCGAGGGATTCTTCCGGAAAATATCCGCCAGCATTTGATGGACCTTCATCACGGCGTCGAAGCCAACGATCGGCTGCATGGCCGCCGGACGTTTTCCCCCGCCGTCGGCATGGACACTGACATCGGCCGCCAGCATCGCCGCCAACGCTTTCATGTCGCCGCTGCGCGACGCATTGAAGAACGCCTCGGCCAGCGCGAGGCCATGTTGCTTGTCGACCTGGAAGCGCGGCCGCGCCTCGCGCACATGCTCTCGCGCGCGGGCCGCAAGCTGGCGGCAGGTCGCGGGATCGCGTTGAATGGTGGTGGCGACTTCCTCGAATCCTAGGCCGAACACATCGTGCAGCAGGAAGGCCGCTCGCTCGAGCGGAGACAGACGTTCCAGCGCCAGCATCAGCGGCAGGGTGACGTCCTCCTCTTCCTCCTCCTCGACGACCGGATCGGGCAGCCACGGCCGATATAGGTCTCGCGCTGGCGCCGCGCCGACTTGAGCTGATCGAGACAGAGGCGCGTGACCGTGCGGCGCAGGAACGCTTCCGGTTCACGCACCGCGTCGCGGTTCGCGCCCATCCAGCGGATGAAGGCCTCCTGCAGCACGTCTTCGGCGTCGGCCACGGAGCCGAGCATGCGGTAGGCAACCCGCATGAGCTTTGGACGCAGCGGGTCGAAGCTCGCCGCTGCGTCCTGGTGCCCGGCGCCGGTCATCAGGCGGCCGCCGCTTGGGCTGTCGCCTTGATGGCCGCCGGATCGGCAAACAGGCCGAAGCCGACGGAGATGCGGTTCCATCCGTTGATCACATTGATGATCAATGTGAGCTTGACCTGCTCCTCCTTGTTGAAATGGTTCCATAGACCCTCGCGGGCGCTTTCGAGCGAATGTCCCTCGGCGATCCGTGTCAGCGCATCGGTCCAGGCGAGGGCGGCGCGTTCACGCTCGGTATAGCAGGGTGCCTTGCGCCAGGCCGACAGCAGGTAGATGCGCTGCTCGGTCTCGCCGTGCGCGCGCGCGTCCACGGCATGCATATTGATGCAGTTGGCGCAGCCGTTGATCTGGGACGCGCGGATTTTCACGAGCTCGACCAGGGTCGATTCCAGGCTCGCATTGACGGCCATCGATGTGCGCAGCCAGCTCTTCATCAGTTCCGGGGCGGCGGCCAGAGGGTCGAGTTTGGCAGTCATGGTTCGTCTCCTTCTATTGCTTCGGCATCATGACGAGCCAGAAGGCGCCGGTGTGACATCCGTGCTAGAATTTTTTATGCCTGCTGGCAACGAACGCCATCCCACGCCCCCGAACCCCCATGAAACACATCGGCTTCCTCTCCTTCGGTCACTGGACCCCGTCGCACCAGTCGCAGACGCGCTCGGCGTCCGACGCGCTGCTGCAATCGATCGACCTCGCCGTCGCGGCGGAGGAGCTCGGCGCCGACGGAGCCTATTTCCGCGTCCATCACTTCGCCCGCCAGCTCGCCTCGCCGTTTCCGCTGCTGGCGGCCTGCGGCGCGCGCACCAAGCGCATCGAGCTCGGCACCGCGGTCATCGACATGCGCTATGAGAACCCGCTCTACATGGTGGAGGACGCAGGCAGTGCCGACCACATCGCCGGCGGACGCCTGCAGCTCGGCATCAGCCGCGGCTCGCCCGAGCAGGTGATCGACGGCTTTCGCTACTTCGGCTACGCGCCCCCGGAGGGCATGAGCGACGCTGACATGGCGCGCCACCACACCGAGGTGTTTCTCGACATGCTGCGCGGGCAGGGCTTTGCTAAGCCGAACCCGCGACCGATGTTTTCAAACCCGCCTGGCCTGCTGCGGCTCGAGCCGTTCTCGGAGACCTTACGCGAGCGCATCTGGTGGGGCGCCGGCACCAATGCGACGGCGGAATGGGCGGCGAAGCTCGGCATGAACCTGCAAAGCTCGACGCTCAAGATCGACGAGAGCGGCAAGCCGTTCCACGTCCAGCAGGCGGAGCAGATCAGGTATTACCGTGCGGCGTGGAAGGAAGCCGGGCACGCGCGCACGCCGCGGGTGTCGGTCTCGCGCAGCATCTTCGCGCTAGTCGACGACCGCGACCGCATGTATTTCGGCCACGACGAGAGCGAGGACCAGGTCGGCATGCTCAGCGAAAAGGAGCGCGCCATCTTTGGCCGCAGCTATGCCGCCGAGCCGGACGCGCTGATCGATCAGCTGAAGAAAGACGAAGCCATCGCCGAGGCGGATACGCTGCTCCTGACCGTACCCAACCAGCTCGGCGTCGATTACAACGCGCACGTCATCGAGGCGATTCTGAAGCACGTCGCGCCGGGGATGGGGTGGAAGTAATGTGCATCGGACCGGCGAGCGTGAGCCATCATGAAGGAAGCAACAGATCGCCGTGATGAAGAGCAAGGCCACCCCGAAGGCAGCAAAAGGCGGAGCCCCTCCCTCCCGGCTGATCGATGCGCAAATCAAGGCGCTGGGTGATTGGCGGGGCGAGACCCTCGCCCGGGTCCGAAAGGTCATCAGAGAGGCCGACCCCGACATGGTCGAGGAAGTAAAATGGCGCAAGCCGTCGAACCCGATGGGCGTTCCGGTGTGGGAGCACGCCGGCATCATCTGCACCGGCGAGACCTATAAGGACAAAGTGAAGCTGACCTTCGCCAAGGGTGCCGCGCTCAAGGACCCTTCGGGCCTCTTTAATTCGAGCCTCGACGGCAACGTGCGGCGCGCCATCGATTTCCACGCGGGCGACAAGATCGACGAAAAGGCGTTGAAGGCGCTCGTTCGCGCCGCCGTTGCGCTGAACACGTCCAAAGCCTGAGACGCGCGCCAACCACTTTGTAAACAGCGCCTAGCTGACCTTGTTGCCGGCGACGGTCAATTGCGGGTAGCGCGCCGCCCCGTCCTTGGCGAGGTCGCCGGTCGCGGCCTTGGCCCACTCCATGCCGACGATGGCGCCCAGACGGGCGCCGGATATGAGATTGCCGGAGATGACGGCGTCGCCGGCGCCTTGCGCAACCGACACCTGGATGCCGTAGCCGGCATTGCGCACCACATTGCCGCTGACGGTCACGTTGCGCAGATAGGGCCCCCAGCCGGCCCGGATGCCGGCGGTCGGTGCATTCTCGATCACGTTGCCGGTCACCGCGGTTTCGGCCTCGATGCCGATGCCGATGCCGGCATCGTCCGGTTTTGTGCCGGGCCGGCGGGCGCCAAGATTGCGCACGAGATTGCCATGCACGGTGGCGAGCCGTCCGCCGTTATTGAAATTGGTGACGGAAATTCCGTTCTCGGCGCCGTCGATCACGTTGTCGGCGATCACCGCGCCCTCGAAGCCGAACTCGGAATAAATCGCGACCTCGTCGAGCGCGGCGCAATTGTTGCCGATGATCTGGATATTGGAGGCGGCATTGCCGCGGATCGCCGTGAACGCCGCCTTGCGGATCACGTTGTTGCGCACGATCACGTTGGCGGCGCGAAACACGTTGATGGCGTTGCCGTTTTCGCCGGTGCCGCCGCTCTTCGCGCGCGTATCCTCGATGCGGTTGTCGGTGATCAGGCTGCCGTCGTCGCGCTTGTCGCTCTGCCAGACCCGAATGCCGCCATTGCCGGAGCCGCGAATGGTGTTTGCGCTGAGGATCAGGCCGCGCGAGTCGACGCAGAACAGCGCGTTGTCGGCGGCATCGGTGATGGTCGTCTGCGTCACCGCGCCGTCGCATTGTGTGAGCGCGATGCCGTTGCCGCCGGCCCGCAGGATCTCGCAATCGGTGATGCGCAGTGCGCGCGCACCGACCAGATGCACGAGGCCGCGCCCTTGCGGCAGCGGCTTGCCGCCGCCGTCGAGCACCAGGCCCGTGAGCGAGATGGTGTCGGCGTGTTCGGCGGCGATGAGCGAGGGCCCTTGCGTCAACGTGAGGCGGGTGGCGCCGCGCACGCCGGCGATTTGCGCGCCGGCGCTGAGCGTGAGGTTGCCGGCGTGGTAGCGGCCGGGCGCCAGCAGCAGCGGCATGCGCGCCTTGGCGGCCTGTTCGATGGCGCGCTGCAGCTTGGCGGTCTGGTCGTCAGCCGCGCCGGGGCGCACGCCGAATTGCGCGGCGTCGAGGCCGTTGCGCGACAGCGGCGCTGCCAGCACGGGCGTCGCCATGACGGCGGCGCCGGTGAGCGACCCAAGCAGCAGGCGGCGGCGGTCGATGGTCATGGTCCGCATAGTGCTCCAAGCAAGATGAGGCGCGGTTAACGCCGTGCCGCCGCCGCGATTTCCATCAGCAGGCGTTCGCCCGCGCGCGCCAGATCGTCAAGGGTGAAGCGTCGTTTTGCCGCGCGCGGCCGGGCATGGCGGCGGAGTGGGGGCACATGGATGAAGGCGGCAAGCCGCGGCCCGCGCGGCCGGCGCGCGGCTTCCACGGCTTGCCAGCAGAGGTAATTACAGAGGTAACCGCCGGCATCGTGCGAAAGCGCGGCCGGCACGCGCGCGCCGCGCAGCGCGCCGAGCAAGCGATGCGATGGGGCCGGCAATGCCATTGCCGCCGGTGCGCCGGCTTCGACGCTGTGGCGACGCGGCGAGGTTCCGCCTGCATCCGGCAAGATTGACGCGGCATTGCGGGCGCGGGTCTCGACACGGATTTTCTTTGCCCGCGGCGCCAGGCCGAACATCAGCAGCGCATCGGGCCGGTGCCGAGCGATTAGTTGCGGCAGCGCGTCGTCGACCGCCGCATAACTGGTCGGGAAGACGTGCGCAACGATGGTCGCGTCCGCCAAAGCCGGCCGCCGCAGCCGCGCCAGTTTCTTGACCAGGGGCGTGGTCGGGTTGAACGGCGCGCCGGGAAACGGGCCGAAGCCGGTTACGAGGATGGTGGGCATACGCGCCAGAGTGAGCGTGGTTGCTACGCCGGCCCGGCGACCGGCGTTCGCTCGCCCAGAAGATAACGTAAGGCGTCGGTGTAGTCGAAAGCGAGCGAAATCAGGATTGATGCCAGCACGACGCCGATGATCCACCTCGGCCATTTCGGCATTTCGGCGCGCCGGATCTGGCCGAAAAGATAGATCGCCAGCGGGGTCCACACGATGATGTGCGGCAGGCCGAGCAGCTTCACGTATCCCATCTCGTTGTAGAGCCATCGTGTGCCGAAGGCGCCGGCGACGCTGGCGACGACCGCTGCGATGGCTGCGAGACGGCTTTGGCGCCAGATCAGAAGCGCAAAGGGTAAGATGAAGGCGCCGAACAAGAGCCACTTCAGCCAATAGCCGATCCACGCCGGTTGTTGTGCAATCGCCTCTTCAAACGTCATACGGTGTGCCTCCGATATGGCCTATGTCCCGAGCAATCCCGCAATTTCTTCCACCGCCAGCGTCGGCGCCAGCTTTCCCGCGGCGACGGCGGTTTCCGCCTGTTTGAGCTTTGCGCGCACGGCCGGATCGCTGCGCAGCCGGGACGTCAGCCGCTCCTCCAGCATGGTCCACATCCACTTCACCTGTTGCTCGCGCCGGCGCTGCGCGAGCTCGCCGGAGGCGGTCATCTTGTCCTTGTGCGCCAGCACCTCTTTCCACAATTCCGCAATCCCATTGCCGGTCAGCGCCGAATAGGTCGCGACCGGCGGCGACCAGGTCGCCGACTGCGGGTTGAGGATGTTGAGGGCGGCGCGGTATTCGGCCGCCGCCTGCTTGGCGCGCCGGATATTGTCGCCGTCGGCCTTGTTGATCGCGATCATGTCGGCAAGCTCGACGATGCCTTTCTTCAGGCCCTGCAATTCGTCGCCGGCGCCCGGCAGCATCAGCACCAGGAAAAAATCGGTCATATCGGCGACCGCGGTTTCCGACTGGCCGATGCCGACCGTCTCCACGATCACCACGTCGTAGCCGGCCGCCTCGCAAACGAGCATGGTCTCGCGCGTCTTGGCGGCGACGCCGCCGAGCGTGCCGGAGGCGGGCGAGGGGCGTATGAAGGCATGCGCATCGCCGGCAAGCCGCGGCATGCGGGTCTTGTCGCCCAGGATCGAGCCGCCGGTGCGGCTGGAGGACGGATCGACCGCCAGCACCGCGACCTTGTGGCCCTGGCCGGTGAGATAAGTGCCGAGCGCGTCGATGGTGGTGGACTTGCCGGCGCCCGGCGCGCCGGTGATGCCGAGCCGCACCGCCTTGCCGGTCGCCGGCAGCAAGTCCTGCACCAGCCGGTGCGCCTCGCTGCGATGATCGGCCCGCTTGCTCTCGATCAGCGTGATGGCGCGCGCCAGCACGGCGCGGTCGCCGGCGCGGATGCCGGCGGCGAGGGGGGAGGGCTCGTGGCTCCGTGCCGCCATTACTCGGCCAGTCGGATCGCGATCCCGCCGCCGGCCTGGCGCCGTGCCGCGGTGGCGCGGGCGAAAATAAAGAGTGCATCGCGCGACGCGATGCGGCACGCGGCGTCGGGAAGCTTGGCGCAATGGGCGGCGCGGGTGGCCGCGTCGGCGTCGGCTTCGTCGATGACGATCATGTGGTAGACGCCATCAGCGAACGGCCGCATCAGCGCGTATTCGATCATCTGCGGGCGCTTCACCGGCACTTCCTGAATGATGTAGCTGCCGCCCTCGAAAGGATGCACCGAGAAGCCACGCACGTCCGTCATGCCGCCGCCGGTACGGGCATAAAGTTTGCCGTTCCAGGCGAAACTCGCCTGCTCGGGGTCCGTCGCATAGCCTTTGCGCATGGAATAGAACTGCAACTTCAATTTCGTGCCTAGGACCGGTTGCGAATCCGCCAGGATCGGGCCTACGGAGTCGACGCAGCCGGCGAGCAAACCCGTGCAAATTGCCGCGATAGCCGCGCGGACCAAAACGCGCTTCACTCCGCCGCCTCTTTGCCGTGGCCAAGCCGCTTGTTGAGCGTCTTGAGCAATTTCTCGGCCGCGTCCGCAATCACCGTGCCGGGCGGGAAGATCGCCTCGCAGCCGGCCTGCATCAGCGCTTCGTAATCCTGCGGGGGCACTACGCCGCCGACCACGATCATGATGTCGTCGCGGCCCTGTTTGGCGAGCTCGGCTTTCAGTTCCGGCACTAGCGTGAGATGAGCGGCAGCGAGCGAGGACACGCCGAGAATGTGCACGTCGTTTTCCACCGCCTGGCGCGCGGCTTCCTGAGGCGTAGCAAACAGCGGCCCGATATCGACGTCAAAGCCGAGATCGGCAAAGGCGGAGGCGATGACTTTCTGGCCGCGGTCGTGGCCGTCCTGGCCGATCTTGGCGACCAGCAGGCGGGGACGGCGGCCCTCCGCCTGCTCGAACGCCTCGACCGCCTTGCGCATGCGTTCAACTGCGCCGGTCATGCCGACCTCCCGCTTGTAGACCCCGGTGATCGCCTTGATCGAGGCGACGTGGCGTCCATAGACCTGCTCCAGCGCCGAGGAAATCTCCCCGACCGTAGCCTTGGCGCGGGCCGCGTCAATCGCCAGCGCCAGCAGATTGCCGTTGCCGCGGTCGGCGGCGCGGGTGAGCGCGGCGAGTGCTTCCTTCAGCGCGGCCGGGTCGCGCTCGGCCTTCAGGCGCTTGAGCTTGTCGAACTGTGCCGCGCGCACGGCGGAATTGTCGATTTTCAGCACCTCGATGGGAGCATCGTCGGTGGGTGGGTACTTGTTGACGCCGATCACCGACTGCACGCCGGCATCGATGCGGGCCTGCGTCTTGGCGGCGGCCTCCTCGATGCGCAGCTTGGGGATACCGGCTTCGATCGCCTTGGCCATGCCGCCGAGGCTTTCCACCTCCTCGATATGGCCCCAGGCCTTTTTCGCCAATTCGTAGGTGAGCCGCTCGACATAATAGGAGCCGCCCCAGGGGTCCACGATGCGCGTCGCGCCCGCTTCCTGCTGCAACAGGATCTGGGTATTGCGCGCGATGCGGGCGGAAAAATCGGTCGGCAGCGCCAGTGCCTCGTCGAGCGCGTTGGTGTGCAGCGATTGCGTCTGGCCCTGCGTTGCCGCCATGGCTTCGATCATGGTGCGCGCGACATTGTTGAACACGTCCTGCGCCGACAGCGACCAGCCCGAGGTCTGGCAATGGGTGCGCAAGCTGAGCGCGCGCGCGTCTTCCGGCTTGAACGGCTTCATCAGCTTGGCCCACAGCATGCGGGCGGCGCGCAGCTTGGCGATCTCCATGAAGTAGTTCATGCCGATTGCCCAGAAGAAGGAGATGCGCGGTGCGAAGCGGTCGACCGTCAGCCCCGCCTTGATGCCGGCGCGCACATATTCGACGCCGTCGGCGAGCGTATAGGCGAGCTCGAGGTCCTGCGTCGCGCCGGCCTCCTGCATGTGATAGCCGGAGACCGAAATCGAATTGAACTTCGGCATGTGCTCGGCCGTATAGGCGAAGATGTCGGAGATGATGCGCAGGCTCGGTTCGGGCGGATAGATATAGGTGTTGCGCACCATGAATTCTTTGAGGATGTCGTTCTGAATGGTGCCCGACAATTTCTCCTGCGGCACGCCCTGTTCTTCCGCCGCGACGATGTAGAGTGCGAGTATGGGCAGCACCGCGCCGTTCATGGTCATCGACACGCTCATCTGGTCGAGCGGGATGCCGGAAAACAGCGTGCGCATGTCGTAGATGGAATCGATAGCGACGCCCGCCATGCCGACGTCGCCGCCGACACGCGGATGATCGCTGTCGTAGCCCCGGTGGGTGGCAAGGTCGAAAGCGATGGACAGGCCTTTCTGCCCGGCGGCGAGATTGCGCCGATAGAAGGCGTTGGAATCCTCCGCTGTGGAGAAGCCGGCATATTGCCGGATCGTCCAGGGCTGCGCCGCGTACATCGCCGGGTACGGCCCGCGCAGGTAAGGCGGTTTGCCGGGATAGGTGTCGAGGAAGTCGAGCCCGGCGAGGTCGCTCTCGCCGTAGACCGGCTTCACTGCAATGCCTTCGGGTGTGGCCCAGGGTTTGGCTGCCGCGGCACTTTGCGGCGCCGGCGTGTCGGTGAAATCGACCGTGGTGAAGTTCGGGATCTGGCTCATATTTTTTCTGCGCGTTTCAAGCTTGCAATTCGCTTGTCGTATTTGGCGACCTGCGCCTGAAAGTACTCAGGATCGGTCCTCGCGCGGCCTCCGAACACGAGATCAGCTACCATTCCGACGCGAATTCCACTGCGTAGTCTGCGAGACAGTACGAAAAAAACTAAACTGACCAGCAATACGGACCAGAACAGGCCCGTCAGACTTAGCTGTCCTGCGAACATGGCGCCGACAAGGAGGATGTAAACGATGCCGACGATGAGAAAAGAAAGGTACATGATAAGGCTGGTCTGACGTTTATTTCGCCGCACAAACTCAACAAATTGCGCGCGCTCGGCTTCAAGGCGGGCCAGTTCATCATCCATAGGTCAATATACCATACGCCTCCTTTAGCGTCGAAAGCACATCAACTCCGGCAAATATGAACGTTTTTATGCCGGCCTGCCGCCAATTTTTCTCATTTTCTCCCGGCCGGCCGGCGAGGTGTATCACCGCACCCGCGGCGGTCAGCGCCTTGGCGGCGTCGGCGGCTTGGGCTTCATAGACTTTGTCGGACGAGGTGAGGCAAGCGAGCTTGGCGCCCGATTTCTTGAAGGCTGCGACCATCGCGGCCTGATCCTTGAAGCCGTCATTGCTCACCGCCTCGATACCGCCGGCCTCGTAGAAATTTTTCGCAAACGTGGCGCGCGCAGTGAAATCGGATGGCGTGCCGAGATTGGCCAGGAATACTTTCGGCCGCGCGCCGGTCTTCGCTAGGATCGTATCGGACTTGTCACGCAAGGCTTCGAACGGCTCGGCAAGACGAATGCTCGGCAGCGGCTCGGCGCTCTGCTTCGGTCCAGTTTCGCTTGGAGTTACGACGGGCGGCACATCGAGCACCCGCGCGGCCTCTTCGCGCAGGTTCGGATAATCGCTGGTGCCGGTGATGGCGTCCTTGCGGCGCGCGGCAGCGGCTTGTCGCTTTTCGCGCACGGCCGCGACCTCGCGTTGCACGAGGCCCTGTTCGAGCGAGGCCCAGGCGCCGCCGGCGGCGTCCCACTTCTGGAAAATCGCCCAAGCAGCCGCACAAAGCTTCGCCGTCAAGTCCTCGATGGCGCCGGAGCCCGCCGCCGGATCGGCGACTTTCGCCAAATTGGATTCTTCGAGCAGAACAAGCTGTGCGTTGCGCGCGACGCGACGCGCGAAATCGTCGGGCAGGCCGAGCGCGGCGGTGTGCGGCAGCGCCGCGATGTTATCGGCGCCACCAAGGCCGGCCGCGGCAATGGCGATGGTCGTGCGCAGCATGTTCACGTAAGGATCGTGCCTGGTCATCATCCGCCACGCCGTCTCGGCCGCCACCGTCACCGGCTTCGGCGCAAGCCCGCAGGCTTGTTCGACCCGTGCCCACAGTTTTCGGATGCCGCGGAATTTCGCGATGGTGAGAAATTCGTCGGCGTCCGCCGCCAACCGGAAATAGATCATGCCGCGCGCAGTTTCGAGCGGCACGCCGCCTGCGTCCAGCGCGCGCAAACAATCCACGGCGGCGGCGAGAGCAAAGGCCAATTCCTGCGCCTCCGATCCGCCGGCATTATGGATGATGCGCCCGTCGGCGACCGCGAACGGTCCGTGATAGCCTTGCCCGGCGAGGTCGCGGATCATGCCCGCCAAGCGCTTCGACAACTCGCTCCAGGGCACCGGACTTGCGCCGCTCGCGGCAAAGCCGCCGATCGGGTTGATGCTGGCGCGCAGATCGACCGCATCCGGCGAAAGCCTGCGGCTTTTAACGTGCTCGGCAAAAAGTTGCACCGCGTTGCGGGTCGCCGGACTCAAATTGAGGTCGATGGCGATCGCATCGAGCGCAATCCCGTTCAGCACTTGCGCAAGCGTCTCTGGCGTCGCGGAAAGACCGTAGCCGTTGGCATTGAGCGAGCCGGCGAACACCAGCGTCAGCCCGGTGGCGCCGTTTTCCAGATCGTCAAGTGCTTGGGCATTGGCGGCCTTCGGATCGGGATGATCGATGCGCTGCATGACCGTCCAGGCTGTGGCTGGCTGGCGGCCGATGACGGGCTTGGCGCCGGCCGCGCGGGGGTAGAGCGGCTCGACCCGCAAGCCATCATAGGTCTGGCTCACCAGCCGCTTGTCGAACGGTGCGCCTTTCAGCGCGGCCTCGACCAGCTTGCGCCATTGCGCTTCTGTGGCCGCCGGGAATTCGGCGGCGAGGGATAAGTCCTCGGTCATCGGCAGAAACTGCCATACATGGCGGGGCGCCGCCATTCCAGTCGAAGCAAATTACGTGCCTGGGCCGGGCAGGCGGGTGATGCCCGATGCGTCAACGGCAGCCAAGGCCTCGCTGACCTTGCGCCCGGCGATAACGCGGTCAGGCGCGATCTCGGCCAGCGGCACCAGCACGAAGGCGCGCTCGAACAGATGCGGGTGCGGCAGCGTCAAATTCGACTCGTCCAGCGCCAGGCCGCCATAGGCGATGATGTCGATATCGGCGGTGCGCGGGCCATTGCGCTTTTCCTTCGCCCGGTCGCGGCCGAGCTGAAGCTCGACCGCCTGCGCCCGCTCCAGCAATTCGCGCGGACTGAGCATGGTGTCGACCACGATGCAGAGATTGACGAAGGGCGGCTGATATTTGAAGCCCCAGGGTGGCGTCAGATAATCGGACGAGCGCGCCGTGAGGCGCACTTGTTCGCCGTCGCAGAACAGCGCGACGGCGCGGTCGAGAATGGCCCGGCTGTTGCCCACATTGCCGCCGAGCGCGAGCAGCGCCTCGGTCATGATTTTGAATTGCTGCGGGTGCGCATCAGCGTGACGCCGACGTCGCTGAAGGTGGCGGCGATCGGCGCATGCGGCTTGTGGATGGTCACGGCCACGCTCTGCACGCGCGGGAAGGCCGCCAGCACTGCGTCTGCCACGCGCCCGGCGGCGCCCTCGATCAGCCGGAAGCGCTGGGCGCAGAAGGCCTGGCTCGCGCAGTCCACCACCTTGTCGTAGGAGACAGTATCGACGACCTTGTCGCTGCGCGCGGCCGCGGCCAGGTCGATGGTCAGTTCGAGATCGATGGTGAAGGTCTGCCCGACCTTGGCCTCATAGGCCATGACGCCGTGATAGGCGTGCAGCGACAGGCCGTTGATGAAGATGCGGTCGCTCATGTCAGCTTTCTTTGGCGCGGTCGATGGCCGCGGCAACGCGCAATGCCTGCACGGTTTCAGCGACATCATGAACACGCACGATTGTCGCGCCGTTCTCGATCGCCATGAGATGGGCCGAGATCGAGCCGCCGATGCGTTGATCGGGCGGGGCCGGCGTCAACGCATTGATGAAGCGCTTGCGCGAGGCGCCGACCAGGATAGGCAGCCCGAAGCGTTTGAATTCGCCCAGCCGCGCGATGCAGGCGATGCTCTGCTCCGGGGTTTTGCCGAAGCCGATGCCGGGGTCGAGCACGAGCTTGTCGCGGGCGATGCCGGCGCGCGCGGCAATGTCGAGCGAGCTTTCGAAGAACTTCGCAACGTCGGCGATGATCTCGAGCCGAGGATCGACGTTCTCGCGGTTATGCATGACGATTACCGGCACGCCGCGATCGGCGATGAGCCTTGCCATGTCCGGGTCGCGTTGCAGGCCCCAGACGTCATTGACGATCCCCGCGCCCTGGTCGAGCGCCCAGGCGGCGATTTCGGCCTTGATGGTGTCGATCGACACCGGCAAGCCGAGTTTCACAACTGTCGGCAACACGCGCGCAAGCCGCGTCCGCTCGTCGCCGGCTGAAACCGGTTTGGCACCGCCATAGGGGCGCGTCAATTCCGCGCCGACGTCGAGTATGTCGGCGCCCTGGTCCGCCATGGCGCCGGCATGGGCGATGGCCACGGCCGGATCGAGGAAGCGGCCGCCGTCGGAGAAGGAATCCGGTGTGACGTTGAGAATGCCCATGACCAGCGGCCGGCCCAGGGCGAAAAGCGCCGAAAGGGCATCCGGCCCCGGTTTTGGCGGGGTTTTCGGCTTATCGGTAAGGGTGCGGGCGAACCCCATGGCGGTCGCTTTGCGCTGGGCGCGCCGGGCTGTCAAGCAGGCGGCGGGCGCGCAGGGCCCTAGTAGCTGATCTTGAGCGGCAGCTTTTTGGCGTGGTCGATCCAGCGCGCAACCACTTTCTCGGACGGCAGGAAGCGGACCAGCTTGTTCTTCTTGTTGGCGTCGGCCATTGCCTTGGCGAGGTTGGCGGGGTTGCGATATTTGAGCTCCTTGACCGTGTCGACCCCGGCCGCGCGCAACAATTCGGCATATTCCCTGCTTATGCCTTTGATGCGCATGCGATCGGCGACGTTGGCCCAGCACAACAGAGATTTTTCGTCGAAGCCGGTTTTGGCGGCAAGCAGCTTGCGGCCTCTCACATTGCGCGCGGTTTCGAGCAGACGTTCGGTTGACCGTATCCCCACCGACTTGAGGGTCGCGGCGGCCTCGCCGTCGATCCCGTCGATATCGGTGATCGGATAGGACATTGAAAGCTCCTCGCCACTAGGTCGCTTGCCGCTTCGAAAAGTTCAAATGAACTGACTTAATCCCGGAATTGCTCCGACGACTTCACCGATCGCGTCTTCGCCTGCCTGTTCGCGGGCATAGGCGATCACTTCACGCGTAACCCCCTGCACCTGGCCCATGCTCAGGCCGGCGGCCATCATCTTGGTGCCGGCGCCCATGATGCCGCCCATGGCAAGACCGCCGCCGCCACTGGCGTCGATGCCTTCCTGGGCTTCCATCAGGTCTTCCGCGCCGGGAAGGCGGTCCATCAGGGCCTTCACCTTGTCGGTGGGCCCTTCCTTGAGGAGGAATTCGAAGATGACGCCGACGGCTTTTTCCGCGGCGTCGCGATCGACGCCGACGTTGGCGACGAGACGCGCGATCAACTCGTCCATGATCCCCTCACGCCCCGCACTGATGGCGGGTTGTCGTCATATTGAACGCCGAGAACAGCGATGACAAGCGCGATGCTTGTCCGCGCGCGCAAAAACTTTGGCGCGCACGCGCATCGTCGGCGCGTTCTGTCAAGTAAAATGTAAGACAAGTCAGCACCGTCAAGTTGATTTGAAATTGTTCTCATGAATGCACTGACCATATTCAGTGGTTTATGGGAAGGACGGCTGTACATCCCAAAATACCTTCCGCAATACTTTTTGAAACGCGGCGTGCCAAGCGTGTCGCCTTGCTATGCTTTCGAAAACTTGAAGCAAACGATGAAAATCCGTGCGCGATCCGGCAGAGCTGCCGCTTTTTCGCGCGATTGGCCCGCTTTTAACTTGCTTTTCAGGAGGTGACCGCGTTGCTAGGTTGAGAACTCCACCAAGGAGCCCCGTCATGAGCACACTCGACGCGGTCTTGAGCCGCATCGACCAGGATATCGACGCCAGTGTCGAGCGTTTGTTTGCGCTGCTGCGCATCGCTTCGGTTTCGACCGACGCTGCGTTCAAGGACCAATGCCGTGCCGCTGCCGAGCACGTCGCGAATGACCTCAAATCGATAGGTTTCGAGGCGGAGTTGCGGCCAACCGAGGGTCATCCGGTGGTGGTAGGCAAATCCAATGGCGTTTCCGGCCCACGGGCGCTGTTCTACGGCCATTACGACGTGCAGCCGGTCGATCCGCTCAATTTGTGGAAGACGCCGCCGTTCGAGCCGCGCATCGAGACGCTTACCGGATGGGCGCAAGATCATCGTCGCGCGCGGAGCCTGCGATGACAAAGGCCAAGCCATGACCTTTATCGAGGCCTGCCGCGCTTTTAAGGCGGTGACCGGCAAGCTGCCGCTCAATATCACCACCATGATCGAGGGCGAGGAAGAATGCGGCTCGCAACATCTTTTCAAGTTCGTCCGCGACAATGCCGACGAGTTCAAGCTCGACCTAGCGCTGGTCTGCGACACCGCCATGTGGAACGCGGAAACGCCGGCCATCACCACCTCGCTGCGCGGGCTCGTCTACGAGGAGGTCAAGATCACCTGTGCCGACAGGGACTTGCATTCCGGCCTATTCGGCGGCGCGGCGCAAAATCCCCTGCGCCTCCTAGCCAAGATCCTGGGCGCGCTATGGGACGACGACGGAAGGGTCACCGTTCCCGGCTTTTATGACGGCGTGAAGGAGCTGCCCGCCGACATCAAGGCCGATCTCAAGGCTCTCAACATGACCGCGGATGAATTCCTCGGCCAGGTCGGTTTGAAGTTTTCGGCTGGTGAAAAAGGCCGGCTGGTGCTGGAGCAGATCACCACGCGGCCGACCGCCGAGATCAACGGCATCGTTGGCGGCTACACCGGCGAGGGGCCAAGACTGTCATCCCTGGTGAAGCAATGGCGAAAGTCTCGTTCCGGCTGGTGGGCGAGCAGAACCCGGAGAAAATCCGCGACGGCTTTCCGCGCCTTCGTGCGCGCACGCCTGCCGGCGGACTGCAAGGTGGAATTCGCCAATTTCGGCGCTGGCGCCGCCGCTGCAATTGTCCTTCGACAGCCCGGCGCTCAACAAGGCGCGCAGCGTGCTGGCCGAGGAGTGGGGTAAGAAGGCGGTGGCGGTGGGCGCCGGCGGCTCGATCCCGATCGTTGCGGATTTCAAGCACGTGCTCGGCATGGATTCGCTGCTGGTTGGCTTTGCGCTCGACGACGACCGCGTGCATTCGCCCAACGAGAAGTTCGACCTCAAGTGCTTCCACAAGGGTATCCGCAGCTGGGCGCGGATACTGGACGCGCTTTCGGCCGCATAAGCCACGGCATGGCTCCACCCCTCGTTCAGCTCAAAGACATCGCGCTGACCTTTGGCGGCACGCCGCTTTTGACCGGGGCGGAGCTGTCGGTCTCGGCCGGCGAGCGGGTGTCGCTGGTCGGACGCAATGGCTCGGGCAAATCGACGCTTGCTGAAAATCGCGGCCGGGCTGGTCGAGCCGGACCGCGGCACCGTGTTCGTGCAGCCCGGCGCGCTGGTGCGCTACCTGCCGCAGGAGCCGGATTTTTCCGGCTTTACAAGACCACGCTCGCCTATGTCGAGGCCGGCTTGCGGTCGAGCGAGGATGTCTATATCGCGCGCAATCTGCTGGAAGAATTCGGCCTGACCGGCGCGGAAGACCCGGCGCAGCTCTCCGGCGGCGAGGCGCGCCGCGCCTCATTGGCGCGTGTGCTGGCGGCCTCGCCCGACATCCTGCTGCTCGACGAGCCGACCAACCATCTCGATCTCACCACTATCGAATGGCTGGAGCGCGATCTCGATGCGCGCCGCACTGCGTTGGTCATTATCAGCCATGACCGGCGCTTTCTCTCGACGCTGTCGCGCGTCACGGTCTGGCTCGACCGCGGCGCCACCCGCCGCGTCGAGCGCGGCTTTGCCCATTTCGAGGAATGGCGCGACATGCTGCTGGCGGAAGAAGAGCGCGAGCAGCACAAGCTCGACCGCAAAATCGTCGCTGAGGAACACTGGATGCGCTACGGCGTCACCGGCCGACGCAAGCGTAACATGCGCCGCGTCGGCCAATTGCAGGCGTTGCGCGAGGCGCGCCGCAGCTACCGCGCCAGCGTCGGCAGCGCCGCCATCACCGCGGGTTCGGCGGCGCTGTCGGGCGCGCTGGTCATCGAGGCCAAGGCTATCGGCAAGAGCTACGGCGAGCGCGCCATAGTGCGCGACTTCTCGATCCGCATCCAGCGCGGCGATCGCATCGGCATCGTCGGACCGAACGGTAGTGGTAAGACAACGCTGATCAACATGCTCACCGGCAGCTTGCCGCCCGATAGCGGCTCGGTACGGCTCGGATCAGGGCTCGCCATTGCGACGCTCAATCAGCACCGCGACAGCCTCGATCCCAACGTCACCGTCGCGCAAGCCCTGACCGGCGACAGCGGCGATACCGTGATGGTCAACGGCCAGCCCAAACACGTCGTCAGCTACATGAAAGATTTTCTGTTCGCAGCCGAGCAGGCGCGCACGCCGCTCGGCAAGCTGTCGGGCGGCGAGCGCGGCCGGCTGATGTTGGCGCAGGCGCTGGCCAAACCCTCGAACCTGCTGATCCTCGACGAGCCGACCAACGATCTCGACATGGAGACGCTTGACGTGCTGGAGGACATGATCGGCGAATACGCCGGCACCGTGCTGCTGATTAGCCACGACCGCGACTTCCTCGACCGGCTGGTGAGCGGCGTGATCGCGCCTGAGGGCGACGGCCATTGGACCGAATATGCCGGCGGCTACTCCGACATGCTGGCGCAACGCGGCGCCGATCTGACGCGCGCACAGGCGGGCCAGCTGCCGCCGAAGCAAACCAAGGAACTGGCCAAGCAGCCGGCAAAGCAACCAGCCTCGCCGCAGCCGGCAAAGCGCCGCATGAGTTTCAAGGACAAGCACGCGCTCGAAACTTTGCCCAAAACCATGGCGGCGCTAATCGCGAAATCCGATGCGCTGCAGGCCAAGCTTGATGATGCGGAGTTCTATAGGCGCGACCGTGCCGGCTTCGAAAAAGTCACCAGCGACCTCGCTGAAACCCAGCGCAAGCTGGCCGCGGCCGAGGAGCATTGGCTGGCGCTTGAAATCCTGCGCGAGGAGATCGTCGGCGGCTGACGCCGTCAGTTCTTCAGCCGGTAGCCGGTCTTGAAAATCCACCAGACGGCGGCCAGGCAAATGCTCAGGAACACCAGCGTCATCCCTAGGCTGACCGCCGGGCTGACGTCGGCGATCTCAAAGAAGCTCCAGCGGAAGCCGCTGATCAGATAGACCACCGGATTGAACAGGGTAATGGTCTGCCAGAGCGGCGGCAGCACGTGGGTCGAATAGAACGTCCCGCCCAGGAAGGTCAGCGGCGTAATGATCAGCAGCGGCACGACCTGCAGCTTCTCGAAATTGTCCGCCCAAATGCCGATGATGAAGCCGAGCAGGCTGAAGGTCGCCGCCGTCAGCACCAGGAAGGTCAGCATCCAAAACGGATGCGCGATGCGCAAGGGAATGAACAGCCAGGATGTGCCGAGGATGATCAGTCCGAGGATGATCGATTTTGTCGCCGCCGCGCCCGACATAGCCGAGCGCGATTTCAAGGCCCGACACCGGCGCCGACAGGATTTCGTAGATGGTGCCGACGAAGCGCGGAAAATAGATGCCAAACGAGGCGTTCATGGTGCTTTGCGTCAACAGCATGAGCATGATCAGCCCCGGCACGATGAAGGCGCCGTAGGAAACTCCCTCGATCTCGCTGATGCGCGAGCCGATGGCCGCGCCGAACACCACGAAATAGAGTGAAGTCGAGATCACCGGCGACACGATGCTCTGCCAGATCGTGCGCCGGGTGCGCGCCATCTCGAATCGATAGATTGCCTGGACTGCCCTTAAATTCATCGCCTGTCGCTCACCAATCCGACGAAAATATCCTCGAGCGAGCTTTGTGTCGTGTGGAGGTCGCGAAATCGGATATCCGCCTTGCTGAGATCGGTCAGCAGGGCGGTGACGCCGGTGCGCTCGCCTTGCGTGTCATAGGTGAAGACCAGCTCGTTGCCGCCATCGGCCAGCGCCAGATTGTGCGCGGCGAGCGCGGGCGGCAGCGCGTCGAGCCTTTTCTGCAAATGCAGGACCAATTGCTTGCGGCCGAGCTTGCGCATCAGCTCGTTCTTTTCTTCGACCAGGATGATCTCGCCGTTGTTGATGACGCCGATGCGGTCGGCCATCTCCTCGGCCTCGTCGATGTAGTGGGTGGTCAGGATGATGGTGACGCCGGAGGCGCGCAATGTCCGCACCACCTCCCACATGTCCTTGCGCAATTCGACGTCGACGCCGGCGGTGGGCTCGTCGAGGAACAGGATCTGCGGCTCGTGGCTGAGCGCCTTGGCGATCAGCACACGCCGCTTCATGCCGCCCGACAGCGTCATGATCTTGTTGTCCTTCTTGTCCCATAGCGACAGCGCCTTGAGCACCTTCTCGATATGGGCGGGGTTGGGCGGCTTGCCGAACAGGCCGCGGCTGAACGTGACCGTTCCCCATACCGATTCGAAGGCGTCGGTGGTCAATTCCTGTGGCACCAACCCGATGAGCGAGCGTGTAGCGCGAAAGTCTCGGACGATGTCGCGGCCGCCGACGGTCACCGAGCCGGCACTCGGGTTGACGATGCCGCAGACGATGCCGATCAGCGTGGTCTTGCCGGCGCCGTTGGGCCCCAGCAGCGCGAAGATTTCGCCGCTGTGGATGTCGAGATTGATGCCCTTGAGCGCCTGGAACCCGGAGGCGTAGGTCTTCGACAGGTTCGTTATGGAAATGATTGATTGCATGAATGAGTGGCGGCTGTTGAGGGGACCGGGCGCATATAGACGCCGGCCTTTGCCCGCGCCAGCCCGCTCCCTACAAACGTCGCATGGGCGTCAGCCCAAAGCCGCCAAGCCGCTGAGATCGTTGAGCGTCTGCTTGGGCGGAAAGTCGAGATATTCGTTCGGCGCATTGCTGCGATTGACCCAAGTGCCGTTGAAGCCGACGGACGTGCCCGCCATGACGTCCCAGCGGTTGGACGACACGAAAGTTACATCGCCGGGCGTGCATTTGTAGTGCTCGGTGACGAGGCGGTAGACCTCCGGCCGCGGCTTGAACATTTTCAAAACGTCGACCGAGAGCACGGCGTCGAGATCGCTGCCGATCTGGGCCGCCTCCACCGCGCCTTTGAGCATATTGGGCGAACCGTTCGATAGGATGCCGGTGCGATGACCCTTGGCCTTCAGCGCCCGCAGTGCCGCGCGCGCGTCGGGAAAGGCATCGAGCTGGAAATAGGCTTCGAGCAGCTTGGATTTCAACGATTTTGGGACCGATGGCACACGCGCCAGCGAAAAATCGAGTGCCCGCTCGGTGAGCGTCCAGAAATCGACGTAGTGGCCGGCGAGCGTCAGCGTCCAAGTGTATTCGAGCTGCTTCAGGCGCCAGATGTCCGACATGCGGTCAGCGTCGGGGCCGGCCTCGGAGCGAAAGCGCGCGATGGCTGCGTGGACATCGAAAAGCGTGCCGTAAGCATCGAAAACGAATATTCCCGCCATGGTATCCTCCCAGTGGGGCCGCTATGGTGGCAAAGCATGACCGTCGGGGCAACAAAAGCCCGCCGGGGTCACAATCGAGTGTGCCGCGAGAGTTCTTAATGGCGCAGGCGGACTGGTCGGAAACCTGGACGTTTTTCGAGGGTCAGTGGCACGAGGGCAACGTGCCGCTTTGGGGCGCGCGCACGCATGCCATCTGGCTCGGCTCCTCGGTCTTCGACGGCGCGCGCGTATTTGAGGATGTGGCGCCCGACCTCGAGCTGCATTGCATACGCGTGAACGCTTCCGCCCGGACGATGTTCTTGAATCCGACCGTCTCCGTGGAGGAGTGGACCGGGCTGGTGCGCGAAGGCATCGCTAAGTTTGCTTCCGGTACGCCGCTCTATGTGCGGCCGATGTACTGGGCCGAGCGAGCCTCGCGTATGGCGCTGCCGCCCGATCCCGAATCGACACGGTTTGCGCTCACGCTCTACAATTCGCCACTGCGCAAGCCGGACGGCTTCTCGGTCACGCTGTCGCCATTCCGCCGGCCGACGCAAGAATCCGCACCGGTCGAAACCAAGGCCGGCTGCCTTTATCCGAACAATGCGCGCGCCATGATGGAGGCGAATTCGCGCGGCTTCGACAATTGCCTGGTGCGCGACGCCAACGGCAATATCGCGGAGCTTGCCAATTCCAACGTTTTCCTGGTCAAGGACGGGACGGTGTTCACGCCGATCGGAAACGGCACCTTTCTCGCCGGCATCACGCGCAGCCGCGTGATCTGGCTGCTGCGCGAGGCCGGCGTGCCGGTGGTCGAGGCCGTGCTGCGCTACCAGGATTTCGAGGCGACGGACGAGATGTTCTCGACCGGCAACGCCTCCAAGGTGCTGCCCATTACCCGCATCGATGACCGTTCATTGCAGCCCGGACCGCTCTACCGCAAGGCGCGCGACCTATACTGGGAATTCGCGCATTCCTGAAGGGTGACATGGCTTCCTGCGTCACGCCCCGCCGTCACACGCTATGCAAGGTGTTGGTGACCTGCGTCAGCGCCATGATCGGCGCCGGCGCCGGCGCGGTCGAACCACCGGTCAACATGAAGGCTCATTACGCCGTCTACATGACCCATGTTCGGGTTGGCGAAATTACCTGGGCGGTCTACTTCTCCGAAGAGACCTACCTGGCGTCGGCGAACGGCAAGGCGAGCGGCGTCTTCAGCGTCCTGCTCAAGGGCGAAGGCTCGGTCACCACTCATGGCGAGATGACCAACGGAAGGCTGGTGCCGGTCGACGTCACCGCCACCATTACCGACGACGATGGTCACGACGAAGTGAAAATGACCTTCGAGAGCGGAGATCTCAAGCATGTGAAGGCCGATGGCCCGCCGCCGAAGGCGAACCGGGTGCAGGTAACTCCGAATCTGCTGCGCGACGTCGTCGATCCGCTGAGCGCGATGCTGCTACCGGCCGATAACGGCGCATTCGCGCACGCCAATTGCGACAAGACCCTGCGCATCTTCGATGGGCGCCGGCGTTACAATCTTGCACTTTCATACAAGCGTATCGAAAATATGCAGATCGCCCACGGCTATAGCGGACGCGTGCTGGTCTGCGGCGTCGTGCTGCGCGCGATCGCCGGCTACGACCCAGACAGCCTGCTGGTCAGATACCTTGCCGGCAAGGACGACCTCGAACTCTGGTTCGCGCCGGTCGCCGGCCGCAAGATCATTGCGCCGGTGCGCGCGCTGATGCCCACTTTGATAGGGACGCTGGAAATTCGCGCGACGGAGTTCGAACCGGCAGGGCCGAAGGCCGCGAACGGTTCGCCGCCACCGCAATGAGTCGACAGTGTTGCGTGTAGCGGTGCGACAAATTGCACCAATTGCGGCGCGCTCGCCTTGACCTCAGGCCTCAGCGCACTAGCATGACGCATCGTGATCGGCTGCCCGTTACGAGCGACTCGCGTAGGCAGGCCGGCGATGCTGACGGCGCAGGGGGTGTTGAGTCCCGCCCGTACAGCGGTTGCTTCCGTAGCCCTCGTGCCGGAAGCCCCCTCAAGCCAGAAAAAGGATCGCGCAATGAAATTGAATACCGCATTGGTCGAGCGTACCTTGAATCAATTCGATGCCCAGGCCATCCCCGAAAATCATCCGGTGGTCCAACAGCTCAATTCGCTGTTCGGCGACCACACCTTCTTTCTCGACGCCAAGGGCCTCAATATCGTGGAGCCGACCGGGCAAGCCAATTCCGGCTCGCAGACCGGCCAGGTTGTCAAGCTCGCCGGCTGGAGCGACGACAACCGCACCAGTCTGGCACCGCACGAGCCCGAGCTGACCGAAGTGGTCATCGTGCTTGAACAAGGTCCCGGCGACGCGGCCTGAGTGTCAGGGCGAAACCTCGACCGACCGGCCTTCGCCGATCGAGCGGATGACTGCTTCGAAGGCGCCGACCACATCGAGCATGTCCGAGGTTGTGACCGGGAACGGCTTGCCGGTCTCGACCGTTTCGGCGAAGGCCTTGATCAGGGTGGCGAGCGAATCCACCTGCGGATAGGTCGTGGTCTGCGGTTGTTCGCCGACCATGGCGACCGTGAGCATGGTCTCCTCACGCGCTTCGGCCCAGCCCTTGCTGCCGAAGACGTGAATGCGCCAGAACATCGGCGCGGCCCGCACCGTGGCCAATAGCCCGGTGGCGCCGCTCTTGAACGCGACCAAAGCTGCGGCGGCGTCACGTGGATCGGGCGGCGGCTTCTGCGAATTGACGCCGGCATCCACCTTGGCGATGGGCCCTGCGAGATTGATGAAGGCGTCGAGCACGTGCAGCCCGGCGCCGGTCATGCCGCCGCCGGGGGATTCGCGCGGATCATCGCGCCAGCCGCCTTTCACGCGAGTCGAATGCTCGTTGCTGAAATTACCTTCGACGTGGAGGATGTCGCCGAGCGTGCCCGCAGCGACGACGCGCTTGAGTTCGCGCATCGATGAAAAACATCGCTTGTTGTTGCCGAGCCCGAACGGGACTTTGGCCTTGACGGTTGCAGCGATGGCGCGCTCGGCCTCGGCGCGCGTGAGCGCCAGCGGCTTCTCGCACCAGACCGGCTTGCCGGCGGCCGCCACCGCGCTGATCTGAGCGACATGCAGGGAATGCGGCGTTGCCAGGAAAATTGCCTGCACGCGCGGATCGGCCACCGCCTCTTCGAATTCGGTGGACAGTTCGAAGCCGTGAATTCCGGCGAAATCGCGGACGAGATCGGGCTCCATGCTGACACCGCGGATGATGCGCAGGCGTTTGCTCTTGCCTTGCACGGCCTCGACAATGGATTTTCCCCATCGGCCGAGGCCGATCACGGCAGCGTTGATCATGAGCGTGCTTCAGTGTCGCGTGCGGGATTGCGTCATGGCCCATACTAGGCAGGCGGTGTCGCGCAAGGCAATGACACCATAATCCGCAAATAAGACGGCGGCGGTGATGGCCACCGCCGCCGCGTTGATGAGCCGCGCGCAGCTTTACTTCGCCGCCGCCGCAAACAGCTCTTCGACGTATTCCCAGTTCACCAGGTGATCGAGAAAGGCCTTCAGGTAATCGAGCCTGCGGTTGCGATAATCGATGTAGTAGGAATGCTCCCACACGTCGCAACCGAGGATCGGCGTACCGCCGTGCACTAGCGGATTTTCGCCATTGGGAGTCTTGGTGATGGCGAGCTTGCCGTTCTGCACGGCGATCCAGCACCAGCCGGAGCCAAACTGGCCGACGCCGGCCGCCGCGAAATCTTCCTTCATCTTGGCAAGGCCACCGAGATCCTTGTCGATCGCGGCCTGCAGCTTGCCCGGCAGTTTGTCGCCGCCGCCGTTCGGCTTCATCCACTTCCAGAAATGGCTGTGGTTGTAGTGCTGGCCGGCATTGTTGAAGAGGCCGGCATTTTTGCCGAAGGAGGTCTTGACGATCTCCTCAAGCGACTTGCCTTCCAGGCCTGAACCTTCCAGCAGCTTGTTGCCGGTGGTGACATAGGCGTTGTGGTGCTTGTCATGATGATATTCGAGTGTTTCGCGCGACATGTAGGGCGCTAGCGCGTCGTGGGGATAGGGCAAGTCGGGCAGCTTGAACGGCATCAGGTCCTCCTCGATCCACAAACGATGATTGCGGAATAAACCAGTCTCTCAGTGTGAAACCGGCACGTCCCGGGCGGGTTCCTCAATTCGATGTAATTAGGCCCTGCCGCCGCCGGGGGCAACGGCTTGGGCGCATATTGGATGAGGAGGTTCGGTGCGCCGGCGCAGGCTTTTCGCGACGACCGCCGCGGGCGGGTCAATTGTCCCGATCATGCCAAGTGACGACGATCACCGGCCGGACCGATCCGCGTTCTTCGACGTGGCCGCATTTGTTGGCATTTGCCACGGTTGCCGCGGCCGCTAGAAAAAGCCAAAATTCATGTGCCAGAACGGGTTGCACGGTATTTCAATACCGGGTAGGCGCGTGAGCCGGGGGACGCGGGGAATGTCGATTTTGCTGCTCGTTATCGGTGCGATCGTCGTCATGGTTGGCGTCGGAATGGTTGCATTTGGCATTCCGATCAACGAATTCAGTTTCGGAAACACGCTCATCATAGCCGGGACCACGGCTGCGACCGGCGGTCTGATCGTCATCGGGCTGGGCGCTGCGGTCGGCCAGCTGCACCGGATCGCCGAGATGCTGGCCGCGCGCGCGCCGGCGCGCGCCACTCGTCCGCATGAAACCTTTGAAGCACTGCCGGAAGCGCCCATTCCGGCTCCACCGGCGGCTCGTGTCCCATTCCCGCCCCGGCCGAGGCCGGAGCCGGTCGTGAGCGAACTGCCAGAGCCGCCCGCGCCGCCCGAGCCGCGCGTAGCGCCGCCCGCTGGCTTGGGCGAAGCGCCCCCCGCCCAATCCTTCGCGCCGACGCTGCGCAACCCCGATGCGCCGCCACTGGCAGTCGAAGACGAGGTGTCGTTTTCGCCGTCCGTCAATGGATCGGGCGCGACCGAGCAGGGTCAGGAGCCGGTCGAGCCGCCGAGACGACCACCGCCGCCGCCCCCACTCCCGCCGCGCGAGCTTCCAAGCAGCAATTTTGACGCCATGTGGCCGCCCGAACCCAAGCCGCCGAGGGGCCCTATAGTTGGCGAAGGTCCAGCGATGCCGCGGCCCGAGCGGCTGCCGCGCGAGCCGGCCGTGCCACCTGAAATGCCCGAACCACCCGCCGCAGGCCCGCCGCGCACCACGGTCGCGATCTTGAAGTCGGGCGTGGTCGACGGCATGGGCTATACGCTTTATGTCGATGGCTCGATCGAAGCCGAGCTGCCGCAGGGGACGCTGCGCTTTGCCTCGATCGAGGAACTGCGCAGCCATCTCGAAAAGAACGCGTAGCGAAAACCCTAGTCGAACAATGCGTGACTAGGCGCGCCCGCTGCCGACGGCTGTTTGTGCCGCGGCTGCACATGGGCTGCCCGGTCGCTTCTTCGGTAATGCTACAGCAGAAATCAAAGTCTAGTCGCGTATACGGCGATCTTTTTCTTGCGGCGACTGGAATTCGATAGTAACTTTGAAAATATAAGAAGACCCATTCGTTATTCGTTGCTTGCGCACCAGGGCAGGGGCCGCTTCGATGACCGATAGCACAGCCAACGGAAAATTCATTGAACTGACCGCGGAAATCGTTTCCGCCTATGTCAGCAACAATACGGTGCCGTCCGGCGATATCCCCGGGCTGATCAACCAAGTGCACACCGCGCTCAGCCGGGTCTCCGGAAAATCCGGTGACGGCGCGGTCGAACCGCTGAAACCGGCGGTATCCCTGAAGAAATCGGTCACGCCCGAATACATCGTCTGTCTCGAGGACGGCAAGAAGTTCAAGTCGCTCAAGCGGCACCTGCGCACGCAGTACAACATGACGCCCGAGCAGTACCGGGAAAAATGGGGTCTCGGCGCCGACTACCCGATGGTTGCGCCCAATTACGCTGCCGCGCGCTCACAACTGGCCAAGCAGATGGGGCTCGGCCAGCAGCGCCGCCGGCGCGCCAAGTAGCTGCGGTCATTCTTGCGAGGCGTTCCGCCGCGGCCCGGACCGCCGCGATTCTATTGTGAGCGCCGTTTTTCCCCAAATAGTTGCGGATAGAATTCCTATAGTTGTGGACATCCTTTCCCGCAATTCCACCGACCCCGCGGATACATCCATCTTATCAAAGGGATAGCTTTTTCGCGCAGACTTATCCCCGCTGCCACGATTTCGGCGATGATGTAGGGAAATAATGAGCATTATAACCTTGACAAAGCAGCAGCAAAATATAGTAGGTAGCGACGTGCCGCCGCAAGGCGGCGCTGGCGCGCCCGTGATTACCCCACAGATGTTTGAGGCCGGATTGGCAGCCATCCGCGAGCATGAATATGATTTTTGGGAAACAAGGACGCCAGAAGAAAAGCGCTCCCTCGTGGCGGCGATTTATGGGGCGATGCTGGCAGTTTCAGAGAATAGGCGCACCGATTCCATCTAAGAGTCGGTTTCGAAAGTCATGACGCATGCGCGATACGGCGGACAAGAAGCATGACGGAAGCGGCGTAGAGGAAAGCGCGCGCAGAGTCGATGGTGGCCTCGAAGTCCTTTGCCAGCCTGCGATTGCGTCCGATCCAGGCAAAGAATCGCTCGACGACCCACCGCCGCGGATTAACGGCGAAGCCGACCTGATCGGGGTTCTTGCGCACGATCTCGACCGCAATCAAGGTAGCCTTGGCAACCTTCTCACCCGCGTATCCACTGTCAGCGAAGACCCGCTGGATGAACGGGAAGATGCGACGCGAGGCCCGCAGAAGCGGCCCACCGCCGTCGCGGTCTTGGATGCTCGCCGGATGCGGTTCGAGCATGAGGCCACGTCCATCCGTATCGACGAGGGCATGGCGCTTACGCCCGTTGATCTTTTTCCCGGCATCGTAGCCGCGCGGCCCGCCAGCCTCGGTCGTTTTGACGCTCTGGCTATCGATGATCGCACCCGTGGGACTGGCTTGGCGCCCGACCCGTTCGCGATCGAGCATGACCAGGGCGTGGTTGATCTTCTCGAAGCGACCCTCGTCGCGGAACGTCGCAAACCAGCGATAGATAGTGCTCCACGGTGGCAAATCGCTGGGCAGCAGGCGCCACGGGCAGCCCGCCCGCATGACATAAAAGATGCCGTTGATGATCTCGCGCATCGGCCAGGCACGCGGTCGTCCTGTGCTATTCGCCGCAGGCAAGTAAGGCTCGATCACACGCCACTCCTTATCGGTCACGTCGGTTTGGTATCGGTTGGCCTTGCGGTTATGCTTCTTTCGGGTGGTTGGGGTCCACATGGCAACTCCGGGGTTGGTGTCAGAACCCCCTGGAATCACGTCGATCCCAACCACTCAACCCCTTTCGAAACGGCCTCTAAGGCGTCGTTTGCGTCGAACATCAAAGCGAGTATTTCTCCAAGCTTGAGGTCGGAACCGACAATCTGTCTACCGTTGTCGGCATAGGAATAAGTCAATCCACGCCAAGTAACTGCCGGTGCCGCAGGGTCCCGTATTCTTGATTTTGCCGTGCGCAATCGAATTGCGGACTACGCGAGCGAAATTAAGTGTTGGAGGCCAGTTCTCGGCTTTGCCCAGGCTGTCATCCAGCCAATCGTTATAGCGCTCGAAGAACATCAAGAAGATCGGCGCTGTTATGTGCGCCACTACGCCGTGTAGCCCGCCGGTTCGGAGCTTTGCGGCAGGCAGTTCTTTCGCGTTCTCCTTCGCATCAGTGATAATTCCAATTTCTATACTGGTTGGGGCGCGTTCAGTCAGCGCATATTCTAATGGCCCCCTCAGAGGGATGGCTAAGCTGTAGTCCGGCCATATTGTGCCGACGCGCATAACCGGCTTCGGTGTTTTGTGGGTATTGCCGTCGACCATTAAAGAACTTGCGTGAGCTAGCGCCGAAAGAATGATAAGTAGGTCACGCGTGGCGTCGAATATTCGATCACCGGGGACCGCCAGACGCTTTTCGTGGTCGCCTAACTTTAAACTCTCTGTCATGGCGAAAAAATCCAAAATGGAATTTCAACCCGACGCATGGGCGCGCTTCGAGCGCGCTATCGACGTGGTGGCAAAAAGCCCGCCGCAGCATCGCAAGTCTAAGGCGAAACGAAAGCGGAGTCCCAAGCGAAAAGCCAAGCAATAGCGCGGCTAAACAAGCTTTCGCGACCGCCAGTAACGCACGAATTTAGGCTTCTTTTTCGGAAGCTTTTTGCGCCAGCGCATGAAACGCGCGGCGTGGTGCTTAAATTCGGGTTTCGTTAGTTCTTCGATAGGTCAGACGCTTGCCAACGATGCCCTCGGCCAAATTCTCGGCTCGCATAAGGTCATTGACGCCAAGCGCAACGCGGTTGTTATAGCGGAAATCAAATTCCGCCAGATAGCGATGCAGGTGCTTTTCGCTGCAATGCTGATACACGCCACGCATACCGCGCTTGAACACTGAAAAATAGTTTTCGATGGTGTTTGTGGTCACGTCGCCGCGCACATATTCGTCGGCAGTATGCATGACGGTTTCGTGCGCTGCATATTCCTCGCCAACGCGGGAATAGAGGCGGCTTTCATCGGTTTGTAGGCGGCTCTCGCGGTGGACGTTAGCGCGCACGATTGCTGCCACGCTGGCGGAGTCCGCGACGGGATATGGAATGAGCGGACTTTTCCGCCGCGCTCGACAAGGGCTACAACGGGGCGGCTATTGCGTTGTTTCTTGCTCTTGTACGGGCGGCCCCATTTGCGCGGCGAGCCGATACACGGGGCATTTCAGGCTTACCGAAATAGGTTTCGTCGGCCTCGATTACTTTGCCTTCGCCGCCAAGCGGCTCAAGGCCACCTGTGCGCATCGCTTCGCGCAAACGATGCATCATAAACCAGGTGCTTTTGTAACTAATGCCCAGCATACGGTGAACCTGGTGGGCGCTCACGCCCTTCTTGCTCGCCGTCATCAGGAATAGCGCCGCCAGCCACTTAGTCAGCGGGATTTTGCTGCGCTCGAAAACGGTTTTGACGGTGACCGTGAATTGCTCGCGGCACTCGGCACACTGGTAGAGGCCCGGACGATGGGCCTTGCCTTGCAAGCCACGGATTTTGTCCTGATCGGCATTGCCGCAATGGGGGCAAGTTGGCCCTTCCGGCCAAACCCGTGCTTCCAGCCACTTACGGGCGGCTGTTTCGTCGTTGAAGATCGGGTTTTTGAGCAGGTCAGTCATGGCTGTTGATCCTTTGTTGCAAGGAGACTAGATCATGTGTCCTGCTTTGTCAAGGTTATAATCCCCGAAATAATCCTACAAGGGGATTGCCGATGAGCCTGCTCGAAACCCTCACCCAACCGCGGCACCGGCCGCAGCCGCCGGCGGAAGGCGACATCGCGCGCATTTGCTGGCTGCTGGAATCTGCGACCGCGGCCGCCTTCGGCGTGCCGGTCGACACGTTGCGCGCGCCGTCGCGTTGTTCGGCCAGCGCCGCCTTTGCGCGCCAATGCGCCATGTATCTTGCACACGTGACGCTGGGCTTGAGCTACAGCGCGGTCGGGAAGCTGTTTCACCGCGACCGCACAACGGCCGCCCATGCCTGTCCGCTGGTCGAGGACCGGCGCGACGATCCGGCGATCGACATGTTGCTGCAGACGCTCGAAGGCGTTTGCGGCGAGCTCGCGCGCGGCATCCTCACGCACCCGCGGGTGCGGCCATGAGCGGCAACATGCGCGGCAAGTCGCGCAAAGCCGCGCGCGGACCGGAGCCGCCGCGGCCGGCGGTCGATCGCTTCCGCGGCCAGCATCTCAAGCTAGTGCAGCGCCAGATCACGACCGAGTTCGGCCGCTCCAACGTGACGGTCAACGAAGCTGAAAGCCCTCTCGCCTGGCTTGCCCGCCGGCGCGGCCGCAGTGGTCGCGCCTTGATCGAAGCGCATCAATTACAAGCGGGCGAGCGGCTGCGCGCCGAATTCACCCGCGCCAATCTGATGCCGCGCACGACCTCCAACTGGGCAAGCCCGGTCGCCGCCGCCCGCCGCGGCAGCGGCGGCGAGCGCGCCGCCAGCTTCACGGAAACCATGGTCGCGGCGCGCCAGCGCTTGCATCTGGCCCTCGACGCGGCCGGGCCCGAATTTTCAGGGCTGCTGGTCGACGTCTGCTGCTTTCTCAAGAGGCTCGAGGATATCGAACGCGAACGCACTTGGCCGGCAAGGTCGGCGAAGGTGGTGCTGCAGCTCGCGCTCGAGCGGCTGGCGCGGCACTATGGCTTTGCGGGTGAGGCCAGAGGACACCCGCGGGCGCCAATCCGCACCTGGCTCACCGACGATGCGGCGTTCAGTGTCGATGGATAGGGCATGACCTCAAAAATATCCGCTCCATCGAAGCTGGAAATTGGCTTTTCAGAGAAAGCTTTTACGGATGAAAAAATATCGAGGTGCACGCAATACGATTCTGCGCGTCAGAAATTGGTAGGGCTTGGGCGTGAAACATCGAGAAAAAGCGGACTACGAAAACAATATCGATTCAAAAAATTTCCAATTGGACTCGATAGTTGCGCGTTTGCCGCCATTGCCAGACTGTTTCCATAGCATCGACCATCTGGGACAAATCGGTGTCTAAAATCGAGTTGTGTGCAGTTTGCTCACCCGCGGCTTAATCGTGGTCTGTCATGATTGAGCATTGCAGAAGGCGTGGTCCTGAACAAGGTATCGTATTCTCCAGGCAATGGTTGCCAGCATTGCTATTATTCTGAATTAAAAAAATGTAGACGGAATTCCTGCATGAAAATTAAACATTCGAGTTTCCGCTCGGCTTTGAGTCTGATCTAGGCCTGCCATGGCACAAAATCGGACCGCGATAAAAATCGTTATTATCTAATCACCCTAGGCAGATCGAATTATGTAGGCCCATCGAGTTTTCCTCGGCGGCGCCATAGAATTCGATGTGCGGTATTTTTTTCCATTAATAAGATGAAAAAGATTGCAGCAACGTCTGTAGAGATATCAAAGGACACGCGCATTAGGACTGGCTACGCGCGCATCAAATATTTTCGGTCCATATGCACTCAACACAAGTTCCGCAGACGCCGCTTACGAAGCTGCTTGAAAACATCACGATTCTGTTGGCCGACAACAGTCAGTATCTGCGCAAGACTATGCGCATGATGCTGACGAACATTGGGGCAAAATCAATCAACGAGGTGGATAACGGCCTGACCGTCGTTGAGGCCATCCGAACAATCGATCCGGATGTGTTGATCTTGGATTGGAATATACCAATGCTGCCCGCACCGGAAATAATGCGTATCATTCGCTCGCCGGGCGTGTTTCCGAAGCCCGATCTGCCGGTCATCATGGTCACCGGTAACGGTACGCGCGCGGTCGTGAGAGAGGCCGTTCGATTGGGCGTTCATGAGGTTTTGGTTCGGCCGGTATCGCCCAAGGTCTTGCAGCAACATTTGCTGAGCATTTTTCTTGCCAAACGACAAATGGTGCAAAACGGCAAGCACTACATTCCGCAGCCGCGCAAGCAGTCCGACTGGGCATTGAAAAACGATTGACCTTGCAAGGACAAGAACGATTATCGCGCGCGTTGTTCGCGCCTTCGAACGGGGAGCCTCGAGCGTCCAATTGAGATTATCTTCACGCCGCCGGCGCCAGCGCTGCCTTGGCTTCGGCGCGGATGCGTTCGACCATTGCGCGCAAGCCGCTCAAGTGCTGCGGAGCTGACGAAAAACCGCAAGGATGCTGGACTCCTGCCGTGTTGCGGTGCACAATTCAATTGGCACTATGGGGCCAATCCGATGCGTGAGATCCTTAAATACTGCGGTGACATTCCGTTGCAGGACGTGGCGGGCGGAACGGAACTGCTGGCCGAAGGCCAAAGTACCGGCCATGTTTACATTCTCGCGCAAGGCCGCATCGAAGTGTTGCGCGACGGCACCCAGGTCACGGTGATCGACGAACCGGGCTCGTTGGTGGGTGAAATGTCCGTGCTGCTGGGCCTACCGCACACCGCCACGGTCCGAGCCTTGGGAGACGCCAAGGTTCACGTCATCGAGGATGGCAACGCCTTCTTCAGTGCAAATCCGCAAATTTCCTGGCTGGTGGCGCGGTTGCTAGCCAATCGCCTGAACGCCGCCACCACCTACCTTGCCGATCTGAAGGCGCAATACGCCGACCACGGTAGTCATCTGGAGATGGTGGGCGAAGTTCTCGAATCGCTCATCCATCAACAGGAACGCGATTTCCATCGCGGGTCCGACCGCGACCCCGGCCGCTGACAATTTGTGGCATCAGGCAGGCGGCGTGCCAGCCTCGACCCAGTCCGGAAGCGCGTGGGCCGCGGGGATCGGCCGCTGCAACGGCGCATCGAGCCGTACCACCTGGACGCCCATGGCCGAGATCCAGACGGCTTCGCCGACCGATGTATCGAGCACAATATAGGCCGGCGGCGCCCCGTACTGGCGGCCGGCATTGAACATCCATGTGTCGCCGATGCGGTCGGCCCACGAGCCCTCCTGCACGAACGGCGACTGGTGGATGTGGCCGGCGACGACCATGTCGGGACCGTATTGGCGGATCCAGCGGTCGACATCGGCGTCGCCCATCGAGCGCTTTCCCGACCAGCTCGTCGGCGAGTTCGACCGGCGGCGCGTGGTGGATCCAGACCCAGCGCAAATTTTGACGCCGGCCGGCGTCGGCTGCTAGTTGCGCGGCCAGGCTTTCGCGCACCACCGGTCCGTCCCACCATGGGCAGATCGTGAACAGCGTGTCATCGACGGTGATGCTGTCGCCGTCGCCCGCGATGTTGAGCGCGCGGATGTCGTCGACCCAGCGCGCGATTTTCTCGCCGGTTTCGCCGCGGGCATCGAGGTCGTGATTGCCCGAACAGAAGACCAGGCGCGTCTGGCCCGCGATACGTTGCAAATATTTTCGCACAACCAGTGTTTGCGCCCGGTAATCGACGATCGAACTGATGTCGAGCGCGTCGCCGGCGAATACGACGAGGTCGTAGCGGGGCGCCACCTGCAACAGCCAGTCAAATTGCGGAAGCGCGTAGTGCAGATCCGCGACAAAGAGACACCGCATCATTCAATCCCCGGGAGAACCGAGGAAAGCTAGCAGGAGTATCCCGGAAGAGCGAAGCGAAATGTCGACAAAATCGGTGCTCAGGCCGGCGCCAGTGCGGCTTTCGCTTCGGCGCGGATGCGATCGACCATCGCGCGCAAGCCGTTCGAGCGCTGCGGTGTCAGGTTCTCGCGCAACCCGAGCTGATCGAACAGCGCCAGCGCGTCAGTGTCTAGAATCTCGCGCGCGTGCTTGCCGGAATAAAGCGCGAACAGGATGGCGATCAGGCCTTTCACAATATGGGCATCGCTGTCGCCTTCGAAGCTGAGGCTGGGGCCGGCGCCGCCGTCCGGCTTCACGTGGGTCAGCAGCCAGACCTGGCTGGCGCAGCCGCGCACCTTGTTGGCCTCGGTGTGGGCGGCCTCCGGCAGCGGCGGCAGGGTGCGGCCGAGTTCGATGACATAGCGATAGCGGTCGTCCCACTGATCGAGCAGTTCGAAATTCTCAACGATTTCGTCGATCGACGTCATGCCATCCCTCGCACCTCAGCCTGATATATAGGCCGCGCGGTCGCCGATGGCCAAATGCGATTGTGGCGGGCGGTCCAATGCGGGGCCAGCGCCAAAATACCGAAAAAGCAGACGTTTAGACTGAGGGTCGGCCCGTTTGCGCCTCGCGGCGCGGCGGCAGCGGAACCCGCCCATGCCAGGCCGGCGCCAGATCGGCCTGCGTCAGCGTACCGCGATCACGCGGGGGTAACGGAGGTCCGCCATTGCTTTGGCCGTTCGGGTCCCGGGCGGTGGTCTTGTGCGCCGGCGCCGACTTATCGCTGATCGTGGCGGTGACCAAATCGTACAGCGTGCGCGCGCCCGCCTCGGCCTTTTGGCCGATCGCGACCGCAACCTTGCCGCCGACCTTGCAGGCGTCGGGCTGGCGATCGCAGAAGCCGCGCATGTCGGAAACAGCCGCACTCGCCAGCGTGACCGCTTGCGTCGCATTGATCCGTGCTTCGGGCGCAGCGGGTTTGGCGCCGCCGCTCGGCAGCAGTACGCAAACGACACCCAACCAAAACGCCATGCGCAAAAGAAAAAACATGACCCACCAATTATCCCCGGCGGCCTTTTCGTCGCCTTTGAGCTAAAGCGTAGCAGACAGCCTTGAAGCGGTCGTTGGCGATGAAGGCAGGGTTTTGGGCAAAATCGATGCGAATGCGACGTAGTTTTTCGTCAAATTTGACAGGATCGAATTTGATTTAATTTTTAGTCATCGACGCCGGCCCGCGCCGGGACTGCGGCTTGCCGCCTCCGACATGGTTACCGCATCGGTAAGACTTACGTTGTGCGCGTCGGATCGGGCAGCTTCGGCAATAGAAATTTCACCATGCCGGTCGAATTGAGAACCTCCGCCGTCACCGCAACCGACCATCATGCCGGCGCGCGGCCTGCCTTAGCGTTCGCTTAAGTGGCGCTGATTAGGATTTCTGCACCAAATGGGGCGCGTCTGCTTTGCCAAGCCGTGGGACAGGGATCGTGCGTTTCCTCACGCCAGTGTGGAACTATGTCGATGCTTTGGTGCATCCGACGGCGCGGCATGACGCGCTGACGGCCGCGCGCCACCGCGCTTTCATTGCACCGCGCCTGCTCGGCAGCCTGGTCGCGCTCGCGAGCTTTCCGGTCTATCTCGCCTTCCGCGGCGTGCCGAGCGCGCTCGAAGTCGGCGTATTCGCCTGGCTGGTGGCGCCGATCCTGATCGCCTATTTCCTCTCGCGGACCGGCCGCTACGAAAGCGCGCACATGCTGTCATCGCTGTCGCTCACCGGCCTGGTGACGGTGGTGGCCTGGTGCACCGGCGGCATCGGCTCGTTCGCGGCGATCTGGCTGGTGGTCGTCCCGCTGGAGGCGGCGCTTTCTGCCTCGCGCCGCGTGGTCGCGCTGGCCTCCACGATCGCGCTCGCGGCCGCCGGATTGCTGCTCGCCGGCAGCACGTTCGGGTTGCTTCCGCCGGCGATCACACTAGCCAGCCAACACGGTGCGCTGGCCGCCCTCGGCATCATTTCGGCCGCGCTTTACGCCATTGGCCTGGCGCTCGGCGCCGAGCAATTGGCGCGCACGAGCTTTTGGCTGCTTTATGCCGAAGAGGACCGTTACCGGCTGCTGGCACGCAACATGACCGACGTCATCACCCGCCATGGCCGCAACGGCGCCGTGCTGTTTGTCTCGCCGGCGGCCGAGCCGCTGTTCGGCGTTCGCATCGGCGAACTCGCCGGCCATGGTTTGTTTGAACGCGTGCATGTCGCGGACCGGCCGGCTTATCTCACCGCCCTTGCCGATGCCGCAGCGCTCGGCGTGGACCGCTCGGTCGAAGTCCGCATCCGCCGCGGCGGCGAGGCAGACGCGCCCGGCGGTCATTTCGTCTGGGTCGAAATGCGCTGCCGGCCGCTCGACCGCGCCGGCGACGGCGCCAAGGCCAGCGAGCGCGAGGTGGTGGCGGTGCTGCGCGACGTGAGCGAGCGCAAGACGCAGGAACGCGCGGTCGAGATCGCGCGCGCCGAATTGGAGCGTGCCAATGCCGCCAAGAGCTGTTTTCTCGCCACCATGAGCCACGAGCTGCGCACGCCGCTCAACGCGATCATTGGTTTCTCCGAAATGCTCACCAACAACACGCTGCAGCTCGCGCCGGAGCGCAAGCTCGAATACGCCAAGCTGATCAACGATTCCGGGTGCCATTTGCTGTCGGTGGTCAACGGCATTCTCGACATGTCGAAGATGGAGACCGGCAATTTCGAGATTACGCCGGAACCATTCGAGCCGGCGCAGGCGATCGCAAGCTGCTGCGATCTGCTGGTGCTGAAGGCGCAGGAGGCGGGTGTTGCGCTCAGTTCCCGCATTGCCGCCGGGCTGCCCGAAGTCATGGCGGACCGCCGCGCCTTCAATCAGATCCTGATCAACCTCGTATCCAACGCCATCAAGTTCACGCCGCGCGGCGGCCGCGTCACTGTGAGCGCGGGCTGCGACGGCGTCCATCTCGCCGTTGGCGTCGAGGACACCGGCGTCGGCATCGGCGCAGACGATCTGCCGCGCCTGGGCGAGGCGTTCTTCCAGGCGCGCGCCGCTTACAACCGGCGCCACGACGGCACTGGCCTGGGGCTTTCGATCGTGAAAGGCCTGGTGCGCCTGCACGGTGGCGACATTGATATCCGCAGCCGGTTGGGCGAGGGCACGCGCGTGACGGTGCGACTGCCGGTCGAGGCAGACGGCAGATGTCCGGTCGCCGATCCGGTCAAGCTGGTGACCGAGCGCGTCGACGCGTTGGCTGCGCCGGAAAAATGCGAGGTGAAGAAAAGTGCGTAGCCGCAACCGCCACGATCGAACTCCACGCGATGGCGCCGGCACGCTGGGCGGTGCGATCGCGCGCTATCCGCGCGAATTCGTCGGCATCACGATGGCGGCGGTGGCGACGCTTGCGATCTTCACGAACGCCCTGTTCCTGCAACATGGCCCGCATCCGGCGCCGATCTTTGCGACGCGGTCGCTGACCCTACGGGAAGCCGCACTGCCGCCGCACCGCCCGGCGGTGCCCATAGCGCCTGCACGCAGCCAGGCGCATGTGACGTCCGATATTCAGCGCGAGCTCACCCGCCGCGGCTTCTATGACGGGTCAGTCGACGGCATCTGGGGGGCCAAGACCGATGCCGCCGCCCGCGATTTCGTGCAGGCTGCTGGCCTCAAGCTCAATCCGGAACCGAGCGAAAGTCTGCTGCGCGCACTCGCAGCGGCACCCATTGAGACGGCGAAGAGTCCCACCACCGCGCTAGGGGCTGCGCCGCTGCCCGCGGGCAAAGACCCGATCGCCAAAATGATCGCGCCCGACAAGCGCGTGCTGGCGATCCAACGCGCGCTTGCCGATTTTGGCTACGGCCAGATCGGGCCGACCGGGGTGTACGACCAGGATACGCGGGCCGCGATCGAGAAATTCCAGCGCGACCGCCGGATGCCGGTCGACGGTCGGATGTCCGACCGCTTCGTGCGCGAGCTTGCGGCCATGACGGGCCGACCGCTGGAGTAGTTGGCAATTCATAATTTTTTCGCGCATGATCGTTCCCGAAAACCGGCTTTCACTTTTCGGGATAATGCGCGGTGCGGTTAAAATCCGGCATCTGGGTGGCGGCCTATCTGCGCCGCTGCCAAATCGAAGGCGCCTTCGCGGCCGTGCGCCGGCGCGGCGCCGAGGAAGCCGGCGCGGTATTCATCATCATCAACCGGCTCGACGGCACTGCGACATTGTATGGGCCGGCGCCGCAAAGCGCGTTCGATGAGTCGCAGCCGGCTGAGCGTTTTTTCACCGCCATGCTCGGCGGTGCGGCGCCGGTTCCCGAAGCCGATGTCGAAGCGCGCTTGGCGCGCGAAATCCGCTTCGATCCGGATGTATGGATCGTCGAGATCGAAGACCGCGGCGGGCGGCATTTCCTTGATCGCGTGGTGACGTGAAAGACTAACGCCCGTTCGATTTGACGCGGGACGGCGGCGCGTCGTTCTTGCGCACGGCGCGATGGGGCAAAGGCGTTGCCATCACGCGGGCGCTTCTGCGCTCGTCGTCCCAGGTGGCCGGCTCATGGCGGCTTTGCGGCCGGCCGGCCGATTGCTGCCAGATTGCCAGCATGCGCTCGGCCGATGCTGGTGTGATCTCGTCGTACAGGCGGGCAAGGTCGTAGACGCGCTGGACGGATTGGCCGATCGCGGGATTGAGGAATAACAGAATCCGCTGGAGCACCGCGGCCGGCATCCCGAGGGCTTTGGCCGCGACCACCACCGGCTCGCCCGACGGGTCGCGAACAATGCGTTCAGCCAGTGCGCGCGCGATGCCGAGCGCACGCTCGAGTGTGCGGCTGAACTCACTTGGGTTGCGTTGCAGCGCCGCGTTCTCCAGGCAATGCAGCACGTCGCTCGCGGCAGGCACCGCCTTGCGCGCTCCGGTCCCGGCCGCCACGTCGAGATTGGTCAGGATCAAGGTCCGTTCTTCGGGGCTGGCCGCAAAAAACAGTTCGACGAGTTCGTGCCCCGATGCCGGATTGGCCTCTGCCCCGGGAGCGGCGCCGGTCGCTGAAACCGTCGCGGCAAGCTTGCGCAGGATAGCGGCCGGGGCGGCGTGATAACGTGACAGTGTGGCCGCAACTGTGGCGCGAGTTGCCGCGTCGACGGCGTCGATCAGCCGCAGCGCCAGCTCGACATACTGGATTTCCTCGTCGGCCGTGTGGACCGGCTTCTGCACATAGAGATCCGTGAGCACGCGCAGCAGGGTCGGGCGGATATCGATGCCGTCGCGGCATGCCAGATCGAGCAAACCGTCGAGGGTGGGGTACGCGAAGGACTTGGGCATGCTTGCGACGCTTTACGGGTTTACGCGACGCCCCACATTAATCGGGGCCCGTTAGCAGAGCGTTAACCTTGCGACCCCTTTAATTGTGAGCGGCGCCGATCCGGCAGGCTTTGCGCCGGGACGGAAAAGGGGACTGCAATGGGCGAAGTCATCCAATTTCCCGACGAGGCGGGCACCGCCCGCGGCGGTAGATATATCGATGCCAAGACTGAACCCGCGACCGTGATTATCCTGCCGGTGATACGCATCGAGCGGAAGCCGGACGGTTCGAGCGGCCTTGCGCCGAAATCAGGCAATCATGGCGGGCGCCGCCGCCGCCGCCGCAACGAACGCTGATCCGGCCGGCGCCGGCCTACGCAATGCAGATTCCGCCGCCTCCACAGACGCCGGGGCCGATTTGGCGCCGGCGCGTTTTCGCTCTGGCGGGCCTGTTGCTGCTCGGCGGCTGCGCCAACGGCGATTTCGGGGAAGTGCGTCCCTTCCTGGTGACCGACGGCATCCATGATTGGGTCGGTCCTGCGGCCATCGCCGGAACGAAGGCTTCGCCGTCGACCTTCGAGCTGACCGATGACGAGCGCCAGCTTCGTGATCTCGCTTTCCCACTGATCGAGCCGCCCTACGATCGCCAAAAATGGTATTCCATCGCGGGCGAATATGGCCTGATCGCGCGGGATCGCAGTCACGTTTTCGACCGTACCGCCTACACCAGCCGGCTGCTCGGCGACTACTATCGCTCCGCTTCGGCTCGTTATTCCCACCTGATCGACGACATCCGCAACGACACGACGCGCCTTCCGCAATTTTTCGAAACCGCCACGCGCGTGCTCGACATCGATCGGAAAAGAAAATTGAGCCTGGCCCACATTTCGGACCTGTCGCCGACCGAACGCACCGAGGCGCTGCGCCGCATCAACGTCAATGCGGCGATCGTTTCCTGGGTGCGATCAAAGTTGAAGCAGCGCGCGGCAAGCTACAAATTCGCGCTTGAGCGCCTGGTCATCATGACCCCGTCGCAGCAGGCGGTCGAGGCGGAGCACGCGCTAAATCACCTCAACGCCGAAATCGCGTATTACGACACGCACAGCGCGCCATCCTGGGGACGCGCGCCAAGCTTGGCATCGACCCGCTGACCGGAAATTTTATTCGGAAACGCCGTCATCCTACCGGGTCGGTGCAGGTCCGGTTATTTGCATGCATTTTGCGCCGGCGATGGCGCTTTGAATCTTCGGCATCAAGCCGGATTCCGGCGCCAGCGCGCGGATCTGGATCAGGCCGGTCAGCGTCGGCGATTCCACGATCAAGAGGTCGGCGGCGGTGACGTTTTCATTCTCGGGCATCGCGGCGTGCTGCTCGGCGGTCATCAGGTCGAGCTCGATGGCGCGGCGGCCGGCGGAGCGGTCATTGATGGCGTAGTAGGCGACATCTTTATCCGTGTAGAACGATACCGAGGTATACGCGAGACTGACCGGGACGCTGAGTTTCAACGGCCCTTGCGAAAGATCGTAGCGACAGATGGCGCTGGCGAAGGCCGGGTCCATAAACGGCATCGCGGCCTTCTCCGGCGTGGGGGCGGGCAGGTGCACAACCGAATTAACCGGACCAATCGGCGTCAGTCGCGCATAGGCATCCTGGGTGGCGGTGCGCGGCAAGATGATGATCGTGGCCAGATGCACGATGCCGCCGAGCACCGCGCCGCCGAGCAGCAGGAGCAGCCATCGGATCATGGACAGCTCCTGGTCTTGATCGCCGGCATCGGAATCTCGCGGCCTTCTTTGGTCGCGACCCCGACCGCCGTGTCATAAAAACGCAGCGCGAGAACGTAACGCTCGACACCGCCGGTCGGTAGCCAGTTGCCCGGACTTGCGCGCGGCGCAATCACGATCGAAAAGCTTCCGCCGGCGTTGCGGACGATTTCCTGGCTGGTGAAATCATAGCGGTTGATCGAATTGCTAACTAACTCCCCATCGGGATTGTAAAGTGTCAGCGTCCAGAAGCGCGCGGCCGGCGTGACGCCGGAGAGAACGACATCGCATCGCCCGTCGAGTCTGCGGCCGTTGTCATCGGTCTTGGCCATAAATGTCAGGCCGTCGCCCAAGGCGAGCGGCAATCGGCCGGTACGCGCGATCGACGCCCGCGCGTAAGGATCAGCTTCCGTAGTGCCGGTCTTGGGCCAGGCGGTCCAACTGCCGATCGTCAACGCGCCGAAGGCGGCACCGCGGGTGAGCGCGAAATAAGTCGCGCCGAGGCCGACAGTGGCGGCGACAACAAGGGCAAACAGCGTTCCGAGAAGCAGCCGCACGATCGATCCGCTGGCGGTGAGGGGATGTTGATTTGGGTAAGGAAGACTACGCCGGCCGCTGGCATGCGGCTAATCAGTTTCGCTCGAACGCGCGTCCCTCCAGCGTCGAAGCTAGGGCATCGCCTTTTTTCGAGGCCTGCCTCTGCTTGTCGGCTGAGACGGTCGGCAGTGGCCCCAAAGCGCGATTGGCGTCGTCCATCATCCGCTCGAGGTGGGACAGAATTTCCGAGCCGCGCTTGCTGAGCATGACCGGGCGGTGCGCAGGCGGCGCATCACCAGGCTTCGTCTTGAAAGCCACAGCGGCTGGCTGCTGGCGTTGCTTCGGTGCCGGAATGCCGGAAAGCGGCTTGATCTCGATGCCCTCGTGCGCATAGGCCATGATCTTGTGCCAGGTCATCGCCGGCAGCGAGCCGCCGGTCATGCGGTTGGTTGAGGTGTAATCGTCATTGCCCATCCACACGCCGCACACGAAGTTGCCGGTGTAGCCCATGAACCAGGCGTCACGATAAGCGTTGGTGGTGCCGGTCTTGCCCGAAGCGGCGATACCATCAAGCCGCGCGCGACGGCCGGTGCCGTTTTCCACGACGCTGTTCATCATCTTGATCATGTCTTGCGCGACATGCACCGGCAGCACCCGGTGCAGTTTCGGACCGTCACGGTCCCACCGCCAGACCAGCTTGCCGTCGCCGCTGCGCACTTCGAGGACCGCGTGCGGCATGACTTTCATGCCGAGATTGGGAAAGGTCCCGTAGGCGCCGACGTGATCGATCAGCTCGACGCCGTCGGCGCCGATCGGCAGCGAGGGCGTATCGGGCAGCGGCGTGTGGATGCCCATGTCGTGCGCGGTCTTGATGATCTTGGCGCGGCCGAGCTTGGCATTGCCGTTTCCGATGATGACCGACAGGCGCACGGCGATCGTATTGATCGAATGCGTGAGCGCCGAGATGAGGGTCATGGAGCCGCGATAGGAGCGACCGTAGTTGTGCGGGCACCAGTTGCCGATGCAGATCGGCGCGTCAACGACGATCGAGCTCGGCTTGAGGCCGTGCTCCAAAGCGGTCGCATAGACATATGGCTTGAACGACGAACCGGGTTGCCGCAACGAATCGGTGGCGCGGTTGAATTGGCTGGCACCGTAGTCGCGCCCGCCCACCATGGAGCGCACGGAACCGTCGGTGTCCATCAGCACGGCGGCGGCCTGACTGGCATGATATTCACGGCCATACTGGCGCAACGAGCTTTCGACAGCGGCGTCGGTGGCTTTCTGCAATGCGGGGTCAAGCGTGGTGCGCACTATGAACACGCGCTCGGTCATCGACTTCGGGAAGGTGTCGACCAGCTTCTTCATTTGTCCGAAGGCCCAGTCGAGATAATAGTTCGGCGCCTGGTCGTCGCGGCGGTCGACGGGCGTGGCTGGGTGACGGCGGGCGCCGAACACCTGGCCTTCGGTCATGAAACCGGACTCGACCAGGTTGTCGAGCACCACATTGGCGCGCGCGCGCGCGGCCGGCAGATTGACGTTGGGCGAATATTTGGTCGGGGCCTTGAACAGGCCGGCTAGCATCGCGGCTTCGGGGAGATCGACGTCGCGCGCCGACTTGTTGAAGTAGTAGCGCGCCGCCGCATCGACGCCGAATGCGCCGCCGCCCATGTAAGCGCGGTCGAGATAGAGTTTGAGGATCTCATTCTTGGTCAGCCGCGCTTCCAGCCACAGCGCAAGATACGCTTCCTTGATCTTGCGCTCGAGCGTGCGCTCATTGCTCAAGAAAAGATTTTTAGCGAGCTGCTGTGTGATGGAGGAGCCGCCCTGCACGACGCCGCCGGCGCGCGCGTTGGTCACGAAGGCGCGCGCGATGCCCGGCACGTCGATGCCGAAATGGTCGTAGAAGCGGCGATCCTCGGTGGAGATCACCGCCTTGATCAGATGATCGGGGAACTGGTCGAGCGGCACCGAATCGTTGTGCCGGATGCCGCGGGTGCCGATCTCGTTGCCGTAGCGGTCGAGGAAGGTCACCGCCAGTTCCGACTTCTTCAGCCAGTTGTCGTCGCTCGTCTCGTGGAAGGCGGGGATGGCGAGCGCCAGCATCAGGATGGCGCCGGCGGTGCCCAGCGTGGCGATTTCCGAGACCAGCTCGTTGGTCCAGCGCCGCCAGCCGGCGACGTGGAAGCGGTCCATGACCGTGGAAAAGCGCTCCCAGTATTCGCGCAGGCCCACCGCCCAGCGAAACAGGCCGAAATCGATCCAGGAATTGACGCCGAGCAGGACGCGCTTGATTTTCGGCTTCCAGCCGGACGGGTACAGGTCGCGCAAGGCTTCAAATCTCTTGAGTTACGGGCGGGCGTCGCGCCGGCCCGCGAATTTAGCCGATTGGCGCGCGTGCGGCCAATGGCGCGACGCGCTCCCGACGCGGTTAATCACCGGCAAGATGAACGGAAATTGCGGTCAAAAATGGCCGGGAACCGGGGCGGGGGCGGTTATCCGCGCAAGCCGTTAACTGTCGTCCCGGCCGAGCGCCAGCGAGGGCCGGGACCCAGTAACCCCGGTGGTCCCGGTGCGGACAGACCGGGGTTACTGGGTCCCCGCCTTCGCGGGGACGACGGCTGAGGAGGCCGGGACAACGGTTAAGGGGTGCGGTGACGACGGCGGAGGGGCCGGGACGACGGCCACCGGTAAACCCCGCCCCGGCCATGACGCAACCGCGCGCGCGGGCTACAAGGGCGGCGTTCAAGGATTCCCCCCGCATGGCCGACCGCCAAAGCCCGAACCAAACCGTGAAACAAGCCGCCGACAAAGCCCCGTTCTGGCGCCGCAAGGCGCTCTCGCAGATGACGCAACGCCGAATGGGAGAGCCTGTGCGACGGCTGCGGGCGCTGCTGCCTGAACAAGCTGATCGACGAGGACACCAACGAGACCGTGTTCACCGACGTCGGCTGCCGGCTGCTCGACGCCAAGACCTGCCGCTGCTCCGACTATGCCCACCGCCAGCGCCGCGTGAAGGACTGCGTGCGGCTGACCCCGCGCAACGTGCGCAGGCTTACCTGGCTGCCGCCGACCTGCGCCTACCGGCTGGTGGCGGAGGGCAAGCGATCTCGCCTGGTGGCACCCGCTGGTGTCGGGCTCGCGGGAGACGGTGCACGACGGCCGGCGTCTCGGTGCGCGGCCGGGTGGCGGCGAGCGAGAAGGATGTGCCGGACGAGCAAGCTCGAGGAGTATATCGTGAGCTGGCCGGGGAAGTGGCCGAGGGGGGCGCGGCGAAAGCGTGGCGGGAACGGGAAATGAGGGCGAGGGGGAAGAAGGGGTGGGGGCGGACGTAAAACGTGGACGCGGGGACCCAGTAACCCCGGTCTGCCCGTATCTCGACACAGGGGCTACTGGGTCCCGGCTCGCGCTCCCCCGGGCCAAGCCCGGGGTCGCTTGGCCGGGACGACAGCCGATGAAAGGCGCAGCGCTCAGCGCTGGCCGCGCGGCAGGATCGGGAAGTCGAATGCGCGGCGCGGCGCGCCGGCGAATTCGTAGTGCCACCATTCGCGGAAATAGTTGCGGAAGCCGTGCGCGCTCATGGCGGCCTTGAGCACGTCGCGCCGATGGCGCTGCGCGCGCGTGACCGCGCCGCTGCGCGGTGTAGCTCTTCACGTCGAGGCAGTCGAAGCCGGTGCCCATGTCGAGCGAATTGTCGGGCGCGCGCTGCTGCCGCCGGCGCGGTGCAGGGGCCGTAGCGCTGGCGCGGATCGAACGGCGCCACGCGTCGGCGCCGGCAGCGCCACCAGCGTGAGGTCGACCGCGGTGCCGGCGGAATGGCGCGAATGCGAGGCGATATAGCCGCGCGCGAACAGTTCGCGCTTTCGGCACATGCGGATAGAAGCGCTTGCTGCGCCGCCGTCGCGCCGTCTGCGACCAGCGCCAGAAGGCGCGCACCGCGCGCGTGCGGGCGGTAGCAGTCGTAGACCTTCAGGCCAAGCTGATCGCGCGCCAGATCGGCCGGCACGCGCGCCAGCGCCAGCGCGCAACCGCGCGCCGCAGCACGCATTCGCCCGCCCCATAGCCGGGCAGCGGGCGGCCGGTGAAATTGTCGGCCGTGGCGTAGCGGATGTCCTGCGCGATGCCGGGGCGCCACGTCGCGCAGATAGACGAAGCCTGCCGGCAGGTCGCGGCCGGCGGCGGCGGCTGGGAGCGCCAGCAGCAGAGCGGCAATCGGCGGCAGAGCGCATGAACACACGCGCCATTCCGTGGCGCGACAGCGGCGAACCCGGATGATCAGCGCGATGGCCGCCATTGTATCGGATTCGCAAGCTCGCGCACTTCGTGCGCGCGGCCGGACTGACGCTGGCATACCACCCCCGCGCTTGCGCCCCATTGCAATAGCCGCGGCGCGCGGCATCAACGCGCGCCAGGTGCCGATGAGTCCCAAGCCCAAAGCCAGCAGCCACGGCGCCGCGCCGGCGCGGCCCGCCGCGCGCCCGCTCACGCATCCGCGAGTGCTGCCGATCGTGATCGGCATCATGCTGGCGATGTTCCTGGGCGCGCTCGACCAGACCATCGTGGCGACCGCGCTGCCCACCATCGGCCGCCATTTCGGCGATCTCGGCGACCTGTCCTGGGTGGTCACCGCCTATCTGCTCACCGGCACCGCGGTCACGCCGCTCTACGGCAAGCTGTCCGACATCCACGGCCGCCGCGCCATGATGCTGATCGCCATCGCGTTGTTCATCGCTCGGCTCGCTCGCCTGCGCGCTGGCGCCGAGCATGACCGCGCTGGTCTTCGCGCGCGCGCTGCAGGGGCTGGGCGGCGGCGGGCTGATGGCGCTGTCGCAGACCATCATCGCCGACATCGTCGTCGCCGCGCGAGCGCGGCCGCTACCAGGGCTATATCGCGGCGGTGTTCGCGCTCTCCTCGGTGGGCGGGCCGGTGCTGGGCGGATTCCTGACGCAGCACATCGACTGGTCGCTGATCTTCTGGATCAACCTGCCGCTCGGCCTGGCCGCGCTCGGCCATGACCTCGAACGTGCTCAAGCGCGTGCCGTTCCATCCGCGCAAGCACGAATTCGACGTCGTCGGCGCGCTCCTGATGATGGCGGCGGCGGTGGCGCTGCTGCTGGCGCTGTCCTGGGGCGGGCGCAAGTTCGACTGGATCTCGGCGCCGATCGGCGCGCTGCTTTGACTTCGGCCGTGCTGTGGGGCCTGTTCGCCTGGCGGCTGATCAGCGGCCGCAGGAGCCGTTCCTGCCGCTCACGGTGCTGGCCAATCCGGTGGTGCGCACCGCGGCGCTCGCCGGCGCCTGCACCATGGCGCACGCTGGTCGGCATGACCATCTTCGTGCCGCTCTATTTCGAGACGGTGCTGCATCTGTCGGCGCAGCCAGTCCGGCCTGGCGCTGATCCCGCTGATGGGCGCGACCGTGCTGCTTCTCCACCATCTCCGGCCGGCTGATGATGCATATGACGCATTACAAGCGCATGGCCGCTGATCGGCTTACGTCATCGCGATCCTGGCGCTGATCGCGCTGGCGATCTGGCCGGACTCGATGCCGACCGCGCTGGTGCTGGTGCTGCTGGCGGTGATCGGCTCCGGCCTCGGCACCGTATTCCCGGTCTCCACCGTGTGCATGCAGAACGCGGTGACGCAGCACCAGATGGGCGTCGCCACCGGCGCCGCCAATTTCTTCCGCGCGCTGTTGTCGGCGCTGGTGGTGGCGGTGCTGGGCGCCATCGTGCTGGGCGGTCTCGGCGGCGTCACCGGCATGTCGGTGGAGACGCTGGCGCGCGCGGCCTCGGCGCAGGCGCTGCGCGTGGCCTTCCGCTTCGTGTTCATGGCCTGCGCGCTGGTGCTCGGCTTCGGCATGGCGTTCCTGATCGCCATGGAGGAGCGCGCGCTCAAGGGCCGCGCCACCATTCGCCGGCGGCGGGCGCGCCCACCGCGCCGGCGACGCCGATCCCGGCGGAGTAGGGCGCGGGGCGCGCTGGCTCCGGCGGCGTCCGCGTGGCACGATCGATTGCAGGGCAAATGCTTACTACCCATCGGCGCGCTGGTTGCGCAGAACGCGCAGCTGCTGCGGCGCATCGCGCAAATCGCGGCGATCTGGACCGTTTCCGACGTCGGCTACTATTTCCTGCTGCCGGCGTTCGGAGTGCAGCCGAATTACAACAGCGGCTCGATCGCGGTCGCGCTCTATTACGCGTTCTGGATCGGCATTGCGGTCATCACTTTCTGGCCGCTCTATGCCACCTGGCCGCAATATGGGCGCTGGGCGACGTTCCAGAACCCGCTCGTCAGCTACGTGGTGTGGTCGCTGGCTTTCGCCGGCTGCCTGCTTTTTGCGGCCTATGTGCTGCCGCTGCTGCCGTCGGTGAATTGGCGCGAAGTTGTGGAATCCGCCCGAGGTCGTGTTCGCCACGCCCGCCTACTTTCTCCCGAAGTCCATCGATATTCTTTTCCAGCAGCTGCTGGTGGTGGCGCTCGTGCTGGCGCTGGCGGCCGAGCAATTCAGTCTGCGCAAGATTTCCGTGTACTGCGCGCTCGCCTTCGGAGCGGCGCATGCCTTGCTGGCCTTCGGCGGCGTGCCGACCGGCTATGTGATCCGGTTCATGCTCTCAGCCGCATTTTTCGGTCTCACCTTTCCCTATCTTATCCTGCGCGTCCGCAACGGGCTGGCCTATTCCTACATTGTGCATTGGCTCTTTTACGCCGTGTCGGTCATGTTGCCGCATATCTTCTTGTCGACATAACCGGTCGGCCGGGAATTCCGATGTTTACGCAATGGCGCAACACAATCTGCCAAGGCTTCGCGCGGGCGCCGGTCGCCACGGCGCTGCTGATCGCCGCCGGCCTGGTGGCGTTGCAAGCGATCGTGCTCACCGTCATGGGGCAGCCGCCGATCTGCACCTGCGGCACCATCAAGCTGTGGGTCGGAACGGTGAGCGGGCCGGAGAATTCGCAGCAGATCACCGACTGGTACAGCTTCTCCCACGTCATTCACGGCATCGGTTTTTATTTCCTGCTCTGGCTGATTTTTCCGCGCGCGCCCGTGGCTTTGCGCTTTGCGCTGGCGGTCGGCATCGAAGGAGCTTGGGAAATTTTCGAGAACACGCCGTTCATCATCGACCGCTATCGCCAGCAGGCGCTGGCCAACGGTTATATCGGCGACAGCGTGCTCAATTCGGTGTCCGACACACTGATGGCCATGTTCGGCTTTGTGTTCGCGCGCCGGGCGCCGGTCTGGGCGAGCGTGGCACTGGTGATCGCGCTGGAAGCCTTCGTCGGCGTAATGATCCGCGATAACCTGACGCTCAATATCATTCAGCTCATCTATCCGATCGGCGCCATAGGGCGTTGGCAGGCGGGCGGCTGACCGCGCCGGCGATGCCAATCCAGGCGGAGCAGGGCGTCGCATGCGGAAAAAAGCGGCCAGCGGGCGCCATATGATCCCGGTCGTATCGGGACCCTGGTTCGACTGTCATGATGGGCCGGCGAAACCTGCGCCGGCCGCCTTGTTGATTCCGATCAATGCCACGGCGCGGGCATGTCTATATTCACGGTTGTACAGGGCTTTTCTATGGGGAATGCCATGAGCCTGAAACGCGCCGTCCCGCTCGCCATCGCGCTCATCGTGGTAGCCGCCGCCGCTTTCGGCGCCTGGACGGCTTTCCTGCGCCCGGTCAAGGTCGAGGTCGCCAGCATCGTCCGCGACGTGCCGGTGCGGTTTTCGGCCTTGGAACCGTCGAGGCGCGGGTCACGTCCAAGGTCGGCTTCAAAGTTTCCGGCGTGCTGATCGATCTGCGCGCCGATGTCGGCGACCGCGTCGCCAAGGGCGCGGTGCTTGGCCGTCTCGACGACCGCGAGCAGCGCGCGCAGCGTCGCCCGCGCCGACGGCGGCGGTGCAGCAAGCCGAGGCCAATCTGCAGAAGGCCAACGCCAGCGTGCAGAAATCGCTGGCCAATTACGACAACGCCAAGCGCATCAATGAACGCCGGCAGAAGCTGGTGCAGAGCAACGTCGATTTCGGTGGAGACGGCTGAGACCGCGCAAGCTGCGCAGGACACCGCGCTCGCCGATGTGAACCTGGCGAAAAGCGAAATGCTGGTGGCGCAGGCCGCGATCGGCGACGCCAAGGCGCAACAGCAGTAAGAAACCGCCACGCTCGATTTCCATACGCTGATGGCGCCCTACGACGCCATGGTGATCGCGCGGCTGAAGGAGCTCGGCTCCGCGCTCGGCGCCGGCGAGCCGGTGTTCACGCTGATCGATCCGAAACCGATCTGGGTGCTGGCCTATATCGACGAAAGCAAAGCCGGCGAGATCAAGGTCGGCCAGCCGGCGGAGATCGTGCTGCGCTCGCGTCCGAGCGTCCATATTAAAGGCAAGGTCGCCCGCATCCAGCCGGAAAGTGACCGCGTCAACGAAGAGCGCCGCATCGAGATCGCGTTCGACCGAATTTCCGACGTATCAATCTCGGCGAGCAGGCCGAGGTCTACATCACCACGGTGCGGTTGGCGCAGGCCTTGCTGGTGCCGCAGGCGGCGATCGTCGGGCTCGCCAAGAATCACGGGACGGTCTGGACCGTCGAGGACGGTCATCTGCAACAGCGCGAGGTGAAGCTCGGCCACCGGCTGCTCGACGGCCGCTATGAAATCACCGGCGGCTTGCCGGCCAACGCCATGGTGGTGACGAATCTGCGCAGCGGGTTGCGCGACGGCCGCGCCGCCAAGATTGCCAGCGCCAAGACCACCGGCGAGCCGAAGCCATGAATCTCGCCTATCGCGACATCAAGCACAATCTCCTGCGCTTCGTGCTGACCAATTTCGGCTTAAGCCTTCTGCTCGGCATCGTCATCGTGATCACCGGCGTCTATGGCGGGCTGATCGATGACGCGCTGCGGCAGGCGCGCGCGGCCAACGCCGATCTCTGGGTGGTGGAAGCCGGCACCAACGGCCCGTTCGCGGAATCCTCGCGCATCCCCGGCGACACCCGCGAACTGGTCAGCCGCGTCTACGGCATCGAGCGCGCCGGCGCCGTCACCTATCAATCGGTGCAGACCGAGCTCAACGGCAAGCCGCTGCGGCTTTTCCTGGTCGGCTTCGAGCCGGGGCGGCCGGGCGGCCCGCAGCAAACTGGCGGCGGGGCGCCAAATCCTGCGCGATCACTACGAGATGATCATCGACCGCTCGGCCGGTCTCACGCTCGGCCAGCAGGTGCCGCTGGGCACGCACGGGCACAAGTTCACCGTCGTCGGCCTGATGAGCAAGGAGTTGACCGCCTCCGGCGATCCGGTCGGCTACATTACCTTGCGCGACGCGCAAGGCCTGCAATTCGAGCTGGCGCCGCCGGCGGCGCGGCGTGAAAGCGCGCGCGGCGGGGCGCAAGAAACCAGCAACCAGATCAATGCCGTCATTGCCAAGGTGTCGCCCTACGTTCCGGTCAACGAGGTGGCGTCCGCGCTCGCGCGTTGGAAGCACCTCACGACGCTCACGCAGGACCAGCAGGAAACGCTGCTGAGCAAGTTCGTCATCGAGAAGGCGCGCAACCAGCAGCGTCTGATCATGGTACTGCTGATCATCGTCTCGGCGGTGATCATCGCCCTGATCGTCTATACCCTGACCATGGACAAGGTGCGCTCGATCGCCACGCTCAAATTCGTCGGCGCCCCCGACCGCACCATTGTTGGCCTCGTCGTGCAGCAGGCGCTGTCGATGGGGATTATGGGGTACGCTATCGGGCTGGCCCTTGTTCTTATTTTCATGCCGTACTTCCCGCGGCGGCTTGTGCTCGATCCCGAAAGTATTGCCATTGTCTTCGGCATCACGGTGGTGATCTGCCTTGCCGCCAGCACCCTCGGCATCCGCCTCGCGCTCAAGGTGGATCCGGCAGAAGCGCTCGCGTCGTCAGGGTAGCAACATGGCCGAGACGAGCAGACAGCCGGTCGTGCGGGTCGAACACCTCTCCAAGCATTTCGGCGTCGGCACTGCGCGGGTCGACGCTCTGCGTGACATCAATATGGAAGTGTATCCGGGGCAGGTTGTCGGGCTGATGGGCCCGAGCGGTTCGGGTAAGACGACGCTGCTGCACTGCGTTGCCTGTATTCTGGAGCCGAGCAGCGGCCGCATCACGCTCGACGGCGAGGTCGTCTACGATGAACACTGGCTCAAGTCCGATCTGCGCCGGCTGCGCCTCGACAAGATCGGCTTCATCTTTCAATACCCCAATCTGCTGCCGTTCCTCGACGGCAGCGACAATGTCGCCGTGGTGCTCGATCTTGCCGGTTTCAGCGCGGCCGCGGCGCGCACGCGCGCCGTCGAATTGCTCGACTATCTCGAAGTCGGCCACCGCAAGCATGCGTTGCCAAAACAGCTCTCCGGCGGCGAGGCCCAGCGGGTAGCGATCGCCCGCGCGCTCGCCAATCATCCGCGCATCATCCTCGCCGACGAGCCGACCGCGCCTCTCAATTCGGTGCGCGCGCGCATTGTGATGGATCTGCTGCGCCGCATCGCGGTCGATCAACAGGCCGCGATCATCGTCGTCACCCATGACGAAATGATTCTGGACCACTTCGATCACATCTACCGGCTGCGCGACGGCCGGCTGGAAAGCGGCAGCGCTGCGCCGCCGCCGGACTCGGCTGCGCCGGCGATGCCGGTTCCGGCGACATAGAGCGGCAACGACAGCGCAAGGGCTCGCGCAGCGACCGAAAGCCTGCGTTGCGCGCGACGCACCGTGCGCGGCACGCGCGCTTTGTGTCACCATGCGAAAAATATGCAAGTTTTTGAATTTTGTTATTGCAGCGCAGCGTCGTTCTTATTCGATACGCCTTCTTGTCAGCGCCACGCCGATCGGGCTCTCGCAGGAATCACAATTTCAGCCGCGGCATATAAGCCGTTGTTTCTATCGGCCAAAGCTGCCATCCTTGCGTCACGACAATGAGAACTGCCGCAAAAGGCAGACCACACGGTGGAAACAGCAGGGAGGATACGATGACGCTTTTCCGAGCATTAATTATTGGTGCGTCCGCGCTCGCCATGGCGAGCGCGGCGCAAGCGCGCAGAAGTCTATCGCATGGGTGGCGGCCCGTCGGGCGGTGCATGGCATCCGTCCTGGAGCGCGGCAACGCAGCTTCTTCAGACAGGACCTGGGTAAGAAGTATAAGTTCCAATATACACCGACCGCCGGTTCGGTCGACAATGCCCGCAAGTGCGCCTGCAGGAACTCGCTTCCGGTTGGGCGCATATTCCGCAGGTCTATGAGTTCCTGGTACGGCGAGGGCGGGTTCAAGAAGGACGGCCCGAGCCACGACTTCCGCGTGATCGCCAATGTGCGTCAGCAGACGCAGATCATCGCTGTACTGGCCGACAGCCCGATCAAGTCGTTCAGCGACATGAAGGGCAAGGTGGTGAGCCTGCTGAACAAAGGCTCGGGCTCGAGCGCCAACTGCGTCAAGATCTTCACCGCGTTCGGCCTGATGGACAAGATCGAGCAGCGCTACATGGACTTCTCGGCCTCCGCGCGCGCGCTCGGCGACCGTCAGATCGACGTGGTCTGCTCGGCCGGCGTGCCGTACCAGATTCCCGCGCTGACCCAGCTCTCGCTGACCAAGCCGGTGCGCTACATCAGCATGACGCCGGAAGAGCACAAGCTATTGACCACGAAGTTCAAGTTCTATTCACCACCACTATCCCGGTGCAGAAGGACGTGAAGGGCATGGACAAGCCGGCGCTCACCATCGGCTACGACGTGTGGTGGATCGTCAGCAAGAAGATGTCCGACCAAGCGGTCTACGACATGCTCAAGACCATCGCCGCCCCGAAAATCTGAAGACAGCTTGCCAGCACCGCCAGCTATTGGAATTCATTGAGCGGCAAGTTCGATTCGCTCAAGGAGCATAAGATCTACGTGCATCCGGCGGCCGCCAAGTACTGGAACGAGCACGGCGTGAAGGTGCCGGCCGATCTCGTCAAGGGATACGAAGGCTCGTAATGACCGTGCCGCTTCGGTAGCGGCGACGCATGATCAAGGATGCGGAAGGGGTTGATCCCTTCCGCATCCTTGCATTGAATTCACAACGAATACACAACGCGAATTGGCGCGATTTCACGACCAGTTCGGCTGGGCGGGTCTTCATGGCGAACGACGCACTTGCGATCCTGATGAAGATCGGCCTCGTCAGCGATGAGGTGGTTCAGCCGCGCCGCGTGACCGGCGTTCCCGGTGTCGCGCTTTCGATCGTGGCGGTCGCGTTCTCCGCTTTCTTTATCTATGTCGCGTTTTTCGGCTCGCCGGCGACCGAGATTTCAAGGGAACGTTCCTGCTCGGCGTGATTGTTCTCTCGCTGATCACTCTACAAGAGTCGCAGGCGGCCGTTGCGCGAAGGTGATCGTGTGGCTCGACGAATTCTTCGCGTTGTTCGATCTGGTTGTGCTCTGCGGCGCGATCGCTATCTGGATCGGACTGGCAATTTTTCAATCACGTCGAGTTGTGGCGCGAATTTCTGCAACGACCAAACGTTGGATCTGTCGCCGGCGTTGGCGGACTGTTCGGCGCTGCCGTCTACGTCTACGAGGCCACGCGCGCGAATTTAACCGACAAACCTGACGGTGTCCGATATCCTGTTTCTGGTCGGCGCGTTCGGCGGCCATCCTGTGGTGGATGGACAATCAAGGTCGAATCTGACCGAACGCATCGGCGGGCCGGTCGCCGACGCCGGTCATCTTCCTTTCCGGCATGCTGGCGGCGGCGAGCTTCGAGATCGCGCGCCGCATCGTCGGGCCGATCATTCCGCTGATCGGCTTTCTGTTCTTCATCTATTCCTTCGAACCGATCGCCCAGTCGATGCCGGGGCTGCTGTGGCACGCCGGCCTTTCGGTCGAGCGCGTCATGGAATTCCTCATGCTGTCGACCGACGGCATGACCGGGCTGATCATCGAGGTGTTCGCGACCTACATCGTGATCTTCGTGATCCTCGGCGCGTTTCTGGAAAAGACCGGGCTTGGATCGCTGATCATCGATGCGGCCTACCGGCTGACCGGACAGCGCACCGGCGGGCCCGGACTGGCGGCGGTCACCAGTAGCGGACTGTTCGGCATGATCTCGGGCAGCGGCGTCGCCAATGTGGTGACCACCGGCACCTTCACCATTCCGCTGATGAAGCGCGTCGGCTATCGCGCCGAATTCGCCGGCGCCGTCGAGGCGGCGGCCTCCACCGGCGGCGCCTATATGCCGCCGATCATGGGCGCGGGCGCGTTCCTGCTCGCGGAACTGACCGAGACGAGCTACTTCACCATCGTCAAGATCGCGCTCATGCCGGCGCTGCTCTACTATCTGTCCGTCGGATTGATCGTGTATTTCCGCGCCGCGCGCTACGGACTGCACGGCGTAGCCGGCCGACGAACTGCCGCCGTGGGACCGTATCATTCCGCGGCTGCATCTGCTGCTGCCGATTCCGGTCATGGTGTACTTCCTGGTGATCGGCGATTTGCCGTTCCTGGCTGCGGCAAAGACCATCGCGCTGATCGTCCTGCTCGCGGGTCGTCGATCTGTTTGTTGCCGTCGCGCACGCCGTGGTCGGAGACGAGCTGGAAGTACTTTCTTTCCCTTCGCTGCTGTTCGGTGTCTTCGTCTATTTCTTTGGGCTCGCATATCGGCGCGCCGTTCAACTGGTTTGCCGCCGATTATCGCGGCCTCACGATGGGCGGGGCGCGGTTTCTGGACGATCGCCATGTTCATCGTGCTTAAGTTGGGCGAAATTGTGCTCGCCGGCAGCGCGGCGCAGATGGACGGCCATTCCGTATACCGGGCTGGCGGCCGATGCGCCGCCCGAGACGAGCCGAGCGACGGCGCCGTGCACCTGCCTGTCGCGCGTCTCCATCGAGGTGATGAGGAATGTCTGGACTTCACTGGAGGCAGGCGCAAAGAATACGTTGGTCGTCGGATGTATTGCCGGCGTGCTCGGCATTCTCCTGTCGAGCGCGACCCAGAGCGATCTTCCAGGCCGGGTTTCAAATCTGTTGGTGGAGTTGAGCTTCGGGCTGCTGCCTATGACGATCTTCTGGGTGATCGTTGCCGGCTATGTCATCGGCATGGGACTGCCGATCGTCGCAAGCTACGTGATCCTCGCGATCTTCGCGGTCGGCGCGCTCACCCAGTTTGGCGTGCCGGCGTGACCGCGCACATGATCAGCTATTGGCTCGCCGTCGTGAGCGCCGTGACGCCGCCGGTGGCGCTCGCAGCCTATGCGGCGAGCGCGATCTCGCAGGGCGACCCGATCAAGACCGGTTTCCAGGCGGCCAAGATTGCGTCGATGATCTTCATCATGCCGATCATGTTCGTCTACACGCCGATCCTGCTCACGGCACCGACAGTCGACATTGTCGTGACGGTTGTCGGCGCGATCTTCGGCGTCATCGCCTGGGCGATGTTCCTGGAATGCTTCGGGATTGCGGGCCACGACAACGGTCGAACGGGCACTTGCCGGGCTTGGCCGCGTTTATCTTCTGTTGCCGGTCGATCGCATGATCAACTACTTCCTCGGGATCAAGGAACAGCTGTTCTACGAGACCTATGCCGTCGGCGCGATCCTCATTGTGGGCGTATTCATCAGTCAGTTTATCCGCCGCCCGCGCTCGCGTTCCGAAACCGTGGTGGTGGCGGGCGAGTAGAAATCGGCGCGCGGAATTACCAAAGTTTAATCAAAGATGTGCGGCTGCCGGCGCCTTGCGGCGGTTCGGGCGTCGTCGCCCACGTTTCGCGACTCGACGGATGGCGCTACAATGGGTCAAAGGAGATTTACCATGTCCCAACCCAATACCGCCACGCGCGCGCAGCCCGCGGTGTGCAAGTCGTTGCGCGCGAGCGCGCCTTTTATCGGCAAGCAAGGCTTTACCTACGCTCCCGCCGTTTCTGCAGAGACGGTGGGCGCGTCGGCCATTCACATGCAATTGCTTACCATGCCGCCGGGGGCGCGCGCCAAGGCGCACAAACACGAGCACCATGAGACGGCGATCTACGTGCTCAGCGGCGAGGCCGCGATGTACTACGGCGAGCGGCTCGAGCAGCATATGGTCGTGCGGGCGGGCGACTTCGTCTACATCCCCGCCGACATGCCGCATCTGCCGTACAACATGAGCCAGACCGAGCCTTGTACGGCCGTGATCGCGCGCACCGACCCCAACGAGCAGGAAAGCGTGGTGCTGATGCCGGAGCTCGAGGCGCTGCACGCGGCGTAGGTTTATGCGCCAGGTCCCGGCGCGAGATTGGATGCGACAAACGCCGCCGCTCGTTCGATCGCCAGCCTTGCGCTCGGCAGCAGGTGGGCGTGCAGCTGAAATTCGTGCCAACGGTCCGGCACGATTTCGCAATGGACGGTCACGCCGGCATTTTCCAGAGCGTCGTGGAGCTTGATTGCTTCGCTGTGGAGCAGCTCGTCCGGGCTGGACTGGATCAGGACCGGCGGCAACCGGCGCAAATCGCCAAAAATCGGCGAGGCCAGCGGCGTCTTCGCGTCCTGGCCGGTGAGATAGTGCCGGGCGCAGGCGCCGAGCCAGGTCGCGCTCAACATCACTTCGCTCGGGGCCGTGGCCGCAAGCGCGGAGACCGTCAGATCGACCCAGGGCGACAGCAAGACCAGCGCCGCGGGGGCCATCGCTTGCCGTTGCCGCAGCGCCAGCGCGGCCGCCAAGGCGAGGCCGGCGCCGGAAGAATTGCCGGCGATCGCGAGCGCTCCCGTTTCGGACAGGGATCGGCAGGCGGCAACGGCATCCTCGAGCGCCGCCGGGAACGCGTGCTCGGGCGCGAGACGGTAATCGGCGGCAAAGACCGGCAGACCCGCGGTGCGGGCGAGATGCGATGTCACGGCGCGGTGGGTGGCGGGCGATCCGATGCAATAGGCGCCGCCGTGCAGGTAGAGGATCGACGCTGCCGCACTCGCCGCCGGGCGGCGCGGCCGCAGCCATTCCCCGCTGACGCCGCCGACGGTGCCGGACGCGATGTCCACGCCGCTCGCCGCCCGCAGCATTCGCGTCACTTGTCGCAGCCGGCGGCGCTGCCGCGCGATCGGGACAGCCGGCGACAAGACGGGCTTCACGGCTAGCCGCGTCGCCAGGCGCAGCAGCGGCGCGGCCAGCCGCTCGCGGGCGCCGCCTGGAACGAACGCCGCGCTATTGCACAGCATAATCGGCCCAGTTCGGCGCGCGGGTTCGCAGGTGGAATTCGAGCGAATAGCCGGGCCAGTTCGCAACGTTCTTGCCCGCCGCCGTGAGGTACCAGCTGGTGCAGCCTTTCGACCAGGTCGCCTTTTCGAGGCGCCGCTGAATCTTGGCGTTGTAGCGGTCCTGGATCTCTTTCTTGACCTCGATGCTGCGGACCTCGTCGCGGCAGAGGCGCGTTAGGCAGGCCATCAGGTAATGAATTTGGCTCTCGATCATATAGACGACCGAGTTGTGCGCGAGATTGGTGTTGGGCCCGTACAACATGAAAAAATTCGGGAAGCCCGCGACCGTCATGCCGAGGTGCGCTTGCGCGCCGGTGTTGCTCCAGGATTGCTGCAAATTCCTGCCGCCGACGCCGATCACTTTCATAGGTGCCAGAAACTCGGTCGCCGTAAACCCGGTGGCGAAAATAATGCAGTCGACTTTGCGCTCCGTCACGTCGCCGGTGGCGATGGCATCGCTGCGGATGTCGGCGATTGGATCGGTCACCAGCTCGACATTGGGGCGATCCATAGCCGGATAAAAATCATTGGAGAACAGGATGCGCTTGCAGCCGAGCCGGTAGTCCGGGATCAAACGCTCGCGCAGTTCAAGGTTTTTCACGCCGCGCTTCAGGTTGCGCAAGAAGGCCACACGCTTGAAGCGCAGTGCCGCGCGCCAGGTCACGAAGGCGAACGCCTTCAACTCGTGCTGGATGTAGATAATTAGGCGGCTGAGCTTGAGCAGGGCCGGGAAACGCTTGAACAGAACGACTTGCCAGCGCGGATATTTCTTGTCCGGCTTTGGCAGGACGTAAGCCGCCGAGCGCTGGAACAGATAAAGCCGGCTCGCCTGCGGCGCGAGAGCGGGCACGATTTGAATGGCGCTGGCGCCGGTACCGATGACGGCGACGCGCTTGCCGGCAAGAGCGCAGTCGTGCGGCCATTGGGCGGAATGAAAGGCCGCGCCGGCAAAGCGTTCGAGCCCCGGCAGTTTCGGTATGGAGGGACGGCTGAGCTGCCCGGTTGCGGTGACCAGGGACTGGGCTTCGAAGACCTGACCGTCGCGCGTGCGCACGATCCATTTGCTGGCAGCCTCATCCCAGCGCGCCTCGGCGACCTCCGCGCCATAGCGGATATGCGTTTCGAGGCCATGCTTGCGCGCACTTTGCTTGAGATAGTCCAGGATGTCGGCTTGGTTGGCGTATTTGTCGGGCCAGTCGGCGCGCGGCTCGAAGGAAAACGAATAAAGATGCGACGGCACATCGCAGGCGGCGCCGGGATAACGATTTTCGCGCCAGACGCCGCCGACGCAATCCGATTTCTCGAGGATGATGAAATCGGTAAGGCCGGAGTCTTTGAGTTTGATGCCCAGTCCGATACCGCCGAAGCCGGCTCCGACGATGACCACGCGCGTGCGCGTCAGACCCCCGTCAACCATTCCGACCCCTCAACGCCTTGACCATCGCTCCTTATGCGCACTCGGGAGGCGGATTTCAATGGCGGCTCGGGAGCAGCGGTGAGAGGCCCGCCGACGTCAATAAAAAGCCCCGGCCTTGCGGCCGGGGCTTTAAATCGCGTGCAGCGGATCGCGCTTATTCGCAGTATTTGCAGGGCGGGAAGTCGCGGCTGTAGACCGGCTGCGCCAGGAACTTCGCCTTGTCGTAGGTCCAGAACTGGCTGACGTTCGGATAGGTCTTGATCACCGTGTTCCAGAGCTCGTCCTTCGGATAGCCGAACATTTTCTTCTTCTCGACTTTCTTGATGTAGATGGTTCTCGACGCGGTGTTGGTGTCGTCCAGCGAAAGGTGTCCGCGCACTGCGTCGAGCTTGATGCTCCGCATCAGCTCGATGAACTCGACAGGCGCCGGGGTACTTGCCGCCGGCCTTCTTCATCGTCTCGTCGATCCATTGCGCGGTGGAGTAGTTCGCCTCCGAATAATAGGACGGCACCTTGCCGAATTGGCGCGGTACTTCTTGACGAAGGCCTCGTTCTTCGGAGTGTCGAGCGCGGCGCTGTACATGAACGCCGAAACGTCGCCGATGACCTCGTCGCCCATCGAACGGCAGGACGAACTCGTCATAGCTGGTGCCGCCGCCGACGATCGGCTTCTTGTTGCCGGCCGCGCGCAACTGCTTGGGGAACTGCAGCGACATCGGGCCGACCATCAGCGTGAAGATGGCGTCGGCATCGCTCTTGATGCGTCGGGATATAGGGTCCGAAGTCCTTGGTGCCGATCGGCAGCCAGATCTTCTGGATGACCTTGCCGCCGCAATCCTCGAAGGTCTGCTGGAAGCCGCCCAGCTGTCTCGTAGCCGAAGGCGTAGTCGGCCGCGATGGTGACGACCTTCTTGTAGCCCTGGTCGCAGGCCCATTGCCCGAGCGGATGGTTCGGCTGCGACGGCACCCAGGTCGGGCGCACCATGTAGGGATATTTGTCGACCTGCGCTGCGCCGAGATCGTCGGCGGTTGCGATCGAGCCGATATAGAGCATCTTTTCCGCGTCGGCGACCGGCGCCAGCGCATAGCCGGTCGTGGCCAGCACGCCGCCGACCAGCATGTGCACCTTGTCCTGCAGGATCAGCTTGTTGGCCTTGGCGACGGCGGTGTCCGGCTTGCCTTGCGTGTCCTCGACGATGAACTTCACCTTGGCTGCCGCCGAGCATGCCCTTGTGCTCGTCCAGATACATCTGGAAGCCGTTGCGCATGTCGACGCCGAGCTGCGGTGAAGATGCCGGTGCTTCGGCGCCAGAAATCCGATGCGCAGTTCCTCGGCCTGCGCCGGCGCACAGGCCGATGCGCCGAGCGCGAGAGCGCCGCCAAGAAGCAACGTTGCGACGGTTCGCGAAGTGTCATGCATTGCATCCTCCCGATCGAGCGTTGCCGCCGTCCCTTCTTGGCGCGGAGCGTGCGGAGCTGTGTTGCAACACGGTATGCCATCAGCATCGTAGCGCTGCCACGCAGGCTGCGAGATTGCAAAAGCGCTAATAAGCGCGCGACGCTGCGCCGAAGACTGGCGGCCGAGCGCCCACTCGCAAGAAATCCGTCGCGCCGGACGGCATTCTTGCCCAACAAGAAGCCCCGGCCTTGCGGCCGGGGCTCTATCTCGCGTCGCAAGCCGTCGTCTATTCGCAGTTCTTGCAGGGCGGATAGTCGCGGCTGTAGACCGGCTGCTTCAGGAAGTTGGCCTTGCCGTAGGTCCAGAACTGGCTGACGTTCGGATAGGTCTTGATCACCGTGTTCCAGAGCTCGGCCTTGTCGTAGCCGAACATCTTCTTCTTCTCGACCTTCTTGATGTAGATGTTCTGCATCGGGTTGCGCATGTCGTCGAAGGCGACCGGCCCGCGCACGGCGTCGATCTTCATCGCCGACATCATGGCGATGAATTTTTCCGGCGCCCGGGAATTTGCCGCCGGTCTTCTTCATCACCTCGTCGATCATCTGCGCGGTGGTGTAATTGCTCTCCGAGAAATAGGACGGCACCTTGCCGTATTTGGCGCGGTAGGCCTTCACGAAGGCTTCGTTCTTCGGCGTCTGCAAGCGCGGCCGAATATTGCAGCGGCGAGACGTCGCCGATCGACTTCGTCGCCCATGAAGGGCAGGGCGAACTCGTCATAGCTGGTGCCGCCGCCGATCATCGGCTTCTTGTTGCCGGCGCGCGCGCAACTGCTTGGGAAACTGCACGCGACATCGGGCCGACCATCACGGAGAAGATCGCGTCGGCGTCGCTCTTGATCGTCGAGATATAGGGGCCGAAATCCTTGGTGCTGAGCGGCGGCCAGATTTTCTGGATGATCTTGCCGCCGCATTCCTCGAACGTCTTCTGGAAGCCGCCGACATTTTCATAGCCGAAGGCGTAATCGGCGGCGATCGCGGCGATCTTCTTGTAGCCCTGGTCGCAGGCCCATTGGCCGAACGGGTGCGCCGGCTGCGACGAGGTCCAACTGGTGCGGAAGAAATAAGGATATTTGTCGAGCTGGCGCTGCGTCAGATCGTCGGCCGCCGGCATCGAGGCGATGTAGACGGTCTTCTCCGCGTCGATACCGGCGCCAGCGCGTAACCGGTCGAGGCCAGCACGCCGCCGATGAACATGTGCACCTTGTCCTGGAGGATCAGCTTCTTGGCCTTGATCACGGCGGCGTCGGGGCTTGGCCCTGATTGTCCTCGACGATGAACTTCACCTTGGCGCCGCCCAGTTCGCCATGGTGTTCGTCGAGATACATCTGGAAGCCGTTGACCATGTCCTTGCCGACCTGCGCCTGGATGCCGGTCATGGGCGCGATGAAGCCGATGCGCAATTCGTCGGCCTGGGCCGGAGCGGCAAAGCCGCCGGCAAGTCCAACGGCGGCGCCAAAGCATAGCGAAATAACGGTTCGCGACCGTGTCATTTGGTTTCCTCCCGATCGGCCGCCATGCCGTCCGTTCTTGGGTGCGGACAAGCGGCGGCCTGTTATGGTCCCACGGCCGAACGGTACACCTCCGCCAACTTGGGCGGAAGCCCATCGCGTCTTGCCGGCCGGGCGGTTTTGGGGGAGGCTTGCGCAAATCAGCCATCGCCTCGGGAGGGCGCGTCCATGGACATCATTTCGCTGGGTCCCGGCTTTGCGGCGGAGCTTCGCGGCGTCACGCTCAACGACATCGCGGCCGACGACGCTTTATACAATGAGACGCGCGCGCTGCTCGACGATCACTCAGTGCTGGTGTTTCAGCAATACGTATGAGTCGAGCAAGGAGGCACAA